>NZ_JAMLFW010000001.1:0-2400000 GCF_024256385.1 Anatilimnocola floriformis
AGGTCGATAGCGCTGCTAACCCCTCACCCCGGCCCTCTCCCCGAGGCGGGGCGAGGGAGCGAAGCGTGCTGCGCACGTGCGATGTGGCGTGCGGCGTTTTGATGATGTGTGATTGCATGTTGGCTTTCGTTTTCACTTCTTTTTGCGAGGAGTCATCTCATGCCTGCCAAGTCGAAGAATCCGTTGCGCTCGATTGAGATGCGGGTGTCGCAGCGCGATCGGCAGATTTATCAAGCCGTGGTCATCGAGCAGCGGTTGCAGTCGGCGGTGGCGGCCGAGCATGGCATCAAGCAGCCGCGCGTGAGTGCGATCGTCAGGCGGGTGCGGAAGTGGCGAGCGCTCCCCGCGCCGCCGGGCATGGAGCAGTTTTCGCGCGAGGAGCAGTTGCGGGTGGCGGCTCGCGATCATCGCGATCGGCTCGCATTTTGGCATCAGCAGGCCGTGGTCGCGTGGCAGTCGTCGAAGCAGACGAAGCACAAAGTGAAAGTGCGAAAGGTGAAGGGCGAGGAGGTCGAGGAGCGGACGGTGGAGGTGCGCGATGGCGATGATCGGCTGTTCAATGTTGGGTTGCTCGCCGCGGATAAGATCGTGCAGTTTGAGGGCTTTGATCTGCGGGGCAACGTCGATGTGTCGAACAATGGGCGTGTGCCGGAGCCGCCGAAGATGGCCGACGAGGAGCTCTATCGCGGCGTAAAACGGAAGGTGATGAGCGGCGACTTCGACACTCCCGGCGATGAAGGCGTGCCCGGCATGTGGCAGCAAGAAGCCGAGAAACGAAATGCCGAAGTGATCGCGGCGCAGGCGGAAGTGACCGAAGAATTGCCGGTGAGCGCGCCGCTGCTCGCATGCGTGACGGCTGCGGTGGAAGAGGATAGCTCGAATCAGAAGTCGGCAGCCATCGAGGACTCAAAGCTGAAGAGTTCCTCGGCAGAGTGCAATAAAGTGTTATGCAAGAACGAAGTAAAAACGTCGCAAGACAATCAGCAACCAGCGGTTACATCGAAAGCAAAAACAGATCACCTGTTATATAACGCCCCGCCGGCAGAGGGGGCTCGCCAGCGGCCGCCGGCCCCGGTCAGCGCGCTGGTTCGGGGTTATTGCGTGCCGGTGCAGCATGTACCGGACGACGAACCGCCCGGCACCGGCGAATTCCGCTGGGCGAATCGGCCTCGTGGATCGTGATTGTGCTCATTGTCGTCGAATACTCCGTATTCGATGGTGGCGGTTGCAGGCAGTGGGCCGCTGGAATAAGCGTCAGCGAAATTCCAGCAAGTTCGGCGAGGGGAGTCTCGGCGGTTGTGTTGTTCCGCGATTGCGCTTCCTCGATACGACTCCACTTCCACGATCGCGCGCCAAAGCCGGAATTTCGCGGAGCTCATTCCTAGGCATGTTTTGAGTTCACCTCAACCCACCGGATACGGAGTATCCGGCGACAATGATTCTGCGCATGTTGGCAATCGCCTCAAACGTCAACGTGCATCGTTTTGGCACGCCAGCTGCTTTTTCTTCCCGCGTGTTCGCGCTCTTCTGTCATTTTGACTGCGGAGCTCCGCAACGTGACGAACATGTCAGCTTTTTGTTTTTCGTCAAATATTCCGCAAGAACCGCCTGTTTTGGCGCAACGTACAAAATAGCTAAGGGACAACTTTCGAAACCTAGGAGGAAATTCAATCATGCAAACATCGGCTAATAATACGTTTTCCCGCTGGGCGATGGGCTCGGTGCTCACCATCGCGACGCTGACGTCGGCGGGCTATTTTCTTGAGTCAACACATCTGCTGTCGCCCAATCATGTGACAGCAGCCCCGGCAGCGCCGGTGGTAGCAACTCCCAAGGCTCGCGAAGATTTGTCGCATGCCAATTCGCTGTCGGAAGCGTTTCGTAACTCCTCGAACCGCGTCCTTCCAGCCGTCGTCGCGATTCAAAACATTCAACAGCCGAAGCTGGTGCAGCGCGAAATGCCGCGCAACATGCCCCGCGGTGGCGGCATGCGGCAAATGCCGCCGGGCATGGGCGAACTCGACCCGCTGCTGAAGCGATTCTTTGAAGGCATGCCGGAAGGTGAGTTCGATGGCCGCGGTGGCGAAGGCGCGCCGGGTCGACAAATGCCAGGACGCGAAAGCAGCGGCTCGGGCGTGATCATCGATCCTGCCGGTGTGATTCTCACGAACAATCACGTCGTCGCTGGCGGCGGCAAGTTGCGTGTGAAGTTGCATGACGGTCGCGAGTTCGATGCAGTAGATGTGAAGACCGATACAGGCACCGATCTCGCCGTGATCAAGATCAAAGCCAACGGCTCGCTGCCGTATGCCGCGCTGGGTGACAGCGATCAGATGCAGATTGGTGATTGGGTGCTCGCGCTCGGTCAGCCGTTTGGTCTGCAAGACACCGTGACTGCCGGCATCATCTCGGCGAAGGGCCGCGACATTGGCATCACGCGTCACAACGAGTTCCTGCAAACCGATGCTGCGATCAATCCGGGTAACAGTGGTGGCCCGCTCGTGAATCTGCAAGGCGAAGTCGTCGGCATTAATACCGCGATCAGCAGCAGCAGCGGCGGTTTTCAGGGGATCGGCTTTGCCGTACCTGTGAACGTTGCCAAGTGGGTCAGCTCGCAGTTGCTCAAGGATGGCTCGGTGCATCGCGCTTACCTGGGCGTCGGCATTCAAGCTGTTGACCAGACGCTAGCCGATCAATTGGGGCTCAGCACGTCGCAAGGCGCACTGATCACCGATGTGCAAAAGGATTCGCCGGCCGCGCAAGCGGGTGTGCAAGCGCAAGACGTGATCGTGGAATTTGCCGGCAAGCCGGTGAACAGCCCACGCTCGCTGCAAGCCGTTGTCGGTCGTGCCGATCTCGGCAGCAAGCAGCCGATGGTTGTGCTCCGCGATGGCAAACGGGTCACACTGCAGGTGAATATCAAGGAACAGCCGAAGGGCTACGGAGAGGTTGCCAAGTTCAATGAAGAAGAAGGCTCGGGCCCACGCAAGCCAGAGTCGTCGTCATTCGAAAACCTGGGCCTCGATGTCGCGCCGCTGACCGCTGATCTGGCGAAACAGCTGAGCGTGAAGGCTGACGCTGGCGTTGTTGTGACCGACGTCGAAAACGGCTCGGCTGCGGCGAACGCCGGTCTGCAGCAAGGCGATGTCATCGCGCAGGTCGGCCGCACGCCGGTCAAGAGTGTCGATGAATTCCGCGCTGCGGTGAAGAAGGCCGACCTCGATAAAGGCCTGATGTTGCTCGTGAAGAGCAGCGAAGGTTCGCGCTTCGTCGTCCTGAAGAACTAAGCAAGTTGGAGTGCCGCCTGCAGGCGGTCTTCCGACACCAACGAGAGTGGCGTGGAGGTTAAAAACTTCACGCCACTTTTTTGCGCGGATGCAATCGACTTACCAGTACGACGTATTTCCGGTCCACGGAAAGTAACTCGGTCGCTTGCCGCCAAAGCGGTATTCCACGCCCATCATCAGGCTGAAATTATTCATCGGATCGACGTGCGCTCCGCTGAAAGAAAGATTCGCGGTGGCATCGAAGCGAATGGTGAACCAGGGAGATTGATACATCTTCAAGCCGACGCCCAGCGGCATGGTGAGGACGGTATCGTCGATTCCCTGGCCTGCTTCGTTCATGTAACGGGCATTCATAAAGCCCAGGCCGGCGAGCAAGTAAGGCCGCCAGCGCGAATCGCCCCACGGGTAATGCAGCAGAGCCAGATCGACATAGTATTCGCGAGCTGGATCACTGATCGGCGTGCCGGCGACGTTGAACGTCTCCACGCGCGAATAAGCGTAGCGGGCTTCCCAGCCCCAGAAGTGATCGAAGTCGTGACCGAGCCGCAAGCCGACGATCGGCCCGCTATCGGAATAGACGTGATCCTCGAGTATGTCATCGGCGATCATGCCGCCAACAAACACGCCGACGTACCACGGCCGATTCAGCCAACTGGTGCCGGTGAGCGGATCGCCCCAACCGGTGTGTCGGCCGGCATCGTTCGGATCGTTGTGCGAAAACCACGGCTCGCGCGCCGGGTATGCCTGGCCATGATGATTGCCAAAACGGCCGCCGCCGTAGTGATCCATCGCGGGCGCATCGGCAGGCCAAGCCTGGTTAGGATCGCCCTCGATGTATTGCTCCGGCTGTGAACCAGGAATGGGCACACCCGGCGGCTGCTGCGGCTGCGTCTCCATCGGTGCCGCCCCCATTGGTGAAAGACGCAACGGCGTGGGCAGCGTTTCCTGCGCTTGGGTAGGTTTCACATTGGGATCGATGCGTGTGAGCGCGATCGACTCGGACGACGAGCGGAGCGGATTGGTCGGCGCGTTGGCCGTGCCGCTGCTGCCGACTTTGCGAATTGGGTTTTGTCCCCACGCTTCACTCGCTGAGCACAACGCTAGCGCGCAACAACAGCCGATCGCCAGCAGGGCGAGGCGGTATGTCGGCCAGCGAAGGTGTGAGAAAAGTAATTGCATGAGCGCAGGGAATCGTGAGATTTTTTGGCGGCGGGATTGTGCTGATGCAGCCCCGCGGCGTCAAGGCGAAATTGGGCCGCTAGCAACCGATTCGGCCCGAAGAAATGACGTGCGCCGGGAATTGAGAGCCCGGCATTAGAAGTTCGCAGGCAAGGAAGGTCCGCCGCGCGCAGCCACTCGTCTCTCCAGCGAGTGCTGCGCGCAGCGGCCTGAGCGGCCACTCGATTGATTCGTGCCGGGACCGCTTGAGGTCGATCCCGGTCAAAGATGACGCGTTGTCAACGCTATCGAGTTTGCCTCGCGGCTAGTTCCAACAACAACTACACCAGAGCAGCAAGACGCGGATCAGTTGCTCTTTAAAAGTCGGTTCCGCAGCGACGGCACGGGGCGGCACTGGCGACGGTGAAATCGCTTCGCGGGCCCGGCGGACGGTTGCGCTGAACTGGCTCGTAATTCGACTGACTCGCATCGGCTGTTTGTCGCTACTTAAACGTGTTTGAACTCACGCGTGCTGAAGTCGCACGACAGGCCTCTCTTGGCGAATCGCGTGCCAACGTTGAAACTGCGCCGAAAAGCGTGAATTTCGCGGAAATTCAGCAGCGCGCGGCGAGAAGGCAATGTGCTGGATCCCGTCGACCCAGCAAATGTGCGCGAGACCCAGCAGGAGTCATGGCCGAGCCGATGTTTGGTGGCTAGTGCGGCTTGCCGGGCACTAGCGGCCCAAGAGATGATCGGCGAACCGCCGGTCGAGATCGGGAAGCCGCCGACGCAGACGCCGGCTGAGCGGCTCTGGCTGTTGATTGGCGCGGAGCTCGGAGATGTAGTTGACGAGCTCTTCGTGAGCTTCGCGCGGGCCGTGCAGCATGAAGTGAACCCAGGCGAACGAGTCGCGATATTCGTCTCGACCGAGCTGTTCAAAATCGGTGATGGCTTCGAGCGTGGGGAGTGCTGGCGGCTCAGCCGTTTGCAGCAACCGGCGCAGGTCGGCGAGGTGCGGATTGTTCGACGAGCGATCGTTCTTGTGGACTTCGAAATACTCGGCGAGTCCTTCGTCGAGCCACAGCGGCAAGCCGTTCACCACGGTGTGCAGCAGTGCGTGAGTCGCTTCGTGGCGGACATCGATTTCAAAATCGTCCCCCTTCGCGGCGAAAACCATCCCCGGCCCCTTCGACTTGATGAACAGGGCCCGGCGATAAGGAATGCGGGGAAAGTAGGTCTTCAGATAGTTTTGATAGGCTTCGCGATCATGAAACAGAAAGAGGTGCACCGACTCGCGCGAAGCCGGCAAACCGAGGATCTCGGTGAGGTCGCGCGAAAGATCGCCCAGCTGATTGAGGAGTAGTTCATCGCGGCCGAATTGAAAATCGGCATGGCAACGGAAGATGCCGATGGTCTTCTCGGCTGGCCAGCGCGACTCTTGCGCAGCGCCGCTGGCGGCAAGAATCAGTAGCAGCAGGAGTGCACCGCAGCTCGACGCCAGAGAAACTGCGCAGCGAATTGGAAGCAGTGATAGCATCGCGCAGGTTCGCCATCCACAGAGAAGACCCGGCTGGGAAAGGGGTGGGAATGTACCGATGCGTTCGACAGCCGGTCAAGGCGAATCTGTGAAGATTGCTGGATGGCAGCAGGCGGCAGATCAGACTCCACCGAGCTTGCTCGGTGGTGAAACGATTTTGCACCAGACCGCATCCCCAGAGAGCGTTGCCCCCTCCGAGCTTGCTCGGTGGAGCACATGATTGAAGCTGCGGCGAAATCACTCGCTCCACCGACCAGAGATCGGTGGGGGCGAAAGGCATACGGAATCGCCCTGCTAGTGCAAAATCACGGCTCCACCGAGCAAGCTCGGTGGGGGCCAAGCCACCAGCAGGTTCTCTCCTGCGACCTACACTTGCCCGTAGGTAAGCATCGCAGGCTCGTTCCTGGTTCCGATTATGTCGACTGAAACAAATGCACCGACCGATCCCGGCTTGCTCGCGCGGCGAGTCTGGCTCGCGCCGATCTGCTTGTGCCTAGTGGCTGCCGTGCATTTGTATCGCGTGGCAACGGCTGGCCAAACGCCCTGGAAGGGCGGCAGCTTCGGCATGTTCTCGACGATCGACAGCGAAGGCGCCCGCTTCGTTCATGCCTACGTTCAAACCGCCGCGGGCCGAACGCCGGTGCAGATTCCGAACGACCTCGATAAAAAAGTCGCCGAACTCCGGGCCGCGCCGAATCAAGAACTCGCCGACGAAATCGCGCGGCGGCTCGCCAAACGCTACTGGTTCGACCCACAACTCCGGCAGGCACAACTGAACGAACAACTACGTCGGCAACCGGTCGATGTCCCCCTGACCGGCGAACGGCTGCGCGAAATGCGCCGCGGATCAGCCGTCACGAACGTCTCGCTGCCGACAACTGTGCTCGCCGCGACAAGCGACCCCGAATCGGCGGCGACGATTCCGTTTGACTTGGTGCGGGTAGAAGTTTGGAAACAAACGATGAGCCCGGGCACGACGCGGCTCGTACCGCAGTTGCTGTTCTTCTCTTCGCTACCGATCACGGAGAAGAGGCCATGATTGCCATTTCTCCGCCGAGCTGGCAAAAGTCAGCCGTTGAATCGCCGCCGACGCAACTGCCGCCGCGCTGGTTGCAGCTCGATCCGTTCGTGGTGCTGCCGCCGCTCACGCTGCTGCATCTGCTCGTCCACGCGCCACAGGCCTGGTATCTGCAGCTCTTGCTGTTGCCGTTGTTCGCGGCCGGGCTGGTGTTTCGCCGTTGGCTCAATACACCGGCATTCTGGTATCTGACGGCGGCGCTGCTGGGAACGACGATTTATCTCAACTGGGAATCGTCCGACAATCACAAGTACCTGTTCGTCTATTGGTGCCTGGCCCTTTGCTCGACCTTCTCGATGCCGCGCAGCGATCAACCCGAAACGCTGCGCCGCAGCAGTGGGTTGCTGATCGCGCTCTGCATGCTGTTTGCCATGGCTTGGAAGGCCTGCACGCCGCAGTACCTCGACGATCGGTTCTTTACGTATGAACTGATCGCCGACGAACGCTTCGCGCACTTCACTTCGTGGACGACTGGTCTGCCGTTGGAAACACTCGCTGCCAATCGCGAGCTGCGCGATCTGCAGCAGAGCTATCCTGCCGGCGTCACCGTTCCCACAGTCGAACTGTCGGGCGGCGGGCAAGTGAAGTTCCTCGCGCACTTTCTCACGTGGTGGACGGTGCTGATCGAAGGTTTGATCGGCGGATTGTATTTGTTGCCGTCGAATCGCTGGACGAACCGCGCGCGCAATTTGCTCCTCATTCTCTTTGCCGTAACGACCTACAGCGTCGCGCCGGTGCGCGGCTTCGGCTGGATGCTGATGCTACTCGGTCTGGCGCAATGCCCGCGCGACGAGTGGCGATACCGCTGGGGTTTTCTCGGCGGCATGCTCCTCATCCAAGCCTACATGCTGCCGCTTGGTCAGATTATTCAGATTGTGGGAAGAGGCTGAGGTTATTTGATGTGGGCACGCAGGGGCTTCTTTGCATGAGGCGGGCTGCGAGCGATAATGCCGCTACCTCTCATTCGCCAACTTCCGCCTCTGGATGTCTTGCTATGTTCCGCACCATTCTTGCGCTGTTCGTGTTTTTCTTCGTCACCGCTCCCCTCTTCGCTGAAGAAGCTCCCGAGAAGCCGCTCACGGTCGAAGAGGCGCTCGCCAAAGCCGGCAGCGATGTCTATGTCGAGTTGACGATTCAATCGGCCAAGAATCTGCTCGCCGATCGCGGCGCGGTTTACCTCGATAGCGAAAAGAACTTCCGCGATCCCAAGAACATCGCGATCACCATCACCAAAGCCGCCGCTGCCGATTTGAAGAAGACTGGCATCGAGGATCCCGCCGAGCACTTCAAGGGTAAGACCGTGCGCGTCCGCGGCAAGCTCAATCTCAAAGACAAGATCGCCCGCCTCGAGGTGAAAGAGGCGAAGCAGATCGAACTGGTGAAGTAACTCCACTAGTGTTGAATGCATCCGGTTCAGCCGCCAGGCGCTAGCCTCCGGCTTCTTCCTGCTTGCTGATCCGTAGGTAGTGCTGATCGCTGCTGCGCGCTCTTGGTTTTCGGCCGATTCACTCAGGCACCTAGCTGGGGTATTTTGGTACCGCACTTCTTGTCTTGCGGCTCTCCTCAGCAGGCTTATCCATGTATCGGAACCCGGCGGCACTCAGCGCGGACAGCATTGTGACGCTCGAAAAAATCCTCGAGCCGATGCGGAAACAAGATCGTGAAATTGCCGACCGCCTGATGAAGTACATCATCGATGGCGACGAAGAGTCCGTACTGAACAAGATGTGGGAAGCGGGCAAGGACCTGCGTTTGGGCGCGCTGGAGCAGTATGGTTTTCAAGCCGATCCTATTTCTTGGCAGACGTTTTTTCGTGACTTGACCAACTTTGATATCGAGCTATTTCAGCGGTTTATCAAGGTCTTCGAGGCTGCCGTTTGCAATGCACCAAAGGATCGCTTCTTGTTGCAAAAGTGGCTGGGAAACTCGCGCGGCTTGGAGGTGCTGCTACAAGAGGCAAATCGAATCACTGGGCAGTTCTACACCACCGACCGTAAGCCCGCGAATTTTCCCTTTCCGTTGATCGAACAGCTGCTGAAGGAAGCGGGCGCTGACATCGACAAGTATTTACACGGCATTTTTGAATTTGATGAGAAGCGACCCTGGGATTCTCAAGTCCGCAAGCAACTGCGTCTTGGTATGCAAGGTCTCGGGCCCGTGCTGGCCGAGCGGCGGTCATTGGTCGTGCCCTATTTGCTGGAAGGACATGTCATATCGCGAGTGTCCGCCCTCGAAACGCTCATCGATGCTAACGTGCCGCTGGCGGTGTTTGTCGAAGAGTTGGCTACGTGCGCAACCGAGTCCTCGAAACAAGTTCGCGATGCCGCCTGGCCGGTGCTGCGGAAGGTCTCCGACGAAGCTCGGCCGCACGTCGAACGCTTGGCCCGCGAAGGTGATCGCAACCAGCGTGAGCACGCGATTCGTTTGTTAGGCCGTTTCTACGGCGAGCAGACTTTGCCGCTGCTGCGCGAGTTGCTCGAAACCGAAAAATCGGCGCCGGTGCGCGAAGTGCTGCAAGCGGCACTCGGCGAAGTGAAGACCGCAACGGCGGAGCCACTTGTGCTCGAAGTGCCGCCACTCCCGCCGCTAGATTTGCACGCGCCCGTCACACCTGCTCTCCGGCAAGCGATTGAAGCGATCGCTGGTGGCCACGAAAAGCAGCGCGCGATTCACAACGAGAAGTTCAATAACCCAGCTGCCAATCCGCACCTTCATCCCAATCATCGGCTCGAATCACTGCCGAAAGATTGGGTCGATGCTGTGTGCGCGATTCTGGCAGGCAAGCGAGAGCCTGCCGCGCAGTCGCACGGATACTTGCAGGAAGCTGGGCTCTACGGTGGATACCTGAAAGGGGACATTACCGCTGCTCACCAGCGATTGTTGGAGAATCCCGATCTGCAACTGATTCAACTGGTTCGTTGGCTGGTGGTCATTCATGCGATTCCGCTGAGCGGCCGAAAAGCTGTGGAATCGCAGGCGATTGATTCGATTGAAAAGTATCGCGCGACGCATTCACCGCCGATCACGCTGGCCGAACTCGGCGCCGCTGTGGAGGCGGTGGGAGCTGATAGCGGCAGCCTCCTGCAATTGTCCCTCTATGAATATTGGCAAGCCTTCGACTGGGAAGCCGAAGCCGTGTGGCCTTACCTGTATGCAAATCTGGCAGCTCTCGAACGTTCGTTCATTCCGGTGCAAACGACCGACTACCAGACGAGATACGAAAGTGAATGGCAGCGCGCCGGTGCATTTCGGTTGCTGCGCAAATTCCCCGTCGTGCCACCGGCCATCGTCGGCAAAGTGTGGGAACTCGCCATCAGCACAAACAAACACGAGCGACAACAAGCGCAACCGATTGCAGCGAGACTTCCCGACTTGCAAGAGCGATTAGCCACGGCGCTCAGCAGCGGCAGCTTTCAAACACGACAAAATGCAGCCGAATGGATCGGGAGGTTGGGAGACAAGGTAGCAATCAAACCGCTCGTGGTCGCAGCCAAGAACGAGAAACAAGACGCCACGTTCGATACGATGTTGACCGCGCTCGAGCGACTTGGCGAATCGATCTCGCCGTTTCTCGATCGCGAAAAACTGCAAGCCGATGCGCAGAAGAATCTTGCGAAGGGCCTGCCGACAGCCCTCGTCTTTTTTCCCTTCGACACGCTGCCAGGAGTTCGCTGGCAAGATAGCGGCAAGCCAGTTCCGACGGAAACGCTCATCTGGCTGATTGTGCAGAGCTTCAAATTGAAGACGGCGGAGCCCGGCGCGCTCCTTAAGCGTTATTGCGAACTCTTTCGCAAGAATGACCGCGAGGAGTTCGGCAACTTTGTGCTGCAGGCCTGGCTTGGTCAGGATTTGAAACGTGGGTTGACCGATGACGAAGCCCGTGCAAAAGCCAAGAAGAATGCGCCGCAGCAATGGCAGTATTATCAGCACAGCATCCAGTGGTATCAGAACAACAAGCAGCCCATTCCTGCGGGCTTTCCGCAGAGTCAGTCGGCACTCGAAGATCAGCTCTTTGCACAATATCAACGCGAGGTCGGCTCCGCCGTTGCGGAGAAAGGCATGCTCGCCGTGGCCGGCGCTTGCTGTGGCGATGCTGCCGTCGGGCCGGTGCAGCGGTATTTGAAAGAGTGGTATGGCTATCGCGCGGCGCAGTGCAAGGCGCTCATCGCCATGCTCTCCGGCGTCGATCGGCCGCTGGCGATTCAATACATTCTCTCGATTTCGAATCGCTTTCGCACGAAAGGAATTCGCGAAGAGGCCGAGAAATACATTCAGCTGCTCGCCGAGCGCAAGGGCTGGTCGCTCGATGAACTGGCCGATCGGACGATGCCGACGTGCGGACTCGATGACGAAGGAAAACTCGAGCTCGACTTCGGCCCGCGCAAGTTTCTGCTGCGCGTGAATGCCGATTTGGAGCTGACCGTTTACGACGCCGAAGGGAAGGCGTTGAAAAAACTCCCCGATCCGCGCAAAGATGACGACGCTGAACTCGCGAAGGCCGCGAAGAAAACCTACTCGGTGGCCAAGACCGAAGTGAAAAAGCTATTTGGCCTGACGCAGACGCGGTTATATGAAGCGATGTGTACCGAGCGAACTTGGCCGCTTGCCGATTGGGAGTTGTATCTGCATCAGCATCCACTCGTGCGGTTTCTAGTGCAGAGACTCGTGTGGGCGGTGCTCGTTGATGGCGAGGTGGTGCAGACTTTTCGGCCGCTCGATGACGGCTCGTTTACGGACTTCGAAGACAATCCCGTCACCCCGCCCGCTGGTAGCTCGATTCGCGTCGCGCATGCCTGCAACGTGTCGCCGGAGACCACGCAGGCTTGGGCACAACACCTTTCCGATTACGATGTCACGCCGTTATTTGCGCAGTTCGCTCGCGCTCCGTATGAGTTGCCGGCAGCGAAACAAAAGACGACGAGCGCCGACGATTTCCAAGGACATCTCGTCGAAGCCTTCAAGCTCCGCGGCTTGGCGACGAAATTCGGCTACACCCGCGGTCAGGCCGAGGATGGCGGTTGGTTCTACAGCTATTCGAAAGCATTTCCCGGCCTGGGCATCGAAGTGCTACTAAGCTTCAGCGGGAACGGCTTACCGGAAGAGAACCGCACCGTCGCACTCACAACGATGAGCTTCGCAAGAAAATCGCCGGGTCGCGACAGCGGTTACAACCGCGCTGGCAATCTCCAACTCAAGGACGTTCCCAGCGTGCTGCTTGCCGAATGCCTCGGCGACATGAAGACAATCGCCGCGGCGGGAAGCGGTTTCGATGCCGAGTGGGAGAAGCGGCTGTAGCCCCGCCCACGCTACTGCGCGGCAGCCGTCGCTTTCGCTGCCGCTGCAGCAGCCATCTCGGCGCGGATTTCATTCATCGGCTCGATCACATCGTCAACCTTGTCATCGAACAGATCGCCAATCAAGAGATCCGTAAGGTGTCCCTTCAAGTTGGGATGCTTCTTCACGAACCGGCCGAAGCTAAAGCCGTCGTAGTATTCGCAGACGAGACGCTTCATGCGGTTCATGCCAGTGATGAAATCGGGGCCCCATTTGCCGAGTTGCGCAGCCGATGTGTCGCCTTTGCTCAAACCTTCGGCCACGGCATCGCCGCAGACCGAACCCGAACGGAGCGCGAGGAGCACGCCGGACGAGTAGAGCGGATCGAGGAAGCCAAAGGCATCGCCCACCAGCGCCCAGCCATCGCCGGCGACTTGCGTCGAGCGATAGGTGTATTCCTTGGCCGCTCGCATCGGCGCGACTTGTTTGGCATTGGTGAGTCGCGGCTGCAGGCCGGGGCAGCGGGCGACTTCTTCGTTGTAAATGTCTTGCAGATCTTTCGACGCGCGGTTCTGAAAAAGATACGAGTGCTCGGCAACGACGCCGATGCTGACAATGTTGTTGTGCAGCGGGATGTACCAGAACCAACCCTTCTTACCTTCCGTTTGCATCACGTGCGTGGCGCCTTCGTCGCGGCCTGTGTCGCGATAGGCATTTTCCCAGTAGCTCCAAACGGCGGCTTTTTTCAGATCGTTGTCCCACACTCGCAGCCCAAGTTTCCCGAGCAGCAGCGAGCTTTGACCGCTGGCATCGACGACGACCTTGGCTCGCACTTCGCGCTGCTGGCCGTTTTCATCTTCCACCTTCACGCCGACCGCGCGAGTTCCTTCGAACAGCACATCGAGCACGCGCACCCCTTCATGCACCTGCACGCCATGTTCGGCGGCATTGCGGAGCATCATCAGGTCGAACTCGCTCCGCAGCACTTGCCAGGTTTGCGAGCACTCGTGCGGCTTGTTGTCGTGAAAGTAGAACGGCTCCGACAGACGGCCTTTGTCGGTGACAAATTGCACGCTGAACTTTTTGACGAAGTGGCTTCCCTTCATCTTGTCGAGCATGTTGAGCCGCTTGAGGACCCAATACGTTTCGGGAATCAAGGATTCGCCGATGTGGAACCGCGGAAAGCGCTCGCGCTCGAACAGCTGCACCTTGTGACCGTGCTGCGCGATGATCGTGGAGACCGTTGCACCGGCGGGACCGCCGCCGATCACAACGACATCGGTGGTTTCGACAGCAGGGTTTTCGGCAGGCGATGAAGAAGTGGTCATCAGCAAAATCCTGTGGAGAGAAGGGTTCCCAGGCAGGTCAATTGCACAATAGTTGTTTCAACAAGTGTCGTCAAGAGCTGAGGTCTGAATGCCTCGTAGCTGTGCGTTTTTCAGCGCGAGGGCGACAAACTGTCGGCGCGGGACGCAAGCAATGACCAGAAATGGCACCGCATGGTGGGGCCGGTGTTCAACTGAGATTGAAAACGAAAAATTCAGCGCGGTATTAAAATCGCTTTCGCTTTACGAATGAGTTATCGTGAGATCACCACCGCGATCGAGTTGCATTTGGGAAGAGGCGATGGTTCCCTGCCAACTTTCGACCTGCATGCGGAAGGCGTCCCATGTCGCACGATGTGCGGGTAATTGCCGCGACTGATTTTTTGCCGACAACTGTCGAAGGCAACATTGTCTTTGAGAGCAGCGACCAATTCCTGCGGCAAATCGCCGTGGCTTGCGATCAGCACGATCAGCACCACGTGCTGTTCGATGCTACGAAGCTCCCCGAAAAGAGCTTATCGGTGATCGAGCTCTATCAACTGGGAAGCGGCCTGCAGCAATACGGCTTTGGAGCAACGCATCGCATTGCAATTGTCTGCAGCCCCG
This sequence comes from Anatilimnocola floriformis, assembly GCF_024256385.1. Taxonomy (NCBI): domain Bacteria; kingdom Pseudomonadati; phylum Planctomycetota; class Planctomycetia; order Pirellulales; family Pirellulaceae; genus Anatilimnocola; species Anatilimnocola floriformis. Next base: position 14,266 of record NZ_JAMLFW010000001.1, read on the forward strand.
GCGAAAGTGCGCAGCGGGGAAAGTTCTTTGAGCTGGTCGCCGTCAATCGCGGCGCAAACGTGCGATCGTTCGATAAGGTCGAAGAAGCCTGGACCTGGCTGGGTGAAGCTACGCCGCCAGGAAATCCAACGAACACAAACGCGCGGGCTTCGGCTTGCTGAGCGTGTTTACTTCGACTTCCGCAAGAAGGCGATGATCTCTTCGTTCGTCTTGAACTTGCCGAGCATCGACTTGCCTCCCCCGCCAGCAGCAGGAGCTTCGGCGACTGGTTCGGGCTCTGGTTCCGGTTCTGGAGCAGGCGGCGGCGGGGCTGGAGCGGGCTTGGCTGCCGCAGGAGCCGGGGCGGCAGCGGCCGGAGCTTTGCCGCGAGCGGCGGCCAGAATTTCGGCGGGGCTGAGTTTTTTGGCTTCGGCTGGCTTGGTTTCAGTAGGTTTGGCTTCGGCGGCCGGGGCAGCCGGTTTGGCACCGCGGGCGGCGGCCAGGATATCGGCAGCACTCATTTTGCCGGCCGGCTTGGGAGCTTCGGCGGCGGGAGCGGCCGCTTTCGCACCACCCTTGGCGGCAGCCAGAATTTCGGCGGCCGACTTGGCAGCGGGCTTTGCGGGGGCAGCCTTCTCGGCGGCAGGAGCAGCCGCGGCGGGCTTCTTTTCGGCCTTCTCAGCCTTCGGCAACGGAGCGTCGACAACCTTCAAAAAGGCCGGATCGATGTCGTACCAGCCGATGTTGTTATGGCCATCGAACTGCACCAGGGCCCGGCCGCTGAAATTGACCGTCTTCACCATGCCAGTCAGCCCGTTGAACCTTTTGAGCTCCGGACGATTGGCATCGACGACCACGTATTTGTCGGTCAACTGCTTCTGAAGACTGAGGATATTGTCGAAGACCATAGCCCTGACGACCGGTGAAAGATGTTGCCGTGGAAAGCGGCATATTCTCCCGTCCACGGCCGGAAAAGGCAAGGTGCCAGGAAGGGGCTGGGAGCTAGGAACTGGGACCTGGGGAAAGAAATCGCGTTAGGGATAGCATTGGGTTGGGAGCTTAAGAAGGCGTAATAGAAACAGAGAGGGGCGGGAATGCATTTTCCCAGCCCCAGTTCCTTGTCCCCAGCCCCCACCTCCACCTAATCGCCCGCGATGCTTCCCGACGCCAAGCCCTTGATCATCACAACGAGGCCGATGATGAACAGCACGGGCGGATAGAAGAAAATGAAGCCAGCGGCCAGACCACCGAAGAACCACACGACGGAAATTGCCATCAGCGCTAGACCGCCGAGGATGCTGCTGTCCCAGAACTGCCCCTTGGCCGGTTCGGGCCGATAGGCGGAGTAGGGCGTGACCGATGTCGGCGAGGCATACGGACTGGCGATGGTCGATTGCTGATACGCGGCTGGCGCCAGAGTGTATTCCGATTCTGGCTGTTGATAGGCCGGACCGGAGGGTGCAAAGGCATTGCCGAAATCGAGCGGCGAAGGCTGATAGGCCGGAGCTGCTTGAACTGCTTCGGCTTCGAAGACTTGCTCGAGCAGAAACACCGAATTGCAAGCCGGGCAGCGCCCCTGCTTCCCCAGCGAAACTGCCGGGACGAGCAACCGCTTATCGCACTGGGGGCAAACGACTGGAACTTTTTCACCTGCTGTCGACATGGCAATATCCTCTGGCTGACAAAAGCACTCGCGACCTCAACCGCGTGGCTCAAGTATAAAGAGCCGCGCGGCAATTCGCCAAACTTTTGCTCTCATTTCATAGTCCGCGCCGCCTGTTCATATTTCTCACGCAGGCCCGGCAAAATTCGGAGCGCATTTTCAAAATAAATCTTGCGCAGCACCTCATCTGGCAGATGCATGCCATAAATCTGCCAAAAGCCTTGCGGTGGAAATTCTTTTTCCGAATAGGGAAAGTATTCGTCCTCGGTTTCCAGGAACCTCCAGTAAAGTTTCAGGCGTTCTTCGGGCCAGGGGCCATCGGTGCCAAGCAGCACGCGGTCTTGATATTTAATGAGAAACTTCCGCGCGCTGTGCGGCTGCCGGCCGAGCTCGGCGATTCGCGAAGCTAGCTCCACATTCAGATTTGGATAACGCTCGAGCACGGCTGCAATCGCCGGCAGATTCTCAGCCTGGCCGTCCATATGAGCGCCGAAAAAGATCGTCTTCGGATGTCGCTCGACGACGCGATGAAAGGCCGCGAGCAATTCTTCGTGCTTGGGAAATTGCGGCCCATAAAAACTCCACTCGGGCCGACGATGGAGCTCTTCCCAGCGTTCGTTTTTCTCGTCGATCGGCTGAAAGAAGGCCAGCGGATCGGCAACATGAATTAGCACGGGGAATTTCAATTCCGCGCAGGCTTGCCAGATGGGATCAAACCGCTGGTCATCGATTTTCAAGAGCGAGCCATCAGTGTTTTTATATTCGAGGCCGAAGCCTTTGAAGATTTTCAGGCCAAGGCAGCCACGTTCTTTGGCATCCTTCAAGGAAATGGCCATCCGCCGCGGAAAGTCAGGTCGATTGCAGTCCCAGGTTGCTGGCTCACCCGCTTTGCCGGTTCCCTGCCAGTCGAGATTGGCGAACATCGCGAAACGGCTGGGGTATTTCGTGAGTAAGTACTTCGCATGCTCATCGATGTTTTCACCGAGTTGGCCGTCGAGGCTCACGCAGACGGCGATTCGTTGACGATCCATTACTTTCACGAATTCGTCGAGTTGCTCCGGCGAATGCTTGAGGCGAATGCGAAAGTGCGAGTGAACGTCGATGGCAGGAAACTTGGCGCCGTGCAGCACCGTGGGCTGAACCTGCAAGGTCGTTTGTGGCCGAAAATTTTCCAGCAGCAGCTGTCTGCCATCACGGCCATCGAGCGGCGGATCTTGGGCGAATATGGCAATCGCTTGTAACAAAAGTGCTACCGCGATCGACATGAGAATGATTCGTGCGCGCATTTCAACAAACTCCATCCGGTCGAAGATTCGTCAATCTGTTACGATAATCCATTCATGAGTGCCGACGTAACCGAGCAACAATCCGACGACGACCGGCAGCGCTCACGCGACTTGAGCCTGCGGAGCACGCAGCCACCGACGCAAGCCCCCGGCTACGAAGCCCAACGGCTGCTTGGCACCGGCGCGTATGGCGAAGTCTGGGTCGGCCGCGATCTGAACACCGGCCGGCAAGTGGCCATCAAGTTTTATGCCCACCGCCGGAGCGTCGATTGGTCGCTACTATCGCGCGAGGTCGAGAAACTCGTGTTCCTCTCGGCCGATCGCTACGTCGTGCAGTTGCTCGACGTCGGCTGGGACGCCGATCCGCCGTACTACGTGATGGAGTACATCGAGAACGGCTCGCTCGATGAAATGCTCCGCCGCCAAGGCACACTGTCGATCACCGACGCCGTCGATCTGTGGAAAGATATCTGCCTCGGTCTGGCACATGCGCACGGCAAGGGCGTGCTGCATTGCGATCTCAAGCCGGCCAATATTTTGCTCGATAGCGACAACCGGCCGCGGCTCGCCGATTTCGGACAATCCCGATTGTCGCATGAGCAGCGCCCCGCGCTCGGCACGCTGTTTTACATGGCGCCCGAACAGGCCGATCTGCAGGCGGTGCCCGATGTCCGCTGGGACGTCTACGCCCTCGGCTCGATTTTGTACTGCCTGCTCATCGGTCTGCCGCCGCATCGCAACGACGATTCGGTCACGCACATCGATACGGCTGGCGACCTGGCCGATCGTCTGGCTCGTTATCGCAAGCTAATTGTCACGGCGCCGTTGCCCAGCGAGCATCGCCGCGTGAGCGGCATGGACCGCGCGCTGGCCGATATTATCGATCGCTGTCTGGCTCCGCATCCGGCCGATCGCTTCGCGAACGTGCAAGAAGTGCTCGACGCGCTGAATGCTCGCGAGCAGGCCCGTTCGCGGCGGCCGATGCTCGTCCTCGGTTTTGCCGGGCCGGTGCTACTGCTCTCGGCGATGCTCTTTTTTGGCTTCCGCGGTTACGAGCAAGCGCTCCGTGAAACGGCCAATGTTGCGCAGCAAGCCGCGGTCGACAACAACACCTTCGCAGCGCAACTCGCAGCGGAAAAAGTGACGGTGAAGATCGCCAACTTTTTTGATCTCTGTCGCCAGGAGGCAGGCCGCGCGGAATTGGATGAATTTCTGAAACCGCTGAAGGATTTGAACTCACTCGCAACGCTCAATCGTTCGCTCTCAACCGACAACGAAATCACCGTGGCGCGAGCGGAGTTTGTCAACGATCCACGGCGGGCCGCGCTCAATAGCTATCTCGATCGCCGATTGCAAAAATACAAATCCGCCGCGGCCAAGGATCCGCGAGCGCCGAAGTTCTCGAGCATTTTTGTCGTCGATCGTTTCGGCACTCAGCTGGGCGTAGTGTTTGACGAAGACGCGGTGGCGAGCAATATCGGCCGCAATGTGGCGCACCGTTCCTATTTCAGCGGCATCCCGGAAGTGCCCGAATTTCCACGGGCCACGGTCAACCCGCGGCATATTGAACAGACGCATTTGTCGAATGTGTTTCAAAGCTCTTCAACCCGCCGCTGGAAGGTCGCCATCAGTTCGCCGCTGTGGAGTGACAAAGAAGAGTTCATGGGGGTGTTTGTTCTCACCGTGAACCTTAGCGATTTTGAATTGATCGGCTCGACGGCCTCTGCCGATCGCTTTCCGGTGCTGGTCGACGGCCGGCATGGAGAGTCGGCAGGAACGATCGTGCATCACCCGCTGTACGAGGAACTGCAGGCCACTTCGAGCAAGCTGCCGAAAGAGTTCTTTGAGAAACGCGTCCCCGCCGAAGTGCTCAACGGTTCGAATTTGAAAGACAACGACGGCGGTAACTACCAGGATCCACTCGGCGAGCATCCGCTGGGAGCCGACCAATACAATCGCCCCTGGATTGCCGTTGCCGCACCGGTGAAGTTGCCTGATGCTTCGCAAGCGGAGACGGGCCTAGTGGTGCTGATGCAGGAAGATTACCGCCGTGTGATCGCGCCGGTGCAGCAACTCGGCCGACGATTGCTCCGCGAAGGCTTGATCGCCCTCGCAGCCGTGATCGCGCTCAGCATCGGCCTGTGGTGGTTCGTGATCCGGCTGTTTCGCGAACCGAAAAAAGAGATTCGCGTGACGGCGCTGAATACATCGCAATCAACGCCTCAGCAGGATGCACCAACCCTGGCCCAAACAATCAAAGCCCGCAAAAAGGGCTGACCTTACGTCTCGTCGATCACCGGATTCGTCAGCTGGCCGATCTTTTCGATCTCGACGGTGATCTTGTCGCCGTGCTTGAGAAAAACCTTAGGATCGCGGGCCACACCCACGCCGTGCGGCGTGCCGGTCATGATCACCGTGCCCGGCAACAGCGTGGTGCTGCCGCTGAGAAACTCGATCAGCGTCGGCACGTCGAAGATCATGTCACTGGTCGACCAATCCTGCATCGTTTCGCCATTGAGCACCGTCTTGATCTGCAGCGCATTAGGATTCGGGATTTCATCCTTCAGTACCAGCACTGGCCCGAGCGGTCCAAACGTGTCGAAGGTCTTGCCACGGCACCACTGCGAACCGCCGAAGTCTTTTTGCCAGTCGCGAGCGCTCACGTCGTTGCCGCAGGTGTAACCGAGCACGTAGTCGAGCGCGTCGGCCTTCGATACGTTCTTGCATTTCTTGCCGATGACGACAGCGAGTTCGCATTCATAATCGACCTGCGTGCTGAGCAACTTCCGCGGCAGAACGATGGGATCGCCGGGGTTCTGCGCCGCGCCGGGAGATTTCATGAACAGCACCGGAAACTTCGGAATCGGCGCCTTTCCTTCCTCGGCATGCTTACGATAGTTGAGGCCGATGCAGAGAAAGGCCCGCGGATCGACCGGCGCCAGCAACTTCGCCACATCGGCCTGCTGATCGGTTACTTTGAAATCGCCGAAGATGCAGCCGTCGATTTTGAAATCGCCCTTGTCGGTGCGGGCTGCGTGATGCGTGGAACCTTGCGAATCGGCGTAGCGGATAAGTTTCATGGCGGGTGTGCGTGAAGAGTTCGTGTGTCGGAAGAACACGAATTGTAGCGCACCGCCTCAGGACGGACCATTGGTCCGTCTAGGACTGCTATTGAACGAATTGGGCGAACACCCGCTTCGGCACCATCCTAAGAAGAAATATCCATGACCGAGAAAATACCCACAGCCGCGAATCGTCTCGCATCGCTCGATGCCTTTCGCGGCTTCATCATGTTCTTGATGGCGAGTGCTGGTTTTGGCATTGGTGGTGTGGCGGCGAAGTTGCCCGAGAGCATTTGGGCCACGATCGCGCCGCAGGTCGACCATGTTCCTTGGGTTGGCTGCGTGCTGTGGGATTTGATTCAACCAGCCTTCATGTTCATGGTGGGCGTGGCCGCGGCCTATTCGACGGCGAACCGGTTGAAGAAAGGGGATTCGCTCGCGCTGGTGCTGTGGCATGCAGCCGTGCGGTCTGTCGCGCTCGTGCTGCTCGGAGTGCTGCTGGCTTCGAATTCGCGCGAGGACAAGCAAACGGTTTGGCTGTTTACGAACGTCCTCGCGCAGATCGGCATTGGTTATTTCTTCGTCGTGTTGCTTTCTTGGACGAATGCGAAAGTGCAGGCCGCTGCGATTGCGGCGATTCTCGTTGGCTACTGGCTGTTCTTTGCCGTGTGGACGCCCTCGACGTTGCCGACAGGGGCCGACACTAGTTGGATCAAGTCGACGGAATATCTCAGCGGCTTTTTTGCTCACTGGAATCCGCATACCAATGCGGCCGCCGATTTCGACGTGTGGTTTTTGAATCTCTTTCCGCGCAGTTCGCCGTATGTGCTGACGCGCGGCGGTTATCAAACACTGAATTTCGTCCCTTCGCTGGCCACGATGCTCATGGGACTGATGACTGGCGAGATGCTGCGACGCGAAGGTCGACCGGAAGTGAAACTTTGCACGCTGCTGATCGCTGGTGCGATTTGCTTGCTCGTCGGTTGGCTGGCAGGTTTGACCGTTTGTCCGCTGGTGAAACGGATTTGGACGCCCAGTTGGACCCTCTTCAGTGGCGGCTGGGTGCTGCTGATGCTCGCCGCGTTTTATGCGGTGATCGACGTCGGCGGCTGGAAGGCCTGGTCGGTACCATTCACGGTGATCGGCATGAACTCGATCTTCGTTTACCTCGGCTTTCAGCTCAGCAGCGGCTGGATTCGCGATACGGCTGCAAGGCACTTGGGGCAAGAACTTTATACGGGCGATTACGCGACCATGGCCCAGCGGACGACAGTTTTGGTCGTTTTATGGCTGTTGGCGACATGGTTGTATCGGCAACGGGTCTTTTTGCGGCTGTGAGGTGTCCAGGCCTTACGCCCAGAAATACGGGCGGCTGTAAGAAGTGTCCAGTCCGCCGGTAAGACCAGCAAAGGCCAATACAACTCACCGTCAAAAAGGATCACTGCCATGACCGCCTACGTCACCACCGTCCTGGTTGCTCACGTCGCTGTTAGCCTGGTCGCTCTCGCCCTGGGATTCGTCGTGACTGCCGGTTTTCTGCGAGGTCATTCGCTCGACCGCTGGAATGCCTGGTTTCTGGGAACGACCATTGTCACTAGCCTGAGCGGCTACCTGTTTCCCGTCGATCGCGTTCTGCCGTCGCATATCCTGGGTGTGATCTCGCTTGTGGTGCTCGCGGTCGCAGTCGACGCTCGCTTTCGTCACTCATTGGCCGGTTGGTGGAGGCCCACGTATGTCGCCTCGGCGATGGCGGCCTTTTATCTCAACTTCTTCGTCCTCGTGGTGCAGGCCTTCTTGAAAGTCCCCACGCTGCACGCTTTGGCCCCGACGCAAGCTGAGTTGCCGTTCGCCCTGACGCAGCTTTTGGTCCTCGTGGCCTTTGCAACGGTCGGCACGTTGGCCACACTGCGGTTCCGGCCCACGCAAACAGTTACCGCCTAATTCAGAAAGCAAACCATGAGCGATCAGCCTCTCCGCGGGCGAAAGATTCTCACCCTTGTTGGCGACATCTACGAAGACCTCGAGCTCTGGTATCCCAAACTGCGAATGGTCGAAGCCGGAGCCGAAGTGGTCGTTGCCGGCGAAAAAGCCGGAGTAAAGTACGCCGGCAAGCACAGCTATCCGTGTTCTTCCGATGCCGCCTACGCTGATCTCAAAGCGGCGGATTTTGCTGGGCTGATTGTTCCTGGTGGTTTCATGCCGGACAAACTGCGACGTGATCCGGTTCTCTTGCAACTCGTCCGCGATTTTGACCAGCAGAAAAAGTTGATCGCCGCGATCTGCCACGGCGGCTGGATTCCGATTTCGGCCGGCGTGTATCGTGGCGTGCAGGTGACGGGCTCGCCGGGCATCAAGGACGATCTAGTAAACGCCGGCGCGATTTGGAAGGACGCCGCCGTCGTCATCGACCGCCACTTCGTCAGCAGCCGCAAGCCCGATGACCTGCCGGATTTCTGCCGCGGCTGTCTGCAAGTACTCGGTTAAGAAATAGGTAGCCCGTAGCGTTAGCGAGGGCATCCGCTAGAGGCGATTCTCCCTCGCTAACGCTACGGGCTTCCTGGAGGCAAGCACATGTTCACCGGCCCCGAAATCGTCGCCATCCTCACCGAACTCGGCTTCACGCACGTGATTTGGGTTCCCGACACAACGCTGGGACCATGGGAAGAAGCTCTCGAGTCTTCTAAGAAGTTGCAGCTCGTGCGCGTCTGCCGCGAGGGCGAAGCCTGGCCCCTCGCGGCGGGTTTGCTCCTCGGCGGCAAGATGCCACTCGTCGTGATGCAGACCACCGGCTTGTACGAATCGGGCGATGCGCTGCGTAATGTTCTTTACGATCTGAAGCTACCAGTCTTTGCGCTCATCGGCGTACGCAACGCGCTCGTGCCGGAATCGACCGATTCGGCGAAGGCGTTTGCCCTTCTGATCGTGAAAGCCTGGCAGCTGAATGATGTGTGGATCACTTGCGAAGCAGATAAGCCCAAGTTCGCTGAGCATGTCCGCCAATGCCGCGCCGACAACACTGCCGGCGTGATCATGTTGGCCGAAGGAGCACCGTAACATGAGTGACGAACAACCCTTGATGCCGGTGGTCGATGCGCTGCAAACCATCATCAACCACCTGTCGGATGACTGGATCGTCGTCACCAACCAAGGCTCTGCCCGCACCTGGCCGAAGCTGGTGCAGCGGCCCCTCGATTTGCATTACAACCCATCGACGATGGGAGGCGCCGTGCCGCTCGCGTTGGGTTTGGCGCTCGCGCAGCCCAAGCGCGAGGTGTTGTGCATCACCGGCGATGGCGCGTTGCTGATGAACTTGGGTTCGCTGGTCACCGTTGGCGCGGCAAATCCTCCCAACTTGACCGTCGTCGTGCTCGAGAATGGCATTTACGAAGTGACTGGCGGCCAGCAAACGCCGGGGCCTGCAGCGCTAGTCCAGTTCGGCAAGATCGCCGAGAGCACTGGCTTTGAAACGATTGCCGAGTATCACGAACTCCGCGATTGGCAACGAGAGGCGCGCGGATTCCTGCTGGGGACCACCGGCCCGCGGTTCGCCTGCCTCGCCGTCGATGTAACACCGCCCGAATATCTGAAACATCCCACGCCACCGGTGGGCCAACAGCTCGCGCGCTTTCGTGCCGCCATCCGCGGCGATTGAAAGATTGACCCTCTATCCCGACGCGGTGATAATATCACGCGAATTGGTGGGTGCTCACCGATGTGTTCGCGGAGAACGAGGCAGTCATGTCGGAAACGTTTGATCCCTATTACACCTGGCTCGGCATTCCTCCCGAAGAGCAGCCCGCGAACCACTATCGGCTGCTCGGCCTGCGGACGTTTGAGCCGAATGCCGACGTCATCTCGAACGCCGCTGATCAGCGGATGGCGCATTTGAAGACGTTGCAAACGGGCAAGCATTCAGCTGCGAGCCAAATGCTCCTCAACGAAGTCTCGAACGCGGCCGCTTGCTTGCTGACGGACAAGAAAGCGGCCTACGACGCCGCCCTTCACCAGCAGCAACAAGCCAGCGCTCCATTGCTGCAACCGGTTGCACCCGAAACGCCAGCCTTTGTCGCCGTCGCACCGCTCGGAGCCAATCGCCGCGGCGGTGCCAAGCCAGCTAAGGCATCTCCGTTTGCGAATCTGAATCTTCCGGTCGTTGCCGCAGCCGCAAGCGCTATCTTGGTTCTGGCCCTTGGCTTGATCATTCCTGCTCTTTCGAAAAAGCCCCCGACCGTTATCGCGCAACCTGCTGACGAAGACTCACAGCCCAGCGAACCGCCGGTTGAAAAGCCAATTGAAAAACCAATCGAGAAGCCCACAGAAAAACCGGTCGAATCGCCGGTCGTCAAACCGCCACCGGTAATCGTTGGTCCACCGTCACCAATGCCTCCACCCGTGGTCGTTCCACCAACCATTCCTCCAGCCGAACCCTCGAAAACCACTCCGGAGCCCACACCTCCGCCCACCGAGATCCCTTCACAACCGACCGATCCCGAACCCGAACCGGTTGCGGAAGAAAGTCCGAAACTTGCGATCCCGGACGAAGAGGCCATCACGGCTGCTCGAGCCGAAGTTCTGACCATGCACGGCGTGGAAGCCAAGGCCGCCACCAATCCCGATCTGAAAAAGTCACTTGCTCGCAAGATGCACACGGAAGCCGCCACGGTCAAAGACCCTGCCGTCCGTTATCTGCTGTACGACAACGCTCGCAAGTTATTCGTCGGCGCCGGCGAAGTCCGCGCCGCTCAAGAAGCTGCGAAGGACATGGACAACGCGTATCGTTTCGACGATGCCGCGTACCGCGATTTGCTGGTCGCCACATTTACGGGCTTGTCCGATGCCCCGCTTCGGGAGCAGCATCGCCAGGATCTGGAAGACGATCTGGCCGTCGCGACCGATACGTATCTGCGCGACCTCGCCATCGAGCATGCCGATCAATGCTCGCTGCTGCGGTTGAAAGTCGTGGCCCGCTTGAACGATTTAGACCTGAAGAAGGCGGCCGGCGAGCAGCGAACCGTCGTGACGAAGCTCAAGAATGAATACTACGAATACAAACGGGCCCTCACCACGTTGGAGACAATGCCCGAGAGTCTCGCCGCGAACTTGAGCGTCGGCAAGTATCTGTGCGGAATTGCCGGCGATTGGAAGGAAGGGCGGAAGTATTTGGCCGCGAGTGTCGTAGCATTGAAAACTGCCATCGACGCAGACCAATTGGCGGAAGAGGCGCCATACGCAGACGAGCCAGGCTTCGTCGCCGGCAATGAATGGTATGAGTTTTCCGTATCAAACAAGAGTAACGATTCCGAGTTGGTTAACATCGCCAAGCTGCGCGCGAAACACTGGTATTTGAATTCACGCGAAGGGTTGAGCGACGACAATCGCCGCTTGGCATCGAACCGGTTGCTGGACCTCGCCGACGTGCAGCCGCAGTTCGCGGTGGGCTCCGCTGCCGGTCTTGCGCCGACAAAGTCCATCTCGTCGGCAAAGGTCGGCGGCATGTATGGCCGCTTGCTCATTAACTCTCGAACGCAAGATGTTGTTCTGAATTACTCGCCAGGAACCAACATCTTGCCCAAGCATCGTGATGTCTTGATTCCCGATCGCCTTCCGAACCAGAGAATACAAATCGTGCTGGAAGGATTTCTCGAAGTCAGAGCAGATGGCAAGTATGTCGTTCATCTGGACGGTGGACCGCCGACGGGGGGCGTGAACACGGTCTACATCGACAACCAGCGCTGGAAGGTGGGCCTAAATGGCAACAATTCCGATTCCCATACAGTCACGCTTACCAAAGGGGTTCACTCCATACGTTTCGAAATGGAGGGAGCGATCGGCGGCAAGTTTTCCGTCCGATTGCCCAAGGGCGCGCCCATAGGTCTGCAGGAGCCGTCCATTTACAGCATCAACAGCGACGTGATTGCGCTTCGCAAAGCAGCTTCGAAATCGTTCACGCTCGGCTCGTCGAATGCCACGATCGTTTCCAACCAATCGCAGCTGGCGGGTGGTACGCAAAAAGGACCGCAACCTGGGCGGGGATCCAATGAAAACCCGACCGCTAAACTTTCCGCGGGCATAGACGCCGTAAAAGTCATTCCTGGCAGCATCTCCGGCGGCGGCGTGAATCTGCTGGACGGCTGGGAGTTCAAGACGTCCAGCGCGATCATCGTCACCCACCTGGGAATTCTCGATTTGGCCAGCGATGGCCTGACCGCTGCGCATGAAGTTGCCATTTGGGATTTGGAAGACAAGACCAAGCCGCTCGCCCTGGAAATCATTCCTGAGGGCGAGAGAGCGCCATTGGCCGGCAACATCCGCATCGTTCCAACTCCCCGCGTCGAGCTCAAGGCGGACCACCACTACGCGATCGTGGCGCACTTCCCGGCTGGATCTTCCGACAGCACTGTCAGCCTCGGGAATCGCGCTGGTCTCACAATCGAATACAGTCCTCACATCGAACCCATTGGCCGACGCTACTCGTTCCCTCACCAAGCCATGGCCTTCCCCGACAAACTCGGTGAGGGAGGCGATCATGCAACGATCGGCCCGACTTTTAGGTACGAATTGCCGAAAGCCGGAAAATAGAAACCGCTTGACGAATGCGCCTGCCGCAATTGATAGTTCAACGTATGAAAGACTCTCCTTTCCTACGGCTGGCTCTTTGTTGCGGTGCACTTCTCTGCGCTGCGACGTCGCGCGCCGAAGAACTCCCTCCGCCAGCCGCCCGGCAGATTGATTTCGTCAAAGACGTCCAACCGATCCTGACGGCCAACTGCGTGAAGTGTCACGGGCCGCTGCTGCAGGAAGGGGAATATCGCGTTGATGTGCGCGAGATCGCGCTCACCAAAGGCGCTGCCTACGCGCCGAACATCATTCCGAAAAAAAGTGCCGAGAGCCCGCTGATTCAGTTCGTCGCCGGCCAGGTCGACGGCATGCTGATGCCAGCCAAGGGCGCGACACTGACCCGCGAACAAATCGGCGTGTTGCGGGCCTGGATCGATCAAGGCGCGAACTGGCCCGATTCGGCGGCGGGAAAGGTCGAGGACAAACTCGCCTGGTGGTCGCTGCAGCCGTTAAAGTCAGTACCGCTGCCGATGATCGTGGCCGCCAATCCGCTCGACACCTTCATTCGCGCAAAGCTTGCCGAGGAAAAGCTCCAGCCTTCGCCGCGGGCTGATCGGCGAGTGCTCATTCGCCGTTTGTATTTCGACCTCATCGGCTTGCCGCCCGCGCCGGCAGAGATTGATTCGTTTCTCACGAACCCCGCGCCGGATGCCTACGAACAACTCGTCGATCGCTTGCTGGCGTCGCCGCAGCATGGCGAGCGCTGGGCTCGTTACTGGATCGATACGGCCCACTTCGCCGAAACGCATGGTCACGATCAAGATCGCATTCGCGAAAACGCTTGGCCGTATCGCGACTATTTGATTGCAGCTTTCAATCGCGACAAACCGTATGGCCAGTTTGTGCGCGAGCAACTTGCCGGCGACGTGCTCGCTGCCGCCGATCCGCAGGCCACGGTCGCGCTCGGTTTTCTCGCGGCGGGGCCTTGGGACGAGAGCTCGCTTCGCGACATTCGCGAAGACACGCTCGATCGGCAAATCGCCCGCTACCTCGATCGCGACGACATGCTGGCCAGCGTGCTGAACAATTTCTGCAGCCTGACCGTGCAGTGTGCCCGTTGTCACGATCACAAGTTCGATCCGATTCCACAAACGGACTACTACGCGCTGCAAGCAATCTTCGCCGGAGTAGAACGGGCCAATCGCACCTTCGATGCCGATCCCGCCGTTGCTCACAGACGACTGAAACTCAAAGAATACGAAGCAAAACTAACGAAACTCGATGCGCAGACGCGCGAAGAGTTGCTCAGCGAGCCAATTCAAACGCAAGTTGCAGCCTGGGAACGCGCCGTAGGCGAAAAACCACTGGCGTGGGAAGTGTGGAGCTCGGCCACGCTCGCCACGGCCGAAGGTTCACAACTGGCGAAGCAAGACGACGGTTCGTATCTCGCGTCGGGATCACGGCCAGAAAAAGAAACGTACACATTCACTGGTTCGACGCCGCTGCGCGAGATCACGGCCGTTCGTTTGGAAGTGCTCGCCCACAACAGCCTGCCGCAGCAAGGACCAGGCCGACAGGACAACGGCAATTTGCATTTGTCGGAGATCGAGATCTTTCTCGGCGACAATAAAACGCCGCTGCCAATCGCGCGTGCCGTGGCTGACTTCGATCAAGATGGCTGGGGAGTCGCGCGGGCCATTGATGGCAATCCCGCTACCGCTTGGGGCATCTATCCGCAGGTCGGCAAGAATCACGAAGCCGTCTTCGAATTGAAAGAGCCGCTGAAAATCGCCGCCGATCAAACGCTGGTGGTGGTGCTCAAGCAACTCCACGGTGGCGGTCATTTGATCGGCAGGCCGCGACTATCGCTGACGAGCGCGAAGAATCCGTTGCGACTCAACCCGCTGCCACTGGAAGTTGCGAAAATCATCGCCATCCCAGTCACCGATCGCACACCTGCGCAGCGGCTCGAGATTGCTCTCTATCAACAGCGCGAGCAACTGCGAATCGATCGCGAAGCATTGCCGAAGGCCAGCCTGGTTTACGCCGCCGCAGCCGACTTTACGCCCGATGGCAACTTGCGGCCGCCACCAGGGCCGCGGCCCATTCATGTGCTGAAGCGAGGTGAAATCACCAAGCCGGGCGAAGAAATCTTCCCCGGCGCGCTCTCTTGTTTGAAGCAGCTCCCCGCCAGATTCGAGTTGCAGGGCGCGACGCAGGAAAGTGCTCGTCGCGCTGCTCTCGCGGACTGGGTAACTCATCGCAACAATCCGCTCACGTGGCGATCGATCGTCAATCGCATCTGGCAACAGCACTTCGGCCGTGGCATTGTCAGCACGCCGAATGACTTCGGCCGGATGGGATCGCTGCCGACGCAACCGGAGTTGCTCGATTGGCTCGCGCTGCGACTGCGCGATTCCGATCAATCGCTGAAAGGCCTGCATCGATTGATCGTCACCAGCGAAACTTATCAACAAACATCGCAAGCCCAGCAGACGATTTCTGGACCGCGCAACGATCAAGCAGCAACGCGTGATGCCGACAATCAATGGCTGTGGCGAATGCAGCGGTCGCGACTCGATGCCGAATGCATTCGCGATGCCGTGCTGACCATCTCAGGCCGTCTCGATCAGCGCATGCGCGGTCCCAGCGATCGGCAGTTCGATCTCAAGCCGGGCCGTCACGTGACGCCGATCATCGACTACGGCCAGTTCGATCTCGATGGCCCAAAGGCGAGTCGGCGGAGCGTTTATCGTTTTCTGTTTCGCACGCTCCCCGATCCTTTCATGGAAGCGCTCGATTGCCCGGCCGGCGATCAGATCATGCCGACCCGCACCAACAGCGTGACCGTGCAGCAATCGCTGGCGATGTGGAACGACGCTTTCATTCTGCGCCAGGCCGAACATTTTGCGATGCGACTGGAACGTGCAGCGCCAAACACCGGCGAGCGTGTGCAACTGGCCACCCGCCTCGCGCTCGGCCGCAAACCCACCGCGTCAGAGCAAACGCAATTCGCGGCCTACGCCGACAAATACGGCTTGGCTAACTTTTGCCGGCTGCTGTTCAATGCGAATGAATTTGTCTTCATCGAATAACGACCTTCTGAGGCGAAGAGCATGTTCCGAAACGTGATGGCTGCGATGTTTCTGGCGGTACTCTCCAGTGTTGCCTGGAGTGCTGATAAACCAGTGAAGGTCTTCATTCTCGCCGGCCAATCGAACATGGAAGGGCACGGCATGATCGCTGCCGATGCCAAACGCAACGGCGGCCAGGGAAGCCTCGAGTTCGTTGTAAAGGAGCCGAGCACGGCGGCGAAGTTTGGTCATCTCGTCGACAAGAGCGGCAAATGGAATGTGCGCTCGGACGTCTGGATTTCGTATCTCGAGCGGAGCGGGCCGCTGACCGCTGGGTTCGGCGTGAAGCCGGATCGCATTGGCCCGGAGCTTGGCTTTGGTTGGGTGATCGGCAACGCGTTCGATGAACCGGTGCTGCTCATCAAATGTGCCTGGGGCGGTAAGAGCCTGGCCGTTGATTTTCGCCCACCCAGCGCCGGCAAGATTCCGTACTCGCAAGGTGAAAA
This sequence comes from Anatilimnocola floriformis, assembly GCF_024256385.1. Lineage (NCBI taxonomy): Bacteria > Pseudomonadati > Planctomycetota > Planctomycetia > Pirellulales > Pirellulaceae > Anatilimnocola > Anatilimnocola floriformis. The sequence continues at coordinate 30,394 of NZ_JAMLFW010000001.1, forward strand.
GCAGGACGCCGCCCTCGCCGCCGATCCGGCGATGGTCGGCAAATACTATCGCGAGATCCTGCGACTGACCAAAGAGACGCTGCCGAAAGTGAAGGAGCTCGTGCCGGGCTCGGATGGCAGCTACGAACTCGTCGGCTTCGGCTGGCATCAAGGTTGGAACGATCGGATCAACGACAAATTCAACGCCGAGTATGAAAGCAACATGGCCCATTTCATTCGCGACATGCGCAAGGATCTGGGCCGCCCCGGTTTACCGTTTGTAATTGCCGAAAGCGGCATGAATGGCCCGACGGAGACACATCCGCGAGCGTTGTCGCTGATGAAAGCTCAAGCCGCCGTCGCCAAACATCCTGAGTTTGTCGGCAACGTCGGCTTTGTGCCGACGCAGGCCTTCTGGCGCGATGCGGACAAGTCGCCCAGCAATCAGGGCTATCACTGGAACACCAACGCCGAAACGTATTATTTAATCGGCGAAGGGATGGGGCAGGCGATGAAGCAGCTCTGCGGCAAGCAGGCCAAATGATTTACGATTTCGACGCCAGGAAAGTCATCTTCCGCGCCTGACCTGCGGCGCCAATGACGCGCAGCAGGCTCCGTTTGATCTCATGCTCGCTGTTGCGAGCTTCGGCCACCGCAGCCAGTTCATTGGCGGGATTCGCCAGCGCGTCGCAATGGAGCGAGCGCGCCAGATCGGCGAGTTGCTGACTCTGGCGGGTGACTTCCTGCCAGTCGCGACGATCAGCCGCCGCGACAAGAGGCTCCAGCCAGCCAGGCAGCGAGTTCAGCGCGTTGAGCACGCGCGCGTTGTTGCTGGCCAGCTTTTGATTGACGTTTCCGAAGTCGCGCGGTGAAAGCATGGGAAACGCAGAATGAAGAAGGCAGAATGCAGAATGAAAATGCGGAAACCAAATGTCAGAGGAGCAGCGAGAGGCAGATTTTGTTCTGCCTCCATTCTGCATTCTTCGTTCTGACTTCTGCGTTTGACTACGCGGCCAATCGTCGCGCAGCTGGGCGAGCCCGGCGGGCTTGTTCCATTTGCTGCAGAATGGCCGTGACCAGCGAGTCCATGGCAGCGTTGATCAACTTGCTGCGAAGCCTTTGGACGCCGGAACCTTCTTGTGCGATGAGTTTGTCGGCCTCTTGAGTGACGACGGCAGCCGCCCGAGCGCGGATGTAACCGCGGGCCTCGTGAGCGTCGAGCGTCATCAGGCGTTCGCACACGCGCTGATAAGTTGCAAGTCGGCTGCGCCCGGCGATGCGTTCGGCCAGGTGAGCGACTTTATCGGTAACAAGCCAATCGACCATCCATTGTGTCAGACCCATAACCACAATCCTTCCAAGCTAGGGGAGCTCTGGCGGCCAAGCGACGTTCGCCACGACGGGCCAGGCTCTAGTGAAATCCGTGCCTTGGTTGAAATCGAGTTTCGCGTGCCAGCAACTTGATGCAGTAGCCGAGTACGCCGGTTTGGTCTGGTTGGCGAATCTGGTGCTACGACTCGTTGGCGGGTGCTAGCGAGCCAGCGATCGCAGGGACTGCGGGGTTTTGGAGGTCTGGGAAGACCCTGTGATCATGGAATCGACGAAAATGCAAACAGAGCTAATCCAAGGCGGGCAGAAATCCGATACAAACCATGCCTCGGTACGCATCGTCGCGTTCCTTGCAACTGACCAAGTCGCCGCAGCCGGCAACCCTGCCCCAGCTCGCGCCCCTTGACCAGTCCGCAAGGTTTCCCTTACGCTCAGGTGCAGACAGAGTACATGGCGCTGTAGCCAAGTGGCTAAGGCAGCGGATTGCAAATCCGCCATCGTGAGTTCGACTCTCACCAGCGCCTCTTCATTATTCCCGTGACAGTTGACGACAGGCGGTGACAAGTACCGCTCAGATATAGCCTTAGAGTTCACGGGCTCTAAGCTATCTGGAAACTGGCAGTTCGTGTCAAATGTGACAACCTGTGCCAGGAAATGCCCCTCTGAGACACACTCTTGTGTCAAATTTTGTGTCAAAAGCGCGGGCAGCGCTGGCAACTTCTCAACAGCCGCTGCGCCGTCGTTTTCTTCAATTTTCGCGTAAGTATCCAGCGTCAGCGTAATGCTCGAATGCCGCGCGAGCGTCTGAGCAACCTTCGCCGGGACGCCAGCCCGCGCCAGGCCGGAAATGAATGTGTTGCGCAGGGCATGGAAGTCCAGCACTTTGCCCGCAGCATCGACATCAGAAAGGCCGGCGGCGTGCAGATCGGCCCTGAGCATTGCTGCGGCGTGGTTCGACCAGCTTCCTGGCCAGAGAAGCCCTTCGCGACCGGGAAGCCAAGCCCGCAGGATCGCGACAAGATCGCGGCGCAGGGGCTGGCGATCATTCTCCCGCCGTTTGCTGTGGGCGGCCTTAACCGCCACCGCTGCCGCTTCAAGATCGAAGGATTCAGGCAGCAGGCTTTTGAGTTCGGATGCTCGCAGGCCGGTGCTAACCGCGACGAGATAGAGCATCACCCTATCTTCGCCGGACAGGCAGCGATAAACAGGCGCGGTGAGAGTGGCTTCAATCAGCTTGGCGAAGTCGTCCGCGCTGCACGGCCGGCGCTCGCGGGCTTCATCGGTTTCGGCATTCAATGGCGAGAAATGCGCCATCGGGTTTACTTCGGCGCGGCCGTCAGTCACCAGCCAGGCCATGAACGACTTGAAGTCGCGAGCGTAATAGTTGCTCGTCTTGATTCCGAAGGCCTTGTCAAACGGTTTTGAGATTCTTGGGTTTTACGGCAGATCGGGCGGAAAATTCGGAAGTCTTGGACTTTTCCGGGAAGTCGGTTGCCTCAGTTGTTCCGATTTCAATCATACCGCAAGCGGCAACGATTCCGCGTCCTAGTCGGCCTAAAGTTGAGGTGCGATTAGCTGCACCCGATAAGAACTTTGCGGGCATCAAATAACCTTGGGAGAAACTCAATGAGCATGTACAAACTTAACTCTCCTGAACAGCAAAAGCGGTTGGACGAACTTTCGAGGGAACCAATTCCCGCACCGGGCGTTGGAGTTCGCACGATAGAAGAAAAACTTGCGGGCTTGTCGGCTGATTCGCCACTTCGGCCGGGGCTTGAAAAAATGTTGGCCGACTTGAAGGCCAAAGGTAAAAAGGCGTGAATCGCGCTGTTAACGAAAAAAACCCGTAGCCGCCGAAGCGACCACGGGCTAGTTGTTATCGCGCTGTTCCTCGCCGGAGTTCCCGGCGAATGTGGGCCATTACTTCGCGGGCGGTGGCTTTTGAATCGCCCTCGCCATGCAAATTCAGGTTAATGTCGCCGTTCAGGTTCGTTGTCGAACCGGCCGCCATGGGGCGCGGAGCGATTCCCGCGTTCACCTGCTGAAACTGTGGGAAGAACTTCGCCGCCGATCGCGCGTTCACAACGAACTCGCCCGGCGTGAGCATCGCAGAGACTGTGTCGGTCCCCTGCGGCGCTTGGCCGCCGGCCGCGAGTGCCAGCCCGCCAGCCGCTTTGCTCACCGGTGCCTGGCCGCCGATCCCGGCCGCGGCGCTGGCCGCTGCCTGATAAGAGGCCGCGGTCGCAGCTGCCGACTTCGCGATTGAATCTGCGGCCGATTGCGTGCTCTGCAGGGTGCTGCCGAGCGACGCAGCCGCGGTGCTTGTCGACTGCATCGCGGAAGACATCGTCACGGCCGGCGCTGCGGCCTGCAAAATCTTCTGCAACGGGGCGAGCTTGGCTTCCAGTTCAGGAATGTTGCCGATGGTGCTTTGGACTCGCTGAATCTCTTGGAACGTTCCGAGGGCCTCATCCAGGGCGTTCAGCGTGGAAGCAAAGGCGAACTTGCCCGCCTTCGGAGTGAAGAACCCATCACCCGCGAGGGCCTGCGATCCGAGCTTGTTACGCGCTTCGATGACTTTGGCGAGTTCCTCTTCAGTGAACTTCCCCGCGTCGCGCAGCCGCTGCAGTTCCGCAAACACGCCCGCGAACTGCTGGCGCAAATCCTCGCCCTCGCCGCCGCCGATCACCGCCCGGGACGTTTTCAGCCGTTCCAAGGTCTGGAATAGCGAGTCCAGATTGCCGCGCAGCCGATCCGCTCCGGCCTGGCCGCTTAACGCCGTGTCAATCTGCGCCTTCAGTTCCGCGGCCTTCTTCTGCGCGTCGATCAGCCCCCGGCTGACTTGGTCCGGGTTGGTCAATTCGCGGCCGAGCACCTTCCCGAGCGCCGCTTCATCGACCTTGGTCCCCGCCTTGAACTTGTCGAAAGCTGCTTTCTTCTCTTCTGCCGTCTTGGCGTTCGCCACGTCCTGCAGATAGGCCGCGTTCAGCTTCTGGTTGACCTGCAGCGCTGCTTGAACCCTCGCCTCATTCGTTTTATTGAATGCGTCGCGCTGCGAGGCGAGCTTGCCTTGAAAGTCCTGAAGAAACGTTTTGTCTTCAGCCTTCAGTTTGTTCAAGTCTCGGAACAGCGCTTCCATGCGTTTACTTTCAACTGCGTTACCGACTGCCTGGCCGATTCCGGCCGCAATCGGCACGAGCGCCAGGCCGTTCAAGCCTTTCGACAAGAGGCCTAGCTGCGAGTTCGCGGCCGTAATGCTCAGGCGCAGCGTCACGAAGCCGGCAGTGATCCCCGCGAGGGCCGGCAGCACCTGTTTCGTTGTGGCGATTATGTTTTCAGCACCGCCCGCGAACTTGAAGAACTTATCGGCGGTGTCTAGGGTTGCTTGCCCTAGGTTCACTGTCATTTCGTTCCGCAGCTTATTCAGCGCCGCCGTGACGCGCTCAGCATCGGTATCCGTTGCCGCGAGAAACTTCTCTCGGTTGAACTCGCGGCCCGCGTTCGTCATCTCGTTGATATTCCGAGTCAGTTCGCCAAGGTCGTCGGAGGTCAGCGAGGTAGCGCCCGATAGTCCGCGGATATTCGGGAACAACTTCGCCATTTGTTCGGCGCTGCCGCCGGTGCTCGCGGACAATTCCTTCAGCACGCCAGAGAGGCCGAGCGTCTTGATTGCCAATTCACTGGAAGAGAACCCCATTTCAGCGAGTTGTTTTTCCATCGTCTCGCTAGGCTTCTGCAGCGCTGACAGAATCGCACGCAGTTGCGTTAGTGCTTCGCTGGTTTTCGTACCGCGAACCGAGATTGCCGCGAGTGCGCCGCCGGTTTCTTCCAAAGAAACTCCGAGGTCGCTTGCGATGGTATCGATACGACCGAAGCTGTTGGCCAACTCGCTGGCGTTAATCCGTCCGCGATCAATCGTAGCAAAGAAAATGCTGCTGACTTTGTCGGTATCATCGACCGATAAATTGAACCCGCGCAACGCTGCCGAGAGTAAATCGACAGAGTCTTTCAAGCTCGAATTCGTTGCTTTTGCAAATCGCGCAGCCTCAGCCGTAAAGGTCAACGACTGCTGAAAATCTCCGACTTGATTCGAGAGTGCGTTGTAGGTTGCTTCGGTCGCCTGCAGTAGCGGGATATTGAATTCGTCCGACAGCTTGCGAACGGATACGGCGATTTCGTCAAACTTCGCGCCGTCCGCAATCGTGGTTGTCAGCGCGACTTGCTTCTGGAAATCGATTGCCGATTTCGCGGTATCCTGCAGAGCGTTTCGGAGTTGCGACAGTGCGCGAATAATCGCCTGCGTGTAAACGATGCGCGACAGCAAGCCGAGTGACGTAGTAAGCCGCTCAGTGTGCTGCACGGCCTGCGGTACGTTCTGGTTAAACGCCTGCGCGGCCGCGCCCAATTGCTGCTGCGTGCTGGTGCCGAATTGCTGCGTGGCTTTGGTCGCATTGCCTAGACTCGTCTGCACTGATGAAGCCATGCCGCTCGCGGCCGTGGCAAAGTTCTTTGCCGTGTTATTGAATTGCCCGATGGTTTGGCCGAGATTGGCAAAGCTCTGCTGCAGTTTGTTCAAGCCGCTGTCGAGGGCCGCAATTGCCGCCAGGGCATTCGAGGCATCGAAGCCCATCCGCTGTACGATTTCAGTCATTGTTCGATTCCAAGAAACGAAAAAGCCCCAGCGAATGCCGGGGCCAGTGGTTGTTTAAGTTGTGGGAGAGGGCGCTAGGCTGCTTTCAGCAGTTCGACAGCGCACACGGTGGCCGTGTGATAGAGCCACGGCCGAACCTGATGATGGTCAGTTATCGTGACCGACTTCAGCCGCTCGTATGCTCGCTGCGTTGCCAGTTCGGCGAGTATCTGATTGCCCTTGAAGTAACGCATGGCCAAGTAATCTTGGATGCCTGCGGCAAGGTGTTCTGCGTTCATGCCACCACCTTCAGTTGAGGGCGGAACATTTCATCGCACAGCGTCAGCAGTTGTTCATCGTCCGCAGTGAGATATTGCCAGATTTCCAAGTTATCCAGCGCTGCGGCGCACGCTTGAAACTTGGGAGTCTCCCAAATCTCGCTGTACTCGCCCGGATCGCTCCCGCAGTTCATCGCCGCGAACTGCCGCCAGTAGCGGGCCGGGATGCGGTGCGAGCACAATACATCCTGCAACTGTTGTCGGCCGATGATTTCGACAACCGCGCGAATCAATGCAATCTGCGGCGATGGGGCGAACGCCCGCGGATTTAATCGCAGGGCGGTTAGAGCGTCCGAGACGATCCGCGGGGAACTGCCGTCAAAATCGGTAAGCCAATCGGCGATACCGGTGAGCATTTGCTCGCAGGATCGCACGAATTCGGAATACCGACGCTCGTTGCCAGTCGCTAAGAAAGAGTAGAAAACATCGTCAGAAGTCATTTGTTGTCTCCGGCCAAGGTGCGAATCAAGTTGGTACTTGAAACATACCCGCAATTAGGCCGAAGTCAAATTATTTTGTCGCCGTAACTGCTTTTGTCAAAGCAACTTACACCAGCTTTGACAGCTTCGCCGCCACTTATTCCACGTGCCAGTGGAGCAGCCGCAGAAGACTATCAAAATTGCCGCTTCCTGCCTGATAGTTGCTAATCCCAATTCCAATTTGATCGGGCGCACCTAGTGCGGTGCGCGAGTGTTGGAGCAGTTGCACCCACTCGACTCCATCAGGGCTAATGGAATACGTCAGGTTCGCACCGTCATCACGCACGCGAAGCCAATGAACCGTCTGGGAATAGACTGGGTTGGTCACGACGATGCGAGACGTTCCTGAGAATGTTGTCTCGTCGGTCCAATCATTTGCTAAAAACCGAAACGGTGTGGTTGAGTTTGTGTTGAACGACAAGTCGTGAAACTTGCCGCTAGAACTCTGCCGCAGAATCAAACCGGCAACTGGATTGCCGGCGTTCCCTTCGAGGTCGCGGACGGCCAGCAATCGAAAACCGGCAATAACGCTATACGGCGGGGTAGGAGCGGAAACGTAGGCGATGCGCCAGTTCGTGCTGCTGCTGCGAGGCGCTCGCAGGCAGACGGTCCCGTTGTGATCGGTAAGAGTCGCGCCGCCTTGGTTGATCCACGAGAAATCAGCAGCGGTAATCGCTGAAAATCCGTCAGCCGCGATCAACTGATAGAGCGTCGGCGGTTTGATTTCATAAACCCTCGTGCCTCCGACGTGGCTGGCTGCCGATGTTCCTTCCGCCCCGCGAATTACGGTAAGCGTGTCACCGCTACGATTCGTGCATAGGAGGAACTCGCTGCCGATCCGCAGACGACCCCGCGGCGGCCCCGGAATGCTGTCCACTGTGATCGTCGTTTGCGTGTCGTCGATGTCTTCAGCCAACCGGGTGGCTGCGTTAATGATTTGTCCGCTCATGTTCTGATTCCCGTGTTAGAAGGGCTATGTCCAGTCGAGGAAGGCAGCCGGACCATCGAACCCAGCTACAAGCAAAACGAGATCACCGCAGCGAAGCTCGCCATTGACAAGACGCAACGTGAAACCCTCAGGCATCGGCTGCCAACCCACGCTAAGTAACTGGCCGCCAGAGCCTCTCGGATAAACCGAGACTCCGATACTTGCGGCCGGTCCTTGGAACTTGGCTTCTCGAACTTGTTCAAGTTGGGCGGTTTCAGCATGATCGAACAACAGCGATCCGTTGCAATAAACAGCGGACCCGTTGCGGGTGAACTCGGCTTGCTCAGGGATTGCAAAAACAACAGCATGCAAATCGATCATCGATCTAAAATCCTGGCGTGTGGTATGCACCGCCCCAGCGTTCCACCGAACTCTGCAGCGGGCGAATTCCAAGCAATATAAAATGACTGTCCCAGCGTTTTTTCAGTTCTGCCGCTTCTTTGCGCCAACGGTTTTGCAAGAGTCCGAGCGGGCCACCCTTCGGCATGCCGAATTGCGTGGGTGCTTCTGTAAGCGGTTCGCCTGCAATGAAGCTCGCAGGCGTCGCCAGGTTGTCGCTTTCGGTGTCGGGGTCGATTCCATCAACGCCATCAACGCCGGCAACGCTCAGATAAGCAACCCGATGAAGACGGCGGCAGAAAGCTTGATCGATTTTCACCGCCGCGAACGCAACAACGTGCTGATATGGTCCGGCGCAGTTGCGGCCTAACTGATTCGGCACTCGCGAGTTGTCAGTAACTAGCCCGACGCGAATGAAGGGCAACTGCTTTAGCGCTTCATCCAGCCAAACAATGTGGGTCTCAGCGGCGTAGACCGCGGAAGGATAAATAAGCACGTTTGATGCCTCGCCAGAAGAGAGTTAGAGCGCGTCGCCAGGACTGCCAGCGCTTACGCTTGCGGTCTCGGATTTGATCCCATGCCCGCGCCGAAGCTCGGTGAATCCAGCGGCGATAACCGAGCGGGTGAGGTTTGTTTTGCGGCAGCTTTAGACTATCCCAGTTCGATGACGGCTTGTTCGGCCGCAACGAACTTGGATCAACGCAACGCCCGCCACCGTCCCGCGGCGGCACGCCGTCGCAATCGGTGGGCATGAGATACCACAGCCGAATGATTCCGAGCGTCGGCGCACTATGCGCCACCACCACCGAGCCTTTCGGCCCGATGGGGAGAGGCCCACGGATAGTTTGCTCTCGCACGTATCGCAGAGACCGGGCGAAGGGGTGAACCCAAATGATGTCGGTTTCATTCATGCTTGTGCGGCCTCGCCTTCAGGAGCTTCAGGCGTTGCCGCCACTTCCTCGGCGAGAGCTTCACGCGCGGCCGTCATCTCGGCAGCGAGCGCTTCGGACTTCTCATCCAAGGCCGCAGCTTTCGCCTGTAAAAACTCGTTTCGAGTTTTCTCAAAGGCGTCATTTTCCTGCCAGAACTTGGCGAAGTCGCCGGTGCGCTGCAGTGCGGTGAGACGGGCGCGAGCATCTTCAACCCACGCATTCGGAATTCCGTGATTCGTTTCAAGCCGAACAACCCACGTTGCAGCACGACTCAGAGCCGTTTGAACCTCGCTGCTGGTCATCAACGCTTCGTGAACCTTGGCAGCTACACGCTTTGCGTCGAGTTCGTCAGCGAGTTTGTGGAAGTGGTCGATACGTCCCTGGATGCGTTGCTTGTCGTATCGCGGAGCGTGCGCCAATTCGTTCTCAGTCATTGCGGCGTAATCGCGGAAATGGTTGCGATCTGCGTCGGGTTCACCGCTGCGCACGATGCGATCTGTGCGTTCGTCAACAACCCCATTGACATGCTCACGCTTTGAAAGCACTCGCCCCGCGCGGGCGTTGTTGGCAGCCATCACGGCGTTCGCCTCGGCTTCCATCTTGGCGAGCGCCTCGCGCTTCGATTTGCCGTCCCGGTCTCTGGTGAACGGGTATTCGCGCTTCGTGATTGCCGACTTGAATACGCCGCCGGTTGAATGCTCGGTTAGGGAGTGCATTTCTTCTCTTCTTGTTTCGCGCCGACTTTGGTCGGCAGTGGTGTGGGGAGGGTTGCAGGCTTCTGTGCCAGATTCTGAGCGATGCGCGTTTGTGCTTCGGCGATCCTTAGCGAGGTTAGTCGCTCGCGATCTCGTCTTTCTTTACGCATGGGGGAAGCCCTAAAAAGGAGCAGCGGGACTTAGGCGAATTCGAGGTGGCGTCGGTAGGGATTCAGGCGCTGGGAAAGAACAGTCCTGTAGTGGCAGGGTGGCAACGCCGCCAACACTGTATTGACCGTCTCGTAGGTATCTTCAAAATCAGCGCCCGCAGGCCCGATGAGCGTGTCGAGCGCTGAGATACTATCTGCGAGCCCCGCGGTTCCACTGCCCTGAAGAGCTACGAGCAGATCGCGGACCGCTGCCGCCTGTGCGATAAGGTCTTGGCGGGATTCATCGGCGACTGCCATCGCAGTGAGTACACAATACAAGTCACTCGATTGCTGCTGGTCAAAGGGAATGCCGATTCTGTTAAGCAAACGTCGGAAACAATTGATGAACATTTCAAAATCTCCAAAGGGGTGAAAGAAAAAGGCAGCAGGGAGTCAAAAAACCTGCCAGGTAGTTGTGACTTCGACCTGCCGCCCCGGTGCCCGCGGCCGGCGACTGCTCGGCGGCGGTGATTCGCGGGGACCGGCCAGTGAAAGAACAAGCTGGCCGGTCCCCCGTCCAGCGCCGACGTTGCCGGCGCTGCGACGCTCTTTATCAAAGGGACCGGCCGGCCCATTCTCAAAGCCGGTCCCCGGCGCAGCGGGGTCAAACGCTGCGCCTTGCAAAGATAGTTAAGAGAACTCTTCTTGTATTTGTTCGATTGCGTTGGCGAAGGTGAACGGCGCGGGCGGCGGCGTGGGTTCGTCCGAGTCCTCGGCGAGGGCTTCGAGGTTCTTCGCTAATGAGACGTAGACGCTCGGTTCGTGGTGCAAGCCTCGCAGGCCAAATTTATGGAAACGCTCGACCACGCAATCTTCGCACTGTGAATCGAGATCGTAGGAGCCGACGACAGGGCCGCCGCACGACAGGCAGAGGTTAGGCATTCGAAAGCTCCAAGGCCCCGTCGATGACTTTCCAGATTCGATCTGCGAGTGCAAGGCCGGTGATGTGATCGGCGCGATCATATTCGCCGATGCCGTAGCCGCCCTGCTGTAATTCGGCGACAACCCTCGCCCGGTTCCAACGTTTGGCTTCATCCGCGGGTAGGCTACTTCGAAACGCTTGGACGAACTCCGAGAGGGGAACAAGGTTGAAGCTCGCCGCGCGGCACCGGCGAGCAACGAAATGACTCAAAACTAAGCTCATGGCGGCCTCGCAGAGACGCGGTGGAAGTGCGCTAAGAATAGGCGCGAATAATCTGTCCCCTTACTCATACCCGGAAATGCCGTGCGGTTTTCAGAACACGCGGCGAAGAAAGCGGAGAAATCTTGGAGATTCTGAAAACCGTTTGCCACTTTCTGACGTGGTATCTTCACCATGAAAACAATCGAAGCAATCGACGACAACGGCCAGGCATGCCACCGCTTCAAGAGCATCCGCGACGCTGTTCGCGAGGGCGTGGCCACTTCTGAAAAACTCCTACGCGATGCGCTCAAAGGCCGCCAGAAACGCCACGCCGGCTTCCGTTGGCGATATGCCGGTGACCGGGCGCTACCACCGATCCGGCCCGCAGTCGATGGAGGTCACCGCGTGTTGTTGTACATAAAGATGAGCTGCGACCCGCGGGGCGAGATGAAGTGGGCCGACTTCGCGAGTCGCTTCGCTAAATGGGTGGAAGGCAACTTCATACGAGAGACCGTGGACCGAGAACGACTCCTTGAACTGGTGCAGACCCAGTTCACAATCCGACAAATTCCAGGCGGGCCGAAAGTCATTGAAGGCTTGCAGTGGAAAGCGGGCGTGCGGTTTTAGCTCAGAAGCCGTGCGATTCCATCCACCGACGCTCGGCGATGGCCCGTAGGCAACGAGTAGCGACGCGTTGTCGCGTTAAAAGAAGTGGCATTTCAGCTAGTTTTCCGGCAGGTGAGTCGGAACACCAAAGCGACTGCGAATCGCTGCTGCGAGGCCGGACGGGGCCTAGGATTTGATTCTGGCCGCTGGTGCCAGGACACTGGATTCCTGCGGGTTAGTAACGTAGTAACCAAACCCAGTAACTAGTAACGTTTTTCGACGGGCCGACATTTACTCCTATATTCGGTTGATACTTATATCTCTATTGGAGTCAAAATGGAGGTTACTACGTTACTAATTACTATAATCGTTATAAAGCACTTATTTGAAACGACTTAGTGGCAGTAACGCAAAAAAACAGAAGTTACTACGTTACTGGAAGTCGCACGGGAAACCGACACGCGGCAACGCGTCGCTGTTTTTACAACTAACGACCGAACTCGCGAGTCCGCCGCGGTGCTCACGGTTACAATTAGTCACCCGCCTCGCGCGTTAAACCAAAATATGCGCGTGACAACCCGCTTAGACGCGCCCGGCCAGGCGATGCACCGCGGTCGCGGTGTATGGCATGCCGCGTTGAGTGACCCTGCCGGCAGCGTTGAGTTCGTTCGCGATTGCCGCGAGCGCGACCCCAGCCGCTCGCCGCTCCAAGATCGTCGGCAGAACGCCCGCGTAATAGCTCGCTGCATTCGCTGACGTGGCCGCAGCGCCCTTCGCCCGGGCTTCATCGCTCAGATTACGGCATGCTGGATTCGAGGCTCCCAAAAGCGTTCCGCGGGCCTTGGCGGCCTGCAATGCGTCCTTGGTGCGAGCACTGATCTTGCGGGCCTCCTCCTCCGCTACGGCCGCTTCGATGTGCAACCGGAAAGGATCGGCCCCGGGCCGATCCGCACAATCGAACGGCACACCGGATTCCATCAGGCCGCTGACGAAGTGCACGTTACGGGCGAGGCGGTCGAGCTTCGCCACAACCAACGTGGCCTTGGCCCTCTTGGCGTGCGCCAAGGCTACCCGCAACTGCGGCCGATCCGAGCGTTTCCCCGTTTCAACCTCGACATATTCGGCGATAATCTCGCCACCTACTTGCTGAGCGTACGCAGCAGCAGCGGCCCGCTGAGCTTCCAACCCAAGGCCTGAAGCACCTTGTTTCGCGGTGCTGACTCGATAGTAAGCGATGAGTTTCCGTGTTGTTCGTTTCATATTGCAACTTTACATTGCTTCAACGAACAATCAAGCAATGTAATGCAATAATTCGATAACTGCTAGTTAGTTATGTATCGATTGTGCAGGAGTATTGCAGCCAGAATCGGAGCGACCGGAAGCGAGGTGCAAGGGGTGGGGTTAAAAGTGCGGCATGATACAACCGTTACAACCGCGCCAGACCGCCAGCCCTCCACGCGGTGTCGGCCTTTCGAAAATAGTCGCTGCCGCGTCAAAGCGGACCGCAGGAATCTCGCCGCCGGCCGCGAGCAGCGTTGAAAAATTGCGCCGGGAATTTTCAATCGTATGGCTGCCGCGGCGAGTGTAGCGTTTCCCGCGACTGTAATTGGCTGCCGCACGCCATACCATTGCTGAAAGGAGTTTTGCAATGCAAAGTCAAGTCTACAGCAACCCTGATTTCCAGGCCGAATCACCACCACAGCGATACGCTTGGCGAAAGCCGTCGAATCTGCCCGAGCGAGTCGAGTTGATCGACCGGGTCACGTCGCAAGTTGTCGCTGTCGTCGAGCATGTGGGGCGGGATTGGCAATGGCGAAGGAATACTTCGCAGCTAGTGCATGGGGCACCGCCCTCAGAAGGTATGCAGACATCGCTGGAAGATGCGAAGCAAGCAGTTCTTAATGGGCTACCCGATGCGCCCGCCGAGATTCAAGTAAGAAAGCCCCGCTAACTTGCTCCACGAATGGAACCGCCATACAATCCGTTGCTTATACGGCGCGTTCGTATGCCAAACCCTGCAGCCGGTCTGCAGGTGAATTATCTGAATCCCGGCAGTTTTCTGCCGGGATTCTTTTTGCGCTGCCGATGAAAATTGAATGCCTGGCTACGTCGTCAAGAGGCAAACCCTCTTGTAGCAGGCGGCGTAGTCGGGCATTTTTGCGCTGCAAGAAACAAGGACGGCCGCAGAGTGCGGCCGTTGAAGAGACTCAGGCGGGCGTGAGTCAGGCGGGTTATGCGGTTATCGCTTCGACAAACGAAAGCAGAAACTCGACGCTTGGCTTCTCGGCCACGCCGATTGAGTTCCAGAACCGAGTTGCGTCGCCGGGAATGTCGCCTTGTCTGTTGTCAGGGTTTCCCGCGAGGTACACCATTTCCCAAGGTGAAATTCTCTGTGTTTCATACTGCGGGAAAATCGCTGGGTTGAGAAGGGCGAAGAATCGCTTGTCTTGAAAGTAACCGGGATACATTTCCCGACACTTGGCAGCCGCTTTGGCCGCTGCTTGTTCCAAACTCACTGGCTGGCTCGTCTCTTGAATTAGGACGCAAAAATCCTCTTCAGGAATTGACCTCCGGTTGGAGATGTAAGACTGCAAAATGCCTTGCAGCACGAGAAACTCCCCGAGCGTCCAGTGACGGCCATCGACGGGCGTTAAGGGGAGGCCGGCCTCAATTTCTTGTTTGAACTTCCGACAAACTTCGGCAGAAAAAATCGACATCAACTTGTTTCCTCATGGGGTGAACGTGAAAGAAGGAAGCCCGGCGGCCAGCGATGTCACGAAACTGGCCGCCGGGCACTAGGAGAACGGTTAGGCATCCAGGCAGAGATTCGCCTGGATGCGAATTTGCACCAGCGGGCGCTCTTCGAGAGGACTATGGAGAAGTCCCGCCTTCAAGTCGCGAAGGAAACCACCAAGATTGTCGAGCGAAGCAAACGCCGCCCGCTGTGTGGTGGAATTCCCGTCGCCGAGTTCGAAAAACTCGGTTTCGACGGTGTACACAATCAAGTCATTCTGCGGTTGAGCTTTCGCTCGCTTCTTCTTGGCCATTGTTGCCTCTCCTAGTAGTATTTGCCTTGGCACTTCCAAGGGCATGAGAGCTACACACCGCAGAGTGCGCGGAGCGGTTTTGGGAATTGCTCAGATTTCTAAGAGGGCGAGCATCGCCCGGCGGACCGCCGCCGGCAGATGCGGCCAGGCCGCTACAATCCGCGCCAGATCACTAGTGTCAAATTTTGTGTCAACGGCGGGTGAAATTGTGCTCTTTCCCGGCGAAAACTGTGCATTGTTGCCAGATTGCAAATCCGCCATCGTGAGTTCGACTCTCACCAGCGCCTCTTACTTAACGCTATTCACACTGCCAGTTTGCGGCGATTGCTGCATGCTGGCAGTTGGCGTTTCTTGATCGGTGGCACCCAAAGAGGCACCCACGGCGTGCTTCTCTGCTTCCCATAGAACGGCCGCTGTTCTGATGTTCGCTGTTCATCGAAGGCTTGGGTGCCGAATTGCGTTTGTCTAACACGGCCAATCGGGCGACGAATTCGGCGTATCGAACCGATGGATGCAATTTGAGTTCATGCCCAAAGATGCTTAGCGGGAATCACTGCCGATGAGTTGGAGGAGCGTTCGTAGTTCAGCCTCGATTTCGGAAGCGTCGTCCAGAGTCGCGGCGACTTCGATGCGCAGGAGTTCGCCGTAGCGGCGGCGCATGCGGTGGATGGACATGGCAATGGCGGCGGAACTGAGCTTCAGGCGGCGGCCTATTTCGGCGCGAGGAATGGCGTCACCCTGGTGGGTTAAGTGGGGTTCAAGAAGTTGAAATAGTTCCCGCTTGCCGGCCAGTTCATAATCGTTTGACAGTTGTTCCTTGACGCGGGCCAGAAGCGATTCAACCCAGCTGCGCTCGAAGAGAACTTCGGGCGTTTCTTCATGCGCCGGTTCGCGGTCGTAGCGAGTCTGGAACTCGGCAGCGGAGAGGGACAATGTCACAATGTTCCCGCCCCGACGAATCGTGGCCGCAGCGCGACGTTGGTTGGCCATGAAATTCTTGAACGAGGCCAACAAGAACGAACGGAAACGTCCCTTTTCTGGAGTCACCGTTTCCAGCGCGTCGCTGCTCAGCAACTGAGCAAAGAAACCCTGCGTCAGATCGAGGGCATCGTGGTCTGAATTTCCCTGCCGCCGGCAAAAGGCGTAGAGCGGATACCAGTATTTTTGGAACAAATCAGCGAGAGCTTGGTTCGCTCCTTCTTTTGCCGAAGTGCCGGCGCGCAGCACGATGCTCCAGTGAGTCGTAGCAAATGCCTTCCGCTGCGGCTGCTCCGCGGAAAACGCCGACAGTCTCATAAAATCCCCAGGACGCTTTGTGGTGCGGGCCGCAGTCACCGTTAAGTTGCGAGCAAAACGGGTTTGATACTCTCTCCAGTTCCGTATGGCAGCGGCAGGCGGCACTGGAGACATTGGCCCAATTATACTACACGCCCTGCAGCGCAGATCGCTATTTGTCTCGGCAGGAAATGATGAATTCGTCAGTATTTGCAGCTTGTCCGACGTGCGGCCGATCACTGAGCGGTAAGGGACAGGGAAGCTGCGCGTATTGCCTGCTGCAACTGGGGCTGGAGCGTTCCGCTGTCCTGCCAACCTCGGGAGGAAGTTCGGCTAACGCCGAATTTTCGGCAACTGGTCAGCGGTTTCTGCAGCAAGGTGTGTTGCCGCGGTTTGGCGATTACGAACTCGAGGAAGAAATTGCCCGCGGCGGCATGGGTGTGGTGTATCGCGCTCGGCAGCGCAGTTTGAATCGTACCGTGGCCATCAAGATGATCCTGGCCGGGCAATTGGCGAGTCCCGAATCGGTGCAACGATTCCGCCTCGAAGCCGAGGCCGCCGCGCGGTTGCATCATCCGGGCATCGTACCGATCTACGAAATCGGTGAGCACGAGACGCAGCACTTCTTCAGCATGAAGTTGATTGAAGGGGTGAGCCTGGCTGCCTGCATCGAAGAATTCCGTCTGCCGAAAACTGGGGCAGCGGCCGATCTGCGCGAGCAACAAGTTTGCCTTGCGGAACTTGTGGCTGCAGTGGCGCGAGCACTGGAGTTTGCGCATCAGCGCGGCGTGCTGCATCGCGATCTCAAGCCGTCGAACATCTTGATCGATGAGCAAGGCGAACCGCACCTTACCGACTTCGGCTTGGCGAAACTCACTGGTCGCGAAGCCAGCGGCCTTACATTGTCCGCTGCAGTTTTGGGAACGCCCGGCTATCTCGCGCCGGAGCAAGCGGCCGGCCGAATGGATGAAGTGACGACGGCAGCGGATGTGTATGGTTTGGGAGCAATTCTCTATGAGTTGCTCGCCGGGCGCCCACCGTTTGTCGCCGAGACTGCCATGGAAACGATGCTGCTCGCGATCGCAGGCAATCCAGCGCCATCGCGACAACACAATCTAGCCGTGCATCGCGATTTGGAAACAATCGCGCAGCGCTGTTTGGAAAAGGAGCCCAGTCGGCGATATGCGACGGCTGCGCAAGTGGCGGATGAATTGGAACGCTTCATTCGCGGCGAGCCGATCCTGGCGCGACCCGTGGGGAGAGTGGAACTCGTCGCGCGGTGGTGTGTCCGCAACCCAGGCTTGAGTTCGCTCGCCGCAGCGCTGCTGCTAGCCATTTTCATCGGCAGCGGCGTGGCATTTTGGCAATGGGGACGCGCGGAGCGAGCCCGCGCGACGCTGAGCGAAAATGTTGCTCATCTCGAATGGAATGCGATCGACACCATGCTGGAGCATGGTCAGTCGTCCCGCGGCTTGGCCAAGGTTGCCGCGCTCGTGCGCGAGAATCCCAACGACTGGAAAGCCGCGATGTTCGCGATGTCAGTGCTGGAGCAGCGGCGTTTTCCGGTTCCTGCCGCGCCGCAGCTTCGGCATCCGGAGGGAGGAGAGTTGACGGTCGCTAGGCTCAGTCCAGCAGGCGATCGCATTGCGACCGCGAGTTACGATTCCACCGCGCGACTCTGGGATGCGGCGACGGGCAAAGAAGTGTTGCCTCCGTTGCAGCACGGCGGTTCGGTACTGTGGGCCGAATTCAGTCCGAACGGCAAGCTGCTGGCCACTTGCGCGAGTGACAAAACAGTCCGACTTTGGGATGTGAACACCGGCGCGATCGTGGGCGAACCCACAACGTGCGAGAGCACGCCGACTCGCATCGCCTTCAGCCCCAACGGAGAGCATCTGCTGGTCGTTGCTGGACAAGCGATATCGCTGCTGGAAACAACTCGCGGCCAGCGAACACTTGGTCCCTTGACGCACGAGGTCCCGATTTCCGCTGCGAAGTTTGTCGCTGGGGGAACGACGATTTTCACCATGCAGCGCGGCAAGATGCCGCGCGCGCAAACTTGGAATGTGACCACGGGAGAAATGATTTCAACCGTTGATCTGACAGCCGTGATTGCGGCCGATTTGTCGGAGGATCAAAAGCAGATTGCGTGCGTCGAAAACAATGGCAGCGGTTGGATCGCGAGTTTTCCGGATTTGCAAGAACGACGGCAGCTACCCGCTTCCGAATTGGGGCGTTTGTTGCAGTTGAAGTTCGGCGTCACTGGGCAGACGCTGGCTGCCATCGGGCACAATCATTGGACGCAAGTGATCGACGTGCATTCGGGGCTGCCCACGACGCGTGAACTCGCGCACGACTATCTGGTCAACGGCGTGGCGTTGTTTTTCAACGATCAGCGGCTGCTGAGTTGGAGCGATGACGCTTGTGCCTATGTATGGGACGTGACCGGCAACCGGCCATGGTGCGAACCGATGCGACATCGTCATCGCGTCCAGCAGGCGGAAGTAGGAACCGTCAAAGAACAAGAGGTTTTTCTCACGACGTCCTCACATCTCAAATCGCGCACGGAGAGTACGAAGACCGGTTCTGCCCAACTGTGGCGCGTGCTCGGCGGCCGAAATCCGAGCGATCGATTGTTGGGAGTAGATTTGCCGACCGGGCATGACGGACATGGAATAAGCCCCGATGGGAAGTGGATTGCGCTGGGGAATACATCGCAAGAAGTGCGCGTGATCGACGCGAAAAGTGGCGAGCTCGTTTGCGCACCACTCAAGGTCCAGGGCGGGCCGTGGTGCGTGATGTTTACTCCGAATGGCAAACGCTTGATCGTGGCCACTTCGCAGGGAGAAGTTTCGCTCTGGTCGCTGCCCGACGGTAAACGGCTGTTTGATCCCGTGAAGATCGCCGGAGTGATTCAGCCGGCGGATATTTCCGCCGATGGGCGAATCTTTGCGACGGGTTCGACCGATCATCTCGTGCGAGTTTGGAGTTCGGAAACCGGGCAGATCATCCACGAAATGCGACATGGCGCTGAAACCAATGCCGTGGCCTTTTCGCCCGATGGTCGGTGGCTCGCGAGCGCGGGTGAAGATCGCCGGGTGAAATTATGGAACACGGCGACCGGCAAACTCGAGCGCGAATTGATCGGCCATCAGAATGAAGTGATGGCCGTGCAATTCAGTCCCGACGGCCAGCGCGTGGCTTCGGCGAGTCTCGACTTCACCGCGCGATTGTGGGATGCCACGACGGGCGCCGAACAAGCGGTCCTCACGCACCAAGGCGAAGTGATTGATGTCGCCTTTCATCCCTCGGGAGACTTCGTCGCCACGGCTTCGCGCGATCGGACTGCCGTCATCTGGAACGCCCACACGGGGCAACCTTACTCGCGCGCCCTGATCCATGGCCAGGCAGTTCGCAACTTGCGTTTCAGCCCCGACGGCGAGCAGCTGCTGACGCTCGACTTCCGCGGCCTGCGGTTGTGGGACGTTCACACGTGTCATCCACTGACTGTTCATCTGCCGCGCATCATGTGCGGCGGCACCGGCTTTCAAACCAACAGCGGCCGGCCGACCTTCTTCCCCGCTGGCACGGCTGCCATCATCGGCATGGATGCAGTCGAAGCCCGCGAGTGGCACTTCTCCAAGCCCCCCGCCGGGGCCCCAACTTGGTTTCCCGCGTTCCTGGAAGCAGTCGCCGGCCAACGCTTCACAGCAGGATCGGAACACTCCGAGCTTGTCCCCTCCGAGGCCTTCCTGCAGCTCGAAATGCAGCTGCGAGACTCGACGGACCAGGATTTCTACACCCAATGGGCTCGCCGCTGGCTGACCACTCTGCCGCAGTGATCGGGTCGCAACATAATAGGTAGTATTTCTGGGTGGGGGAAATGCGAGTTTGCCGAGAGATGCGCGCATTTCTGCTCGCGATTAATGGATGCCACCCGCAAGGAGTGGCACTGAACTTACGTTAATTTCCAGTTGCACGCGTTATGTTTCGCCCGCAACCGGTTTCTAAGGGTTAGGCAAATCTCAACGGGCTGGGATTACTTCGCCCACCCATTTGCCAGTTCGTAAGTTGCAATTAGTATCCGGTGTTCTTATCGGCAGCAGGATCGACATCGAAGCACTCACCAGAAAGCAAGCGCGTGTTGCCTTGACCACTCATTCCCTCGAGCCGACTCCAGCTCCGTCGCTGCGGAGCGTCCATACCGAGAACGCACCGCGGCTGCTTGAGCAGCTGGGCATCTCGCTGGCCGTGACGACTTATCAGGCCAATCGCCTGGTGTTGATGCGGGCGGATGAGGGAAAGCTCAACACGCACTTTCGCGAGTTTCGTCAGCCGATGGGTTTGGCGCTCGACGGGGACCGGCTGGCCATTGGGACTGGGCTAGAGGTTTGGGAGTACGACAACGTGCGGGCGGTAGCCGAGCGTTTGACTCCGGCGGGGAAGCACGACGCTTGTTTTGTGCCGCGCTGCAGTCATACGACGGGCCATGTGCAGATTCATGAGATGGGTTGGGGACGAACTGCCGCGGCCGAGCCCGAGCTGTGGTTTGTGAACACGCGGTTCTCGTGCCTCTGCACGCTCGATCGACTCCACTCCTTCGTGCCGCGCTGGCAACCTCCTTTTATCACCGCGCTGACACCTGACGATCGTTGCCATTTGAATGGCATGTGCTTGGTCGATGGCCGACCTGCCTTTGTGACCGCACTGGGTGAGACCGACACGGCTGCCGGCTGGCGGGCGAACAAGCGCGACGGCGGCGTGCTGATTGAAGTGGAAACCGGCGAGGTCTTGCTGCGCGGTTTGTCGATGCCGCATTCGCCGCGGTGGCACAACGGCCGGCTGTGGGTGCTCGACTCGGGCAACGGTGGCTTGGGTTATGTCGATCCGCACACGCGGCGCTATGAGCGCGTCGCGGAGTTGCCGGGCTTCACGCGCGGGCTCGACTTTGTCGGCAACCTGGCATTTGTCGGTTTGTCGCAAGTCCGCGAGAGCGCGGTCTTCAGCGGCATTCCGATCGCCGATCGACCCGTGAGCGAGCGCCGCTGCGGGGTGTGGGTTGTCGATCTGAATACCGGTGAGACAGTCGCTTATTTGCAGTTCGAAGATGCACTGCAAGAGATATTCGCCGTGCAAGTGCTGCACGGCATTCGCTATCCCGACTTGGTGAATGACGACCTGAAGCGGATCGCTGATTCGTTTGTGTTGCCGGATCAAGCGCTAGGGCGAGTTCCCGCGGAACTCCGTTCACGTGCTTCGTGAATCTGCTCAGAAAGGATTGGCAATGAATCAACCTCCTTATTTCGCGACCGCTGGGCTTGTCCCAGCGGAGCGCTCACTGGATTGCTACCCAATGACAAAGCGGCGCCGGCGACCACCGGCCTTGTGCCGGTGGGGCCATCACTGCACGGCTACTTAGCCGGTCAGTGAGCGCTCCACGGGGACGAGCCCCGTGGTCGCGGATGTTCGGGCATTCATTGCTGTAGCTGGCCAGTGATCGCCCCACCGGCACAAGGCCGGTGGTCGCAGCGAATTGCAATTCGCGATCAATCAAATCGAGTTTTTAATCAACGACCTGTTCGAAATGCCTGTGAGTTTGCGTTTCTTCAATGATTAGGGTGGACAAGATGGCTGGTTGGTTTTCGCATTGGTTCTCGCAGGCATCGAAGCAAAACAAACGGCGTGCGCGGCGGTTGCGAGGCGCAGCAGAGAGAAACGCGCGGCGTTTTTTGCCGCTGGCCGAAGGACTCGAAGATCGCCGGCTGATGGCGGTCTATTCCGTCACCAGTTTGGCGAGCTCGGGAGGCTCGGTGACCGTTCTGGGGCACGCCGGCACGCTGAGCGACCCTTATCTCGCGACGAGTTTGTCCGCAGCCATCGCAGATGCCAATGCATCAACCGCTGCCGACACGATTGTCTTTGACTCGAGTTTAACGGCGGCCGGGCCAGCGACGATAACGCTCAACACCGTCGGAGATACGACTGCCGGGCCCAGCGCGTTTGGCATCACATCCCCGATCACGATTCAAGGGTCGACGACCAATAACGGCATTACGCTCAGCGGCAACAACGATAAGCGTTTGTTCTACGTCTCGTCTGCCGGCAGTTTGACGTTGAATGCGCTGACGCTCAGCAATGGCCGAGCGCAAGGGGGCACAGGTGGCGGTGGTGGAGCGGGGCTGGGCGGCGCTATTTTCAATCAAGGGACGTTGAACCTGGTGCAAAGCACCCTCAGTGGCAACCTGGCGCAGGGTGGAGACGGCGGCAGCAGCAGCAATGGGGGCGGCGGCATGGGTTTGGGCACCACGAGTAGCGTTGGCGGTGGGCCGAATGGCGGCGGCTATCCAGTCGTTGCCGGCGGTTTCGCCAGTGGTGGCGGCTTCGGTTCTCTGGTCGCGGGCGGTGCCGGCGGATTTGGTGGTGGCGGCGGAGGTGCGGGCAGTTACGCTGGCGGCAACGGCGGATTCGGCGGCGGCGGTGGCCGCGGAAATAGCGTAGGTAACGGCGGCTTTGGCGGTTCCTCCGCAGCCGGCAACGCTCTCGGCGGTGGTGGCGGTGGGATGGGGGGCGCGATTTTCAACGCGGCCGGAACCGTCAGTATCACCAATAGCACCCTGGCGCAGAATTCCGCGATTGGAGGGGCCGGACCTAATGGCGGAATCAACGGTTCGGCCTTCGGCGGAGCGATTTTCAACCTCAACGGTACTCTCAATCTGCGCAACTCCACACTGGCGGCCAATACGCTTGACGGCGGTCCCATTGCCGCTACACGCACACCCGGCGTGAAACTAGGGGGCGCGGTCTTTACGCTGGGACTCGATAATGTTTACGTGAGCGGCACGCACACTGGTGCGACGATCGGCATGGCCAGTGGCGCTGTTGTTACGAGTTTCAACACGATTTTTGCCAACAGCGTTGGCGGCAGCGATTTCTTCAACAACAACAGCACGTTCAGCGGCTCCAACAACCTCGGCACGCAAACGTCGGGGCTGCCAAGCGGCGTGAGCACGACCACAACAGCCGCACTGAAACTTGGAGCGTTGCAGAAAAATGGGGGACCGACGGCAACCATGGCACTCGGTGCCGGAAGCGTTGCCATCGGCCTGGGGATCGATACGACGCAGGCGCCTTACAGCCTGACGACCGATCAGCGCGGCGGTCTCTACAGTCGCAAAGTCGACGGCACGGTCGATCTCGGCGCGGTTGAGTTCCTCACCGACTTCACCGATCTCGGTGCGCTCGGGCTGCCAGGCGTCAACACAGGGACGCCGACGGTTGCCTGGGGAGATTACGACAACGATGGTTTGCTGGACGTTGCCTTGATTGGCTACAACGGCGATTTTCTCGCGAAGATCTTTCGCAACACCGGCAACGGTAGCTTTGTGGATATCGGCGCCTCGCTCATTCCCATCATCAACGGCTCTGTCTCTTGGGCCGACTACGATAACGACGGTCGCCTCGATCTTTTGATCACGGGCCGTACGAGATCAAATGCGTCTGTTGCCCACTTGTATCACAACGACGGCGGCGGAGCATTCTCTCCGGTGAATTCAGGCTTGGTGGGGAATCGCTACGGATCCGCGGCGTGGGGAGACTACGACAACGACGGCAGACTGGACGTGGCCATTCAGGGGAGAGTTGCAGATAACACCACCATCTCCCGCATCTATCGCAACAACGGCAACGGGACGTTCTCGGATATCAATGCAGGACTTCAGGCGAGTGCTTACGGCTCGTTCACCTGGGGAGACTACGACAACGATGGCGACAGCGACTTGCTGGCCACTGGCAATCAGAACGGCACCTTTACGATCCGGCTTTATCAGAACCGTGGGAATGGCGCGTTTGTCAACATTCCAGTCGCAATTCAGGGCGTCTATCGAGGGGACGCTGCGTGGGGCGATTTCGACAACGATGGCGATCTCGACATCGTTCTGACCGGCAGATCCAACATTGGCGCGATCGCTCGGGTCTATCGCAATGAGGGGGGCGGTAGTTTCTCCGACATCAATGCCGGTCTGCCTGGTCTCGATTATGCTTCCATTGCCTGGGGCGATTTCGATAACGATGGCGATCTCGACCTGGTAATGACAGGTCGCAATTCGAGCCTTCAATTGCAAGCCAGTGTTTACAGCAATCTGAGCGGCGCTTTTACGCTCACTTCCAGCCTGACCGGCATGTCTTACGGGACGGTGACGCCCGCCGATTTCGACAATGACGGCGACCTCGACATCCTGCAGGTGGGCCGGGTTGGTGGCGCCAGCGATGCGATCGCCAAAATCTATCGGAACAATACCGTGGTTACCGACACGGCCCCCGTGGCGCCGACAGGTCCGCAATCGACCGTCAACTCGACGACCTCGGCGACGCTCTCGTGGGCTGCGACCACGGATGCGAAAACGCCGGCGACAGGTCTGTCGTATAACTTGCGCGTCGGCACGACTCCCGGCGGGAGCGATGTCTACTCATCGATGGCCGATGCAACAACCGGTGTGCGGCGGATTGCCGCGCGCGGGCCGATCCAAGGGACGAGTTACACGCTGAACGGTTTGACTTCGGGCGCGACGTATTACTGGTCAGTGCAAGCCGTCGACACCGCGCTGAAAGGTGGCGCGTGGAGCAGCGAAAGATCCTTCAGCCTCGTCGTCCCCGAGATTGATGTGCGCGGCAACAGCGTCTCCATCGTCGACGGCGACACAACCCCGTCGACCACAGACTCGACCGACTTCGGCAACACCGTGGCCGGCGGCACGATCGTGCGCACGTTCACGATTGCCAACACCGGCAGCGCCGCGCTGAATCTCACCGGCACGCCGAAGGTGTCGATCAGCGGCGCGAATGCAGGCGACTTCACCGTCATCACGCCGCCAGACGCGACCGTCAGTCCGGGTGGCAGCACGACATTCAAGATCGCGTTCACTCCGAGTGCAAATAGCCTGCGCACGGCGACGGTGACCATCGCCAACGACGATCCCAATGAAGGGACCTATGACTTCGCCATTCAGGGGACAGGCCTCGCTGCGGGCTTGGTTGTGTATGTGGATTACTCGGCGGAGTCGCATACGCTGCGCGTGTTTGGGCGTGACTTGGGCGACCAATTGGCCATCGCCACCACTGCGAACAACACCGTCCAGATCTCTGCCAATTCCACGATCACGCTCACCGGCGACGCGGTTGCCAATCCAAACTTCACCGGCGGCGGCTCCACGCTTGTGACGATCAACACGGCGGCTGCCAATGCGCCGGCTGACACGCTCAAAGTATTCGCCCTGGACGGCGACGATGTGTTGAACTTCGGTCTCGGTAGTACAAGCACCGGTGTCGGCAGCGTAGCGCTCGATCTGGGAGCCGGCGCTGGCGACGTGGTGGATATCGGCACCACGAATATCACCGGTGATTTAACTAGCACCGGCGGCTCGGTGGCTGTGCTCGTGGACGCTTCGATTGCCACGCATGGCGGTGCGATCAACTTGACCGGTCTCGGGATCAACGTGCCGAGCAGGCGTCTGGGGATCAGCGTTCGCAGCGGCGCGACGCTCGATGCCGGCGGCGGCAACATCACGCTGACAGGGACAGCGTTTCCCGCGGCTAGCTACAGCAACTATGGAGTAGATGTGAATGGCGGGACCGTGAAGACCACCGGTACGGGCCAGGTCACGATCACGGGCACCGGTGGGAACGGCAGCGCGGGGAACAATTTTGG
Organism: Anatilimnocola floriformis; assembly: GCF_024256385.1. Taxonomy (NCBI): domain Bacteria; kingdom Pseudomonadati; phylum Planctomycetota; class Planctomycetia; order Pirellulales; family Pirellulaceae; genus Anatilimnocola; species Anatilimnocola floriformis. The sequence goes on from NZ_JAMLFW010000001.1 coordinate 56,066, forward strand.
CGTGAATCTTCGCGTCGCCGCGAAGGTGAGCGCCGGTGATGGCGGAATTCGAATCATTGGCAACGGCGGCGGAACTGCTTCGACTGAAATGGGTGTGCACATCGCCACTGGCTCGCTGGTGGCTGCGACAGGGAGCGGCGCCGTTTACGTGGAGGGAACCGGCAGCGCAAACGGCACTACTCAGAACTACGGCGTGATGGTGAGCGATAGCGGCACTAAGGTTTCCGCGGAGAATGGTCTGGTCACCATCACCGGAACTGCCAACAACGGCGCCGCACCAAGTGGTAATAACTCCACCAACCGCGGCGTGGTCATTATGGCCAGCGCTCAGGTGACCGCGGGCAACGGCGGCGTGAACATCACGGGCACTGGCGGGGGCGCGTCGACGATCGAAGACGGCGTGGCCGTCCTTTCGGGCGCTACCGTATCGGCAACGCTCAGCGGAGCAGTGACCATCACGGGCACCGGGGCAGCCTTTGGATTTCGCAATTATGGCGTGCGCGTTGAAGGAACCGGCACGAAGGTCAGCACCGAGTCTGGCTTGCTCACCTTCAAGGGATACGGCGGCGGCAGCAGCTCTACCTCCGTACCCAACTCTTACAATCACGGCGTGACGATTGGTAACGACGGCCAGGTGACGACGGTCGATGGTGGGATCACGATCACCGGCACCGGCGGTGGACGGAGTTCGAATGAGCGCGGCGTACAAATCTTCGGCGCTGGACTTGTTTCGGCCACCGGCAGCGGCGCCGTTTCCATTTCCGGCACCGGCAGCGCAACTTCCACTTACAATTCTCCTGGTGTGTTGATCAGTGACACCGATACGAAGGTGAGCACTCAAACGGGATTGCTGACAATCACCGGCACGGGTGGCGGAACGAATCCAAGTGGCGCCACCAACAATAACGTTGGTGTGAAGATCGACCTCGGTGCTCAGACGACGGCTGGCGCCGGCGGCATTTCGATGAACGGCACTGGCAAGGGAACGGGAAGTGCCGATCACGGCGTGATGATTACGGGCGGATCGCTCGTGCAGACAACTTCCACCGGCAACATCAACATCCAAGGGACAGGCGCGGGGAGCAGCAGCAGTTCCGGAGTGTTCATCAGCGGGAGCCGGCTCATCGCCGCGGACGGTGCAGTCACCATGACCGGTACGGCGGGGAGTGGCAGTGGAACGCAGAACCAAGGTGTGTCGCTGTTCAATGCGATCGTGACTTCCAGCGGAGCAGTTTCGATTGCTGGCACGGGTGGAGCGAGCTCTTCTGGTAGTTCTAACGACGGTGTGCTCATCCAAGCCACGGCGATTACATCGACTGTCGCCTCGGCGAACGCGCCGATCATCACGGGGACGAACGGTGCGGGGAGCAACTCCGTTCGCTTCGTCACCACTGCGACGCCCAACACGCTGAATCTGACGCTGGGCCTGGCTCCCTCAGCGGGGACGCAACTGGGCATTATTCACGTGAATGGCAATGGCATCAGCGGCACGTTTGGCAACATTGCCGATAACTCGACGGTGACACTTCCCTACAACAGCGTGAACAACCTCTTCTACTCCGACTACACCAGCGGCGCGAACGGCAAGGACTTCACGCTGACGGTGAATGCGGCGCCGACGATCAACAGCTCAATAGTCGCGATTGCCCCGACCACGGAAGATGCAATCTCGGCGGTGGCGGGTGTTTCCTCGATGCTGGGCTTATTGAACTACTCCGATACGGCGGTGGCGGGCCTCTCTGGTATTGCCGTAATCAGCAGCACTGGCAACGGCGACTGGCAATACACGACCGACGGAAACACCTGGACGTCGTTTGGAACGACGACGACCGCGCAGTCGCTGCTGCTGAGCAGCGGCTCACAAGTTCGCTATGTGCCTGACCAGATCAATGGCGAAGATCCGAGCTTTACGTTCCGCGGGTGGGATCAGACATCAGGGGTACCATCGGCCTATTCGCTGCCCAGCCGTGCGAATACGACCGCAACCGGTGGCTCCACAGCTTTTTCGGTGCAGTCGGCCAATTTTCGAGTCAGCGTGACCTCGATCAATGATGCTCCGACGGCGACCATCATGCCGACGAGCTACAGCGTGGGTGAACAAACAACGTTGAACTTGAAAAACAACGGCCTGGCGGTGGCCGACGTCGATGCCTTCGGTGGCAGCGTCACGGTGACGTTGTCGGTGACGGAAGGAACACTCACTGCCTCGGCTGGTATGAGTGAGGCAACTGTTTCGGATAGCGGAACAGGAAGTATCACGATCAAGGGAACCATCGCTCAGATCAACGCACTGCTGAGTTCCGACAGCACGAGCACGCTTAGTTACTTCAACAGCTCCGACGCGCCGAACCCAGCCGTCACGCTCACTCTGTCGATCAACGACGAGGGGAACACCGGCGGCAGTGCGTTGACTGGCAGCGATACGGCGACGATCAATATTGCTGCCCAGAACGATGCGCCGACGGCGACGATCGCCTGGAGTAGCGTCGATGTGAATGAAAATTTCACATACGACTTGAAGAATAATGGCTTGTCGGTGGGCGATGTCGATGCGGGGAGCAATGCCGTCACGGTGACGTTGACTGTTACCGACGGAATTTTGAACGTCACGGCGGGAGGCAGTGGCGCGATGGTTTCGGGCAGCGGCACGGCCAGCGTGACAATCGTCGGGACAATCGCGAAGATCAATGCGTTGCTCAACACCGATGCGACGAGCACCGTTGTCCACGTCAACAACAACGACGCCCCAAGCAGTCACACGACATTGACGCTGGCGATCGACGACGGTGGCAACACAGGGACCGGCGACTCGCTTAGTGCCAGCGACACGGCGACGTTCAACATCTCGGCAGTGAACGATCCGCCGACAGCAACGATCACACCGTCGACTTACAACGCGTCGGAACAGACCATTTTGAATTTGAAGAACAGCGGCCTGACCGTCAGCGATCCCGACGCCGGCAGCGGCAGCATGACGGTGACACTCACGGTCACCGAAGGAACACTCTCGTCAACTGCCGGCACGAGTGGGGCGACTATTTCGGATAGCGGAACAGGGAGTGTCACGATCAAGGGCACGATCGCCCAGATCAACGCGCTGCTGAATAGCGACGGCACGAGCACGCTCAGCTACTTCAACAATCTGGACGCGCCGAGCCCAGCCGTTACGCTCACTTTGTCGATTAATGACAACGGCAATACCGGCGGCGATGCGCTGACGGGCAGCGACACGGCGACGATCAACATTGCCGCGCAGAACGATCCGCCAACCTTGAATCCTGCCGGCCCGATTTCACTTCCCGAATTCACCAGTAATGGCACCACGGTCGTATCGCTTTCGGCGAGCGATCCCGACGGCACGACATCCTTCAACTGGTCGATCGTGGATGGAGACACCGACGGCGCTTTCTCCATCAGCAATACTGGCGTCATTGCCGTTTCCAATAGCAGCGCGCTGGTCTTCGCCACCAATCCGACGTTCAACCTGCGGGTGCAAGTCAGCGATGGCGAATTGAGCGATACCAAGATCATCGTCATCAACCTGACCGAAGTCGATAAATTCGACTTCGGCGATGCGCCGGCCAGCTACGGGATTGCTCAGCACCTGGCCATCAACGGCGGAGTGAAGTTGGGTGCGCTGCGTGATACAGAAAATGCTTCGCAGTTCAGCGCGAATGCTACCGGCGACGACACGAACGGCGTGGATGATGAAGATGGCGTGACGTTCGGCTCGACAACATTGGTGCCGAGGTTCAATTCGACGATCACCATCAATGCCAGCGCGGCGGGTGTTGTGGATGCTTGGATCGATTTTAATCGCAACAACATCTTCGATTCGAATGAACGGGTTGCCAGCGGCTTGAACGTTGCTTCAGGCTTGAACACGCTAATCGTGACAGTTCCCGATAGTGCGGTCGCAGGAACGACTTTCGCACGCTTCCGCATCAGTTCGACGAGCGTTAGCTCTCCGACTGGTCTCGCCAACAGTGGCGAAGTGGAAGACTACCAACTCACGATTCAACCGCTCGCGCCAGGTTCTGCACAGGTCATCGATGATCCGGAGAATCCCGGCCCATCGAATCCTGATGTGCTTGTCATCAATGGCCGTGACAATGTGAACGACGCGATCGTCGTGCGCACGACTGCCACAGGTGTGGTGACGGTCTACATCGCGCCGAATCTTGCTGTCGGCAATTTCCAACTCGCTTCATTTGGTCGAATCGTCATTTACGGCGGCTCGGGCAATGATTCGATCGTCGTCGAATCGACAGCAGCCAAGCCGATCACCAAAGCCACCACCATCTATGGCGACGCGGGCAATGATACGATCTCGGGCGGCAGCGGTCCCGATACGATCATCGGTGGCGATGGCGCCGATACAATGGCTGGCAATGCCGGCAACGATATTTTCATCGGTGGAGCCGGCAACGATAACATCGTCGGCGGTGCTGACTTTGATCGGATCATCGAGCAGCCGGGCGCGGCGATCATCACCGCGACGAACCTGCGGTTGGGATTGTTCGCCGATACTTACAGCCAAATTGAGCAAATCGAGTTGACCGGCACGACTGGTGCTGACAATCTCGTCTTTAGCAATGTGACCGCCAATGTGCTGATCAACGGCCAAGGTGGCAACGATACGCTGATGTACATCGGCGACGGCAACTTCGTGCTGACCGATGCTCTGCTGACGCGCACTGCCGGAACGGCCGTTTCGACGGTGACCATGGCTGGCATTACTGAAGCAACGCTGACTGGTGGTGCGACCAACAACAAGTTCACCGTCACCGGCTGGTCTCGGCCGCTGACCGTGAATGGGGCGGGTGGCACCGATACGATCGAAGCCGCCGGCAGCGACAACTTCACGCTCACGCCCACGCTATTGCAGCGAACCGGCAAACCAAGCATCAATCTCAGTGCCGTCGAAGATGCAGTCCTCACGTCGACGACGGGCGCGGTCGATAGCAAATTCACCATCGACAATTGGCTGGGCACAGCCAACCTGGCTGCCGGCGCTGGCACCGACACGCTCACGGTGATCGACAACGGCTCGTCGACGACGTTGAGCAATACGAGCGTCACGCGGACGGGACGGGGAACGATCACGCACAACGGATTTGAAGCCGCCGAACTCATCGGCGGCGCCGCGGCGAACACCATGAACGCCTCGACGTTCAGCGGCAAGTTGCTGATCGACGGCCAAGGTGGCAACGACACGTTGACGAGCGGGGCCGGCACGGCCATCGTGCTTGGTGGTGAAGGAAACGATACGCTCGCGGCCGGCAGCGGCCCGGCAGTGCTCGTCGGCGGCAACGGCAATGACACGCTCAAGGTCACTGGCGTCCCCACGGCAGGAGTAAATGCCGGTCACGCGATCCTGATCGGCGGCGCGGGAGTCGACAACCTGACCGGCGGCCTCGGCCAGGACCTGCTCATCGATAGCTCGACCGACTTCGATCTGCAGATCGCCGAGCTCGCCAATCTGCTCGCCCACTGGACTATCAATGCTCCGTACGCAACGCGGTCAGTTCAACTGGCGTCGGATCTCGATGGCCAACTCAACCCCGACGGCGTTGTTGATACGCTGACCGGCGGCAGCACAGCTCTCGATTTGTTTTTCGCCAATCTGACTGGTTCGGTTTTGACGAAAGATAAACTACCGGATCTGAACAAACCTGGGACTGAGATTGCGAAAAACAACATTTGACGCATCGTCGATCAACTGACCGCTGGTGACTTCACCGAGTCTCGGATAGCGGCGGGATTCAGCGACATCCAGATCGCGCTTCGGCGTATGTCTGTGTGGCGGCTACGTGGTCCAGAATCTCTCAAAAAACAGGCCGAACGTGATTGATTGCGTTTGGCCTGTTTTGTTTCTTGTTCGTTTCTGCTGGGCTATGCGTGCTGTTTTCGCTTGGCCACCTTCTTCGGGGCTTTTCGTTTCGCCGCTTGAGCGGGCGAGTCTCCCTGGCCACGGCTGGCGCGGACCATGCGTTCTTCACCGACAGCGGGAACGCCGTTTTGCAGTAGTTGCTCTTTGCGGTGCATCATTTTTTCGGCCAGTGCGGCGAAGTCGACCTTCACGCCTTTGGCCTTCGGCAGCATTTCGTTTTCTTCTTCCTTGATGTGATGGCGGATGTTTTCGGCGAGCACCGTAAACTTGGCGTCGAAGTGGCTTTCGGAGCCGTCCATCGCGTCGAGTTCGGCGATCAGCAATTTCGCCACGTGATGCTCCTCGTCGGCTTCGTTCATGATCTCTTTGCCGATCGGCTTGCGCACGGCAGGGTAGAAGATTTCTTCTTCGATGGCAGCGTGAACTTTGAGTTCGGTAAGTACCTCGCGCACGATCTTACGCTTGGCCGGGCGAGTCTTCGCGGTTTCGAATTGAGCGAAGAGTTTCTTCACGCGGTCGTGATCGTCTTTGAGCATCGATACGGCGGGATTGGCTTGGAGGAACTCAAACATGCGGCGGTCTCCGGCTAGTTGGTTGTTTTTTGATTCGCAATTGAATCGCGATAGCGTGCCTTAGCGAAAGCAACTTGCATGCCCGCTCATGAAGCGTCGCGGGCAGACGCATTGGGTTGCAAACTGACCACTGCCACGACAGGTTGAACGCGTGCCGAGGGAAAACTACGGCAGCGAGCCATCGGCGAAATGGTTGTCAGTTATGGCGTTAGCTCGACTGGCGCACGGATCGCGCGATCGGCCCGCAAATTGCGGATCTGTGGCTGATCCTCCTGCCACCAATCAACAGAAATCAACGGAGGAAGAGATGCGGTGTTCATCAATAAAGGCTGCTTGCGGATTGCTCATCATGGCCGCCGCCGCTGCGGCTCAGGACGCGGGACCCGGTCCAAGCGGGGATGCGACAAGCAAGCAATACGACGTCGTCGTCGTTCGCGCAGGTAGTTTGAGCCAAGGAGTGTTGGTCTTCACGCGGGCCGGCGACAACTCGGGCGTTCCGACCGACGGCAATGACATTGATGAGAGCCTGCCGACGACGAACGACGCTTCGGCCGATGGGACCAACCCGGTCGCGAGCGGCGACTTCGGCAATGTCGGTAATCCGAATGGCGCGACAGGCAATACCGCGGGCAACACGTCGGGCTCCGTGAATCAGAACATGACGACGACTCCCGCGACGGGAACTACGAATACCACAGGTACTGCGACTGCGACCGGCGAGGCGGCGGCTGCCCAGCCCGCAAGTTACTGGACCACTGCCCGGGCCAATGGCCAAGTTGCGTCGCAAACAAATGACGCCAACTCCGCCGATTACTGGACAACAGCGCGGGCTCGCGGCGAGGGAAATGCCGATGTCTCGGTTGGTGCCGCCAATGGCAATGGAAGTGGCCAGGCGCCTTCGTCAGTGCTGACGACCGGCGGATTCATGGCCGATTTTGCCGACGAGACTTCGATGGGAACTTGGTATTCGATCAACTTGGGCGGCTTTGCCTTATGGTATGCGACCAGCGAGTCGACCGAATCGCCGGTGAGCTACGTGGGCTATTCGACGGCGGAAACGATCTTCGGATACACCGCCGCCGGCACTGGCGGGATGATGGAAACGATGTTTGCCGGCAGTTTCTTCATGGGAACCGCTACGGATGACGTAGATCCGGCGAGCGACACGCAGTAAGTCTTTTCTGGCAAATGGCTTGCGTTGGGAGCTGCGGTTTTTCCGGTTTTGCCGAGCTGTCTGATTTCGCCCTTGAAACAGGGCGAAGAGCCTCTTGTGGAAAACGGCTGCGACCTGTAGATTACGCGTTTCCCCCAATCGGATCGAGATCGGCTGCGACGTTGTTTTCGTCGCAGCGCACCTGGAGAGACGTCGTGGCTGGCACGCATTACGGCACTAAGACCTACATCGCCAAACCGGGCGAAATCGCTGAAAAATGGTGGCTCGTCGACGCTGCCGACAAGACCGTGGGTCGCCTCGCGAGTGACATCGCCATGGTCCTCATGGGCAAGCACCGCCCGACTTACACCCCGCACGTGTTGACCGGCGACGCGATCGTGGTCATCAACTGCGAAAAGGTCCATTTCAGCGGCCGCAAGTGGGAACAAAAGACCTACGCTTGGTTCACGGGTTACACCCGCCAACGCACTGTCACGGCCGCCAAGCGTCAAGCTGCGAATCCGGACCGCATTTTGCGTGATGCCGTTCGCCGCATGCTGCCGAAGAACAAGCTCGCCACCAAGATGCTGGCCCGGCTCAAAATCTACAGCGGCACGGTTCATCCGCACCAGGCTCAGCAGCCTGAACCGCGGGAAATGGGCGTCAAGTAGTTCAATTTCATACAAATGACAATTCATCCGATATAGAGCGTAGATAAACATGGTTGCAGCGAAGAAAGACAAACTGACGGGTGACGCCCTCGGCACTGGCCGCCGCAAGACGGCTGTGGCTCGCGTTCGCCTGCGTGCCGGCAGCGGCGTGGTGACGATCAACGATCGTCCCCTCGAAGATTATTTTTCCGTCGAAACCGACCGCATGAACGTGGTCGAAGCTCTCGAAGCAACCGGCCATCGTGGCGACATCGACGTGATCGTTCGCGTTGCTGGCGGCGGCCCCACTGGCCAATCGGGCGCCATCCGCATGGGCATTTCCCGCGCGTTGCTCGCCATCGACACCGAATCGTTCCCCACGCTCCGTGGCGGCGGTTTCCTCACTCGCGACTCGCGCATGAAGGAACGCAAGCACTACGGTCTGCGTGGTGCCCGCCGTGGCACGCAGTTCTCGAAGCGTTAATTCGCCGAGCATTGCCTGGCAGCTTGAACTGCCACCTAGATCAGCCTCTCCAAAACCCGCGATCAACCGATCGCGGGTTTTTTATTGCGCCTAAGTCGTCGATTCGCTCCGCGATCGATGAATCACTACGATCTTGCGCTGGGCGCTGAGAACCGAAACGCCAAGCCCAATAACCTGCACGCAATGCCGTCGGAACCTCGCTGCGCGGGTTCCGTTGCCTATCGCGTGTTGATCTCCCTTCAACTTTCGCAGAGCGAAAGTCGACAATGGGTCAAATCTCGCTGAGCTTTGGCAGCAAATATGGCTTGCGATATTCGGCGCGCGTCAGGAATTGATTGGCGTCGCTATCGCCGACGAAGGTGTAGGTCTCTTTGTCGAACTTCAACTGCCGGCCGGCTCGCCAGGCGGCGTTGCCGAGATGGCAGAGGAGGCTTGAGGGATGGCCGACGGTTTCCAGGTCGGCGTTGGGCTTTTGGCGGGATCGCATGCAGTCGAGAAAATTCTTGGCGTGGCCGATGTCGTTGTAGCCGGCTTTGTCTTCCTTCACGAGCTTGCCCTTGGCATCGAAGGCCCGCCAACGGCTGTTGCCGATGACGACGTAGCCCTGATCGCCATAGACGGCGGCACCTTCTTCCTCTTCGTGCAGCGGATAGGAATTCCAGACTCGCATTTCGTAGGTGAGCAGATAGCCCGGCGCGAAATCGTACGTGGTCATCAGCGTATCGGGCCATTCCTGATCGTCGTCGAAATAATACTTGCCGCCGAGCGACGAAATGGCCCGCGGCATTTCAGGCACTTTCTCTCCCTTTGCCGCGGCAGCCGTTGTGAGGGCCCAGCGGGCCATGTCGAGCCGGTGGACACCGTCGTTACCGAGGTCGCCCGTGCCGTAATCGAAGAACCACCGCCAGTTGCCGTGGAACCGCATGGGGTTGAACTTGTGCAGCGGCGCGCTGCCAAGCCACATGTCGTAATCCACGCCGCTCGGAGTCGCCTGATCGGCAGCGTGGCCGATGCTCGGTTGCTTCGCGCTTTCCCAGGCCTTCGCAAATCGCACCTTGCCGAGCGGCCCGGGCTTCAGATATTCCATCAGGCTTAGCAGGTGCGGCCCGGTGCGGGCTTGTGTTCCCATCTGCACCACGCGCTTGTGCTTCTTCTGCGCGGCGACCATCGTTTGCCCTTCGATGATGTTGTGGCCGTCGGGCTTCTCCACATACACATCCTTGCCGGCCTGGCAGGCGTGAATCGTCGGCAGGGCGTGCCAGTGATCGGGCGTGCCGATGACGAGGGCATCGACCGCCTTGTCATCCAGGGCGGTCCGATAGTCTTTGATTCCCTGCGGTTTGCGGCCGGTCTGCTTCTCGACACCCGCAACTCGGGCCGCGAGCACGCTTTCATCGATGTCGCAGATATATTTCACGTCGACTTCGGGCAGGCCGGCGAACGCAGTCAGCACGTGGCCGCCGCGCCCCTTCACGCCGACCGCGGCGATGGTGATCTTGCCGTTGGCGAGCGATTTCGCTGGCTGGGCATAGGCCAGATGCTGAGTGCCAGCGTAGATGATGCCCGCGGCCAGGCTTTGTTCGATGAACTCGCGACGGAACATAAGAATCTCGCAGGAGAGGTGAAAGAGAGGTGGGTCGAACTGCGTTATTCTTTAGCACGGCGGCGGGCGCGACTCAAGCAACAGCCGGTTTTGGCGAACCGCCGTGGCGTTTTTGCGCAGGCGATTGAGTTCGCCACAACCGTACACGACGATGCCGGAATCGAAGACTTCTCTTGCCTGGAGGTTGCTCCATGACTTACAGCACGCGCTGGTCCATCCTGCTGATCGCGTTCATGGTTTCATTGCCTGCGATCTCGGCGCAGGAAACAAAGCCCGAGAGCAAACCCCAGAAGATCGATTTCAGCCGGGCTCGCGAACTCGCCCGCAAACGATCGCAAGGCGAGAAACTCACCGCGGAGGAAGAAGCTTTTGTGCGCCGCGCCTTGGATGCTTATCAGGCCTGGCAGCAACTCGAGCGTCTCACCGGTGGCGATCGCGCTGCGACTCCCCGCGCCGACGCACCAGCACCACCGGAAGGAAGATCGAGTGTCGGCTTCAAACCGCTTAATGAAATGACCGCCGATGACAAATACAAAGGCGAAGATGGCGGCCTGTTCGGCGAAGGAAAGAACAAGCCGCCGAGTTATTACTCGCAGTTCTTGGCCGATGCGAGCGTGAAGATCAAACCGCTCGACGCCGCCGGCAAGCCGGCGAAGGATGGCGTGATCGGAGTGATCTCGATCAGCATGTCGAATGCGACTCAGGAGTTTTCGATGTTCAAACGTATCGCCGATGCCGATGAGGCGAAGTCGCCGCGGGTGCGAATCGTCGACTGTGCCCAAGGTGGCCAGACCATGGCGCAGTGGGCCCCGCGCGATGCTCGGCCGTGGGAAGTCGCTGCGAATCTGCTCACGCAAGCCAAGGTCAGTCCGCAGCAAGTGCAAATCGCCTGGGTCAAACTCGCGAACGCTGGTCCCCGCGGCGATTTGCAAGAGCACGGTCGCAAGCTGGAGAAAGATACGCTCGCCGTGCTGAAAAACGCCCACGAGAAATTCCCGAACCTGCGCATGGTCTATCTTTCGAGCCGCATCTACGGCGGTTACGGAACGGGCATGCTCAATCCCGAGCCCTATGCCTACGAAGGCGCTTTTGTGGTGCGCTGGATCATTCAAGATCACATGAAACGCTTTGGCGGCCGCGGCTCGGTTGGCAACGATTACGGCTCGATGGGAATTACCTGGGGGCCTTATCTTTGGGCCGACGGCACGACGCCGCGGGCTAGCGATAAGTTGATTTACACCCGCGAAGACCTGGCCGGCGACGGCACGCATCCATCGCAGGAAGGCCGCAAAAAAGTGGCCGATCAGCTGCTGAATTTCTTCAAGACCGACTGGAACGCAAAACAGTGGTTTTTGAAGGAGTACTTGGACGATGATTTGGACCAGGATTAATTCGCACGAGGATTGCGACCGCGCCCCTTGGCGCAATCGCCCCCCGCACGGCAAACTGCAGGGATGAGCAGCGCCACATTACCTCAGGTCAAACCACTCTGGATCGGCAACGTCAAGGTTGATCCGCCGATCCTGCAGGCGCCGATGGCGGGTTTCACCAACTACGCCTATCGGCAAATCGTGCGGCAGTTCGGCGGCAGCGGCTTGCTGGCCACCGAAATGGTCAGCGCCCGCAGCTTTGTCTGGCTCGAAGATCACGAAGCCGAACACCCCGAGCGCCTGTGGGGCGTGAAGGAAGAGGCTCGGCCCCTCGCGGTGCAGATGTGGGACAACGATCCCGAAACGCTGGCCCGCGTCGGCGAACGGCTGGCCAATGAGTTCAAGGTGAGCGTCGTCGATCTCAACTTCGGCTGCCCGGTGAAGGACCTCACCGAGCGAGCTCACAGCGGTTCATACTTGCTCCGTTTTCCCGAGCGAGTGGGCGCGATTATCGAACGAGTCGTGAAAGCCTGCGCTCCCACGCCGGTCACGGCCAAGATCCGCCTCGGCTGTTCGCACGCCTCGATCAACGCCAACGAAATCGCCCGCGTCGTCGAGAACTCCGGCGCTGCCGCCCTCACCGTGCATGGCCGAGTCGCTTCTGATTTTTTCCGCGGCAGCGCCGACTGGGAAAAGATCAGCGAGATCAAACAGCATCTGAAAAAGATTCCCCTCATCGGCAACGGCGATCTCGATTCGCATCACAAGGTGATCGCCGCGTTTCAAAAATACGCGGTCGACGGCGTGATGATTGCCCGCGCTTCGCTCGGCCGGCCGTGGTTGTTTCAACAGTGCGCTGCCGCCCTCCGCGGTGAACCCGTCCCCGCCGAACCGACGCTCGACGAACAGCGCGACTGGATGCTCAAGCACTACGAGCTAGTCTGCGAGCGCTTTGGCGAAGATCGCGGCACGCTGCTGATGCGAAAGTTTGCCTGTAACTACGCATCGGGAAAGTCCGGCGCTCGCCACTTCCGCGGCGCGGTTGGCAAAGTGAATACCCGCGCAGAATTTCTCGCCGCCGTGGAAGAACATTTTCCCCGGCACGACAATCCCCAACTCTTCGAACCCCGCGACACGGCCGAGTGCGAAGAGTCGTGTGGATAATCTCTTGGTGATCCACTCGCATGGCGAGGTGCACTACGGTTGAAATGACAATCTACTGCCGGGCCTGCTGATAGTCCGTTGGAATTGCGAACACATCTGGTGGCGAAGGACCAACAACAACATTTCGCCACTCGACGGTCAATGCGATTTCTCCAATTCGGTTCATTGAGTAAGACCTGCGCGTTAGATGCGTGCTGTTGTCCACGTAAGTCACGTTGATGGGCTGATCCAATTCAGCTGGCAACGAACCCTCGTACCGGCTACATAGTGTTCCCTCGATCGCTTCCTGGCCCGTCAATCTCCAACTTAGGGGGCTCGCCTGTCCTGCAAGGGAAGCCAGGTTTGCACCCGGCTGAAAATGGCTTGTGTACGTTCGGCTAGCAGGAGTCAGCGTGTATCCAGATCCGGTATCAAGCCAAATAAAAATTTGCGTGCAAGTTTCGCCGTTATAGAGTTCGACGCGCATTTGCCCCCTGTCTCGATACACCCGACTCCATCGGCCGTCGGACCGCACAATGTCTGCGATGTACGACTCTGGGCGAGGCGGTAAAGAATCACTTTTAGTCATCGTAATGGCTTCACTGTTTTGAGTAGGCAGGAAGGAAGTCTAGGGCGTCGCGAAGCTCCAAACTCCACGATGACGGGCGGTCTATCGAATCGACTTCGGCGCCTTTTGCCCTTCCGGAATCAGCGTGATGTATTTGCGCTCTTCCATTCGCTTGCTGAAATCGGCTTTGGCAGCCGTCAGCGATTTGGGATCTTCCAGCAGGTCGAGCGTGGTGCAGGCCAGCACTTTGGCGGCGTACGAGATTCCTTTTTCGCCGATCGACGATCCGATGGCGGCGACGTTTTGCCAGCTGTGGCCTGGGGCGTCGTAGGCGAAGCATGCCGTGCGCAGGCCGCCGGTTGGCACGTGCCAGCTGATGTCGCCCACGTCGGTCGAGCCGCTTCCAGTGCCGGTTTTGGCGAGGCGATGGACTTCCTCATCGAGCGCGAGTTTAAACGTCGTGCCGAATTCGCGCGTGACCGACTCCTGCAGCCGCCGAGCAAAGGCGTGCTCTTCGGGAGTGAATTTCGGCGGGCCGACGCGCTCCAAGTTGGTAAGCATGATCGCGGAGAGGGGATCGTTGGGGATGATCTCATGGCAATCGGTGTCGATCTGCACGTTGACCGTGGTGCGCGTCATCTTCGCGGCGCCGTCGGCGATGTCGCGCAGCCAGGCAAAGTTGCGCTCGACATCGGCGTGGTTGTTCGCCCGCACGTAGTACCAAACCGTGGCCTTCGCAGGGACCACGTTCGGAGCGCCGCCGCCGTTGGTGATGACGTAATGCACGCGGGCGTCTTCCTTGAGATGCTCGCGCATGAAGTTCGCGCCGACATTCATCAGCTCAACGCCGTCGAGCGCGCTGCGTCCCTTATCGGGACTTCCCGAGGCGTGTGCCGTCACGCCGTTGAACGTGAACTTCGCCGAGACGGCGGCTTTCGATTCGCCGTACCAAACGTCGTTGCGAAACCCCGGATGCCAATGGAGACAGGCATCGAGATCCTTGAACTCGCCGGCCAGCGTCATGTAAACCTTGCCGATGAGCGTCTCCTCGGCGGGCGTGCCGTAGAGGCGAACGGTTCCTTTCAAACCATGCTTTTCGATGGCTGCTTTCACCGCGAGGGCGGCGCCGAGCGAAGCCGTTCCGAGGCCGCTGTGACCACAGCCGTGGCCCGGCGCGTCGGCAACGACTGGATCGCGCTGCGGCGAAACTTTTTGTGATAGACCGGGCAGTGCATCGTACTCGGCGAGGATACCGATGACGGGCTTGCCCGTGCCGAACTCGGCGACGAAGGCCGTCGGCATGTCGGCAACGCCGGTGCGGACTTTGAAGCCAGCTTTTTTCAGCTTTTCGACCAGCAGCGCCGACGAGCGCGTTTCTTCCAAACCCACTTCGGCAAATTCCCAAATCGCTTTGTTGGTTTCATTGAGCTCGGTTTGCCGGCCGTCCACATCGGCGACGGCAGTTTGGTGCGTCGGCCGCATAGGCTCGGCAGCGTGGAGATTGTTGCTAAGAATGCCGCAGAAGCACGCCGCGAGCACAGTCCTGAGTCGATTCATGGTTAAAATCGCTGGTGAGTAGTTGGGCGAAGAAGTCCGTTCGCCAACATACTCGATCAAATTCCCTCGTTCCAATTTCGCCGCCGCCCCATGCCTCAGCCAGTTCGTTTTCGTGCCGAAAAAATGTCCCAGCCGACGCGTCTCGATCGCGTGCTGCGCGATCGGTTTCCAGATTGGGGTCGGCAAGCGGTGCAACGGGCGATCGGCAGCGGCAAGGTACGACTCAACAGCAAACAAGTGCGGCTGTCGTCGTGGGAAGTGAAGAACGGCGATCAGATTGAAGTCGCCGATCCGCCGGCCGCGAAAACCGTCGCTGCCGTGCAGTGGGACGACGCTTGGATCATCGCCGAAGAGCGCGAGTTGATCGTCGTCAGTAAACCGGCCGGGCTCCTTTCGGAGCCGACGCGATTTTCGCCCGCGGCCAGTTTACTCGGCTTGGCGAAGGAGCGTTTTGGCGAGGTAATTTTGTTCCATCGCTTGGATCGAGATACCTCTGGCCTGCTGCTTCTCACCAGACCAGGGCCGATCAATAAATATTTGACGGCAGCGTTTCAAAACCACACCGTGCAGAAAGAATACGTCGCCGTCGTCGCTCGGCCGCATCGCTTAGAAGAATCGGGAACGATCGACGCTCGTCTCGGTCCGCACGAGGAACGCCGCGATCAAATGATGGTCGTCGAGCGCGGCGGTCAGCGGGCAGTCACGCGGTATGCACTCGAAGATGCGACCGACCGGTGGCAACTCGTCCGCCTCTGGCCGGAGACCGGCCGGACGCATCAATTGCGAGTCCATCTCACGCACCTCGGCGCGCCGATCCTCGGCGATCGTCTGTATGGTCCACAACCGCCGCGGGCGAATCGTTTGCATCTGCATTCGCAAAAAATCGCTCTCCCAGCCGGAGAAGGCTACGAGCCGCGCAGTTTTGCCTCACCGCTGCCGGCCGGTTTTTGGCCTGTCGAAAGGCAATCCTGAAGGCTGCATGGTAGGATCGTCGGTAGGAGTGCAAAGCCAACATGATGCGATCTCTAGTCCTTGCGATGCTGGGTTTGGTCGTTGCCACACACCAGCTTCACGCCCAACTCGACTTCGGCGGGATCACGCGCACCGACGCTACATCGCCGACAGAGTTGCCGGAAGTTTTAAAGCCTCTCGCGGCGCGTAGCGAAGCCGACGAAGATCAACTCACGGCCGCGGCCCACTATGCGCAGGGGCGTTTGCTGCATGCGAAGAAGAAGACCGCGCTCGCGCTGCAGCATTATCAGCGGGCGTGGCGATACGATTCCACTTCGCAGCAGTTGCTCGCCGAGATCGTGCCCGTGGCCTTTGAAGCCGGGCAGAGTGATGCCGCCGTGCGGTATGCAGTGATCGCCGCCGAACGAAATCCCAAGGACGATCTGCTCATCCGCCGCCTCGCCGTCTTTCTGACGAACAACCGCGAATATGAACGAGCGATTGGGCTGTACGAAAAAGCCCTGAATAAAGATGCGCAACTCAAGAACGGCATGCCGGAGGACATCACGGCGGCGACCGTCTATGGCGAACTCGCTCGGCTGTATTACCTCACGGAAAAATACGAAGCCGCGGCAGGAACCTATGCCATCCTCCGCCGAGCCGTGGAGGACAAGAACTCGCACTTCGACGAAGCCGCGCGAAAGTCGATTCTCGGCGACGCAGCGAAAACCTATTCGCAGTGGGGCGAGAGTTTTCTCGAAGCGGGCAAATACGACGATGCGGCGACGGTTTTCAAACAAGCTAACGAGGCAAAAGAAGATAAAACGCTCCTCGCGTTTCGGCTGGCGCGCGTGACGTTCGCGCAGAACAAACTAGAAGAAGCTCGCAAGCATTTGGAGGAATACTTTGCCGCGAAAAACGACTCCGCCGGCGATGATCCCTACGAGTTGCTCCGCAAGATTATCCTCAAGCAGGAAAAAAATCCCGCCGCTGCGCAAGAGCAATTCATTCAACGCCTGCGTGAACTCAACAAGGAACAGCCTGAGAATATTTCACTGGCGTTCGCACTCGCCGATGCCCTGTGGACGACGCGGCAGTTCGACACTGCCATTCCGCTGCTGACAAAAACGCTCCAGCAGCAGCTCGATGCCACCCGGTATGCGAAGCTGATCGAACATCTTTGGCATGAAAAACAGTATCGCGAGTTGCTCGCTGTTGCCGGGCAATTGGCCGAGCAAAAGAACTCGCTGACTTCGATTGAAAAGCTCGTACTGCGATTGAAAGATGACGCCGGCCTGGTGAAAGGCTGCATCTCGTTGACCCGCGAGCAAGCAGCGTCGACCGAACCGAAGCCGACCTACGGCCCGATTCTGGCGGCTGCAATTCTGGCGCGCGAAGCCGGCCAGTTGAAGGAAGCGGATGAGCTCTTTGGGAAGGTGCTCGAACTCGCGCCGCAGAAAACGCTCGACCTCCAAGTGAATTGGGCCGAAGGTTTGTTCCTCGCCGAGCAGCATCGGCCGGCGATCGAGATGTATCGCCAGATCCTCGCGGCCAAGCCGCGGAAAAACATTGCGACGGTCGTCAATTACTACCTCGCTTCGGCGCTGGCGATGGCAGGAGATACCGACGAAGCTCTGACGGCCATTCGCATTGCCTGCGAGGGAAATCCGGACAATCCTCGCTATGAAAGTCGCGTCGGCTGGATCTATTATCACGCCGAGCGCTGGCCGGAAGCTCGCGCGGAATATGAAAAGCTGCTGAAGAAATACGGCGAGAAACAAAACGCCGAGACTCGGCAAGTCGTGCGCAGTGCCCGCATGGTGCTGTCGAACCTCGCGCTAGAAACGAATGATTTTCCGCAAGCGGTTGAGCGGCTCGAGCAAGTGCTCGATGAATATCCCGAAGACGCCGGCGCACTCAACGATCTCGGCTATCTCTGGGCCGATCGCGGTTTGCATTTGCAGCGGGCGCTGCTGATGACTCAGCGGGCCGTGGAACTAGAGCCGGAGAACAAATCCTATCGCGACAGCCTCGGCTGGGCGCTCTATCGAGTGGGCCGTTTCGACGAAGCCGTGCGTGAACTAACGTCGGCCACCACCTTCGATCCAGCGGCAGGCGAAGAAGAGCCCGATGGCGTGCTGCTCGATCACTTAGGCGATGCATTCGCCAAGCAAGGCAAGCCTGCCGAAGCCAAGCGCGCCTGGCAACGGGCCGCGGCGGCGCTCGAGAAAGCCAAGGAGCTGAAAAAATTGGATGCGGTGCGACAGAAGCTGAAAGCAGCTTCGTAGCAACCGCTGGCGAAAACTACGCCTTGGCCAGCGAAAGGATCCGGCCGGGCTGCTCGCGCTTCAGTGGCTTATCGGCAGCGTAGCCGACCAGGTCGTAGTCCTGCACCGCGACGATTTGCACCGGCACGAGATCTCCCACCTTCAGTTTGATCCGATCGCCGGTGACAAACACCAGGCCATCGACATCCGGCGCATCGGCTTGGCTGCGGCCGATCCAGACGTTCTTCTCACCTTCGACAGGCTGATCGAGAATCACGTTCAGCGTCTTGCCGAGTTGAGCCTGATTCCAGGCGAACGCGTGGGCTTGTTGCACTTCCATCAGGCGAGCGCGGCGAGATTCTTTCAATTCTTCCGACAAGTGATCGGGCAAGTTGGCAGCCGGCGTGTCGGGTTCAAAGGAATAGGTGAAGACGCCCATCCGCTCGAAGTGCTGCTCCTGCGCAAACTGCATCAGCTCTTCAAAATCGGCATCGGTCTCGCCGGGGAAACCGGTGATGAACGTGGTTCGCAGTGTGAGGTTCGGAATGCGGCTGCGGAGTTTGCTCAGCAGCGCTTCGGTATCCTTCCGCGTCACACGGCGGGCCATGCGGCGGAGCATGTGATCGCTGGCGTGTTGCAGTGGGATATCGATGTACGGAATGATTCGCTTGCTGGTGGCGAGGACGTCAATCAGTTCATCGGTGATGTACATCGGATAGAAGTACATCAAGCGAATCCAATCGAGCCCTTGCACTTCGTCGAGTCGCTTGAGCAACTCCGCGAGGCGCGATTCACCGTAAATGTCCATGCCGTAGTAAGTGGTGTCTTGCGCGACGACGATCAACTCGCGCACGCCGTCGGCAGCGAGCTGCTCGGCTTCGGCGATGATTTCGTCCATCGGCTTGCTGGCGTGCTTGCCGCGCATCTTGGGAATCGCGCAGAAGGTGCAGAGGCGGTCGCAACCTTCGCTGATCTTCAAAAAGGCAAAATGCTTCGGCGTGATGCGGAGACGATCGCGATCGCTCAGCGCGCGAATCGGGGCCGGCTGAAAGACCGTCCGTTGCTCTTCGAGATTGCCGACCAATCGATCGGCGACTTTGGTAATCGCTTCGCGACCAAACACGCCGACCAGGTAGTCGATCTCCGGACGTTCGGTCAGCAGATCTTCCTTCTGCCGTTCGGCGAGACAGCCCGAAACAATCACCCCCTTCGTCTTGCCAGCCTTCTTCAGTTCCAGCATTTCGTCGATGGCCGTGAACGACTCGGTGCGGGCCCGTTCGATGAAACCGCAGGTGTTCACGACGACAAAGTCGGTTCCCTCGGGTTCATTCACCAGCTTGTAGCCGTCGATCTTCAGCAGCCCCAGCATCCGCTCGCTGTCGACCAGATTTTTGGGACAGCCCAGGCTGACGAAAGAGTACGTTCCCTTCGGCGCGTCGGCTTCGGGGACTTTGTTGAGCGATGGCTTGGATGCAGACATGAGAATCAACGGTTCAAGGCGGAAGATGCTTTGCAGGCAATCTTTCAGTCTAAGGCTGCCGGTCCACTTCGGGGAGGGCTAAAACGCCGCGGATTTTCTTGCGGGTCATGGCAAAACGGTGTGCCCTTACAGAATTGACATTGACGCGAAAGGGCAGTTTTTGAATGATAATGGCACCGGGCGGACCCGTCCGTCCGGCCTGTTGTTGAAATTCCGGATCACGCCGGCCGCCCTTATTTCTGGCTTGAATTGATGAACGCAACTCATTTGGCTTCAAAGCCTTCCGTCGAAGACAGGCCTGACGAGGCCCTCCTCCGCCGCTCCGACGAAATCCTCTCGGCTGCGGTCGAACTCTTTGCCCGCCAAGGCTTTGCAGCCACCGAAGTGCAGCAGATTGCTGACCGGGCCAACGTCGGCAAGGGGACCGTTTATCGCCACTTTGTGAATAAGGACAAACTCTTCCTGGCGGCGGCCGACCTGGGGCTGCGGCGGTTGAAAGATGCCGTGAACCAATCGGCCGAGGGGCAACCTTTGGACCGACTGCGGGCCGGCGTGGTGGCCTTCTTGCAGTTCTTTCGCGAGCACCCGGAGTTCGTCGACCTGATGATTCAGGAGCGGGCCCATTTTCGCGATCGCCAGTCTCCCACTTTCTTTGGTCGCAAGGATGACGAAATGACCTGCCGTTGGCGGGATGAGTTCAACGATCTCATTCGCCAGGGCGTGCTGCGGCCGTTGCCGGTCGAGCACCTGATGGACTTCATCGAGCAGTCGCTCTTCGGCGCTGTGCTCGTGCATTTTCTCGGCCAGCGCGATCCCGCGATGGCTGCCAGTGGCGACCGAGTCGCTGATCTGATTTTGAACGGAATCGCGGTGTCTTAACAACGATGCCTCAGAAATAACGTGCCCGCAACGACTCCCCAGAAATGACATCTGGATGAAATCGAAAACTATGAGTACTCAAGCTCGGTTTGCGTTCTTTGGTTCGCTCCTCACGATCGGCGTCGTGGCCATTGCCGGCTGTGGCTCGCATGGCAAGAAAACTCCCGACGCTCACGCGCAAGCCGAAAACGTCGTGGCCAAGCCGGTTGTCGTGACCGTCGCTGATCTGCAATCTCGCGCGGTGCAACGGCGGATTCCCGTCGTCGGCACGTTGCATGGTTTGGAAAAAATCCAAATCAGCGCCAAGGTCGCCGGCCGACTCGAAAAAGTGCTCGTCGACGTCGGCGATCGTGTGCAGCCCGGCACGAAGCTCGTCGAAATCAATCAGCTCGATTACAAACTCGCCGTCGACGAAGCTCAGCGAGCGCTCGAACGCGAACTGGCCAAACTGGGCCTCAGCGAGATTCCCAAGCAACGCTTTGATCCCGAATCGATGCCCGCGATGATGCGCGGCCGCCTGGTGGTGGCCAATGCCCGCCGCAAGGCCGAACGTTTTCGTGGGCTGCATGCAAAGAACGCAGTGACCGATCAGGAATACGAACAAGCGACAACCGATCTGCAAGTCGAAGAAGCCGCCCTGCAGCAAACCATGCTCGACATCCGCTCGACGCAAGCCGCGGTTCGCTACCAGCAGTCGGTGCTCGAAACAGCGCAGCGTCACTTTGCCGAAACAACCATCTACACGCCGCCCAGCGATTTCCCTTCATTGAGTGAACTCAAATTGACCGGCTGCGGCTACGTCGTCGCCCGCCGCATGGCCACGGCTGGTGAACTCGCCATCATCGGCAGTTCGCCTCTGCTCGAACTCGTCATCGACGACGCGCTCAAGCTCAAAGCCACCGTCCCCGAGCGCTACGCCAGCGAAGTTCACATCGGTCAAACGGTCGAGCTGAAAGTGGAAGCCTATCCGCACGATGTCTTCCACGCTCGCATCGCGCGGATCAGCCCGACCATCGACACCGAAAACCGCACGTTCGAAGTCGAAGCCCACGTTGCCAACCCGGACCATCGCCTGCAGCACGGCAGTTTCGCGAAGGCTTCGATCCTCACTCGCGCTGCCGACCAAGCCATGATGGCCCCGCTCGAGTCGCTTGTGACCTTTGCTGGCGTAACCAAACTCTTCTGCCTCGAAGGCGAATCTGTTCGCGAAATCCCGGTCGAACTCGGTGTTCGCGACGGCGGCTGGGTCGAAGTCATCGGCGAACTGCCAACCACCGGCGCTGTCGTCACCAGTGGTCAAACCCAACTCGCGGCTGGTTCGCGCGTCAGCATCCGTCAGCCGATCGCGGTCACGCCCGCGCTGTTGCCCACAACATCGCCGCACACCATCGCGCCTGTCGGAGCGATCACCGAGTAGTAGGGAAAGAGAGGAAGGGATGAAGAGAGGAAGAGCTGAAGCAACGCTCAGCACTTCATGCTCTTCCCCCGTACTCCCCAATCTCTTCATCTCTAACCTCTTCGTCCCTTCAACCCTTCGTCTCTTCCTCCAACCCAACTCCGCCATGAACGTCT
Source organism: Anatilimnocola floriformis (assembly GCF_024256385.1). Classification (NCBI taxonomy): domain Bacteria; kingdom Pseudomonadati; phylum Planctomycetota; class Planctomycetia; order Pirellulales; family Pirellulaceae; genus Anatilimnocola; species Anatilimnocola floriformis. The sequence continues at coordinate 78,208 of NZ_JAMLFW010000001.1, forward strand.
GGGAACTCTGCATCCGCCGGCCGGTTTTCACCTGCATGCTGGTCCTCGCGCCAGTCGTGATGGGGATTGCCGCCTATCCGCAGCTGGGGGTCGATCTGTTTCCGAACGTCGACATCCCGACGGTCGTCATCACGACGACTCTCAAGGGGGCCGGCGTGGAAGAAATGGAATCGAGCGTCACCAAAGAAATCGAAGAAGCCGTCAATACGATCAGTGGCATCGACGAACTGAAGTCGACGACCAAGGAAGGCTTTTCGCAAATCGTTATCGCCTTCAAGCTCGCGAAGAATGGCGACGTTGCCGCGCAAGAAGTGCGCGACAAGATCTCGCAGATTTTGAATCGTCTGCCATCCGGCACCGATGCTCCGCTCGTCGATAAGTTTGCCGTCGATGCCGCGCCGGTCATGACCATCGCCGTCAGCGGCAAACGCGATGAACGCGAAGTCACCGAAATCGCCAAGAAACAAGTCAAAGAGAATCTGGAAACCGTCTACGGCGTCGGTGCGGTGACGATGGTGGGCGGTCGTCAACGCGCGATCAACATCATTCTCAACGTCGATCAGCTGGCCGCCTATTCGCTGTCGGCCGAAGACATTCGCCGCGCACTGCTGCGGCAAAATCTCGAAGTTCCCGGCGGCCGCGTCGACCAAGGTTCGCAAGAGCTTGTTTTGCGCACGATGGGCCGCATCGAGAAGGTCGCCGACTTCGCCAACCTGATTGTCGCTGACCGCAAGGACTATCCGGTTCGTTTGAAAGACGTTGGCCGCGTCGAGGATTCCTACGAAGAACCCCGCGGCCTGAGTCGCCTCGACGGCAACTCGGCCGTAAGTCTCGTGGTGCAAAAACAATCGGGACAGAACACGGTCTCGGTGGTGCACAGCATCAAAGATCAACTCGCCAAGATCAAAGAGATGCTGCCGCCGGATATTAATTACGCGGTGATTCGTGATCAGTCGCGGTTCATCGAGAGTAGCATCCACGAAGTGCAGTTCCACTTGGTGCTCGCTGCCGTGCTCGTCAGCTTGACCATTTTGCTCTTCATTCGCGATTGGCGGACGACGATCATCGCCACGGTGGCGATTCCCGCCTCGATGCTGCCGACGTTCGCGTTCATGATGGCGATGGGCTACACGCTCAATAACATCACGATGCTCGGCTTGATTCTTGCCATCGGCATCGTCATCGACGACGCGGTGGTGGTACACGAAAATATTTTCCGCCACATGGAAGAGTTTGGCCGCGACGCCGTCGCTGCCTCACGCTCGGCGACTTCCGAAATCGCGACCGCCGTGGTCGCCACGACGCTCTCACTCCTCGTGATCTTCGTGCCGGTTGCGTTCATGCAAGGGCAGGTGGGCCGCTTCTTCAATAGCTTCGGCTTTGTGGTCGGCTTTTCGATTCTGATGAGCATGTTTGTGTCGTTCACGCTCACGCCGATGCTCTGCTCGCGGTTTTTGGTCCTCGAAAAAGACAGCCATCACAAGAGCAAGGGTGGCATCGTTACGCGGATCATCGAAGGCTCGTATCGTTGGATTCTCGGTTGGTCCTTGAAACATCGCTGGGTGATCGTGGCCGTTTCGGTTGCGGTCCTATGTAGCACGCCGACGATTGCGGGCATGGTCGGCTTCGACTTCGTGCCAGTCGACGATCAAGGCGAATTCGAAGTCAGCATGACGTTGCCCGAAGGTTACTCGCTCGACCGCGCCGGTCAGCTGATGCGAGAAATGGAAACCGACCTGAAGACGCTGCCCGATGTGCGGCACATCTTCACGATCGTCGGCGATACGACGGGCCGCGTCGGCAAAGGCCAGGGTGACGTAACGCAGGCCAGCATTTATGTGCGACTGCCCGACGTCGGTCAGCGTGAATACACGCAGTTCGACATGATGCGCAAAGCTCGCGAAATGATGCAGCGCTATCCCGACATCCGCACTGCCGTGCAAGACGTCGGCGCGATCTCGGCGAGCGGCTTCAAGCAAGTCGACGTCGACCTCAACATTCGTGGCACCGACCTGGAAGAACTCCGCGTCATCTCCGACAAGGTCGCGGCCTGGCTGAAGTCGCGCGGATCGTACGTCGACGTCGACACCAGCTTGTCGCTCCGCAAACCGGAACTGCGCGTGCACATCGATCGCGATCGTGCGTCGAATCTCGACGTGCCGGTCGAAACGATCGCATCGACGCTGAACTTGCTCGTCGGCGGCGAACTGATCGGAAAGTACAAAGAGAAAGCCGATCAATACGATGTTTGGGTCCGGGCCGATCGCTCGTTCCGCGACGCGCCCGAAACCATCGACGCGTTGATGGTTCCCTCGCCGCAAGCGGGGCTCGTGAAACTCTCGAATCTCGCTCATCTCGAAAACGCGCAAGGCCCGACGTCGATCGAACGTCACAGCCGGCAACGACAGGTGGTGGTGGTTGCCAATCTCGAAGATATGCCCCTCGGCAAAGCCGTCGAAGAGATCGACGCTTACATGAAGTCGCTCAACCTGCCCGCCGGTTACCACCACGAGTTCCTCGGCCGGGCGAAGATGATGAAGGAATCGAACGGCGGCTTCCTCATCGCGTTCGGCTTGAGCTTCCTCTTCATGTACATGGTGCTCGCGGCCCAGTTCGAGAGCTTCGTCCATCCGATCACCATTCTGCTCGCATTGCCGCTCACGCTGCCGTTCGCGTTCCTGTCACTGTATCTACTCCGCACGCCGCTCGATATCTACGCGATGTTCGGCCTGTTCATGCTCTTCGGCATCGTGAAGAAGAACGGCATCTTGCAGATCGACTACACCAATGTGCTGCGAGCGCAAGGGATCGAGCGCGACAAAGCCATTCTCGACGCCAACCAAACTCGCTTGCGACCGATCTTGATGACCACACTCATGCTCGTCGCCGCGATGGTGCCGGTCGCGATGGGCCAGGGCCCCGGCGCCGGCAGCCGCGCGAGCATGGCCAAGGTCATCATCGGCGGCCAAAGTTTGTCGCTGCTCCTCACGCTGCTTCTCACCCCAGTCGCCTACTCGCTGTGGGATGATTTTGTGTTGCTGTGGAACAAATGGATCCTGCGAATCAAGCCGGCCGGACAGCCGCAGACCTCGCCGATTCCGAATCCACTTTCGCAAGCCGGCACTGAAACCGTCATCGACGGCATCGCGATCCATCATGCGAGTGAAGTTCCCTCGCCATCGGCGGTCTTCCAGCAGGTCATCACCGATCCTGACAGGCAAAGAGCGCTGAAGACAAATTCAATCGTGGCGTGAAGTCATTGTCGTCGTTCACTCCGTGAACGATGGGTTGAAGTGAACCAATCCGCGCGCCGCCGAAAGAGCTCCGCGAATTTCGGCCGTTTGGCGAGTGGAGTTGGTAGCTGAGTCTGTGTTTGAATTGAGAGCGAAGGCGACTTCCATTCGCCACCGCCGGAACTTCGCGGGGCTCGTTCCTTGGCACGTTTCAGGTTGACCTCAGCCCATCGTTTTCGGAGAAAACGACGACGATGGTCACTCCGCCGGATTCGGCGGGGATGAGCTCCAACCGGCGATCTTTTGATCGTAGTACTCCACAAACCGATCTTGCTCGATCGCGGCGCGGGCGCCGGCGAGCAGGCGTTGGAAGTAAGTGAGGTTGTGGGCGCTCAGCAGCATCGGCCCGAGCATTTCGTCGGCCATGAAGAGGTGGCGGATGTAGCCGCGGCTGTGTTGGCAGCAAGGACACGGACAGCCCGCTTCGACCGGTTGCGTGTCGAGCTGATGTTTCAGATTGCGGAGCTTGAGCGTGCCAGCATCGGTATATGCCGTGGCATTGCGGCCGTTGCGCGTCGGCAGCACGCAGTCGAATAGATCGATGCCGCGACGAACCGCGTTGAGCAGATCCATGGGCGTGCCGACGCCCATCAGGTAGCGTGGCTTGTTCACGGGCATCGCCGGACAAACTTCGTCGAGCACTTTGTACATTTCGGCCGGCGCTTCGCCGACGCTCAGGCCGCCGACCGCATATCCGGGGAAATCGAGCTTGGCGAGTTCTTCGGCGCACCAGATGCGCAACGCAGGATTGAGGCCGCCTTGCACGATGGCGAATTGCGCTTGCTCGGGACGCTTCGCCGCGGCCTGGCAACGGCCTGCCCAGCGGATGGTCCGTTCGCAGGCAGCGCGAATGGCGGCGTCTTCGGCGGGAAGGGCGATGACATGGTCGAGCACCATGGCCACATCGCTGCCGAGGTCTTCTTGAATCTGAATCGCTCGCTCCGGCGACAGCTCGAGCAAACTGCCGTCGATATGTGAACGAAAGACGGCTGCTTGCTCGCTGATCTTGGTCATCTGCGCGAGGCTGAAAAGTTGAAAGCCGCCGCTATCGGTCAGGATCGGGCCGTTCCAGCGCATGAAGCCATGCAGCCCACCGAGTTCCTTCACCACGCGTTCGGTCGGGCGCAGCGCGAGGTGATAGGTATTGCTGAGAACCATCTGCGCGCCGGTGTTGCCCACCATGTCGATGGTCAGCCCCTTCACGGTGCCTTGCGTGCCGACCGGCATGAAGGCGGGCATTTCGACCGGGCCGTGCGGCGTGTGAAAGGTGCTGCGGCGGGCGCGGCAATGAGCGTCGGTGTGATGGAGCGTGAAGTGAAAGCGCGTCATGCGAGGTACGAAAGAGCGTTAGGCTGCCAGAGTGGTGCAAAAGCCGGTAAACCACCGAGTCGAGCCCGGTGGCGATGAATCGTGGTCTACTTTTCGAGATCTTCCCTGACCAGCAGACTGATGTTGCCGACGCGGGCAGCAGCGCCGGCATCGAAGACGCGGATCGCGGCGCCGTGGCTGGCGTCGGCTGCAGCAATGACGACCAGCGTCAGCGGTTTGCCACCGGCGTCGGCTACGGCGGCTTGGATTTTCATCCGCAGATCTTGATCGCTGAAGCACTGCTCGTCGTCGATCCAGAACGTGTCGTCATCCTGAATGGTCACCTTCAGCGTGTCGCTGTCTGGCGAGGCTTCGGTGACCGAGCGGCCCCCACCCTTGTCCGTGGCCTTCTGCGGATTGGGTAGGTTCATCACCGCTTGCAGCGCAGCCATCGAGGTGGTGAGGAAGAAGATGAGCAGAAAGAACACGATGTCGACCATCGGCGTCATGTCGATGAGGTCTTCGTGCGGCTTGTCCTTCGGCCCCATCAAGCCGTGATCTTCGTGGTCCTCGTCATGCTCATCGTCATCGTGGTCGTCAAAATCATGTTCATGATGATCGTCGTGCTGCGCAGCCGGCGGCGAGGCAACTGGTGGCGCGGCGGCCGTTGCGGCGGGAACGAGGATGCCTGCCGAGCACTTTGGGCAGCGGACTTTGCGGCCGGCATGTTCGTCGGCTGCTTTGATGGGATTCTGGCACTGGGGGCAAGCAAAGGAGATGCTCATTCGTGCTTCTCCTCCTTGCCCGATGCTTCCATCACGGCGACGTGCAACGTCATGTCTTCCCGCAGGGCGATCCCCACGATGCGCTGAATCTCGCGCAGGCGAACGGCTTTTTGAGCTTTGATCAGCAGCTTGGTTTTCTTCGCGGCCTGCGCGATATCCGAAGCTTTGTTGATGCGGTCTTCCTGCACGCCCGGGTCGGTAAATTCCCCTTCGACTCCCTCGAGCTTGACCGCGACGAAGTTCGGATCGGGGCCGGCCATAACGACGATGGTCATGGTTTCGTCGAGCTCGAGCGGCGCAGCATGCATGGCCGTCGGCATGTCGGGAATCTCTCCGCCCGCCTTGGTGATGAACAAGAACATGAAGTAAATGTTCATCAAGAAAACGAGATCGATCATCGCTGTGATGTCGAACTCGGCATCGTCATGATGCTTTTTATGTGGCAATAGCGACATGCACTAAGCCGCCCGCTTCATAGGATCTTTGCTGGGTTTGAGCAGGAGCAGGACTTTCAGCATGCCGGCCTGCGTCGCTTCCAGCAATTTGCGGAGGCGGTTCTGAATCGAGGCCAGCAGAAAGTTGAACGGAATAGCCGTCAGCAGACCGAGGGCGGTGCAGATGAGGGCGATCGAAATATCCTTCGCGATATGGTGCGGCTCGACCTTGGCACCGCTACCGATGGTGCTGAACGCCGCCATCATCCCCATCACCGTGCCGAACAAGCCGAACAGCGGGCCGGACTTGATCACCACCGCGACCCAGCCGGTGCGGTAATCGAAATCGGTCACCACGTCGCCCATCAACGTTTCGGTCACCATCTGCTTCACGTGTTCGTAGCCGAGCTCGCGATTGGTGAGGGCCAGGTGAGTGAGCTGCGGCACGGCGCGAATGTCTCCTTCGCAGAGGGCGGTCGCTTCGTCGTATTCGCGATTCTTGAGCTTGGCCAGCAGTTCGTCCATGAACGCGTTGTATTCGTTGCGGTTGGCAAAGCCGAACTGCGACAGCCGGCGATAAGCCGTGACGATGCAATACAAACCCCACAGAAAGTTGAGCGCGAGCATCACGTAACACAACTTGTCAACGATCGGGGCAATCGCACTGATATTCATCGCGGCTCCAGAGCAGAATCAAATCCGGCAACAGACACCGGGCAGTGTTCGCAAGAAACGCGGTCGCAAGAAACGACGGCTGCCGGGTAGACTTTTGATTGTGAACGGCGGGGTTGAGTTTTGCAACCAACGGAACCGATGGAGGGGGATTTTGCAGGTTACTTTTGGTTATGGGTTGCAGAACGCGTGCTTGATTTATTTGCGTGGAGATTGTCGGTGGAAAAACGCTGGCCAGCGATAGTGGACAAGTGTATAGTACGCGTTGGCGTTGTTCGCGCATTGCTCTCTCACAATTTGGTTGTCGGGATCTTGAGGAAGAGCCTCAGAGAATGCGGTTGCTGTGATGCTGGGAAGTGAAGTGTTGTGGAACAACAACGAATGGTTGTGGCCGCGAAGGATGGGAAAAATAAGGGTTGCGTGGCGGCGGACCGCGGCAAGCCGATGCGGGCAAGTGACTTGTGGCGACCTGGATGTGCGCAACACTTAGCAACAACGTAGTAAGCAGGTGTTGTGGAAATGTTGTGGAAAAATGGCGGTTTTTGGCGTAAATGATGGCTGGGCAATTGCTTTCAGCGAATGAGTTTCAACAGCACAAGTGTTGTATGTTCGGACGCGAAGGAAAGCTAAGGGAATGGTGTTGCTCGCTCGGTGGTTCACTTCGTGAGCACTTCAGCGACCACGGCGCGATGGTCGGACGGGTAGGGCGTGACGATGATGTCGGCGGTGGTTTTGTTTTCGCCCACGACTTCTGCCGATTTGATGGTGAGCTTATCGCCGTGGGCGAAGACGAAGTCGATGCGGTCGTGGTGGTCTTTGGGGTCGGCGGGTTTGGTAAGCGGGGTCCAAGTCAGGCCGGGGTTTTTGATGGGATCGGCGTGGATCGTGCGATACGCATCGCGAAAGCCAGCGGCGACGACGGCGTGGGTGCTGGGCCATTCGACGGCGAGGGGGCAGAGTTTTTGTTCGGCGGCAGCGGCGGTCCAATCGTGGTGTGAGGGTTCGTTGAAGTCGCCGGTGAGAAAGATCGGCGTTTTCTCCGAAACGATGTCGCGGACTTCGGCGAGCAGGCGTTCGACTTGGGCACCGCGAGCGGATTTGGCCGCGGCGATGGCTTCTTCGGCGGTCTTGAGGAAGGGGCCATTGTGGTAAGGAATGCTGAGGAGTTGGTAGGGCTGATACGGCGCGTGGGCGAGGTGAGCGTTGAAGTGGTAGAGCGTGCGGCCAGTGGGCGTTTCGAGGCGGACGCCCCATTTGCGCGGCGTGGCGGTGACGATTTTGAAGCGGCTGATGATGGCGGTGTTGCCTCCTTGATCGAGATGATTCCAGCCGAGCCGCTTGGCGATTTCGGCCGAGCGATCGGGTCGCGGGCCACTCGCGGCGAAACTGGTGGTCTCTTGCAGACCGACGATATCGGCGCGGGCTTGCTTGATGACTTCGACGGTTTGATCGAGTGGTTGTTTGCCGGCATCGCCGCCGTGCCAGAGGTTGAAGCTCATGACGCGGATGGTTTCGGCAGCAGGTTGGGCATGCGACACACTGACGAAGGACAGGAGACAGGCGATGGCGAAGATGTTGCGAAACATAAGGTGCGATGTGAACGAGTGGGAACGCTTGATTCTCGCCGGCGACTACTGGCCGTTGGCGGGTTTCCTGCGGATAATCGGAGGTCGAATTTCTATTCTGTCTGTTGCCCGCCAGATAGCAACGGCGTTTCTTTCACGAGGATCAGTTATGTTGCGTCGTTCTTTCGTCGTTATTTGCTGCGTGACGGTCGCGGCGAGTTCGCTGGCCGGTTCTGTTCAGGCTCAGACCAAAACGTACGATCAGATGGTCTCGCAGGCCATCGAGTTCTTGGCGACGAAGTCGCAAGCTGCCGATGGCTCGTACAACTCGAAGGCTGGGCCGGCCGTCACCGCGCTGGTGACCGCGGCGATTCTCAAGCACGGCCGCTCGCCTGAAGATCCGCATGTGGCGAAGGCGCTGAAGTATCTCGAAGGCTTTGTGCAACCCGACGGCGGGTTTTATGCGCCGGAATCGAACAACAAGAACTACGAAACGGCCCTCGGCCTGCTCGCGTTCAGCCTGGCGAATAAGAACGGCAAGTACGACGCGCTGCTGAAGAAAGGCGATGCCTTTGTAAAAAGCATTCAGTGGGGTGCGACCGATGGCAAGGTGGCCAGCGATGTCGAGTTTGGCGGCGCGGGTTACGGCCGGAGCAAGCGGCCTGACTTGTCGAACACCAGCTTCTTTCTCGATGCTTTGAAGGCCACGGGCAACGACGAAAACAGCGAAGCCATCAAACGGGCTTTAATCTTTGTTTCCCGCTGCCAGAATCTGGAAACGGAACACAACACGACGCCGTTCGCCGCCAAGAAACCGGACGGTGGTTTCTATTACACGCCGGCTGCTGGCGGCTCGAGTCAGGCCGGTGTGGATGAATCGACAGGTGCGCTGCGGAGCTATGCTTCGATGAGCTACGCCGGGCTGAAGAGCATGATCTATGCGGGCGTGAAGAAGGACGATGCTCGCGTGGTCGCGGCCAAGAAGTGGCTGGCGAAGAACTACGACTTGAAGAGCAACCCGGGCATGGGCCAGGCTGGACTCTACTACTACTACAACACGATGGCCAAGGCGCTGGAAGCGCTCGGCGAAGACAAGTTTGTCGACGAAGCGGGCGTCGCTCACGACTGGCGGAAAGAACTCGTCGAAACACTCGCCGCCGCCCAACAAAAGGACGGCAGCTGGGTGAACGAAACCAACCGCTGGATGGAAGGCGACTCGGCGCTCGTCACAGGTTACGTGCTGCTCGCGCTTTCGCACTGCAAGAAGTAATTGCTGCCAGATCGCGCAATTGCTCCTCGTAACATTTATTTCCGCGGTGTGATAATCAGAGCACCGTCGGCCGCTTCGATGATCAGGTCGTGGCGCACCTTTGCTTCATAGAGGAGCTGCCCGGCCATTCGGTTAATACCTGCCTGATAAATCAGTGGTTGGGTAACGATCTGACAGCGCAAGAAAGCGTTGCGAACTCCCTTCACTTCGCCACGTGGATAGTTGATCGCCACCCAGCGAAATTTCCCACCCGACTCCATTTCGACATACGCCAGCGAATCGTTTTTCGTGCTATATCGGATGTTCCAGGCATCGAATGGATGGACAACGGGGCCTTTCACGTTTGTCACACCGTCGAGCCATTGCAGGAACTCCGTCATGGCGGTGTCATCGATCGGCTGGTCGTCGATGGCTATCAGCCTGCCGTGACAATACTCGCATGAGTGGGCTTCCCAAAGTTCAGTGGCAGGCCACTTCCACAAGCCATGCCACTGAGTATCGAGCCATTCCTGCGATGCTGTACCCTCCGGCCTGGCTTTGGTCAGTTTCCAAGAGCCGACCATGCGGTCGTCGAGATAGGTCCCTTCCGTTAGCTCCAGGTGCTCATTCTGCAGAAACTTTCCCTGCATCCTCCCGATCGCATCTTTGTGCAACTCCTTCGTCGACTTGCCGGCTTCGTCGAACTCACGGGTCGAGTGAACCGGCGCGCTGGGATTGGTCGGCGTTGCCCGGCGCCTGATATCTTCATAACGCAGCGTGCCCGCGTCGTCGTATGTGCGCGCAAGCCATTCGTCAGCGGCCACGCCGAAGCGATTCTCTTTGATCATCTGACCGGTAGCGCGGCTGAACGTGCTCCTCTTCTCAAAGCGACCGTTGTGATAGGTCGCTTCCGCAACGAGTCGGCCATTGCGATAGCCACGAACGGGTCCGTAGATCCGCGACCCTAAGGGAGTGCGGTGTTTGGTAACCACAAGACGATCAATATCGGTCCCCAAGAACTCGGCGTCGAAATAAACTTCCTGCCAAGGCCAAGCCCAGTAGCCGAAGATGGCAGCGATGACCGCAGTGATGATAAACGCCAAGCGCAGAGAAAATCGGGGGAACCAGCGGCGGAGAGGCATGGGCTGCGACATGCGACTATTCTCGCCTCGCGCACCGCAGATGTCACTCGATCTCGTAGCGGATTTGGCCATGCTGCTGCGACCGGCTGATCCGGTCGAGCGCGTACAAGCCGGCGAGAACGAACTCGACGCAACTCGCGCGGACGGCGGGATCGCTGGCCGCGTTCACTTCAAACGCTTTGTCCCACACGGGGGGCACGCGTTTGAGCCGCTCGGAATATTGCGCCGACGGCAGCATGTCGCCGACTTCGATCTTCACGCCCTTGCCGAAGATCTCGGCGATCTCCTGCAAGCCGTGCTCTTCGACGTACTGCGTGAAGACGGTGCGAATGGCTTCGGCGATCACGGCATCGAGAACTTGCCGTTCGCTCATTTGATGGCTCCCCATCAGGTCGAGCTCGAGCTTGCCGAGGGACGATGAGTACAAGTGACCGAGGTCGCTGATTCGCGGCACGGCGGGCTTTTCCTTCAGCACCACCGACCGCTGCCGGGCCGAAGCAATCATCGCGCCGTAGTTGGCGATGCTGAAGCGAGCGCTCACGCCTGACGCTTGATCGATGTACTTACTCTTGCGAGCTTGCACGGTGATCTGCTCGATCAGCTCTTTCATGAAGTACGGCACGATGACCGGATAATCGCCGCCGAGATCGACCTTGGCTTCCTGTTCGAGAATCTTGATGCCCAGCTCGCGCTCGCGCGGATAGTGCGTGTGAATGACGCTGCCGATGCGATCCTTCAGCTGCGGAATGACTTTGCCGCTGCGGTTATAGGTCGAGGGGTTCGCGCTGAAGAGAATCAGCACGTCGATCTCAAAGCGAACTGGAAAGCCGCGAATCTGCACGTCGCGCTCTTCCAGAATATTGAACAAGCCAACCTGCACCAGTTCGTCGAGCTCGGGCAATTCGTTCATCGCGAAGATGCCGCGATGCATGCGCGGAATCAGACCGAAATGGAGCGCGTCTTCGGTCGACATGCTCACGCCGGTGGCCAGTTTGGCGGGATCGATTTCGCCGATGATGTCGGCGAACTTCGTGCCCGGCGAAAGACGTTCGGCGTAACGATCTTCGCGTTTCCACCAAGAGATAGGCGTTTCCTCGGGGGAATGCGTCGCCAGAAACTTCTTCGCCGCCGTCGTCATCGGATGGTACGGATCTTCATGCAGCGGCACGCCGGGAATGTCGAGGTAGGGAATTTCTTCGTCGAGAAAGCGGACGAGGGCCCGCATCATGCGACTCTTGCCCTGGCCTTTTTCGCCGAGGAAAAGCATGTCGTGACTGGCGAGCAGGGCGATGCTGATCTCGGGAATGACAGTGTCTTCGTAGCCGACGATGCCAGGAAAGAGATCATCGTCGCCGGCCAGGGCCCGGAGAAAATTGTCGTGCAGTTCCCGCTTCACCGATTTAGAAACCCAGCCGCTGGCACGCAGCTCCTGCAGGTTTTTCGGCTTGGTAGAAGAGTGGGTCGGTGCGGCCTCAGTCATTATGTCTTGCTCGCTTCGCGCGGAATGTTGCTCGGTCGTCTCGTGCGTTCATTATACGAGACCGGGCAAGGGCGAAGCGGCGCGAGTGCGGCTGGCCGCGTTAGGCAGTCAGTTGCGGATCGAGAGTGGCTTCGCGCAGTTGAGCGGCGAGCTCACGAATTTCCTCTTCATAACGACGGCGATCGTCGTGCAATGCTTGGCGAGCGGTACGCAGTTCCTGGTGCTCGGCTTCAAGCTGTTGCTCGCGCTCGACCAGTTGGCGGGCTTGCTGTTCGATGCCAGACTGCCGCGCGACACCCCAGCTGCGAACATCCTGCCGCTCGGTGGCGATGAGCTGATGCTGCATCTCCAAACGCTCGGCGAGTTGCAGCAGTTCCTCTTTTTGCTTCGCCAGCGACTTCTGTTCCTGCTCGAATTGCTGGCTGAGTTGCAGCCGCAGCGCCGCGATCGAACGCGTGATTTCGGCACTGCTCAAGCGGCCGGTGATCTGGGCCCAGAGTTGTTCGGCGATGAGCCGCATTTCGAGCGACTGCCGGTGGACATGGCCGATCTCGGTCCGCATTTGTTCCATGGCGACGCGTTGGCGTTCGACGATGGTTTCGCGACTTTCGACTTCACGTTTACGATGGACAATCTCGAGATCGGCGGCGCCCAATGCTTCATCGAGCGTCTTACGTTCGCGCTGCATTTGGGTTGTTCCCTGCACGCGTTGCCGTTCGAAGTCGACTCGCTCTTGATCGAGCCGCTGTTGCAGCTCGTGCAGTTTTTGCTCGGCGATTTCCAGTTTGCGACGGCGGTCGGCCGTTTCAAATTCGAGTTGCTGCCGTTGCTCTTCGACCTGGCGGTTCCACAGGTCGGCGGCTCGTTCGCGTTCTTGGCGGGCGGTGTTTTCTTCGTGCGTCTTTTGCAACTGCCAGAGAGATTGCGAGTGCGACAGCGCGGCATTTTGCCGATCGAGTTCCTGCCGTCGCTGGCGGAGTTGCATGTCGAGAGCGTTCAGCGCGTTTTCGCGCGTGGCGATCTTATCGGCCCGCTCGTCGTTGGTTTGCACTTGCTCCTGGCCGCGAGCGACTTCAGCCGAGCGATGCTGCAGATCTTCGACCTGACGGCAAAGTTCGGCTTCGCGCTGTTGGAAGTCGTATTCCCGTTCGCGCTGCCAGAGACGGGAGGTGCGGAGATCGGCTTCGAGCTGAGCGATGCGAGCGTTGAGTTGAGATTCGCGGCGATCGACTTCGGCGAGCCGCGATTTTAAATGGCCCGCGAGCTGGGCGGCTTGCAGTTGCAACTGCTCCTCGCGGAGCGCGAGTTCTTGCAGTGGCCCCGGCGCAGGCTCGGGCGGCATCTCAGCCAGCGAGGCCATCAGGTCGGCGGCAATCTGTTCGGCAGGCACGGCGTGCGGCGCATCGATTCGCAGCGGCGAAACAGAGCCGGTTGGTTCCGACGACTGCCCGTTCGCGCCGACCGCTTTGTCCGATTTCGAGTCCGTCGTTTTGCCGGCACGCGTTCTGGCCATGGTTTTCGCTCCGCCCATCGCTCGCAGGGTTGCTGCGTCGCCGGCTGCTATCAGCCAGCGTCGTCAGGCTCGACCCAATCGTTAAAGCTTCTCGCGTCTAGCATCGGCAGACGGCTGCAACTGCTGCAGGGAAACTTGCCGCGCATGGCAAAAAGAATCGATTGAGCGCGAAAGAAGGGGGCGCGATTCGCGCGGCGCTGCAGAAGCCCCTGGCTTGAGGGAGCGGAGAAGCGTCGCCACAGATGGCAACGCTAGCGGAGTAGGGCAGAAGCCGCTAAACCCCTGCCGCAGTGGCAGGGGCGATCTATCGAAAGAGCTGAGTCGATTTAATCGTCTTCATAAACAACCGCAGCGCGACGCCGCGGGGCTGCGCGAGCGGGTCGACGTTTGATCGGCCCTTCGCCTTCGACGAACCAGTAGCCGCCGAGCAGTTTGTAGAAGAACAGAATGATAAACGCCCCCGCCGTGGCCACCACGAAGCCGATCGGGCTGATCGGTGTGACCTGCCGGCCGCCTTCGTAGAAAAAGGCCAGCACGCCGAGGCCGATCACGGTACCGCCGACGCCCATCGCGAGTGTCGCTACTGCGCCGCCGGGATCTTTGCCGGGCATGATCGCTTTGGCGAGCAGCCCCACGATCGTGCCGAAGCCGACCCAAGCGAGAATATCGTGCGCCAGTTGCTGCGCAAACTTCAGTGTGTCGCCGTCCATGGCAATCCTCCGTTTACTACGTCACCTTGTCTGTATCGGCGATAGGGGTCAGGAACTTCGCAATGATTTTGCGGGAGGGTGAAAGTGGGAGGAGTATTCAGGCGCGGCGTCGGGCTGCATGCAGGATTCTTTTCGTTGGACATTCGCCTGCTGGCAGGTGCAGAATACCTCGGCTGCCACTAATCCTCTCCCGAGACCCACCGATGAAATACTGCGTCGCTGGAATCGTTTTTGGGCTCCTCTGCTGCTCGTTTGCTGTCGCCCAGGAACCACCGTCGCTGAAAGATCTTCCAACAAACACTTGGGTCAAACTCACGCCGCTAAAAAACACGCCGCCGTCGCCGCGGCTTGGCTATGAAGGAGCCTGCGTTTGGGATTCCGTGCATCAGCGCTTGATTCGATATGGCGGTCACAATCAGGGTGGCGGCGGCGAACAGAACTCGGAGATGTGGTCGTTCGATCCGCTGACGGCTAAGTGGCAGTTGCACGAGCCGAACTTGCAGCCGCCGGGAATTTGCTGCGGGCAGCAGAATGTGTTTGATCCGATTCGCGGGCAGTACATTCGATTTCCCGCGTTCAGCGCGAGCCACGGCTGGCAATGGCTGCGCGAGGTGTATCTCAACAACGCTTCGATTTGGACATTCGACTTGCCGACGAATCGGTGGCGAATGATCAGGCCGTTGCCCACGGCTCATCCATCGCCGCTGCGGTGCGCGAGTTGGGATCGCGAGCATCAGGTCGTGGTCCTATTTGGCGGCGAGGGAAACAGCGAAGGGACGCAGGTCTACGATCCGCAAACCAACGAATGGATCGCCATGAAGCCGAAGCAACAGCCCGAGTTTCGCAGCGGCGGCAGCATGGCGTACGACGATCAAGTCCGGCAGCATGTGCTGTTTGGTTCGCAGTTCAACGACGACAAGCGCACCTGGGTGTACGATCTGCGCGAGAACACCTGGCGCGACATGCAGCCGCCCGAAATGCCGCCCACGAATAAGAACGACGCAGTGCTGACCTACGATGCAGCGGCTGGCACCGTGCTGGCGATCATCAAGGAAACGGTCGGCGAAGATGAGAAAGCGAAGCACCAACTGTCGACTTGGAGTTATGACCTCGCGGCCAATCGTTGGAAGAAACTCGAACCCGCCAGTGAGCCCGATCCGACCGGCAGTCGCGCACGGCAATTAATGTTTGCGCCGGAACTCGGTGTGGCGCTGCTAGAAAACCGGCCGAGCAATTCCAGTGGTGTGGCCGAACAGCAGATCTGGGCCTATCGCACGGCAACGCCTGATCTGGGCAAGCACAAATCGGCGACGCAATTCGCCGAACTTAAAGTGTCGACCAAACGGGACGCGGCACACTTGAGTTGGAAAATGGTCGGCGATCGCCAGCCGGCGCGGTTCTCGATTCATCGCGGTCAGGCCGATCGACCTTGGAAGTTGCGCTGGCAAGAAGTGGGTCAGGTCGACGGCAACCAGCGAGCCTTCATCGATCCATCCGTGAAAACGGGCGAGCGCTACTTCTATTACCTGACCGCGCTGCTGACCAACTCAATTGTCGACTCAGTGAGTATTCGCGTCGCGACTCAGCCGCCGATTGCTGACGAGTTATCTGTCTCGGTTCTATCGCCGCAAGAAGTGCAACTCGAATGGTCGATGCCGGGGAAGGAGAGCAGCGACATTGTGGGTTATCATATCGAGCGAGCGCCCGTCGAAGTGCTCAGCGATGATCAGCTGAAGAAACTGAAGTCGCAAACACCGCCGCTCGAATCACCAAGCGTCGGCATGATTCGCCGCGTGGGTCCGTTCGAACGGTTGACGAAAGAGCCGATGCTCAGCGCTAAGTTCAGCGACAAGACCATCGATTTGAACAAGCCGACGAGCGTCGAAGGTGAGCCGCTCGATCAACGCAAAGTGTCGACTGAAGACCTCGATCTCAGCGGCAGGCCGTATCGCTTTGGCGTGTATGCCTATCGCGTGCGAGCGGTGAACGTGCTGGGTGTCGAAGGAGGAGCATCTTCGGCAGTACTAACCATTCCATCGGCGCCGCAGTTTCTCTTTTCGAAAGAAGACGGCGCCAAGTGTCACTTGAAATGGCAAGCCAGCAGCGAACAGCAATTGCAGGGCTATCGCGTGTACCGAATGGATGGCCGGTATGCGAAGGATGCGATCCCGCGTTTGACCGACAAGCCGATCAAGGAACTCACGTTCACCGATGAAGAAGCCGGCAAGGCGACGCGGCGGTATCATGTCGTCGCCGTGGATGCGATCGGCCAGGAGGGTTTCCCAAGCAGCCCGGTGTGGTTCGAGCGCGAGTGGAAAGAGTTTTACAAACCATTCACCGGCGAATGGCATCAGTAGGACAGACCATTGGTCCGTCTAGGACTGCTATTCAGCGAATTGGGCGAGTGCTCCCGCTTCGGAACGGACCAATGGTCCGTCCTACGTGGTGGTCACTTCCCCTTTTGCCACTGTTGTTTCAACCCCGTCAAACGGCCCAGCAGAAAATCCATGTCCTTTGCTGCTTCGCCGTCGAGGGCCGGTCGCAGGGCTTCTAGTCGCTCGATCATCTTTAGATCCCAGCCGAGCGGCCGATAGAGTTCGACGTGGCCGTTGCCGTTGATCGATTGCCAGCCGAGCTCTTTGAACTCCGCGCCGCCGTCTTTTTTCTTCGCAGTGAGAGTCAGGCTGTAGCCGACGGCGGGCTTGATGTCTTTGGTGCTGATGTCGCCGGCCGTAGCAATGAAGCCATCCTTCGCCAACGCGTCGAGAAGCTTGAGCATGGCGTCGCGATCGAGCTTCGTGACACGGTCGAAAGAATTATCGCCCGCCGCCGCAAAGTCACCCAGGTGATAAGTGATTTGATAAAAGGGCTTGTCCTGATCGCCGAAATAGCGAAAGGCCGCCGTCAACGATTCACAGGTCCGCAGCATTTTCAGGCGGCGGGCAGTAAGTTTTTCGGTTTCTTCGTCGGCGACTGCTGGCAACGCCAGGGCCGCGGTGATTCCAGCTGCTGCGCAGCCTACGAGCCATTCCCGCCGCGTCGAATCTTCAATGTGCATGCATCACCTGGGTCCATAGGAGGTTTGTCCAGGATAAGACGACTGGCAGGCAAAAAAGTTTTCTTCCTGAGTCAACGAGAAATTTAACCGGTCTCATCCAGCTCCGCGAAAAGTGTCGCGACCGGCAGCTCGAATCCAGGCAGTACCGAAGTCGAGATGGTGGCCGTTTCGTCAAACCGTGTGATGCTGCCATCGGCTTGATACTGAATGATCTCGCGCGTGGGAATCAGCACTTCCCAGCATTCCAACACGCCGGCGGCAAAGTAGTCGGTGCGTTTCCGCTCCATCTCTTTTTTGGTGTTCCCAGGACTGAGAACTTCGATCGCCAGATCGGGAGCCAGCCGCGGCACCTGAGCTTTTGGAATCTTGCGCCCCGGCAGCCGATCCCAGGAAATAAAACAAACATCGGGAATGCGAATCTGCGCTGGCAGAACTCGCAGCATTCCATCGGAACTCAGGACTACACCAAGTTTTCGCGGCTTCACGAACAGCCACAGGTAATTGATCAAAAACGCCGCCAGCAGCGATTCCGCAAACCCCATGGCTTTCTCCACCAGCACGCCGTCGATGAGTTCACACAAGCGCTTCTGCGGAGCGGCTTCGAGGCGCAGCACATCCTCTTCGGTGGCAGTCCCCGGCGCGGGATGCAATAGAATCCGGCTCGGCGGAATATCACCGAGGTCGGCCAGCAGATCGGCCACCGTCTCCGGTGTCCTGGTGGTGATGTCGATTGACATATCGTTATCGTAGTCGTTCCGATCTCCGCTGGCGAACTTCGCCGAACTACTTCAGCGTAACTCCTTCGAGCGCGAGCAGCTTCTCTTTCATCTCGATGCCCGAGGGGCAGGAATATCCGCCCACCTTGCCGCCGGAGGCGACCACGCGATGGCAAGGGATGACCAACGGAAAGCGGTTCATGCGCATCACGCTGCCGACCGCGCGGGCGGCGCCGGGCGAACCAGCCGCGGCGGCGATTTCGCCATAGCTGCGGATCTCGCCACGGGGGATGCGCAGGACCGCCCGTTGCACCTTCTTTTGAAAAGCCGATTGCGCGCCGAAGTCGAGCGGCGCGTCGCTCCAATCGACCACTTTGCCGACGGCGAATTTTTTCAGCTTCGCAATAAACCGGGCGACCCAAGTTGGAGTCTCAGACCCATCGACGGGCTCGGCCTGTGAACGTTGCGCCGCGGCGGCGGGCGAATCATGGCCGAACGAAATCAGGGTAATCTTGTCGCCTTGCCACTCCACCACAATCCAGCCGACCTCGGAATCGAACACCGCGCACTGGTACTCACTAACCACCGCCTTATGAGGTGTCGATTTGCGGCGAGCAGATTTCTGACGGCGAAGCGATTTGAGTTGCGGCATGGTTGCTCCACGAGCGTGCGGGAATCTTGCGGGTTCAGTTCACTATATCGCCATTGACCAAAAGCTCGCCATTCCCTACTAACCCCTCACCCAGCGTAGTTCGTTTGTTGTCGGCCTTTGGCAAAGCACGTTGAATGCCTCGATTCCTGCTCATCGCCGCATTGCTCCTTGGCTTGCCCATCATTAGCGGCTGCGCCTTACCTTATGCGTATCCCAAGGTCGACTTCACGCGCGCGTTGCAAATAGCTGCTTCGCCCGACGAGGTTCATGTCTTTCGCGTTGACATCGGGCAGGTAACGGAAAATAGCCATATAAACTATTATTCTTCGGAGCGGCTCACCGAGCTTACGGTGGGTGGAGATGGACAAGTAGCAACCCAGATCAAACCTTCTCTGCCCGTCGGCGTTTATCTGCTGATGGGAGCTCTGAATCACGATTTCCGAGTGAATCGAACCCTGGAGCTCCGAGCGTATCGTCCTGGCTTCTGGTTGGTGAAAGTCGAGTCGATGGAGAAAGTCAAAGAAGTAGTCTGGACGCCAGCTTTAAACGTGGAGGCTCAGGAGCGAGCTTTAGACGGCTTGTTTTCCATGCCGTATGACGCAGAGCAACGTTGTTCCCGGCCGAGTGCTGGTTCTACATCCGCAGATCATCGCCGAGCGCTACTCTATGGAGCCTCCGAATACAAACGCGTGGCCGCGATCGCTGAGTTGGCCGACGAGCAAGCCCGACTCCTGAAGAAGGCAGAATCGCTGAAAGAGCGAGCGCTGGAGTAAGCGCCGCGTGAGTTGCAACTCTGCCGTTACTTGGCCGAGCTTGCGGTTGGCCGATAACCAAACAGCCGGCCGTTTCTACCCGGCGAAGGTTCAGCGGCGGTGTTCACGTTGGCCAGCATGGCTTCGATGGCCTTCGTCCATGCTCGGAGGGTTGCCAGCGTCGTGCGATACTGTCGGGCGATGGTGGTTGTGGTTAGGGTCATGGGACTTACCTCTCGAAAGATTTTCAGTGGGCGGCTGCGAAGTACGAAGTTCGCAACCGCTCTGAAGACATCCTAAGAGTGGCAAATAAGTCTTCCGTGAAACGAAGATAAGTTCTGCTTCAGGTTCGGGAATTCATGGGTTTGGCGACAGTTGCCGCATGAGTGGCGCACACTTATAGTTGCCGGAATCACCACTCGTGTCAGCCGAAAGTAGGGCCGGAGAATCGCCATGCGGAATCTGATTTTGCTGTGCATTGTGCTGAGCATTTCGCTGTCGCAACTCCGTGCAGCCGAACCACCGGCCAAAGATGGCCCAGCTATCGTCGCTCCCGAGAAGCCGCGACTCAGCGTGATCCGCCTCGGTGAAACCAAGGATCAGATCATCAAGCTGTACGGCATGCCGGTGAAGTCGACAACGTTTGCCTCGGGAATCGAGAGCCTCACTTTTCAGCATGGCGGAGTGCGTGTGCTCGTCGAGATTTCGCCGAAGAGCAGCACTGCCATTCAGATTTTTTACTTCAAAGACACGCCGTTCTCCGGCACGCAGATCGCCGAGCTGCAGGAACGAAATGCCGAGGGCTCGAAGTGGCGACCGATTCCAATTGACGGTGGGTATCGATACGAACGCTACGATGGCGGCACGATGCGGAAAAACAAACTCGAGAGCGAATACATGCTGGCCTTTCTCTCGGGGAGCGAAGTGCGCGGCCGCAATCCCGCCGCCGATGCGGCGCGGGCCAGCGAGATCAACGAATCGTTGAAAGAGATTGAGTAGCGCCGAAACTGTTAAAACAAACCAGTGAGTCGCGCGGCGATTTGTTGAATGGCTTCGAGTCCGCTCATGGGCAAGCTTACGCCGTTCACGCAGGACGGAATCTCCGCTTCGCGCGGGTTCACGCGAATCAGCGTTGTTGCTCGTTGTTCGCATTCATGACGAACGGTGGGAATGGCCAGGCCGGCGCCGAATTCGATGGCGACAATGTTCTTGCCTTCGACCTCACCCAGCCAACCCTGATAGCGACTGTATTGCCTTTCGCAGCGCTCGGTGAGCCAATCGTAGTCGTTGAACATCAGGATGTTCGGTCGCGCGAGACTCTGGCAATTTGGGCAGCGGGGCAACGACGAACTCGTCCGAATCGTTGCCATGTCGACAGCGATTTGCAATTCACCGGCCGGCCAAATCTCAGGCGAGCATCCTTCGGCACACTGTAAATAATGAATCGAGCCATGTCGCTCCAGCACGCGCTCTTCCGCGAATCCCGCGCGCTGAAAATGGCCGTCGACATTGCTCGTGAAAACGAAATAACCATGCGGCAGCTTCTCACCCCACTGTCGCAAGATCGCAAACCCAGCGTGCGGCGGCGTGCTGCTGTAGAGATTCCACCGATGGCCGAAAAAGCCCCAAGCGAGTTCCGGATCAGAGCGGAACCAATGCGGCGTCGACATCTCCGCAAATGCCCGGCCACGGAACGGCGGATACGCTTTCCAAAAACCGGCATCGCCGCGAAAGTCGGGCAAGCCGCTATCGACGCCCATGCCGGCGCCAGCGCCGATCAGTAACGCAGACGCGCCGCGGATGGCTGCCGCGGCGCGATCGAGAGCAGCTTCAAGATCAATGCTCATTGTCTTTCGGCGCCCACGAAAGAAGCAGCACTTCGAGCGAAACGTCTTCCGGTACGAGCAGTGGCAACCGTTCGCTCTTCCCTGCCAAGATCAGGTTACCCATTACAAAAAATGGAATTACTTCACCAGTCTCCAGCGCCATCTCGCCTTCGAAGTAACCGAAAGTAAACGGCCGAGAATGAGGCGGGGGCGCTTCCTCTTTGGGCAATAATTTCGCGCGCCTGATAAGTTCCAAGATTTGCCGCAGCCGATCTTGATCAACAATCCTGACATGGACGAGCTTAATCGGCACAGGCGGATCGATAATCGTTGCTTGGTATTTCAAGCCAACGACGCGGCTCTTTGGTGATTGCAGGGCATTCAGAATCGACTGCGATTCGACATCGATGCCTGGCTTGGCATGACTGCATGATGCCAGGAAAAGAACCGACATCGTCAATAGCAGCCACTTAGGCATGATGGAACTTCCGAAAGCTGAATCCTGCAATCGGTCCACCCATATTGCGTTGCTGGCTGAACGCCAGCAACGCGGTCGAACCAATGGGTTCAACCTACGGACACAACGGCTGCGATCAGGTTCACGCGTATTCGCGGTCCTTCAAAATACCCGGCATCGGAATCGGATACTTGCCGTCCTTGTCGGCCTTGATGGGGGCTTCGCCACCGAGCACGAGCTTGTCGACGTTGGGCGCGAATTCATGCGTGCTGTTGAGGATTTCGTCGTAGGTCACAATCTGGCCGGTGTGAGCAGCCATGCGACCCATTGATGTGACCAGGCTCGCTTCGGCGCCGCGTTTCACTTCGTTGTAGGGCTTGTCGTTGCGAACCGCGTCGACGAGATGTTCCCATTCGAGCTTGTAGGGATTTGGCTCAGGCTGCGGGAACGACCACAGGAGATTTTCCTTCGTCATGTTCTGACCGTTGTAGATCTTGCAGCGAGCCGGCGAATGGCTGGCTTGCGAGATCACGCCGATCCCCTTGCTGCCGTGGGCGTAGCTGGCAAATTCTTCGTGGCAACCAGGAATCGTCCGGCCGCTGAGGAACATCTTCGAGCCGTCGGCGAACGTGTATTCGACCGAGTAGCTGTCGAAATTCTGATCGATCTTATCACCGCGATAGTTGCGGCCGCCGCTGGCTTGCGCCTTCACCGGCCAGGCGTTCTTCATCCAGCAGCATTCATCAATGTTGTGAATGTAGAAGTCGCTGTAGAGACCGCCGCTGGCCCAGAGGAAGCTGTGGAACCGCTGGATCTGGTATTCCAATTCGCCAATATTGTCGGGCTTCTTATCGCTGAAGGCGGTACCCACTGGCGGATGCATGCGGTAGCAACGCAGGGCAATGATGTCGCCGAGTTCGCCGCCTTGAATGCGGTCGAAGAGTTCGCCGCGGGCTTTGCAGTGGCGGCACATCAAGCCCACACCCACCTTGAGGTTTTTCTTCACCGACAGCTCGCCGAGCTCCAGCATTTTTCGCGTGCTCGGGCCATCGACGGTGATCGGCTTCTCCATGAAGACGTTTACACCCTTTTCGATTGCGTATTGAAAATGGACCCAGCGAAATGCGACGGGAGTGGCGAAGATCGCGATGTCACCCGGCTTGAGCGCGTCGATCGCGTGCTTGTAACCATCGAAGCCGATGAACTTGCGATCATCGGGAACATCGACGGTGTCCTTATTCTGCCGCTTCAGGCTGTCGTAGCTCTGCTTCAGGCGATTCTCAAAAACATCGGCCATCGCGACGAGCTTGATCGGCGCACTCTTCACGCCCAACGCGTCCGCGGCAGCACCAGTGCCGCGGCCGCCGCAGCCGACAAGGGCGACTTGCACGGTGTCGCTCCCTTGCGCGTGCACCTTGGGAACCATCACGCCCGCGAGCGCCGTAGCGGCAGCAACCGTGCCGGTGCTTTTCAGAAACGTGCGGCGAGAGGGAGTTGAATTGGTCGCGTCACTCATGGTCAGCCTTTTCAGAGAGGGAGAGTTTTTGCAGGTGGGTGAAACCGCCGATTATCGCTAGCGGTGGCGCGCGGAACAAGTGTGCGAGCGCAGCTTGTAACGCACACTGACCACTCCGCGTCGAAATCCCTGTAGCTGAATTCGCCAGAATTCAGAGCCTTTGAATCGCAGGCCACGATCTGAATTCTGGCGAATTCAGCTACTTGGGGAGCGGTGCTCTGCCGCTTGCCGCCGATTTGCGCGGCAGGCCGAATCTGATCTACTGACCGACCAGCATTCGCTGCCACGAATCCGTATATCGACCTCGAGGCCATCATGTCCAAGACTCGCTCCGCATCTTCGCAAGCTCGCTCTGCCACCGTTCGGCTCGCCGATGAGCAAGGCGCCAACGGCAAGGTGCGGCAGATTTTTGACGACATCAAAAAGACCAAGGGGCTCGACTTCGTTCCCAACTTCTGGCGGGCCCTGGCTTCGTCGCCCGATCATTTGGAAATGGTCTGGCAGCGGCTGAAACAGCTGATGCATCCCGAAGCCTGCGGCCGCACGAGCAAGCTCGACGCCAAGACGCGTGAGATCATCGCTCTCGCCGTCTCGGCGACCAATGGCTGCTCGTACTGCGTCAACTCACACACGGCTGCTCTGCGCAAAGCGGGCGTCGATAGCGAAATGCTCGGCGAAGTGCTGGCCATCACCGCGCTCTTCAATAGCACCAATGCGCTCGCCGATGGGTATCAAATTGAACCCGATGTGCTGCCGCCGTTGGAATAGTCGTTGAGCGCCGGAGTGCTCGACGACTTACTTCACCTTGTCGGCTTCCAGGTGGTAATAGACCAGGCCCACGCCGAAGGGATCGTCGGGTTGTTCGGTGGCGACGAACTTGCCCATCAGGCGGATTCGCCGCAGGGAGTAGCGGACCTTTTCGTGCGGGTTCACGATCTTCACTTCGATCATGTGCGTCGGCTTGGTCACTTTGTCGCCAAAGCAGCATTCGCCCAGATCGGGCACCAGGATGAAGTGATCCACCTTTCCCAGGCTGTCGAATGACTTGTGGGTGTAGCCTTTGACGAAGACCTTTTCGCCGCTGAGCTCAAGCGCACGCGAAGGGATCGCTTTGTCAGGCTCATTGAAAGTGTGGGGCTGCAGTTCGCCGAACGAAATCCGCTTGTAACCGTCCGGCACTTCGGTGAGGTAGGTGTAAGTGTGCATGGTCGCGCCGGTGACAAAGATCACACCGCTGAGCAGCGTGCCTGCCATGGCCAGTTCACGGCCGGTGTACTCGAGTGGATAGCGGCGAATCGATTGCAGCGCAACGAGGCCCATCGCAAATGCGGCGACAGCGACGACCAGCATCGGCTCGAAGAGATAGCCCAGCAGCGAGATGACGGTGAGGACCACCGAAACGACCGCACTCCGGCTCAGCGCGCGGTAGGGGGCAATTTCAGCTTCGTCACCGTAAATGGGCGACATCGAGGGCGAAGACGTACTCATACTAACTGCTGGGCGGTCCGGAGCCGGTAACACGCTGGAATTACTAGATGCCACGGAGAACGCACCATTGCACAACAAACAAAGCCAGGCCAATACCCCATGGTACGCCGACCAGCAGCCAACGGTTCGGTGCTTGGATCGGATTTTTCAAAATGGCTTGGGCCGGATCGGCGCCACTGTTCACCACCGAGGCTTCTTCGGCCTGCGGCGCGGCGGCGACATCGGCTGGAACCTCAGGCGCGGCGGCAATGGCTTGATCCTTGGCGATCCCTTCCGCATTGCGCGGCTGGACCATGACCTTGGTGGCCTTGTTGGGATCGACCGGCGGCGAAGGATCGCCCGGGAAGAAAGTGTTCGCTCGCTTCACGGCGGCGGGATCGATCTTGTCGCATTCCTTCAGCAGTTCCTTGGCGTGTTCGGTCGGATTGCGGCGGAGATAGTTGATCACCGGCACCCGCACCCACGTGCTCCGTTCATCCGCCGTCTTGAAGAGTTCAAACAGCTCATCCGACGCCGTCCAGTCTTCCCAGTTGGCGAGATCCGGAATCACGAGGTCGGCCAACTCGGGCCGCTTGAGCATGAGCCGCAGGGCTTGGATGATCCGCTTCTTTTCGATGACGTTCGATTCGGTGCCATGAAAGCGGAGCGCGATGATCGCCGAGTACGTGTCGGCGTAGTCTGACTTCTTATTCTTCAGATACAAATCTTCGACGGTCTCCATGCCGCTCTCGCCCTTCAGCGTGAGGTAGCAAGCGATGAGGGCGTCGAGCCCTTGGCGGGCTTTGCGGTCGTTCGACTTCATGCACGATTCGAGAAACGGCAGATCGTTTTCGCTACCACACACGCCGAGCATCACCAAGTACAACCGGCGGCGGCTGGCGGGAATGTCGGTGTTCTGAATCCAAGTCATCACCTGATCGTGCTTCATGTGCGGCTTGAGGCGTTTGACTTCGGTGTACGGCGCCTTGGCAAATTCATCGAAGGCGTCGCGCGAGATGATCGTGTCTTCGTCTTCAAGAAACTCTTGAAAGAAGACGAGCCGTTCGTCGCCGCTCTTCGGCAACTTCGTCAGGCGGTCGAGATAATCTTTGGCCCGCGTCGAGAGCGCGATCGGCGTCGACCAACTAACGCGCGGCGGATCGATGCCCATGATCAAAAACGTGCTGCCGACCTTGCCGTCGCCGAAATAGACCAGGTCGATCTTGTCGCCGACCTTGGCCGCGGCTTCGCCCTTGATGAGGTGGACGATCTCAAACTTGGCCTTGGCCAGTTCGGTGTCGCCGAGGTCGATCGGCGGAATGTGCAAGAGCTTGACGATGGCGACAATGTCCATCGACGCCATTTCTTCGGTCAGCGTCTGGGCGGTCGGCCCGCAGAACGGACAGGCATGCGAAGCCGTCGCCGCCGTGGCCAGGGCCAGCAGCGAAACCGCGGCCAGCAACAAACCACCAGGGGACGCAAAAACGCTCGTCGTCATTTTCGGCATGATTGCAAAACCTCACCCAGCTCGGACCCGAGGCAGCCTCGCCCAATCCTATTCCATCGGCAAAGGCGCGAGAAAACGTCCAATCTATTGATTCTAGGTGAAAGACCGAGCTCAGGCTACCGGAAGCCTTGCGATTCGCGGCAACATGCAACTTGCGGTGGGGCCGATACTTACGGCGGCAAGGCTAAGGAATTACGGGTTCTGCACACCCGGAATGAACGGCCGTGGCGCTGGCGCACGACCGGGGAGATCGTCGAAGGCGCTGCGCTGCGAAAGCGCCGGCGATTGCTGCAGGCGTTGATAAACGACAAAGCCCGCGCCGCCCAGCAGGACGAGCACGGCGAGCCAGAGAACGCTATCGCGCACCACCCCGATCAGCCCTTTCAGGCCGGGGAAGGCCGAGACCAGCGAGATCGACAGCGCGATTCCCGCCATGACGCATGCTGCCAGACTAAGCGATGTGTTGGCGTCCCATTTCATGGCCGCACCTATCCGAACCAAACCAGGAAGAGTTACTCCATTTGTTTATTCCCGGTTGAGCCGATTTTGACAATTCGTTTCTTGCTTCTTTCTGTCTGGAATTGGCAACTTTCCGGCGCTGAAGGTGGGGTTGTCGGGTTTGCGAAAAGTCTGCTTGCACCGTATTCCAAATCGATCGCCGCAAAATCAGCTGATAAGTTGTAAGGACCCCGCCGCTCGCCGGTATATTGCAAGTGTTCTCATCTTTGCCGGGAGTCTGTTATGCGCTATTTGCTGTTGCTCGTCGCGGTGGTTGGTTGTGGTCCGGTCGCCAACGAAATGTCGCCGCCGGTAAAGATCGCGGCCACCGTGCCGATCACTCCCGTCGCGCTCGAGCGGGCCACCAGCGATTGGCCGCAGTGGATGGGGCCGACGCGCGACGGCGTGTGGAATGAAACGGGGCTGGTCGACAAGTTTCCCGAGAACGGCTTGCCCGTGCTGTGGCGAACAAAAATCGGCGGCGGCTACGGCGGGCCTGCCGTGGCTGGCGGCCGTGTGTATGTCATGGATTATCTGCGGAAGGACGGCGATCTGAAAAATGATCCCGGCTCGCGCAATGAATTGAAGGGAACTGAGCGAGTTCTTTGTCTCGACGCGCAGAGCGGCGCGATCCTTTGGAAGCACGAATACGATTGTCCGTACGCCATCTCCTATGCCAACGGCCCGCGCTGTACGCCCACCGTACATGACGGGAATGTCTATGCTCTCGGCGCCGAAGGAAATTTGAATTGCCTTGATGCCGCGAAAGGAACGGTCATCTGGTCGAAGAGTTTTCAAAAGGACTATCAAGCGCCGTCGCCGATCTGGGGTTTCTCGAGTCATCCGCTCGTCGACGGCAACAAGCTGATCTGCCTCGTCGGCGGCAAAGGCTCGGTCGTGGTGGCCTTCGATAAAGACACCGGCAAGGAGTTGTGGAAAGCGCTCGACGCGCCGCACGCCGGTTATGCACCGGCCAACATCATCACGGCGGGGGGCAAGCGGCAACTTATTGTGTGGCATCCCGAGTCGCTCAATAGTTTGAATCCGGAAACCGGCGAAGTTTATTGGACCGAGCCACTCGTGCCACAGTACGAAATGTCGGTCTCGGCGCCGGTGAAGCACGGCGACTATCTGTATGTGAGCGGCATCGGCGATGTCGGCGGCGTGTGGAAACTCGACCGCGACAAGCCAGGCATCAGCGAAGTTTGGATCGGCGACAACAAGACCGCCGTCTACACCTGCAACAGCACGCCGCTGATCGAAAACGGCGTCGTGTTTGGCTTCGATTGCCGTGGCGGCCAGTTGCGCGGCGTCGATCTCCTTAACGGCAAACGTTTGTGGGAATCGCTCGTGCCGATCTCTGCAACTCGGCGTACCAACCACGGCACCGGTTTCATCGTGAAAAACGGCGACCACTATTACCTCTTCGGCGAACAAGGCGATCTCGTCATTGCGAAACTCAATCGCGAAGGGTTTGAAGAGCTCAGCCGATTTCATGTGATCAAACCCACGTCGGAAGCCTTCGGCCGCGAAGTGGTTTGGAGCCATCCGGCGTTCGCCAACAAATGCCTGTTCGCGCGGAACGATGAAGAGATCGTGTGTGTGTCGTTGGCGCGGTAGAATTTGGGTAGGAGGAGTTATGTCTGACAGCGAAACCACCGACTTTATCGCACGTGCTGAAAATCTTTACGAGGTGAAGCTGCGCTCCATTTTGGAGCCAAAGCACCTTCACGAGTTCGTAGCCATCGAGCCTGAGTCAGGCGATTATTTCCTCGGCCAAACGCTGAGCGAAGCCGTGGGGGCAGCACGGCGTTCTTATCCCGATCGAATTACGCACACTATGCGTGTGGGACATGCTGCCGCGCTGCATTTTGGGATGCAGTTGCAATGATTGGACATGTCGACGAACAAGGGAGCGTCCTAATCGACTAGGTCGCCAGCTCTGGAGATCGCCGTGTGAACCTTCCATCGCAACCAACAACGCTTGTCCCTGATCTTCCCGCCTTCACGTTTCTCCGCTTTTCGCTCCTCACACTCCTCTGTATCACTACGCTCGCGGCGTTTATTTCTTCGATTGTCTTTTCGCCGCATTGGCATCATGACGAGCGGTTGCTCCTGGCCTTTTGGTGCGCGGGGATGATTTTAGGAGTCAGTTTCGGCCGTGCGCGCGGTTCGCATGGCGTGTTAAGCGGTGCGCTCGGCGGGGCAGTCGGCTGCGTGCTGGCCGCGATGTTCGTCATCAACCGCTTTGAGCAAATGCCCGAAGCGGCGGCTCGCTATCGCACGGTTTATCTCGCCTTCGTCGTCACAGTCGGCAGTGTTGCTGCGTTGGCGGTGGCCGGTTGTTATCAATTCATCGCCTCGGGCGCCGTAGAAATTCTCTGGCTCAGCAAACGCGTGCGTGGCGCTGTGTTCGTTCTATTCGGCGGCGTCGTGACTGTGTTGGTCATCCGGCAATTGTTTCGTGAGAAGCCGTGGCAACCGACTTGGGAAATCGCGGTGAAGGCCACCGACATCAACGATTTTCCCACGCTGCGCCTCTCGGCCAACGGCGAGTATTTGTTCGGCATGCAATCGAACGAAAATATCAATCCGCCGGTGCGCAAAGCCTTCGTGCATCAACTCACGTCGCGCGGCATGGTGGGCCGATCGTCGCCGATGGAGCGGCATCCGCGCAATTACATTCTCAGCCCCGACGGCAAATGGCTGGTCGAGCACAGCCTGGGGGACCTCATCATTCACGAAACGCTCACCGGCAAGGTGCTGCAGTCGTGGGAACTCGGCAAGATCTCGCAATTGGCGACGCAGTGGCAATTCAATGCGGCCGGCGATCGGCTGTTGCTCACCACACACACGCCGCGCATTCAGCGGTTGTATGTCCTGAATCCGCTCGAAGCGAAACTCCCTCAGGCCGAGCTCTTTCCGTTTGCCGGCAGAGTGCTGCTTGATCCGACGGGTGAAGTGCTTGTGAAATTGTTCGACGCCGCCGAAGCCGATGGCCCGCGCAAGGTCGAAGTCGTCCGCCGCAGCGACGGCCAACTGTTGGGCGAAATGCACGATGTGCCCGATCTCGGCACCGAGTACTACGCCATCTCACCCGGCGGAAAATACCTGGGCAATACGCACCACGTCTGGAAGCTGGGCTCCGATTCGTCGACCGATATGGCCGGTGTCGTGCTGGGTTTCACCGACGACGATCGCGCGATCGTCCACACTGAACCACATCGGCAAGAGCCACCCGAACTCCTTCCCGATTGGCTGCTGCCGATGCCGCTGCTGCAGCATGCCTATGACTTGCGCAGTTACTTCCGGCAGCTCAGTATCGTCGATCTTCGCACCGGGAAAACGCTGACTAAGACCGAGCCGTTCAAAGGAATGTCGATCGGAATGGCTGCAGAACAAAGCCACGTCGTGCTGGGCGCCACCTGGCCGGAATCACATGTGCGGATCTGGAAAGTACCGCCGCGGAAATAAACGGCGCGCACATCAGTTCTCTGCAAACTGCACGATCGTCTTAATGCCCTGCGGCTGCCGATGCTCGTAATGCCAGAGCGCATCGGCTTGTTTCACGCGGGCAGTGATCAACTTGCCGAGCGCCGCGGCGTTGTGATTCTTCCACCAGGCGAGATGCGCGAGCGCGTCGTGAAAATCCCGCGGCGCGCAGTTCACGCTGCCGATGAAAAGATTGTTTCGCAACAAACCATCGCGCATCAGCCGCTCGACGTTATGCTGCCGCGCTTCCGGCACTCGGCTGCTCCCCAGCCAAACCATGATGCCGCAGGAACGCATCGCCGCCGCGGCAGCCAGTGTCAACTCGTCGCTCCCTGTGCATTCCAGCACGAGATCGAAACCGTTTTGCTCCACATCATCGATTGCGGCAAGATCGCATTCACCGAGCGACCAATATTCGCTTTCCAATTCGCGAACCAACTGACTTCGGAACGTCTCCGGTTCATCGCGCCCCGCGAGCACGCATCGCCATCCACGCGCAACACACGCGAGGACCGCGGCAAACGCGATCGGCCCTTGTCCGGTCACCAGCACGCGCGGCGGCTGTCCGTTCCAAACATTCGTGCCCAACCGTGCCTGCTGCAAAACATGCGCTTCGTTGGCGCCCTTTTCCGCCACAGCGAGAGGCTCGGTGAGGACCGCGAACGACGCAATCGCCGGATCAACTCGATACAAATGCTCCGGCCGATCGAGAAACTGCGGCACGCTAAAGCCGTGCTCCTGCACGATGCCTCGCTCCGTAAACGTGCCGAACGGCAACAAATCGAGCCGCCGCGTCTGCCCCGCAAACGGCCTGCGCACGGCAGGAACTACCAGTTCGCCAACCGCGAAATCGCGCACATCACTACCAACAAATTCAATCCGCGCAAGGCATTCATGGCCGAGAATCAAATGCGTCTCATTCGCCGGCAGCCACGGCTTTTCCGACAGCAGAATCTCCCGGTCGGTGCCACAGACACCCAGTTCAATCGTCCGGCAAAGAACTTCATTCGCAGTCGGTTCAGCCAGCTTCGGCGCAGCAACCAATCGCGGAATGCGAGTGCCGGGGAATGCTGCGATGCCGAGCATGGGGAGGAAGTTCTGAGTTCTGAGTTTTGAGTTTTGAGACAGGAGGTAGTTCGCCAGTTCTTGTCCTGTCTCAAAACTCAGAACTACCCCAAATGTATCTCCGGAATCTTTTCCGGATCGATCGTCACCTGCGGGAACTCTTCTTCGCTGTTAAGGAAGTCGTGGCAGCAGATTTCGAGTTGAGCGAGCAGCTTCTCGATGTTCAGCCCTTCGCACACGGGGCCATAAGGCTGCAGATAGCCGCGGCTGCTGTTGTAGAGCTTGCGGGCGCCGCGGATGTTTTCGTTGCCGAAGTGGTGCAGGCAAACGGCGACGTGAATCAAACCTTTGTAGAACAAGCGCAGGTCGCCGCTGTAGTCCTTCCAGAGGTCTTCCCACACTTCGTGCGCCTCGAAGAAATCGCAGGCGTTGAAGTGCTCGATTCCTTCGAGATAGCGATGATCGTATTCGGCCATGGTATTTCGCAGCGACTAATCTTTGCGATTGAGCGCCATCAGCAAGCGGAGCAGGTAATAAAAGAGCGTCGCCACGGAAGCGAACAGCGCGAGGGCTGCTGCCACGTGTTGATCGGTGCGGTAGCGATGCAAAATGTTCGAGGTGTCGTACAAAATGTAAGCACTAGCCAGGCCCACCATCGCGGCGGCGAACCACACGCCCAGCGCGAAGTTGAAAAACATACCAGCGATCACGATACCCATCGCGGCCATGCCGGCCCACCACAGGTATTGCCCCCAACCGCTGAAGTCGGCCCGAGTCATCAGCACAAACGCAGTCAGCCCACCGAAGATCAAGAGCGTGAGAAAGCCCGCCGCAGGAATGGTGTGCGGCGCGACCTTGTTCGCAAAGTAAAGGAGCGGCACGAAGATCAACGCCTCGGCCACCACATACATGCCGAGTCCCGCGTACTGCGCCGTCGGCGAAGCTTGCGATTGGGCTAACGACTGCGCGACCCAACTCGCGACCATGAACACGCCGATCACCGCGAGCCAGCCGAACTGACCGCGAAAGAGCATCGCCAACGTCCCTTCGAGCGTGGCCGGCGGCACGAGCGTGAAGATGGCGGCTTCGATGCCGACAAACAACAAAATCGCCGCGAACACATGCAAATACGTGCGACGAATAAACGACACACGCGCCGCCGTTTCGGCGTACGCGGCTGGCAGTTCGCCGTACCTGGCAGGAGTCTCGTAGTAGGACATGGCAGTTTGTTTCAGTTGCGAAATTTACGTGCGGATCGATTCTGACGGTCTGTTACCAACTCTAGGTGGCATTGGCGGTAGGGTCAAGGTTGCTCAACGCGCGCAAAAAAGCTCCCTGGCCCCGCGCGAACGCAGAACCAGGGAGCAGGCAGGATTGAGCCGATCAATCGGATCGTTAGAAAATCTGTTCGCCAGATGCCTTGTCGGTGTAAGTATCCTTCGGCGAGGTCGGCAAGGTCGTTGCGACTTGCTTGGCGAAGAACAGATCTTCGCCAGCGCCGCCGAGGAGCACATCGACCGAACTGTCGTGAATCACATTCGCTCCGTCGAGTCGCAGCGCGCCATTCAACCCGCCGGCAGCGCCAGTCAGATGCGCGACGCGATCGGCGTAGCTCGCCGCCGAAGCCCATTCGGCCAGGATCAGCGCGAGCGCGGCAGCATTGGCGTCGTACACGGTTTGGCCCGAGATCAGCAAATCGCCGTTGCTGTTGCCGGTCAACCGATCGAGGCCGACGCCGCCGATCAACACCGTGCGACCCGTGCCGCTCTTCAAAGTGTCATCGCCCAAGCCGCCGATCAGGATCGTCGGTCCCGCGCCGCCGGTAATGTTGTCGTTCCCCGCGCCGCCGTCGACCTTCAGCGAGCCGGTGAACGAACTAGCGTTCACCGTGTTGCTGCCCGCGCCGTCGATAATCTCGGCGGCTTCGATGCTGCTGAGTGTGACCGCGCCGCGCGTTAGACGCGTGAGCGAGGTGTTGGTCAGCGTCGTGGTCAGTACATTGTCCGACGACACGAGCTTGTCCGTGCCAGCGCCGCCATTAAGTGTCGCCGTCCTAGTCCAGCCCGAGATGTCGAACGTGTTGTTGCTCGCGCCGCCAGTGAGGTTGGCGTTTTCCATCGTCGAGTGGGCGATCGGCTGCAAGCCGGTGCGGAGGAAGAGCGTGTCGCTGAGGTTGTAGTTGACATCGTTGCCGGCCACGATCGTATCGGTGCCACCGCCGCCAGCGAGTACGAGCATCTTCGACCAATTGGTCAGATCAAACGAATCGTTGCCGCTGCCGCCGTTGAGCCGCAGCGATTCGATGGTCGCCAGCGACAGCGTGAAAGTTGCTGTACCTTGCGTGCGCTTGAGCTGCGCATCGCTTACCACAAAGTTGCCATCGCCGGTGTAGGCCAGCGTGTCGGCCCCAGCGCCGGCATCGAGCAGCACGCTGAGATTGACGCTGGTGAGCGTGAAGACGTCAGCCGTCGGAGTGCCGGTGAGTTCCACTTGTTCGATCGTGGCAAACGTATCGCTCGACGTACCGACCTTGGAAGTGGTTTGCGTCAGCGTGACCGAACCGGCCATTTCGATGAAGCGATCGAAGTCAGCGCCGCCGGCGATGGTGTCGTTACCCAAGCTGCCGTAAATCACATCGTTGCCCGCGTTGCCCGAGACCGTGTCGTTGCCGTCGCCGGGATAAATGATATCGGCGCCGAGACCACCCGAGATCGAATCATTGCCTGCGTCGCCATAGATGGTGCTCGGCTTGTTGATTGGCGACTCGATGCTGATCGAATCGTTGCCGCTGCGTCCAAAAATCACGATGCTGCCAAACGAGTTCAGCGCGAATGTGCCGATCGCGACCTTCGGCGCGATGTAGACCGTGACGATCCCCGGATTGAATGGCACGGTGGTCGGCGCGGTTGTTTGGCGAACGACGATCGCATCGTTGACGATTTCGTTGCCGTTGATCAGCAAAATCTTTGGACCTTCGGGATTGGTCGGGTCGGTGATGAGCTGCGCGGATCCAGCCGGCGTGCTGAGGATCGAGAGTTGATAGTCTTCCACTTCGCCGTCCGCGGCCAGGCCGATCGGCAGTGAACCGCCCGCCGTGCTGATACGGAAGCGAGCGTAAGTGATCCCCGGACTTGCGCCATCGGGAACGTTCACCACCAGGCTGTTGCTGCCGGCGACCACACTCAATCCGCTGGCGATCTTTTCCGTCGGATCAAACACGCCGTTGCGATTGAAATCGATCCAGGCATCGAGCTTGCCGGCGGCGGATGCATTGACGGTGACGTTTGTGGTCAAACGCGGAACGAGAGTCGTTGAGCTGAAAGTCACGCTGCCTTCATCATCGCTTTGCGACAGATCATCGCCGTCGGCGCCGGCGGAGAATTGACTGGCAACTTCAAAATCGCGCGAGCCGAGCAGCGGGCCCGAGTTAGCCGTGCCGCCGATAAAGCCGGCTCCTTCAAAATGCTGCGCCACGCCATACGAGGACGGTGCATCACCGAAATCAAAGTCATCGACCGGAGTCACCGTGATCGACACCGTCACGACATTGGAATCAGCCGTGCCGTCGTTGGCTTTGTAAGTGAAGCTATCCGAACCGTAGTAATCTGCGGCGGGAGTATAAGTAAACGATCCGTTCGGGCTGAGCGTGAACGAGCCCGCATGCGCCGGCCCAGACACTAAGACCGCGGTCAGTGTGGCGCCGAAATCGACATCGGAGTCATTGCCCAGTACGCCGGCTGCAGCAATGTTCAGCAGCGTGTCTTCGGCGGTTGTATATGAATTGCCAACAGCCACCGGAGCGTCATTTTGGCCGTTGACGGTAATCGTCAGCGTGCTGCTGCTCGTCAACGCGGCCTCATGGTTGTCTTGCACGGTGTAGTTAATCACCACCGTTGCCGATTGGCCGGCAGGGAGAAAATCGAAGTCGGTACCCGGATCGAAGACAATCGAGTTGCCGCTCTGTGTGACCGTCGCCGTGCTGAGCGCGATCGGTGTGCTGTTCAAATTGAATGTCGCCGAAGCAATGCTGAAGCCAGTCGCGAGGCTGAGCACGTCGGTTGCATCGACATCGGTATCGTCCACGATCACGTCGGTGGTGACGGCTGCATTTTCGGTCGTGCTGGTCGTGTTGGGGTTCGCCACCGGCGCATCGTTCTCGCCGTGCACCGTGATGGTCAACGTCGCTACTGCCGTGAGCGTGGGGTCGTTGTCGTCTTGCACGGTGTAATTGATGAACACAGTCGCCGTCTCGCCGACCGCAAGCAGATCGAAATCGGTGCCGGGATCAAACACGATCGAATTACCGCTTTGCGTCACGGTAGCCGTCACAACCGGAATGGCTCCATCGGTGACGTTGTTGCGCATCGACTGAATGAAAAAGTTCGGCGCAAGACTCAGCAGATCGGTCGTATCGGGATCGGTGTCGTTGCTGATCACATTCGTCGTCACCGCTGCATTTTCCGTCGTGTCGTTTTCATCCTCCGTCGGCTGCGGCGCATCGTTCCGGCCGGTGATCGTTACCGTTACCGTGCTCGTCGAAGTCCCGCTATCGTCATCGCGAATGGTGAATGACACGACATCTGTCGTTGATTCACCAACGGCCAGATATTCAAAGGCGCCACTCGGGTCGTACGTAAACGTGCCATCGGCGGCAATCGAATACACGCCACCTTTCGCGGTCGTGCCGCTGGCGACGACGGCTGTCAGCAAATCCTGCGTGCCAACATCCGTAGCGCCGTTCCGCACGTCGATGAGAGTGATCGCAGTGTCTTCGTTCGTCGTCGCCGTTTGCGACACGGCTACGGGGTTGACGTTGTTGACCGTCAAGGTCTTCGAGATAACGTCACTCGACCCGAGATCATCATCGGTAACGGATGCGGAGATCGTGTAAGGATCGCTGGGCGTATTCGAAGGTTTGTCATCCAGGTACCGATGCGGCAGGGCAAACACCCGCGTCGTCGGGTTCCAATCAACGCCGTTCGCGCCCAGCGTCATTGACGACGTCCCCAGCGAAAGGTTCTGACTCGCTGAACCATCGCCCCAGTCAATCGTCACGACAAACGTATCGAGCGTGCCGGGATCGGTGATGGTGCCGGTCAGCGTAACGACATCATTTTCCGAAATTGAGTTGCTCGAGAGCGCCACCGACAAGGTTGGTGTCAAATTATTGACGGTCACCATCGTCGAATCTGATCCCGCGCCATTGTCGTCGTCCGTCACCGCTGCGGTGATCGTGTAAATGTCCGCGTTGCTGTTCGATGGGTTATCGTCGAGATAAGTGTGAGGGAGCGAGAACTGCCGCGTCGTCGGATTCCAATTAATGCCACTCACAGCCGCCGTGAGTGCCGTCGTGCCGAGCGTGAACGTCTGCGTATTCGGTGGCGAGAGTGGATCACCCCAATTGAGGTTCAGCGTAAAAGTATCCGCCGTTCCCGGATCGGTGATGGTGCCCGTCAACGTCGTGCTGCCATTCTCGCTAATCGGGGTGCTCGATAACGACAGCACCGTCGTCGGTGCGACATTCTTG
Source organism: Anatilimnocola floriformis (assembly GCF_024256385.1). Lineage (NCBI taxonomy): Bacteria > Pseudomonadati > Planctomycetota > Planctomycetia > Pirellulales > Pirellulaceae > Anatilimnocola > Anatilimnocola floriformis. The sequence goes on from NZ_JAMLFW010000001.1 coordinate 114,892, forward strand.
ACCGTCAGTAACACCGACGTCGATGTAGTCACTCCCAAGTCATCATCGCGGACTTGAACACTGACATTCCACGTGCCGTTGTCAGTGATTCCGAGAGAGTTAAGTTGCGACCAGGTCAATGTGGGATTCACGCCGCTTGCATCCGTGTAAATGCCATCGCCGTTAATGTCCCACGAATACGTCAATGGATCAGCATCGCCAGCAGGATCGGTTGCCGTGGCCGACAGCATCAAGCTGCCGCCTTCATCGATCGTGTACGGGCTGCCTGCGCTGACGTTCTGTGGAGCGATGTTGTGAACCGTGACCGTGAGTGTGGTCGTCGAACCTGGCAGTAAGGCCAGCCCGTCGATGTTGTTCACACCGTTGGCCCCAATCAGCGTGGCACCACCGGTTGTGACGTTCAATTGGTACAAGTTGTTGTTGTAGGTTGCGAGTAATTTCTGGCTGGAGGCATCATACTCAAGGCCCAGGTAATTGGTGGGTGTGAATCCCATCGACCCGATGAGGGTGGGAACTCCGGTCGCCGTGTTTAACCGGTACAAGCCTCCACCCGCAGTGCCATACAGGATTCCATTCGCCTCGTCATAGGCGAGCCCGTTGATCTGCAACCCCGTCGAACCGATCGTGGAAATGGCGCCGGCGGGGGTGATGGCTAACAGCGGGTATCCCGATGTGTCGTTATCCACCGTGTAGAGCACATTCGCCGCCTGATTGCCGGCCAATGCCCACCAGTTGGCCGAGCCGCCCTGGGTGTTGATTGGCGTAAAGGCGCCTGTCGTGGTGTCGATCGAACCAAATCGCCACCCGCCCACATAAACATCGGTGGCGTAGAGCGTTCCATTGAGAGCTGCCAGACCGGTGATGCTGACAGTGGTGATATTTGTCAGTTGAGCCACGAAAACTGCGGCGCCGGTAGTCTCATCGATTCGGTAGAGGTTGTTCGTATTCGAGGACAACCCGTAGAGCGTTCCGTTGCCCGCGGCCGTGCCCCCGTCGTCATCGTTCAGCCCGACGCTGATCGTATGTTCGTCGCTGCTCGTTCCCGACGGATTGTCATCGACGTACGCGTGCGGCAACGAGAAGACGCGCGTCGCTGGATTCCAGTTAATGCCGTTCGCCGCGACGGTCAGCGCGGTGGTGCCCAGCGTGAACGTTTGGGTGTTATACGGCGACTGCGGATCGCCCCAATCCAGGTTGAGCGTGAATTCGTCGAGGGTCCCTGGATCCGTGATCGTTCCGGAGAGAGTCGGCGAATCGGTTTCGTTGATATCGTTATCGTTCAGCGAAACGCTCAGCGAGGGTGCGACGTTCTTCACCGTGACATTGATCGAACTACTGGTGCTTCCCCCAGGTCCTCCCAGGGCAAAGGTCGCATCAGCAAAGCCGATGTTTTCATCCGATTCATAGCTTTGATACGGGACCGGCCCAAAGGCACTTGCGGTCCCTTCGTAGTGAAAGTACCAACGATTGGTGCCTGGCGAGACCGTGAAGGAAGCCAAATCGCTGAGCGGGGATGAGCCGCTCCCGATCGTTGAGATGGTGCTGGTCGCCCCATCCGAAATTCGTGTACGGAGAATCGTGCCATTGAATGGGCCTGCGTAGGCCAGGTAGTCCTGGCCGCCAAAGTGTTCCGCTACACCCCAAAACGCCCAGTTTTCGGCAGTACCGGGGCTGAGCGTTACGCTCCCCAGATTCGTAACCGTTCCGCTGGGTAAATCGATCTTCCACACATTGCCGGAAGCATTGCCGAATTCTCCGGCTGTTCGCTGAAAGACGAAGATCTGATCCATCCCCGCAAACACACCGTTCGCAACCCTGACCCCCGTGGTGACCGTGATCGCCGACGATAGCGCGAGGCTATTGCCCGACGGTGCTCCCGTCGAGTCCAGCTCGATCAAATGCGTGATTGTCTGGCTCGATGTATCCCCATCGATCGGCGTGGTGGCGCTGGTCCCCAGAGCATAGAGCTGCTGGTTGCGCAAATTGCTGACAATCCCATCGTTCTTCGTCGACGCAGTGCCACTACTCAAGTTGCTCAACGCGAAGCGCTCGGTATTGCCGTCGTCGGTCACCAGCACGTGCGTACTCGATACCGCGATCCCGCCACGGTCGTCTCCCGCGAGGGGATACTGCGTCACCACGTTGGCGTTGTTATTCGTCAAACTCAGAATTTGAAATTCATTACCCATTTCCGCGACTGTCACGCTGATCGGATAGACGTCCGAATTGGTGCCATTCCCGGGCGACGCGCCGTCGTCCAAATACATATGTGTGATGTTGCTGAACGAAGTGACCCCCGGCCCAAGATTCACTTGCTGAACCGCGGAGCCATCGCCCCAATCAATCGACACCACGTGCACATCATTGGCTCCCGCGTCCGTGAAGCTGCCGGAAAGCGTCGCGCTACTCCCTTCATTGATCGTGCTGCTGGCCAGACTGACGATCAGGTTGCTCGGTGGAGTAAGGTAGCCGTAGACAACATCCTCGACATTCAAGTTCAAGGTTTGCGAAAACGGCGTGTTGAGAGTGACCCGATCATTGTCGGCGCCGCCATTGACCGTGATCGCCGTAATTCCCGCCAGCGATACCGTAGTCGTTTCGATTGTGGCGCCACTGACGACCAGATTGCTGCCGACTAGATCCATCGCGATATCGTCGGCACCCGATGTCAAATTAAATTCAAGCGTGCCGCTAGAGGTCGTATACGAAATCGGATCGAGTCCCGTGTATCTGATCGTCCCACTGCTGGGAATTACTACGCTGCCATCGAAAGCATTTGTGTAATTGAAAACGTGATTACCGTTCGGAGCGCCACTAACATTCAGCACGTCATTGCCGCCGGGCCCCCCTTGATAGTCGATGCCTCCTGCTGGAATTGGGTTTCCGCCCGCGAAATTCACTAGCAGCGTATCGTTACCATCGGCGAGATCGACTTCGATCTTGTTGAATGCCGCAGCAGGATAGGTGACAGAACCGCTTGTTGAAGAGACTCGCTTCGCGACAGCGGCAGCATCCAACACCGCGATCGACGCAGTTGATTCGGATAGGACCACGTTTGCGCCGGAGCGTGAGATCGACAGATTGTTGTTAACACCCGTGGTGGCGGTGTAGTTCAACCCGCTGACACCGGTTTCGATCACCACATCGTCAAGGAAGGAGGTTTTCGTCCCTTCGTAATTCTCGCGATTATGAAATGTGACCTTGTTAGTTGCGTTCGTTAACGTACTCACGGCAGTGACAGTCTGCGTATTCGCTGGGTTGCCAACCTCCGTGAGCCGCATTCCCAATCGCGTTCCGTCATCGAAGATATCAAAATCGAAGACGTCACCAGGACTGATGTTTCCGTCCGGCATCGCAGCTGATGCCAGCGTCGTTACCGCGCCGTTGACGCGAGTGGCGATGCTGACTCCAGCGAAGTAGTTTCCGCCGAATTCGATTCCGTTAGTCGTTTCTGCAGAGCCCGCGCTTACGGGCACACCGCTGCTTCGTGTGATCACTTGTAGAAAATCTTGGTTTAACCCCTGACCGCCGAAAGTATATCGCCCAGTGATATGCAAGCCGTTAGACGTAGCTGGATTGATCGAGGTGACCGTGTTGAGATAACCACGGTTTGTTAGCTGCAACCGACCGCCAGTTTCCGTTACCGAAGAACTTATTGCGGTCGTATTTGTCGACCACTTCGTCGTGTCGAGCACGTTGTCGTTGAAGTTGTCTGTCACCACCACATTCGCAAACGAAACGGCGACATTTCCGGCCATGACTTGCCGCTGTTCGAGTGTCTCGAAGAAAGCTCTGCGCTTTGCTAAGTCGGTGCGATTGTTTCTGCCGATCTGGCTACGAGATTGTTTCGAAATTCGATTCCAAAGCGCACGAAAGGGGCGGGGCATTGCCAGTGTCTCCAAAGAAATTGCGAAGCAGCCAAGGCAGATACCGAACCGCAAGCAGGGCTGGTTCGATGGAGGGGAGGAAGCCTGAGGGAATACCGTCAGGAGTCGCATGATAGCCGCCGCTACCAATGTCGATACCACCCGATTGGTGTATTAACCGACCGGAAAGGGTGGACCTGGATAGGCGGATTGACCAACTTTGACACACCTAAGGCCATGGGAGATATGTGGTTTTCCGACCGAACAAAAAAAATTCTTTGACCGCTCGAACGCCAGAAAATCGCCGCTAGAAAATCGCGATTTGTAATGTGAGACAACGGTTACAGCGCGTGCACGACCGTCGCTGGTTGAACCTGTTGGGCGAGCTCGCCGACGTGGCGATGATGCGTGAAGAGGAGTACCTGAGTCTTGGTGCTGAGTTCGGCTAGGCAGCGGAGGGTGGCGCGGCTGCGGGCGTCGTCGAAGGTCATCAGCACGTCGTCGATGATCAGCGGTACGGGTTCGCGGTTTTGCAGATGCTGCTCGATGCCGGCGAGTCGCAGCGCGAGGAAAAGTTGATCGCGGGTACCTTCCGACAGGCCGCCGACCGGCACGCGAGGGAACGAGTGGCCCGCGGCGCGGATGGCTTTGAGGACGTCCTTCCCTTCTTCGTTGTCGATTTCGATCGTCGCGAACTTTTCGTCGGTCAGCGTGCGGAAGAACTCGCCGGCGCGGGAGAGCAACGTATCTTGATGCCGCGCGCGATAACGCTCCTTGGCCTGATCGAGCACGAGTCCGGCAAGCTGCAGCGCGGCAAACTCGGTGACTTGCTCTTTCAATCGCGTGATCAAAAACTCCGCCTGCTGCCGGGCATGGGCGGCGGCGCTCGAGGCTTGTTCGTATTCTTTCAGCAGGCGACGGGCTTCGCGCGATTCGTCTTCAGCCGCTTGGATTTCGGGATCGAGCTTATCGGCGCGAGCGCTATGCGCGGCGAGATCCATTTCAATCGAAGATCGCACCGCGAGCGCACTCTTGATGAACTCGTCGAGCGCCTGACCCCGAGCATGACCAGCGAGAACTTGCTCGTGCGTGCGCACTTCCTTTTCGGCGGCATCGCGGTCTTGAGCGCGCTGTAGTGCACTCGCTAACTCTTCGGGTTGGGCGACGCTGGCTTCGGTGGCGAGCGTGCGGAGCTCGGCTTCGGCGGTTCGCAATTGTTCGGTCGTGGTTTCGATCTCGGTGGCGATGGCGCGCAGGCGGCCGGCGCGCTCTTGTTGGCGGGTGCGACTAACGCGGGCCGTTTTCAATTCGTTTTCGAGCGCCTGAAAATCTTCGCGAATCGTTTCCAGAGTCGAGGGCTTGCTGCCAGGTTGTAGTCGTTGCCGGAGACCGTTCCAGCGGCGGGCGAGAGCTTCGCGGGCCGCTTTCAGTTCCTCCAGCCGTTTGCCCTTGATGCGCGATTCCTTGAGGTGCTCCTGCATCAAGCCGATCCGCTTCAAGTACGACTGCGCGGTCGCGACCGATGTGCTTGGGTCGCTCAAACCGAGCGGACGAATCGCGGCGGCCCAATCTTTCTTCCAAGCCTCGAGACGTTTGCGGGCGGGCTGCACCTGCGCTTCGGCCGTGGTCAGTTGCGATTGCAAGCGGCGAATGTCTTCTTGGAGCCGGCTCGCGGCTAGTTGCCGATTCGCGGCTTCACTGGCCAACTGACGGGCACGGCGGAGCGCTTCTTCGAGCGACTTAGCCGATTGCGCGGCAGGACAGGCAGCCGTCAGTTGCTCACGCACATTGGCGATCTGCTGCTGCAAACTTTCGAGTGAACGGCGATTCTCTTGCCAGGCGACGACTTGCTCGCACAAGCGTTGCCAACGTGTTAACCAAGGCTCCATCACGGCTGGCGACTGCGGCGTGATGGTGGCGGCTTGCCAGAGTTGCTCCCAGGCTTGTTGCAGTTCTGCGTGCGCTGCCTCCGTCGACTGCTGTGCTGCTTGCCAGGTTTGTTCGCGCTTGAGCCAGGTTTGCTGATTCTGTTCGACAGACTGCCAGCGCGCGATTTGATCGGCTTCGCTCCGCAAGCGATCGGCGAGGACATCGGCCTGGCGAACGAGGTGCTCGGTCGTTTCGAACAACGGCCTGCCGGTGTGCTGATCGGCAAATTGTTTCTCAGCGTTCGCGTCGGCTTCGTTGCTCAAGCGACGACGAAGCAACTGCAAGCCGTGATCGCGGGCCGCGCGCGTGGCAGACAAATCGTTTACCGATGGCAAAGGTTCCGCCGCGGGATTAGCCGCCGTCTGTTGCTGTTCGAGCGTGATTCGCTCGCGATCGAGTTGAGTGCGTTCGTCTTGCAGTTTGTCGAGCTTGCGTTGCGACGATTCAAAGCGACGGCGGAAATCGGCGATGGCTTCGACTGCTGGAACTGCGAGTTCCGCCGCTTGTTGAAAACTACCAGGCGCTGCCGGCTGGAGGCGGCTGAACTCGGTGGCCAGTTTGCGCTCGTCACCAGTCAGTTTGTGTTGCAACTCGCGGGCTTTTTCTTCGAGCGGACCGAGCGCACTGATGGTTTCCACCAGCGCGAGGAGCGGCTGGGCATCGGTGATTTCCTGGGATTCGGTTTGCTGCGTCGTAGCCGCGGTGAGTGCCTCGCGCGTCGTGTTCAGTTGCCGTTCGGCTGTTTCCACGGCGAGCTCGACGGCTTTGGCATCATTGGCCAGATCGTGCAGGCGGTTCTCTTCGTCGTCACGCGGCTGGAGCAGATCCATCAGCATCCAGTCGGTCGTGCCGGTCAGCGCGCGATAGATGTCACGGGCTTCGCCGAGAACTTGCTTGCGGCGCGAATCGGTCTTGAGCTCTTCATCGCGCGCCCCCCAGTCGGCAGCGACTAAGCCCTTGAGTTCATCGATCTCGGCTTCTTCGGCGAGTAGATTCTCGGGCGGGTTCGCCGTGGTCTGCGATTGCTCGAGCTTCTCATGATCGAGCGTCAGCACTTGCAGCTTGTCGGTGGCGCGCTGCTTTTGTAGCAAGGCTTGATGAAGTTTGTCGCCAAAGTTGAGAGCCAGGCGAGGAGCATTCGCGACCACGGCGAAACGCTCGCGCGCTTGCAGTAGCATGCCGATGGTGGGAAGTGCGAGATGAAATCGCTCGAGTTCGCTCAGCTCGCGGCGAACTTGGTCGCGTTCTTTGCGCAACGTTTCCGCGCGAGCTTCTTTGGTCGTAGCCGTGCTCACGGCCACCGCGTGTTGCTCGGGTGGCAAAGTTTGCTGACGCTGCGCTTCGAGTGCCTCTTTGTATTCACCCAACGCGCGATTGAGCGGCAGTTGCGAACGGCCGGCGGGGCTGCGCGATTTGTAAAGATCGCCCTGCCGCTGGGCCAATGAATCGGCGAGCTTTCGCAAACCAGCGAGGCCAGCGCCGGCGGCGAACAGCGCTTCGCCAAAATCGCCTTCGCCGTCGGCGATCAGTTGGCCGCCCAGCCGGAGCAGTGCGGAATTGAGGCCGAAGAGTTGTTCGAATTGCGATTCGTTCACGCCGCCGATAAACCGCGCGAGTTCGGTTTCGGCGATTTCGGTTTTCTCATCGGTCAGTATGAGCGTTGCTTTTTTGCCTTTGCGGCGGACCGATTCGAGCACTTCGCCGGCGACGTTTTGCAGCGTGGCTTGTATGCGAAACTGAGAGGCCTTGTAGAGATAGTCGTCGGCTGTGGTGTGTCCAAAGCCGAAGAGAAAAGCGTAGAGACCGCGGAGCGCGGTGCTCTTGCCGGCTTCGTTCGGGCCGAAGATGACATGCAGATTGCCGCCGGAAAAGTCGAGCGACTTTTCTTCGAACGGACCAAAGCAGCGAAAGGTGACCTGCTGAAACTTCACGCCGGCGTCTCCTGACCGGCTGTCTGCAGCAAGACTTCGGCGCGGGCGATGATCTCCGGCAAGCCGTCGGGGAGAAGTGAACGTAACTCGGCGGGCAAGTTGCGAAACAGTTTTTCGCATTCGCCGGTCGTGATTTTCTTTTGCGTTTCGGCGAGATCGGTTTGGAGCTCGGTCAACACTGCGCGCAACTCAGACGTTGCATCGTCACTCAATGCTGGAGTGGCCGTTGTGGTCTGACGGAACTGCGGCCAATGGATTTTTTCGACCCAGACTTCTTTCTCAAACCGCGCGACGAGTTCAGCCCGCAACTTCGGCAGATCGGCGGCGGCAGAAAGTCGCACGGCGTCGGGACAAGTGATTTCCAAGCGAGCCGCGAGCAAGCGTCCTTCGGCATCGTCGACGGCGGTGGTGAGGGCCGATTGAATTTGCTCCAGCAGATCGTTGAAGTTTTCGACTTCGGCAGCATTCACCGGAACGACTTGCCAGCGGATGACGTCGAGCGGGCGGAACTCGGTGGTCACTTGCTGGCCGCTGGTCGTGACGAGGAGGCAACCTTTTGCACCGGGCTCGCGAGCGTGTCGGCCTTGCGTGTTGCCGGGGAACTCGATGCGCGGCCGGGCGGCGGAAACGGTTTCGCGCTGATGAACATGGCCGAGCGCCCAGTAGTCGTAATCGCGGGCGACCAGATCAGCGACCGTGCAGGGAGCATAGCAGGCGTGCTCGGCGCGGCCATCGAGCGACGTGTGGAGCACGCCGATGTTGAAATGATTCGCCAGTGGCGGCGGATAACTGGCCGCGAGGTTCCGCGGCTCGGCCTGACGGGCAAAGCCCTGGCCGTGGAGGGCGACGCGGAGATGGTCGAGCGTTTTGGTTTCGGGCTGCTCGGTGCTGAACGAATGGACGTTCGGCGGCAGCGTGAGTTGCGACGTGATTCGACTCTCGGCGTCGTGATTGCCACGAATCAGATAGACGGGAATGCCGGCCCGCTCGAGGTCTCGCATCCGCTGCACGAAAAAGACGCCGGTGTTGTAGTCCTGCCAATCGCCGTCGTACAGGTCGCCGGCGAGGATGACGAAATCGACTCGCTCGGTCTTGGCCAGGGTCACGAGTTTTTCGAGCGACTGCCGAGTGGCATCGCGGAGCAGCTCCACCGGCGCACCTTCATACCGATCGAGCCCGCGCAACGGGCTATCGAGATGAACGTCGGCGGCATGGAGAAAACGCATGGGGAACTAGCGAAGGTGGCGCGAAAATGAAACTCGCATTCTGGCGAGAGCGCGGACAACTTAGGTCAACGGCGGCGTCGGATTTCGGATTGTCTCGCCGAAATTCGCCGACCTGAGTTGTCTGGACTCACGCATAAAATGGGTGGGGCTCATTCTCAATTTGGTTGTGCTCAAAACATCGATCACCGCTGGAGTGGTGCCGTCGTTCGAGGTTATGGGGCGGTTTGTGGAGGTGTTATAAAAGGTTATAGGCTGGCGCGGTCGTTTCGTCGCAAGACACTTGCCGATAAGCACTTCCAGCCAATCGGAAATATTATCACCTGTTATATAACACCCCCTCCGTGGAAGTATGGCGCGCGGGTCGGGCCTCTTCGGGCTGACCCCATGCGAGCGATCGCGACGGGAATTGTAACCGGTGAGGAAGGTTACTGTGGCGAGCGGCGAGCGGCGAGTTACCACCAGCTGGCCCAGCCCCCTTTTTTATTGGTTGCCGAGAGCGAACCGCCGCCGTAGACACTGCTGCAAGCGGCTCGGGTGGGCCAGACATCGCCGGTGGCGGTTTTCAGGGCGACGGCGTCGATGCAGGGCCAAACATTTTGGCCGGTGGTATCGACGTGGATGGTCACCCGTTGGACTGACTTGATCGAAGGGAGAATCGCGACATTGAAGACGCCTGTCCGCGGGACGGGAGCGAGAGTTGGCGGGATCGATGTGGTGGGGCCGACTGTCGTTGGATCGGTGTCGGCGGCAGGTGGTTCAGGAGTTAGTTCAGGCGTGGGTTCAGAAATCGCCGGACCAAGTGCTGGAATGGCCGGTGGTGGTTTCAGCGGGTCGGTTCCTTTCCAGATGCTGGTGACCGTGCCGTTGCCGTCGGTGACGAGAACTTCGGTGACGTAGCCGGGGGAATACGTTTCGTAGATGTCGATGCTGGTGGCCGCGACGGCTTGGTCGTAGGTGACTTCGATCCAATCGGCGGCTGAGGCAGTTTGCGGGCACCAGGACTTGCCCATGAGGCCGGAGGCATCGTCGGGCTTGCCGAGGATTTCGACGGCACCCCAGGCCGTTTGCACCTGCGGCTCGTACATCTGTTCGATCTTGCGGAGCCGCGCATTGAACTGCTGGCGATCGAGCCACCAGGCCAGCGCGATGCCGACGCCGAGCATCAGCATGAGCAGCGTTCCCAGGCTGAAGGTCCAACGAAACCGCTGCTGCTGCGGCGGGATGGGCTGGGGATCGTACATCGTCAGATCAGACATCGGCGACCTCGCATAGGGTTCTTATTATCTGACGAGCGAACGCCGCGATTCAAGCGATTGTTACGGTTCCGTACGACTGTCGCTGTGCAAATTTAGCTCATGGCCGCCAGGCGAAACCCGCCGCGGCCCGTGGGGTTGGATAAAGAGGAGCAGGTTCTCATCACGACTCTTGTTTGGGGATGGTAGTTATGAAGGTCTTTTCGGCAGTGCTGGCCTTGGGTTTGTGCGCGATTCTTTCTGCTGGCATGTGGGCGGAAGACGGCAAGGGCCCCGGTGGAAAAGGTGGCGGTCCGGGCGGCAAAGGTGGTTTCGGCGGGAAGGGCGGCAAAGGCCCAGGTGGCGGCGGTTTTCAGGAACTCATCAAGAAGTTTGACAAGGACGGCGACGGCAAACTGAGCGACGACGAACGAGCTGCCATGCGCGAAGCGATGCCCAAAGGCGGCTTTGGCGGCAAGGGTGGACCGGGCGGAAAAGGAGGCCCCGGCGGCAAAGGTGGGCCAGGTGGTCCTGGCGGCGGTGGCGACTTTCTGAAGAAGTTCGATAAGGACGGCGACGGCAAACTGAGCGACGCCGAAAAGGCCGCGATGCGCGAAGCGTTTGGTGCTCGTAAGGGCGAAGGAAAGAAGAAGGCTGAGTAAACAGCCGTTGGTTAGACTTCGATTGCGATTCAGGCGAGCCTCGGCATTTGAAAGTGCCGGGGCTTTTTTTGCGAGATGGCAACTTCATTCCTAGCTGGAGTTGTGGGCTCAGAAATGAAAACTCGTCGGCAATCGAAGCACCTATCTTTGGATCACGGTCGATCGCGCGTCATCGTGCGGCGGAAATGCTCCGTAGCTAACCCAAACTGTTCTGAGCGACACCGATTGATCATCGTTGAGGTGCAAGACAACGATCGTCGCTCTTCCAATCGAAGTGACGCCTAAGAGATGCGCTCCATCAACATCCCATTGGAAATGTGAATTCCAGCTTTGATGGCGTGGGTTGAACAGCGGTACTTCGCAATGATTGGACGGATCCTCGGCAGAGACCTTGGTGGCTTTGTGTGAGTTGCATACGCTGCAGGCCAACCACAAGTTGTCTTCGTCGTCGCCACCGCCGCGAACTTCGGGTAGCAGATGCTCAATCTCCAGAGGCCCCAGCACGAGAACTTGTGGCGCGTGGCAATATCCACATCGATTAAGTGCAGCGGCCCGAACTCGGTCTCGAACTGTTCGCGAAATTCCCATCACGAAGTAATGACCGGCACAGAGCGCAAGCCACGACGAATAGCCTCGCCAAGTGCGCGGGCTTGATATAGCTGCAACGCCTGATAGCAAGTCATCAAGTTTTGCAACTCAGCGTGTTCGACCGTTGTAATCTGGCCCGCCTGTTGCAAGTTCAGTAATTCCGAAATTCGGTCAGCGTCGCGCGGCGGCAATCGCAGGTCGGCTGCAGCCACGACTTGGTCGTCGGACCATTGATGCATGCCGGGCGCCGCTTGTTGTTGTAGCGACTCCATAAGCTTCCGCACGGTGTCCGCAACGGAAATGCCTGCGCTACGCGACTGAGCAATAATTTGTGCGGCAAACTCCGCCGGAACACTCAGCAGCACTTCACTCGACATCGCATAACCTTTCAAGATTGCCCGACCGAATTGCTATTATCTTTGAAAGATTACCGCCTGGCAAATCTATTCCCCAGGCAAGTTATGCCCCATCTTGTCGCGCTTGGTGGCGAGATACTTCGCGTTGTGCGGATTGGCTGCCGAGATAATCGGCACTTGGTCGACGACCTGCAGATCGAAGCCGCTGTAGACGAAGGCGTCGGTCTTTTTCGGGTTGTTGGTGAGCAGCCGGATCTTGCGCAGGCCCAGGTCCTTCAGAATTTGGATGCCCACGCCGTAATCGCGCATATCGGCTTTGAAGCCGAGAGCGTGGTTGGCTTCGACGGTGTCGAGTCCTTTTTCCTGCAGGTCGTAAGCGCGGATCTTTTCGACCAGGCCAATGCCGCGACCTTCTTGCGGCAAGTAGACGATCACGCCGCTGCCCGCTTCGTGGATTTGCTTCATGGCCATGTGCAGCTGCGCACCGCAGTCGCAGCGGAGCGAATCGAGCAGGTCGCCCGTGAAGCAGGACGAATGCAACCGCACGAGCGGCGCATCGTTTTCGTCGAGCTTTCCTTTCACCAGCACAATCGGTTGCTGCGTTTCGAAACGGACCTCGTAGGCGATGATTGTGAAGTCGCCGTACTCGCCGGTGGGAATTGTGGCTTGGGCGAGGCGGGTGACGAGCTTTTCACTCACGCGGCGATACGCGATGAGTTGCTCGATCGAGATCATTTTCAAGTTGTGCTTGTCGGCGAGTTCGTTGAGATACGAGCGCGAGGCGCGATCGCCGGTGTCGTCGAGAATTTCGCACAGCACGCCGACCGGCGCGAGGCCGGCCATGCGGCAGAGATCGACGGCGGCCTCGGTATGGCCGGCGCGGCGGAGCACGCCGCCTTCTTTGGCCAGCAACGGATGGACGTGACCAGGGCGGACGAATTCGCCGGCGACGGAATCGCCACGGGCCATCTCGCGGACGGTGCGAGCCCGTTCATCCGCGGTGATGCCGGTCTTGCCGCTGCGGTGATCGATGGGGGTGAGAAAGCCGGTTTGCAGCGGCGCGGTGTTCGAATCGACGATCGACTGCAGATCGAGCCGGGCGGCTGTTTCCGGCAGAAGCGGGGCACAAAACTGGCCACGGCCACTGAGGATGAAATTGACCAATTCGGGAGTCGCCTTCTCGGCGGCACAGATGTAGTCTCCTTCGTTTTCGCGATCTTCGGCGTCGACGACGATAATCACCTCGCCGCGGGCAATGGCGTCGACGGCGGCTTGGATGGGCGAAAACTCACGAAACACAGGGATTCTCCGATGGTGGAAGGCTCCCTGCATTATAGCGCGAAGTCGCACCAGCGACAGGCCGCGCGTAGGATAGGCTTCCAGCCTGTCTTGAGATATTCAGAAGAGTTGCACGGACAGGAAGAGCTGCACGGACAGGCTGGAAGCCTATCCTACGGTTGACCAGCGGTTCGCGCCGCGGCCATGATTCACCTTCATTCACACCTCCCTCTCCGCCAGGAGCCCGCCATGTCTCGCTGCTTGTTGCTCGCTTGCCTGCCGTTGCTATTGCTGAGTTCGCTCGCCGTTGCTCAGGAAAAGGAGCCGGCCAAGAAGGAACTGAAGCTCGGCATCATCGGGCTCGACACTTCGCACTCGATGGCGTTTGCCAAGGAGTTCAACAATCCGAAAGTCGCCGAAGATCTCGCCGGCTGCAAGATCATCGCCGCTTATCCGCGCGGCAGTGCTGATATCGAATCGAGCGCGTCGCGGATTCCTGGTTACACCACGAGCATCAAAGAGCACGGCGTGGAGATCGTCGAATCGCTCGACGAACTGGTGAAGCGCGTCGATTGCGTGTTGCTCGAAACCAACGACGGCCGGCCGCATTTGGAGCAAGCACTCGTCTGTTTCAAGGCCGGCAAACCAACATTCATCGACAAACCAATCGCGGCCTCGCTGGCTGATACCGTTGCGATCTTTCGTGCGGCGAAGAAGTTCAACGTGCCGGTCTTTTCGTCGTCGTCGCTGCGGTTTGCCAAGGGCGCCCAAGAGATTCGCGGCGGCGCAATCGGCGACGTGCAAGGCTGCGATGCTTACAGCCCGTGTTCGCTCGAGAAGACGCATCCCGACCTCTTTTGGTACGGCATCCACGGCGTGGAGACGCTCTTCACCGTGATGGGCACCGGCTGTGAATCGGTCAGCCGCGTGTCGACCGCGGATTACGACGTGGCGACGGGCGTGTGGAGCGGCGGCCGCATCGGCACGTTCCGCGGCATTCGTGCGAAGGGTGGCACGGGTTACGGTGGCACGGCCTTCGGCAGCAAGGGGATTCGCGAGATCGGCAAGTTCGACGGCTATCGGCCGTTGGCAGTCGAGATCACCAAGTTCTTCCGCGGCGGCCCAGCCCCGGTTTCACCGGAAGAGACGATTCAGATCTACGCCTTCATGGAAGCAGCCGATGAAAGCAAACACGAAGGTGGCAAACCCGTGACGCTCGAATCGGTGCTGAAAAAGGCTGAATCCGCAGCGACCGCGCGGTTGGAGTCGCTGGGAGTGAAGTAGCCGGCCTACAACTACAACCAATTACGCCAGGTCCTCAAACAGCGCTTCTACAAACTCCGGCGCTTTGAACTCGGCGAGGTCAGCCGACTTTTCACCGAGGCCGATGAACTTCACCGGGATGGCGAACTTCTCGCGAATGGCGACCACCACGCCCCCTTTCGCCGTGCCGTCGAGCTTGGTGAGCATGATGCCGGTGCACTTGGCAGCCGTCGAAAATCCCTGGGCCTGGCTGATGGCGTTTTGACCCGCCGTGCCGTCGAGCACCAACAGCACTTCGTGCGGCGACTCGGGAATCTGCTTGCTCATCACGCGATGGATTTTTTCGAGCTGCTGCATCAGGTTTGTTTGCGTTTGCAGCCGGCCTGCTGTGTCGACGATGCAAATGTCGGCGTTCAGCTCGACCGCTTTCGCCACGGCGCGATGGGCCACGCTCGCTGGATCGGCGCCAGGATCGCCTTTGACGATTTCAGCGCCCAAGCGATCGGCCCAGATCGTAAGTTGCTCGACAGCGGCAGCGCGGAAGGTATCGCCCGCGCCGAGGACTACCTTTTTGCCTTGATCTTTGAATCGCTGGCAAAGCTTGGCGATGGTTGTGGTTTTGCCCGAGCCGTTCACGCCGACGACGAGAATGATGGTCGGCCCACTCGCCGCAAAGTTGATTTCCTGAGCTTGGCCAGGCTGATCGAGCAGGCCGCGGAGTTCTTGCTTAACCGCGGTAAGAATATCGTTCATATGAACGACACGGCCGCGGAAGTCGACCTTCACGCGATCGCGCAGTTTGTTCGCCGCGGCGACGCCCATGTCGGTCTTGATCAACGCGGCAAAGAGTTCGCCGAGGAATTCGTCGTCGACCAGCCGACCTTCGCGCTTGAACAAGTCGCGAATGTCGGTGTTGAGAATGTCATTCGTCTTCTTCAGCGCCGAGCGGAGCTTGCCGAAAAACGACTGAGGCTGTTCCGGCGCGGGCTTTTCTGCCGGGGCCGGCGGAACGACTTCCTCCGGCTTCTTTTTAAAGTAGTCGAAGAGTCCCATGATTATTCCGCGGGCTTGCCAGGTTTATTCGCGACCCGCCGTTCTTTGACGAAGCGATCCAAGATGCCGTTGACGAAATGGGACGATTGCTTCGCGCCGTATCGCTTGGCCAGTTCGACCGCTTCGTTGATGGCCACACGCTCGGGCGTATCGGAGTGCAGCATTTCATACGCACCGATCCGCAGGATGTTGCGATCGACAACGGCCATCCGCTCGAGGCTCCAGTTGTCTGCCGTTTTCTTCAGCAGCTCGTCGAGCTCCGACCGGTTCTTTCGCACGCCGGCCAGCAGTCCGCGGGCAAACTCCAGCACCTCGGCATCCTGCGTCAGCCGACTGCGCATGAAGTTATCGGCCTGGACTGTGTGACAATCCGGATTCAAATCGATTTCGAAGAGTACTTGCAGCACGACTTCTCGTGCGCGACTGCGGCGACTCATCGGGCGGGCAACTCCAGAGAACAGCGTGGGGGACGGCGACTTCTCTCAGTATACACTTTCGAGGCGATTTCCAGGTACGGGGTTGCGTTTGCATTTGCTGGCTTCCGCCGCGCGCCGCTGCTATGCTCAGCCCACAGCACGCAACTTTCCTCCCGCCTTTGGAGCCTTCGTTATGTCGCGCCCGCTCGATCCGAATTCTCCCCGCCAGCACGAGCTCGATCGCCGCACGTTTTTGCAAGCCGCTGGCGCGATGGCGGGGGCTGCTGTCATCGCAAACCTCGCTCCTGAACAAGTTCGGGCCGAAAAAGGACCGAACGAAAAACTCGTGGTTGGCGTGATGGGTGTGAACGGCCGCGGCGCGGCGTTAACCAAGGGCTTTCTCGCCAATGGCGCGCATGTGGCCTACATCTGCGACGTCGATGAACGGGCGGCAGGCAAGGTGGTTGAAAGCGTCAACAATCAGCAGGAAATCAAAGCGGTCGCTGTCGGCGATTTCCGCAAGATTCTCGACGACAAGCTCGTCGATGTGCTCGTTTGTGCCGCGCCGAACCATTGGCACGCGCCGGCGACCATTCTCGGTTGCTCGGCTGGCAAACACGTCTACGTCGAAAAGCCTTGCTCGCACAATCCGCGCGAAGGGGAACTCGCCGTCGAAGCGGCCCGCAAGAACAACCGCGTCGTGCAGATGGGCAATCAGCGCCGCACTTGGCCCGGCATCGGCGAAGCCATTCAAAAGATCAAGGACGGTGCGATCGGCAAGGTGCATTACGCCCGCGCCTGGTACAACAACAAACGGCCGAACATCAAGCACGGCAAACCCGCCGAAGTGCCGACGTGGTTGAACTGGACGCTCTGGCAAGGGCCGGCTCCCGACAAACCGTTCATGGACAACGTGATCCATTACAACTGGCACTGGAAATGGCACTGGGGCAACGGCGAGCTCGGCAACAACGGCATCCACGCGCTCGACGTTTGCCGCTGGGGTTTGGAGGTCGACTTCCCCAACCGTGTCACTTCCGGCGGCGGCAAGTATCGCCATGACGACGACCAAGAAACGCCCGACACGCACATCGTCACCTACAACTTCCCCGGCAACAAATCGATCATGTGGGAAGGGCTCAGCTGGTCGCCTCTCGGGTCGATGTTGAATCAGTTCGGCTGCAGCTTCCACGGCGAAGAAGGCTCGATCGTGATCATCGATCCCGGCTACAAGCAATACGACAGCAACAACAAAGAAGTCGGCGCGTCCCCCGCCGGCAGTAAAGGCGGTGAGGTCGATCACATCGCGAACTTCCTCGATTGCATTCGCACCGGCAAACGCTCCAACAGCGACATCGAAGAAGGCCACAAGAGCACGCTGCTCTGCCACCTCGGCAACATCGCCCACCGTGTGAACCGCGTGCTGACGACCGATCCGAAGAACGGCCACATTCAAGGTGACGAACAAGCCACCGCGCTGTGGAGCCGCGAATATCGGCCCGGCTGGGAACCGAAGGTGTAGCAATTCCGCGTTTGCGCACTACCGCCGCCTTTCTGTTGATCTGCTCGTGGGCGGCGGTTGCCACGGCACAGTGGCCCCAATGGCGCGGACCGACGCAGGATGGCAACAGCGTTGGCGAATCGCTCGTCGATAAGTTCCCCGAGGGTGGTCCGCCGGTGCTGTGGATCCGCGAGCTAGGCCAAGGCTATTCCAGTTTCGCGGTGGTGAACGAGCGGGCTTATACGCTGACGCAAACGCTCTACGAACAGCAACTGATCTGCCTCGATGCAGCCACCGGCGAAACAATCTGGACGACCAAGATCGGTTGGCCCTACGACGGCGGCGGTCTTTATCCAGGACCACGCTCGACTCCCGCGGTAGTTGGCGAGCGAGTCTTTTATGTCACGCCGCAAGGAACCGCCGGTTGTGCGCAAGCCAGTGACGGCGAGATCGTCTGGCAGGTCGACTTTCAAAAGACCTATGCAGGGACAGGGACCGAGTTTGGTTACTCTGCATCGCCGCTGGTGATCGATGAGCTCGTGATCTTGCCGGTCGGAGGGCCGAGCGCGGGCGTGATCGCGCTACGCGTCGCCGATGGTAGTCTGGCTTGGAAAGCCGGCAAGAAACCGGCGAGCTATTCGACCGCGGTGCCGATCGAATGGCGTGGCGAACCGCTGGTGGCCGTGCTCATGCAGAACTCGCTCTGCTGCGTGCACCGCCGGACCGGCGAACTCTGGTGGGAAGTCTCGCTGTCGGCCGGTTACGACGAACATGCCTCGGCGCCGCTGTACCGCGAGCCTCACCTGCTCATCGCTCGGCCGTTCAAAGGAGGCGCGACCTGTTATGAATTGGTCGCGGACGAAAAGACGGGCCGCTGCAAACCCGTGGAGAAGTGGGACAGCCCGCAACTGTCGAACGATGTCGCCTCGAGCGTGCTCGTCGGCGAAACCATCTTCGGCTTTGATCTGCGCGAAGCGCAGTCGCGGCTGAATCGTCCTTCGCGGGGCACCTTTCGCGCGCTCGATTGGCAGACCGGCGAAACACTCTGGTCTGCGAATGAACCGGGGCAAACGCAACTCATCGCCGCGGGCGACAAACTCGTCGGCTTCAATGATCGAGGCGAAGTGCTGTTGTTTCGTGCATCGCGCGATAACTACGCCGAGCTCGGTAAGGCCGCGGTCTTTCCTGGCGAAGTTTGTTGGACTTCGCCGGCGCTCGCAAATGGCAAGCTGTTGCTGCGAACGCAATCGCGCGCGGCTTGCATCTATCTGGGGCGTTCACCATTAACGAAAGCGAAGGCGGCGATCGGGGTGAGTGATATCCCCAAGCATACGCGTTTCGATCCGACGGTCCTGATCGGCGCCGAGCGGGATTATCCAGCCACGAAGCCCGATGCAGACGACTATTGGCGGTGGGGACTGTTTGGCGTGGTCGCGATCGTCGCCATCGGTGGTCTCACGATGTTCGGAGAATGGTTACTGCCGTCTCGGCAGCACAGCGGGACTTGGCTGATCTTCTTTTGGTCCGCGCTGTTCGTCATCGGTGCCACCGGCAGCCGCGTGATCCATCTGTGGCGCGATGACTATTGGTTTACCTGGCCACTCGCTTTGTGGGCCGTCTATCAGTTGACCATCGGCTTCAGTCTCGCTGGCGGGCGTGCGAAATTTCAAAGTCGCGAGCGGTTCACTTCGTACGCGGTCGGCCTGATGTTTCTGGCCTTGTGCGCGCTCTATTTTCACTTGCTGCGCTGGCTTGGCCTGGCGCTCGAGTGGTGTTTCCTTACCGGCTTTGTGCTGACCTTTCCGCTGGCGGCGACCTGCGAGATCATCGCCAGCCGCGCGGGTGGTTACGCGTGGGCCCGTCGCCTCGCCGCGTACCTCGTTTCGTTCGCTGCTTACTATTGGGCCAGCGTTACCTTTCTCGATTGGTGGCTGTCGTGACTACTTCACGGTCGCAAAGTTGCCCACCCAAGCGGCGAGATCTTCTTGACCTTTGCGATGGCAGAAGTCGCCGAAGGTTTCGTTCGGCTGGCGTTCGGTTTTGAAATATACGAACAGCGGCACGAGCGTGCTGACCACTTCTTCGGACGGCACGTAATCCTTGTACATGAAGTTCAAGCGATCGCCGAGCAAGCGGCCGCCGACGAACACGCTGTACTGATTGCGGGCCCGACCCACGAGACCAACGTCGCAGTTGTAAGGCCGAGCGCACCCGTTCGGGCAGCCCGTCATGCGGACGGTGAACTTCTCGCTCGACAGGCCGAGGCGAGCGAGTTCCACTTCCATTTGATCGATCATGCCGGGCAACGCTCGTTCGCTTTCGGTGATCGACAAACCGCACGTCGGCCAGGCCACGCAGGCCATGCTCCAGCGGCGAACTTCGCTGATCTCTTCGCTCAGCTTGACGCTGTGCTTCTTCAAAATCGCTTCGAGCTTGTCTTTGTTTTCCGGCGCGATGTCGGTGAAGAGAATGCTCTGATGGGCAGTCAAGCGAATGCCCGGATTCAGCGTGCGGCAAACTTCCCGCAGCGCGGTCTTCAGCTGAAAATCGGCCGTGTCCTTGATCCGGCCGTTCTCGACGTTCAGACCATAGAACCACTTGCCATCGCCTTGCTCGAACCATCCCATGTGATCGTCGAAGCCGTACACATCGTTTGGCAGCGGATCAGGCAGCGATCCGCCAAAGTACTCTTCGACCTTGGCTTTGAACTTTTCGATGCCCCAGTTGGCGATGACATACTTCAAGCGAGCTTGCTTGCGATCATCGCGGTTGCCGTAGTCGCGTTGCACCTTGAAGACGGCTTCGATGACTTGCATCACGTTTTCGGGCGTTGCATAGCACAACCGCTTGGCCACGGCTGGGAATGTCTTCTTCACCGAGGGTGAAGTTCCCATGCCACCGCCGACGATCACGTTGTAACCGAGGATCTTGTCGCCCTCGGTGATCGTGATCAGGCCCAAGTCGTTGGCATACAGATCGACGCAGTTGTCGAAATCAAAGCCGATCGCCATCTTGAATTTGCGCGGCATGTAATGCTTGCCGTAGATCGGCTCGACATCAAAGCCATCGCCGGCCTTTTCGTCCATGCCGCCGACGAGTTCCTTTTCGCCAGTCGATGAATCGGTCAACCACACGCTGTGATAAGCGCAAGTCTTCGGGGCAAAGTGATCGGCAATCTTATCGGCCAGCGCCTGCGTCTCGCGATAGATATTGCTGGCGATCGGCGCTGGGCAGCACATCACATTGCGATTCACATCGCCGCAAGCGCCGAGCGTCGACAATTGGATTTCGTTGATCCGCGCGATCGACTTCTTGAGGTTGCTCTTCAGCACGCCATGCAACTGCAAGCCTTGGCGGGTCGTGATCCGCAGCGTGGTGTTGGCCAGTTCATCGCACAGGTCGAGTTCGGCGAGCAGTTGTGCGCTCGTCAGCTTGCCGCCCGGAATCTTGGTCCGGACCATGAAGCTGTAGGCCTTCTTTTTCTTGCCGTCTTCGCCCACCTGGCCGCGCTCGTCGCGGTCGTCTTGCTGATAAGTGCCGTGGAACTTCAGCAGCACTTCGCTGTCGTGACCGAAGTTGGGGTTCTCATCGGCGAGTTCGGTCGCGAGCGGTCCCGCCAGAAACTTGCTGTGATCCTTGACCCCTTCGACCTTGCTGAGCTTGGCTTGCGGATTGAGGGTCGGATAGTTGGGAAGTTGATCGGTCATACTTTTCGCCAGGAAAGACCCGCGGTTGCGGGCGATTACGCGAGAAACGAGCAAATGCCACGGCTGAAACTGGCAACGCCACCAAACATCACCATGTTTACCATCATTGTAAAGTTTCGGTCGTGCCGGTCAAGCAAGTATAGCGGTGCAATAAACTTCCTTAAATGCCAATCGGGCGAAACGGGGAGGCTGGGCAAAGCTTGGCGACGGTTGAAAGGGACACAACCTCACAACACTTGTTTCAGCTCCTGAAATCTCGCAACCCACTTCGGTCAAACACTTTGCGAAAAACAGCCCCTGTTTTCTCACAACACTTTGGCCCCAAATACAACAGTTTCACAACAAAACCACCTCGAGCCACAACGAAGTGGACTGCCAGGTCACAACAAGCCCGACTGATCGCTGGCGTGCTGCAATGTCGCGTCGCCTGCTCGTGCAATCAAATTTCGCCAACTGAGAATAGTATACAGTTGGCCACTTAATATCAAGCCTAGCCCCGAACTTTGCACCCACCGCCACTTTCAAAAAACAATTGCGTTCCGCCAAACCGATCGGATACGATAAGCGCTGCCGAATGGATCAATTCGGCTCCCACCCGAGTGCCCTCCTAGCCTCCCCACCTGAGGTGCCGCATGTTGAATCTCTTCCCCGCCCGGACGCGCGATTGTGAAGGTGTTTCTCGCCGCAGCTTTTTGCAGGTTGGCGCGCTCGGCGGTCTCGGTTTGTCACTGCCTGGTTTGCTCGGCCTGCAATCGGCCGCTCGGGCGGCGGGTAAGTCGTCGCTCGGGCAGTGCAATGTCATTCTCGTCTGGACCCGCGGCGGCACGAGTCATCACGACACGTTCGATCCCAAGCCCGATGCGCCGGTCAATGTGCGCGGCGAATATGGCGTGATCGACACGGCTATTCCTGGCGTGAAGTTCACCGAGATCGTCCCCACGTTTGCCAAAGAGATGAAGCGCTTCGCGCTGCTGCGAGGTTGGAATCCGCAGAACGGCAGCCACGGCGCCGCCGATCAATATGTGATGTCGGGCCGCAAGATGAACCAAGCCGTGCGCTATCCCACGATGGGCTCGGTCGTCAGTTATCACAAGGGATTCAAATCGGCGTTGCCGCCGTTCATTCAGGTCGGCACCGAAGTCGACCGCCGCTTCGGCGGTGGCCAACCGGGACTGCTTGGTCTTGAGCATGGTGCGTTCGAAATCGCTGCCGATCCGAGCAAGGAAGATTTCCGTGTCCGCGACATCACGCCGCCGAGTGGCGTCACTTCCGAGCGCATCGATCGCCGTCGCAAAATGCTCACCGCGGTCGATCAGATCCAGCGGCAAGCCGATCTGCAGCCAGCCGCGTACGCCGCGCTCGATGAGCACTACAAGACCGCGCTCAACATGATCACCGCGCCAGAAACCAAAGGCGCTTTTGAACTTGCCAAAGAAAACGACAAGCTCCGCGACAGCTACGGCCGCAACAAATTCGGCCAGGGGTTGCTCCTCGCTCGTCGCATGATCGAAGCCGGCGTGCGGTTCGTCACCGTGACCGACGGCGGTTGGGACACGCACGCCAACAATTTCAAATCGCTGAAGAACACCCGCATTCCGCCTGTCGACCAAGGCTTGCCGGCGCTGGTGAAAGATCTGGAAGATCGCGGCCTGCTCGACACTACGCTCGTCGTGTGGCTCACCGACTTCGGCCGCACCCCGAAGATCAACTCGGCCAGCGGTCGCGACCACTGGGCGACGTCTGGCTTTGCAATGATGGCCGGCGGCGGAGTTCCGGGCGGCACGGTGCTCGGTTCGACCGACGACGAAGGTGGCTTCGTCACGAAGGACGAATACCTGAGCGAAGACATCGTCACCACCATCTACTCAAAGGTTGGCATCCCAACCGACCTGATGGTGAACGCCCCCGACGGCCGGCCGATCCGGCTGCTCGAAGGAAAGCCGATTAAAGAGTGGATGTAACTACTTGGATGACCCAAGCTCGGCATTCACTTGAGCTTTTTGCAACTCGATCTTGGCAGCGTTGCGTTGAAATTCTGCGCGGCGATATTCTTGCCGACCGAAATCCACAGTCAGTCGCAAGATTTGCTGCTGGGCAAATTCCGCCTCTGCGAGTCGCAACTCCTCCTGGGCCGTTTTTAGTGGCAGCACATCTACGTACTGCTTGGTTGCTTGAATTGCAGCGGTGTGGCGACGAACGCGAACATGTTCGTGCAACCATGCCCAAGTCAGCCCGACTGCCAGCAACAGCCAGAAAACGTCGCGCCAATAGAAGCGACGAAGTTTTCCACGACGTTCCGTTGGTGGTAGTTCGCCACTCACTTTTTGGCCGCTCCCGCGTTTGATTTGGTGCGAACCGTCTCCAGCCTCATCTTGGCGGCCTGGAATCGCGCTTTAGTGAGTTGCACTTCGGTCTGGGAAATTGCACCGGGAGCTTTGCGAACAATATTATCGACCATGGCCTGTTCGGTTTCGGCTACCAAAAACCTGGCCTCAGCACTCTGGAGTGCCAAAGCGTCCAGGCGCTCCGCGGCAACTTGCAGCCTGTCAGCTTCGCGGCGATCGCTCCACCACGCCAGCGCGAGCCCGACCACCAGCAGCAGCCAAAGCAAATCGCGCAGGTGAAGGTGCGGAAGTTTCATCAGATGTACTGGAAGCAAATGATAGTAGCTGCGACCGTCCTACTATAACCCTACAATGGCCGGCTGGCCTATTCGCTTTTCTTTTCGCGGAGCCTGCCATGCGACTTGTTTTGATTGCTGTTCTCTTTTGCGCGCTGATCTGTGGTGCAGTTGTCTCAACATTGCTGGCCGTGACACCCGCGCCAGCCCCACAGCCCGAACCGCCGCCCGATGCACCCGCAAAACTTCCGCCGCCACCACCTGCGGAAGTGCTCGCGCGCATTCAACCGCCGGCCGCCAAGCCAGTGATCAAAACCCGGCAAGAGTTCTCGATTGAGGTCGATCGGTCGAAACAGATCCTAGCCGTCAACGTTCCCAAAAAGGACCTGTGGATCTCGCCGCAAGTCGAAGCGTATCAGACGGTGGAAGTGGTGACCGAGGGTGCGCCGCTACAGCAGACGACGACGGTTCTCGCCCGGTTGAAGAAGGGACGCATTCTTTACACCACGGCCCAGAACCAGGATTGGGTCCAGCTGCAAATTGTGGAGAACGGAGAAGTTCTACGCGGTTGGGTGCAGAAGAAAAACCTCAAGCCCGTCGCCGAAGATCGTCCGCTGCACAAGAGCCTGAACCAAGGCGGGCAGTACGCTTCGGCAGCGATGCTGGTTCAAAAAGGGAAGCAGTTCGACGATGGCCTGTATGCTGCCGTAGAGCTAGCGATGCAAAACGGACTCGGCCCCACGACGGGCAAAAAAGATTGGCTGCCGCGACTCGCGGCCGCGGTGAAAGCCGATGCCGGCGGTACTCCGCTGGCGACAATCTTTGCCGCGACTGAACTGAGCGGCAATTCGCCGCCAGTTCCGCCAGCGATCGCGAAACTCAAAAGTGACGCGCTCACCAAATTCCTCGCCGATGAAAAACGGAGCAAACCGATCGGCTTCTACACCTGGTCAAAGCCACTGGAAGCCATCTTCCGCCAGGACCGAATGCTGCAGAGCAGTGTGTTGGCGAAACACAATGCGGCCAGCATCACAGCCATCGGTCAGGCCCTCGCCGCCGATGCCTCCGCCCGCGAGAGCTACGAAAAAACGATGCGGCTGAACGAACGTTTGACGAACAAGCTCAAAGGGCCCGGCTATCGCAATGTGCTGGCCGCAATTGATGCCGGCAAGACACCGGAATTTGATCCCAATGAGCAGATTAGCTTGCTGCCGCCGTCGCGCAGTCACGAGACCGATCTCATTATGAGGCTCTACGGCGATCGACCAATCCCGGCGGGTTTTGATCTGATGAACGAAGTCATCACGCGGCTAAAAAACGGCCAGCTGTCGTTTCAGCCCCAAGCCGACTCGGGTTGGTACGATCACCAACTCTGGTCCCTTGAATCACTGGTCCGCTTCGACAAGTCGCTTGAGGCGAGCAGGCTGCGGCCGAACGATTTGTACCACAAACATCTCGAGAATCTCTTCAAGGGAACCTATGCCCTGATGCGCGAGACGCATATCAAACAACTCGATCACCCCGCGCCAGCCTCGGCCGCGCCGCCACCGATGATCGAGCGCGAAAAAGTTTACATCACCCCTGACCCGCATGTGGAACTGTTGCCGACCATGTATCTGCGGCGGGCAGCCTCCTATCGCTTTGCGCGTAGCGTGCTGATCGAGATCTTCGGCCAGGAAAACGTCGCGAAGATGTTTCGGCAAACGGCGAACGGACCTGTCGAAACAAACCTACTGGAAGAACTCGATCAACTGGCCGGACTATTCGGTGGCGCGTACATCACCGCCTGTCGCGAAATCGGCATGCCCGCAGAAGCCGCCGCTGAAATCGGCAACGGTAAAACGGCCGACGAGCAAGCAGTGGGCTTCTTGCGGTGGTTGGCTGCGCTTCGTTCCGATCCCGATCTCGCGCCCGACGTGCGGATGATGGCGCCGGTCTTCTTCGATCAGCAGCGGGGTAAAAACAAAGTGTGGCTGATGCTCGGCTGGGAAGAAGCTTCGAGCACGATCAGTTATGCACAAACGCCGACGGTGACCGTTACCGATCGTGATGGCAAACCAGTGGCAGCCGACACCGGCCCGGAAATTCACTTCGGCTCGAACTACTGCAGCCTCGCTACACCAGCCTTCGCCGAAGTTTATGTAACAAAGATCCTCAACCGCGCCGAATTCCGCCGCCACTGCGACACGTATCAAACCAAAGCTGCGATCCTGGCGAATTTGGAATAGAGAACAGAGCAATTATTTCGACTCATGGAGGTTGTCATGCGTTTTGGTCTTCTGTGGCTTATCGTCTTCGTTTCCTGCTCTCTTGGGTCGGCACAGGAAGTTCCGCTGACACTTCCGCCACGTCCGTCTCCCGAAGTCCTGGCGCGTATTCAACCGGCGGTGGTGAAGCCGGTTATCAAAACGAGGCAGGGCTATACCCTGGAGTTCGATCGGTCAAAACAGATCCTGAGCGTGCGAATTCCCAAAAAGGAAGATTCGATTTCTGATGAGATTGGACGGGGTAACACCGTCGAAGTCATTGCGGATGACGTTCCACTCCAGGAATCTAACAAGGTGCTTGCGCGGCTCAAGAAGGGGCGCATTCTGTTTGTGACGAAGGAAGACAAGGGTTTGGTGCAAGTCGCAATTGTGGAAAACGGCGAGGTACTGCGCGGCTGGGTGCCGACGAATCAACTCAAGTTGCTGGCCGAGACACAACAACCATTGCCGTGGTTGGCCTGGCAACCCGAGTGTGCGTCGGCGGCGATGTTGATTCAGAAGGGGAAGCAGTTCGATGACGGCCTATACGCTGCCGTTGAACTCGCGCTGCAAAACGGCCTGGACGCGACATCCGGCAAAAAGGATTGGTTGCCGCGACTGGCAGCAGCCGTGAAGGCGGATGCCGGCGGGACTCCACTGGCAGTGCTCCATGCCGCGATAGAATTGAGCGGCAACGCTCCGCCGACTCCTGCCGCAATTGCCAATCTCAAAAAACAGGCACTGGCGAATTTCCTCGCGGATGAAAAGCAGAGCAAACCGATCGGCTTCTACACCTGGTCGAAGGAACTTGCAGCCATCTTTCAGCAGGATCGCATACTGCAAAGCGAACTCGATTCCACGCAAAATGGCGCCGGCATCCTCGCGATCGGCAAGGCACTCGCCGCCGATACGGCCGCCCGCGCGAGCTACGAGAAGATGCTTCGCTTGAACGAGCGACTAACGAACAAGCTGACCGGCGCTGGCTATCGCGAAGTGCTCGCCAGTCTCGACGCCGGAAAAACCCCCGATTTCAAGACACTGGGGCAAATCAGTTTTCTGCCGCCGTCGCGCAGTCACGAAACCGATCTCGCCCTGCGGCTGTTTGCGGCTCAGCCTGTACCCGCGAATTTCGACTTGATGACGGAAGTCATCACGCGACTCAAGGACGGCCGGCTGTCGTTTCAGCCCCGCGAGGACTCCGGCTGGTATGACCATCAGTTGTGGTCGCTCGAGTCGCTCGTCCGTTACGACCAATCGCCCGAAGCGTTCCGGCTTTCCCCGGACAGCGAGTACCTTAAGCATCTGGAGGAACTCTTCAAGGGAAGCTATGCCCTGATGCGCGAGACTCACATCAAGCCACTTCGAGCTAGCCGACTTGGTTCGGCGCCGGGGGACCGTGGGCCGAAGATCGAACGGGAGATTGTTGTTGTCTCGCCCGATCCTCAAGTCGAAATGCTGCCAACGATGTACTTGCGGCGGGCGGCCTCTTATCGATTCGTGCGCGGCGTGCTGATCGAAATCTTCGGTCAGGACAATGTTGCCAAGATGCGCAGGCAGACCGCAGACGGCCCAGTCGAGATGAACCTGCTCGCGGAGCTCGATCAAATGGCCGGCATCTTCGGCGGTGCTTATTTCACTGCCTGTCGCAATTGCGGCTTAAAAGAAGAAGCGAATGCAGCCGAAATCGGTAACGGTAAATCAGCCGACGAACAGTCCGTCGGATTTCTCCGGTGGGTCGCTGCTTTGCCGTCAGATCCCGATACTGCGACGGACTCGCGTATGATGGCACCAGTCTTTTATGATCTGCAGCGGAAGAAAACGAAGGTCTGGCTGATGCTGGGCTGGGAGGGAGTGTCGAGCTTAGTTGGCTACGCTCGGCATCCCGCGACGAAAATCATCGATGCGGACGGCAAGGAACCGGCCGCCGACACCGGCCCGCGCGTAGTCTTTCGCGAGCGCGAGTGCCGCCTGACCGCGCCGGTCTTCGCCGAAGTGTATGTGACCAAAATCCTCAATCGCGCCGAATTCCGCCGCCACTGCGACACGTATCAAACCAAAGCTGCGATCCTGGCGAATTTAGAATAAGAGTCGTCCTCAAGTCGTCGAACGCTCTGCGGTCGATGAATGGAGCCAAGCCCTGCCGCGCGCCCAGGAATAAGCGCCAGCGATATTCCGGCTGTTGGCGAGTGGACCTATTGTCGCCGAATCGCTCCGCGTTCGGCCAAATGCCGCTGGACCTGCAGTGTGCTGCGGGTTGCTCGAAGACTTCCCTGCGCGAACTTCACTCGCCGAAATGCCGAAAGTCGCGGCGCTCTTTCGGCGGCTATCGGCAGGTTGCCCTCGGCCATCGTTCAGGGACTGAACGACGACTGTGAGTCGTCGAACGCTCCGCGATCGATGAATGAACTCGGCCTCGCCTAAACCGCCCGGGCCAGCAACTGCACGCCAGTCCCCGGCGCATCGGGGTAATGACAAATCCCCCGTTCGACGCGCACACCGGTCGCGATATCTTTCGCCAATAACACCGCGCCATCCATATCGACGTAATCAAGCAACGGCAGCAATTGGGCGATGGCCGAGATGCCGACGGTCGATTCGGTCATGCAGCCGACCATCACCGATAGGCCGAGTTGCCGCGCCTCGGCAATCATTCTTCGAGCGGGAGTGAGGCCGCCGCACTTCACCAGCTTGATGTTGATGCCGTGAAACAATCCCGCGCAGCGGCGGACATCGCTTTCCACAATGCAACTTTCATCGGCGATGATCGGCAGCACGATCGACTCGCGGACGCGGCGAATGTCTTCCCAGCGATCGGCCGGCAACGGCTGTTCGATGAACTCCACGCCGAGGGCTTTCAGCTGCGGCGCATACTCGAGGGCTTGTTCCGCCGACCAACCGCAGTTGGCGTCGACGCGAAAAGTTGCCGACGTGTGCTTGCGCAATTCACGCACGATCTCAATGTCGTTCGCCGTGCCGAGCTTGATCTTGTAGATCGGCCAATCGGGAAACTCCTGCAGCTTCTCGAGCATTTTGGGAATCGTATCGATGCCGATGGTGTAATTCGACGCGGGAATTTTCGCGGTCGACAAACCCCACATTTCATACACCGGTTTGCCCGCGCGCTTGCCCCACAAATCATGCGCCGCCTGATCGATCGCACAGAGCGAAAACGGATCGCTCGCGAGCGCCGGTTGCAATTGCTGCCAAAGTTCCTCAGGCCGATTCCACGTCGCGGTCTCAATCATCGGCCGCAACGTTTCGATCCGCTGCGTCATCGCTTCGATCGTCGCGCCGTAATATTTATTCGCCGTCGCTTCGCCGTAGCCGCGATGCTCGCCGTCACGCAGTTCGACGATCAACGTCGGCTGGGTGTTGATCGACTCGCGCGAGATGGTGAAGGTGTGTGCGAGCGGTAAATCGAACGAGTGGAGTTTGAGTTGCATGAGAGTCGCTCATCGTCGTCTTTCGCTCCGCGAAAGAACGCGTCTGCTTCCGGTTTGAGTGGCAACAAAATTCCGACTTGCCAAAGACGCGTCCTTTCACGGAGTGAAAGGCGACTGTGGTAAAATTGACAGCCCCGCGCCGGTTGGCTAGCGTGACACCTGCCTGCCCGCTCGATTCTAGCGAGAACTCCCGCCTTATGGTTTCCTCCCGCCGACGAATCTGTTTTTCCCTCCTGCTGCTCGCTGGCTTGCTGTTCGGCGTGCAGTCGCGTGTTCGCGCTGACGACAAGACCGAGCAACCCACGCCGGAGCAACTCGAGTTTTTCGAAAAGCGAATCAGGCCGATCTTTGTCACGCATTGCTATGAATGTCACAGCGGCGAGAAGAAGAAAAACGAAGGCTCGCTGACGGTCGATTCGCGGGCGGCGCTGCTCAAAGGCGGCGATTCCGGTCCGGCGATCATCGTCGGCGATGCGGAAAAGAGTCTGCTGATGATCGCTGTCCGGCAGAACGACAAAGATTTGAAGATGCCGCCTGAAAGCAAGCTCTCGGCAGCACAGATCGACGACCTGGCCGCGTGGATCAAGATGGGCGCGGCCGATCCGCGTGTTGCCGTCACGACAGATCTAGCCGCCCGACCGAAAACGGGCATGAGTCTGGAAGAAGGCCGCAAGTTCTGGTCGTTTCAACCGGTGAAAGATCCACAGCCGCCGGCAGTGAAGAACACAGCTTGGCCGCGAAATGCACTCGACAACTTCACACTCGCGCGCATGGAAGTAGTTGCCGTTTCTCCTGCGACCGATGCAGATAAGCGAACGCTATTGCGGCGAGTCACATACGATCTAACGGGCCTGCCGCCCACACCGGAGGAGATGGCGGCGTTCGTTGTCGATGATTCGCCGCAGGCGTGGGAGCGCGTGATCGATCGGCTGCTTGCCTCGCCGCGCTACGGCGAACGTTGGGGTCGGCATTGGCTCGATGTGGTGCGCTATGCCGATACTTGCGGCAACGCGTCGGACTATCCCGTGCCGCAGGCGCACAAGTATCGCGACTGGGTGATTGCCGCGCTCAACCGTGACTTGCCCTACGATCAATTTCTCCGCGAACAACTCGCCGGCGATTTGCTGCCGAGTGAGAATGACGCACAGCGGTTCGAGCGTGTCACGGCAACTGGCTATCTCGCTATCGCGCGGCGGTTTGGAGGCGATCGGATGGGGGAACATCATCTGACGCTGGAGGACACCATCGACAACGTCGGCCGCGCGATGCTGGGGACGAGCATCGCGTGTGCTCGTTGTCACGATCACAAGTTCGATCCGTTCACGGTCAGCGACTACTACGGGTTGTACGGCATCTTCAGTAGCACGCGTTATCCATTTCCCGGCGCCGAAGTGGGCCGCGAACAAGTCGATTTCGTGCCGTTGCTCACGGCGGAACAAATCGACGCGCTAAACAAACCGCATCAAGAACGACTCGCCGCGCTGCAGGCGGAAGTCGCGCAATTGCAAGCCGCCGAAGCCGAAGCGAAGAAGGCCGAAGAGACTCCCGAGAAAGCAGCCAAGGTCGCCGAAGCAACAAAGCTACTGAAAGAAGCTCAGCAACGACACGCAGCCGCGGCGAAAGAAAAGCCGGTGATCAGCAACGCCTACGCGGTTGCCGAAACGGCGGCAGCGAATGCGAAGGTGCATTTGCGTGGCGATCCCAAACGCCTCGGCGATGAAGTGCAACGGCACTTCCCGGCGATCCTCGGCGGCCAAGAGTTGGCCGCTGACTCCAAGGGCAACAGCGGTCGGCTGCAATTGGCCCATTGGATTACCGCTCCGGAAAATCCGCTTACCGCCCGCGTGATCGTCAACCGTGTCTGGCAATACCACTTCGGCCGCGGCGTGGTCGAAACGCCCAACGACTTCGGCAAGCAAGGGAAAGCGCCGACGCACCCCGAGCTGCTCGACTATCTCGCATCGCGACTCGTGCAGAACGGCTGGTCGCTGAAGTCGCTGCACAAGCTCATTCTCATGTCGCACACTTGGCAACTGAGCTGCAACGACGTTGCCGCGAGTAGCAAAGTCGATCCCAACAACGAACTCTTCTGGCGGTACACACGTCGACGACTTGATGCGGAGTCGTTGCGAGATTCGCTCCTCATGGTCAGCGGCGAACTCGATGAGTCACCGGCCGGCGCACATCCTTTTCCGCCGGCGCACACCTGGGGCTGGACGCAGCACAATCCGTTCAACGCCGTGTACGAAACCAAACGCCGCAGCATTTATCTGATGCAGCAACGGCTCAAAAAGAATCCTTACCTCGCGATCTTCGACGGCGCTGACCCAAGCTCCAGCACGGCAGTTCGATTGCCGAGTACCACGCCGTTGCAAGCTCTGTTTATGCTCAACGATCCGTTTGCTCATCAGAGCGCCGCGAAGTTCGCTGCCCGCGTGATTGCTGCCAAATCGGACGAACCAGCGCGGATTGAAACGATCTATCAGCTGACGATGACACGTTCACCGAGCGCCGACGAAGCCCGCGAGTGCAGTGAGTTCCTGAAGGCCTATCGCGAGAAACTCACCGCCCGTGGCGTACCGCCACCGCAAGTCGATGGTGATACGTGGTCGGCGCTCGCGCGAGCGATACTTAGCAGCAACGAATTTGCGTTTGTGGATTAAGGAACAGCGATGGGCTTTTACACGGGACTCGTTTACTACCGGCCGGGCGCTCCACCGGTTGTTACCTGCGCAGAATTGGCAGCGTGGATTGCCGCAGTCACTGCAACGCAAACGCTGCATGGTGGCAACCATCTTTCGCTCAAGGTCAAGTTCGGCGAAGCCATTGACCAAGACTATGAAACTGACAGCATCTTTGACCTCGACTGCGAAATCGACTCACGAGATTTCAAAACGGTCGAGATGATGACGCAGCAGCTGGCCGGACGCAAGGAAACCATTTATCGCGCCTTCGTCAGCCTGGATCGGTTGCGCGACGACGTTGTTCAGCCGATCACGCGAGTCGGCTCGCCCGAGAACAAGATCGATTTTTGGCCGAGCTATTTGTCGCTCTCGATTGGCCCCGTGCAATGCTACGAACTGGGCGGCGAAGAACCGATTATCACGGGTTGTCTCGCTCTTTCGATTTCCGGTAACGGCTATTTGTATCCGTGGAAGTTTGCGGACGTGGTGCGACGATTGGAAGGTTCCGCGGAGATTCAGCGCTTAATGCAAGCCTGTCGCGATCAATGGCCCGTCGCACCCGACAAGCCGAGCGCCGAAGCCGTGGCCAACCGCCAAGAGGTGGGAACGCTGTGGCCCTATGATTTGAACAAGCCGCGCGATTGGTTTTGGGGATTGCAAGAATCGGGTTAGTTTCACGGGGACGATTTAACAATGTCGAACGATCAATCCAATTTGCAATCTCGCCGCGGCGTGATTCAATCGCTCGTTGCCGGTTCGCTCCTCATGCCTGGCATCGTTTCGCAGTTGCTGGCCGATGATGCGTCGCGAAAGAGCGACGTCGATCCTCTCTCGCCCAAGGCGCCGCATTTTGCCCCGCGGGCGAAAAGCGTGATCTTTCTCAACATGAGCGGCGGCGCGTCGCACGTCGATTCGTTCGATTACAAACCGGCGCTAGTCCAGGATCACAACAAAGCCTTTCAAGTGCCGGAGAAAATGCTGGCCGCGTTTGCGCCCAACAATCGCGTCGTCGAGAAGTTCTTCAAGCAGCCGCAGTGGGAATTCAAACAGCGGGGCCAATCGGGGCTGTGGATCAGCGAACTCTTTCCGCATGTCGCTGCCTGTGCCGATGATTTGTGCCTGGTCCGCTCGATGCGGAGCGACCATCCTGATCATTTTCAGGCGACGCTCGGCATTCACACGGGCTCGGTGACGTTCGCGCGGCCGAGCATCGGCGCTTGGGTGAGTCACGGTCTCGGCACGATCAATCAGAACCTGCCGTCGTTTGTGGTCCTCGCGCCGCATCTGCCGTACGCGGGTGGCCAGGTGTGGGCTTCCGATTTTTTGCCGGGTTGCCATCAAGGAACGCTCGTCACGCCCGGCGCCGAGCCGATTGCAAACATCAAGCGTCGGCAGGCCGCGGTCGAATTACAGGAAATGGAGATTGGTCTCGCGCAGGGCTTCAACCGTCGTCATTTGGCCGATCGTGCGGGAGACAACAATCTCGCCGCGCGGATCAAATCATTCGAAACGGCCTTCGGCATGCAAGCCGAGGCGCCGGAAGCCTTCGATCTGTCGAAGGAAACTGAAGCGACGCACCAGATGTATGGTCTGCCGCGGGGCAGTGCGAAGGGCTTTGCCTGGCAGTGCTTGATTGCTCGCCGGCTAGTCGAGCGCGGCGTTCGGTTCATCGAGTTGATCGATACGGGCGCATCGAACAACTGGGACTCACACGGCGACATGGGGGCTCACGGGCCGCTGGCGAAAAACGTCGATCAGCCGATCGCGGGTCTGCTCAAAGACCTGAAGATGCGCGGCATGCTCGATGAGACGCTGGTCGTGTGGACTACCGAGTTCGGCCGCACGCCGTTCAACACCGGCAAGGACGCGCGGGGCCGCGAACATCACGCCGAAGTCTTCACCAGTTGGCTGGCTGGTGGCGGTGTGAAGGGTGGTTTTAGCTACGGCGAGAGCGACGAGCATGGCTGCACCGTCGGTGCCAACGAAGTGCATGTGCATGACTTCCATGCCACGATCTTGCACCTACTCGGCCTCGATCACGAACGGCTCACCTACCGCCATGCCGGACGCGATTATCGTTTGACCGATGTCGCCGGCCGCGTGGTGCGCGAGATCATTGCGTAATCGGCTGCGAGCCTCTTACTTCCCGGACTGCACGTCACGGATTTGCTGAACAATGCCATCGCCGCGCTTCAGCACGCGGTCTTTAAAGTTGCGGATCTGTTCGTCGAGTTGTTGCGCCGCGGCAGGGCTAGTGGTTTTGGCGATCGCTGCCAGCCGCGGATAAAGAGCGTCGACCTTGGCATTGAGGCGGGCCGGGCTGAAGAGAGGCGTGAGTTGCTTCACGCGTTCGAAATAGGCAAACCGCCATTCCTTGCGGCTGAAGACCGCATTGGCCACGATCGAATCGGGCACGTGGAAGACCGAGTAGTTCGCATCGCCGAACATTTGATCCATGCCGTGCGGCACGAAGATCGCTTTCTTGCTCGGCGGGGCAAAGTAGATGCGATAGTTGTTGTGCTTCTCCGAATAGCCGTCCCAATGGCACATCATCAGCTCCATCGCCATGAACGTGAGGAACTTGTCGATGTCGAGAACCTTCTCAAGTTCGGCCCAGCGCTTCTTCTCATCCGGCTCGCGACAAGCGTTCAATAGCCCGGTCAGGTCGCTGTTGTCCTCGGCAGGATCGCCGCTGTGCTTGACCAGCTTCTGGTCGATGTCCTGCAGAAAGCCGCCCTCATAAAAGCTGCCGGTCAGATCGGGAAAGTGCCGCTTCATCCACTCCTCTTCAAAGCTCTCCTTGAGCACAAAGATGCCCAGGTCGCGGCCGTTCAACATCACGCGGGCGTGCGTGACGCGGGTGTGCGGATAGTTGGCGTCCTTGAGGATCGAAGCGCACAGCCATTCGCACATGAACGCCGGATCCTGCACCGAGTTGTTGAGATGGATCTTGTCCATTGCATGAAACTTTACGTCCTTCCCTTTGATCTTCATGGTGATCGCGGGCTTGTCGTCGATATCACGAGTGCTGCCCGCCGAACCTTTCACCTTCACTTCGACGTCAAATTTGTTCTTTTCATTTTCGATCATCACGGCTGGCGTGTAGGTTCGCGGCGCAGCCTTCCACTTGGCCATGTTCTCGGGCGTGAGCTCGATTTTCAAAAAAGGAATCTGCGGTCGGGCAGGATCGAAGAAGAGATCGCTTTCGTCCCTCTTGATCACCGGCTTCGTGACCTTCGGCAAACCCTTCTTGGTGTCATCTTTTCCCGCAGTGCCGGCCGGCGTCTTCGGCTGTTGCGCCGTGATTGCGGCAGCCGTGCAAAAAATGCTGCAGAGGGCCAGAAAACGAATGGCTGTCGCGGGAACGGGCTTCATAGCAATATTCGGAGTAGAACAAGGAAAAGGCGTTAGCTTCGCTACAAACTGACTATCGTCTGCGACAGGTGGGACTGTCAACGTCAGAGAGTCGACAGCCGCTGCTGATGGGCGACCAGGGTGATGAAAAGGCAGCCAGGCTGCACTTCAGCATATTCGGGCCAATCGCTTTGTAGTGGCAGCATCCTCTGAATGAACTGCAAGAACGGTGCAGGCCGCAGTGGTACGGCCCTTGCCTCACTTCGGAGGGAGTGTTCGGGGCAGAACTACTAAAGGAGTTGAACATGGATCATGCAGCCATCGAATGTGCACGCTGCGGCATGCACCTGCCGCTGAAGCGCGATCTCGCGGCCGATCATCAAGAGGCGGCTTGGGTTTGTGCGAACTGCGGTTGGGAGATGCCGGGAGTTCTCGATCCTGAGGCGCGCGATACGATCGTGGACAACGTCGCTCCCATTGCGCCGCTCGCCGAAATCGAAATTCGCCGCGCGGAGCAGTTTGATGCAGACGAGCCCATCCTGAGTCGGATCATTGCGGGGATGAAGCTCACGCCGGGGTAAGCGCGAGGGATGTCTGTAGCTGAGTTCGCCAGAACTCCGAGGTTACTTCCAACTGCCGGCCTCGGAATTCTGGCGAATTCAGCTACATGTATTATTAAACGGGACTTCGCTGCGGCGGCGTGTTACGCTGCTCCCTCTGGTTTTATTTCCAAGGGAGCTACGAATCCATGTTGCGCAGAATTGTGGTGAGCGGCGTCATTACGGTCCTCTTTCTCGTGTGTGGATTGATGAGTTCCACTGCCTCGGCACAGACCGCGCTCGCGGGTGGTTTTGAAATCACGTTGCCAGCCGGTGCGAAGCACGAAACGCAACGAGGCATCGATAGCAGCCCCGGCAAGATCACGGCCAAAGGTGGGCTCGAAATCTATTACGACATTGGCGTCGCGACCAAGCCGGGCGCGCCGCGGCTGGGTGGCGGCTACATGAACGCCGCCGCGCGAGTGCCCATGGATCAGGTCCAGTGGACGAAGGAGCAAACTGTCGGCGGCCACACGTTTTCGATCACCTACAGCAAGGACAAGCGGCTGTACGTCAGCACGGCTGGCATGACGCACGGCGTGAATTTCAGCGCGCCGGCCGAGACGCCCGGTGATGTTGCCGATGTGCTCTTGATTACGTTGTCGCTGGCAGAGAAGGCAAAGTAAGGCATGGCCCTGCCGAGCAATCCTTACGCGTCACCCGTGCTCGATCCGGCGGAGTCGCATTCTCTGCGCGCTTCCTCGGGCCGGGTTGATCCGGTTTTGTTTCCGCTGGCAGCGCTGGTCTGCATCGCAGTCTCGCTGGCCGTAGCGGCGGTGCTCGCGCAGTTGTTTGCAGCCGGCTACTACCTGGCGATGATCGTCCCCATTGCTGCTTCGATTGTCGTGGCAGCGGCGGTTTATTTTGCGATTCGTCTGGGCAAGTGTCGCAATCGTTGGCTTGGAATGGCGCTGGGGGCCTGTTGCGGCAGTGCGATGTATCTGGGGTATTACCAGTTTGACTTGGCCCGCCAAACGGGCAACCACATGCTGTGGCGGCTCGATGCGTTGCCCGGGCATGTTGCGTTTCGCCTCCGGAACGATGCCACGCGCAGTTTGAAAGAGGCAGGCGCACCGAATCGCAAGCCAGCGGCGTCCACGAACCTGATCATGTTCTTAGGTGAGTGGGCGCTGGTTTTGTATCTCACTTCGGTGATGGGCCTGCGCGCCGCGTCGCGAGCCTTCGATGAAGCGCCAGGCCGATGGGGAAAAATTTCGTACGCCACGATAGCGCATGGCCAATCGCAACGACTAGAGTTGGCGCGGCGGCAGAACTGCCTGGCAGAGGTCTTGTGGCAGCTGACACCCCTGCAGCACAAGCTCCACACTGCGCACTGCATGTTGACGCTCGAGCAATTTGAAACAGTCGAAGGCGAGCCGCCGTGCGCGTTTCTTTCGGCCTATGAACTTCAAATGCCCGGACAGTCGCTGATGATCAATGAGCTGCTGTTCGGCAAGCGAGTGGCGATCCGGCAGGCTGAACTACCTGCCGCTGACTTGGCGGCCTGCAAACGACTGTTCGTCCGTGCTTGAAGATTGGCGAGCGTTTACTTGCTCTTCGACTTCGTAGGCGCCTTGGTGCCGGCGGCGGCTTTGCTGAGAGGCATTTTTGAAGTGGTGGTAGCTTTCTTGGTCGCAGTCGCCTTCTTACCTGAGGACTTGCCGGGTTGCAGCAGCAACAATAGACCACCAACAAACAGCACAGCGATTAGCAACGCGCCGGCGACGGCGGCGAGGATGAAGAACCGGAGCTTGCGTTCTTCTTTTTGCTTTTGTGTCGGCGGCGGTGGTGCGGCATTCGCGGCAGCCTTCTTGTTGTTGCTCACCGCAGGCTGAACACCCGTCTTGGCTTTGCTGGTCGCGCTCGTGGGAGCGCTTGCCGCTGCAGTCGGTTGCGGGGCCGAGTTCAATTTCAGTTCGAAGCCGCCCGAACCATTGCCCGTGTCCAGAGGGAAATCGAGCGCAGGGCTAGATTCCTTTTTGCTTGGTTTGCTTTCGGCGACCGCGATCGGAGCGGCCGTGCGCAGCGCGGGAAACGATCCGCTGGAGCCACCTTTGGCAGTCGCCGCCGCGGTTACCGGAGCGCGAACGCTCACTTGCGGCGAGCTTGCAACCTCGGTCTCTTCACTGAGCAGTACGCCTTCGACGGGAATGTCGACGACGGTCGCGCATTTGGGGCAACGAGCTTTTTTGCCGGCAAACTGTCCGCCGACTTTGAACCTGGCGTTACAAGCCGAGCAACTGCACACAATGTCCGACATCGTTGACCAACTGAGAAAAGAGGGGAGGCAAGGCCAGCGTTCAGCAGGACTATTATCGGTTCCACGTCGGGCCGCCGCAAGCTTGGACGGCGGCAAAGTAACGGAGCCGAAATCCGGCGAGCTGGATTCTGTTGAATTTGGCCACCGTCATTTCGACTCGGCTGTGCTCTTGAGTTAGACTCTGAACTTCCTCCCCGTCGCCCGCCTCTCCCGACGTGCTCGATGCCTGACAAAAAGAAGCTAGATTCCAGCGCCAGCCCTCAGGGCTATCCCGACGTCGCGGTGCAGGCGAAGCCCGAAAAAAGTCGGTTCGATCCTTACGAAATGCCGCCCGAGGCGGTGCAAGATCCACCGACCTCGCTCTGGACCGCACTGCGCCAGATTGGCCCCGGCATTATTCTCGCTGGGACGATTGTCGGTTCGGGCGAACTGCTCCTCACTACCTCGCTGGGAGCCAGGCAGGGCTTTATTTTTCTATGGCTGATCTTGTTCAGCTGTGTGATCAAGGTCTTTGTTCAAACCGAACTGGGCCGTTATGCCATCTCGTCGGGCAAGCCGACGCTGGGTGCGATCAACGAACTGGGCGGGCCGCACTTCGGCGCGCATTGGATCGTGTGGTGGTGGTTCGTGATGATGGCTTCGACCATCTTTCAGCTCGGCGCGATGACCGGCACGGTGGGGCAGTCGCTCAACCTGGCCTTTCCGCAGGCCTCGATTCAACTGGCGAACTCGGTGGAAGGAATTTTGCCTGCTTTAAGCAAGTCGATTCTCGATCGGCCTGAATATCCGTGGGCGATTCTCACCTGCATCACAGCGATTGCGCTGCTGTGGAGCGGTAATTATCGGCGGATCGAAATCGTCACAACATTTCTGGTCGTGAGTGTGACGTTGCTGACGGTCACGGCGACGTGCGCGCTGCCGTTTACTGACTATCCCATTCGCTGGGGCGAAGTGGCTCAAGGGCTAACCTTCCAGTTGCCCAAGGAGCAAGCGCCGAAGGACGAGCAATCAACCAAGGATGAGCAAACGCCAAAGGGCGAGCAAGCTCCCAAGGATGACGAATCGCCAAAACAGGATCAATCGCCGAAGGGTGACCAAACGCCCAAGGATGAGCAGGAACCTAAGAGCCAAGCGCCCAAAAGCCAATTGCCAAGTGATGCCATCATGGTGGCCTTCGGCGTGTTCGGCATCACGGGCGTGGGAGCGACAGAACTCTTCTATTACCCCTACTGGTGCCTGGAAAAAGGTTACGCCCGTTACACCGGTCAGCAACAGCCGACGGCCGCTTGGGAACATCGCGCCAAGGGTTGGATTCGTGTGATGTATCTCGATGCCTGGGTCAGCATGGTGGTTTTCACCATCTCGACACTCGCTTTCTACTTCATGGGCGCAGCCGTACTCTATCCACAGGGCTTGAATCCCCAAGGCAAGGACATGATCGAGACCCTCTCGAAAATGTTCACCGGCACCTTCGGCACGTGGACACAGCTGGTCTTCCTGATCGGCGCTGCGGCCGTTCTCTTCAAGACGCTGTATCTGGCGAGCGCCGGCAACGGCCGGCTGATTGCCGATTTTCTCGTGCTGAACAAAGCAGTGGAGTACACCGCGCCGGGTCAGCGGTCGCGGGTGATTCAGCGTGTGTCGGTGCTGATTCCGATTATCGCTCTGGTCCTCTTTCTGTGCTTCAAGGAGCCGAAGTTCATGGTCGTGGTCGGCGGTTTCGGCCAGGCCCTGACGCTGCCGATTATTTCGGCGACGACGCTTTACTTCCGCTACCGCAAGCTCGACCGCCGACTCACGCCGTCACTGCTGATCGACATTTGCCTGTGGGTCGCGTTTGTGTCGATCACCGCCGTGGCTGTTTATGCCCTGCGCAATCAAATTGAGACTTTGGTTTGGCCGAAAAAGTAAGCCCAAGCAGCCGATTTCAGGGCCGGGCGAGCGCCGCGGCCAAGGTTTTTTCGGAAAATACCGGCGGTGGCAAGGCGCATTCCAGCTGGGTCCCATAACGGCCGAAAAATCCATTCCCTCACCCGATTCACCTTTTCTACTGGCGCGGATAGATTACGCCCTTCCTGAATGGAGAGTTGGTGGGAACTGTCGGGCCGAGCTGCCTGCGCAGCCTCACCTGCTTTGGGGTGGTTGACAGAAAGCGAGAACCAGGTAAAACGGTACAAAGAGGCTTGTGAAAAACTTCACAAGGTTCTGGGCCGATCCTGATTTTGTCGTAAGTTGCTTCCGGAAAGCAGCTTGCGATTGCTGACGGTGATTAACAACACGGGGGAACGACGGTTCCCGTTTAATAGCTTTGCCCGACGGGGCGAAGCATTTGTGGGCAAAGGCTTGGCGTTATGGCCAAAAAAATGTCGGTCGAGGAAATTCTGGCGGCTGCCCGTGGTGGCCCGGCCAAGAAACCTGCGGATGCTCCGCCTCCTGCCGCTGAAGCGGCTCCTCCTGCAGATGCGCCCGCTGCCGCGGAAGCCGCTCCCGCTGCGAGTGAATCGGCTGCTCCCATCAAGCCGGTGAAAACTGCTGGCATGAGCGTGGCCGATATTCTGGCCGCCGCGAAGGCTGGCAAGTCGGCTCCGAGGCCCGCTGCTGCCGCGCCAGTCGCTGCCAAGCCGGCCGCCGCTGCTGCTCCTGCTGCAGAGAAAAAGGCACCGCCGAAAACCGATGCGGCCACGGCTGCTGCGGTTCCCA
Organism: Anatilimnocola floriformis; assembly: GCF_024256385.1. Lineage (NCBI taxonomy): Bacteria > Pseudomonadati > Planctomycetota > Planctomycetia > Pirellulales > Pirellulaceae > Anatilimnocola > Anatilimnocola floriformis. Next base: position 155,806 of record NZ_JAMLFW010000001.1, read on the forward strand.
AAGACACTGCGAGCATTCTCGCTGCCGCCCGCAAGGGTGCGAAGCCTGGTCCGGTTTCGAAGGCCGAAGCTGAGAAGAAGGGGATTGCCCCGCCGGCCAAGAAGAAGCTCGAAGCTCCGCCGATGCCGGCCAAGCCCGAGTTTGCCCGGCCTGCCGCGACCAATGACGATCCTTCGCGCCGCACGTTCATGGCTGCCATCGGTGGCGCGCTGTTTGGTTCGTCGCTGGCCGTTGGTTTCACGTCGCTCGCGGTCACGCAAGTGATGTGGGTCCTCGGTCTGGCTCGCTACATGTTCCCGAATATTTTGATCGAGCCCCCGACGAAGTTTAAGGTCGGCTCGCCGTCGAACTTTGGTCCCGGCCAGGTCGAGACCAAGTTCATTCCCGAATTCGGCGTGTGGATTGTTCGCTATGAATACGAAGGGCGGCCGATGATTTACGCCCTCAAGTCGGTGTGTACGCACCTGGGTTGCACGCCCAACTGGCTCGAAGCCGAACAGAAGTTCAAGTGTCCCTGCCACGGCAGTGGTTTCTACAAAGACGGTATCAATTTCGAAGGTCCCGCGCCGCGGCCTCTCGAGCGTTACGCCATCAGCCTGGCCGACGACGGTCAGTTGGAAGTCGATAAGAGCCGCACCTTCAATCAAGAGCAGGGCCAGTGGAAAGACGCGGCCTCGTTCGTGCCGGTCTAATTGTTTTTTGCCGGGAGTATCCGGTCTGGTTTGATTGGCTGGTGGCAGTTCGGCAGCTTCCGTTTGGCGACCTAACTACTGAATTCTGATCTATATGGCAACGCTCGGCGAAATCATCCGCGAATCGCAGATTTGGAAGAGCATCTTCCGGCACCCGGCTCCGCTTGATCGGCGGAATCGCATCGTCGTGATGCTTACCAACTTCTTCCTGCACTTGCATCCGGTCTCGATCAAAAAGCAAGGCATCGCGCTAAGCTTCACCTGGTGCATGGGCGGTGTGACGTTCTTCCTGTTTCTGGTTGAGACGATCACCGGCGTGTTGTTGATGTTCTATTACCGGCCAACGCTGGAATGGGCTTACAACGATATTCTGGCGCTCCGCGATGTCACCTCGCTCGGTATCCTTCGCGAAATTCATCGCTGGGGTGCTCACGCGATGGTGATCACGGTTTGGCTCCACATGTACCGAGTGTTCCTCACGGGGTCTTATAAGCCACCGCGAGAGTTTAACTGGGTGATTGGTGTCATCTTGCTCCTGCTTACTCTGCTCTTATCGTTCACCGGCTACTTGCTCCCCTGGGATCAGTTGGCCATTTGGGCGATCACGGTGGGTTCGAACATGGCCCGCGCTCATCCAATTTTGGGTTACGAAGGTCCCGGCGCCATGTTCCTGCAGATTGACGGCGTGAACATGATCACGAACGCTTCGGATGCACGCTTCGGCTTGCTCGGGGCTCGCTTCGTGGGTGAAGAAACGTTGAACCGCTTTTATGTGCTCCATTGCGTGGCGATCCCGCTCGCGGCGTCGCTCTTGATGGCGATTCACTTCTGGCGGATCCGCAAAGACGGCGGTATCAGCGGGCCGTTGTAGTTCGGTTTGGAATGTTGGTTTTGGTTTGTTGAACTAGTTCAGGCGAATGGCAGGCAGCGATGCACGGACACGAACCAGCTGGGATTTTCATCGGCAAGATTGCCGCGTTTCTCGGTTCGTACTATTTGCTGATGTCGGTGATGAACGCAGCCGTTGCGCTCGTCATCTGGCAGTCGGGCCGCGATCGCGCGTTCTTCAAGCTGCCGGTTGCGAAGTTCCCCTTCACGACGTCGATTGTTTGGTTGATCGTTTCGATCGGCCTGCTGTTGATGTCGGCCCTTGCCTATAGCGGTTCGGCGGACCTGGTTCACTACATCACGATGCCTCAGTTTGTGGTGGGGCTGACGACGAAGTACATGAATCCGACCGTGTACACGCTCGGTTCGCTCGCCTTGCTGAGCTTTCTGTTCTGGTTCCGGCGGTTCTTTGTGCAGCCGACGGTGGCTTGGGTTCTGTTGAATATCTCGATGCTGCTGATGGGCATGTCGATGCCCAATCAAGACTTTGCCTCAATCGTGATGAAGCCCGACAACGTGCCGATCGTGGGCTTGATGTTTTTGCTCGGTTATTTCACCTGGCTGGGTGCTTATCAGGCCGTCATCAACGACGACCGGGCCAAGCAGGGCCTGGAGCCGATGGAAAAGCTCGACAACGAAAAAGTGCTCGTGTGGCCGGACCTGGTTTACACCGAACTGATCTGCATGGTCGCGCTCACCGCGTTCATGTTTGTCTGGGCGATCTCGCTGCAAGCTCCGCTCGAAGAGCCCGCCTCGGCCGTGAAGACGCCGAATCCGTCAAAGGCCCCTTGGTACTTCCTCGGTCTGCAAGAAATGCTGGTGTACTACGATCCTTGGATGGCGGGCGTGGTGCTGCCGGGCATGGTCGTGGGTGGTTTGATGGCCATCCCTTACATCGATTTCAACAAGGCTGGCAATGGTTATTACACGATCGATCAGCGGAAATTTGCCTACGTGACGTTCCAGTTCGGCTTTCTCGTGCTGTGGGTCACTCTCATCGTGATGGGTACGTTCTTGCGAGGTCCCAACTGGAACTTCTTCGGGCCGTTTGAGTATTGGGATACGCACAAGGTCGAGGCACTCAATAACGTCGATCTATCCGAGTATTTCTGGGTTAACTTGATGCACAGCAGTCGTCCGGCCGCGCCCGAGGGTTCGGCCTTTGCGACCAAGCTGGGCTACAACATCTATCGCGAATTGCCCGGCATTTTCCTGGTGATCAGCTACCTGACCATTTTGCCGCCGCTGCTCGTGATCTTCAGCAAGTTCTTTCAGCATCTGTTCGTGCGGATGGGCTTCATTCGCTACATGGTGATGACCAACTTCCTGCTGATGATGATGCTGTTGCCGCTGAAGATGGTGGCGCGGTGGACGGTGAACTTGAAGTACTTCATCGCGCTGCCTGAATACATGATGAATTTCTAGCCAGTGTTTTTTGCCAGGATTGCCTGGTGTTTTTGCCGGGGTTGCCCGGGAGTTTTGTTGCGAAGTTGGACTGCGAAGTTTTGTTAGAAGGGCCGCCTAGGCGGAGATCGTAATCATGCCCGCAACCGAATCGACCTGGTACAACATGCCGTTCATGCACCGCCTCTTTGCGGTGACTGGCGTCGTGCTGACCCTGGCTACGGTCTGGATGTTCTACAAGGATCACTATCGTCCTTGGAAAGATCATCAGCGCATCAACGTTAAAGCCGAAGAAAACCTCAATCACTTGCGCGAGGCCGCCTTTGAAACGGCCACGGCGCAGGCCAATGTGGCTCGCTTTTCGATCGCCGAAAGCGAAGCCAAGGCGTTGCCGATCGATCCGGCTGCCGTGCTGGCCTTCGATGCGGAATGGAAGAAGCAGAACGAAGGGAAGTTCGGCGTTGCCGACAAGCAACTCGAAGATCTCCGCGCTGCGTCGACACAGGCTGTCGAAGCTCGCGGCGTGGCCAAGGCCGCCCGCGCTGCTGCCGATTTAAAGCTCAATGACGCTGGTTTGCAAACTGCAGCCCGCGACGCGATGCGTGAAGCCGAGGCCAAGGAAGCGGCCGCGGCCAAGTTGCGCAGCCGAATCGTCAGCACGCTGCAAGGCTACGTCAATCAAGCCAAGATCAACGAAGACGCCAAGAACCTGCAGCGCAAGTTTCAATCGGCTCACGTCGACAAGGCGAAAGCCGATCTCGACATCGCCATTCGCGACGGCCAAGACCAAGTCGGCCCGCAAAAGAAGATCGACGAACAGGTTGGCAAGTTCAATGCTCTGAAGGAAGAGTACCAGCACCTGAGCGCTCACCGCAAAGAGCTGGAAAACATCCTGCGGAACATTACCGCCCCCGTCGATGCCGCCAGCAAGGCGCTCTCCGATGCTCAGGCAGCTCACAAGCGACTGGATACGACCCTCCGCGAAAAGCGGGAAGGCTATTTTGTCAGCTACGATGGCTTTCCTTGGGTCGGTCCCGGCAAGGACATTTTGAATCTGCCGATTCTCGATGCCTTCGGCGCCACGCGCAAGCCAGAGACCAAGTGGTCGTCGGACTTGATGCAGGACTACACGCACGCCAAGGTCCGCCGTTTCGATCGCTGCACGACTTGCCACGGTGCGATGCAAAAGTCGCTGCCAGGCGATCCTACCTCGCCGCTGTTTGACGAAGAGCGTTCCTTCGACGTCGTCCTTGTGCCGCGCACGCCCGAGGAAATCAAAGCCATCCGCGCTGCGTTGAAGAAGCCCGAACTCGACGACAAGGGCCAGCCGATTCCGTTCACGGTCGACGAGTACCTCGGCATTCGCCTGGCCGATGGTGGGCTCATTAAATCGGACGACGTGATTGTGAAGTATGTCGAACCGCAATCGCCGGGCGCCGCTGCTTTGCCGATCAATGCAGCCGCGAGTGAGCAACTTCCGACGGGTGCTGAAATTCAAGAACAGGTTGCGTCGGGCATCGCGCCGGCGCCGCCCACAACGATTCCGAATCGCGCCGGTTTGCTGGTCGCCGATGTGATCGAAGCGGTCGATGGCAGCGATCTGTATGGTCAAAATCGCGGTGCGGCCCGCACGGCTGCCACGCTCGTCGACCTCGCCGCTCTCGGCAAGCCTGTGACCATTACCATTCGCCGTGGCTTGCCTCATCCCTACAACACCCACCCGCGCCTGGATCTGTTCATCAGCGACTCGAGCCCGCACAAGCTCTCGACGTTCGCCTGCACGATCTGCCACGAAGGTCAAGGAAGTGCGACCGAATTCAAATGGGCGTCGCACACCCCCAACGATCAGGTTCAGCAAGAGCGTTGGTCGAAGGATGGAGAGCTGGGATGGTTCAATAACCATCACTGGATCTATCCGATGTATCCCGAGCGGTTCACGCAGGCGACCTGCCTCAAGTGCCATCACGACGTGGTGGAACTCGAGCCCAGCGATCGCTTCCCCGATCCGCCGGCCGCCAAACTGATGCACGGCTATCACTTGATTCGTAAGTACGGCTGTTACGGCTGCCACGAAGTGAACGGTTACGACGGCCCGTCGAAGCGGGTTGGTCCTGACCTGCGTCTCGAGCCGAACTTCTTTGCCGTCGCGCAGCAGTTCGACTTCGAAGTTGCCAATCGGCCGCTACAGCTGAATCAAAAGATCGAGGAATTGGCGAAGCCGCTGCCCGAATTGAAAAAGTCGATTGATGAGCTGAATAAAGCGATTGAAGAGCTGAATAAGACGGAAGAAAGCGCTGAGAAAACGGAGCAGTTGAAAGTCTTGACCGACAAGCTGAAGGACCTGTCCGAGAAGTTTAAAGTCGCGTCGGCGCAGTTTGACTATGCTAACAAGCAGAAGAATCAACTTGACGAAATGATGCGTCTATCCCGGCAATTGTCTGCCCATCCCGATCAAGACGCGACCCGTCGTCGGTTGATGACGATGATTGACGAAGACGCTGCCGTCACCGCCGACAAGCAAGTAGTCGCCGGCCCGACGCACCGCCTCGGCGGCATGCTCCGCGATATCGATGCTCCGGGTACGCTCCGCAAAGCAGGTCCGAGCTTGCGGTTCGTCAAGGAGAAGGTCGATACCACGTTCCTCTACGACTGGATTTGGAATCCGAAAAATTTCCGCGAGAACACGCGCATGCCGCGGTTCTTCGGCTTGACCGATCACCTGACTGACGAGCAGTCAATCGACATCTCGCACAATCTCGAACCGATCGAAGTTCGCGGTGTGGTCGCTTATCTCAACGATCGTTCGCAGACCTTCCAGCCCATTCCGCGGCCTGAAGGGATTGCGGATTGGTCGGACGAAGTCATGGTTGCCCGCGGTCGGACTCAGTTCGAAACGCGCGGCTGCCTCGCCTGCCACACTCACAAGGAATTCCCCGACACGGCCAAGTTCCGCACCAAAGAAGAAATCGTGCAGGGACCTGATCTGTCGAATATCGGCGCCAAGTTCTCGCGCGAAACGAATCCGAACGGCCCGGCCTGGCTCTACAGCTGGATCAAGGAACCGACGAAGTATCACGCTCGCACGGTTATGCCGAATTTGTTCCTCGAGCCGATCAAGGTTCGCGATGCGAGCGACAAGGACGAGAAGGACAACCCGAAGGAAAAGTGGGCCGATCCTGCCGAAGATATCACCATGTTCCTGCTGTCGGATAACGACGGCAAATGGAAGCCGGTCCTCTCGAAGGAGCAGCTCGCTGCTGGCCTGACGGGCGGCCAACAAAAGGCCCTGCAAGACCTGACCGTTGAATACCTCAACGAGCCGTTCTTCAAGGACGACGTCATCAATCCCGACGGCAAGGGTGGTTACTACTACACCGGTCTGCCGGAATCGATGCGGTCGGAACTCAAGGGTGCCGAAACCGAACTGATCACGAAGACGGGCAAGCTGACCGATGAACAGCGGCTGCGCTACATTGGTTTGAAGACCGTTTCGAAGTATGGCTGCTATGGCTGCCATGACATCCCGGGCTTCGAAGATGCCAAGCCGATCGGCACGCAGTTGCAGAACTGGGGTCGCAAGGATCCCTCGCGGTTGGCGTTCGAGCACATCACGCACTACATCGAGCATGGCCATGGTGCGAAGCACGGCGGCCATGGAAAGCATGATGCGAAGGACGACAAGCACGCCGTCGCCAAGACCGGCGATGCGGGTGGCGATGCTCACAGCCACGACAAGGGCGCTGCGACTGGTAATGAACCCGCACCGGCGACTGCAGTGGCTCACAAGGACCACGTCCCTGCCGGCACGACGGAGTACTATCAAGCAGAACTCGGCGGCGGCAGCCGGATCGGCTTCATCTATCAGAAGCTGAAGGAACCCCGCAGCTACGACCACGACAAGACGCTCAACAAGCGGTTCAACGAACGGCTCCGCATGCCGCAGTTCCCGTTCAGCGTCGAAGATCGTGAAGCCGTGATCACGTTTGTGCTGGGCCTCGTCGCTGAGCCGCCGCGCGAGAAGTATCTGTACAAAGCCAATCCGCGGGCCAAGGCGATTGTGGAAGGCAAGATCGTTCTCGAGAAGTTCAACTGCGGCGGCTGCCATATTCTGGAAGCCGACAAGTACAAGCTGGCCTTCACGCCCGGCACTTACGAGCCGCAGCAACTGGCCGATCCGGTTTATCCGTTCCTCGTGCCCCACTTCACGCCAGTCGAGCTGGCCAAGTCGGCTACGCCGGACGCGAGCAATTTGTTGCACGCTCACATCTCAGGCCTTCCCAAGCTGACCAAGCCCACCGGCTTGCCGGAATTGGTGAATGCTGAAAACGAAGAACTGAATCCCGACGATCGCTACGACCCCAAGACCACGAAGCTCTCGGTCGATGTGGTTCGCCCGACGACTCTCGCCGGCGGCGGCTTCTTGCCGGGCCTGTCGAGTGTGTCGCTCGCGGGAAGCACGGTAAGCAATGCCTACACAGGTCATGGCGGCATGCTGACTCGTTATCTGTCGCCGCGGGCTACCAAGATGGCCCAGGATCCGAACAACGTCTTTGTGCCCGGCGTGGAAAACGCCAGCGGTATTGAAGCCTACGGCTGGCTCCCGCCGCCGCTGTTCGGCGAAGGTGACAAGGTGCAGAGCAACTGGTTGTTCGAATTCCTTCTGGAACCCTATCCGATTCGTCCTGCGGTTTTCCTCCGCATGCCGAAGTTCAATATGTCGCGCGACGAAGCTACGAAGCTCGTGAACTACTTCGCTGCTGTCGACAATGCGAACTATCCCTACGAAGCTTCGCCAGCCCGGCAAGACAGTCGCCTGGCCGAACGCCAAACGGCCTATGCGGAGCAAGCGGGCAAAGCTGGCCGCACCGATGCGAATCGGCTCGATGACGCGATGAAGATCCTCATCGATAAGAAGAGCTACTGTGCTCAGTGCCACGTCATCGCCGACTTCCAACCGGATGGCCAAGGTCGCAACCGCGGCCCGAACCTGGCCGATGTTTATCGCCGGTTGCGTCCCGAGTACGTGCGCAATTGGATTGCCAATCCCAAGATGATTCTGCCCTACACCGGCATGCCGGTGAACTTCAAGTATCAACAAACGAAGATCGCGCCCGAGCAATTCGTCGGCGACGGCGAGCAGGCCATCGATGCGGTCACCGATTTGTTGCTGAACTTCGATCAATACTCGAAGCGAAAGAACTTGATCGCGCCGCAGATTCCGAAAGCCCCGACCGAGCCGCCAGCCGCTGCGGCTGGAACTCAAAATTAACGTGCTGGATTTAGTGCGCAGTGCCGCAAACGCCGGGATGCCGAGCGGGGCCGCGATTGATTCCCTGATATGATGATTTGCTGCGTTTTTCCATCCCGCCTCGACTGGCAAGCCCTGGTGCCAGTCGCGACTTCCAACCTCGGAGTCCTCTGATGATTCGCCACGTTGTTACCTTGCTGGTCGTCGCTGCCGTAGCGTCGTCCGCCTTTGCCGCCGATGGCAGCTTGAAGGCCACGTTCAAACTCACCGGCACGGCTCCTACGCCAGCCAAATTGAAGATCGACAAGGACCCGGAATTCTGCGGCCCGAAGATGCTGGTCGATGAATCGATCAAGGTCGGCGCCAGCGGCGAACTGCAAAACGTCGTGATGTACATGTATCTCGCCGCAGGCAAGAAGGCCCCGGAGAGCGCTGCCGCGACGGCTGCCCTCGCCAAGGAAGTGAAAGTCGACAACCAAGGTTGCCGCTACGAACCGCGCGTCACGCTGCTCCACACTTCGCAAACGCTGATCATCGGCAACCCCGATCCCATCGGCCACAACAGCAAGGGCGACACCTTTGCCAACCCAGCCTTCAACGAATTGATTCCCGCTGGCGGCTCGACCAAGAAGACCTTCGCCAAGACCGAAACCCGCCCCATGCCGTTGGCTTGCAACATTCATCCTTGGATGAGCGGTTGGATCTTGATTCGCGACAACCCGTACTTCGGTTCGAGCAACGACAAGGGCGAACTGACGATCAAGAACATTCCCGAAGGGAAGCACACCTTTGTCATCTGGCAAGAGAAGGCCGGGTTCGTGACCAAGGGTAAGCTCGCCGGCAAAGATACGGAATGGAAGCTCGGTCGCATCGAGATCGACGTCAAGGGTGACGTCGACCTGGGTGAAATCAGCGTTCCCGTCGACGTGATCAACAAGAAGTAAGGTCTGAAAGCAGGAACCTTCCCGTGAATCGTTTTGTACTCTTCAGTTCCGCCTTGTTGCTCGCCTGCGGCGCGCTCGCCCTGAATGGCTGTGCGCGTCCTTTGGCGGGAAATGCGCGAGTGGTGGCCAGCAACGTCGATTCGCTGAAAAAAGCGTTCGGCGGCGGCGCAGCAGAAGCTGGTGCGGCGACAGCCGTGGCAGCCGCTGAGCCAACGGGTTGGTCCACCGTGAAGGGACAGTTCAAACTCACGGGCGCACCGCCAGTGCGGCTCGCCTTGGCGATCACCAAGGATCCGCAGGTGTGCGCTCCCGGTGGCAAGCCGGTGCTTGGCGAGGAAATGGTTGTCGACAGTGCTGGCGGCATTAAAGATGTCGCCATCTTTCTCACGACAAAACTTCCGGCGAACAATCCCAAGTGGGAACACCCCGACTATGCGGCCACCGCTACCGCGGAAACGGCCCTGCCGTTTGATCAGAAGAACTGCGTGTTCTTGAGTCACTTGTACATTATGCGGTCGACTCAAACGGTGGTGATCAAGAACAGCGACGAAGTCGGCCACAACACCAGCATCAGCCCTTCGGCGGGAAGCAAGGCGGCCTCGCTCAATGAGTTGATGCCGGCCCTGGGAAGCACGAAGTACAAGCCGATTGGCGAATCGATCGTTCCCAATCCGGTCGCCTGCTCGATTCACCCTTGGATGTCGGCGTTGATCCTCACGCGGAACAATCCTTACTACGCGGTCACTGCTGCCGACGGCACGTTCGAAATCAAGAACGTTCCCGCCGGTGTCGAGCTCGAGTTTGCCGTTTGGCAACAAAAGGTCGGCTTCCTGGGCAAAGTCAGCGTGCAGGAAAACGGCGGCGCTGCCGCTGCTCAGTCCTGGAAAAAGGGCCGCTTCAAGAAGACGCTCACGGCCGACATGCCGTTGGATTTGAACGTCACGCTCGATGCTGCTGATGTGCCGAAGTAACGAATACGTAGCTAATACAACGTAACCAATACAACGATTTGCTAACCCGCACTTGGATTTGCCCCGCGGCCTTGTTGCCCGCGAACGGGATGAGACTTATGAATCTGCGTTGGATAATGATGTTGGCGATGCTCGGCTGCGGCATGTTTGCCGCCGGCTGTGGCTCGCCGCCGCCCCAGTTTCAGCGGTATGTGACTTTCATTCGGCTCACCGAAAAGCAAGCCGGCGCCGAATTCAAGTTCAAGCCGGAGCAGCTGCAGGCTCTCGATGAAATCTTGGCCGCCCAGTTCGGCACGCCGAACGAGCCCTCGATTCCGGCGCTCGGCGAGCTCGATGTCGCCAAGGTCATGCGGCTCAACAATCTCAAGACCGCAGCCGGCGGCGTTGGCAGCGATGCCAGTGGGCGGGCGGTTGGTTTGTATCGCGAGCATTGTGCTCACTGCCACGGCGTGACCGGCGACGGCATGGGGCCGACGGCTGCCTTTTTGAATCCTTATCCGCGCGACTATCGCAAGGGACAGTTCAAGTTCAAGTCGACCCCCGTGGGCTTCAAGCCGACGCACGAAGACTTGACTCGGATCATCAAGGATGGCATTCCCGGTACGGCGATGCCCTCGTTCCTGTTGCTGCCCGAAAACGAAATCGAAGCGATCGTCGAATACGTGAAGTACCTGGCCATTCGCGGTGAAGTCGAACGGAATCTGCTCAACCTGTATGCAGCCGGCGAACTAGGTGCTGAAGACAAGTTGATCAGCAACGCCGCCGAGCCGAACCCCGAGCAAGTTACGATGCTTAAGGACCAAACCGCTGGCGTGGTGACCAAGTGGCTCGAAGCCGAAGCGAATGCGACAGGCGTAAGCGTTCGGCCGAATTACACTCCCGAAGAATTTATCAAATCCAAGGAAGCCGGCCGCGCGCTGTTTCAAGGCACCAAGGCCAACTGCTTCAGCTGCCACGGCATCACGGCATTGGGCGATGGTCAGTTGACCGGCTTCGATGAATGGACCAAAGAACTCATCGCGCCGACCGGCGTGCGTAACCCGGAATTGATTCGCGAGTTTACTCACCTCGGCATGCTCGAGCCCCGCAACATCCGCCCGCGTAACTTGCGGCAGGGTGTGTTCCGCGGCGGCCGTCGCCCGCTCGATATCTTCTGGCGCGTGCGGAACGGTATCGAAGGAACGCCGATGCCGGGTTTCAAGCCTGAGGTGTTGTCGGACAACGACATTTGGAACATCGTCAATTACGTGCAGTCGCTGGCCTACGAACCGATCAGCGATCCGCGGCAAGCACGCGATCCCATCAACGTTCAAGATTCGGCCAAGTAAGACAGCACCATAAATCAGTCAGCACACTTGCCGGATGGCGAGGAGAACATAACGTGGGTCGTTTTTGGAGTTTGTTGTTTTTGATGGTGCCGATCGTCGGCGTCCTCGTGTTTGTCTGGGCGATGGCTGGTTGGCCAGGCATGGTCAATCATTGGCTGCCAGAAAACATCGGCGGCAATGAAGCGATCTGGATCGATCGACTGTTCCTGTTCATCCTCGGCTTGACCGGTGTGATCTTCATCGCAACCGGCGTTGTGTTCTTCTGGTTCTTGTGGGCGTACGACGCGGAAAAAACAACGCAGCCGGTGAAGTACTTTCACGGCAGTCACACACTGGAAGTCGTTTGGTCGATCATTCCCGCCGCGACGCTCCTCTTCATTGCGATTTTTCAGATGAAGGTGTGGGCCAACGCCAAGCTGGAACGGCCGCAGGTCGATGGCTTGCCGAAGGCTCCGATCGCCGAGATCACTGGCCGGCAGTTTGAGTGGCGGATTCGCTACGCCGGCAAGGATGGCATCGTCGGCACGCAGGACGACATCCTCAAGGTCAATGATTTGCACCTGCCCATCAACGAAGACGTGGTGTTGCTCATCAAGAGCCAGGACGTGCTCCACAGCTTCTTCCTGCCGCACGTGCGCGTGAAGCAGGACGTGGTTCCGGGTATGCAACAGTTTGTGTGGTTCAAAGCTAATCGCACCGGCAAGTACGACATCGTCTGTGCCGAGTTGTGTGGTTGGGGACATTACAAGATGCGCGGCCGAATGACGCTGCAAAAGCGGGCCGATTTCGACAAATGGCTGGAACAGGCGTGGCAGGAGCAGGAGGTTTCGTCCTTCGCACCTTCCGCGGGAGAGTAACGCAAAGCAATGAGTACGACCGCAATTCAACCGCATGGTGGCCACGATACGCATGCTCCTGGCATGAGTGTCGGGCAGTTCATCAGCACCTACGTCTTCTCGCTTGATCACAAGATCATCGGGCTGCAGTTCCTGTTTTCCACCTTGCTGTGGTTCCTGGTCGGCGGCTTGCTCGCGCTGGGAATTCGCTGGCAGCTGGCCTATCCCTGGCAAGACATGCCGGTGATCGGTCGGATGCTGTTCAGCGCCGAGGGTGGCCAGATCTCGCCCGAGTTCTACACCACGCTGTTTACGATGCACGCGACGGTGATGATCTTCTTTGTGATCATCCCGATTCTCGCCGGCGCGTTCGGCAACTACCTGATCCCGCTGATGATCGGCGCCGACGATATGGCGTTTCCGACGCTGAACATGCTCAGCTACTGGTTCATGTGGCCAGCCTTCATCCTGATCGGCATGAGCTTTTTGTTCCCGCCCTACGGTGCTGGTGGTGGTTGGACTTCGTATCCGCCGTTGTCGGTGGTTTGGGATGCTGCTCCGGGCAGTCACTGGCCGCAATCGCTGTGGCTGCTGGGCGTGACCTTTGTCGGTGTGTCGTCGATGATGGGTTCGGTCAATTACATGACCACGATCATCCAGATGCGTGCGCCAGGCCTGACCATGTTCCGCCTGCCGCTCACGATTTGGGCGATGTTCATCACCGCCATTCTGCAAGCCTTCGCGTTGCCGGTCCTCACGGCTGCTGGCTTTATGCAATTGACGGACCGCTTGATCGGCACGGGCTTCTTCCTGCCCGATGGCCTCGTGGTGAATAACAGCGCGCCGGCGACCGGTGGTGGTCAGCCGTTGTTGTGGCAGCACTTGTTCTGGTTCTATTCGCACCCGGCCGTGTACATCATGATTTTGCCGGCGATGGGTATGGTCAGCGACATCATCAGCTGCTTCGCTCGCAAGCCGATCTTTGGTTACAAGCCGATGGTGTACTCGATCTCCGGTATCGCCGGGCTCGGCTTCATCGTGTGGGGTCACCATATGTTCGTCTCGGGGATGAATCCGATCCTCGGTATGACGTTCATGGTCAGCACGATGATGATCGCCTTGCCGTCGGCAGTGAAGGTGTTCAACTGGTTGGGCACGATCTGGGGCGGCAAGATTCAGTTCACCACGCCCATGCTCTTTGCGTTGTCGTTTGTCTCGATGTTTATCATCGGCGGGTTGTCGGGCATCTTCATGGCCGCCACGCCGGTCGACATCTTCATTCACGACACGTACTTCATTGTCGCTCACTTCCACTATGTGCTCTTCGCGGGCACGGCGATGGCGGTGTTCGGCTCGATCTACTTCTGGTATCCGAAAATGTTCGGCCGGATGATGGATGAGAACCTCGGTAAGGTCCACTTCTTCCTGACGTTCCTGTTCCTCAACGGCACGTTCTTCACGATGCACATTCTGGGCGCGGTCGGTTTCCCCCGTCGCCTGGCCGATCCGTATGACTACGACACGTTCCGCCACTTGCTGCCGATGAATCGCTTCATGACCTGGTGCGCCATCGGCATGGTGGCCACGCAAGTGATCTTTGCGTTCAACTTCATCAAGAGCATGTTCTTCGGTCAGGTGGTCGGCCGGAATCCTTGGGGTGCCAACAGCCTCGAGTGGGCTGCACCCAGCCCGCCGGGACACGGCAACTTCGACTTCCAACCGATCGTCTACCGCGGCCCGTACGAATACGGCTCGCCGGAAGTCGACACCGATTTCTATCCGCAGACCCAACCGCCACCGGCCGATCCGGCCCGGCGTTATAAGGCTCCGGATCACCACTAGAACTTTCGCTCCGACAGTCGCCTTTCACTCCGTGAAAGGACGCGTCTGCGGTAGTCCGAACGCCAATCGATTTCACAACCCCAACAGAACCCCACCCAAATAGAAGACGCGTTCTTTCGCGGAGCGAAAGACGACTGTGACCATGACCAACCCCACCTCGACATATCGCTGGCCTCACCGCCTGGCCCTGCTGTCGGCGGTGGTTATCTTCCCGCTGATTTGGGTCGGCGGGTTGGTGACAAGCTATGACGCCGGCATGGCCGTGCCCGATTGGCCGGGTACCTATGGTTACAACCTGTTCCTCTACCCTTGGACCACTTGGTTCTTCGGGCCTTGGGATCTGTTCATTGAACACGGTCACCGCATGCTCGGCGCGACGGCTGGCATGCTGATGATCGCGCTCGTGGTCGCCACTTACTTGTCGAAGTGCCCGCGCTGGTTGCTGCAGTTTTCGCTGGCTCTGCTCGTGCTCGTGATTCTCCAGGGCGTCCTCGGTGGCATTCGCGTGCGTCTTGACGATCGCATGTTCGCGCTGCTGCATGGTTGCACGGGACCTGTGTTCTTCGTGTTGGTTGTAGCCTTTGCCACGCTCACGTCACCGCGCTTCGCTCAGCGACCGCTGGGCGAACAAAAAGCCCCGCAGTCGCTCTCGACGGCAGCCTGGGGTTTTGCCGGAGTTTGCTACCTGCAGCTCGTGCTCGGCGCCCTGGTGCGACACGTACCAGTGACCAGCTCGGCGGGATTCTTCCGCGCGGTAGCGCTGCTGCACATCGTCATGGCGATGATCCTGCTTGGTCAGGCGCTGCTCCTTTCCGGCAAGGTGCTGTTTGGCAGAGACCGGAATGTTTCGCGCTGGGTTGGCGGTTTATTGTCGGCTCTGATTGTCGTGCAAGTTTCCCTCGGCGCTGCCACTTGGATTGTCAAATACGGTTGGCCGGGCTGGATGGGTTCGTTCCAGTTCGCCGCCGAACACGTCAACTACGAAAAGTCTGTCCTGCAGGCTGTTATTTCCACCGCGCACGTTGCCAATGGCTCGCTGATTTTGGCGACGGCAGTGATTCTGTCGCTGCAAGCGTCGCGTCACTGGCGGCCGGCAGTGGCCATTGCTGCTCCTTTGTTGCTCGTGAGGCCTACCGCATGAGCACTGTCAGCATCAGTCGCCGCGAATCTGCGTCGCGCATTCTCGATTACGTTGAACTCGCCAAGCCACGCATCGGCGCGTTTGTGTTTCTGGTCGTGCTGGCCAGTTGCTATATCGCGACCAGCGGCAGTTGCAGCCTGGCCGTGATGTTCGCGGCTGCGTTCGGCACGTTGCTCGTCGGTGCTAGTGCGAGCGCGATGAATCACTGGATCGAGCGAAATCTCGACCGCCGCATGGTCCGCACGGCCAACCGGCCGATCGCGAGTGGCCGGGTGTCGTCGACCGAAGCGTTGCTATTTGCGACCGCCACATTTGTTGCCGGCAGCGGGCTGCTGCTCGTCACCAACAATCCCGCGTCGGTCCTCTGGGGCGCGGCGACGTGGGCTGCTTATGTGCTGATCTACACGCCGATGAAAACGCTCAGCAGCTGGAACACCTGGTTTGGCGCGGTGGCCGGCGCCATGCCCGTGCTCATGGGCTGGTCGGCGACGGGTGCCGAGCTCAACGCTCCCATCGTGGTCTTGTTTGCGATTCTCGTCTGCTGGCAGTTGCCGCACTTCATGGCCATCGCCTGGTTGTATCGCGATGACTACGAACAAGCGGGCCATCAAATGGCTACGGTTGTCGACAAGACGTATCGCCTCGCGGCTTGGCAAGCAATCAGCTTTGCAATTGTTCTCGCGCTGCTGCCACTCGGTTTGCTCGCCGGTCCGCGCACCGCGGCTGCGATGATGGCTGGTGGTTTGCTCATTTCGCTCGCCATCGGCCAAGGTTATTTTGCCTGGCGGTTTTTCCTGAATCAAAACGAACGAACGTCGCGCCAACTATTGTTGGCGTCGCTGATTTATTTGCCCGCCACGTTGCCTTGCCTTTGCCTGGCTGCCTGGCCTGCCCTGTAACAATTTTAATTCCCGCTCGAAACGGTACGTTTGCTATGTCGGACCATTCACACGATCACGGCCATGACGATCATGGCCACGGGCACCTCAAGCTGCAGTACCAGCGCAGCCTGCCGATTCCGAACGGCAAGCTTTGCTTGTGGCTGTTCTTGTCGACCGAAATCATGTTCTTCGCCGGTTTGATCGGCGCGTACATCGTGCTCCGCTTCGGCGCTCCCTCGGGCAGCTGGCCGCTGCCGCACGACGTGCACCTGGTCGAATGGATCGGCGCGATGAACACCTTCGTGCTCATCTGCTCCAGCGTGACCATCGTGCTCGCTTACGAAGCGTCGAAGTCGAACGCCGTGAGCGTGGCCCGCGGCTGGTTGTTCCTCACGCTCATCCTCGGCTCGGTGTTCCTCGGCGTGAAGATGGTCGAGTACCGCTCGAAGTTCGCCCACGGCATTTATCCTGCCGCTCCCCGCAGCCTGCTGCACGAAAAGGCAGACGTTTATTATCTGCAAGACGTTCGCCTGAAATTGGCCGCCCAATTCGACACGTTGAAGTCCAAGCAGAGCGCCTCCGAAACAGATGAAAAACTGCCGAAGCTGACCGACGAAGAGACCAAACGGCTCGACACGCTGACCAAGCTCCTCGACTACGTGAAGTGGACCGAAACGATCGCTGCCGTTGATCCCGATACCCTCCGTCGCCATGTCGCCATGGAACGCCTGGCCATGTCGATCTACCCGATCGATCACAGCCACGAGAGCGCCGAGAAGAAGCACGAGAAGATCGTCGGCATTCTCAAAGACGAATACGCCGAAGTCGAAGGGAAGAAAAACGCGGTCAACATTCACAAGACTGATCTGGCCAAGGCCCGCGCTGTCGCAGCTGAAAAGCACGTGAAGCTCGAAGCCGACATCAAGGCATTGAACGAAAAGAAGGCCAACCTCGCCAAGCCGGCTGGCACCACCAGCACTGAGGCTGGCGGCACGACCTTTGTCGCCGTGCAAGACCAGCCTGCCGAAGCTCAGCAGATCGACTCGCAGATCGCTGCCGCCACCACGGAATTGAACAAGGCCAAAGACGAGATGGCCAAGATCGATGCCGATCTCGTGCCCCTCGACGCCGAGGTGAAGTTGATGGACGGCCGCTTGAATGCTCAAGAAGTGCTGGTGAACGCTCACGGCGGTTTGAACGAACACGAGAAGTGGCTCCGTCTGCCGATGATGATTCCCAGCGGCAATATGTGGGCCAGCACCTACTTCCTCATGACTGGCTTTCACGCGATTCACGTGCTCGTCGGCTTGATTGCGTTCGCGCTGATCCTGCCGAAGCAACTCGATTCGCGCAAGTCTCACATCCTGGAAAACGTCGGCCTGTATTGGCACTTCGTCGATCTGGTCTGGATTTTCCTCTTCCCGCTGCTGTACCTGTTCTAAAAATACATGGGGACAATTGAAGTCCCTCCGACATACAAGGTGGTTCATGGGTCACGATAAAAAAGAAGTCGAGCGCCAGCACTTAGGCCCGACGACCAACATCGACAAGCATGCCTCGCATGGCGGCCTCGGTACTTACATTGCCGTGTTCGTTTCGCTGTGCGTCCTCACGCTGTTGTCGTTCCTGGTCGGCAACTCGCAGTCGCTGCGGGTGAACGCTCCGCAGGTGATGTGGGCCGCGATGATGGCCGTTTCCTGTGCCAAAGCCATGCTCGTGATGCTGTTCTTCATGCATCTCAAGTGGGAAGCCAACTGGAAGTACGTCCTCACGGTGCCGGCCAGCATGATGAGCCTGTTCCTCGTGCTCATGCTCGTTCCCGACGTGGGCCGCCGCACCCGAACCTATTCCGATGAACGCTGGTTGTATTCGGCCACTCCCCGCGCAGCCCACACGGATGAACATCACGACGAGCACCACGAGGGTCATTCGCACGACGCACCTGCCGAGAAAAAGTAGTCGAAGTTCGGCTTCGACGGATTGGTGAGATATGAGTAAGGCAGTGTTGGCGTGGTTGGGTGTCCTCTTCGTTGCGATGGGGATCACCTTCGTTTGGCTGGGCATCAAATACAGCTTGCCCGCCGTGGAAGTGCGGCCGTCGCACTCGGCGATCGATCAGGGTTACGAGATCAAGCCGCCGTCGGCCAGCGAGCCGATTCTGACGGAGTTCACGCTCACGGAGCGGAGCGGCCGCAAACTCGGCACCGCCGATTTGGCCGGCCGCGTGTCGGTGACTAACTTCTTCTTTTCGACATGCCCCGCCGAGTGCTTGACGCAGCAGCGGCAGTACGAAATCGTGCAGAAGGAATTCGGACCCAAGGGGGTTCAGTTCGTCAGCATCACTTGCGATCCCGAAAACGATACGCCTTCACGTTTCAATAAGTATGTCGCCGAGAAACGGTTCGACATTGCCAACAACGGCGAAGCTTGGTGGTTCCTCACCGGCGACCTCACGTACATTCAGCGAATCGCCGAAGAGATTTATCAAGTGCCGCTCAAGCGGTTCACGCACACCGAGAAGTTCGAAGTCCGCGACAAGTGGAACAATCCGCGCGGCAGCTTCTCGTGGAAAGACGGCAAGTCGCTGGTCGATCTGAAGCTGACGCTCGACAAGCTCCTCGTCGAAACCGAACCGCCGCCAGAAGTGAAAGCCGCCGCTGCCGAACGGACCGCGATGATCGAGCGAGCCATTACCAACGCCAAGGCCGCAAAAGAAGGCAAGCCGGCAGCAGAGCCCAAGGAAGAAGTGAAGCCAGCTGAAGAAGCGGCTCCAGCGGAAGCACCGAAATCAGAAACACCCGCGCCGTAAGGAACCTGCCGGGTGGAATCTCTCGTCCGTGTGCTACCGCACATCAATGCATCGCTCAACGGTCTGGCCGCGGTGTTGCTCGTCGTCGGTTGGGTGCTAATCAAGCAGCGCCGCGAAGTCGCCCACAAGTGGTGCATGCTCAGTTGCTTCGGCGTGTCGGTCGTCTTCCTTGCTTGCTACCTCACCTATCACGGCTTGCGACATCAGGTCCTCGGCGAAACAAGCAAGATGTTTCCCGCCGCGACCTATCCAACGGCGGCCTGGTTTTATTATCCGATCCTCATCACGCATGTCATCCTCGCGGCCCTGGTCCCGTTTCTCGCCATCGCGACGATTTACTTCGGCCTCAAGGACCAGCGGCAGCGGCACATTCGCCTAGCTCGCTGGACATTTCCGATCTGGCTCTATGTCTCAGTTACGGGCGTGATCGTATACTTGATGTTGTATCAATGGTTTGTTCCGCAGGTGCCGATCCCATGAAAGCCCGCCACATTCTCCGCTGCCTGACCGCCCTGCTGATCGTAGCTTGCTGCGCGCTGGCCGCCGAAGCGTGCCCCGGCTGCAAGGAACAGATCGCCGGCGATCCCGCCGCGTATAACATCGCCCGCGGTTACTTCTGGAGCATCCTCTTTATGCTCTCGATGCCGATTTTGATCTTCACCGGCATGGGAAGCTATTTCTACTGGGAAGTCCGCCGCGCCTATGCTCGCGAAGCCCTCGAACAAGCTGCGGTGGTTGTTGAGCAACCTGCTTCGCAGAGCTAGCCCCGTACAGAGATTGTCGTCGAATACTCCGTATTCGATGGGTTGACGTTAAACAGCAACTCCCCGAGGAATGAGCTCCGCGAAATTCCGGCGTTCGGCGAGTGGACGTGGAAGCTCTGAGATTGAAGCGCGAGTGCGTCGCGGTGGATCACAAGCCGCTGCGAAATCAACTCGCCGAACTTGCTGGAATATCGCTGGCGCTGATTCCAGCGAGCCTCGGCTTTCGACCGCCACCACCGAATACGGAGTATTCGGCGACATAGCCGTCTTCTTACTCCCTCGCCTCGGTACTCCGGGGAGAGGGCTGGGGTGAGGGGGCTGGAAGTTTAGAGCGGCTCTATTTGGCAGATAGTTTTGCCAAATATCTCAGGAGATGCATTATGAGTTATTTCCTAATGGCAGCGTATTTATCGCGCTATTTAGTTGACAACCGTCCACTATGTCGCGAAAATTCAGGTCGTCCCATCAGCCGCCGGGCGCTAGCCCCCGGCTTCTTCTGCGAGTGAAGGTAAGAGCCGGGGGCTAGCGCCCGGCGGCTGATGGGACTGTGTTGAGATTAGGTCGATAGCGCTGCTAACCCCTCACCCCGGCCCTCTCCCGAGGCGGGGCGAGGGAGTGAAGCGTGCTGCGCACGTGCTTTGTGGCGTGCAGCGTTTTGGCGATGTGTGATTGCATGTTGGCTTTCGTTTTCACTTCCTTTTTCTAGGAGTCGTCTCATGCCTGCCAAGTCGAAGAATCCGTTGCGGTCGATTGAGATGCGGGTGTCGCAGCGCGACCGGCAGATTTATCAAGCGGTGGTCATCGAGCAGCGGTTGCAGTCGGCGGTGGCGACCGAGCATGGCATCAAGCAGCCGCGCGTGAGTGCGATCGTCAGGCGGGTGCGGAAGTGGCGAGCGCTTCCCGCGCCGCCGGGCATGGAGCAGTTTTCGCGCGAGGAGCAGTTGCGGGTGGCGGCACGCGATCATCGCGATCGGCTGGTTTTTTGGCATCAGCAGGCCGTGGTCGCGTGGCAGTCGTCGAAGCAGACGAAGCACAAAGTGAAGGTGCGAAAGGTGAAGGGCGAGGAGGTCGAGGAGCGGACGGTGGAGGTGCGCGATGGCGATGATCGGCTGTTCAAGGTTGGGCTGCTCGCCGCGGACAAGATCGTGCAATTCGAGGGCTTTGATCTGCGCGGCAATGTCGATGTGTCGAACAACGGGCGTGTGCCGGAGCCGCCGAAGATGGTCGACGAAGAGCTTTATCGCGGCGTGAAACGAAAGGTGATGAGCGGCGACTTCGACACGCTTGGCGATGAAGGCGTGCCCGGCATGTGGCAGCAAGAAGCCGAGAAACGAAATGCCGAAGTGATCGCGGCGGCGGCAGTGGCGGAGGAGACGCTGGCGGAAGAGATACCAGCGAACGCGCCGCTGCTGGCGTGCGTGACGGCTGTGGTGGAGCAGAAGAGTTCGAACCAGAAGCCGACAGTCGTCGAGGATGAAAAGCTGAAGAGTTCCTCCGCAGAATGCAATAAAGTGTTATGCAAGAACGAAAGAAAAACGTCGCAAGACAATCAGCAACCAGCGGTTACATCGAAAATAAAAACAGATCACCTGTTATATAACGCTCCGCCGGCCGAGGGGGCTCGCCAGCGGCCACCGACCCCGGTCAGCGCGCTGGTTCGGGGTTACTGCGTGCCGGTGCAGCATGTACCGGACGACGAACCGCCCGGCACCGGCGAATTCCGCTGGGCGAATCGGCCTCGTGGATCGTGACCGTGTTCATTGTCGTCGAATACTCCGTATTCGATGGTGGCGGTCGCAGGCAGTGGGCCGCTGGAATAAGCGTCAGCGAGGAATACAGAGTAGGCGAGGGTAGCCGTTGTGAGCCGATGTCAGATTTTTTGAGGCATCTTCCCTTGCTTCAGTCCCCATAATCTCAGCGGCGAGGGGTGTTTCCTTCGCTGGGTTCGGCGTTCTGTCGCTGGCCCGAAATGAAAACGGCGAGAGTGAACGTTGACGCGTTCACCCCCGCCTGAACATCACTTGCGTATGGAGCAAGCAATGTCTGTCGTCGATTCTATGGGGCGAAGCTGCGCACCTGCAACGTCGTCTGAGTGGCTATCAATCGGGGAACTCAGCAGGAGATTCAAAGTGCATGTGAACACGGCGAGGAACGCGGCCAACGCGGGCAGGCTGCGAAGTTACCGGCTGAACGCGGCCAGCTTCGACGGCAAATCGCATCGCCGTTTCAAACTCGAAGACGTTCACGAATGGCTTGGCCTGACGGCTGTAGAGCAAGGGAGTTGTTCAGGCAACGATTCAAAGCCAACGGTGGTTCTCTGCGCCCGGGTGTCGAGCAGTGGCCAGAAAGAGGACTTGGCTAGGCAGGTTCAACGGTTAGAGGCGTACGCGAATGAACGATGGGGCGAGGACGGTTGCACCGTTCATAAGTACGTACGTATAGCATCAGGGCTGAATTACAACGCTCCTGGTCTGCTCTCGTTGGTTAACGACATTCTGAACGGCAAGCTGAACAACGCGTTCCTGGTCATCACTCACCGCGACCGGCTGATTAGGTTCGGGTTCAACCTGCTCAAGGCAATCTGCGAGACGAAGGGAATCCAGATTGTTCAAATCGAATCGGAAGAACCTAAGAGCCTGATAGATGAGCTGGTTGCCGACATTCTCTCGCTGAGCCAAGTGGCGAACATGAGCATCTACGGCCAACGCGGCAACAAAAACCGGGCGAGGTTTAGCGAAGTTCCTCAGGCCACATTCGACTTAATCTGTAACCTGAGAGCCAAGGGCGTGAGCGTGCGCGGCATTCACCGGCAACTTGAACAAGCCAAGGCCAACGTGTGTTCAGACGGCAAGACGTTCAGCATTCAGGTGGTGCGGCGAATTGCAAAAAGTGTGAACACCAACTCTCTTGCTAAACCGCAACGCGGGGCCGGGAGCTTCGACACATTCTTACGGGCCAAGCTCAGAGCAGGCGGGCCAGGTTCAAAGGTGAAGCGGTCCCGCATTCTCAAAGCGTACGCCGACTACTGCGAAGCGAATGGCGAACGACGCGTAAGCCGGAAGCTATGCCTGGAAAAACTGAGTGAGCATGTTCGAAAACTAAATGTCTCGGTGACGGAAAACGGCGATTCGGTCCTGTACACAGGACTCAACCTCATCCCGCACAGCGTCACAACGGCTTAACTGGTCATGTGAGCCGATGTTAGGTTCTCTCTCGCAGCGATGGCTCAGCCACGCTGAAAATCGTTTCGAAGCCGTCCGCAGTGCAGGGGCACGGTTCGGCTGAGTGAGGCAAAAACGGGGAGCTTGTCGCGGCCAATCTACCCGGTTGACCGTTCGCTTCACCAGTCAGTGAAAACAACATGAGGTCATTCTGCATACTGCGGGATACCTTTTTTGTTGACTGCTGGCAATCTGTTGACCGCTACGGCGAATAGCTTCTAATCCGATGAAAGGGGTCAGTAAATGAGCGAAGGTGATGGTGGAATCAATGACTTGGCGGGTGTTGGCGAAGTGCTCAATTCTGAAGTGGCCAATAAGGCGTACGACGATGGGCTATCCAACGCGATGAAATCGACGGGCGAGGGGCTAACCGATGTAGTCGATGGGCTGCGGTTATTCCTACTGCCGTTCAATTTGCTATCGATTGCTCGCGTGAGAATTCTTCGCTTTATGGGCATCGTGCGAAACGATGTTCCACCAGAGCGGCAAATCGAAGCAGCCCCAGAAATTGCCGGGCCGGTACTGGAAAAACTACGTTACCAGCGCGACGATGACCCGCTAACCGAGCTTTACTTGAATCTACTCAAGCGAGCGATTGACAAGGAGCGGCGCGACGAAGCGCATCCAGCATTTGCAAGTATCATCGCTCAGCTTAGCGCCGATGAAGCATTATTTCTCTATCGCGTATGGAAAATTGCGAAAGACCTGAGGCACTCCCGCTTGCCGTTATTTTTTCAGGCGAACTACCAGGGGACCGGACCATTCGGAAAGAACTTCGACTTGTACCTTACTCACCTGCGAGGGCTTACGTTACTTGAGCAGCCAGAGGTCAAGCTGCAACATCGCCAGCAAATTTACAGCGGCGGAATCGAGGATAGTGATTTTACCGGCATTCGCGTCGAACAAAAAATCAATCGCAATGAAATCAAGTTGACTCCACTTGGCAGGCTGTTCTGTCAAGCGGTTTTACCTGACCAATTCCAGGGTGAAGAGGTCACCGAATCTTCGCCCGACTAACAGGGAACCTTCCGAAATTTCGCAAATTGCGTCCCCAACTCATCCGGCATCAATACCCCGTTCGGTTTGGCGTCATTGGCAAAATGCCGAATTAATTTCACCAGCAGCGTGCCAAGTTCCTTGCTCTGGTAGAGAACTGTGTTGCTGTCCTGAAGCTTGATTTCAAACACGAACTCGCCAACCTGTTCATCGGTCAAAGGCTGTCGATGCGGGCCGATGCCAAGCAAGTGCTTGACCAAGAATGTCAAACTGTCTGCATTCGCCCCTTCCCAAATGAGGAGTGAGTGGTCACGAACCTGGGTAGAAAGTTGCTCGCCAGCTCTTGCTGCGTCAAACAGCGAAAACGAGTTACTCGGCCGATGCAGAGAGAGCGTGTGTGGCGGCAAAGGTTTGACGTCGCAATTCGTGACCACCAAATGAAAGCCTATTCCGCTGCCATTGGCGAACCATGAGATTTGAAAGCCAAGGTCGTAGTACGGCGACTTCCGCAGGCCAAGCCGTTTTATCTCGTTCTCGATTGCCGTAGTTGCTGGGCCAAGCGCCGATTGCCAGTTGCCAGAGTCTGGCTTCTTGTACGCCGCTGGCGTTATTCCCGCCAAGTCGCTCGGCATTTTCGCATTCGCATCTCGGTCGATAACGATGTAAACACGTTCGCGGCCAAGTTTGCCCATGAACAAGCCTAGTTCCAGAACCACGTTATCGCGCGGTGACTTTTTCTCTTCACCCCGGCTGATGGTTAGGTCATCGGGAGTGAGGCAGAGAACTGCAAAATCGAACGCATCGACTTTGTTGACAAGCGTTTCCAGAGTTCCTTCGCTCAGTCCGAATAGGCCCTGCGACCAGATATGCGACTCGCAAGCGTACTCCAAGTTGGCCTGAATCGCCTTCGCCGCATTCAGACCTTCGGATGATGAACCAATGAAAACATAGGGCTGCTTGGGCATAGACTTGCGTTCCTTTGACGTTGTGAAACCCCTCATTCTAGCGTAGAGCGAGCGTGAGTTGGCGAGGGCTATTTTCGAACCTTGACAGGCTGAAAAACTGTGGTTCAATCGTACACACAGCAAAGGAGAACGCACCGTGAAATACCTAATTTGCATCCTGCTTCTGGTGATTGGAGCAGCGCTTTTGGGGGTTGGCTATTCCAACTACTCTGCTCTGGTTGCGCGCGAGAACTCGTGGAACGCGAATCAAGCCAAATTCGATGAAACGAATTGGCAGCTGGCTCAAGCAATGGGAACGGAGTCCGGATGGAAGTCCGGGCCGAAAAAGGAGTTCGACAAAAATACGGCTGTTGTGACCCTTGGCATCGGGGGAATCGCTTGCCTTATGGGATTGCTCGCGCTAGCCATTCCCGGCAGCAAAGCAGGCAACGCATGAAGGAGCCATCGCGGTTTCAACTCACCATTTGTACCACCTTTCTCGCTTGCGCCGCTCCTTTCATATTTTGGGGGATTGTCGCGGGAGTCATAGCCGGTTGCTCGCAAGGCAGGCCGCAAGCTAAATCTATCGAGTTCAAACTCCAGAAAGAGATGCGGCAGTTATCAAATAACTGGGGCGGAGTTCACGCTGTAGCAGCTGACGACGGCAAACTGCTCAGCATCCGGATAATGTATTCCCTGCCTAACGGTTACAAGTATTGCTTTCATGGCTCCCCGTATTGGGTTCCGCCAATGGTATCTGTTTACAATGCGACCAGTGACGCGGCGCTTTCCGAAGGCAGCTATGACACTCAAACTCAACTGATAGGTGGCTACTACTTCCATCCCGACGGAAAGGTAACGGAAGACGACTTTCATAAGAATCCGCCAATGTACGATTCAAAGAAGCTCAAAGAACTGCAAGCTGCGGCTGGTCAGTTGAATGCTGTTCTTGCAAAACTAATTGGCAAGTAGAGAGATGCAACTATGGCGATGACAACCTGCAAAGACTGCAAACGCGACATTAGTAGCCAGGCAATGAAATGTCCGCACTGTGGAGCTTCGACAGGCTACGCGCTCTTTGTGCTAGTGCTATTGATGGTCATTCTTGGTGGTGCTGCAATCATGATAGTTGTCGGCAACAATATGCGGTGACGTTTTAGCTGAGACAAGGTATAATTATAATAGCAAGCGATTGGACTGGTTGTCCCGTGCGGCTTGGCTTGTTCACTGATGAATGAGCGTTAAATATAGAACTGACGAATGGGTTATGCGTTACCGTTGCTTTGCCCGAACCAAAAAAAGTTTAACACGGGTGGGAAGATTGGCAGTTGAGTTTGTCGATGGTCCTACAGAAGAAAGTTCAGCCTATAGATTAAATGCTCAGTCCTGATTCCCGGCAATAGCGGGGAATGAGCTTAGAGAGTGTGCAAAACACTCGACAAGGGGGAGCCTCACAAACTCCGATGTTTACCCATCGCCAAAAAACCTGCACTGATTAACGCTATCAACAGGTACTTGGAGCGGAGCAATCCGAAAGGCGAAAGAGAGTAAACAGGCTATCTGGTTCAACATGACTAGATTCGGCAAGTAATCAGACTGAAAGCAAATAATCACCTTCCTTGAGTCTCCTATACTCCAAGGGTAAAGCGGTGGTGCAGATATATCCCCCGTGCTGTATTCATCAGGCAGCACAAAAACCACGCTTAGCCCGCTCGGAGCAATCTGACGGGCTTTGTCGTTTTCAGAGGCAGTTAAAGCAAGGAAGATTCATCATTCGGCTTACTCGCCATCTACTCAATCCGTATACGGCAACTGAACAACTCACAGTAAGCACATCAGGCTAAGCCATATCTGATAAAGTGATGGGCTGAGTGATGCGGGACTTAACAACTGAGCATTCTCTCTTGCTATACATTGCTTCGTTGTTTTCGCATTGACTATCTGACGGAATGCGATATTCGCCGCTTCGACTAGACGGGCGGCAATCTACGGATAACGTATTGCTGTCGGTGAATCCCCGAATTGAAACAGGCGAGCTAAAGCCAGGCTTGGCGAGTGGTGACGTTCTTCATACGTTGTAATCGCGTAACCGGCTGCGATTAAAGTGAAATCGGGGAATTGGCATATTTCCCGAAATGAAATGCTTTTTAATCCGAATTGTATTCTCGCAGCAATCTGGCGACGAGCAACCACTTAGCCAGCCATAGCGAGTGAACAGGCCGAGTAAATATCGGAAGTTGCTTATTAAGCCTAGATGAGGTGTTTTCCAGCGACAATCTAAGCCGCTAAACGTGGTTCGTTTTTACGTTCCACCGCACTCGGCTTTTGATTCGGTGAAGATGAAAGAGAAGTGGTGTATATGAATACAGAGCGAATTAGCTCTTTGACATAGCTCCGCGAATTGGCAATTACTTAACCAGCTTTGCTGATTCGCAACTTAGCTTGCCCTGCCCGCTGCCATAGGTGGGTGGGGCAGGCGAGTTTTAAGAATTTTCGGAATCAACACAATGAAAACAAGCAGGGAAATATTTCCAAGTCGTTCACAACTGCGTATTACACGAACGCAGATTATGAATGAGCTATACGACAGAAGAGCGGGCTATACGCTCAGCTTTTTCGCAGCACTTTTTGGAATTACAAAGCGTTCCGCCGTGGCAATGTGGCGAGACGTGAAAGAACAACGAGAGGCAAGCACCAATGGCGAGAATAACAGCGGCGGAAGTAATAGCTAATTGCACAGTGGCGCGCAATAGAGACGTTTTAACGGGTCCGAAAGAAAGCAATCAGGCAGCAACTGCAAGAGCGATGCTTAAACGCGGGCATTCAGAGCAAGAAGTAATCGCATTCCTGTTCAATCTGCCAAGCCAAGTGGAAATTGACGGGCTCAGAGCGAAGGAGCTGGCATCGAGCCCGCCAAACGCAGCTTGCAGCCGGGCAAACGCCAGCGAAGGCGAGCTGTTGCAGCTAAAGCGGAACTCCGTCCTGAAGTGGCTCAGAACGATAGCCAGCAAGAGGGACACCTAATGAACGCAATCGCGAAATTTATCGGGGCGTTCGCGCCGCGAATGGAAATTCTGGACTATCGTGACGGTGGCAGTGACGAACCGACGCTGTTCTCTTGCTTATTCGACGGAACAGCCGTAGTTCTGTTGGCCGACGTTCCGCAATCGAAACACGATTCAATTGAAATCCGAATGTTCGGAATTGCCCCGAAGATGCAACGGCAGGGGCTCGGTCGCAGGCTCTTGAACGAGATAACTGCATGGGCGGATACAGAGCGGGTTGTGCTGAATTGCGAAGCGAAGCTAATCGACTTGGCGGCGTTCGACTTTACGCTGGCTGCGTACAACAAGCTGCTTTTGGAAGACGGAATGATTGGCAAACCGTTTGGCAACACCTTGAACGACTTTGATTGGAGCAACGTGCTGATTGAAAACCACGGCTTTGAACGTGGCAGAGGCTTGGAATTGAAAAGAGTTCCGCGCAAGAGCAATGAATAGAGAATTTTACGAAGCGCTTGAGCAAGTGCTAACCGATGACGAATTGGCGGAAGCAGGAAAGAAGCAGCCGGAGATTAGCGATTGCGAACTTAACAAGCGATTGGATTACTGCAAGCGATACGAAGAGCACCTTAACCGCCGTGCTGCTGGAATCACCGAGCCATTCGACGACCGAGAGGCAAAGAAGAACACTTCCGCCGCATTCATTCAGTCACTCATCGATTCCAACTAAGCGAAGGGCAATCTCTCGCCGCGTTAGCTTTGCTTAGGGGCCACGTTACTACAAGAGCGTGGCTTTTTTCATTCGCTCAATCGGCTCAGCGGACTTGCTTAGCTGCGACTATCTGTTATTCGTGCGGGTCTGATTTTTGAAATTCGGCTTGTTCCATGTCTCAAGGTGGTTTCGCAGAATGCGTGCCTTGGAGTCCCGGCGAACGGCATTAAAAAAACACCCCCGGCAATTCCCGCGTAAAATCACTGTTCATCAAGAGTTGGCAGCGAAATTCCAGCAAGTTCGGCGAGGGGGAGTCGGCGGTTGTGTTGTTCCTCGATTGCGATTCCTCGATACGACTCCATTTTCACGATCGCGCGCCAAAGCCGGAATTTCGCGGAGCTCATTCCTTGGGGAGGTGCTGTTTGGCGTTAAGCCATCGAATACGGAGTATTCGACGACAATTGTCGCCGGCGCCGATTTGACTCAGCACTCAGGAGATGGTTTCATAGACTCATGTATCCATGCCAACGAATCCGTTCGACGTGTCATTCTCGCCGCGACTTCTTGCAGCAAGCCGGGACCGGCTTTGGTGCGCTCGCGCTTACCGCGCTACTGAATAGTGGCGAGCTCGGCAACGCTCGCGCAGCTGAGCAGCAACCAGATAAGAGCCCCTTCGCGCCCAAGGCGACGCACTTTCCTGCCAAGGCGAAGAGTGTGATTTATCTGTACATGGACGGTGGGCCGAGCCAGGTCGATACGTTCGACCCCAAGCCGCGGCTGACCGCCGAGAACGGCAAACCGTTCGGTCTGAAGATGGAGCCGACGCAATTCAACAACAACGGCGCGACGCTCGGCAGCCCGTGGAAGTTCAATCAATACGGCGACAGCGGTTTGCCGGTGAGCGACTTGTTTCCGCACATCGCCCAGCACGCCGACAAGCTCGCGGTCATTCGCTCGATGACCAGCGAGTTCCCTGAGCACACCTCGGCGAACTATTTCCTGCACACCGGCACCGGCGTGCAAGGCAGGCCGAGCATGGGGGCCTGGTTCGGCTACGGCCTCGGCAGCGAGTGTCGCGACCTGCCGGGCTTTGTGGTGATCAACGGCGGGCTGATTCCGCCGGGCGGCCTCGATTGCTTTAACAGTGGCTTCCTACCAGCCAGCTTTCAGGGCTCGGTGTTCGCCGCGCAGCAGCCGCCGGTTTCGAACATTCAACGGCTCGAAGCGACCGACAGTCTGCAGCGAAACAAGTTGTCGCTCCTTAAGCAACTCGATCAGCAGCTGCTGGAGCGGACCGGCCGTGCCGATGCGCTCGAATCAGCCGTCGCCAACTATGAGCTCGCTTATCGGATGCAAACCGTCGTGCCGGCGCTGATGGATCTCAAGGATGAAACAGCCGCGACGCAATCGATGTATGGGCTCGACAGCAAATACGGCCCGACGACAACGTTTGGGCGGCAGTGCTTGCTTGCACGGCGGCTCGTTGAAAAAGGTGTCCGTTTTATCGAGCTCACTTGCCCCAGCCTTGGTCACGATCGCTGGGATCAGCACGGCGGTTTGAAGAAGGGGCACGAAGACAACAGCCGTTGTGTTGATCAGCCGATTGCGGCGCTCCTCACCGATCTGCAGCAGCGCGGTTTGCTCGATAGCACGCTGGTAGTTTGGTCAGGCGAGTTTGGCCGCACGCCGTTTGCGCAGGGCTCCGATGGTCGCGATCACAATCCGTTCGGCTTCAGCCTGTGGCTGGCTGGCGGTGGCACGAAGGGGGGCACTGTTTACGGCGCGACCGATGAATACGGTTATAAGGCGGTCGAAAATGCCTGCGAGATCCACGACCTGCACGCGACCATGCTGCACCTGATGGGCATGGATCACACGCGCGTCACCTTCCGCTTCTCGGGCCGCGACATGCGACTGACCGATGTGAAGGGGCATGTGCTGAAGGATATTTGCGCGTAGTTTCGACTCCGCATCAGCGCGGAGTCTTCGACGACTACTGACCGATCGCGCTCGCCGTGGTGCGACTCAGATCGCGAACTTTGAGCGCATCGATTCGCACCACATTGCCAGCCGTGATCAGAGTCGGCTTTTTCAAAGTAGGAACCGCATCGGAGGCGACGTCGCGCAGTTCGCTGGGACTGCCGGACCAACTGACCCACGGCTGACCATCGACGCTCACGGCCAATGAAGCGTTGTCCTTTTGCTGACGAACTTGCACCTCGAGGCGGGCTGTACGATTCGACGGCAGCGTCTGTTCGTTGACCGAAACATTGCCCGGCATCGGGCCGCCGCCCATATCCTGCAGCGTGGTCTTTTGCTCGGCGCCGCTCTTCGGCAGCACCGCGATGCTGCAACGATCTTCGACCGGCAGCGTCAGCTTCAACGGACCATCTCCCTCGACCCAATGCAGATCGACGAGCAGGTCGTAGTTCTTCAAGCCATCGGGGCCGAGGCCGAGCCAGGAGTCTTCGACGGTTTCGTTTTGCCAGCTCGAGTCATCGACGATTTGCCAGTTTCCCTTGCCGGCGTAGCGGGCCGGTTCGAGATCGTCCGACATCAGATTGTCCCAGCTCAGGCCGGTGTCGCGGCGAGCAAACAGGGCTTCGTACTGGCCGTGACTGCGGGCGATCGCAAAGGTATCGAGGGCGTGGTCGGAAATCGCCAGATCGCAAACCGTTCCCCGCCAGGCTCGCCGGCCGTTGGCATCGGCGCCGATGCTGAGCGCACCGGGCGACCAATCGAGGCCAGGCTTTAAACCGCTGATGCGGCTCTTTTCCACGCCTTGCACATAACCGGTCAGCGTCGAACCGTCGTAGCTCACCGCGATGTGCGTGGCATGGTCGGCTTTCACTTTGCCGAGCTTGAGTTCCACCGGCGGTTCGTTCGGGCTGGTCCACAGTTCAAAGACGAATTCATTTTTGCGCTGCAGCATGCGGAAACTGGCCTGATTGCTCTGATCGCCGAGGCCGAAGATGCGCGCGTCATTCGCGCGATTGGAATCGGGCATGATGATGGCTTCGATGGTGAAGGCTTTGTGCTGGCGAATGTTCTCGACCAGATCGTCGCCGGCTTCCCAGGAATAGAGACTGCCGCCGTTGAGGTTGTAGACGTTCACACCCTCGACGAATTGGGCTGGGCCGCGCACTTCGAGCTTCGTGATCAGCTCTTCGGTCTTGTTTGCCGGATTGCGCACCAGGGGCACGTTGTTCACGCCCCACAGCGAAAACAGCAACTGCTGCGGCGCATCGGGCCATTGCAGTTCGCGCAAGACCAGACCTTGATTGTCGGCGACGGCGGATTCGTTGGCGGCGACGCTGGCCTGTTGATCGCCGGTCGTCCGCACAAAGGAGACTTTGCCTTCGGTCACATCGAGACGGGTTGTCTCTGGCGAAACAATCAGGCGAAACTGGGTGCCGATGACGATGGCTTTGGCTTGCGGAGTTTCGAAGACCATCGGGCCCAGGTCTCGCTGGGGCGCGACATTGGCCAGGACTTCACCTTGCAGCAGGTGGACTTGTTTGGCGCGGCTTTTCCGCTCGGCGACCAGTTCGAACTTGGTCACCTGCGAAGCGCTGCCGAACTGGGCCGTGGTCTTGTCACGATACTCGATCAGTAGCGTGCTACCGGCGGGAACTTCCATCATCGAACCGGTCGAAATCTTATCGCCACCGTGCAACGACCGGCTGCCAACCAACGCATTGCCGGAAAGGTTGCGAACTTCGGCTACCTGACGAGGGAGCAGCGGCAGAAACGATTGCACCAGTACGGCGACCAGCGCCGCGCAAGCTGCCGCCACGCCGAGGGCTGCAACCATCCAACCGGGATTGCGGCGTTTGGACTCGTTCAACTCAACTTTGCTGACGGCGCCCGAAACCTGCGTGTAGATCTGCACTTCATTTTCGAAATCGCCGATCCGCTGACCGACCTGGGCGAGAAAATTCCGCCGATCCACGGCCAACTTTTGCGCGAGCAGATCGTCGAGGATGAGCTGCGAACGAACTTCCACGGCAAGGGCTGGTTGCGCGCGCAGGGCTTCGATCAACTGATCGAGCTCTTCGGCTTCCAGGCTCGTTCGATCCTCGACAAAGCGCTTCATCAGCTGGTCGATATGCGGCGACCGTTCGCGCGCTGGATTGACTGGTTGATTCTGGCCGTCACTCATAACTATATCCAATTCCTTTTCCGAATCCCCAGTTCCCGTTTACGGGCTCTCTGCTGCCAGGCTGCTGGCAATGCACAGCTTCAGGCTGTTGCGGATTCGGAACAACGCCACGCGGATCGCCTCGGCGGTGCTGCTCAACATTTCCGCAATCGACTGACTGGGCAATTCCTTCTCGTATCGCAATTCAAGTAACCGCCGGCTCTCTTCCGGCAGCTGATCGTAACAACCATCGAGTGCCCGCCGGATCGGCCCTTCGGCCAAGCCGGGCGAACTGTCTTGTTCCGCTTGGATCAAAATCTCCACCATCGCTTCGCGCTGCAGCCGCTGCCGCCGACCCTGCTTCCGGAAATAATTCAGGCACAGGTTGCGAGCGATTCCCTTCAGCCATTGCTTCGGATGCACACCCTCAGGGATGTTGTTGCTGAACCGGTACAGTTCGACATAAACGTCCTGAGCCACATCGTCCACGTCGTGCCGGGGCACACCCATGCCCGCGATGTAAGCGCGGATATGCGGATGCGTCTCACGGACGATCACGTCGAAGTCCAACTCAGGCCCGCTGAAATCGCCGCCAACGGATTCAGCAGTGCTGTCAGTTTCCAGGGAGTTCAATCCGGCCGACGAATCGGCCTCGGGCATTCGCTGTTCTTCCGCCATCGCCTCTGCTCCGGAATGCCTTCAAAGATAAGTGGTCGTTGACCTTCCCTCATGTTACACCGCTGGCCGACCTTAGCCGACTATGTGGGCGTTTATCTGATCCGTCCTTGAAAGAGGGGCAGTTATAGCGGTTGCGCAGATTTTAAATGATCCTTAAGCCCCTGACCGCGGCCCAAATTTGGCCGCTGAGGATTTCGCCACAACTCATTTTCTGGGAAGCGGTTAGGTCGCCATCGCCAAAATCGTTTTTACAACCTCGATAGAACACCGCCATAACCCAGCGAACTTACTTCGCGCGCGAACCGTTAAACTCTGGAAATAGCCTTTTCCTCTTTTCTCCAGGACTATCACCATGTCGAACCGAATTCTGGCCTCTGTGCTGACTGGCTTGCTGCTGACCGCTGCCTGGAACTGTCACGCCCAAGGTCCCGAACTGGCCAAGCCGACCAAAGAGCACGAACTGCTAGCCCAGTTTGCCGGCGAATGGAACTGCACCGCCGAGACTGTTCCGGCGCCGGGGCAGGAACCGTTCAAATGCGAAGGAACCGAGTCGGCCAAGATGGTCGGCGGCCTGTGGCTCGTCAGCGAAGGGAAAGCCAGCCCCGGTGGCATGCCCGTCACCAGCCAACTGACGGTCGGCTACAACGTGGCCAGCAAAAAGTACGTCGGCAACTTCTTCTGCACGGCCGACACCACGCTCTGGCAATACACTGGCTCGATGGACGACTCCGGTAAAAAGCTGACCCTGCTGACCGAAGGCCCATCGCCGCTCGATCCCACCAAGCGAGCCAAGTTTCGCGAAACGTTGGAGCTGAAGGACAAGGACCTCAAGACCTTCACTTCGGAAATGCAAAACGAAGACGGCAGCTGGCTGACGTTCGTGAAAATGGAATATCGGCGGAAGAAGTAACCGCTGCGCAGCAGCTCACTCCGTAGGACGGACCAGCGGTCCGTCCAGGTGCGGGTACCAAGCCGATTTTATGCACTCGCTGCTCTTGGACGGACCATTGGTTCCATCCTACATGGAGAATGCTCAAAAATAAATATTGACGCATCAGACAGCTCCGATACGATAACGGCTGGATACCAGTAGTTCTGAGTTTGGAAGTTTTGAGTCTGAGACAGGAGAGGTAGCGCTTCAATCTCCTGTCTCAGAACTCAGAACTTCCAACTCAAAACTTCCTCCCCCCTCCCCGGAGCCCTCGCCATGCTCGAACTTGCTTCCCGCCGGTTGTATCGCGATTGTGAAGGCCCTGTTCATGCCAACACGGCTCGCCGCGATTTTCTGAAGGTTGGTTCACTCGGCTTGGCTGCGATGGGGCTTGGCGCGTTGACGCTGCCGAACTTGCTCGCGGCCCGAGCGGCTGCGGCAGCGAGTAATCAGCGAGTAAAGGACACTTCGGTCGTTTGGCTGTGGCTCGGCGGCGGGGCAACGCACGTCGAAACCTTCGATCCCAAGATGACAGCGCCGTCGGAATATCGCAGCACGACCGGCGAAGTGGCAACAAATCTGCCGGGCGTCACCATTGGCGGCACTTTGCCGAAGATCGCCGGTGTCGCCGACAAGATGGCCTTCGTGCGGTCGTTTGCGCACACCAACAGCGGTCACGGCGGCGGCACGCACTATGTGATGACCGGCTACGACAACCGCAAGGTCGACAATGGCGGTGTGCCCGATCGGCCTGGATATGGTTCGATCCTGGCTCGCAGCCGCGGCGCGAGCAACGCGACGACCGGCATTCCCACGTACGTTCGCATGGGCGCAATCAATCAAGGTGGCGGCCCGGCGTTTCTCGGCGGCGCGTATGGTCCGTTCGATCAAGAAGGTCAGGCTCGCAAGAACATGACTCTTTCGGTCCCCGAAGCGCGGATGGCCGATCGGCGGAACTTGCTCAGTTCGCTCGATGCAGCACAGCGACAGTTCGAAGCCAGTGCCGACATGGCGAGCAAATCGAAATTCGAAGAGCAAGCCTTCGAACTGATGTTCGGCGCTGCAGCCAAGGCGTTTGACACGTCGAAAGAAAACGCCAAGACGCGCGAAGCCTACGGTTCCGATCTCGGTCAAAGGATGCTCGCCGCGCGCCGCTTGTGCGAAGCAGGTTGCGGCTTTGTGACGATTTCTTACGGCGGCTGGGATATGCACGGCAACATCGAAAACGCGATGAAGCAACGCAGCCCGCAACTCGACCGTGCTGTATCAGCATTTGTCGAAGATGTGGCTCAGCGCGGCCTGAGCGAAAAGATCCTGCTGGTCATCAGCGGCGAGTTTGGTCGCACGCCGCGTGTGAATAAGAACGGCGGTCGCGATCACTGGGCTCCGCTCAGCACGCTTGCGCTCGCCGGCGGTGGTTTGAAAATGGGGCAAGTCGTCGGTGACTCAGCAGCCAAGGTCGACGTTCCCAGCACGCAGCCGATTCGTCCGCAGGACCTGATGGCCACGCTGTTCCATGTGCTCGGCCTCGATCCGCAATTGCAATTCACCAACCCCGCTGGTCGACCGACTTACATGTTGGACAAAGGGAAGCCGATCGCTGAGCTTGTGTAGTTCTGCTAGCAGCGCAGCATTACAATCACCGACGAAATTTTCGCCGGGGTATAGCTTAAAATTTCCGTTTCGTTACATTCACGCACCATAGAGCAGACTCCGGTCGGCCGCACGCAATGACGCGTGGAACGACCCTTAGGCATGGAGTGGCCTGATCAAGCGTGGATTGACTCGATACCGGAGCAAACGAAGGGCGGCTAGTAAGCCGCCTTTTGTTTTTCTTGTGAACCGATTGCTGTCGAACCCATTGTCGTCGATCCACTCCGTGGTCGATGAATGGAGGCAAACTCACCGCGCGCCGCCGAAAGAGCTCCCGCGATTGTCGGCGTGTTTGGCGAGTGGAGATTGTAGCGCGCTCGGTCGGAGATGAACGCAGAAGCAAAGTTCGCTGCCGAGTCGGCGCGCCAAAGACGGAACTGCGCGGAGCTCGTTCCTGCGCCCGTGGTGAGTTAACCTCCGGCCATCTTTCGCGGAGCGAAAGACGACAATGGTTACTTTCCGGGGCGGCCGCTTTCCATTTCGTCGATGTAGCAGCGGAGGCGTTCGAGTTCGTCGACGACGTCCTTGTGCTTTAGCATTAGTTGCACGCGCTGCAGCAGCTCGGTTTTGTTGACCGGTTTGCTGACGAAGTCGTCGGTGCCGGCCTTCACGCCGCGTTCGATGTCGCCTGCTTCGTTGAGGGCGGTGACCATGAGGATCATGATTCGCCGCGTGGCTGCATCGGCCCGCAACTTCTGACAGACCTCGAAGCCGTTCAGTTTCGGCATCATGACGTCGAGCAGGATCAAGTCAGGCTGAAAGGACTTGACCTTGGCGAGCGTGTCTTGGCCGTCGACGGCAATGTCGGTGACGCAATCGACTGTGGCCAAGTAGGCCTCGAGCAATTCGCGGTTGGCTTGGTTGTCGTCAGCGATCAGGATTTTATTTTTCGCGGGCATTGTTGCTAGCACGGCGTGTGAGGAAGTTTGCGTCATTCTAATGGGCAACTGCCACGCCGAAAACGGGCCCGTTATTTGGCCGGGGCTTCGACCACCTCAAACGCATTTCCCTTCACCTTCCGCAGTTCGTCGTGCAGCACGGGAATTCGTTCGTCAGGCGCGCAGCTCAGCGCCCATTCGATGCCGTTGTCGGCGACAAGCATGCCGTGCTTTTTCAAGGCTTTGAGAATGACTTGCACCGGCGAGCTGAACTTGCTGATGTCGTAATCGGCGCGCAGTCGCAGGCGCTCGCCCATCCGCGGCAGATTGGGGTCGGTCTTGCGACTGGCGTAGTGCGTGGCCGGTGAGACATAGGCTTTACGCGAGTTGCGAACCGTCACACGCAGTGCATGGTTGATCTCGCCGGCTTGCAGTTCGTCGTGGCGAATGATGGAGGGAAAAATCGGCAAGCCGGCCGCATCGGAGCTCGTCCAACCGTCGGGGCGAAGTTTATTCGACTTCAGATCAAAGGTCGCTTCGCACGCACAATGCCAACCCTTGTCTGTCTTTTTCATTTGATAGAACTCGTAGAGCATCATCGCCTGCGGATCAACGACGATGGCATGACGGTCGCCACCTTGCTTGATCTTGTCGCGCTGCACATCATCGAGCGTGAGCTTCTTCAATTCGTCGTCGCGTTTGAAATTCGCCGGCCAACCTTCGATGGGGATGCTGGCCGGAATCGGGAACGGCCCTTTGTCGGATTCGTCGGGATATTCAACGACGGCGATATCGATCTTCGCTTGATTCGGCGGCACGAGCACAAACGCCATGTCGGGGTTGTAACGCAACGGCTTGTCGTTGCCGATCGAAGCGACAATGGCAGCGCTATTCTTGGCAACCGGCCAGGCGCTGATGTCTGCATTCCAAGGATTGTCCTTGGGAAAGATTTGCATCTTGCTGACGATGGCGTCGGCTTCTTTGGTATTGAAGAGAACCGGCTCGGTGAGCTGTTGAGCGAAGACCGGGGAGGCGAGTAATGCGATGGCGAGGCAGAGGTAACGCATGATGACTCCGGTAATTAAGACGGCGGGAAGTTCTAGCGGCCGTGAATGACCGGATCGACGTTCCATCGTCGGCCATCCTGCTGGTGCTGGACTTCGATCATCGGTACGAGATTTTCGCGTGGAGTAAGCTTCAGCGTAACTGGGAGCACGGCGGAGGTTATCGGTTTGCCTTCTGGTAACACCGAAACACCTACGGCAACGAGCTGCCCATTTTCGAGTCGCAGTAGGCTGAGTTTCCATGGATCCCGATCGATGACGAGCAATTCTCGTGTTTGGACAGCGGCGTAGAAATCAAGCTTGTCCCAAGTACGATCATGTTTGCTGGCCACTTCGACCGCGAAGTCTGGACCGCCCATCCAGTGTGTCAGTAGGTTCTTCGCAGAATTTGAACGGAAATAAACGGCGACATCGGGTTCGATTTCCAGTCAGCCTCTTGGTCACTAACATTGCAACCCGCCATAACAGCTGCGCCCGTGCCTTCGCAGACGACTCGCAAAAAATGCGCGAGTTCGAAAGAGACGAATTGATGTTCGTTGTTCGCCAGCGGCGCCATGATGTAAACTCCGTCCCAAACTTCATCAAAACGATCGAGGCCGAGTTTACGTCGCTGGGCGATGGCTTGAGCTTCAAATTCGGTATCGAGAATTAGGGTGGTCATGGCAAACCTGCGGGATGAGTTGTTTCGCGCTCTGTCATTCTATTCGACCTACTCGCGCAATGCCTTCTTGCCACTCACGAACGGGCTGCCCCGTTCGTAGAAGCGCAGTTGTAGATCATGGGCGCTCGTCACGCCAATTCTTGTAGAGATGCCGATCTCGAATTCGCGCGCGCTCTTCGCTGGTGCTTCGCGGGCTATCCAAACGGATTCACCAAGCGTGAGATCGACGCCGTCCTGATCCTTGGTTACATCGAGAGCCTGACACAAGCGCGCCGGGCCGCGGGCCAGATCGTGAGCGGTGGAGAGTGGTCGCCGCGCTTGCATGAGTTCCACGCCGAATAGCGGTTCGATGGCACGGATCAGCACTGCGCTCGCGCAGCCGGCGGGTTCGGTTACGGCGTTGAGGCACCACTTGGCGTGAATCGAATAGACATAGAGATGACCAGGTGGCCCGAACATCGAGGCATTCCGTTTTGTCTTCCCTTTCGCTGCATGGCAGGCCGAATCGCCGGCGGCGAGATAGGCTTCGGTTTCCACAATCCGCCCGCCGCACAGGCCCAGGCGGGACTGGTGGAGCAGCAGTTTGCCGACCAAGTCGGGCGCCACGAGCTGCGGTGGGCGGTTGAAGAAGGTTCGGGAGAGTATCTTCACAGTGCCGCTCCGGCTAACTGTCCAATGGTTCACAAATGTTAAACTGGCGCGTTTCGGCAATGCTGGCAGCTAGCACGCTAGCGATAGCAAAGATTTCGGGAAGGTATTTGGAAAATTCTGTGTCAGGCCGCTGGCAGAGCCCCCACTCCAGAGCCAAATCCCAAGTCGTTAGCAAACAACCAGTTGTGGCATATCCTAAGTTCTCGACAAGTTTTCCACGATTCAGGCAGCGTAGCCGAAGTCCAATTCGGGTAAGCATCTGCGCGCCGAAAACGGCAAGCGATTGACGCGCCCTATGGGATCCGTAAGATGCCCCGAGCCACTAAGCATTGTGGCAGCACTTTCGACACCTACAATGGATGGTATGGGAGCCCCGCATACCTGCCGGGCATCGCTTTTCATGCGAATTGGCTAAGACAGCCCTTTCTAAGGAAAGTTGCGAGTGCATTTGGACGATTTTCTCATTCAGGCTCGACACTGGACACTTGTTTAGTAGCATGATGCTGTCGGCCCGCTGTTTTGCTTCTTCACGGCAACAACGCGCGGCTGCGCATCCCCTAATTCTCAGCAAGGAGCTGACTTGATGGCGACCGCGTCTTCCCCTCGTTCTCGCGCTGCCCGCACTCGCAACGGCGCCCGCACCCTGGCCGCAGGGCTGCAGGTGGAGCCCCTCTTTTGTCCCACGACCGTCGACAGCCCGTTCGACACCGTGGCTTGGACGCTGCGCAGCGCCCAGATCAAGGACGAAAGCGGCAAGCTGATGTTCGAGCAGAAGGACGTCGAGATCCCCGAGAACTGGACGCAGCTGGCCACCAACGTCATTGTCAGCAAGTATTTCTACGGCGAGAACGGCACTAAGGAACGGGAAAAGAGCGTCAAGCAACTGATCAACCGCGTCACGCGCACGATCACTGATTGGGGCATCGCCGACGGTTACTTCGCATCGGCCGAGGACGGCGAGAATTTCTATCGCGAGCTGACCTGGCTCTGCTTGAATCAGCACGGTGCGTTCAACTCGCCGGTGTGGTTCAACGTCGGCCTGCACCACATGTATGGCGTGAGCGGGGCCAAGTGCAACTGGCACTGGAACGCCGAAACGCTGGAAGTCGAACAGCCTGAGAATCCCTACGAGTTTCCGCAGGGCTCGGCGTGCTTCATTCAAAGCGTCGACGACAATATGGAAGCC
The DNA here is from genome assembly GCF_024256385.1 of Anatilimnocola floriformis. Classification (NCBI taxonomy): domain Bacteria; kingdom Pseudomonadati; phylum Planctomycetota; class Planctomycetia; order Pirellulales; family Pirellulaceae; genus Anatilimnocola; species Anatilimnocola floriformis. Next base: position 196,272 of record NZ_JAMLFW010000001.1, read on the forward strand.
ATCATGCGCCTCGCCACCAGCGAAGCCATGCTCTTCAAGTTCGGCAGCGGCACGGGCACCGACCTGTCGACGCTTCGTTCGCACCGCGAAAAGCTGAGCGGCGGCGGAAAGCCGTCGGGTCCGTTGTCGTTCATGCGGGTGTACGACCAAATCGCTGCCGTGGTGAAGAGCGGCGGCAAGACTCGTCGCGCTGCCAAGATGCAATCGCTCAAGGTCTGGCACCCAGACATTCTCGATTTCATCGAGTGCAAGTGGAAGGAAGAGAAGAAGGCCCACTGCCTGATCGAAAAGGGTGGTTACGAAGCCAACTTCAACGGCGAAGCTTACAGCAGCATTCTCTTTCAGAATGCGAATCTCTCGGTCCGCTTGACCGACGAATTCATGCAGGCCGTGGAAAAGGATCAACAGTGGGCGACTCACTGGGTGACCGACCAAAAGACCGAAGGCCCGTCGTGGGAAGCCAAGTGGCTGCTCAATCGGATGGCCGAGTGCGCCTGGCAGTGCGGCGATCCTGGCGTACAATACGACACGACGATTAATCGTTGGCACACCTGCCCGAACAGCGGCCGGATTAACGCCAGCAATCCGTGCAGCGAGTACATGTTCCTCGACGACACGGCTTGCAACCTGGCCAGCATCAACCTGATGAAGTTCCGTCAGCCCGATGGCTCGTTCGACGTCGAACGTTTTCAAGCCGCTTGCCGGTTGTATTTCATCGCGCAGGAAATCCTGGTCGATCACGCCAGCTATCCCACGGCTGACATTGCTCGCAACAGCCACATGTTCCGCCCGCTGGGTCTCGGCTACTCGAACCTCGGCAGCCTGATCATGGCTGAAGGTCACGCTTACGATTCGGAAGCGGCTTATGGTTTGTGCGGTTCGATCACCGCGTTGCTGCACGGCTCGGCCAATCTGACCAGCGCCGAAATGGCTGGCGTGATGGGGCCGTTCGAAGGCTTTGCTTTGAATCGCGAGCCAATGCTTCGCGTCATGCAAATGCACCGCGACGCTGTCGAGAAGATCAACGATGCTGGTCCACAGAACCTGAAGGAAGCGGCCCGCGACTTGTGGGACGACGTTCTCGCTCTCGGTCGCAAGGCCGGGTTCCGCAATGCTCAAGCCACCGTGCTCGCGCCGACCGGCACGATCAGCTTCATGATGGATTGCGACACGACGGGCATCGAACCCGACATCGCCCTGGTGAAGTACAAGCAACTCGCCGGCGGCGGCATGCTGAAGATTCTCAACAACACGGTGCCGCTCGCCCTCGGCAAGCTCGGCTACGACGATCCGCAGATCAAGGCGATCTGCGAATACATCGATAAGAACGACACCATCGAAGGCGCGCCGGCCCTCGCCGAAGAGCACCTCGCCGTGTTCGACTGTGCGTTCAAGCCCGCCAGTGGTGTGCGGAGCATCAACTGGAAGGCTCACGTTCGCATGATGGCGGCTGCTCAGCCGTTCCTCAGTGGGGCGATCAGCAAGACGGTGAACATGCCGACCGATGTCACTCCGCAGGACATCGCCGATTGCTACTTCTGGGGCTGGCAGCTCGAACTGAAGGCCCTCGCGATTTATCGCGACGGTTCGAAGCAGAGCCAACCGCTCAACACGTCGAGCTCGGATAAGAAGGATGTCGTCGAACGGATCGTCTATCAACCGCGCCGCGAACGCCTGCCCGACACCCGGCAGTCGATCACGCACAAGTTCAACGTCGGCGGTCACGAAGGCTACATCAACGTCGGCATGTTCCCCGACGGTCGCCCGGGCGAGCTCTTCATCACCATGGCGAAGGAAGGCTCAACCGTCGGCGGCATGATGGATGCCTTCGGCACTTCGATCTCGATCGCGCTGCAGTACGGCGTGCCGGTCGATGCTCTCGTCAACAAGTTCTCGCACATGCGGTTCGAGCCGATGGGTCACACGACCAACCCGGACATCCGCATTGCGAAGAGCGTGGTCGATTACATCTTCCGCTGGATGGGCATGCAGTTCCTGGCCGGTTTCCGCGAAGCCAGCCGGGGCGAACTGCCGAGCCAAGGTGAATCGGCTGAGAAGCCCGTTGCTCCCGCGCCGGTCGCCTCCATTCCTGCCGCCAAGCCGGCCGCTCCTGTGGCAAAGGCTCCGGAAAAAGTCGCTGAGAAGCCCGCGACCAATGGCACGAACGGGACCAACGGCGCTAACGGCACGAATGGTCACTCGACTCCCGCCAAGCCGAAGATCGATCTGGAAGTGCTCGAACGGGCCGGCCTGTCGATCAAGGGAAAGGAGACGGGCGGCAATGTTCGCAACGAACAGTTTGCCCGCTTCCAACTCGACGCCCCGAGCTGCGACAACTGCGGCTCGATCACGGTCCGCAACGGCAACTGCTACCTGTGCCACAACTGCGGCAACAGCATGGGTTGCTCGTAGTCGAGTCTTGCCGGTAAACGATGGTGGGCCTCGCGAGTGCGCTTGACCCACCCTACGGTTTTAATCGCACATCGGGTTGCTCGGGAAAGGATGCAAGGCCGGAGGCCCCGAGCAACCCGGTTTTTCTTTTTGTTTGTTCTGCTACGTTCACTTCAATGAACCTCAAAGAACAAGCCTTCTTTGCGCGACGGCGTTGCCAAGCATTGGCGAAAATGCGGCTGGCGATTCAGCATGTCCGCCGATCGTTGACCGTCGATGGCTTGGATCCCGAAATCATCGATGAAGCGATTGCGGAATACGAGGTGTTACTGGCCGCGCGCCGACGATCTGATCTCTTGTTGTGGCGACTTGGCGCGCTGCTTCTCTTTTTGGCTTGTGCGGCGATCGTGACGACGGCACTGTTCGGGCCGCTGCCACATTTCAGTCGCGCTCATGCCGTGGCTTTGGGAGTTGGCTTGCTGGCGTTGCTGCAAGCATTGTTTCCGATGATGCCTCGACGCTGAGGCCAATCGGCAGTCGCACTTCGCTAATCGGCGGCACGGAGTAGTGCATAAGCCGTAAACCAGCGGGGCGAGCCCGGTGGCGTTTCTACACAACGAAAATTACGGCATCGACTTCAAATCGAAGTTGAACGAGCGATTGCTTGACGAGACGTTGGCCGTCAGGGTGGATGCACTGTTGTAAGCAGCCGGAATGGCTTGGGCTGGCGCGGCAGCTTTGCCGTCGGGGGCCTCGATTGGTGTCTCTTCATCCGAACCTTCGCCGGCGCCGCCAGCTGTGATCCGGACGATTTTTTCTCCGGGCGTGCAACCGGCTTGATTGCTGTCGTACAGCAAGCGGTAGCGACCTCCCGAATCGGTCTTGCCGCCGGAAAATCGATTGGGCGGACCTTCGAAGCGAACCGTCACTCCGGCCAGCGGTTGGCCATCGAGCGTTACTCTGCCGCTGACGCTGACCAGCCCCAGTTCATGGTAACTAACCCGCGATCCGCAACCGGTCAACAGCAGCAGCGCAGCCAGCACAACCCACGATTTTCCTTGCCGCCAGGCGACCTCGGTGAAATTCGATTTCATCATTAATCCTTCAGCACTTCGCCGCCATCGCGGCTCCCCATGGCTTTGTAGGTGACGGCATCCATCGTGTAAGGCACGAAGCGAACCGAGGCATCGGCCATGCAGAAGAGTGTGCCGACAGGATGAAAGCTCGTGAACGATAATTCCTTCACATAACCCGAAGCCGTCGCAATCTTGCGGGCGTTCATCGGCACGCCGGTCGAACCGACGAACTCGCTGAATTCAGTCGCGTTCGCGGGCCAGGGATCGACCTGTGGCGAACCGATGTACCAGAAGTCCATCTGGTTGCCGTCCTGCGAGTACGTGTCCCAATAGCACTCGCCCATCATGAACGTATTCGAGGTGCCGTCCGTGATGTTTTTGAAGGCGATGCGGCTGTTGCCGAAAAAGATACCTTCCAGATCCGATTGCTCGAGATAGCGCCCCACGGCCGAAGTGCTCGGATCGTCGGAATCGGCCGTTGACGAGGCCACGCCGCGGTAGCAGGCCGGCACACGCTTGGGAATGCCTTGATTATTCACATATTGCGGGATGGCAGCTGACGGGCAACGCAGAGTTTTGATCAAGGTTCCGCAGGCTTGCTCGTTGGGAGAGTTGTCGATATCCCAGTCATTGGCGTCGTTCCACTGGATCGAATTCCACAACGGCGCCTGTTCGATGTACGGCAGAATGCAGGCACTCCACCCTTGGCCGAAGTCGCTCCAGCCGAAGGGAAAAGTGTTGAGCGTATCGTGATAGTTATGCATCCCGATTCCGAGTTGCCGCAGATTGTTCGAGCATTGAGTTCGCCGCGCGGCCTCGCGAGCAGATTGCACGGCGGGCAACAGGAGGGCCACGAGCACGCCAATGATGGCGATGACGACGAGCAGTTCGACGAGGGTGAAAGCCCGCCGACGATTCGTTGTGCCGCCAAAAGTTGTCGAGTAGGTGTGCATCCAATCCCCCAAAGTGAGCTCGACCAGAAAACGACGAATGTTGAGCCACCTAGAATGGCAAACCCAGCGCCAGGGACTGCAAAGAAAGTATGAAGATTGCGTGTAGCGGCTTGCCGCGAACCGCGGCAATAACCATTGCTGCAGCGTTTTGGCGGCCAAGGTCCGCGATCTCGACTGACTGAACGAGCCGCTCTCCTGCTCAGCAGAAAATTCAAATTACTAGAGGGAATTCTGCCTGGATAGTTCGATTGCCCGGCTCCCTTGCATGGTCTGCCGGAAAAGGCGTCAGTCCGCCTTCCAGAACCTTTGCACTGCTGCCACGCTCGCTCCCTTTTGCGCGCGGCTCTTGGCGGCGGAAAGCTGATCTTTCCAGTTGCCCGCGGCGAGCGGTGGCTGTTCGAAGTGATCGACAAAGATGCTTTGAAATCCATAGATTCCCGGGCCGCCATGGCAACGCAGGCAGCCTTTCATCACGAACCGACCAAAGCCGCGACGGTCGGGATCGGCGACGGGATTTTCGATCGGATCCTGTTCGTTGCGCGGCACGAGTCCCAGCAAACCGATATCGAACGGATTGATCTCGTCCCGCGCGACGGCTCGCAAGCTGTTGCCTGGCTGGTCGAACAAGGCGCGACGGTGGAGCGTGAACTCAAAGACATTCGGCGCTTTTAGTTCCTGATAAACACGCAGTTGCACACTCTCGATCAACGGCGAAACGTGGACACTTCCCGTTTCATCGAGCAAGTTCATCCGCCGCGCGAGCGCTACTTGAGTTCCGGCGGGAAACTGCAGCAGTTCATCCCGGCCGAGTTGCTTCGTGCCAACGTCCTTGAGGTAGGCGAGTGTAGCGTCGCGTCCGGCGGGTAATCGCAGCAGCAGCAAAAACGTGCTGCGGCCCGACGTGGCCTTGTCATGCGTCGGCGCGGGACTCGCATCCGGCCGCAAACGATTGGTGAGCAAGACCCAGGAGCTATCGGCAGCGAAGAGATCGCGCGGCAGGAACGGCTTGTCTGGTTCGCGCGGATCGAACTCCGCGGGGAACTGCTGAGCGCGAGCGACGGCGGCGAAGTTATCTGGCAACTTCTCAATCCGTTCGGTCGGCAATGCGATCAGCCGCATCGCCTTCGCCAGACGTTGCAGCAGTTGCTTTCTTTCAGCTTGTCTGGCGAGATCTGGTTCGCTGAGCGCAGCGAACACCGCCCACAGGTCGCGCTGCAAAATCGCCCGCGATACGTCGTCACTAAGATGCGCCGCTTCCGGCCGCAAAAACTCATCGAGTAGTTCCATCGCCCGCCGATGCGAATCACCTTCGATCAGGAAGTTTGCGCGTGGCGTGAAGTTCGCTTCCAGGTTCTCGTGTACATAACGACTGCCGTTAGGTTGGATCCGCACGTAGAGATGTTCGTGCAGCCGATTCCACAGATGCTCGCGCGGCGCAGGAAACTGGAACGGTTCCTCGGCGTACGAATTGGCACAAACGCCGAGGTACAGCAGCGCTAGCAGGCCCACGACGAGGTTCAGCAGTTTGCCCATGCAGGGCATTCTGGCACTCTTTCCAGCGAAAATACAGCGCGGCGGCGCGACATCGTCTGGCCTCCCCCAAACTCGGCCTTGTCCGGTACGATAGTGGCTTGAGGCGGAGGGAACTGGCCGTTTGACGGCGCACGAGGTGGAAGCAGCAATGCCAGAATATGATGTCGATGTGCTGGTGATCGGCACGGGACCCGGCGGCGAAGGGGCCGCCATGCAGTCTGTCAAACAAGGCCTACGAACCGTTGTCGTCGAGCGTTTCAATCGCGTCGGCGGCGGCTGCACGCACTGGGGGACGATCCCCAGCAAGGCCCTGCGGTTCGCCATTTATCAGCTGCTCGAGGTCAACACCAATCGCCTGATTCGCGAAGCTGGTTACAACCTCGAGCTGACCTTTCCGCAGCTCCGCAAATCGGCCGAAGCGACGATTCAGCTGCAAGAAGACATGCGGCGGGGCTTCTACGACAAGAACGGCGCCCGGCTGGTCTTCGGTTCTGCGAAGTTCGTCGATCCGCACACGGTGGCCGTGACCGATAACCGTGGCTTGGTCGAAACGATCACGGCGGGAAACATTGTTATCGCCACCGGCGCTCGTCCCTATCGGCCGCCAGATATTGATTTTACTCATCCGCGGATTTTCGACAGCGACACGATTCTCAATCTGCAATCAACGCCAAAGACGATTTCGGTGTATGGCGCTGGTGTGGTCGGCTGCGAATATGCGTCGATGTTTCGCAACCTGGGCTGCAAGATCAACCTCGTCAACACGCGGCAACAACTGCTCGAGTTTCTCGATGACGAAATCTGCGACGCGCTGAGCTATCACCTGCGCGAGACCGGTTGCTTGATTCGCCATGGCGAAATTTATGAGAAGGTCGAAGGGCTCAGCGACGGCGTGGTGCTGCACTTGAAGAGCGGCAAGAAGCTGAAGACCGATATTCTGCTGTGGGCCAACGGCCGCACCGGCAACACCGATAATCTCGGCTTGGAAAACGTCGGCCTGACAGCGGATTCGCGCGGGCAGTTGAAAGTCGACGAATCGTATCGCACTGCAGCGCCGAATATCTATGCGGTCGGTGACGTGATTGGTTATCCAGCCCTCGCGAGCGCGGCCTACATGCAAGGCCGAGCCGCCGTGCTGCATCTGAATGGCGATGAGTGCGCGAGCTTGCTCGCCAAGGATATTCCGACCGGCATTTACACCAGCCCCGAAATCAGCAGCATCGGCAAGACCGAGCGCGAGCTGACGACCGAAGGCGTGCCTTACGAAGTAGGCCACGCGCAGTTCAAGAGCCTGGCTCGTGCGCAAATCACCGGCCGCCGCGTCGGCATGCTCAAGCTCTTGTTTCATCGCGAAACATTGGCCGTCCTCGGCGTGCACTGCTTCGGCGTGAACGCCGCCGAAATCGTCCACATCGGCCAAGCCATCATGATGCAACCGCCGCCGCACAACACGCTGATGTACTTCATCAACACGACGTTCAACTACCCGACGATGGCGGAAGCGTATCGGGTGGCGGCGTTGAATGGATACAACCGGTTGTTTTAAAGGCGGAAGTAGGTCTGCATTTATAGCCAGAACGCGCAAAACCGCGCGCGATCCCAATCTTCAGGCTGCAGGATAAATAGCCCCGCTCCGCCGGTTCCTTCATGTGCACCCATGACATCGAAGACAACCAGCCCGTTCTCAAGCATCAGATAGGGAGATTCAACTCCCGAAATTCCCGGCAACGGGCGCAATACTTCAACGATGCGTTGACCAACCACGCTGGCAAGTGCCGGTGCGGTGAGTGGTTTAGATTCCAGCGGGGGCTCTTCCCCAAAAAAATCCAGACTGTCTTCAAAGGGGAGGAAAAAAGTCAGCCCCGACTCCAGGCGGTAAAAAGTCGTGACCAAATCAATTCCGCTGGCCGATTCGCCGACTTGCAAAATCGCAGCGAGGCGTTGCCCGATAATTTGTTCGCGCGGAATTGGCGGCTGGTCTGCCATGATTCTGATCGCTCACTTTTGTTATGATTGAGTGATTCAGTCTAATCCAATTAGAAATGACCTGTTCTCGGAGTCCTGATGGCTGCTGATTGGCGCGCGCTGTACCCGTTTGCTTCGCATTTTTTTGCAACGAGCAGCGGCGCGCGAATGCACTATCTGGATGAAGGCCCTGCGGAAAAAGAACATGCGCAGCCGCTGCTGATGGTTCATGGCAATCCGACCTGGTCGTTTTATTGGCGAAATCTAGTGCTCGGCTTGCGCGATGATTATCGCTGCGTCGTGCCCGATCACATCGGTTGTGGGCTGAGTGAAAAGCCGCAGAGCTATCGGTATCAACTCGAGCAGCACATCGATAACCTAGCCGAGCTCGTTGAAAAGCTCGATCTGAAAAATGTGACGCTCCTTGCGCACGACTGGGGTGGCGCGATTGGAACCGGCTGTGTGCTGAAGTTGCCGGAGCGGTTTTCGCGCATCGTGCTGTTCAACACGGCGGCCTTTCCACCGCCGTACGTGCCTTATCGCATCGCCGCTTGTCGGATTCCGATCTTCGGCAAAGTGGCTATTCAGGGTTTCAACCTGTTCGCCCGCGCCGCAATCACCATGGCGACCGAAAAGCCCGAGCGGATGACGCCGGAAGTGCAAGCGGGGCTGCTTGCCCCCTACGACAGTTGGGCCAATCGCATCGCTACCTGGCGGTTTGTGAAGGACATTCCGTTCACTCGGCGCAAGCCCACGGGGAAGAAGCTTGCCGAGATCGAATCGCAGCTCTGGACGCTGGCGAACAAACCGATCTCGTTGATTTGGGGCATGCGCGACTGGTGTTTCAATGCCAGCTGCCTCGAGCGATTCCGCAAGCATTGGCCCACGGCGGAAGTCCACGAGTTCGCCGACTGCGGGCATTATGTGATCGAAGATGCCCACGAGCGAATCGTGCCGCTGGTGCGGCAATTCCTCGCAAAAACGCAGTCGGAATAGCCATCGCTTCGTCCGCATTCCGCAGCGTGTTTCTTGAGCTCTTTTCTCGCGGCTTTATTTTTTTGTTTTTCGCGTAACAAACCGTTTGAATTTCCGCTCCGCAGGTCAGCCTCATCTCAGCTGCATCTCGCTCTCAAGGAAATTCATCATGTCTGCTACGCAAAAAACCGCTCAGAAAAACTCAAGCTCCGCCGCTCGTCGCCAATTCCTGCAACTCGAAACACTCGAGTCACGGCAGATGATGGCGATCACCGCCATGTCGGTAGATAGCGTGGGAACGCTGATGATTCGTGGCGACGATACGGCGGAAACGATCGTGGTGTCGAAGTCGGGTTCTTACACTCTGGTCCAATATCAGAGCAACGGCGGGACTCCGATCACTTACAACGTCGGCCCGTTGGTCACGCGACTCGACATCCGCACCAACGGCGGCAACGACACCGTAACCAACAACACCGCCATGCCAGCCGTGATCTACGGTGGGGCCGGCGATGACAAACTCAACGGCGGCTCGTCGACTGACTACCTCTATGGCGAAGTGGGCAACGACACGCTTAACGGTGGCGCCGGCGGCGACCTTCTGTACGGTGGCGATGGCATTGATACGCTCAACGGCAACGGCGGTGTCGATCAGCTATACGGCGACGCCGGTGACGATGTGCTCTTGGGTGGTGGCGGCATCGATTTTCTCCATGGCGGCGCCGGCAACGACACGCTGTACGGCGACGACGGGCTCAGCCAGTCGATTGTCGATGGTGAAGCCGCCGGCGGTGACAGCCTCTTTGGTGAAGACGGCAACGACACGCTCAACGGTGGCTATGGCGACGACTTTCTCTACGGTGGCAACGGCAACGACTACTTGTTCGCCCAAGAAGGAAACGATCACCTCTTTGGCGATGCCGGTTACGACACGCTGTGGGGCATGAAGGGAGACGACTTCCTCGACGCCGGCTCGAATGGCGAGTTCACTTCGGGCGACGAAGGCAACGACTTCAACGCATATCGCCCCGTGATCAATGGCGCGACGTTCAACGACATCGCTCAAGGCAACAGCAACAACTGCTTTATCTTGTCGTCGATGGGCGACGCTGCTCAGAACGGCGTCGACATGGCTTCTCGCATCACTTACACGGGGAATGGCAACTACAACGTGTCGCTGTTCCGCCGGAGCTCGACTGGAACTTACACGGCGACGACCATTCCCGTGTACTTCGATGGCACGCTTCGCTCGACCGATCCCACGGCCCACTTCCGCGGCCAGGAAGGTGAGAGCTGGCCGATCATCATGAACCGGGCCTTGGCGAATTTGCTCGGTGTCGACCTGTCGACCACGAGCGGCGGTTATGCGGGCGACGTGCTCGGAGCCATCATGGGCCGGGCTCCCACGACCACGACTTGGAAAGATGCCAACGGAACGCAGAGCATGTTCTACAACGACGGCATTCTCGATTACCTCTTTGCTGTCGGCAATGCACGTCCGACGGTGGTGGCCACGACGGGCGCCGCAGCTCTCGACACCACGCTGTTCGCTGGCTTTCACGTCTACATGGTCCACTCGGTGCAACTCAGCGGCTACCTCTACAGCCCGGTCACTCGTATGATGGTGCCGCAATACGTCGTCACGCTCTATAACCCGCACGGTGTGGACAACCGCAATGCTCCCGGCAGCGGCCGTTCGTCGGGTGACAACAGCGATGGTTTGATCACGATCACCGGCGCCGAGTTCAAGCGGAGCTTCGGCGAAATCACGACGATCTAGTGCCTGACAGGGCAAGTGCAAAAGCAACGGCCTCTGTTGTGAGGGACAACCGAGGCCCGCAATGGCCCGTGCGTAGGAACGGGCCTTCTCTTATGCTTTAGATTCGCTCAGCGAATTTACTTCCGCAGCCGCCGCCACTTTTTCCCTCTGTTCGCAATGCCTCATCATCTCTCCTGGAAGCGCCTCCTCTCTGCAAATCGACCGGCGGCTTCACGATCAGACAGCGAGAAGTTCGCTGATATCGACTCGCGGACAGCCTTTGAACGTGATCATGATCGAATTGTCTTCTCGGCCCCGTTTCGCCGTTTGGCGAGGAAGACGCAGGTTCATCCGCTGGCCACCAACAGTCACATTCACAATCGCTTGACGCATTCGATGGAAGTGGCCTGCGTGGGGCGAACCTTTGCCAGCCGAGTCGCCAGGCTCGCGCGTGAGCGGTCTGATTTCGAGGACTGCGACGCCACGCAGATCGCCTGGATCATGCAATCGGCCTGCCTGGTGCATGACCTGGGGAATCCTCCATTCGGTCATGCCGGTGAAGAAGTGGTGCGGGCCTGGGCGGCCAAACATGCTGACGAAATGTTCAACGTCGCGCGATTCAAAAGTCCCGAGGAGCGCGCCGCTAGTCTCGCCGATTGGTTGCACTTTGAGGGGAACGCGCAGGGCTTTCGATTGGCCGCGCGGCGCGATATCCAGAAGGTTAGTTATCTGAATTTGACGCATGCCTCGCTCGCGGCGGCGATCAAGTATCCCTGGTCGTCGGCCGATCCGCGGACTGCCGAACGCAACAAGCACAATGTTTATTCGACCGAGCTGCCGCTCTTTCAAGCCATGGCCGAGGATCTCGGTCTGGTGCTGCCGAGCGGACAGATCTGCCGTCATCCGTTGTCGTTTCTCACCGAAGCGGCCGACGACATTTGCTACCGGATCATCGATCTCGAAGATGCCGTCGAAATGGGCATTCGCGACGAAGCCAGCGTGCATCGCCTGCTGCTGGCCATCGCGTCGACCCACGGCAAGGAATCGATGCGGCTGCCGCAGCTTCGCGGCCTCGCCATTACTTCCCTGATCGATACCTTCTGGACCGTGTTCGAGGCGAGTTTCGATCAGATCATGAAAGGCGAACGAATCCAGGATCTGAAATCGTCGCTCGATGAGAAGACGAAAGAACACATCGCCGCCATCAAGACCAACTACGACGAAATCTTCGGCCACTCGAAAAAAGTGGCCATGGAGCTTGGCGCTTATCACATCCTAGGCCGCGTGCTGAAGGCGCTGGTCAAGACAATCAACTCGATCCACGATGCCCAAACGTTTGCCGATGTTCCCTTTCTTTCGCGCCGCTGCGCCGAACTGGTGTGGGGCCGTGAATTTGCCGAAGAAAACTTCTCGCAGGGACACGCTTGGTGGTTATCGCGCGTCAGCGACTTTGTCAGCGGGATGACCGATGACTACGCGACCAAGTTATCCGGCGATATTGGCGGGCATAGTTTTTTTGATCGGTAATCAGCGCAGTTGAGTAGGCCGGAGCAAGCGTACTCGCGCAGTTCCGGCATGATTAGCGAGGGGTGGTCACAGCTTGATTGTGGTTGGGCGTCCCTCCCACATATTAGTGTCATAAATTATGAGTTCGCTAAACCCATTCAAGCGATTGTGTTCGTAAATCGCGCGAACGTGTCGCATTCTTTGCTCGTCATCACCGAATCCTGCGGTAAACGGATACTTTGGGAATCCAGCATTTTTTGCATCGTCGAATATTACGACGTAAAGAAATGCTTCGGCCTTCGACAGTCGCTTCTGCTCTCGGCAAAATTCAACTAGCCGAGCTTGATTAAACTTCCCGCTGTAGAAAAACAGTCGCATGACATTCTTGTTATCACCTTCCGCCTTAGACCGAACGAATTTGTAGGGCCAGTTGGTCTTAGTTGACCTCTTCGCTTGGGGTTCGCTACAACCGCAGAAGCAACTGAGCGAAAGAGTTGTCAGTGCGAGGATAGTTGCTTGTCGAAACATCACGCGATCCGCTTGAACGATAATCGGCTATCAGAGGAAGTGAGGATTTTAGCCTGTCGATTGCCAAGATTGAATTCTCGCAGGCGAATATCTACTGAGTTCCCGAAAGGAGGTGCCGTTTGGCAAAATTTTTGGGGACGCCGCTAAACACCCCAGACAGTATGCGGGGGATAACCACGACATCGTCGGCGACAGAGGAGGGGTTGGTCCTTCCTTAACGATGACAAACAGATGTGGGAGCGTTGGTGGGACGGCAGCAGCGGGGAGAAAGACCATAATCGGCAAAAAGCTCTGAGGCAGTGACGTCACTGCTTTTCGGACTGCCTAAAATTTGATCCCTCAGATCTCACCCAGGGGCAAGAGACGCTAACCAACTCGCGTCTGACTGCCCCTGTTTTTCTTCTTGCCTTCAAGAAACACCACGGCCTCGGTTGTGTGGACAACCGAGGCCGCGTGAGGCTCGTGTGTGGTAACGAGCCGCCTTAGGATTATTCGCCGCTTCGGCCCCTCACCCTAACCCTCTCCCCGGAGTACCGGGGCGAGGGAACAGGATTTAGAGGCCGCAACAAACTCTAGTCGACGATGTTGAGCTTGATCTCGTCGCTATTTCCCTTCAGTTCTGGTGCGTACACCGCGCTCGCCTTAGTGGGCAAAGCGCTGAACTTGCCGGGGATTTCGGCTCGCATGCGGTAGCTCACGCTGTGCTTGCCGCGGGCGAGAGCACGGACGAAGAACGTGACGCGGTTGTCGCGCAGTTCCATGTACGCACCGAGCGAGTTGCTGTTGTAACCGCTCTTCACGTCGACCGTTTCAAAGCCGGCGGCTTTCATGTCTTCGAACATGATGTACTCGTAATCGTTCTTGCTGTCGATTTCGAGTTCCACTTCGACCAGATCGCCGCTCTTCAGCGTGTCACCTTCCTTCAGTTCGCCGCGCTCATACTTTTCGACCTTCTGATTGAGGGCCTGGCCGCGCGAGCCTTCCACCTTGATCTGCTTGTCGACCGGCGTGAGCTTGTAGTACTTGCGGTTCACCTTCACTTCGAGGCCCGCCTTGGTGATGTGGTCCTCGAGCGTGAAGTTGGTCAGGTAGGCATTGAAATAGATCGGCCCCTTGCCGCGGCGCTTGATCTCGATCTCGTGCATACCGTCTTTCACGTCCTTGCCTTCGAGTACGAACTTGTTGTCGTAAGTGAAGAGGTTGTCTTTATTGATTTCGACTTCCTTCTTCTTCTCGCCGTCGATCCAGACTTCCACCGTGAGGGCTGGTTCCTGTTCGCCGCTTTGCTTGACGAACTCGGCGAACGATTCGACGCACACCGCCGTGTCGCGGGTGTTTTGCCAATAGGTCGCATGCTTGCGATTATTGAGCAGATACTTCACGATTCGCGGCGCCCGTTCACCCTTGCCTTCGGTCTTCGAGAGAAGCTTCAGGTAATAAGCGTTGGCTTCGACCTCGCTGCCGTACCAGCACCACCATTGGTTGTCCTGTGGCAAGCGGAGATAAGCCGTTTCGTTCTCCGTATCCTGAACAAGGAATTGCTCGATGTTCTGCAGAATCATGTCGAGCTTTTCTTTGTCCTTCACCTTCTCTAAGGCGAGACCGAACATGGCCTTGGCATAGACGGGCAACTGAACGCGGTCACGGTAGAGGCGATCGCGCATCTCGGTGTTATCCGCTTCGGCATCGTTCAGCACCATGTAGATAAAGGCATCGAGGGCGTCGGCGTACTGCTTGTGCGGCACGTCCTTCGTCTTGTTCTCGAAGTTCTTCAGCTTTTGCAGCTCCGCAGCCTGATAGAGCTTCAGCCAGTTCACGCCCCGCTCGAGCACGCCGGGGACGATGGCCACATCGTTGGCCTTGGCGACTTGCAAGCCATGCACCACGACGGCTGTCGTGTGCGGGTAGCTCTTTTCGCCCCAGCCGCTGAACCAACCCCAACCGCCGTCGCTGATTTGCTGTTCGGTCAGCGCTTTCACGCCGTCCTTCACCATGCGACTGAGCTCTTCTTCGTCGAAGACCGGGTTGCGCTCGAAGCGCTTCCAGCCCTTCGCCCGTTCCTTGTCGTCGCCAATCTCTTGCGCGTTGAGATTCGAACGCTTCTCGCCGATCTCCTTTAAGTTGAGCTTGAGATCAAGCAAAGTTTTTTGCGTGATCACGCTCGGCAGGAAGCGATTCAAAGTCGTATCGGTCGTGTCGTAGGGATATTCGGCCAGGTAAGGCAGAGCATCGACCATCGCCATCGCCAGGCTGGGCGAGTAACGAATTTCGAGGCGGCTCTGCTCGACTCGCCGTTCGGTGGGCACGCTGATGTTGACCTTGCCGATTTCCTTGTCGGGGCGAATCGTGCTGGCCCAGCTTTCAGTCTTCAGCATGCCATGCACAAAGGCTGGCATCTTCATTTCCATCGCATCCGATTCTTCATCGGTAAGGGCCTTCATGCGAACGACGGCTTGGCCTTCGTTGGTGACCTTGCAGCGCCAGTCGACGCGTTGTTCGCCGCCAGCGGGGATCTTCACCATCACGGTCGTGTCGCTCATCGGCTGCAGAATGCCGCCGGGAACTTCGAGCGTGACCGAGACTTCTTTTTCCTTCGGCAGGTAGTTGTGCACGTTTGCGGTTAGCACCACTTCGTCCTTCTGCACAAAGAACCGCGGGGCTTGCAAGCGAACGAGCAGATCCTTGCGGGTCGTCACTTCGGCGTCGCCGCTGCCGACCTTCGTCCCTTGGCCCATGCCCCAAACACGAATCTTCCAACCGGTGAGATTTTCTGGCATGTCGATTTCAATCTCAGCCGTGCCATCCTTGCCGGTCGTGATCGCACCATTCCAGTAAGCAGTATCGGCAAACTTGGTGCGAACCGAAGGCTCGATGAGCGGAGCATTGCCGCCGGCTTGTTGCTTCTGTTGCATCTCCACACCGTTGGCATCGCCGGCCGATTTGCGCAGCTCTTGGCGATCGGCGAGCATGTTCATGCCCGGAGCAGCCGCAGCCATTGGAGCCATTCCTGGCGCCATGCCGGCAGCCATCTCCATGCGCCGACCTCCTCCTCCGCCGACACCGTCCATGGCCATGGCGCGGTTCGCGAGCATACCGCCCCTGCCGCCACCAAAGCCACCTTCGAACTTGCCATCGCCGAGCGCGACGGCTTCGTCTTGCTCCATTTCGTCAGCAACCGAAGCGCCAAACACACCGAGAAATTCCATTCCCGGTTTGTTCGGCAGGCTCATGTTGTAGGAATGACGGGCCAGGCTCTCCTCGGTTTGAGGATTGTGATGGCGACGCCACTTCCAGAAGAACTCTTTGATATCCGGCACATTGCTGCCGCCGGAGATGTATTCCACCGACTTGTCGTAGACGCTCACCACGGTCGAGCCACTGTAGTTCTCGCCGTTGAAGTCGGTGAGCTTGACGTTCACCTTGGCTTTTTGCCCCGGCTTGTAGACCGTGGCCGAAGGTAGCACTTCGACATTCAGCACCCGCTTTTCTGGCGGAACGATCAGTTCCTTAGTCTCGGTGTAAACCTTGCCGCCCGAGATCGTCAGGGCTTCGACAAAGAAGTTCGGCATGTCGCGTTTGACGATGTCGATCTCTTCGACGACCGATTTTCCCTTGAGGCGAATCACCTTCGGCGGTTGATAGACGCTCCGTCCATATTGAGCGCCGGTCGGCCGCACAAAGAGGAGAACCGTGCTGTCGTTGCGATCGGTGTTCACCTGCAACTTCAGCTTGTCGCCAGGAACGTAATCCTGTTTGTCCTGAACCAGTTCCAGGTTGTTGAAGCGATAGTCGCTTCCTTCCACGCCGTCGCCGACGATCGTGAAGATGTAACCACCTTCGATCTTGTGCTCCTTCTTATCGGTGAGCACATACGACAAGCGATACTGACCCTTGGCCGAAGCCTTGATCTGCTGCTCGGCGACACCTTCCGCGTTGGTATTCACATCCCAGCGGCGGACAGCCGTTTCGATCGGCTGTTTCTTGTCGTCGTAAGTGATCTTGTAGAGCGTGACGACGCCCTTGCCTTCGACGGGCTTCTTGTCGAGCGTCTGAGCTTTGAAGTTTGCGCCCACGGTATCGCCGACGCGATAGTAGCCGCGGTCGATCCAGGTGAAGACCTTGAACGGCTTGCGAGCGACGAGCACGTTGCCGCTGCCGGTGATGGTACGGCGCGATTCGTCACGCACTTCGACCGAGATCGAGTACTCGTGATCGGTGTTGCCGTGCAATTCCTTGGCGATGGCGGTGTCGATTTCGACATCGAGCGAGCCATCAGGGCTGATTTCGCGTTCGACTTCGGCGACGATTTCTGGTGGATGCTGTGGACCACGATGGATCCACGGCGGCAACGGCCGACGACAGCCACACCAGTCGTTAAAGCCGCGATACCACGAGTAGTCGTAGCCATACCACCAATAACCTTGGCCGAAGCACCAGTCCCAGGGGGCCGACGGATACCAGGTTTCGTTGTGCGGGCTGCGGGTGATCTTGTACTTGATCTTCCCCTTCGCGACCGGAGCGCCGAAGTAATACTTCGCATTGATCTTGGCCGTGATCTTTTCGCCGAGCATCACGGGTTCGGTCGGCGCGTCGACCTTCACCTCAAACTCGGGCTTCTTATATTCTTCCACGCGGAAGGTGTTGCCACCCATCGCATTCAGCGGAATGTTGTGCCCCGCATCGAGACTAATTCGGTACTGACCGAGCGTGGCATCTTCAGGAAGTTCGTACTCGCCGACATAGCCGCCGTAATCGTCGGTGTCGATTGTTTTGGTCTGCACCTTTTCGTTCTTCGGATTGAAGATCGCGATCGGAATCGTCTTCTTGGCGTACTCCGAGGTGTCTTCCTGATCGTACTTGGTGGTCCGCAGCCACAGCTTGAAATTCACTTTTTGCTTCGGCCGATAGACCGGGCGATCGGTGATCGTGAAGATCTTGACCTGCTTGTATTCCTGATCATGCACGGCGCCATTCCACACGCCCTGGAAGCCGTAGTAGGCAAAGCGGGCCTTGCCATCCTTGCCATCGCGAGCGGTGATCAGCCATTGAAAATTGTCGGACTTCAGGTCCTTGGGATCAGGAATCAAGATGCCATCGGGCCCCGACTTCTCGGCGAAGTTCGTTGTCACCACTTGGAACTTGTTATTGCCGATGTGCCGCGACTGCCAGCCGAAGAACTCCACATTGGCTTCGGCGATCGGCGCACCGTTCACCGCATCGCCGATGTAATAGAGTTGCTTTCCTTCCAGCACTTTGTGCACGATGGCCGTATCGGCAACCCACACGATGATCTTGCTGACGTTGCCGTTGTCCATCGTGCCGGTCAGCAAGTAAGCGCCGGGCTTTTGCATCGGCGTGGTGACCGTGATCCGGCGATCGAAGTGTTCCTTGCGCGGATCGAGATCGAGCGACCAGGTGGCGACCGATTCGCCGACGTACTTCGTCTCGTTGTTGTAGACGATCTGCGAACCGATGTTGCCGATGTTGATCTTGTTCCAGTCGATGCTGTTGCCCGGATCCGATTTCAGATAGGCCTTCAAATCGGTGAGGAGCTGATCGATCTTCAGGGCGTTGGCTTCGAACTTCACCTTCTTGCCATTGCGGAAACGGAAGTCGACCACGGCACCCTGACCGGCAGGCTGTGTGTTCGAGGGTTCGAATGTGCCCCAGTTGTTCACAATCTGATTGCGGCGGTCAGTTTTCCAGTTGTTCGGACCCGCGCCATGCTTGGCGATGTTGTCGGCCCAAACCTTGGCAGCCGTCGGATACTGGCGGCGATTTTCAAAGACCTGCGCGAGTTGCGTGTAAGCGTTTTCGCTATGAATGCCTTTGTCTTCGGCGACGATCTTTTGCCAGAGCTTGATGTAGTTGAACTCATCCGGCAGCGTGAACCGCTTGATGCCGCTGGCGAGCTTGGCGATCGTTTCGTCTTCCTTCAGCGTGTGCAGGGCGTAAGTGCCACTCTCATCTTTCTTGGTGTCGTCATCGGATTGCGGTCCGAAGAATCGGCCGTAGTTGCCTTGCTGCATCGTTTGCACACCGAATTGCTGTTCGAGGAACTGGGCAAACTGCATCCAGACGTCGAACTTCAGCTGCGGATGATTTTCGATCGCTTGTTCCTGCGCCCAGCGCCAGCGCTGACCATCGGTCGTGGCTTTTTCCCAACTGCCGGGGTTCGTGTGATAAACCGGGTTCCCCTTTTCATCGACCGGGGCGCCGTTGTTGTTGCGATAATAGAAGTAGCCGTCGTCGAGATCTGGCAGCGTCGCGAGGTCGACCAGATATTGCAACCGCCAGGCTTCTTCCGAGCCGCGATTGTTCAGCAGTTGCTCCGACAGACGGAGGAAGAACTGAGCCACCTCGGGCTTCACGTCATCCTTCTGGGCAAGCTGAATCGCTTCTTGCATCAGCTGCAGAGCACGCACGCGGTCCTTCTCGACCGAGTTCACCACCTTGCCGCCGCCGCGGTGAAAGCCGCGCTCATACTTGCCGGCGATCAGAAAGCCCTGGTGCTGACTGTTGATGTATTGATTGGCTGCCTCTTGCTTCAACCGCCAGTTGTTCGGATGGGCTTTGATCGTGGCTTCGACAAACTCGTCGAACTCTTTGGTGCGCCCCAGGCTGTTGAGGCATTGCACGGCCAGGACCAGATCGCTGGCCACTTCCTTGCCGTCGTTCTTCTCGTTCAGACAGAGAGCCCGAAAATCGTCGTAGGCAACTTTGAAATTGCCTTTGTTCATTTGTTCTTGGGCGCGAGTCCGTTGCTGAGCCGGATCGGGAGCCTGCGACAACGCTCCCGAAGCCAGCAGCCCTACCAGGACCAAAGCAGCCACCGAAAAGCGGGTCCACATCGTTCTGTTCATGAGACAAGCCTTCAACACGAAGTAGGTCAGGCAATCTAGCGAGGCCTGACAGAGGAGCGAGAAATCCAGCGCGCAACATCAGGCGGCGGGAGCCTGACGAACGGTAAGACGAGAGACTCGGCTGAGTCGTTCTCAATATGTGGAGATTGAGGAGAGAAAACCAGCAGGGGCGGCGGGGGAAGTTCTGAGTTTTGGGTTTTGGGTTCTGAGACAGGAAGGGAGAGCCGCGCCCTCCCGAAATTAGCGCCAGCTAGAAAACTGACACGCCCCCCCTTTCTTACTCCCGGAATATTGCAGGCAATGCTCGAAGCTATTTATTCCGCAAGTCATTGCTAGGAAAGGCTTAGAGACAATAAGCGTCTGCGATATCGCATTCCAAATATCACAAATTATTGTAGTTATTTTGGGTGGTTTAAAACGGGCTTGTCAGCGTGGATGTTTACTGACTTACGTCGCCTCCCGTCCGAACTACCCGGTCCGAAATTTGGCTTTGAGGAAACGTTTTGGTAGACTCGACCATTAATCAATAGTCATTGATTCCCGCCTCCTGCCGACCCCGCCCTCCCCAGGCGCCTTCCTCATGCTGACCATTGCCGATCCACGGCCTACTCGCCATTGCCAGGGCTTGGCCCGCCGAGAGTTTTTGAAGATCGGGGCCCTCGGCTCGCTCGGTCTCGGCAGCATGCTGACCTTGCCGCAGTTGCTCCAAGCCAAGGCCACCGGTTCGCCGCTGGTGAAGGATAAGTCGGTCGTCCTCCTGTTCCTGCAGGGTGGCCCTTCGCACATCGAGTTCTTCGATCCGAAGATGTCGGCCCCGTCCGAATACCGCAGCGTGACCGGCGAACTGCCGACCAAGCACGCAGGCATCACCTTCGGCGGCACCTTTCCGCAGCTGGCTTCGCGGGCTGACAAGTTCACCGTCGTGCGCAGCTATGGCAGTGGCAACAACGGCCACACCTACGAATCGGTCACCACGGCTGGCAATTCGCTGAAGTCGGCCCTCAGCGCCATTTATGCCCGCGTTGCCGGTGTGAACAACGCAGCGTCCGGCATTCCAAACAACGTTCTCGTCCTTCCCGAAGCCGTCAAAGAAAACCTGAAGATCGGCAGCAACTTCGAAACCGGTGCGCTGCCGACGCTGACGCAGTCTGGCGATCTCGGGCCGTCGTACAGCGCGTTCAACCCAGCCGGCGGCGGCCAGCTGAAAGAAAATCTCGAGCTGAAGGTCTCTGCCGATCGGTTGCTCGATCGCCGCAACCTGCTGGCCAATCTCGATGGCATGAAGCGAGCGGCTGAGCAGATTGCCAATGTCAAAGGGGCCAGCGAGTTTCAGCAGCAGGCACTCGACGTCATCACCCGCGGCGTGGCGCAGGCCTTTGATCTGAAACAAGAGAGCGCGGCCACGCTGGAGCGCTACGATACCGAAAAGCTCTTCCCGCTAGCCGAGGTGCAGCGCTGGAGCGACATGAAGCGGAGCACCAACCTGCTCGGCCGGCAAATGCTGCTGGCTCGCCGCCTGTGCGAAGCGGGTTGCGGTTTTGTGACAGTTTCGGACTGCGGCTGGGACATGCACAGCAACGAAAACAGCCCGAAGTTTCTCGGCGGCATTCATCCCCTCGGCCGGCAGGTCGATCATGCGGTTAGTGCCTTCATCGACGACGTGCGCGAGCGCGGCCTGGAAGACAAAATTCTCCTCGTCGTCACCGGCGAAATGGGCCGCACTCCACGCATCAACAACAACGGCGGCCGCGACCACTACGGCGATCTCACGCCGCTACTCCTCTTCGGCGGCGGTCTCAAAATGGGCCAGGTCATCGGCCAATCCGACGCCAAAGCCGAGCGGGCCATCGCCAATCCATTTCGGCCGAACAACCTGATGATTACCATCATGAATGTGTTGTTCGACATGGGCTTGCTGCGGCTGCAAACCAACATCCCCCGCGACATCGCCCGGCTAGGCGAAACAGCAGAACCGATTGACGGGTTGCTGTAGTCGTTGCGCAGCAACGCATCGCTCCCTCGCCCCTGTACCCAGGGGAGAGGGCTGGGGTGAGGGGCTGAAGCTCGCTTTAACTTCCCCCTCGCGAAAAACGCCAATCACTGACTATAGGAATAGGCAACTCAACTCGCTGCTCTAGCCCCTCACCCTAACCCTCTCCCCTGAGTACAGGGGCGAGGGAATGAATTCGATGCTCTCCCGACGCCAAATACTCTCGAATTCCGCCGCCGGCGTCGGCTCACTCGCTCTTTGGCAACTCCTTGGCCACGAGCAACTTCTCGGCGCGGCTGCCAAACCCGAATTCAACGGCGGGATACACCATCCGGCAAAAGCCAAACGCGTCATTCAGCTCTTCATGAATGGCGGCGCGAGCCAGATGGACCTCTTCGATTACAAGCCGCAGCTGCAAAAGCTCCACGGTCAGAAGTTCGATCCAGGAACCGAAGAACGCGTCGAAGCCGCGACGAGTGCCCCCGGCAATGTCCTCGGTTGTCCTTTCACCTGGAAGCAATACGGCGAGTGTGGCCGCTGGGTCAGCGATCAATTGCCCGCCACGGCGAACCACGTCGACGACATCGCGCTGCTGCTGGGGATGCAATCGCGCACGAACGTCCACGGTCCGGCCAGTTACCTGATGAACACCGGTTTTTTGCTGCCGGGGTTTCCTTCGTTCGGCTCGTGGGTCAGCTACGCGCTCGGTTCGCTCACCGATAACTTGCCGACGTTTGTCGTGCTGCCGGATTCACGCGGCTTGCCGTATAACCAGCGTGGCAATTTCTCCAGCGGTTTCCTCTCCGTCACGCACCAAGGCACGATCATCAACGCTGCCGCGCCGGAACCGTTGCATGGCTTGCACGCACCTGCGTCGGCCAAGTTCATCACACCAGCTGCCGAAAAAGATGGCCTCAATTTGCTGGCCGGTTTGAATCGCGATCATCTGGCCACGAGCGACAACGATGCTCGCCTGGAAGCGCGAATTCGTTCCTACGAGCTCGCTGCGAAGTTGCAACTCAGCGCGCCCGAAGTTTTCGATCTCAGCCAAGAGTCAGCCGATACGCACAAAGCCTACGGCCTCGATAATCCCGCCTCGGCCGACTTCGGCAAGCGCTGCTTAATCGCGCGGCGAATGATCGAGCGCGGCGTGCGGATGGTGCAAGTCTGGAGCGGCGCGAACGGCCCGACCGGCAACTGGGACAACCACGGCAGCATCATCAAAGAGCTGCCGCCGATGTGCGCGGCCACCGACAAAGCTACTGCCGCCCTCCTCGCCGATCTGAAGCAACGCGGCCTCTTCGACGATACGCTCCTCCTCTGGAACACCGAGTTCGGCCGCATGCCGTTCTCGCAAGGAAGCGAAGGCCGCGACCACAACGGCGGCGCATCACTCGGCTGGATGGCCGGCGCCGGCGTCAAACCGGGCATCACTTACGGTGAAACCGACGAGTGGTCCTGGCGGGCGACGAAAAACGTCTGCACCAACTACGACTTCCACGCCACGGTGCTCCATCTCCTCGGCATCGATCACGAGCAACTCACCTATCGGCACAACGGCGCGAACCGCCGCCTGACCGACGTGCATGGGCATGTGATTAAAGAAGTGCTCTCTTAACTGCGTGCAACGGCGTGCAAAAAAACTTGACGCAGCCTTGTTGCCCGATAAATTATCGATCGTGCTAACCCCTCCTTCTTGAGGGTTCTGTCATGTTCGCTCGCACCGCGTTCGCAACCTCGCTGATCGTTTTTCTGCTCTCGCTCGGAGCCAATGCACGCACTTGGAAAAGCGCGGATGGCAAATCTAGTGTCGAAGGAGAAATGGTCGAGTCGGTGGGGGCGACAGTCAAAATCAAGACCGACGACGGCCGGGAACTCAACATTCCGTTGAGCAAACTGAGCCAGGCCGATCGAGATTTTGTGCTGGCCGAACGGAAGAAGAAAACGACGCCAGCGGCGAACGCGTCGACCGGCAAACCGATGGCCGAGGCGAAGCAAGTGGACGAAGCGGCCATTCGCGCTGAACTCGAGAAAATGGACTGTGAATGTCGAGTCAATTTAGACGGTACTTACTTGGTTAATTTTCAAGAAAAGTTCCAAACCGGCGACGTGGTCAAGGCTTTGCCGCTGCTCAAACAGCTGAAGGCGCTCCATGAGATTCAGCTGGACGATAAGGCGACGGATGAGGATCTGAAAGCGCTCACGGAACTCAAGGGATTGAAGGATTTCAACAACGTTGTTGCCACGTCGTCGCAGGTGACCGATGCCGGTCTGCTGGAACTCAAGGCCTTGCCCAACCTCAAGTACATCAACGTGATCGGTGCCAAGAAAATCACCGAGCCAGGAATTCGTGCGGCTTTCAACGCAATCCCCACGCTCGAATTGGTGCATCTCAAGCTCGACGACGGCATTAAGCGCTAAACCGTTGTCTATACGCACCGTTGGTTCTGTCCGGCAACCGCCTCTCGCCGAGGTTGACCGATGGACTACGATAGAGATACGGAGATCAGGCCATGTTCGAGGGAGCGGTGCGCTCCATTTCGATTGCAGCGATCACAGGATTTTTAGTCCTGTGTGCGGCGACGGTGCGCGCTGAAGAAAAACACTGGGCCTATCTCACGCCGGTTAAAGTTTCTCTGCCTGCTGCTTCAGACGTTGCCCGAGAACCAATCGACTGCTTTCTTGGTACCCGCTTCGCCCCTCATCCCGCCCCTCTCCCCGGAGTACCGAGGAGAGGGAGTTTGGTTGACGCCAACCGCCGTACCCTCCTCCGCCGCGTGACTCTCACGCTCATCGGACTCGTTCCTTCTCCCGAAGAGCTCGCCGCTTTCGAGAAAAACCAAGCTCCCGACGCTTACGAGCAACAAGTCGATCGACTCCTCGCTTCGCCACTCTATGGTCAGCGGATGGCCAGCGATTGGCTCGATCTGGCACGCTACGCCGATACGCATGGTTATCACGCCGACACCGAGCGGCAGCAGTGGCGGTGGCGAGATTGGGTGATCGAGCAACTTAATGCCGGTCAGCCGTTCGATCAGTTCGCGCTCGAGCAACTCGCCGGCGACCTGTTGCCGAACGCCACGCTCATGCAGCGAATCGCGACGGGCTTCAATCGCAATCACCGCATGAGCGGCGAGAACGGCGCGATCCCGGAAGAGTTGCTCGCCGAGCATGCGATTGATCGCGTCGTGACCACGGGCACCGCTTTTCTCGGGCAGACATTCGTTTGCGCTCGCTGCCACGATCACAAGTACGAAGCCCTCTCGCAGCGCGAGCTCTACGGCATGGTGGCATTTTTCAACAGCCTCGATGAATCGCCGCTCCTCAACGATCACGTCAACGCCTATCCGCGGCTGCAGGCTCCGACGCGCGAACAGCAAGCCGAACTCGATCAATTGGCCTTCCGCCTCGCCAGCACACAAAGTGCACAGCAGCAGCGGGCCGTGGTAGCGCGGGCTGATCAAGAGCGGTGGGAAAAAGAGGCGACGGCTGGCAAGATTGCGAGTCCCCCCGCGGCGATGGCCATTCACTTGCCGCTCGACAAGGCAGACAAAAACAAAACGACTGACCTGGCTCGACCGTTTGAGCCAGCGGCGATCGAGGGAGCAGCAGACTTCAGTACCGGCAAATTCGACGACGCATTGCTTGGCGATGGCGGCACTTTTCTCAAGCTCGCAAACTGGCCCGCGTTGACAACCGATCAATCGTGGACGCTCAGCGCCTGGGTCTTCCCCACGACGCGCGACGAACTGGTCATCACCGCGCAAGTCGACGACGTCCTCTTTTTTCGCGGCATCGAATGGAGCCTGGTCGACGGTCAATTGCAGTTGCGCTTCATCAATCGGGCGGGGAGCGATGAGCGGATTTTTCGCTCTCAGGAAACGACCGAGCTCAGCCGCTGGCAACATCTGGCCGTTGTCTTTGATGCGAAGAAGCCGAGCGAGCCGCAGTTCTGGAAGAACGGACGGCGAATGGAGATCGAGACGACAGGAAAAATGCCCGCCGCGCCAATATCGACGGCGAGCCCGCTGCGCATCGGTGGACTCACGAACCAGGTGGCCTTCCGCGGCATGCTCGATGAAATCCGCTTGTATGCCCGGCCGCTTTCGCCAAGCGAGATCGAGTTGCTCGCCGGTGGCAACCCGATTGCCGAGATTGTGAAGTTGCCAGCCGACAAGCGAACGGCTGAGCAGCAGCAAACGCTCGCTCGCTACTATCTCGAGCATCACGATGCCGAGCATCAGCGGTTGAGCACGGTGCTGCAATCGCTCCGCTCGCGGCGCGATCTGCTTCTCAAGTTGCTGCCCAGCGTCCTCGTCTCGCAAGAGCTGCCGCAGCCGCGGCCAACGTTTGTGCTGATGAATGGTCAGTACGATCACCCCGGCGAACGCGTCGCCAGGCAGACGCCGGCATACTTGTCGCAGCAAGCAAAACTCCTGCGCACCGATCGTCTCGGCTTCGCGCGCTGGTTGATCGATCCTCAGCATCCCCTCACCGGCCGCGTCGCTGTGAACCGGGCCTGGCAACAGGTCTTCGGCAAAGGCCTTGTCGCTACGCCCGAAGATTTTGGCGTCCGCGGCGCAAAGCCAGCCCAGCAGGAGTTGCTCGATTGGCTGGCCCGTGAATATGTCGACACCGGTTGGGACACGAAACGACTCCATCGTCAACTCGTCAACTCGACCACTTTTCGTCAGCAGAGTTTTCCACGCCAGCGTCTCTCCGCCGAAGTCATTCGCGACGTCGCGCTGCAATCGGCGGGCGTGATCAACTACGTCCACGGTGGCCCCGGCGTGAAACCTTATCAGCCGGGCGATTTGTGGAAAGAGTTGTCGTACTATCCGAACGACCTGAGTGCGCAGCTCTACAACACGACGAGCGGATCGGCCATGTACCGCCGCAGCGTCTATTTGTTCTGGAAGCGAAACGCGCCGCCGGTGAATCTCACTACGTTTGACGCACCAAACCGCGAAACCTGCACGGTCGAACGAAGTCGCACGAATACGCCGTTGCAGGCCCTCGTGCTGCTGAATGATCCAACGTTCGTTGAGGCAGCGCGACTGTTGGCGACGCGCATCCTTGCCGGCAAGGATCAAGCCGCCGACGCACGCTTGAATCGGCTATTTCAGATCGTTCTCAGTCGGCCCGCCACTGCGGGTGAACGCGAACTGTTGCAGCAGCAACTGGCTGCCGATCTCGCCCACTACCAAGCCAATCCGGCCGAGGCCAAGAAGTTGCTCGACGTCGGTCAGGCTGCTGCGCCGCTCGATATCTCCGCCGCTGAACTGGCTGCGTGGACGAATCTGGCCACGGTGGTTCTAAACTTGGACGAAGCCCTCACCAATCATTGACGATGACGAACTCTCTGCTCAGCGAATTGATTTCGGCCGATCATCTCTGCGAACTCGGTCCCGGCAAACCGAACGAAGCGTTGCGACCGAAGCTGGCCGCGCTGACGATCGAACAACTATTCGCGGCCCAGCGGGTCGTCGATCACGATGCGGCCCGTTGTTGCTTGTCGGGACTCTGGCTGCTGCACAACTTCCTCGACGAGTCGCACTCATTGAGTCAAGAGATCGAAACCGCCGACGGCAGCTATTGGCACGGCGTGATGCATCGCCGCGAACCCGATTACGGCAACGGCAAGTATTGGTTCCGGCGCGTGGGGAATCATCCGGTCTATTCGCAGTTGCTGGCCGAGGCGCAGCGACTCATCGCGGCAGAGAAACCGATCGATGCGACTGCGCTGAAAATCGCCCAAGCGAAGAGTTGGGATCCGGATCTCTTCATCGATTGGTGCGAACAGATCGCACGAGGAAGAGCGAAGCAAGAGTTGCTGGCGAAGAGAATCGCACAGGTAGAGTGGCAGTTGTTGTTCGACCATTGTTTCGAACAAGCGATTTCGCAGTAGCTGCTATTTTCGCGAAACGTAAACAGATTATTTGTTGGAGCGTTTCTCTTCCGGCACTTTCGTCTTTCGTAGCCTGATGTCTCCCTGGCAACACTCGCACGTTTTCAGTTCATACATGGCGATCGAGCAAACATCGCACCAATAGTCGATCTCGAATTTGCCTTCTTTGGTGAGTTCGTACACGCGAATGACCTGCCCGGCCGGTGAGCCTTTGAATTTGCGGACGAGCAACTCCACCTGCATCTCGCGCAACCGCGGATCGGCGCGAAAGGCTCGGCCGCGAACATCTTCGACCAGCGGAATCAAATTCCCCTCGGTCGTTTCGACAGCCAGCGTTCGTTCTTTCGCTTCATCGACCGATTTAATGCCGTGCAATCGCTGCAGCGCTTCGGCCAGATAGACGACTTTGCCGCGGTGAGTTTGCAGTTCGAAGGGAGAATCTTCAGCAGATGCGACGAGCGAAATCGACACGCCAATTAATAACGCGGCGACGGTTCTCTTCACAACGAATTGAAAAATCTCAAGCATTTCAATCTGCAATCTAAAATCCGCGATCTGCAATCACTCACTCTTCCGCATGACCAACAACCACAAACTCCACTGCCTGATCAGCCGCCTTCCCATCGCGAACCGTCTTTCCCTTGAATCGCAACAGCCACCATTCCTTGGCTTCGTTGTGACGGACTTCGAGGTCTTCGGTCGAATCGCTCAGACGCTGCATCGAGAGCACGGCGGGGTGAGTCGCGCCGGTGGCTTCTTTGGAGGCGGCGACCAGCGGCTTGTATTCAAGCACAGCAGCCGATTTGTCTTTGGCGGCGGGGATGAGCGCGAGGAAGTCGCGCGTCGGCGAGGTGCCGACATGGGCGCCGTCGACCGGTTGTTGGCTGTAGCGGAGGATGTATGTGCCGGCGAGGATGTCGGAATCGCGGAAATCATTTCCCTTGCGCGGATAGCGGGCCACGCCGATGACTTGGCCTTGGGTCAGCGGATAATTCACTTCGGCGCTCACTTTGGCTTCTTTGCTGATGGGCCATTCCTTGCAGAACCAGAGTTCGCAGACCGTGCGGTTCTCGCCTTTGATGAACTTGAGGCCGGTCGGTTGCAGCAGCGCGGCGATCTCGGGCGAAACGCTGTCGGGAGCAGCCTGATCAAGCTTTTCGACCTTGTAATCTTGGGCGACGACGGCCGAAGCGGCGAATAGCGAAAGCAGGGCCGAAAAAGCAAAGCAGCGGAACATCGGCGGGCCTTTGCGAGGGGCGAGGTGGGAGAATTGTGCTGTATTCTACCATTCTGCGGGCCAGAATGTTCCCTGGGCGGCGTGCAAAGTGATTCGGTTTGCCCTTACGCAATTTGCATTCCGCCCTTCATCACAAAGCTCGACCGCCCATTGGCGCAAATTGATGAAGTCCAGATAATGCTCGATTCGATTTGCACATTGTCCGATAGCGCGATCGCATGCTTCTCCCTCGGTGACGCGTCGGGCTAACTGGCACCAGCCATTCACCACCACCTGACTCGAGGAGTTCCATCATGCCACTCGTCACCCTGCGTACCGTCCTCGATCATGCTGCCGAAAATAACTACGGCGTTGCGGCGTTCAACGTCAACAACATGGAGCAGATCCAGTCGATCATGGAAGCGGCGAAGGAAACCGATTCGCCCGTGATCGTGCAAGCCAGCCGCGGTGCTCGCAGCTATTCGCAAGACAACTATCTCCGCCACCTGATGCTCGCCGCTGCCGAACTCTATCCGCAGATTCCGATCGTCATGCACCAGGATCACGGCAATAGCGTGAAGACCTGCCTCTCGGCCATCGAAAACGGCTTCACCAGCGTGATGATGGACGGCTCGCTCGAAGAAGACGGCAAGACGCCAGCCAGCTATGAATACAACGTCAAGGTCACGGCGGAAGTCGTGAAGCTCGCGCACGCCAAGGGTGTGGGTGTGGAAGGTGAACTCGGTTGCCTCGGCTCGCTCGAAAGCGGCGAAGGCGAACAAGAAGACGGCCACGGCGCCGAAGGCCAGCTCTCGCACGATCAGCTCCTCACCGATCCGGATCAAGCCAAGGATTTCGTCGCCAAGACCGGCATCGACGCGCTCGCCGTTGCCATCGGCACCAGTCACGGCGCTTACAAGTTCACGCGTCCGCCGAAGGGTGACGTGCTGGCGATGGATCGCATCATTGCGATTCACAAGCTCCTGCCCAACTGCCACCTCGTCATGCACGGTTCGAGCAGCGTGCCGCAAGACCTGCAAGACATCCTCAACAAGTACGGCGGCAAGATGAAGCCGACCTGGGGCGTGCCGGTCGAAGAGATCCAACTCGGTATCAAGAACGGTGTGCGTAAGATCAACGTCGACACCGACAACCGCATGGCCATCACCGGCGCGGTCCGCAAGGCTTTGATCGAAAGCCCCGAAAAGTTCGACCCCCGCGACTACCTCAAGCCCGCCCGCGACGCGATGAAGAAGGTCTGCGTCGCCCGCATGGTCAGCTTCGGCCAAGCTGGTCAGGCCAGCAAGCTGATGGCGAGTGGTAAGGTGAAGTAGGCAAGGCGCGAACTTAGTCGCCAGGAAAATGGATTAGCCACTCGAAAGAGCACGCTCCGCAGCGTGCTCTTTTTTTGTGTACGTTATCTCCGACAAATCTTCGCTGCAAGTAACGGACTGCGATGACCTGCATCGACTATCCCGACTTGATCCGCAGATCTCCCTCCAGCAACTTGCGCTTGGAGATTCGCTCGCCCGACAACGATCGAGAGTCGCCGCGCTCGCCCACGACTTCTTCCCGAGAATTCTGGGGAGGTTTTCAGAGCGACTTTACTTACACCGTCACGCGCAGCGACTCGGGCGAAGTAGTTTGGAGCAGAACTCCTGATGAGCACGATCTGCTCGGCATGCCGAACGATGCTTGGGTCAGCGACGATGGGCACGTCGTGGTAATTGTGCGCACGCCGTTTTCGAGCTATTTGCTGGTGGTCGATCCGCGCGGACAGACCATTGGTCAATACGACGTGGCCTCTGAAGTCTTGGAAAGCAACGACGATGAATTTCGCGATACCAGCGCTGGTTCCCACTGGAACCGGCGGGGCCGTGGACATTGTTTTGTGGCAGCGGGTAAGCCTTATTGGTCGTTTCGCACTTTGCTCGATCGGCAGATTTTGGTCGATCTTGAGCAGGGGAAAATAGTCGCTGGGGGCACAGCGGCTTGCCGCGAGCGCCGGCGAGTTCAGCGGCGGTGGGCCTTGGCGACGCTGCGCAAGAATGTGAACGATCAGTTGCTGCAACGCCCTCCGCGTTCGCAACCCGACTGGCGCATTTTGAATCGCTTGTGGATCGCCATCTTTTGGTGTGGACTCGATCGAACTCGCAGCGCGCTCCCCGCACTGCGCCAAGCCGAACGCGCGACCATCTCCGGTGGATATACGTCTGGTTGGAAGCATAATGGCAAATCGACCGATTTGGTCATCATGCTGCTGGTTCGCGTGACACAATTCGCGCTGCGCCGTCTAGGAGAAGAGCCGGCGGGATACGCTCCCTATTGGTTATGCCGCAATGGTGCTGCTCCTCAGCGGACACGGATTCCCCTGCCAGAACTTCTCACCGATCGCGCGGCCCGCCTCGATCAATTGCAAATTGGTATGAATCATCAGCAAGTCGTGAACCTGGTTGGCATGCCAGATGTCGATGGATTTGGCTGGTATTACGACGTGCTCGCCGGTCCTTATTCATTGAAACTTACTTGGGATCATCAGTCGGATACCGTTGAAAAAATCGAACTCGAACCGCCCGGTTGGATTGAGTGGAAGTCACGGGCAAGTTGGTTGTAAGGTGCCTCATGAATCGTTCTCCCCGTGAAGTCGTGCAACTTTGGCTCGATGCTTTCAACCGTTGCGATGCCGAAGCGGCCGCGGCGTTGTATCACGAGGATGCGGTGAATTTGCAAGTGGCAGCCGGTGAGCCGACGGTGGGGCGGGCGGCGATGCTCGCGGGGTTTGCTTATTTCTTTCGGGCCTTTCCGGATAACTACACGTCGCCGGTGAATTTGTTCGAGGATGGTGAGTGGGCCATTTTGGAATGGCGGGGCGGCGGCACTTGGCAGGGTGAATTTGCCGGCCAGCCGGGGAGCGGCAGGTCGTTTGAGATTCAGGGCTGCGGCTTTTTTCACGTGATCGACGGGTTGATCAAGTTTCAGCGCGGCTATTGGGACAAGGTCTCGTGGTTCGGGCAACTCGGATTGCCGTTGGAGTAACCAACCCACCAGCGCCGTCGGCTTAGTTGCGCTTCATATCCACATCCAGCGAATTCGATTTTTCCGTCACCGACAGTTTTAGATCGCTGGTTTTCACATCGCGATAACGGCTCGGAATGGTGCTGGCAAAGGGATCGACATTCGCAGGCGGGGCTTTGATCGGCCCGAGAGGATGATCCTGGATGGGCGGGCAAATGCGGACTTTGTAATCTCCCAGCGGCAAGCCATCGCCGTTGGCCATCCGCACGACGTAACGACCTTGGCTGTCGGTCACGGCGTTCATGTGAACGCCTTTTTGATCGTTGCTGAACATCACTGTCGCGCGCTCGACAGGCGTTCCCTCCACGGTAATGACACCGTGGACAGGCCCGAGGACCTCGCCGCGGTTGCAACCTAAGCCCGAAGCCAACGCGACCAGAGCGACGATAAAAAGCAGGTTGCGCATCGTTAGTCGTAGTTCAGTTTCGTCTGGCCGTCGTCGCGGTTGGCCAGGTTGTAGAGGACGGTGGTCGTGTCGATGTTTTCGCGGAGAAACTTCACCGTGCCATCGGCAAAAAGGACCATCGCGCCGCCGGAGTGGGCCGATTGAATGGCAGTGTTCGGGCCGCAGTTGCCGGGCACTCCGGTTGCGAGCGCGGACTTTTCATTCAGGCGGTGAACGATGCAGGTTGTATTGAACTGCCGCTGCCAACCGTCGTTGCCGGGGCCCATGCAAAAGCCGTGGCCACAGTCGCTACGACAATTCACCTTGGGGTTGGTCGAGTCGCGGCACCAGTCCGATTGCTCGCCGACGGCGATCGTGTTCGACAGCCCATCGGTAATGTCGCCACCTTTCACGGCGACATGCATGTTCAGCACGCCGCCGGCGCAGATGCGGCCGTCGGCGCCGCCAAGCGATGACTTGTTGGTCGCCGAGTCGTGGTTCGTCGCGCCGCTGATGCCGGCGTAAGTCGGGCTCGCGGTGTAACCGAACTCGTGGGTTGCATTGTCGAGCACAAACTTCGGCAAGTTGCTCGATGGGCAATACATGAACTTGAAAAACTTCTTCCGCAGTAGATCGCGGTTGTAATCGTTGCCGCCATACGCCGCGCCGCCGAGCCAACCGGTGTAGCCGTTGGCGTTGCCGTTCTGATCAAACTTTTCGTAGACGGCGGTCTCTTCGGAGTAGGGCAAAATGCGAACCCACCACGAATGGCCATAACCGCCGTTGCGACTCACGAGGCCGCCGGGAGGATAAACGTTGAACGAAGATTCGTAGTTGTGCAGGGCCAAGCCGATCTGGTGCAGATTGTTGGTGCACTGGGTGCGGCGAGCTGCTTCGCGCGCGGCTTGCACGGCGGGCAACAACAGCGCGACGAGCACGCCAATGATCGCGATCACGACGAGCAACTCGACTAACGTGAAACCACGCGGCAGGCGAGGCGAGCGAGAAGACGTTGGCTCGTTCATTGGCGGGAGTGGCTAGGTGGAACGAACAAACCTGAGGAAGGCCCCTCTATCTTACACAGAAGTTTTCGCCAACTCCGAGAGCAAAGCAGGAAATTCACGCACACTATTTAAGAGAGCGATGCGCGGAAAACCATCAAATTCGACAGCTTGCGACGGTCCGCTTAATACGGCTACGAAGGGAACGCCCGCAGCCTCGGCCGCTTCGGCATCGACTGGATGATCGCCGCAGTAAATCGTTTCCTCGGCTGTGACTTGCAATCTTCCCATCGCCCGCCACAGCGGCTCCGGGGCCGGTTTGTGCTCACGCACGTCCTCGCCGCCAACGATGACATCGACCAGCCCATGCGCGCCGTGATGAGCGAGGATGGTTTCGATTCGGTAGCGATACTTGGTGCTCACAATGCCGAGCAAGTAACCGCTGGCCCGCAGCTGAGCCAGCGTCTCTGTAATGCCGGGAAAAAGCGTCGTCAAATGCGCCATGACTTCGTCCGCACGGCGGATGAAGAACTGCGAAAAGACCTCGCCGATCTGCGGATCCTCGATGCCGGTCAGGCGCGCGAGAACCTCCGGCAGCGGATAAGCGACGCAGCGGCGAATGGCTTCCTTTTCTGCCGGCGGCAAGCCGAGCTGCACGAGCGCGTGGTTCACGCACTCAATGGCCCCGGCCGAAGATTCGGCCAAGGTGAAATCGAAATCAAAGAGAATCGCGCGCGGTTTGCGCGACGAGCTCGCGGGAGAGTTAGTGTTCATGCGACTTTTCATTCGCGTGCAAAGCCGCGTGGGCTGCGTCGTCGTGGGGGCGATTGTCGTGACCTTTGCCGACAGTGAATTCGAGTGTGTCGACGAATTTCACATTGGCACACTCATCGATCTCGGCCGAGCGACAGGCCAGATGATCGGGGACAAAAAACCGACAAGGCCCGCCGGCCTTCACGGCGAGCGGTGCGCCATCGAGTGCGTAGATCAGAAACGCCTTCTCGCGCACGCCGTCGAGCGGAATGCTGGCATGAAAATTATCGGCCGCGGCGTGCAGGGTCAGATAATTCGCCGAGGACTTCACGGCCGCAACATTTAGCAAGCCAGCGAGCGTCACCGCCATTCCTTTGCGACCGCCGGCCTGCGAACTGACATCGGCGATTTGAAACTGCGGATCGATCGCCGTCAGGTCGGCGAAGGTCAGTTCCTTCGGCTGGCCGACTTCGCCGGTGATGCGCAACAGGATCGATTCGGTCATGTTTTTTACTTTCCGCGTTAAACGGCGCATTGTAGCAGGCCCAGGTAATCTGCGGCGGCAAACTGAGCTTTCCCGCTGCGAGGCCTGCTGGCACAATAATGCTAGGAAGCATTTTTGCGAAAGGATTTGCCGGTGAATAGGCGCGCGCGTGTTCTCGTTGGTTCGTTGTTTTGTTCGTTCGCGCTCCTCGCTGCGCTCATCGGCTGTCAGAACGATCCGCCGGCGAAGCCCGTGACCACGGGCGGCAACGGCGTGACGCCCGTCAGTCAGGCGACGGCTGAAAAAGGAACGCCGAATGAAATGCTGCAGCAGTTGCTCGCGGCGTATCGCGGCGCGCAGAGCTACCAAGATCAGGCCGTTGTCAAGCTGCAGTTCCGCCGCGGCGGCGAACAGAGCTCCTTCGCCTGGCCGATGTCCGTGGCCTTCCAACGCCCCAACAAACTTTCGCTGAAGGTCTATCAGGCCGAAGTTCGCATCGACGGCAAAGAGTTCAAAGCGTCGATTAACGATCCTGAGTCGAACAACGTCGACGGCCAGATCGTGGTGCGCAAAGCGCCAGAACAATTGAAGCTGACCGAGCTCGCCAATGATCCACTGCTGTATGAAATTCTCTCCGGCCGTGCGCGGCGACAACCAATTCAGCTGGAGTTGCTCCTGGAATCGCGCGGGCTGGCGAATGCCTTTGCTGTCGATGTCGCTTGCCAGGCACTCGAAGATGGTGTGACCGATGGCAAGTCTTGCCGGCGAATTGCGGTGCCATCGCCGGGCGGCAACTTTGTGTTTTGGATCGATCGCGATCAACCGCTACTGCGGCGGCTCGATTATCCAGCCGCAGCACTGTTGCCCGATCTCGGCACCGACAGCAGTGTGAGCGATTTGCAATTTTGGGTGGAGCTGCCCGGCGCTCAACTGGGCGCGCAGATCGCCGCCGACAAATGGAATCTGCCCACGCCAGCCGGCGCGAAGATTGTGAAGTCGTTCGTCACGCCGCCGCGGCCGTTGCCCTCGCAACTCTTCGGCAAACAGCCTGGCGAGTTTTATTTCACCACGCTCGATGATCGCCGCCTGACGCAGGCTCAGCTCACTGAAAAAATATCCATTCTCTGCTGGTATCACGACAATCCCGCCTGCGAAGCGACACTGCAACAAATCGCCCTCGCGGCGAAGGAATTCAAGGATCATCCGCAGGTCGTGTTTCAAGCCGTTGCGACCGATCCGCTGCCGGCAACATCGGCTCAGATTCAAAGCAAGCTAAAGGCCTGGCAGGTCGAACTGCCCGTCGTGCGCGATCTGGAAGCCTTCGGCGACAAGATTTTCAAAATTCAGTTTCAGCCGGCAGTGATCGTCTTCGACAAGCAAGGCCGCGTGCAAATCTTCGAACTCGGCGGCAATCCAGAGCTCGCCAAGCAACTGTCGGTGATTATCGAACGCCTCTTGAAGGGGGACGACATCGCCGGCGAACTCCTCGCCAGCTCGGCGCGCGAGCACAAGGACTATGCCGAACTGATCGCCATGGGTGGCAAAGAACCGGAGCCCGTTGTCGAACTCACCGAAGCCGTTATTCGTCGCAAGAGCGATCCCAAGCAATTGAAACTCACGCCGCTGTGGGACAATGCAGAGATCAAAAACCCCGGCAATATTCTCTTTGTGCCCGGGCGAAACAAAGATGAGCAGCCGAAGCTGATTGTTTGCGAAGGCTGGCGGAACGTCGTCGAAGTCGATCTCGTCGGCAAAGTGATTCGCCGTTACGAACTCGAACTGCCTGAGCAGGCCGCGGTCACGTACTTGCGAACGACGGTCGACAAGGAAGGCAAACGTTTCTACATCGGCAGTGCCCCCCTCGCGCCGCAATGGTTTTTGTTCGACGATCAATTCCGCGTGCTGCGAGCTTATCCCGAGCTCGATCAAAGCCTGCGGATCACCGACATTCAGCTCGCCGATGTCGACGACGACGGCACGGCCGAGGTGCTTGCCGCGAATGTCGGTTTGCTCGGTCTGCACGTAACAACGCTGCAAGGCGAAATGAAATGGCGGAACCGCGGCGTGCCGAACGTGATCTCGCTCGCCGTCACTCACAAGAATGACGTCGGTTCGTGGCAGATCCTGCTGACCGGAGAAGCAGGCAGCGTGTTGCCGCTGAACCGCTTTGGCCGCGAAGAGCCGCTGAAGACGGTTCCCAATTGGCCTCTCGCGCGGTTGGCGGTGGCGAGTTTTCCCACGCCGACGCAATCTTCGTTCGTCGGCATCTCGAATGACGCCAGCGGCAATCTCGTCGCGGTCGGGCTCACTTCGCAACTGCGCGAATGCTGGAACTATCAACTTCCTGCGGGCGCGCATCAGCAACCCATCGATCCGATCGCCTCGTCGAACATGCTCGAAGGGCATCAAGGCGAATGGTGGTTCGCCGGCGCCGACGGCAGCATTCACCTGGTGACCGAAGACGGCAAGCTGCACGATTCGTTCGCCCGCGGCGCCGTCCTCAGCGGCCTGGCGGCAGCCGAATATCAAGAGCGCGGGATGCTCATCATTTCTGCAACCACCGGGCTATCGGCAGTGCAGGTGAGCAAGTAACGTAGCATTTCACTTTTTGAAAGTCTTCGCATCGAGCACCTTGCCGTCGAGCGATTTCAACTCGACGGTCAATCGCAACGGTGTCGACGTCAGCAACAAGTAGCTCGCGGTGCTCTCAAAGAACTCGGCTTTCGCATCTTTATACTTCGCACCCACGCCGAGCGCGGTGTTGTAATACGGAAAGCCATCGACCTCGGCCCGCTCGGCAAAATAACCAAAACCCGTCGCCGCCAGCGTGCCGCGACGAAATAGGTCATGCCAGGCCCCTTTCTCCTGGCCCCGCATGTTGCCGCTCTTTTCATTGTGCAGCGTGACTGTCCAGGGCTGCTGTGGCTCGTCCTTTAGCAGCTTCTCGTACCAGCGAAATTGTTCTGATTCGCGGGTGAGCGGATGGCATGTTTGCCAGGTCGTTCCTTGATCCTGAATGTGATTCAGGTCGAGCGCGACCAATCGCAGGCCGAACTCCCGCAAATCGAAATGCCATTTCCATTCGTCGTCGGGCAGCTCAAAGAATTTTCGATAGGCCGTCGCATCGACGTCGTACACCGAGTCGGCTGGCGGCTTGTCGCCGCGGGGGCGAATCTCGCGATCGTGATTGCCTAGGCAGGGCATGAACCGCACCGTGCGAAACAATTCTGGATAACCATCGATCAACTCGCCGTAGGGCTTGGTGCAATCCTTCACCCCCACGCCGCAACGGGCATGCAGACTCGGAATGTTGTCGCCAGCCGTGCAGAGGATGTGAATCTTGTCGGCAATCAGCGCATCGAGGTTCGCCCGCGAATGCCAGTCGGCAACGACGGCGACTCGCAAGGCATCGTCTTTGGGATAAGCCCGCAGTTGCAGGCCAGCGGGAGAAGTTTGCGCGCCGGTTTGCACCTGATAGCGAATCATCTCGCCGCGCTGAGGAACGTCGATTTCGACATGGTGCAGTGTCGCTGTCGGATCGGCTTTCTCACGAAAGCTCTTCAGTTCCTCCGCCAGGACCACCACCTGTGACTCACCAGGAGCCGATGACTCCCAATTCACGACCACCTTGTTTGGGTCCGGCGAACGATGCGACAGCCAGATTCGCGTGATGGCCGGTTCCTGCGCGAGCGCTGCCGCAGCAATCAAAAACAAGGACGAGCCAGTCAACCAGCGAGCAACTGTCCCAAGCATATCCGCCTCGTCTTGCGAATCGAAATCACTTCCACCGCGCCGCCACGGCGACGAGGATGCTCACGGCCACCATCAGCAGCATCGGTCCCGCGAGCAGAAACAGCAGCGCAATCAACTTGAAACTAGGATCGTTCCCATCTGCCCGCACCAGGTAATACGCCCCCGCCGACGCCATGCTGCAGATCAGCATCACGACGAACATGCCCAGAATGGTGAACTGCGGCTTGGGCTTTGGCGGCTCGGGAGCTCGCTTCGGCAGCGACGGTTTCGGTTTGACGGGTCGTGGCGGCATGCTGCTACTTTAGCGGAACTACTTGCACTGTAGCACTGGCCGTCACCCGACGTCGCTTCGCTGGCGGCGCACTGTCAGCCGATTGTTGCGACGTCTCGTCTTGCCAAAAGTCGCGTGGTCACCGTCGATAATGCCCCGTCTTCTGCGCGCCGATCAACACTGGCTCTGGCCAGTGGCACACGTCGCAAGGCGAGGAGTCATCGGTATTGCCGGTTCCATCGCTGCATCATTCTGAACGTGAAATAACGATTGCTTCTCGTTGCTTGAAGACCTTTGCCTAACTGCCTGGAAGGCCCGCATTTACTCCGGACCGATATAAAACACATCATCACCACCCGGCGGTCGGCGTCGCGGCGGCACATGTTGCAAGGCAGCCGAGGTGGGCATCGTGTTTTCATCGATGAACAGCACTTCGCCCGTGGCCGCGGGGCTCGACCAGCGCACCCCTTCGCCAGCGCGATGCGAGTAGCGGACGATGTTCGACGGGCTGATGTTGCCGGCGCCGCGGAGTGGCCGGGCGTCGACCGGCAATTGAAACTTGCACTCGTCTTCGTACCAATTCTTGGCCGAGTAGTTGGTCGCGCGCTCGAGATTCACAAACGCGCTGCGGGCAATGTCCCACAGACGCTCGACGATCACATCGAGCCCGATATCGGGGGTCCACGGCAGAC
Organism: Anatilimnocola floriformis; assembly: GCF_024256385.1. NCBI lineage: Bacteria > Pseudomonadati > Planctomycetota > Planctomycetia > Pirellulales > Pirellulaceae > Anatilimnocola > Anatilimnocola floriformis. The sequence goes on from NZ_JAMLFW010000001.1 coordinate 235,349, forward strand.
CCATTTCGGTCAGATTCACAAAGCCGCTGAACGAAACGTTGGGATGCAGAATGGGCGTCATCCAACGAATATCGGGCGGACTCGCGGGATAAGCGTAGGGCAACCTCAGTTCGACCTGATGCAATTCCACAATCGAGACTTCGCCCGGCTGCGTCACGTCACGGGCCAGGCCTTTGCCGCGAAAGGTGAGCACATAGCGATCGGCAGGATCGTTTTGCGACTCGATGCGCAGAATGGCATTGTTCGCGGCCAGGTTTTGCAGCAGCGCTTGATCGGCTTGCAGGCGGGTGGTCCGTTGATTGGGATCCATGAGTTACTACTTGCAGAGAAACAGAGCGGAAGGTTTCAACATCAAGGCGCCGTTTTTTCGGGTTCACTCTTCGGGGCAGGAATTTCATTGGCCGGCGCTGCTTCGCGGACAACTGGCTCGCGTGGCAGCGGATCGCGCGGTGCAGGTTCGCGGGGCGGATCGACCAGGGGCGAACGGCCGTACGGTGGCTCCGAAAGTGATTCGTTCGGTCCATCCTTTCCTTGACCCGCGTTATCTTGAAAGCGCAGCCAAAGCCCGACACCGCCGATGATGCCGGCAATCACGACACCACCGAACACCAGGTAGGTTTGCCGAGTCGGTGGCCAGGCAAAAATGCCGCGGTCGCTGGCCGTTGTCTTCTCTTCGGGCTCGAGTTTTGCTTTCAGCTCTTTGATCGTGGTGTCGCGGGCCAGCAGGTCGTCTTTCAGTTTCGACTTCTGCTCGCCCAGGTTCTTCAGCGCCAGCTCGACTTTTTCGATCTGCACGCTGCGCAGCGCGAGTTCAGCTTTCATTTCCGCGAGCGAGTTCGCCGTTTCTTCCTGCAATTTGTGCTGCACAAATTCGCTGTTGGAAAGCGCGAGCGCGAGCCGTTCGTTCTCTTTTTGCTGGAGATCGTAGGCTTCGACCAGGCCTTTCGGCGTGCGTTGCACTTCGTGCAGCACGCGATCCACGGTCTGCAGATCGCGTTTGTGCAGTTCGATCAGGCGCGCGGTCTCGTCGCGGGTTTCGATCAACTTTTCGAGCTTCGTGAGCGCGTCGCTATTCGCCGGCGGCTCGGCAGGACTCATCATCTTCACCGCGATGAGCGCCAGCAAGCAGAACTGCAGCGCGAGCATGCCGAACATGCCGGCCGTTTCCCACGCGGGCTTCGGTGGCGGAGGCGGAGACTGCACATTGATGATCGGCGAACCGTTGCCGCCGCCGCTGGAGTAGGTCGGCATGGGAGTTTTTCCTTCGAGTGCTGCCACCGCCGTCACGAGTTCCTGTTCGCGGAACCGTGACGCCATGACATAAAAGCCGCCCGTCCGTTGCGTGCGGGCTGGATCACCGCGACGAGGTTCACGCTTCATGCGCTCGTCACTGGCATGTTCCGTCCATTGAAAAAAAGCCCGGTCGAGTCGGCACGGATCGATCACGTAAGCGACGTCGAGCTTCTTGTTGAAAAAATTGTCGCAGATGAACATATCCATCCCGGACAGGAACACGCCCCAATCGGGATGCGTGTGATACCAGCCGGCCATCTGCAGTTCGGGTGGAAACTCCTCGCGCTGTCGCGAGATCTTCTCCCACGTCTCGTGCGTGAACTTGAAACTTCCCTTGGTGCTCTCGTAATGCTCGGCCCGCAGCGAGTCAGTCACCACGACGAACGGCTTGCCGTCGCTATCGTGATAATGCCCGCCGAGCATCACTCCGCCGAGCTCGACCGTTTTGTCCGACGCCGCGTGCTGTTCCATATCGAGCAGCACATCGAGATCGACAAAGATCGGCAGTTCCCGCTCGTTCGGATTGCCGTATGAGACGACGGCAAAATGGCGATTGCGGTCCGGCCGGAGATTTTTCTCCGGCTGAACTTCTTCGACGTCGCCAAATTGGATGTCGTCCATGGGGGAAGAGGGAAGAGGTTAGAGGTTAGAGGTCAGGGGAAAGGCGGTGGATTGATCAGTAGCGAGCAAGAACACTTTTTGTTCGCCGCCGCTGGTGATTCGCACGATATCGTAAGCGGGAATGCCCAGCGCTGCGAGTTTTTGCTCGGCGTGGGGGCTGGTTTGTTCGATGCTGTGGATCATCTCGGGCTGTGCCGTTTCGCCGCACTTCGGGCAAAGGGCTTCGTTGGCCGAGACAAGTTGCTGCGGCTGCATGACGGAGCGAGTGTTACCGCAATTGCAGTGCAGTGCGAGGACCAGGTCGCGATCGAGTTCGAGCGTCAGCGGTTGATCGCCGGTGAAATGCGACTTTGCCGCGGCGAAGAGTTCCTTCGCAGTGTTCTTCTCGGCGGAGAATGGCAGTACGACGGCCTCGGGATAAGTCTCATGGCTGAGGCAGTCCTCGCGGCGCTGATAATGCGTCGTGTAAAAGTTGTTTGCCACGCCGTTGAAGACCAGCGCTGCGCCAGCTTGCACGGGCAAACCGTGCAGCAGTTTCAACGCTTCCTGCGTTTGTAAACCGGCGATCATCGAAGCGATCGTCGGTGCCGTCGGCACTTTGCCAGCGAGCAGGTCTTCGCGTTTCAGCAACGGACAGCTGTACCGCAGGCTGATCAGCCGATAGTCGTTTTCGGTCATCGCGCATTCATAGCAAGCGCTGCCGGGTGGCACAAAGACTTTCGCCACGCCGCTGATTTCTTGAATGCCGCCGTCGACCCACGGCGTGCCGACCTTCCAGCAACAGCGATTCACCCACAGGCGGGCTTCGCGATTGTCGAGGCAGCCGATGACCACATCCACATCGCGAAAAACACCCAGGCCGATGTCGGTCATCACATTGCCGTGAATCGGCACGACCTGCGTGTCGGAATTGATCTCGCGCAGCATCTTCGCCGCAGCCACGGCTTTGCTTTTGCCGCGATCACTAGTACGAAACAGCACCGAGCGCGTCAGGTTCGAATCTTCAATCTCATCGAGATCGATCACCAGCACCTGGCCGATGCCCAGCAGCGCCAGATTCTTCAGCACTTCGTTGCCAAGCGCGCCAGCGCCGACGACCAGCACCTTCGCCGCGCGCAGTTTGTCCTGATTCCACCAGCTAATAAGCCGGAGTCGGGAGTAGCGGTCGGAGTCGTCGAGGTAGAGTTCGGACATTGGGGAAGAGATGAAGAGATGAAGAGGTTAGAGAGTAGGGATAGTGGTTGTGTTGTTGGTTTACATATGAGGTAGTTTTTGTATTTGCATTTCCCTAATCTCTAATCCCTTCCTCTCTTCACCTCTTCACTGCCCCAAACACACAAACCCGCAATCCAGCACCTCTTCATTCCGCCAGTGGAAGAAGCCGAGCTCTTGTCGTCGCGGGTCGACGACCATGGCGATTTGCCAGGGGGCCGAGAAAAAGTTGCGCTGGATGAACATGTCGTAGGCCGATAGGAAAATGCCGAAGCCGGGGTGCGTGTGTTGCCAGCCGATGACGGCAGCGCCGGGGAACCGCGACTCGGCCTGGCGATGGAGGTCGGACCAGGTTTCGTGCGTGAACGTCAGCGACGCCGCCCGCGAAGTGGCTTGCACGGCTGGATGAAAGTGGCGAATGATGACGCAATTGGGCTCTTGTTGATGTACTTCGCCGAGCAGGAACCCGCCGACTTCGCGGACTAGGTCCTTGTTCGAGTATTCGAGGATTTCTTCCAGCACCGGCTCTTCGATCACGACCACAGCACCGCTGCGATACAGCGTGCCGAGCTGCCGTGCGTCGCGCAGGCGGTCGAGATCAAAGGGTTCTTTGGCGCCGGTTGCAGTCTTCAGCGTGGACATATGGATTCAAACAACGGTTATTGAATGAACATGATGTCGGAGTCGCTCGCAGTGCGGGTCGGCGCCGGTGCGGCTTCGGAATCGAGAAAGATCACGCCGCCATCGTCAGCAGCAGCCGCTGGTGCAGGCCGAGCGGTTCGCAGCGGCGTGCGCACCACTGGCGGAACGGCGGGACGAACCGCCGCGGGCTGTTGCGGATACAACGGCTGCACGCGCGAGCCAGTCTGCGGCGAATAATGCCAACGACCATTCGGGGCCTGCGTCACTTCCGGCAGTGGCGGCGGCGGCGGAGCAGCCGGGCGGGTTTCTCCGGCGCGCGAGTCAGCAAAAGTGGCTTCCACCAATTCCGAACGCTCTTCAGGTTCATAACCGGCCAGGCGATCGCGCAGCGGCCGTTCGTCGAGCGGCAAACGAAATTCCGACTGCGTCTTGGCCCACAAGGCGGCTTCGCGGTTATAAGGGCTCGTCTCGTCGTAATTCTCATAACGAATCATGTCCCACAACATGTGACACAATTCGTCGAGCGTAAGACTCGGCACCCAATAGGTACCATAACCACCGAGGCAGACGCTGCCGTTGCCCGAAATATTCGGATGAAAGATCGGCGACTTCCAGCGGATCTCGGGCATCATGCGCGGATAACCAGCGCCGAGGCGGATGTGCACCTCGTGCCGCTCCTGCATTTCGATGGGCCCATTATTTTCCTGGCGCATCATGCCGCGGCCGAGGAAATAAATGGTATAGGCCTCAGGCAATTCACCATGCGCGGTGAAGTGGAGGATCGAGCTTTCGCTGCGCAACTGCTGCATGGCTTTGAGGTCGCTTTGCAGACGGCGCAGGCGGGGGGATGAGGCTGTCATAGTGCCTTAGACGAACAAACTGAAGAGTTGTGTAGGGTGGGTCGAACGTACTCGTGAGGCCCACCAGGATTCGCGTCGTTTCGGTGGGCCTCGCGGAGGACCGCTCGACCCACCCTACAATTAACCAGCCACAATCTCGGGATACACAATTAAGTGGTGACCATCCGCCACGCTGGCGTCGATCAACGTTTGTTCTTCGCGCAGCCGTTTGCCACCCTCTTTGTGATCGAGGCTGTAGCTCATCGGCTGGCCGTCGGGCCCCATCACCGGCAGGTTCATCTTGGTGATGATGTTGGGGAGAATCCGTTTCACGGTCACGGTGTCGGCGATCACAGCTTCGACGCTCTTGGCGCCAGTTTGATCGAGGAACGTCACGCGCGTCCCTTTGCGTTCATCATTCGAAGACATGGACATTACTCTCCTTGCTGACAAAAACGTCGGCTTTGCAAGGTATTCGTTGCATCGCCCCTGATCTTACGGCATGCCGTAACGAATTCCTATGAGCAACCTGAAAGGAGGACGGCACGAAAAGGAGTTTGGTTCGCGCAAAGTGAATCAGCCGCGACACTTATTGCAAAATTTCGCCTGCTGGCGGGAATAAGCCGGCTAGTCGACTGCGAAATGCTATTCAGCCGCTCGCTCCCGCGGTTTTTGGCGCAGGAAACTCCCGCACGCACGCCCGAGGCTCCGCCGATGTCACCTGCTCTTCGCATCGATCGACTCCTACCGCCGTGGTTGCTGGCGCTCGCGGTTTGCCTGGCAACGCTCGTGGCGATCACGGTGCTGCAGCAACAACAACAGCCCGCTGTCGAGACGCCGAGAAAAATCCGTCAGCAACAGCAACCATTGCGAACTGCTCCGCAGGAGAGCATTCCAAATTTGGAATCGTTTGTGGTGGCCGATCCTGGCGCGGCGACGACAACTTACCAAGTGATGCTGCAACAGGCCGATGAAGAGCCGCCGATGCCACTCGAGCGCGCACGTCAGGAACAAAATTCAGCAGCCGTCGCCTTGAGTTGGCTCGCAAGACATCAACAGGCCGATGGCAGTTGGAGCTTTGCCCATCGTGGCGAAAAGTGCGACGCGGGTTGCTCTCACGAAGGAAAAAACGCCGAGCAACGCAACGAACCGACGGCGCTAGTATTGTTGAACTTTTTGGGTGCGGGACAGTCCGACGTTACCCGTGGGCCCTATCAAGCAAATTGCAAAACCGGCTGGGCCTATTTGTTGGCACAGAAAAAGGAATCCAAGCAAGGCGACATCTCGTTTGCCGACTTTTCGCAAGGCAACACTCGGACACAATCGCTGTGTACCCTCCTGCTCTGTGAAGCCTCTCAACGATCTGGCGATGAATCGACCAAGCAACTAGCTCAGGCCGCCCTGAATCAACTGCTACGCGAACCGCTCGAACTGGATGACGGCTGGCGGTGGTTGGCTTTGCACAGCGCGCGGTTAAACGGCTTGAAAACGAATGAATCTTTGACGATCTCGGCGAATCAATTCCTGGCGGGCTCGCTGCAACTTCGCCCGAGTGGTGAGTCCGCCGTGCAGCGGCAGCGAAAGCTGGTTTCCACCGGTTTGCTGGCACAGATGACTGCAGGCTGGCGCGAAAAAGATATCTTCGTCGAGCGTGCCACGAAATCGATCATTGACGACGGCGTGGTTGGCAACGATGTCGACCAACTATTTTTCAGCACGCTGGCCCTTCGCAGCCAACCGACCGCGTGGGAAGACTGGAGCCGCCAACGGCGCAAGCATCTCGTGGCATCGCAATCGCGCGAAGGACATTCGGCCGGCAGTTGGTATTTCGCAGATGACTCCTCGGCGAAGTCCGGCGGCCGGTTGTACTGCACCGCGATGGTGCTCGCGTCGCAGGAAATTTATTACCGATATCTCACGGTTTATAAGCCGATTCCGGCTCTCGATGCCCAGCAGGAGTTCTGACCGTACTGTTGGCTTTCAAGTAGCCGAATTCGCCAGAATTCAGACTTGGCACAAAGGCTCCGCGATCTGAATTCTGGCGAATTCAGCTACACTTAGGAGATGCCAAAATTTCAACTTGCTCTCATTCAATTGCGCGTCGATGGCGGCGAGAAGGCTGCTAATCTGCAGCGCGCAGAAGAACGCATTGCCGAAGCTGCGCAGCACGGCGCTCAAGTGGTGCTGCTCCCGGAAGCACTCACGGCCGGTTGGACCTGGCCTGGTTCAGCCGAACTCGCTGATGCGATTCCTGGCGGCCAATCGTGCGAGCAGTTAGCGGCCTGCGCGCGGAAGCATGGCGTGTATGTTTGCGCGGGACTTGTCGAGTGCGCCGGCGATCGGGTTTACAACGCTGCCGTGCTGATTGACCCCGCCGGCCAGATCATTCTGCATCATCGCAAGATCAACGAGCTCGAGATCGGCCATCCTTACTACGCGCTGGGCGATCGCTTGCAGGTCGCTCGCACGCCGCTCGGGACGTTCGGCCTGATGATCTGCGCTGACGGTTTTGCGCAGGGACAGGTTATCGGGCGTTCGCTGGCCTACATGGGCGCCGATGTCATTCTCTCGCCCTGCGCCTGGGCCGTGCCTGCCGATTACGATCCTGTCGCCAAACCGTACGGCCAACTGTGGCGAGATAACTACGGCCCGGTTTGTCGCGATTTCAAAATCTGGATCGCCGGCTGCAGCAACGTCGGCCCGCTCATGGCAGGCCCTTGGGCAGGACGCAAATGCATCGGCAGTTCGCTGGTGGTTGGTCCGAACGGCGAGCAAGTGCTGCAAGGACCGTTTGGTGAAACGGCGGAAGAGATTCTCTATGTTGATGTCACGCCGGTCCCTAGACCGGCGCAGGGAGATGGCTGGAGTGGGCACGTGCCGTAGCACGAAGGCCCGCGACCGAATCAAGCTCTTCCAGCAGGAACACACGCCACGACAAACGATTATTTCCAGCGAATCAGACTTTCGTGATGAAATCGCTTTTGAACAACAGTGTCAATCCAAGGCTCTTCGATTTCAGAGAACGCGAATCGCTCTACCTGACTCAGAATGCGGCGGTTCACTTCTTTCACATCTCTTTGATTTACATCGCGGTAAATTACTTTGTTGATACCAAGATGCTGGCCGATTAGTGCGTGGGAGGTGGAAAGGGGAAACGTAAATTCTGAATTCGGCCGCCCCACTCCAAGACTCGGAAAAAAGTGCGCTGGTGTATCGCCGGTGACGAATCTGGCGTTCGATGCCTTGCAAATATTCCAGGTCATTTGAAACACCGCACCCACAGTTGATGGGCTTGTGAATGGTGTGCGGATGATTCCATCTTGCAGTTCTTGCGGAAGTGCCGCGTTGAATTGGGCCTCAACTTGATCCAGTTCCTTCAAACGCTTCGCCACCTTTTCCGGGTCACTACCCTGAGTGATCACTTCTCGAACTTCGGTGATCGTACTTGCAAGAACATCTGATGACATGGCCTGTACTTGCCGCCGGCGTCGCGGCCCGCGAGTTGCCATCGTGAACATGTAGAACGAGAACTGAAACCGCTCTTCCGTCGTCAGTGACTCATTCCTGATCAGTTTGCGAACGCATTCCGCTCCTGGGGCCTCGACTTTGATCGCTAGTTCTCTCTCGACCTCATCCGGATAGTAGTCGACTTCATTGGCGACTGCAGATATTCCTGCTCTGACAGACCGGCGTGATTGCTTGTCGTACATCCAGACGAACTTGCACTCAGCATTCTCAGAAAATCGTTTCAGGTGCTCACGGGGAACGTAGTGATCGCCCATATCTCCCCTTTCAGGATGAGGTTGCGTTGCACTTTTTCGCATCATCGAAGATTGGCACGGTCAAGGTGCGACTACGTCCACATCTGCCGATCGAGCATTCGATAATTAATCGCTTCGCTCAAATGCGCTTCATCGATCTCCGCGCTTCCTTCCAGATCGGCGATGGTGCGGGCGACGCGGAGGACCTTGTCGTGGGCGCGGGCCGATAAGCCCAGGTCGTTGACGCTGGCTTTGATGAGTTCCTGGGACGGCGGCGTTAGTTTGCAGAACTGCCGGACGAGGCGGCTGCTCATGTGGGCGTTGTAGCGGGTGTGAATGCCTTTGAAACGTTCGGCTTGAATCGCGCGGGCGGCGATCACTTGCTCGCGCATCTGTGCACTGCTCGTGCCAGCCCGCTCGGCGGAGAGTTCCTTGTAGGGGACGGCGGGAACTTCCATGTGCAGATCGATACGGTCGATGAGCGGGCCGGAAATCTTCGCCATGTAGCGTTCGATTTGGGGGACGGTGCAACTGCAGTCGCGACGAGGATCCGTCTTGTATCCGCACGGACACGGATTGAGCGCGGCGACGAGCATGAACTCGGCGGGGAAGGTCGTGCTGTTCAGCGCGCGGCTGATCGTCACCACGCCGTCCTCGAGTGGTTGCCGCATCACTTCGAGCGTGCGGCGGTTGAACTCGGGTAGCTCATCGAGAAAGAGGACGCCGTTGTGCGCTTGCGAGATTTCGCCCGGCGCGGGCGGATTCCCACCGCCGACGAGGCCGGCTTCGGAAATCGTATGGTGCGGCGAACGAAAGGGCCGGCGCGCGAGGAGCGGCTGACCAGGCGTGAGTTTGCCGAGGGAACTGTAGATGCGCGTCGTCTCGATCGATTCACTCGCAGTCAGAGACGGCAGAATCGTCGGCACGCGCTTGGCGAGCATCGTTTTGCCGGAACCGGGCGGCCCGAGCATCAATAAATTGTGCGAACCTGCCGCAGCGACCACGACCGCACGCTTGGCCATCTCTTGGCCGCGGACGTCGGCGAAATCATCGTCGTACTTGCCGAGCGTATCGAACAGTTCGCCCATTCGCGACGGCGTCGGCTGAATGTCGATCACGCCGCTGAGAAAACCGACGGCTTGCGTCAAGCTGCTAACCGGAATGACTTCGATCTGCTCGACCACGGCAGCTTCGGCGGCATTTTCGGCGGGCAGGATCAAACCGCGCAAGCCTTTTTGCTTCGCCGTGGCCATCGCCATCGAGAGCGCGCCTTTGACGGGCCGCGTGGCTCCTTCGAGCGACAATTCGCCAACGACTGCGTATTGCTCGAGCAGTTCCGATTGCAATTGTCCGCTGCCGACGAGCATGCCGAGCGAAATCGGCAGATCGAACGACGCCGCCGACTTCTGCAACTCGGCGGGGGCTAGGTTGATCACCACGCGATCGTTCAGCCGCAGGAAACCACTGTTGGCGAGGGCTCGCTCGATGCGATGCTGACTTTCTTTGACGGCGGCTTCGCCCAGGCCGACGAGAATGGTTTTCGGCATCGCGCCGGGCGAGACATCGACCTCGACTTCAACAGGAACGGCATCGATTCCCAACAGCGAGTACGTTTGCAACTTCGCGAGCATGAATCGTCAATCGATCAGCAGGTGTAGCCACGGCCAACAGACCGTGGGCGATCGACGCTGGCCAACCCCACACTCTGGTGAGCGCGGCTACAAGAATGGCGGATGATCGCTCTGAAGAATGTACACTCGCTCAGGCCCGCGCCGCAAACTGTTCGACATATTCCAGCACCCAGGCATCGATCAGCTGGCGGAATTTCTCGATGTCGACTTCTTCGAGCTTTTCGAAATAGTTGCGATTGAAAATCTCGCGATTGCGAATGGTTCCCTTCGCGGCCAGGTCGAGCACGTGGGCGCTCGTGTACGGCCGCACCGTCACTTCCAGCCGGCTGTAAGTGCTCGAACGGCTGCTGTGGGCTTGAAAATCGTCGCGAAAGCATGCGCCGCCCCAGCCGCGGTCGCCAAACATCGTTTCGTATTGAAAGCCGGGAAAAAAGCCCGGCAGCCGGCGAACGCAATCCTCGATGTAATCGGAGAGGGCCAGGCGATGCTGGGAATGGAGGCGGCGGAACTCCTCCTCGGTGAGCTGTTTTGCCCGGGCTTCGCGCGCAGAATCTGCGCCGCGCCGCTGGCCACGTTCAATCGCCTGTCGCAATCGGTCGTCGAAACTCATGTTGATATTGTTGCTGGCCGTGCTGCGGCGGGGAAGTGCTGCGTGGAAAATAGTAGGGCATGAGCAGTCAAGAAACGAAGAGACCGCCGCAGGTCCAGGGGGGAGTGACTTGCGGCGGTCTCAAACGAGAGAGCTCTCGTGGATCGATTAGATTGGGCGGGACAGAGGAGTGCTCCATCCCAGGTTTTCGTCGGGAGCGGGCCGGTGGTGCCCAGCTCCCTGACAGACCATTGGTCCGTCGTGCTTCAGGAAATTACTTACCTGGATCTTCGAAGTCGATACCAAGTTTCTCTTCTTCTTCTTCCTGAATGATGATGCGAGGAGTCACCATCATCATCAAGCTCTGAGCATCGCGGCCGATACCCACGTTGGTGAAGAGGCGGCTGACGTACGGGATCTTGCTCACCAGCGGCAGACCACGTTCGGTGCGGCCTTCGCGGAGACGCTTGATACCGCCCAGCAGCACCGTACCGCCGTCCGGCACGCTCACCGTGGTGGTCACCGTCGTAGTAGCCAAGGTCGGCAGCTGCACCGTGGTGCCGCTAACCGTCCGAGTGGCGCCACTCACGGCGTTCTGATCAGGATTCGAAGGATCTTGAATAACCGTACCGCTGTTGGTGGTCACGCTACCGGTGAAGGTGAACGTTTCCACGTCGCCGATCTGGCTGAAGAACGGCACCAGCGTGAGCCGAACGAATCGGCGATCGGCTGACACAACCGCTTGCACGCTCATCATCGTGCCTTCGCTGAGCACGACGATCACCGGCTGATGGGCCGCGGCGAAGTCGCCGACGACGGGAATCACGCTGGTAACGAACGGGCGGAACGAGCTGTCGATGATGGTCGCTTGCTGACCGTTGAACAGCGTGACCTTCGGGGCTTGGAGCACGTTCGTGCGGTCATCACCCTGAGCGGCTTGCAGCAGGAAGAAGACTTCGATGTCGCTGAGAATCGCAAAGCCGAAGTTGGCCGCGGAACCAGCATCGAAACCACCGAACTGAGGCACCGCCGTGACGAAACCACCCTGACTAAACCGATAGTCGAGATCCGCCGTCGGACCAGTCGGGGTGAGACCCACCGCGAAGCTCTTGAAATCGTCGTCGAACGGGCTCAGCGGCTGAGACTGCGTCGGCGTCGGAATCTGATCGGCAAAGCGGTTGAGGTGCGTGTTGTCGTCGATGTTGAAGTCGAAGTCGATACCGATCCGCTCGAAGAAGCGGTCGCTGACGGTGATGAACCGGACTTCGATCGTCACCTGCAAGTCTTGCAGACGACGGAGCTGTTCGAGCAGATCCGCGATCCGTTCGTGGATGTCCTGCCGTTGGCTGACGACGAGGCTCAGGTTGGTATCGAAGCCCGAGACCGAACCCGGACCGCCGACGTCTTGCCACGAATCGGGCTCGATCGTCGAAGTGATCAGGTCGATCAGCGGATCGAAGTCGGCTTGCACACCACCACCCATGCCGCCCGGTCCGCCAGGCGTGGCCGGATTGCGCGAGGTAGCCGTCGGGAACAAACCATTCCCTTCGCTCATGCCTTGCTGAGCCAGGTAGTGCTGGTGACCAGCCTGAGTCGGGTTGATCGAGTTGTTCTGCATCGGATCGTTCTTAGCGACCGTCAGCGGAGCCCGTCCGAGCGGCGAACCGTTGCCACCGTAACCGAGCGTCGAGAGGCTTTCTTTCAAAGCACCCGCGATACCCATGTTGTAGGTCGGCGTGAAGTTCGGAATCGGAATGACCAGGTCGGCCACGTAATACACCTTGGCATAGACATTCGAATCACGCATGTGCTGGCTGGTAACCCGCAGCACTTCGTTCTGAATGACATACGACATACCCAGCGGTTCGAGCAGCAGGTTGAGTGCGCTCTTCAGCGAGATCGGCTGGCTCAGGTCGAGCGTCACCGGGGTATCGACCGTCACCCCTTCGGCATGCAAGCCTTGCGGATCGAGGTAGATGTTCACACCGGTCATCTGGCTGAGAACGTTCACCACTTCATTGAGCGGCCGGTTGACGAATTTGACTTCGACCGGTTTGCCCAGCGACTTTTGAATCTCTTGCTCGGCAGGCGACATACGATTGCGCGATTCGAGCAGACCACGACGGCGGCGAGTCAGTTCGCCCCAACGACGAGCGTTGAAGACGATCGGATCGGCATCGTTGACATTGGCATAACCAGCGTCATCCACATCTTGCAGCTGCTGGCGGAAGGCTTCTTCCTTGTTGCGACGAGTCGATTCGCTTTGAGCGATGCCGACAGCGAGCGCACCCTTTTCGATCAGCGAAACCGTAACCGGATCGTTCGGAGCGAGCTCCTTCGCCTGTTTGGCGATCACGAGGGCTTCGGCGTAACGGCGATCGTCCATCAGCTTGTTGAACTGCTCGACCAGGCTGGCCAGCTTGTCCTGCATTTCGTAGGTCAGCTCTTGTTCGCGAGCGCGACCAGCGAGCACGGCCCGATTCTTCTCGGCGTTCTCGATGCTCGACTTGTTGTTGTCGATGTACGTTTGCAATTCCGAGGCCCGGCGATCGACCAGGGTCAACAGATTCTTGCGAGCGTTGGTATCGATTTCAGCACTGACCACGCGTTCGCGGAAAGCCTTGATCTTGGCGAGCGCGGCCTTCGGATCTTTTTGCGCGATCTGTTCGGCAGCCTTCGTTTCGTTCGAGAATTCCCGTTGCAACCGCTGACGAGCCACTTCCTGTTGCGAACCAGCCGCTTCTAGCGAGGGCGAGGTCTGCTGCGGTTGAATCGGCGAGGCCGGACCATCGGGCCGCGGCAACGGCTGAGCCGGAGCATTGGCAGCCCGGAGGAAAGTCAGCTTGTCCTTGAGCGCGGCTCGCAACTCCGGATCGAGTTGATCGGCCGACTTCCAGGCTTCAGTGAATTTCCGCATGGCGGTGTCGCGATCTTGAGCTTCGAGGGCTTTCACACCTTCGTCGTACAGCCGCATCGGATGCGAGCCGCCGATCGCTTCGGGGTTCTGACGCATCAGGTTGGCCGAGACGGCCGCAGCTGGCTGAATCCGCGAGGGCTCCGCATTGCCTTGGTTGAAAACGCCAGGCTGCACGGGGAACTTCGGATCACCGGGGCCTTGAATGCCGCCGGCAGCTTGCACACCTTGATTGCGATAGATGGCCTTGTCGACTTCGAGCATGACTTGCCACGGACGAGTTTCGTTCTGAGCAAACATGCTGTCTGGCACTCGCAAGCCATCGGCTTGCTTGGCCAGTTGCGAAGCCTTGTTCAAATCACCCTTGTCGAGGGCCATGCGAGCTTCGGCGACCAGTCGCAGAGCTTCGGCCTTCTTCTCAGGAGTATTGGTCGGAGCCGGCGTGAACGGCGGCGTCGGCAAGCGCTGTGGCGCTTCGTCCGGACGACCCGCTTCGCGAGCGGCAGGCATATTCATGCCAGCGAATTGGTCGGCCGTGCCGGGCATGCCAGGCTGAGGACCAGCCGGAGCACTCGGGGCCGGGCCAAAGCTCGGTGGGTTGAAAGCCACCGGCGGCGCGTTCGACATTTCGGGGTTACGGGCCAGCGGATTGGCTTCCTGCGGCAACGCATACGGATTAGGAGCGCCAGTCGCTTGCCCATTGGCAAAGCCCGGTGGGCCCGCACCGTTCGGCAACAGCGGCACACCTTGCTGATCCTTAGCCGCCATCTCGGTGGGGCTCATCACAAAGGGGGCCGTTGGATTGTTTTGCGGCATCGAGCCGTTGGTGATCTTATCGACCGTGTTCTCGCGAGCATTGCGAGCGGCGAAAGGATCAGCTGGTGGCTGCGACGGCGGAGCCGGCTGCTTGTCGCCAGGCTGCATGAACGCCGGGAAGAGCGAGCTTGGCTTGGCGATGCCGCCCTTGCCCTTGGCTCGTTCTTCGGCGGCCAGCTTCTTGAGCACGGCCGGCGTATCGGCAAACTTGTCCCACACCGGGTCGTATTTCACGCCCAGCTTTTCGGCTTCCACGATCAAGCCATCGGCCCGATCGAATTGGCCATCTTTAAGGGCCTTCCGCGCCTGCCGCAGCAGGTCATCGGATTGGCGACGGGGATCAGCTGCTGGCGCTTGGCCAACAGCATCCGCCGCAATGATCCAAGCCACTGCCGTGGGCGTGGCCGCCTGACTCGACGCAACGAGCAAGGTCGACAATACGACGATGCTCGGCAACACGACGCTCGCTTTCAAAGCGCTTCTCCTAAAACGAGAACAACCGCACGCGCCAAGCTGCGACCACAGTGAACACTGCAGTCGCGGTGACCTGTCCGCTGGAGTTCGGCGCCGAGGCTCGCAAGTTTGCGAACCATAGCGGCCGGACTCGAACGGACGTTGTCTGCTGGCATCCAGGGAAATTCCTGGCCGTCCAACTCGACGATCCCACTCGACGAGAACCAACCTGGGTAGACGAGAGGCGGGTAATTACTGGTAATCGCCCCCGACCGTCAAGAGCGAAAAGGCGAACAATTTTCGCCCCGCACCAGAAGATTTCCGCCGCCGACCGAGACAGTTCGTCGCGGCGGGGAGTAATTAGCGGAGGAGAAGCTTTTGCGACAGATGAATTGCTCTCACTGTTGTCAAATGGCGAGGTTGCGCTCGCAGCCGCACGGCTCATGGCACTGCGTGTGGTGGGGCTAACGACAAGTGACAATCTGTCGCAGCACTTCTAACCAATTTGTAAACCGTTCCAAAGCTCTCGCCGCCCGCTATTGCATTAGAAAGGAAGGAGGTGGTTTAAGTCTCAGGCAGGCGGAGTGCGGTGATGGCCAACAAGGCGAAACAGGCGAAGAAGACGAATCAGCACCAATCAAATAACGGCGAGGCCGCTCAAGAACCGCCGGTGCGGCTCGTCGTCGATGCCCGACTGATGCAACTTTGCTGCTGGGCCGTGGGCCTGGGAATCACTGCGGCCATCGCTGCGCAAATCCTGTTGCTGTTGATTGCCTTCTTCACCAACCTCGCCTTCTTCCAGCGATTCTCGTTCATCACCGTGTCGCCCGCAGACAATCAGATGGGTTGGTGGGTGCTCGTGCCACCAATCATCGGCGCGTTCATCATCGGCTTGATGGCGCGATATGGCTCGTCAGCGATTCGCGGCCACGGCATTCCGGAAGCCATGGAACAAGTGCTCACGAACGAAAGTCGCATTCCCGCCCGCATGACCTGGCTCAAGCCATTGTCGGCGGCGATCTCGATCGGAACCGGTGGCCCGTTTGGATCCGAAGGGCCGATCATCGCAACCGGCAGCGCGCTCGGTTCGTTGCTGGGCCAATTGATTCGCACGACGGCCGGCGAACGCAAAACGTTGCTCGCCGCAGGAGCCGCGGCGGGCATGGCAGCGACCTTTGGCGCTCCAGTTTCTGCAGTTCTTTTAGCGATTGAATTACTGCTGTTCGAATTCCGGCCGCGCTCACTCATTCCTGT
This sequence comes from Anatilimnocola floriformis, assembly GCF_024256385.1. Lineage (NCBI taxonomy): Bacteria > Pseudomonadati > Planctomycetota > Planctomycetia > Pirellulales > Pirellulaceae > Anatilimnocola > Anatilimnocola floriformis. The sequence continues at coordinate 251,374 of NZ_JAMLFW010000001.1, forward strand.
GGCGCTTGCCAGTGTAACAGCGGCTGCCGTGCGCATCGGTATCGAAGGGGCCGACCCGGTCTTTCCAATGCCCGACTTGGCCACACCGACTGCTGTTGCGATTCTCGTCTACGTGGCGATCGGCGCACTGATGGGTGTGATGGCTGCGGCGATCACGAAGATTACCTACGCCATCGAGGATGCTTTCGAACATTTGCCGATCCATTGGATGTGGTGGCCCATGATCGGCGCGCTGGCGATTGGCGGCGTTGGTTACTTCGCGCCGCGCACGCTCGGCGTGGGTTATGCGAATATCAGCGACGCGCTCAATGGTAACTTCGCCATGCAAGCCGCGATCTTTCTGGTCGGCATGAAATTCATCAGTTGGTCGGTCTCACTCGGCAGCGGCACTTCGGGCGGAACACTCGCGCCGCTCTTCACCGTCGGAGCGGGACTCGGTCTTGTCATCGGCCAGTTCCTCAACTCAATCTTTCCCGCCGCGGGCATCGACCCGCGCGTGGCAGCGCTCGTCGGCATGGCGGCGCTCTTTGCGGGGGCTTCGCGAGCCTTGCTCGCTTCCGCGGTCTTTGCTTTCGAGACCACACTGCAGCCGCTCGGTTTGCTGCCGCTGCTCGGCGGTTGCGGCATGTCGTATTTGCTTGCGTCACTCCTCTGCCGCAATTCGCTCCTCACCGAAAAGATCGCCCGTCGCGGCGTGCATGCTCCGGTCGAATACCTGACTGACCATCTCGACCAGGTCGCAGTCGGCTCGATCGCCAGCAAGCAAGTGGTGACGTTGCGCGCTCAACAAACACTGGCCGAAGTGCGGAAGTGGCTCGATAGCGATCCCGAACACAGCCAGCATCAGGGATATCCCGTTGTCGACGAGCGTATGCGACTCATCGGCGTCCTCACGCGCCGCAATTTGCTCGCTGCGACCGAAGCCGCCGATACTCCGCTGCGAAACCTCGTGACTCGTTTTCCGATTTACGTCTACGACACGTCCACAGCACGCGATGCCGCCGATCACATGGTTCGCCACGACGTCGGCCGCTTGCCGGTCGTCAGCCGCGCGAATCCCAAACTGCTCGTGGGCATCGTCACTCGCAGCGATATTCTCTCGGTTTACGAACGCCGCCTGCGCGAAACCGAATCGATCCATCCGCGCGAACATTGGCAACGCTCGGCGTGAGCTTTTACTCTCTTGCGTTTTTCAGCTGCTCAAGGATCCAGGCCGCTGGCGATGTAGAGCCGACGGCCTGCTCGCCAACGAGCCGGTTCCAAGCGTCGACGGTTTCGGTCAAGCGAACCGTTCGGGGCTGCACGAAGTCACCTTCGTAACGTCGCGGCAACGGCACGGCATCGTGCGGCAACAGCACGAGTTGGTGATCGAGCGCCGAGCCCAACGACTCGAGGCCGCCGCGCACGAACACAGGCAGCTTGGGATTTTGCCCGGCGACCAAAAACGCCACACGCTGCGGCAGTGGATCGGCGCCGGCTGGCAACTGGCCATCGTCATCGCGCGGCACGTGAAACTTGGCTTCCGTCGCATTCGGCGGAACGAGGCTGTCGCTCCACAAAACGAATTTGGAATCTCGATTGCTGCTGCGTAGCCAGTCGTACACTGAGCACGCATCCATGGCTTGCAGATGAGCCAGTTCCAGGCCATGCATCGCGAGCGTCGAGCTGCGTCCGGTGTTACTGCTTCGCCGGCCGATATCGCTACCGCTGCCGGTCAGGCCGGAACTATATAAATCGGGCAGCGCCACACTCACGCCTGCCTGGAGCAGCTCACCGATCATCGCAGCTCGCTGACGGACGAACGATTGCTTACTCGCGCGTGTGAGGACGATAACAAACGGCCGTTGCTTAGTAACGACGTTTGGCTCGAGCAGCAAAATCGGAATCAGTTGAGTTTCACTCCCGAGCAGCAACGTATGCGCGGTCGCGGCAGCAACTCTTGTTGTCTCGCTCTGCCAGCTTTTTTCCAAAGCGGCTCCTTCGATCAATTCGTCATTGAAATTCTTCGCGGCAACTTTCTCCCACTGCGTTTGCACTGGCGTGTGCAAAGCGACCGGCGTTAGCTTGTTCTTCATTTCGTCGGTCCAGCAGCGCAGTTCGCTCGCGTCTCGTCGTTCGGATTTTTCTTCACCGCCGGGCAACTGAATATCGAACCACTTCGCCAGCGCGACATGGATTTGCTGGCGATGTGTTTTGCCGATGTGCGTGCAATGGCTGCCCGGAGGATCTTTCGACGTGAGCGTGCCATGGCCATGCGCGAAGGAGAGATGCGCGGGCTGGTCGTACCAGGAGTAGATCTTTTCGAACCGCTGCCAGACGGGATCGTGCTCGCGGTCCCACGAAAACTCATGGCCATAAATGAGTCGCCGCGGCGCGATGCTGCCGACGATGACCCACGGCAGAAAGCCGTCGCGATAGGAGCACGCGAGATTGCGAGTCGATTCCCAACCGCCGCTGCCGCCGTAGTCGAAGTTGACTCCTTCGGGCAACGGAAATTTCGTTTCGGGCTGCGGCCCGCCGAAATTGAACGGCGCGGCGCAGGTAATCCGTTCATCGAGCGCAGCCGCCACCCCGCACGGATCACCGCCGCCGGCGACAGCGCCGAGGAGGATGATCTTTTCCTTGTCGATTCCTTTTAACTCATGCAGCAAGCTCACGCCGCTCATCAGATCGAGGGCCAGGCAACCCATCAGGCTTTCGCCGATGAGGTTGAGTTGCTGATTGACGTCGTAACGGAAGTAATAGTCCTGCCGACTGACTTGAAACGGCTTGTCGTAATCGTCCTTCGACTTGAACGGATGCTGCCGCCGCTCGCCATGGCCCAAGTGATCAGGCACGAGCACATAGCAACCCGCGCGGGCCCACAGCGTGCCCATGTCCTGCAGTTCGCCGTTCTCCTTCGGCGTGTGATGAGCATGGCTGATGATGATGCCCGGCATTTTTTCGCGAGGCGGATCCGGCATGTACAAATTGGCCGAGATCCACAAGCCATACGAGCTGCGGTAGAGCAATTTATCGATGCGATAGCCGTCGCCTGGAATCGTGCCGCTGAGTTCAACATTGCCGATGACCTGCGGCGGTTTCCAGTCGTCTTTGCGGAACGACAGGCCCAGCGACTCGCGCAGGAGTTTCAATTTGGTGTTGCGAAATGCTTCCCATTCCTCGCGCGTCTTGATCTTTTCCCACGCCGCCGTGCTCTTTGCGTTCCCCTCGTCACGCCGGCGTTTTAAATCGTTGGGGACGTAGTCGCGAAGCTTTTGTTTGAGCTCGGGCGGGATTTCGGCAGGAGAGAAATTTGAAAGAGCATCGGTGAGGGATTTTGGAGAAGCTTCGTCGGCGCGCAGTGTGCTGACTGTGGCAAGGATCGTCGCAATGACACAGAGGCGGATGCAGATGATCATCGAATCCTCGGTTGGGATATCTGTTGGCAGGAGTTGCCCGCGGGGTCGCCCCCTCACCCCAGCCCTCTCCCCGGAGTACCGGGGCGAGGGAGCAAATCACTATAGTAGAGGTCAGCTGCGACCTGCCAACCAATTCTCATTCACGCCATTCCCAAACGATTTGTCATTCCGATGACCAATGCCCAGATTGCTGATGCGTTCGACATGATTGCCGATCTGCTTGAGTTTCAAGCCGCGAATCCGTTTCGGGTGCGGGCGTATCGGAATAGTGCGCGGACGATTCGCGATTACTCCGAGCCGTTGTCGTCGGTTGTCGCGACGGACAAGAGCAAGCTGACCGAGATTGATGGCATTGGGGACGATCTGGCGCTGAAGATTGTCACGCTGGTGGAGACGGGCGATGTGCCGATGCTCGCCGAGTTGCGCGAGCAAGTGCCGCAAAGCGTGCTCGCCCTGTTGCGGATTCCGGGCGTCGGGCCGAAGAAAGCCGCGGCGCTGCACAAGCAACTCGGCATCGCCACGCTCGATCAACTGCGGGCCGCCTGCGAAGAGCACAAGGTGCGCGATTTGAAGGGCTTTGGCGATAAGACCGAGCAGCTGATTCTCGCCGGCATCACCCTGCCTGCGACGGCGAGCCTGCGGATGTTGTGGGCCGAAGCCGACGCGCTCGCGCAGTCGCTGCGCGAGCATTTTCAAAATTGCCCCGGCGTGCAGCAGTTCGAATTCGGCGGCAGTTATCGCCGCGGCAAAGAGACGGTCGGCGATCTCGATATTTTGATTGTCGCCGCCAGTCCCGATGAGGCGATGAATCGTCTGGCGTCATTCGAACAGACCAAAGACGTCATCGCCCGCGGCGACACGAAGATGAGCATTCGGACGCACGCGGGTTTTCAAGTCGATTTGCGGGTCGTTCCCGAAGAATCGTTCGGCGCCGCGCTGCAGTACTTCACCGGCAGCAAGGAGCACAATGTGATCGTCCGCGGCCGTGCAAAGGCCAAGGGTTTGAAGATCAATGAGTGGGGCGTGTTCAAAATCGACGGCGAAAAGGAAACGTACGTCGCCGGCAAAACCGAAGCCGATGTGTACGCGACGCTTGGCTTGCCTGATTTTCCGCCCGAATTGCGCGAAGCCCGCAAGGAATTTGAATGGGCTGAAAATGATTCACTGCCGGAGCTGATCACCGTCGACGATATCCGCGGCGATCTGCACATGCATACGCACGCGACTGACGGCAGTGCTTCGATCGAAGAGATGGCCGCGGCTGCGCGGGCGCGGGGTTTGTCTTATATCGTGATCACCGACCACTCGCAGCGGGTCTCGATGGCGAATGGGTTGACACCGGAACGGGCCCTCGCGCAGTGGAAAGAAATCGACCGCATCAACAAAGATCAGCCGACCGGCTTTCGGATTCTAAAGGGGATCGAATGCGATATTCTGGAAAAAGGTGGGATGGATCTGCCCGATGACGTGCTTGCCGAAGCCGATTGGGTGATCGCCAGCATTCACTACGGCCAGAAGCAACCGCGCGAGCAAATCACCGATCGCATGCTGGGCGCGATCGCGAATCCGCACGTCAGCCAGATCGCGCACCCAACGGGCCGCTTGCTGAATCGTCGCGATGCCTATGAGATCGATCTCGATGCGGTCTTCGCCGCCGCCAAGCAACACGGCAAACTCCTCGAGCTCAATGCCAACCCGATGCGTCTCGATCTCAGCGATGCGAATCTCATCAAAGCAAAGCAGCTGGGCATTCCGATTGTCATCAACACCGATGCCCACAGCCCTGAAGGCTTCAACGTGCTTCGTTTCGGCATTCTGCAAGCCCGCCGCGCGGGGCTGACAAAGGCTGATGTGGGGAATACGAAGACGTGGTTGCAGTTGAAGAAGTTGGTGGGGAAGAAGGCTTAGGTAGTTTTCAGCCCCGATCTGCGATTTGTAACCGAAATCCGCTTTCCGCCCGGCAACCGGGTGTGTTATCCTCCCCTCATCTGCTCCCTCCCACCTCTCGCCAGATCGAGGTCGTTCATGCCCAGGCGTGCAACCGGTTTCACTCTCGTGGAACTGCTCGTGGTGATCGCGATTATCGGAGTGCTGGTTGCGCTCTTGCTCCCTGCTGTGCAGTCGGCCCGCGAAGCCGCTCGGCGGTCGTCGTGTCAGAACAATCTGCGGCAGATCGCGCTCGCGGTGCATAACTATGAAAGCACGCTGAAATGTCTGCCGCCGGGCAGCACTGGCGGTTGGACTGGCTCGCAAATGGCTGCGGGCTGGTGCGATCCTTCCATTGGCTGTGGAACACCTTGGGGGCACTTCGGCTGGTCGGCAGTTATTTTGCCGTACATGGAAAATCAGCCGTTGTACGAAGCGATCAACTTCAACGTGCCGGCCTTCACGACCTTCGCTCGCAACAACGGCACGACGTACACCAACCAAGGAAACGTGGCTAATAAGCTGGCGCACACCAGCATGCCGAAGACGTTCGTGTGCCCGAGTGCATTCCGCGTAAAACCGGTGAATGAGTTCAAGGACTACGGCATGAATAGCGGTACAGGCGCGTGCTGTCCTGAACGCACGCAGGCGAACATGGATGGCATCGGCTTTTTGAACAGCAACCTCCGCCTGGCCGAAGTGAAAGATGGCACGAGCAACACCTTTCTCTTCATCGAATTTGCCCACTTCGGCAATCACAGTTGGACGAACTACAAGGAAGGGACGAACCAGTTCTTTTGGATCGACCACACCTCGCAAGGCTATGTGAACTCGAACGAACAGGACGGCACGCCGACGCCGCCGAATAGCACGTTCTATAACCATCGCGGCTCGCACAGCGCTCATCCCGAGTTAGTGCAAGCAGCGATGGTCGATGGCCGCGTGGTGGTCGTGACCGATCACGTCGATTTTCAGATCTATCGCTCGACGTTCACCCGCGACGGCGAAGAACCCCGAGGCGGCAACTTCTAATGCGTTTTCAGCTCCTCATGTTGCTGTTAGCCGTAACCTGCATTGGTTGCGGTCGGTCCGACGTCGTGCCGGTGAGCGGCACGGTGGTGCGCGGCGGTCAGCCGGTGCCGAATGTTGTGGTCTGGTTCACCCCCGCCGAGGGGCGACCCAGTTGGGCGCTGACCGATAGCAACGGCCATTTCGAGCTGGAATACAACCGCGAGCACAAAGGCGCCAAAGTCGGCAAGCACGTGGTGACGGTCAAATACGACGCCAGGCCCGCCGATCCAGTCGAGGAGCAACTCATTCTGACGGGTAAAAAGGCGAGGCCGGTGCGGCCGCCAGGGATGGACGAAATCCTGGCCAAGTACGGCCCTGGCGTGTCGCAACTGCAGATCGACGTATCACGCGCGGTAAAAGATCTCGAAGTGAAAGTTGACTGAGCGATTGCAGATTGAGCAACAACTCAATCTGCAATCTTCGATCTGCCATCTGCAATCAATTTACTTCTTGCGGACCAGCTTCATCGTGCCGCACATTTCCTTGGCCGGCGCGCCGTCTTCCCAGCCGTTCCCTTCGATTTCGATGTGATCGGCATCGACGATCTTCAGCTTCGCGCCGTGCATGTGCTTGTCTTTCTTCACGTCGAGATTGCCGCCGCCGGCAAAGTCGAAGTTGATCTGGTCAGCCGGCGACTTGGGATCGGCTTTCATGCGAGGCTGATTGCCGATCACGCAGTAGTGCGTCATCACCAGATCGTTGCCGTCGACGGTGTAGACCGAGAGCATTTCCATCGGCTCGCCCGGAAAGATCGTTTCCTGCAGCGCACTGCCGCCGGCGGTGACCTTCATGACCGAGACCACCTTATCGGTCGGCTTGCCGTCTTTGTCGGCTTCGACCCAGGTGCCGACCAGCTTCTTCAGCTTTTCGAACTGCGCGTTCGAGGTCGTAGCCGCGGCGTGCTTGTGCCCCTCATGCTTGTCCTCGGCCCGCACCGAAACCGCGACCGCCGCGGCCAGCAAACCACCCACCAAAATTTGACGCAACATGTTGCCCACTCCTGCTTATCGAAAAATGAAAGAACTCTTCCCCCACCTACCAGTCGAACGACGGCAAGGTGGATCGACAAGATGGCCGAAGAATTTTCGAAATTCCTGCGAGCTTGCGGCGCAGGTAAGATCGCCACGTTTTGAGCTTTGTGCTCAGCAAGTGGCTCCGGTGGCTGCTGGCACGTTTTTTGAAAACGCGGCACGTCAATTGTCGATATCAAACGGACAGAGTCCCGGAGGGGCTTGCGACTGCATCAGGAGGATTGCTGCCATCCTACTGAACTGCCGTCCTGCCTATGCTCGGTCCTGCCAACAGAGTATTTGCCCTTCTCCTATTGGGAAGCGGGTTCATTCTGTCTGGCTGTGTATCGCCGCGCGCGTTGACTCGCTGCGAAACGGTGCAACTCTTCACAGCCAATGCCGACGCGGTTGCCGTTCGTCCTCTTTCGCAATTCGTCGCCGAGCCTGCTGGTGACGGTCCTGTCGAAGCCTGCTTCTGGGAATGTGCCCGCCAATGGCAACAGTTGCCCGCTGCGGATGAGTCCGTGGGACGGGCCGTCGAGGCGAACTGCGAATCGTACAACGCCGCGGTGTGGCAGCTCTTCGCAACGGCCTGCCGCCAAGGGCGAATCAATCCAGTTCACGGGTTGGCAGTGCGGTGCGGAACAAAATCGTTCACAATCCCGATCGATTATTGTGGCTTCCCCTGGCAGCCGGATGACTTTGTCCGGATTCATCTGCCACCCACCGGAACCGATCCGTTGCTGCAACGGCGATATGAGTGCGCTGGCGTGGGTTGTCCGCTCGTGGTCGAGCGCGTGCGCCGCGAATGCAATCCGCTGGAAGCAAAATTCTTTCCCGAGAAGTCTTTCTTCGCGGCGACCTTGGTTCTGGAGTTTGAAGGCCCTGCTGCGAATGCCAAGCTGACGTTTTATGATCCGCTCAGCGTTCGCACTACCAAAACTGGACAGCCGCTCGCAAAGGATCTCACCGCGCCTCTGGCGATGACCTTGGAAGCGGCGCCGCGAACTTATTTCGCCGGCTTCATCGAGCCGGGCGGCGCGACGAACCAGCCGCGCTTGACCATGCTCGAGCCCTATCAGCCTGGAAAAACTCCGCTGGTGTTGATTCATGGTTTGTTCTCCGATCCGCAAAGTTGGGCGGACATGATCAACGACCTGCGGGCCGCGCCGGGATTTTCGCAGCGGCATCAGATTTGGGTTTTTCGCTACCCGACAGGCCGCGGCTTTCTGCAATCGGCGACGGCGCTGCGCACCGAAATGCGAGCGCTGGTGGCCGCGCTCGATCCTACGAAGAGCGATCCCGCCCTGCATCACATCGTGCTCGTGGGCCACAGCATGGGCGGGCTGATCGCCAAATTGCAAGTGACTCACTCTGCCGAACTGGTTTGGAACGAGCTCGCGAACCAGCCGCTCGAGACCATCGCCACGTCGGAACAAGCCCGCGGCTTCTTGGCCGAGAACTGCTACTTCGATCCGTCGCCGAATGTCGACCGGGTTATTTTCATCGCCACGCCGCACGCTGGCTCGGTGACATCGAGCGGCTTGGTCGGGCGTGGGGCTTCGATGCTCGTGGAAACAGCCCCCACGCAAGCAGCCATGCACCAACAACTCATCGACGACAACCCCGGCACATTTAACCCGCAGTTCACCCGCCGGCTTCCCACGAGTATCGACATGCTCGAGCCGCAATCGCCGCTGCTCGACGTGATGCGACAGATGCGCGTCAACCCATGCGTGAAGCTACACAATGTGATCGGCGCCGCAGTGCCATTGTCGCTCGATGGTCCGTCCGATGGCGTGGTCTCGGTGCGCAGCGCCAAGCATCCCGGTTGTCAAAGCGTCATCGCGTTCAACGCCATGCACTCGAAGGTGCACCGCGACCTGCGTACAAGCTGTGAAGTGCTGCGAATCCTGAATACAACTACGGCGCAGCAGCCGTTGCCGTGAATAGCGGTAGGTCGATGAGATTCTGGCCCGCTTTGATTTCTGCGCTCAATCCACTGGCCCCCAGCTGCTGGTATTTTTCGGGAACAAGCTTCGGCTGCGACGCCGCGGATTTTGCCAGTTGCTTGAAATACTCGTCGGGAGCGGGCACGCCGACCGCAGGCCTATTCGGCGCAGTGCTCGCGCTCGTCGCGGCAGGCTGACTCACGGTGACTTGATTCAGGCCGAGGTACGCGCCGTCATTTTCGGCGATCGTCGTCAACGCGAATTTGCCGTCGGCGTCTGTTTGTCCGAACGACCATTTGGGCGAACCTTCGCGCATGAAGCACACCGTCGCGCCGGCCAGCGGTTGACCGTCGAGCGTTACGCGGCCGGTGACCGGCGCCAGCGGAGCGCCTTTGCTGCCGCAGCCCAAGACGCCGACGACGATCAACGTTGCCAAAGCCAGAGCGATACCGGAAATGCGATTCATGCGAACCTTGTCGGCGATTCTCAGTAGGCGGTGACGACCTGGCCATCGCTGCGACAGCCTAGTCGTTGGTAGTTGAGGTATTCGATGCTGTCGTTCAGAAAGTGCACCGAGCCGTCGGCGAACACAAATTGAACTCCCCCCGGGTGCTGCGATTTGAAGCCCATGTCGGTACTCCAGTTCGACCAACCGTTGCACCCAGAACCGGTGTTACCCGGCCCTTCGTTGGGACAGGTGGGATAGTTCAACGGCGCCGCGGTGCTCACAAACCATTGCTGCCCGTTCCACCACGGCAGTTGAAGGTGCGTGCTGCAACCCGGTCGGACTTCGCCCATCGCAATCACATTCGAAGTGCCGTCGGTGATTTCCTTGAGCGCGGCCGCCCACGGATAGCGCGAGAAGAGCCCAGAGATTTGCGTGCTGTCGGTCGCGTTGCCATCCGCCGAGGGGCCGGTGCCGAAAACATTTCCTGGATAGATCGAACAGTTCGGAGTGTTCCGCTGCTGCGAGCCTTGGCTGGGAGCGTAGGTGACCACTGCTGAGCCCGTCGAATTGAGCGGGCGCGACGTATCGGTGGGACAACGGAACAACGGGAGCACCATCTTTTTCAAGACGGCATCGGCATCGATCTGCGCGACCACGTCCCCCTGCATATCCAGCTTGTCGTAGAAATTGTTCCCTTCGCAAAACTGCAGCAGCTTGACGTGCATCGGACCTTTGCGATTGGCAGCCGCGGGGTACCACGCCGAATTCAGCGGCAAGCGTTCGTGGACGTCGTGATAGTTGTGCAGCGCGAGCCCAAATTGCTTCAGGTTGTTCGCGCACTTGATCCGCCGAGCGGCTTCGCGAGCCGCCTGCACGGCTGGCAGCAAGAGGGCGACCAACACTCCGATGATCGCGATCACGACCAACAATTCGACGAGCGTGAAAGCCGGTTTCTTACCAGATCGGTGCTGCATCTCAATGAATCCCCAGGCACGCAGAGAACGTCGAAAACGTCCGCGGAGAGAGCAGACTGCAGAGGTGCGATCAGATTGATCGGGCGGGATTGATTTGTCAAGCCTCAGTCGCGGGCTTGCTGCCAGCGTCATGCGAACTTCCACTTCGCACAAAGCGAATGCTGTTGCCATCCGCATCCTTGACGTACATCTCGCGATTACCCCAGGTCTGGTCGGTCGGTTCGAGAGCGATCGGCACACCCCTCGCGACGAATTCCGCATGCAGAGCGTCGACATCGGTGACGAGAAAATTGATCACACCACCGGCCACGCCATCGCCGGAGAAAGATGATAAGTGCAGCACGACTCCATCGCGAACCAAGCCCAGGTAACAGGGATCGGCTCGCAACTCATCAGGGCGATAAGCGAACGTCTGCCGAAATCCGAGACCAGCGCAGTAAAACTGCTCGGCAGCAATCGAGCTCGACACGTGCAGCACGGGGATCGCTAACTTCAGCATTCAGTGCCTCGGTTTACCTTTCTGCGCGCCGCAACAATTCTCGCCACCCGCCCCCGGTTCCAGCGCTGCGTGATCAGCGGATAGAAATGAACCAAGAGCGTGATGATCGCAAAAGTGAACCCAACTCTCGCGTGACCAGTCGCTGCGTATCCGAGCGCCAAAGCGAGTGTGATGACGCCCCCAACCAGATGCGCGCCTTCGGCAAAGTTCACTGCCGGAGCAAGTTCTCGAGATCCGCCTGGCGAGTCATCCTCACGGCAGGGTTGAGCCAAGCAAGTGGTGTCTTTCGCAATAACCAGCGAAACGCCTCGACACCGGCGTAGCGATAGATTCCCCCTTCACGCTCCCACCAGGCAAAACGAAATCGCCAGGGATCCAGCCGCAGCAAAAAACTTTGCGTGGCGAGCCCGACGAACCCACCGATCACCCAAGTCAGCGAGAAAGCAAAAATAACCGGATGCCTGTCGACATCGGGCACTGCGACAACCATCCCCACCATTGCCAGGATGGATAAAACGCCCGCCGTCAACAACCACCTGGCGTGCGATCTGGAATCGATCGTCGTACGCCAAGCGTTCATGTTTCGTTGGCTTCTAAAGAGGGAGTCACCGCTACAACGCTGCTATTGAGCAGTGTAATCGGTCCTCTCCTTTTCGATCACCGATACGCCATTTACTGCCTCCAGGCTTTCCAGGGCCGTGGCTGGCGCCTTGCCACTGAGCACACCGATATCATCTAGAGTCTCGGTGAGAACAAAGCCCTTCGCCTTGAGCTTGGTGGCCACGGCGGACAACTTGCTCTTGTGCGAATCTTCGACCAGGACATTGATATTAATCAAACTAGGCTTGGCCATGGATTGGTCTCCTTATACGACCAATCCTATCATACCGCGCCGAGAATGAACGTGCTGGCCGGCGTTACAACAGTCACACTAGAATTGCGGCGCCTGAACGAGCCCGACACCCACATCGCGAGACGAAATCGACAGTCGCCGAGCATTGCTCAGCAGCAGTTGCCATAGCGCGAGCGCGGGAGTGTTCGGACGAGCTTCCAGCCACATCGCCGCGATTCCCGCGACGTGAGGCGTCGCCATGCTGGTGCCCGAAATCGTGTGATAACGAGCAGGCCAGGGTCGGCCACCACCGGCGGGTTGCACGTTCGCGGGAAACGGCGTCGGTACCGAGGAGAAGACGGCGCCACCGGGACCCGCCAGATCGACGCCACCGCCACCACTTACTGGGTTGATCGTGCCGTTGGAAAACGCGGACACTGCCAAATTGGAATCGAGCGAAGCAACTGCCATGATCGATGGACAGTTGGCTGGCCGACCGACGGGCCGCGGCGGGTTCAGCCGCAGGCCGGTCGATAAACTGCGACTATCGTTTCCTGCCGCCGCAATAATCAACGTCCCCGGGTTCGAGTTCAGCGCGCGCTGGGCGATGTTCTCATACAAGGGCGAAAAGCTCTCACCAGGCTGCACGGGTGAACCAAGCGACATGGAGATGATGCGGCAGTTGTTCGCGATGGCCCAGTTGATGCCAGCGAGAATGCCGTTATCTGCACCCGATCCTTGATTGCTCAAGACCTTGCCGACAAAAATCGAACCGCCAAAAGAGCAGCCGTAGCGGCGCACGCCTCCTGCCGGTTGTTGGGGCCCGAGCGCCGTGCCGATGCAATGGGTCCCGTGCCCGTTGAAGTCGTCCACCGCCTGGCCGGAAATAAAGGATCTACTGGTGACGCTTCGGCCTACAAAGTCGGGATGATCGAGATCAAACCCAGTATCGAGCACCGCAACGCGAATGTTTCGGCCGGCAAATCGCGAGGTATTCACGCGTGTAGCCTGCAGGCCCCAGGTGAATTGGGCGTTGTCGGCCGCTTGAATGGACGCCTCGAGTTCCGAGATCGCATCTGTCGGCTGCTGCGATCGCAGCTGATCGTAAAGATGATTCACCGCATCCCGATATCCCTTTAAATACTCAAAGGGAAACGCTGGCTCATTTAACGCATACATGATGCGCTCGGGTTCGACCGCAAGAATGTCGTTATTGCCTTCATCATCAGCCGCAGCGCGCAGATCGCCGGCCTGACGCGGATCAACGTCGACTACCGCGACCTTGATTTCATCCAGGTACAAAATATCTGCCTGATCGGCCTGCTCCATATCGACCGCGCTGTTGGCAAAGCTCGACGCGCTGCACACATCCGAAGCACCGCAGGCCGACTTGATGGCTTCCGTAGCCTTCTTTTCGCTCACATCTGCGCGGAGTAGCACCAGGTATTTCCCCGTATATTCCCCTGCCGTCGCATCGCCCACCATCGAGGAATCGGAGCCCTCTGGGGGAAGAACTGGCGCCGCCGGCGGCGGATTGCCCTGGGGACGAGTACGTCCACGACCACGAGTCTTAGCCATCAGCAAATCTCCTCAAATGAAGCCTGCCAAGTTGGAGCAAAACTGCCAAACATGCCTGAAGAATGCCAATTCCCTTTAGCCAGGTACTCCCGACTTATTGCCGTCTAATGCCCCACCAATCCGTGGTGATAGCCGCCGCATTGTATGTAGTGTCAATGAGCGGTCAACTAATACTGAAAAATTAACAGATGACTAACATTGCATTTTGTTATACGTCTCAACATGAATCGGTGACAAAACATGTCATATTGCTATTAGATACTTGGTCTTCTTAAATACGCGTAGCGAAGACTGGCTGTGCCGGGAGTCGAACAGCGGCTCGTGCTTCGTCCATACATTTATTAGACGCACTACGCCGGACAACTTTGGTCAACCGCGCATCGCATTTCGCTTCTGTCACGACCTTGCGTGATCTTGCGTTCGGCGCAACCTCTTACGTATAGCGAAACGTAGGGTACATCTTCTTCAGCGCCTGACCGTGGGCTTTCATTTCGGCGGTCGTTGGTAGGCGAATGGCTGCTGCTCGCACTTCACCATCGGCCATGCGGTCGTAGCCCCAGAAGATCGCTACGAGGTGGTGGACGTGTTTGTCGGTCACTTCGGTGAGCGCCAGAATGAATTGCGTCCATACTCGCCCTTTGTCCGGCTTCGGATTCTGGGGTTCGTCCGAAAATCCGGGCCCACTCCCATTTTTCAGATCGTCTGCGGTCCAATAGAAGGGCAGAAGGTCGTCGGCTTTGCAGGTGCCCGGCATCGTGGGCAGATCAAACTTGTGCAGGCTGGGCGTGCCATAGCCGAATGGGTCCACAATCGTTTGCTGCTTGCAAACCTTGGCGAAGACATTGTTGCTCGTGAACGTCTGCACCCACTGAATCTGCTTGCCGGCGACGACGGGCACATTGTGCTCGACGTTGATCTTCATGCCGGTCTTCGTTCTCTCATAACGCGTGACCTGAATCTGCTTCCCCTTGTGATCCCCTTTCGCGATTTTGAAAGTGCGCACGACGACACTCCTCTCACCAAAGAATGCGGAGAAACAGCTAGCCCAGGGGCACCGGTCTACCTAGCGCAGAAAGCTGGGAAATGTTACATCCGGCCGGCGAAATGGTACGATCTTTACCGGCCAGGCGGCCTGCAAAGCCATTTCCTCCACCTCGCGCCATCGGACCTCTCTCATGCTCAATCGTCCGCAACACTCCAAAGCCGCGCCGAATTACTTCTTCGAGTGTGGCCGTTGTCGCCGACCACAACATGTCGGCCCGCAGCAAGCAGGCAGTAAGCTCGACTGTCCTTGCGGCGTAACCAACGTCGTGCCGTCGATCATTCATCTGCAGAAATTGGAGCCCGGCACATGCCCCGCATTTGCTCCTTCGCAAACCAGCCCACCCCCAGTAGCGACTGCGTCTCAGGCGGCCTATCCGCAGCCAGTTCCGACAACGCCTCGCTGCCCGTTCTGTTCACAGCCGATGCATGCGGGCCGGATTCTCGGCGATCGCTATCAATTGAAGTGGCTTTACGCCAATAGTCCCACGTTGCTAGGCATCTGGGCCGTCGGCGGAATCCCAATCGGCCACGGCGGGTTCATGCAGTTCAACCGCCCGCACGTCTGGGGCTGGCGATGCGCTGGGTGCGCCAAGATCATCGTCGACGAGCGGGCCTAGTTAAGTGCCTGACCTACCCACGCCGGCCGCGTACCGACCAGAATCGTTCATCTGGCATCACCATTGACGTGATCCTCACGCCGAACTTCTCGCCGACTTTTACGGCTTCGCCAACCGCGAATGAGTTGTCGCCGACAGCCAGCGACAACGGCTGTTCGCACGATTGATCAAACTGAATGATCGAGCCCGGGCCGATCTCGAGAATCCGGCCGACAGGCAAATTCGTCGTCGCCAGCGAAGCGACCACCGCGACTTGAATCTTCAGCAAGCTCCGCGTGAACGGCGGCAACGATGGAATGCCGTCTTCAAATTCCTGCGGGGCCGGCGCCGCTGAAAAGCGCGCACCAATCGTCGGTGTCGGCGCGACTGAAGTCGGTTCGTATGCGGCTGCTGGCGGCGGAGCAGCCGCAGCAACGGGTGTCGGAGCCGCCGTCAGCAAAGCACCGTCGGCCACCCCGAGCAGGATCGCTTGCAGCGTGACTTCGCCATGCTTGATCGTGAGCGGCAACACATCGACGCCGCCTGCCGGCTGACAGCGGAGCAGCGCTTCCTGCAGATTTTCGATCCGCACGACAGCTTCGCTCGTCGGCATCAGATCGGCGGGGAGCGCGATCATGCCGAGCTCTTGCGCGAGCGTAGCTAATCGACTCTTTGCCGAAGCATCGGGCGTGGCCAACCACTCGGGAAAGGCACTCGTTGGATCGGCCACGAGTAACGCAATCGCGCCGCTCGCCTGACCCAGAATCACCGCTAGGCCGGCTGCGTTCCATTCATCGCGCGAGACCTGCGTCAGCACATCGGCAGGTTCGCCGAACGAAAACTCTGCCGCCGTGATAGCAAAGGCCCGCTGCCAGGCTTCGGCAGCTTCGCTGGCTCCCTGTTTGAAGGTGGAGACAATCTCGGGAGTAATGCTAGGCGCAGTCATGTCTGCAATATCGGCCAATTCGCCGCCAAACTTCGCCCTGCCCGCAAAGTCTTCCCAATTGCAGACCAACGAATTGCAGATGGCAGATTTCAGATTGCAGATTGAAAGACGATAGCATCCACTCCTCCTCAATTTGCAATCTGCCATCTCAAATCTGCAATCACTCCTCGCTAGCAGCCACCCCTGGCCAAACTTATCGCGTTTTTCCCCGCAAGCGGTTTTGCGGGTGTATTCGTTAAGGTCAACTTGCCGAAGAAAAGGATGCGACGCGGGCAGTTCGCGCCCGTTCGTCGTCTTTTCCTCGCGAAGGTTGCGACTATGGCCGTCCGAACATTGCTCACTCGGGGATTCCTGTTCGCTTGCACGCTGCTGGCGATGTCGGCCAGGTTGTCGGCCGAAGATCAGATCCCCTGGGCCGAAGACTTCGCCATCGCTTGCCAACAAGCGGGCGCGCAGGGCAAGCTGGTACTGCTGCACTTCTATTCCGACGACTGCCCGCCTTGCGTGCGCGTCGAGAAGAATGTCTTCAGCCAACCCGAAGTCGGCGCCGCCATCGGTCGCACTTGCGTGCCGGTGAAAGTGCATGCTCGCAAAACGCCGGCGCTCGTCGCCAAGTATCGCGTGCAGGCCTGGCCGACCGACGTCTTCGTCACGCCGGCAGGTTTGGAATTGACCCGCACCGTCAGCCCGCAATCGCCGACCGATTACATCTCGATGGTCAACACCGTCGCCATCAGCACCGGCGCCGGCGTGGGCAAATCGAATAACAACGGCACGATCACGCAAGTCAGCGGACAGACCGCGACCAATTACATGGCCGCCGGCGCCGCTCAAACCGCTCAGCAAATGCAAGCGACCGGACAGCAGCTGCAATCCGGGGCCCAGCAAGCTCAGGCATCCGCTCAACAAGCAGCCCAGCAACAATGGCTGAACGCTCAAGCGCAAGCCAATCAATACGCAGCCCAAGCCAACCAGTATGCGGCGGGTGCTCAAGCTCAGGCCGGTCAATATGTGGCCGGCGCTCAGGCCCAGGCCAGTCAATACGCTGCCAGCGCTCAAACCCAAGCGAGCCAATACGCTGCCAGCGCTCAACAAGCGGGGCAGCAGTTCTCGCAAAACACTCAACAACAAACCCAAGCCGCCGCCGATCAAGCCAAGGAAGTGATCAACCGCTACTCGCAGCCGTACGCACAAGCGGCCGCCGCGGGTGGCTGGCAACCGCCGGGCTTCGCTGCTCCTGCTGCTGCACCAGCGGCTGCTGTAGCTGCCGCAGCCGCTCCGCAGTTCGCACAGGCCAGCGCTCCGCCGCAGAATCCACAACCAGCAGCTCAACCGCAACCGCCAGCCGGTGGTGCGAACGTCGCGCTGGCTTCGGGAACTTATCCCGTAGCGATGGAAGGTTTCTGCCCGGTCACGCTTGCCGTCGAACGGAAGTGGAAGAAGGGTCAGCCGCAGTTTGGTGCTGTGCATCGTCGCCGGACCTTTCTCTTTACCTCAGCTGCCGAACAACAAAAGTTCCTCGCCGAGCCCGATCGCTACAGCCCCGTCATGGTCGGCTACGATCCGGTCAAGTTCATGCAGACCGGCGAGCTCGTCGATGGCCGAGCCACCTACAGCCTGACCTATCGCAAGCAGGTCTACCTCTTCAACGACGACACTTCGCTCAAGTCGTTCTGGCAGAACCCTGGCCAATTCACCGAAGGCCTCCGCCAAGCCATGACGCAGGCCGAAAGCAAAACGCTGCGATAGTGCACACAAGCCCGACGCGCCAGCGAGGGAACCATCGCCGGGCGGCTGCTACTGCTTCTTCGGCGGGTGGATCGGGCCCCAACTATATTGCCCGCCGCCCGGCCGTTCTGGTGGCGGATCGAAGTCCCACTCACTGCGTCCCCGCAACTGATTGTTGCGGCGGCGGGTCGTGAGTTCTTCGAACGTTTCGCTGCGAGGATTGCCCTTCTCGTCGAAATACACGCCTTGCACAGCATACTTGTCATAGTGCGGATAGTCCTTGAAGGGCTGCGCCGGCCGACTCGCACTACTGTCTTTTAACAACACCTTTTCACGAGTTCTGTTCGCACTAACCTCTTGTTGTTTCTCACCTTGCGCCGAATCGAACTCTTTTTCGCACAACACTTTCTCACTGTTTACAACAGTTTCACCACTGTCTCCACCATAAGACGCGTCTCCCTCGTAGGCCGAACCATTGGTTCGTCCCTGAGGCGGGTACTCGCTCAAAGCAACTCCTGGCAAGTCACTCGCCTCCTCCAGCGGCCTAATTACCACGCCCCGTTGCTTCAATTCCTCGGCCCAGGCTCCGGGAATCCCTTCATCGCCGGGCGTATCGAACAAGCCAATGAAGACGCGACGTTTGACTTCACGATAGGCCTCGACCGGTGTTATCGGCAGCGCCTCAGGAACGCGCCCCGTGACCGACACATCGACGTTGCCGTGCCGATCAAAGCCCTCGAACTCAATGAGCCGCTCGGCAGCCAGCAGCACGTTCTTAAAAAGACGGCTGTCGCCGCTTTGTGTCACGGCGTGGGTTTCGGCGACGACCTCGCCCTTGATCGTCCGATTCTTGCGCACGATCTTCGGCTGTTGCGAACCTTGCCAGGCCGCGACCGCTTCGTTGAGCAGATGCTCGAGCAGCATCCGATGAGCTCGCCCGGCCTGCCGCAATCGCTCGACCCGATTGAGCTCCTGAAAACCCTCTGGCACGGGCAACGATAACCACACCTCGACCCGCTTCACGATCGCGCTGACCCGTTGCTGCGTCAGGCCGTATTCCTGCCCGACTGCAACTTGATTCCTCCGCTGAATCTTCACCGCGTTGTAGATCAGACGATCCCGTTCCCGCACTCGGATCGGTTTGAGCGGATCCTTCGGCTTTTTCTCAGACATGGCGACTCTCCTTCGAAAAAAAGAAACACCCGTTTCAGGAAGTCCGAGCCGTAAGGCGAAGGTTTGGGCGAGTCGACACGGTTGTTGGCAACGTGCGGCAGCACTACGGAGTTGGTGCTACGGCACGTTGCCAGACCGAATGTCCTCGCGCCCATCTCCTTCGCCACACGGCTCGGGCTTCCTGGTTGCATCGCTCACTGTTTTTCGCCGCAGGGCCTCATGCCAAAAGATCTAATCTCCGCCTTCACTGGCCTAATTACCGCCACTCGCCCACCAAGCACTGGCGAAAGGACGCCAGTGGCACACCGGACTTGGCTCCAGCTAGATAGTGTACGTATGTTTATTAAATAAGTCAAGAGATGCTGCGATTGTTTGTTCGACTGAATCGCGAATAAGAAATAACTTGTGTTGCTACTTGAGATAATTCGTTCACAACGACATTGGCCAAAAAAAGAAAGGCCACCGACGGGAAGTCCCGTCGATGGCCTTGGAGTTCGAAGCCGGAGGCTAGCGCCTGGCGGCTGATTGCGTCATTCGAAACGCAGGCATGGACGAAGCCTTAGGCTTCGGCAATGCCCGTGGGTTGCTCGTGAATCTTGATCGCTTTGTATCCGCCGATCGACTTGAAGTAGATCAACAGAATCAAGTAAATCCCCGCCATAGTTGCTGGGATCAGGCTGTCGGTCCGGAGCGTGCGACGATCGCCTTCGATGTCGGCAGCGGCCACCTTCTTTTGCTCATCGGTCGCCGTGGGCTTGTCCGCGATCTTCGGATCCTTGGCGGCCTCTTTTTCCTTGTTCACTGCTTCTTTCGCAGCGCCCAACAACTTGCCATCGAGACCGGTTGCCTTCGGGAACACGAGGAACGCGCTGGGCTTCTCGGCTTTGTACTTTTCAAACAAGGCCGGATCGACCTTGGCGACTTCTTCGCCCGAGTAACGATCCTTGAAGTAACCGAGCCCCTTCGAGCCCACCAGACCAGCCGACATCATGCCGATGCCGCCCATGATGCTGATCGCCACAGCGCCCGAACGCGGAAAGCGATCGCTGGCGACCGCGAGCATCGTCGGCCAAAAGAACGTCTTGCCAATGCCGTACACCGTCAAGGCGAGCAACGCCATCACGAACGAGGTCGTCATGCTAGTTAGGTTGAGGCCGATGCAGCCCAGGATTGCACAGACCAGCAGAATCGCGATCGGCGACATCTTGAGATTCTTCTCGATGAATTCCGAGCAGAACCTCAAGAAGAACATCACCGAGGAAGTGAACACGAACAAAATCTTGCCTTCGCTGGACGACAGGATGTTGCCCGTGATGTTTTGAATCCAGCCATCGGTGCCGAGTTCAACCGCGCCCACCAACGCATGCGTGATGAACAGCACGAAGAGGAGGAACGAGCCGATCGAGAACTTGGTGATCACACCGATCAGAATCAGCAGCACGCCGCCGATCGCATAGCCGAGATACATCGGGATTGCCGATTCTTTGTCGGCGAAGAACGGCTTGAAGAAATCGCCAAAGAAGAGTGCGATCAAATAGCAAACGACCAAGCCGCCGAGGATACCGACGTCTTTGAACATTTCGCCCAGGCTGAGACCTTTTTCCGAAGCTTCCGATTTCGGAAATTTCTGGCCAATGAACATGATGCCGTAGAGGGCGGTCGGAATGAGATACAGCGCGAGCTGATACTTCCAGTGGATCTTGAACATGTCGTCGAGCACCCAGCCGAGCGCGCTGCCAAGAACCAGACCGGCCGGCCAGCTGGCGTGCAAGATATTGAGGTAGTGCGTGCGGTTGTTCGGGAACAGCGTGGCCACGAGCGGATTAGCCACGGCTTCGAGCGTGCCGTTCGCGATGGCGAACAGAAACATGCCGATGGTGAGATAGAGGCTCGCGCTATTCTTGGCGGCTTCGAGGGCTACCTTGTCGAGCGAAGCGACATTTTCAGGAGCCATCGCGGCGAAGGTCACGACTGCAGAGGCGATGTGAAATAGGAAAGCGGCGGCAACCAGCCAGCCGTAACCCACCTTATCGACGACCACACCGCCGATGATGATGCCGAAGCAAAATCCCGTGAAACCGGCAGCGCCGATCGCACCGAGTTCGGTGGCAGTGAAACCAAACTCACTCCCCCAGTTATCAAAAATGCCGCCGCGAATCGCGAATCCCACGCCGGCGGCGAGGATGGCCATGAAACCGGCCCACAACAGGCGATAGGCGTTGGGGGCCACTACATCGGACGATTTCATGCGCACTAGCTCCAGGAGAGGATTTCGACGCCATGTTCATTCACAGCGCCTGCTTTTCAGCGAAATCAAGCAAGCTCGCCAATATAAC
This sequence comes from Anatilimnocola floriformis, assembly GCF_024256385.1. Taxonomy (NCBI): domain Bacteria; kingdom Pseudomonadati; phylum Planctomycetota; class Planctomycetia; order Pirellulales; family Pirellulaceae; genus Anatilimnocola; species Anatilimnocola floriformis. The sequence goes on from NZ_JAMLFW010000001.1 coordinate 272,888, forward strand.
TAGCCCTGCTGGCAAAGCAATGTTGAATGACGGAAACTTCGCCCACAGCGGGCGATAGCGGCGATTCTGGCGGCGACCAGCGCTCGTTGACCGTGCCGATCAGGCAATCAATACTGGCCGTTCCCCATCACTCTCGCGCCACCATCAAGTGCCCTATGCCCGCCTTTCGAAGTCGTGATCTCTCGCTGCTCGCCATCGCCTTTGCTTTGCTGACGAATCACCTGGGCCACTGCCAGGAAAAGCCTGCCACCCGGCCGCCGAACATCGTGGTGATCATCGCGGATGATCTCGGCTATGGCGATGTTTCCTGCAATGGCGCGACGGAGATTCAAACGCCGAATATCGATCGGCTGGCTGCGGAGGGGCAGCGGTTCACGAGTGGCTATTGCTCGGCGTCGACTTGCACGCCCACACGTTATTCACTGCTGACCGGCACGGCTGCCTTTCGCGTGAAAGGGACCGGCGTAGCGCCGCCCAATGGCGCGGCGCTCATTCGTCCCGGCACGGAAACACTGCCGTCGATCTTGAAACGGGCTGGCTATGCGACGGCCGTGATCGGCAAGTGGCACCTCGGGCTCGGTGATAAGGCACCCGATTGGAATGGCGAGCTCAAGCCTGGGCCGCTTGAGATTGGTTTCGATCACTGCTTCCTGATGCCGACGACCAACGATCGCGTGCCGCAAATCTTTGTCGAGGATCATCGCGTCCGCAATCTCGATCCCAAGGATCCCCTCTGGGTCGGCGACGCCAAGCTCGCCGAAGATCATCCGACTGGGCAATCGCATCGCGACACGCTGCGGATGAATTGGGCGCAGGGGCACAACGGCACGATTCACAACGGCATTAGCCGCATCGGCTATTACACCGGCGGTATGAAGGCCCGCTTTCGCGACGAGGACCTTGGCGATGAATGGGTCAAGCAAGCCGACGCCTGGATGGAGCAGCAGCGCGACAAGCCGTTCTTTTTGTACTTTGCCTCGCACGACATTCACGTGCCGCGGATGCCGCATGAACGCTTTCAAGGGAAGTCGAAGCTCGGCTTTCGCGGCGATTCGATTTTAGAATTTGACTGGTGCGTGGGCGAAGTTGTGAAAAGCCTCGATCGCCTCGGCCTGACGGAAAACACGCTCGTCATTCTCTGCAGCGACAACGGCCCGGTGCTGAACGACGGCTACGTCGACGGCTCGGTCGAGAAAATCGGCGATCACAAACCGGCAGGCCCTTACAGCGGCGGCAAGTACAGCGTGCTCGAAGGTGGCACACGGATTCCCTTCATCACGCGCTGGAAGGGCCGCATTCCGGCCGGCGTGAGCGAGCAGATGGTCTGTACGATCGACTTCGCTGCCAGCCTCGCCGAACTCACCAAAGAAAAAATCGCCGACGACGGTTGCCTCGACAGTTTGAACGTCCTTGGCGCCCTCCTCGGCGAACCCGGCGCGAAAGGGCGCGACTATCTACTGCAACAAGACAACAGCGGCAACAACTTCGGCCTGCGCGCCGGCGATTGGAAACTGAGTCGCACAAAGGCCGGCATGGGAAAACAAAAAGCCCAGGGCGAAAACGTCTACAAGCTCTTCGATCTGAAAAAAGATCCCGCCGAGAAAACAAATGTCGCGGCGGAGCATCCCGAGGAAGCGAAGAAGCTACAGGCGTTGATGGAGAAGGTGATTGCGGATGGGCGAAGTCGGTAACGCCCGCGAATTGCACAGGTAGCCCGACGCGTGAGCGGAAGGGGGAGCAGCGAGCGAACCTGGCCATCAGCAACGTGCGTTAGCACCATAACGGTGATGCGTAGCCCAAATCTAAACCACTTCCTTTGGTGCTGCCGCACGTTGGTGAATCATGTGACCACTTGCAGGGCCCCTTCCGCTTACGCGTCGGGCTTCCTGTTCAGCAGCAGCATTTCGAGATACCCACGCCGTTCGGTTTGCGTGAGGTTCAACCGCGCGGCGAGTGCGAGGATGGCGTCGCGGGCGGCGGCGAGGGTGTTTTCTTCGGCTTGGATTTCCAGTTCCACGAAGCTGCCGACTTCGGCGACTTCATCGAGACAAACTTCGACGGACCAGGCTTGCCAGGTGAACGTTCCCTTGGTGCGGATCTTGCGCACTTCGGCGACGCGGCGGAAGCTGAGCGTTTCGAGGAGTTCGCCGAAGTGAGCGAGGCCATCCTTGCCGGCGGCAATCGGAAGTTCGATTTCGCGGCGGGTTTTGGTGGCGGCGTCGAGCTTCGGGCCTTTGTAGGTGATGACGTTGTCACTGCCCATTTGTCGCAGACGAAGGGCTTCGTCGGTTTGCACGAAGTCGCGGGCTGGGTGATTGAAGTAACAATCGACTTGCTCTTCCGGCGCATGCCAGGCAATGTCGAAGGCGGCGAGCTCGCGCTGCAATGCAGCGGCGTCGGTGAGATGGAATTTCAGTTCGACTTCTAGCATGGCTACTAGCACAGCCTCGCGTGAAATTGCCGGGCGACTTCGCCAGGGTTTGCTGCCGAAGTGATCGCGCTGCTGACGGCCACGCGCGCGAGCCCTGCTGCTTGGACTTCGGCAAGATTCTCCAACGTCACACCGCCGATGGCAAATGCCGGCAGGGTGATTTCGGCGGCCACCTGCTGCAGGAAAGGAACGCCGGGAAATTCGTCGAACGATTTGGTGCGCGAAGGAAACGTCGGCCCACAGCCGAGGTAATCGGCTCCGGCGAGCACGGCAGCGCGGGCTTGTTCGATGTTGTGGGTCGATACGCCGATCTGCAACTGCGGGCCGACGAGTTGCCGGACCTGCGCGACGCTGAGTTCCTCTTGGCCGACATGCACGCCATCGGCGCGAGCGAGCAGCGCCAGATCGGGCCGATCGTTCATGATGAACAGCGGCTTGGTTTCGATCTTCGCCCCGTCGATCAAGCCGCGAAGAACGATGCCACGAGCCAGCAGCGTGCGATCATCGAGATTCTTGTCGCGCAGCTGCAGCACGTTCACGCCAGCGAAAATTAGATCGCTGACTAACTCTGCAAATTCGGTTTCATTCGCACAGCCATCGATCAACACATACAGCCGGCGATTCTGCCAGACTTCGCTGCTGCGTTGATTCACCGCGCAGGCTTTGGCGAGCGTGTACGACTGGTAACGAATCTGCTCAAACTCTCCGCCGCTGCCGAGCAACTTGGCAAACTCTTCGATCACGCGCAGGGCCTGCGTCACGCGCTGCCAATTGGCGGCGACGAGTCCGGCGGCGGAGACTCGTTGAGTTTCCTGCGGTGTGGTGATCGTCGTACCGACATCGCCGAGGGTATCGCGGGCGAAAACTCGTTCACCGCGCGGATCGAGCGTTTGAATTGCCGTCGTCAGGTCGTGACGTAACCGCTTGCAGCCGCCGGCGAGGAATTCGTCGTTCAGAATGAAGCGCGCGTGATCTTCGACGACGCGCAGCCCTTCGACCGCGCGATTGAAATTGGCGTCGATCGTGCGCAGAGCAGCGGCTTGTTCGGCGGGCAACATTAAAAGGGCCAAGTTTTGGCGAGAGCTTTCTTTTGAATTTCCGTCAGCTCGGTGATCCCCTTCCGCGAGAGCTTGAGCAGCGCGGCGAGTTCGTCGTCGCCAAAGGTGGCTTCTTCGCCGGTCCCTTGAATCTCGACAAAGCGGCCACGGCCCGTCATCACGACGTTCATATCGACATCGGCGTCGACATCTTGAACATATTCGAGATCGAGCGTTGGTTTGCCATCGACAATGCCCACGCTGATTGCGGCCACGCTGTCGCTGAGGGGATATTTCGCCGGATCGGGCAATTCTTTTCGAATGGAATGGATCGCATCGACGAGTGCTATGAGCGCACCGGTGATGCTCGCCGTGCGCGTGCCGCCGTCGGCTTGCAGGACGTCGCAGTCGACCCAAATCGATCGTTCGCCGAGGGCTTTGAGATCGACAACCGCTCGCAGACTGCGGCCGATGAGTCGTTGAATTTCCGTGGTGCGGCCGTCGACCTTGGCACGATCACGGCCTTTGCGCGGGCTGGTGCTGCCGGGGAGCATGTTGTATTCCGACGTGATCCAGCCCTTGCCTTTGCCGGCCATCCAATCGGGGACTTTGTTATCGATGCTCGCGGTGCAGAGGACGACGGTCTCGCCGGCTTGATAAAGAACGCTGCCTGGCGTGGCGCGAGTGTAACCCCGTTTGATTTTGACGGGACGAAGTTCGTTAGGTTTGCGTGTCATGGGGCTATCGTGGCGGAATCGGCGATTGGCCTCAAGGGGTTGGCTGCCTTCGCGTTGGTCAATTTGTCGTGGTCAGATCATTACAATCTGATCGGAGCGATCTTTCTCCCCGGCGTGCGGTAGCCCATCCCTGCATTTGTGGATAGAATTCCGCGCAACGGAACGACAGAGAAAATCAGCGAGGAATTGTCCTTCACCCATGAGTTCGCAGGACAACGAAGAGAGCTTCGGCAACGATTCGGTGCTGGTTCACCTCCTGCAGCAGGCCAGCACCGGCGACAAGCCTGCCCTGGAGCAATTGTTTCAGCGGTTGTATCCCTACATGCTGCTGTGTGCTCGCAACGAACTCGATTCCGATCTGCGGGCGCAGGTCCGCGAGTCGGATCTGGTGCAGCAATCGCTGCTCGAAGCGCACCAGGATTTTCCCAAGTTTGAAGGGCGCGATGTCCACACGCTCATCAAGTGGATTGAGACCATTCTGAAGTCGAACGTCGCCGATCTGCGCCGTCGCTACGATGCTCGCAAGCGACAGGGCGTGGAGCCCGCTGTCTCGCTCGACGACAGCCAGTCGAGTTTTGCTCAACAGGTGAAGCAGAATTTGTTCGATTCAGGCCCTGGCGAAGTTGGTGCGTCGAGTACGGCCGACAGCGCTCTGGAACAAGCCTTGGCGCGCTTGACCGAAGATCATCGCGAAGTGATTCTGCTTCGGCATCGAGATAAACTGTCGTTTGCCGAAATCGGCGAGCGGACCAATCGCTCAGCCGATGCGGCCCGCATGTGCTGGACGCGGGCCGTCAAACGGCTACAGTCGGAGTTGACCGGCGAACCGGACGAATAGTACTTTCGTTGCAGGCCCAAACTCGTGGATGATTCTGCCAATCCGAACCGAGAAAGCGCTGCGCGCGGCGATGCACCGCCACCGAGCGCTCCTGAGCCGTCGCGCGATGCGGAAATCGCCGACGAGTCGCTACTGGCCGATCCTAAGTTTGCCGATTGCCTGGCTCGGCTCGAAGCGCGTTGGCCGGCGCCGAAGGTAAAAGCGCCGTTGCTGACTCTGCAGCGGTTGGGCCGATATGAGATTCGCCGCGAACTGGGCCGCGGCCGGTTTGGCGTGGTGTTTCTGGCCTGGGATCCGACGCTCAAGCGGCAGGTGGCGCTGAAGGTGCCGCAGTTCGATGCTGCCATTGATCCTGAATTGCGGGAACGATTTCGCGGCGAGGCCCTCTCGGTCAGTCAGCTGCAACATCCGGGCATTGTCGCGTTGTATGACGTCGGCCAGCACGCGGGTGTCGACTACATCGCGATGGCCTTCGTCGAAGGGATGACTCTCGGCGATCGTTTGCAGGAAGGGCCGTTGCCGCCCAATGAAGCAGCACAGTTGATTGTGCAATTGGCCCGCGCGGTGCATCACGCGCACGAGCATGATGTAATTCATCGCGATCTGAAACCGAACAACGTGCTGCTCGATAAAGCAGGCCAGCCGCATGTCACCGACTTTGGTCTGGCGCGACGACTCTCGGATTCCACCATGCGGGCCACGCACACCGGCCAGGTGCTCGGCACGCCGGCGTACATGTCGCCCGAACAAGCGACGGGCCAAAGCGAGATCGGCCCGACCAGCGACGTCTATTCGCTCGGTGTCATTCTCTACGAAACGATCACCGGCCGGCCGCCGTTTCAAGCGGCGACGTTTGCCGAAGCGGTCGAGTTCATTTTGAATCGCGATCCACTGCCGCCGAGCAAACTCAATCCGAAGTTGCCGCGCGAGCTCGATGCCATCACCTTCAAAAGCCTCGAGAAACGTCCGCCGAACCGTTACGCCTCGGCGCAAGAACTAGCCGACGATTTGCAATGTTTTCTCGAAGGCAAACCGATCCGCGCGCGGACGCAAGGCTTTGCGCAGAAGGCGGTGCGCTGGACTTGGAAGCATCCATCGCAGGCCCTGCTGTTAGTTGCGATGCTGGTGCTGGTTGGTGTGCTGCTGATGACGACCGCCGTCTACAACCGCTGGCAGCACGCCGATGCGCTCGCCGCCGAACGCCAGACCTCGGCGGAGACGCAGCGTTACTTTGCCACGGTAAATCAGGCCCGCAACGTGATCACGCGGCGGCAACCAGGCTGGAGTGAGCAAGGACTGAAAGAACTGCAGCAAGCCGCCGCCATCGCGCGGCCGATTAACGATCGCAGCGAACTGCGCCAGTTGGTGGCCGATTGCTTGACTGGTTTTGATTTGCAGAAAGAAGAATCGGTGGTGGCCGGTATGGTGATCGGCCGCTTGGCGAACAGTGCCGATGGTTCGCTGCTGGCCGTGGGTGAGCTCAAAGGGAACACGAGTTTTCGCGTGGTTGTCTACGACACGAAGACCCGCAAGCCGGCGCAGAGTTTTACGATTCTCAACAGCGCCGTGCTGCGTGCACTTAGGGGCGAAGGGAAATGGCAGGATGGCGTGCGGGAGTTTGCCTTCAGCAGCGACAACCGCTACCTCGCCGTGGGCCTGCGCTTTGGTCTCGTTTACTGCTTCGACTTGCAAAACCCTCAAGAGCTGCCGCGGCAATTGACGGTGAGCAAGGAACGTGAACTCGATCGGATGGCATTCTCGGCTGACGGGCAAAGTCTGTTTGCTCATACCAGAGATGAGGAGTTTATCCATTGGAAGGATTGGCGGAACGATGCGAAATACGAGAGCCCTCTGAACTTCAAACCGCGCAGTTTTGCAGTCGCCAATTTCAGCAACGATTTGTTTGTCTCAGGTTTCTCTGCTGCCGACTTTCGCATGATGAGTCAATCGCTCGCGCGGCGGCCTTACATTTCGCCGTTTGCCATCATGCCCCGCGGCGCGGATGGCCGCCTGGAGACCGATGGCAGTGGTTCGCTGCTGGCGGCGCGGACCGATTTTGGTTTGCAAGTGTATGACACGTTGGGGGGCGGCCATGTGCGCCGCTTGCAAGACGATACGGTGGGTGACGAATCGCCGGGACACGATTTGAAGTTTTCACGCGACGGCCGCTTGCTGACCACTTTTCATGATCGAGGTGTGGCCCGATTTTTCGACGTTTCGCAAGGCCGACAAGTGTTGCGGCTCGATCTGCCTCGCAATGACTTACAGGATTTTTCGGTAGACCCGCACAAACGCTGGTTGGTGACGGCCAACCTAGATCAGCTTGATTTTTGGAGCCTTCGTCAGCAGCGGATCTATCAGCAGTTGGTCAGCCCGGCCGAAGAGGTCGATGCGGTTTCGTTTTCGCCCGACGCCAAGATGCTGGCTTGTGTGACGACGCGCGGCACGAACGCCTCGCCCCGTTGCAACACGCTGTACCTCTTTCAAAACGAAACTGGCGAACTCGTTGCCGAGCGGCGGAGCGGTGTCGAGCACATGAACTGGAGCCGCGAAGAAGCCCGCGTGGCGTGGAGCCAATCGGGCGAGCAAATCTACGTCGGCACGCTGTTTGGAACGCACCTTTACGGCCAAAAAAATGGGACGTGGATCAACAGCGGCATTATCTCGATTAATGGTCCCGCGGCGGACGTGCGCTTCGAGGTTCAGCCAGTGTCGGAAGGTGAAGAAGCGAAAGCGATCGTCAACGAGTTGGATAATCCACTCGCGCCGGCGAGAAAAATCCTGCAAGTCACCCCGCAGGGACAAAAGCTGAAATTGAAGTGCCGAGTGAACCCAGCGATCAAACTATCGAAGCAACTGCCGATGGTGGTGATCTCGCTCAGGATCGATGCTGAGCAAACTTGGAACGCGCCGCTGCTGGTGAAGCCCATCATGCCGAAGTCAGAAACGCAGCGCGCTCCACCCTGGACCTGGCGGCAGGGCAAGGATTTCCAAAGCTGGTGCGTGCATCTTCCCTACGAAACGACCGAGGTGGGTGAGTTTGAACTCCAGTTCGAACCGCAAGCTGGTTTGCGCTCGTTCGAGATCGAGCGAATCGACTTGTCGGTTCTTAACCCGTCGCCGGAAAAGAAAACGAATCTGCAGTTCATGACGCAGCTGTCGACCGGCGGCGCCGATCAACGGATCTGGGCTGTCTTCGACGAGGAAGTTGGTTCGTGGTCGTGGCCGATCGGCAAACGGCTGACGGCCTGGCACAACTCGAATCATCAGGTGACTGGAGCGGGAAATATTCGGACGCTGCAAGCCGGTCGCACCGGCACGCTCGTCGGCACGCGCGACGGTTGGATCCATTGGCTCGATCCTGTGGAAGGAACGTCGCGCGGATCGTGGGCGGGGCCTGGCAGCGAAGTGATTTCGGCTGCGTTGTGCGAACAAGCTAAAGTGGCTCTGATCGGCTGCGAGACCGGCCTGGTTCGTTGCCTGGCGCTACCAAGCGGCGAAACGCAATTCGATTTCGCCGCCGACGACACCGCCGTACTTGCCCTTGCAGCCACTCCCGATGCCAAGACAATCGCGACGGCCAGCAACAATCGCATGGTCACGATTTGGCGACGCTCGGCGACCACGGGGCGCTACGGACTCTTCTGCCGCTTGCCCGCTTCGGCCAGCCCTGCCAAAGCCATCAATCTGTCGGCTGATGGAAAGTTTGTCGCCGTGATCGGCCGCATCCATGGAGCTCTGGAGCTGTGGAACCTGTCGGCCCTCGAAACCGAACTGCAGCGGCTTGGTATTGAGTGAGCCGTATCGAGTGAGCCGGCGCGTTCGTGCTAAGATGACCCGCGTCACTCACTGCCATGGACGTTCTTTCGAGCAACAGGGCCCGGAACATGCCCCTCCGTAATATTGCTGTCATCTTTCTCGCCATGATCGGCGCCCTGGTTTGCTATCGCACGGCCAGCCGCAATCGCCACGTCGGTACGCTGGCCCAGGCCATGAATCTGGTCGTTGAGCATTACGTCGACGAGGTCGACGATCGTCAGCTCTTCGAAGGGGCGATGGTTGGAATGATCGATAAGCTCGACAGCAACTCGAAATACACGCCCCCCGAAGATCTGCCGCAGTTTCAAGAAGCCATCGATCAGGAATTTCCGGGCATCGGCATCATCGTGGAGTTCGACAACGAAGCGAAGCGGCTGCGAATCAAAAGCCCGATTCCGAAATTGCCTGCCTTTCGCGCAGGGCTCAAACGCGGCGACATCATTTTGCAGATCGACGGCCACGATACCGAAAACAAATCGCTGCCCGAATGCACCAAGCTCATTCGTGGTCCGGAGGGGAGCAAAGTGAAGTTGCAGGTTCGCCGCAAGAGTGAGAAAGAGCCGCTATCGTTCGATGTGGTGCGCGAAAAGATTCCGATCGAATCGGTGAAGGGGGATCGCCACAACGCGGCCGGCGAATGGATCTATACGCTGCAGGATCATCCGCGACTTGGCTACATCCGGATCATCACATTCGGTGAACGAACCGTCGATGAGTTGAAAGCGGCCCTCGAAAAGTTCGGCCCTGGCGCGCAGCAGATTGATGGCTTGATTCTCGACCTGCGCGGCAACCCGGGTGGATTGCTAACGGCCGGCGTTGGCGTGTGCGATGCGTTTCTTGACGAAGGTTTGATCGTCAGTACGCGCGGCCGCGGCAAAGTCGAACTCGAAGCGCATAAGGCACACGGCGATCTCTCGGTGCCGAAATCGCTGCCGATTGTCGTGCTCGTCGACAGCTATTCAGCGAGTGCCAGCGAGATTGTCGCGGCCTGCCTGCAAGATCATCAGCGGGCAACGATCATCGGCCAGCGCACCTACGGCAAAGGGACCGTGCAAAAGGTCTACATGCTGGAAGGAAACAAGTCGGCGCTGCGGCTGACCTTTGCCACCTATTGGCGGCCAAATAACAAGGACATTCACAAGCGCAAAGGCGCGAAGGACAGCGACGACTGGGGCGTGCGGCCTGATGCGGGGCAGGAAGTGGTCATCTCGAAAGAACTGCGCGAGCAACTACTCGAAGCGAGGTTGAATCGTGATCTCGACGTGATCGACGGTGTCTCCGAACCACCGACAAAAACCGAAACGCCGAAGGACGGCAATGGCGAAAAGCCGCCGGCGATTCCGGTTCCCGAAGCGGATCCCGATGAGATCAATCCCGCGGATGTCGCGAAGCCGATCCCGGTCGATCCGCAGTTGAAGCGCGCAGTGGAATTCTTGCTCGTAAAAAAGAGTTAGAATCTGCACTAATCATCCGAGCAGCAACTTTGCAGCATCACTATGTCGACCGTTCGTTCCGCGAAACGCACTGCGAAGCCCGTAGTTGCGCCCAACTCGATCCATTGCGGCGATGCGCTGCAGATCCTGCGAACCTGGCCGGCCGAGCGAATCGATACGGTGGTTACCAGCCCGCCCTACTATCAGCAGCGTGATTACCACGGCAAAGCCGAGCAGGTCGGTCAGGAAGATTCACCGGCTGAGTACGTCACGCGGCTGCAAAATATTTTTGGCGAAGTGCGCCGCTGTTTGAAATCAACGGGCTCGCTCTGGCTGGTAATCGGCGATAAGTACGACCGCGACGGCGCGCAGTTGGGATTGCCGTGGCGAGTGGCGCTGGCGCTCGTCGATGAAGGCTGGAAGCTGCGGAGCGACTGTATCTGGCACAAGCCGAACGCGATGCCCTCGAGCACGAAGACGCGGCCGACGACCGATCACGAATACATTTTCTTTCTCACCAAATCGGCTGACTATTTTTACAACGCCGACGCCATTCGCGAGCCGCACGTCACCTTCAGTGAAAACAGCAAAATGAAAGGTGGCCGCAACCACTTCGGCAAGCGCGGCGGCACGCCTGAAGCGGGTAAAAACGGCGGCGATACTAACCTGCACAACGGCAGGTGGGATCAGGCCTTTCATCCGCTCGGCAGAAACAAGCGGACCGTGTGGTCGATTCCGCTGTCGAAGTTCCGCGGCGCTCACTTCGCGGTTTTTCCGGAGAAGCTCGTGCAAACCTGCCTGCTCGCCAGTTGTCCGCCGAAAGGACTCGTGCTCGATCCCTTCCTCGGCAGCGGCACCACGGCAGTCGTGGCGCAGCAACTGGGGCATTCGTATCTGGGGATCGATGTGGCAGCGGAGTATTGCGAGATTGCTCGCGACAGAGTCACTTGAAATCACTTCAAGCGAATCCCCTCGCCTAGCCACTGATTCATGTTCTCTTGACACTTCTTCGCGGCCGCACCTGATTTGTCATCACCAAATCGGGCTTGCAACTGGTCGCCGAGATCGTTCACTTTGGCCAGCGCGGCCTCGAATTCAGCCTGCACCGCTTTGCTGGCTGGTTTGAATTTCTTCCAGCGGCGGTGGTCTTCGTCAAACTGCGCATCCCATGCTTTGAATACGAGGTTGTATTGATGGTTCTCAGCGTCTTCATCGTAGGCCGCCAAGTCCTCGGGCAGTGGCTCGCGACGGCCGAAGTTCGGAATGGGCGAACGAATACCCGTCCAGGCCATTTCCCGATGCGGTGAGAAGCGGATCACCACCAAGCCTGGTTGCCATTCTGCACACCAGTAGAGCTCCTGCTCGAACAGAACGTAGCTGAACCGAGCGAGAGTTCGCAAAATGATCACCGGCCCGGTCATGTACTCTTCGTCGCTCAAGGGTCGCAAGGTCGGGATGACTCGATCACACAGATAAGAGGCGTCGGCAGTTGCCAATGGCGCGGCGTGCATTACTTCTTTCCCGTTATCTTCGTCATCGGCAACGAAGATAAGATATTGCACGGCTACTCGCTTGTTGACCTTCGTTTGTACAGCCTTTTTGTTTGGAACTAGCGGGCTTTTTTTCGCGGCACGCTTAGTGGCCTTCTTGGCGACATTTTTCCGCGGCGTCTTTTTCTTGGCCATATTTATTCCTTAGGCACACTCTGTCGTCGAACGATGCACAGCAGGATCGGGATAGCAGCCCGGCAGATCTTCGGCGTACCACTTTTGCAGCACGCCGTCCCATTCGGACAGATCTTTGATGCGCGCGAACGATTCGCGGACGAGCAGATGCTGCGGATGCGAAGCCGCGAACTTGATGCCGAACTTGCGCATCTGCGGGCCGCAGCGCTCCGCGCCGTAGAGTTCCTGGGCCAGGAGAAAATGCTCGCGGAGAACATCGCGCTGTTCATAGAGCGATGGCGGCGGCGGCAACGGTTGGCCGGCAGCGAGGGCTCGGCATTGTGAGAAAATCCACGGGTTGCCGATGCAGCCGCGGGCGATCGTCACGCCGTCGACGCTGGTGGTGCGAATCATGTTCAGGCAATCTTCAGCTGTAAAGAGATCGCCGCTGCCGATGATCGTGCGCGTCGGGTACTGCTTCTTCACTTCGGTGAGAAACTCCCAGCGACTGGGGCCGACGTAGCGCTGCTTCACGGTGCGGCCATGCACGGTGATGGCGTCGATGCCCATCTGCCACGCGCCTTCCATGATCGTGAAAAAGTTGTCGCGGCTTTCCTGCGTGTCGTCGAGGCCGCGGCGCATTTTGATCGTGACAGGAATATTCGCGGGAACCGATTCGCGCGTGCGCCGAACAATTTCGAGCGCGACCGACGGCTGACTGAGATGAAATCCGCCGCGACAACGGCCGAGGACTTTTTTCACCGGACAACCGAAGTTGATATCGATCACATCGAAGCCCGCCGCGGCTAATCGGGCGGCCCCTTGGGCGAATTGCTCCGGCTCGGCCCCCATCAACTGTCCAGCGACGGGGCGTTCTTCATCGGTCAGGTAGAGAAAGTGTTTGTTGCGAGCCCGGTCTTTGAACGTGACCAGAAACTGATCGAGCAACACTTCGCAGAGCGTGTACGACGCCCCATGCCGCCGCGCGATCAGCCGCATCGGCCAATCGCTGTATCCCGACAGGGCGGCCTGGACAAATGGCGAGCCGATTTGCAGGTGACCAATGCGAAGCTGAGGGAGGGGCGACATGGCGAGCAAAGTTCCAACAACGGGGCGAATCTCTCCCCCGCATCCTACCGCAGGGCGGCAAATTCGTCGCGGCAGGGCTGAATCCGGAGTTCCCGCCACGCGAGGCAAATCGCTAGCAACTGGCGTAATTTCGGGTGCCGCGGCGGCGGATCGCCAGGATTACTATCTCGTAAGCTATTTAGCGGAAATGAGTTGCGCAGTCGCTTGGCCTTGCCGCCGTAGGTGGGCTCTGCGAGGTTCCACCCCAAATCCTGCACTTGCCGCCGAACCCCCCAGACTGCCGCCGACGCCTTTACCCCGTCGCGATTTCGGCAAACAATACGGTTGGCGGTTTTTGCGGATTGCGCAAAGTTTTGCTGACACTACGTAGTTTTAGGATGGACTGCCGAAGATCGGTCTGCCGAAAAGCTGAAGTGACATTTCAGGAAAAGAAATCGCCTTGCTGCTGCAGGCTCGCAGCCGGGCCGAGATTGAGAAAGAGAGTTGCTAATGTCAGACGTACAAGACATTCCTGTTGATGATGCTGCCGCAGGCACTCACAACCAATCGCCGGTGCAGGATCTCGATCCCGCCGAAACTCAGGAATGGCTTGATTCGCTGAACTACGTTCTGCAAAGCAAAGGCGGCGAGCGGGTGAAATACCTGCTGTCGGTCCTCGAAGAGCGAGCCCGCGAGCAAGGGGTCGATCTGCCTATCGATCTCGACACTCCTTATATCAATACGATTCCCGCCTCGGCCCAGCCGCGGTATCCCGGCAATCGCGAAATCGAACGCCGCATCAAGAGCATCGTCCGCTGGAATGCGATGGCGATGGTCGTGAAGGCGAACAAGAACTTCGACGGCGTGGGTGGGCACATCTCCACGTTTGCGTCGAGCGCGACCTTGTACGAAGTGGCCTTCAACCACTTCTTCAAAGGCCGTGGCGAAGATGGCTACAGCAGTGACCAGATTTATTTTCAGGGGCACGCTTCGCCGGGCATGTACTCGCGGGCCTTCCTCGAAGGCCGTTTGAGCGAAGAGAATCTGAATCACTTCCGCCGCGAGTTGCGCGAGACGCCCGGGTTGTCGTCGTATCCACATCCGTGGTTGATGCCGGAGTTCTGGGAATTCCCCACGGTGTCGATGGGCCTCGGCCCGATCATGTCGATCTATCAAGCCCGCTTCAACTATTACCTGCAAGATCGCGGCATCAAGCCGATCAACGGTCGCAAGGTGTGGGCCTTCCTCGGTGACGGCGAATGCGACGAACCCGAGTCGCTCGGCGCGATCACGCTGGCCGGCCGCGAAAAGCTCGAAAATCTGGTCTTCGTCATCAACTGCAATCTGCAACGGCTCGATGGTCCGGTGCGCGGCAACGGCAAGATCATTCAAGAGCTCGAAGGGCTGTTCCGTGGCGCCGGCTGGAATGTGATCAAAGTCGTCTGGGGCGAAGACTGGGATCCGCTACTGGAAAAAGATGAATCGGGCTTGCTCGCGAAACGAATGGCAGAGGTAGTCGACGGTCAGTATCAAAAGTACGTCGTCATGCCGGGCTCGTACACGCGTGAGCACTTCTTCGGCAAGTATCCCGAGTTGCTCAAGCTGGTCGAGAACTACTCCGACGAAAAGCTCGCCAAGCTCCGCCGCGGCGGTCACGATCCGGAGAAGGTTTACGCGGCCTACAAAGCGGCCATGGACTGCAAAGGCAAGCCGACCGTCATTCTCGCGAAGACGATCAAGGGCTATGGTCTCGGCGAAGCGGGCGAAGGCCGCAACGTCGCGCACAACAACAAGAAGATGAACGAAGCGGAGTTGCTCGAGTTCCGCACGCGGTTTGGCATTCCGATTTCGGATGCGGAAGTGGCCAAGACGCCGTTCTACAAGCCGCCAGAAGATTCTCAGGAAATGCGTTATCTGCGCGAACGTCGCGCAGCGCTCGGCGGCAGCGTGCCGAGCCGGCCGAAGGTCGCGCCGACGATTCAAACACCGCAGTTCTCGGATTCCACGTTCAACGAGTTCAAAGTCGGCACCGGCGACAAGGAAGCCTCGACCACGATGGCCTTCGTGTCGTTGCTCCGCAAGCTGGTCCGCGACAAGCAGATCGGCAAGTATGTCGTGCCGATTGTTCCCGATGAATCGCGGACGTTCGGCATGGAAGGCATGTTCAACGAGATCGGCATCTACTCGCACGTCGGTCAGCTGTACGAGCCGGTCGATTCGGGCATTCTCGCCAAATACAAAGAGGCGACGAACGGCCAGATTCTGGAAGAAGGAATCACCGAAGCGGGCTCGATCAGCAGCTTCTGCGCGGCGGGCACTGCCTATGCTTCGCATGGCGTGAACATGATTCCGTTCTACATCTACTACTCGATGTTCGGCTTCCAGCGCGTCGGCGATTCGATCTGGTGCGCTCAGGACATGCGGGCCAAGGGCTTCTTGCTCGGCGGCACTGCGGGTCGCACGACGCTCAATGGCGAAGGCCTGCAGCATCAAGATGGTCACAGCTTGCTGAACGCGATCGCATTCCCGAACGTGCGGGCCTACGACCCGGCGTACAACTACGAGATCGCGGCGATCATTCTCGACGGCATGCGGCGGATGTATCAGGACGGCGAGACGGCCATCTATTACCTGATGGTCGGCAACGAGAACTACGCGCATCCGCCGATGCCGGAAGGTGTCGAAGACGGCATCATTCGCGGCATGTACAAGTTCAAGACCAAGGAAGTGCCGGGCGCCAAGCTTAAGGTGAACCTCTTCGGCGGTGGCGCTATCCTTCGTCATGTGCTGAAGGCGCAGGACCTCCTCGCCGAGAAGTACGGCATTAGCAGCAACGTGTGGAGCGTCACCAGCTACACGCAGTTGCGGCGCGATGCTCACTCCTGCGAGCATTGGAACATGCTGCATCCCGATCAGCCGCGGCGGACTTCGTATGTCGAAGAAGTTCTCGCGCCGGAAAAGGGAAGCCTGTTCGTCGCTGCGTCGGATTATGTCCGGGCAGTGCAAGAACAGATCGCCGCTTGGATTCCTGGCGATTACTACGCCCTCGGCACCGACGGCATGGGCCGCAGCGAAACCCGAGAAGCCCTGCGTCGGCACTTCGAGGTCGATGCCGAATGCGTCACCCTCGCCACGCTGTATCGCTTGGGCCTCCGCGGCGACCTCGACAAGAGCGTGGCGGCTCAAGCCATTAAGGACCTCGGGATCAACCCCGAGAAGATCGATCCGTACTTTGCGTAAGTAGGGATGAAGGGTTGAAGCGAGGAAGGGATGAAACTCCTCGCATTACTCCCTCGCCCCGGTACGCCGGGGAGAGGGTTGGGGTGAGGGGCCTGAGCCGCACCAAGACTTAGCTAATCAATCGAATCGAAGAATAGAAGCGAAACAATCATGGCCATCGAAGTCAAACTCCCCAATCTCGGCGAAGGTGTGGAATCGGGAGATATCGTTGACATCCTCGTCAGCGAGGGAGACACCATCGCCAAGGATCAGGCGATCATCGATATCGAAACCGGCAAAGCGACCATGCAAGTGCCGAGTGATTTCGCCGGCAAGGTCGTGAAGGTACACATCAAGAAGGGCCAAACCGTGAAGAACGGTGCGGTCCTGCTCACGCTCGAAGGCGCCGCCGCTGGTGCCTCAGCCGCGCCAGCCAAGCCGGCTCCTGCTGCTGAAGCGCCGAAGGCTGCTCCGGCGCCAGCCAAGCCAGCGCCGCAACCTGCCGCTCCGGCTCCCCAGCCAGCCGCGGCGAAACCAGCGCCCGTTGCTCCTGCTCCCGTGAAGGCCGTTCCAGCGCCGCAGCCGGTTGCTCAAGCGCCGGTCGCCACCATCGCTCCCGCCGAAGAAGCAGCTGAGTATGGCGATGTCGCCGCGGGGCCGGCTGTTCGTCGCTTTGCTCGCGAAGTGGGCGTCGATCTGTCGCGCGTCACCGGCAGTGGTCCGGGCGGTCGCATTTCGCGCGAAGATGTTCTCGCCGTGGTCCGCGCTCAAAGCCAAGGCGTGGGTGTGAACAGTAGCAAGACTGACGCCGGCTCGAGCGCTCGCGACAACTACGGGCCGATCCATGTCGAGAAGATGACCAAGATCCGCAAGGTCATCGCGGCCCAGATGCACAAGTCGTGGACGACTTGCCCGCGGGTTACCAATTTCGACGATGCCGACGTGACCGAGCTGGAAAAGATCCGCGTCAGCAGCAAGGACGACTACGCTCGCAAGGGAATCAAGCTCACGAGCCTGCCGTTCGTGGTGAAGGCCGTCGCCATGGCCCTCAAGTCGCATCCCACGATCAACGCTTCGATCGACGAAGATGGCGAGCACATCATCTTCAAGGACTACGTCAACGTCGGCATCGCGGTCGACACTGACCGGGGCCTGATGGTCCCCAGCCTGCGTCATCCCGACACCATGTCGATTCCCGATGTCGCGCGGGCCCTGGGAACAATCAGCGAGAACGTCCGCGACGGCAAGATTACGGCTGCCGACATGCAGGGGAGCACGTTCACCATCAGCAACCTCGGCGCGATCGGCGGTACTTACAGCACGCCGATCATCAACGTGCCGGAAGTAGCCATCCTGCTGGTTGGTCGGGCTCGCAAGATGCCGGTCGTCGTCAACGACGAAATCGTCATCCGCTTGATGATGCCGCTGAGCATTTCGTACGATCATCGCCTCGTCGACGGCGGCGCTGCGGCGCGGTTCCTCAACGACGTGATCGATTATCTGAAGAGCCCCAGCCGGTTGCTGCTCGCTCCGTAGCGTTTACGCTTCGCCATCGTGCAGCAAGTACGCCAGCGCGATGAAGTCGTACAGCGCGTGCGCGATGATCGCCGGCAGCAAACTGCCGCTGACGAGCATCAGCAGCCCAAAGTAAGCGCCGGCGAGTGTCGCCAGCGCGAAGTAAGTGTTGCTCAGATAGTGGCACAATCCGAACAAGACCGACGCGATCAATAAGCTGCCGACCAGTGCGAACGAGTTCGGCAGCAGCGCGGCCAGGCCCGCTTGAATCAAGCCGCGGAAGAGCACCTCTTCGCCAATTCCCGCCGCGAGCGCAACGATGAGGAGTTGCCACAGGGCGGCGCCTCGCAATAACTTCTGTAGCAGCTCACGGACCTGATCTTTCAGATCAGCGAGTGCCTCCATTGCTCGAAATCGACCAGCAGAATGGCCACGGCTGGTCCGGTGGCGGCAACTCCCCAAAGTACGTCGCGGCAGAGCGCGCTCGCGTCGTAATCGGTCCGCCACAGACCGTGCCACGGATCAAAACCTACCAGCCAACCAATGACCATCGCCACAGCAGCGAGTCCACCCTCGAGCACTAGCGCAAGGCTCACAAAGCGAGCCGGCGACGGATTGGCATCTTCAGCAGGGAGCACGTTGGACTCAGGCGTTCAAAAAGACGCGTGCTTTCGCGGAGCGAAAGCCGACAGTGGTTACTTGCGGAGCACGATACACCGCTTGTGGCCGCAGCCATAGACCGAGCACGAGCCGAAGTACTGCCAGCAATCGAGATGGTGCGGCGTTTTACATTTCTGGCACTGCACCACGTTTTCAGTAAGTGGATCGCCGCAGACCTGGCATTCTGTATCGTGCAAGGAAATCGTAGGCCGCACTTGCCCTTCGACGAACTCAATGCCGTCGCTCAGCGGTTTTTGAATGAGCCGGATCAGCTTGAAGCAACAGCGGGCAAATTCCGACAGCTGCAGCTCGCTGGTGAAGTGCTCGTGCTTGGTGACTCGCAGTGTGCCGCCACCTAACTGCAAGTGCAGATCGTGGTGGGGCTGCGTGCCGCAGCAGACCAGCGCCATGATCGCGTAACGAACGTCTTGACGCAGAAACTCGCGGATCTCGCGCTCGTTACTCCCTTGAATGATGAACGCCGCATCGAACTCCGGCACGCCGATCTCGATGTCCTGCATGCCGAAGTATTTGCCGATGTTCTGGGCAATTCCCTGCGGCCGCAGTTCCATCCGCAGCCGAATGTCGAACAGCGACATGGTGAGATGCGTGTAAACATCGTCGCCGTCGTTCGAATAGCTGAGAGTCGTGGGCGTGTCGCCCAGCTGAAACGTCACCTGCGGGAAATCCCAGGCCCCGCCGCGCTTGATGCGGCCCCGCCAGATTGAGGCAAAACGATTCAGGTCGCTGTTATGCGATGAATACGCGATGCCGGCGATGATCACCATGATCACGCCGATAGCGAACAGCACGACTGCAAATTCAACACCGCTCTCCATGCTATGCTCGCCTGGCTTCGGTGTAACGATGCTGCCCACAACCGTAGACCGCGCACGATTCGAAATAATTCCAGCAATCGAGATGGTGCGGCGTTTTGCAGCTCAAACAAAAGACGATCTTTCCCTCGAGCGGATGGCCACAGACCTGGCATTCGGTCTCTTGCACCCGCGGCAGCGGCGAAGACGAGACGAACTCGATCCCGGTGTTGCGCGAATAGGCGAGCGCTTCGAACACTTCGGAGAACAGGGTGATGAACTCGTTCAGCTCACCCACGCTCTGAAAACCACGATGCTTTGTCACCCGCAGCACGCCGCCGGAAATCGTCAGGTGCAGATCGTTTGAGACCAGCGTGGAAAAACGAGCGAGCTTCAGGATCGCCACTTGCGACTGCGGATTCAGATACTCGATGATCCGCTCCGGTTGATTGCCGTTGATGATGAAGGCATCGTCGAACTCGCGCGCGCCGATTTCCAGGTCATACATGCCCAGCAATTTCTTCAACTGCTGAATCACGTCCTGCACATACAGCTCAAGTCGCAGTTGCTTGTCGGGAAAATGAACCGACAAGTGTGTATTGCGGCTGTTTTTGCCGCGCTTCGAATAACTGAGCCGAGCATAGGCGTCGCCGATTTGCATCACGAGACCGTCGTAACCAAAGAAGCCGCCCAGCTCGACGTAGCCCTTCCAACGCTTGGCGACTTGCTCGAGCACGCCTTTATTGACGGCGCTCGAAATCGACGCGATGGCGACGAAGATGCCAATAATCACCAGGAAGGCGATGAAGCATAAAGGAAACGCATCACGGGCCACGGCAAGCTCCCAAATCTCCCTTCAGCAGCGAAAGGACGTTTTATGGTATTCGATTTTCGCCAGATGTTCTTTTGCGAAAACCGAAATCCCCCTTAACGCGGCTTGCTGGGCCGACCAGGCGGCAGTTCTTGCGATGGCTCGGGGGGCGCGTGATTTCCTGCCGTAGGAAAAGCCCGGCGGGGGAGCAGATAGATCGTCTCGCGACAGCCATACGTCGCGCAGCCGCCGGCATATTCCCAGCAATCACGATGGTGCGGCGTCTGACAGCGACGGCAGATGACAATCTCGGCCGACATTTCTTCGCCGCAGATCCGGCAGTTGGCGTGATCGATGATCTGCGGCTGATCACCGTTTACGAAGTCGATTCCCTCAGTCTTCGTCAGCTGCAGCTGATCGTACAGACCGAGCGTCGTTTCGACGAACTGCTCCAGATCATTGGCCCGCGACGATTCCCACACCTTACGCACCACCAGCCAGCCGGGATAAATCAGCACCAGCGTCTCGGCCGGTTCCGGCGAGCGGCTGATGCGCTCGAGTTGCACGCGCACGCCCGAGCTGAGGAGCAGGCGCGACTCTTCTCCTTCGTCGGCCCACACATTCCAGCGCAGGCGGAAATCGTCCCAATCGAATTCGAGTTCGTGCAGTCCGCGCAGATCGATGGCAATCTGCCGTCGTGAGACGCGCGGCACGAGGGCCATGTGCAGCGAAACGTCGGACCACTGCACGATCATCTCGAGGCACTTGCGACCCGACGTCCCCGGCAAGCTGTAAACCGACAGCCGCGAATAAGTCGTGCCGTAAGGAAGACGTAGCGAGGGATTGCTGAACCAACCGCCGCGACTCAGCACGCCGCCGAACCGCTGAGCGACCGCGGCCAGCGCGCTATTCCAGCGCTCGAATCGGGCCGCCGTTTGACTGAAGACGCCAAACAGTGCCAGCACGACGATAGCAGCAAACAGCATGAAAACGCCAACACATTCCATGCATCCATTGTTGGCGTCGGCGCGGAAACTTGCCAGTGCAGTAACCCGGCGAGTTCTGCGCCTTGCTGGCTAGGGAAGATTCACGATCTCACCGCCGCCTTTCGTGGTGATTGCCCTCATGTTCTGTTGAAAGTCTTGCAGCGCCATGAAGCGCACGCTGCCGTCGGCAAACAGAATTTGAACTTCGTTGGGCTCAGCCGTCGGCGGTGGCATGCCCAGGTCGACATTCCATTCGACGGGCTCCGCCCAGTTGGAGGGACCACGACTCGTGCCGACCATGATGATCGTGTTGCTCAAGCCGTCAGTCACACTCGAAAACTTGACTGCTTTGCTCCCTTCAAACATCGTGCCGACCCCCGTCACGAAGACATAATCGCTCCGTTGCAGCGAACCCGATTTGTTGTTGGGGTCTTGAAAGGTCTTGATGATCGTATCGGTGACGGCCAGATTCTCCGGCGCATCCCAAGCCTTCGATTTGTCGAATTGTTGAAAGAGCGCCGCTTGGTCCATGTAAGGCAACAGCAGCACGCGACCGCTGTAAAGTGGCTTGCCATCGGCATCGGTGACTACGGCCGGCGGAAAGCTGCCGTGCACATCGTGATAGTTGTGCAGCGCCAAGCCGAGTTGCTTCATATTATTCTGCGAAATCATTTGATCTCGTCTGCCTCCCATCTGCGACCGGCCAATAAAGAGAACAGAGGCCACGCCGCCACAGCAGAGGAGAATACAGCCCATCACGATCGCCAGAATGACGAGGAGCGTGGAGCCGCCGCCGGACTTGCTCCCGCCAGTCGGCGCGTACATTGGCGTCTGCATGGTCGCGGGCGCTGCAAAACTCGCTTTGGGAATGGTGATCTGCTGGCCGCAGCCGGCGCACGCGCCGCTCTGGCCCGCGAACTGATCGGCAACAACCGTCTGTTTGCCACAATGAGGACAGCGAAATTCGATCGTCATGGTTTAATATCCTAAGTCAGGCATACTTCGGTCGTCAGCTCGTTGCATCAGTTGTTGCAGCGCCATTTGCATTAAGTGCGTGCGAATCGCGCGCACGCTGCCATCGGCAAAGGCAGTGAGCACTACCTGCGGATGATTACCCGGCGGCAGCACGCCGCTGTCGGCATTCCAGTCGACGGGCTCTGCCCAATTCTGCGGGCCCGTCGCGGTTTGAATCACCATGATCGTGTTGCTCGTGCCATCGGTGATGCTGGCAAAGTTGGTTGTTTTGCTACCCTCAAAAATCGTCCCCGTTCCGGTCACGAAGACATAGTCGCTCCGAGGTGCAGCCGGTCCGCCCGGATGGGCCGGATCTTGAAACGTCTTGATGATGGTCGCGGTGATCGCTTGATTCTCAGGGCTGTCCCAAGCTTTGTTTTTGTCGAAGGCTTGGTACACCGCGTTTTGATCGAGGAACGGCAGCAGCAGGACTCGGCCGCTATATAGCGGTTGGCCATCGGTATCGGTGACGACGGCCGGCGGGAGGGAGTTATACGTATCGTGGTAGTTATGCAGCGCAAGAGCGATTTGCTTGAGGTTATTCAGCGACTTCGTTTGCTGTGCAGAAATACGAGACTGGGAAATCACAGGAAAAAACAACAGGCCGGCGCCACCGAGGCAAATCACACCGAGCACCGCAACCGTGGCGAGAATAACAAGCAGCGCTGCGGTTCCTGAACTGCTCTTGGTCGACGGTCCCGCCGGGTAGCTGCTCGCGGTGAGTGGAATGGTCACCGATTTTCCACAGGCTGAGCACGGACCGGTTTGCCCTGCGAATTGATCGGCAACGACGGTTTGCTTGCCGCAATGCGGGCAGGAAAAATTGATCGGCACGGTTCATTCCTTGCAGCAAAGCATCAGGTCTGGCGGTGGATTATAAAAGGTGCAACGCCACGTTGCACGCTCCACCCGCACCCTCCGCGATACGTCATGTCACGATTCTTACTTATGTTCGCCGCTCTCGCTTTGGCCGCTACTTCACCACTGGCTGCTCAGCCCGCCGCCGAGAACACATCGCTGCAGGTGATGACTTGGAACATTCGTTACGACAACGCCAATGACGGCGTCGATCGCTGGCGCAATCGCCGCGACTGGGTGGCGGAAATCATTCTGCGCGAGAAAGTGGATCTCGCCGGCTTTCAAGAGGTGCTGGCCGGGCAATTTCACGATCTGCAAGAACGGCTGCCGGAATTTGCTTCCTACGGCGCGGGCCGCAACGACGGCAAACAGCAGGGAGAAATGTCGCCGATCTTTTATCGTAAGGAACGCTTCGAACTCCTCGATAAAGGAACATTCTGGCTGTCGACGACTCCGGAAGAAATCGGCAGCAAAGGTTGGGATGCAGCGCTGCCGCGAATCGCCAGCTGGCTGAAGTTGCAGGACCGGCAAACCAAGGAATCGCTGACCGTGCTCAACACGCACTTCGATCATCAGGGAACGAAAGCCCGCCGTGCCAGCGCTGAGTTGATCGTCAAACAAGTCCGCGAAAAATTTGCGACGCTGCCGCTAATTTTCATCGGCGATCTCAACAGCTTGCCCGATTCGGCCGCTTATGAAACGCTCGCCGCGAAAGGGACCGATGATCTGCCGCTGCTGCGCGATGCCTACGTCGCGGCCAAGAGCAAAGAAGGTCCCGACTCGACTTGGAACGGTTTCAAGAAGATCGTGCCGGGAAGCCGAATCGATTATTTGTTTGCGACTCGGCAATGGGACATCGAAAAACTTAGCACGCTCACCGATCAGCGCGACGGCAGGTTCCCGTCGGATCACCTGCCGATTGTTTGTCGCCTGTCGTTGCGGAAGTGAATAGTGCGTTTTGTGTAGATCGAATTTTCAGCTGACTCCACCGAGCTTGCTCGGTGGTGAAACGATTCTGCACCAGCCACGCACTTTTTGTTTACGTTGCCCCCACCGAGCTTGCTCGGTGGAGCATGTGATTGCCGCCGCCGCGAAATCATCCGCTCTACCGACCGAGGTCGGCCGGGGCGAAAGGCGCACGCAAGCTACGCTCTAGTGCAAAGTCATTAGCTCCACCGAGCAAGCTCGGTGGGGACCGCATACTAACCAGATACGCCGGTAGAACTGAAATAGGCTGGTTCGCTGCCGGCCTTCCATTTGATGTTGCAGCCGATGCTCGGGATCTGCTTCTCTGGTGCGGGTTTACCGGCCAACAGTGCATCGAGCGCGGCGCGCAGGTCGCGACCGTCAGCAACATCGCCCGCCTTGGGACGCGAAGGATCGAGTTGGCCGCGGTAGTACAACTTTTGTTCTTTGTCGAAGAGGAAAAAGTCGGGCGTGCAAGCGGCGTGATATTCCTTGGCCACGTCTTGGTCTTCGTCGAACAAGTACGGAAACGGATAGCCCCGCTGCTCGGCTTCATGCACCATCTGCTCGGGCGAATCCTCCGGGTGTTTCGACGTATCGTTCGAATTGATGCCAACCACGGCGATGCCGCGCGGCATGTAATCCATGGCCAGGCGGGCAAGTTCTGGCGCAACGTGCTTCACGAAGGGGCAGTGATTGCACATGAAAATTACGAGCAAACCCGGCTGACCTTTAAAATCGGCGAGCGACACCGTCTGACCATCGACATTGATGAGCGAAAAATCCGGAGCCGGTGTGCCGAGCTCCCGCATCGTGCTAGCAGTTTTAACCATTGGTAAATCTCCTTGGTGTTGTTCGTATATGAATTACTCCCTCTCCTCGGTACTCCGGGGAGAGGGCCGGGGTGAGGGGCCAGATCTGCAAAGGCTGCAACCGCCTCGATCTCAGTCTGTTTTAGCAAATTCCCCAGCCCACCTGTTTCGGCTCCGTGCTAGCAACCCACCCGAGCGAATCAGCAGAAAGTTCACCTTCTTGATGTGAGCCCGTTTGCTTAATATCTGGCTCTGAAACCAAAATCTGCTCGATCAAGGAGGATCGATTGAAGGCCCCTTCGACTATCACCGCGCATTTGTTTCAGGTCGTCGCGCTGGCGGCGATCGTGATGCTAACCAATCTCGGCGGGCCGCGGCTGTGGGATGACGATGAACCGCGCAATAGCGGCTGCGCGCGCGAAATGTTCCTCCGCAACGACTGGATCGTGCCGACCTTCAATGCTGAGCTGCGCACGCACAAGCCGATTCTGCTGTATTGGTGCATGCTCGTTTCGTATCACATCGGCGGCGCGAATGAATTCACCGCGCGCCTCCCTTCGGCGCTCGCGGCGATCGGCACCGTGGTGCTGACCTATGCGATGGGCCGACGCTTGTTCAATCCGCGGGCTGGTTTCTGGGCTGCGACGGCGCTGGCTTGCAGCGTTTCGTTTGCAATGGTCAGCCGGGCCGCGACTCCCGACGGCGTGTTGATTTTCACGAGCACACTGGCCGTCGCGCTCTTCGTCTTCGGCACATTCGCGCGGCGAAAGTCCGTGACGGGCGATGTACTCGATGCCGATCAACCGGCGCCGCTGCAGCGGGCTGCTGGGCATTGGTTTCCGCAGCGACCGACGCTCGTGTTGATGATGTACGCCGCCATGGGCCTCGCCGTGTTGGCAAAGGGGCCCGTTGGTCTTGTGCTGCCGACGGCGGTGATCGGGATGTTCTTGCTCATTCAACGTTTGCCCGCGCTGCAGACCGATCTCGATTCGAATGATTCGTCGGGTGAGTTGCGGCAGATGGTGCTGCCCGCCTGGCTGCACAATGCAGCTCGGCCACTCAATCCGTTGCATTTTCTCGGCACCTGTTGGTACATGTGGCCGCTGGCGGCGATCGTTACGGTGGTGCTCATCGCCGGTCCCTGGTACGCAGCCGTCGGCGTGCAGACCGACGGCGAATGGCTGCGGGGCTTTTTCTTTGAACACAACGTTGAGCGGGCGCTGTCGGCGAAAGAAAATCATCACGGCTTCATCGGGTTCTATCCGGTGATGCTGATCGCGGGGTTCTTTCCGTTTTCAATTTTCGCGCTGCCGGTCATCATCGAAACGACGCGGCGATTGATGGGCAAAGACGCCTGGCAGCCTGGCTACTTGCTGGCTGTATGTTGGATCGGCGTGTACCTGTGTTTGTTCAGTGTGGCTCGCACGAAGCTGCTCAATTACATCCTGCCGTGCTTTCCAGCCGCGGCGCTGCTCGTCGGCGCGTTCCTCGATCGCTGGCTGGCGGGCAAGTTGTTGATCGCGCGCTGGTGGCCTGCCGTTTCATTCGCGGTGCTGATGCTCATCGGCGGGTTTCTCGCGGTGGGTGTGTATGCGGTGGCGAATGAATTTTTGCCAGGCGATGAATTTCTCGCGCTGATTGGACTGTTGCCTGCCGTGGCGGGCCTCATCGCGCTCGGGCGGCAGATGTTCAATTTCGATCGGCGCTGGACGGCTGGCATCATGGCGACCTGCTTCGCCGCGATGACCACGCTCATCTTCGCCGTCGGCGCGCAGCGGGTTGACGCTCATCGTGAAGATCAAAAAATCGTCAGCGCGATTCTGGCCCGCGAAGCCAACCCGAAGCTCGCGACGTTCCACATCTTGGAACCGAGTTGGGTTTATTACGGCAAGCAATCGATCACCGAGTTGCCCAAGCCTGAGAAGCGGATCAAAACGTCGAACGTGCCCGTGGTGATGGCCAAGATGTTCGATAACAAACAGGCCCTCACGTTCCTCAGCAAGGATCCGACTGCTTACTTGATCACCACGCGCACGCAGTACGAGAAACTGCAGCCGCATCTGCCCGCCGATCTGAAGATCATTACCGAACAGCCGCTGTTCGAATCACAATTCAAGATGGACCTGAGCAAACTCTTCAGCGGCAACTTCAAAAAGGCGCCGCAGCAACTCGTCGTCATCGGGCGAGAGAAGGCGAATGTGATTGCGAACACGCCGGCAGTGGAAACAAAGAGGTAGCGAGTCAAAAGATCGCGCGGAGAGAGGAAATGAAAATCTCACTGCGCTGGTTCTTGATTCTCATCGCCCTCACTGGGCCTGCGATTGCGGTTTTTCATTCGTGCAATCGCGGGACGATTACTGAACAGCAAGACCGGCAAATTCAGATTGGGATGAAGCAAGCCGAAGTGCTCGCGGCTTGCGGACCACCAGCAACAACTTGGAACCCCGGTCGTGGCGGTGTTGTGTGGGAATACCATCTGAGTAAATGGAGGCCCACTGCGTTTCTGAACCCCATTTGTGTTGAATTCAATGCCGAAGGCGTTGTTGTGAACACCTGGGTTCAGTGAGAGTATGCACGGAGAAAGAACTAATCCCGCGTGCCTCTATTCCACGTGCTCGAGTTCCTGACCAAAACGTTCGATCGCTTGTTCAGGATTGAGATTGAAGAGCGCCCGGCCGGTGGTGCTCCAGGCTTCGCCATCGAGATGAAAGATGGCCGTGGCTGCGCGGAGGTTACTGACGTTCGGGTTGTCTTCCATCCCGCCGCCGATAACGGCTTCGAAACTGATGGTCACGCCGACCAGAGCGCGGAGGCGGCCGGTGTTGCGATCGCGGGCGAAGGAGACTTCGTCATCGAAATCGCAATCGACCCACTGCAAGCCGCGCGGGCTGCCGCTTTGTCCGGCGAGCGTGAGGAAGTGCGCCTCGAGCCATTCGCGTCGCAAATGAAATTGCTTGCGCGCGTGCTCGAGGTTGACCTCAGGTTTGCGCTTCGGCTGCCAGGGCGAAATCCGGCTGCCAGCAAAGCGCCAGACGAGCAGTCCGACGACCACGATTGTGCCAGTAGCGATTACGCCCAGATCGAGCCAGAAATTTCCGAACATATCCCACGTGCCCCGTCGGCGTCGCACGCCGCAACCAACCCGCTCTCAAACCCGCGACCGCATTTTACAGCAACTCGGCAGTCGACGGCAAATTAATTGAGAGGAAGAGGAGAGGCGGGGCTGGGGACTAGGAACTGGGGGCTGGGGAAAAGACACGGAAACGTTTCCGCCTCGAGCTGGATCAGCACCATTCGGTTCTTCTTCGTTCTGCCTTCTGCCTTACCCAGTCCCTAGCCCCCGCTCCCCCATCAACTTTTCTGGATGGATTCCATTGACTTCGCCCATTTTCTCTCAGACAATGTGCGTCCTGTGCCGATAATACCGGTTGAATGAACTTTGCCTTCCAACTTCCCCCTCTGGAGTGCTCTCAAATGAAGTCTCGCATGTTGATTGGTTTGGGTCTCGCGTTCGTGGCCGTGGCTTCGCTGATCGCCGCTGAAGGTGTGAAGCTCGAAGGCGTGAAGTGCGTCGTGGCCGGCTCGAAGGCCGCCAGCGAAAAGAACGCCGTCGATTACAAGGGTGGCAAGGTTTACTTCTGCTGCCAGAACTGCCCGAAGGAATTTGAGAAGAATACCGCCAAATACGCCGCCAAGGCCAATGCTCAGCTGGTTGCCACCGGCCAAGCCAAGCAAGAGAAGTGCCCGCTGAGCGGCGGCCCGCTCGATGCGGCGACCAAGATCAGCGTCGATGGCGCTGACGTTTGCTTCTGCTGCGAAAAATGCCAGGGCAAGGCCAAGGAATCGAAGGATCAAGTTGAACTCCTGTTCAACGACAAGGCCTTTGAAAAGGCCGGCTTCAAGGTCAGCAGCAAGTAGTCTGAAGATTTGCCAGCACTGCTGGCGAGCCGAAAAATAACGAGAGGTCGCTTCGCAAGAGGCGACCTTTTTCGTCTCTGGACCGACCTGTTCCGTTCAGGTATGGTCCGGCGGATTCAATCAATCCGGCAGGCGGCGGAAACCGAAGCGAAGTGAATGCCCGTCAAGGATGACTGGCGCGTCCCCTGTTGCGAACCGTCGAATGCGACGCGAGCAACCATTCAGAACATCAGAGGCAAGGAGGCCTGTCCGATGCAACTCAATCTGTTTTCGTGGATTCGTGAAGGCGTGCGTCAGAGTGTGCTGCTGGGCGTTTCCGACGCCGTTGAAGCCCTTGGCGAACCGACCCACGATCCGCACTTCCACCAGAACCTCGGTAAGCTCATCGAGCAAGCGCCCGCCGAAGAACGCGCCCCGCTCGCCGATGGCAAGCGCAAGCGCCTGGGGCGCTCGCTGAAAGATTTTGACGGCGCGACGAGCTAGTCCTGCACGTGCGCTTCGACGAACCACAGGTATTGGTCGACTTTGCGGCTGATGCCGGTGAAGAGATCGGCCGTCCCTTTGTCTTCGAGTTCGTCGGCCTCATCAATGCCCTGTCGAACGAGCTTGCCGTAGGCGGCGAGCTCGTCGGCGAGGGAGTTGACGTGGGTCTTCCAATCGACGGCCTTCGTCGGGTGGTCGCCAATTTCACTCTTACCAAGGGCCGACACACTGCCGTCGGCCAAGCCGCCGAGGGCGGTTACTCGTTCGGCGATTTCGTCGACGAATTCTTCCGTCGCGGCGTGTACTTCGTCGAATAGCTTGTGCAGGGCGATGAAGTTCAGCCCCTTCACATTCCAGTGAGCTTGCTTGGCGTTCAGCCCCAGCTTGATGCTGTCTCGCAGCCGTTCGTTGAGGAGCGTGCAGAGCTTGGTGCGTTTGGCTTTGGGAATGTCGTTGCGGCTTTCGATCATCGACGTGTCTCCGTTGGCAGATTGTTTCGCCGGCGCAGCGGCGCGAGTTGCGGTGGCCATGATTTGATTCCTGGAAGGTGGGAACTAGGGGAGTGAGTGCGAGCTTATTGTAGCGCGCGCAAAGAAAAAGACGACCTCCCGCGAAATTGCTCTCGCTGGGAAACCGTCTTCTTCATTTTCAGTGAGGTTCGTAGCTGGAGTTGGGGCGGTTGCACCGTGGCGATGCTGTGTTCGAGAGGCCTGCGGGGGTCGGTCGGCGTCTCAATTCACTTACCCGAAGGTTTACCGCGCTTTCATGTGGAGTGACCTGGCCGCAACGGATACGAATTCACTGGTTGTGTTCGATCGACTGACTGGTAAAGCCACAGACTACTGACGCGGCAACGTGGTCGGTGTCTTGACTTCAGTTTGCCAGTACGCGTCGATCTTCTTGTTCATCTCCGGATCGGCGAAGTCGGGCCACTTGTCCGATGCAAAGCCGTTGGCATTGTCCAAGTATTCCTTGGTGACGTTCAGCTCGACGTAGTGCGAACTCGAGCCGGCGTCGTGCTTCACCTTCAGCGAGCGCCACGGCACGGCGAAGTACTTGTTGTTGAAGCCGAGGAAACCGCCGAACGAGATCGCGGCATAGCGGACGTGGCCACGTTCGTCGATCACCAGATCTTCGATCTTGCCGAGGTCCTGATTCTTCGAATTCTTGACACTCATCCCGACCAGCTTGCTGCTGCGGAAGGTGGCACCTGAGTAGTCGGCGGCGCCAACGACGCGGCCGGCGGGGGTATCAACCTTCACGCCACCTTCGTTCACATCGACGCGAACTTGGGCGGAGGCGGTGAGTGCCAGAGCCGGCACCAAAGCGACTGCAATCCATAAACTGCGCATTTCAAACTCCTAACGTTGAACGATGCATAGACAAAGTGTGCGATGTGGTTAGGCGATGGGTCGGCGTACGCCGCCAGTGATCGCACCAACCAAAAACAGCACGAGGAAGACGACGAAGAGAACCTTGCCAATCCAGGCGAGATCGCCTGCGATGCCAAAGAAACCAAATGCCGCGGCGACAAGCGCCAAAATCAAAAAGGTCAAAGCCCATTGCAACATGACAAGTCTCCTCTGTTCAAAAATGTGTTTCGCGAGCCGCTCGCGGTGTTGTTTTCGATCCGTCAGATGCAGTCCGTACAAAGCAAACAAGGTGCCAGAGGCGCAAAATGATTTGGCGATTAACCGCAAGTGAACCGGAGCCAACGGTTTGCGAATAAGAACGAAGTCCAGTAAAACAGAAGCAACCAAAAGCTGCCCATTTGGTTACCTCCGTTCTGTCCGCGCACCACTCCCAGTGGACGAAAAACTGCCAAGTGCTTGATTTTCTGCGAATCAAGCACGCCAATGATCTGTCAGGTTGGCGCATCGTTACACTGGCAAAGTTTTTGCAATACTGCTGCCCGAAACTCACTTGTCTGCCACTTTGAAGCCCTTTACCGGTCAGGAACCTGTCCGCCATGCCCAGTCTGCTTGTCATCGATGACGATCGCGCGGTTGTCCACTTCATCAAAGCCGCCTTTAAGAATGCGGAAATCGAAGTGCTCGCTGCAGCCACCGCCGATGAAGGCTTGAAGCTGCTCCGCTCCGGAAAACCGGACGCGGTTTTGCTCGATATTCTGCTGCCACAGACAACGGGCCTGAAACTGTTCGAGACGATCCGCGAGATCGACGCCAGCGTGCCGGTGATCTTCATTACCGCCTCGGGTGAGAGCGACACCGCCATCGAAGCCGTGAAGCTCGGCGCCTTCGACTTTCTGCTCAAGCCGCTCGACGTCGCCAAGGTGAAGCACCTGATCGACCAGGCCTTGGAAATTCGCCGGCTGACCTCGACCCCGGTCGAAGTGCCGGAAATGTCGACCGCCGCCAAGGGCGACCAGGCCCTGATTGGGCGCAGCCCGCAGATGCTCGAGGTCTATAAAGCCATCGGCCGCGTGGCCCCGCAAACCGTCACGGTGCTGATCCGCGGCGAAAGCGGCACGGGCAAGGAACTCATCGCCCGGGCCATTTACCAGCACAGCCTACGAAAAGGAAAGCCGTTCCTCGCGGTCAACTGCGCCGCTTTGCCCGATGCGCTGCTGGAGAGCGAACTTTTCGGCCATGAAAAGGGTTCGTTCACCGGCGCCGATCATCGCCGCATCGGCAAATTCGAACAATGCAACGGCGGCACCATTTTTCTCGACGAAGTGGGCGATATGGCGCCGCTGGTGCAGGCCAAACTGCTTCGTTTGCTGCAGGAACAGCGCTTTGAGCGCGTCGGCGGCAACGAGACGATTCAGACCGACGTGCGGATCATCACCGCGACCAACCGCAACCTGGAAGCGATGACCGAAGCGGGGACGTTTCGCCCCGACCTTTATTACCGCTTGAACGGTTTCGCCATTAAGTTGCCGCCGCTGCGTGATCGGGGCGACGACCTGTTGTTGCTGATCGAGTCGTTTTTGTTCCGCTTCTCGCGTGAACTCAACAAGCCGTTGCAGCGAGTCTCGCCCGATGCGTTGAAGATTCTCCTCGAACACAATTGGCCGGGTAATATCCGCGAGTTGCAGAGCGTCATTCGCAAAGCGCTGCTGAACCTCACGGGGCCGATTTTGGTTCCCGATTTTCTGCCGGAAGAAGTTCGCGAGCCGAGGCGCGACGAATCCGCTGCTGGTGGCGGCGATGTCGGTGAAGGCCGCGATCTCGGCCGCTTCCTCGATGGTCGCTTAGCGGCCAATTCGGAGGATATTTATGCCGAAGCGATCGACTTTATGAATCGCTATGTGGTAACTCGCGTGCTGAAGACGGCCGGCGGCAATCAGTCGCGTGCGGCCAAGATGCTGGGAATTACCCGCGGCAGCCTGCGTAGTAAAACGCAGACGATTGGCTTGAAGATCGACCAAGTGGTCTCACAAGATGAATCGGGCGACGAGGACGAATAAGACGTAGCCCATCGGCCGGAACAGCTCACCGTTCCGGCCTGAACTGCTGCGGTTATATCCTGCCTAGCAGTAGCAAGATCACGAGAATGACCAAAATCAGGCCAATGCCACCGCTTGGGCCGTATCCCCAATTGCGGCTGTGCGGCCATGCTGGCGCAGAGCCGAGCAGCATCATGATCACGAGGATCAACAGAATTAGTCCAAGAATCGACATGGTATCGCCCTCATCGTTTCGATCGTCAGAGATGTGAATCAGCGAAGCGGCGTTCGCAACTGGAGTGCCAGAGAAGCACATTGCATGCCAGAGCACATTCACGCAGCTTGAGAGCGAGCTTGGCCGATAACGAAATGGCAGTTGCGTGAACTCAGTGACTTGTGGATGGGTCGACTGTGATCCTCCTATGAATAATGCGAAAAAACCAGTTTTACCAACTGGTCAACCTGTGCGGATTCGGATACATTAACGGATCACTCCCAAATCTGCGGATAGCCCGAGGTGCGGCTTTAGGCTGGCGTCGTGTGCTGTTTTGCTGGCGGTGAAAGGGTATCTGTAACGGCCAATCACGGGCTATCGCTTGCAGTTCCCGTTTCATTGCTTGGACTTAGGCAGTCCCGCTGCGAGAGTGGCGAGGTTGTCGAGGAGATGCGTTCTATGATTTGACCTGCGGAACCGCCGACTTGGCGTGTACGAATGACACACGCGCCAATTGGCCTGAGGAGGGCAATGTGCCCACACGGATTTACGCCTTAGCTAAAGATTTGAAGCTGGACAGTAAAGAACTGGTGGATCTCTGTACCAAAGCAGGGATTCCTGGCAAAGGTTCGGCGCTGGCCAGTCTGGAAGACGACGAAGTTATCAAGCTCAAGGCCTATCTGGACGGCCCGTCGGCCAAACGAGCGGCCCCGGCCTCAGCAGCACCCGCAGTCAATGTGAAGGCGATGTTGTCGGCTCCTGTGGCTGCGACTGCCCTCACGCCGCCGCCGCCAACGCGGCCTGGCGTCAATCGCCCTCGCCCGGCTGCTCCAGCCGAGGCTCCCGATTTCTCGGATACTGCGGTCGCCGTTGCCGAGCCGCCCGTCGTGGTGGCCGAAGCCAAGCCGACAGCCCCTCCTGCGCCCGCTCCGGTTGCAAAAGCACCGGCCCCGGCCAAGACAAAGGCCGCCGAACCCGTGCCGGTGGAGGTTGCCGAACCGGTTGTCGTGCAGCCTGCTGCTCCGGCTCCCGTCGCGCATGTTCCGGCCGTTGAAGCTCCAGTCGTTCCTCCTGCCCCGGTTGCTCCCGTAGCTCCGGTCAGCAAGGCGCCTGCCGCTCCGGCTGCACCCGAAGTTCCGCCAGTTGTTCCTCCGGCGGCTCCGGCTCCGTCGCCGTCGAGTCCCCACGGCAAGACTTTTTCCACGCCCGCTCCTACGACTCCTTCGACTGCTCCCCACGCGCCCGTTCGTGGCGACTTGCTCGCACCGGGTCGGCGCACTGCCATTCGAGTGCTTGGTGGCGGCGGCAAAAAGAAAGAAGGAGCCGAAGGGGAAGGTTCCAAGCCTCTCGCCAAGCCCGGCGAAAAACGAGGTCCCGCGATTCGCGTGGCCTCCATGCCTGAGGTCAAGCAACCGGTGGCTCCGGTCAAGTCGGCGGAACCGGCGGCTCAAAAGCCGATCATGCGGATTCCGACCGAAGCCCTCAAGGGAAGCGACGCCAACAAGAAGGGTGCCGCTCCTCTCAAGGATGCCGCCAAGCGTGCTCACGATGAACGCACGAAGCGCGAACAACTAGATACCCGCGCTAAGGGCAGCGCCCTGCCGATGCCTGCCGATACGTCTGGTCCGGGCAAGGGTGGCAAGGGCAAGGGGAAGTTTGGCGAAGGCGAAGGTTTGGGCGATATCGCCGCCGTTCGTGCCAAGCGTCAACAAGACCGTTCGAAGGGGAAGGTGCGTGTCGGTGGCGATGACGATGATTCGCCACGCTTCCGCCGTACCCTGGTCCGCAACAAAAAGCATGGGCCAACTGCTCCTCGCAAGGAAAAGATCGAATTGGTCCTGCCCTGCACCGTTCGCGAGTTCTGCGAACAAACGGGCGTGGGCGCTGGTTCCGTGCTCAAGGTGCTCCTCAGCAACAAGATTCCCGCCAATATCAACGGCGTGATTCCGGAGCAGTTCGTCGAACTGCTCGCCGCCGAGTTGAATCTCGATATCACCGTCA
Organism: Anatilimnocola floriformis; assembly: GCF_024256385.1. NCBI lineage: Bacteria > Pseudomonadati > Planctomycetota > Planctomycetia > Pirellulales > Pirellulaceae > Anatilimnocola > Anatilimnocola floriformis. Next base: position 307,596 of record NZ_JAMLFW010000001.1, read on the forward strand.
AGCAGCCGCCAACTCCCGAAGAATTGCTCGAGCAAGAGTTTGCCACCGAGGACGATGCGGACAGCCTGCAACCGCGGCCGCCGATCGTCACCGTGCTTGGTCACGTCGACCATGGTAAGACGTCGCTGCTCGATCGGATCATTGGCATCAACGTGGTCTCGGGCGAAGCCGGTGGTATTACGCAGCACATTCGCGCGTATTCCATTCCTACGCCCGATGGTCGTCGCGTGGCCTTCGTCGATACGCCTGGTCACGAAGCATTCACCGAAATGCGTGCTCGTGGAGCCAACGTCACCGATATTGCGGTGCTCGTGGTAGCCGCCGACGACGGTGTCATGCCGCAAACCGAAGAAGCCATCAGCCACGTCAAGGCTGCCAATGTGCCAATCGTCGTGGCGATGAATAAGATTGATCTCCCTGGCGCCAATCCTGAGCGCGTGTTGCAACAGCTGGCTACGGCGGGCTTGTTGCCGAGCGAATGGGGTGGCGATGTCGAAGTCATTCGCACCAGCGCCATCACCGGCGAAGGTATCGATGACCTGCTGCAAACGCTGCTCGTCACGGCAGAACTGCACGAATACAAAGCCAATCCCACGCGCGCCGCGATGGGTATGTGCATGGAAGCCGAACAAGAACCAGGGCGCGGCGTAATTGCCAAGCTGATGGTGCAGAACGGCACGCTGCGTGACGGCGACGTCATTGTCTGCGGCGCCGCTCATGGCCGCGTCAAGGCGATGTACGACACCCTCAAGCCGCGCGAACAAGTCGAAGAAGCCGGCCCGAGTACGCCAGTGAACGTCACCGGTCTCGATATTGCTCCTGCCGCTGGCGACAAGTTCTATGTCCTCTCCGACATTGCTCAAGCTCGTGAATTGGCCGAACGGAGCGCTGCTTCGGCTCGCAAGTTCTCGCTGGGCGATGGCGCCACGGTGAAGATCACGTTCGAAGAGTTCTCGAAGCGGCTCGCCGAAGGTAAGTTGCACGACTCGGCCGATGTGGCCACGCTCAACCTCATTATTCGCGCCGACGTTCGCGGCTCGATCGAAGCCATTCTCAAGGAACTCGGCAAGTTCGAGCATCCTGAGGTGAAGATCAAGGTGCTGCAGGCTTCGGTAGGCGGCGTTACCGTCGCCGACGTCACCTTGGCTCACGCCTCCGATGCCGTCATCGTCGGTTTCAATGTCATTCCCGATGAAACGGCCCGCGTTCTGGCTGATGACCGTGGCGTGCAGATTCGCCGGTACGACATCATTTACAAGCTCACCGACGATATCAAGGCGATCCTCGAAGGGAAGCTCAAGCCCGAAGAACGCGTCGTCGAACTCGGTCGAGCACTCGTCAAGCAAGCCTTTTCGATCAGCCGCGTCGGCACGGTCGCTGGTTGCCAGGTCATTCAAGGGACCATCGAACGTGGTGCCCGCGTCCGCGTGAACCGCGAGAATCGGACCATTGGCGATTACGGCATCGACACGCTGAAGCGAGAAAAGGACGACGTCAAGGAAGTCAGCCGCGGCATGGAATGCGGTATCAAGTTGCAGAACTTCAACGACATCAAGGAAGGGGACGTCCTCGAAGCTTATCGCATCGAAGAAGTCGCCCGCACGTTGTAGTTATCCGCTTGTGTTTCGCGAAAAATGACACCGGCAAAGCGCTACGTCCGCGATGCCGGTGCACACTGAAGAACGTTCCATGACTTCTCGCCGATTACTCAAAGCCGCCGAAGCCTTTCGTAGCGTGGTCAGCATGGCCATTCTCACCGAAGTGCGCGATCCTCGTGTCAAACACGTCACCGTGATTGGTGTCGAGGTGGCGCCCGATATGAAATCGGCCAAGGTCCACGTCTCGATCATGGGGGACGAAAAGCAGCAGGGCCTGGCGCTGCGCGGCTTGCAGAACAGCGCTGGCTTTCTGCAGAGCGTGATCGCCGAAAAGGTCGATGCCCGCTACACGCCCAAATTGACCTTTGTCATGGACAAAGGGGTCAAGCACTCGCTGGAAGTCGCACGCATTCTCAAGGAAGTGCTGCCGTCCGACGAAACGGCAGAGGACATTTCCGCCGAACCGCCCCCTGTTGATGCAGCCGAGGAAGGTAACTGAATTCGCCAGAATTCAGACGTTCGCTCGGCATCCCTGAATTCTGGCGAATTCAGCTACAGCCCACCTAAATAATCTGCGTTTCCGCAGCAACCTGTACCCACAGTAACAACGAACCAACCACTTTTGATTGATATGGCTGAGGCAGGCATGACAGGTTCCAATCGCGCCGCGATTTTGAGCAAAGTCCACAAGGTTCTCAAGAAGTACTACAAGCCCACCGTGCCGCCAGCCGAGCGCGGCGTGCTGGAACATCTGCTCTACGCCTGCTGTCTCGAAAATGCCCGCGTCGAAGCAGCCGACGAAGCCTTTGCCAAACTGAAAGAACTCTTCTTCGATTGGAACGAGGTCCGTGTCACCACGACCACCGAGTTGGCCGAAGTGATGACCAGCATTCCCGATGCTTCGGCCGCGGCCACACGCATCAAGAAGTCGCTGCAGTCGGTCTTCGAAGCGAGCTACACGTTCGACCTCGACCCGCTGCAAAAGCAGAACCTCGGCAAAGCCGAAAAAGATCTCGAAAAGGTCACCGGTTCCTCGGCGTTTGTTCGCGCGTACGTCGTGCAGCATGCTCTTGGCGGCCATTCGATTCCGGTCAACAACGGCGCGATCGATGCCCTCTACGCCGTCGGCGTGATCAGCGACGGCGAAGCCGAAAAGGGGCTTGTCCCCGGTGCTGAGCGAGCCATTCCCAAGAACAAGGGAGTTGAGTTCGGCTCGCTGCTGCAGCAGTTCGGCGCCGACCTGGCCGCTTCGCCCGGTTCGAGCAAGCTCCGCGCGATCCTCGGCGAAATTGACAGCCACTACAAGGAAAAGCTCGAAAAGCGAATCGCCATCCGCGAAGCGTTCGCCAAGCTGCCGGTCGTGCGCGAGAAGAAGCCGTTCGAACTGCCTGTTCCCACTCCCAAGCCCAATCCCGCTGCCGAAGCCAAGGCCAAGGAAGCAGCTGCCAAAGCTGAGAAGGCCAAAGCCGCTGAAAAGGCCGGCGACAAAAGCAAGGATAAATCGTCTGCCAAACCTGCTGGCGGCAAAGCCGAAGCCCCCAAGCCGGTCAGCAAGGACAAGCCGAAAGACAAGCCCAGCGACAAGCCGAAGTCCGACGCGAGCAAGCCCGCCGGCAAGAAGCCGGAACCCAAAGGCCTCGCCAAGAAGAAGCCTCGCTAAGCGCGCGCGCTGAACATGGTCCGCACCGCGGTCCCTCCACCTGTCATCGAGAGCAGCCATGCCCGAATACAAACACCTGCAACTGTCGCCAGCTCAAGGCACGAGTGGCCCGGCCGTAGTAGTTCGCCTGATCGACAGCAAGCTCCTCAAGCCGGAGTTGATCTTCGCCTTGCGTGACGAGCTGCTCAGCGTCGTGGACGAGGGAAACAAGAAGCTGGTGCTCGACTTCGCTGCGGTCGAAAGCTTCTCCTCGGAAACGCTTAACTCGCTGCTGCTCTTGAGCGACAAGGTCACCAAGGCCGGCGGCCAACTGCGGCTGTGCAATATTCGGCCGCTCGTGCAGAGCGTCTTCGAGATCACGCGCTTGACGGCCAAGTTCACCATCAAGCCGACCGAAGCCGAAGCTCTGGCCGATCTGTAAGCTTCCGCTGCCAGCCCTTGCATTGCATTCACTCAGGGGCTGGAGTAATTTGACGCTTAGTTGCCGTGCCCAGGTGCTGGCAATCATTTTTGCAACCTTTTTCGGCCGTCTCATCCCGGCCTCTGTTTTTTGAACCATCGTCGCCCATCTGCCCCGTCCTCCTTCGTGGGGCGGCACTGGCGACCTGGGGAGCAGTCAGCATGGCGGTTTATCGGCGAATTGAGTTGGCAAGTTTCAGCGGCACCACCGGCGAAGTGACTCTGGTCCGCTTCGTCGATCGCAAGATCATCGACGCCACCAACATCCAAGAGCTCGGCGACGAGCTCTTCAGCCTCGTCGAAAAAGACGCCAAGAAGCTGCTGGTGCTCAACTTTGCCAACGTCGAATTTCTCTCGTCGGCCGCGCTCAACAAGCTGATCATCCTCGAGAAGAAGGTCAAAGCTCACAGCGGCAAAATGCGTCTGTGCAATCTGCGGCCGGAGATTTATGAAGTCTTCGCCATCACCCGCTTGAATCAATTGTTCGACATCAAGGGAACCGAAGGCGAAGCCTTGACCGGGTTGTAGTTTTTCACACTGCCGCCGAGCGCCGCTCCGGGCACCTGCTTTGCCGGTCGCGGTCGATCGCCCGGCAATCGTGGCGTTGCATTTGTCGTTCTGGGGCGGACGGGATGCCCGCCGTGCTTCTCTCCTCGCATACGGACGAGACATGCCACCGGACTGGAATTGGAAACTGGAGCGCAAGTTCCCCAGCGATGCAGCGCCGGGCCATGAGGCCATCGCCGCGCTCCTGACCGAACTGGAAAACGCTGGCTGGGCCACGCGCGACGTCTACGGCATTCATCTCGCCCTGGAAGAAGCCCTCGTCAACGCCATCCGCCACGGCAACAAGAGCGACCTGAACAAACAGGTCGGCTTGCGTTTCTATCTGAACGACGACCGCCTGCTGATGGAGATCGAAGACGAAGGCGCCGGCTTCGATCCCGCTAAGCTTCCCGACCCCACGGACGACGCCTTTCTCGATCGGCCCAACGGCCGCGGCGTGTTGCTGATCCGTACCTTCATGACCCGCGTCGAATACCTTGGCCGCGGCAACCTGTGCGTGATGGAAAAAACGAAGTCGCTGCCAGCCAAGTAATCGAGGCGTCTTTTTGCTTGGTGGGTCTGCCTTCGCTTGGGCTATGATGACGTGCAATCACCTGCACGGAGCAAGACTACGATGGGCTCGTTCACTCTACGCGCACTCTTCGCAATTCTCATTCTCACGGCGACCAACTCACTCTGGGCAGAAGAATCGTGGGGCGATCTCACGGCCTCCTTCGTCTTCGACGGCGAAACGCCGGAGCCACGGAAGTTGAAGATCGACAAAGACACTTATCTCTACAAAGATCCGATCTACGATCCCGCGTTGCTCGTCGATCGCGAGACAAAAGGGATTGCCAACGTGGTTGTCTGGCTCGTTGTCGCGCCCGAGGACAAGCCGCCGGCCATTCATGCCTCGTATGAGAAGCTTGCGAAGCAAGACGTCGAGGTCGATACGATCAAGGGATTAATCGAACCGCACGTAGCTCTCGTGTGGCTGCCGCAAACCTTGCTACTGAAGAACAGTGAACCGATCGGACATCACATTCGCTTGAACGGACTCGTGCCAACAGAAGTCAGTGCCCTGGTACCCGCACACGGCACGACAAAGCGGAAATTCACCAAGCAACAGAACGTTCCTTGGCCCATCGATTGTAGTATCCATCCTTGGGAAAGCGGCTACCTCGTCATCCGCGACAACCCCTACATGGCCGTCTCCGATGCGCAGGGAAAGCTGCGAATCAAGAATCTCCCCACCGGGAAGCACACGTTCGTCTTCTGGCACGAACAGGGCGGCTACTTGAAGGACATCAAGCGCGACGGCAAAGCCGAAGTGCTGAAACTCGGCCGACTGACGGTCGACGTCAAGTCGGGTGATAACGACCTGGGCGAGTTTTCGATCAAACCCGCCCGGCAGCCTTGAACCGCCTACCATCGCTTACTGCGGCGGCAATTCAAAACTCGTTTCGACCTGCACCGCGCCGTCGCGGTAGAGACCCGCTTCGTCGACGCCGTCGCCGTTGAAGTCGCCGACCACCGGCAGATCGTTAGCGCCACCCAGTTCAAAGACCAAGTCGGCGGCGTCGATCTCGCGGTTACCATTGACGTCGATGATCCACTTGCCGGCGCGGTAGATGCCGATCTCTTCGATGCCGTCGCCGTTGAAGTCGCCGACGACGGGCAGATCGCCCTTCTGACCAAAGACCGCGATCTTGTCGCGCTTCGACCATTTGCCGTCGCCATCCATATCGAAGTGCCAGCGGCCTTCGCGGAAGACGCCGATCGAGCGAATGCCGTCGCCGTTCCAGTCGCCGGCGATCGGAATATCGGTCGGCACACCGAACTGGAAGACGTGATCGATGAGATCGCCGCGCTCGTTGCCGTGCTGGGATAGTTGCAACAAGCGTTCGCCTTCGGTCGCTTCTTCCGGCCGCGGCGGCACGTTCTTCTGCCGCAGGTCTTTCGGAATGTTGTCCGGATCAGGCAAGCCTGGTTCGTGAGCCAGATGCCGTTGATCGAGCGGCCATTCGGGGCCAAAGATGCCAATGTCATCCTTGCCGTCGCCGTCCCAATCACCCACGACCGGCCGATCGGCGGGGCCGCCGAGTTGGGCCCACAGATCCCCTTCGTCCCATTGGCCGTTGCCGTTGAGATCGAGGAACCATTCACCCTTATAGAAGATGCCCATCTCGCTCTTGCCATCGCCGTTCCAGTCGCCCGTGACTGGAATCGCGCCAGCAATGCCGAAGGAAAATTGCGCCGACTGTGCGTCGTCGGCGCCGGTGTGAATCGTCCACACGCCTTGGCGCAGACGATCGGCTTTCCATTGCGTCATTTCGACGAAGGCCGCGGGGCGCATCGTCTTGGCGCTGGCAATGCGCGTGCTGCGTTGCGAGACGCGCGGCGTACCGGCATCGATCACGCTTAAGTGCCACGTCCAGCCCGCATCGCCGCCAGTGATGATCTCTTGCGCTTGCGGCGGCGGAATGAAGAGCAGAATTGGTGGCTCGATCGGCGGCGGCGGAATCAATTCCGGCGGTGGCGGCGGCGTGAGTGGTGGCCGCGGCGGCACCGGCGGAATGATCGTCGGCGTGATCACCACTTCGCTGAAGTTATTCAGCTGCGAGTGCTGACCGATGGCGAGCGGAATTTGTAGCAGCGTATCGAACTTGAAATCGACGCCTTGCGCGGCAAATCGTTCGATCACCAGCGGACTGATGAACGTACCGACATTCACGGCCAGGCCGGTCGTCGTTCCGGGCGTGTCCTTGCTGTCGAAGTAACCGTGCGGTTGAACTTCGATGACGGTGTAGTTGTTATTACCCATCAAACCGTCGAAGAGGTAGTAGCCGTTGGCGTCGGTTGTCACGCGATAAGCGCCACTGCCCCCCTTGAGCGTGTCGGCCAGATCGACGACTTCACCACTCAGTGTGTAGCGGAGTTCGAGCAACACACCGCCGATCGGTTTGTCATCGGGCGTCAGCACGCCGTCGCGAATGTCATATAGATTCGCCGGCGGTGTGGTGCCGCTGGTGGCGATCGGCGCACCGTCTTGAAAGACGTAACCCGAGAGGGCAGCCGGCGGCACTTCGGCGAAGTCGTAGTGCACACCCTTGTCGCCGCTCTCGAGCGTGATGTCGGTGATGTTATCATCCACCGAGTCATCGCCACCTTCCGAACCGGCATGCGTGCAGCCTTGGAAGTAGCCAACTGGCTGCGTTTCCTTCAGCGAATATTCGCCCGGCTTGAGACCAGTGAATTGGTAGTAGCCAGCCGAGTTCGTCGTCGTCTGCGCGACGAACGTGCCGAACTCGTCGTAGAGCGTGATCGTCACGCCGGCGATCGGCAGTTCACCGTCATCCCACGTGCAGTTCTTCGTCGAATCGACCCACACATAACCGCTGATCTCGGCGGGGAGCAACTCGCAGAAGTTGTAATCGAGACCGTTCTGGCCGTACGGAATGATGATGTTGCTCAACTCATCGCGAGCTTCATTGCCGCCGAAGTTGCCAGGCTCCTGACCGCCGTGAATGTACCCAGCCGGCTGCGTTTCGCGCACCGTGTAGGCCTTGCCGGGCGAGAGCATGTCGAAGCGGTAGTAACCGTTGGCATCGGTCACCGTGGTGCCGAGCACCGCGTTGTTTTCGTCGTAGAGCGTGATGGTCACGCCCGCGATCGGCTTTTCGCCCGGATCGAAGATGCAGTTGCGAATCGGGTCTTCGTGCACATAACCCGAAATGCTGACCGGCAGGATTTCGCAGAAGTTGTAATCGGTGGCATTCTGGCCCGAAGGAATGCTGATGTTGCTCAGTTCATCCTTCGATTCATTACCGCCGAGGTTACCCGGTTCCTGACCGCCGTGAATGTAGTTGCTCGGCTGGGTCTCGCGCACCATGTAAGTGCCGGGCGCGAGATTCTCGAACTTGTAGAAGCCATTGGCGTCGGTGACGGTCTGCGCGAGTTGCACGCCGTTGTTGTCGTAGAGCGTGATTGTTACGCCGGCGATCGGGTTTTCGCCCGGATCGAAGATGCAGTTGCGAATCGGATCTTCGTGCACATAACCTGACAAGGTGACGGTCTTGAGTTCGCCGAAGTTGTACTCGATGCCGCTGTCGCCAAAGTACAGCTGCACGCCGTTTTGCTTGTCGTTGGTCAGGGCGTTGCCGCGCGTCACGCCATCGACTGTTCCGGGCGTATCCTTACCGTCGGCCCAGCCGTTTGGCTGAGTTTCGACGATCATGTACGTGTCGGCTTTGAGGCCCGTGAATTTATAAAAACCGTTGACGTCGGTCACTGTCGTGGCGATCTGCGTGCCGTTGGCATCGAAGAGCACGATCGTGGTACCGGGGATCGGCTCTTCGCCCTGATCGCGTTGGCCGTCGTTATCACGATCGTGATAGACGTAACCCGAAACCATCGCGGGTTCTTTTTCGCAGAAGTCGTAGTTTATCCCCTGATCGCCGCCGCGGAGCGAAACATCGATCGTGTCGTTGGCGACCACGGCGCCCGTCAGCACGCCTTTGACCGTGCCGACGTGGTCACCGCCGTCGATCAAACCGGGCGGCGTGATTTCGACAATCGTGTACTCGCCCGGCCGCAGCCCGGTGAACTCATACTTGCCAGCCGCGTTCGTCACGGTCTGCTTGATGATGTTGCCTTGCTTGTCCTTGAGCAGAACCGTCGCGCCCTCGATCGGCCGCGTCGCCACGCCGGCTGCTTCGCAGTTGCCATACTTGTCGGTCAACCGCACCAAACCACTGATCGACGCCGGCAGCGTTTCGGCAAAGTTGTAATGCACGCCGTGCGTATCGCCGAGCGGCATCGCGATTTCGGTGAGCTGATCGGGATCGTTGTTCACCAGGCTGCCGGTGGTGGCGCCTTCGACCTGACCGACGATCGCGCCCACGCTGTAGTATTCGGTGGGCTGCGTTTCGCGCACCTGATACGTGGCCGGTTCGAGCTTTAGATCTTCGCCGAACTCGTAATCGCCGAGTGAATTCGTCTTCGTCGTCAAACCGGTGAAGACGTAGTTGTTGCCGACTTTCTTCCACAACGACAGCGTGACGTTGTTGATGCCGGTGTCGCCTGGATCTTGAATCAGGTCGGCGTCGTAATCGAGAAACACACGCCCCGCGATGGTGATCGGCTTGGGCAACTGCTGCAGCGGCAGCATCACACCGGTCGAGCGGTCGCGCTTGCCGAGGTAATCGTCCTGAGCCAAGCCGTTGGGATTTCCCTGCGAGATGAGCAGCGTCGAGCCTACGAACTGCGGATCGTACAAGTTGCGGAACTCACGCGTTCCTTCCACGTCATAGTAGTGATCGGCCTTGAACGTACCGGTGGCCATCGAGCCTTGGAACTCGACACCGGAAGCGATCGGATCGATCCCTTCGTTGATCAGTTCCATGTCGGTGATCGCCGGATCGTAATCCTGCACTTCGTCGACATCGATCGTGAACCGCAGTTTCTCGCCGGCGTTAAAGCCTTTGAAATTCAGCACCAGTTTCGTGCCGCCGTCCTCGACGGTCCAGGTCACTTCGTCGATGCCCGATTGCGAAACAATCTGCATGGGGAACGCCAAGTCAGCGCCCCAGCCACCTTTCACGGTGTCGAAAATCATATCGCCGACGCTGCGACCCTTCGGGCCGTGGTCGGTATCGATCACAACGCGCGTCAGTTCCGTTCCCGGAGCACCGCCTTCGAACATGATTTCGAAAGTATCGCCGTGCTGATCCGAACCGCCGTCCTCTTCGAGATAGGTGACACCGAGCTTGATGGGAGCGGCGTCCATCATCTGCCGCTCTTCCATCGTCTCGAACCGGCAGCGGCGCGAGGGCTCGTCGAAGCGCACGTTCTTGCCGCCACTTTTGCGGATCGGCTTTTCGCGATTTTGCGCAGCTTCCTGTAGATCAGCCGACCAGAGCGAGCGACGCCAGATCGAAAGCAGATTCCACAATCCCACAAGTCACCTCCCTGTAACTGTCGTTCGCTCTCTGTCCTCTTTGCCTCGCGGCTTGCAGTCGCAAGGCAAAGACGCGTCCTTTCACGGAGTGAAAGGCGACTACTTCAACGGCAACGTCTGCAAAGGCATCGTGCCAATGCGGGGCGTTGTCGGTTTCGGTCCACCAGCAATGTTTTCCGTGATCGTCCACAACCGCACGGTGGTGTCGTAACCCGCCGAAGCGAGCACGCTCCCCTGCGCGCCGAGGGCGGCCACGCTGCCGCTGTGTCCGGTCAGCAGACCAATCTCTTCCTGCTTCACCACGTCCCACAGTCGAACCTTGTTGTCACTTCCCGCCGCGGCCAGCTTGCCGGGGGCATAGAAGTACGCAGCCAAGACCTTCGCCGGGCGCTTGGGCAAATTCTTGCCAACTGCGCCGTCGCTGAGGGGTTGAATGTGAATTGTGCGATCTTCGCCGACCGAAGCCAGGAAGCTGCCGTCGGGAGAAAACTCGAGGGCTCGCACGCGCTGTTTGTGCGCGACAAATTCGCGGAGCAGTTTGCCATCAGCCGTGCTCAGCAGTCGCACACTCCCGCAACGGCCCGCGACGGCTAGCGAACGTTGGTCGGGAGAAAACGCGACGGTCCGCAGATCGTCGCAAGGACCGTCGGCCTTCCACAGCACTTCGCCATCGCTCACGCGATACAGTCGCACGGTCCGCTCAAAGCCAGCCACGGCCAATGTCGCGCCGTCGTCGCTAAACTTCGCCGCCGCGATCGCGTTCTCGTGGATGGCCAACTGCCGCGGCGTGATTTCGCCGGTCATCTCTGCCGTGATCGGCCAGAGGAAAATACGGCGGTCATTTCCCGCCGTGGCGAGCAACGTCCCATCGCGGTTGTAGTCGATCGTTCGGACCCAGTCGTCGTGCTTGATCAATCGCTGCACTTGGCTCCCATCGGCCAGACTGTAGATCCGCACAACGTGATCGTCACCCGCGGTCGCGATGACCTTGCCATCGCGATGAATCTCGAGGGCCGTGATGACCGGCGGCGTGAGCTCATCGGGATCGGCCTTCAGTTGAATGACCCGGGCGGGCCAATCGAGCACCGCCGTTTGCACGATGTCGTCTGCCAGCACGGGCGACGGCAGCGCGGAAAGACACCACGGAGCCGCCAGCGTCGCGGCGGCAGAAAGCAGGAATCGGCGGCGATGGATGGTTGTCATAGCGGGCTACTTGGCTCGGTGCGCAGGGACACGGGCGCGGGACTGCTGTTCGTTTTGTATCGGTTGCGGAAGCGTGTCCGTGCAACAGAAAGAATCGCGTCGGCAAGTCCGCGCGTTAAGCTTTGCGGCCTGGGGAAGAGATGCGGGGCCGAGAGCTGGGAACTGGGGGCTGGGGAAGCAGTCGATGGCTCAAAAGTATGGATCGATGGGTGCTGCTGAGTTTGAGTTTCTCAGCCCAGGTGATCCCCTAGCCCCGCCACCAAGCGCTCGCCAGCAACAGTAATTTTCTCAATTTGCTGACCACAGGCCGGCGGGACCAGACGTCATAGCGCTGCTGGCGAATGGCCCCCGCGATCGCCAAACCGCCGCCGATGAAGAGCCGCACGGGTAACCGCAGATCGCGGTGAACTTTTTTGAGCAGCGGTTCGCCAGCATGAAGCATTTGCTCGGCGCGCTCGACTTGGACCTTCAACAGCTGCCGAAAGGAATCAGGCGCCGGCTGCCGCGGCTTGAGCGCGGCGAATTGATAGCAGCGCTCGTCATCCCAGCCAAACGACTCTCGCTCGTCGCGAGGCAGATAGATCCGATGCTTCTCCAGATCTCGCCGCACATCCTGACAGAAATTGATGAGTTGAAGCCCCGTGCAGATCGAATCCGAGAACGCCTCGTTTTCTGCCGTCGCACTCGCTCCCAAGTGCAACACAATCCGCCCCACGGGATCAGCCGACTTGCGGCAGTAACCGCGCAGCTCTTCCCAATTGCCGTAGCGCTGCTGCTGCTGATCCTGCCGAAATGCGATCAGCAGATTGCGCAGCGGCTGCAACGGCAGTTGCTTCTGCCGGATCGTCTCTTGCAGCGCTACGAACACCGGATGCCGCGACTCGGGTTCATCGAGTTGCGTTTCCCACCAATCGAGCAGGCACAGCGCGTGCGCCGGCGAGTCGATTTCATCGGCCAGATCATCGGCCCAACGGCAATACGCGTACACATTGCACAAGTGCTGATGCAAGTGTCGCGGAAAGAGCCAGCTGACGACCGAAAAATTTTCGTAATGCGTCGTCGCCAGCCGTCGGCAATACGCTTCGGCATCGGCGAGCGACGGCCGCGACGCGTTGCCACTCGGCCCCCACTGCGCCAGTTTAGCGGCCAGATCCATTACTGATCCGTCTGCGAGTGAATCGCGATGCGATTCCCTTCGCAATCGAGAAAGACCGCGCGAAAACCATGCGGGCCGATCGACGTAACCGGCTCCAGCAACTTCCCGCCGTTCTTTTCTACTTCGGCCGCTGCCGCCCGAATCCTGCCAGTGGCGTTGAGATAAACGAGCACACCACCGGTCGAAGAAACCTGATTCTCATTCGGAACCAGGCAGCCGCCGTTGCCATCCTTGTGATCGAGTACGGCAAACGACATCCCGGGCAGTTCGACTTTGCTCACATCGTTCGCTAGCACGGCTTTATAAAAAGCAATCGAGCGGTCGAGGTCCTTCACGGGAATATCGACCCACACGATACGGTTGTTTTGGGAGTTGAAGTCACTCATCGGTTATTCCTTGGGAGCGCCAGGAATGTCCGCAGTGGACGCACATCTGGGCCCGCGGCGTTCTGGCGAGTCGTTGACACTGTGGACAAGTTACCAGAATGATGTCGTTGCCGTGCTCGCGAAGCAACCGGTCACGAATAGTGCGTCGGCAAACAGACGCATCTTGCGACACAAGGTCCGTCACGGCTGGCGATTTCAAGTTTTCCGCGACTTTTTCGAGCATGTGTCTCGTATTCGGTGAATTCGTGTTGTCGGATTTCAACTCGAGATTCAACACTCGCAATGTCGTGCGTTCAGTTTCTGTGAGAAGGTGCGCGTAGTTGTCTAGAACGTATCGCGTCAACGCGTCGTCATCTGCGGGATGAACTTCCATCATAAACCTTCTCTACGAATCTCATTCCGCCTTGCTCGGTTGGACTACGTGAGTCTTCGTATCCGCCGGCATCCGCTTGCCAATAAACACCACCGCAATCACCGCCAGCGAAAACAATACGGTCACCGGCTCCAATCTCTCGCCGAGCACGGGCACACAAAACAGCAGCGCCAAGAACGGCTGCACCAACTGCACCTGGCTGACGCGCACCGTGCCGCCAAGCGCCAGCCCGCGATACCAGGCGAAGAAACCAATCCACATTGAGAAGAGCGTGACGTAAGTGAACCCAATCCACGCGCTGTAATGCACCTCAGCCTGCGGCCAAGAGGCGATCGTCACCGGCAATGTCAGCGGCAAGCTGATGACGAGCACCCAGCAGATTACTTGCTCGGCGGAGATGAACCTCGCCACATTCGCGCCGCCAACGTAACCGATCGAGGCGCTCATCATGGCTAGAAACAGCAAGCCATCGGCGATCGTCAAGCCGCTGTGACTCATGAGCGCTGCATAGGCGATCACCAGCGCGCATCCAAGCACTGCACAAAACCAAAAGCTGAAGGCAGGCCGTTGGCGAAAATAAATCGCGCCGACAATCGCAGTTCCCAGTGGCAGCAAACCACTCACCACGGCAGCATGCATCGCATCGACCTGCCGCAGGGCCAAGCCGAGAAACAAAGGAAAGCCGACGACCGATCCCATGGCTGCCACCAGCAAACCGGGAACGTATTGCCGCTTGAGTCGCGGCGCGCCAGTGAGCCAGAGATAGATAATGCTCAGCAATCCCGAAAACGCTGCTCGTCCTGCCGTGACAAACAGCGGCGGCAACTGTGGCGCGCTGCCGGGACCGACTGCCAACCGCGTCATCGGCAGCGTCATCGCAAAAATGGCCACGCCGATTAGTCCCAACCACAAGCCGAGCGTTTCATCCGATTTTTTCGTCATAGAAGCAAATACCACCGAGAATACGTAAACCTTACGAAGATTCTTCGCAGGTGAGGAGTACTCTACTCGCGCGCAGGTTCATCGGATAAGTTGACTAAGTCCGCTACAGGCGAAAACGGCGGGCAATTCTTCGGGATATCCCCTCATCTCGGCCGAAACAAAATGTCCGGCAGTCTCAAAGTGCAGTTGGTCGTCTTCGACTGGTCGGGGACACTCGTCGATTACGGCTGTCTCGCGCCGGCCCGCGCGTTTCTCGAAGCCTTTGCCAAGTCGCGACTGATGCTGACGATTCAGCAGGTTCGTTGGTCGATGGGTTTGCACAACTACGAACACATCTTGTCGCTGCTGCAAATTCCGCAAGTCAGCGAACAATTTCAAATGGTGCACGGTCGGCCGTGGAACGATGCCGACGTGCTGAACATTTACGATGACCTCGGCCCGCTGCTGCTCGATGCCACGCGACAATACAGTCGACTCACGCCCGGTGCGCTCGAAGTCATCGCGCAGCTCCGCGAGCGCGGGCTGAAGATCGCGACCACGTCCGATTACGCCCGCAATGTCGCCGAGTGCGTCTACGACGCTGCGCGACTCGAAGGTTTCGAAGCCGATGCCAACGTCGCCGCCGACGACACGCCCAGCGCTCGCCCCGCGCCGTGGATGCTCTTTCGACTGATGACTGAACTCAACGTTTATCCGCCGGCGAGCGTCGTCAAAGTGGGCGACACGATGCCCGATATCGAAGAAGGAGTGAACGCCGGTTGCTGGAGCATCGGTTGCACGGCCACTGGCAGCGAGGTCGGCATCCCGCTTGCCGAATGGCAAACGCTACCCGATGTCGATCGCGCCGCCCACCTCGATCGTGCCAGTCGCAAACTCAACGGCGCGGGCGCTCACTTCGCCATTCCCACCTTGGCCGAACTGCCGCGCATCATCGATCGCATCAATCAACGCTTAGAAACCGGTGAGAAGCCCTAGCGCTGCGGTTGCGGAAAGTACTTGATTTGCGAAGTGGACAAACGTACAATAGCCTGCGGCCAGTGCTGCGCAAGTGCGAGCGTCGCACACTTACTATCGGCTGGGCGATTGTGGAGACGATTGTTAGCAACGGTAGTGCGGACTGTTGTGCGAGGAATGCTGAAAACAACGGCTTGTGAGCTGCGCGTAAGTTGCAAGTGATGAGCGAGACAGTAGTTTGGGTCAGGGAGTAGTTTGTAAGATAAGAAAAACACTCTCTGCCAAAGTGTTGTGTAGAAAATGCGGTGTTTGTTCGTAAGTGATGACTACTAAAGACAATAGGCAGGTTCAGAAAACTCGCACAAGTGTTGTATATTCGCAGGCAAAAGTTCTTTAAGGGCGGAGTAACTTCATGACGACACAACCGACCTGGCACCGCCTGGGAATCGCTGCAGAACTTCAAAAAACTCCGCTGCAACAAATTCGCATCGGTGAGCTCGTCATCGCGCTCTCGTTTCGCGACGGCCAATTCGGCGCGATCAGCGGCGTGTGTAACCACGTCGGCGGTCCGCTCGGTGAAGGAACGCTCAGCAAGGAGGACTATGTCGTCTGTCCGTGGCACAGCTGGCATTTTCATCGGCTGACCGGCCTCGCCCGGCCCGGCATTCCCTCGGCCGTTCCAGTTTACGAAACGAAGATCGAAAACGGCGATCTGTTTCTGAATCTCGCAGCCGTCACCGAGCGCAAACACGCGCCGCATCCGCATCATCCGCTCACGCGCGAAGTCAAACGCGAGCCGGGGCCGCTGCGGATAGTTGGGATCTCGACCACGGCGATGAATCAGGCTTTTCCTCGCTATTCCACCTCGCAAGATCTGCTGCAAGTCGCGCTCGCAGGGGCCGCTGAATCCGGCGCAGAGTCGAAATACATCGATCTCAACGCTCTGAATTTCAAACACTGCGAGGGGTACTATTCGAAAAGTGCCGGCGCTTGCACCTGGCCCTGCACCATTACGCAGATGGATGCCACCGATCAACTCGATCAGGTTTACGAAGCCATCGTTTTCTGGGCCGATGTGGTGTTGATCAGCACGTCGATTCGTTGGGGTGCGCCGAGCTCGCTCTATTTCAAAATGATCGAGCGAATGAACTGCATTCAAAATCAAATCACGATTGCCGATCGCGTGCTGATTCAAAACAAGGTGGCCGGCTTTGTGATTACCGGCGGCCAGGACAATATCCAAGCCGTGGCCGGTCAGATGATGATGTTCTTCGGCGAGCTTGGTTTTCACCTGCCGCAGTTTCCGTTCATCGCTCATAGTCGTGGCTGGTCGGCAGAGGACATGGAGAATAACATCGCGTATGTGAAAACCAACGACGATCTGCGGGCCGGCGCGGTAGCCCTCACCGAACGCTGCCTGCAACTTGCCGGCGGCCTGGTCGCATGCGAAGCGGCGGGCAGCATCGAACGGGGCGGCCGCAAAGCTCATTAGGCAACCATCATGCGAAACCTGCTGACGATTTTTTTCTGCGTTCTTACATCGGCTGCGTTCGCCGCGTCGCCAGAAATCACCGCGCCACCCGCCGAGCTGAAAGCGCCGGAGTTCTACAAAAAGTTCATTTCTGCCGACGGCTATCCGATTGTCGCTTCCGAAAAAGTAAACGACTACGCCCTTCGCGAAGCGGCGTTTCTCATCAACAAGATGCTCGCCAATCGGCCTGACGTGCGGAAGGCGATGATCGACAGTGGTTCGCGGCTGTGCATCATCGGCGCTGCCGAATTCACCACCGATCTGCCGGAGTTCTCCAAGCTGCGCGCACCGCGCGAGTTCGCCGAAATCGGCAACAAGAATTTCTGGGACGCTCGCGCTCGCGGCACCGGTGGCAGTCAGACGGATCCTTACTGCTCCTGCGGCGAAGAAAATCTGCTCGGCTATCCCGGCGATCCTTATTCGACCGAGAACATCCTCATTCACGAGTTCGCCCACAACATTCATTTGCGTGGCCTGGTGCGCGTCGATCCTTCCTTCGACAAGCGATTGATTGAATGTTACGACGCCGCGATGAAGGCCGGCCTGTGGAAGACTAAGTACGCCTCGGTGAATCATCACGAGTATTTTGCCGAGGGAGTGCAGTCGTGGTTCAGCAACAATCGTGAGAACGACCACGATCACAACCACGTCAACACGCGGACCGAGCTCGAGGAATATGATCCGGGCCTCGCCAAGCTGTGCAAGGAAGTCTTCGGCGACACGGAACTTGTCTACACTAAGCCGACGACGCGGTTGTCCGATCACATGGAAGGCTACGATGCCAAGGATGCGCCGAAATTCGTCTGGCCCGAGCGGCTAAAAAAAGCCAAGGAAGAAATTCATCGGCAGGCAACGAGTCGGAAGTAGCGAGCCATAAGCGCAACCGAAGGAGTCGCGATAATCCTTCGCTGGCGCTTCAGGCTTGTTCGCGGCTTCCGCGTGCCGGGAATCACCGCTAAACTGGCGACAACTGTTTCTCCCCCTCCGCTCGCGCAGTTTTTGGCTCGTGATTCGTTACCGCCCTTTTCAGAACTGGGACCCACCCGCGCTGGCGGAAATCTGGCGGGCGCAGCCACCGTTGCGGGGCCGAATGTCGCCAATGACTCCCCTGCTGTGGGAGAACATCGTCCTGGCCAAGCCGTACTTCGATCGCGCGGGGCTGATCGTGGCCTGCGAAGGAGCCCGGCCGATCGGTTTCGTCCACGCCGGCTTTGGCACCACCGACGACAACAGTGCACTTGACTTCACCAGCGGCACGATTTGCCAGCTCCTCACGCTGCCGCATCCGCAACAGCCGACGACCGCGCTCGAGTTGCTCTCGGCCGGCGAGGATTATCTTCGCAAACGCGGCGCGAAGACCATTCACGCCGGCTGTGCTTACCCGCTCAATCCGTTTTATCTCGGCCTGTATGGCAGCTGCGATGTGCCGGGCGTACTGGCCAGCGATCTTGCCGCTCGCGAACTTTTTTCGGCCGGAGGTTATGTCGAAGGACCGCAGCGATTGCTGCTGCATCGCACGATCAGCAATTTCAAACCGCCGATCACCGGGCAACTGCTGCAGGTGAAGCGAAAGTTTCAAGCGACGCACGTCGGCGAAGTCATGCCACAGAACTGGTGGGATAACTGCGTCTGGTCAAATGCCGTCTGGCAGCGATTTCATCTCGCCGCGCGGGAATCGGTCGAGCCGGTGATCTCGGCGACGTTCTGGGAGATTCAGCCGTTGTCGCAAGGTTGGGGTGTGCGGACCGTCGGCCTCGTGAGCATTGACGATACGCCCGAAGCCCGCGAAGCCGGCCTGACGACATTTCTGCTGAGCGAATCGCTAAGGATGCTCGCCGAGGATCACGTCGCTCAGTTCGAAGTGCAATGCGCTCCTGACGACACTTCGCTGCTGGCCATCTTGAAGCAGCTTGGATTGGCCGAATACGACCGCGGCGCACTTCTGGTGAAGCGGGCGTAGTTCATGACTCGCCAACTTCCTTCGCTGCCGATCGACGATTGCCTGGCCGAGCTGATCGACTCGCTGCGGAAGAACTCATGCGCGGTGCTGCAAGCGCCGCCTGGCGCTGGCAAGACCACGCGCGTGCCGCCAGCTCTATTGCAGCATGGCTTGGCCGGTGACGGCAAGATTCTGGTCCTGCAACCGCGCCGCGTGGCGGCCCGCGCAACGGCAGCACGCATCGCCGCCGAACAAGGTTGGCGACTCGGCGAGGAAGTTGGTTTTCAGGTTCGCTTCGAGTCGCGCATTGGCCCGCGAACGCGAATTGAACTGATCACCGAAGGAATCCTGCTGCAGCGTTTGCAGCGAGATCCATTTCTCGACGGCGTGAGCTTTGTCGTCTTCGATGAATTTCACGAGCGCTCGCTGACGAGCGATCTGTCGCTCGCCATGACTCGGCAAGTTCAGCAGGCCGTGCGAAACGATTTGAAACTGCTGGTGATGTCGGCCACGCTCGCCGCGGAACCGATTGCGACCTATCTTGATCGCTGTCCGATCGTGCGGAGCGAAGGGCGGATCTTTCCTGTCGATGTTCAATACGCGCCGACGCTCGATCGCCAGCCGTTGCCCGAGGCGGTACAAGGCGCGGTCACTCGGCTGAAAGACGATCGCGGCGACATTCTGGTCTTTTTGCCGGGGCTCGGCGAAATTCGTCAGGTTGCCAAGCGACTGCAATTCTGGGCCGAGGAACATGGGCTGCGGCTACTCGAACTCTACGGCGATTTGCCCGGCGCGCAGCAGGACGAAGTGCTCCAGCCGTCGAACCAGCGGAAGCTCATCCTCTCGACGAACGTCGCCGAAACATCGCTGACGATTCCCGGTGTAACGACCGTCATCGATAGCGGCCTGGCGCGAGTCGCGCGCTACGACGAAGCCACGGGGCTCGACAAACTAGAACTGGGACAGATCTCCAAGGCCTCGTCGAATCAGCGGGCGGGTCGCGCGGGACGAACGGGCCCCGGCACTTGCATTCGCCTTTGGCCCGAAGCAGCGCATCGCTTGCGACCCGAGTTCGACGAGCCGGAACTGAAACGCGTCGATCTGGCCGGCGCGGTGCTCACCATTTTCAACTGGATCGAACCCGATCTGGCCACGTTCCCGTGGTTCGAGCCGCCGTCGCCTCTCACGCTGCAGCGAGCGATTCATTTGCTGGAGCGAATCGAAGCCGTCACCGATGGCAGCATTACTCCACTCGGCAAAAAGCTCGCGGCGCTGCCGGTCCATCCGCGACTCGGCAGGCTGTTGTTGGCCGGCGCTGAATTAGGAATCGCCGAGCAAGCGGCAACCGCGGCGGCGCTGCTAAGCGAGCGAGATGTGTTTCTGCGGGCCAATTACCGGCCCGGTGAGCGTCGTACGCCGGCGCACCGCAGTCACAACGACCTGGCCGATCGGATTGCCGCGCTCGATGCTTTTGATGAACGAGGCACGGCCGATTCTGACGTCGGCACGATCAACCGCAGTGCTGCGAAGCAGGCTCTCAAAGCTCGCGAACAATTGCTGCGACACGTGGCCGGTGCAAATCGGCCGCTGCGAATGAGCGGCGACGAAGCGCTCGGCCGCGCACTGCTCGCAGCCTTTCCCGATCGCCTCGCGCGCCTGCGCGAGCCCGGCAGCCGTCGCGCGGTGCTGGTCGGTGGCCGCGGCGTGAAGCTGGCCGACCAATCGGCAGTCACGGGTGAAGAGCTATTTCTCGCCATCGACGTCGAAGCCAGCACGGGCGAAGCAACGGTCCGTCTCGCGGCCGGCGTGGAGAGGGATTGGCTACCGCGAGAACTGTTGAGCGACGAAACGGTGCTGACCTACGATGAAATGCAAGAGCGAGTCGTCAGTCAGCGAATGATCCGTTGGGATGATTTGATTCTTGACTCCCGCCAGGCGGCTTATCCGGCGGCTGAAAAAGTTGCCGCCGTTCTGGCCTTGGCTGCCGAAGCGAACTGGGAGAATGCGTATCCAGCCGACAACGAAAACCTGACCGACTTCGTCACGCGTGTCCGCTGTTTGCAAACCTGGATGCCGAATCTTGAGTTGCCGGTCGTCGACGATGCAGCACTCAAAAAGCTGCTCCCCGAGTTGTGCCTTGGCTGCAAATCGCTGGCCGATGTCCGCCGCGCGCCGTGGCTGCAAGTGATCAAGAATTTGTTCGATTGGCAACAGCTGCAGCAAGTCGATCGCGAAGCGCCGGAGCGCGTCGGCGTTCCCACCGGCAGTCAGATCACGCTGCAGTATCGCGTCGGTGAACCGCCGATTCTCGCGGTGCGCATCCAAGAAGTCTTCGGCCTCATGGAAACGCCGCGCATCGCCGGTGGCCGCGTTCCCGTGCTGATGCATCTGCTGGCGCCGAACATGCGAGTCGCACAGGTTACGGCTGATCTCAAGAGCTTCTGGGCCAATTCCTACGCGCTCGCGCGCAAAGATCTTCGCAATCGCTATCCCAAGCACTCCTGGCCCGAGAATCCTTACGAAGCCGAGCCGCAGAAACGGCCGACACGCAGGCCACCGTCTTAGCGACGGCTTTACTTCACGATCTCAATCGCCGGCTCGCTCCAATTTCCCGCGCGACCTTCGGCATCATGATAGCGAGCTCGCACGCGATAGGTCCCGCGCTGGGCGAAGAGTTTCTGCGAGAGGATCATGCGATCTTCAAGCCGCCGATCGTTGGCGCGCGATCGCCATAGATCAGTTAGCTCGTACAGATACGGATCACCCTTCGTCCAGCCTTCCACGCCGGGCGCAGCCACGCGGGCCACGCGCCATTCGAGCGCCGGCCTCTTTCCCTCGGGCCAGGTTCGCTTGTCAACCTCGAACGTCCGAAACTGCGAGTCGCTGTCGGTGCGTTTGACAACTGGCTTTGGTGGAATGTCTTTGTCCATCGCTTCGTAGGCCACGTAGCCCCAGCCGTAGCCCTGCGGATTGCCATCGTTGGGCGCGTAGTTCTTTACCGGTCGCGAGTCGGTGCAGAAGTCGAGCAGGTACTTCTCAAAACCCTTGATGTCGTTCGTCGCGAGTTTGCGTTCCCAACCGCCGCCGAAGTGATTTCCCTGAGCAGGATTTACGAAGTAACTTCCCTTTTGATTGAACTGCGGCCGCCAGTTCCAAGCCGCTTCGTCGAGTTGAGCCCAGTTGGTTTCGAAGCCGGCCGGTGAAATCACGCGGGCCAGTTCGCTGATGAGTTGCCCGATCTGGCCGCCGCTCGGCGAAGCATCGGCGACGAAGAGATCGAGAATTTCGCGAGCGCGGTTTTGATACTCGCGCTTGATACGCGGAACGTCGAGGCAACGAATCGCATCGATGTGCCCCGGCTGATGATGCCGCGGCACGAAGCACATATCGTTGTCCCACGGAATCGGACTCCACTGACCGTTGGGCGCACGGTAATAGCCGTGGTTGCCGTCGGGGCGAATGTCGACATTGCCGATCAAACGATTCAGCGCGTGAAAACTGTAGTACTTCGGCAGGTCGAGATTCGTCCGCCA
Source organism: Anatilimnocola floriformis (assembly GCF_024256385.1). Classification (NCBI taxonomy): domain Bacteria; kingdom Pseudomonadati; phylum Planctomycetota; class Planctomycetia; order Pirellulales; family Pirellulaceae; genus Anatilimnocola; species Anatilimnocola floriformis. Next base: position 329,835 of record NZ_JAMLFW010000001.1, read on the forward strand.
CCAATCCTCTTTCTGGCCGGGCTGCATGCCGCTGCGGAACGTATCCCATTCCTTCTGGCCGGCGCTCTTGTCATCGGGCAGATGTTTGATGCCGCTTTGAATGCTCACGATCAGGCCGTCAGGAAGGTTCTGCTGCTTGAGCAAATGTTGATCGAGATCGGTGACCGCCAGGTACAGCCCCCACAAGTCGCCGTCGTATTGATCTTTGGGATTGCTCTCGGTCGCGCTATCGATCACGCGAAAGTGAACCCAATGCGTCGAAGAGCTCGGCACGCCGGCCAACTGAAAGGCGCGAAAGGTCAGCGCCTCGTCGAGCCCGGCCACGCCGCGCAGCACCGGCAAGTAGGGTGTGCTTTGGCCCGGATTTAAATCGATATCGTTGCGCGACGGCAGCGCAGTGGGTAGATCCTTCCACTCCGCTCGCTGCGGCTCGGCTTTGGGAAATTTCAGCGCCCATTTGTTTTTGCCGCTAATGTAGGCACTCCCCTGGCCGCGGTTGCTGAACTCCATGTGGTCATAAACTTGGCCCTCGTAGACAAACGTTGCTGGGAACCGCTTCTTGTAAGCGCCGCCATCCCACTGACTGGTCGCAATGTCTTGGCCGCGGGCGATGAGGTGATAGGGCTTGATGGTGTTCAGGAATTCGCTCGTGAACTTTCGTTCGGGCGATTTGCCCGGCTCGCGCGAGCCGCTCCAAGCCGGCACGCCGTCGTAACAGAAGAAGGCGTAGTTTCCTTCCTCGCTTGGCAGCACGAGCTTTTCATCGTTGCTTTTCGTAACGACGACGCGGTAGCGATAGAGCCAGCGATGTTTGATTTGCTCAGCGGGGATTTGGAAGCCGAAAGAAGACGCCGTCGCAGATGGCAATGCGAGGCCACCCTTCATCGGCAACTCGACCCATTTCTTTTTGAAATCGGGATCGGTCTTGCGGATGTATTCACCAGGAGGGACGGCTTGCAGTTGCAGAACGGCGCTCTTGAACACGACGAAGGGAGCGTCAAAGCTGATCTGCACGCTCTCGCCACCTTTTGGCTGCTGGGGCCGATGAGTCGGCGGAGAATACGGTGGCGGTGTGCCCGCCGTTGCCGACGAAGCAAAAACCAAACCGGCGGAGATGGCGAGCACGAGGGAACGTATCATGAGCAGTCCGCACTGGGCGTTAGAAAACTTGGACGTCTGATTCTACCGAGTAATGCTGATGACAGCTGCCGCGATCCACATCCGTCCCTACCAGCCTACCGACTACGTGGCCATCAAGGAGCTGACCGTTACGGCCTTTGCTGGCGTGACGCTGGAGCAAAATGTCGAGCAAGCGCTCGGCGGTCCGCTGCACGGCCACGACTGGCAATGGCGGAAGGCCCGGCATGTGGATGAGGACGTCGCGACCAATGCGGCGGGGATTTTTGTGGCCGACGACGACGGCAAAGTAGTGGGTTACATCTCGACTGCCATCGATCGTGCTGCCGGCAAGGGCCGAATTCCCAATCTCGCCGTTGCTGCCGAGCTGCGTGGCCGGGGGCTCGGCCGACTGTTGATCGAACACGCGCTGGCCTACTTCCGCGCCGAGGGTTTGTCGTACGCCGTGATTGAAACGATGGCCCAGAATGCGATTGGCCAGCAGCTCTACACGTCTTGCGGCTTCGTTGAAGTCGCGCGGCAGGTCCATTTTGCCCAGCGGCTGTAAATCTGATCGTATCTTCCTGAAGCCGGCCGGATTACCTTTTCGCACGACAACGAAATTAACTTGACCGAGGATTTCGTCACTGTTAATTTCTTTAGCGAGCGAACCTCTCGGAACAGAGGAGGCATTCACGCCGCTCACCGCAGGGGAGTTGTCATGCCCGACTTCCGTATCCCACCTGTTCGTCCCACCCGGCGATCTCTCATGTCGCGCGTTCGTAAGGCCTTCACCTTGGTGGAGCTGCTGGTGGTGATTGCCATTATTGGCGTGCTTGTCGCATTGCTGTTGCCAGCGGTGCAGTTTGCCCGCGAATCGGCACGGCGGACCAAGTGCGAGAACAATCTGCGCCAGGTCGTGCTGGCATTGCACAACTTCGAAGGAACCTACGGCTATTTTCCGTCGGCGTATGTGGGGCCGAATACAGATCCTGGTTGGGGCTGGGGCACGGCGATTTTGCCGTATTGTGAGCAGAAGAATATTTATGATGCGGCGCAGATCGAAACCACCGTTTTTGGCGGCGGCGCGATTCCAGCATTGCCGACCGTGCAAACCGAAACCAAGCTCTCCCTTTATCGCTGCCCGTCTGATCCGTCGCCCGACAAGAATCCGATCCGCTTGTATCACGGCACCTCGAATTACCGCGCGGTGGCGGGGCCCATCGAAATGTATACCTTTTATGTCGACTACGATTACGGCGGCGTGCTCTATCAGAACAGTCGGACGCGCATGTCGACCATCACCGACGGCACTGCGAACACGCTGCTCATCGGCGAATGCATGTTCGATGAAAAAATTGGCAAGCGGGCCGCCATCTGGGCCGGCATGTCCGGCATGCGGCCACTCCCTGGCGATCCAGGGCCATCTCTCTGGGTCAGTGATGTGATGTGGTCGGTCGATAATCTCAGCGCCAATGTCAACGGCCCGGCGCCGCAAGCTTTCAGCAGTCGCCATCCCGGTGGAGCGTTCTTTGCCTATAGCGACGGCAGCGTCCGGTTCTTCTTCGAACATGGCGACAAAAACATTGTGATGTGGGCGGCTGGCCGCGACGACGGAAATCAGCAATAGCCCATGAGTCAGTTTCGGGTCGCGCTGACGGCAGATTTTTACGAGGCGGGACAGCTCCGCTATCGCGACATCGGCCTCGATCTGTTGCGGGACTCGCCGGCGCATGAGTTGATTTCGCTAGCCGCGCATCGCAGCCCAATCGAAGCGGATCAATTGGCCGGCGTGAATGGCGTCATCGTTCTCTCTCCACGCATCACCGCACACAGCCTTTCGGCCGCTCACGATCTGCTCGCTATCGGTCGGTTCGGTGTGGGGTTCGATAGCGTCGATGTCGCGGCGTGCACCGCAGCCGATGTGCTGCTCTATATCACCGTGGGCGCGGTCGATCATTCGGTGGCCGAAGCAACGGTTGGTTGGCTGCTGGCGATGACGCATCATGTGCGTACCAAGGACCAGCTAGTGCGCAGCGGCGAATGGGATGCGCGTAGCCGATACATGGGGAGCGAGCTGCGCGACCGCACGCTGGGGATCGTTGGTTTTGGCGGAATCGGCCGGGCCGTGCTGCAGATGCTGGGTGGGTTTCGCATGCAACCGCCGCTCGTCTTTGATCCGTTCGTTTCGGCCGAGGCGATTGCAGCCGTGGGCGGCAGGCAGGTTTCGCTGGAGGAACTGCTAGCAAAATCCGATTTCGTCTCGCTCCATTGTCCGCTGAACGATCAGACGCGAAACCTCATCGGCGCACGGGAACTGGCACTGCTCAAGCCGACGGCGTATCTGATCAACACGGCTCGCGGCGGCATCGTCAACGAAGATGCTCTGTTCGCCGCACTCCAGGAGAACCATTTGGCCGGCGCGGCGCTCGATTGCTTTGAGCAAGAGCCGCTGATGGGTCCAACTCGTTGGGCAGAGTTCGACAACGTGCTGCTGGCGCCGCATTCGATTGCCTGGACCAACGAGCTATTTCGCGACATCGGCCGGGCGGCCTGCCAGGGGATGCTCGATCTGGCCGGTGGCATACGGCCGCGCGGTATCGTCAATCCAGAAGTTCTCGAGCGGCCTGGGTTTCTCGCCAAGTGGCAGCGCCTACGGCAGTAATCCCCACAAAATTGCAATCTTGCTTCAAGAAATTGCTCTGGCAGCATTTGCCGCTTTCCGGCATCATCCCGCCCGAGATCACCGTTTCTTGCGGCCGGTCCGCTTTCATCTGCAAGGGATTGCCGATGCTTCCGTCTACGCCTGTCACTTCCCCATTTCGAACCACTCGCCGGCAACTGCTGCTGGGCGGCTTGGTCGCGCTCCTCGGTTCGCAATCGGGGTGTGGCGCTATGGCCCAAATGATGTATTGGGCCAGGGGAAACCCGGTCGACGCCAAATTTCCCGGCCTGAAAAAGAAGACTGTCGCCGTCGTTTGCTTCGACGGCAACCTGGCTGGCCAAGGCAGCGAAGCCGACATGATCGCCAAGCGCGTGACCACGATGCTCGACATGAACGTCGAGAAGATCAAGATCGTGTCGCAGCAAAAAGTGCTCGACTGGATGGATGGACAGACGGAAAACGTCAACGACTTCAAGGAAGTGGGCCGCGGCGTGAAAGCCGAAATGGTCGTCGGCATCGATATCGATAAATTTAGCACCCACGAAGGTCCTGGTTTGTTGCGCGGCCGTTCGCGCTATTCGGTCAAAGTTTTCGACATGACCGAAGGTGGCAAGCTGGTGTACTCGGTGCAAACCACCCCGGTCATCTTTCCCGAAATGGGACCGCGGGCTGTCACCGAAGGCGAAGAGATGTTCAAGATGCAATTCATCGATATCGTCGCCAAGAAGATCGCCAAGGACTTCTATCCCTACGACAAGATGGAAGACTTTGGCAACGACGCGGCCGACTTTGCCCGCCAGTAGCAGTTGATATCTCTTCGCTGTAGCGATTGTTGGCTGCGCCTTGTTCATCGCGGTGCTCAGCAGCGTGCGCTGGTACTAAGGGCCAAACGGCCGGATGTCCAGTTCGGCCCGCTGACGCATTCGCCAAAAAACGCTATCCTGGCGAGAACCAATCTCCATCCTTCCACTCGCTTTGAGGCGGATATGAAGTTTCGCATTGCTTTGTCGGTTCTGGCCCTGTGCGCGGTTTCGGCGGTTCCGGCTTGGGCTCATCCGCATCACGTTCACGCGCCAGGCGCCGAACATGGCCTGACTGCGGGTTTCTTTCATCCCCTCTTCGGTCTCGATCACTTGCTGGCGATGTTTGCCGTTGGCTTGCTGGCCGCACAACTCGGTGGGCGAGCGATTTGGGCGTTGCCAATGGCATTTCTCAGCTTGATGCTCGCCGGTGGTGCGGCAGGCATGGCGGGAATTGGTTTGCCGGCGATGGAAATCGGCATCGCCTTGTCGGTTGTCGTTCTCGGCGCTGCCCTGCTGATTGGTAGCAAATACCCGCTCGCCGCGGCCACGCTCGTTGTTGGCTGTTTTGGCATTATGCACGGACACGCCCACGGTACCGAATTGCCGGCGATGTCCTCGGCAGCGCTTTACAGCGTGGGCTTTTTGCTGGCGACGGCAGCGTTGCATCTCGCGGGAATCGCCGCGGGCCTGCTGCTCGTGCGCGGCGAACGCTCGGTCACGTTGCTGCGTGCCTCGGGTGCAGCGATTTCCGTCGTTGGTATCGTGCTGCTGATGCGTGCGATTTAGCTCGAGTTGCCGCCGAAACATTCGCGTCGGCTAGAGCCTTTCGCTTAGAATGGGGGTTCCCTCCTGCCCGCTGGCAACCGCCGAGGCCCCCGATGCGTTTTCCCGCCTTGCTGCTTTTGATCTTTGCGCTCCCGTGTCTGGTAGCAGCGCAAACGCCCGACGACGGGACGAAGTTCTTTGTCGAGAAGATCGAGCCGGTTCTCATCAAGCATTGCTACAGTTGCCATTCGCACGATGCGCTGAAGTCCAAAAAGCTGCAGGCCGGGCTGTTCCTCGATTCGGAAGCAGGCCTGCTGACGGGCGGCGAGAGTGGCCCCGCGATCGTCAAAGGCAAATCGGCCGAGAGCCTGCTGATCAAAGCCCTGAAGTTCGACGGTGTCGAAATGCCGCCGACGGGCAAGTTGCCCGCCGAAGTGATCGCCGATTTTGTGAAGTGGGTCGACATGGGCGCGCCCGATTTGCGCATCGGCGGCAACGTCGTGAAGACGCGGCGCGAGATCAGTCTCGACGAGGGAAAGAAATGGTGGTCGTTTCAGCCGCTGCAAACCGTCACTCCGCCGATCGCTCCCTTTGGCGCTGGTGCGACGACGGCCATCGATCAGTTCATTATTGTTGAACAAGCGAAGCAAGGACTCGCGCTGAGTTCGCCGGCTCGCAAGTCGACCCTGATTCGCCGCGCGTACTTCGATCTGATCGGTCTGCCGCCGACGCCCGAACAGATCGCTGCGTTCCAAAACGACAACTCGCCGCAAGCCTTTGAAAAAGTCATCGACGAGCTCCTCGCCCGGCCACAATACGGCGAGAAGTGGGCCCGCCATTGGCTCGACGTCGCCCGCTATGCGGAGAGCGGCGGCTATGAATTCGATGGCTTTCGCAACGGCGCGTTTCACTATCGCGACTGGGTGATTCGGGCCCTCAACGACGACGTGCCGTTCAACGAGTTCGTCCGTCTGCAACTCGCGGGCGACAAACTGCGGCCCGATGACTACGCAGCCGCGTCGGCCACCGGCTTTCTCGTGGCGGGACCTTATCCGGGACAGATCACGGCGAAAACGGTCGAGCGGATTCGTTACGACCAACTCGACGACATGCTGATGACCGTCGGTGGCTCGATGCTCGGCCTCACGCTCGGCTGCGTGCGTTGCCATGATCACAAATACGATCCGCTGCCGCAGCAGGACTACTACGCGCTCGCGGCTTCGCTGGCCAAGACGGTGCAAGGGACACGGCAACTCGATCCCGATCCTGCCGCCACGGAGAAAGCAGTCGCCGCTCATCGCGCAGCGGAAGAGCCGTTCGCTACAGCGTTGAAGAAATTCGCCGCAGAAGAACTGCCACAGAAGTTCGATGCCTGGCAGAAGGCAGAACTCGCGAAGCAGCCCGAGACGCCGCGCTGGCAAATCCTCGAGCCGATCGCGTGGGATGCGGAGCGGTCGTATTTAAAGAGCGTCGTTGGCGGCCTGCTCGCGCACGATGGCTTGATGGTGCCCGGCACCACCGTGCCGGCGCGCGGACGACGACAGGGAAAGGTGGCGAGCGAAGAGCAGTATGAGCTGACGTATCACACGCATCAGAAAACGATTCCAGCTCTGCGGCTCGATGCCTTCACCGACAAATCGTTACCGCAGAAGGGGCCCGGCCTGAATCCCGATGGCAGCTTTCAACTGGCTGAGTTGAAGATCACCGCGCGGCCGCTCGATGCGAATTCCAAAGAGTCACCCAAGGAACTGAAGCTGAAAGCCGTCTTCGCCGCCGGTGAGGACAAAGATCAGCCGATCGCGAATGCGGTTGATGGCAAGCCGAACACCGCGTGGATCGTGAAGACCACCGCGAAAAAAGACAACGCAGCCGTCTTCGAACTCGATCCACCGCTCGCTGGTTTTGCCGGCGGGACGGTGCTCGCTGTCGAACTGAAGTTCAAAGATCTAGGCATTGGCCGGCTGCGGTTGTCGCTTAGTACCGAAGCAAACCCCGCGACGTGGGCTGGCGATTTTGTGTCGCAGCACGTGGGTGAAATCCGAGCAATTCTCGCGGAAGGAAAGAACAAACTCCCCGACTCGCTCCGCGAAGCAATGGTCCGCTGGTTCGCGCCGTTCGAACCAGAATCGGCCAAGGTCCTCGCTGCATTAACGAAGCACATCGCTGCCGAACCACGGCCCAAGATGGCCGAGGTCTACACCACGGTTGGCGGCGGCCAGGATGTGTTTTTACTCCGTCGCGGCGAAGTCGACAACAAAAACGGGAAAGCCGAACCGGGGCAACTGCAGGTGCTCACGCGTGGCAAATCCGATTCGCCGCCGGCCAGCGATCCGCGCATCGCCCTCGGCGATTGGTTGACCGATGTCGAGCATGGCGCCGGGCCGCTCCTCGCTCGCGTGCAGGTCAATCGCCTCTGGCAACATCACTTCGGCCAGGGCTTGGTCGGCACGCCGAACGATTTCGGCGCTCAGGGTGAGCGGCCTTCGCATCCCGAGTTGCTCGAATGGCTCGCCAGCGAACTCGTGAAACAGAACTGGCAACTCAAGCCGCTCCACAAACTGATCATGCTCAGCGCCGTCTATCAACAAGGAAACGACTTCACGCCGGAGCAACAAAAGATCGATCCCGCCAATCGCTATCTCTGGCACGCTCAGCCGCGCCGACTCGATGCAGAGCTGATCCGCGATTCGCTCCTCGCTGTCGGCGGCAATCTCGACAGCACACTGTATGGCCCGAGCATCATGGATAACACGCAGCGGCGAAGCATCTACCTGCGCGTGAAACGGAGCGAGCTGATTCCGTTGATGACGATGTTCGATGCGCCCGAACCGACTCAAAGCGTCGGCGAACGCATCAGCACCACCGTGCCGACCCAATCGCTGGTCATGATGAATAGCCCATTCGTCCGCCAACAAGCCGAGAAACTCGCCCAGCGAATCAAACCGCAAATCGACATGTCACTCGCGGCAGGAATCGATCAGGCCTATCTCGTTTTGTTCGCTCGTAAACCAACAGAGCAGGAACGATCACGGCTGGTGGCTTTCATCGAACAACAGCAAGCGGCGCTCGGGACGGATGCGGCAGCGAAAGATAAAGCGATGGTAGAAGTTTGTCAGTTATTGCTGTGCCTAAATGAGTTTGTGTACGTGGACTAGTTTCTTTGCCTTCAATCTGCAATCTGCGATCTAAAATCTGCAATCGAATTGCCATGTTCAACCAACCTCTCCCTCACCGCCGCCAGTTTCTCCAAACCGCCGGCCTCGGCTTCGGTTCACTCGCGCTGGCGAACATGCTCCACAGCGAAGCCCGTGCTGATGCGACTCCTGTCGGGCCGTTGTCAACGAAGGAGCCACATTTTCCGCCGAAGGTGAAGTCGATCATTTGGTTGTTCATGACCGGTGCGCCGTCGCAGGTCGATACGTGGGACTACAAACCAGAGCTGCAAAAGCGCGACGGCCAGGAACTCGCTGGTTCGGATCCAAAGACCGGCTTCTTCACGACGAGCGGCAAATGCCTGAAATCCCCCTTTGATTGGAAGCAGTACGGCGAATCCGGCAGTTGGGTCTCGAGCATCTTTCCGCATCTGTCGCAGCACGTCGACAAGATGTGCTTTTTGCATTCGATGTACTTGCGGCAGAACAATCACGCGCCGGCGTCGATCGAGCTGATGTGCGGCACGAACCGGCCCGGCCTGCCCGCGCTCGGGGCCTGGATGACGTATGGCCTCGGTTCGCTCAATCAGGATTTGCCGTCGTATGTGGTGATGCACGACACGCGGCCGCGCGGCGACGATCAGATTTGGTCGGCTGGTTTTTTGCCGAAGACGTATCAAGCCCTCGCGCTCGACGCGCGGCGGAAGGAAGCGATCGACAATCTGCTGCGCGACAACAAGCACACCGACGAGCAGCAGCGGGCTCAGCTCGGACTGATGAAGCAACTGAATCAAGAGCACGCCGCGACGCGCCCGACACAGGCCGATCTGGCCGCGCGGATCAACTCGTATGAGCTGGCCTATCGCATGCAAATGGCGGCGCCGGAAGCGATGGACCTGAGCAAAGAAACAGCAATGACGCACGCGGCGTACGGCATGGACAAGCCGGAGTGTGCGACGTTCGCTCGGCAGTGCTTGCTCGCGCGGCGACTCGTCGAGCGCGGCGTGCGGTTCGTGCAGATCTTCGCCGGCAAAGGCGTAGGCGGTGATGGCAGCGTGAACGACGTGCCGTGGGACTGCCACACTGACGTCGAATCGAATCACAAGTCGTGCGCCATGCACACCGATCAACCGGCGGCCGCGCTCCTCGCCGACTTGGCCGCTCGAGGCTTGCTCGAATCGACGCTCGTTATCTGGGGCGGTGAGTTCGGCCGCACCAGCGATTCGCAAGGCAGCAAGGGCCGCGACCATAATCCCAACGGCTTCACCATCTGGATGGCCGGTGCCGGCGTGAAAGCTGGTCTGCACTACGGCGCGACGGATGAATTCGGCTACAAAGCGGTTGAAAAGAAAGTCCACGTCAACGACCTGCACGCGACGCTTTTGAAACTCCTCGGCCTCGAACACACGAAGTTGACGTATCGCTTCAACGGGCGGGATTTTCGGTTAACGGATGTCGCGGGCGAGGTGCTGACGGAGATTATCGCTTAGGCTGTTTACCCCGGGCAACGCTTTTTTGTGATTTGTTATCTACTGGCCTCGGCTCATGCCGTACAACCGGCCAGTCGCCCGCCTGGTCCTGCTTTTGCAGGTCAGCAACCATCGCTCTCACGTCAAAATTGTGCCGCTGAGCAAATGCCTCGCGGGCCTTGCGCACTTCTTGCAAAACTTCATCAGTCATTGCTGTTCTCCTCGCCGGGCAGTTCCTCGGGTGTGCAAATGAGTGGGGCTTCGTAGTAGCAATGTGCAGTGCGTCGGCGGCAGCTTTCGCAGGTAAGGGAGCCTCTCTGAGCAGTGATTCGGCCAAGTCTGCCATCTCATCGAGTTGCTCCAGCACAGGGATCCCCGCCAGTGCGGCAATATGTTCGGCGGCCGCCTGTGTGTCACCAGCCTGACACTCTTGAAGCACCAGTCGCGAAGTAAACAACTCAAAATGCTCGCGACGCGCCCACCATTCTCGGGTAATTTGCTGATGAGCAGCGCGAACGAGATCACGACTAGCCCAAGCAGTCAGATAACTGGGAATTGTGGTTTCAACGTAAACAGTTGGCTTCATAATTCGATCCTAGCCGGGCCTTGACCTTGCAGCAAATATGCCAGAATCGATCACGTCAGGAAACGGTGAAATCGTTTATACTGATGCCAAAGATCATCGCTTCGAGGAGCCGTACATGTCGTTATACCGTTTGCAGGCCTGCTTTCTGCTCCTCGCGCTGGTTTGCCAGACTGCTCTGGCCGAAGACCGTCCCAAAATCGGCAGCGAAGTCCCTAATCTCAAATTCAAAGACATTCGCTACCTGCAGCGGTCGCTCAGCGACTTCGGCGAGCCGAAGGCAGTGGTGCTCGTCTTCAGCAACACCACGTGCCCGCTCGTGCAGAAGTACTGGCCGAAGTTGAAGCGGCTTGACGCTGCCTATCGCGACAAGGGCGTGCAGTTCGTCAGCGTAAACGTAAGCGTGGATGACGAGATTGCCGAGATTGCGCAACGGGCGATCGACTTCGGCGTCGAGTTTCCGTTTGTGAAGGATGTCGACGGCTCGTGCGTCCGCGCGGTGGGTGTGGAACGAACGCCGGAGGTGGTGATCATTGATGCGGCGAAAAAGTTGCGCTATCGCGGCCGAATCGACGATCAGCAGCGCGTCGGCGGCGCTCGGCCCACGGCGAACAGCGACGATTTGACGGCCGCACTTGATGCGCTGTTGGCAGGCCAAGAGATCAAGCTGGCGGAAACAACCGTCGACGGCTGTTTGATCACGCTGCCGGAACCGGTAGAAGTAAAAACGAAGGTGACGTTTTTTCAAGATGTGTTGCCGATCATGCAGGAGAACTGCCAGGAGTGTCATCGCACCGGCGGTGGTGCGCCGTTCTCGCTGATGACGCGCGAGGAAGTGACATCGCATGCGAAGATGATTGCCGAAGTGGTCGCCGATCGTCGCATGCCGCCGTGGTACGCCAATCGGCAGCAACATTTTTTGAATGAACGCAAGCTGACGACGGCGGAGCGCGAGACGATTGTCGCGTGGACGAAGACGGGCTTTGCTGCCGGCGACGAAGCGAAAGCGCCGCCACCAGCGACCTTTGCCGATCCCGCTTGGGAAATCGGCGAGCCGGATATCATCACCACCGCGCTCGAAACGCACAAACTTCCCGCCGAGGGTTTTGTCGAATACAAGCACATCATTCTGCCATACGTTTTTCTGCAGGATACGTGGATCAGCGGCGCCGAGATCAAGCCCAGCAACTCGGCCGTCGTGCATCATTGCAACATGGCGTACGTGCCGCTGGGTGCAAAATTCAGCGATGAGAATTTCATTACGGGGCGCGTTCCAGGCGGCACCGCGTTCACGCTGGGCGAAGGGCTGGGCTTTAAGATTCCCGCCGGCTCGGTGATCGGTTTGCAGATTCACTACACGACCACCGGCAAGGAAGAGACCAACCGGATGCAGGTCGGCTTTCGCTTTCCGCGTTATGTGGTGCGACAAGAATTGAAGCACGTGCAAGTGACGACGCGCAAATTTGAAATACCGCCAGGCGCCGCGGCTCATCCAGTGCAATCGGTACGCACGCTGCCTGTCGACGCCACCGGCCTGGCTATGTTTTCGCACATGCATCTCCGTGGCAAGGACATGACCTTCAAAGCTCTCTTCCCGAATGGCGATGAAGAGACGCTGCTGAGCGTGCCGAACTATCATTTCGATTGGCAGCAGAACTTTCGCTGGCAACCGAACACGAAGAAGTTTCCTAAGGGAACGAAGATTGAAGTGACGGCCCACTTCGATAACTCGAAGTTCAATCCGTACAATCCCGACGCCACGCAAGCGGTTCGCTTCGGCCCGCAGACGGTGAATGAAATGATGTACGGGTTTTTCTTTTACACGGCGGATGGCGAGGATTTGAACCTGACCATCGATCCGAAAACGGGTGTGCCTGTGAAGCCCGCGACGCCGGCGAAAGATGCGGCCAGCGAATGAAGAAGCGGGGTTTTACGCTGGTGGAGTTGCTCGTCGTGATTGCGATCATCGGCGTGCTCGTTGCGTTGCTGTTGCCCGCCGTGCAAGCGGCCCGCGAAGCCGCCCGGCGAATGCAATGCGGCAACAATGTGAAGCAGATCGCGCTCGGCTTGCACAATTATCACGATACGTTTCTCGCGTTGCCGTACGGCGCGCGGGCGCGCTATGTAAACAACGTGCCGACGAATAATAGTGGCCAATTCGGGCCGAGCTTTTTCGTCGGCGTGCTGCCGTTTTGCGAGCAGAAGAACCTGTACGACAAGATCGCGCAGCTGGAACAAACCGGCCAAACGTTTTCCACCGTCAGTGCCGACGATACAACCATCGGCGGCGTGGTCGGCAACGCTCAGATCAATTGGATGCTCTGCCCCAGCAGTCCGCTGCCGAAAATGGAAACGCCGACGGGCGGCAGACCTCTCGTGGTCCCTTCGTACGTCGGCATTCAAGGGGCGACGAATGGTGGGACGCGCGGGACGGAAGTCGATTTCACCGAGGACCGCACTTCGCCGGGGCCGTGCAGCGGCACGCTCTCGCAGGGTGGTTTGCTGACGATCAACATCGCGGTGAAGCTGAGCGAAGCAACCGATGGCACGTCGAATTGTTTGATCGTCGGCGAAGAGTCGGATTTCTTTTACGACTCGACCGGCGCTCGCCTGCGTATCGACGGCAGCACCGCGAGCACCGCCACGACGAACGCTGGCGGTTGGTGGTTTCGCGGTTGCAATCCGCAGCAACCGATGTTTCCGGCTTCGCTCGGCAATCCAAATATCTACAACATTCGCACCGTTGGTTTTGCAAACACGGCTGCCAACAATAACAATGGCTGGCCCGGCGTGGGCTTCAACGGGCGAAACATGAACGTGACGGTTCCCGGCAATGGCATTGGCGCGTTCGGGCCGAACAATCCGCTGAATGCCGCGCATCCGGCTGGCGTGATGACGGGTTTTGCCGATGGGCATGTGCAGTTGCTAACGACGCAAACGCACTTCGTGATTGTGAAACGACTCTCCACCCGCGACGACGGCGCGGTCGTGTCGCTCGATTAGAATGGTTGCATGTCTCGGCCTAAGAATTACGTCAATCATCACGTGCAACCCGCTCAGCAAGGAAAAGCTCTCGCCGCCGTGCTGCGCGAATTCATGCCCGATAAATCGTGGAATCAGGTGAAAAAGCTGATCACCGCGCGGCAGATTCAGGTGAACGGCAACCTCTGCCTGGAAGAGGCTCGCAAGGTAAAATCCGGCGACGTCATTCAGGTCTGGCAGCATCCGCTGGCTCCGCCGGCCGATGAGCGGAGCGTGAAGATTCGCTTTGCCGATCAGCATCTGGTGATTATCGAAAAGCCGGCCGGCATCACCACGCTGCGGCATGCCGAAGAACGCAACTGGTCGGCCGATCGGAAACGCCGCCAGCCGACGCTCGATGAACTCGTGCCGCGAGCGCTGGCCAGGCACTTGGGGTGGAATCTGGATGAACAGCCGCGACCGAAAACGCCGCAGCGAGGCCGTCGCGAGCATCGGCATCAACAGCGCTCGGGCCCGCAGTTGCCACCGATCCGCGCGGTCCATCGGCTCGATCGCGATACGAGCGGCTTGATGGTCTTCGCGCGCACGCAGCAAGCCGAGACCGCACTGATTCGTCTCTTCAGCAAGCATCGTATCGAACGGGCTTATCTGGCCGTAGTCTATGGCCGGCCTGAAGCGGGAAAGATCGAGACGATGCTCGTGAGGGATCGCGGAGATGGGTTGCGCGGGAGTGTGATCGAGCGCGCTCGAGAGGACAGTGCAGTTGCAGATGTGCCCCTCTCCCCAGAGTACCGAGGAGAGGGAGAGGATCAAGAACAAGAAGCTCAACAGGCAATTACGCACATCAAGCCTCTCGAAGTTATCGGCGATTATTCGCTGATCGAATGCAAGCTCGAGACCGGCCGGACGCATCAGATTCGCATTCATCTTTCCGAACGCGGCCACATGCTCTGCGGCGAGAAGACCTACACCCATCCGCTTGGTGAAAAGCCTCAGCACGACACCAGCGGCGCGCCTCGGCAAGCACTGCACGCTGCCGTGCTCGGGTTCATTCATCCATCGACGGGAGAAACGTTGAGTTTCAAATCGACACTGCCGGCCGATTTGCAGCAATGGCTGCAGCGGTTGAAGCAACAACCTCGCCCTTAGCTGTCTCAGGAGTTTTGGGGCGCGAGAAAAGTGAAATAGAATACTTTCATGCCTTTACTCCATCGCATAGCTATCGATCCGGACGTCTGCGGCGGCAAGCCGAGCGTACTGCATTACTCTGTCGACGATTTGCTGCATCTGTTGAAGCTACGTACTCACGCCGAAGTCCTGTCCCATTACGAAGATCTCTGGGAAGAGGACCTGCTCGCCGTTGAACACTTCGCGCAAGCGATTCAGTACACGAGTTCGACCACGCTCGGCGAAATTGCTCAGCAGGCCGCTCCGTCTTATGAGCCAGAGTTCGTGAATGTGGTTCGGAGTCAAATTTGCCGTGATATCCAATCGAATGGGCCCCAGAATCCGCAACTGACCACGCCTTACTCTCAAAGTCGGATCAAATTGCCGCACTATCGCAAACGGCGAGCGGAACCGCTGGCACCAAGCACACCCGTGTTCGGTCAGTATCTAACGTTGAGCTGGCTCCACCACGATGGCGTGTATGTCCTGGCTGAGTACGTCGATCGCCAGGAGATGGCCGATGAAATCGTTAGCGGAGGTGGCATCACCAATGGATATGTTGCCTGGCTGGCTGCGTTCGAGAGTGGCGTGCTGCTGCCGTATCAGATTCGCTACACCAATCTGCAGGGTGAGCGAAAATTACTAGACAAGCGTCAGCCGGAACATGCTCCTGAAGATTGGGATTGGGTCACCGAGCCTTACCGCGATGTGGCAATCGAATGGTGTGCAGGTTAGTGGGCCAGCGAAATTACAACGCGACATTTGCAGGATGAGGAGTTTCACGAAACGATGTTCGCCGCGACACCACCTCCGCCGTACTACGCGGTGATTTTCACCTCTGAGTTGTCACCTTCGGCCAGCGGTTATGCGGAACTCGCCCAACGAATGCTGAAGCTCGCTGCGGAGCAGCCGGGCTTTCTGGGCGTCGAAAGCGTACGCGATGCGAGTGGCGTGGGGATCACGGTTTCATACTGGCGGTCGCTTCCTGATATCGCGGCCTGGAAGCGACACAGCGAGCATGCCGTGGCTCAGCAGCTCGGGCGGTCGCAGTTTTATTCCAATTACCGCTTGCGAATTGCGTTCATCGAAAGTGAGTCGCAGCGCATTTTGTAGGTACACTAAGAACTGGTTTTTCTCTCCCTCGATTCGAACGAACTCCCATGCCACACTCTCGTCGTCAGGCTCTTGCTGCGTTGCTCCTGAGCGTTCCTGCTCTCACCGTTCCTCTGCTCGCTCAAGAGGAGCCGAAGGCAGAACCCAAGCCGGAACTAAAAACAGAGACCAAGCCCGAATCGAAAACCGAGGATAAACCAGAACGGCCGCGCACGCCGCCGCCGTTGCGTTTGACCATCGAAGGGGACGTGAGCGGCGACATGGGAAAGGTCGCCGGCAACCTGACGACGCTCTTTTACGATTGCTATCCGAAGTTGCTCAAGCGATTTGAGAATGAAGAGAAGTTCGCCGCGCGGAGCATCAAGATCGAATTCAAAAAGGGAATCAAAGTTCCCGCGTACGCTCATCGCGACACGATCACGGTCAGCACCGAGTGGCTGGAAAAGCATCCGGAAGACATCGGCTTGCTGACGCACGAACTGACGCATCTCGTGCAAGCCTATCCCAATTCCGATCCCGGTTGGCTGACCGAAGGAATCGCCGATTACGCCCGGCACGTCTATGGTCCGCCACAACAGCGCTGGGCGATTCCTCGCAGGCTGCGGCCCGAACAGAGCTACAAAAACAGTTACGGCGTGACTGCGAAGTTCCTCGTCTGGGTCGACGAAAAATTTCCGGGCACGGTCGACAAGATTCACCGCCGCATGCAAGCCAATAAATTCGAGCTAGAAGACTTCACCGACTTCACCGGCAAAGACGTCGACACACTCTGGCGCGAGTGTGTGATGGAATTGAATAAGTAAAACTAGCCAATCACATGGCAGCCCGCTGTGGGCTCGAAGAGTGCGTCGAGAATGCCGCGGGCGATCTTGCCGCCCCCGGCGGCGGAGGGTTCGATGGGCGACAGGCTGGAGAAGTCGCTCGCTTCATTGCAGATCGTGCGGAGGTCGATGAGCGTCAGCTTTGCCGCAATCGCGGTGCGCGTAATGACGTCGTTGAACAAGCACAGCCCGGCGATCTCTGCTGGCGTGATTCCGGGAATCGCGTCGTAAACGGTGCAGATTGCGAGTCCCTTGCGCAGACCGCGTAGCTGTTTCACCAAGCCGCGGTATTCACTCTGAAACTCTTCGCGGGCCGCGGCCAAGGTTGTCATGGCATCGCGCACCGTGCTGGCCTCAACGGGGAAGAAGTTGCCGGCCGACCAGAGCGCGTTGTTGCCGCCGATGCTCAGCACCAAGTGCGTAGCAGTCTCCGGCAACTGTTCAAGTTGACGAGCGACATCGGCAACCTTCGCACCGTCGACCGCCAGCAGCGAGGCCTGCCAGTCTTTGGGTAGCAGCCGGCGCACGTGCTCGTTGACCGCTGGGCCGCCGGGCACGTAATAGGCGTTGTCGAAAATTGAGTCGCCGAGAAGAACGAGATGGCCGGGCATAATACACCTTGCGCGCGAATGGCTTGCTCAGTTTAGTGACAAGCCAGTCGCCTGGAGGTTCGCCCTGCGAATCACTTACCGCGAAACGCCAGCGTCGTCGCTCCCGCCCTTATTCATCCGCACCAGCAGCCATTGTTCGGTGCGGTCGGCGTCGAGATGCACGAGAACCGGCGACTGATCCTTGGTGAGGTTATACAGGCCGGTTTCCATAACGGCCGTTTTGTTGTCGCCGACTTGGAAGGCGACTCGCTGCGTTTGCTTGTCGATGCTGCCGTTGATGGCTTGGGTTTTGTTCGTCACCGTGTCGGTGTAGTTGCCGCGGACGACGCCCGCTTTGTTCACGGCGAGTTGAATCACCACGTCCGAGGTCGCGCTCGCATTCTTGCTGAGGGCAAAGACGCCCAGCGGCAGCCAATCGCCGTCGGCGGGAGCGTCGGCTTCGGCCCCTTGCGTGGCGAGCGTCGTGGCCTGGTTGTAGTAATCGGTCGATGTGCCGACCTGGTCGCCATTCACATACACGCTGTTGTCTTCGTAAGTCACGTTGTTGCCATAGTCGTAGTAGACCGGCTGCGCAGCATAGCCGAGCCAATCGCTGGCCATGGCCCAGTTGGCAGTGTTCCAGGCAGCGCCCGTCGCCCAGCCAGCCGCGAACCACGCACCGGGATGATTGCCGTACCAACCCGAGCCGTAGACGCCCCAGTGATTGAAGTTCGTCCGCACGCCAGCGGCCGTCACATATCGGCCGGAAGGAGAAACGCGAGCGAAGCCAGCGGCCACGCCATTCGGACCTGCGGCAAAACCGCGGGCCGCAGCGCCACCATTCGGACCCACCACCGCGCCGCCACCAGCGACTCGACCATTGGGACCAACCGCAATGCCTTGACCGGCCTTGCCGCCGTTGGGCCCTTCGACGCCGCGGCCTGCGACCACGCCGCCGTTCGGACCAACAGCTGCGCCGCGTCCAGCAGCACCGCCATTGGGACCAACGACTCCGCCACCCGCAGCCACACCGCCGTTCGGGCCGACCGCGATTCCTTGTCCTGCCTTGCCGCCATCAGCGCCTTCGACGCCACGGCCTGCCACGGTGCCGCCGTTCGCACCTTCGTAAGCGCCGCGGCCCGCAGTGTTACCACGCGGCCCCGTCACCGTGGTGTAGCTCCCTTCGCCGCCGCGCGGGCCATTCACCGTGCCGTGATTGACGTCGACGTTATCGAAGGCGTGATTTTGAGTTTGATTGAGCGAGTGCATTCCTTCATCGGAAGGCAGGCCGAGGAAGTTGTTCAGCTGTGAACGGCTCGGCTGATTGAAATTGCTCCGATTTTCAAAATTGCCGCCGCCAAAGTTATTGGTGCGATTCTCAAATCCACCCTGACCTAGCCCGGCGCCACCCAATCCGCGATCGTTCAAACCGCCGCCACCAAAGCGTTCCAGCCCACCTTGATTCAAACCGCCCAAGTCACGATTCAAACCACCGCCACCGCCGAAGTTTCCACCGCCAAAATTGCCGCCACCGATGTTCCCGCGGTCGAATCCACCGCCACCGAAATTCCCACCACCGCCAAAGTTTCCGCCGCCACCACCAATCGGATGACCGCCGCTGAAACCGCCACCGCCACCACCTAATCCACCCCCACCGCCGAAGCCGCCAGGACGTGCGCCTCCACCGATTCCGCCGCCTCCTCCACCAAAGCCACCACCGCCGCCGCCCATCCGAGCGCCGCCTCCTCCTCCACCAAAGCCGCCACCTCCACCACCCACGCCACGAGCGGCGCAGTAATGCGGAATCGAGGACACGGTAAACAGAGCAACGGCGGTGAAGAGAATGTGATGGCGCATAGGAGACTTCGTTTGGTTGAGATGACTTGTGGTGTGGAGCTCGATCGAGAAGAGCGAATTAGCTTCGTAGGCCGGACCATTGGTCCGGCCAGAACTGTCACTGCCATGGTTTGGCTGTTACCCGCTGCCGGACGAACCACTGGTTCGTCCTACCGGGCGACAATCGTTACTTCGTGCGCTTCAGCACGATTTCTTCCGTGTCGGGCAACTTGCGGCCGCCAACGGTGCGCGACAGCGATTGCCAGGCAAAGGCTTCTTCATCCAGCTTGACGAACGTGGTCACTGCCGTGGTCGGCGTGCCGTCGGCGAGAATCCCTTGCGACTCGATCTGCCAGCCGTTTTCACGCGCAGTCCATTTTCCCATAGTTTGGCCGCCATCGGAAGCAAATAGCCACGATTGCGGCGCGCTGGCGACTGGGTTCCAACCGATGATCTGCACGCCAGCGGCGGTCACCTGACCATCTTTGGTCACTTTGAACGACCGTTCGACAAAGCTCTTGTTGGCGATCCAGCGGCAGGTGACTTCCGTCTTCGCGCCGTGTTCTTCGGCCGACCAATTGCCGATCAGCCATTCGAAATCTTCCAAGTGGCGATAAGCCGATGGCGTCGGCACGTGCGTGTCGCGCACCGAGCTCATCAGCCACTGGCCATCGATCTTCACATGCACGACGGTGTACTTACTGATGGCCGGCGCACCGGCGGGGGCTGGGTCGAGAATGGCCCGGCCATCTTCGATGGCGGCTGAGTCACTCAGCAACTTCAGTGAATCGATCGCCAGTGTGATCTTGTGGCCGGGGTTCTCCGTAAAGAACCGGTCGTATTCTTTTTCAATAGCCTTCCGGCCCGTGAACGTGCTGCCGGTGTCATCAACGTACTCGCCCGACTCGGTCCAGAGCGCAGCAACCGCTTTGGCATCGGCTTTGTCGAACGCAGCAACGAACAGCTTTGACGATTGCCGAATCGATTGCAGTTCGGTCTGCGTATTGGCAGCCGCCGTCGGCTCGGCAGACTTCTTTTTGGCCTTGGTCTCTTGAGCGAACGCGCTCGAGCAGAAGAGTGCCAGGCAACAACTCAAAGACAAGAAACGAACGAGCATGAGGACCTCACTTGGCAGCGTGAAAACCGTGGTCCTTTCAGCATAGGTCGCAAAACAGGGCGCGGATATAGATGAGGGAGCAACGTCCCCTGTCTGGTCCATAGATGTCGATTTATCCATCAAACGTGGATAAACCACTACTTTCGCGAGGTCAGCGCTGCCACTGTCGCGACGAGTTCGGCCGGCTCGACGGGTTTTGAAAGGTGCGCCGAGAAACCAGCGCGCAACGAACGGGTGCGATCTTCGCTCCGGGCGAAAGCCGTCAAGGCGATGGCGGGAAGCTGATGCGAGGTCGCACGCAACATCCGGATTAGTTCACAGCCGTCGACCTCAGGCATGCCGATGTCGCTGATGAGCAGATCGGGATGAAAATTGTCACACAGTGTGATGGCTTCGGCGGCTGAGGTGCCGGTGCGAACATCGGCGCCGCACATCGTGAGGACACGGGCCAGCACACCGAGCGCGTCGCGCTCGTCGTCGACCGCGAGAATTTTTATGCCCTGCAGCGATTGGAACTCCGGCGCGCGAGTCTCATTGAATCGCGAAGGAGATCTTCGTTCGCGCGGTTGCATGGCGAGCAACGAAGAATTCACCGGCAACGAAACGACGAACGAGCTGCCCAAACCTTCGCCCTCGCTTTGGGCTTCAATCTGGCCGCCATGGAGTTCGATCAGTTGCTTGACGATCGCCAGACCGAGCCCCAAGCCGCCGACGCGGCGCGTGGTCGAGCCGTCGGCCTGGCGGAAACGATCAAAGACATACGGCAGGAACTCGGCCGAAATGCCTTGGCCTGAATCGCGGATGGCGATTTCCAAATGTGAATTGAGCCGACGCACAGTGATCCGGACCTCACCGTGCATCGGCGTAAATTTGATGGCGTTCGAAAGCAGATTCCAAATGACTTGTTGCAGCCGGCTGGGATCGCCCAGCACGGTTCCCACCTTGGCATCGAACTGCGTGTTGAGCCGAATCTCTTTCGCCGCGGCAGCAGGCCGCACGGTAGCGATGGCTGCTTCGATGAACATGTTGGGCTCGATGATTTGCACATCGAGCCGCATCTTGCCGCTGATGATCCGGCTCATGTCGAGCAGGTCTTCGATCAATTGGGTCTGTGCGCGAGCGTTGCGTTCGATACTGGCGACCGCTTCTTGACTTTCATTTTCATCCAGCAGACCACGGCCGAGGAGTTGCGACCAACCGAGAATGGCACTCAGCGGTGTCCGCAATTCGTGCGACAGCGTGGCAATGAACTCATCTTTCAGCCGACTGGTTCGTTCGGCTTCCTCGCGAGCCAGACGCTCCTTCTCTAGCAAGTCGCGATTTTGATATTGGCGATGGCGGGCCCACAGGGCTGTTTGGATCGCGGACAAGAACGTGCGCAGCAAGACAGGGCGTTCGACCAGCGTCACATGGCCGAGCAGCTTCAGTTGCTTGCTGATCGCGCCGTCGGTTGAATTGCGCACCAGCGCGATGATCGGCAACTCCGACCACGTCGGCTGATCGTGCAAAGCAGCGTACAGTGGACTCTGAAAGTTGCGTGTTAGGCTATCTTCGGTGATTACTAGTGCCCCAGCCCCGATCCTCAGTTCGTCGATCAGACTAGAGAGTGCCGCGCAGGCTAGTGCGGGAATGCCCGCCTGCGCGAGCAGCGAGACGGAAACCTCTCCATCTTTTTTGGTTGGCGCAAGAATCAGCACGCGCTTTTCTTCGGCCGTCAGCGACATCTGCGGGGCACTCGACATTAATTGCCTCGTGCTTTCGAATCTTCGATGGGCCGACGCTCGGGCACGCCCGTGAGCACGCCGCGAAAATCGGTCAGTGGTTCACCGACGTGCAATCCACGACTATCGATCGACATCTCGCGGATCGTATCTTCGTGATAGCCCGTCCGCTTTTTGACCACCGAAATGGCTTTGCGAACACGGCCCCTGTCTTCGAAGTAACGCATCATGATCACGCAATCGGCCAAGTAGGTAGCATCGACGGGCGAACGCATCGCCGGGCCGATCATCCCTTGTTGGGTTGTCACCAGGATAGTAGTCACGCCGCGATGACCGAAGTAGCTCGTCAGTTCATGCAACTGCACGGTGAGGAAGTTTTCGCCCGGCATCGAATGCATGTAGCCATTCAAGCTATCGAGCACGATCATCTTCACGCCGCGCTCTTCGACTTGCTCGCGCAACAGGTGCACGAGTTGGCCCGGCGAGAACTCGGCAGGATCGATTTGATGAACCGCGATTTGTCCATTATCGATGTATTTTTCGATCGATCGTCCCATGCCATGCATGCGGTCGACCAATGTGGCCACGCTTTCATCAAAGAGCGCGATCGCGACATTTTCGCCTCGTTCGCAGGCAGCCACGACGTACTGCATGGCGAGGCTCGATTTGCCGGAACCAGCCGGGCCGGTGATCAGCGTGCTCGTGCCCGACGTCAGTCCGCCGCCAAGCAAATCGTCGAGTGTCTGCAAACTGCTGGGAACCACGACGCGATTCATACGAATCGGATACTCGCCGGCGACTAATCGCGGAAAAACATCAATGCCGCCCTGGCGAATCACAAAGTCGTGAAAGCCGCCGCGAAAGGAAGAGCCGCGATACTTCGAAATATTCAACCGCCGCCTCTCCGAGCCGTACTCGGGCGTCAACTGCTCGAGCGTGATCACACCGTGCGCGATGGAATAAGGTTGCCGATCAGCGGCGTCGGCCGTGCGATCGTCGAGCAGCATGACCGTGCATTCTCGCCCCATGAAAAATCGCTTGAGCGCGAGAATCTGCCGCCGATAGCGAAGCGAATGTTGCGACAACAGCCGCAACTCCGAGAGCGAATCAATCACAACTCGCTTCGGCTTGAGCTTCTCCACGGCTGCCAGGATTTTTTCGGTGGCTTCACCCAGTTCCACTTCGGACGGATGAAACATGGTGATCTGATCGTCGGTCGAAAGCGCATCGCCACCGGGAATGATCTCGAGCAATTCAATGCCTTCGAGATTCCAGCCGTGACTGTCGGCAACCGCTTTCAGTTCTTGAATTGTTTCGGCGAGCGTCACATAAAGCGTCGTCTCGCCCTTGAGCACGCCTTGCATCAGAAACTGCAAGGCGATGGTGGTTTTTCCCGAACCCGGGTCACCATCGAGCAGGTACAACCGATTGGGCGTCAGACCGCCCGCCAAGACATCGTCGAGGCCGCGGATGCCGATCCGGGCTAAATTCTCCGCTTCGTTTTTGGGACTTTTGATCTTCGTTTCCATGGCAGTACTCGCTTCCTCAGCGTTATCGGTTCCTTGTTGTGTTGAATGGATGACTTGCTCGTGGCGAGCCCTCGGTGCAACTTGCGCGCCAAACGCAAAAACGCCATAAATTGCAGCCAATTAAGTATTTGGAGTGTTCAACGATCGACCGCTCTGGCTATCTGTTCGTCAGCGAGATTTTCAACCCCCGTGCCGCTATAGCTCACTTGCAGGCCATTCCCTTTTTCCGCATGTCATAGGGTTGAATTCCTGGCAGCGGTGAAGGCCGCAGTACGAGCGCGAGTAACGCACCGGCGACGGTTGCCAGCGGCACCGTGAGCAAGCTGAACCAGACGAGAAGCGGGCTGGGAATCTTCAGTAGCCAGTAGAGCGTGCTGCCCCAAATGAGCGCGCCGATCAGTGCGGGAAAAACCAAGCGGCCGCTGCGACAGATCAGACCTGCCACGAGCGCGCCGCCGAAAGAGCCGACCGTGTAAGCGGCGATCAACATCACAAAGGCGATCGTCGGCAACTTTGCGACGGCGGCTTGCATCACTTGGGGATCGGGCGACTGCAAGTCCTCGGGCAACTCGCCCAGCAGTGCGAAGCCACCCAACTCGATTCCGGCGATCAGCGCCATCGCCACGAACAGTCCGGCAAAAAATCCAGCGATGTTTGGCAGCATGATAGTTGGCTCACGATCGGATTGGATTTTTGCGTGCTAGCAGAGCGCCACTTCGCATTGTTCGATTCTGGCGACTTTCTTACAATTCCCCACGGACTCTTTCTATAAAACCAGCGGTCAAGGATGACGGCGATGAGTGCTTTACCGGCGGGCGGCCATGGATTGCTGTCGAGTCTGGAACAATTGCGCCAGGGTCGCGAAGTCATTCGCGCCGAAGCCAACACGTTGCAGGCGCTCGCCGAGCATTTGAATGACGATTTTTGCGCCGCCGTGCAATTGCTCCACTCCTGCCGCGGCAGCGTGCTGGTCGCGGGCATGGGCAAGGCCGGCCTGATCGGGCAGAAGATTGTTGCCACGCTCGCGTCGACCGGCACGCGGAGCCACTTCGTTCATCCCAGCGAAGCCATTCACGGTGACCTCGGCCGGATTCATCGCGACGATGTGCTGCTGGTCCTTTCGTATAGCGGTGAGACCGAAGAAGTCGTCCGCCTGTTGCCGACCGTGAAGCAACTCGGCGCGACCGTGATCGCCATCACCGGTCAGCCGACGAGCACGCTCGGAAAATTCGCGGCCGTCACGCTCGATCTCGGCGCCATTCGTGAAGCTTGCCCGCTCGGTCTCGCGCCGAGCGCGAGCACCACGGCGATGCTCGCGCTGGGCGATGCGCTCGCGCTTGTGCTCAGCCAGATGCGGCACTTCAGCGAGGAAGATTTCGCCCGCTTTCATCCTGGCGGCAGCCTCGGTCGAAAACTGGCCAAAGTCGAAGAAGCCATGCGGCCGCTCGAGCAGTGCCGCATCGCAAGTTCTGAACAAACCGTTCGCGAAGCGCTGCTGCTGCAAAGTCGCCCCGGCCGCCGAACCGGCGCGGTGATGATCGTCGATGAAACCGGTCATCTCGCCGGCATCTTCACCGACAGCGACCTGGCCAAGCTGCTGGAAGCTCGCCGCGAGTCGTGCATCGACGGCCCGCTCGCTGACGTCATGACCCAACGGCCCACTAGAGTCGAACTCGGCACGCGGTTGGTCGTGGCCTGCCAGCTGCTTGCCGATCGGAAGATCAGCGAACTGCCGGTGGTCAACGCACAGGGTCAACCCGTGGGTTTGATCGATATTACCGATGTATGGAATGTGCCGGTGGAGCACAGCGTGGAAGCAAACGAGCGCACGAAAATTCTCAAGCTCCACGCGCCCGGAGAATCGCCGTCGCCGAATTCGAAATCAAATGCCTCACGCAACATCGATACTTATTGGGACTAACCTCCCCAACCCCTAATCTCTAACCTCTAATCCCTTCCTCGCCGCCGCCCCATGAAACTTTCTGACCGCTGCCGACGTATCGAACTACTGCTCTCCGATGTCGACGGCGTGCTGACGGATGGCGGCATTACGTACGACAACCAGGGGATCGAGCACAAAAAGTTTCACATCCGCGACGGCCTGGGCATCAAGCTCTGGCAGCGAGCCGGTTTCAAGTTCGGCGTGCTTACCGCGCGGACGTCGCACATTGTGAAGCTGCGGGCCAGCGAGCTCGGCATCGAGATCGTGCGACAAGGCTTCGAACAAAAGTTGCCTGTGCTCCGCGAAGTGCTGAAACAGTTGAACCTCAAGCCCGAGCAATGTGCCTACATCGGCGATGACTTGACCGACCTGCCGTGCATTCGCAATGTCGGTCTGGGCGTCGCAGTAGCCGATGCTGCCGACGACGTGCAATCGGCGGCGGGCTTCATCACGCGGCTCGCCGGCGGCCAAGGGGCCGTGCGCGAGCTGGTCGAACTGTTGTTGAAAGCCAAGGGGCGTTGGGACGAAACGATTCACCCTTACTTAGCTGATTAACTCTGGCAGACTAACGGACTAATGATTCACCTGCGGCGTTGGATATTCGCGACCTGCGTTCTCATCGTGGCCTATGGCGGCTACGCGTGGGGCATCGCGCCAATGCTGGAACCGCCGCCGGTCGCACGCGGTGTGAACCAAGTCGTCACGCAAGACCCGCGTCCCACTCCGCCGCCCGATGACATTCTCACGCTCTTTCCCGAAGATGCCTGGGAACGCCAAGGGGCCAAGAAAATCGAAACCGAGCAGTTCACGCTGCTGCTCAAGGACTATCAGACCAACACCGACGGCCAGCTGGAAATCAAACCCGCGACGCTCATCTTCTTTGCGACTCCCGAGAAAGATGCGAACGGAAAACCCAAGAGCAAAGGCCGGCCGATTGTCCTCCGCGCGCCGCAAGGAGCGGTGCTGAAGTTCGATAAGCCGCTCGATTTCGCCCGCGCCGAGTTTGGCCGATTGGAAGGTGGCCGGCTGCCAGGCGAGCTCACCATTTTCAGTCCTCCCAGCAAGCCGGGCGCGAACGATGCGTTGCAGATCAACACGCGCAACTTGCAACTTGATCAGCAGCGGGCTTACACGCCACACGACGTCGACTTTCAGTATGGCGAGAGCTACGGCCGCGGCCGCGATCTGACGATCTTCCTCAAGCCGAGCGAAAAAGGTGGCGCCGATACGGCCTTCGGCGGCGTGAGCACGCTGCAGCTATCGCGCATCGAACGGATCCATCTCGACCTGCCCGGCGATTCGCTCGTGCCGAATATGTCTGCGCAACCAGCGGCTGGACCAACCAAGAAAAAAGCCCCGATCGAAATCACTTGTCGCGGCATGTTTGTCTTCGATTTCGATCAACACCTGGCCGCGTTCGACGATCAGGTCGAGATCACGCGGATTCTCGCCGGCGGTTTGCCCGACAAGTTGACCTGCAATCGTCTGCGGATCTACATGGGCGACGATGCTACGAAAAAAGCCATGAACGACAAACTCTCGGCCGCCGCAGCTGCGGGAGTCGAGGTTCCCAATGATCCGCTCCGCGGCGTGGCCGTTTCCAAGATCGTCGCCACCGGCAATCCGGTGATTCTCGAAGGACCGAGCACGGGCTTGTATGTGAAAGCGGCCCGCATGGAACTCATGCCGCCTCTGCGCCGCATCGCGCTCGAGAGTGGCCAGGGTTTGAAGCAAGTCACGCTCAAGCAAGGCCCGCACGTCTTCGATGCTGTGGAGCTGCAGTACGAAATGTCGCCGACCGGCGGCCTCGGCCGGTTGTGGGCCGCGGGACCGGGACACTTACAAACGATTCAACTCCTGAGTGGTCAGCCGCGCACGCTCGACGCCAAGTGGAACAAAGAACTCCGCATTCAACCGCAAGACGGCGCGCAGGTGGTCTCGCTCGTTTCGCAAGCGGCTGTCTCGTTGCAGGCTCTCGGCACGTTTGTCGCCGACGAGTTGCACTTCTGGCTGCAAGAGGTGCCCGCCGACAAAAACACGATGGTTCCCGCGCAGAACGACATGCTCGGCTCGACCGCTTACGGCGCTCAACCGGGCGCGACGGCGGGTCAGCCGAAAGTGCAGATCGTTCCCGATCGCTTGCTCGCGCTTCGCGGCGTGGAAGTGGAATCGCCCAAGTTGCACGCCAAGACCGAACGCCTCGAAGCCTGGTTCTTCAAACCCGATCCCGCGGCAGTCGCTGCTGCCGCAACCAAGCCGCAGCCTCTGCCGCTCAAGCCCGGCACTTCCATGGGGCCAAAGAACGAGCCGCAGGGACCGCCGCAGAAATTCGATGTCACCGGCCAACTCGTGCAGATGCGCGTCGCCAACGGCGAAGGAGTCAACGGCGTCGAAGATCTGACGATTCAAGGAAATGCGTCGATCGATGAAATTCAAACGACGATGCCCGGCGTGGCTCCCCTGAAACTGCGCGGCGAAGCCGTCGAACTCCGCGGCGGCACCACGCCCGACGCCATCGTGCATGTCGTCGGTCAACCGGCCAAGATCTCGGCCCGCGGACTGTCGCTGCAAGGCGATGCGATTCACTTGCACCGCGGCGAAAACCGCGTCTGGATCGACGGCCCCGGCGATGCCACGTTCCCCTTGCCGCAAAAAATTCCGCCGCCGGGCAGGCCCGTCGAGCCGCCGGAGTACATGCGCGTCACCTGGCAGCGGCGGATGAATTTCGACGGCCAAACCGTGCATCTGGAAGAAGACGTGCAGGCCCGCACGGCGACGCAACTGGTGCTGTGCGGAATGCTCGATGCCTCGATCACCGAACGGATCGATTTCTCACAGCCGCAAATCGGCAGCAAAGTCGGCCTGGCCGAAATGAAGCTCGATGGCGGCGTGTATCTCGAAAACAAAACGCTCGACCTCGCTGGGCAGCAGACTTCGTTCGACACGCTCGAAACGCCGAACCTCTACATCAATCAATTGACCGGCGCGATTCGCGCGATCGGCAAAGGCAAGCTCCTCACGCTCCGCAAAGGTGCGATCGCCGTTCCCGGCGCTCCCATGCCCGCCGCACCTGCCGCTGGCGGCGGCGCCGAGTTGCCGCTCACGCACCTGCTGGTTTCCTTCCAGCGCGGCATGGCCGGCGACATGAACAAGCGGACGGTGCAGTTCGAGCAGAACGTCGAAACCGTTTACACGCGCGTCGCCGATTGGCGCGATCGGCTGACCATCGAGATGATCGATCAGCGTGGCTTGCCCGCGCTGGGCGAGCAAGGCATTTTGATGACGAGCGACACGATGCAAGTCGCACAGGTCGTCCCTCCCGCCGGCGGCGAGCCGACTTACGAACTGATCTCCGAAGGAAACACGCGCGTCGACGGCAAAGAGTTCACCGCGCGGGCCCATCGCATTACCTATGCGTCGCTCAAGGACATGCTCGTCGTCAAAGGGGACGGCCGGGCCGATGCCGAACTGTGGTACGCCCAAAAGGGTTCGACCACCCACGCCTATCAGGCCGCACGTGAATTCCGTTATTGGCCGAAGACCGGCGCACTCGAAATTCAAGACGGCGGCCGCGGCGTGATCGAGCTGCAACAACTGGGCAACAAGCCGCGACCGAATCGGCAACGCTGATTGTCGCCGAATTCTCCCAGAGCGAAGGCTGACTTCTATTTGCCACCGCCGGAACTTCGCGGGGCTCGTTCCTAAGCGCGCTTCAGGTTGACCTCAGCCCATCGTTTTCGGAGAAAACGACGACAAACGACAAAGCGCGCTCGGACCAAAGTTGTCCGACCTCGGCGAATAATGAGAGACGTTGCTCTTTCTCAAGCTGGTGGATTTTTTTGCGCTTCGTTGGCGAACGCTGAGTTCCCTACTCGGAGCTGATCGTTGTGAGGTGATGCAATCTGTTGTGAACAACAACAGAAAGTAGTTGTAAAAAGCTGAGAAGTGTTGAGCGAATTTGTGTGGTGTTTTTTGTAAGGTTGGACGGCGAAACGGTTTGCGAGGATCAAGAAGTCGCCACAACTGTTGTGAACCAGCAGCGGTCAGCTGGGAATTCGCGGATTGTTGATTTATCGATAAAAATCGATCCATTGCAGTTTGATCCGCGCTGGATTCTCGGCGAGGTGCTTCGCGGCGATCGGCACTTGGAAGTAGCTGGTTTCTTTTTCGCCTTTGATAAACTTCGCCTCGCTGAAGAGTGGATCGCCGGCCTTCAATTCGCCGACTCGTTTGCCGCTGTGGTAGCTTGACCGCGCGGTATGATCGGCGGAACTGGCGACGGACCACTCGATGGCGGAGTTGCCGTGCGAAACCTTGAGCGACTCCAAGCCGCGGAGGTGCAACTTCAGCGTGATCTCTTTCGGCCAGGCTTCGCCCGAGCGCACCAGGTAGCAGGTATCGATGCCTCGCTCGCAGCGGATTTCGACGATGGCGTGTTTATCGTCGCCGGTGATCGCGACGGTGGTTCCTTCGCGGAACTCTTTAGCTTCAATTCCCGTTGCCTGCTGCGGCGGCTTTTCATCCGCGGCCTGGCTCACTTCTGCGCAAGTCATCAGTATTGTGCTAAGCAAGCCAATCAACAGCCAACCGTTGCGTGCCATCGCCAGTCCTCCTGCTTCCGGGCCCAGTAGATCATTTCAACCTACTGCCAGACTGCAGGGCCGCACAACGGGACGGCTGTATGGCGAGAGATTTTCGTCGGAAGAGTGCGCGTTCGGGCTCAGCGCGAGTTACGACTCTGATTGGTCGTAACTGGTCAGGGAAGGCGTCCGCGAGTATCACTTCTCAAGCGGACGCCGCATGGTGGCTGTTCAGCGATGCGGACTGCTGTTGCCAGCCGGACTACGAAGCCGGGACCAAAGCCTTGGCTTGCCAGGCGAACTTCTTCATCTTGTTGACGGCCTTGCGGCGGGCTTCTTTGCTCTTCAGCGTCTTCAATTTGCCGGCGTACTTCTGGCTGAGGGCAAGCTTGCGGGCGGCGGCGTTTTCAACGGACTTCGACATGGGAAACTCGCGAATCAGAACTGAGTTTTAACGGGCAAACCGAAATAGGAAGCCCCATAGTGTAACCGATGGGGTGGCCCCCTGGCGAGAGGAGCTGGGACGAACTTTAGGTCCGAAAGGTCCCGCGGGCGATATTCGAGGCCTGGTTGGCTTCTTCGGGGACGGCTGGTGGCGGGCCGGGGCTGATATTCCAGGCCAGCGTGATGCGGGGGCGTTGGCCGCGGTAGGGATGCACGAAGTGGACAAACTCGCTGGGAAACATCAGCAAGGTGCCCGTGCGGATATCGGGCAGCAGGCCGCGGGTGGGCCGCTCGGGGTGGGTCGAGCAGCAGTAGGGGATCCGTGGGTCGCTGAAATGGAACCGGCCGGCCAGCTTTTCCTTGGGATCGGCTTCGCCCGGGTCGAGGTAGTACACCAGACTGGCCTGCGAATCGTAATGGCAGTGCGGGTACGAATAATCGCCCGGATCCATCACGTTGGCCCATTGATCGGTCGTGTGGGCCGACGTCTGGTTATATGCCTTGCAGAAAAATAGCAGCGCGCGGCGAGTAAGGAGCCTGGCGGCCGGCAGATCCCAGATCCCGGGATCACGGATCTTTTTGCCGCCAAAACCGAGCATCCCCTGCGGTTGGCGGGCGGCTTGCTGGAGCAGGATGGCGGCAAACTCGGGATGAACCAGATTGCCATCGGCAAAGTTCACGCCAAAGATCCGGAGATCGTCGCGGGTGGTGACCGCCGTGCCGCGCGGCCAATGCACGGTGGTGCCCGCCGCAAAGGCGACGGGTTCGGCATCGACCCGCTCATCGTTGACGGCGGTCAGTTGGAGAGATTCAAAACGTGGCATGAAGACTCCTGGTTTTCATACCAGTGTAGTCACCACGCTCTGCATGGTGAATGTGGTGCGCAAGGATGAAACGCCAGGCAAGGATGGCAATTACTGCACCTTCGCCGTCGCGTCTTCCAGGATGTAGAGCGACCAGGTGTTGCCGTCGTCGCCAGTCTCGGGAACGATCTTCAGCTTCCCTTCGACGACCACGGTCGCGGTGGTGAAGTCGATGGCCTGGCCGGGCTTCATTTCGACCATGGCCAGGTGATCGGCTTGGCCGCCCGGGCCGTATTTGCATTCCTTGTTGCGGAGCAGGATGAACTTTTTGTTGGCCTTGGGCTTGTCGACATTGCCGTGCATCACACCGGTAATGCTGATGCGTTGACCCTCGAGATCCTTCACTTCGTCCTTCAGCATCCACGGCCGAAACGGAATATCGGCTTGCATGCCGAGGATGATATTGTCGAAGGTAATCTTGATCGGATCGCCTGGCTTCCGCGGCGTGCGGTCGGCCTTGGGCCGACGGTTGGCGTCGGGATTGGCGTCGCTGTTTTTCTTCGGCTCTTCCTTGGCTGCAGGCTTTTCCGGAACCGCTTGCGCGAGCACTTGGGCCGCGGGAGGAGCGACGCCGCCCACGCCAGCGCTGGAAGTTTCCGTCGCCAGCGGGCAGCCAGTTTGGGTCAGCAGCGCGGATCCAATCAAACTGGCAATCAAGACGCGCGATCCCTGCCGGATCAAATTGTTGTCATGAGTCATCGTGCGATCCTCATCCAAAACTGCAGCCCCGCGGCTTCCCTTTAAGGATTAGGAACCGCGCGGCTGGCTATCGACTCGTATTTGCGCAGGCATTCCGCCCTGAGTCAACATCACCAGCGCTGCTAGCTGACGATCTCGAGCCCACTGCTGTGCAGTTCCGGCTGTTTCTTTTTGCGGAGCATTCGCCAGCACAAGTAGGCCAGCAGGAACGCGCCGATGAGGACGGCGGTGGCAATCAGCGGTCGATAAAAGAGCCAAGCCACCGAAATGGCAACCGAGCCAACAACCAGCGTGCCAGCGATGGCGATCAGAAACACGCCGCCACTCACGAGGCTGCCCAGGCCAGGAATCCAGTCGGTGAGCGCGGTGAGCGGGCCCATCAGAAACAGGAAGCTGACGAAGATTACGCCCAGCCCAGCGCCGCGGAGCACCCAGGCCCAGAACGCGTTGTCCTTGCGGGCGAGCTCGAACATCTCTTTCGAGGTCAACTTCGCCGGCCGGATTTCGCTGATCGATACGCCCGCCTTGGTGCTGAACGGCTGAAAGCTCGATGCCGTTTGTTCGGCGACGATCGAGGTCGGGCCCGGTTTGACGACATACAACTTCACGCGCACATCGCCGACTTGGGGATGCTCTTCGCTGCCGTTGGCGGCTGCGTCGAACCCGCCGTTGCGCTCGCTGGCGGGCAACTGCGAGAACCATTTGTCGGCCGGCAAATACAACCCGCTGTTGGTTTGCACGGCAGCGTTGCGAATCTCTTCCGGCACAGCGGCAAATTCTTCCGGCGTGAGAGGCCGCGACTCTTCGTTGTCGATGCGGGCGACTTGCAAATCGTTGAGCGTGAACGCGCCGAAGGTCACCTTGTTGGCGACGAACTCCTGGCTTTGGATCGGCATCACGTTGGGATTGTCATAGCCGCTTTTATAAAAATTCCGGCTGCTCTGGATTTTGCTTCGCCAGCTTTTGTCGTACTTGTAAGTAGTCTTGCTGTCCTTCGTCCGCTTTTCTTCTTCCCATTGATACATCTCGACGACGCGCTTCAGCTTGATCGCCGGCGCGGTGAGGCCGATTTTTTCGTCACGCAGTTCGCCTTCGACGGCGGTCTCCCCCGTCACATACACCAGCTTGCCGACGTTGGCCGAGTCGATCTTGTCGGCGGCGACTTCGATGACTTGCTTCTCGCCTTCGTCGAGACTCTGCGCGGTATGCACCGTGCGGCCTTCGTTCCAAAAGAGAAAGCAGCTGCCGCCGAGCAGCAGGACCGGTGCAATCAGCATCCCCATGATCGCGCCGCCGATCCGCGAGCCGAAGGAACTGTTGTTGTTCACGGTGTACGAATCACTCATGCTCGCAGGCTCCAAGGTGGAGATTCAACCAAGATCACTTTTGAGGTATTCGCGAGTATATCGACGATCTTGCGGTTTGCCGTGTAGCGGCCGCTCAACATTGCCGGATGGCGCGAATCTGCCGCCAGTAGGTTCATGCTGTTCGCCGGCGGCTCACACTCCACACGATGCACAGCGTGCCGAACAGCAACACACCGGCAATCACGAACAAGGTGATCGCCAGCGCCGGCCGGTAGTACAACCAAGCCGCGCCGATCAGCGCCGCCGCAATCGCGAGTGTCAAACCGGCCCGGATATAAAACGCACCAGCTGCCACAATGGGTTGCAACCACGTGATCGACGCGGCATACATCGTGAGCGGCGCCATCGTCAGAAACACGCCGACATATATGATGGCGAGCGAGATCACGCGGAAGATCCACGTGCCGTTGGAACTCCAAGCCTTATCGCGCGAGAAGAGTTGCTCAGGTGACTCCCGGCCGCTAAGAAACTTGTCAATGAATCCGCCGGCCTTTGCTTCATAGGGGACGATCGTGTTGCCGACTTGTTTGCCGATGGCAGTCATTTCCTTCGGCAGGCTGGCGTAATACTTCACGCGGATGTCGCCGATCTGCGGATCGTTCAAGATCTGTTCGGTGAGCACTTCGGGCGGCCGATCGCTGAGCTCCAGTTTAGCTTTCGGCCCATCGGCAGCAGCGTAATTCGGCCGCAACAGGAGTTGATCTTCGCTGCGGTACGACTTCCCTCGAGTACCTGGCAGCGAGACGTTGGCTTGTTTTTCGGTGAGTGCGACCGGCGTGTTGGCCGAGAGCTTTCCCTTTTGCGCGCCGGTTAATTCAAACGCGCCGAGCGTAACTCGTTCAGCCTTCCATTCGTCGCCACTGAGTAGGATCGGCGGATTGCTGTGTCCCATCGGCTCTTTGAAGTCGGCCGATTTGATGGGATCGCTGCTCCAGACTTTGTTGTATTCATAGGTGATCGTCGGCGGCACGGCTTTGCCGTCGGGTTCGTTCGGATTTTCGCGGCGCTGCTCCGTTTCTTGCCACTGATAGACCTGCACGTCGCGCTTCAGGCGGATCGCGGGCAACGAAACCATCAGCTCGGGATCGCGGAGCGACTCGTCGGTCTTCACCTCGCCGACGACATGCACCAGCTTGCCTTCGTTCGCCGGATCGGCTTTATCGGCTGCAACCGAAACAACCGCACCAGCGCCTTCGGCCAGGCGAGCCTGCGTCTTCGCCTCGCCACCTTCATTCCAAAAGATGATCCACGCCGCGCCGGCGATGATGGCCGGGCCCAGTCCGAAGCGAAATAGGCCGCCGGAACTGGCGGCATTTCCTGAAGCGCTGCTCATGCTTATCCCCTGAAGAACACGAACGTCACGAGCACGAAAATCGGAATCAACACGCCGCAGCTGTACAGCATATAGCCGAAGAAGCTCGGCATCCGCACGTTGTTTTCCTCGGCAATCGCTTTCACCATAAAGTTCGGGCCGTTGCCGATGTAGGTGTTGGCGCCCATGAAGACCGCTCCGCAGGAAATCGCCTTGAGCAGGCGAACCGCGGTGGGACCTTGGGCGAGGAAGGTCTTCAGGTAGTCGCTCCCTTCAGCGGCAACACCGTTCAAGCCGCACGCGGTGGCAGCCATCGTCATGTAGGTTGGCGCGTTATCGAGAAAGCTCGACAGAGCGCCGCTGACCCAAAAGAACTGCCACGGCTCGCGCATGCCGAACTTCACGCCGAGAATTTCACGGCCACCCTCAGGCTGGCCCCAAGCATTCAGAATCAGCAAAGCCGGGGCCATCGTGATGAAGATGCCGATGAAGAGGACGGCCACTTCGATGATCGGCCCGAACGTGAATTTGTTCTGCGCGCGGTTTTCGTTCGCCGTCGTCAGATAAGCCGCGATCGCCAGGCCTGCCATAATGCCTTGCTGCATTCCCCATGGCCAAGGTTGGTTGCCCGGAAGCTTTACATTTCCCGAGCAATAGATCGTCGCCACGACGCCGAGCAGAAATAGAAAGTTCAAGCCGCCAGAAACGCCGATCGGCTCGTGCTTCATCACTTCTTCGAGCTGCGAACCAGGGCGTTCTTTTTCTTCCCGTGCGAAGACAATCTGATCCCAGACATTAAAAATGACGAGCAACAGCACGTTCACCAGCAACCATTGCTGCCAGAGGTTAACGATCGTCCATTCGAACGGCACGCCTTTGAGAAAACCCATGAACAGCGGCGGATCGCCCAGCGGCGTGAGCAAGCCGCCGCAGTTCGATACCACGAAAATAAAGAACACCACAATATGCGCCACGTTTTGCCGCGTCTTGTTTGCTCGCAGCAGCGGCCTGATGAGGAGCACCGACGCGCCGGTCGTGCCAATGAAACTGGCGACGATCGCCCCGAGACCCAGCAGCGCAGTATTCGCCAGCGGCGTGCCGTTGAGCGAACCTCGCACATAAATGCCGCCGCTGATCACATACAGCGCGGCCAGCAAGATCATGAACGAAATGTATTCCCTCAACTGCTCGACCAGCACATGCCCGCCCGCCCAGTGCATGGCAACCAAGTACGCCATCAACGGCGCCGACAGCCCCACCACGACATAGGCCTTATGGACATTGCTCTCCCACCAGTGCGCTGCATACAGCGGCAAAACAGCAATGCAGAGCAGCAGCAAAACGAACGGCAGCACCGTGATTAGCGGCAGCGTCGGCCCCATCTCGGCAATCTTTTGCTGCAACTCGGCGTGAGCGGCCCCGTCCTGGGCTGCGATTGGCTGCGACATCGCCAGTAAAAAAACAAACGCGAGCAGCGCGGACCAAAAAGCAGGCGACTTCATCATGGGAGCGTAGCCAAGTTGAAAAAACGAAACGCCCATCGTAGCCTCCGCACCAACCGACCAACAGGGTTTTTGCCACCTGCCTTTGCACCTGCGAATCGTCGGGCACTCTTCCCTTAGCTTTCCTTTGCGTCAGAATCTACAACACTTGTGCGGATGGATCGCATTCGCTGAAAGCGATTGCCCAGCCACCACTTACGCTCCAAATCGTCGATTTTTCACAATATTTTCACAACACCTGATGACGATGTTGTTGTTAAGTGTTGCGCACATCACGCTCGCCACAAGCCACTCGCCTGCAGCGACTTGCCGTCGCCCACTAACTCACAACCCTTATTTTTCCACCTTTTGCGGCCACAACAATTCGTTGTTGCTCCACAACTTCGCTTCCCATTACCACAACAACTGCCATGCTGAAGCCCTTCCTCAAGACTATGGGCTTGGCAGTGCAGGGTGGTTTCCGACAACCAAATTGTGAATGAGCAAAACACCAATCGCGCCAATGTGTGTTATACACTTGTCCACTAATTGGGCAAGTCTATTTTTCTCAGCAGATGCCAGAATACGCGCTATGCCAACTGCGACGCTTGAGGGGCTATTTTCCGTCGCCAACTACGGCAACCGTCGCACGCGGATCTCTTTGAAGTACCAAACGCTCTTCGCATCGTGGGCTTGCAGCGCGATGCCGTTGCCATCGGCGGCGAAGCGCCGGCCTGCCCGTTCCTTGGGGCGTTCAACATCGGCGGGCTCGGTGTAGTCGACCAGTTCCTTGCCGTTGACGGCGATGGTGATTCGCTTGTCGCGCACGACCACCTTCGTCGTGAACCACTCCGTTTCGTCCACTGGCGACTCGTCGCGATCGACGATGGCATACAGGCTGCCGGTCTTCCGCTTCTCTTTCGCCGAGCTATTGAGCTGCACTTCATATCCCTGGGCCAGGTGCAGCTGAGCATCGCGTGTGCTCATATCGGTATGCACAAAAATCCCGCCGTTCGAGTCCGGCTCGGCCCGCGCGACCACTTCGAGTTCAAAATTCTTAAACCGCTCGAGTTCTTTCTTCTCGGCATCGACCACAAACAGGTGCGCGCTCGTCTTGCCACTGGCCTGCACCCGCAACACACCATCGACCACCTTAAACGACTCCGGATCATTGTTGGCCCGCCACCCGGTCAAATCCTTGCCATTGAACAGGGCCCGCCACTCCTCGGCCCCGCACGGCAAGCCCATCGCGAGCAGCATGAAAAACGCCAGCATCAACTTCTGCATTGCAGTGTCTCCGAGAAATGAGTCGCCGGCTCTGGGGAGGTGCACGGCGTGTACTCACCCGTGTCTGTGTAAGCCATTTTCGCGCGCCGTGGGCGCCGCGCACGGCCGCATCCAGTTGATCCCTCACTACCCTGGCAAAGGCAAGCAGAACTCAACTCAAGGCTGCCACACGCGGCGCAGCGACGTTACCTCAGAAGGGCACGAGTTCTAGCTGCACTCCCTCAACTGCATCTCGCGAGAATAGCCGACGAAGACACGGGTGAGTACACGCCGTGCCACCCAAAGCTGTAATGGCGTACCATAATTGGGTTCCAGAACCCGTCGAGCGTAAACAGGATGTAACCGGCAATCCCTATCAGGAGCCAGGTATGCGCCAGTCTTCAGTCCTTGCGATGCTGATCTTTGTCTTTGCATGGCAACCATTTGTGCGAGGCGATGAAGAGGATGCGCGGCAAGCCAGCCTGCAAAGCATCCAGCATAAGTTTATGTCGCGCGAAGATGAAAGCGCGCTCCAAGAAGGCGAGAAACTATTGAAGCAAGGAGGCGATGTGAAGGCCCTCGTTGCTGATCTGAAGCGTCGCCAGGCAGCAGGGACGCTCGGAAAGAAGCCGACAAAGTCGCTCCCTAAGGGCTTTCAAACCTGGGAACTCGAGAAGCGAATCCAATACTTGATCGACAGCTTGGATGAAGTCGATGTGGTGCAGTTTTCTTTTCCGGGGCATGTGGAGTTGACGGAGGATTATCGCGTAGCCGAGTTGGTACGCATTGGTGATCCAGCCGTGGAGGCCCTGATCACGGTTCTGGAAAGGGATCAGCGCCTCACGCGGTCCATTCACTTCTGGCGGCCGTGGGTCTCGGGCACAGTGCTGAGCACACGCGAAGCCGCCGTGCACGCGCTGCAACGGATTCTGCAGATGAGGCTTTTCGAAACGCATTCCACTGGAGACAACTTTACCGCCCAAGGAGATGGCGCCAGTAGCCGCGTGGCTAAACGGTTGCGAGCCTATTGGCAGGAAAATGGGAAGCGAGCGATTGACGAGCGGATGATGCTGGTGCTGACCGACAAGAAAGCGTCCACCAGTTTACGCAGAGAAGCCGCGTATAATCTCGCTTACTTTGACTCTGGCTTAGAGTTCGGCTGGCGTTATCTAAATCCGTACGAAAAGGAACGCGAAGCGAAAAATCCCGTCCTGACCAAGTTTCGCGATCCGACAGTCGCTGAAGCAATCGTAGCGGCAATGGATGACGAAATTGCAGACAACGGCGACGCCGCAGAAGAGTACGTTGGCGACCTGCTCGTATTGAACGACCGCCGGATTGCCCCGCAATTAGCAGAGCGGGCCACGGCTGCGAAGTCGGCGCGGATGCGGCGGAACTGGGCGTTTACGGCACATCGATTGGGTGAGTCGGCGCCCCTGCGAGAATACGCGGCCGAATTTCGTCTCGGCAAGATCCCGCTTCCGCCAGATGAACCCAATCTCAATCCGCAGCCAGCAGTGCGGGAACTGGATACGATCGTGCACTTCCTGTCGCTCGCCGAAATCCCGGAGACAGAGGCGGCGCTCCAGTCGCTTTGTGACGTGAACCACCCGTACCACGCCCTGGTGAAGCGTGCGGTGATTGAGACCAGCCCTAGTATGTGGAGCGACTCTCCGCGCTGGTTCGAACGACCTTATTTTCTGTCAATCTTGCGCCAAGAGCTGAACAATGAACTGCTTACGGAAGGATCGTTCTCGATCAGCGGCGACGATTTGCACTGGAAAAAGAAAGGGAGTTCCAGCTCCGAACCTGTCCCCGTTTTTCTCCAAAAAGCAGGCTATCTCTACCATGCTCCCGAGCGTCACTTGGATTTGGCAGCCAAAAAATTGAATGAGCTAGTGCTCGGCTTGCCCCTCTGCCACCCCTTATTGAAAGACAACGATGCAAGGCTCGCTGGCATGAAAGAAGTCTTGGATAGATTCGCGGGGCGATATCGGCGGTTGAATAATCATGAGGCAAGAATTCTTGGTGCCCGTCGCGCGCGACCCTTCGCACCGAATATCAAACCCCTCGATCATGCAGCCTCTGCCGACGATGTGAAGCGCGGCCTCGCTCTGTTTGAGTTGGACGGGAAAGGGTCGACCATTAAAACGGAAC
Source organism: Anatilimnocola floriformis (assembly GCF_024256385.1). Classification (NCBI taxonomy): domain Bacteria; kingdom Pseudomonadati; phylum Planctomycetota; class Planctomycetia; order Pirellulales; family Pirellulaceae; genus Anatilimnocola; species Anatilimnocola floriformis. Next base: position 369,375 of record NZ_JAMLFW010000001.1, read on the forward strand.
TTCCGTTGTTCGGGGAATTCAAAGCGGAGTTTTTGGAAACCGAGTTGGGAGCCAAAGAATCTGAGTTCGGCGATCCGCTTCGCGTCCTCATCCTCCAAGCTGAAAAGAATGGGAAGGGCGAAGTGGTGTACGGCGTGATCCTGCCGCACGCAATTCGAGAGATCCCTGCCGCAAAGTTCTCGAGTGTGAAAACACTGGCCACCATCACCAAGGAAGAAGAACTAGAACGAGAAAAATGGCGATTGGAAAGGGAACGCTTGAAAGCCGAGGAGGAATAGTCGACGGCAATCTCGAGTTCGCCTCCTACGACAATTACCTCGAACTCAACTCAATGCTGCCGCGCGCGGCGCAGCGACGTTACCTCAGAAGGGCACGAGTTCCAACTGCACTCTCTCAACTGCATCTCGCGAGAATAGCCGACGACGACACGGGTGAGTACACGCCGTGCCACCCAAGCAGAAAGCTTTAGCTCTGCGACTGCGCTACGATCAACGCGTTTGAGGCGTGCTGCAGGAGCGAGCGCGTTTCGCCCGGTTCATACATGGGGGTGCTGACGAAGGCGCCGTTGAGGAGGACTGCCAATTGGCCAGCGACTTCGTTCGGCTCGGCGCAACCGAGTCGTTCGGCCAGCGCTTTCAAACGCCGGCGCAGTTCTCGTTTGTGCGCTTGCGCGACCAGGCGGGCGGGGTGATCGATCTGCGGAAACTCAGCCGCGATGTTGAGCTGAGGACAGCCGCGGTAATCCAACTTTTCGACGCGGTCGGCAATCCAATCGACGTGGGCCTGCAGTTCGCCGCGGGCGTCGTCTGGGTGCTGGGCCGCGACCGTGTCCCACGTCTTCCAAAACTCGCGATCCATGTGCTCGAGGAACGCGACCACCAAATCGTCCTTGGTCCGAAAGTGCCGATACAAACTCGTCTTGGCCACGCCCGCTTGCTGCACGACCAGATCGACACCGACGGCCCGGATGCCCTGCTGATAAAACAGTTCCGTCGCTGTGGCGAGGATTCGCTCGCGAACTTCATTGGTGGTAGGCGGATTGTCTTTCGGCATGGCTCGTCAATCTCAGGCTTTACGCAGCACGGATTTAGGGAGGACGAGGCTCACGCCGAGCCGCACCGGTGGATCGTTCGCCGCCCGGCAACCGCTGACTCGTGACCACGGCTCGGCGGGAGTCTCGTCTCCCATTGAGAGATTCTACCGCGCTGCCACTTGTCTGGATACAGACAAGTCTGTATCGTTAAAAACAGACAGGTCTGTATCGATCTTTAAGGCCGGAGGCTTTACGATGAATCAGCACGAAAAAGCAGCTCATTTCGCCACTCTGCACGCTCGCGGCAATCCCGTGATCCTCTTCAACGCCTGGGATGCCGGCTCGGCGAAAGCGGTCGCTGCGGCGGGTGCCCAAGCGATCGCCACGAGCAGTTGGGCGGTGGCTGAAGCTCAGGGCTATCGCGACGGTGAGTCGATTCCGTTCGCACTCTTGTCGCAGATTGTGGCCCGCATCACGGCGACGACCGAGCTGCCGGTCACGGTTGATTTCGAGGGAGGCTACAGCGACAACGACGAAACGCTGGCCGGCCATATTTCGCAGCTGCTCGAAATGGGGATCGTCGGCATCAACTTCGAAGACCGCGTGGTGCAAGGGAAGGGGCTGGTGTCGCTCGAGCGTCAGTCGCAACGCATCGCCGTCATCCGGGCAGCCGCCGACAAGCGAAACGTCCCCCTCTTCATCAACGCCCGCTCCGACGTCTTCTTCGGCGAGCAAGGCGAAGCCGGCGGCACGGTCGCCGCGGCCCTGCAGCGCGCCAAATCCTACGCCGCAGCCGGTGCCTCAGGACTATTCCTTCCCGGCTTGAAAACCGAATCGTCCATCGCCGAAATCTGCACCGCTGCGCCGTTGCCGATCAACATCCTCATGACCGATGCCACGCCGACGAGTACCACTCTCGCGAAGCTTGGCGTTGCACGCATCAGCTATGGAGCGTCGCCATACGTCCAGCAACTCGCTGCGTTGCAAACTGCGGCGCGTACGGTGTATGCGTGAGCGACACGCCGCGCCACCCAGCAGACGCAGTGTGTTCGCCCGAAGGGCTCACGATTCGCGTTCCTGAAACTCCGAAATCGCTTCTACCAAGCGTTGTACATCGGAGAGGTAAAAGCGGCTGCCGTTAAAGCAGTTGGCTTCGACGATTTTCCATTCACCTTGGCAGCGGCAAATGTCCAGAGCAAAGACGGGTGCTGGCGAGAAGCAGGCTACGGCATTTTCGACGATTTCAATGGCCTCTCTAGGCACATCGCGTGTAGCCGACGGGCGATACATGCTGCCGGTGATAACACGACCCTCAACCACAAACAGACGCCATTCCGCATCAATCTCACTGGGCCTTGCGACCACGACTTCGGTTCCAACAACTGGCCATCCACGCTGCTGCCAGTGTTGAAAAAGAGCCAGGGCCTGACCAAAAGTCTGCACGCCGCCAGTGAATTGCTTGAGATCATCGTTGGGTTTGAGAAAGAACAGTTCTGCCTCGGTATGAGCCTCCGCAATAAACTTTTCCCAAGTGGTGATGCGGGCGGCAGCATTCAACACACGATCGCCCCAACCCTCAACATAAGCGCGGTGGCAAAAGTGCGCTGGCTCGAAAAAAATGCGGCGCCGCCAAACAGGACTTTCCAGCGCTCGCAAGATTAGCGTCGTCCTGCCATGCAACACCAGTGGTCCGCTCACTGGCGGCATTGCCGGCAACTCCTTCGCTCCGGCGATCACGGCGATTTCGTAAAACGGATAACCACCCGTCGCGCAAGCCTGTCGCAACAACCCCGGCGACGGCGAATCATCGACGACATTGGTCTGCACGATCCAAGACGTCCGCATGTGCAATGTCTTTCTCGCTTCCGTCGCGACTGCTCGTCCCCGCAGCTTTGGGTGGCATGGCCAAGTTAGCCGCAACTCAACTCAAATTCACCTGCCCGCGCAGCTCAGCCTTACCTCAGAACGGCGCGCACACCACCAAACGTTGCACTTTACCCACGCCCGAAAATGTCGACCAGACATGGGTAGAACCCATGCCACCCCGCCAATTAACAACACCAGCTACGGAGGCCTTTATTTTGAGAGTGACTAAAGCAGCAGTGAGTAGTGGCCGACGTGACTTGCCAAAACTATGTGATTTGATGAGCGGCTTAGCGTATACTCTCAAGGCTTGAGCCGGAGTCGAGAAGTGTACGTCGAGAGTTTTCATGCCAACTATTGCCTGCCCCAACTGCTCGAAATCATTACAATCGGACAAATTAACTCATGGCAAGAAGGCAAAGTGCCCTTATTGCCAAGATATCTTCGTGGTGATGCTAACGCAGGAGGCCGGCCTGCCGTCATATCCATCCTCGATGCCGCCGCCATTACCTCCAGCACTGCCTGCTCCACCTCCCCCGCAGAGGCCGCAGGCCATTGAGACCTTTGCCTGCCCGCACTGCGCGACGCCGATTACTGGCGCCGGAATCGCGCCCGGCACGCTCGCACAATGCCCGAGTTGCCACGGGCAATTCACAATGCCGGGACAGGCCGGATTTTCCGCACAAGGATTTGCCGCGCAGAGCTATCCTGCACCGAGCTACGCAGCACAGGTTTTTCCGGAACAGAGTTATCCGGCTTCAGGTTTTCCCGCCCCTACCATGACATTGACGACGCGGGGGAAATTCTCGTGTCCGTTCTGTCACACGACCGTGCCGCCACGGGTTAACAAAAGAATCTCAACCGCAGGCTGGGTGGTATTCGTTGTTTTGCTGCTCTTCTGTCTTATCCTAGCGCCGATCGCACTATTTATTACAGAAGACTATCGATCGTGCAGTTCATGCGGCATTAAGCTCGGATAACGCCGGTGTGTTTAGCTAAAGCAAGTCCGCAACCTGCGAGCCAACCTTGTTTTCGCTCTGCCCGAAGCATGGCTTCAGGCTACGCGGATCCTGCTTTCCTCTCGCCTCGCGCACCCCGCACCTCGCCTCTCCGACTTACGTCCTCTTAAATCGCCGATCGAGTTCCTCGCGCGTAAAGACCAGCGCGGTCGGTCGGCCGTGCGGGCAGTGGTGGGTGTCGGCGTAGTGCTCGCGCTGTTCGAGGAGGGCGGTGATTTCTTCCGGGGCGAGGCGGTCGCCGGCTTTGATGGCCGCTTTGCAGGCGATCATGTTGAGGAGGTCGTTCAGCAGGTCGCGGCGGTCGGGGCTTTTGCCGCCGCTGACGATTTGGTCGACGACCTGGCGGAGCATTTCGGCAGGGCCCAGGTTGGCGAGCATCGCGGGATAGCTGCTGAGGAGGACCGTGTCGCCGCCGAAGGGTTCCACTTCCATGCCGAGCTGGGAGAGGATGGCTTTGTTTTCGAGGGCGGCGGCGACCTCGTTGGGAGGGAGCGTGACCGGCTCGGGAACGAGCAGCCGTTGGCATTCGAGCTTGCCGCTCATCACCTTGGCCCGGACTTGTTCGTACAAGATCCGCTCGTGCAGGGCGTGCTGATCGATGACACACATCCCCTCGTCGGTTTGGGTGACGAGGTAGCGATTGTGGATTTGAAAACCGAGATGGCTGATGCTGGGTGCAGCGACAAAGGCCGGCGCGGGGCGCTGTGGCGAGTGGCCCAACGGTTGCGGCAGCGTCGTTGGTTCGTTGCCGGCGGCGGGCCAACTCCGATCGAGGGCATTGAGCTGCAACTCGGGCGAAGTTCGTTCGTACTGCAGATCGAGCGAGCCTTGGGCTTCGTCGTCGAGCACGGCGGTGCTCGTGGTAGTCGGCTGCAGGTTCGCGGCGCTGGCATCGAGAGCGCCTTTGGCCCAGTCGACCAGTTCGCGGCGATGTTGATCGAGGGCCGCTGGATTGAGGCCGACCGCGAGGGCGTCTTGATCTTCGCTGCTGCCGCTGCGGACCTTGGCAGTGAGGTCGGTGGCGAGGAAGCGTTTGCGGATCGAGCCCAGGACGAGCGAGTAAATGCGGCCGCTGTCTTGAAAGCGGACCTCGAGTTTCGTTGGATGAACGTTCACATCGACGCTATCGGCCGGCATGTTCAGGCGGAGAAAGCCGATGGGGAACCGGCCATGCAGGAGCAGGCCGCGAAAGGATTCGCCGAGGGCGTGCTGCAGCGAACGATCGCGAATGTGCCGACCGTTGAGAAAGATGTACTGCATCCGGTTGTTCGACCGGCTGAACTGCGGATCGCAGACGAAGCCGTCGAGCTGCACCGCCCCATCGGTGCTGCTGACCGCGATCAAACCCCGTTCGAGATCTCGGCCACAGAGGGCGGCGATCCGCTCGCGCCAATCAGCCACCGGCGGCAAATCGAACAGCGTGCGGTCGTTGTGCCGCAGCGTGAAGTGAACCCGCTCGTGCGCGAGCGCGATGCGAGTGAAGGCTTCGCTGCAATGACCGATTTCGGTTTGCGAAGCCCGCATGAACTTGCGGCGGACCGGCGTATTGAAAAACAAATTGCGAATTTCCAGCATCGTGCCCGGCGCCGCGCCGCAGGGAGTCAGCGGCGAACTTTTGCCGCCGATGACTTCGAGCTCGTGCGCTTGCTCGCTGTCGTGCGGCCGACTGCGGAGGCGAAGATGACTGACCTCCGCAATCGAGGCCAACGCTTCACCACGGAAACCGAACGTGCCGACGCTGAACAGATCATCGGCGTCGTGAATCTTGCTCGTCGCATGACTGGCGAGAGCCAGCGGCATTTGTTCCGGCGACAGGCCGCAGCCGTTGTCGGTGACGCGAATCAGATCGAGGCCGCCTTGGCCCAGCGAGACATCGATCCGTGTGCTGCCGGCATCGAGGGCGTTTTCGAGAAGCTCTTTGACGACGCTGGCCGGTCGCTCGATGACTTCGCCCGCGGCGATCTTGTTGATGACGCTTTGGGGAAGTTGGCGGATGATGCGAGGGGAGGCAGGTCGCGGATCAGAGGTCGGGAGTCGAGTGTCGAATAGTTGCGTCATATGCTTCTTCCTGAAATCCGACTCCTGAATCTCGAATGCGAAGTAGCCGCGACTTCTGCCGCTTCGACCCCTCACCCCAACCCTCTCCCCGCAGCGGGGCGAGGGAGCATTACCAATGCAATTTCCTTCTGCCTCTACCCCAGCCCCCAGTTCCTAGCCCCCAGTTCCTAGCCCCCAGTTCCTAGCCCCCAGCCCCCGCCTCACTCTTCCGTCGCCAACTCCTGCTTGCCGCCGTCGTCGCCCGACTGGTATTTCTCTAGCTTGCGATAGAGCGTGCGGGCGCCGATATCGAGGATGCGGGCGGCTTCTTCGCGGTTGCCGCTGGTGAGGGTCAGCGTTTGCTCGATGGCCCAGCGTTCGATGTCGTCCATCGTTTTGCCGACCAGCTCGAGTGGGCCGCCACCGGCGATGTTCGCCGTGGCTGCCGGCGTGAACGATTCATCCATCAGCTCGGGTGGCAGGTCATCGACATCGAGAATGCCGTCCTGATCGAGCACGACCATCGCGTCGATGGCATTGCGGAGCTGACGGACGTTGCCGGGCCAGTCGTAGGCGTAGAGACGTTTGGTCGCAGCCGGCGAAACGCTTTTGATCGTCTTGTGATGGCGGCGAGCAAACTGCCGGCGGAAGTGATCGGTGAGCGGCACGATGTCTTCGCGGCGCTCGCGCAGTGGCGGCAAGTGGATCGTGACGACCTTGAGGCGGAAGTAAAGATCGTTGCGGAACGTGCCGGCTTTGATGGCATCTTCCAGGCTGCGATTGGTGGCGGAAACCATCCGCACGTTGACCTTGGTCGTCTTGTTATCGCCGACGCGCGTGATCAAACCATCTTCCAGCACGCGGAGCAATTTGATCTGCGTCGGCAACGGCATGTCGCCGATTTCATCGAGGAACAGGGTTCCGCCGTTGGCGTATTCGAATGCGCCCTGGCGATCGGCAACGGCGTCGGTGTAAGCACCTTTCACATGGCCGAAGAGTTCACTCTCGACCAGGTTCTCGGCCACGGCGGCGCAGTTGAGGGCGACGATCCGTTTCCCTTTGCGCGGGCTGTTTTGATGCAAGGCTTGGGCGATGACTTCCTTGCCCGTGCCGCTTTCGCCGGTGATCAGGACGCTGGCGTCGGTCGGGGCGATCCGCTTCAGGCGGTCGATGACCTGCTTCATCTTGTCGCTGGCGTAGATGATCCCCTCGAAGCCGAACTTTTCGTCGAGGCGGCCCTGCAGCTCGGTGTTCTGCTGCTTGAGGCGGACGGACTCGACGGCCTTCTCGACCACGGCTCGCAGTTTGTTCGGCGTGATCGGCTTTTCGAGAAAATTGAACGCGCCGTGCTGCATCGCTTCCACGGCCCGGCTGATGGTCGCATGGCCAGTGACCATGATGACCTGCGCGTCGGGCAAGGCTTGGCGGGCGCGGTTCAGAATTTCCATGCCGTCGACGTCGTTCATCATCAGGTCGGTGACGATGATGTCGAAATTATCGGTCTCGATCTTGCGCGCCCCTTCCTGGCCGGAAGTGGCGACGGTGCAGGGATGCCCAACCTTGGTCAGGCTCTCTTCCATCGTGTAGGCGAGGGCTTGATCGTTGTCGACAATCAGCACGCGCAGCGGCGGCCCAGCCGGCTCGGCGGCATCAGAAATTCGGTCGGGATTTTTCTCATCCTTCATCTGTTCGATGATAGCGAAAAGGGACCACGGTCGCGAGGAGGCAGAGTCGCCTTTCACTCCGTAAAAGGATGCGTCTTTCTGCTGTCGCTGCTTGTGGAACGTCGTTCGGCAATTTCACCGCCATAAGACGCGCCCTTTCGCGGAGCGAAAGGCGACTATGGTATGCTGAGCCGCGTGAATATCGCCATCCTCATCGCCGTTGAACAACACGCCGAACCGCAGTTCCCTGCGCGGCAATTTGCTGCTGCCGATGTGCGTGGAATGAGCGCAGTGCTCGTCGCGCTCGGTTATGTGGAGCTCGATCAGGTCGTGCTGATCGACGGCCAAGCCACGAAGACGATCATCGAATCGAAAATTCGCCGGACGATTCGTTCGCTGAGCGCGGAAGATACGCTGCTGGTTTATGTTGCGGCGCATGGTTTTGCCGAACGCGGAAAGAATTACCTGATCGGCCACGATACGCAAGCTGCCGACGCGACAGCCACGAGCATCGCGTGGTCGACGGTCCTCACGCAACTCCGCGATGCCGACTGCGAACGCGTGTTGCTCTTCGTCGATTCTTGCAGCCAGCGCGTGCGCGAAGCCTTGCCGGATTACGACTCGCTGAATCACGAAGAGTTCGAACAATTTGTCGAAGATGACACCCGGCGAGTTTGTTTTCTCTCATGCGGCCCGGATGAAACTTCCTGGACCGCGCTGAAGCTGCAGCACGGCGCGTGGGCGAGCCAGATTCTCGCGGCTTGCTCGGGAACCGCCAGCAGCGCGCTCGTGAATAAAGAACTGTTGACGGCAAGTTCGCTGCAGAAGTTTTTAGAAACTTCACTGCCGCGCGTGCTGCAGAAATCGTCAAGCGAAAAACGAACCCAAACGCCGATTTGTTTTGCGCCGTCGCAGGAGATTTTGCTGGCCGATCTGTCCGATGTCTTGGCCGAGCGAAAATCGGCAGGCAAGCCGCGGCCTGAAGATGTGTTGCAGGTCACGCTGCTGCGCGAGCAGGTCGAGAGCATCCGCAGTCTGGCCGGTTTCAAGAAGACCGACAAAGTGCCGACCGCGGTCAATAGCTACGCCAGGTCGCTCGTCGCCGATCTTGGCTCCGGGCCGATCGCTGCCGATGTGGAAGAGGTCCGCGAAGCCCTCCGCAAGCATTTTTCGTTCAAGCGAAAGGATCTCGACTCGGCAGCGCCGGGCGACGGCACGGGGAGCATTCTCACGCCGTACTTCGTTTACTCTGTCACCGTCACACTCAACCCAGCCAACCCTGCCGAGATCATCTGGCGGCGAACGATCAGCGACATTCGCGAGCCCGACCAGGTCCTGTCGCCAGCGTTTGAAAACGTCTTTCCGAAAACCTTCAGCACCGTCGAATTCCAACCGCCGCAGCCAATCGACCTCGCCACGTTCATCGACGAACTCGAAGACTCTGACGACGATCGCGTGAAACTCAACTACGATCCAGCCACCACCTGGTGCCGCCTGAGCATGCCGGGATTGATCGGCCAGGTGGAAGTCACGCAGAACCGCTTCGCACTGTTGCAACTCAGCCCCACTTCGCCCGGCAAGCTGCTGGAATCGTTTTTCAAGATCCAAGCGATGCTGGTGCAGGAGCTGGAGATTAAAGCGATTGGATTTGGGAAGTGAGACGCGACAGCAAGTAATGGATTTGAGCGTCACAGATCATCGGCGGTAACTGGCTGCTGTGTTTTTTTCTCAAATCTCGAAAAAATCTTCTCCTCGCGCGCAAAACCACTCACCGAACGGGCTCCAAACTCCTGGAAGCGACATTTCGCCGCTGTTTTTGGGAGAGTCGTCATGCCCGCCGTACGTCCGCGTGGTCCCTGGTTTCATCGATTCCTGGTCTGGTTCTTCACGATCGTCCTGGTCGTGTTGACCTATTGGACGCTCAGTTTTCTGCTCGATGACATCGGCGAATTTGCTCCGCCTGATTACCAGACCATTCGCCTGAAGCACGTGCCCGCCGAGGTGAACTTAGAGATCACCAATCTCACTTCGCGGCAGACCACGCTCGAGCGAAAGGCCCGGCGGCTGCGGGAGCAGCAATCGCTGCTGCGCGAAGGGACCGAAAATTATCAGCGGACAATGCGACAGATGGCCGAGCTCGAGTCGCTGCGGCTGCAGAAGGGAGAGAAGCCGACGGAGGAACAAACGGCTGCCGTGGCCCAGGCCGAGCAGCAGTTCTTGAAGAATCAACGCGAGTACCAGCAAAAGACCGAGGAACTCGCACTGCTGGCCGAGCAGGAGGAAGTGGTGCGAGTGGAGCTTGAGCCGGTACAGCGACGCCTGGCCGCGGCGGAAACCGCGGCCCAGAATGCGTATGCTGCCGCCTTCGAGATGTGGCAATGGCAAACGGCAGCCGTAAAGGTCGGCATGCTGGTGCCCCTGATGGTGATCGCGGGCTGGCTGTTCCGGCGGTTCCGCAACAGCGTTTATGCGCCGCTGGTCTACGCCTTCGGCATCGCTGTGGGTGGTAAAGTACTGGTCACGGTACACGCTTATTTTCCGGAGATTTATTTCAAGTACCTGATCATCGGCACTTCGCTCGCGCTCACCATTTGGCTGCTGGCGAAGTTGCTGCGGATGATCGCTCGGCCTCAAACGGCATGGCTGCTGAAGCAATATCGCGAAGCCTACGAATCGTTCCTCTGCCCGGTCTGCGATTTTCCGATTCGCCGCGGCCCGATGAAATTTTTGTCGTGGACGAAGAACACGATCAAGCGCCTGCCGCTGCCGAATATGACGGTGACGAACGAGCCGGAAACGGCGTACACCTGCCCGATGTGCGCGACGCAGTTGTACGAAGAATGTGGGCATTGCCACGGCATTCGCACGTCGCTGCTGCCGGCCTGTTCGCACTGCGGCGATACGCGGCCGGTGGGAGAATCGCCAGCCAATGCTTAAGTCGGGCTATAAAAACTCTCGCCAACCGCGCGTTTCGAGTTCCTTGACGACTTCGCGAATGGCTTCCTCTTCGCTCTTTTGCGCGACCAGGGTGGCATCGGGAGTGTGAACGACGACGCAGTCCTTCAAGCCGAGTGTGACGACGAGATGATCGTCACTGCCGCGGACGATGGTTCCCGTCGTACGAATGCCGACGTGCTTCGCCGCTTGTACGGTGTTGCCGCTGGCATCGACACCCGCCGTGCGCGAGATCGCTTGCCAACTGCCGACGTCATCCCAAGTAAACGGCGCTTTGACGACGGCGATGTTGGCGTAGTGTTCCATCACCGCGAAGTCGATGCTCTTGCCGCGGATCTCGCTGAACTCGCGATCGAAGACTTCGTTGAAATTCGGCTGCCCCCAAGCCGCGGCGATTTTTTGCAGATGCTCCATCATCGTCGGTTCGTACTTCGTCAGCGCATCGACGATCGTCTTTGCCTTCCACACAAAGATGCCGCTGTTCCACAGAAAATTGCCGGCTTGCACGTATTCTTCGGCGACACTCCGCGCCGGTTTCTCGCGAAAGCGCGTCGCTTTGAAAGCGCCGCTGTTACCGGCAATCGCCTGGCCGCATTCGATGTAACCGAATACTTCGGCAGGATAGGTCGGCTTGATGCCAAAGGTCACGATGCGAGTCGGATCGCTTTCGACGAGCGCGACCGCTTCTTGCAGCGCGCCGCGAAACGCTTCTGGCGGCGAGATTAAATGGTCGGCCGGCATGACGGCCATCGTGGCATCGGGATCGTTCAAACCAACGAGGAGTGCAGCCAAGCCGACGCAAGGCGCGGTGTCGCGCTTGCAAGGTTCGCCGAGGATGCGAGCGACGTCGAGTTGCGGCAATTGTGTCGCCATTGGTTCGACGAGACGGCGATTGGTGACGATGAGCAGTCGCTCGGCGGGAACGAGGCCCTCGAGGCGCGCGACGGTTTGCTGGATCATCGTCTGTCCGCCGACGAGATCGAGCAACTGCTTCGGACTCGCGGCCCGGCTGAGAGGCCAAAAACGGGTGCCGGCGCCGCCGGCCATAATCACTGCATGCAGCATGAGAAGTCTTTCTGTGCCTGATTGGGGACGGCGAGGCTCCCGCCGAGCCGCGCCGGTCGAAGGCAGCGCCAACGGCCAGTGCCTGCCACCGCGGCGGCTCGGCGGGAGCCTCGCCCTCCCAGTAACGGGGTTGCCCGCGCCCGGAGTTATCGTAGCGAATCTGTTACGATGCGGGTCCGTTGGGAGTGAAATACGTCGCTTGAGTAACGCTGGTTCCCGGTGGCAACTTCGCGGCGAGTTCATCCGCCGAGGTGGCGAACAGCGGATTAATCTCCACCGGCACGTCGTCCGCAATCTGCACACCAGCGGCCCGCAGCCAACGGCGATGGAGCGCCTGAATCGCTTGTTTGGCAAGGCGCGGATTGTCGGTCGCTTCGGCATCGGAGTTTTTCACCGGCGCGAAAGCGAGCGCCGGATCGGCTTCGACGACGAGGGCCCGCTCGGCGACTTGCAGCAGATCGAAAATGAAACGCTCGAAGCGAAACGCATTTGGCTTGTAGGCTTCGATTCGCTCACCGCGCTCGTTGAGGTGCGGCGTCTTTTTGTGAGCAATGTGAAACGGCAACGCATCGGCCTGGCTGGCGGCTCGTTCGAGCAACTCGCGGTCGAAGACATGCACGGCCAGGCTGCCGGCCCAGAATTTCAACGAACCATCCGGCAATGTTTCCTGAGCATTCGCTTCCGGCAGATCGCTGTATTCGATCATCTGCACTTTGTTGTCAGCCGATACGAGCACGCCGACACGTTCGGATGGCCGGCGTTTCTTCACAACCTGCGTGGTCAGCTCCGACCGCGAAAGCATGTGGCTGCCGAGCAGGAGCGGATCGCAGACTTGCAGCAGCGGATTATCGATTTGGCCGTAGAACAACAAGTCGATGCCGCGCTCGCGGCAATCGGCCAGGCAACCGCTCTTTTCAAACGCTCGTAGCATTCCGCCGTGGCCATCGGGCGCGAGAACGAGTTCTCCCTTCGACGCCAACAGAATTTTGTTCCAACCATCATCCACGGCGAACATCGACGACTGGCTGAAAAACTTCACGTCTTCCTTCGGCAGCCCGAAGTAATTGTGAGCAGTGAGAAACTCGCGAGTCTGCACATCAGTGGCCGAACTCGTCATCACATATAGCGGAATCGCCGTTTGATACTTCTTTCGCACCGCGAGGAGCGATTCGATCAGCACTTGAAAGAGCGGCCGCTGCGACAAGGGCCCGATCGGGAACATTCCCTTCGGCCCATCACAGCCGAGTCGCGTTCCCAAGCCACCGGCAACCAGGATCATGCCGACTTTGTGTTCACGCAGTAGTTGCTCACCGCGCTGCACGGCAGCTTCGGTCGAAAAATCAACGCCGCTGCCATCGAGTCGCAGCGCCGGCGGCGAACTGGCTCGCGCCGCGAGCGCCGCCCAGTGAGCGCGATGATCGGCGACTCTGCCGGGCTCGGTGGCGCCGAATTGTTTCTTCAACGCGGCAAACAATTCGAGATCGAGATTCTCGATCTGGGCCGCGAGTCGCTCGCGCTCGGCAGGCGTCAGTTCGTCCCAGTGTTGCAGCAGGTGCTGCTGACCGGCGGATTCCAATTTGCGTGAAAGTTGCTCGTGAGTTGCGTGCCGATCGACCATCATTGCCTCAAAAAAACCAGCCCTGGACCCAGGCGTATGCCAGCCAGCTAAGGAGCGGAAACAGCACGAAGATGGCCCCGTACGTGAAAATCGTCGTCCAAATGTGTCGCGGCCAGCGTGCCATGCTGCAAAACTCCGAACCTGCGTCGCAAATCTCTTGCCATAATAGAGAGTACTCGAAAAATGAGAAACCGGGTCAGGAGACAGCTATGTCGCTCCGCACGCTCTTCGGAATGTTTACGCTTCTGCTCGCGACAGCCATTGTCGTTACGCGATCTGCTCGCAGTGAGGAGGACAAACCGCAAATCGCGGAGCTCGAACTCACCGCGAACTCGAAGCTGATTTTCGCCGACGAAAAGGCAGGTCGTGAAATACTGACAGCCGACGACGATTTTTCGCGGCGGCTGAGTCGCTTCGATCTGCAATCGCGATTGAAATCCGATCGCGAAGTGACGCGCGACGATTGGCGCAAACAAATCGCCGAGCAAGTCACGGCTTGGCCGGCGGAAGAAAAGGAACGAATCAAAAAAGCGGTCGACTCGCTGCGGCCGAAGCTCGCTGCCTTTCGGTTGCCGTTGCCGAAAGCGGTGCTGCTGATCCGCACGACCGGTCAGGAAGAAGCGGAAGCGGCTTACACGCGGGCCAACGCAATCGCGCTCCCCGCCGCGAAGTTGCGGCATCCTCAGGGAGCGCTCGAAGCACTCCTAGCGCACGAACTCTTTCACGTGATGAGCCGTCACGACGCCACCGTGCGGGCCGCGCTTTACAAGATCGTCGGCTTTTCGCTCGGCGACGAAGTTCAACTGCCGAAGTCGCTCGATGATCGGCGCATCACCAACCCCGACGCGCCGAAAGTCGATTGCTACATCACGCTGAAGAACGACAATCAAGAAGTGACCGCCGTGCCGCTGCTCTACGCGACGCCCGAGCAGTACGTCGCCAAAACGGGCCGGCAGTTTTTCGATTACATCACGTTTCGCCTGCTCGTGGTCGACAAGGTGAACGGCAAATGGCAGCCGCGGATGAAAGATCAACAGCCTGTGGTGCTCGATCCGAAGAAGGTCGAGCATTTTTACGATCAGGTCGGGAAGAATACGACTTACATCTGGCATCCCGATGAGATTCTCGCCGACAACTTTGTGCACCTCGTCAACAAGCGGCAAAAGCTCGAGACGCCGCGAGTGACCGAAGCGATGGCAGAAGTGTTGAAACCGTAAAGTTGAAGAGCACGCACGTATTAAGTGGCTCTTGCTGTAAGAATACCGCCCCGCGCCGGTATATCCTCCGTCCAGTTTTCTTTGTTGTTTGGGAGGAAAGATCATGTTGCGAATTCGCCATGCTGCCGATCGGGGGCACTTCAATCACGGTTGGCTCGATACTTTTCACACGTTTTCGTTCAGCGAATATTACGATCCTGCCCACACGCAGTTTCGTTCGCTGCGGGTGATGAATGAGGATCGCGTTGCGGCTGGCCAGGGCTTTGGCATGCATGGCCATCGCGACATGGAGATCCTCACGTTTGTCCTCCGCGGTGCGCTGCAGCACAAAGACAGTCTGGGGAACGGCGAAGTTCTTCGGCCTGGCGAAGTGCAACAGATGACTGCCGGTTCGGGCATTCGGCATAGCGAGTTCAATCCGTCCGATTCGGAAGAGGTTCACCTGTATCAGGTGTGGCTGCTGCCGGAAAAGAACGGGCTGCCACCAGGCTATGCTCAGAAGAAGTTCGACGAGGCAGGGCGCGACAATCAGTGGCAAACCTCGGCGTCGCACGACGGCCGCGATGGTTCGCTCGTTATCCACCAGGATGCGACGATCTCGCGGGCTTCGCTGGCGACGGGCAAGTCACTTGATTACGCGCTCGATCCGCGCCGGCATGCCTGGCTGCAGATCCTGGCGGGCGATGTGACGGTCGCAGGTAATCACCTGCATGCAGGTGACGGCCTTGCGGTGAGCGACGAAGCGGCGCTGACGGTGCAAGCCGACAGCAATGCGGATCTGTTGCTGTTCGACATGGCGTGAGTCGAAGGGTTGCGTCGGTCGTAGGCCGGACGATTGGTCCGGCCTGGGGCTTTAGAACGACTCGCTAGTAATTGCCGATTGCAATTTGAATCGCCTTGGTACCCGATTCTTGGACGGACCAATGGTCCGATCTTACTAGTTGCGAGTTAGAACCCGCATTTTCGCTAGCAATGCAGGTGATTCACCCCGGCACGTTGCACAAAGTCGGAACGTTCGACTTTAGCGAATGAACTCGCCGCGACGATGACACGTATGGAACGCGCGGTCCGCTGCGCACTCTTCGTATCCGCAGCATTCCGACATGCTTGCACGCCGGAACGCACGCACAAGGAGGTGCCCCATGAAGGTTCATCTGATCAACGTTCATTCCCTGCGGTTTGCTGCCGTGGCGGTGCTGGCGTGTTCCTTGATGACCGGCTGCAAATCCCCTTGGGGTTGGTGGGGCAGCGGCAGCAGCAACTCGATGTACGGCAGCGCGACGCCGGACGTGAGCAAGCAAAAATACGACGGCTTGTCGCAAGACTTCTCGGGTGGCGGCGGCAGCGCTTATAAGGCGCCCGGCGCGGCCAGCGAGAACGCCGTGACTTCGACCTGGAAGAAATCAACGGCTGCCGTTGGCTCCGCCTTCGCCTGGCAGAGCAAAACGGAAAAGCCCGACGATCCCACGTCGCTCGATAGCAAACCAAAGACGATGGGCCCCGATGTCTTTATCGCGGCCGGTCGGATGTACGAAACTCAAGGCAAGTTCCCTGAAGCGCTCGGCCAGTACGAAAAGGCCCTCAAAGCCAAGCCGAACGATCTGGCTTCGCTGGTGAGCATCGCCCGCTTGCACGATCGCCAGGGAAATTTCCCGAAGGCCATCGAAGCCTATAACAAGGCCGCTGCGGCTCATCCGACCAGCGCGCTCGTGCAGAACGACATCGGCCTGTGCTACGCTCGCAACAAAGACAACAAGCAAGCGGCCACCGCGCTGCTGCACGCCTGCAATCTCGCGCCGAAGAATCCCAAGTATCGCAACAACCTGGCCACGATCCTGGTGGAAAACGGCCAAACCGAAGAAGCGTTGCGTCACCTGCAAGCTCTCAATTCGCCCGGCCGCGCGCACTACAACCTGGCCTTCATGTTGACCGCTCGCGGCAAGCAAGCCGAAGCGGCGCAGCAGCTGCAACTCGCGCTGCAAGCCGAACCTCAGCTGGGTGAAGCTCGCGAGCTCCTCGCACAAGTGACCGGCCAGCAACGGCAAATGCAGCAACCGCAATATCCACAGATGGCTGCCGTGCCGCAACACGGCCCGGTGTCGACGTTCCAAGCCAGCCCGCCGCAACGTACCAACGTGCCGCAGGGCAATGTGTTCCAACCGGTTTCGCAAACGTCGACGGGCCCGGTAGAAATCGTCTTTCCAACGGCACCAGCCAATGGTCAGCAGCCGGCCGCGCCACAAGTAACCATTCCGGCGAGCACAGAAGAGACGACCTTCAAGATCGGCGACGATGAATCGCCGCAGTTGCTGCCGCCCGTTCGCGAATAGTTGGCAGCACTTAGAAGAGTTGCGGACCGAATGTCGATCCGGTGCGGAAGTACGATTCTTCGAGAGTCATGCCCGGTTGCGGGTCGGTGATCCGCGCCGGCCCAAACACGGGACCATTCGATGTTGGCAGTTGCACGCTGACCACATCTTCGTCGATCGGGCCCAGAAAAACGGTGCCGTTGTCGTACACGCCTTGCGGCGCGAGATAATTCAGCCCGGGTAGATTGGCCAATCGATTGAGATCGCTCATGCCGATCCAAGCCCTGCCGCCGCCATACTTCACCGAAGACCAGGTGACTTCGACGCCGCGCCGGATCAACCGGTCGATTACTTGGCCCATGCCAGGCTTATAGCTGAGCGCCACTTCGACTCGCCCTTGGGCATCGACGCGCCGCCTGACCGAGTCGCCAGGCACTCGAAATTCCAACGCTTGACCCGGCTGCGCTTCGCCGCGATCGAGTAGCTCTTGGTAGTAATTCAGAATAGGCAAAACTTCGAGCACGCGCGTGGTCATCGCAGGATCGCTGCGCCAATCGGCGGGAATATTGTCGACATCTTGATCAGTGCCTAGATCAATTGTCAGTTTGCCCGCCACGGCCAATCGGCCGATCTCGAAGGAGTTTTTCGAGCGGTAGGGCACTTCGATGTAGCTGTCGTCACCAGCGCCCATCTGCACGTGGGCATCGCCGCTCACTTTGGCATAGGGCGAGACTTGGTCGTCGCCATCGCCGGTATCGATGAAGAGATCGCCGCGCACCGGAAGCGGCCGGAGGGGAATTTCTTGTATAGAAAAACCGACCGCCACAGATGATTCTTCGTTACCTAAGAGCACGATCTCGTCGTTGCCCCCACCGGTGCGGATCGACAGCCCAGCCTTCAGGCCTCCCTCGACCCTCACGACGTCGTCTCCATCACCGAGGTCGATGTCGATGGCCGTGTAATCGTCGAAGTAGTAAACCCTGTTATTATCGATGCCTGCCCTGACCTGCAGGGTTGTCGGCATCGCTCCTAGGGAGTTGATGAAATAATTCACGGAGCTACCGTAGATCGAAACCCAGTGATTCCCGGATCCGCCGCGAATGGTGATCACGCCGTTGATGTTCTCAACCGTGGCGTCTGCATAGGGGAACTGGACAGCGGCAGCGGTTGCCACGACCTCCTCTGCAGCGGCATCGACACGGCCCACGCGCTCGGGGCCGATGTCCTGAGGCAGCAGGCAATCGGCCAGAGTGGCCATCTGCTCGCGGCGTTCCAGTTGTTCTAAATGGCAACGAACAGTTTGCCGGGGTAACATCACGCGACTCGGGAGAAGAGGCTGCGAGGCGAAAATTTCACAGGAGCATCCGGACAGTATTGTAATCTTGCAGTGCGACGCCTCAAGCAATTTGAATGACGCCCTACCACGATTCAGCGAAAAATCACGCCGAAAAATCATTGACGAGTTAGTTCCTGAGGCGGGATTGCGGCAGCGCTGCCCGTAACCGCGCGTCATCGGGTATGATGAGTGGACCCCTTTACCACTCTGGTATTCGCATCCGTGAGTCCGAATCCGTGAGTTCCGCGGCCCAGCCCGATCCTCGCCTGGCCATTAGCCCCGCCGACGTCACACTCGACGCGCCGTCGGACCCTAGTTCCGTCAGCCAACTGGTTTGCCGCCTGCACCTGCGCGATGGCAATAGCACGGCCGTTCGCAGCGAAGTTTCGCACCTGCTCCGCTCGCGGCTGCGGTCGGCTTCGCTCATTATTTTTGCCGGGTTAGGACTCTTTTTGGTCTGGCACATTTTCTCGCTTGATCGGTTCGATCGGGCGATCTACGTGCTGAACTTTGCAGCGCACGTCGCCGCGACCTTCGTCATCGGAGGTATCGCTTATTTGCTCTGCTCGCACCGCGACTACTCGCTGTCGGAACTGCGCTGGATCGAGATCCTGACGTTCTTCGTGCCGGCGTGCTTCTTCATGACGTTGCATTACAGCAAGACGACGTACTTGATCGAGAGCTACGGCCAGCATCCCGATGTGGCGGCCGCCTGGCTGTTGCCGATCTATATCTACGCGCTATTCATTCCCAATACGTGGCAGCGAGCCACGGTGTTCATCGGCATCCTAGCAGCCATTCCTGTCGCCCTGATTCTGCTCAGCGCAGCGACTCATCCGCTGAGCGCCGAGCTTCTCGTCGAGCAGTGGGACGTGATCGTCACGACCGTGTTAGTGATGTTCATCGCCGCGACGAGTGCGATTTGGGGTGTGCATACGATCAACACGCTCCGCACCGAGGTCTACCAAGCCAAGCAACTGGGGCAGTATCAACTGAAACAACTGATCGGCAGCGGCGGCATGGGCGAGGTTTATCTCGCCGAGCATCAGCTGATGAAACGGCCGTGCGCAATCAAAGTCATTCGCCCCGAGAAGGCCGGCGATCCCAAAGTCCTCGCCCGGTTCGAGCGCGAAGTGCAAGCCACCGCGCGACTGTCGCACTGGAACACGGTCGACATCTTCGACTACGGCCGGGCCGACGACGGCACGTTTTATTATGTGATGGAATACCTACCCGGCATGAACTTAAGCGAGTTGGTGCGGAAGTACGGTCCGCTACCGGCTGGTCGCGCGATATACCTCGTGCGACAAGCCTGCGATGCGTTGCAGGAAGCGCATGATTTGGGGCTGGTACATCGCGATATCAAACCGGCGAACATCTTTGCCGCCTCGCGCGGCGGTGTGTGCGATGTAGTGAAGCTGCTCGACTTCGGCTTGGCCAAACCATTGACCGAGATCGACACGGCGCATCTCACAGCCGAAGGAACGATCACCGGTTCGCCGTTGTTCATGTCGCCGGAACAAGCGACCGGCGATGTCGAGCCCGATTCGCGCAGCGATGTCTACTCGCTGGGCGCGGTGCTGTTTTATCTCATCACCGGCAAGCCGCCGTTTGAAGACGACAAGCCCTTGAAGATCATGATCAAGCACGCGCACGATGCGCCGCCGCGGCCTACCGAGCTGCGGCCCGATCTCCCTGTCGATCTGGAAAATGTAGTACTGAAGTGCCTGGAAAAGGCCTCGCATCGTCGTTATCAATCGGCCACCGAGTTGGCCGAGGCGCTGGAACAGTGTCTCGACGCAGCGAACTGGACGCGCGAAAGCGCCCGCCACTGGTGGCAAGGAATCGGCCAGCCGTTTGATGTGCCCGAGTTGAATCCCCGGGCGATGGCAGGTTGATTTTTCTCTAAAGAGCACATGACTACTATTCTGCTCGTGATCGCGTTTCTGATCGCTTCCCATTTCATTCAGTGGGTGGCGTGGGGCATTTGCCTGGCTATCGGTTTGAAGTGGGCCCGCACGGCGGAGATCAGCGGCGCAAAGATCGCCCGCGTCACAGTCGTGACCCACGTTATCCAAAACACGATGCTCGCCGTGATGGGGCTGATGGCTTACTTCGGCGGGCAGTGGCCGCCGGCGCTCCTCGTGATTCCGGTCGCCACCATCGCCATCGCCATGCCCTTCGTCCCGATCTGGCTGGTCTATCGCACGTTTCAGCTGCCAGTCTGGCGCTCGATTCAAGCGCTCATTCCCACGCTGCTCGTGCTCGCCCTCGGCTATTCGATTGCGGCTGGCTTGATGAAACCGTTCTTGTGGGAAGGATACCCTGTCACTGACAACTCGATGGCGTCGACGCTACGCAGCAAGCATTGGCGCGGAACCTGCCCGGAGTGCGGCAAAGTCACGATCGGCACACCGGTCGATCCTGTCTTCGACGGCGTGGCTGGATCGGTTTCCCGGGCGCTCATGATTTGCGAGCACAACTTTCATACTTCCAGCCGAGAAACGAGTGCCCACACGCCGACCTATGGCCCCGACCATGTCGCGGTGGCGAAGTACAAAACGCCCCAGCGCTGGGATCTGATTGCCTATCGCTCGCCCTCCGATCCCGAGCAGGTGAATTTCAAACGCCTCATCGGATTGCCTGGCGAAACAATCGTGATCAAAGGTGGCGCGATCTGGGCCAATGACAAACAACTCA
Source organism: Anatilimnocola floriformis (assembly GCF_024256385.1). NCBI lineage: Bacteria > Pseudomonadati > Planctomycetota > Planctomycetia > Pirellulales > Pirellulaceae > Anatilimnocola > Anatilimnocola floriformis. The sequence continues at coordinate 390,191 of NZ_JAMLFW010000001.1, forward strand.
CGCCACCGGACGAACTAAAGCACTTGGTCTATCTCGACCACGATCCCAATTGGCCGCACGACTTCTGGGGATCCGCAGATCGGCCCGCGGTCCTCGGCGCCGATGAGTTCTTCGTCCTCGGCGATTTCTCCAAAAATTCGCACGACTCGCGAATGTGGCACGAACAGCATGGCAAGCATCCCGCCTACGCCTTGCCGCGAGAAAACATCATCGGCGTCGCCGTGCTCATCTACTGGCCACCGCCGCGCTGGCGAGAGCTGTAAGACTCCTGCGCGAGTCACTCGCCACTTTGATACAACTCGACCGACCTGCCGTCAGGATCCTTTACCACAAGACGTCTTCCCCATTCTGTTTGCTTCGGCTGCTTCAACGGAACTGACTGAAGACGCTGCAAGCGTTCGCTGATGTCATCCAAATCGTCGACGACAAACCCTAAGCGAGTTGTGGCATCGGCTTCTCCTGAGGCGAGCGGATAGATTTCGAACACCGCGTCGCCAAGCTTCCCCGCGAAGTGCAGCGGGCCGTCGCCGTGCTTCTCCTCCACGAACTCGATGCCGAGGTTCTCGTAAAAATCTTTCAGTCGTTCGAGTTGTCTGGTCTTCAGCACCAGCAACGAAAGCATGACCGCCATCGGCTAATCCCCAATGATCTTCACCAGCACCCGCTTCGCCCGATCGCCGTCGAACTCGTAATAGAAAATGTGCTCCCACGGACCAAGGTGCAGCTTCCCTTTGGTAATCGCGACCACCACTTCCCGCCCCATGATCTGCCGCTTGTGATGCGCGTCGGCGTTGTCTTCGCCGGTCCGGTTATGCAGGTAGCCACCTTTGGCAGGATCGCCGCCCGCATTGAACGGCGCTAGCTGTTCCAGCCAACGCTCGTAGTCAGCATGCAACCCTTGTTCGTTGTCATTGATAAACACGCTGGCCGTGATGTGCATGGCGTTGATCAGCACCAGCCCTTCTTGCACGCCGCTTTCGTCGACGTAGCGTTCGATCTCGCGCTGCAGCGATACGATGCCGCGCCGGCCTGGCACGTTCATCCAGAGTTCTTTGGTGAATGCGAGCATTTGTCTTTCCTCGATCCGTGTTACGGGCAGGCCATATTCTACTGAATGCCCGCGCGCTCCTTCGTTGCCTGGCGCGATTCCGTAGGTGATAATCGCGACTCGGATTTTCGCTTGTGAAAACCACCTCTCCAGGATCTTGCGATGCGTTGGTTCGTTCTGGCTCTCTTTGTCGCTCTGCCGATGCCCCTGATCGCCGAGGACTTTATTCCGCGCCGGCAAGATAAGCTGCCCGGTCCCGCCGTCACGCCGGCCGAAGCCGCGAAGAAGATGACCGTGCCGGAGGGGTTTAGCGTTGAGGTTGTGGCGAGCGAGCCGGATATCGTGAATCCAGTCGGCATGGCCATCGATGAGCGCGGCCGGTTTTGGATTACCGAGAGCTTTGAATATCCTCGCCGCGAGCTGGGTCCGGGTCGCGATCGTGTGAAGGTGCTCGAAGACACCGATGGCGACGGCAAGTGCGACAAGTTCACCGTGTTCGCCGAGGGGCTGAACATTCCCAGCGGCATCGCGGTTGGACACGGCGGTGTGTGGGTCGCGAATGCGCCGGACATTCTCTTTCTGCAAGATACCGACGGCGACGGAAAAGCCGACAAGCAAGAAGTGATCGTCACCGGCTTTGGCCGCGACGATACGCACGAACTGCCGAACTCGCTGACCTGGGGCCCGGACGGTTATCTATACGGCCTTAACGGCGTGTTCAATTACTCGCACATCAAATATCCGAAGGGCTCGCCGCACTACGACGAGAAGCATCCCGGCTGGAAGTTCACCTGCGCGCTGTTTCGTATTCATCCCGTTACGAAAAAGTTCGACGTCTTCTGCGAGGGAACGAGCAACCCGTGGGGCGTGGCCTTCGACAACGACGGCAGTGCGTTCATCAGCGCGTGCGTGATCGATCACCTGTGGCATCTCACGCGCACCGGTTACTACAACCGCCAGGGCGGCCCATATCCGCCGTTCACTTGGAAGATCGAGAGCATCGTCAAGCACAAGCATCAAGCAGCCGCGTATTGCGGCATTCATTATTTCGACAGCGACAGCTACCCGGAGCAATACCGTGAAAAGCTCTACATGGGCAACATCCACGGCGGCTGCATCAACGTCGACAAGCTGAAACGGGACGGCAGCAGCTACTTCGCGACCGGCGAAAACGATTTCCTCACGGCCAACGACGTCTGGTTCATGCCCGTCGTGCAAAAGACGGGCCCCGATGGCTCGCTCTACATTCTCGATTGGTACGACCGGTATCACTGCTACCAGGATGCGAACCGCGACCCGAAAGGAATCGATCGACTTAACGGCCGGTTGTATCGCGTGCGGTACAAAGACACGCCACACAGCAAGCCGTTCGATCTGGCGAAGCTGAAAGACGCGGAGTTGATTGAACTGCTGTCGAAGAATAACGACTACATGCGTTCGACAGCGCAGCGATTGTTGACCGAGCGATTGGCGCAGCTGGAACCGACGGTTCGGCCGGCTGCGACGCCGAAGACGGACGACGTGCCGCTCATCAAGCCGGCCGCGGAGTTGCCGGAACTGCTCCTCAAGCTGCAGCAACTGGCGCTCAACGAAGAGGCTCCGCGAAAAGCTCGCATGCATGCGCTCTTTACGGCGCTCTCACTCAAAAACCAAGACAATGCGTTTCTGAATACGCTGCTCGGTCACAAAGATCCGGTTCTGCGCTCCTGGGCCGTTCGCACTGTTGGCAACTTCGATGCGAACGCCGACGTGTGGACCAAAACCCGCTCGCTGGCTACCGATGTCTCGGCAGACGTGCAGTTGCAGGTCGCGATCGCGGCCGGCACGAATGTGAACGAGAAGTCGATTGCCACGCTGCTGCAGGTGCTAGAAAACTGCGGCGATGACAAACTCATTCCGCAGATCGTGTGGCAGAATTTGCATCCGCTGCTCGAAAATCAAAACGTTTCGTTTGCCTTGGCTTATCAGCAGCCAAATGTGGCCTCGTCGAAGAACGTGACGGCACTTCTGCCGCGCATCATCGATCGAGTACTAGCCAGCAAAGAGCCCGGGCTGCAAGCGCTCCTGCCCAACCTGCTGGTCACGATTTTGGAAAAAGACACTCCCGGGAATGTCGCAGCTGCCAAAGCAACGCTGCAGATTTTCATTCAACGGATTCAGTCTCGTGAGATTCAGGGTGAGCAACTAGCAAACTTGCGCAAGGTACTCGAACCAAAACTGGAAGATGCCGTCTTGCGAACGAGCCATCGACTTCATTCGGAAGCAGTTGTTGTCGCTGCTTCCTGGGGAGATGAGTTCGCTCTCAAGCGGCTTTACGATCGGGCTCGTAACGATGCCGAGGACGAGGCCGGCCGAGAGCAAGCCGTCAACGTGCTGGCGGCCGCGGGCGACAAGCGGTTGTTGCAGCTTGCCAACGTTTCGCTGGAGGTTTCGCCGAAGGCTTCCGATCGAGTTCCCAGCGCCATTCTCGCCGGATTGGCCAAGCTTGATTCGGACGAGGTCGCCGCGACGGTGATCGACAAATATCCGAACTTGCGCGAGAGCGTACGTCCGCGCGCGATCGAACTGCTCACGCAGCGAGCCAGTTGGGGCAAGGAACTTCTCAAAGCAGTCGGCGACAAGAAGATTCCAGCGAACATGATCAACGTCAACCAGGCCCAGAAGCTCAATTCGCTCGGCGATAAAGATCTCGCCGCGCTCCTCGTGAAGAACTGGGGCACCGTCCGCACAGGTCGTGATCCAGGCCGCCAAAAAGTGATCGATGAAATGCGTACACTGCTCGAGAAGACGCCCGGTGATCCGGAACGCGGCCAACTGGTGTTCAACAAGGTCTGTGGCCAGTGTCACAAACTGCACGGCAACGGCCAGGAAGTCGGGCCGGATATCACCCTCAACGGCCGGTCGAATTTCGATCAACTCCTCTCCAATGTCTTTGATCCGAGCCTCGTCATCGGCGCTTCGTACCAAGCGCGAACGGTGCTGACGACGGACGGCCGCGTGATCACCGGTCTACTCGCCGAAGATACGCCGCAGCGGATCGTGCTGAAGGTGCAAGGTGGCAAGCTCGAGACCATCGCCCGCGGCGACATCGAAGAGCTAAAGGTGAGCGAGCTCTCGCTCATGCCGGAGCAACTCGAGAAGCAACTCAAGCCAGAAGAGCTGGCCGATTTGTTCTCGCTGATCACGCTCGACAAGCCCCATACCGATCCGGCCGCCAAGCGGATTCCGGGGGCTCCTTCGCCCAAGAAATAGGGCCGCAAACCGTGCCGGGCGGACTCTTTTCGGCGAGTTCGCACTGGTTTGCCAAGTTTTATTGACACTGCCGCGCGCCAGCGACTACCTTATGACTAGGGGCATGAGTGCGCGCAAGCAACGATTGTGGCAACTCTTCCGGCGGTCTCATCTGTTCGCCGGACAGACGTTGCATTGAGGACGCAATCACCTTTCTCTTGCGTGGCCTCGCTTTTTCAGGAACAGAATCATGCAGGTTTTTCCCAGGCTGTCGTTACACAGTGTGGCGCTCTTTGTCGCCGGACTTGCCGGCGCGTTTTGTTCGCTCTCTTTCCTCGCGATCGCGCAGCAGCCCGATGCCGCCGCGGGCAAGGCCCTAATCAAGTCAGCCGAGCGCGATAGCAATAACTTCTTGGTCTTGCCGCTCCCCAAACCGGGCATTGTTGACGGCAAGCAGGAAACTCCGAGTCAGTTTGAATTGCGGAAGCAAAGGTTTCGCAATGAAGTGATCAAAAACCTCCGCAACGAGTTGCCGCTCGGCCAGGCCGAGCAGCTAATGGTGGACAACTACTTCAACGGTTTTGAGTTTCGCATCTTCACGCAAACCAACCCGGAAGATCTCGAACTACTCCCCAAGCGGCGGTTCGAACTTTTCAAACTCTACATCCTTCAGGTGAAGAACGGCGAGAACCATCAACATCTGATTGACGTGACGTTGGCCATGATGCAGCAAATCGTGATGGACGAGTTCCATCCGATCGTGCGTTACAACGCGATGCTGATCATCGGTGAATTGAACGAACAAGAAGTGCTGCGCGTGGGAGCGACACCGCTGCCGCAAGAACCTTACGCAGCCGCGCTGCCGTTCATGCTGGAACGGATCGAAGATAAGAACACCCCCGACTCGATCCGCGTGGCCGCGCTGATTGGGCTCGTGCGTCATCTCGAATGGGAGCCCTTCCGCTCGCCGTCGAAGGCGATTCCGCCCGGCACGCGCACGGCCATGATCAACTCGCTGGTGAAGCTCGCCGAAATGAAAGATCCGCCCGGCAAACGCACAGCCGAAGGTCAGCAATGGCTTCGCCGCCGCGCGATCGAATGCCTGGGCCTGGCCGGCGCTGTGACCGCGACGCCGCAAATCATCACGCCGGTGGAAAAGATTCTCAAGGACCACAACGAGCCGTTGCAACTTCGCTGCATCGCCGCGAAAGCCCTCGGCACGATGAATATTCCGCAGGGACAAAACCTGGACGTTCCCGCTCTCACTCGCACCCTCGGCAACCTGGCCGCGGCCACCGTGAAGACCGAGTTCGAGCGCCTCGAAAACATCGATAAGAAAGCCGAAGAACACCACGCGATTTACGCCGGTGTGGCCGGCGCTCCTGGTGCTGCTCCTGGCATGCCACCCGGCATGCCCCCGGGAATGATGCGTCCGCCGGGTTTCGGTGGCGGTGAAGGCATGGGTGGTGCTGCTGGCGGTCTGGCCGGTCAGTTCGAAGACCCCAAGGAGTATCGCCTCGATCCAGTGCGCAAGCGGATCCGTTATCAGCTGTACTGCGTGCAGACCGCGCTCGGTTATCCGCTCGACAAGGCGACCGGTACGCCGTCGGCTAAACGCCGCGGCGCGCAACGAATTGCCGCCAATCCGGCTGACAAGAAAGCTGCCGAAGACGTCCTTACCGCGGTCAACAAGTTGGTCGAAGCTATCGAAAAGAACAAGACCGACCTGACCGATCTCAAGACGCAGCTGAAGAATGACGCCAAGGTGTTGGAAAGCGTCGTTGCCAAAGCCATGCCTGCCCCAGCTGCGGCCGAACCGGCTGCTGATCCTGCCAAACCAGGAGCACCTGCCAAGCCCGGCGCACCGGCCAAGCCAGCCGCCGGCGACGACGATCTGCTCGGCGGAGCAGCGGCCACGCCGAAGAAATAACCTCGCTCCCGCGAGTTCACACCGTTCAGCCTCTCCGGAACCCCGGTCAACTTTGACCGGGGTTTTCTTTTTTAGTCATCATCGTCGGCCTCGCGCCTGGTTTCGCCGTTCTCCAGTTTCAGGCGAATTGCTTTCAGGCCGGCGGCAGCGCTGATCTTTTCGACGAGCGGCTGTGAGTGCGTGCAGACCAGCACCTGAGAAGCGCGCGAGGCATCGACAATGAGCGTGGCTAATGCGGGAATCAAATCGGGATGCAGGCTTGCCTCCGGTTCATTCAGCGCGATGAGCGCCGGCGGCTGCGGACTAAGGAGCGCTGCTGCCAGGCAGAGAAATTTCAGCGTGCCATCGGAGAGTTCGCCAGCCAGAAGTGGTCGCGTGCAACCGGCTGTTTCCAAAGCGACACACAGTTCTGCCAAGCGCGGCGACTTCATGCCGAGTTCCACCGTTACGCTATCGAGGATCTCGAGCTTTCGCCCCGGAAACGCCAGTTCGACCGCGGCGTGCAATCGCTCAGCCTGGCCGCCGTGACCTTCTTGGATCGTTTGCAGTGTAGCCGCCAGATCGCTGCCGTCATGGCTCCGCACAGGATTTCGGACGCTTACTTGCGGACGGCGACAGGGGGCAGCATCGTCGGTGGGAAAGTGATGATAAAACCGCCAGCGGCGAACTTCGTCGCGCACCACAAACAACTCGGGGAAGGGCTCCGGCTCGCGCAATTGCGAGAGGATCGATTCGTTCTCGGTCAACTCGTACTGATAGTCGATGCGATCTCCGTTGACGTCGCGCAGCCAGGTTCGTCCATTCAGACGCTCGAGCAACGTTGATTTTGGAGTGGCCCGCGCGCCATGCCAGACCGTCTCGGCTTTGATGTGCGGATCGAAACCAAACCTCGTCGGCGGACCAGGCACCGGATAACCGATGGCGATCTCAAAGCCGACATCCTCCGTCCGAAAGCCCAAAGATAAGCGGGGAGACCTATCGCCGATTCGTGGGCCAGCCCACACGGCCGAGACCAGTCCTCCCTCGCGGCCGAGTGCGCGGGCAAAGCCACCCTCGGCCATCTGGGCGAGGAGCCGCAATGAACGATAGAGATTCGATTTGCCCGAGCCGTTCGGGCCGGTGACGACGTTGAGCGGCCCGAGCTTCAAAAAGAAGTTCCGCAGGGACCGGTAGCCGGCGATGCGTAACTCAGTGAGAGCCATGGCGAAGATTGCTGGAAGAAAACGTGGAACTAAAGGAACGGGCTCAAGCTACTTCCTGCGACTAGCAAGAGCTAGAGCCGGTTCGCATCGGCGCGCTCCGTCGTCTAGAATCAGCCAACGCACGGGCTTCGTCCTACCTCGTTTTTTCTCGCCTCGTTTTTCAGCTGGAGAATTCTCGCCATGAAAGTTTCGCTCATCATCGGTGCGGCGATTGCATCGCTGCTGCTCGTTTCGCTGACATCGTTTGCGCAAGAGACCAAGCCGCAGAACACGCCGCCGGAAGGTTTCACCGCACTCTTCAACGGCAAGGACCTGACGAACTGGCAGGGCCTGGTGAAGGACATCAAGCAGCGGAAGAAGATGACAACGGAAGAAATCGCCAAGGCTCAGGTCGAAGCCGACAAGATCGCGCACGCTCACTGGGCTGCGAAGGACGGCGTGCTGGAGTTCGATGGCAAGGGGCAGAGCCTGTGCACCGTGAAGGATTACAAAGACTTCGAACTTTATTGCGATTGGAAGATCAAGCCGAAGGGTGACAGCGGCATTTATCTCCGCGGCACGCCGCAGGTGCAGATCTGGGATCCCGCCGACGAAGCCCAGCTAAAAAACGGCGCCGATAAGGGCTCGGGCAGCTTGTGGAACAATCAGAAGAACGATCGCTTCCCCAAGGTGAAAGCCGACAACCCGATTGGCGAGTGGAACACGTTCCACATCAAGATGGTCGGCGACAAAGTAGTCATTCATCTCAATGGACAGTTGGTGACCGACACCGTCCTCGAGAACTACTGGGACCGTAGCATTCCCTGCTACGAGACCGGCCCGATCGAGCTGCAGAACCACGGTAACACGCTCTACTTCCGCAATATCTTCATCAAAGAGCTGTAGGAATTGCGGTTGGCGGTTCGAAGACTTACGGTGCATGCATCCCATCCATCTTTGCAGGTGGATGGGATTTTTCGGCATGTGGTTTGAACTGTTGGCGTTTTGTGGAGAAGACTCGTAGAATCAAGGGAGCCCACCTGCCGGAACAGACGTGGGCTCATTGCGTCTTTCTGGGCTAGAGAGACGACAGGAGGCGAGCGATGCTGAAACATGGCGATAACTCGTTGCCGGAGGTGGAACCACCGCCGATCGCCGCTCATTGGCTCGCCGACCTTGAGGATGTTGTGTTTGAGGATCTTGAGGTCGAGGCGCCGCCGATCGCTGAGTCGCCCGTGGAAGAGCCTCCGATCGCGGAGCCGCCGGTTGCTCAACCACCGCTCGTTGAGCTCGCTACAGCAGTCGATGATTTGCCGATTGAGGAGCCGCCGATCGCGGCCGATGTGATCTCGCTGGAACTGCCCGCTGCCGAGTTGCCAGTCACCGAGACTGCAGACTCTGAACAGGACGAAACTACGGCAGATGCTGAAGATGCCTCGTTGATCGACGAATCGCCTGCTGAAGGCGATGAGCCTTTGGACTTGCCCGAAATCCAGGCCGAAAACCGCAGGCTCTATTACGAAGACGTTCCAGAAACTTCCGAATCCTGGTTTCGTCGCCATATCAGTTTCGTTGGCAGCCTAGCCGTGCATCTCACCTTGATGCTCTGTCTGGCAGCTTACCTGCGGGACCATCTTCCCGCGAAGGCGCAGCCCAGCGACTTCGTATTTGCCGACGACTATGAGCAGCCGGTGCCGGTCGTCGAGATGGCTCCGCTGGTGAGCGATGCGTCGGCCTCTTCGGATTCGGAAGATCCCAGCGAAGCTGTTTCTGACGCGCTCGAGGTTGCCAACACGGCTGATCTGAATCCCACGCCAGAGGAAGCCGTCAGCGTCGAATTCACGCCCGACGTTTCCCTCGGCAGCCTGAACACTCCGCTGAATCTACCCAACGTGGTGCAGGGATTTGGATTGAGCGCGGATTCGAAAACGCAAATGCTCGCTCCCTTACGCGGCGCGGGCCCAACCGGCGCTGGTGGTGGCGGCGGTGGCAACGGCTTCGGGGCCGATTCCGGTTTGCTCCGACAATTCACGCAGCGACTCGACAAGGCCGGCGCCAAGAGTGGCGATGTGCAGATTTCGCTTATCTGGGACAATTACAACGACCTCGATCTGCATGTCTTCACTCCTCGCGGCGAGAACATCTTTTTCGGCCATCGGCGCTCGCGCTGCCGCGGCGAGCTCGACGTCGATATGAACGCGGGTGGCGCGATGACTCGCGAACCGGTCGAGAATATCTACTGGGGCAATGGAAAAGCGCCGCTCGGCAAGTACAAGGTCGCTGTGCACCATTTCCGCAATCACGGCGATCCCGATCCCACCAAGTATGAGTTGCGGGTGGTCGTCGATGGCGAGACCAAGGTGATTAAAGGCGAGACAAGCTCTGGCAATCCGCGGCTGATCGTGTACGAGTTCGAGCGCGGCGCTAACAAGAATCCGCCTACGCCCAGAGGACCGAGCCGCAATTCACCGGCCACGCCCGATGACTCGGCCATTCTGAGTTCGACCCTTTCGGCGCCTTAGCCAGCGTCTGCAAACGGCTAGGACATTCTGTCGTGCTGAAAAGCGTGCGCATTTCGGTCAAGGATTTTATTGCCACAAATGGTTGACCGTGGCTAGCAGCAGCTACTAGATTGACGCGCTGCAGGGTCATTCGCCGCGCGGCTTGCGGGGGCAAGCGACGAGAGTCGGCATCGAAGAGTCAGTGCGCGGCGAAGCAACCACTTATCTACGCGTGTTCACGCAGGGAGTCTCATCACAGCACTGAGTGAGGGCTACGGTTATGCTCGTCCGTGAAATTCTTGGTCAAAAAGGGCATGCGGTTTTTTCCTGTCATCCCGACGACACACTGGCCGATGTCGTCGCAAGTTTGATGCAGCGAAATTGTGGTTCACTCGTGGTGCTCGACGGCGATGAACTCGCCGGGATCATTACCGAGCGCGATATTCTGCGAAGCTGTGCCGAAACGCGCGGCCCGCTCGACTTTGTGCAAGTCAGCGAACGAATGACTTGCGACCCAATCACCGCCCGTCTCGACGACGAGGTCGAAGGGGTGATGGGCGTCATGACCGAACGCCGCATCCGCCATCTGCCGGTTATCGAAAACGGCCGGTTGTGCGGCATGATTTCAATCGGCGATGTGGTGAAGGCACAGCACAACGAGTTGTGCCAAGAGAACCACTATCTCAAGACATACATCCTGAGTTAGCGAAGTTTCGGCAGGTTCTCACTTCGTGAGAATCAGTTTTCCCGCCGCCGTGATTCGTAAGCGATAGCGCTGGTCGCCGTGTTGAATCCAGATTTCACGGCGGCCGGCGAAGAGTTCTTCGGCAGGGATAATCCGCACCGGCTCATTAGTCGTGGCGGCCGCGGCAGGAAGCTCTCGATCGTTATTAGGGGCAGGCGGGGTTTGCATTCGGCATGCCACGGCAATTCATGCGCCCGAAAACTGCCGTGGCTGCGGATTGGCAGCCAGCAGGCAAAAAAAGGCGATTCTGCCAGCAGCGTTGAAACCATCGGCTGCGAGTTATGTCGATTGCGCGAACATCGGCGTCGCTTACGTCGACGGCACTGGCGTCCGGTCAATTCTGGCCATGCTTGACCGTCCGATGGTCAGCGATCAAAACGGGGAGATGGCAAAAACCACTTCCCAATCGCGGCGAATTCTCCTCACCGGCGTTACCCGCGGCCTCGGTCGCGCGCTACTCACGAAATTTGCTGAGGCCGGACATATCGTGCTCGGTTGTGGACGATCAGAGCAGCTCGTCGCCCAATTGCGAAAAGACTTTCCCGCGCCGCACCACTTCACTGCGCTTGATGTTGCTAATGAAGCCGCCGTTGGTCGCTGGGCGACAGATTTACTGAGCCAAGGTGAGCCGCCCGACCTGCTGATCAATAACGCTGCCATCATCAACCCGAATGCGCCGCTGTGGGAAGTTTCGCCGGCAGACTTCGACGATATCATGCGCGTGAACGTCAATGGCGTGTTTTATGTGCTGCGGCACTTTGTGCCCGCCATGATTGAGCGCGGCCGCGGTGTGATCGTGAATCTTAGTTCCGGCTGGGGACGCTCGACCTCTCCCGATGTCGCTCCGTATTGCGCGACGAAGTATGCCATCGAAGGATTGACGCACGCGCTCGCTCAAGAGTTGCCGTCGGGGATGGCAGCGATTCCGCTCAACCCAGGCGTGATCAATACCGAACTACTGCAAAGCTGTTTTGCCGAACACGCTGGCAGTTATCCATCGCCAGAGCGGTGGTCAGAGCGAGCGGCGCCCTACATTCTCAATCTGTCGGCCCGCGATAATGGTCAGTCACGCAGCGTGCAATAGTTGCCTAAGGGCGGCGACGTCAGTTCGTATCCGAATTGACATTCTTCAGCGCTTTGACGACCGCTTCCGCCGTTTGCAGACGATTGTTGGGCTCCGCCGCAATGCACTGCATGATGACACGGGCGAGCGTCTTATTGAGGTTCGGCACGAGTTCCAAAATTTCCTGGGGCGGGCGGGCATCGTGTTGCAGCGCGCCTTTGCCTGTGGTGTCGCCCGAAGGCCAGGGGAATTCGTTGCTGCAGAGTTGATACGACGTCACGCCGAAGGAAAAAATGTCGACGCGCTGATCGGTCGGTTTGCGGCGGACGATCTCGGGCGCCATGTACAGCGGCGTGCCGGTGCGATTGCCGGGCAGAAAGTATTCTTTCTTCGCCGGCACCGTCAGACCAAAATCGATCAGCTTCAGCGAGTCGCACTCCGGGCTGACGATAAAGTTGCGTGGGCAAATATCGCGATGAATGAAACCAGCCCGGTGAACGGCATCGATCGATTCGGCCATCTCGCGAACCAGTTCATGATGATGCCCAGCCAGTTTGGGCTCGACCTGCTTGAGTAGCACGTTCATGCCCGTGCCGGGGACGAATTCCATCAGGATGTAATGCCTGCCGTCCTTGGCTACACCGAATTCAAACGTATCGACGATCCGCGGATGCTTCAGCTGCGCCGCGATGGCCCCTTCGCTGGGCTTGTTGAGCCCCTTGAATCGGGCTTCAAACGCAACCATCTTTTCCGTATCGAGAATTTTCAGCCCGATGATTTTGCCGGATCGATGATCGCGGGCCATGTGAAAGTTCGACATCGTGCCGTTGATCGCTTCGCGCAAGATCTCGAAGCGCTCGCCGATGTCGGTGCGTGAATCCGTGAACAGATCACGCAAAGAATTGAAAAAACTCGCCATAAGAAAAGAAGCAACCTGGCGCCTGAATCTCTCCTGTTTGTCCCTGCTCTCACTCTAGGCTGACCGAGCCGCCGCAACAAGCCGTTGCCACCCTTCCCCGATTTCTTTTGGCAAGGCGGCTGCCGTTTAGGTAAAAAGTTGTTGATACTTTTTCCGCTGGTTTGCCTGCCCATGCCAACCGAACTTGCCGCGTTTCAGTCTGCCTCAGCCCGGGCCGATACTACGCGCCAATCGTTGTATCAGCCTTGCGTGCTGTTGCTCGCTGCCGTCGCGGCAGGCATGGTTTGCGATCGCTACTTTCCACTCGGGCCGCGGTTGTGGTTCTGCTGTTCGCTGGCCACGGCTGCGCTGTGGTGCCTGGCTTGGTGGAAACGCCGCGAACTGATCGCCGCCGGACTGCTGCTGTCGGCTGCCTTTCTAGCCGGTGGCGCGTGGCATCATGATCAATGGCGACTGGTGCGCGACGACGAAGTGGGGCTACGCATCACCGAGGAAATCCGTCCGCTCGTCTGCGAAGCCGTCGCACTCACCTCGCCGCGCTGGTCTCCCGCGCCGCCGTTGTCGCCGCTCCGGACGATTCCGAAAGGTGACGAAACGGAACTCCTTGTCGAGTTGCGGAGCATTCGAGACGGAGGCACCTGGCGCTCGGCTAGTGGCTACGCCCAGCTCGACGTCGAAGGCCATCTGCTGAATGTGCGGGCCGGCGATCGAATCCGTTTGATGGTCCTCGCCAGCCAACCGATGAAACCGCTCAACCCGGGCGAGTTCGATTACAACGCCCACGAGCGGAGCCGGCGTGTCTTCTGCCGCATGCGCGGATTATTTCCCGAGAGTGTCAGCCTGGTTGAGCGCGGCTCGTGGTGGTCGTGGCGACTTTGGCTGTCGCGGCTGCGCGAAGCGGGCAACAGTACGCTTCGTGAGCACATCCATCCTCGCCGCTCGACGCTGGCGGCGGCCATTCTCATCGGTGCGCGAGAGCAGCTTGATCCGGAGCGAAATGAAGGGTTCCTAGTTACTGGAACGATCCATGTCCTGTCCATCTCTGGGCTTCATGTCGGCATCCTCGCGTATGGTTTTTGGACTCTGTTTCGCACCGGCTTGTTTCCCCGCCGGCCAATGTTATGGGCCGCAATTGGGTTGACGATTTTGTATTGCCTGCTGACCGACTCGCAACCGCCGATCGTGCGCGCGACGATCCTGATCGTGGCCGTCTGTATTTCGCTTTTCTGGGGACGTCCCGCGCTCGGCATGAATACGCTGGCGTTCGCGGGACTGGTGGTGCTGGTGCTGACACCGGCTGCGCTCTTTCAAGCGGGACCGCAACTCTCGTTTCTCTCCGTAGCCGCGATGATTCTCTTCGCTCCCTGGCTCACGAAGCGCGTCGAATACGATCCGCTCGATTTGCTCATCGCTCGCTCGCGTCCTTGGTACCAGCGCGCGGTCGCCGCTGTTGTTGGCGAATTCTATCGCGTGTGGCTGTCAATCTGCATGGAGAGCGTCATAATCGCAGCCTTGCTGTGGCTCTGGAACGTGAGGCCGAACAGCTGACCGTGGCCGCTGCCGTGATCGAAGACTTTCCCTTTGCCCGTCGGTTCGCCGAACCGCTCATTGATCCTGAAACGGTCAATGCGGCGGCAGAATATTTTCGCTTGTCGCCGGTCGCTTGAATTGATGCAGAGCCTACGAGGGCTGCTGCTCCCTTGCCGTGCAAGGAAGCAGCAGCCGCAATCGTCACTGATGATGTGAGCGCTGCTTGTCCCTTTGCGACTCGATGACCTCAAACTGATGTTGATCCTGAAACGGAAATTGAAGCGGCTGCGTGTTGGACTCGATGGGCCAACTGGGTCATTGTCCCAGTTGTGGACATCGCAGCGGCTGCTGGCTTTGTGGCTGTTGGTTCTGCTTCGACACTTGCCGCACAGGCCAAGATCGCCTGACCATGAACGACCGAAGTACAAGCCGCCGAGAGAGTCGCAGCGCCGGTTATGGCGGCGGCAGCAACCTTTCCTCTGATCGCTTCCACACTGCACGAAGCGCTGACCACGATTGCAGATGAAGCAGCCTTCACATTAAGTGAATTAGCCGTCAATGAAGCGACTGCCGTGAGCGATGCCGCTCCCTTGGCGGTCACCGTTGCTTTTGCGGTAGTCGTCGCAGTTACCGTCAGCGAAGCAACACCGAATTTCCCTTGCGATCCTGCGGCGGTTAAGGCCGCTGATGCGGTGAGGGCTGACGAACCTTTGCCCGACAAGTGAGCTGCACTTGAGACTGTGGCACTTGTCGTAAGCGAAATTGCTCCCTTAGAGGTCTCCAAGTCTTGTTCCCGCACAACGAAGTAATCGCTGTTCAGGATATAGACGTGGAACTTGGTGGCATCCTCGCTCACCGCTGCACCCTTGTACTGCCCGTCGTCGCTATCCTGCAACGACTTCCAATTGATGTCTTTCGACATAACACAACTCCTATAACTAGGAACACAAAATCGAAAGCGACAGCAACGTGCCGACGCATCAAACCCACAGTTACTCGCCGTCGCCCTCGACGTACTCAACGCCCAACAGGGTTTCTTCGCCGAGTTCGTCGATCATTTCTTGTACGGTGCTGAGTCCGTCTTCCAGACGTTCCATCAAGTGCTGGAGAGTGTCCTGCCGCCAACCGTTGCGGCTAGGACAGTCTTTCTGCCAGCCGATCAGCGTGTCAGCGACAGCGGCGATTTCCGAGCCGCAGCGGTCGGCGATTTCGTCCGCCACTGAGTGAACTCTTGTCGCAGGAGCGACCTTCGCCACCGGCTTGCTAGCCTTTGTCTTGCGAGTCTTCTTACCAGTCATCACCGCAACCGATTGAGCCTTACCCATAACCACAACCCTCCCTCGAATGCCTCGTGCGACTCGGCCCAACCACTTGGTTGAGAACACCGATTCGCACCATTTCCACGCCCGTCGTTCGGTCGGGCGTGGCGTGGCGCTAACGCCCGTCGCTGTTTCTCTAAAACCGCCTGAACGGGGGAAAGTGGGCGAGTTTTCGTCTCTCACACGCCACGCACGTAGACACCCGTCGCCAACGCCCGAAAACCACTCGTTGGGTGGGGTTGCTGTAAGGTTTGGCGGAAAAATGTCACCCAAAATTTTGGGTTAGAGGGGTCAGATTGACCCCTTGCCCCAGCGCATGAAGAAACCCTCGCCGACCTCTCGGCGAGGGTTTTAATTACGACATCTTGTATGGCTGATCGAACCCAAAATTTTGGGTTACTCGCTGCCCTGCTTCGCCCGTTCGGCTTCTCGCTGTGCCTATTCTCGGCGCTCGGCTGATTCAGAGGCGCAGCCACAAAGCCAACCAGCAAACAACCGCCGCAACCGCAAATTGGAATCATGCCGAGCAGAGACAGCGCCAACACGACGCCGAGAGTCGCACCAAAGCCTTTGCCCACTGAATTGTCAGTCATCGTTCTGCCTCCCTTTCGAGTTTGAAAAATCGAAACGGGAAACAGCTTGGCGGGAGAGGGAGAAGAAGTCTGGTGGCAGCGCAAAAGAAAACCCGCTCGGATCGCTCCGAGCGGGTTGAGGAAACCCAAAATTTTGGGTTTTGGTTAGCGGGGTTTCCTCGGCAATCGAAGCGTTCGTGTAGATTCGCCCTTGTTCAAGCCTGCGGCCTTTAAGGCGTGTTCCGGCGGATCGCCGACTACAATCACCCGGTAACCGCCGCCTCGGAAGTTGACGCCGAGGATCGCTGCCTTGTCTTTGCCTTTACCGTACAGGAAGCAAATGATTTCTCTGACGAGTTCCGAAATCAGCATCCGCAGTTTGCTCCGAAGTTGATACCTCGTTGAATCGTCGGCCTGTGCAAGGAGGTCGATAATCTCGTGGGTGTCAGCAAGGCTTCGCTGTGCAGGCGCAACATTACTTTGCCGCCTCGCCGCCTCTGCCTCGGCTTCGGCGGCTTTCCTTTGCGATTCAAGCCTAACCATCATCTTTGCGAGAATGCCGGTGTCGCCGTCCGAGTCCAGCATGGCGGATTCAAGGTCAAAGAGCTTTTTCTCGCACTGCGCCAACTTCGCTTCTGCTGCGATCATCGTGTCGTGAGCGGTGCATGTTTCGCCTTGCAAATCGGCCGCTTTGATTTCCCGCATGTGCTTGAGAAACGCCTGCTCTACTCGGTCGTAGTTGATGCAGCCCGTCTCTTTGCCATCAAAGCGGCGCTCAATCAGATACTTGAACCGATGCATCTCGCCGCTTGTCGATTTGCGGCTTTTGTCCATGACGATCATCGGATTGCCACGATGCCGAATCAATGTGCGGAATAAACTCGTGACACAATTCTGCCTGCTCGCTGGGGTTCGCTTTAGCCGCTTAACCCGTGGAACAGTGTCTTTCGGGCGATTAGTGTTTCGTCCAATCTGATTGTGGCAGTCACGCCGCTTCAATTCTGCCTGCACCCGATAGAAGGACTCATCGCTGATTACTCGGGGGTAATAGGTCAGCAGCGGTTCGCCCTCAGGCTTCCGTCCGCCGTCTTCATCAACAACGTGTGGTTGATATTCTCCGATTACCGCACGGCTTGTGAGAATCGTCTGAATCATTGGCTGCGACCACGCAGGCGAATGTCCTTTCCGCCTCTGGAAGGTTGGTGTTTTCAATCGGTTGAGTTCAACCGCAATCTTTGTTTGGGAAAGTCCGCTTAGCGATAACTCGAAAACACGCTTCACAACTTCCGAACGCTCGGCATTGATTAGCCACCGCTGTCTATCCTCGGAAGGCTCTAGCCAGAATGGGCCTATGCCTGCAATTCGCTTCTCGGTCGCTTTCTTCCTGCGGCTTACCCATGAGTGCTTGAGCATCTCAGACTTGCGGGCGCTTTCCGCATGCGCTCGATAGAACTCCATCGCCATAAGCATTTTTTCCATCGGGCTTGCGTTCGGATGCACGATGGTTTCACGGAAGGCAATCGAAACGCCCTCCTTCAAGATCGCATTCACGAGCGGCAGCGCTTCATCGAATGACAGGCGAGAAAATCGGTCAAAGTTTTCACAGAGGAGCCAACTGCCTTTCGGAATCCTTCCCTTCTTGCACGCTTCGATGAAGACGCCCAACTTGCCTTTCGTGGCATTCTTGCCACGAAAGGCGCTGACTCCCATATCTCGTAAATCGAGCGAGTCGTCTAACTCGATGTTGTATCGCTCGCACAGGCGGTCTCGTCGATCATTCTGCCTCGCAAGTGAGTCACCTAAAATTTGGTCAGGCGTACTCCAGCGAATGTATTCGTAGCCTCTAATCTTGGGCGTGGACTCGGCGGCGGAACTAGCAGAAATTTTGCGCATAAATAGGAACTCCTACAGGGTGAGGGGCTAGCCTAGCGAAAGCGCATCCGAAATCTGATGCCAGAATTTCCGCTCGGCCCTGTAGGGCTTTCCGATTCCACTAGAGTTTTAATTGAATTTCCCGATGGGCAGAACATGCTCTACGACGCTGGCAAGCTCGGTTCGCCGACAGGAGCGGCCAGGCCGATCTCAGCAGTGCTCTGGTCACGCGGCATCACACGGATCGATGCGCTGATGATCTCGCATGCCGACTCGGATCACTTCAACGCGATCCCCGAATTGCTGCAGAAGTACACGGTGAGCAAGATTTTTGTCTCGCCGTTCATGCTCGAAGAACTCGATCAGCCCGCCGTGAAGGTGCTGAAAACCGCGATCGATAAGTGGGACGTGAAGGTCGATACGCTCTCGGCGAGCGACAAGTTGCACGTTGGCGACGTATCGATGGAGATTCTTCACCCACCACCGCTCGGCGTGATCGGCAGTGATAACGCCAATAGTCTCGTGCTGCTCATTGAATATCAAGGACGCAAAGTGCTGCTCCCCGGCGATCTGGAATCGCCCGGTCTTGAAGATGTTCTCGCTGAGTTGCCGATCGACACTGATTTGCTAATGGCTCCGCATCATGGCTCGACACGCTCGAATCCACGCGGCTTTGGTAATTGGTGTCGTCCGGAGCACGTCGTTCTTTCGGGCAGTCACGATGTCGAAGAAATTCCCGCCATCGACTCGGTGAAGCAAGCCTACGGCCAGATCGGCAGCCAGGTTTATCACACCGCCGAAACCGGCTGCATTCGGTTCAACATCACAGCAGCTGGCGTGAAGGTGGAAACGTTTCGGCAACCGTAGGTGAGTCAAGCGGCCGGTTCTACGGGCTGTGCCGATTGTGACGGTTATCTCTCCCCAGCACGACATCTCTTACGCACGCTGGAAAAACCTACATTTGCGAATCATTTCGCGTTGTACTAACGGCCGTTACCGCCTTTTCGGGTGCGACCAGGTGTTTCATGTCTGCTGCCGCTGATCGCAATTTGCTGTTTGGCATTCTGGCTCTCCAGCTCGATTTCATTACGCGCGAGCAGTTGATTGCGGGAATGCAGAACTGGGTGCTGCATAAAGAACAACCGTTGGCCGATTTGCTCGCGACTGCCGGCGCGCTCTCGGTGCAGGATCGCACGACACTCGAAGCCGTGGTCGAACGCCACTTGGAAAAGCACGGCAACTGCCCACAACAGAGCCTGGCCGCGGTGAATTGCGATGGCACGGTCAAGCAAGAGTTGACGCTCTTCTCAGATCCGCATATTGATGCCAGCCTGCCGCATATCGGAACGGCGAAACCAGTGGCGAGCGACCGCTTTGCCACGATTGCGCCGGCCCAAGCGAACGAAGCTCGTTTTCAAATCCTGCGACCCCATGCCGAAGGTGGTCTCGGCAAGGTCTTCGTCGCGCGTGATGGTGAACTCAATCGCGAGGTGGCGCTGAAGGAAATCCAGCCGCACTACGCCAACGATCAATACGCCCGCGCGCGATTCACTGTTGAAGCCGAAATCACCGGTCGGCTGGAGCATCCGGGGATTGTTCCGGTGTATGGTCTCGGAACGTATGCCGACGGCCGACCTTATTACGCGATGCGTTTCATCCGTGGCGAGAGCCTGAAGGAAGCCATTGCCCGCTATCACGAACCGCAGTCTGGCAAGACGCCTCGCAGCGAACGCGCTGTCGAGCTACGGCAGTTGCTCGGGCGGTTCATCGACGTGTGCCAGGCCGTCCAATATGCCCATGACCGTGGCGTGCTTCATCGCGATCTAAAGCCCGCGAACGTGATGCTTGGCAAGTATGGCGAAACGCTGGTGGTCGACTGGGGCCTGGCCAAGGCCGAGGGGAAAAACATCGAGCCGTGCGAATGGCATGGCGAGTCGCAGCTCGTGCCGGCTTCGGGGAGCGAAGTCGAACCGACGCAAATGGGAACGATGGTTGGCACGCTGCAGTACATGAGCCCGGAGCAAGCGATTGGCCGTATGGATCTGCTTGGGCCAGCGACAGATGTCTTTGCTCTCGGCGCGACGCTCTATCATCTGCTCACCGGTCAGGCGCCTTATCAAGGGACGCAGCGCGACGAAGTGATTGCAGCCGTCCGTGAGGCAACCTTTCCCTTGCCGCGGCAAATCAACAAGCAAGTCCCGCCGCCGCTCGAATCGATCTGCTTGAAAGCCCTCGAAGCCGACCCCACGCGGCGGTACGCCTCGGCCGGCGATCTGATGAAAGATATCGAGCGCTGGATGGCCGAAGAATCGGTCGACGCGCACCATGAATCGTTTTGGGAACGCCTGGATCGTTGGAAGCGAAAGCGCCCGAATGTTGTGGCCGGCATTCGCGCCGCTTTGATCATTGCCATTCTCGGCTCGTGCTTCGGCGCGCTGGTGATGCAAGGAATGAACGATCGATTGGCCACGGCCAACGCTGATCTCGAAGAAGCTTGCCGCCGTGCGTACGAAGGAATGAAAGAGGCCAACCTCGAGCGCGAGCGGAGCCACAGCACGACTCACTTCTTTGCCGCGACCCTCGGCAAACTGCAAGCGGGCGAAGATGGCAGGCAGATTCCGGCCGGTACGCTACTCGCGCGAGCGGCCGAACAGGCCGATGTCGAATTTCACACCGATCCCGTGTTAAAGGGGCGTGTGCTGGAAATGCTCACCACCGCGCTGCAAGGACTCGGCCTCGCCGATACGACCGTGGCCCTTCACGAGCGTGAATTGCTGGAAACTAAAAAGCATTGTCAGGCCCACGATCCGCGGATTCGCGATTGTGTGAACGATCTGGCCAATGCATATCTCGCGGCGGGCCGCGACTCGGATGCCATCGCGATCTTGGAGAAACACTGCGAAACGCCACCGGCCCCCAAGTCGCGCGAGCAACTCGCTACTCCCGTTAAATACTCTGCCGACAAGGCAGCCGCTCAACCAGGCGGCCAGCATCTGGCGGCATTGCACGCAGAAATCGAACGGCATGATTCGCATCCCGAAGAACTGTTGCTCGATCTCAGCGATCCATTGACCACGCTCGACCGCCATGCCCAAACACATCTCGCCAAGGGGCAATGGGACCAGGCGTTGCCGTTGAAAGAAGCCGCCCTGAGGATGTGTACGACGCAATCGACGCGCACCAGTTCGGCCACTTGCGCTCGCCTGGATGAACTCGCTCGGCTTTGCATTCATGCCGGTCGCGCCTCGCGGGCTGTTGAACTAGCCGATGAAGAAGTGCAGATTCTATCGGCAAAAAAGAAAGCCAATCCAATTGTGGTCTGTCAGGCAAAACTGACGGACGCAAACGCTTATTGCGCTGCCGGTCGCGCGGCGGAAGCGATCGCGCTGCTGGAAGCGATCATTCCCACGCTCGAAGCCCGCAAGAGTGAGTGTGGACTTGCGTTGCTCGAGAGCCGCGACGCCCTGGCGACGGCCTTTCGCAGTGTCGGCCGGCTAACTGAGGCCCGTACGCTGGCGACACAGGTTTATCACAATGCTTCGCAGCAACTGGGCGGCGACCATGAACTCACGCTCGCGGCCGCCTATCACCTGACCGTCGTCCAAGTCCTCTGCGGCGATCTAGAAGCGGCAACGCTGCTTGGCGAACAAACGCGCGACCGCCAAACCCGCAAATTCGGTGCAGACCATCCAGACGTCCTCGCGACGCAACTCTGGCTGGGGGCGGCCAAGACTAAGGCCGGAGAGTATCACGCTGCCGAAGCTTTGCTGCTGCAAACGCATGACATGATCGAAACGTCTTCGCTGGGTGCGAAGTGGCAATGCGAGGCCGACTGCCTGCGATTTCTGACAGAGCTCTACAAGGCCTGGGAACAGCCCGCCGTGGCCCGCCAGTGGCGAGCCAAACTCTACGCTTGGCAACAAGAGAATCCGTAATCGCGCCTCGCGCCGAATGACGCGAGTTCGACAGCCAGGCAGACGTTGCCATTTGGCATCAAACCGTCGCCACGGCAACAAGCTGCTGTCGCAAATGGGCAACACTGTCCGTTAAATCGGAATTGCGTAGAAACTCATTCGCTAGTTTTTTGCTTGTACTGCTGGCCTTTTTGCGAATCTCGCGAATAGGGATGCGGTTTTCTCCCGACACTTTGTCAGATTGGCACGGACTTCGCGATAGGGTCCCGCTGTACCAGAAGTCAGCGGAGACGGTGTGCCCCGCCCCCGCTGGGCTCGTTGATGGTTCAACGAGCCAACACGGAAATACTGTTAGATATTTGTTTTCACTTTCGATTCGAGGAGATTGGAATGAAGAAGGTTCTTGCTCGCGTTTGGTCGGAACAAGATGGCGTTCTGTCGTTTGAATGGGTGCTGCTCGTGACTCTGCTCACGTTCGGCGTGGTTTCGGGCATCGCCGCGGCTCGCGACGCCATCATCGACGAACTGGGCGACGTCGCTCAGGCGATGCTGGCTCTCGATCAGTCGTACACGGTCGACTTCCCGCTGTTGATCCAAGTGCATACCACCACCACCAGCTCGGCCAGCGACACTTTGTTCACCGACGCTTTGATTTACAGCGATTGCACTCGCGGTGCGACTGTGCAAGGCATCAACGGCAACGGTGCTGGCGGTTCGACCGACGACAATTCGTAGTCGCTGGTTCCATCTGTCGGCCTGACCCGGGTCTTATCACTACCAGGTCAGCGTCTGATTTGCTTCGTCGAGGTCTGCTGGTCGCCCTGGCCAGCAGGCCTCGCGTGCATTCTTGAGCCCGCAATCACGAACTGATCCTGACAAGCGGGTAGTGAACGGTCGTAACGACTGCTCTGTAATCGCAAAACAACTCAGTACGTCACTTATAAACAATTGACATAGGTTTCTTATTTCTTAACGCCTAACTGTTCATTCCGACTTGCGCAATAGCCAGACGCATGTTTCAGGAGCTGAATGTTCTGTTTCAGTGTTTCAGCGGTGGGTAGAGCGTCGGCGGTAACCTTTCTGATTCTCGTTTTGCTATTGAATTTGCTATCTATAGACGGCTTCGATACTTAGCACATCTTAAAATACTTTTCTGCCGTAGGCAGCGACGCTTGGCACGGCCTGTGCATTTATCGCATGTCAACCAGTTGGCGAAATCGGATGTGCCCCCGCTTCCGCCAGGTCCGCCGAAGGATGGCGAGCCATCATGGAAAAACGTGTATTGAGAATACATCCCCTATCTGTTCGAGGAGTTTTGGAATGAAGAAAGTTTTGTCTCGTATGTGGAAGGAACAGGACGGCGTCCTGTCCTTCGAATGGGTGCTGCTCGTGACTTTGCTCACCTTCGGCGTGGTTTCTGGTATCGCGGCCGCCCGCGACGCCATCATCGATGAACTGGGCGACGTCGCTCAGGCGATGCAGGCTATCGATCAGTCGTATACGGTCGACTTCCCGCTGCTGGTGCAGGTGCATGCTTCCACCACCAGCTCGGCTAGCGACACTTCGTTCACTGATGCTTTGATCTATACCGACTGCACTCGCGCCGTCAATCCGCAAGGCATCAACGGCAACGGCGTTGGCGGTTCGCTCGATGAAGACTCCTAATCGCCACCTTCATCTACAGGCCTGACTTGGGTCTTTTCATCACCAGGTCAATTCCTGATTTGCTTCGTCGAGGTCTGCTGGTCGCCCTGGCCAGCAGACCTCGCGTGCTTTCTTGAGCCTCAATCGAGCGCGCTGCGACTTCCAGGCCTGTCGGCTGTAACCGTTGTGACGGCGATGCCGCAAGTTGCAATTAAACTAATAAGTCGCGTAGAGTTTTTTGTTGTTTTATTGTTGCGCCATAATTGATTTTATTGTTATCAATAAAACGATATTAACAGTTGTAGCGTAAATCTCTATTTGCGCCATATTTGGGCTGATGTTTAAAGGCGTGCATTTTCTGTTTCAGAGATGAAAGTAGTAGGCCGAGCGGGCGGCAAGCAGCAGCCCGCTCGATTTCGTTCCGACAACTGCTATCTCTCGACGGCATATCCACTTAGCTCTTTAGCAATACTCATTCTTGGCAATTGGCCAAAAGTTCGGCACGGCTTCTGCTTAGGAATCACACCAACCAGTTGGCGAAATCGGATGTGCCCCGCTTCCGCCAGGTCCGCCGAAGGATGGCGAGCCATCATGGAAAACGTGTATTTAGAATTGCATCCCCCTATCTGTTCGAGGAGTTCGGAATGAAGAAAGTTTTGTCTCGCATGTGGAAGGAGGAGGACGGCGTCCTCTCCTTCGAATGGGTGCTGTTGGTGACACTGCTCACCTTCGGCGTGGTCTCCGGTGTCGCGGCCGCTCGCGACGCCATCATCGACGAACTGGGCGACGTTGCTCAGGCGATGCTGGCTCTCGATCAGTCGTTCACGATTGACTTCCCGCTGCTGATCCAGGTGCACGCTGCCACCACCAGCTCGGCCAGTGACTCGTCGTTCACCGACGCTCTGACCTACACAGACTGCACCCGTCCGACTAGTCCGACCGGTCAATCGCCGCAGAACGTTGCGGACACCGATTCCTAATCGGTTGGCCAGACTAGCCCTCTGCCGGGCAACCTTGCGTTGCCCGGTGGTAGCTACATAAATCACCGAAGCCCGGGCGTCATGAAGATGCACGGGCTTCGGTGGTTTCTTGGGAGGGAGAAGTTCTGAGTTTTGAGTTCTGGGTTCTGAGACAAGAAGAGACGGCGTTGTCCTGTCTCAGAACTCAAAACTCCGCCCCGATTTGATTGACCTCGACTCATTTTTCCGCGTAAACTCAGAGATCCCCATCTGCCAGCCGTGCTCTCTCCCTCGCCAGCCGATTTTTTCGGAGACGATTGTCGTGAATCGACTTCTCTCGTACTGCTGTTTGGTTCTTCTATTCGGTTTGCCCACGATTAGCTGGGCTGCCGAAGGGGTTGCCATCGACCCCGCCAAAATTCCCGGCAAAGTCCTCGATGACGGCCAGGCCAAGTTCGTCGGCACCTGGACCGCCTCGGTGAACACGAAGCCTTTCGTCGGCGAAGGCTATATGTACAGCCCAGCCGTGGCTGGCAATACGGCGACGTACTCATGGGATATGGACGCCGCGGCCACGCGACACGTGCTGTTTTCCTACGCGCCGGGCGTCAACCGCACGACGGCTGCCAAGCTTGCCATCCGCAGCGGCGACACCGACAAGGAATACACGGTCAATCAGCAGCGTGTCCCCGAAGGGGCCTGGAGCTTTCATTACCTGGGCGAGTTTGCCTTTGAGGAAGGGCCGGCTCAGCTGGTTGTCTCTGCGAACGACGTCAAGAAGGGCGTCATCATTGTCGACGCCATCGCCATTTTGACGGACGAAGAATGGACCAAGCTGAAAGCAGAAGCCGAAAAGAATCAGCCGCCGAAATTCCTCGCCGCATTGCCCGTTGATCCTCAGAAGCCCGATCCCAAGAAGCCCGTCAAACCGGCGACACCGAAAAAGGAAACTCCCAAGGAAGTCGCCGAGAAGGCTCCCGACTTTCAGCGGCAACCATCGGCCAAGCCGGCGAACAAACTGACCACGGCTGCCCTTGATGCCGCCATGGAAAAATACGTCGGCGGAATCAGCAATGCGCCGCAAACCACCGATGAAGCTTTTCTTCGCCGCCTGTCGCTCGATCTCATCGGGCGCCAGCCAACGACGGAAGAAATGACTGCGTTCCTTAAGGACGACGCTGCTGACAAACGAGCGAACGTCATCGACCGCCTGTTGGCTTCGCCCGAATTCGGCGTGAACTGGGCCGATTACTTTAGCGACGTGATCAGCTACCGCACGCCGCAGCCCGAGCTGACATTCCTTAACTACCGCCCCTTCAAAGCCTGGCTGGCCGAAGAGTTCAATAAGAACACCGGCTGGGACGAAGTCACTTACAAGATCATCACCGCCAGCGGCACCGTCGGCGAAAACCCAGCAGCGACCTACGTTGGTTTCCATCAAGGTGACAAGTCGCGGCTGGCGTCGGAGACGACCCGCGTCTTCCTCAGCACGCAGATTCAGTGCGCCGAGTGCCACGATCACAAGTTCATCGACATGCCGCAGGAGACGTTTCATCACGTCGCCGCGTTCTTCGTCCGCGTGCAGACCAAGTTGCCTTGGAACGACAGCAATCTGATCGTCGTCTCGAGCAAGACGGCCGGCGAGCACAAGATGCCGGAGACCAACAAGGAAATGCAGCCGGCTGCGTTCTCGTCGAAGATGCTCGACCCGGGCGTGAGCGACATCGTTCGCCGCACCGAACTGGCCCGTTGGGTCGTCGGCGCCGAGAACCCGTGGTTTGCCAAGGCGATCACCAATCGTGTGTGGGCCCGCCTGATGGGCCGTGGTTTTTGCGAACCGGTCGATGAGATCGGCGACCTCGCCGACAGTGTGTTGCCGGAAGTGCATGTCGCGCTGGCCGAGAACTTCGTCGCCACGCAGTTCGACGTGAAGGACATCTTCCGCGTCATCGCCAACAGCAAGTCGTATCAACGGCCGATCCGCGATCCATCGCCCGCTGAAAAAGAAAAGCCGTTCGCGGTCATTCCCGCCGGCCGGCTTCGCGGCGACGAGGTATTTGCCTCGCTGAAGGCCGGCATTGAGTTGCCAAACTTCACGCCGCCACCAGCGCCCGTTGGCGAAGGGGTTCGCTTCCCACCGCCGCCCAAGAGCACGCAGGACCTCGTGAACGAAGCCTTTGGTTTCGATCCGTCATCCGAGGCCCACAACGTTGCCCGCACCATGCAGCAGGCGATGTTCCTGATGAACAACGACCAGATTCAAAAGCAAATCGACGCCTCGCCCGGCAGCGGCACCGTGCTGGCTCGCATCGTCTCCGAAGAAACCGACGACGCGAAAGCAATCGGTCGGCTATATCAAGCCGTCCTCGCTCGCAAACCAAACGACAAGGAAATCGAAATCGGCCGCAAGCACCTGGCGAAGGTCGGCGAACGAAAGACGGCTTACGAAGATCTGCTTTGGAGCATGATTAACTCGGCGGAGTTTCTCTCAAGAAGGTAGCCCGACGCGTCAGCGAGAGAGAAGCGGAGTAGAAGCCTCCACCCGCGTCAGCCCCTCACCCTCTTAAAACAAGAAATCCGAATAGGAAATTCCCATGCTCCGCTCATTCGCCAATATCCAAACCGACCGTCACGGCATCACCTCTCGCCGAGGATTTCTCGGTCAAATGGCCGCCGGAATCGGCGCGGGAGCAATGACTCTCTCTTGGCGCGACATGCTCCTCGCCAAGGCCAAGGAGATTCAAAAGAACGGCAAGAGCATGATCTTGCTTTGGATGGATGGCGGGCCGAGTCAGTTCGAGACATTTAACCCCAAGATCGGATCGGCGAATCAAGGGCCAGCCACGGCGATTAAGACGAAGCTGCCTGGCGTCGAGTTTGCCGAGTACTGGCCGAAGACTGCCGAGGTGATGGATAAGATCGCCCTGATCCGGAGTATGCAGAGCACCGAGCGCGATCACTTCCGCGCGATCAAGCTCGTCCGCACCGGGTATCCGATCAAGCCGACGATCAACTATCCGACCTGGGGCTCGGTCGTGGCCCGCGATCGTTACAACCCCGATTTCGATTTGCCTGCCTTCGTCCGCATCGGCAAGCCGCGAATCAAGACTCGCGACGTCAACAGCGGCGTTCTCGGGCCGCGGTATGAATCGTTCAAGATCGACGAAGCCGGCACGCTCCCCGAAGATGTTCTGCCCCGCGTTTCGCCCGAGGTCCTTGCGCGCCGGCTCTCGCTGGCCTCGGAACTCGATCAGCAATTTGCCGCGGCAGGTTCGGCAAAGGCCGCGCTCGAACAACAAGAGATCTACAAGCGGACGAGTCGTTTCGTGCTCAGCCCGCTCTTGAAATCGTTCAAGCTCGACAATGAACCTGAAAAACTGCGTGATGCCTATGGCCGGAATTATTTTGGCCAGGCCTGCTTACTTGCGCGGCGGTTGGTCGAGACCGGCGTGAGCTTTATTGAGGTGATCAACGGCGGTAGCTTTGGCGATCAAGGTTGGGACACGCACAAGCGGGGCTTCAAAGAGAACCCACTCCTCGCCGGCGAAACGGATTCGGCCTACGCGACGCTGCTCAATGATCTCGCCGATCGCGGCATGCTCGAGAAGACGGTCGTCGTTTGGATGGGCGAGTTCTGCCGCACGCCGAAGTTCGACGCCGACGGCGGCCGCGACCATTACAGCGATGGCTGGCTGTGCGGCTTCAGCGGCGGCGGTGTGAAGACGGGCCAAGTGATTGGCGCCACCGACAAGGACGGCGTGAAAGTGAGCGACCGGCCGGTCGGCGTGCAGGATTTGTTCGTGACCTTCTGCCATCTGCTGGGAATGAATCCGCACGACGAATACATCACCGACCAGCAGCAACCGCTAAAACTGGTTGAAGGCGGTAAGCTGATAACCGAGTTGTTTTAGGATCGGGCCATTGATCGATCGGACTTTGCTCCAGGTTTTGGGAAAGTACCTCGCCTTCTTCGCGGCCACACTCTTCGTTGTCACCCTGGCCTATCTTTGCATTGGTTGGTTTACGATTCCCACGACCGATCGCTTGCGTGCTCCGGTCCTGACCTATTACGCCATGCTGACAGCGGTGGCTTCTTTCCTGCTGTTGTCCGGGCTGGCTCTCCGCTTTCGCCGCCCCTTGCTGGGAATCGGTTTTATTCTGGTTTCGATTGCTGTTTTCGCCTGGGGAATGCCGGATCGATAATTGCGAGCCGATTGAACCGCTGGTGAGACCGCGATCTCGCAGCTACAGTGAATTGCATGCTGCATTCACCCTCCGAATCGGGTTTTCCCAACACGCGTCTCCGCCGTCTGCGTTACCACGCCGGCCTGCGGGCGCTTGTGCGCGAAACTACTCTCTCGCCGGCCAATCTCATTCTGCCGCTGTTTGTTCGGCCCGGCAAAAACATCCGCCAGCCGATCGCTTCGATGCCGGGGCAGTTTCAGCTGTCGCTCGATCAACTTGCCATCGAAGCCAAAGAGGCTCAGTCGCTCGGGATCGCCGGCGTGATTCTCTTCGGAATTCCGGCTGAGAAAGATGTTGCCGGCAGCGACTCGTATTGCGACACGGGCATCGTGCAACAAGCAGTGAAGGTAGTGAAAGAGGCCGCGCCGGGCCTGCTCGTTGTTACCGACGTTTGTTTTTGCGAGTACACGAGTCATGGCCACTGCGGCGTGCTCGAAGAGCGCAACGGCGTGCAAGATGTTGCCAACGATCCCACGCTCGAGATGCTTGGCAAGCAAGCGGTCAGCCATGCTCGCGCCGGCGCCGATCTAGTTGCTCCGAGCGGCATGATGGACGGCATGGTCGGCGCCATTCGCTACGCCCTCGATCACGCTGGCTTCACGCATCTGCCGCTGATGAGTTACGCAGCGAAGTACTCTTCGGCGTTCTACGGGCCATTTCGCGATGCCGCCGAAAGCGCGCCGCAGTTCGGCGATCGGCGAACTTATCAAATGGATCCCGCCGCCGCCGCGGGCCAGGCCTTGCGTGAGGTCGAGCTCGATCTCCGCGAAGGGGCCGACCTGATCATGGTCAAACCGGCGCTGGCTTATCTCGATATTATTCGCGACGTTCGGGAAAACTTTCCCGGCGTGCCGCTCGCCGCGTACAACGTCTCGGGCGAATACAGCCTGGTGAAAGCCGCCGCTGCCAACGGTTGGGTTGATGAACGGACGCTCGCGCTCGAAATGCTCACTGCCATCCGCCGTGCTGGCGCGAGCATCATTCTCACCTACTGGGCGAAAGACGTTGCTCGTTGGCTGCAGTAACAATCGCCTCCCCACAGTCGCCTTTCACTCCGTGAAAGGACGCGTCTTTTGCACGAAAGTCACACACAAACGAACTCTACACCGCGTCCACGTTCGAAGACGCGTTCTTTCGCGGGAGCGAAAGGCGACTGACCGACAGAGGAACCAATGCCTAAGGAATATCGTCAACAAATCTGGGACGCCGATGTCGAGCACGACTGCCGGCAGATCGTCCGCCTCGCCATTCTCGAAGATCTCGAACGAGGTCACGACTGGACGACCGTCTCGCTCGCCGCCGAAGAAGCTACCGCGGCCGCGGATCTCGTCGCTCGCAAACCGGGCGTGATCGCCGGCATCGAAGCGGCCCGCATCGCGCTCGAAGAAATGGAAATTAGCGCGGCCTGGGAACCCCAAATCGCCGACGGCACGCGAGTCGAGCGCGGCACGCTCGTCGCCAAGCTGCGTGGTTCTGCCCGCGGCTTGCTGACTGCCGAGCGCACGCTGCTGAATCTCATCGGCCGCATGTCCGGTATCGCGACGCTCACGTCGCAGTACGTCACTGCCATCGCTGGCACAGGCGCGAAGATCTATGACACTCGCAAGACGACGCCCGGTTGGCGACGACTCGAAAAGTATTCGGTCCGCTGCGGCGGCGGTCAGAACCACCGCATGGGTTTGTACGATGGCGTGCTGATCAAGGACAACCATCTCGCTCTCGGTCAGCAAGGGCCGCAAGCTGCGCGCTATTCACCCGCAGAAGCGGTGCTGAAAGCCAAAGCGTTTTTGAAAGAGCACGGCGCTGGCCAGGAGCGCTTCACCGAAATGATGGTGGAAGTCGAAGTCGATTCGCTCGAACAACTGCGGCAAGTCTTGCCCGCCGCGCCCGACATTGTGCTGCTCGACAACATGCCGCCCGACGTTCTCCGCCAGGCCGTGGCCATCCGCGCGGAGCTTGCTCCTGCGGTTCAGCTCGAAGCCTCCGGCGGAATTACGCTCGAGTCGATCCGCAGCGTGGCCGAAACTGGTGTCGAACGGATCAGCAGCGGCGCTCTCACCCACTCCGCGATTGTGCTCGATGTGGCCCTTGATTGGGCCTAGAGTCGAAGTGGATAGCACCGATTGCTTCAGCAATCGGTGTCGCGCAGCGACCAGAGGCATTGCGTTGGAGCCGATCGTTTGCGAGATGGCGACCTTGGAGTCGATTTCAAGGGCCGCATGCCGCTGTGGGGTCACGTGTGATCGATTTGCCTCTTGCCGCTGCGCGGACTCGATTGCTGAAGCAATCGAGCCTATCGAAACTCCCCCAGCCCCTATTTGAGATCCTTCGGCGCAATCTCTTCCCCCAGCAACTGCTGCAACTTCTTCAGCGATCGAGTCAGCATCACGCGGATGGCAGCATCCGTCTTGCCGAGTTTTTCGGCGATTTCTTTCGATGGCATGTCGAACTGGTAGCGCAGGCGAAGAGCTTCGCGCTGATCATCAGGCAGAGCGTGCAGCGCGCTTTCGAGTCGCTGTTCGCGCACTTGCCGGGAGAACGCAGCGCTTGGCGAAGTGATGCTCGCCGCGAGCATTTGGGCCAAGTTCGGCGCGCTCGTATCGGCGCCACCGGCAGCCAGCGGCACTTCGCGGCCGGCGTCTCGTTTTTGAGCATCGAAGTAACGGCGATGCAGATCGACAATCCGCCGTTCGGCGATCTGGCACAGCCAAGAGAACGGGTCACGATCGCCCAGTTCGACGCCCGGCAGCGCTCGTACGGCTTCGGCCGACGCCTCTTGAAACACATCGTCGGGCTCGACCTTCCGTCGCAGGGCCTGCCCCAGTTGGCGTTCAATAAAAGCCATCAGCGGAGCGCGCCGTTGCTGCAAAAAATCGGCCAGGGCGGTCGTATCGCGTTTGCGAATGCGCGCGAGGATCGCCTCGAGTTGCGGATCGGCGGGTTCGTCGGAATTTGTCATAAGCGGATTGTCCAGTGGCCGGAGAGGATCACCGCCCCAGCGATTCACCGATAGTGTAACATCATGTGTAGGGACTCACTATGGAGAGGTTTCCCTTGCTGTTGGGCCCTTCGCACCTGGTTTATCGCCGGGAATACCTTTTCGCTCGACCATGGAACTGACGATCAATGCCGGCACCGAGGCCTGGGGAGAAATCGAGCAGTGGGTTACGCGCTTCCTCGCTGCTTGGGAAGCGTCCCCGTGTCCGCCGCTACGTGATTATCTCCCCGCTCAGCCGGCCAACCTCCGCAAGCTGGCTCTCGTCGAGCTGATCAAAGCCGATCTAGAGCAGCGGTCGCAGGTCAAGGATTTCAAAGCGCTCGAAGATTATGCGAGCGAATATCCCGAGGTCTACGAAGAAGATTCGCAGCTCCCTCTCGAACTGATCTGCGAGGAGTTTCACGTTCGCCGAGCAGCCGGCCAATCGGTGTCGCTCGACAAGTATTGCACGCGGTTTCCGAAATCGGCAGCAGCACTGAAGCGAGTCATCGGCGACGACAATACGATGACCACATCGACCAAGATGTGTCAGACGCAGATGTTCAACTCGCTCCATCCGGGGCAACGGCTCGATGATTTTGAACTGCTGTTTGAACTCGGTCGCGGCGCATTCGGCAGGGTGTATCTCGCGCGGCAGATTTCGATGCAGCGACAAGTGGCTCTCAAGATTTCTGCCGATAAAGGGAACGAGCCGCAGACGCTGGCCCAGCTCGATCACCCCTGCATCGTGCGTGTCTTTGATCAACGGCAGGTCGCTGCTCAGCGGTTGCGTTTGCTGTACATGGAGTTCGCCCCGAGCGGCACGCTGCAGGAAGTGGTGAAGCTCGTTCAGCAAAATCCGGCGTCCGCGCGCTCGGGACAAATTCTCGTTCTCGCTGCGACGCAGGCGATGATGAAAGCCGGCGTGCCGCCGCTATCGATCGCCGGTTGGCCGAAGGAAATTGCTGCGGCTCCGTGGAGCCAAGTGGTATGCCGGATCGGCGCCAAGTTGGCCGAGGCGCTCGACTATGCGCATGGTCGTGGCATTTTGCATCGCGACATCAAACCCGCCAACGTGCTGATCGGCGCCGACGGCTGGCCGAAGCTCGCTGATTTCAACATTAGCTTTTGCAGCAAGATCGAAGGGGCGTCGCCGGCCGCGTATTTCGGCGGCAGCCTCGCCTACATGTCGCCCGAGCAGCTCGAGGCCTGCAGCCCGCAGCATCAACGCTTGCCCGAATCGCTCGATGCCCGCAGCGATCTGTTTTCGCTCGGAGTGTTGCTGTGGGAACTCTACTTCGGCGAACGACCCTTCGACGACGGCTCGCTCGATAGCGAATGGAACACCAAGCTGCAGGAAATGATCAGCCGCCGCTACGACGAAAAACCGTACCGCAGCGTGGCCGCCAGTGACGGCGTGGGTCAGCGGCTCGAAAAAGTGTTGCGGCGATTGCTGTCGTCAAACCCCGCCGATCGCCAGGCCAACGGAATCGAACTCGCGCGTGAGTTGCGGCTGTGTCTCATTCCTGGCGCGACGACATTTCTCGAGCGCGCTCAGCACGGTTGGCGCGGGTTGACGCTGAAGTTTCCGCTGTTGTCGCTGATCCCCATCAACATGCCGGCGCTCGTCGTTTGGGGAGCAATCAACTACCTGTACAACCAAGATGAGTTGATTCACCAATTTCACCGGGGCTTGCCGGACTATGATGCCGCCCAGCAAGCACTGGCCAAGGTGTTTGAAAACACTGCGATGGTGGTGAATTCAATTTTTTATCCGCTCGGCGTGATCCTCGTTCTACTTTACATGATGCCGGTCAGCCGGGCGATTCGGCAATATCGAGAGTCGCGCGGCAAGATGGATCCGGAAGTGGTCAATGTCGCCCGGCGTCGCGTGCTGTGGTGGGGTTCGTGCCTGTGCTGGGTGGCAGGCTTCGAGTGGGTGATCGCCGGCATTATTTTTCCGACGTCGATCCACATGTTTCTGCCGGCTGAATTTGGGCCGGTTCCCGCGCGGTTCTATATCCACTTCATCACCTCGCAAACGATGTGCGGATTTCTGTCGCTCGCCTTGCCGTGGTTGGCAACAACGGCAGTCGTTTTGAAAGCGCACTATCCAGCGTTGCTCGGCGCCGGCACGCCCGACGAGTGGGAACAACAGCAGCTTGGTCGATTGCGCCGGCAATCAGCGCGTTTCACCTTCTTGAGCATCGGCTTTGTGCTCGTGGTACTAGGAATTTTGTATTTCATCCCGGAAACAAAGGGAGTCGAGCATCTCAATCCGATCTCGCAGCAGATGGAGTCGTACTGGTACGACAACATCTTCTGGACACCGCTGGCGATTGTTTCGGCGGCCATCACCTGCGGCTGCGCCTATTTCCTCTACCAACAGATCCAAGACGACCTGAAGGTGCTCCTCGCCGTGATCCGCGCCTCCGATCCTTCGGTGACCGTCAGCACGACGGTCGACTCGATTTGAAACGAGTCATGGCCTGCCGCTCCACCGTCAAATTAGCCCTTCCGCTCCCACCGCACCCTTCACCAATGCGGAAGTGCAAACCTGCGAATTTCGGCAAATGATTCGCCCTTGAACAATCCGATTCTTTGACCTAACATTCAAAGTAGCGGGGTTGCGCCTCTCCTAAAGGAGGGCAATGGTTCGCCACCACTCCTGGCAGGCAGGGACGGCCAGTGGTTTTGTGCTGGATTGGATTGAGGATTGGTTCGATGTACAAACCCGGTGATCGTGTTGTTTATTACGCTACCAAACACAGCAGCCACCCCACTCCGCGTGCGGAAGAACTAGAGCCGGAGCTTTATGGCGAGGGCTATCGTTACGCCGTTCGCAAGTACTGGGTTGTCGCCGACGTTCGCCAGGACGGCACGCTGACCCTCAAGACCCGCCGCGGCAAAGAACGCGTTCTTAGCTCGAGCGACAACCGCCTCCGTCCCGCCAGCTGGTGGGAACGCTGGTTCCTCGCGGGCCGTTTTCCGAGCGGTCAAGAGCTGGTTGCCGGTTAGTCTCGTTGATCGCAGATCGTAGGCCGGAACAAGCGGCACTCCGCGCAGTTCCAGCAAGACCTGCAGCGCGTCTCTCCGCCGGAATTGCGCTAAATACCGGCCTACTCGCCTGAGCCGAAGCACTAGGCCTTCCCACGTGGTATCGCCGCGCGAACGCTGTCGATCAGGTTCTGATAAATATTCGGCACCGGCGCAATGAGCACCGTGCCGGTTCCCTCGAATGTGCTCAGCAAGCCTTCGCCCGAAGTGACGCTTCCCATCAGCGACCGCGAAGCCCGCTGCACTTCAAACTTCAGTCCCGACGTGCGGGCCAGGGCAAACTTGCCATCGACCGACAGTTTCTCGCCGTTCAGTTCCAAGCGTTCGACATAGCCTGGCGCTTGCATCACGACCTTGCCGGTTCCTTTCACGAGCGTTTGAAACCAACCTTCGCCGCCGAAGATCGCCGTGAGGGCTTTGTTTCGCCACACGCCGATCTCGATGCTCATGTCGCTGCAAACGTACGAGCCCTGTTCGAGAATCCACTCCTCGTTCTTCAGATCGAGAATGTGATACTCGCCAAAACTTCAAACGTGGCCATGGTGAACTTTCCAAGGTGAAAGGAGAAATGCTCCCCAGGTATTCGCTCGTGAGCGCCGCATATTCACTTCGCCAGCGCAGCGATCTTTGCATCCTGTACTTTGTGGCCTAATTGCAGGCTGCGGCGCATCGTGAGTTGTTGCAAGGCTGGGACTTCGATGAAGAACTCGATTCGGCCAGAGATCTTGGCGGCAACGCAGCGGCCTCGCTGCAGAATCAGACAGTTCTTGTGCATCGCTGGGACCTTGGGGCCCGCCGTGATGTGGCCGCAGAGATTCAGCGGGTCAACCGCACTGATCAGCGACCACTGCTCGTCGTCGGGTGCATCGCGCAGCTCGCGCAATCGCGTGACGGCTGACTCGAGTGCGTATTGCTCACCAATGCCGGCGATGAATCGCCCGCCGCGGATTTCGCCGCGAAGTTCCAACCGCCGGAGCACGCGTACGAGTTCCCACCACGCCGGCGCGCTCACTTCGCGCGTCAGCAGATCGCGAAACACCACGCCATAGCGGGCTAGCAGCAGCCGGCACCACTTTTCGAGTCGCGCTTCTCGTTCGACGTTTTCCACGACCGCTGGAAATTGTGACCAGCGGCCTGTCGCTCCTGGACGGACCGGAATCGTCATGCCGCGCGTGCGTGCTCGCATGAATGCAGACGTTTTTCGCTTGGCGGCCTCGCTCTTGCCGACAATCGCCCGCACCGCGCCAAACGTATCCGCCGAAACGAAACCCGCGGCGGCACATTCTCTTAAGGCGTCGTCGAGCTCTGTCGGCAGCAAGCCGGTGAGCGCTTTCAGATCATTTTGAAACAGCGCGCCGCGATTTCGCAGGGCAGCGAGCACATCGCGAGCCTTGCTGCCGAGGTGGCCTTCATTCGGCGCGCGGTCGGGTGGCAACAGCCAGGCGAGATCCTCGCGCAGGGCCAGCGAAATGGGCATCACGCGGGTCATGCCGCTGATCGCGCCCTCGTCCTCGCTCCGCCGCGGCGGTTGAAAGCGGCCCCAGCAAAGTTCTCCGCATAAAAACAGATGATCGAGGCCGCTCGGATCCCAATCGCTCACGCGGGCCGAAAGAACCTTGTCTTCCCAAATGCCCGCCGCGAGTTCAAAGCCCTGCAACTGCGTGACCGCCTGCCGGATGCCCGCTTCACCTTGTCGCTGAGAGTCCGGCGTCAGCCCATGCAACCGCGTCAGATAGTCGACAAACACTTCGGCAGCGACTGGCTGAATCCGCCGCCGCAAACCATCGAGCGTGAGGCGATGAATCCGCGCGAGGAGCCGACGATCGCACCACTCGAGCGTGGCAGGATCTTTCGAACTGAAGGCAAGTTCGCTGAACCGGCCGCGCATCACCGAACCTTGACCTTCGATGGCTTCGAGGCAAGGGAACACTTGCGATGGTTCAAAGTGCAACTTCTCCGCGAGCGCTGTTGAAGTGATTGGGCCGCTGCACGCGATGCGCCCGCGAACGACTTCCACTCGGCCGTCGCTTCCTTCCACGGTGACATCGAGCGCTGTGGGCAATTGCGGCGTGGGCGAAACCGTCGCCGTGGGATACGCAGCGCGAATCAGCGGCCAGCGTTCTGTCGCAAACCAAAATTTACTGCCATCGGCCCAGCTGCCGACGCAAGCACGACCGGCTGCCGATAGCTGCTTGAGCCACGATTGCCACGGCCCGACTTCGTCCTCGCGCAGCACGACCATGTTCAGCAGAATGTCGTGCACTTCATCCGGATCACGGGCAAACGGCCAAGCTTCTTCGGTGACTTGCGTAATGGCCGTTGGATCGAGCTTCGCCAGATCACGCATCTGCTCGATGGCCAGGCCTCGGCGAGTCGTCACGGCTCGAGTGCGGCGCTCTTCGAGCGGCGCGTCGTCCAAAAACGCGTAAGGCCGAGCATTGAGCAGCTGGTGAGCAAACGGCGAGGGCTCGCGAGTGTCGACCGGCGTGAACTTGATCGTCCCGGCCTTCACTTCCTTCAGCGCGTCGATCCACCGCGGCAGGTCCATGGCTTCGTGCAGGCAGTCGTACATCGTCTGGCGGACGAGCGGATGGTCGGGCATCTCGATGTCGCCGTGGTGATTCTCGAGACAACCGACCGTTTCCGGAAATGTCGCCGCGAGGAGATCTTCGGCGCGAAACTTTTGCAGGAACGGCGGCACTCGTTTGCCGCCGGAGTTGCGGAGCACGGCGAGGGCTCGCGTCGCATTCCACCGCCACCGAATGCCGAACATCGGCACGGCAAACACGGCTTGCTCGAGCAGCTCCTGAGCATTCCCCGCGTGCAACATGCCGAACAGACTCTCGATGGCAAAGCTGTGCTGCGGCCCGATCGAGAGGAGCACGCCGTTGTCGTCGGCTGCGGCTTGCAGTTCGAAATCGAAACTGCGGCAGAACCGCTTCCGCATGGCGAGGCCCCAGGCGCGGTTGATTCGTGCACCGAGCGGCGCGTGAATGATCAGCTGCATGCCGCCCGATTCGTCGAAGAAGCGTTCGAAGACCACCTCATTGCACGTCGGTACCACACCGAGCGCGGCTCGCTGCGCGGCGACGTAACGAATCCCTTGTTCCGCAGCCCACGCACAAGCGCCACACTGATCCATCAGCCAGGTCATGAGATCGCGATTTTGCGGCGCGACGAGTTTGCCAGGCCCGGCGACGCCTTCTTCATCGGGCTCCCATGCTTCTTCGACCAGATTGCTCGCAAGTTCACGCCGCAGGTGCGACAACTCTTGCGAGAGCTCGACCGTTCGGCCTGGCGCTTCGCCGAACCAGAAGGGAATATTCGGCGGCGCTCCGTGAGCGTCGGCGACGATCACTTCGTCGCGGGTGATATCGACAATTCGCCAGCTGGTGTTGCCGAGGAGAAAGATGTTGCCGACCGTGCTGTCGATGGCAAAGTCTTCGTCGACCGTGCCGACTTGCTTGCGCTCCCCTTCGACGATGACCT
Source organism: Anatilimnocola floriformis (assembly GCF_024256385.1). Lineage (NCBI taxonomy): Bacteria > Pseudomonadati > Planctomycetota > Planctomycetia > Pirellulales > Pirellulaceae > Anatilimnocola > Anatilimnocola floriformis. The sequence goes on from NZ_JAMLFW010000001.1 coordinate 428,387, forward strand.
TGTATTCGCCCAGTTCGGGAATTGCGCCGCCGCAAGTGATTGCGGCGATGCGGGCATGACGCCGCGCTTTCAGTTTGCCGTTGATCTGATCGCGATGCAGATACGCGCCGGCTTTGCTCCCCGGCTTCAGGCCATCGGAAAGCATCTTGATGATGGCATCGAATTCGGCCCGCGGCAGATTGCGATACGGCCAAGCGCCGCGGCAGAGATTGAAGAGCGGCTCCTCTTCCCATTCGTCGCAAGCAACCGTCGCGACAATCTGCTGCGCGAGAATATCGAGTGGCTGCTGCGGGATTTCGATTTGATCGAGCTGACCAGTGCGAACCGCGCGGACGAGAGCGAGCGATTCGAGCAATTCGTCGCGCGTGAGCGGAAACAATCGCCCCTTGGGAGTCGCGCCGATAGAGTGACCCGACCGGCCGACGCGTTGCAGGAAGGTGGCGATGCTTCGCGGCGAACCGAGTTGGCATACAAGATCGATATAGCCGATGTCGATGCCCATTTCGAGCGACGCCGTGGCAACGATCGCTTTCAGCTCCCCGGCTTTGAGTTTTTGTTCGGCATCGAGACGGAGTTCCTTCGCCAGGCTGCCGTGATGACTGGCGATCGCTTCTTCGCCGAGGAGTTGCGTCAAGCTGTGCGCGACGCGTTCGGCCATGCGGCGCGTATTGACGAAAATGAGCGTGCTGCGATGCGACTGTACGAGCTGCACGAGGCGATCGTAGACTTCACCCCATTGTTCGCCAGAACAAACGGCTTGCAGTTCACTCGGCGGAACTTCGAGCGCGAGATCGAGATTCCGCACGTGCCCGCCGTCGATAATGACGGGAGTATTCGCCGGTTGGCTACCTACCGCATGGCCGCCGACGAGGAACTGACCGATTTGATCGAGCGGCTTTTGTGTGGCCGATAGGCCGATGCGTGTCGGCGGTACTTCGCAGATGGCAGTGAGTCGTTCGAGCGACAGCGACAGATGCGAGCCGCGCTTGTCGCGAGCCAGGGCATGAATTTCGTCGACGATGACGGTGCTCACCGTGCGCAGCAAATCGCGACTCTTGGGCGAAGTGAGCAATAAGTAGAGCGACTCTGGCGTGGTCACCAGAATGTGCGGTGGTGTGCGGAGCATCGCTTGACGCTGAGCAGCGGGCGTATCGCCGGTTCGCACTGCCACCCGCACCGGCCACGGGCCGAGCCCCTGCGCAATGGCGAGCTCTTGGATCTCCGCCAGCGGCACTTGCAGGTTGCGCTGAATGTCGTTGCTGAGCGCTTTCAACGGCGAGATATAAACGACATCGATCCCCTCCGGCAGGTCGCCAGCCAACCAACGGCGGAAGAGGCGATCGAGACAAACCAGAAACGCCGCGAGCGTTTTGCCCGAGCCGGTCGGCGCAGCGATCAGCGTGTGCGTGCCCGCTGCGATGTGCGGCCAACCGTTCGCCTGCGGCGGTGTCGGTGTGCCGAAGCGGTCGCCAAACCAGCGTTCGACGAGGGGATGAAAATGATATCCAGCCATGGATCGACCCCGCCAGCAATCGATTCGAACAACTGTCCAATTGTCGACGATCTGGTCGAGTTCAGCCAGGGGCCATTTGTAGATTCGGCCCAGCGACGACTACAGATAATTGAGCAGCGATAGCTGAAATGCCTGCGCTGTGAGCTGCAGCGAGGCCTGCAAACTGGCCTGCCGAGCCGCAAGCGAAGAAACGGCAGAAGTGAAATCGGTTTCGATTTCACCAGACACAGCTGCCTTCAGCTCGACGTCTTCGTCTTCGAGGCGGGCGTTCAAGGTATCGAGTCCTTGCGAACGCGCGCCAAGCTCGGAACGGGCGAAGAGGATACGATCCATGTCGTCGTCGAGCAGATTCATCGCACGCTCGAGCTTATTGACGTCGTTGTTCTTCAGGGCGTCTTGAATTCGCAACAGCGAGTTGAACACGCTGGAGACTTCCGAAGGATTTACGTCACGGCCCGTGAGAGTTGTTTGTCCGCCCACTCCCACCGTTGCCGGCGCCGAGCTTGTCGCACCGAGAGCAACGAAGCCCAGTTGATAAGCCACGTTGCTGTTCGGCGCCGCGAGCACATGCAGCGAATCACTCCCCGCAGTCGCATCGTAAAGTTCGATGCCGTTGCCGTTGGTGGCCAATCGCGCGGTCACCACATTGCCGGGCAACTGATTGGAAGGGTGGTTGTTGATTAGGTTGATCACGTCCTGCACGGTGTGTGCGCTGGCGACATCAATGTCGAGCGCCGTGCCGTCGTTGCGGACGATCGTGAAATCGGTGCCGTCGCCGTTCTCTACGCCCAAGCCGTGATTCAAATCGGCCAGCTGCGTGGTACCGGTCAATGAGCGAACACCAAATTGTGCCGCCGTGTTGCCGCCGTTTTCGCCGATGGAAAAATCGTAGCCGGCCACGCGCGAACGAATCACAATGCCGTCGCCCGTCGCGTTGATTTCAGCAAGCACGCCAGCATCAGAACCGTTGAGGGTATTCAGCACATCCTGAATTGTCTGTGCCCCGGCAAAGGAAATATTGTGCGTGGCGTTGCCGTTGATGATCTGCAGACCCGAGGTCAGATCGGGCTCGATGCCGCTGCCACCGCTGGTGGTGGCTTGTGAATTGAGATTGATCGCGCCGCTGCCCGCAGCGCCGGCCCCGCTGGAGTCTTGCGCTTCGAGCGAAGTCGCAAACATCGCGTTGATCGTGGCGTTCCCCTGCAGCGCGGTGAGGACTTGCTTGGCCGTCGTCGCGTCGCGCTGCACGTGCACGAAGATGGTGTTCGCGTTGCCACCGGTATTCCCAGTATTGCCCGTCACTAGGCCCGCATCGCCGATCGGAATTGTGCTGGTTGGGTTGTAAGCGCCGTCGGTGGCGTTCGATGTATCGTGCGCAGCCGTAAAGGTTCCTTCGCCATTGATGGCGGCGATCACGTTCTGGATTTCCGTGCCGCCGGCGGTATCGATGCCGATGGTCAGCGTCTTGGTGCTCGAGTTGTAACTGGCCGTTGCTGCCGATCCTAGCGCGCCGGCGTCGACCACTTCGATGCGCACGTTATTCAGCGATGTACCCGCCGATGCGCCGGTCAAAACCAGATTATTACCAAAGCCGTTGAACGAAAGGCCCGCTTGGGCGGGAGTGGCGGTGGCGGAATACGTTGCGTATTCCTGGCCGGCCAAGATTCCGGGCGTGGCGTCGACGAACGAATCGTCAACATATTGTACCGTGACGCCGTTGCCGGCCGTGCCGCGCTGACGGGCTTCGATGACGATGTCGTTGTTCTGCCCCGGCGACTCCAGCACGGTCCGGCCCCGCGTGCCGAACAAATCGGCCAGGCTCGTAGTTTGCCGCAGCTTGGGGTTGATGTCGTTGCCAACGAGTGGAGAAGTACCGACGCCCAGCGTGTTGAAAATTCCCAGTTCGGCCGCTGTGGTGCCACCACCTACTTCGCGCACGCTCAGGTTGCCGCCGCCAGCATCATCCAGATCCAGCACCAAGCCATTATTCGACACGCGGGCGGTCACGGTTCGCCCGGCTGGCGGATTGGCGTTGATCAAATCGGCAACGTCACCCAGCGTTTCTGCCTTCGAGAGATCGATGATCCGCGTCGTGTTGCCGTCGGAGACCGCGATGCTCCCTTTCGTGATTCCCGCGCCGCCGTGCAAATCCGACAGCAGCGTACTGCGGGTCGCGGTTGGATTCAGATCGACCGTCCCCTGCACCGCGGACGAATAGCCGCCGAAAATCTGGCTGCCGGGCAAGTTGGTGTTGAATAGCAAATCGACATCGGAGTAGCTCTGCAACGACGCTTCATTGCCGTTGTACGAGATCTGACTGCCGTTCTGCACGAATGGTTTTTCAGTGGTGCGGGCTCCAGCGAACAAGTACCGCCCGCGAAAAACCTGGTTGCCAACATTGGCCAATTGCTCGATCGCGCGCGAGACTTCTTCAATCGCGGCTTGGCGTTGTTCATCGCTGCTCACGGTATCGGTTACACCGAGTACGGTCGAGCGAATTGAATTGAGCGTATTGCTCACACCCTGAACCGCGGTATCAGTCGCCGAGAGATAAGACTGGCTGGTGCTGAGATTGGTGCGAGCTTGCTTCTTTTGTTCGAGCAACCGCTGCAAACTAATCGCCCGCTGGGCGGCGGGAGCGTCTTCGCTAGGAACGCCAATGCGCCGCCCGGTGGCGATCTGCTGCTGCAACTGCAAGATCGAAACCTGATCGGACTGCAATTGCGAAAGGAGCCGTTGCTGAACCAGCAGGCTGCTCACGCGGTTGGTCGGAATGGGATAGATGGCGGGCATGGGTCGATCTTAGAAAGCCCGGAGCGTAAGCGAGGGAGTACGGCAATTGAGCTGTTTCCAGTTGCGGGCTGGAAGATCAGCGAATGTACTCGTGCGCGACGTTCTAGGGTTTTACTTATAAATTCATTAGCACATCGAGCATTTGGTTGATCGTGGTAATCACTTTGGCGGACGCTTGAAAGGCTCGCTGATAGCCGATCATACGAATCGCTTCTTCATCGATATTTACACCTTGGATGGCGAGCAGCTGACTATCGAGCGTACTGTGAAACGTCTCAAAACCATCGGCGACACTCTTCGTTACTGCGGCGCCTTGCGTCACTTCGCCGATCATTTTGTCGTATTGCACGCTGAGCTTCGATCCACCGAGGCCGGGAATCGGCGTATCGAGCAGATTGGCCAGCTTCACGGCGGTCGCGGTGTCTTCGCCAATGCCGCCGGCACTCGCTGCGAACTTGGCCGGGTCGCTCGAGATCAACTGATTGACGCCAATGCTCGAAGAGCCGGTGCCGCTGAAGAACGTATTCACGCCCAGCGCAGCCAACACGCCGCTGGTGTCGTTGGCAAAGCCGAAGGTCACGAGTGACGAATCGCCGTTGATCTGCAACTTACGATTGGGTGTCACTACGGCCGAGATACCGTCGATGTTGTTCAGCGCCGTGGCCAGGTCGTCGAGCGACATGTCCTTATCGAGGCCGTTCAGATCGACTTTGATTTGCGTGGTGGTTGTCAGGCCGGTCTGCTGGTTTCGTACCTGCACGTCGAACGAACCATTCACCGGTGTGAAGGTCAGGCCGGCGTGGTCCAAGGCAGCGGTGGTGCTATCGACGGCAAATTCGCCCGTCACGTTGCTCAGGCCCACCAACCCTTGGCCGCTCGCGTGCAGCTTGTTGAACTCGTACATCAAGTTCTTAGTAAAGGTATCGAGCTGCGTGAGAAAGCCCGAGAGAATCGTATCGCGCGAGGCAATCAGTCCGGCGACTTTGCCGCTGGTGGTCGAGATCGGTGAATCGGTCGCGGCCAGACGGATTTCTTTGGCGTTGAGATCCCCCTGCGGATTAGTGACCGTTTTGACTTCGCGATAAGTCCCCTGAAACACCAGGTAATCGCCACCGGAGAAAACCGAGACATCACCGGTTTCCTGCTCGACAGCTTGAATATCGATGAGCCCGGCCAGATCGCTGAGGGCAGCCGAGCGTTGATCGCGGAGCCCCACGGCATCGCTGGCAATGGTGTTGCCACCTTCGGCGATGGAGATTTGCAGATTGAGATTCGCAACTTTGCTTAGCAGTCCATTGATCTGATCGGCCGACGCGCCGATTTGATCGTTCACGTCGCTGCGAATTTGCCGGACGCGCTTATCGAGTCGACTAATGTCTTCGGTCAGCGTTTTGCCTTGCAGCACGGCGAGATTGCGCACGCTCGCGCTATCGGGCTGATTGAGAATGTCGTTGACGCTGTTGAAGAAATTACTGAGCGACGTGCTCAGGTCGGTGTCGCTCAATTCGCCGATCAGCGATTCGAGCTGCACGTAAGTGTTGTCTTGCGCTTGGCTGTTGGCCAGGTCGCTCGAAGCATTGCGGACTCGCTCTTCGAGAAAGCGATCGGTTTGCTGCACCACAGCCGAAGCCGTGACACCGAGACCCAAGAGCAGGCCGCCGTAGCGCTGCGTCGGTCCGGGCGTGAGGACCAGTTTCTGGCGGATGTACCCAGGCGTGTTGGCATTGGATACGTTGTTGCTCGTCACCTGCAGCCCGAGTTGGGCTGCAATGAGCGCGTTGTTCGCGATCTGCATCGAGCTGAAAAGTGTCATGCCAAAATCTTCGCAGCGAGTACGCCGAGCCTTGTTGTTGCAGCGAGTGCGCTAAGTTGTTTTCTTTCGTCGTCGAATTATGCGTCGTGGTCGACCAGTCCACCGCGGGCGTGCAGCCCTCCTTCTCCTACTCCATACGTCGGCTGTAAACGGCCTCCGGTAGCGATAATCTCTAGCAATTGCGACACATGCAGCAGCGAACGCTGGGCCACAACCCAATTTGTCAGGCTTTGGGTTTGCAACAGACGCATGCGACTCGCTGTAGTCGCCAGTTCCTTGCGCAGCTTCTCGCCGCTCGAGCCCTTCGTGGCGGGCACGGTGCGGTTCGCTAGCGACGTCATGCTGTCCCCTGGCAGCCCTTCGCGCTGGGCGGCAGCGAGCAATTCTTCGCGCCGAGCGTGGCAAACCTGCAGACGTTCGAGCAGAGATTGTTCGCGTGTTTGCAATTCGCCCATGCCGGAGACATCGACGCTCGCCAGGCGGGCCCGCTTTTCGGCGAGCACTTCAAATAGCTCTTCCTGTGTGCCGCTGAGCTCGGCGAGCAACTGCGTGATCGCTTGTTCCCAATCGATCTTGGCCGGTGGATTCACTGCCGGCACGACAACCGAAGTTGAAGCAGAGGCGGAAGTGGCAAGAGTGGTCGTCATAGGAATCGATTTATCGAGAGAGAGTTATTGTGCTGAGTTGAGGGGGAGCCCCTCGGGCGATCTTCAATCAATTACGAGCGTTGCAGCATGAACATGTCGTACATGGGCCCGGCGAAGGACTCGGCCGAAGCATCGGTCAGCTTCTCTGACAGGATCTGATCGAGCTGCCCTTGGAAAACTTCTTCGGCGCGACCGCCGTGAAAGTAGGCCGGCTTTTCGACCGTCTTCCGCATCGAAGCCAGAGTTTGACCGAACATCGTTTGTCCCACAAAGTCGGTGAAGGCCTTCTTCGTCTCGCCGGGCGAGTGCTTGGCTTGCGACTTCAACGGCGCGCCCGCGGCAGGATCGCGTGTGGGCATCGTCAGGTTGGCGGCGTTGATTTGCATGATGGAAGACTTCGGTTGAGCGGAGCGTTGATTGAGCGAGCGAGGAGCGACGGCGACTATTCGATGATTAGTTCGCCATACAGGGCCCGTTTGTGCTTCAGCATCTTGACGATGTCGATCACGTCTTCGGCGGGAACCTTGAGCGTATTGAGAGCGTCGACCAGAGCGGCCAGCTTCGGCTTTTGCGTATCAGCCGAAGGATTCACTTCGACAAATTGATTCACTTGTTCGCCGCCGACTTGAATCAGGCGATTCTTGTGCATGACGGCAACCGGCCCGATTTCGACGTCAGCTCCGACGATGACGGCGAGCTTCCGTTCGTTGATGATCACGGTCGTATCGGTCTGCGGCCGACCGACGCGAGTTTCCATGAGCACCGAGGCGAACAACGCCGGGTTGTCGGCATAGGTCGGAGGAATGGTGACTTGCACACGCACCTGATCGATGGCTCGGGCAACACCCTCGTTGCTGCTGCCGAGCGAGAAATCGCGTTCGCGATTGATGTTTTGTTCGACCAGGTTAGTCATTTGGAACGTGGCGTGATCCTTGTTCATCACCAGCAACAGCTTGCCGTCCTTGACGAACTCGTTCTGGAACTTCTTTTCGACCTGGCAACCGCCCGAAATCGTGCCGGTTTGCGAGCGGACGATGTCGTCGATCGAGATCTGACCCTTGGCCAGACCATACACGGTCGAGTCACCCGGTACGGGACCATGGAGTTCGGTAAGCATCAGGTAGCCACCTTCGAGGCTCTTGGCGCTCATCGCGCTGACTTTGCAGTCGAGCAAGTCGCCTTGCTGAGCGCCGCCGGCGGGAACCGTGACGGTGAGAAAAACCATCGCGACGTTCTTCACGCCCTTCAGTTCGTCCAGCATCGTTTGACCCTTGGGGTCGTTGCCGATGCGATGACCCATCAGTTCCATGTAGCGAGCGAGGGCCCGCATGGTGGTCTTCGAGTCGCCATCGCCGGTCCCTTTCAAACCCACCACCAGGCCCATGCCGTGCAGCGTGTTCTCTTCCTGACCCTTGATGCGGCAGACATCGCTGAGCTTGATCTCGGCGCGGGCGGTGCTGGCGAAGAGGCCCAGCAGGCAAGCGGTGGTGAGAAGGATGTTTTTCATGATGAAGCCAAGGTCAAAAAGGCGGCGAATAAAACTGCGTTTAAAACGGGCTGAAGACATCGAGCAGGCGAGTGACCCAGCCGCGTTTGTAAGCATCGCGGACGTGGCCGATTTCCTGCTTGCCGATGTGCAGATCGGCGACATCTTCGCCCAGCACCAGGTTGCCGGGGCCGATGTTTTCACGAGCCACAATGCCGCTCAGCGAGCGAACCCACTGTTCATCGTTGCTGTTGATCTTCCAGTGAGCTTCGAGCACCACGTTGCCATTCGGCAGGATGTCGGCGACGGTGGCAGTGATGTTGAACTTGATCGATTCGGTCGTATCGAGCTCACCGGTCGCCCGGTACAACTGCGTGTGAGTGCCGCGAATCCGCTGATCGCCATCGGCTTGCGGATCGGGCTTCACATTGCGAAGACCATTGAGCAACACCCAGTCATTGAGCAGTGCATCCCACTGCGAAGCCTTGCGGCGTTGAATCTGGCCATCCGATGACAGCTTCGAACCAAGGTCGACGCGGATCTTAATGAGATCCCCTTTGCGAACTTCCTTCGGCGGCGGGATCGGTGTTTCGTACCAGCTGCTTCCCAGCATCGGGGCGCCTGGCTGACGTTGGTTCATCGATGCCGATTGCATGGCTTTGCGAGCAGCATAGAGGCTCGAGCTCGGGCCATCGATCACTTCGGGCTGCTGCGGTTGCGGGAAGGGATTCGACTGCTGTTGTTGCGGCTGCGGAAAGGGATTCGATTGTTGCTGCTGTGGTTGGGGAAAAGGATTCGGCTGTTGGGCAGCAATCGTCGCAGCCATGGTGAACACCACGACGAGCGGCAGGCAGGAATGGCGAATCGAATGTTTCATGGCTTGATTCCTGCGTTAGCGGCGATTGAGGGGCGACGTGGCAGAAGCAGCTTGCACTTGCGACCGGCTGGTTTGCATGGCGTAGACTTCGCCACGACGCAGGCCGGTGACGCGGACCGACATTTTGCGGCGATCGACAAACTCGACTTGAATCGTGTCGCCGTCGCTGCCGTCGGTGAGGGCTTTACCCGGTTCGCTGATCTGCAGGCCAGCGGCGATCGAGAAGACTTGGATTTCTTCGCCACGCTTCACCAGGCGGACCGTGCGAATCATGTCGCTGGTCACCAGTTGGCCGGCGTTGAGCGTGCGGGCTGTTTCGCGACCAACAACCTGTTGCGGATCGATCATGATGGCTACGCCCCGTTGCAGCGAAACGGTTTGCAATTGCAAGTCGCTCTCGGCGATCGAGTTGCCTCGTTCGATGGTGCGAATGACGGTCACCGCGCGGGCCGTGCCGGAAACTTCGGCTTCGACGGGCAAGCGAATTGGAGCCGCTTCATTGCCGACGAGCAGCATGAACTGTTGGCGGCCCAGCCACGGCGACACACCGCCTTCGACCCGCACAATCGGTTGATCGGCGAGGGCTTGCACCACGCGGGGCGACATGGCCACTTCGGCTTGCCACTCGGCGGGAATTTCCGAAACGCCTTGCAGATGAGCGACAATCGCCTGACCAACACGGCCTTCGGCAGTCGCAGCAACTTCCGTTGCCTTGGACTTCTTCGGCGAGACCGGCACGATTTGAATGGCAACCACTTCTTGAATCGGCTTCTGGGCGACGGTCGCCGTGCCGATGCGAATCTGCGTGACTTCCGAGCCGCTGAAGCGATGTTCGCGAAGCGACACGCCGCTCAGTTGCAGCAGCTGTTGCACTTCTTGTCGCTTGAGCAACTTCGGCACATCCGGCGAAGGAGCCGGAACCAATGCAATCCCTTCGAGCAACCGAGCTTCGGTGGCATCGCTCGTAGTGACTTCGGCAACATCCCCAAGGCGCACAATGCCACGAGCCACGACCGCTTCGCTGCGGAATTGAATGTCCGCCGCATCGGCAGCCGCCTGGCTGGCGAGCAGCAGCAGCGTGTAAAGGCAAGTTTGGGAAATGTGACGTTTCATGGTTCGTTTCAGTGTTCGAAGACGTGTTCTTTCGCAGAGCGAAACAACATTAGCGACGCAGGTTCGAGATGAGTTGCAGAATCTGGTCACCGGCTTGAATGGCCTGGCTGTTGAGTTCGAACGACCGTTGCGTCGTGATCAGATCGATCAGTTCCGACACCGGTTCGACGTTCGAGGCTTCCAAGAATCCCTGACGCAACACGCCGAGGCCTTGCAGACCAGGCGTGCTCGGCAGAGCTTGTCCCGAAGAATCGGTGATCGAGTACAGATTTTCGCCCAGCTTGAGCAAACCTTCCGGGTTCGGGAACGAAGCGAGTTCGAGCTGACCTTGCTGGGCGAGTTGTTGTTGACCGGCTTGCTGAGCCAGCACGCGACCATCGGCGGTGATCGAGACAGCCGTGGTATCAACTGGCAAAGTGATGTTCGGCACGAGCAAGCGGCCGGTCGCGGCGCTGCCGATGACCAGCTGATTGTTGGCGTTGATCGAGAAGTTGCCGGCCCGCGTGTAAACCGATTGGCCGGTGAACGGGTCCTGCACTTGGAAGAAGCCTTGGCCTTCGATGGCGACATCGAGTGGGCTGCCGGTGTCTTGAAAGGCGCCCTGAGCAAACTTAGTTTGAATGCTCTGGATCTTCGTACCGAGACCCACCGATGTGCCGGTCGCGGTCGGGTTCTGCTGCGAGTCTTGGGCACCGGGAAACTTGTAGTGGCGATAGAACAAGTCTTCGGTGTTGGCCCGGCCCTTCTTGAAGCCGGTCGTGTTCACGTTCGCCAAGTTATTGGCGATGACGTCGAGCTTGGTTTGCATCGCCTCCATGCCCGTGGCGGCGGTGTATAAGGTTTGCACGCTCATGTTGTCGTCCCTGACAAGTCGAGTGAATGTTGTTCGTTAGACTTTGAGCATTCGCGAAATAAGCGAAGCCGTGATCTGATCGTGAGTCTGCATCAAGCGGATGTTCGTTTCGTAGGCTCGCGAAGCGGTGATGAGCTCGGTCATCTCTTGCAGCGAGTTCACACCCGAAACTTCCGTAAAGCCGCTACGCACGCGGCGATCTTCGGGCTGAACGGGATCCCAGCGATCGGTCGTGTTTTGAAAGTAGTTCTGGCCGACCTTTTGCAAATCGGCGACGTTCTGCGGCCGACGCAAACCGATCTCGCGAACATCGCCGGCCTGGCGAATGCGGCCGCCACTGAGCAGTTCCCAGGGCAGGCGAGCGTCGAGTTGAATCGTCGCGCCATCGCTGCTGAGAACCGGATCGCCATCGGCGGTTTGCAGTTGGCCTTCGTGATTGGTTTGGAAGTTGCCGGCCCGGGTGAGCAGCTGCTGATCGCCGCGCTGAACCATGAAGAACAGCTGCGGCATCTCGATGGCCATGTCCGTCGGCACGCCGGTCGGCTTGAACGTTCCCAGGCGAAACTCCGTCGCCGTCGAAGCCAGTTCTACACCGCCACCGATATCGTTGCGGCCGCGCGAGCCACGCATTTCCATGCCCCGCTCAATCGCTTCGCTGTCGCGCGATTCGAGCAGAGCCAGCTCACGCTTGAACCCGACCGTATCCACGTTGGCCAGATTGTTGCTGATGATCTCAACCTTCTGGCTGAGAGCATTGGCTCCGGCGGCGGCGGTATAGAGTCCGTAGAACATGCTGAAGAGCGACCGACAAGTGTTTGGAAAAGACCGCAGCGACCAAAGTGCTCGCCACGGCAGTTGGCCCTCTAAGGCAAGCTCCATGCCAGATGCGGCAGAATGCATTTCGCGAGCTGTTGCTAGCGGAACTAAAATGAAACGCCGCAGAACTTTGCGCGAGCTCTTTGCAATACAATTACGACCTTCCAATCAACTCGCTAGCAATCGGCAAAGCGCAGAATGTGCCGATGTGCAAAGGCGAAACTTGCCGAATCCGAAGTAGCTGAATTCGCCAGAATTCAGATGTTCGCTCACTCGAAGCTCTCTGAATTCTGGCGGATTCAGCTACAGCAACTTTTCCATGCTCCCACCCATCTCCAGCCTGCAAAACCCCCGCATCAAGCAAGCCATCAAGCTGCGCGACCGCCACGGCCGCGACGATCAACGGCGAATCATCCTTGATGGACGGCGAGAAATCGAACGGGCTCTCGCTGCCGGCGTGCAGTTGACGGAACTCTTCATCGAAGCGGATGTGCTGTCGCCGGAGGATGAAAAGAAACTCGTCCGCAACGCGAGAAACTGCGGCGCTGACGTGCTGGATGTTTCTGCGCTGGTGATGCAGAAGCTCGCCTTTGGAGAACGTCACGAAGGGATCGTCGCGACCGCCAAGGTTCCCGATTCAAGCCTTACTGCTTTCGCCGCGGTACTGGCAAAGCGATCAACTCCGCCGCTGATAGCAATCGTCGAAGGCTTGGAAAAACCCGGCAATCTCGGCGCGATCCTGCGCACCGCCGATGCTGCAGGAGTGAGTGGGCTGATCGTCTGCGCCGGGCGGACCGATCTCTATAACCCCAACGCCATTCGCGCCAGCCTCGGCGCAATCTTCACCGTGCCTGTTGCTGCCGCCAATCGTGCTGAGACGTTGAACTTCGTGAAGCAGCAGCAGCTGAAAGTTTTCGCGGCCCGCGTCGACGGCGCTGTCGACTATGCTGCCGTCGATTACCGAGTTCCGTGCGCCATCGTCCTCGGTAGCGAAGCCGAAGGATTGACGCGCGAGTGGCACACCAGCGATGTGCAAGCCATCCGCCTGCCGATGCAAGGCAAGGTTGATAGCCTCAACGTCAGCGTTACGGCTGGTGTGATCTTCTACGAAGCGCTGCGGCAACGAGGAAACTAACCCGCTTGCCGTCGCGGCTGTTTCCGCTGTTGCTTCACGGCAGCTGGAGTGGGAATCGTTCGCGTCAGGGAACTAGCAGCGAGTCCCTGAAGGAACACCATCGTCCGATCGGCAGCCCCTTGTTGGGCAACAACGAGCTCCTGAGCTCGCTTGCCGAGGTCATAAGCAAACTGCGGTTCGCTCAGACAGCGTTCCACAAAGGCTTGCAGTTCCGCCCCGTTCTTCACGACGTGGGCTGCGTTGCTGTGCAGCAGAAGTTGCACCACGTCTTTGAAATTCCAAGTGTTCGGCCCAAAGCAAACTGCGCTGCCATACGCAGCCGGTTCGATCATGTTCTGGCCGCCGCGACGACTAAGGCTGCCGCCGACATAGGCGATAGTCGAAGTTCCCCACCAGGCGCCGAGCTCACCAACGACGTCGATCAACAGGACACGGGCGGCAGGATTGTGGTTCGCCGTTTCGAGGCGAGAGCGACGCTCCCACGGCAGGCCGCTGCGATCGAGCAGCTTGGCAACTTCATCAAAGCGCTCGGGATGCCGCGGCGTGATGAGGAGCCGCAAATTGGGATGGTGCGGCGACAACTGCTGAAATGTCTCGATGGCGAGTTGCTCTTCGGGCGCTTGTGTGCTGCCGACGAGCAGCACAACGTCGCTCTTCTCAATGCCGGCGAGAGTAGCGAGTCGCTTCGTCGTTCCGTTATTGCGGTCCGTTTGCGCACCGTCGAATTTGATCGAGCCGGTGACATGCACCCGCTTCTCATTCGCGCCGAGGGCAATGAACCGCTGGGCGTATTCGGGGTTCTGCACGAGGACCAGGTCGAGCGACTCGAGCGTGCTGCGAATCCAGCGGGCGATGCGACTGTAGCCCTGAAAACTCTTTGAGCTCAGTCGGCCGTTGATCACGGCGACCTGAGCGCCATTCTGATGCGCGGCAGCGATCCAATTCGGCCACAGCTCAAGCTCGGCCATCACCAGCAGCGTCGGCTTGATGATGGTCATCGCGGTGGCCGTCGACCAAGTGAAATCGAGCGGGGCATAGAAGACCGTCCGCGGCGCATAGCGTTTTTGCGCGAGGGCGAAACCCGTTTGCGTCGTCGTGCTGATGACAATTTCCCAATCGGGATGAGCCTGCTCCCAGCGCGCGATGAGCGGCTGCAGCAAATTCACTTCGCCGACGCTGACCGCATGCAGCCAGAGACAGGGAACCTTGCGGTTGCGACGACGAGGAACATCGCCCCAGAACTTTTGCCGCCAACCATCGCGATATTTGCCGTGGCGAAGTCGGCTGTAAAGAAGATACGGCGAGGCTGCGAGGATCAGCAGCAGGTAGACGATGTTGAGTAGGTATGGCATGCGCGAATCCTTTCGCGGCGATGTTTTGTTTTGTCCCCTCTCCTCGGTACTCCGGGGAGAGGGTTAGGGTGAGGGGCCGAATTGCAAAGGGAGCATTCTCTCCGCCTCGGCCCCTCACCCCGGCCCTCTCCCCGTGAGTACACGAGGAGAGGGAGTGGATCTGTTTAGTAGGGTTACGTTTTAAGTACGCGGAGCCGACGCCCTACACGGTGGCTCCGCCGCCCATGCGCATGTGGCAGTTCTTGTACTTCTTGCCGCTGCCGCAAGGACACGGATCGTTGCGACCGACGCGTGCGCCGCGGTTACGGATCGGCTCCGGCTTGTTGTCGCCCTGACCACCTTGGCTGGTTTGCTGCATCGATTCGTTGAGCGAGTCATCGGCGCCGGTCACCGAGTCGTGACGCGAAACCATTTGATCTTCGGGAAATGTGCTGCGGACGAAATCTTCGTTCAGCTGTTCCACCTTGAAGACGAGTTCCGTCACGCGGTCGTCGAGCGAGACCCACATCTGCTCGAACATCTTCATGCCTTCGCGCTTGTACTCGACCTTCGGATCGACCTGGGCATAACCCATCAGGCCGACCGAGCTGCGGAGGCGATCCATCATCAAGAGATGGTCCTTCCACATCGTGTCGACAACTTGCAGCAGCACCGAGCGTTCCATCCGGCGAATTTCCAGACGGTAACGATCTTCGACATCGATCAGCAGCTTGTGTTCGAGTTCTTCGGCATCCATGTCGCCGAGTTCTTCGGCAGTCAGCTTCGAGCGGAGCTCGGTTTGTGCCCACTGCGCGAGCTTCTCGACCTTGCCGCTGGCGTCGCCGTTGTTCGAGTTGAAAATCTCGGCAACGCGAGTGCGAACTTCTTGCGTGGCCTTCTCGGCTTGTTGCTGAACGCGTTGGCTCATCGGCAACATGAACTGCAGCATTTCGGGCTGCGTCTTGTTACGCAGATCTTCGATATCGATCGGCGTCGAAAAGCGTTCGCTGGCCCAGCGGACCAGTTGTTCGCGATCGAGCGCGCCGCGTTCGCCACCGCCGGCAGAGTAAATGCCCGCCATGATCGGATACTCTGCTTCCTTGCGGTCGTAGAGCGCGATGGCCTGGTCGGTGACGTACTTCTTGACCGCGTTGGTGTCGAGATTTTTGATCTCGTCGTAGTTCAGATCGAGGCCAAACTTGCTGCGAGCCCAAGCGATGACCGTGCGATAACCAAAGTCGTCTTCGAGGAACGGCTTCCCTTCGGAGAGATCGACCTTCTTGATTTCCTGATGCGAATGTTCGATCAGGTGCTCAGCAATGTGATCGCGGCCGACCTTCTTCAGGTGCTTGTCGTTGAAGTTTAGGCCCCAACGAGTGTTCGCCATCTTGGCCATGGCTTCCCAATTCCATTCTTCCTCGTCGGTTCCCTCCGGCAGATTTTCATCGAGGCCGTCTTGAATGTGCGTCTCGGCGGCGCGGCAGGCTTCCTTGATTGCGAAGTCTTCGGCAGCGCTGTAATCCGAACCGAGGAAATCGCGAGCTTCGAATTGAGCGGCCAGGCGGGTACCGGCGAAAGCGGCGAAGACGCTCGGGCCGTAATCACGCTTGAGGAACGTCTCGACGTTTTGGTTCACCTGCTTGCGAACCATTTCCAAGATCAGGTTGCGGCAATTCTCGCCATCGAGAATGTTCTGGCGGAAGCGGTAGATCCGCTTCCGTTGCTCGTCCATCACTTCGTCGTAGTCGAGCAGGTTTTTGCGGGTTTCGAAGTTCCGCTCTTCCATCTTCTTCTGCACAGCCGAGATGCGGCGGCTGACCATCGGATGTTCGATCCGTTCGCCTTCCTTCATCCCCAACCAATCGAGCACTTGCGTAACCCAAGCGCCGGCGAAGATCCGCATCAAGTCGTCTTCGAGCGAGAGGAAGAAGCGGCTGCTGCCGGGATCGCCTTGACGACCGCAACGGCCGCGAAGCTGAAGATCGATACGGCGGGCTTCGTGGCGTTCGGTGCCCACGACATACAAGCCGCCGAGTTCCTTGACTTTCACGCCCTCGGCCTTCATCTGTTCGCGTTCATCGATCTCACGGACGAGCGCATCCCACTCGGCATGCGGCACATCGAGACGCGTGGCGTAGCGATCTTGCAGCTGAGCCCAAGCCATCGTTTCGGGATTGCCGCCGAGAATGATGTCGGTACCGCGGCCGGCCATGTTGGTGGCGATGGTCACCGCGCCCATGCGGCCGGCCTGCGCGACGATGTCGGCTTCGCGCTTGTGATGCTTAGCGTTGAGCACTTCGTGCTTCACGCCGCGCTTCTCGAGCATCGCGGCGATTCGTTCGCTCTTCTCGATCGAGACCGTGCCGATCAGCACGGGGCGGCCGCGATATTCCAGGTGATCGATCTTCGAACGTTCGATCGTTTCGGTCTCGCGCGTTTCCTTCGGCTGATATTGAACGTTGTCGTCGGTTTCCTTGAGGATCAAACCGACCAGCTCTTCGCCGCTCTTGAGCACGACGGTGTCGTACTTGTGAACCCGTTCGATATCGTCAGCGACGGCGATGAACTTTTCCTTCTCGGTGCGATAGATCGCATCGGGGAACTCGATCCGCTGCAGACCGCGGTTCGTGGGAATCGCGATGACGTCGAGCTTGTAGATCTTCCAGAATTCGCCCGCTTCGGTCATGGCCGTACCGGTCATGCCGCAGAGCTTGTTGTAGAGCTTGAAGAAGTTCTGCAGCGTGATGGTGGCCAGCGTCTGCGTTTCTTCCTTGATCTTTACCCCTTCTTTGGCTTCGACGGCTTGATGCAAACCATCGCTCCATTGACGGCCATCCATCAAGCGGCCGGTGAATTCATCGACGATGATGACCTTGCCGTCCTTCACCACGTAACGCACGTCGCGCTGATACAGGTAGTTGGCCTTCAGCGCGTTGTCCATCAAGTGGGGCCATTCCATGTTCCCCGCGGTGTAGAAACTCTCGACGCCGGCGAGCCGTTCGGCTTCACGCACGCCGTCGTCGGTCAAGTTGACCGTGTGGTCCTTCTCGTTGACCGTGAAGTGCGTTTCCTTCTTCAGCTGCAGCGCGATGCGATTGGCTTCGGCATACTTGGCCACGTTGTCGAAAGCCGGACCGCTGATGATGAGCGGCGTACGAGCTTCGTCGACGAGAATGTTGTCGACTTCGTCGATGATGGCGAAGTTCAATCGGCCCTGCGATTGCTGCAGCGATTTTGGATAGCGATCGTCACCGCGCGAGGCGGGACGCATGTTGTCGCGCAGATAGTCGAAGCCGAATTCGTTGTTCGTGCCGTAGGTGATGTCGCAGTCATAGGCTTTCTGCCGATCGTCGACATCCATATCACTTTGAATGGCACCGACCGTCAGACCCAGGCCCATGTACAGCGGGGCCATCCATTCCATATCGCGGCGGGCGAGGTAATCGTTCACCGTGATGACGTGCACGCCCTTACCTTCGATGGCGTTGAGGTAGGCGGGCAATGTGGCGACCAGCGTCTTACCTTCACCGGTCACCATTTCGCCGATGGCGCCGCTGTGCAGCACCATGCCACCGATCATTTGCACGTCGTAATGACGCAGACCGAGGAACCGCCGGCCACCTTCGCGGCACACGGCAAATGCTTCGACCAGAATGTCGTCGAGCGACTCGCCGGCCTTGAGGCGCGCGCGGAACTTGCTCGTTTGTTCCTTGAGCTCGGCATCGCTCAAAGCTTGATACCGCGGCTCGAGCTCGTTGATCGACTCCACCTTGCCGGCCATCTTGCGAACGAGGCGGGCGTTTGATGTGCCGAACAGGGACGTCACCCCGCGCTCGAACCCCGAGAGCAGGCCGCCAAAAAACTGGCCAAACGATTCCCAAGTACGCTCAAGTAAGTCCATACATCACATCAGTTGTGCGAGTTATTGCTGCGAGCACGCAGAGTAGTGACTGCGTGCGTTGCTGCGCTCGGTTAAAACGAACACAGCTAGCGCAGGGTGACATCCTGCCAGCCCTGGCGATACTTTCAGACGGTAGTGCAAACGCTTTGCCCAAGTGCGGTTCCGGTCATTCAGATTGGCGCAACTTGCACAGCCCCAAAAGTTTATTGAGAGGGGCGAATTTGGTCAATTGCGGTTCGGCTGCCGGAATGGCAGGGCTCGCACCCCTACCGCTTTTAGCAATTCGTGGCGGGCCAGCAGATCTTTGCTGGCGAACTAATCCGCACCTGCCTTGTGGACGATTGCCAGCCGACGTCTAACAACATCCATCAGGACAAGTCGATTTGTACAACAGTTGTTCGAGCTTTTTGGATCGGCCGTAAGTCTGTTCGGTATAATTGGTTGAGACAGAAAACGAGCGTTTCGAGCCCTGTTTTTCACAACACTTAGGCGGGTAAATACAACACTTTCGCCGCTAGTCCACAACGGTTTGCTCCCAGCTTTCGCCCGCAACCGGGCCGTGGGCGTTGTCGTGCCGCCGGCGCCTTGCCAAAAAGTGAACCGCCTCAGCGGTCAAAGATGAATTGCCAAAGATCGAGAACTTACCGCAACCATTGAACACCGAGCGCTGGACATCTTAGGTCTGACGCATTCCGGCAAAAAAGAATTGCCCACGCCACCGCGACCATCTGGGCTTACCCCAGTGGAGCGATCACTGGCGAGCTACAACGTGATCGCCCCGCCGGCACAAGGCCGAGCGGTCGCGAGCCTCTCACCAAATCGCGTACGTATCCACCGCCGTTTGCAACTTCCCGGTCCACACCGCGTTTTTCGTGGCTTGCTCGTCGGGGTTGATTTGATAGACAGCCCGCAGCTTTACCTGCGTCGGCGATTTGCCAGGTGTGGCCGCAACGGCGTTTTCCCAAACGGTTTTGTCGAGCAGATCGACGCTCAGTACATAGGTGTCGCCGGGCTTCAGTTCGAGCCAATCGGGAAAGTTCTTCGACCACTCGCGAGGCTTTTTGCTGATTTTCGTCACGCTGCCATCGTCGCCGACGAGCTCAAACGACAGGTTGCGATAGCCCCACGAATATTTGTCGGTCCATAGTCGCAGCGGCGCATCGGAGACATTCTTCACCAGCACATGCATGGGGCCGGACGTATTCAGCGAGCGGTGGTTGTGGTGAATCGGAATCGCAATCTTCAGCTCCAGCAACGGATTGGCTTCCGGTTTTTCCTCTTCGGCGAAAGCGGGAAGTGATAGCGTGCAAAGACAAACACAGGCTAGGAGTTTTTGCATGGGATCGACCAGAATAAGTGATAGCGTGGCTCACGCCCATTAAGACGACGCCCGCCAAGCTTTCGTTTTGCTCACGCGGTTCCACTTCAAACTGCTATTGGCCATTCCGACCCCCACGGATGACAATGCCCGGTTAGTTGGAAGCTAGGATTCACTTCGCCAAAGGATTGGCCATGTACAAGCTGCTGCTCGCGTGGCGGTATTTGCGAACGCGGTATATCGCGCTCGCCTCCATTATCAGCGTCACGCTCGGCGTGGGCACCCTCATTGTCGTCAACAGCGTGATGGCGGGCTTTGCCAACGAGATGCACATCCGTCTGCACAGCATCCTGGCCGATATCGTCTTCGAAGCCCACGGCATGGATGGCTTCAACGATCCGCAGTGGCACGTCGAAGAGATTCGCAAAATCGTCGGCGCCGATCTAAAGGGAATCACCTACGCGGTGCATGTGCCCGCGATGGTCAATGTGCCGGTGCGTGGCCAGTGGATCACGCGGCAAGTCAGCCTGGTCGGCGTCGATGAAGCGACCTACGCCGACGTCAGCGACTTCCGCGAATACCTCGTTCATCCCGAGAATCGGCAGAAGCTCAGCTTTCGTCTGCACGAATCCGACTACGACAAGGACGGCAAGCGCGGCATGCCGCCATCCGGCTGGAACTATCGTCGCCTGAAGGCGCAGTACGAACGCGAAATGGCCATGGAGCAGGAACAACTCCGCCGTTCGCAAGAAGTTCCGCGGGCCATTCAGCCGCAAGACCTCAAGCCCAAAGATTCGCAGCAGCTGCAACCGGGACAACTCCCCACACTCAAGCCACCGATGATGCCGGAAGAGAAGAGCGCGGAAAATTTGCCGCCGGAAACGGCCACTGCACAAGCAGACCCGGTCGCACCAACCACCGCTCCGCAAACCACCGTTGCTCCGCCGCCGGATCCGTTTGCTTCGCAAGCTTCGACGCATCCCGCCGATGCTTTTGATCCCGCCAAGGAACAATTCACCGGCGTGATTCTGGGCATCGCCATCGGCAGCGTGCGGCAGCGCGATGTCAAGGGGAACGTTGTCGACTATTACATGTGCCGCCCCGGCGATGATGTGCGGATAACGTTTCCCTCGGCAGGTCAGCCGCCGAAGGCGATGAGCGATATGTTCACCGTCGTCGACTTTTACGAAAGCAAGATGAGCGAGTACGACAGCAGCTTCGCCTTCATGCCGATCAAGCGTCTGCAAGAAATGCGCGGCATGATCGATCCGGCCACCGGCCGCGAAGCCGTCACCACGATTCAAATGCGACTGAAGCCCGGCGCCGATCTGAACGCGATTCGCGATCGACTGCGTGAGCGCTTCCCCGCCGAAGCCTTTCCCTATCGCATTCAAACCTGGAAGGACATGCAAGGCCCGCTCCTGGCCGCCGTGCAGATGGAAACAACGCTCCTTAACTTGCTGTTGTTCCTCATCATCGCGGTCGCCGGCTTCGGCATTCTCGCGACGTTCTTCATGATCGTCGTCGAAAAGACCAAGGACATCGGCATCCTCAAAGCCCTCGGCGCACCGAGCCGCGGCGTGATGAGCATCTTCATCAGTTACGGTTTTTCGCTCGGCCTGGTCGGCGCGACGGTCGGCATGATCGGCGGCGTGTTGTTTGTGATCTACATCAACCACATCGCCAAGCTGATCGAATACATCACCGGCCACGAGGTCTTCGATCCGACGATTTACTACTTCTCCAAAATCCCCACGATCCTGCAAACGCAAACCATCATCGGCGTGATGTTCGGCGCTGTGGCGATCGCGGTGTTGGCGAGCGTCCTTCCTGCGCTCCGCGCTGCGAGGCTGCATCCGGTGCAGGCGCTGCGCTACGAGTGACGGGGTGTGGGAGATGGGGAGTATCGGAGATGGGGTGAATATTTGTATTCACTCCCTCTCCTCGGTACTCCGGGGAGAGGGATGGGGTGAGGGGCTAAAGCTAAGTCGACTAACCATTGCAAAGTGATATGAATATGAGCACCGCAACTGAACCCAAATCGCGCAATAAACCCGCGGTAAAACCACCCGCCACCGCGAAAACCGCCGTGCTGGCGGCGCGCAACGTCAAAAAAAGCTACTTCAAAGCCAAGCTCGAAGTCCCCGTGCTGCGAGGCGTCGACTTCGCCGTACAGCCCGGCGAGTTCGTCGCCATCATCGGCCAAAGCGGCAGCGGCAAAAGCACACTGCTCCACCTGCTCGGCACGCTCGACGCGCCGACCAGCGGCGAGATCTTCTTTGACGGCAACCGCATCGACAACCTGCCGACGGCGGGCCGCGACGTGCTGCGGAACAAACACTTCGGCATGATCTTTCAGTTCTATCACCTGCTGCCCGAGCTCTCGATGCTCGAAAACGTCCTCACGCCGCTGATGATCGCCGACGGCGTGTGGCGATACCTGCTCAACCGCGGCAAGTACATGCAGCGGGCCAAAGAACTGCTCGACCTCGTCGGCTTGTCGCACCGTCTGTCGCACAAACCCAAGGAACTCTCCGGCGGCGAAATGCAACGGACCGCGATCGCCCGCGCCCTGATGGTCCAACCGCGCGTCCTCCTCGCCGATGAACCGACCGGCAACCTCGACCAACAAACCGGTCAGGAAATCATGAACCTGCTGAAGAAGCTCAACCAAGAGCAAGGCCTCTCGATCGTGATGGTCACCCACGACCAGGCCATCGCGCGGCAGGCGCATCGCATCGTGCGTTTGGTCGAAGGGCGAGTGGAGAAGGAGTGACGGTGGTGGGGTGATGGGGCGGTGGAGTGATAGGGCGAGGAGCTGGTGGGGAGTCGTTTTGTCTTTTACTCCCTCGCCTCGGTACTCCGGGGAGAGGGCTGGGGTGAGGGGCCGAGCCGCGAAAAGACGCAGCCATCTTTTGAGTCCCCGCACCCAACAAGGTACAATGCACCTAGGCCAGTCAAAGGAGGCCTCTGATGAACCGCATTGTCATCCAAAAAGACGTCGCTGAACAAATCCGTCAAGCAGACGGTCAAATCGAATTAGTCGATGACCAAGGCCATCGCGTTGGAGTTGTGCGTCGCCCGCCCACTCAGCAAGAGATTCAGTTCGCCAAGAGTCGCGTCGGTAGCCAATCGCCAAAGTTCACCATGGCTGAGCTAATTGCCAAGATCGAAGCTCTGTAGGTCGAGACGCCGTGAACTACGAAGTCAAATTCTCACTGGAAGCTGTTGAGGATGTCCTCCGCATTACGATGACGAGCCAGCCGTCATCAGCGCTTCCACGCAACTGCAAGAGCAGCTGAAGGATAGCCCAGCTGAGGCGGGTGAGCACTTGAGCGAGGGGCCTGTACTACATCGATTGCGAACCTCTGCGGGCGTTCTACACGATTGACGACGAAGATCGCGAGGTTGGAATCGTGAACGTGAAGTCGCTGTAGCCAAATCCAGTTGCACTTTCTCCCTCGCTGCCCGTATGCTGAACCCCAGCGGGCATGGGGCGCTCGCTGCTGGAGACTAACGACATGCTGTCGTTCTTTGTATTGTGCCTGGCCGCGCTGGGCGCTGAGGATTCGGGATCTCGCCATCAAGCAGTTCCTCCGACAACACAGGCTGCGACAACGCAAGCCGCGGCGGAAGTTCGCCGGCCGTTCCACGAGATTCAAAACGAGCTGAGCGATCTGCTCAAGCGTGAGGCGCTGACCAAAGATGCCGCCGAGCGCTCGGAACTCGTTCGCCGCATGTGCGTGCTGCATGGCGAGATCTTGCACGATCCCCGCCACGAATATGCCGAAGCGATGAAGGGTTATCGCACGCAAGTTTGGGCGCGACTCAAGCGGATTCAAACCGATCTGAAGAACAAGATCGCCCGCGATCGCAAAACAAAGGCCCCGGACATCGGCACCGATCCCGCAATTCTCGCCGCGAGCGACAGCCTAGCCGCGAGCCTGAGTCTCCTCGATTCCTCGCTCAACGGGCCAAGTGCTTTGCTGGCCCGCGGCGGTCGCGCTGGCCCGGCCGACTATGGCCCGGAACTTGTCGATCTGATCGAACGCACGATCAATCCCGATTTTTGGGATACCAACGGCGGGCCGGGAACAATCGTTTATTTCGCGCCGCTCCGCTGCCTGGTGATCACCGCGACGGGTGAAATGCATCAGAACGTCGGCGGGCTGGTTGGCGGCTTGCGAGCCGCGGGACCGTAAGATTTCTCGGCTTTGTCGCCACGCGGAGCGCACTCCGCGTGGTGATTCTACTCGTGTTGCGAATCGATCCCTACTTCGCGGCCGTCTTGTCCCCTTCGGGCTTCGGCGCTTCGAAGGTCGCATAGACCTGGCCGTTTTCGCTCCAGACGCGAAGCGTGCTGTCGGCCCCACCGGCAATGATCGTCTTGCCATCGGCACTCGCGGCTGACGAGTACATGTAATCGGCCGAGCCGGGGAAGTCGCGAACATTGCCGCCGTTGGCAGCGTTGATGAGCTTCACCTTGGCGTCGCCGCTGCTGGCGATGACGTTGTCAGTCTCGCCCACGAAGCTCAGGTTTGTCACTTCCTTGCTGAACTGATTTTGCACGGTGCGAGCCTGATCGCCGGTGCGGGTGTCCCAAACCTTGATAACGTTGTCGGCGCCGCTGCTCGCCATCAGGCGACCATCGGCCCGCCACGAAACGCCCAGCACGTGATGGGTGTGACCTTCGAACGAGCGGACGAACTTGCCATCGGCCACGTTGAAGAGCTTCACGAATCGATCGGCGCCGCAGCTGGCGATTTGCTTGCCATCGGGGCTGAAGTCGATCGAGAAAACCGTGTCGCTGTGGGGTTCCTTGAGAGCGAGCACCAGGTTGCCGTTTGAGACATCCCAGAATTTGATCTCGCCGCTTCGCGATGGTTCGCCGCCGCCGGTGGCGAGCACTTTGCCATCGGGGCTGAAGTCGAGGGCGGTCACGCGATCGACGAGCTTGTCGGCCATGTCAGCCGAGCCGATCGTTCGTTCTAGTTTCCATTCGCTGGCGATGTCCCAAGCCTGCGCGGTGTTGGCAGCCGCGGTCGCGATGAGTCGCGAGTTGCTGGCAAAGGCCACGCCGGCCAGCGGAGCACCACCGCCGAAGACTTCGACGGCTGCGCCGGTTTCGGCCGAGTAAGTGTGAATGGCCTGGTCGTCGCCGACGACGGCAAAGATCGCGCCATCGGTCGAGAATGCGGCTCCCTTGCCAGGCTTTTCGCTATCGGTGACGGCCTTGTTGGCGACGACGAGATCGGCGTCGTTTTTCTTGGCGGCTTCTTCGCGATCCTTCACGGCTTGTTCGAAACCGGGCACGGCTTCGGTGGCCTTCTTCACGGCTTCGTCGGCCCGTTCGACCGAGCGCTGGGCCGCTTTGAAGGTGCGGTCGGCGGCGCTTCGTTCGTCGATGGCCTTGGTGTAGACCGGCATGACCTGCTTCACTTTTTGATCGGCTTTGGTGAATTCCGCCATCGCGTCGGTGGCTGCTTTATCGGTGTTTTTCTTCGCTTCGTCGGCAGCCTTCTTAGCTGCTTCGGCATCGTCGCGAACTTTCGTGGCAGCGACTTTGCCTTCGGCGGCTGCTTTGCTCTTCGCTTCGGCAGCGGTGAAGGCTGCATCAGCGGCAGCGAGGGCCTTCTTCAGATCTTCGTTGGCGGCGTCTTTGTCCGAAGCTTCCTTGGCCTTGGCTTGGGCGTCCTTGGCTTTGGTCATTTCGTCGGTGGCGTCCTTGTCGGCTTTGCTGGCCGCGTCGCGATCGGCCATGGCCTTCTTCAGAGCTTCGTCGGCTTTGACGACTGCTTCATCGGCGGGCTTCTTAGCTTCGTCGGCCTTGGTTTTCTTTTCGGTGGCTTCGGCGAGCGTCTTGTCGGCGTCTTCCTTGTCCTTGGTCGGCGCCTTGGCAGCTTCTTCCTTTTTCTTGAAATCATCTTCAGCCGTTTTCACGGCTTCCTTCGATTTCTTTTGATTCTCTTCTTCAGCCGTCTTACGCTTCGTGGCTTCAGTGAGATCGGCTTTGGCGAGCTCGACATGCTTCTTAGCGAGCGCGACCGCGCGAGTCACTTCGGCAGCCTTCAGCGAAGCGCGGAGATCACCTTTCACTTCGGCGATTTGCTTGTTGTCTTCGCCGTTCCAGAGGCGCGAGGTGTTGTTGGCACTGACCGAGACAAACCGCTTGCCATCGGGACGAACCGCGATGCCGTCGATCGGCGCGCCGTGGGCCATCGTTTTGCCGGCCTTGCCAGTGGCGACATCCCAGGTCTTGAGATTGCCGTCCTTGCTGCCGGAGAGAAGCGTTTCGCCCTTGCCGATGGCGGCGAGAGCGGTGATCGGGCCGCCGCTGCCGGTCAGTTCGAAGAGAGGTTTCGGCGCTTCGGCCGGTTGAGCGTCGACGAGAGCGTAGAGGCGGATGATGTTGTCGCCGCCGCCCGTGGCGACCGTCTTGCCATCGGCGACGATGGCGACGGCGTTGACGGGCGCGGGCGTTTCGATCTTGGCGAGTTCTTTCTGGTCGGCGATGTTCCAGACGCGGAAGGTTTTGTCTTGTGAGCCGGAGACGAGCTTCGTGGCATCGGCATTGAAAGCCACGCCGGTCGCAGGACCACCGTGACCTTCGAGAGTCTTCGCGACTTTGCCGGTGGCGACTTCGAAGATGCGGATCTTGCCGTTCTCTTCGCCGATCGCAGCCCACTTGCCGTCGGCCGACGTGGCCAGCGAACGGGCTGCTGTTTCGAGACCGGCCAGGTCGAGAGCCTTGGTCGGCTGCGGCTTACGCCACAGCTTCACCGTGCGGAAACCACCGCTGGCGAGGAGCGTGTTATCGGGCGAGAACTTCAGCGATTGAATGAGATCCAGATCGGCGACGCCGGCGTTCTTGTAGAGACCTTTTTCGAGCAAGCTGGGATCCGTTAGCCGGCCGAGTTCGCGCTTGCTGGGAATGTGATAGAGGAAAATCTGATTGGCCCGGGCGACCGCGGCATACTGACCGTCGCTGGTCAGAGCGACTGCGTAGATCGGATTCACACCAGCCGGCAGCGGCTGCCAAACGATGTTGGCCGAAGCCGCTTTCACTTCTCCCTTGGCACCCTCATCGATCCACTTCTTGATCAAGCCGAGCTCTTGCGGTGTGAGAGGCTTGGCCTTCACGTCGTTGTCGGGCGGCGGCATGACGGGTTCTTTTTGCCGCGCGGCGAGCTTGATCAGCAGGCTCTCGGCACCTTTGCCGGCGACGACGGCGGGGCCTTCGCTGCCGCCCTTGAGAATGGTCTGCGGCGTTTCGAGCGTCAGGTCGCTTTGAGCTTCCGTCGCACTGTGGCAGGCCAGGCAATTGCGGCGGAAGATCGGCAGGATTTCCTTTTCGAAATCGATCGGGCCTTCATGCTTCACCTCGGCGATTTCGATCGGCTTGAGGGCGACCTTGGGCTTGGCCTGGCCGAGTGCGAGCGCCGGAGTCAGGCCGAGAGCGAGGAAGAAGAAATTGCGAGCAACGTTCATGATTCACCGAAGAGGTGGGTAGTAGGCGGGCGTTTTCGATTCGTAGGACGGACCATTGGTCCGTCCCACTGGACTCGGACTTTTTAGCAGGACTTACTTAGCAACAGCTTCAACCTTGATCACAACTGGGATCGAAGTTTCGACATTCATATTGTTGAACTTCCCCTTGGCCCGGATCGTGCCGGTGTGTTCGCCAGGAGTGGCGTTCTTGTCGGCAGTGACTTCGAGCTTGGCTTCGCCGTCTTCCTTTTTGAGCGTGACCTTCTCGACCTTCAGGCCGCTGACGCCGGCTGGCGCTTCGAAAGAGAAGTCGACAGCATCGGCAAAGCCGTAGAGGCGTTCGACCTTCACGCTGATCGGGGCCTTTTCACCTTGCTTGACATTGGCTGGATCGGCGCCAGAGAGCTTGTAGGGAGCCGCGTCGATCTTAAGTTTGATCGGCGTGCTGACGAGAGCGAAGGTGACGTCCTTCGGCGCGTTGGCCTTCTTGGCGTCGTCCAATCGTTTGTCGATGGCCTTCTTCAGGTCGTCGGCTTGCTTGACTTTGTCTTGGCCGGCTTTGAGTTCCGCTTCGGCTTTCGTCTTGGCTTCTTCGGCGGCCTTCTTCGCGTTGTCGTCGGTTCCCTTGGCAGCTTCGGCGGCGGCTTTCACGGCGGCATCGCGAGCGGCGGTCAAGGTTTTGACCTGTTCGCCGAGTTGCTTGGCCATTTCTTCCATCTGCTTCTTCTCTTCGGCGGCGCGAGTTTCGGCTTCCGGATTGCGGATGTACTTCCGCTTCGTCTCGCCCTTCATATAGAAGGTGTAGATACCGGGCTTGGTGTTCTGCTGATTGACTTGCAGCTCGAACTTGCCATCCTTCGCATCGGCGGCGACATTGACTTCCTTGGGCTTGAGCTCGGTCGGCAAGCCGACGGCGGTGAGCTTGATGGCTTCTTTGAAATCGCCGCGACGAACGACGCTGAGCGGAATCTCGACGTTGCCGCCGAGAGCCGTTTCGTAAACCTTGTCTTCGCCGATCGAGACGAAGGCCGGCTCGGTTTCCTTGTCGCCGACGCTCAGCTGAAACGAGCGCGAGAGGCGGAACTCAGGCAGGGCTTGCTGGCGGTTGGCCGAGCCCCAGACCATGCTGGCGTAACGTGATTCGCGGGCGGCGTCTTTGTCACCGATTTTTGCTTTGCCGACGATCTTCACGCTGCCAGTCCAAGGGGCCGCGTCTTCCTTGGCGACGAAAATCAGGCTGGCGGAATTCACTTCGCCGCCGATCGTTGCGCCGCGGCAAGAGATGCCATCGGGTAAACCTTCGGCTGTGATCGTAATATCGCCCTTGAAATCATCGACACGATTGACCGTAACGCTCATCAACACGCTACCGCCGCGACGAAGCGTGATACCAGTCAGCGGCGAGCCCTGGTTGTTGTCGTTGTTCCCGGCCTTTGGTTGCGAGCTGACCGAGAGGAGTTGAAAATCGGGCGCGAGCGGACGAATGGCCAGGCGATAGACATAGCTGGGATCCTTCCGGCCGTCGCCAAACTGATCGCGAATCATCACGCGGTAAGTGCCATCGTCGGGCGCGGTGAAGCGATACGAAGGATCGTCGGTCGAGGTGTCGTAGTCGGTGCCGATCTTGTTGTTGCGGTCTTGCGGGTCGTCAACCTGAGCGATGTCGCTCATCGTCTCTTCACCCTTGTCGTTCTTGGTGACCTTCATGATGGCGAAGTAAGGATCGCTGCCGAGACCGAGCTGATGCGAGATCGCTTCGATCATCAACACTTGTCCTTTCTTGGCGTCGAACTGCAGCCAATCGGTATCACGGGCCGGATAAAACTGGCCGACGTATTCGCAAGGAATCGTCACGACCTGAGCTTTGGCTGGTTCGTTGTTTGGTTCCACTTCGGCGATGACCGGCGCCTTGGCGAAATAGATGATCGCCGGGTTGCTCTTATCGAGGCTGTATTCAAAGCCGGTCTGCCAGGCCTGCCGCGGTTTGGCCGCGCGAGCCAAAGGCAATTGCGAGAGGGCCGCTTCGTCGCCAGGCACGGCGATGTTGACTTGCAACTTTTGCAGTGGTGACGCACCCATCGTCAGGCCGTCGACATTCTGACCGCCGGGCAAATTGCGGCCGTAGATCGTGAACGGGCCGTTCGTGCCGGGAACGGCCGACGGCGGGAAAATGAAATCGATGTAAGCGGTCGACTTGGCGCTGAGGCGATAGAAGTGATCGTTGCTGCCGCCGTAAATCGCGTCGAACAAGCGGACGGTGTAATCGCCATCGGCGGGCGCGGTGAAATCGAGAACACAGTCTTCGCCCACCGTATCACGCACGCGCGACAACTCGCGGCCATTGGCAGCGAGGACGGCAATGGTGGGATCAAGCTTCGAATCGATCCGCTGGGCCATGCAATCGAGAATGATTCGCTCGCCCTTCTTCAGCGAGACCTTGAAGTAATCGAACTGCCCCGCTTCGATCCGACCGTTCACCACGGTGCCGGCGGGGAGCGCGACGGCTTTTTCGGGGCTGTTGTTACCGGCGGCGTCGGTCACTTCTTCTTGATTGCTAACCACGAACGAGCGCGGATTGGAAATGCCAAAGCGGCTGACCACGCGGGCTTCGTAGATTCCCGGCGGCACGTCGCCGGCGATGTTCACGGTGAACAGGTTCGCCATCGGCCGGGGAGTTTTTTCGAGCTCCGTGGCCGTCGACATCTTCGGTTGCGCGGTAACGCCCGGGTGATTGAAGACGAGCTTGTCAGCATCATCCAGATCGGTGCCGGCGACCGTCACCTCAACCGTCGTGCCAACCTTACCGCCGGGCGGAAAGACGCTGGTCAGCTGGGCCGTGGGAAGCTGCGCCCAAGCCAATGCCGGCAGGAGCAAGCAACTCAAAAAAGTTGCCGTGCGCGCAACAACAAGCGATTTCGAAACGTCGTGCTTCACGGGAGCCACTCCCTGGGGTCAAAAAGGAGAGGGAAGGATTTAGGGAAGGGGCGAGGCGGGAACGAAAGGCAGCGGGAATGCCTCTCGTTTAGTTTGCTTGATCGGCGGGTGGGAATCAAGGAAAGAGGTGCGGGATGGGGGATGCGAGGTGCGGGAAAGGCAATTTCATTCCCTCATCCCGCCTCTCTCATCCCGCATCCCTGCCGCAACGCGGCATTAGTGGTTGAACAAGAACTCTTTGGTATTCACGAGCGCCCACACGATGTCTTCGTAGGCACGCTTTTGATCCGCTTCGTTCTTTTGAATATGCGACAAAGCCACGGTCAGTTCTTCCGGCAACGGCGGACGGCCGAAGGCCAGGATGTAGAGTTCGCGAACTTTCACATCGTTCGGGCGAGCCTTGTCATTGGCGAGCACGGCAGCTTTGCCGCTCCCCGAGGTCAGCTTGCCTTGAATTTCACCCGAGTTGAGCAGGTGGAGGCTTTGCGCGAGGTTGGCTTCGCTTGAGCGTTCGCATTCGCAAGCGCTGCTCGATTCCGGCCGGCCGAAGACCGTCAGGAAGTACGAGTTGAAACCGTTGTCGGGCAGCTGCACCGCGCGAGTCCCTGCCGGCACGCCGCCGAACGACGATTGATTGCCAGTCACCTGGTCGATCGAGTCGAGCAGCACTTCGGCGTTCAAACGCTTGGGATAGTAGCGCGAGAAGTTCTGCTTGTCGTCCTGATTCCATTCGTTCGGCTCAGCCGACAGCTGATAGGTCGTCGAACTGACAATCGTCCGGCAGAGCGCCTTCAGGTCGAAACCACTATCGGTAAAGTTCTTGGCGAGGGCTTCGAGGAGTTCCGGATTGCTGGCCGGGTTCGTCACCCGCATGTCATCTTCCGGATCAACCAAGCCGCGGCCGAAGAAGTGCTTCCAATAACGATTGACCAGCGACTTGCTGAAGAACGGGTTGTCCTTTTGGCTCAACCAGTCGGCCAGGAAGTGCCGTGGGTCTTGGTCGGCAGTCAGTTCGAGCGTCTTGTCACCGAGGCCGGTCGGCTTCACGGCCTGGCCGGTCTTGGGATTGGTCGCTTGGGCCATGCCGCGGCGATGGAAGATCCGTTCTTCGTTTTGAACCATCCCCTTCTTGCGACCGACTTGCGAGAAGAACGCCGCAAAGCCGTAGTAGTCCTGTTGGCTCCACTTCTCGAAAGGATGGTGATGGCAACGGGCACATTGAATGCGGAGGCCGAGGAACAGCTGGGCTGTGTCTTCGACCTGAGCCGACGAATCTTTCACTTCGCGATACCAGCCCACCGGCGGATTCCTGCCGGCTTCGCCTGAAGCCGTGAGGACCTCGCGGACGAACTGATCGTAGGGCTTGTTCTCGTTCAGGCTGGTGCGAATCCAATCGTGGAAGGCGAACGTCGCGGGCTTTTCGACATCCATCCGCCGCTTGTTGCGGAGAATGGCGCCCCACTTATTCGCGAAGTAATCAGCGTAGTCGGTGCTGTCGAGCAAGCGATTGACGAGGTTGTCGCGCTTGTTCGGATCTTGATCGATGAGGAACTGCTCGACTTCTTCAATCGTTGGCAGACGACCGGTGAGATCGACCGTCACGCGGCGGAGGAACGTAGAATCGTCGCAAACCTTGCTCGAGGGCAAGCCGAGGGCTTTCAGTTTCTTTTGCACCGCTTCATCGATGAAGTTGCGCCCCTTCGGCAAGTCAGTCACTGGCACACCCAGCGGCACCGTGGCGCGAAATACGCCGACGTGGCCTTGATAACGGGCCATCACCGCGACGCTGCCGGTCAACTGGCCGGTGGTCACGAGACCGGTGACGCTGACTTCGCCCATTTCGGTGTCGTTCGAGTCGAACTGCGTCGTGCGCGTGACGTCTTCGGTCGCGCCATTGCTGTAGTGAGCGATGACGACAATCTGTTGCGTGCTTTCGCGTTCCATCAAGCGTTCGGCAGGTTGCACTTCGATGTGGGTGACGTGCGGATCGGTTTCCTTGCCGTAAGGCATCCCTTGTTCGATCCAACGCTTCATCACGCGATAGGCCGGGGCATCGAACTCAATACGTTGACCACCGCCGTGCGGCAGACGAGCGGTCGCCTTCAGCAGCAACAAGCTTTGATCGGGCGAAGCCGGAAAGAGCCGACGGCCACGACCTTCTTTCACGAGGTATTCAAAGTCTTCCTTGGGCTCGAAGCCGAGCAGCGAAAGGCGGAAGCCGTTCTGGCCGCCACTCTTGCCGTGGCAACCACCGCCGTTGCAGCTGTACTTGGTGAAGACCGGTGTAATCTGATTGGCAAAGTTGATCGGCAGGTCGCTGACGAGGTTCGTCACCTTGAATTTGAGAAGCGATTCGATCCCCGGGCCAGCCGTGATCTTGATCGTCGCTTCTCCTTCAGAGACCGGGGAAACATAGCCCGTCGCATCGACCACGATGATGCCCTGCGGGGCTGCTTCATAGGTTGCCTTGCCCGACAAATCGCGGGTTTGTCCTGAAGAATAGACGCCGGTCACGATGATCTGCTGCGCGGCATCGCGACCAGATAGCTGAACCACGCCATCCTGCAGCCGGCCGGTTTCGACCTGAACCGAGGTCAGTTTACCGGGGTCGCCCAGGCCGGGAGCTTTGGGTTTGGCGGGAGCGTCGGCGGCCATCAGCAAACTGAGTGGCGCGAGCAGTGTGGCCAACAAGAAAGCCACGGTGGCGGGTGCTCTAGACATGTCCGTCTTCCTTACAAGATCGACGTCCGAACGGGCGGGAGGAATGCCATAGCCAGGCATTGGTGGGACCTACAACGCGATTATCTCACCTTAGAAAACGAAATGCAAGCAAACGTCAAACTTCGTTGATGGATTTCGCACGAAGTGGACCGAACCAATTTTCGCCGGGCCGCGTATTGACACTTGTACACTCATGCGTACACTTGCCAATGTTCACTTGTTCAGCAATGACACGGAGGGTGAAACCCATGGTTACTCTGGCAAATCGTAACGACGAATTGGCTCGGGCTAGCTACCTGGAATTGACTGGCTCGCGCGAGCCGCAAGCGATCGGTCTGCTGATGCAGCAGGTGCTGGCGCGGTATGCGTTGCCAGCCGTTCAAGCAGGCCATATTTCGCTCGAAGCCGACGAACGGCATTACGACGACTCCGAAGACATGCACACGTTGGCGGCGACGGCGAAGAAAACTTCGATTCGCGCCCATGAAAGCGTGCGCATGGCTGGCTGAGTCACGCTGATTAGCTCACACCAAGCAGCTCGCAGGCTTGTTGGTATCCCGGCGCTGCATAGCCATATTCGCTGGCAGTGACGCGAGCGAGGGCGATCATTTGTCGCCAACGGAAAGCAGGTCGCGTGGCGGCATATTCTTCGTTCGCCGTGCGGTAGAACTTTTCGGCATGCAGCGCGCCATCTTCGCTGATGGCAAAACGAAGCAGCAGCTCCTTGAGCGGAGTGACCGCGTGCTGTTGTTCGCCGTATTTGTGGACGATCGCACAAGCGCGGGCCTGATCCTTGCCGCGAATCGCTTCGTCGGCGGCAGTGAGTAAATTTTCTGCCGAGGTTTCGGTGACGCCGGCCAATTGCTCAGTGTAGGGAAACGGCGTTTTTGTGTTGTAGGCCGTTTGTCCCGCGGTGTGAAATGCGCCGACGATGAGGGCCGCGGCCGCGTTCTTGGCGGCGCTCGCTCGCGCGATATTCCGCCAGGCGTTGGCCGAGTCGGAGGCATGCACGCCCACCGAATCGCCATGCACGGTGCCGGCCGGCTTGCCCGCCGAGGCGTGTTCGGGTTTGCGACCCGGATCGTGCAGCACCAGTTGATTCGCCGCCAGCGAGATCGCTTCGCCGACGACCTCCGGATCGATTCCTTCGGCGAGCGCCGTGGCTGCTGCTTCAGCCGCTTGCTGTCGACTGCCGGCGTAGATGGCTTGCACCAGTTTTTCGAACGCCGCATCGTCGAGCGGTTTCTTGCCGAGCGAAGTGTCCAGTAGTTTGTGCTCTTCCAGCAACTTTGGCAGCAGCGTGCGAATATCGGAGCGTGGGCGATTGCGACTGGCGAGATATTCTTCCGATTGCACGCAATATCGAACGCTCTGCCGTAGCAGCGTGTGAGCATGTTCCTGTCCCGCGAGCGACAGCATCGACCAGGCCCGCCAGGCGAGCACAACGCGATGGACATCGACCTCTTCCATCACCGCCCATTGCAGATGCTGAAAGGCTTCGCCCGTTGTGCCGGTGGCGATGGCAGCGAACACGGCTTCGGCGTCGGGATAGCTGACCTGATGAATGGCATCGCGGAGTTGCTGGTCGGGATTGTTTGTCGGCTTTGCGACGACGACCGTTTGCAACGTGTCGCTCGTCGCATGGCTGGTCGCTTGAATGCGACTGGCGTTGCGGAAGACGACTTTCAAAACGGGCAGTGCGCGCTTCTCGACTGGCGACTCGAGCGCCATTTGATAAGCAGGGCCGAGCGCCATGAAGGTGTGATAGCCCGTGTAGTCGTTACCGCCGAAGGCCCGCGCATTGGCAAAGGCCGCCGCGCAGGTCAGCGTTTTCAAATCGGTTCCGGCTTTCAGTTTGTCCACGAGTGTTGGCAGTAGTTTTTCTGGCTCGGTCGCTTGCATCAGGTCGACGAGCGGTTCGAGTTCGCCGAACGTGACGCGGTTCTTCACATCCTCATTGGCCCATGCAGGCGACAAACCGAGGTCACCGGCGAGCGTGCCTCCCAAACTGGCGGCAAGCATGCCGCGGCCCACATCGGCAAGAAACTCACGGCGGCTGTTGCGAGCACGCAGGTTCGGCGATTGCATGGCGAATCTCCGGGGAGAAAGAGTTGCCTGGCTGTTCTGCTGGGACTCGCGCGCATTATAGCGCTCGCCGCTCAGCGACTACAAATCAATTCGCTAGCGTGCGACCGCTGCAAACCTCCATATACATAGCTGGCTAACTTCGCTAACTTCCCCAGCAGCGCTGTTGCCGCGGAGCCCTTGCCGGGGAAGCACACTCATGAACCAACCCGATCAGCCCTTTTCGCCCGTGCCGATGCGGCAGTTGCCGAATGTCAGCCGGCGCACATTGATCGTGGGTGGCGGTCTCGCGGCGGCGGGAATCGTGCTGAGCTATCAGCTGCGCGAAATGCTCAAGGGCCGCGGCAGCGTTTTTGTCGCGAAGAATCAGCGCTATGATGGTCCGCTCGAGCAGACCATTCGTGATGGCTTTGTGGCCTGCGGCCTCGATCCGCTGCAAATCAAAGGAAAGCGGATTCTACTCAAGCCGAACCTGGTCGAGCCTTCGCGCGATTGCCCGCACATGACGACGCACCCAGCCATGGTGCTCGCGGCGGCCGAAGTCTTTCGCAGCTGGGGCGGCATCGTCAATGTTGGCGAAGGGCCCGGCCATGTGCGCGATACCGAAATGGCGCTCGTCGAATCGGGCGTGGCCGACGCGCTCGATTCGCTGAAGTTGCCCTTCAGCGATCTCAACTACGAAGAAGTCGTCTGGACGCCCAATCGCGGCAAGGCCAGCAAGCTCGAGGGCTTCTTCTTTCCGCGGAGCGTGGCCGAAGCCGATCTGGTGGTTTCGCTGCCGAAGCTGAAAACGCATCACTGGGTGGGCGTGACGCTGGCGATGAAGAATCTTTACGGCACGATCCCCGGCATCAAATACGGCTGGCCGAAAAACGTACTTCATCACAACGGCATTCCCGAGACGGTCTTCGATATCAACGCCTCGCTGCCGAAGACCATCGCCCTGGTCGACGGCATCGACTGCATGGAAGGTGACGGCCCCATCATGGGGACGAAGAAGCAGATGGGGCTCGTAGTCATCGGCACGAACCCGACGGCCGTCGATGCCACGATCTGCCGAATTATGGATGTGAATCCGGCGCAAGTGCCATATCTCCGCCTCGCAGCCGATCGACTGGGGCCATTGAGCAGTCAGCGGATCGATCAGCGCGGCGAAGATTGGAAGGGGCTGGTCTCGCCATTTCAGGTGCTCGACAAGCCACATCTGCGAGCGCTCGTGCGTCATCGCGGCTTGCTCGTGACTTAGCGCAAAGACTCCCGAACCGTTGCTGGCTGGGTTATCCTAGTTGTGGGTTCGGCCAAAGTCGCCTTTCGCCACACCGTTCGAAGACGCGTGCTTTCGCGGGAGCGAAAGCCGACAGTCGAGGCTCTCATGATCCGCAGCAATTCCTTCATCATCGCGCTTGTCGTGACATTCAGTTGTGCGGCTCTCCATGCCGCGCCGTTCGTTCCCGCGCGCGATCCCAATGTCGTGGCCATCGCGCCCAGCGGCAATGTGGTGGCCACGGGTTGCTCAGGAATGTCCGACGGCAGCTTTCCGCCGCGACCTCATCCCGACGTGCGGAAGTGCGCGGTGGTCGCCATTTGGGATGTCGCCACTGGCAAGCGGCTCGCACGGATGGAGACCTTCGGCGATTTCACGCAGCTGGCGTTTTCGCCCGATGGCACGTTGCTCGCGGCCGCGCGACTATTTGCCACGGCGGACGGCGTGCCGATGAATGAAGTTCGCATTTGGGATGCGACGACGGGGCGCGTGGTGAAAGTGCTCGATCGCTGCCATGCGTTTTGTTTTGCTCCGGCTGGCAACCGACTGGCCGTGGTCAGCCGCAGCAAGTGCGTTGTCTACGACAAAACCGATTGGTCGAAGGAGCATCTCATTCCACCGCTGGGCGGCTGTGTGAGCGTGAGCTTTTTGAATGACGGCAGTGCGCTCCTCGGCGTGGTCCGCGAAACCAAGGCCGAGCAGCCCGATCAATATTTCATTCGCAAGTGCGATCTTGAAACCGGCAAGCAGTTGCAGCAATCACAGCCGCTGGCGAATGCTTTTTATCGACTCGCGCTCGCTCCCGACAATGCCTCGCTGGCCACCGGTCACGATGGGGGCAATGTGCTGGTGTGGGATCTCGCCACGCTCGCACCGCAACTGCGGCTGCAGACCAGCATCAAGGGCTGGGCTCATCCCTTCTTTTCACCCGATGGCAAGTATCTCGCCGGCGGCTGCCAGGACAACGGCGACGTGGTGCTGTGGGATCTCAACACTACGAAAGAAGCCGGCCGGTTCTCGTTCGACAAATGGAACGCCCGCACGTTTTACACGCGGACCGCCGAAGAAACCTTCCGCCCGGAAAAAGATCCGCAGCGGTTCGTGTTTCATCCCGACAGCAGCGCCTACCTCGTCGGCGGCTCGGGTGGCGTGCTGCGATTGATCGATGGTGGTCGGGAACTGAAGCGCTTCGGCGATTAAGACGGCCGCAGCGTCTATTCCTTGAAGTCGTACTTGTCGGTCATCACCAGCGGCAAGTCGCTGATTTCAAACAACCCTTCTTGCGCTGCTTCGGTGAAGAACTGCTTGGCTTTTTCCTGATTCTCGGGCGTGTCGGCCTTTGAGGTGGCGAGCCAGGCGCCCTTGATGACTTTCGTCACGCGATCGGTCGGCGGCAGACGCACGTCGACCAGCGCCATGGCCAAACCATCGGGCAAGCTGCTGGGGGTGTAGGTCTTGTTCGTTGCGTTGAGGCGAATGGTGAGCATTTGCGGAGTCTTCGCAACGACGATCACGCGCGTGCTCGCGCCGAGCGTCAATTCGGCGCCGGTGGTGAAGGCATCGTCGGCAAACAGGGCTTTGATTTCCTTGTCGAACTGCTTGACGTATTCATTCATCAGGTTCAATCGCTCAAACTTGGTGAACGGATCTTGCCCCTTGGCGAGCGGCTTGGCTGCGGCGAGTTGCGCGTCGGCTTCGGAGAAGTTACGATCCTTCAGCGCCTGGCGGGCCTTGGTGAGGGCGAACGTTAGCGCCTTGGCATCACCGGCCGACATCTTCTCCATCGGCGGCTCGGCCGGTTTCATCGGCATCGGAGTCATCATCTCCGGCTTCGGATCGGCGTTCTTATCTGGTGGCTTGAACTCGATCTCCGGTTTTGGTTTTGGCTCCATTACCTCGGGCTTCATTTCCGGCCGAGGGTCGGTGGGCATGACTTCCGGCTTCGGCATGGGCGGCGTGACCATCGGGTTGAGGTCGATAGGCTTCGGCACCTCCACCGGCAACTTGGGCTTTGCTGGTTCTGGCGGCTTGGGCGGTGTGGGGGTCAGCTTGGGCTTGGTATCGGTCGGCGGAGTCGGTTGAACGACGGGAGTCTGGTTCTGCGCGAGCTCGTCTGGGTCTTGCTTGGAATTGGCCAGGGCGAAAATCAGGCCGCCGACCACGAGCAAGGCAGCGCCGGCGCAGATGATGATCAGCGTCGGATCTTTTTTCTTGGGAGCCGATTCGTACCGCACGGGCGAGACCGACGCACCGCTCATCGGCGCCATCGACAACGCGTTTCCTAGTGGAGCATCGAAAGCCGAGTTGCCGGGAGCCGCAGCTTTGCCGCGCGGGATGTCGCCCACCGGTTGGCCGGCAGCAAAACCCATGATGCGCGGCTGCTTCTCTTCGCCGGACATCGCTAAGGGAGACATCGGCGACATTGGGCCGAGAGGAGCCATCGGATCGGCGCCGGGCATCGGCATGGGGGCCATTGGATTCATTCCCATTCCCGCATTGGGATCGCCGTAGCCTGCGTGAGCCGTCGGGGCATAGCTGGGTTGGGGCGATGAACCAAGGCCGAGCGCATCGAGTGGCGATGGTTTGCGCTTGGCAGGACCAAACAGTGCATCAAGCCCTTCCGCGGCTGGCGGCGGAGGTGGCGGCGCCGAAGGCATGCCATACGAAGGCTGCGGATATTGCGGCGCCCCATAAGGCATCGGTTGCGGCTGACCATACGGCTGTGGATAGCCAGGTTGCTGCGGATAGCCGGGAACTCCGCCGTATTGCTGCGGGGCGTAACCGGGCTGAGCATAGCCGGGTTGCGGCTGGCCATATTGTGGTTGCTGGGGGTAGGCCGGCTGAGGCTGCGGATAGCCGGGCTGCTGATAACCCGGCTGCGGTTGATAACCGTACATGGGCTGCGCCAGCGGCGCGGCTTGTTGCGGGTAAGCCGGCTGCGCCATCATGGGCTGCGCGGGCATGGGCTGTGCAACGATTGGTTGCGCGGCCATCGGTTGCGCGGGCTGTGTAGGCCAGGCTGCTGCGGGACTTGCTTCCGGAGCAGACGGCGCAATTGGCGTGGGCGCAGCGAGCGAGGCTTGGATCGGCGCAGGTTCTGGCGTGCGAACTTTTTCGGGTGCGCGTGTCGGCTCGGAGCGAGTTGGTTCGGGAACTGGTGCTGCCGGCGGAGCTTCTTTTTTCGGCGTCGACTTTCCGCCGTTCGGACCCATGCCGGGTGGAAAGCGAGGATCCCAAGCAGCCGTTGCGCCCGACGCTGCGGATGATGCGGGAGCAATCGGAGCAGCTTCGGCCTTCGGAGCGCTACCAGAAGCGCCGGCCGTCTCGCGCAGATCGGTGTCGTATTCCTGCTTCCGCTCGGGATCGAGCAAGCGGCCCTTCGCCAGCAGCAGTTCATCGAGCAGCTTCGACCAGGCCTTGGCGTTCGGCCCCGGGCGGAAACCACGGACGCGGCTCATCGCCTTATCGGCAGCCACCGTAATTCGCCCCGCGTCGGCCTCAAAGTTCGGCAGCCCCAGCACTTGGTAATGGTTGGGATCGGCCAGATCGGCGGGCAAACCCAGCCATTCGACGTATGGATTGAAATCAGACATTAGCACTCTTTCACAGCCTCGGCCGCAGCAGCAACGAGCAGGGCAGGTTCCGCGGACACAACTCTCCCACCATCTACGGTAAACCTCAGCCCTCGCCGCTGCAATGCTTTAAACCCCGCAGCTGCGCCGGTGAGGCGTCCTATCAAAGGGAAACGCGTAGAAGCGGCGAAGTACTCTGGCCCCAGTGATTTGCCGTAGCCAAATCACAAGGCCCCCACCAAAAGACGTAGTCTCCGACTCGCGTCGATACGACATCCCCTTGATTTGACGTCAGTCACAGCCGTTTGGATCCCGAAAAACCCATGCGGTTACCGCGAATGCGTCGCATAACTGCGCTAGACCGATTTCGGCTGCGTTTTCGCACGCGCGCAAGAAAATCCCGGGGCACTCTCAGGGAGCGCACCGGGAAAGGGATTCAAAATCAGCGTAGCGTCGTGAGAAAGTTACTTCACTGGAATCGCAAAATCGCCTCGCAGGTCACGCCACAAGCAGTGAATGTGGTTGGCAGGGTTGCCGGCGGCGTCGGGCTGCGTGTTGACGAATTCGATCAGGAAAGTCTCGCCCTGAATGCGGTAGTAGTGACCGATGCCCGGCTTGTCGGCACCGGCCCAAGCGAATTTCACCTTTTCAAAGCCGTTCTTTTCGATTTCGGCCAGGCGTTCCTTGGCGACATCATCGGGAACGTTCTTAGCATAGGTGTCGATGAGCGAGGTGAGCGTTTTCTTCTGGGAGTCATTGAGTTTGCTCGCTGCGATGCCGACGGCGGCATCGGTCGGGGGCTGTGGCTTGCCGGCATTGCGAACTTCTTCGAGCGCCTTTTCGGCGATGACGGCTTCCTTCTTTTGATCGGCCGACAGCGAGGCGAGCAGTTCGAAGGCGAGATCTTCTTCAGGAGCCAGCACGCGCAGGCCCTTGGCGAAGCCGGCCAGGTGTTCTTCCTTCATGGTCGCCGGGTTCGTGCCGAACATGATCGGCGACGACGAGATGACTCGGCCCTTTTCGACGACCCAGTTCATCGAGGTGTGGTGACCTTCGATGCTTAGCCCCCACTTGCTGTCATCGCTGGGGGTGCCGAAGACGGTGAAGTAGTAGCGCTGCGGATCGCGGATATTGCCGCCGACCTTGCTCTTTTCCAGCTCGGCGAGCACGTTTTCGAGCGACATGATCTTCGTCGCCTTGGCATAGCCGGTTTGGCTCAGCGCGCTTTGCAGCAGTGCGAGGGCGGCTTTCTTTTGCGGCTCGGTCATTTCCTTGACCTGCAGCCCCTTGCGCGAAGCCTTGGGAATGAAGTGCCAGTCGAGACGCTCGGGGGCGTCGTAGCTCATCAGGACTTTGGTTTTTTGTTCCGGCGTGAGTGTTTCGAGCCACTTTTCAGCCGAGACAATCATTTCGCCGCCCGTACCAGTGACGCGCAACAGCGCACCCCAGGCAACGGCGGAAACAGCAACAAGCAGAGCAACAGCAAGGACCAGACGTTTCATGGCGGGAGGATCTCCAGGAGGGTGATGGAGACAATATACTCGGCCGCGAGGCGCAGTTCAAAGAGGCCACGCGCTGTAGCTGAATTCGCCACTAATGCGAATGGCCATGCGGGTCGCGATCGTGATGCTTTTGATCGACGTGCACGTGCAAACCGGGTTTGGCTTTAAAGAACTCGTCCCAGGCCGCGTCGCTGAACTTGCCGCCGTCGATGTAGAGCGATTCCAAGTGCGGAAAATGCGTACCGATGGTTCGCAGCGATTCATCCCGCAGCGGCAGATCGATGAAATGCAACCAGCGAATCGTTTCGAGCTCCGAGATGTGCTTCACTCCGTCATCGGTCACGCGCGGACTGCCGAAGCGGAGCGACTCGAGTTGCTTTGTCTGGGCAATCGCTGACAGCCCATCGTTCGTCAGATCGGCTTGCGGCAAATTGATTCGTTTCAGCGACGGAATCGCGCAGAGCGCGCGAAAGCCTTCGTCATCGATCCGCGCGCCGCGAATGCGCACGTGTTCTAGCTTCGGCAACTTCGCCAGCGGCGCGAGGCCCGCCGAAGTCATTGTTCCTTTATCGAGCAGCAGTTCGCGCAGCGAGTCCAAGCCGGCGAGTTGTTGCAACTCTTCATCACCGATCGGTTGCTTGGTGATTTCGATTTGATCCGACTTGCCATTCTTTACGGCGGCGAGTTGCGCTTCCCAGGAGAGTTCTGGCGCCGATTGCTGCGCAGCCTTCGGCGGTGACTCTGAACGCGTCGCAACATAGACGCAGGCCGCAATCGCCACGAGGCCGGCCATCACGAAAGGTGCGACTGCGGCTAGGCTGGGTTGGGAGGGATGCTTGGACATAACCTTCGAGTCGCAATTTCAGC
Organism: Anatilimnocola floriformis; assembly: GCF_024256385.1. Classification (NCBI taxonomy): domain Bacteria; kingdom Pseudomonadati; phylum Planctomycetota; class Planctomycetia; order Pirellulales; family Pirellulaceae; genus Anatilimnocola; species Anatilimnocola floriformis. Next base: position 470,416 of record NZ_JAMLFW010000001.1, read on the forward strand.
GAGTAGTGCAAAAGCCGGTGCACCCCTGCCACAGGGGCAGGGGCGGTTGTTACCGCACTGGCGATTTGCCCAGCAACCGCCGCAACAGGCCGATTTGCCCGGCGTGCAGCAGTTCGTGATGCGAGGCCAGGAGGAGGGAGCCGAAATTGGTTGGATAGCCGGCGTAAGGAAAATCGCACGGCGCATCGAGCGTCGCCGCGGTGAATGTCGGCAGTTCGGTCAGGGCTTGCTGATGCACGGCATCGAAGGTTTTGCGGATCTCTTCGATCGGTGGATTCTTTGCCGGGTCAGGCTCGGGAGTCGAACCACGGCTGAACTGCTTGCGGAAGCTCGACGACATCAGCTGCAAATCTTCAGGTGTGCGGCCGCGCTGGCGAAACAGGCACAGGCCATATTCGGCCATCGCAATGTGCCCCATCTGCCAAGCGAGATGGGTCGACACTCCGCCGGGCATGGCAAACCAATCGCCCTCGCCGACATCGGCGAGCAGCGACAACGTATAGCCGCGGGCAAATTCCAATTGCTTGAGCACGATCTCGATTCGCGTATCCATTTTACAGCCGATCCTTTGAAATCGTGGTTGATTAATACCGCATTGGTTGTTGGGGCATGGGTTGGCGCTGCTGCGACGAAAATGCCGGGATTTGTCCCGACATCATCAAGTAGGCGGTGGTCCACATGGTGAAAACTAACGGAGCCGCGAACAAAAGCCCGATACACAACGCCAGCAAACCCAGATCATCACACCCGCGCCAATTTCTGAGAATCCAGGTGTGCAAAGTCGCTGACTGGGTGTTCGCATGATAATCACTTTTCTTACGCACCCGTAGTTGGATTCGCCAAGTTGACCGCCGCCGTCCCATCAACAACCGCATCCGTCAGCGATATGATGTGGACTTCCCTCCACCCATCAGAGAGCACGTCATGCGCAAGAACACGGTTAAGGAAAAGCTGCATCGGGGCGAAGTGAGCTACGGAACTTGGCTGTCGCTCGGCGATTTGTACGCGACCCGCGTGCTCGCGCGGATGGGCTTCGATTGGCTCACGCTCGATATCGAGCACTCGGCCATCGATTGGTCGCAAGCCGCGATGATCTTTGCCGCTGTGGCCGATGCCGGCTGCGTGCCGCTGGCCCGCGTTCCGGAGGGAAATCACCATTTGATCAAGCGCGTACTCGATGCCGGCGCGTGGGGCATTGTCGTGCCGATGGTTGACACTGTTGAGCAAGCAAAGGCTGCCATCGCAGCCGCTTATTATCCGCCGGTCGGTAATCGGAGCGTGGGTGGCGGCATGCACTCGATGAACTTCGGTGCCACGGCTGGCGATTATTATGCCCAAGCCAACGACAACATCCTGGTCGTGCTCCAAACCGAGAGCCCGACCGGCGTGAAGAACGCTGAAGCGATTTACAGCCTGCCGGGCGTCGATGCCATTTTCATCGGCCCGAATGATCTCCGCTTTCAAATGCGGGCCAAGGACGGGACCTTTCCCACGGCAGAAGAACACGAAGCGGCCATTCAGGAAGTGATCCGCGTCGGCAAAAAGGTGAAGTGCGCCACCGGCATTCACGCGATGGATCCCGACAGCGCGCTGCAGCGAGCTCAGCAAGGAATGCAATTTCTCGCCGTCGGCAGCGACCTGCGGATGATGACCCTCAAAGCCGAGGAAACCATCACCAAGCTGCATCCGAATCAAGGGAAGAAAGATTTGGCGCGCTATTAAGCGTCGCATCAAAATGTGCGTTGCGGATCGTCCCATCAGCCGCCAGGCGCTAGCCTCCGGCTTCAAGCATCTGTGAGTGAAGAAGCCGGGGGCTAGCGCCCGGCGGCTGATTTCGAAACGCCACGCGGAGCGTGGCGACTACACTACTTTCCACCCGAGCTCTTGCGGAACTGCTCGAACTGTTCGCGGTACTTGCTCGGCGCTTGGGTCCGACCGCCGGCATCGCGGAGGTCGCGTTGCTTATCGGTGGTCGATTCGCTGCGGCGGCGATTCTTGGGATCACGCATGCCGAGCGAACGGAGGGCTTCGTCGAGCTCGCGGGCCTTGGCCGGATCGGCTTCGGCATCCTTCTTTAGCTGATTCCAGCGGCGGGCAAATTCCTGCAACTCCTGCGGCGTGAGGCCGGTCCGCTTGGCGAGTTCCGGATCGGGGTTGTGTTCCTGGTCGCGGAGCGACTGCAGCACGAGATCGGTCACACGCTTGGTGTAATTCAAGTTGGCTTCGTCGGCGACGTCGTCGCTCTTGTTTGTGATTCCCTGGCCGCTCCGATCGCCGCCGCTGCCATCGCCGGTCGGCTTGCCAGCCGGTCCCGCGCGATCGCCACCGCCACTGCTGCCGCCGGGTTCGCCCTTTCCTTTTTCGCCCGGCTTCTTGCTCGACTCGCCACCTTTACCGGTTTCGTTTCCTTTTTCGCCGGGCTTCGTGCTCGATCCTTCGCCTGGATTCTTGCCGCCGGATTGACCGGTCTTGCCGGCCGCTTCGGGACCCTTGCCCGCTTTGTTGCCGGTTTCGCCTTTGCCTTGTTCGTTGGCCTTGCCGGCCCCTTCCTCGCCGGGGGTGCTGCCGCCGGCTGAGTCGTTGCCAGGAGCACCGCCGCTGGTGCCGGCTCCTTGTTTGCCTTGGCCTTTTTGATCGCCCGATGAACCGCCCTTGGTGTTTGAGTTATTGGGCTTCTGACCGGGAGCACTGGCTTCGTTAGTTTTGGAATTGCCTTCGTTACTGCCAGACGATTCCTTCGGCTTGCCTTGCTTCTGATCGTTCTGCTGAGCCGAACCAGTTGGATCCTTCGACTGCTCACCACCGTTCCCTGGGTTACTGTTTTGAGCTGCGCCGGGATTCTTCTGCTCGCCCGACTTGGGCATGGGCTGCTGCGGTTCGCCTTCGTTGCGCGGTGGGCCTTGCGGCGAACCACCTTCGTTCGGCTTGGGATTCTGTTGGTTCTGCGCGCCACCGTTTTGCGGATTGGCTTCGGGCTTGCCTTGCTCGGGCTTCGCTTGATTGCCTTGCCCCATCGGATTCATCGGCTGACCAGTCCCTTGATTCGGTTCGCCGTTCGCGCCGGGCATCGGTTGGCCATTCGGCTGACCCGGTTGTTGCTGCGACGAGCCAGCAGGCTGGCCGTTCGGCGGAGCCTTTTGCTCTTGGCTGTTTGGACCCTGGTTGTCGCCGTTCTCCTTGGCTTGGTGATCCTTCACCATCTTCTCGAGCTCTTTGAGCTGCTGCTCGGTCGGTCCTTGATCGGGTGAGTTCTGACCGGTCCCCGAGCCGTTGTTTTGATCGCCCGGTTTGCCGCTCTGACTATCGGGCTTGAGTTGATTGGGCTGTGGGTTCGGCGCTTGCTGGCCGCCGCTGCCGTTCTTCTTCTCTTGGTCGTGCTGCTTTTTCAATTCTTCGAGAAACTTTTCGAACTTATCGCCGTCGTGCTGCGGCTTGCCCGATTGCCCGCTGTTGTTGCCGGGACGAACGTTCGAGTTACCGCCAAATTCACCTTCGGAATTGTTCTGATTGTTCTCTTGGCCGTTGTTGCTCTGGTCACCGCCGGCGTTGTTGCCACCGGGCTGGCTCTGACCGCCAGCCTGATTTGGTCCGCCCGGTTGGTTCTGGCCACTGTTTTCGCCGCCGTTGTTTTGCTGCGCGCCGCCCATCGGCGATTGGTCGTTCGGCTGCCGATTGTTGTTCGGCTGGCCGCCGCCACTGCCAGGCTGCGCGTTGTTGCCCGAACCATCGCTCGACGAATTTCCTTTGCCTTCTCCGCTGCCGCCCTTTTGCTGCTGACTGCTGTTGTTGTTCGGCGGCTGTTTGTCGTCAGGTTTTTTTGGTTGGGGCTTGTTCGGCTGCGGTTGTTGATCGTTGCCGTTGGGTTGCTGATTTTTATTACCGCCGTTCTGTTCCTGCTGGGCGGGGTTCTCACCTGGCATCGGCGGCGGATTATTTTCGCCCGGCATTGGCTTGGATTGATCATTTGACCGCTGATCGTTGGGCTGTTGTGGATTCGCCTTATTTTCGTTCGGTTTGGGTTGCTGTGGATTCTCGCCCGGCTTGGGTTGATCGGGATTGTTCTGCGGCGCGTTGTTAGGATTCTGCTTGTCAGGGTTCTGCGCGTCGTTCGGATTCTGTTTCCGTGACGGAATGATGTTGATCGTGTATTCCGGAGTTTGCGCTCGGCCCGGCTGTGGCTGACCAGAGACAGGGTCGCGTCGATTGTCGATGGCGACGGCTTGATAAGTGACAACCGTGCCGGCCTTGAGGTTGTAGTCGGCGGGGATGAATTCAAACTTGCCGCTGGCCTGCGATTGCGGCGCACCGACCGGCAGCAGCGACTTGCGGAAGAGTTCGCCCGCATGCGACTTTGCCGCAATGTGCAAATCGAAGAGAGCAAAATCGGGGTCCACGCCGCGGGCTTCGATCGTCAGCCGGCCGTCTTCGGGCAGATCGAGCTTCTGCAATCGCGGCTGGAGAATCTCAACTTCCGGCGGCAGATCGGCGACGACTTCCAGCTTGTGCAGCACGGGCTGCTCACTGATTTCGCCTTGCTCGTTGGCGAAGCGGACTTGATAACTCTCACGCCAGGGAGTGGTGCGATCGGCTTTTAATTGCAGCGTGAAACCGCCGCTGGCGGTGTCGCCGTTGGCTTGCAGCGGAACGGTTTCGCTCGCGCGGCCGGGCTTGGGATCGAACTCAAGATAAGCCGACTTGATCGGTTGATTGGCCCGCGCGTGAATCGTGACGCGAGTCCCTTCGAGCGCTTTGATTTCACCACTGGGCTGCGACTGCGGGGCCTTCAGCGTGTAGGCGGGAAAATTCAGATCGGCCTTCTCCACGGCAATCGTCGGAGCCTGGCGAACTCGAATTTCGTAGATCGACGAAATCGCATCGCCGGCCTCGACTCGATACTGCACGCCTTGTTGCAAACCACTGCGGCCCATCGGCTGCGGGCTATCCGCCGCCGGCAACTTGCCGACGTAGTGATTGCCGCCGCTGGTGTTCTTCATCACGACGACGCGTTCCGACACTTGGCCGTCAGCCGTCGAATAAATCAGTCGCACCGCATCGGCGCCGCGAGCACCTTGCACGTCGGCAGTCACCTCAACCGTCGAGCCGAGATAGACCGAAGCATGGCCCGGTTGCACTTCGCGAATCAACACGCGCGAAGGCCGAGCGAGATCGGCCCAGGGAGCAACGACGCGGGCCGCGGTTTGAAACGGATCCTTCGGCGAGGCGATCTTGTAGAGCGCGACCACGGCCATCACTCCGCAGAGGATGTAGCCGATGCGAATCAGCGGAGCACGGTCGATGGTCGTTTCGACTTCCACACCGCTGATATCACTGGCGGCTTGCACCTGAATGGCGTGCATCACGGAGTCTTTGACCCCGGCGTGATCATCCTTGAGCAGAATGAAATTCAGCAGGCTGTTCTTCAGCGACGGCGTGGCTTCTTCGATGGCGCGGGCCGAGTAAGCAGGATTCACCGCGCGAATCATCAACGGCAAGATCCGGGTGATCACAAACCAACCGCTGCCACCCATAAACGTCAAGCAGAGCATCCAACGGCCGAACCAACCGAGCGACAGAATCCAGTGATCGATGAAGGCGGCGACGAGAAAGAAAACGAGGGTGCCGACGAGCAGCGTGAGGAGTTGGCTGCCGGCTTCGACCCAGCGCACGAACTGGCCGGCGCGACGGAGCTGCGACTGAATCACCCGGTCGGATTCGCCGATGGGAGGTGGAGTCGGATTCGCCAGCACCGGTGGTTTTACGAAGCCAGTTGCCATTGCCGTTCTTCCGCTGCGTTGTCGCCCCTGCCGGCCTCGGAGCGCTAAGCGCAGACCGCAGGCCATGCCTAGTAGTATAGACGGTGAATACGATGCGGGCGATTTATCCGGCCCGCCGATTTTCGAGAAACCGGCGACAAAATCGGCTTTTTTCGCCGAAAATGACGGCTGGTTCGGCGAGTTCACGGGATTGCCAAAAAACGATTTCCGAGAAATCGGCGACTATGGGTTGCGGTTATCCCTTGCCTAGCAAACTCAGCTCGTGCTCGCCCGGAAATTTCTCCACGCGCCAGCGCGGTGGATAGGCTTCTTCCTCGTGCATCAGCTCCCCGACGATTTGTTGCACGCGTTCCCACGGCGCGCGGGCGAGGAGTTCTGGCGATTGGGCATCGCCCCCCATGAAGAAGACTTCCTCGGCAACCGGCAGTAGCAGGCGAAGGCCGCGCTGCCAGACGCAGTAACTGGTCATTCGGCCTGAGGGGTTTTCTTGCATCGCGTTGAATGCTGGGACCACGAGATCCTGGTTGCGGGAAGCATGCAACTGATCGAGCAGTTCTTTTTGACCGGCATATTCCACGCTGTGGCTGCGCAGCAGGAGTTCGTGCAGCCGTTTGTAAGCAGGCGAGTCGGTCTCCGGCAGCCACGATTGCCATTCATCATCGGTGAGCTTGACCAGTGCACCCGAGATCGGCTTCGGTTTTTGAAAAGCTTCGGCGGCCAGGTTGGCGAGCAGTTGCAGTCCCTCGGCGTCGTCGTGGCCGGTGATCAACACCGTGTCGGCATTGGGGACCATCGCCACGGGCTGGCCGCGGACGGGAAACGTGCGAATGACATCGGTCAGCAACATGCGCGAGGCATCGTAGTTGTCGCCGGTCGCCGTGACGAAGACGCGGTCGTCGAGCGAAGCCACGGCAAAGTTGTTCATCGCGGCCAGATTGTGGCGAGCGGCTTCGATTGCTTCGTAAAACGAAACATTCCAGGTATCGAGTTCCTCCTGACCGATTGAACGCATCGTGTGGGGCAGGTCATAAACGAGCGACAGGGCCAGATGATCGCCGACGAGTTGCTGCGGAATATCGTACTGCGGCGTGCCGCGGAGCTCGGCTTGCAGGCGGACCGACTCGAGCGTGTATCGTGAGCGCACGATCGGCAACAAGTCGGGCTGCACGTCGTCAAAATCGGCGGGAATCTCAAAGCCGCGCGTGGCGAGCGAACCTTTGATGAACTGCTGCAGCACGGTGGCCCGCTTTTTGCGCGGCGCTTCGCAATACTCACGATAGATGTGGGCCAGGTTCACAAACCCGCCCTCCTGACGATGCAGATAAAACTGCTCGGCGTCGTAGGTGAGTTGCCCTTCGATCTTGGCCTTGGCGATTTCGGCCAGCACGAGCTGCGCGAACGCATCTTTGCCCGGCGGTCCGAAGAAATAATCCAGCCAGCCCACGCGGTGCTCCTTCCAGGTTGCTCACTGCGGGCTGTTTACAAATCGCCGGGCGAAATCGGCGCATCGCGCGAGATGACATCCGGCCCTTTGCCGGCCGTCTTCTCGTACGTTCCATCACCCGACTTCACATATTTGGTGAAACCCAGGCGGTCGAGCTTCTTGTCATCCTTCACCGATTTTCCCATCGCCGAATCGGACCACTTGCCGCCGATGGCCGGGGCCTGAAAGACACGCCGAATCGGCTGACCGGTCTCGGGGTGTTTCTTCAGCGGCTCTTCGGCCATGCTTTGAAAAATCTCGAACTGCTCGCCCGAGTCGTCGTCAGTGATGACTTCGTAAACGTAAATGGGCATGGGGAACTGGGAGACTTAGGATTTTGGGATGAGGGTTTCAACTCTCATTATATCCGCTGGCGGCTGTTGAAAAGCTCAGATTGCGCCAGCAGTGCTGGCGCAGCAGCGGTTGCTCTTCCGCAAAACTGAACTTCTGCGATCATCCCGGCCGAAATTGATCTATCTAGTCGTGCCGGAAGGATACTGGCCCAGGATGATACGGCGATGAAGTTGCAGATTGGTTCACTGCTGTTGCTTGGATGCATGTCGCTCAGTTGCGTGGTGCTCGCTGGCTGCCAGAGTGCGCCGGTGACTGGTCGCAAGCAAATGCTGCTCATGCCCGAATCGCAGGAAGTGAGCATGGGGCTGACCGCGTTTAACGACGTGGCGGCCAAAGAGACGCCGTCGCAGAACGCGCAGTACAACGAACTGGTGCAGCGCGTCGGTCAACGGATCGCTGCCGTCGCCGGCAAGCCCGACTATCAATGGGAATTCAAAGTCATCGCCTCCCAAGAGCAGAACGCCTTCTGTCTCCCTGGCGGCAAGGTGGCTGTCTATGAAGGGATCATTCCGATCTGCGCCACCGAGGCCGGACTGGCCGTGGTGATGTCGCACGAAATCGGTCACGCAATTGCCCGCCACGGCGGCGAACGGATGAGCCAGAACATGGCCGTCGATGGCGCTAAGCAAGCCGTGTCGTGGGTCATGCAAAACCAGGAGCAGACTCGCAAAGACATCGTGATGCAGGCTTACGGCTTGGGTTCGCAGTACGGCGTGCTCTTGCCATACAGCCGCGCTCACGAATCGGAAGCCGATCACATCGGTTTGATGATGATGGCCCGCGCGGGTTACGACCCGCGCGAAGCGCCCCGCTTCTGGCAACGCTTCGGCTCGCTCAAGCAGGGTGAAAAGACAATGGAGTTCATGTCGACACATCCGAGCGACGCCCGCCGCGCTGCCGACCTGGCCACGCTCGTGCCCGAAGCCATGAAGCTGTACGAAAAAGCCCCAGAGATGTTCGCCCTCGGCGCCAACATCGACCCCGCGCCGCCGACGCCAGTCGCCGTCGCCAGCAAACCGGCCGACACAACAACGGCCGCGACACAACCCGCCACCACGCCGCCCGGCGAAGCTCCGGCAAGCACGCCCACGCCGGCTGCTGCCGCAGCGACGGTTGGTCCCGCGCCTGCCGCCGCAGCATCGCCGTTCAGCAATTGGAAACTGCCGATGATGCCCTCGATCTTCCCGAAGGCAGGGCAGTAATCCATTGTCGCCGCACGCTACTTCCGTCCGCGGATCATGAGCAGGATGGTGGCCGTGAGTTGGGCGATGATCAGCGCGAAGACGTTGTACTTGATCCACTGCACGCGCAAGTCATCCGGCCAGTTAGCGGCCAGCGCGCCTGCGATCAGCGGCGCGATCGTTGCCAGAACCGCAACGTTCACAGCAATCATCAGCCACCGCGGCCAACCCGGCACGCAGCGATAGATGGCCGAGGCAGGCAAGGCGGCGAACTGCAAAAAGCAGCACGCGACGATTCCCAGGCCATTGCGCGTGATGGCAAACCAGAGGAGCAGCGGCACGGGCGCAACCAGGCTCCAGAGGAGCAAGTTTGCGCCGCGGCGTTGATCGTCGTCGAGCGATTTTTCGCCGACCGGATCGATCCGCAGCAACAGATCGAACAGCGGCGACGCCAGCCCCAACAGGATGCAAGATAAGAAGAGCCCGAGTGACAGTGGCGCGAGGGCGGGGGCCCAGGTGGGGTTTTCGCCAACGATCACTTTCAGCAATCGCAACAGCAGAAACGCAATCAGCATGATGGCGGTTTGCACCGCGGGCGAAAGACGGGCCAGCCAGAAGGTCGTGGTGAGCAACCGCCGATAGAGCGGACTGCGGGCCTTGAGCGCTTCGACAATTCCCGAACGGGCCCGAGCATAATCGGGCCGCAGTCGCAGCGCCCGGCGAAAGTGCTGCACGGCCTGCTGCGGCTCGCCGAGTTCCAAGGCGCGCCACCCCAGATTGGTCAGGGCGACGGCAGATTCCGTCGCCGGAGGACGCCTGGTGAGCGGTTCCACTGAAGTCATGCCGGCGCTTGCTTTCTGGGGTAGCCGCAATCGCACTACAAAGGCAACACAAGTTCAACTGAAGCACCGAGTTTGGCCGGCGCGGAACTGAGTGTCAAGGAATGCGCTGGGGAGTATTCATCATATTGGATATTGGCGAAACCCTGTTCGTACTTCGCCGGGTAGAATATTCACCAATCTCAAGGCTTTCTGGAATGGCGTGTCTATGAAGAGTTCGACTAGTCTCACGCTCGGCCTGTTGATCTGCCTCATCGTTGGCTTGACCACAACCAGGGCAGCCGACCCCGTGCTGGCTAACTATGTCCCTGCCGACGGCGAAAATCATGTCGGCTTTCGTAAGACATCGATCAGTTATGAGGCAGCCGATAAGTCGCAGCGCACCCGTTCAGTACTGATCTGGTATCCCACCAGCACTGTCGCGGCGCAACACAACTATCGCGGCCAGATCGGTTTTGTCGCCGCGGACAGTCCGGTCAGCGACGGAGTGCATCCGGTAATCTTGTTTTCGCACGGCTTCCTGGGCATGCCCGATCAATCGATCTTTCTCACCGAAGGGCTCGCGCGTCGCGGCTACATTGTCGCTGCCATCGGCCACGCCGATGGCTTGCTGGCCAAACGCGAGAAGCCGATCCCCGCGCCGAATTTTGGTGATGCCAAGAGTTGGACAGAAGACAAGTTCCGCGACCGCCGCGAAGATGTAGTCGCGCTGCTCGATTACTTGCAGAAGGAAAGTCAGCAAGCCGGTTCGGCCTGGAACCAGCACGTCGACAAAACGGCCATCGGTATCGCGGGTCATTCACTGGGTGGTTACACCGCGCTTGGTTTGATTGGCGGTTGGGAGAAAGCGAAGGACAAGCGAATCAAAGCCGCGCTCGCCCTTTCGCCGTTTGCCGCCCCTTATCTCACGCAAGGCAACCTGGCCGATGTGAGAACGCCCGTGATGTTTCAGGGCGGCACACTCGACTGGGGCATCACGCCGTTGGTCCCCGGTGTTTATCAGAAACTTACCGGCCCGAAGTACAACCTGGTCCTCAAGAACGAAACGCACTTCGGCTGGACCAATCTGATCGCGCTCGGCAAAACGACGACCGATGCCGTGAGCAGTGGCAACGCCCAACTCATGCTCGATTACAGCGTTGCCTTCTTCGATCGCCATGTCCGCGGTCAGCCGAACGAAAAGCTGCTCGACGAGAAGAATGCCAAGCTCAGCAGCTATGAGTTTGCGAAATAAACCAACCGCGGCTGCGCTGCGGCTTCGCCTCTCCTCGCTGGACCGAGGAGAGGCTGTTTGGCGAGATGCGTTCCTTAGAACGTTTCATCACCTGGCGGAGTGAAGTCGACCAGGATGTCGGTGCCGAGGACGAGGCTGAAGTCATCGTCGCCAGCGCCGCCGCCGAGCGTGTCGATGTCGGTTCCTTGCGTGATCGCACCGAGGCCGGTACGGTTCGAGCCGCTGCCGCCCCAAGTGCTCAGCAAGGCGATAAGAGCCGTGTCGTTGGCATCGTTCACCGTGCTGCTCAGTTCGTTCGAAACCGAGCCGGCAACGAGCAGATCATTGCCATCGCTGCCGCTGAGATTGTCAGCGCCAGCGCCGCCGAAGATCACGTCGTTGCCGCTGTCGCCATACAGGGCGTCGGCGTTGCCGCCGCCACTGATCAGGTCATTGCCAGCGCCGCCACCGATCACATCGTTGCCGTTGCCGCCGTACAGGCGATCGTCGCCGTCGTTTCCTTGCAGCGTGTCGTTGCCTTCACCGCCATAGGCGTAGTCATTTCCGCCGCCGGCGCTGATCAGGTCGTCGCCGCCGCCACCGTAGAAGATGTCGTTGCCACCCAGGCCGCTGAGCGTGTCGTTGCCGCCGACCACTAGGTCCTGCTCACCGACGTTATCGCCCCAGATGATGTTGTCGCCAATCGAGCCGTTGATGCGGTCGTTCCCCGCTCCACCAACCAGCAGGTCGTTCCCCGCAGCGCCGCTGATATAGTCGTCGCCACCCTGACCGAGAATTTCGACAGGCAACGTCATGTTCGAGGCATTGATCGTGTCGTTGCCGTCGCCCGCATGGACAATCACCTTGCCCGTCGGCTGCAACGGCGGCGTGACCATCGAACCGATCCGCACGCGCACGTCGTTCGCACCAGGACCGCGCGATAGCGTGATTGGATCCGAGCCGTTGGTAGCGAGTGCATAAACGTCGCCGAGGTTAATGTTTGGAATGTTCGGCACGCCGCTGATATCGATATCTTCGATGCACAGCCACGACACCGGCGCCCGGCCGCTGACCGCCAGCGAGCCATTCGCGGTTGCGCTCACCACCAACGGCGGCGCGATCGAGGCGAGATTGAGATTGAGTACGTCGCCGATCGTCGGCGACACCGGGCTGCCAGCCGAGACATTCACCGCGGTGTTTTCATCGGGAGCAACCGTGATGCTGTCGGAAACATCGGCAGCCGTTTGGAACGTGAAGATATTGACGGTTCCAATCGAACCAGCCGTGAAGGCCACGCTGTTCAGCTTGTTGGTGCTAAAAGTGCCGCCAGCCCCCACGCCGTTGAAGTTCACCGTGTCGGCGCCGTCGGTCGTGGTGAGGTTGATCGTCCCCACCGTTCCGGCGATGCTGTTGCCCGTGCCGCCGCCAATGTCGAACAGGTTGAGCACGCCAACACCAGCGCCGCCTGGCACGCTGAGCGCGCCACCGCTGATGCTGAACTCACGCAACGTGACACCCATCAGAGCGCCAGTCGTCGAGACATTGCCTTGAATGATCGATACGCCGGTTCCGGCGCCATCGATGGTCAAGCTGCGCGGAATCGTGACGTTCTCAACCACGGTGCCGGCATTGGCGATGATCGTGCCGCCGGCTTGCAGCACCGCGATGGCGGGCGTGTAAGCGGGAAACGCATCGAAGCCCACCGAAGTGGCCGGGCCAGCGCCATCGGGATCAACGCCATAGGTCGTGTAGGTCGGATCGACGTACACGCCCGTCCGCGCCGGATTGAGCGTGACTGCATAATCTTCGACTTCGCCATCGAGGGCGAGGCCCGTCGAACCAGTGCCACTCACCGAGGTCAAACGGAAGCGAGCATAGGTCGTCGTTGCAGCACCCACGGCAGCCGCAGCGGGAACCGGCACATTGATGCTGTTCGCGCCGGTAATGACGGCTTGGTTGATGACAACTTGTTCGCCCGCATCGCCGAAGTCGCCGTCGTGATTCCAGTCGATCCAAGCATTGAGGAAGCCCGAACCGCCGGTCACATTCGCCACAATCGTCGTCGTGCCATTGGCCACGATCGGCGAAATCGTCACGCCGTCTTCATCAGCGCCATCGCCGATCGCGCCAACGCTTGGCGCGCCGTCGGTTTCCCCGTCGACGGTCGCGCCCAAGCGCAGCGCAGTAGAAACAGCATGCCGCGGCCCATTGCTGGCCAGCAGCGTTCCATAGGAATCGGGAGCATCGCCAAAGTCAGGCTGGCTGGCGAGCGACAGTTGAATGTTATCGATGAACGTGGTTTCATCGCCGGGCTGATCGGCCGAATCGAACGTCATGACGTACGAATCCTTAGTCGCGACGAACGTAGTCGACTTGGCGACCCAGGCCTGATTCGTGCCGCCGGCATTCGACCAGGTTTCGGTGTAGATCGGCGAGCCGTCGAGCAGCACCGAGTAGGTATCGGAGGTGTTCGCATCCGTCGTGCGCCGCGCTGCCATGAAGTTCAGCGAATAGGTGTTACCTGGCACGAAGCCAGAAACCGTTTGGCTGAAGCTGGCCGCATGTTGCAGGATGGCGAATTGCTGGCCATCGAAGGCAGCGATCGCGCCATTTTGGAAGGCGCTCACATTGCGCGAGATGCCGCCGCCGACCGAGAAGGTCCACGGCGAACCGCTGAGCGTTCCCGTGCCCGTGCCATTGGCTTGCTTGAAGGCGTTGCCAGGATTGACCGGAGTTTCGAAGCTGCCGTCATACAGCGTGGCCGTCGTCGCATTCGGTACGGCGCGAATCACGATGCGGTCGAGCAGCACAGTGTTGTCGCCTGTCGAGTCGCCGGCTTGCAGCGGATCGTTGTTGCCCAGTTCCAGCAACATCGTTGCAGACGTCGCCACGAACGGCTTGCTGACCACGCGAATAAACTGTTGTGGGGTCGAACGCAGGTCATGCTCGGCAACCACAATTTGTCCACCGACGCGAGCATACGGGCGAGCAATCACAGCGCCGCTGCCGCGTTCGGCTTCGTAGTAATCCAGCACATAGGTCTGACCAACGGCGAACCCGCTGACATTCTGGCTGATATTCACGCTGGCCGTGCCGGTGAAGTTTTGCAGCAGCGCAGTGGCAGTGCCGTCGAGCGGAGTCTTGCCGTTGAGAAACACCCCGTTGTTGTCGTTCGACGGTGTGATGCCCGTTCGGGCGAGATTCGACGAGTTCCAGCCAGTGATCGGGCCGTAGCCAGGATATGGATTGTCCGACCGATCTTCCGGCGGCGACTCGAACGAGAAGTTCGCAACCGGCACGACTTCATTGATTTGAATATTGTCGATCAGCAACGTGTTGTCGCCGGTGGTGCTGCCGGCCTGCAGCAGATCATCGTTGCCGATCACGATCGGCATGGTGGTGCTGGTCGCCACGAAGGTCGTCTTCAATGTCACGAAGTTGGCGACGCGAGTTTGGTCGAACTCGGGGATCGCGATATTGCCATTGACTCGCACGTACGGCCGAGCGATGACGGCGCCCGAACCACGCTCATTGATTTGCAGTGTCAGCTCGTAGGTTCGGCCGACATCGAAGCCGCTCACATTTTGCGAGATCGAATTGCCGCCACCTTGAATAAAGGCGACGCGCGAGCCAGCGGGCGCTGCCAGGCCATTCAGGAACGGCGCGCTATTATCGGCAGCCGGATTAATGCCATGCCCCGAGCCATTCAGCGTCCAACCCGCAATCGTTCCTTGGTACCCCGGAAAGCCGGCCGGAATCGGCGGCAGTTCGAAGCTGGGATTGGCCACCAACGGCGCCATCAGGTCACGCGTTTCAAGACCTTCCAAAAACATCTGACGATTCTTGCGAGCTTGCATTCGCGTGGCGGCGCGGCGGGCGGACTTGGTCATGGATGGTTTCTCACTAGAGGCATTTAGGGATTGCAACCCGCTGCCGTGCGGGCCGGCGCATGCGTCATCGCTGCGACCAAATCCAATGCTAGAAGCGGCCCATTCGATTCCGCGCTCGCTTTCCAACTCCCCCGACTGGATTGAACAAAATGCCAAGAGAATTTTGTGCCGTTCAGCCGCTGAATCAGATCGTTTCGCGACGATGCTGCAGCGCAAAAAATTGTTCAGCCCGCTGAATGCTCGTTCAGCCAGCCGAACAGATTGGCCTTGCTGGCGCTGAAATATTCGGGTATTTACCGCAGCCGTTGACCGAATTATGGGATCACGTTGCGCGCAGGGTGACACATGCACCGCAGAAACTGGTTAGCACAATTTTTCGGCGCAATTGCCGCCGTCGGCTGCGTCGTTGGGGTGGCCGAGACGCACGCGCAAGAGCAACAGCAGATCACGCTGCACGACCGACTGCGGGCTGGCTTGAAATGCCGCCGGCCTGAAGAGTTTGAGTTCGTAGCGCACGTTGCCGAACTCGTCGAAAACAATACGCTTAGCCCCGAACTGGTCCTCAGCACCTATCGCTGGGCCGTGAAGCAACGCCCTAATTTTCCGTTTTTCTACTTTCAATATGCGCTCAAGCAACGCGCCGCCGCCCTGGGCGTGGATCTGTAATCGCGGTACGCTGGCGGCATGAGTAATTCAGCTAATTCGCCGTCCGACACACCGTCTGCAGATGAACTTGCCGATAAGCTCGCCGCCGCCGTTACCTGGGCGCGCGAAGCCGGCCAACTCACGCTCGGCTACTTTCAGCAAGCCAATTACGAAGTCGAGCGCAAAGGCGATTCGTCGCCGGTCACCATCGCCGACCGCAGCGCCGAGATTCTGATTCGCGACCGCATCGGCAAGTACTTCCCGAATGACGGCATCATCGGCGAAGAGTTCGGCACGACCGAAGGAACCACCGGCTGGCGATGGATTCTCGATCCGATCGACGGCACGAAGTCGTTCATCAGCGGTGTGCCCATGTATGGCACGATGATTGGCCTCGAACGCGCAGGCCGCAGTTGGGTCGGTGTCGTTTATATCCCTGGTCTCGACGAAGGTGTGTACGCGGCCCACGGCGGCGGTTGCTTTCATTTCCGCGGCAACAGCCAGCCGACGCAGGTCCATGTCTCGAAGCGGGCCAAGCTCGACACCGGTTGCTTCGTTACTTCGCAGGTCGACACTTTCCGCAAACGGAACGCCTGGGAAGCCTTTGAAAAACTGCAAGCCGCGTCGTACATCACCCGCACCTGGGGCGATTGCTACGGCTATCTGCTTGTTGCCACTGGCCGAGCCGAAATCATGGTCGATCCCATGCTGAATGTCTGGGACGCCGCTGCCGTGCAGCCCATCATCGAAGAAGCCGGCGGCACGTTCACCGACTGGCAAGGCAATCCCACCATCACCGCCGGCGAAGCCATCGCCACCAACGGCCTGGTGCTCGAAGAAGTGCTCGCCATCACACGCCCGATGCCGCGTCTCTAGGCGTTCGAACGTTTTGGGTGAATAGTTCGCCTTCTCGTCAAAGTGCCGAAATCGAGGCCGAGCGGCTTACGTTTGTGGAAGGTAATGTGATTCGCGAGATTTGGGGATCGCGTCGTTGAGAAGACGGTCGCCGAATACGCCCGGCGCTGTTCGCCCAAATCGGAACTTCGCGGGGCTCGTTCCTTGGCGCGCGGTGATTTGACCTCTATTCATCTTTCGCAGAGCGAAAGATGACAATGGGGCTGATCGTTGCTGGATAGTGCAGGCCACTCCACCCGAATTAGCGGGCAATAAGGTGCAATATTCCGGCCGCAATATATTGCTTGTTTTATTTTTTAAGTCGTTTCTAGAAAACGGCTTGCGCTGCGAACGGCAGTTTTGATTGCCTGTTATATTCCGGGGGTATGGCAGAGGGGGTACTTCTGTGTGCTCGCACAGCTGCAGTGCCGAGTGATCCTGGCTGCCATGTTTGCGGAATGGCAGCCCCGCAACCCCGAACCTACCCTTGACGATCGGTGTCCGGCTGTTTAGCTTTAAATGTTTCCTCAGTCGGCACTTTGCGCGCCGACCTGCTCCGGAAAAAGAAATCAAAGCCAGCGTAGCTTCAATTGGCAGAGCACCGCATTCGTAATGCGGGGGTTGCGGGTTCGACTCCCGCCGCTGGCCCTTTCGTTTAGCAGTCAGTTTTGGTGTGAGGGCCCGGGCAGATGTCGACAGTGGTCGCCGTAGATTTTCGCGAGATTGTCCTTTCCAACAGCTCGTTTGGCCCGCGCGAAATCGCGCAGATTCAGCAAGCGATTGCTGAAGACTACTCGCAGTACAATGTCCTGCGCGATGCAGTCGCCGAACTCGAGAGCCGTGAAGAACGGACCCCCGCTTCGAAGGTTCGCCTTGGAGCCTGCTACTTCCTGCTCGGCCGTTATCGCTTGGCCGTCGAAACGCTGAGCAACGCCGATGGTGGCGCTGCCGCCTACTTCTATCTCGGCAAGAGCCAGTTCGCCCTCGGCAACTATGCCGACGCGATCAAGGCTTATGACAAAGCCAAGACCGCCGGTTACAACACCGACGACTGTGCGCTGGCTTCGGCTGAAGCCTATCGCTATCAAAAGAATCCGCAGAAGGCCCTCGATACACTCGACCATCTGTCGGGTGCTGTCGAACAGACCGCCGAATATCTGTATCAGCGTGGTGCGACGGTTTCGGCCATGTGCGGAAACCCGGTCGAAGTCTGCCGCTTGTTCGAACGAGCTGTCGAAGCCGACGGCCGTCACCCTGGTGCACTGTTCGGTCTGGCTGCCGAAAACGATCGCCGCGGCAACGACGAAACGGCCCTCGGTTTGTATCAGCGGGCTGTCTCGGTTTTCCCGCCGAGCATGGGCGCTCTGCTGAACCTCGGCATTCTGTATGAAGACCGGGCTCAGTACGATCGCGCTCAAATGTGCTACCAGCGCGTGCTCGACGCGTATCCCGATCATCAGCGGGCCCGGTTGTATTTGAAGGATGCTTCGGCTTCGGGCAACGTGATGCTCGACGAAGAAGCCCAACGCCGCCAGGACCGTTTGGCCGCCATACTGAATGTGCCGGTCACCGATTTCGAACTGTCGGTCCGCAGCCGCAACTGCCTGCAAAAGATGGGCATCCGCACGCTGGGCGATCTCACTCGCACCTCGGAAGCGGAATTGCTCGCCAGCAAGAACTTCGGCGAAACCTCGCTCGTCGAGATTCGCGACATGCTGCACAGCAAGGGTCTCGAACTCGGCCAATTTGCCGCCGAGAAGGCCGCTCCCGAGCCGGCCATGGACACTTCGAACATGTCCCCCGACGAAGCCGCTCTGCTCGAACGGCCGATCTCGGAACTCAACCTGTCGGTGCGTGCCCGCAAGTGCATGGCCCGCCTTGGTCTGACCTTGATCGCCGAACTCGTCCGCAAGACGGCCGACGATCTGCTGGAATGCAAGAACTTCGGCGTGACCAGCTTGAACGAAGTCCGTGAAAAGCTGACGGCGATGAACCTCAAGCTCCGCGGAGACTAGTCCTTTTTCGCCCGCGATTTAGTTAAAACACGGAGGACGGATCATTCGATCCGTCCTCTTTTTTTGCTAGCCGCGGATTCCTGCCATGCAACCTGCGACGCTCTTGCCGAACGAACAGTCTGCTTGTTCGTTGCTCGTGTGTTCCGACGATCGGCCCCTCGCTCGCGGCGTGAGTGTGCGGCGCGGTTTGCTCGCTGAAGGTCGGCTGACGTCGGTGCACATCGGCCGCATCCAGCAGGAGCTGCGCGAGGTGCCCAAAGGCTTGCTGCGGCTAGCGCCCGACAATCCATTTCTCACTGCCGAGCAGATCGGCAAACTCGATCCGCGCGGCATCGTGCTGGCAGAGACGCGGCTGGGGCCCGACGATGTGCTGATCAGCGTAGTGAGAGTGCATCACGACACGCAGGCCGTGCCAGGGCTGCAGGCCGTGGCCGATGAATCGGTTCGCACACCGGCGAGTTGGAGCGGCGCTGTCGTCGCCAGTGTCGAGCACCGCACACGCAAGCAGCTCGGCCGCGGCGCTCCGCCCGGAGTGCTGGAGCTTGTCGAAGTGCAGTTGCGACTCGAGCAGCCCCTTGCCGGTGGCGACCGGCTGTTTGTGCGTGACGCGAATGCGGGCGAGCAGCTGCTCGGAATCGTCGCTGAGTTTCTTCCTGACGAGCAGATGCCCCGCGACGGTGAGCGAGTCGCCGACCTGGTGATTTCGTCGCAGCAGATGCCACACCTTGGACCGGGCATCCAGGAGTTGAATGTCGGCAAGGACAACGACGTCGCGGCGTTTCAGACATTCGCTTCGGCAGGTTCTGAACGTTCGTTGATTTCCCGGCAACCGTTTGCCGATCGGGAGGCTGACGGAATCAAAACTCCTCATCCGCGGCAGCCGGCGGTGCTCACGGTTGGTCACATTGGCTGGTTGCGCGAGCGCGGCTTGAATGCTCTCGCCGCGGAATTTGTTGCCACGAAGTCCGACGATCTCAACGTTCAGCTTGCGCAGCGCAAGCCGAATTTCGAACTAGCCGCGCTCCCCGCACCGTCGACGCCGGCATCTCTCTATGTGCTGGCCAGTGAGCTGTGGGCGCTGGGGTTCGTCCCCGAGTTTTCGAGCGGAGAGCCTACGTCGCTGACGATACGCCCCGCGTCGCGCGCGGAACTGCTGGCCCGTTCGTCGGGCGAAATCAACAAGCCAGAGACGATCCATTATCGGAGCCTAAAGCCCGAGCGCCATGGCATTATGTGCCCGCTGGTTTACGGCGAAGATTGGGAGCTTCATCGCTTTGCTCATTTCGAGCTGGGCTGCGGCGTGATTCCGTATTGGTGGCGCATCGGCAAGCCGTCGCTGCTGGAAGAACTGCTGCAGATCAAAGCCCGGCAACTCGAAAAGCTTGTCGATTACCAACTCCACATTCGGAAAACGGCCGACGGGTATGAATGGCGAGAGTTCAAGGACCAGGAATCGATCAGCGAGGATTGGTTGACGGGTGCGCCAGCCGTTGTCGAATTGCTGAGCGCGATTCCACCCGAGCGTTTGCCCGCCGGTTTGCGCGGCCAGCCGCAAAACATCGTGCAGGATGTAGTTCTGCTGCCGCCAGTTTGGACCAGGCCGCTGGTGCAACTCGACGATGGGAACTTTGCGACCTCGGATCTGAACGACCATTACCGCCGCATCGTCAATCGCGCAAATCGGTTACGCAAGCTCGTCGACCTCAAAGCGCCACCAGTCATCATTCGCAACGAACGGCGAGAATTGCAGGAAGGAATCGACGCGCTGCAGGCCAATCAGATGTTGCCGCGCAGAAGGGCGATCATGGGAGACGGCAACCGGCCGTTGGTCGACGTCGCCACCATGTGCGTTGGCAGTCTGCTGATGGACTCGAAGAAAGTCGATTGGAGCGGCCAGGCTCGCGGCGTGATTGATTCGTCGCTGAGTGATGAATCGGTCGAGGTCCCTCAATCGATTTTCACAGCGCTCGGCTTGCGAGCTGATGAGCCGGTACTGCTGACCACTGCAGCCGGGCCTGCCTTCTATGCTGCGCGACCCCACGCCGGTGAAGGGCACGTCATTCGCTTGTCGCCGCTGGCTTGGGAGAGACTCGCCGCTCGCGCGACGGATGATGGGCTGATCCAAGTTCATCGCCCCTTGAGGGCAGCGGCGCGCCAGGAAGCATCGCAGCTAAATCTCGCCGAACCCAAGAAGACCTTCGCCATCGATCCGTTGTTCCAAGTTGCGGATGCCGCCGCCGGTCTGGCTGAACTCGCACGCGCCGCGATCCAGCAACGAACCATCGCTTTCGATAGTGCTGCGGGAGTGCTGCTGGCCGGCGTTGGGCCAGTCGAATTCTTGGTGGAATCGCTAGCCGGGCCGCCGCCGAAACCGCCGACGCAGGCAGTTCCCATTCCGCCACCGCGGGACGTGCGCGAAGTGACTCCTGAAGCGATCGATCAGGCGATTCAATCGCTCCGGCGACCGGTCTGGTTGATCAAAACTACGGAGACGAACGAAAATCTACCTCCGCAGGCCGGCGCATTGGTGGGCGACCCTGTTTGCCGCCCGACATGCCTTGGCCTACGAATGGTGACGAGCCGTTGCAGTTCCTGGCGCAATTGCCGCTCGATTGCCTCGGGAGCTTTCCGCCTGGTTCGCTTCTCACCCTCTTTCGCACCGATCGGTTGGCCTCCGAAGGGCGCGACAACGGCAGCCATTGTGTATTCATCTTGCGGGGCGACAACCTTGCCGAGCGCGAACCTCCTGCGCCCGATATGGACTTTGCACAGTCGGCAATCGTGCTCGAAGAAAGTAGCGAGATTCCCGATTGGCCAATTGTGGTCGAGGCTTTGAAATACGAATTCGAGAAGACCGACGTCAAGCCATTCCAAAAATTCCGACGCGAAGAATTCCCCAAGTACGCTACGGCGCCCAACGTGAGCCGACTCGGCGGCTGGCCCGGCTGGACTCAGTCTCCCGAAGCCGAAGACCCGTTGATCGCGCAGATTTCCTTCAGCGATTATCCGCCTGGCGATGGCGGTTGTTTATATGTTTGCCAGAATGGAACGGGCGGGCTCGATATGTATTTGCAATACGATTAATAGCCGTTTCGCCCTATCTTCAGACTGCTCGTGCTAGCGGTACTTATCGACAGGTTTTCCTAGCCTGTTTGGCAACGGCTGAAATTTGTAACTCGCTCGCTAGTGCCGCGTTTTCTGCAATCGATTGCAGCTGCCTTGCGCGAAGATGCGCAATCTACGCAAAGGGTAATGACAAGCCGGCAAAATTTACCTATGCTGCCCCCGCAATTTATTCTTCCTGAACAAACGCCAGTCGTCATGTGATCATTCAGTGTGGTCTTTCGGGCATGGATTTGTTCATCGCTAAACAAGGAATGCAACAATGAGTGGGCTAGCGATGGGTTTGGTTCTGCAGGCGGCACTTCTGGTCGGCGGGGCTGACAGCTACGAAGTCGCCATGAAGAAGGCTCAGGAAAACGGCCAGCCGCTGGTGGTGCTCGTCGGCGCCGATTGGTGCCCTGGCTGCGTGACGATGAAGAACAGCACGATGCCGGCCATGGCGAAGGCTGGTCAGCTGAAGAACGCTCAGTACGTCACTGTTAATTACGATCAAAACCCCGCTCTCGCCCGCCAGCTGATGCGCGGCAACTCGATTCCTCAGCTGATCGTCTTCAGCAAGAATGAGAAGGGCTGGCACCGCGAACAGATCACCGGCGCGACCAGCTCCGGTGCTGTGGCTGGTCTCATCAAGAAGGCCGCGGAAGTGGCCGTCGCCGAACCGGCTGCGAAGGCCGAAACCAAGGTTGCCGCCGATGCCTCGCTCGATAAGAGCTCGGGCAACTAACCGCCCGGGAACAGCTGCTCGTGTCGCTGGTCGCAAAGTGCGATCAGCGCTCAGCCAAAGCCGTGACGATCTCACTTGAGCGTCGATAAATATTCCACCACGTCGCGAATCTCACGCAGCGTCAGCACCTTATCCATCGGCGGCATGGCCGAAGTCGGCTGTGAGCGCTCCTCAACATCGGCCGCCTTGAGCTTCAGCGTGGATCCTTGCGGCGTCAGAAGTTCGATCACGCCATCCTTCTCAAATTTGATCTGCCCAGCGACACTCGTGCCGTCATTCATCTGAAGGGTCACGCTGCCATAGCCCGGCGCGATCTGCAAATTCGGCAAGATCAGCGAAGCGAGCAAGTGTGGCCGTTCGGCTGTGGCTGACAGACGCGTGAGATTCGGCCCGGCATCGCCGCCCGTTTCGCCGACGCGATGACAGCGGCTGCACTGGGCCTGACGATGGCCGGTGAATACCAGTCGGCCACGTTCGGCGTCGCCACCCGCCAGCGCGATGCGGAATGGTGAGAGGGCATCCCCTTCGGCCAGCCTCTTTTCGAATGGTTCGAGCAATTGCTTGAACTCTGCCGAGTCGCGCGAGCGGGCCGCTTCGAGCACGTCGAGTTGCAGTTCGGCCGGCACGGTGCCACGTGCGAGTCGGCCGGTCCATTGCAGCAGCAGATCATCGGCGGCGGCATTCTTCACCTGCGCGAGCGAAGCCAGCGCTTGCTGCTTGTCGCCCAGCGTCGGAGAGTTGCTTAAGACTTGCGTGATCGCCTCGGTCGCTTGCTCAGGGTAATGTGCCGCGAGCAGACGAATGGCAGCCGTTCGCAGCAGCGGGTTTTTATCTCCGAAAGCGGCGGTCAGCAGTTCGCGGGTCTGCGCGTTCTTGCGGGCCGCGAGGAGTTCGAGGGCGGCGATACGCAGCGGCGGTTCGCGCGAATCGCGAGCCCAGGCGAGAAACGTTTCGTCGTCGACTTTCACTTCCAGCTTGGCGATGACATTGGTTGCGAGCACCTGCAGCTCGGCATTGCTGCTCGCCAGAATCGTCACCAGCGGCAAGCTTGTCTCTGCTCGGGCCTCGGTCGGATTGCGGGGAGCCAGAGGTCGCCAACTGCCCGTCACGCGATCGCGTTGCGAAGGTGTTGTCCAGTCAGAAAGGGCCAGCAGCGCTTCGCGCCGAACGGCGAGTGAGAATTTTTCATGCGCCGCGATCCTGGCAACGGCTGCGGCGTTGCTGGATCCACCAGCGCGGAAGTGTGCGTGAATGACGCGCCGCAGGAGTGCCTCGGGAATTTCTTCCTTGCTCGACAGCAGTGGTTCGGTGAGCGCCGCCAACGGCCGCAATGCGGCTTCGTTCATTGGCAAGTCATTCACAGCGCGGGCCGCCTCGGTGACAACTTGCAAATCGCTGTCAGCGAGAAACCTCGCAACGTCGACGTCGTTCCATCGTCGCAACACGAGCACGGCTGCCAGACGCACTGCGGCATCTTTGTCTTGCTCGAGCGCGAGGATCGCTTTCTTGTCGGCCGCTTCGCCGAGGGCGTAGACGCAGGCATGACGCAGGAATTTGTCATTCGTTTTGCGGAGAAGTGCGACGAGCTGCGGTTGCGCATCAGCTTTGATCCTGCCGAGGGCGATGATCGCATGCAGTAGCGTGCGAGGATTTTCGAGCGCAGCAGATTCGCGCTCGACGAGTTGCAAGAGTTCTTTCCCTGCGGCTTTGTGCTTCACATCGCCGAGCGTCCGCGCCGCCTGGGTGCGAACTTCCGGATGATCGTCGCTTAGCAATTTCATCACCGGCACGAGCGCCGAAGAATCCTTGCGGCCGATCATTCCCAGGGCCCAAATCGCATGCAGTCGCGCGAGGAGCGAATCGTGCTTCGCGGCAATCACGGGAAGCTCGGGAGTCAGACTCAGTTCTCGATTGGCGAGTTCAAACTGAGCTCGCTGCCGAACTCGCATGTCGACGTGGGCGAGCAATTTTAGAAGTTCATCGCTGCTCCGTTGCTGGAAACCGGCAGCGAATAGGTCTTTGACTGCCTTCACTTCGGCAGAGGCGACCCGTTCGGGATCGAAGGCAGTGTAAACGCGCCCGCCGCGGGTTTTGCCGCTCCAATCGAGTCCCACGAAGTCCGACAGATAAAGCTTGCCGTCGTAGCCGAAGTCGCAATCGGTGATCGACAGTGGCTTGAGGAAGTCTTCGTACTTCTCGATTTCGAACGCGGCTCCTTTCGGTTTCAACTTGATCGATTCGATGCCGCCATTGCCGGTGTAGTTGCAATGAAAGAACCGGCCGCGCAGGTTATTGCCGGGGGTACCCGGGTCATCGCTCCAGCCCACCGCGCCGCAATAAGCAAAGCCGCTCGGCCCTGCGCCGAGCTTGCCGATGGGCGGCAAGACCCAGGCCGGCTTGATCTTTTCCGTTTGTGGATCGCCGTCGAGATGCCAGATTCGTTCGGCGTGCCACGGGCCGGTTTCGTACGGCTGAGGCATGGTTTGATACGCCATGTTCCAACCACTGTCGGCTCCTTCGAGCACATACACTAGGCGAGCGTGGTCACCCTTGTCGCAGTTGTTGTCGTCGGCAAACAAGTTGCCGAACTCATCGAAGGCCAGCTCTTGCGGATTGCGCAAGCCGATGTGCACAACTTCCAACTCACTGCCGTCGGCGTTGCAACGAAAAACGGCACCTCGCCGCGGCTGAGCCAGTGTCGTGCCTTCCTTTGTCTGCACATGAAAACCGCGATCGCCGACGCTGAAATACAACTTGCCATCCGGCCCCCACACGAGGCCGTGCAAGTCGTGTCCGAGAAACGCCGCGTTCACGCCAAAGCCATGCAACAGCCCTTCGCGCTTCTCGGCGACGCCATCGCCATCTTCATCGCGGAGCTTCCAGAGTTTGGGAATGCAGGTGAGATAAATGTCGCCGTCGCGGGCGATCACGCCAGCCGCGAGACCATCGAGCGGGCCGTTAAAACCCGTCGCAAAAACTGTCGAAACATCAGCCCGACCGTCGCCGTCGCGATCTTCGAGGCGCCGTACCTGGTCGGTATAACGGCTGAACCACTCCATGCCGCCGTCGAACTTGTTTTCGAACTTGCGAAACATGGCGAGACGATCGTCGGTAGTCTTCAATTGCAGATCGTCATCGAGCAAAAACGGCCGCGAGCGATTTTCCTCGGTGCCGCGATTGAAACGAAACTCTTCCGCGACGTAGACACGATTCTTTTCATCAAGACAGAGCGCCACCGGGCTCGCCAGTTGCGGCTCGGCGGCGAAGAGCTCGACTTTGATTCCCTTCGGCACTCGCAATGTGCTGATCTTGGCTACCGCATCGCGCGAGCCATCGGGCAACGGCGGATCGACCTGTCCCTCGCCGGCGATGAGAGATGCAGCAAGAAACAGAAACGCAACGAGAGCAGCGGGAGAGAACTTCATCCGAGGGAGCTCGCAAACAGGCCAAAAGCATCGGCTGGAAATCGGCTCACATACTCCCTGCTGCGAGACGGATTGTCAAACACGGCCTGCCGATTGTGCAGCGACGCGTTCAATGTTCTCTCGTAGTCTCCATTTTTCGCGTTGGCTCCGGGGCATGTTCGTGACCCATGTCCTCGGGAGTAATAATCACGGCAGGCGGCGTCTGCCGTGGTTTCGACGGCAACGAACTCAGGAAGTAAACTGCGCCGATGCCGCAAAGCAGCCCGAGCGGCAAGAGCAGGACGACCGCAACGGCGCTCAGCACCGCGGCGACGTTGGAAGTCTGCCGGTTGTTCGTCGCTCGAAACGGCGGCGGTCCTTTCGCCAGCATTTCTTTTTGGGGCGGGTCTGAATGCAGTCCTCGATTGGCTGCTTCCCACGCGAGTCGTACCAACCAAAGATCGATGAGAATGATCGGTGGCAGGCACATCAAGGTCATCAGCAGCAACGGCCCTATCAGCGTGATCATGCCGGGCCCCGTCGCCAGAAAACGAAAGGCTGCGATGAAGAGTACAAACGCCACACCGAGCAGCAGCACATCGAGCAGCAATAGAGGAAAGAGCATCGCATCGAAGAGCGCCAGCGGCATGCCGTAGAGTTTGCCTGCCGAGCGGCGGATGTTGCCGATCGCGAGCACGCCGAGCAGCGTGGTGGCAAACGGCGCGATCAGGCCCGGCAAGCCGACACAGGCAATGGGTAGCATGATCCATTTCACCAGAACCGGCCCCTGCGCCATCGGTCCATGCTCCATGGCAGAGACATGCTCCATGGCAGAGACATGCTCCATGGCAGGGGCGTGATCCATCGGCTGTTTGAAACCAAACCAGCTGACAATCATCAGCCCAAACGGCAACAGCACGAGCGGAATGAGAATCGCTCCCCACACCGCGGCTTGCGATATGCGTGGTTCCGTTGATTCACCAGCCCGCGGCAGCAGTGGTTGAACCGACCGAACTGTCGGCTGTTCGTATTCGGCCAGGCCGCGCACCGCAGCTCGCCAGGCGAGTCGCACCAGCCAGGCATCGAGCGCGAGTACCAGCGGCAACACAATTAGTCCGGTCAGCAGCAGCGCCGCCATGTTATTGGCATCGGTTGATCGCGAGATCTGTAGTCCGACGGTGACCAACGCCGCGAACAGTCCGTAACCAACAACCAATAACAGCAGATCGAGAATGAGCAGCGGGAACGCGAGGGCATCGAACAACGCCAGCGGCATGCCAAAGAGCTTCCCTTTAGCCGCGCGGATTTGTCCGATCGCCACAATGCCGAGGATAGTGGTCACCAGCGGCGAAAAGAGGCCGACGATGCCCGGAATAACCAACAGCAGCGCCATCAGGCGTAGTCCTACAGGCGGCCTGCCGTCCTCGCCACTTTGCACCGTGATCGTACTGCCGACCAGCATCAGCACGGTGATGAGAAACAGCGGCGCAAAGATCGCTCCCCAGAGGGCTGCCGGCGAAAGCCGCGGCCCGTCATCGCTCTGATTCGCCGGGCGATTTGCTTCGTGCAGTTGTTCCAATCCCGCGCGATACTTCCACCAACCAAACGCGGTTCCGGCGAGCAGGGCGACAAAGATCACCATGATCGTACTGAAGATCGTCTGCACATTGCGGCCGAACTTCCAGGCTTGGCCGATGCGGATCAAATCAGTATCGGGGCCATCGATCATCGTGGCCACGGGCGGCCCGAAGTACAGCACAAACCAAAGTGTAAAGAGCGACAGCGCGAAGCAGTGGATCAGATTCCAGGTCGATCCTAAGTAAGGATCTTTCTCGTCCTCAGGCGTTTCCACGCTCGCGGGCGTCATCGGCAGCGGAGCTGGCTTCGCTACGGCAGCAGGTGAATGCATCACAGCGTCGACACCCGACTTCATCTCGCTCACCTGCTGATAGCGCTCGGCAGGTTCGTTCTCAAGCGCACGCAACACCACATCGTCGAGGCGGGCATCGACACTCGCCTTCTTCGACGGCGGTGCAAAGCGGCCGATCGGCAGTTCGCCGGTGAGGAGCTCATAAAAGACCACGCCGAGCGAAAAGATATCGGCGCGATGATCGACTTCTTTCGTGCCGAGCATTTGCTCCGGCGCCATGTAGCGGAGCGTGCCCATTACTTGCTGCGTGCCGGTCAGCGAGCCCTCGACACTGTGCACACCGAGCAACTTGGCCAGTCCAAAGTCGGCGATTTTCACGCGGCCGCGCGTATCGATGAGGATGTTTTCCGGCTTGATGTCGCGATGCACGACACCCACATCGTGAGCGTACTGCAACGCCTCGCAAATTTGCGGCACGATGGCGAGGGCCTCGGCGGGATTCATCTTGCCGGCTTGAATGGCCTGCCGCAGATTCACGCCATCGACGTATTCCATCACGAAGTAACACAAGCCGTCGGACTGACCAAAGTCGTGCACCGCGACGATGTGCGGATGACTGAGGAGTGCCAGCGCGCGGGCTTCGCGAGAAAAGCGTTCCGTGAAAGCCGCGTTCTGCTGCGGCGTGTGCCCGGGGCCAATTTCGAACGGGAGAATCTTGAGTGCGACGAGTCGCTCGAGGCCACGTTGCCGAGCCTTATAAACGGCCCCCATGCCACCCTGGCCGATCAGCTCCAGGATTTCGTACTGCGGAATCCTCGGTTGCAATTCAGCGACCGTCGGCGGCACGAAATGGCCACTCCCCGAAGTCGTCCGTGTCGCTCCCATCGAACCGCTGGCGAGCGGCGGCTGACTTTCCATCGCCGCCCGCAGCAGGCAGCGCGGGCATTCCCCCTGCGGCGCATCGGGCGGCAGCGGCGATCCACAGTCGAGGCAATAAATGACATCGGACATGGCGTGTAAATCCTGAGAGAGGTGAGGCTACCACGCTCTACAGCAGTTTCTCCACTTGGTTACCGATCTGGCGAAGATTTTTTGCGAATTCTGTGATTTGGCCCTTCGCCGCCCTACAATGCGGCCAAATCTCACAGAGTTCCACCTCTCCCACCTTCCCGGAGCCCGCCGATGTCACTGCGTTCGCTGCAGTTCTGTTTTCTCTCGCTGCTCATCACATCTGCGGCTTGGTCGCAAGAAGCGAAACCAGCCGCCGCCCCTGCGACCGGCGCAATCACGACCGGCCAGAAGGTCTTTTCGATGGGGCACAGCTTTCATTACTTCATGCCGCCGATTTTGGCCGACATCGCCAAGGCTGCCGAGATCAAAGATCATAAGCAAGTCGGCATGTCGGCCATCGGCGGCTCGCGGATCATTCAACACTGGGACGTGAAGGACGACAAATTCAAAGCCAAGGAAACGCTGAAGGCCGGCGGCGCCGATGTTTTCACCATGGCGCCGATTTATTTGCCCGATGATGGCATCGAGAACTTTGTGGCTCTCGCTTTCGAGGGCAATCCGAACGTGCGGATCACCATTCAAGAATTCTGGCTGCCGTACGATGCCTACACGCCGCCGGTTCACAAGAGCCCCGGCCCGGTCGATCACAACGCGCAGAAAATTCCCGAGCTGCGCGAGAAACATAATCAGTATTTCGCCGCTATGGATGAACACGTGCAACTGCTGCGCAAAAAGCACGGCAAGGAGACGATCTTCGTCGCGCCGGTCGGCCAAGCCGTGCTCGCGCTGCGGGAACAAATCGTCGATGGCAAAGTCGCCGGGCTCAGCAAGCAGAGCGACCTGTTCACCGATGACATCGGCCACGCCACGCCGCCGTTGCAAGCGCTCGTGGCGTATGTCCATTACTCGGTCACTTATCGTAAGAGCCCCGTCGGTCTGCCGGTTCCTGCGGTGCTGGGCGCTGGCAAAAACGAAAAGTATTCGCCGGAACTCGTAAAGCAGTTGCAAGAGATCGCCTGGCAAGCGGCGACCACGCATCCGCTGAGCGGCGTGAAAGAAAGTAAATGAATCGCACCGGCCACCACCGAGTAAGCTCGGTGGGTCTCGTGGAAAGAGTTTCAATGACAGACAACACTAGCTCCGCCATCGAAACCGCCAACATCCATTTGGAGGTCGATGGCCGAGAACATTTGCTGCCGATCCAATTTCGCCTCGGCGAACAACCGATCGCCGGGCTCTTGTCGTTTGCTCAGCAGCTGACCAACGAACTCACGACCCTCTCGATTCAAAAGGTCGAAAGCGAAGGTAAGAAAATCAGCTGCCAGATGGGCTGCGGCGCCTGCTGCCGCCAGCTCGTCGCCATTTCGCTGGTCGAAGCCCAAGATCTGGCCCGCGTCGTCCGCGAAATGCCTCCCGAACGGCAAGCCGTCATTCGCGAACGTTTTGCTCGCGGCATCGCCAAGCTCGAAGCCGCCGGCTTGCTCGATGCTCAAGAGAAAAAAGGGAATCGCGACTTGATCGATACCGAACCCGGCAGCACGGAGTCGTCGATCCCCCGCATCGCGAAGAACTATTTCAACCAAGGTGTCGCCTGTCCGTTTCTCGAAAACGAAAGTTGCGGCATCTATCCCGACCGTCCCCTCGTCTGCCGCGAATACCACGTCACCTCACCGGCTGATCGCTGCGCCAAGATCTATCAAATCGGCGTCGACCCCGTCCCTGTCAGCCGCCACATCGGCGAACACCTGGCTCGCACTGCCCACGCGGTGTCCGGCTTGCCGAAGCAAATGATCCCACTGCTGATGTCGCTGGAATGGGACCAAGCAAATCCGAACGCGGCGCGGGAAAAGCATGACGGCGTTGAACTGGTGCGAGCGCTGGTGCAAGAAATAGGGACTGGGGGCTAAGAACTGGGATCTGGGGAAAAGGCGGAGGGGAAGTACAATAAAAATCTGGGTGAATCGAATTGCATTCCCCAGCCCCAAGCTCCTAGCCCCCAGTCCCCTCCGCCCCATGCGCATCACCTCCATCCCGCAGATGTTTCGCAATGTGCGCCGCGGGACGGAGATTGTTTCGGTTCTCAGCAAGTACGGCCTCGCCGATTGGCTGAGCGGCACGAATATCGATTTTGCCAAAGATCAGCTGCGACATCGTGATGGCGAAATTCTCGCGCGGCTCACACGCGAAGCTCGCATCCGATTGACGCTCACCGAGCTCGGACCGACGTTCATCAAGCTCGGCCAACTGCTGAGCACTCGGCCCGATCTGGTCGGCAAGGATCTGGCCACCGAATTGCAACAACTGCAATCGTCGACGCCCGCTGATTCGCCGGAACAGGTGCGACAGACGGTCGAAGCCGAACTCGGTCAGCCGATCGAGCAGCTCTTCGCCGAGTTCGATCTCACACCAATCGCCTCGGCGTCGATCGGCCAGGTGCATCAAGCGCGACTGCTCACCGGCGAACGGGTCGTCGTGAAAGTGCAGCACGCGGGGATCGAACAAAAGGTCAACGAAGATCTCGAGGTCCTCGCTGGCATGGCGCAGCTTTCGGAGAACCTCAGCGAGTTCAAGCCGTATCGGCCGATCGCGAATCTCGCCGAGATGGGCCGTACTTTGCGGCGCGAACTTGACTTCGGCCGTGAAGAGCGGAACTTGCTGCAGTTCGCTTCGCTCTTTGGCGACGACGAAACCGTTTGCATTCCGCGGCCGTTCACCGATCTCTGCACGCAGCGTGTGCTGACGATGACGATGGTCGACGGCTTGCCGATGAGTCACACGGCCGCCGTCGATGCAGCCGGCATCGATCGCGAGCAAGTGGCTCGCCGCGGCGCCGAACTTTATCTGCAGATGATTTTCACGCACGGCTTTTATCACGCCGATCCGCATCCGGGAAACATTCTGCTGCTGCCGGGCAACGTCATCGCGCTCATCGACTTCGGCATGGTCGGCCGCATCGACGAACGGCTGCGCGAAGACATCGAAGAGATGCTGCTGGCCATCGTCAACCACGATGTGCCGATGCTCACGCGGCTGATCAAACGGATCGGCGCGATTCCGCCCAACCTCGATGAAGCGGGCCTCGCCAACGACGTCGCCGATTTCGTCGGTCACTACTCGACGCAGGCCCTCGATCAGTTCGATCTCAGCGGCTCGCTGACCGACATGGTCGAAATCATTCGCCGCTATCAAATCACGCTGCCGACGCAAGTCGCGATGCTCATCAAAGTGCTGGTCACGCTTGAAGGAACCACGCGGCTCCTCTCGGCCAAATTCAGCCTGATGGAACTCATTCAGCCGATGCATCGCCAGATGGTTTTGCGCCGCCTCTCACCGGCCCGCGCGGCGAAAAAACTGCGCCGGCTGTTCGTCGAGCTCGAGCATCTCAGCGAAGTGCTGCCGCAGCGGGTGATGCAAATCCTCGAGCAAGTGCAGAGCGGCAAGTTCGATGTCCATCTCGATCATCGCGGCCTGGGCCCGAGCGTAAACCGCCTCGTTCTCGGTATGTTAGCGAGCGCACTCTTCATGGGGAGCAGCTTGATGCTCGCCCATCAGGTGCCGCCGCACGTGATGCACATTCCTTATCTAACCGAGTTCCTCGGCCTCGAGAAAATCTCGCTGCTCGGCCTCAGCGGATGCACGCTTAGTTTGCTTGTCGGCCTGCGTCTGCTGCGGGCCATCGGCAAGAGCGGGCATCTGGATCAGAAGGTTTCCAAGTAGATCTCGTCGCGCCAATGCTGATTGCAAACCCGCCACGCGCCGTTGATAATCCGGCGCGTGGTCTTTTGCTTTCTTGATTGTGCGTTTTCGTCGGCAGGAAATTCTGACATGCTCTTCACTCTCCGTTGCGGCGTGATTCTCTCGTTGTTGGTGGGCGGCCTGACCTGCGCTGCCGAACCGGCGAAGTTGCCCGCCACCACGCCGTGGAAACTTGAGGAACTCAACAAACCGCCGAAGCACGAGTGGCTCAACAAGGACGAGCCGGTGCATTCGCTCTTCTACGAAGGAGAGAAATACAACGGCCAGCCGACGCAGGTCTTTGCTTACTATGCCTCGCCGCGGACGCTCGGCATTGCGATGCAAAACGTCAAGCATCCTGCCGTGGTGCTCGTGCACGGCGGTGGCGGCACGGCGTTTCGTGAATGGGCCGAGGTATGGGCTCGCAAGGGTTACGTGGCGATTGCCATGGACCTCGCCGGCCATCGGCCGCTGGAAGGGAAGAACGCCCACGATCAGAAGAACCGCACGCGTCTCGAGAACGGCGGGCCGAACCAGGGCGACGACGAAAAGTTCGGCAGCATTCTAAAAGAGCCTGGCGAACAATGGCCCTACCACGCGGTGGCCGCAGTCATTCGTGCCCACTCGCTGATCCGCAGTTTCGAAGAAGTCGATGCCGACCGCACGGCAGTCACTGGCATTAGTTGGGGCGGTTACCTCACCTGCATCGTGGCCGGCGTCGATTCGCGCTTCAAAGCCGCCGTGCCCGTTTACGGCTGCGGACATCTGCAAGAGAACAGTGCGTGGACCGATCGCCTCAACAAGATGCCCGCCGACCAACGCGACCGCTGGACGCAGCTGTGGGACCCCAAACAATACCTGCCGTCGGTCAGCATGCCGATCCTCTTCGTCAACGGCACGAACGACTTTGCCTATCCGCTCGATAGCTACATGAAAAGCTTCGACGATGTCCGCGGCGACAAGCAACTCTGCGTGACCGTCAACATGCCGCACGGCCATCCGCCGGGCTGGAAGCCGGAAGAGATCGCCCTCTTTGTGCAGCAGTGTTTGCAGAAAGAAGACATCCTGACGAAGCCCGGAGAACCTAAGTTGTCCGACAAGGAGATAACATGCACTTGCACGGGCGGCTTGAAAAAGCTGATCGAAGCCAAGCTGCACTACACGACCGACACGGGCCCGATCAACAAGCGGAGTTGGAAGAGCGTCGACGCGAAGATCAACGAGCGCACCATCACGGCAGTCGCGCCGCCTGGCGATGCGACGGTATGGTTCTTGACGGTGACGGATGAGTTGGGAGCGACGGTGAGTACGCGAGTGATGATTAAGTGAGGCGGTAGGGTGATGAGGAGATAGGGTACGAGGGTGATGGGGTGTGGGAGTGAAGTTGTTCAAAGATTGTCGCGCTGTTGTAAAACACCCCGCATGAGGGATGGAAGTGTTGTGAGGATTTGTAGTCAGTAATCAGCAAGTCATTTGCAGGATTTGGTTTGCGAGTTTTGAAAAACCACAACAACTGTTGTGAAGGTGTGAAGCCAAAAACATGATGCCAGCAACCAATCGTCGATGCTTCCTCCGGGCCGCAGCCACGCTGGCGAGCGCGAGCCTATTATCGTCGACTTCGCACGCTGCCTTCCTCAAACCACCCGTCATCGACACTCACGTTCATTGCTTCGCCGGAATCAAGGACGAACGCTTCCCCTATCACGCGAACGGTCCGTATCAACCCGCCGAAGCCGCGACGCCGGAAAAGTTGCTCGCCGATATGGATCGGGCTGGCGTTGAAGGCGCGGTGATCGTTCATCCGGAACCGTATCAGGATGATCATCGCTATCTGGAGCACTGCCTCACCGTCGGCGGCAAACGTTTCAAGGGAACTGCCCTCGTCTTTGCCGATCAGCCGAAGTCGGTCGCGCAGTTGCCGGATCTTGCGAAGCGATTGCCGATCGTGGCCGTGCGAATTCATGCGTACAACCCCGAACGGTTGCCGCCGTGGGACAAGCCTTCGTTAAAATCGCTGTGGAAGCAGGCCGCTGATCTCGGTCTCGCCGTGCAACTCCATTTGGAACCACGTTACGCTCCGCGATTCACACCACTTATCAAAGAGTTCAAAGATACGACGGTCATCATCGATCACCTCGGCAGACCATTGCAGGGAACGGCTGAGGATCATGCGCATGTGGTGAAATGGGCGACGCTGCCGAACACCGTGATGAAGCTCAGTTCGTTTCCTGGGCCGCAGGAAGAGGGCAAAGAAAAACTAAAACCGGTCGTGAAGCAACTCGTCGCTGAGTTTGGCGCCGATCGGTTGATCTGTGGCGGTGGAATTTACGAACCACTGAGCAAGGATGGTGTGGCGCCGATTTTCAACCACATCGGCGAGTACTTGGGGCCACTGGACATTGGGGATTTAAACAAGATTTACGGCTTAAACGCCCACCGGTTGTTTAAATTCGCCTGATGGCCGGTTTGCGCTACAATGTGGGGAAGGTATTTCGACTGCATTCCTCCAGATCCTAGCTCCCAGCCCCTAGCCCCCAAAATCCCATGCGACCCGGCGGCATCATCCACACCTATCAGAAGTTCGACCCGGTCAGCTTTCCAAGCCCGACGCAACCGCCGCCGGATTTGGTCAGCCCGGCGTTCGAACACATGCTGATGTACGGCAATATGCGCCGGCTGACTGATGAGGAACTCGCGCGGGCGATTCGTCTCGATCCCAGCCAGATCGCCGGGCTCGGCCCGAGTCTCGATGCGCTGATGGCCATGCTGCTCGAGCGGAAGCGAAAGATTCTCGCCCAGTACGAAACCGATACGGTGCAGAAAACGGCGAGCAAGGATTTTCATAAAGCGAGCGCCAAGACGCAGCCGCCTGATGCATTGCGCAAATCATTCAAGCGCGCCGTCGATAGCGAACAGCTGCATGAACTCGAAATCCTCTGGTATGCAGCCGGCGACGAGCGAAGCAAGTTTGCCCATCAGTTGGTGCAGCTGATCGATGTCCTCGGCAAGAAATACCAGGTTGACGAGCTTGCCGCCAAGTATGACTTCACCGGCCAGACGGCGATGAGCGTCGAAGAAGCGCTGGCGGTGAAAGACGAACTCGAAAAGATCGACAAGCTGCTGAAGCAGCTCGAAGATGCGAAGGCCAACGCGCAGATCGCGATCATCGACATGGATCTGCTGGAGCAGTTCACCGAGCCGGGCGACATCGAGAAGCTCGGCGAGCTGCAGAACATGGTCGAAAACATGGTCCGCGAAATGGCCGAGCGACAAGGCCTGGAAAAAGACGGCAGCGGCTTTCGCTTGACACCGCAAGCTTATCGGCTGTTTCAAGGCCGGCTGCTGGAACGGATCTTCAGCAACCTGCTCGATTCGAAAACAGGCCGCCATCCCAATCCGGTGCTCGGCGAAGGAGCCGTCGAACTGCAAACAACCAAGCCCTATGAGTTTGGCGACTCGCTCACGCAAATGGACATTCCGCAGTCGTTCGTCAACGCGCTGCTTCGCACCGGCGGCGAACTGCCGATTCGGTTGAAGCAGGATGACATCGTCATTCATAAAACGCGGAACACGCCGAAGTGTGCGACGGTCGTCATCATGGATATGAGCGGCTCGATGCGGCACGACGGGCAGTACATCAACGTCAAACGAATGGGCCTCGCGCTCGAAGGGCTGATTCGCAAAGAGTACCCCGGCGACTTTTTGCAGTTCGTCGAGATGGCCACGTTTGCTCGTCTGGTGCCGCCGGGCAAAGTCGTCGAGCTAATGCCCAAGCCGGTCACGCTCTTCGATCCGGTGGTGCGACTCCGAGTCGACATGTCGAAAGACAACGTCGCCGAAAGTCGCATCCCGCCCCACTTCACCAATATTCAGCGCTCGCTGGCGATGTCGCGGCAGTTCCTCAGCACGCAGGACACGCCGAACCGACAGATCATTCTCATCACCGATGGCTTGCCAACCGCGCATTACAGCGGCGATTGGTTGTATCTGCTTTATCCGCCGGATCCACGCACCGAAGAAGCGACGCTGCGCGAAGGGATGCTCTGCGCTCGCGAAGGGATCACAATCAACCTCTTCCTACTGCCGAGTTGGTCGCAATCGGAAGAAGATATTCGGTTTGCTTATCGATTGGCAGAGAGTACGAAGGGGCGCGTCTTTTTCACGGCGGGGAATGATCTCGATCGCTATGTGGTGTGGGATTATGTGAAGCGGAAACGCGAGATCATCGCCTAGCCATGAGTGCCGATGCTTTCAAATCCGAGGTTGCTGCCAAATTGCCGGCGCAGTACGAGCCGTTGCTACTCACTTTTTACGGCCTCGAGTCGCAGGTGAATCGTGGAATGTTGGTGATCGGTGATGACTACGGCACTGAACTTTGTCTCGATCTAAGCAGTGGAAACATTCAATCGATCGATCCCAACAGCGAGCACCCCACACGCTTCATGAACTCCAGCATTGCACAGCTGGCACAATTCATCGCGACTCACGATCGGCTTGTAAGTAAACTGACAGTGGATGCAGATACCGATTTAAGTTCGCAACTCGAACTACTGCGATCAAGCTTGCTGGCGACCGATCAAGTAGCGCTCGCGCGTCCCGAGAATTGGTGGTCGACAGTTCTCGAACAACTTGAATACGAAATTTAGTTCGCTGTGAATCCATCAACCATTGCTGAAACTCACCGCTCGCGCGAGATCATCGCGTGAAGGATTCGCCGCTCCTGCCCTACGCCTGGATGTTGGCCAGTGCATCTTCATTTTCCGTGATGGCTGTATGCACTCACGCGCTCGAGAACTCGTGCCCGTGGCAAGTGATTGCCATCTTTCGCGCGGGCTTGGCCATGCTGTTTGCGGCGATGCTGACCTATCAGGCCGGCGCGCGGTTCGTGCTCTTTCGGCCGAAGACGCTGTGGATGCGAAGCATCGCCGGGAGCATCAGTCTGCTCTGCGGCTTTTATGCGATGACGCATCACAGTCTGTCGGAAGTGCTCGTGCTGACGAACATGTATCCGCTGTGGGTTGCCGTCCTCAGCTGGCCCTTGCTCGGCGAACTTCCGTCGGCGGAAGTTTGGATCGCGATCCTGTTGTCGATCACCGGTATGTGCTTGATGCAACCGCCGCTGGAGTTCGAAGCCCGCCTGGCCTTCGGCGCGGCGCTGCTCAGTTCATTCACGAGCGGCATCGCTTTGATTGGCTTGCACAAGCTGAAGCAACTCGACGCGCGAGCGATTGTCACGCACTTTTCCGGCGTGGCTTTTCTGCTCAGCATTGCGGCCTGGTTTGTATTTCCGCAGACGCGAACGACGACGGTTTCGGTTGGCACCGGTCTGCTGTTGCTTGGTGTTGGCGCCGCGGCCACCGCGGGTCAGCTGTTTCTGACGAAAGCGTTCACGACTGGCAATGCGGCTCGCGTGGCTGTCGTTGGTCTATCGCAGGTGGCGATCGTGATGCTGCTGGAAATTTTGATTTGGGGCCGAACATTCAACGGTCAAACGTTGGTTGGCATGGCGCTGGTCGTGGCGCCGACGGCTTGGATGATGCTGCGTCGTGCTCAGTGACGGCAGATCAGTGATGACCATGAGCGGCCGGCGCTGGCGCATGGGCAGCGGGTTCCGCATGCGGCGCGTGAGGATCAGTCGGGGCCGCGTGCGGATCGGCGGAAGCGTCCTTTTTCCAGAAGCAGAGTGCCTGCCATCCCTTGGCTGGACCTTGGCCCATGTGAACGGCCAAGCCGAAGCCGAGCGCGAGATTACCGATGCTCACGGAGAGGATCAGCGACATCAGCAGTAAGAATGAAAGCATCGGCAGGCCCCTGAAAATTTCAGCCAGCGCGCCGCGACATAGAGTTGTCTGCAGCGCGATCGCTTCCCAAGTTTAGGCCACGGCCAGCGCACGGTTATGACGGATCTGCGGGCTGCGCCGCGCAGACTATTTGCCGAGTTCCTGCGAACGCTTCGTCGCTGAGTCAACGGCGGCAATCAGAGCGCCACGCAGGCCGCGATCTTCGAGCGTAGCGAGGCCGGCGATCGTCGTGCCGCCGGGACTGGCGACGGCATCTTTCAGAACGCCCGGATGTTCACCGCGGGTGAGAACCATCTGAGCCGCGCCGAGAACCGTTTGCGCGGCGAGCGAAGTGGCAAGCGCGCGGGGCAGGCCCGCCTTCACGCCGCCGTCACTGAGCGCTTCGATAATGAGATACACATACGCCGGACCGGAGCCGGAAAGGCCTGTGACGGCATCGAGCAGCTTTTCATCCACCAGATGAGCAATGCCCACGGCGGAGAGAAGTTTCTTCACCAGTTCGCCATCGGCAGCCGTCGCGCCGGAAGCGAGCGCGAACGCACTCGCGCCTTGGCCCACGAGGCAGGGCGTGTTCGGCATAACGCGAACGACGCGTTCGGTCTTGAGACCAGCGCAGAGTTTTTCCAGCGAGATGCCGGCCGCGATTGAGATGACGAGTTTATTCGCGAGCTTGCCGGCGAGGTCTTTATAGACGGCGGGCATGACTTGCGGCTTGACCGCGAGGATCACGACATCGCTGGCCGCGGCGACCTCGGCATTACTGGCGACTTTCAGCCCCGGCAGGTCCTTTGCGAGTTTGTCGGTGGCCGCAGGGTAAGCGTCGGAGGCGGAGATTTTTGCCGCGGGAAGGATGTTCGCTCGGACGAAGCCTTGGGCGAGAGCGGTGGCCATTTGGCCGGCGCCGATGAAACCGATTTTGAGATCCGACATGAGTACTACGTGAGATGGAGATGTTGAGTGAGTACCCGCTTCACCCTTCGGCTCACGCCTCGGGCTACCTGCGACGCTGCACGTCTTAATAAGCGGGTTCGAGTTCTTTGGCCGCGGTGTTGCCTTTGGCGAGTTCGCCGGCGACGCGCTCGATGATCTTGCCGGCTTCGCGGCATTGAGCTTCGGTGACGTCGAGATGAGTCACCAAGCGGACCTGCGTCTTGCTGATGGCGAGGGCCAGGACGTTTTGCAGTTTCAGTTCAGCTTGGAATTGCGCAGCCGAGCCGAGCTTGGGATCGACCTTGAAGATGACGATGTTGGTATCGACATCTTCCGGTGAGAGAGCGAGCCCTTCGGTCTGGCGAATCGCCGCAGCGAGGATCTGAGCGTTGGCATGATCTTGAACCAGTCGGCCACGATGATGTTCGAGGCCGTAGAGCGCACCAGCGGCAATGATGCCGCACTGACGCATGGCGCCGCCGAAGAGTTTGCGATGACGACGAGCTTCGGCAATCATTTCCTTCGGCCCAGCCAACGCGGAACCGACAGGAGCACCGAGGCCCTTGCTGAAGCAAACGCTGACGGTGTCGAAATGCTTCGACCATTGCTCGGCGGGAATGCCGGTCGCGGCTACGGCGTTGAAAAGGCGCGCGCCGTCGAGATGCGTCCGCAAACCGTTTTCGTGCGCCCAGGTGCAGATGTCTTCGACGTGATCGTAGGGCTGAACTTTGCCGGCGCCGCGATTGTGCGTGTTCTCGAGGCAGACCAGGCGAGTACGAACCATGTGATCGTTGCCGGGCCGGATCAAGTCGCGAAGCTGATCGACATGCAGCACGCCGCCGAGCCCTTCCACGGTTCGTGTGGCCACGCCGCCGAGCTGGGCGAAGGCCGCTTGTTCGTAGTTGTAGATATGGCAGCCGACTTCACAGATGAACTCATCGCCCGCTTTGCAATGAATCCGCACGCCCACCTGGTTCGTCATAGTCCCGGAGGGCATGAAGATGGCAGCTTCCTTGCCCAGCAGTTCGGCGGTCAGCCGTTCCAGCTTGTTGCAGGTGGGATCGACGTCGATCACGTCGTCGCCGACCTCGCAATTGGCGATAAACGCCCGCATGGCCGCGGTGGGTTTGGTAACGGTATCGCTGCGGAGGTCGATGGGGGCCATGGAAGGGGCTGGGGGCTAGGAACTAGGGGCTGGGGAAAATGCACGAACATCAAAGTCAACACAATCTTAAACTCCCCAGTCCCAAGCCCCCAGTCCCCAGCCCCAATCGGACCGCTTCAATTCCCTTGTAACACTCGGTAAGTCGGCACGTTAATCTTTCAGCGGAGAGTGGCTGACCGGTTGATCGGCAGCTGGATTCGCCAGAAGTCAGTCGTCCGCGGGGCCTGGCTTCTGGCGACTTCAGCTGAGGCGATACAAATCAAACGGATTGGCCCATTGCCAGCAGGAATCACAGCAATGCAAGCAGACGCGCGGCGGGCTTGGGTGATGTCAACTCTGGACCAGCATGAGTCGGAGTTGGTGCGTTATGCGCAACGTTTTGTGGGCGATTTGCATGCCGCCCGCGACGTGGTGCAACACGCCTTTCTTCGGCTGTGCGATCAGGACCCGAAGGAATTGCGGGGACGCGAAGCCGCCTGGCTGTATCGCGTATGCCGTAATCGGGCCCTCGATTGGTTGCGGCAGTCCGGTCGGCTGCAGTCGTTCGACGAAAGCGATGAACTGCAACTGACGGGCGAGCAATCGAGTTCGCCGGAGTCCGATCCAGCCGTGCTCGCCGAGCGGGGAGAATTGAGCGACGTGCTCCGGTCGCTGGTCGACCGCTTGCCGTTGCTGTACCGCGAGCCGTTGCAGCTCTGGTCGCAAGGTTGGTCGTATCGCGAGATTGCCGAAGTGGTGGAGCGCAC
Organism: Anatilimnocola floriformis; assembly: GCF_024256385.1. Taxonomy (NCBI): domain Bacteria; kingdom Pseudomonadati; phylum Planctomycetota; class Planctomycetia; order Pirellulales; family Pirellulaceae; genus Anatilimnocola; species Anatilimnocola floriformis. The sequence continues at coordinate 511,213 of NZ_JAMLFW010000001.1, forward strand.
CGAAGGCAACGTTCGCGTGCTCGTCCACCGGGCGGTCAAAGCACTGCGCGAGCATCCGCAAGTTTCGAGCTGGCAAGCCGCGGGAGTGAGGGGATAGTTTTTATTTTCTCACTCCCTCGCCCCTGTACCCAGGGGAGAGGGTTGGGGGTGAGGGGCCTGACTTGCAAATTGAGTCTCCTCGCACTTCTGCCTCGCTAACGCGTCGGGCTACCTGAATCCTCGCTTCGCTTCGGACTTAAAAATCAATTTCCCTTTTTAGGGTTCCATAAAAATGAAGACCAACCAGCACAACTCAGGCGAACCAGCCGATCCATTTGCCAATCAACTGAAGCAAGCTATTGCCGGCAACAATCTACCGCCAGCCGATCCGGCGCTGCGCGAAGCACTCCTCAAGAAGCTGAACCAACCGGCGGGTGAACCAACGCTGACCGTCGCTGCGGCGAATCGTCGGCGGACGTTCTTCCAACGGGCCGGGATGGTTTTGGCGTCGACGGCGGCGCTGGCGCTTGTCGCTTTCCTGTGGCAACGGCCTCATTCGGCGATGTCGCTATTGAGCTGGCGTGACGAAGCACCGCCGCGGGCTGTGAAGCGGGCTAACTCGGCCTTGGATGACGATTTTCACTCGTTCGGTGTTGGACTTAAACCAGCGGGACCGGCGGCAGATTTAGACTACCGAGAGAAGAATGCCGGAGTCGCGCAAGGCGAGCCTGCGGTCCAACGGTCCAAAAAGGAACCGGTGCCGAGCAAGCCTACGGGCCAAGTGAAGGGCGGAGCGCGTCCCGGCATGGGGCGAGGCCGTGGCTCCGGTGATCGCCCCGAAGCAGAGGTTAGCGAATCTGATTTCAATTCGGCTGGGATCACGTTTGGCTATGAGGTTAACAGAGGCCCGGAAGCGCAACCGGCTCCAACTACGGCGCCTGGCAATCCTGTGGAATCAGCTCCAGCTCGCCCCTACACAGTGACTCGTGGCCAGCGCGACTATTTTGAAAGTGCTGGTGGAAATCCCGCGGCAAACGAACCTAAACCCGCAGGCGGACCTGCCAGCGCTTGGATCGGTGGTGAGGCAAAAAATCCGGTCACTTATTCCATGCCGGCCCCGCCGAGCGCGATTCCCCTGCCAGCCCAACCCGCGGGGCCCGGCAAGCCTGGCAACCAGACTACGCATACGGCAAGCAAGGTAGAAGGATTGACGCCGCGGATCCTCGTGGACGATGAGTCCTCGAAGCTGCCAACCAGCGGCACGCCTTTTGGGCCAGCGAACAAGGAACTACGTCAATTTGCGGATGAGCTGGCCCACGCCGACTCGGAGAAGCTCGCCGAGCAACTGACGCAAAAGGATTCAGGCGTCAAGCAACGTCAGGAAGAGATTCGCCAGAAGTTCAGCAAGGTCGTCACGCTGGCCGACGATTTGAAGCGCGAGCGGGCTCGTGGCGATTTGAACGAAGTGGCTGAACGCAAGAAGCTTGCTGATCTCGATGTCGCGATTCGCGACGTGCAAGACACGGAACGCAAGTACAAAGCCATTCTGCCGCAAATTGGCGGTGAGCAATATGCTCCGATCGTTGAGAACGAGTTCCGTTCGCCGAGCGCCGAAGGGCACGCGCAGTCGACGTTCTCGATCGATGTCGACACGGCTTCGTATGCCAACACCCGCCGCTTTTTGAACAACGGTTCGTTGCCGCCGCCGGATGCGGTCCGCATCGAAGAGTTGGTGAATTACTTCAAGTACAAGTATCCGCAGCCGAAGGGTGACGATCCTTTCTCCGTCAACATGGAGATGGCCGATTGCCCGTGGCATCCGGGGCACAAGCTGTTGCGGGTTGGTCTGCAAGGGAAAGAAATTCACCGTGCCGAACGGCCGGCGAGCAACATCGTGTTCCTCATCGATACCTCGGGCTCGATGACCGATGCCAATAAGCTGCCGCTGCTGAAGCAAGCCTTCACTATGCTCACTTCCGAGCTCGGCGAGAACGACAAGGTGACGATCGTCACTTACGCCGGCAACGCCGGCTTGAAGCTCGAGCCAACGCGCGGCGATCAGAAGGATAAGATCATCGCGGCCATCGACAGCCTGCAATCGGGCGGTTCGACGCACGGCAGTGCCGGCATCACGCTGGCCTATGAACAAGCGGCTGCCCAGTTCATCAAGGGCGGCACCAACAAGGTCATCCTCGCCACTGACGGTGACCTGAATGTCGGCATCACCGACGATGCAGCCCTGGTCGATTTGATCACGAAGAAAAAGGAATCGGGCGTCTTCCTCACCGTCCTTGGCGTCGGCACGGGCAATCTCAAGGATGCCAAGATGGAACGCCTCGCCGACAACGGCAACGGTGTGTATGCCTATCTCGACAGTGTTCGCGAAGCCCGCAAGGTGCTTGTTGAAGAGATGTCGGGGAGCCTGGTGACGATTGCCAAGGACGTGAAAATCCAGATCGTGTTTAATCCGGTCCAGATTCAGTCATATCGTTTGCTCGGTTATGAAAACCGCGTGATGGCCAACAAGGATTTCGACAACGACAAGAAGGATGCTGGTGAAATTGGTGCCGGCCACAGCGTAACCGCCTTCTACGAAGTCGTGCTCGCTGACGGTGCGAAGAAACAGCAGGCCGATGCAGATGAGTCGAAGGAAGAGGCCGAGGATCTGATCTATCAGCGACCGAAAGTAGAGAAGCCCAAACTGGAACTTACGGACGCTGCGAACAATGGCGAGTTGCTCACCGTCAAGTTGCGGTACAAGCAGCCCGAATCCGACACGAGCAAACTGCTGAAATTCCCCCTCAAGGACAAGGGGGGCAACTTCAACAGTGCCTCGGCCGATTTCCAATTCGCTTCGTCAGTCGTCGCCTTCGGCCTGGCTCTGCGAAACAGCGAGTATCGCGGCAGCGCGAATCTCTCTGCCGTTTCGGAAATCGCCACGGCTGCCATCGGCGAAGACGCCGGCGGCCATCGGGCCGAGTTCCTCGATCTCGTCCGGCGGGCGAAATCGCTGCGAGGTGAGTAAGCGAGCCGGTTGACGATGGATTAAAATGAGGGCCCGGCAGCGATGGTTGCCGGGTCTTTGTTTTTTCTTGCTTACCACCTTCGGCAGGCCATGGAAGAAAATCCCTACGAATCGCCAGCCGAAATTGAGCTGCCCCCCGAGCACACAGCAGCGCCCCCACAGCAGCCACTGGCGGCGCGGATCAAGCGCGTGACGCAAGTGATCACGCTGACGTTTGCGGTCATCTTCTTCCTGATCCGGGCTGGCGTGATTCCGCCGCAACAGGTCATCGTTTTGCAGATTCTCTTCGGCGGCTCGATGCTCGGGCTCGTCGTGATTATGGCCTGCAACTATTTCGTCAAGCCGAAGCTATTTCAGCGGCCGACACCGCGACGGCTGCGGGTGAAGTAGCCCTGCCGCGCTGCTGAGCACTCTTTTGGCAACGGTTGCCCGGATTTGAGCAGATGTGCTGGCTAAGGTGCTGGCGAAGCTACGTCATAATTTTCATTCCTGCTTGCTGTCATTGAAGTTAGGTGCGGTTCTCCGCCGCAGGCCCTTGCGGTTGGCATTCCGATTGCTAGAACATGGGTCCGCGGTAGGCGGCCGGCGAATGTTTTCCCGGCAGATCACTTTCTTGCTTCGGGAGCTTTCGGTATGGCCATGGTTAAGATTGAGGCGATTGTTCGGCACCACCGGTTGGATGAAATCAAGAACGCCCTGGTGGCGGCAGGTTTTCACGGCCTGACGGTCACGGAAGTGCGCGGTTTCGGCCGACAAAAAGGTCAGAAAGAAACGTATCGCGGTGCCGAATATAAGATCGACTTCATTCCCAAGTTGAAGATCGAGCTGGTCGTTCCCACCGAGTCGAGCGAAAAAGCCATCAGCTCGATCATCAAGACTGCTCAAACCGGCCAGATCGGCGACGGCAAGATTTTTGTTTCGGAAATCAAGGAAGCCATCCGCATTCGCACCGGCGAAACCGGCGGCACGGCTCTTTAATATTCAGACCTCTAGCCCCTAGTTTTGCTTTCCGTAAGGATGCACCCCGTCATGGTTTCGACGTGCTCTGATTCCGTTCTGTCGACTGCCTCTTGCGATGCTGATCAGAGGCTGCAGACGCGGATTGTTACTCAGCTTTCGCAAAGCCATCACCAGGCTCTGCGTAAGTTGGCCGTCGAAGTTCGCGAGGGGCTCGTCACGCTCCGCGGCAATGTCCGCTGGTTCTACGAAAAGCAGGTCGCCATCCAGCACTGCCAGGCCGAAGGGGCCCGGCAGTTGATCGATGCGGTCGAAGTCGCTGCGGGTTAGACGCTAAGCACTGAGCCGCCGCGCGATTGCCGGCGGTTTTCCTGGCGGACGCACTTTCTTTTCGTGCGTCCGACCGATACTCTGCAACGCAGATGCTGTTGCATTGCAAGTCACGCCAGAGACTTGAACTTCTTCACCGTCCATCTCTGGTGGTCCTGCGCGCATGATCTCTCACAAGCAACTGGCCGCGGCTTGCGGCATCTTTGGCCTCGCCGTCATCGCTGGCGGCGTGATCCGCATTCTGATGGATGCCAATGGTCAGAACGGTCTCTACTTCGGCCTGGCCATGGGCAGCATCGCCCTGATGGCTGCCACCTTCGCCTTCATCGGGCAAATCTGGCCGGCGAGGATTGTCGCTGCGCTGGCGATCTTCGTGGTGGTTCTTTGGTTCGGCTACGACATGTACCGCGACCTGAAGAACAACTTCCGCATTGGTGAAGCCGAGATTCGAAAGTCGGTGGTCATTGCGCTTGGTGTTGCCCTGGCTGTGATCTTGGCGTTGCCGGTGAAGAAGGCAAATTAGACTCGGTAGCCGGACTGCCCTTTTCGCCAGCCGCTGGCCCAAGCACAATGCCAGCATGAAAATCATCGAACTCAATCACGTGGCGCTGCATGTCGCCGATCTGGAAAAGAGCTGCGCGTTCTATCGGGACGTGCTGCAGCTGCCGCCGATGGAGCGGCCGGCGTTTACTTTTCCCGGGGCTTGGTTTCGCTTGGGCGAGCGGCAGGAATTGCATTTGATCGGCGGGCGGCAGATTCAGCCACAGTCGCAGCGGCGGGGGAATCACTGGGCAATTCAGGTCGACGATCTCGATGCCTGGGAAGCCCACCTGACGAAGGCCGATTATCCGTTTTTTCCGCGCGTTCGACGGCCGGATGGGGCAGGCCAGGTCTTTTTGGTCGATCCCGATGGGCATTTTATCGAACTTTGTACCCCTCCTGGCGTGATTCCATAATTGGAAGAGAATGGCATGGCAGAGGACGACGGTAAGGTTTACGCTGCCGTCCTTAGTCTGCTTGATTTTTGGATTTTTTGAGATTCCTGCGAGAATTACCGGCCACAAAATTTGGGTTTTCCAAAGCGCCGGTTAGAATTGAGTAGTAGAGCGTTTTTTCCAATCGAACCTGCCGGTTATCACCGGCGTCCAGTCCAGGATTACCTGCACGAGGATCGCCCGGTTCAGTGGCTGAGAAGAATCGCCATGTCCGATCCCAATCGCATCCGACGCCAACAAATCCTTCGGGAAGCCGAAGGCTATTTGGATCTCATCACCGTCTTTGGTGGACGTTGGCCTTGTCGCCCCGATGTGCGCGATCAGGTTGCCAACCGAGTGCTGGCAACGCTCGATCGCATCGATAATCCGGGCGGCCTGCGGGGACACATTCTGTTCCTCCGCGGTCAGGCCCTGCGAACCATGGAACGCTACGCCGACGCGATCAAACCGCTCCGCGACGCAGCCGACCTCGAGCAGGGCAATTTCCATATCCGCTTGGCCCTCGGCTGGTGCTACAAGCGCGTCCGCCGTCTCGACCTCGCCATTCAAGCCTTGGAAGAAGCTCTCGAAGCCGACGCCGAGCAACCGATTCTGCACTACAACCTGGCTTGCTACTGGAGCCTGGCTGGCAACGCAAAAATCGCCTGCTCTTATCTATCGCAGGCCTTCGAATTGCAGCCCGACTACCGCGACCTAGTCGGCAGCGAACGGGACTTCGATCCGATTCGCAAGCACCCTTATTTTCAATCACTGACCAGCGTGATTGTCTAAGTTCTGCTTCGACTTTCATAACCCGTGGCGTCAGCCAGGGTTTCGGCAAGGGAAGGTATATCCCTCGCACTATGTGGACGCTCGATTGGCTCGTCTTCTTGTCTCAGAACTCAAAACTCAGAACCCAAAACTACTCCTCCAGCGTTCAGACAAAATCCCCGCAAAATCGACACGAAGATTGATCGTCTGTTCGCGTTCGTTTATAGTCCCTGCAATCTTGTCGCAGTTCTTTTCGATTACTTTTAGCCCCGGTCTGGTGCGGGACTCTCCACTTCCCCCTGCCGGAAGCGGTCATTCGTGAACGAAGTGACGGTACTGGCGCGAGCTCTGATTTTCAGGGGACATGCAATGCAACGGGTGCGAATCAAGCGGGCGTTTACGCTTGTGGAATTGCTGGTCGTAATTGCCATCATTGGCGTCTTGGTGGCGTTACTGCTTCCCGCCGTGCAAGCGGCGCGTGAAGCCGCGCGGCGAACCAGTTGCGCAAACAACATGCGGCAGATGGGGCTCGGGCTGCACAACCATCACGATACGTATTTGGTCTTTCCGCCGGGCGGAACGTACTACGGCAACTGCTGCACGCCGTCGACATACACCAACTGGGCGCTGGAACTGCTGCCGTTCGTCGAACAGCTGAATCTCTACACCAAGTACCGCCAGAACGAAGAGAATATTTCGACCAACAACATTACCGAAGTCGGCCAGAAGCGAGTGAAGGCCTACGAATGCGCATCGGACACGATGCTGGGTAAGTTGGAAGCACCCGATAGCGGCCCGAACCCTGCCGGGCAAAAGTGGATGCACTCCAGCTACCGCGCGGTGAGCGGCAAGCTCAACATGCAAGTCGGCCACGGCGCCTGGGATAGTTATGAGCCTGGTCTCTGGCCCGGCGGCGTGATGGATCATCAGTACAAGTCGTTCCTGCATTCGATCGGCGTCTCTTACAACGGCGCACCAGCCGGCACGACCAGCGCCGCGATGGGTGGTCCAGAACGAATGTCGAACTGCACCGACGGCACGAGCAATACGCTGATGGTCGGCGAATACACCACGCGCACCTTGACCGACCGCGGTACGTTCTGGGCTTACACTTACGCGTCCTACAACCAATCGTCGGTCGGCCCCGAAAGTCGCTTGTATGGAATGCCGTTCGGGCGGAGTTCGACAGACAAGGAAGGCTGCTGGGGCACTCCCGGTCAGTATGCCGAGCAACCCTGCAAACGGGCCTTCAACAGCGAACATACTCGCGGCAGCAACTGGACGCTCGGCGACGCTTCGGTGAAATTCGTCAGCGTCAATGTCGACATCAACCTGCTACAAAACATGGCCACGATGGCGGGCGGCGAAGCCCAGGTCCTGCCGTAGTTTTCACTCCCTCGCCTCGGTACTCCGGGGAGCGGAGTCGGAGTGAGGGGCTGAGCAGCAACAAGAGTTAACCACCATGAATCGTCTCGTCCTGTTCGTTCTCGTTGCTTTGATCACCGGCTGCGGCGGCCCCAAGTTTGTGCCGGTCTCCGGCATCATCAAGCTCAACGGCGAACCCTACGGCAAAGCGGTCATCACCTTTCAGCCGATCAGCACCGAGAGCGATCCCAATCCCGGCCGAGGCTCGAGCGCCTTGACCGATGCTAATGGCCGCTATTCGCTCGAAAGCGGTACGAACAAAGGCGCAATCATCGGCAAGCATCGCGTGCGCATTCAAACGGCTGGCGGCAATGTCGTAGGCCAGGATCCGACGCAGGTCGCCGAAGATGGCGCGCCTGCCGTGCGCAATGTCGATCCGATTCCACCCGAGTGGAATTCGAACAGCGCGAAAGAATTCGAAGTGCCACTCGCCGGCACCGACAAAGCCGACTTCGACATTGTCACGAAGTAGTCGGCGATTCGTTCGCCCTCGCTAACGCTACGGCCTCGCTGTTACTATATTGACTACAGTGGCTGGCGGTCTGCCGTCAGGCCGACTTTTCTTCCCGTAGTGGCATTGAGTGGCGGGTTTTTGTGGTTGGGAATTCCTATCTATTGATGATTACCGGCGCGCGGGCCGGTGCGCACATGGTGCTGACGCCCGATCGTCCCACGCGCATTGGTCGCGGGCTCGATTGCGACGTGGTCCTCTCCGATCCGCTGGCCTCGCGGGTCCACGCGATCATTGAACACGTCGAAGGCCTGTGGTGGATTCGCGACCTCACGAGCCGCAACGGCACTTACCTCAACGGTCAAAAGATCGACGAAGCCCGCCTGGCCCCCGACTGTCGCGTAAAAATCGGCACCACGGAATTCATCTACTGCGAGCAGCTTGATCCGCACAGCAGTTCGGCCCGGCAGGAGCACACTCAAACGGTCGTGCGCGATCGCGTCGTCACCGAAGTCATCCCCAACGATCTCGGCTTTTCGCTGCTGCAAGACAACGAGCGCAATCAAGACTTCCTCACGCTGCATCAGCTCAGCGTGCGATTGCTTGGCTGCAGCGATCCCGATGAAGTCATCCAAGTCTCGCTCGATCTGCTGTTGCACCGTACGCAAGCCTCAGTCGTCGGTTTCTTGTGGGTCAGCGACGACGGTCAACTCAAACCAAAGCTGGTGATTCCCGAAGATGCAGCCGGCAAAGTGCGACTGAGCGACAGTCTCACCGAAATGGTCTGCCGCCAGGGGAAAGCGGTTTGGATCGACAATCAGCCGTCGAGCGCCAGCACCGAAAGCCTGAAGAACTACGCCGATGCTCTGTGCATTCCGCTGGTGCATGACAAGAAGACGCTCGGCGCGATTCACATCTATCTCGATCAAGGCCGGTTCCGGCAGAGCGATTTTGAAGTGTCGCTGCTGCTGGCGAATATCCTCACCGTCGCTTTGGTTCGATCACGTCAGGAAGCGGTGCTCCGCGCCGACAATCGCCGGTTGAGCGACAAAGCCGCGATCTTCGATGAGTTGCTGGGCGACAGCAAACCGATGCTCGAGTTGAAGTCGCGCATCAGCCGCATCGCGCGTGCGACCGGCTGCGTGCTTGTTCGCGGCGAAAGTGGTGCTGGCAAGGAACTGGTCGCGCGGGCCATTCATCGAGCTAGCACTCGGTCTGATCGGCCGATGCTCAGCGTCAACTGCGCTGCCATTCCGCGCGACCTGATGGAGAGCCAACTCTTCGGCCATAAGAAGGGCTCGTTCACTGGCGCTGAGAGCGATCACGTCGGTTGGTTTCAGCAAGCTCACACCGGCACTCTATTTCTCGATGAGGTCGGCGAGCTGACGCTTGAGGGCCAAGCCAAACTGCTGCGCATTCTCGAAGGTCATCCCTTCTTGCCCGTCGGCTCGACCAAAGAGGTCAATGTCGACGTGCGAGTGATAGCAGCTACCAATCGCGACCTGCGCGAATTTGTGCGCGATCATAAATTTCGCGAAGACCTTTATTACCGCCTGAGTGTCTTCGAACTTTACATACCGCCGCTCCGCGATCGCGGTGCTGACATCGACATGCTAGCGGAATTCTTTCTCAATCACTTCCGCAAGCAACATGGTCGGCCCAATTTGTTGATAGCACCCGACACGCGCGAACGCTTGCTCAGCTATCAGTGGCCTGGCAATGTGCGGCAGCTGCGCAATGTGCTCGACTCTGCCGTGGTAATGTGCGAAGGAAATACGATCCTTCCCGACGATCTCGGATTGCGGGATGTTGGTGGCGGCAAAGAACTTGAGTCATTACGCCTTGATTTCTGGGAACGAAAGCTGATACAAGAGGCGCTGAATCGGACGGATGGCAATGTTCCTGAAGCGGCGAAACTTTTGGGATTAGGGCGAGCTACGTTGTACCGGAAAATCGAGGAATATGGGATAGTTCGCCGATAAGGTTATTACCGCCCGATCTTCCTGCCTCTCGTTGACCACGGAAAAGTTGAAAATGGATGTTCACTTTCCTTCCTTCCGACCCCATCCTTGGGTTCGCGGTGGACATTTACAGACGATCCTCGGCTGCTATTTCTTTCATCAGACGATTACGTACACCGCGACTCAGCATCGCGTGACGCTCGATGATGGTGACGCAATCGTCGTGCACGACGATCGTCCGCAGAAATGGCAACCGAATGATCCCGTCGCCTTGCTCGTGCATGGCCTCGGTGGTTCGCATCAATCGGGTTACATGCAGCGCTGCGCAAAGAAACTCAACGCGCACGGCGTGCGCGTGTTTCGCATGGACCTTCGCGGCTGCGGCGCCGGCATCGGTCTGGCCCGACAACTCTGCCATGCGGGACGCAGCGACGATGTCGCGGCGGTACTCAACGACATCAACGTTCGCTGCCTGAATTCGCCGACGGCGGTCATCGGGTTTTCGATGGGGGCCAACATGGTCCTCAAGCTGGCGGGCGAATGGGCAGATCAAGCTCCGGACAATGTGGTGGGCGTGATGGCGGTCGCGCCCCCGGTCGATCTCGGCGTCACCTGCCTGAATGTGCAAAAAGTGCTGCGCGGCATGTACGATCGCTCTTTCGTAACCGGACTGCGCCGCTACATTGCCAACCGCGAACGCAACACGCCCGACTGCACACCCGTACCACTTCCCGCAAGTCTCCGCGGCATTCGTGATTTCGACGCGTGTGTCACGGCGCCGCTGTCGGGCTTTGCCGATGCGGATGATTACTACTCGCAAGCGAGCTCGGGGCCGTATCTTCGCAAAATTCGCATTCCTACGCTGATTGTCGCGGCCAAAGATGACCCGATCGTGCCGATCGACTGTTTGCAGCAATCGCAGATCTCGGACGCGGTGAAACTGATTATCGCCGACGGCGGTGGGCACTTGGGATACGTCGCTGCTCGCAGCAAAGATCCTGACTGTCGTTGGCTTGATTGGCGCGTCGTCGATTGGACGCTGGCCCACATGCCTGGACCGCTGGTCGCCGCCAACTGGCGGTTGACGCGGCCGAATTTGAACACGCTGCCGGGTGTGCAACACTCGGTTTAGGGCTGATAGCGCAGGAATTTTCCGGGCGCGCTGCCGTTGAATTCAATCGGTGCAGCGTTTTTCACAATCACCTGGCCGTTCACCAGTACGTGTTCGATGCCGGCGCAGATTTGCTGCGGCTGCTCGTACGTCGCGTGATCGGCGACGGTCACTGCATCGAAGACCACCAAGTCTGCCCAAGCTCCTTCTCGAATTACGCCGCGATCGCGCAAGCCAAAACGCGCAGCCGGCACGCCGCTGAGCTTCTGCACGGCAGATTCAAGCGAGAAAAGTCGCTGCTCGCGAACGCAACTCCCCAGCAGTCTCCCCGTCGAACCATACACGCGCGGATGCACGACGCTATTTTTTACAGCGTGTACGCTGCTGCTGTCGGGAAACCAAATACCGTCGCTTCCCATCATGTACAGATCGTGCGCGAGAAGCGGCTGAACCAGTGAATCGTCGCCGGCGTTGATGACCAGCAGCATGGCCAGGTTTTCTTCGATCAGCAAGTGATAGAGGGCTTCTTCGGCGGGTCGATTCATTTCGGCGATGTAGTCGGAAAGCAACTTGCCGTGATGAATCGAGTTGTTGCCGCTGCTGGTCCACGCGATGTGAAACTTGTCGAGCGACACGCCGAGATTCGCCAGACCGACGCGAAAGCGCGCGAGCAATTCATCGCGCCCCATGTTTGCCACGACCTGCAGCGGCCCCTCGCGCCAGGCTTCGTACGGCAGCAGGTAATTGAGCATCGTGCTGCTGCGCTGGTAGGGATAGACGTCGAATGACAAATCGACTTCTCGGCGAGCTCGCTCGAGAAACTCCAGCACCTGATCGACTTCCTGCGGCGTGGTTCCCTTGAGGTGCGAAATGTGAACCTTCACGCCGGCCCGCTTGCCGATCTCCACCGCTTCGTCGAGAGCAACAAACAAGCCGGCTTTGTAGCGAATGTGCGTGACGTATAAACCGTCGAACCGCGCGATCGCCCGGCAAGCATCGACCAACTCGTCCGTCGTCGCCGCGCATTGCGTCAGGTAATCGAGCCCCGTCGACAGCCCCACGCCGCCTTGCTCCATTCCCATTTCAATCTCACGGCGAATGTTTCGCCGTTGGTAATCATCGAGAGGCCGATGACCAAAGCCGGCGTGCAGCGTCCGGCAGTTGGCGTAGGGGACGTGCGTCGCTACGTTTTGCGCCGTGTGTCCGTCCAGCAGCGCGCAATATTCGCCGATGCTCTCCCAGTCGCGATATTCCTGCAGCCGCAAACCATTCAGGGCTCGCAGATAAAAAATCCACTGCCGCCAGGTGTGGCGATCGACCGGCGCATAAGAAATGCCGTCGGCCATCAACACTTCGGTGGTGAAGCCTTGGCTGGTCTTCGGCCAGAAATTTGTCTGCGAGAGGAGCCAGCCGTCGCTGTGATTGTGAACGTCAACAAAGCCCGGCGCGACAATCCGCCCCGTCGCATCGATTCGCGCCGCCGCGGCAACGCTCGACAATTCGCCAACGGCAGCAATTCGCCCATCCAGCAATCCGACGTCGCCGCGGATGCGCGGCGCTCCGGTGCCATCGATGATTTCGCCGCCATGAATGATCGTGTCGAACAACGTAAATCTCCGCTAGTTTCGCTCGGCCCTGCTCCGGGCACTTCGGCTGCCTATAATAACGGTGCTGGAGGAGCATTTTCACCATGACCGAACATCAAGTCACGATTTACACCCGGGCCGGTTGCCATCTGTGCGACGACGCGCGGGAACTGCTCGAGCGCTACGGCTTGTCGCCTGAGCTCGTCGATATCGACGCCGATCCCGCCCTGCGCGAGCGCTACACCACCTGCGTGCCGGTGGTCCTCATCGACGGCAAGGAACGATTCCGCGGCAAAGTGAACGAAGTGCTGCTGCGGCGGCTGCTCTAAGCGGGCCCACGGAATAGAATAAGAACATGCTTTCGTCGTTGCTGATTCAAAACCTGATTGTCGGTGCCATCGTGCTCGTCGCGACCGTGCTGCTGTTGATTCGCGCCAGCAAATATCTGCGCCCCGCGAAGAGCAACGCTGGCTGCGCGTCGGGTTGTGGCGGCTGCGCCAGTCAGACAAAGATGCAGACGAATCTGCCGGCAAATCTATCGAGCCAGCCTAAGTTGCTTCAACTGGGCCAGACTTCTCGGCGCGAGTAACGCTTAGGGCCAGTTGGTCAGGGCTACGCCATCGATCGGGTTACACGCCGCGGCCCAAACGGCGGAATCGATGCTCGACGAAATCGTTTTTACACTGCCGTCGCTCATGCACACGCCAATGCCACCAGGATGAGGCGTTTGGGGCAGGATCGGGTCGCAGTTGTTGTACCAGTGGGGCGATTGCTGGAACTTGGCACAGGCCGGATAAGCCGCGCCCGACGTGAGCACCACCGGATCCTTGGCCACGTTGCCGATGCAAAAGATTGGCTGCCAGGTTTGATTGGAATCGCTCCATAGGTTGCCATTGGTCGCCGCGCCGTTCGGATCGCCACCATTGCCGCACGTGCCATAACGCTCGGTAAAGACCACCGTGTTCGACAGCCCATCGGTCAGCTCGGAACTCTTGGCGACCCCTTCGCGGCAATCGGCATTCGTCGATCCATCGGGATTGCCGACGACGTAATAGTTGCCCGCATAGTTGCCGATGGCCCAGCCATTCGCGCCGCCGTGCGTGGTCGCTCCCATGCCGCGCGGCGAACTCGTTTCGCTCGGACATTGATGAGCCTTCAACGGCGTTTGATACACCAGCTTGCCGCCGACACTGGTGCCGACGTTGAGCATTGACGCTTCGTACAGCGGCCGTTGTTCGATATACGGCAGCAGCCAATTGAAGAGCGTAAATCCGACGGCGGGCTTGAATTTGTCCTGCACCGTATGCACAGCGCCACTCGCGCTCGAAATCAGCGCCGGATACTGCTGGTAAGAATCCTCGAAGTTATGCAACGACAAGCCGTGCTGCTTGATGTTGTTCTGGCACTGCGACCGCCGAGCTGCTTCGCGAGCCGCCTGCACCGCGGGCAGAAGGAGCGCGACCAGCACACCGATGATCGCAATCACCACCAACAATTCGACCAGCGTAAACGCCGGGCTGCGAGAGTGCCGCCGCGGCTGTACGAACGAAAACATGACAGACTCTCCCACAGACAAGAGAAATAGGAAGGAGAGGACGCTGTAAGATAATCTCGCCGCCACGGCCGTGGCAAGAGAAACTCGCGTTTCGTCGGCTGAAGTGAAGAGCTGAATTCCGGCCGTGCCTGACGGCTACACTTGCCACCATCTCGCACTAAAATGCGAGGATGGAAATTCGTACTTTGGTTTCGCTCCTCGATCAATCCAGTGACGTGGCGGAAACGCTCCAGGCCTGGCGGGTGAGCGATCCGGCCGCGGCCAGGCACGCGCTGCTCGACCTCGCCGATGGGGGCGTGCCGCTCGATCTGCTCGCCACACTCTGCTCACAGCTCGATACTCTGCTGCCGGAAACGCCCGATCCGCTCACCGTGCTCGAGGGAGTGCGGCAGTTCATTCTGGCTTCGCGCAGCCCGCTGTCGTTTGCAGCGCTCGTCGAGCGCGATGCCACCACGCTGCCGATGCTGGTGCGAGTCCTCGCTTGGGGCGGCGTTTGGCGGGAAACGATTCTCCGCGATCCGGAAGCATTCGATCTATTGCGCTTGACCGAAGGCCAGCCGGTGGAACGAGCGACACTCGTCGCCGACGTTACCGCCGAAGCGACACACCTGCTCGACGAACGCTCGCAGATCTCGGCACTCCGCCGTATCAAACGTCGCGAGCAACTGCGCATCTTTTACGGCGAACGAGTCGGCAAACACAAGCCTGAGCTCGTCTGGCAGCAACTCACCTACCTGGCCGAAGCTCTCTTGGCCGGTGGACTCGCAGCTGCGCAGCAAAAATTGCAAGCGAGCAAAACGGCGACCGGTTCGCCGCGACGCGTCGTGCCGCTGGGGGCGGTTTCGCTCCTCGCGTTCGGTCGCTGCGGCGCGGGAGAACAAGATTACGGCGAGCGATTGCAACTGCTCCTTCTGCACGAAACGCTCCCCGCCGACGATGCTCAGCGCCGCGCAGCTGCTGATCAATACGAACGCCTCGCTCGGCAGCTCTTTCGGTTGCTCACGGAAAACACCGATCTGGGGATCGCCTACAAAGTCGAGCTGCAGTCGATTCCCAATCGCGAGACATCCCCGACAGTGATTGCCGCCAATGAAGCGGCAGCTCTCTTCGACGAATTCGGCCGAACCTGGCATCGGCAGAGTTTTACGCAGGCGCGCTGCGTCGCCGGCGATCGGCCATTGGCAGATTCGTTTCTGCAACAACTTCAACCGTGGGTCTTTCGCCGCCTGCTGTCGCGCGCCGATGAAGCAGGGCTGCGAGCACTCAAGCGGCGAATCGTTCGCCGGGCCGAATTGGCCGCGGCTTCGGCAGAGAAGCACGATATTGAAATCGGCCCCGGCGGTTTGTTTGACTTCGAACAAACCATTCAGTTTCTGCGCCTGCTCAGCGGCGGCGATCAGCCGCGCGTGCGACTTCCCGGCACGCTCGACGCCATCGCGGGTCTCGAGCAAGAAGGCTCGATCAGCGTACAAGAGCGCACGGCGCTCGAGGATGCCTACCTCGCTCTGCGCAAAGAATTGCATGCAGCGCAAACTTCGGCCAGCGACAGTGCCGCTGCGCGGAGCACGGGGCCATCTCCCGTGACTTACGAACTGCTTCGCGGTTTGCTGCAGGCGGCGTTTCCCGACGAAACCGATCCGCCGCCGGAAGTCGATTTGCTCCAGGCGCCGCATCCCACGGCAGCCGAGGCAGCGCAAATTCTCTCGCCCTATCGATTTCAGGACTGTGCGACGGCACTGCGGCATCTCAACGATCTGGCCAGCGAACGCACGGCCTTTTTGTCGACGCGGCGATGTCGTTATTACCTGTCGTCGATCATCGGCCGATTGCTTACTGCCATCGCCGCTACGCCGCAGCCCGATGTGACGCTGGCCAACCTCAGCCGCGTGAGCGATTCGCTCGGCTGCAAAGGCGTGCTGTGGGAATTGTTCCATTCGCATCAGCCGTCGCTCGAGCTTTACGTGCGCGTGTGCGGCTGCAGTCCCTATCTGTCGGACCTGATGATCACGAATCCAGGCATGCTCGATGAGCTGCTCGATTCGCTGCAATTGCGCCGACACCCGGAACTCGCCGAGCTGCAGCGGACTTGGCAGGAACTGCAGCGCGGAGGCGGACCAGCGTTGCCGAAGTTGCTCGCGCTCAAGGCTTCGCGCCATTTGCAGATCGGCGTGCGCGATGTGCTGCAGCGCGAACCGATCGAAGCCACGCATCGCGCTTTGAGTGATGTTGCCGAAGTTGCGCTCGCTGTCGTCGCCCGGCAGGAGTTCGATCGCCTGGTCGAAAAGCACGGCAGGCCGATGATCGAAGAAGGCCCGTTCGCGGGAGAGCAGTGCGGCTTTGTGATTCTCGGCCTCGGCAAACTCGGCGGACAAGAGCCGAACTATCACAGCGATCTGCAAATCGCCTTTGTCTATGAAGCCGAAGGCTCCACACAAGGCGTCGAACGAGCGAAACGCGTGCAGCCGACGACGAACGGCCATTTCTTTACGCAACTCGCCCAGCGCGTGTTGAAAGAAGTTTCGCAGTCCACCCCGCAAGGACGATTGCATCCGCTCGAAGCGGGCCTGCGACCGCTGGGGACGGCTGGGCCGCTGGCAAATTCGCTCGCCGATCTGGCCGCTCACTTTCAGTCGGGCGAAGCGCCGCTCGCTCACTGGCTATCGCTCCTCAAGGCCCGCGCGATCTTCGGCCCCGCGCCGTCGCAAGCCACCGCGATGAATGCGGTCCGGCAATGGCTCACCGCACGACCTTGGCAGCAAGCCGACGCCCGGCAGCTGTATCACGATCGCCTGCAACTCGATCAAGGCGCGGCGGCGTTCAATGTGAAGCGCGGCGTCGGCGGCACGCTCGATATCGAAACGGTCGTGCAACGTTTGCAACTGGAACACGCCCATCGGCATCCTCGCATTCTCGTACCAGGAACGCTCGCCGCGATCCAAGCCTTGGAAGAAGCCGGCATATTCTCGCAGACCGAAGCCGCTCGCTGGTCGGAATCGTATCGCCTGCTGCGACGCATCGAAGGTGGAATTCGGCTGCTGAATACGCGCGACCGGCACGTGTTGCCGGGCGATGGTGTTGATCTGCAGCGACTCGCGCTGCTGCTCGATTATCCTTCGCCAGACGACCTCCTGACCGCGTGCAAGCAAACGATGACCAGCAACCGCGAGCGTTTCCACGCCGCCTTTGCCGATGCCCTGCAGTGGCTCGAAGAACAGAATCAGTGATCGCTAGCCGTCCGTTTGCGGTTATGAAACCGGCAGCGAGTTGTTACGATAAAAGCTGACTCAACCCCAGTTCCTAGCCCCCAGCCCCCGTTCCCCCATGCGAATCATCCTGGCTGCTCCCCGCGGTTTTTGTGCGGGGGTGAATATGGCGATCGAAAGCCTCGACCTGGCGATTCAGGCCTTCGGCACGCCAATCTACGTCTATCATGAGATCGTCCACAATAAATACGTGGTCGAAACCTTTCGCGATAAAGGGGCCATCTTCGTCGACCACCTGGAAGAAGTTCCTCCCGGCGCGACGTTGCTCTTTTCCGCGCACGGCGTCTCGCCCGCCATTCGCAATCTGGCCAAGGAGCGGAAGCTGCGGGCCATCGATGCCACCTGCCCGCTGGTCACCAAGGTCCACCTCGAAGCCATCCGCTTCGCTCGCGACGGCTACACAATTTTCCTCATCGGCCATGAGGGGCACGACGAAGTGATCGGCACGATGGGCGAAGCTCCCGCGGCGATCCAGCTCGTCGAGACCGAAGAAGACATCGCCGCGCTCAGCTATCCGCCCGATGCCAAGCTGGCCTTCCTCACGCAAACGACTCTCTCCGTCGACGATGCCAATCGCATCATTCGCTGCTTGAAGGAACGATTCCCTCAAATCATCGGCCCGCCGAAAGAAGACATCTGCTACGCCACCACCAATCGTCAAGAAGCGGTTCGCACGCTCGCCGTTGAAGCCGATCTGGTGCTTGTGCTCGGCAGCCAGAACAGCTCGAACAGCCAACGCCTCCGCGAGCTCGCCACCGAGCACGGCGTGCAAGCGTATTTGATCGATGGCCAGGCCGATGTCGATGACAAATGGTTCGAAGGGGTCGAGACCGTCGTGATGACCGCCGGCGCGAGCGCGCCGGAATCGGTTGTGCAGGAATGTGTCGAATATCTCCGCGAGCATTTTCACGCAACGGTCGAGGTCCGCACGCTGCGGCTCGAAGATATTCACTTTCCGCTGCCGCGCGAGTTGCGCGGGCTGCAGATCAGCCAGAGCTAAGGAAGCGGGAGATGGGAAGCGGTTTGTTTCGTGGCCTGACGGCTGCGCTCTGTGTTTCCCTGCCGGCGGTAATTTGCTGGGGGCTCCTCAGTATCGCTGGATCGCCAACTCACGAGCAGGAATCGGCGGTCCGCACTCCTAACCCGGCCAAGTTTGTCGATCCCGATCCGGTCAGCAACGGCCTGATGTGTATGAACCCGCGCCTGGTTTGGCCGGCGCAACTCTGGAAACCGATTTTCGTGGTCGGCTGCGTCGCTTGGACGCTTGCCGCGCTATTCTTCCGCGGCAGATGGGCCCGCATAAATTGGCTCGCGGGCAGCAGCCTATTCTTCGGCCTCGCCCTCGCCTGGCCATGGCTTCTCGGCTTACTTACACCACTCATCTTTCCCTAACCCCCAGTTCCCAGCCACCAATCCCCGCCCGCGGCGCCGTTTTGTAAAAACTTCCCTTTTCACTCAAGCCCAGCGGCTGCTACAACCCCGACCCTTCTCAACTCACTCGGTCGAGGGTCGAAACATGCCAGGTCTGGCTCTGCGCGTTCGCATATTCACGCTGGTAGTTGTCTGTCTGCTCCTCGCCACGGCAGCTTCGGCAGCGCCCCCTTGGGCTCAGTTGATTCCCTTCCGCAGCGGCGGCGGCGCGCCGGTGCGCACCGCTTCGGCGACGATCACGCGCGATGCCGATTTCAGCCTGACCGAACAGCACGGTCCCTGGATGATCATGTGCGCTACGTTCGTCGACAAGTTTGAAGCCGACGGCCAAACCACGACTGGCGAAGCGCAAGCCGAAGCGCTCGTTCGTGAACTCCGTTCGAAGCATCGCCTGCAAGCTTACATCTTTCGTCAGCGTTTTGATTTCACCCAGAAGGAAGCGGGCCTCGGCCTGAATCGTTTTGGTGGCGACAAGAAAATGAAAGCCCTGCGGCCGCGCGAGTTCGACGAAATCGCCGTCATGGTCGGCGACTTCCAAACAGTCAACGATCCAGCGCTCGAGAACACTCTCAAGGCGATCAAGAAGCTGCAACCGAAATGCATGACCAAGGACCCCACGCAGGCCGACTCCAAGCCGACCCAGCACTTCGCCACCTGGTTCAGCGAACAATATCGCACGCTCTCGCACAAGAATGATCCGAAGTACCAGCAGCGCGGCCCACTCGGCCGGGCCTTCGTCACGAAGAACCCGCTGCTGCCCGACGAACTGTTCGTCGCCAAGGGACTCGATCCGCTGGTGATCGACATGAACAAGAACCTGCCGAACAGCCTGCTGCGGAATCAAAAGAAGTACACCGTGAAAGTCGCCACCTTCCGCGGCGTCGACACGATGAAGCCCAAAGAATTCGACAAGCTCACCAGCGAAAGCAAACACGGCTCGAAGATCGACGAAGCCGCTGAAAAAGCCAACAAGCTGTGCGCCGCGCTCCGCAAGCAAGGTGTCGAAGCCTACGAGTTTCACGACATTTCGGAAAGCATCGTCACGATCGGTTCGTTCGACTCGGTCGGTGAAGAGCGGGCCGACGGCAAGACGGAAATCAATCGCGCTGTGCTCGCCATCATGGAAAAATACAAAGCCGAGCTCATCAACGCCGCCCAACTCGGCGGCCAACAAGGGATGATGCTGAAGTCGATCCCCGGCTGCAAGTACAACAACAAGGACATCAACTTCGATGCCCAACCGGTGCCCGTCGAAGTTCCTCGCCAATCGCTGGCCGCGAATTACAATTCGACCAACAGCCCACTGCGATAGTTTTCGGTGGACTCACGCGAGCAGATCAAAAACAACTCGACCATGCACGTCGGTCAAACGACGATCGATGCCGTTGTGATACCAGGTCAGCCGCGTGTGATCGATGCCGAGTAGATGGAGCACCGTGGCGTGCAGATCGTACACGGTCATTGGGTCGCTGGTTGGTTGATAGCCGACCTCGTCACTCTCGCCGTACGAGAAGCCGCGCTTCACGCCGCCGCCGCACAGCCAGCCGGTGAAGCACAGGTTGTGATGATCACGCCCCTTGCCGTTTTCGCCCTGCGTGAACGGCGTGCGGCCGAACTCGCTCGTCCAAAACACGAGCGTGTCGTCGAGCAAGCCACGGCGCTTTAGATCCTTCAGCAAACCGGCGACCGGTTTGTCGAGCAGCACTCCCTGCGTGTCGTGATTCTGCTTCAGATCTTCGTGCGCATCCCAGTTGATCCGCGGCGAACCGAGCGCGCCGCCGTTGTAAAGTTGCACGAACCGCACGCCCCGCTCGATCAATCGCCGCGCGAGCAAACAGTTCCGACCAAAACCCGCAGTGAGAGGTTGATCGATCCCGTAGAGCGCTTGCGTCTCGCGCGTTTCCTGCTCAATCCCCACCGTCTCCGGAATGCTCACCTGCATCTGCGCAGCGAGTTCGTACGATCGCAGTCGCGCCGTGAGCGCCGAATCGAGCGGATACTCCTCTGCCATTCGGCGGTTCATTTGTTCGAGCGCTTTCAGCGCTGCCGTGCGTGCTTCCGGCGAAACATCCTTCGGCGTTTGCAAGTTGGCAACCGGCTCCGTCTTCGCCGTGTCAAACGCAACTCCCTGATGCAGCGCCGGCAAAAAACCATTCCCCCAGTTGCTCGCGCCGCCATTCACAATGCCGCGTGGATCGGGCAGCACCACGAACGCCGGCAGCGACTGGCTGTCGGTCCCCAAGCCATAGCTGAGCCAGGCACCGAGGCTCGGATAGCCGTTGAGCGTGAAACCCGTGTTCATCTGAAAGCAGGCCGGCGTGTGCGAGCTACTCTTGGCCACCAGACTGCGAACAATCGTTAGATCATCGACGCACTCGGCAATATTCGGCAGCAAACTGCTGACCCAGGTGCCGGTCTCGCCATACTGCTTGAATGAGTAAAAACTCTTCCGCAGTTTGCCGATCTGCCCAAAAAACGGCTCGATCTTCCCCTTGCCGACGAGCGGCTGATTGTCGAGCTTCTCCAGCTCCGGCTTGTAATCAAACGTATCGACTTGGCTCACCCCGCCGGGCGAAAAAATATGAATGCACCGCTTCGCCCGCGGCGGATGATGCAAACCGGTGACGCTCCGTTTCTTTTGGCCTGACGTCTCCTCACCGAACCCATCGCCGGTCAGCAGCGCTGCCATCGCCATCGCGCCGAGACCACTCGCAGAATGGGCAAGCCAATCGCGGCGGGAAGATATGCTCGGTGTTTGAACTGGAGAAATTTGCATGGATTCCAGTTTACTTCATCCGCAACGGTCGCTTCAAATTGGACCCATCGTCGTCTTTCGCTCCGCGAAAGATAATGGAGGTTAAATCAAGCTGCGTCAAACGGGCTCCGCAATGTTCCGGCTTTGGCTAGCCGATGTCGAAAGCTCTATCGCAGCAAATAGGTGCACTCGCGGAATGCCGAAAGTCGCGAAGCTCTTTCGGCGGCGCATGGTTAGTCTGCCTCGATTTAACTTTCGCGGAGCGAAAGTCGACAATGGGGTTACTCGCGGCTGACGAGTACTTGCTGCGCCAGCGGCATGCTGAGCGAAGCCTTTGCTTCGGCAACTTCTAGCGACACGACGCCCGCTTCGCGCCGACTGTTCGTCACTCGACCCTGCACGCCGATTCTCAAGCCGGTTTCGGCCAGGTAGCGGAGGAACTCCGGCGTTTGATCGAGCACCCGTTCGATGCGAAAACCATCGCCGACTGCGAGTTCCGAAAGCCGAACGGTCTGCGCTGCCGGGAGCGTGCCGTCGGCTTTGGGAATGGGATCGCCATGCGGATCGCAGGCAGGGTATTGGAGAAAAGCGTCGATCCGATCGATCAGCAGATCGCTGACCGCGTGTTCCATGTTCTCGGCTTCGTCGTGAACTTCGTCCCAGGTGAGTTCCAGCGTCTTGGCCAAAAACAGTTCGATCAATCGATGCCGCCGCAACACGCGCAGCGCGAGCGCGCGACCAGCGGGCGTCAATTCCGCGCCGCCGTATTTCACATAAGTGGCTAGGCCCGATTCACTCAGCGTCTTCAGCATGCTGGTCACACTGCTGGGCGAAACCTTCAGCAATTCAGCAATCTGGCCGGTGCTTACCGGGCGATTGTCCTGCAGCGAACTGATTTGAAAGATCGCTTTGACATAATTTTCGATCGTCAGACTGGCCAAGAGATTCGCTCCGCGAGTGATGAGAACTTCGATTGTAACCAACCCACCCGTCGCTGACACCGTGACCATTCATTCGCTAAATTCAGGCATATGAAAACTCTCATTCGCCATGCTCAAGTTGTCCTGCCCCACGAAACCGCTAGCGTTTCGGTCCTCGTCGAAAACGGCAAGATCGCCGCCATCGATGCCGCCGCGCACACCACCGCCGATGAAATCGTCGACGCTCGCGGCTTGCATTTGATTCCGGGTGTGATCGACGATCAGGTTCACTTTCGCGAGCCGGGACTCACGCACAAAGAAGATCTCTACACGGCTTCGCGAGCCTGTGCGAAAGGAGGCGTGACGACCTTCCTGGAGATGCCGAACACCAATCCGACGACGACCTCGGTCGCCGCGCTGCACGACAAGCTGGCCCTCGCGGCCAGCAAGTGCCTGGTGAACTACGGCTTTTACATCGGCGCGACAACGACGAACGTCGCCGAACTCGCGCACGCGCATCGGACCCCCGGCATCAAGATTTTTATCGGCAGCAGCACCGGCAACATGCTGGTCGATGAGCAAGCCGCACTGGAAGCGATCTTTGCCGAAACGACGCTTCCCATCTGCGCTCACTGCGAAGACGAAACGACCGTCCGCGAGAACAGTGCCAAGTTTGCCGGCACGACGAACGTTGCCGACCATTCCAAGATCCGCGATCACCGCGCTGCCGTCATCGCGACCAAGCGAGCCATCGATCTGGCTCATCGGCACAACCATCGCTTTCACGTGCTGCATGTTTCGACTGCCGACGAAGTGCCGTTGCTCGCCGATCATCGCAAGCTGATCACGGCCGAGGCTTGTCCGCATCATCTCCTCTTCAGCATCGACGACTACGCCCGCCTCGGCACGCTCGTGCAGATGAATCCTTCGCTCAAAACCAAAGACGACTGCCGCGGATTGTGGCAAGGTTTGCAGGATGGCTTGATTCAAGTCATCGCCACCGATCACGCGCCGCATACGCTCGAGGAAAAACAAAAGCCTTACTCGCCCGACCACGGCGGCAGCCCGTCGGGACTGCCTGCCGTCGAGAACTCACTCGCCCTGATGCTGAACGAAGTGAACCAAGGCCGCTGCACCTTGCAGCAAGTGGTTCACTGGATGTGCGATGCCCCGGCCCGGGTGTGGGACATTGTCGACAAAGGTCGGATCGCCGTTGGTTACGATGCCGACCTGGTACTCGTCGATTTGCAGAAGACGGCCGAGGTTCGCAACGAGACGCAAGAGACGAAATCGCGCTGGACTCCCTGGCATGGCGTGACCCTCACCGGTTGGCCGGTGCGGACGTGGGTCATGGGCCAGGAAGTTTTTCGCGACGGGCAGATTCACGCCAATATCCGCGGCAGCGAAGCCCGTTTCGATCACGCCCGCGGCGGTTATTGGTCGACGTAAGTTCGCGTGGCGAAGGGCAACAGCCCAAGAATTTTATCGGTGTTAATGCTAATTCTCGGGAGCGGAGCTAACTTCGCGCCGCTCCCTGGAGACTTTTTTTGAAACTGCCGCCCCGCGCGATTGGTACAATTGGCGACTCTCGATCCGCTCCCTCACGCGAGTGCCAGGCCATGACCGCTCCGCTGCGAGTTCGCCTCGTCGGTTGTTTCCTTCTCGGATCTCTGTTGCTGAGCGTGCCATCGTTCGCCGCGGAGAAGACCGCCCGCGACCTGCTGCCAGCCACGGTCATCGGTTACGCCGAGTTGCCGCAGCCTGGCAAGTTGATCGATCTGTTTGTCGATCACCCGCTGTCGAAACAGTTGCAAGCCTTGCCCGAATATCAGCAGGCCATGCAACGACCCGAATATCAAAAAGGACTGGAAGCTCTCGCCGCCATCGAAAAGGGGCTCGGTGAAAAGCTCCGTCCCGCGGCTGGCAAACTGACCAGCGGCGGCGCGTACTTTGGTTTCGATCTCGCCAGTCAGGGTGTCGTGCTGCTAATCAAATCGAGCGATGCTGCGCTGGCCGACAAGGCACTCGACACCAGCTTGGAACTCGCCCGCGCTGCCGCCAAGGAACAAGGAAACGGCGATCCAGTAAAGAGCGGTGAGTTTCGCGGCATCAAGACGCAGCAAATTGGCGATCTACGCCTGGCCGTGAGAGACGGCTGGATGATCGCGGCGAACAAATCGCTGACGCTGTCGTTCGTCCTCAACAACTTGCTCGATGAGAAGCCAGAATCGCTCGCCGGAGAAATGCAGTTTCAAACGGCCTACGCCAAACGTTCGCCCACGGCCTGCCTCTGGTCGTACATCGATCTCCGTCTGCTCCGCAGCACCGGCATTTTGAAAACGCTCGCTTCGCAAAAGAGTGACAACCCCGCCGGCGAACTTTTGGCCGGCGGCATTGTTACTGCTTTGCCCGATGCACCGTACGTCACAGCAACGCTCGAAGCCGATCAGCAGCGGTTCGCCCTGTCGCTGGCCATGCCCTGCGATACGGCCGCCGCCGCGAAGAAAAAGGAGTTCTACTTCGGAGTCGCAGGCCAAGGTCAATCGCCGCCACTGCTCGAACCCAAGCACACGCTCTTCACGCTCAGCACCTACCGCGACTTCGGTTCACTGTGGAAGAACGCACCCGACCTCTTCAACGACGAAATCAACGCCAAGTTTGTCGAAGCCGAGGGTGGTTTGAAAACGCTCTTCGCCGGCCGCGATTTTCGCGATGAGATTCTCGGCAATTTGCTCCCCGGAATGCAGATTGTCGCCGTCCGCCAGCAGTACAAAGCGGGCGATGTGATTCCCGCCATCAAGTTGCCAGCGATCGCGCTAGTCATGCAAATGAAGAACCCCGAGACCTCGCGGATTTTCAAAGTCACCTTTCAGAGCTTCATCGGCTTCATCAATATCGCCGGCGGTCAGAACGGCATCGATCCGCTCGATCTGAACAGCGAAAAAATCGGCAATGCTCTGGTTGTTTCTGCCGAGTATCTGCCCCCTGAGGATGAGAAGACCAAACTAGCCGCACCGCCGCAGTTCAATGCTTCTCCCACGGCCGCCTTCGTCGGCGACAAATTCATTCTCAGCAGCGCTAAGCCCCTCGCGATCGAATTGCTCGATCTCGTACCAAATGCGCCAGCCACGCCGACAGGCACGAACACGGCGATCAAAATCGACGGCCAAGTGGTGCAAGCCGCCCTCGACGACAACCGTGAATCGCTGATCACGCAAAACATGCTGGAGCGCGGTCACGATCGCGACGCCGCCGAAAAGCAAGTCACCGGCCTGCTCGCCGCCGGCAAACAAATCGCCGGCACGACGCTCAAACTAATGCAAAACGCCGGTGAACTGCGCCTCGATTGGGAAATCAAGTTGAGTAAGTAATTCTTACTTCCTCGCCTCGGTACTCCGCGTAAAAACCTGGGGAGAGCGTTGGGGTGAGGGGCCGTTCGGCGAGTTCTTTCTGCGCATGTAAAAGAGTCGATCTTATGAATCTCTCACCCACCGAAGCCTGGCTCCCCTACGAACCCTCGCCAGCCCAACCCTTCGACCGCCGCGCCGCCGCTCATCTCTTCCGCCGCGCCGGTTTCGCCGCCACCTTCGCCGAACTCAACCAAGCCGTCGAACGTGGTCCGCAAGCCACTACGCAGCGTCTCCTCGCGGGTGAACGCGGCAGCGAACCCTTCGCCGACAGTATGCAGCGATTCGCCACGTCCGTCCTCGGCCGCGACAGCACCGAAGCCCTCGCTTCGTGGTGGCTGTATCGCATGCGGCACACACCGGCGCCCCTCCTCGAAAAAACAACCCTCTTCTGGCACGGCCATTTCGCGACGTCTGCCGCCAAGGTCAACGTAGCCAAGTTGATGCTGCGGCAGAATGATTTGCTTCGCGCGAACTGCTTCGGCGATTTTCAGGCATTGGTGAAAGCGATCGGCCGCGATCCGGCCATGCTGCTCTACCTCGATTCATCGACCAACCGCAAAAACCATCCCAACGAAAACTTTGCCCGCGAGGTGCTGGAACTCTTCACGCTCGGCCCGGGTAATTACACCGAGCGCGACATTCAGCAGCTGGCCCGTTGCTACACCGGCTGGGAGATTCAGCACGAGGAATTCAAGTTCAACTCGTACCAGCACGACACCGCGAGCAAAACGATCTTCGGCCGGAGCGGCGATTTCGACGGCGACAGCGCGCTGCCGATTGTCTTCGATCAGCCCGCTGCGGCGACTTTCACGGTAACCAAGCTGGTCCGCTACTTCGTCGCCGATGAAGCTTATCTGTCGCCTGAATGGATCGCGCCACTTGCGCAGCAGTTTCGCGCTTCGCAATTTCAAGTCAAGCCGCTGCTTGAGACGATTCTCTCGAGTCGGTTGTTCTATTCGCCGGAAGTGCGCGGCGCGAAAGTTCGTTCGCCGGTCGAACTGACGATTGGATTCTTGCGCAGCTTCGATGCCGGCGCCAATCTGCAAAATTTGGTGAGCGGCCTGCGCGGCCTTGGTCAGCTGCCGCTGTTTCCACCGAACGTGAAGGGTTGGAATGGTGGCCGGCAGTGGATCAATGCGTCGACGATCGTGGCCCGCGCGAACCTGATGAAGAAGCTGATTCAGGAAGCGAGTGGCCGATTCGGCGGCACATCGCTGGTCGAATGGCTGAAGCAACATGGCATGGAACGCGGTAAGGATGCCGTCGCCGGGCTCACTGATTTGCTGCTGCCTGTCGCGTCCCCCGCCGATGTGCAGGAAAAACTAGCGGCCGCTTTCGATACGACCAAAGACCGTGAGAACGCTGTGCAGAATGCGCTGCATATGTTCTGCACGTTGCCGGAATACCAATTGAGCTGAGGACGTTATGCAAAACTACACGCGTCGCCGTTTTCTCGCCGATGTTTCGGCTTCGGCTGCGACTGCCGGGATGATCTCGCTCGCCGGCAGCACGCCGTTGTTCCTCACCGAATCGGCGGCCGCTGCCGCCGAGCAAAAAGGGGATAACATCCTCGTTGTCGTGCAACTCAGCGGCGGCAACGATGGCTTGAACACGGTCATTCCGTACAAGCACGAGCTCTACAAAAAGGCTCGGCCGAGCCTGGGGCAAGATGCCGCGACGGTCATCAAGCTGAAGGACGATCTGGGCCTGCACACCGCACTGAAGGGCTTCGGCAAGTTGTGGGAAGCTGGCCAACTTGCGATCGTGCAGGGCGTCGGTTATCCCAACCCGAATCGTTCGCACTTTGAGTCGATGGATATCTGGCACACGGCGAACTTGAAGATCGGCGATCGAACGAGCGGTTGGTTGGGGCGGACGTTCGATCGTCTCAAGCTCGATCGGCCGCAACTTGAAAACGCAGAGTCTTCACCGGCGCTGCATCTCGGCGGAGAAGAACAACCCCTCGCGCTGGCCGCCCGCGACGTGCCAACGCCGTCGATCACTTCGCTTGATCAGTTCAAGCTCGATACCGGGAGAAGCGAACCTCGTCGGCAAGCTATCGAAACGGCAGCAGCAGCGGCGCGACCGGCTGAGAACGATCTGCTGAAGTTTGTCGCCACACGTTCGACGGCGGCGCTCAAGCTGTCGCATCATTTGGAGCAGGCCGCAAAGGAATACTCGACGAACGTCAAATATCCGGAGACACAACTCGCTGGCAAGCTGAAGCAAGTCGCGCAGCTCATCGATGCTGGCCTCGGTAATCGCGTTTACTATGTCACACTCGATGGCTTCGATACGCACAGCGAGCAAGCCGCCGCTCACCAGGGCTTGTTGCAGCAATTGGGCGACGCTCTGTTTTCATTCACCGAGGATTTGAAAGCTCACGGCCATGCGGAGCGCGTGGCATCGCTCGTCTTCAGCGAGTTCGGCCGGCGCGTGCAAGAGAACAGCAGTCGCGGTACCGATCATGGCGCGGCAGCGCCGGCCTTTGTCATCGGCAGCAAAGTAAAAGCCGGTTTGATCGGCGTGCATCCGAAACTGGATGACCTCGACGACGGCGATTTGAAATTCCACACCGACTTCCGCAGTGTGTATTCGTCGCTACTGACCAACTGGCTAAAGTGGCCGACGCAACCGGGAATTGCCGATGCCGTGCGAAGCGTGGAACTATTCTCGTAACGCTACCACGGTTCGAAGCAATCGTTTTCGTACTTGAACTCCCTCGCCCCGGTACTCCGGGGAGAGGGTCGGGGTGAGGGGCTAGATCTGCGTTTCACTCCGGCCACCCAATCCGACCAACTCTATACACTTCTGCCAAATCAATTCCGCCACTCCCTCCGCGTTTTCATTCACATCGTGATTCGTGTAGCGAATCACGGCAAATCCCCGTTCGACAAACCAAGCCTGGCGCGCTGCATCGGCTTCTTCTTTTCCTTGATGAGACTTGCCATCTAACTCGACTACCAGACCAGCATCCGGACAAAAGAAGTCCGCGATGTAGTTTCCGAGTGGATGCTGCCGGCGGAATTTGAACCCGCCTAATTTGCGATCACGCAGCAAATGCCAGATAGCAGCTTCTGCGTCATTGGGAGCTTGACGCATTTCGCGAGCGCGCTCGTTGAAGAGTGCCCCGTTACGAGGGCGGTGGCGCATGGTGTGCGTTCCGGAGAATATTCCAATTGAGAAGTTACTCGCGGCTCGGCCCCTCACCCCAACCCTCTCCCCGTGAGTACACGGGGAGAGAGGGAGAAGGAATTGTCTGCGTTACGACTTCTTCGCACCCACGCCCAGTTCCTTCAACTTTGCGGCGACATCGGCGCCGTGCGATTCGGTCTTCACGCCCTTGTCGACGTACAGCACCTTGCCGCCTTCGCCGATGTAGAACGTGACGCGGTTGGCGGCGTTGCCTTTGTCATTCAAAATGCCGAACGCCTTCGAGACCTTGGTGTCCGGATCGCTAAGGATTGGATAATCGAGCGACAGGGATTCGGCGAACGCTTTATTCCCCTTTTCACCTTCGATCGGATCGGTGCTGGCAGTGAAGTAGGCCACGTCGAGGCCCTTCAGCGACGCGCTGTTTTCTTTCATGCTTTTGCACTCTTTGGTGCAACCGCCCGTAAAGGCCCGAGGAAACCAGGCGACGACCACGGCTTTGTTGGTCTTCAGCAGTTCGGCGAGTTTATAGGTTTTGCCGTCGCTCCCCTTGAGTTCGAAGTCGGGGGCAGTGTCGCCAACCTTGAGAGGTTCGGCGGCAAACAGCGAGCCGCAGCCCAACGCGACGACCGTGGCGAGAGCGAGAGATAGAAGCGATTTCATGAACAATCTCCGGTAGGAAAGGTGGGAAGAAAAACATGACCGCAGGTGCTTGGGAAAGCTAACGCGGTGTTGGCAGCGGGCTGAGGACCAACCTACCGCAGCGATATCCCACATTCAAGTTAAGGGCCGATCGAGCAGTCGCTAGCAAATTTGAACCGCCGACGGGTCCCTCCGCCGCTGACCGAGGCGATCCTCGCCCTCCCACAATCAGCGCCAGCGTGAATGGCTCCTCCCAGAGTAACCGTTCACGCTGGCAATGCATGCATCGTGAGCGCTCGGCAGGCAGCATCCTTTCCTGCTCCCCTCGCCCCGCTTCGGGGAGAGGGGCTGGGGGTGAGGGGTGAACCGAAGCGAGAGTGTGCTAATGAGCACGCACTATGGATTGCCGAACAGTTCGCCAGAAAATTGAGTCAAACTCGCGCATTATCCCCTCACCCTCGACCCCTCTCCCCGAAACGGGGCGAGGGGAGAGAGAAAAGGCCGCTGACGGCGTCGCTGGCGTGAATGGTTACTTTCAGATTTATGGCGGACCAAAGTTGTCCGCGCTGATGTGTCTTTATGGGGCCGGGCGGTAGGTCCACAGTCGCGGACGGACGTGGAAGTGAAACGAGCAGGCATTGTCTGGACCTGTTCAAACTCAGCTGCGACCGCTCCGTTGGATGGTGATAAAGTGTGATATTCGAGACCCGATATCGCAGTCATTTTTTGTCCTTAAGTCTTACCTAGAAACAACTTATAGATGAAATCGAGTTTTGCATCACCTGTTATATTCTGGGGGTATGAAAGGGGGGGCAGTTGTTCCAGAATTGTTGGCTGGCGTGAATGGTTCACGGCGACCGGCGGGCAAAAGCTCCCTTGCCACTCACAGCACCTTTCAGTACAGATACGCCCCCTTGAATCCGCCCGGGCGGCGGTGCGCTGCTGCGCGCCACTTGCTGGCGGAAAAAGAGGGATGCTGTAGTTGCTATCAACCGTTCTGGGGCCAGATTTATCATGCCGATCAAGCGAACCTTCGCCGCAACTATCTGGTGTGGAATGCTGCTGGTCGCGAATGCCGCGCTGGGGCAAGGCGCCGGGCCGCCGCCGAACTATCAGAACAGCGGTGGCAACTACGCCCCCAATGGCGCGCCGAACACGGTGCCCACGGGCTATCCCGCTTATCCGAACATGCGGCCGCCGGCGCTGCGCGACGATCAGCAAAACATGCCGCCGAATGCCAATCCGCACGACATCAATCGCGCGCTCAATCCCAACGGCCCGCCGCCGGACGGCAAGCCGCAGGAAAATCCGCAGCTGGTTGTCGACGTGCAGATTCTGGGCATCGAAAAGTCGCGTGAGCACACGGTGCAGAAGTATCTGCATACTCGCCGCGACAAAGAGTTCGATCCGGAAATGGTGCAAGGCGACGTTCGCCGGCTCGTCAGTTCGGGGCAGTTTCGCGACGTGCGCACGTACACCCGGCCGGCCGCCAACGGCATCATTGTGATCTATGAAATCTTCGAACGGCCGCGCATCAAATACATCAAGCACATCGGCAATCGCGATGCCGGCGAAAAGAAGCTCGCCAAGGAACACGCCCTGAAAGTCGGCGATCCGCTCAACGCTTATAACGCCGAAGAGGGCCGCCGCAAGATCGAGGAGTGGTATCACAAGAACGGCCATCCCAAGGCCCAGGTGTCGATCATGGAAGGAGACAAGCCGAACGACAAAGGGCTGGTCTATTACATCAACGAAGGAAACCTGGAACGGATCGAAACAGTCTCGTTCCGCGGCAACACCGTGGCCAGTGATCAGCGGTTGAAGACGCAAATCGAATCGAAGCCCGGTTGGTTCTACTATTTCTTCGGCGGCAAGGTGGATCGGGCGAAGCTCGATTCGGATGTCGAGAAGCTGACTGCTTATTACCGCCGGCTCGGTTACTTTCGCGCTCGCGTCGCCCGCGAGTTGGATATGGATGAAAGCGGCAAATGGGTCACGCTAACGTTTGTCATCGACGAAGGCCCACGCTATGTCGTTCGCAGCGTGAAGATCGAAGGGGTCGCGAATTTTCCAGAAGCACCGCTGCTCGGTTTCATGGATATCAAGGCCGGTGAGTATTTCCATCAGGACAAGATGAACAAGGACATTACCACGCTGACCGATTTGTACGGCAGCAAGGGCTTTGTCTTTGCCGACGTGCAAGCCGATCCGCGGTTCCTCGAGGAGCCGGGCCAGATCGATCTGGTGTATCGCGTCAAGGAAGGCGAAGTCTTTCACATTGGCGATATCAACGTGCACGTCGGCGGCGAATATCCCCACACCCGCGATGCAGTGGTGCTGGTGCGTTCTGGTTTGATGCCCGGTGACCTGGCCGACATGCGGAAGATTCGTGACTGGGAACGTCGGTTGAAGTCGTCACAGTTGTTCGAAACCAATCCGCAACAAGGCGACGCGCCGCGGGTGGCCCTCGGCACGCCGTCGGTCGGCAATGCAGCCAATATTGCCAAGGGCAAAGGAAGCAACGGACCAACCATCCGCGGCCAATCGCCCGACTATGGCCCGCCTCATCGCGCACCCTATGTGCCGCAACCACTCAACCAGCCGCTGTATCAAACCGGCCGGTATGACGCGCCCGCTCAGCCGCAAATTCCGCAGCAGCCCGCTTATACACCGCCGCTGCAATTTAATCCCCCAACATCGGATTTTCCCGCTTCGCCACTTCCTCAAAATCGCGTTGATTTTTGGGGAAACTAGCGCTGACGAAACTTTGACAATCCCGTAAAGTCCGCGCCACTTATCGATAGTCGACTGCTGCGACTAACGCAGGCCTGCTCAGGAACCACCCGCTGATGACCCGCAAGCTGCAATGCCGAACGCTCTGGACCCAAGTGGCCCAGTTCCGCGTATTTCCGGCCATGGCGCTCGCGTGTGGAACGCTGCTCATTCTCTTATTCAGCGTTGATTCAGCTCGCGGTCAGTATTACCCGCCGCAAGGTCCGCCGACGAATTACGGCGCCAATCCTTACTTGCAACAACAGCCTGCCGCTCAGCCAGGTTACGCGCCGCAACCGGGCTATGCACCACAGCCGGCATACAATGGCCAACCGAACTACGGCCAACCCGTGTCGGCGCCAGGCGGATTCAATTCGCCGAATCCTTATCTGCAAGCTGGTCCGGGTGGACCAACAACCGCCTATCAACCCGCGCTGCCACCGCCGCCAGGAATGCCGCCATCGGGCTCGCCGATGATCAATCCCAACGGCTCGCCGTTTAATCCTCCTTCGCCGCTCGATAGTGCGCCGCAGTACTTGCAGCCCGAACCCAACACCACGCCCCTCGATGTCTATGTCGAAGAGACCCGCACGGGCCGCTTCATGTTCGGCGTGGCGGTGAATAGCGATGCAGGCGTGACGGGGCAGATCACGATCGACGAACGCAACTTCGACATCATGCGTCCCGCCACCACTTGGGACGACTTCATGAACGGCACGGCCTGGCGCGGAGCTGGCCAAGGCTTTCGCATCGAAGCTCAGCCTGGTAACCAAGTACAGCGGTACATGGTCAGCTTCACCGATCCGTACTTCCTCTATACGAACATCAGCTTCAGCGCGAGTGCGTTCTACTTCGACCGTGGTTACTACGACTGGTCGGAATCGCGTTACGGTGGCCGCCTCGCTTGGGGTTATCGTCTGACGCCCGACCTCTCGGTGACCACCGCACTACGAGCCGAAAACATCAACCTCTTCAATCCTCGCGTGCTCACCGTGCCGGAGCTGAACTCCGCACTCGGTAAGACGGATCTCTTCAGCGGCAAACTGACGCTGACGCACGATACTCGCGACTTGCCTTTCATGCCGACCGAAGGTCACATGATTGAAATGTCGTACGAGCAGGCCTTTGGCGATTACGACTTTCCGCGCGGCGGCATCGATTACTACCAGTACTTCCTGCTGAACCAACGCCCCGACGGTTCGGGCCGTCACACTCTGGCCTTCAGCAGCCGACTCGGTGTCACCGGTTCGCAAACGCCGATTTTCGAAAACTACTTCGCGGGTGGTTTCTCGACGATCCGCGGTTACTCGTTCCGCGGTGCCTCGCCTATCGAAAATGGTGTGCGCGTCGGTGGTGAGTTGAGCTGGCTCAACTCGGTTGAATACTTCTTCCCGCTCACAGCCGACGACATGGTCAAGGGAACCGTCTTCTGCGACTTTGGTACGGTCGAGCGAGACATCGCCATCCGTGGCGAAAACTTCCGCGTCGCGCCGGGCTTCGGCCTTCGCATTAATGTGCCGGCCCTCGGCCCCGCGCCGCTGGCTCTCGACTTTGCATTCCCGATTCACTCAGCGACGGGTGACGACCGGCAAATGTTCAGCTTCTTCTTTGGCTTGTCTCGCCAATAGTCAGCTGAGGCGGCCGGCTTAGCTATTTGCTGCCGGCCGAATCAACCACGCCACGATCAGCAAAATCGCCGAGCCGATGAAGACGGCGGGCGCGACGATGCCGATGCTATGGGTGCCGACCGCGAGCAGCAGCGCGGCGAGCGGGCCCAGAATCGCGCCCACGGCCAGGCCAGACAACATTCCCGCCACGCGGTTGAAGTGAAATACGCCGACTGCGATGCCGATCATGCTGCCCACGAAGGCGCTGACGATCGTAGTAACCGCCAGCTCGAACGCATCTTCGTACCAATCGAAACGACTCGCCCGCAGTAGCGGCCCGATCGCTCCCGCCACAATCGCGGCGCACGTCAGGATCAGAAACAGCAGGGCGAGTGGATAAGTGCGATTGCTGGAAGGAGCGTTCATGGCTGTTGCGCCAGTTGGCCATCTCGGCGGTTAATCAGAGCTTGCAACATGGGCAAAGTAAGAGTGCTCGACAAAAAGCGGACGCTGCCATCGCCGAACGCGGCGTTCATTCCTTGGGGATGGGTGCTGCCGAACCCGCCGACGTATTTCGGGTCGTTGAGCGGCAGCGGTTTGGGTGGCGGTGGCTTCACGCGTTTCTGCGGCTGCCAGTGCGGATCATAAGGGCCGCCCGGGGCTGGCGAAGGCGGAACTGGCACGCCATTGGGATCGGGCACCGCTGCTTCCGGAGCATCGTCGGGCGGCAGGGCCGCTTCAGGAAAGTCAGCCTCCTCCACTACCGGCGTGATGCGCTCGAACGGCGTGGGCGTTGTTTCGGAGGTAACCTCTGCCGGATTCGGATAGCCAAAGTTGCCAGGTCGCGGCAGGCCGTCGTGATAGTTCAGGTAATTCATCATCACGCCGCCGTTGCGCAGTGTCGCCCGCGTCCCCGACAGCCAGCCGAGATCAAACGAATCGGTGATTTTCTCGCCGAGGAACAAAGTCGCCGAAGCGCCGTCGGCCAAGTCGTCGAACGTGAGTTTGCTGTTCAAGTAAAACACGCCGTTGTTGGTTTCGCTGATCGGTTGCTCCTGATCGTGGTGGGCGGCAGCGAAATCGCTGTAGACAGCGCCATGACGCGGGCTCGACGGGCAACGAACGAGGTTCGGCCCGTTCTCTCGCGCGACCGTGTTCTTAGCGTCGTACACACTCACCGCTTGGTCGATCTGCTTGTACAGGTTTTGCTGCTCTCGATAGGGAAGGACGTGAGCGATCCAGGTGAGATGATTGTCGTTCGGCAAATTTACGACCGGCGACTTCGCGGCAAGCGTGCCCGGTGGATAAACGAGCTGCGCTTGCTCGTACTGATGAATGCCGATGGCGAGTTGCGACAGGTGACTCGCGCAAGTCGCTCGCCGGGCCGCTTCACGAGCGGCTTGCACGGCAGGAAGGATGATCGAGACCATCAAGCCGATGATGGCAATGACGACGAGCAGCTCAACCAGCGTGAAACCGCGACGACGAGAGGACATGGCAAAACTCCAAAGTTAATCACGCGGACGCAAGTTGATTTGCCGCTCGCTAACAACCTGAGCGCGGCGCGTGGGATGATCGGGAAATAGCGAAGTGACGGTGACGCTGAATTGATTCTCTGGGGAACCGGGTGTCACAGCGATGACGACGCGCGCTGAGGTCGTTCCCGCAGCGTTCTTCAGCGTCGGCTGCCAGGTTTCGCCCTGGTACTTTCGATCGCCGTTCAATTTTGCCGCCGCGCGATCGAGGGCCGATTCGGCGAGCGCTTGCGCTTGCAGTTTGTTCAACAGACTTCGTGTTTCACGTTCTTGCACCAACAGTCGTTGCAAAAACACGCTCAAAGTCACGAGCACGATGCCGAAGACCGCGATGACGGCGAGCATCACGAAGCCGCGACGGCGCTGGCGGCGAAAGTGAGTCATGGCTGCTCCTCCGCGGATTTCTTATCGCCGGAAATTCCACCGCCAATGAGCGTTTCGCAGTGATAAGGTTGTTGCCGGGCCTCAAGTTTTTGTTCGCTCGGCGGCAGGTACAGATCGAGCACGAGTAGTGTGCGACGGTCTGCCGGCTGCGAACTGAAACGCACGTCCATACCAGGTCGCAGAAAAAATACTTCGCGCTGCCGCAGGCGATCTGCCTGCCAGCGTTCACGCACCAAGCCTTCAGCCGTGGCCGAATAAGTCCAGCGAATGCCTTGATCCGTGTTCAGCTCGCACTCCGTCGGCGATTTGACAGTCACACGCGCGGCTGCATGCGCGTCGGCCCGCAGGATGCCGTCGAGTCGGGCGAACTCGGCTCGCTGACGACTCCGTAGATGGGCCTGCCGTTGTGTTTGCAGTGTTGCCGAGAGAAACATCCCCAGCAACGCCATCAGCACGGTGACGATTCCCATCACGGCCATCAGCTCGACCAGCGAATATGCGCGGCGGAAGCTTTTTCTCATGGCTGCTCCTCCACGGGAGCAGGGCGATGTTTCCAAGCACTCAGTTCGATCGGCTGCACGCGATTGCCAGCCGGATCGCGCCACTCGACCCACACGCGAATCTGCCGCGAGGCGTCGTCGTCCAGCGCGACTACTTCGCTGTGCATCGTCGCCGTCTTCAGCAACAGCAGCACATCTTCCGGAGCGGCCTCGTCGGTGACCACGCGAACTGCGAGTTGCTCCCAAGTTTGGGCCTGCAGCACGTCCAGCCGATTGGCCACAGCCCGCAGCGCCGCCTGGCGGGCATCGGTCGCTCGTTCTTGCCGCGCGATCAGGTGCAGCAACTGAGCCACCACGAGCGCGCAGGCCACGAACATGGCTGACGCGATGGTCATTTCCAAAATCGTGAAGGCGCTGCGATGCGCAGCGGCGCGATGTGCGGGGCGTCGCTTCACTAGGAAAGTCCTTGAATGAGGGCGATCAGTGGCAGCATAAGACTGACGACGACGAAAGCCACAAACGTGCCGAATATCAGCAGCAGAATCGGATGCAAGATTTGATGCAACAGCGTGAGCCGATAAGTCATCCGGCGCATCAGCGAGTCTCCCATTTCGTCGAGCGCCCAAGGCAAATTGTCGGCGCGGGCGGCCGCTTGCAACACCGCGACCTCGGCGGGGCCGAGTAACCATTGTCGCTGCATGGCCGGTAGCCAATTGCCACCCTGTTCCACATCAAGCGCGACCTGACTTAGTCGGCGGCGGACACTGCCGCGGGGATAAACGTTTGCCAGCAGGGTGAGGGCCTGCGGCAACGGCACGCGCTGTTCGAGCAGCAGCGACAAACTGCGCAACACGAGACTCGCGTCATACCGCCAGAAGAAGTACCGCAATCCTTTGAACAGATCCATGACGCGCGCAACATCAGCGACATTGGCATAACGGCGACGCGCCTGCGAGCCGAACACCACAGGAAAGTCATAACAGCCGGTGTAAAAAATCGTCGCCAGCGCACTGACGCCCAGCATGGCCAGCAACAGCGGCAGGAGCAACAGAAAGCCACCTCCCTTAATCCAATCGGCCATCTCAAACAGAAGCAGAGTGGGCGCCGGCAAACGCAGACCGAACTCATCGAACATCCGGCGAAACACCAATACAAAGCCGAACATGGAATAGGCGCTGACCAAGAGCATCGTCAGCACCAGGCCGCAAAAATAGAGGAGGCGATTGACGATGACCCGGAAGGCAGCATCCGAATCGCTGACCCAGTTGAGTTGCGTCCGCAAGGCCAGGCCGCGGGCCACCAATACATCGCTCAAGTTCACGGCCAGTCGTTGAGCGGTATTCAGTCGCAGTCGCGCGCCGCGGGCAGCCGCCGAAAGAGTCACGCCAGCTTCCAATTGCGTTGCCAAGCGGTACGCGCGAGCGCCCGTATCGCCCACATTTTCAGCGGCAAATGCCAAGGCTGACTCGGGGAGCGGGATTCCTTTGTCGGCCGCGAACGCCAGGGAATTGATCAGGGCTTGATGCTCGCCGAGGCGATAGCGATCGACAAGCATCATCAGGGCCAGACCGCACAACGGCAGGAAAAGGAGGCTCAGCCACGAGAGCCCACTGATGATGATGCCGACGAGCCCGAGCAGAATCGTCAGCCAGGCCGCGGTCGTGAGAATGATGCGGGCCAGGTTCGAACGAATGACACGTTTGCGATGCAAGATTTGCAGCGAGACGAGGATTGCCAGGCCGGGAACGATCAAGATCGACCACGATGTCGCTCGCGCGCCTTCCATCAGTTCGCGCAGTGCTGGCATGGAGCTGGGAGATGGTGTGCCCCAGGAAGTCATCAGGTCAGTAAAGACTCGCAACGGGACGATGCAAGCTGCGGCCATGGCGGCGTACAACCCGCCAGCCAGCAAGTAGATCACCGTCGGCGCGAGCAGCATGATGAGCGACGCCTGCGCCTGGAGCCGGGCATCGAGCATCTCTGCCGCCACACGACAAGTCGCGGGCAGAGTGTCAGTCCGTTCGCCCACGCGAATCAGCGGTAAGGTCGATTCTGGCAATCCCGGAACGGCCTCGGCTGCCCGCGTGAGCGTTGATCCTTGCTCGACGCGCTGGGCCAGCACATCGGCATGCCGAGCGAGCGCTGCATCGGCAATTCCGCAGCCGGTAAGTCGCAAGGCCTCCGGCAGAGCGATTTGCCGCTCCAGCATGATCGCCAGTGCTCGATAGAATTCGCTGCTGCCGCTCCAGTGCCACAAGGGTCCAAAGATCGGCGTCACCGACATCCATTGAGACCACCCTCTGCGCCCGCCAATGACGCGGACAAGCAGCAGCAAGATGGCGGCGCCGCCGAGCAGCAGCAGTGAGAGAGACGCTGCTTTCCGGGCAATTTCATATGTCGCCAGGAAGGCTTGCGAAGTCTGCCATCCCATATCTTCGACAACTTGGCGCAGAACCGGCCCGACGTGAAATGCCAGAAAGAGGAATAGCAGGTACGTACCCGCGAGCGTCACCAACGGATAGGTGAGCGACTGAACTACGTTTCGCCAATGCGCGCCGGCTTGCTGCCGCGCGAGAAGCCATTCGGTAATCGCACTGCTCGGATCGCCCGTGGCGAGCGACGCCTTCAAGAGTCCCGACAGCGACGCGGGCAACGGCGAATTTTTGGTGAGGATCTGCGGCAGCGGTTCGCCGGTTTGGATGCGCTGAGCAACAGCGCGGAGCGACTTCGCCAGACGTCGATCGGGTGTGCTATCGGCGGCGGCGAGCAGCGCTTCGGCCAATGGCAGGCTGGACTGCGTCCCTTGCACAAGCAGTTGCGCGAGTTCGGTCGTCGAGTTGGCAGTGGTTTCAGCCACTCAAACCTCCACCATCTTGCGCATGATGACGAGCCAGGGCCCCAGCGTGATCAACAGATGAAACAGGGCCAGGCTGCCACCGATCGCCAGGGTGAAAATTGACGGAACCCAGGTGGCGAGCCATAGGCCGCGACGACGAACTTCGGCGTGGTAGTTGGCGGCGAGTTGCCGCAGGTTAGTGCTGAGGTGCTGACCGCTCGGAGCATCGAGCAGCAGGCAAGCTACCAACGGCGGGAATGGTTGCGGAGGCCTTGCCATTTGACCGCGCTCGAGTTGATTTGCGAATTCGAGCGTGGCGCGAGCCAGCGGCTGCGATGTCAGCGTACCGCCCGCTAGGCGCAGAGCTTCGGTCAGCGGCAAGCCATGCTCGAGCAAGATCGCCAGTTGATCGCACAGGACTGCCGATTGTCCTGCGCGGCGCATCAGTCCCAGGCCACGAACCACACCGAGCGTTGGCAAGTCGAGCAGCGACCATTCACCCAGTCCTCGAGACGAACGACGCCACGACCAGACAATGAGCGCGAGAAAGGCTGCCGGCACGAGCCATTCCCAGAGCCATTGCGTCTGCCGCAGAGAACGGAGCACGGCTTGCGGAAGAGAGACATCGATGTCCCAATCCGCAGCGACCATCAGGTATACGCCGGCAAGCTTGTTAAGCCAGAAGAGAAAAAGGATCCAGGTCACGCAGACAACGAGCAGCGGATTGATCGCGGCGAGCAGCATTTGCCGCCGCAGTTCGCCGGTCTTGCGAGCTAACTGCATCATCCCCTGCAGAATGCCCGGCAGATTGCCGGCGCGAAGACCAGCCTCGACAAGTGCTTGATAGCCGGGCGGAAACTGCGTACCCGAACGAGCGACAACTTGATCGAGCGACATGCCCGCGGCCAGTTCACTCCCCATTTCGCGCGATACACGGCCGAGCCGACCCGGCAACTCATGGCCAAGCGCGCTCAGCCCTTGGTCGAGCGGCATGCCGGTACGGGCGAGCGCAGCAATCTCATCGCTGAGCGCGATCAATTGCTCGAGCGACAAAGTTTGCCGCGGTGATAGATTCGCCGTCGCCATCGAGTGATGTTTGCCGAGTAGAAGAGGGAGATGAGCGGCCCTCAGTGTAAACGGCGGCGGGGCGGAAGGGAGCTAGGAGTTAGGAACTTGGAGCTCCGGAAAATCCAGATGCATTTCCCAATCGATTCCCAGATCTCAGCTCACGCATCGCTCATTGAATGGAACGCCAACGATCGCGAATTTGCGCCGGCGTGGCTGTACCTGTCGTTCCCAATTGCTGGATCGTGATCGAGGCAATCAGGTTGCCGAACTCGGCGGCTTCGACCGGCGAAGCGCCCGTGAGCAGCGCGGTGACGATGCCGCTGGTCGCGGAATCGCCGGCGCCGCAGATATCGATCGGACCGGTCACTTGCGGCGCGGGGACAATCGTCGATTTACCATCGACGGTTGCCACCAGCGTGCCGAGTTCGCCGATGGTACAGAAGACGGGCTGCTTGGTCTTGGCGGCAAACTGTGCCGCGGCGGTATGAAACGCTGAGAGGTCGGCAGCCGGATCGATTCCAACCGCGCCGGCGATTTCGGCTCGGTTTCCCTTCAGCACGCCGAAGGAAAAATCGCGCAGCCGTTGTCGGCTGTCGCTGTAGATCAGTTTTTGGGGATTCCGTTTTGATAGCTCATGCAAGAAGTCGCGTACACGATCGGTCACCACGCCGCAGCCGAGCTCGTTCACCTGATCGAGCACAATCAGGCCATCGCTCGATTGCCAAGTGTGCTCGATTCGCTGACAGAGCAAGTCCTGTACGTTGTCCGACAGCGGCGCGCGAGTCCGCACGTCGAACCGATTCAGCTCCTGCACTTTGTCGCCGACGGGTTGCATCGGCTTGGTGTAGGTCGGCGTGAGACGCTGCGGATCGCAAATGATGTTCTGTGGATCAACCGGCAGGCGGCGCACTTCGCGCAGAAGATCAAAGCCATGGCCGTCGTCGCCGATCACCGTGGTCGGCAACATCAGGCCGACGCCCAGCGCAGACAGATTGTTCATCACCGTGCCGAGCGCGCCGGGAAAGTTGCGAATGCGGGTGACTTGATGCGCGACGAGGCCCGTTTCGATCGAAGTCTCGCCGACCGGCTGCAGTTCCAAGTAGCGATCGAGAAACAAGTCGCCGACGAGGCCGATGGTGAGTCGGGGCAGGGCACTGAGAATGGAATCGAGGCGGGCGGCGGAGAGCAACGGAGGGTCCTTCCTGTTTTATCCAAGCAGACATCAAACCATATCGGCAAAACCCAGCCGCTGAAACAGTTCCTGCCAGCAGCGATAGTCGCCGATGATGATGTCTGCGCCGGCGCGGATCAAGTGCTCACGCTTCAGCGGATCAACGCCCGTCCCTGTGACCTCGTTGCTAGCGAGGCCAATCGCCAGGCCGCCGAGCTGCTTGATGGCCAGAATCTCGGTGGGGCCGTCGCCGATGGCAATGATGCTGCGGGCCGAATAGCCTTGCTTCACCAGCTGCTGCATGACGGCGAGCTTCGAGAACTTGGGATCCTGATCTACAGGACAATGCACGCGGGGCTCGAAGTAGGTGTGAAAGTCGAGCACCTGCAGCTCGTTCTTCACATCTTTCAGCTCGGTGCCGGAGGCGAGCACCAGATGAATCTTTCGCAGCTGCAACTCGTCCAGCATCCGCCGCGTGCCAGCAACGGCCATCATGTCGGGCGAGGCATGGCCGCGAGTCACCGCGCGGATGCGGGCATTGGTTTGCAGCATCAGGCTGTCTTGATACTGCTGAAAGTAGACATCCGCGGCTTGCGGCATGTGCCCACGCTGACGAATCTCCGCGGCGAGGCGTTGCATCTGAACCATCGTCGGCTGGCCAGTCAACTCGATGACGAACTGCTCGACGAGTTTCTTCAGACTGTTCTGCGGCTCGCCAGTATCGAGACGCGATAGATGATCGACCATCATCGGCACCATGATGCCCTGCCAGTTGCGGCGCAGGAGCGACAGCGTGCCATCGAAATCAAAGACCACCGCGCGATAGCCCGACTTGGGAATGTCGGCGCGGAGCAATTCCAAGTCGGGACTGGGGCGACGAACCATGGGAGCAGTTCTGAGTTCTGAGTTTTGGAGTTCTGAGACAGGAATCAATGATAACCTCCTGTCTCAGAACTCAAAACTCAGAACTTCTTCCCAACTGCGACTTCCAACTCGGAACTACCCGAGCGGCGAATCGACCACTCCCACAAACCGCCCGCCGTTGTCGTACCAGCCGTGACGGCTGAAGCGACACCAGGTCAATTCCATGACGAGGCCGATCCATTTGCCGTCCTTGAGTGGAAACGACGCCACGACTCGCGACCACTCCAGTGGTTGCGCGAAGTAGAAATCGGCCCCGTGGTTCGACAGATGCTTGCCGACGACCACAAAGGTGTCGCCGAGCAACGGTCGGCCGTCGCGGTCGAGGGGCGTCATGTGGATTGGATACGGATAGGGATGCCGTGTCTCGGTTCGCCGCTCGACATGCCTTTCGGCCTGCGCGCTGACGAGCGCATGTTGCACTTGCTGCGCGATCAAATCCTTGGGCCGTTCGCACAAGGCCCGCGGTTGGTCCGACTCGGGCGTGAGAGCGGGCAAGAGCGCAGCGCAGTCCAGCGTCGACGTGGTCATCCAGCCTCCGGAACCAAACGAGATGAGAGAAGAGGCGCCGGCAGGAGCCGGCGAGCGCAGTCAGCCGAGACGAGATATGCAGAGAACAAAAATACCAGCCCTATCCCATCGGATCGCAACCGAAAAAGGCTCGGCCGCGGCGAAAGTCGGGCTTGGTGAAAGCCCCTGTTTTTCGCAGTGCAACGTGCGAACTACAGGAGCGTAACTATTATCTAGGTCGCAAAGTGGGAGCTGTCAAAAAGAGGCTGAGATTTCCTTGATTTGCCGATCAGAGAGCACCGACGGCAGCGAACCAACCACTTATTCCGGCGAATCTGCCTCATCCAGCCATCGGCCAGAACGTACCGAGGCAGCGGGGTCAGCCGGCAGGGATTTCGGCCACAACAGTCTCTGCAAGGCGCCACCCAGCCACGCGGCAATGATCACCGGCAACCCAAAGAAAATGACATGAAACACAATGACGACCTCGGTCGGACCGAGGCCGGAGGGATCTTTTTCCATTCGATACGCATTCACCGCCGCAATGACAAACGCCACGCCGAGGCCCAAGTAAAAACCGGGCCGAATGATAAACGAAGTCAGGAAAGCGCCGGCCATGGGCAGCACCAGAAATCGCCACCCGCTAGTCCACGAGGCGAACGCGACGCACAGCGTGGTCATCACGATCAGAATCGCGACGAGCGATATTTGTGGGCGATTGGTTTCCATTCGCCCCAATCCTAGCCTCTGCAGTTGCTGGATTCTCCTTTATAATCATTACTTTCCCCTGTCTGTCTGATTGCAGGAGTTGTTCGTGCAGATTATCGCCTGGCCGCATTCGACCCTTCGCCACCAGTCGAAGCCCATCCGCCGCGTCGATGCGGAGTTGAAGCAGATGGTGCGGGAGATGTTCGACCTGATGTACGCCGCCAAGGGAATCGGCCTGGCCGCGAACCAGGTCAATCTGCCGCTGCGGCTGTTTGTCATGAACCTGGAGTCGGATCCGGCGAAGAAGGAACTCGAGCAGGTCTTCATCAACCCCGTCATCAGCGGGCCCAAGGGATCGG
Organism: Anatilimnocola floriformis; assembly: GCF_024256385.1. Lineage (NCBI taxonomy): Bacteria > Pseudomonadati > Planctomycetota > Planctomycetia > Pirellulales > Pirellulaceae > Anatilimnocola > Anatilimnocola floriformis. Next base: position 555,283 of record NZ_JAMLFW010000001.1, read on the forward strand.
CCGAAGCCGAGGAGGGCTGCCTCAGCCTGCCTGGTTTGTATGGACCCGTTGTGCGGCCCAAGCAGGTGCGGATCACGGCCTATGGTCTCGACGGCCGAGAGATCGATATGATCGCGACGGAGTTGCTCGGCCGCTGCGTGCAGCACGAAGTCGATCATCTCGACGGCATGATGTTCATCGACCGCATGAGCGCCGGCGCCAAAGCCGATATCGCCGATGAACTGTATGACTTCGAAACCGTCTTCAACAGCCAGCGCTCGACCGGCGGCATTCCGAACGATACGGTGCTCGCCGAAGAGCGGAAGAAATGGGAACTGAAGTATTGCTAAACGGCAACTACTTCACCTTCCGTCCCCATTCATCCACGCGCTGTTGATGCTGCTCTTCGATTTGCTTTTTGTCATCGGCTGTGAACACCGTTTTGGCGGGAGTGTCACTGCCGCCGCAGCCGATTAGTTGCGCTAGCAAGGCGGCGGCGATCAGATACTTCAACGAGCGGGCGTCAAACATGGCGAATTCGATTTCGAAAATAGGTCGGCGATGATCTGAACGTGGCACGAACGGAAACGCTACGGCAGTTGGCCAAGTTCACCGCCTGCCATGGTGCCGCTCGCGGTCCATACGTCGGCGTCGACCGATTCGGTGACGAAGCGAACGCTGCCATCCGCGAGACAGGCACTCGCGCCGCCGGGGTGATAGCTGCTCGCCGGCGTGACCAGTTCCCACCATTCGGTGTTGGGGCGGAAGCACGGTTTGTTGGGCGTGAGCAGCGTATTGAATCCGTTCCGCCAGATCGAACCTTCGCGCCACGGATAGCCGCGCCAGTTCCAACCGCCGAGCGTCGGCGCCGTTTTGTAATCGATAGCCAGGAATGCGGCGCGAGCGTCAGCCGCTGTCGTTTGACTTTGCGAACCGGCTTCGTAGCAATCGCGCCGTGGATCGCGGCGGCTCGGATCGGCGCCAATGCCGTTGCAAACCTCGGCGTAGAGCAGCGTGTTGCTCGTGCCGTCGGTAATGTCGCGTAGTTTGCTCGCGTCGACCGGCTTTACGGAGCCATAGGGCGTGAAATTCGTGCCATACGGCCCATCCCAGGAGTTCTTCAACTTCACCCAACTGCCGTAGTTGGTGTGATAGTTCGTAAAGCCATACACGAGCCCTTTGAACTCATTCATTTCCGAAGGACATTTGAAAATCTTCGGCCGGATCGTCGAGCCGTACTCGTGGTCTAGCACGCCGCTTCCCGTGCCGGAGTCGGCGCTAGCGCCGTGTGCGAATGACGAATCCATCCGGTCAGAAATGTTCTTTTGCTCAAGAGTCGGCAGCAGGTAAGCATGCGGTGAAGGGCCAAACAGCGCTGCCGTTTTCGAGCCATCGGGCAACTTGCCGAATGTCGATTCGAAGTTGTGGGTGGCCAGGCCCAGTTGCTTCAAATGATTGATGCATTGCATCCGCCGGGCCGATTCGCGAGCGGCTTGCACGGCAGGCAGCAGCAGCGCGACGAGCACGCCAATAATGGCGATGACGACGAGTAACTCGACCAGGGTAAAACCACGAACCAGAGTGGTTCGAGACAGCTTCGCGGTGCGAAGATTGGCGACACGGCCGCCGGCATTCCACAGAAACATTGCGAGAGCCTCTCCCAAACTCAGCATGCCGACTCTCGCCCGGGTCGTGGTGCTGATCACAGTGCGCTCGATTATTTCGCTGAGCGCGAGCTAGGAGAGGACACTTCTTACGTTAAGAATCGCCGCCAATTCTCGCAATCCGTTTCGTGGCGAAATTGTGAGCCTAAGGGGAATTATTTTCCCGCGACTTGCCTCTTCAAGGTGGGAAATGTAGTGGTTCTTTCGGCAGCAGCTCGTCCAGACGCACGCGCACATCGCTTCGGGCGCTGGGTAACAATTGCAAAAACGATTCGGGCAATGGCGGCAGTTGCACGCGCTTCATCACCTGATTTAAACGGACCAGCAACCGCTGATCGTCCTTGTAGTCGTAGAGAAATCGCTCGTTGTGAAACCGCGGAATCAGCGGCGCGAGGATCTCGGTCTGCCGCGTCGCCAGGCCGTTCACATATTGCTGCACGATGACTGGATCGAGCGCCGCAAGGGCTTCGTAGTACTTTGGTAGCAGTGACGGATCATCCACATCGAGACAGGCATCCATCAGCAGTTCGACCAAGATGTGGCCGACAAAACTGGGACGAAAGCCATCATCGGGCGCGAGCAGATCCCGAATTCGCAGCGTAAACTGCAAACTCAAATCAACAAACGCCGGCTGCGTATGAAACCAGCCGTCATCGGCGTGATGCTGCATCACGCCGCGGGCGAATGAGGCCAGCTGCGGATTCTCGTCGTTTATATGCGGTTGCGCGGTCTTCGAGCGGAGTCGCATCCGCCGATCGATCACACCGAGCCAATCGGGGGCTGCTGTCCCTGCCATGTGGTAGGGATCATGCGTAAAGAACCTGCCGTGGGCGAGATAGTTCATTGATTGTCGCCTTTCGCTCCGCGAAAGAGTGCGTCTTTTGGCCGGCGCGGCAGATGAAAGGTTGGTTCGAGCAAAGGTTACCTCAAGAAGACGCGCCCTTTCACGGAGTGAAAGGCGACGGTGCGGAGCGAAAGTCGACTCTAGACCTGAAACACACCGAGCCGATACGGCTCTTCAACGGCCTGCCGCGTGACGATCTCCAGCGATTGAATCAGCGTGTTGCGAGTTTCCGCTGGCTCGATGATCGCATCGACCCACAGCCGCGCGGCCGCGTAACGGACATCGGTTTGCCGTTCGTAATCGCCGGCTACTTGTTCGCGGAGTTGCGCGAGTTCGTCAGCGTCGGCAGTGTGCCCTTGCTTCTTCATGCTGGCGACCATCACGTCGAGCAGCGTGTTTGTCGCTTGCTGGGCGCCCATCACCGCGCAGCGGGCGTGCGGCCAGGCGAAGATGAACCGCGGGTCAAAGGCTTTGCCGCAGAGAGCGTAGTTCCCGGCGCCAAACGAGCCGCCGGTGATGAGCGTGAGTTTCGGCACGCGACTGTTGCTAACGGCGGAGACGAGTTTTGCCCCGGCTTTGATAATGCCATCGCGTTCGCTATCGCGGCCCACCATGAATCCGTTGACGTCCTGCAAAAATAGCAGCGGAATTTGATCCTGATTGCAGCTCATCACAAACCGCGCGGCTTTGTCAGCTGAGTCGACATACACCACGCCGCCGAACTGAAACTCGCCGCGGGCGGTTTTGATCCGATGCAATTGATTGGCCACAATGCCGACGGGAAAACCGCCGATCCGTGCGGTGCCGCAAACCAGCGTTTGGCCGTAATCGGCTTTGTATTCTTCGAACGACCCCGCATCGACGAACGCGGCGAGCAGATCGCGCACGTCGGTGCTGCCCTTCCGCTCGCCGCGGGCGAAAGCTTCCAGCGCAGCAACGGCAGACGAAGGTTGACGCGCTTCGCTGCGCGAAAAGGGGGGCGGCGGAACTGCGGGATCGGCCGGCAACAAGCCAACTAGTCCGCGCAGCCGTTCGAGGCAACTCGCTTCATCCTTCTCTCGATAATCGATCGTACCGCTGACGGCAGCATGCATCAGCGCGCCGCCGAGATCTTCGCTCGAGACTTCCTGCCCGATCGCACTCTTCACCAGTGCAGGACCGGCGAGATACAGGCCGGAGCCTTCCGTCATCAACAGTTTGTCGCAGAGCACCGGCAGGTAACCGCCACCAGCGACGCAGTTGCCGAGGATGGCAGCGTATTGCGAAATGCCCGCGGCCGAGATCACCGCGTTGTTGCGAAAGATCCGACCGAAGTCATCTTCATCCGGAAAGACATCTTCCTGCAGAGGCAGAAAGACACCCGCCGAGTCGACGAGATAAACGAGCGGCAGCCGATTGAGAAAAGCGATCTTCTGCGCGCGAAGAACCTTCTTGGCCGTCATCGGAAAGAACGCGCCGGCTTTTACCGTGGCATCGTTGGCGATGACCATGTGTCGGCGTCCCTTGATCAAACCCACGCCGCACACCACACCAGCAGCCGGAGCGCCGCCCCAGTCCCGATACATTTCGAACGCGGCCCACAAACCAATCTCCAGCCACGGCGAGCCCGCATCGAGCAATTGCGCGATGCGCTCTCGGGCGGTGCCGCGTCCCTTTGCATGTTGTCGTTCAATTGCTGCAGTACCACCGCCGACGAGCAGTTGTTGCATTTGCTCGGCGAACGAAGTTTCCGCCGCTGCATCTGCGCTGGCGTCCTTAGATTTCGCTTTCGTCATCGGATTTACCGCCTGTTGTTCATCTCATTTGGTTGATTCGAGAGCGCGCGTTCACATTGCTCGCGCGCCAGTCACTCATTGGTGCCGATCCAGGCCCGCCGAAACATTAAAAGTCTGCATTCCGGGGCCTTTCTGCATCATTTCTAACTCTCGTCATGATCGCGACTTACGACACAACCCGAAACGCTGTCGAGCACGAATGGCACGCACCTTGCGAATACCTGAATTGTCGCAAACAAACAGACTCGAAGTGATTTCGAGCCAACATTTTACACGGGGATATAGTCATGAAACGCTTCTGGCAAATTTCGCTTGCTACGCTTTTGAGTCTCGGTTCGTACTGCACCGCCAACGCTCAACTTTCGACGCCACCTGGCCCGCCTTCGCCGGGTAACTGTGACACGATCGTTGGCTCGGCCGGTGGTTACTACGGCAACTACGGCTGGCATGCGTCGACAGAAGCCGAAGGCTACTACACTGGTCAGGCTCGCTTGCTACAAGGGGCCGGCGACTACAACAAGAACACCGCCGCCGCGATGGTGCTGCGTGAACAAGCCCGTGGCATGTACCAAGACAACTATCGCGATGGCTTGAAGACCTACTTCGACCTGAAGCGGATCAATGCAGACTACCGCGCCGAAACGGCGCCGGCTCCGCTGACAAAGGAAAAGCTTGACGAATGGAACAAGCAAGATCAGCCGTCGCGGTTGACCAAACGCGAATACAACTCCGATAGTGGTCAGGTTCGTTGGCCGTCGGTGTTGATGACTCCGGCCTTTGACAATTATCGGGCCCAGGTCGAAGAGCTGTTCGCTCGCCGCACCGCGAACGAATACGGTTTGACATCTGACTTCTATCGCTCTGTTCAGCGCGACACTACGGCGATGCAAACTATCCTGAAGGCTCACCTGAAGAGTGAAGACCGGTTCTTCACCGATGGCGAATATATGGCCGCCAAGAACTTCCTCGCCAGCTTGGCTCATGAAGCTCGGTTGGCTCCGGACCTCGACGGTCTGGTCGCTAACTAGCACGTAGTAAAATAATTGCGACGCGGGAAACAAGTTAAGCCCGCTGGGAGGGCATGGCGAACCAAGAAGGTTATAGCCATGCCCTCATTCTTTTTGCGCCTCGATCCTTCCGAGCAATTGGCGCATCTCTTCGCCCGTCTCGCAGCAGCGAAGCTGTTCGCAGAACTCATCGCTTCGCAGTTGCCGATGGAGCTCAGGAATGAACTTGCGAACGGCAGGTTCAGGGTGCTCTTGCTTCATCGTGAGAAAAATCAGAAAGATGTCGGCAAGTTCACCGTCGACACAGTCAAACGGCACCGCGGGCCGAAACATAAATGCGCCGATGATCTTGCGTTCCAGCGAAGCATGCTTGGTGTGCGGCATGGCAATCCCTTTGCCAATGCCTGTCGAGCCGAGTGACTCGCGCTGCATCACCGCCGTAGTGAGAGAAGGGATGTTCGCCGCCGGAATGCAGCCGTGAATCGCCAGTCGCAACAGCATCTACTCGATAAGCTGCGGCTTGGTGAAGAGTTGGCAACCTTCGATGATGTCGCAGCAGGAGATAAGGTCGGTGGGCGACATGGGAGCCTCGGGAGTTCTTCAGGTTGCCACGGGCAGACATTATCATACGCCCATGACTGAACTCCTTCCGCTGGATTACCTCCCCAAACTTCCCAAGCACCGCGATGCGCCGATCGGTTGCATTGGCAGCGGCTTTATCATGGCCGATTGCCATTTGGTGGCTTATCGAAAGTCGGGATTCAATCCCGTGGCGATCGCGTCTCGGACTCCGGCGCACGCGCAGCGCGTGGCCGAGCGGCATTCATTGGCAGCGTATGACACCTATCAAGAGATGCTCGCCAGCGGCAAAGTCGAGGTGGTCGATGTCGCGGTGCCGCCCGATACGCAGATCGATGTGATTCGCAACGTCTGCAAATTCAAAAAGCAAGTGCGCGGCATCCTCGCGCAAAAGCCGCTCGGCGGTAACCTAGCCGAGGCCCGCGAGATCGTGCAGATCTGCAAGCGAGCCGGCATCACGCTCGCCGTGAATCAGAACATGCGTTACGACCAGTCGATCCGTGGGCTGAAGAGTCTGCTCGATCGCGGCGCGCTCGGCGAACCTGTTTTGGCGACCATCGACATGCGGGCTATTCCGCACTGGATGCCTTGGCAGCAACGGCAAGGCTGGGTCACGTTGCGGATCATGTCGATCCATCATCTCGATACCTTCCGCCTTCTCTTCGGCGATCCCGTGCGCGTCTTTTGCAGCACGCGACCCGACCCGCGGACGGCGAAAAAGTTTGCGCATACCGACGGCATTTGTCTCTACATTCTCGAATACGCCAATGGCCTGCGGGCGATGGGTTGCGATGATGTATGGACGGGGCCCGCTCTCGAAGGAGCCGAGAAAGATATTTCGATTCGCTGGCGCGTCGAGGGAACGCAAGGCCTGGCCCGAGGCACAATCGGCTGGCCTGACTATCCGCATCCGACACCGAGCACTCTCGATTACACGACCACCCAACAGCCCGGTTATTGGCTGCAACCGCGTTGGAAAGAGGTTTGGTTCCCCGATGCCTTCGCCGGGACGATGGCGCAGCTACTCTGCGCGTTGGAAGATAAAGCCGAGCCAGAAATCAGTGGCGCGGATAATCTGAAAACGATGGCGCTCGTCGATGCTTGTTATTTATCTGCCGCCGAACATCGAGCAGTGACGCTGAAGGAAGTAATGAAGCGCTAGCTGACGATATCGGATGGATTGCTCTTGACCGAATTGCTTTGATTGCTATTGTTCGCCGGACTTTTCCTCAAGTTCCCATTCGAGGCGAACGCGATGTACTTTCGGGCGGCCACGCTGACGTGCGCGGTGCTGCTGGTTGGATGCCAAAACGCATCAAACCAGCTCAGCCTGTATGCGCCGTTCGGGCCGCAGAGTGTTCCCGCTCCAAGTTTGACGCGGGCCAACTCCACTCCGTACTACACGCCCGGCGATCTGAAGAGTGCGCCGCCAGCGGGTAATCCAGCAACGGCTTCGCAGCCGGATAAGAAAGAGCTCTCACACTACGATCCGTATCGTGGCGTGCTGGTGCCCGGCAATTTCACGCCAGCGCCCGTGCTGGCGCGATCGAGCGATGCCTGGAGCAGCAACAATCTGGCCGCGAGTTCACCTCCACGAGAACGCGCGAGCACCGAAGAACCAATTCGGATCGTGGAAAACAGCAGCGCGGCGCCGAGCAGCATCGCGGCGAGTCCGTCGAGTTCTCGCAGCGGTGCGGTGAAATTCAACGCTACTCCGCTCAGTGGCGCGGTTCGCTCTAGCGCAAGCTTGGCAGCAACGCCCCAGCCGACGACGTTCAATGCAGTGGAAGTTGCCCGTCTGCCGAAACCGCCGGTCATTCAGAGCACGCCGGTGAACCTGCCGACGAGCAAACCGCCCGGTTTGCTCCCGACACCGTCGCTCACACCGCCACCGAAGCCTGGCACGCCGGGGCGAGTGAGCCTGTGGAATGATCCTGGCGACGGCAGCCGAGTGATGCCAGCCAGCCATGTCGAAATTGCCACGCCAGTCGCCGCCGGCGATGGAACTTGGAAGGCCAAAAATTAGTCGGCGGCCTTTTTCTTTCCGCCTGCTGGCGGCTCGTTCACGGGCCCAGACATCGGCGGTGTTTCAAAAAACTTCCCATCGTCGACGAGTCGCGGATCGCCTGTTTCTTTGAGCTCCTTCAGCAGCCGTTCTTCGAGTTGCGCCCGCGTTTTGGCGTATTTTTCGTCTGCGGCGACATTCTTCATCTGATCGGGATCACTCTTCAGATCGTACAGTTCTTCGCGAGGCCGTTTGCCGTACACGGCCGTGAAATGATCCTTCCACTGCGGATCGTTTCGTACGCCCACAAGCCAGGCTTTCGTCGGCCCGGCGTCTTCATCGGGAATCGTGGCCCGCGTGTTGTTCGCAATTTCATCGGCCGTGGGAACATTGTCGCCATCGAGGCGATAGTGGTCGCCGAGCGGAAAGCGTTCGGGATGAAAGTTGATGATGTACAGGAAGTCGTTCGTGCGAATCGCCCGTTGCGGATAGGGCATGAAATCGGCGCGAGCATTCTCCACATGGCGTTCGCGGCCAACGAAGACGGCATCGCGGGTAGGATCGACCTGGCCGGATTTTTCCGACTTCAGAATGTTCACCAGGCTCCGGCCGGTCATGTTTTTCGGCACAGCGACTTCACCCAGTTCGAGAAACGTCGGCGCGAGATCGGGAAGAGTGACGAGATCATCGACCACGCGGCCCGACTTCGCGCCGCCCCAGCGAATGGCCAGCGAAACGCCCACGCCGAAGTCGTACAGGTTGCATTTGCCATGCGGAAAGCCGGGCGCGCCGTGGTCGCCACTCATCACGATCAGTGTGTTGTCGAGTTCGCCGATGGCTTCGAGTTTTTTGAGAATCACGCCGACCTGGGCGTCGAAGGCTTGCGCTTCGCCGAAGTAATCGGTGAGGTCTTCGCGCACAATCGGCACATCGGGCAGAAACTTCGGCAGCTTTCCTTTCAGCGAATCGGGCTCAATGCCCCACAACTTTTTGCCGGAGCCCTGCACCCATTTGCGATGGACGTTGGTCGGGCCATACCAGTAGCAGAACGGCTGATCCTTGCCGCGGGCGGCGAGAAACGCCTCGAAATTGCCGAGCGTTTCCTTATACAGCGTCTCCTTCGCGGCTTCGACGCTGGTGCCATTGGCGACCATCTTCGTGACGTTCTCGCTGAATTGATTCACACGGTTGCCGGCCTTTTCATACGCGTATTTGCCGTTGCCGTAGGGCGCGTCGTTGGGGACGCCGGGGCTCCAAACTTTGTACGTTTCGCCGATGTGATAGCCGGCGTCCTTCAGCAGCAGTGGAAACACCGGCTGTGTCCCCTCCCACACCGCGCCGCGCAAAATCGCGCCGCGTCCGGTACGCCAGAAGTGTTGTCCCGAGAGGAGTGCGCTGCGGCAGGGAGTGCAACTGGGGGACGAGACAAACGCCCGGCGAAACAACACGCCTTCGCGCGCGAGCCGATCAAAATTCGGCGTCTTGATCGCATCGTTGATCGTGCCCGGCCCATCGAGCTGAGCGTAGGCGCTCGTAAAGCGTCCCCAGTCGTCGGCGAAGAGAAACAGAATGTTGGGGCGTTTGGTTTCAGCCGCTGCCGCGCTGCCAACCAAACAAAGAACGAGCAACAACAGGGCTAAACACCGTTTCATGGTTCTACTCACTACTTTCTCATCTCTACTTTCCTTCCTCCCGAATGAGTAGGAGAGTCGAGAGGAGTGAGTAGAAAGTAGATGAGAGCGCGATTCAAGCTGTTGCTAGCTGCAGGAATGAAATCGATCTTGTCGTCGAATTACAAAAGCGACTACATTGCACGCCGCTCGGGTGACTTCACGGATGTGTCAGTCGCGATCACGAATCTTCGAGGGGGAACGGATTCCAATGAACCTCACACTCTCCGCCATTGCGGCCTTAGTTCAGGGTGAATTGCACGGCGACGGCTCGCAGGCAATGACTGGCGCTGCCACACTCGCCACGGCTAAACCGGGGGAAATTACCCTCGCGGATAATGTAAAGCTGGCCCGCCAGTTGGCCGCGAGTGCCGCCTCGGCGGTCATCGTGCCGCGGGGTTTCGCTCCCGAAGGCCGTCCCTTCATTGTGGTTGACAACGTTCACGCGGCCTTTGCCAAAGTGGTGCAGCAGTTCCGCCCACAGCGGCCAAAGCGGGCTGTCGGCGTGAGCCCATCGGCTTCAATCTCGGCATCGGCCCAACTTTCGGCTGGCGTGGAGATTCATCCGCTGGCCTTCATTGGCGACGACGTCGAAATTGGCGAAGGGGCCGTGATTCACTCCGGCGTGCGCATTCTCGAAGGTTGCAAGATCGGCGCGGGAACGACAATTTTCCCCAACGCGGTTTTGTACGACAACACAATCATCGGCCAGCGCTGCTTGATTCACGCCGGCGCGGTGCTCGGCAGCTACGGCTTTGGCTACAGCTCGAGCACCGGGAAGCATGTTCTCTGCTCGCAACTCGGTTGGGTCGAAATCGGCAACGACGTTGAAATCGGCAGCTGCACGACGATCGACCGCGGCACGTATGGCCCGACGACCATTGGCGACGGCACGAAGCTCGACAATCAGGTGCAAATCGCGCACAACTGCCGCGTGGGTCAGCACAACATCATCTGCTCGCAAACAGGCATGGCTGGTAGCAGCTCGACGGGCGATTACGTGGTCATCGCCGGCCAAGCTGGTCTGCGCGATCACGTGCATATCGGCGATCACAGTGTGATCGGCGCCAAGAGCGGCGTGATGGGTGATGTCGAGCCGAAGTCGCGCGTGGTGGGCATTCCCGCGACGGAAGAGCGGTTTCAATACAGCTGCGTCGTTGCCGTGCATAAGTTGCCGGATCTGCGGCATCAGATCGTCAAGATGCAGAAGCAACTCGATGCGCTGCAAGCTCAGGCTTTGGCGAGCACGCAGGCTTGCGGTGATTCGCGCGAAGCCGCGTAACGCCTGCTTACATGGTGACTCCACGCGCCGTCCGGCCCCTCACCCCAACCCTCTCCCCGGAGTACCGAAGAGAGGGAGTGAGTCTTTCTCAATGAATACCTCCACCCCTTCGGCTGTTGGCTTGATCGCTGGATGGGGACGCTATCCGTTTGTCATCGCACAGGCGCTCAAAGCGCAAGGGACCGCGGTGCATTGCATCGCTGTGGCGGGGCATGCCGATCCAGAACTAGCAGCGCTGTGCGACACGCACACCGAAATGGGAGTGGCACGCATTGGTTGCGGCATTCGTCATTTCAAGCGTCTGGGCGTCACGCGAGCGACGATGGCCGGGAAGATTTTCAAGCACAAGGTGCTCTACAGTCGCTTTGGTTGGCTGTCGCTTGTTCCCGATCTGCGGACCGTGTGGGCTTTCATTCCCATGTATTTGTTCCGCAAGCGCGACCGCAAGGACGACACGCTGCTGACGGTCATCGTCGACGAATTTGCCAAGGATGGAATTCACATGGCTCCTGCTACCGACTTCGCTCCCGAACTGCTGGTTCCCGCTGGCATTCTTACTCGCCGCCAGCCGACGGCTAGCGAGCTTGAGGATATTGCCTTTGGCTGGCAGATTGCCAAGGATCTCGGCCGGCATGACGTGGGACAAAGCGTTGCCGTCAAAGGCCAAGCCGTGATCGCCATCGAAGCCATCGAAGGAACCGACGAATGCATCCGCCGCGCGGGCACGCTCTGTCGACAAGGTGGTTTTGCATTGGTGAAGGTCGCCAAGCCGCAGCAAGACATGCGTTTCGATGTGCCGACGATTGGCGTGGGAACGATTGAAACGCTCGCCGCTGCCCGAGCAAAGCTGCTCGCCATCGAAGCCGACAAAACGATCGTGCTCGATCGCGACGAAGTTGTCCGTCTCGCGAACAAACATGGCATCGCCCTGATTGCCACAAGCGACGCCCAGATCGCCGGCGGCGCTTGGCAACGTCAGCGAGGACACGCTGCATGATTCCTCTGCTCCTCGATCGCTACATCCTCGGTCTCTATGCCAAGGCTCTGTTTCTGTCGCTCATGGTCCTCGGCGGCATGTATGTCGTTATTGACTTTGTCAGCAACAGCGAAGAGTTGATCGGCTATTCGAACGGCTCTTTCTCGGCCTTTTTCGCGTTGATTCTCGAATACTACGGCCCGCGCGTGCTCTGGGTTTTTGATCGCACGGCCGGAATGATTGCGCTCGCGGCGGCGCTGTTTGCCGTGACGTGGATGATGCGCACGCAAGAGCTGACTGCCATTCTCGCGGCCGGCGTGCCGCCGTCACGCGTCATCCGGCCGATCTTGATGGCGACGCTGATCGTCGCCGGCACGGGCGTGGCGAATCGCGAACTCTGGCTACCGCATTTTCGTTCGCAACTGGCCCGCAACGCCCAAGACTGGTACGGCGAAAAAGCCAAAAACTGCACACCGATTTTCGATCCCCGCAGCGATGTGCTCCTGTCGGGCAAGCGCGCCATCGGCAAGGATCGGCGGATCGAAGAGCCGCTGTTTCGCTTGCTCTCGAAGGAACTCAACTCCACCTGGGGCCGACAGATTGTGGCGGCCTCGGCCTGGTATCTGCCTTTCGATCAAGGCCGTCCGGCTGGCTATTTATTAACCGGTGTCAAACAACCGACCAATCTCGCCAAGCTCGCCTCGCTGATCATCGATGGCGAAGCAATACTGCTCAGCCCTAGCGACACGCCCTGGCTCAAGCCGGACGAATGTTTTGTCGTCAGCGTCGTCAGCTTCGAGCAGTTTTCGCTCGGCAGCGGTTGGCGGCAGAACCTGTCGACGCAGGAACTGGTGAGCGGACTGAAAAATAAATCGCTGCAGTCGGGTGCCGATATCCTGGTGACGATGCACGGCCGGCTCGTCCAGCCGTTGCTCGATTTGACGCTCGTTTTTCTTGGATTGCCGCTGGTACTCTCGCGCGGCAACCGTAATATTTTCGTAGCAGGGGCGATCTGCCTGGTATTGATGGCTACGTTTTTTGTCGTGTCGCTGGTTTGCCAGGGGCTCGGCAACAATTATCTCCTGGAACCAACGTTTGCCGCGTGGTTACCAGTGCTGATCTTCGCCCCTATCGCGTATACATTGGCGCGACCGTTGTGGGATTGAGCGAAGAGGAACGGCGATGGCGGAAGAGTTAGAAAAAGCCTGGGTCGATGGTTTAACAATCGGCCAGGTGCTGCGAGAGACTGCGCGGAAGTTTCCGAACAACGATGCGCTCGTTTTTCCGAATTCAGCCGGTCAGGCTGGAAGCCTAACCTACGGCCAGCGCTGGACATGGCAGCAATTCGATGCCGAAGTCGATCGCGTCGCGCGGGCCCTGATCGCCCTCGGCATTCAAGATGGCGAGCACCTGGCGCTGTGGGCCACCAACGTGCCGCAGTGGGTGCTGTTGCAATTTGCCACGGCTCGCATCGGCGTCGTGCTGGTGAATATCAACCCGGCGTATCGGCCGTTTGAGCTCGAGTATGTGCTGAAGCAAAGCGATGCTGTCGCGCTAATGCTCGTCGAGAAGTTCAAAACGTCCGACTACTTCGCTATGCTCGCCGAAATTTTGCCGGAGCTTGGCGCTAGCGGCGAGGGCAAAATTCAGAGCGATAAATTTCCGCAGCTGCGCCATGTTGTGGCGCTGTGCGATGCGCCGCCGCAGTCGATGCTCAGTTGGCCCGACCTGCTGAAGCTGGCCGACCGTGTGACCGACGAGCAGTTCCGCCAGCGCGAACAAACGGCTGCCGATCACGGCAAGGCGATCAATATTCAGTACACGTCGGGAACGACCGGTTTTCCCAAAGCGGCGATGCTCAGCCATCGCAATTTGCTGCTGAATGCATATTACGTCGGCGCTTGTCAGAAGCTGACAGCCGTTGATCGACTCTGCATTCCGGTCCCGTTTTATCACTGCTTCGGCTGCGTTCTCGGTACGCTCGCGTGCGCGGTGCATGGCTCGGCGATGATCATTCCTGCTGAGTATTTTCAAGCGCAAGCCACGCTCGACGCCATGGAAAAAGAACGGGCGACATCGGTTTACGGCGTGCCGACGATGTTCATCGCGCAGCTGCAATGCGTCACGCTGCCGGGGCGCAATTTGAAGTCGCTCCGCACCGGCATCATGTCGGGCGCTCCTTGTCCGATTGAAGTGATGAAAGAAGTCAATGAAAAGTTCGGCATGCGCGAATTGACCATCGCCTACGGACAAACCGAGGCCTCGCCAGTCATCACGCAAACGCCCTGCGATGCGCCGATTGAACTGCGCGTTGAAACCGTCGGCGAACCGCTCCCCGGCTGGGAAGTGAAAATCGTTTCGCCTGAGTCCGGCGAGTCGCTCCCCGACAACACACAGGGCGAACTCTGCTGCCGCGGCCATGGCGTGATGATCGGCTATTACAACAATCCCGAAGCAACCGCCGCCGCCATCGATCAAGACGGCTGGCTCCACACCGGCGACCTCGCGGTGCGGTTGCCCAACGGTTACTACAAAATCACCGGCCGCTTGAAAGATCTGGTGATCCGCGGCGGCGAAAACATTTATCCGCGCGAGATCGAAGAGTTTCTTTTCACCCACCCCGCCGTCGAACAGGCCGCCGTCGTCGGCGTGCCCGATCCCAAGTACGGCGAGGAGCTTTGCGCTTGGATCAAACTCCGCGCCGGTCAAACGACCACCGTCGACGACATCCGCCAATACTGCAAACAAAAACTAGCGCACTATAAAACGCCGAAGTACGTGAAGTTCGTCGAGGCCTTCCCGCAGACCGTCACCGGCAAGATACAGAAGTTCAAAATTCGAGAGCTGATGAAAGAAGAGCTTGGTCTGCAGGATCAGAAAACGGCTTAGCGATATCTATGTCAGCGATTTATTTTTTCGATCGCTGCCGTGGCCGCTGCTGAGCCCTTTTTCTTTTCCTTCATCTCAAAGTGTCCGGTGTAGCGCGAGCCGCCGAATTTGGCAGTGAACGTGCCTGCATCCTCATCGATCGCGCCGGTCCAAGTGTAGTCAGCAAAATCGATGACGGCCGTTCCCTTCAGCGACTCAGGCTTGCCGGAGAATTTCACGGTGTAATCGAAGGGCACGCCCTGCCACACGCCGTAAAACCGTCCCTGCCACCGCTCGTCGCCCAGGTCCTTGATTACTGCCGTCATGATTCCGTCGAGCTTGCGATTCGTGGTTTTCCAGGGGCCTTCGAAGACGCGATCTTGTCCACTCGCAGCGTTGAAGCTGCCGAACAAAACGACGGCCAGCAGAAAATAGCGATAACAGCACATGGCTTCTCTCCGTGGATGCGGCATTGAAAAAATCCCCCGGCGAGCCAAAGCGTTCGCAAGAAGCATGCCCGCTAGCACCTGCAGAAGTTCTGCCTAGACCGAGACGCTAGCAACCACTTCTGTAATGCGGTTCGGGGTAGGCGGAAAACGGCCAAAGAGGATAAACTAGGTGGCTGCTCGCATGGACTTGCGATCACACGAACTTCCCACTTCATACACGCCCAAATCATCATGGCTGCCGATCCCCAACCGGTCAGTCTGTGTCAGGAAGCTGCATGACCGCGGAACGGAATCCGCATGAGGAGACTTCACTCCTCTCGCGCCCGCTGGAACTGTTGACCACGGCCTCGCTCCGCGCGCCGGCCTGGGTGCTGGGCATGGCGGTCGCGGTCGCGCTGATTGCGATCTTGATCACGATCAACGGCCTCGAGTTCAAAACGAGTCGGCTTGATCTGCTGAATGCAAAGAGCGCCTACAACCAGCGCTGGCTGGCCTATCTTGATGAGTTCGGCGACAAAGACGACGCGGTCATCGTCGTCCATTCTGCCGATGCAAATGTGCTGCGCGGCGTAATTGATGATCTGGGTGCGCAGCTGCGCGCTCGCAACAAATTGTTTCTCTCCGTCTTCGATCGCACCGATCTATCGACGCTGCGCCCGAAGGCTTTGCACTACCTGAGCGATGAGCAGGTCGATCAGGTTTACCAACAGACCGTGCAAGCGCAGATGATGATTCCGCGCGACGCTAAGCAAGCCGATCCGGGTTTGCAGCTCGCGCGGTTGAACGACACATTGGAGAAAGTGCGGGCCGCCTCGCCCGAGGCACATCAGCAGTGGCAACAGCATTATGCGCAGGTTGCTGGCGGCTTGCTCGCCACGCTCAATCCGCAATCGATTCCCCGGCAAACGCCAGCCGATTTCAGTTTGCTGAAGGAGAAGTTCGGCAATCAATACTTGCTGAACGAGCAAGGGCACCTTGGTTTTGTACTCTGCAAAATGAAGATCGATCCCACGGAGATGGCCCGCGGCAAGCAAGCCATCACCACGCTGCGGCAGATCATCGATACGACGCGCCGTCGTCATCCGCAAACGTGGATCGGCCTGACCGGCATGCCGGTGATCGAATACGACGAAATGCAATCGAGCCAGACCGACACGCTCTGGACCGGTTTCCTCAGCATGGCCTTTGTCGCCATTCTGTTCGTCGCTGGTTACGGCGGCATTCGCCATGCGATCATGGCCTGCATCGTGTTGCAGTTCGGCATGGCGTGGTCGTTTGGTTTCATCACGCTGGCGATCGGACATCTCAACATTCTGAGTTCCGCTTTCGGCGTGGTGGTGATCGGCCAAGGAATCGACTTCAGCATTCACTACGTCTCCAGTTATCTCAAAGAACGCCGCTCGGGCCACCGCTGTGCCGAGGCGCTCATCATCACCGCCCGAGATGTCGGGCCAGGTGTTTTCACCGGCGCTATTTCGACCGCCGCGGCGTTCTTCGCTGCCGGCTTTACCGAATTCACCGGCATCGCCGAACTCGGCATCATCGGCGGTGCGGGAATCATGCTCTGCGTCGTCGCGACCGCCGTCGTGCTGCCGCCGCTGATCTATTTGTTCGATCAAGGCCGCGACATGCTGCCCGTGCCGGAGATTCTGCCGGCCAGTCGCTTGATCGGGCCGCTCACTCGCCATCCCGCGCTTACCATCGCCAGCACTTGCGTCATCACGCTGGTTCTCACCGGCGGTTTTGCTTGGATGCGCTACGATCACAACTTGCTCAACCTGCAGCCAGCCAATCTAGAAAGCTCTGCCATCGAGCGCGAGCTGTTCAGCCGACTCGACGACAGCGTGTGGTTTGGCGTGTCGATGTGCGACACCAAAGAAGAGCTGCTGGAACGCAAAGCCGCCTTTGAAAAACTGCCGCAAGTGGCGAAGACTGAGGAGATCGCCTCGCTGCTGCCGAAGACCAGCGCTCGCAAACAAGCACAAATCGCCGAGATCCACAGCCGCTTGGCAGATCTGCCGCAGCGCCCGTTGAGCGTGGCGATCGATCCTCGCCGCTTGAAACGCGAAGTAGGCCGCGCACGACAACTTCTGGAGCGCGATGCCACCTACGAAACACCCTTGCAACAACAGTTCGCCGCCATCGCTCAGATGACGCAGTATCAGAGCGACGAACAACTCGCGGCGGGAATGTCGATGGCGTCGGCGATGCTGGCCACGCACGCGATCGGTCCGCTGCGCGAACTGCGCGAGTTCACCGATCCCGCACCACCTGCCATCGAAGACCTGCCCACACCGCTGACCGACCGTTTCCTGGGCCAGCACGGCAAGTACCTGATCAAGGTCTATGCTAAAGGCAACATCTGGGACCTCGACAAGCTGGGCGATTTTGTGCGCGGCGTCGAGTCGATCGATGCGCGGATCACCGGCCATCCGATCCAAACGTTCTACGCCTCGCAGCACATGCAGATGAGTTACATCTGGTCGGGCGGCTACGCGATCATCGCGGTCTTCCTGCTCATCTACATCGACTTCCGTAACCTCCGCCACACCCTCGTCTCGATGCTGCCGCTCTGCCTGGGCTTCATTCAAATGTGCGGCCTGGTCGGCTGGCTCGGCATCCCGTTCAACCCCGCCAACATGATCGGCCTGCCGTTGATCATGGGCATCGGCGTCGACGAAGGGGCACACCTCGTTCACGAAATGCGTCGCCAGCGAGGCCGATTCAAACTCGAAGATGCCACCGCCGTTGCTGTCACGCTCACGTCGGTCACCACCATGGCCGGCTTCGGCACGCTCATCCTTTCTCGCCATCAAGGGCTGCGGAGCATGGGCCAGTTGCTCACGCTCGGCGTCGGCCTGTGCCTCGCCTGCACGGTGCTGTTCCTCCCCGCGCTGCTGACGGTTCTCACTCGCAATCGTCCGGAAGTGGATGAAAACGAAAACGAGGATGAATCGTTTGCCGTGCGAATCGATGAGGAAGAGGCCATCGCCGACGAAGTGTCGACGACAATCGAACAGGAAACCGTCAGCATCGCGCCCGCGGATGAGTTCTACGAACCGACCATCGCTGCCGCGGCGCGACCTGCTCTGCAGCCGACCATCGAATTGCCAGCGATCCAGGCCGCAGTGGAACCAGCAGAAGCCAAACTTGCGGAACCCGTGAGACCGGCGTTCGCGCCGCTGACGTTTACTCCGCCGACCTTCACGCCGCCGCCTGCATTCACTCCACCACCCGCTGCGTTCACGCCGCAGCCGATCGTGGTGCAGGCTCCGCCGCCTCCGCCAGCGTTCGAGGTTTCGTACTACCGCCTGGTCGAAACGCCGCCGGCGCCGCCTGTTGCACCCGCCAGCGACGACACGCTCTCGCTCGAGACGCTGCATCGCGAACTGCTCGCCCGTCGGCAGGCCGAGCCCGAAGCGGTCATCGCCGAGCCGACCATTCGGCTGGATGCACCCGATGACCAATTCTCGCCGCTCCAATTCGGCCCGGTGACGATGAACGTTCCTCGCCGTCGCAGCCTGCCGCGGCGAATTACCGAGAGCGAAATCCAGGCCCTGGAAGCCCAGCCAACGGCCGACAGCCCTGTGGAATCGGAACCCGATCAAGTAAACTGAGTGAACGTCTCGGGGCCAGGAGGGCCGCCATCATGCCGAACATGCAACCCTGGGATTGGGTCTTGCTGGTGATTGGCGCGTACATCGCCGTCTCCGGATTGCTCCGGCTGATGCGCAACCGCCGCGACCAGGTGTTGGCCGAACTAACCGCCCAAGCCGCTGCCGAACAAGCACGCCAACGATTGGCTGCCCAACTCGAAAAGCAGCGGGCGAAGCAAAAGAAAAAAGCCGCGTAGGAGAGGGCTAGGGACTGGGAACTAGGGGCTGGGGAAGTCAGCAAATCCTCCCGCCCTAGTCCCCAGTTCCTAGTTCCCAGCCCCCAACCATGAAAAAACTCTACATCGAAACCGTCGGCTGCCAGATGAACGTGCTGGACAGCGAAATGGTCGTGGCCAGCTTGCGGCGGCGCGGCTTCGAGCTGAGTCGTGATCTCGAATCGGCCGACGTACTGCTGTTCAACACCTGCAGCGTCCGCGAACAAGCCGAGAACAAAACCTACAGCGCGCTCGGTCGCCTCCGTTCGTTCAAATCGAAGAACCCCGACAAGATTATCGGCGTGATGGGCTGCATGGCGCAGAAGGATCAGAAGCTGGTCTTCGATCGCGCGCCGTTTGTCGATCTCGTCGTCGGTCCCGGTCAACTCGCAAAAATCCCTGAGCTCATCGACGAAATCTCGGCTGGCAACGGCAAGCAGCTCGCCGTTGGTCTCGGTCGCACGGCGGGCTCGGTCGATGAAATCCGCCGCAGCCATGAGACGTTCGATCCGCTCCGCGACCCCGCGATGCGCCCCACGCCGTTTCAAGCTTACCTGCGGATCCAGATCGGCTGCGATAAGTTTTGCACCTACTGCGTCGTTCCGAACACGCGCGGCCCCGAGCAAGGCCGACCGCCGCAGCAGATCATCGAAGAAGCGAAATTGCTCGCCGAGCAAGGCTGTCTCGAGATCATCCTGCTGGGCCAAACCGTCAACAGCTACAAATTCCGCGACGGCGGCAAGACGACGCGACTGAGCGACTTGCTTCATCAGCTGCACGAGATCGACGGGCTCAAGCGATTGAAATTCGTCACCAACTATCCCAAGGATATGACCGACGACTTGCTGCAAGCCGTGCGCGATCTGCCGAAATGCTCGCCCTATTTGCACGTTCCCGCGCAGAGCGGCAGCAACCCGATGCTGAAGAAGATGAAGCGCGGCTACACGATCGAAGAGTATCGCGAGATGTTCGGCCGCATTCAGGCGACTCTGCCCGATGCTGCCGTGACGAGCGATTTCATCGTCGGCTTTAGCGGCGAGACGGACGAAGATTTTCAGCTGACCTATGAACTGGTCAAGGAATGCCGGTTCAAGAACAGTTTCATCTTTAAGTACAGCGAACGCCCCGGGACAAAAGCGGTCGATCTTTATCCTGACGATGTGCCGCACGATGTGAAGCAGTGGCGGAACAACGAACTGCTCGAACTGCAGAACAAAATCAGCGAAGAGCTAAACCACAAGCTGCTCGGCCAGCGCGTGGAGGTCCTCGTCGAAGGCCCCAGCGAACATGCCAAGAAAGAGCACGGCGACGCGGTGCTCGAGCAAAGCGGCCCTGTGCAACTCGTCGGCCGTACGCCTTGCGACCGCATCGTGGTGTTCGAAGGCAACACGCGACTTACCGGCCAAATCGTGCCGTTGATGATCTATGAAATCGCGCCGCACACGCTCTTTGGCGCGGTGGCGACGACGCACGTCAGTTCGTCGCCGTTGACGATGTTGGGCGCTTAGCGTCATGCCGCGCGGTTCGCGACGACGCGGACAGTCCTTCGCCGATTCGCTGCTCCAGCTGCGCGCGGAAGTGAATCGGCGGTTCGGCGAAGAGAACGAAATTCTCAACAGTGCGATCGCTTGCGCACTACCGGCGATCCACGCCACGCGCTGGGACGAGGTCGGCGCTTGGTTGCTGCAGAGTAATGAAGAGTTCACCTGCGAAGCGGTACGCCGCCTGCAATCGGCAGCACCCGATTGCCGCGCCGCCGCAGCGCAAGTCCGCGAGCACGCCGGCGCTGGCGACGACTCGCTGTTGTGGAGTTGCTACGAACTGCTGCTTAACTCCGGCGACAGGCGAACGAGCGGTACCTACTACACACCTCCCACCGTCGCACACTACCTGATCGCTCAAGCCGAGCGGCGCTTGCGAGAATCGCGTACAAGCTTCGCGAGCACGGCCAGCGGTTCCATTCTGGAGCCCGCCTGCGGCAGCGGCATTTTTTTTGCGACCCTGCTCGAACATCTGCAGGGTAGGGGACAACTGAATCAATCAGCTGCTCAACAATTGCTGCCGCGATTGATTGGCATCGACCTATCTGCCGTTGCGATTTTCCTCACGCGGCTGCGCATCGCGCTCACTCTGCAATCGGCGGGCATCGCGCTTGCCGCTGATCTGCCGCAACCGCGACTTGTTACCGGCAATGCCCTCGCGGGTCCCGACGCGATTCCTGAACTGCGTCAACCCATCGGCGTCGTTCTCGGCAATCCGCCGTTCTCGTACCTGTCGCAAAACGAACTGCCATGGATTCAGTCACTCGTGCGCGGCGACAAGTCGCACGCCGGTTACTTCGCCATCGACGGCGCAGCGCTCGGCGAAAAGAAAACCTGGCTGCACGACGACTACGTGAAGTTTTTGCGTCTCGCGCAGTGGTGCATCGAGCAAAATGGTCGCGGCGTGGTGTCGCTTGTGACGAATCATGGCTGGCTCGACAATGCCACGTTTCGGATCGCGCGGCAGCAATTGCTGCGGACGTTTTCACGCATCGACGTCGTCGATTTGCACGGCAATGCGAAGCGGCACGAAGCCAACCAAGCCGCTGAACGCGATGAAAATGTCTTTGGCATCGCGCAAGGCATTGCGCTGGTCACGCTGACGAAAACGGGTGGCGATAGCCGTTCGCAGGTTTCGCGCGCGGATCTGTGGGGCTCGAGCAAAACGAAACTGGAGCAGTTGGCGCTGGCGATTGCGGATGAGCCGCTGCCGAATCAATCGATCGTACCAATCGCTCCGTGGTTTACCTTTGCCGAACAACCAGCGGAGTTGCCCGCTGAGTATCGCGCTGCTCCGCTGCTGACCGAACTCATGCCGGTTAACTCGACGGTGCCGGTGACGGCCCGCGATTATTTTGTCGTCGCGGCCACCCGGGAGGAATTGCAGCAACGGACTGCTGAGTTCTGCGATTCCAAAATCAGCGACGATGAAATTCGTAGCAAGTACTTTCAGCGGACTCGCTCGAATCGTTACGAGCCCGGTGATACCCGCGGTTGGAAACTTCCCGCCGTGCGGCGGCTGTTGATGAGCGAAGCCGATCCGGCGAGTTGCATTCGCCGTTGTTTGTATCGGCCGTTCGTGTGGCGATATGTTTTGTGGCATCCCGCGCTCATCGATTGGCCTCGCGCAGAGTTCACTCGGCATTTCGACGGTGGGAATCTGGCTCTGATCGCTCGGCGGCAATCGATTGCAGGTCGCGAGGCGAACTTTTTTTGGATCACGGATTGCCTGCCGCTGGATGGCGTGATTCGGAGTGATAATCGCGGGAGTGAATCGTTCTTTCCGCTCTGGCTAAAGGAAGCGAGTGCTCGTCGCGCAAATTTTACGAGGGAGTTGCTGGCGGAACACGATCCGACCGAGCTACTCGCTTATTGCCACTCGCTCTTTCATGCACCGAGCTATCGCACACGTTACACGAACGGCCTCGCAATGGAGTTTCCTCGCGTGCTGTTGCCGCGCGAGCCAGTGTTGTTTGCTCTGCTCGCGCGAATAGGTCAGGAGTTGATCGCTCTTCATTTAACTGATCCGCAGGGAGACCCCACGCGGAGCGTGAGGACTACACTGCAGGGCGATCAGCCGGCGATCGAGGATTTTTATGTGGGGACGTACAACGTCTGCAGGAAGTGGTTGCAGATGCAGGGGGACAGCCGCGAGTCGGCGGCGTTTGGGCGGTTGCAAGGGTTGATCGGAAAGACGATCGAGTTGCAGCAGGAGATTGAGGACGCAATCGCAAACGCTGGTGGTTTTCCGCATGCGTTTCGGTAGCGGTCAACTTATTGTCCGCTCGCACGAACCTAGGGGTTCGTGCTACGCGACCTACATCACGCCATAGTCTTGCCAGAGTGGCGGCAGGGGCGCGGTGATGTGGATCGGCTCGCGAGTCATTGGGTGCTTCAGCTGGATGCTGTGAGCGTGGAGCGAGATGAGGCGGGCTCGTTCGTCGTCGTGCCACGGGCCGAAGGAAACCGGGCTGCCGTAGAGAGTGTCGCCGAGCAGAGGCATGCCGCGCGAGGAACATTGCACGCGGATCTGATGCGTGCGGCCTGTTTCGAGTTCGATCTCGATCAGCGTCCCCTGCGGATGCGACTGCACAGTGCGGTAATGCAGAATCGCGATTTTGCCGGCGGGATTTTTTTCGTCTACGACCACGGTCCGCGGCTCGCCGTCGATCTTCTGCAGGAAGTCGGTCCACGTTCCTTCGGCTGCGGCTGGAGCGGCAGGCACCAGCGCCCAGTACGTCTTGCGCACCGTCCGCCCTTCGAACTGCTCCGAGATCTTGCGCGCAGCGCGCACGTGGCGGGCGAAGACGATGCAGCCGCTCACAGGCCGATCGAGTCGGTGCGGCACGCCGAGATAGATCTCGCCGGTCTTGCCTTCGCGCTGCTTGATGAAGCGTTTGACGCGCAGCTCAAGACTGTCGATGCCGAGGGGCGCTTGCGTGAGCAGCCCCGCCGGCTTGTTGACGATGAGGCAGGGGCCTTCATCGTAAAGAATGTCGAAGCCGGGCTCTCCAGCCGCACTTGCAGAATCACTCAACTCGCAGCACTCCCTCGCGAACGTGTCGGACTACCTACTTCGGATCGATCTTCAATTTCACCCGATACTCGCCCGGGAACTGGTAGCCGTCGCCGGCGTAGTCGCCCTGCATGCCGATGGCGAGTTGGATGACGCCCGACGATTTGGCGACCATGGTCGACGTTTTACCGACCTTGAAGATCTGTCCCTTCTCGCCGATGCGGGCGACCAGGGCACCGCCGGCGATTTGATTCGGCACATACCAGCCGTAGTTCGGCGCGCCATCTGGGCCGCTGCTCGCGTTGCTACCCCAAGGCGACATCACGATGCTGCCCTCGGCTTTGAAGGTGATGCGGTCGCCGGCTTGCACGCGGATGCCCGTGCTCTTGAAGCTGCGCTGGGCCAGGTTTTCGCCGGCCACGGTCAGGCTCTTGCGGAACGACTCCTTCATGCTCACTTCGCGTTCGGCGCGACGGACATCGGCCAGCTTGACGGTCAGGTCGCCGTACTTGGCCGCCACTTTGAACTCACTGGGCGAAACCTTGCCAACCACGGTGAAGTCGGACGTAACCACGGTGTCGAGGCGGATCCAAGGCTGTTCGACGGAGTGATCTTCGTCGTCGGCCCGTTCTTCGGCGGCTTCTTCCATTTCCTTCAAAATCTCACCCACGTGCCGTTTAATTTCGGCGTTGTCGTCGGCGACAAACTTTTCCAGCTCGCGTTGGATCTTCACGCCGAGCGCGGCGAGTTCTTTGTGGGCGGCTTCGCGCGTCTTGTAATCGTCACTGCCGAGGCTCTTGATCTTCGCAACGATCTGGGCCGAGAGTTCGGGGAAGCTATCGAGGCCGGGCGAGAAACTGCGGATCTTGTCGACCGGCACGACGAGCTTGCCGAACTGCGTGTCGACGGTTATCTCGGCGATCGACAGATCGCCGGTGAGCACGCTGCCGTCGAAGAGGTGGAGCTTGAGGTAGCGCGGCCCGTGCGAAACGGTGGCGACTCGCGGCACGTCGACAGTGGGCTCTTCCTTCTCGGGCTTCTTCCCTTTTTCCGGCTTGGCTGGTTCGCCGGGGATAGCGGCTTGGATCTTTTCGATGATGGCTTCTTCCTGAGCGTGCAAAGAACCGACGAGGCACAAGGCAAACAAAGCCAGGCCCGCCAGTTTGACGCCGAGGGAGCGGCATGAAGTTGCGGTCAACATGGTGTACATTCCTGAGGAAGATGAGAAGGTTTTATTGTGGTTCACGGCAGGGCGGAATTCCAGTAACCAAACTGCGGTTTCGCAGCCTCCGACAACTCAGCCATTTGATGACGAGCCAACCGATGAGAAGGTTTCTGCTGACGGCGATTTTCGCGGCAATTTGCGGAATTCAGGGCTCGCTTGCCAACTCGCAGCAACCGAGCGCCAAGCCGGAAATCGTGGAAAACACGCTCGGCATGAAGCTGGTGAAGATTCCCGCCGGCGAGTTTCAGATGGGTTCGCCTGCCAGCGAAGAGGGGCACACTGAGATCGAAACGCAGCGGAAGGTCCGCATCACCAAGCCGTTTCTGCTCGGGCAGCACGAAGTGACCGTTGGGCAGTTTCGCAAGTTCGTCGAAGCGACCGGCTACAAGACGACCCTCGAAAAAGAGATGAAACCGGGCTTTGGTTTTGAACCTGCGCTCGATGCGATTGAGATCCTGCCGAAATTCAACTGGCAGAACACGGGCTTCGGCACGGATGAGCATCCCGTGGTGAATCTCAGCTGGGATGATGCGATGGCGTTTTGCAAATGGTTGAGCGAAAAAGAAAAGGTCACGTACACATTGCCGACCGAAGCCCAGTGGGAATATGCCTGCCGTGCGGAGACGACCACGCGCTACTCCTGCGGTGAAACCGAAGGCTCGCTGAAGGGTTTTGCGAACATTTGCGACGCGTCGTTCCTAAGCAAATATAAAAACGCCACCTGGAGCATTGAGTGGGACGATGGTCATGCGTTCTCGGCGCCGGTGGGCAGCCTCAAGCCGAACCCCTGGGGCCTGCATGATATGCATGGCAATGCGTGGGAATGGTGCAGCGATTGGTATGCAGCCGATTACTACAAAGATTCGCCGGCAGATGATCCGCCGGGGCCGAAGACCGGCGACGTACACATCGTTCGCGGCGGTGCATTCACGAATCGCAACCGCTTTGTGCGCTCGGCTGATCGGAACGCACTGAAGCCCGGTTATCGTTACAACTTCACCGGGTTTCGCGTAGTGCGAGTGATTCCGTAGCGTTCGCGGGCGTCTACAGCAGCACTCGCCACAGCCATTGCGCGATCGTGACGGTGAGCAACAGGCCCGCGAAGCCGACCAGCCACGCGAGATCAATTTTGCCCGGCCACCAGCGACCGAGTGCAGCCGAGGCGATCATCCAAGGGCCCGCGGCGAGCGAGTAAAGGGCGAGCAACATGCCGCCGCTATTGGCGTGTGCTGATTGCAGGACGTGGCCGTGCATCAGATGCGACCAGGAAGTGGTCATGCCGCAGGCAGGGCAACGGATGCCAAAGAGGGTAATCGATGAGCAGGGCGGCAGGCCCAATTGCTGATGTGTGCCGAGGCCGTTGGGACTCGGATGCAAGCTAGCCGCGATCACGAGCAGGGTGATCAAGGTCAACCCGGTGAAGAAGAGCAGCCCACGCTGCCAGAGAACGATTCGGCCATTGTCATGGCCGGCGAATGGCGATTCGCCGGTGAATTTCGGCGGCTGCACAGAGATTGGAGGCTCGGCGGTATTCATTTCGCTGCCTGCAGATGTGCCAAAGCCATTCGCTCCCGCCGCAGAGGCGGGAGCGTTTTGATTGGCAGCGTTTACTCGCGGCCCAGTTCCCAGTGGACGAAGTTCTTGATCTTCATCTTGGCATCGTCGGCGAACTTAGCGACGGTCAGGCTCGGTTCCTTCACGAACGGTTGTTCGAGCAGGGCCTTCTCGGCGTAGAAGTTACGCAGCCGGCCTTCGACCATCTTGTCGACGATGTTGGCAGGCTTGCCTTCCTTGAGGGCGGCTTCCTTGAGGATTTCGCGTTCTTTGTCGACCAGCTTCTGATCGATGTCTTCTTTCTTCAGGGCCAGAGGACGCATGGCAGCGACGTGCATGGCGACATCCTTGGCCGCTTCGTCGGTACCGCCCTCAACCTGCAACAGCACGCCCGAAACGGTGCCGCTGTTGTGGCTGTAAGCGCCCGTGCCGCCTTCGAACTTGAGCATGCGGCCGACGTTGAAGACTTCGCGGATCCGGTTGAACATGTCGTCCTTCACATCGCGGAGCTTCTTGCCGGGCTTGCTCGGGCAAGGTTGATCGAGCAGCTCATCGGCGGTCTTGGCGCCGGGGCCGGTCGCGAGTTGCTGGGCCATGTCATTGGCGAGTTGGATGAATTCGGGGCTGCCGGCGACTGGAGCGCTTTCGCACTTCAGCTCGACGACTGCGCCGGCTTCTTTACCCACGCCATGGTAAGTGCCGAAACGGCCGAAGGCGGTTTCGCGATCGCTGCGGATGGCGTTGATCTTGATGCCGTTCTGCCGCAGCGTTTCCTTGGCCTTTTCCTTGTCGCCGCCCGATTCGGTGAGGGCTTTTTTACAATCCATCATGGGAAGGCCGGTTTCGTCGCGCAATTCGCGGACCAGCGAGGCGGTGATTTCTGCCATGGGTATTCTCCAGAAACGTCGATGAGGTGTTTTGTATTGGTTCCCTCGCCTCTGTACTCAGGGGAGAGGGTTAGGGTGAGGGGCAGGAAGCGAGGAAGCACCCTGATATTTAGTTTAGACAATCTTTGGAGGGGAGAGGTTCGTGATCGCCGAGTCTTAACAACTTCGGCCCCTCCCCAGGCCCTCTCCCCGAAACGGGGCGAGGGAGCTTAATGAATTGCGTTCACTCTCAATCTCGCGAAACGCAAGCGATTAATGCGCTAGCGGGTAACCTAGGCATTCCCATCTTTAGCAGCGGCAGCGGCGGCTGCTTCGTTTTGCTGCTGACGGGGCGACGAATCCTTGTCCTTGCCCTTCGCAGCGGCGGCAGCTTGCGAGCCGATGAGGATGGCTTCGGCCAAGTGACGCATGATGAGCTCGACGCTGCGGATACCGTCGTCGTTGCCAGGAATCGGCAAATCGACCACGTCTGGATCGCAATCGGTATCGATCAGCGAGACGGTGGTGATACCCAGCGAGCGGGCTTCCTTGATGCAGTTCTTTTCCTTGTTCGGGTCGACGACCACGAGGCATTCCGGCATGCGGTTGAGCGTGCGGATACCGTTCAGGTTGCGATACATCTTGCGATATTCGCGGGCCAGCGACGATTGCATCTTCTTGCTGTAGGTGGCCAGTTCTTCGCCAGCGCGGATCTTTTCGACCTGCTCGAGGCGAGTAAGACGGCTGCGAACCGTGCGGAAATTGGTGAGGCAGCCACCGAGCCAGCGTTCGCTGACGAACGGCATGTGGCAGCGGAGCGATTCGCGTTCCACGGCGGGACCGGCTTGACGCTTGGTGCCGACGAAGAGAATCAGCGAGCCTTGAGCGGCAACTTGGGCCAGGTACTTCTTGGCCCGCAACAAACCGCGGATCGTTTGGCGGATGTCGATAATGTGAATGCCATTCTTCTTGGCATAGATATAGTCGCCCATCTTGGGGTTCCACCGGCTAGCCCGGTGACCAAAATGCACGCCTGCTTCGATCAATTCCTGAACCAGAGTATCACTCACAAACCTGCTCCTTATTGCTGCCGTGGGACATGGCCGATGGCCACAGGCGCTGCGTACCGCAACAAAAATGCTGCGAATTGCAGTTTGCCTTCGCCCTGCACTCAAGATCTAAGTCTTGAATAGCAAACAGCTTGGGAAAAACACTTGCCACCCTCACCATGAGGACGGCTTAAAACGAATCGCCCATCTTATCAGGACTAGAAATCGGGTCAAGATCAAGCGAATGGCGGACTAGCCAGCCAGTTGTTCCCGCAACCACCGCCGGAGTTCGGTCCGGGGTGCGATATCGCGCAGCAGCCACGTATCGGTGTGGTTCGGAAACGGCAGGGCCTGGAAGGTGAATTTGCCAAGAGGCTGCGAGTTGGCCGGCTGCGAGTCCTTTAGAAATTGTTCGGTCGCGGCAATCGTTCCTTCGTGCGAAATCCATTGCGCTCGGCCGTTGAGGCGGGCGAGGCGTTCGCGGGCGGAGGCCGCATCGCTGTCGTCATAGGGCCAGCGGCGGACGCCGTCGTAATGGCTGTGGACGATGAAGCACTTCCAGAGTTTGGCGATCTTGTCGTTCCGTAAGCCGATGTAGTTGCAGGCAATCGCGCCGCGGGAAAAACCGGCGAGTACCAACCGCTGTGCATCGCCGCCATATTCGTGGCAGATGAGTTCAACTGCGGCCAGGCAGTAGTCGACGGTCGCTTGCGGATCGCCCCACCATTGCCGTTGGTTCTCTTTTTTCGCGGCGTTCACGAAGGGGAGCGTCAGGCAAATAAAGTCTTCGCCGCCGGAAACGCCGTAGGCCAGATTGCAGTCTTCGACGAGGCCGCTGTTGGTATCGCCGAGGTTATTTGAGTACGGGCCGTTGCCCGGATACTCGACGATCACCGGCCAGCTGCGATCCTTCGACCAGTTCTTCGGCAGATAAAGAGCGTGGTAGATGCCCGTGTCGCGCTGCGTGGGCAACTGCTGTTTCACCCGCAGACCGGGCGCGGGGGTGGCTTCTTTCATCGCCGGCGCGATCAGATCGGGCTTGATCGCCTTGAGGTCGATCGGCTGGGCCTGCTTCGGCTGATCGCGGCTGGGTTCTTGAGCGATCAGTGAAACAACGACGGAGGAGAAGAGCGCGAGCGTAAGGAGCCCGAGAACTGCCACTGCGATTCGAAGCGCGAAGCGGTTGAACTGAATCCGACGAGCGGCGGCGTTGTTGGCGCTGGGCATCCTAGCACACTGCAATTCTGCGAGTCACTCGCTCGCTTAACGCAACACATTGCCGCCGGAATCGGCAGCGAGCTCGCGATGCGTTGTTGGATCATTCATACGGGCCCCGCTTTGAGCCACGGCGCCGTCGGCTTGGGGATTCCAAGGTTGATCGACGGGGCGCGACCACTCGAGCAGGACGCGGCGATTCAGCGGCGCCGCGGCAGCCGTTCCGTTTTCGGCCGTACCCGGTAGGTTAGCCGATCCAACAGCGCTCTGCACCGGTACCAGGTCGGATTGTGACGGGCTATTAATCGGAGCCGCCAGCGGAGCCTCAGCAACGGCAGGGCGTTGCGACACATCACGCTGCTTCGCATACCAGCCTTCCGAATAAGGACGGGCTAGGTTGTTGGTCGGACGAGCTTCGACTTGGCTGCCGGTGGCAAACTCAGGCCGCGGCGGCGAAACGGCTTCGAGGTTCTGCATGTGTGACGGCTTCCGCATGGCCGGCGTGTGGGCATTCGTGGCTACATAGGCATGGGCCGGATTGCGTGGCGTCTGCGGATTTACGTGCTGAACCGGCGGTTGTTGTTGCTGATTGTATTGCTGCGGCTGAACGGCCACGGGCGAGGCAACCACCGAAGGCGTCGGTTGGCCTTGAGCGATTTGGTTCATCTGCTGAGCGTTCTGCTGCGACGCCGGTTGGGCATTGGCAGCGATCATCCGGTCGTTGCGATTGTTGACGCTATCGGCCGGTTGCAGCCGGGGACTGCCGATGCGGACCCATTCCAGCCAGGTGACTTGCAGATCCGAGAGATCCTTAAAGCCGTAATACTTCCGCGTGGCGGCGGGCCAGTTTTCGCTTTGCATACCGTCGCCGACGAACTGCACAAACTTCCGCTGGCCACCCTGCATGATCAGGTAACGAGTCAGCGAATAGCCTTGGGCATACAGCGGCAACATTTCCGGCGGATATTCCCGCATGGCGAACATCTTGTTGAACGGGATGCCCTTGTCGGTCATCAAAAATTCGATGAGGAAACCGTCTTGCTTCCGCTTTTCGACATCATGTTCGACGGTAGTGCAAGCTCCTTCATCGGCCCAGCGGGGCAACGGCCGACCGAAGTGCGTGGCAAAGATGGTGTGCGTGATTTCGTGCGGCAACACCGAGTCGAGCACGCGCTCCTTCGAGCCTTGCACCGACATCGACCAACCGAAGGGAGTCCCTTGCCGGCTGAAGCTGAACTGCGTCACGCCGCCGGCGCCCAAGCCGGGGTTGACCTGAGCTTCGATCGGGCAGGGCTGTTGCCAGGGTTGCAGTTCGGCGCCCAGCCATTCGATGGCGAGGTCGCGGCGGAAGGTTTCAGCCGCTTCGCAGATCTCGACTGCGAGAGCCTTGCTGGCCGCAGTCACGATGAAGTTTTGCGAGCGAGCGCTGGCTGCCGAGGCCACGGCGGGCAACAGGACGAGCGAAAGAATCGCCAGGACGTTGGCGACGCTGCGTTGGATCGAGACGAGGGTGAGCTTGAGGGGGCGAGCTTCCATGCTCTTGGATCCTTCCAAGGTTGTGACATCACCGGGGCGAAGTCGAGTGCGGGCGACTCCATCCATTCGGTGCTGCCTGGTCGGAGGTTGCCGCATCGTGCGACAACCCAGGTTGAGCCTCGTGGTTACTAAGCAACCGCGGGGCCAGTTCCTTCAGCAAAATTACGCGAACTTACCAGGCTGTGAGCTAAAGACTTGCGAGAGAACGCTTTCCTGCATTTTCGTCGCGAGTTTCAACCCTTCGCTGGCAGGCGAGTCCTTGTAAGATTTTCAAAACTTACCCTGGAAAACGGTCAAATGGAAAGAGGAAAACTCGGAAACTTGAGTCGAGTTTGCCGCATTCCCAGAAAAGATGCACTGCAGTGATAGCAGTTTGACCAGAGACCGGCAGCGAACGGAGCGGTGATTTGAATCGAAATCGCATGCTCTTCGTCACCGTAGCAGTCTTGAATTCGCGCGATGGAATATATAACAGGTTATCAAGTTTCTTGCGAATCCTGAAATATCTTGTATGCCAACGACTTGCGGCAAAATCAGGAGTTGAAACCGGGGCGGGTTTATAACCTTTTTATAACCACCGCATATGATTCGCATGCGAATCAATTGTTTCCGCGGCAGTGTTCCATTCGACATCGGTCGGCTGCACTCAGCGCGCACCGGTCGCGCAGCGACGACTGTCATTTTCAAAAACATCAACCTAAGTGAGAAAGAGCAGTCGTCAATTAAATGCGATGTGGTGGCAACTTAGGTCAGAAAATGTCGTGACGCTGTTATCGGCCTTTTCTCTCTCCCCTCGCCCCGTTTCGGGGAGAGGGGTCGGGGGTGAGGGGATAATGCGCGAGTTTGACTCAATTTTCTGGCGAACTGGTCGGCAATCCATAGTGCGTGCTCATTAGCAGACTCTCGCTTCGGTTCACCCCTCACCCCCAGCCCCTCTCCCCGAAGCGGGGCGAGGGGAGCAGGACAGGATGCTGCCTGCCGAGCGCTCACGCTGGCGCTGATTTCGGGAGGGCGAGGCGCCTCACCATCCCGTCGCTGGCGTGAATGGTAGCGGCGACTAGAGAACAAGCGAATGCTCACTTCACCGCCGTCCCTTCAATCCGATAGACCGACAGCGTGTTACCGTTCTCACCTTTAACCGGTGCGACGCGGAAGATGCCTTCCACGGTGATTTCGTCGGTCGTGAAGTCTGTTCGCAGTTTGCCTTGCAGTTCCACTTCGATGGCATGATGGGCTTGGCCGCCGGGGCCGAAGGGGCATTCTTTTTCTCGCATCAGGTGGAACTGGCGGATGTTGCTCCGCTGAAAGACCGCGCCGTTCATCCAGCCTTTGATGCGGACGGGCTTTCCTTCGAGCACTTTGATCGACGTCGTCAGCATCCACGGCTGAAAGACCGAATCGGGCTCCATGCCGATGTCGAGGCGTTCCCACTTGAGATCTTCCGTGACGGGAGGCGACGGCGGGGCGACGATCGGCGTAGTGTCGACTGGTTTTACGGGCGCGGTCGGGCTGACTGGCGGCGTTGGTGCGCAGCCAGCGAGCAGCGTTGCTGCCAATAGCATCAGTACTCGCCCTGAACCATTCATTTTGCGCCTCGTTCTCCTATCTTAGTCCGCCATTCGTGGGAGGAGCCATTGGTCGGCCCGGCGATTGCATCGCCGCCTTCGCCAATTCTGCCAGCAAGCGAGCGAATACACGATTGCCGACCGCAACGGCTGACCGCGTGGGGCCGGCAGCCTATAATCAAGCTAACCGAATGGTCGGTCGCATTCGCCAGACCCACGGTGGTGCGAGGAGTTATGCCACAGATCGCTCAACTGAATCGGCCGGCTGTCTCTCGCTGGACTCTCTGGAGCCTGGCGTTGGTCGCGGTCTACGCGCTCGTGTCGGTGATGTCGCCGGCAGCGATTGCTTTCGATCACCCGGCGATTCCGCCGCTCCCTCCGAAGAAAAAGGCCAAAGACGAACGGCCTGCTGACCCCAACGTCGACAAAGCTGTCGCGAAGGCAAAAGGGGAGCCCAAGGAACAGGCGAAAGAAGAGAAGGCCGCGACCGTTGTCGTCATTCAAGTGCCGCTGCCGTTGACCGGCAATGTCGATCAGCTGGTGCAGGGGCAGATTTCTCGCGCGGTCAAACGCCTCCCTGCCGATGCCAAGCGACCGACGCTGATTTTGGAATTTCGCCCCGAAGCCGAATCGGCCGGCGAAGGGAGCGACTTCAGCCGAGCCCATTCGCTGGCACGCTACCTGGTCGGCGAGGATCTCGCCACGGTCAAAACAGTCGCGTACTTGCCCCATTCGGTGAAGGGGCACGCCGTGCTGCCGGTGCTCGCCTGCGAGCAGATTGTGATGTCGAAAGATGCGGAGCTCGGCGCCGCGGGAGTCGATGAAAAGCTGCTCGACGAAACGATGCGCGGCGCTTACCGCGAGTTTGCCACGCGCCGGCTGACCATTCCGCCAGCCGTCGCTCTCGGCATGCTCGACGACGATCTCGAAATCACTCGCGTCACCACGCCGGACGGCGTGCGATACGAAACGGCAGAAGGTGTGGCGAAGCTGCGGGCCGATGGGCTCGCCAATCGCGAAGATACGCTCTTCCGCGGCGGTGAAAAACACTTTCTCGACGGCAACCGGATGCGGCAGTACGGTTTCGCCACGCACTTAGCCGAAGACAAGCCGAGCCTGGCCGCGGCGCTCAATGTTTCGCCAGCTTCGCTTCGCGCGCCGCTCGTTCCCGACCAAGGTTGGAAGCCGATCCGCGTTGAGATCGACGGCCCGGTGAATCAACAAAAGGTGAACTGGATTCGCCGCGTTGTAAACGATCATCGCAAGCAGGGAGATTTCAATCTGCTCTGCATCGAGATCAATAGCGCCGGCGGCAATGTCAACGAAAGCGTCCGACTCGCGCAAGCCATTGCCGACTTCGGCAAGGATATTCGAACCGTCGGCATTATTCGTCGCGAAGCCCGCGCCGACGCCGGCATCATCGCCTGGGCTTGCGACGACTTAGTGATGTGGGAAAACGCCCGCATTGGCGGCCAGGGCGATGCGCGAAACATTCGTGATCGCGACCGCGAAAACCTCCGCGGTCCACTTGAGCAAATCGCCATGCTGCGTCAACGCACTTGGTCGCTGCCGCTCGCGCTTGTCGATTCGAATACGCAACTCTGGCCCTATCAGCGTGCCGGCTCGAACGACTTTCTGTACTTGTCCACCGACGAATGGAGCAACTTGCCCGAGAAAGAAGATTGGCTGCGCGGCGCCAACATGCTGCCGACGGCTGACGGGTTCGATGCCAAAACCGCTCACGAAATCGGCCTGGCCACCCATGTGATCAACAGCGAAGAAGAACTCAAAAGCCTCTATCATCTCGACGGCGAGATCAAAAGGGTCCGCTCGAATTGGGCTCTGCAAGCCATCGAATGGCTCGCCGATCCGCGTCTGTCAGCGATGTTGCTGTTTGTGGCGATGTTTGCCCTGATGATCGAATTTTCTTCACCCGGCGTCGGCGTGCCGGGGTTTGTCGCGCTCCTCTGCTTCGTCCTCTTCTTCTGGTCGCAATTTTTGCACGGTACGGCGACAGGTTTAGAAATCTGCCTGTTCGTCGTCGGCATCATTTGCGTGCTGATCGAAATCTTCGTTGCGCCGGGAACGATGGTGTTCGGCCTGGGCGGCGGCTTGATGATTGTGTCGTCGATCATTCTCGCCAGTCAGACGTTTGTGTTGCCGACGAACACTTATCAGCTGCAGCAGATGCCGGTTTCGCTGACGGTGTTTATTGTTGGTTTGACCGGCGCGTTTGTCGCCGTTGGTTTGGTGCGCCGCTATTTGCCCGAAACGCCGTACTTCAACAAAATGATTCTGCAACCGCCAGGGGGCGAAGAACTCGAGCATCGGCAAGTGCGCGAACAGCTAGTGCAATGGGCCCATCTCTCCGGCAAGCGCGGTGTGACCACCACCGCCCTCTTCCCTTCCGGCAAGGCTCTCTTCGGCGATGAAATGGTTGGCGTGGTCAGCGCGGGCGAAATGATCGAAAAAGGGGCCAGCGTGGTGGTCGTCGAAGTCCTCGGCAGCCGCGTGCTGGTGCGTGAAGTTTAAGCCGCCTGTCCGTTAAAAATGTTGTCAGGCCAAGGCAACTCTCATTAGAATTACGTCGCGCCTTGAGTTCGCCTGCACCTTCTGTCAGCAGAATACTTATGAAACTGTGCCTTTACGCGCTTGCCGTGTGGCTGGCGTCGGTTGCCACACTTCCTGCGCTCGAAGTGGAAGTGAAGAATCTTTCGGCGGCGCTTTATAGCGAGATCGCCACGCTGCACGAGTGGACCCACGAATCGCCCGCAGGGGTGATGGTGGTCTACCAACCCCCGAAAGGAAAGCTCCTCTGCGGCGTGAGCTATCAACTGTCGATTACCTGGGGCAAGGACAACCAATACGAGGTTCCCAGGAAGGAAATCGGAATTGAACGCGCCATTGGAATCGGCACGCTAGATGAGTTTGGCGGCTTGAAGATTCAAAAAATACAAGATTGGGATATGACGGGGCTGCGGATTTATAACACACAAGAATTCAAGACGACGATCTATTGCAGGCATCCGCTCTACTTGCTGGAGCCCGGCACGAAAGAGATCGATTTCAAACTTGCGGGCAAATCGCACAAGCTGAAGCTCGATAAGCCGCCGCAACCGTTCGATCCAACGAGCAGTTGCAAAATCGAAGTGCTGCAGACCGAACGTCATGCTTCAGTGCCGCTGAAAGTACACGAGTATCCCGATCAACTCGTCAAGCTAAGTTCTACGCTGACCAATCCAGGTGGCAGCGTCTTAGCGGTGCAAGTGCGCGCTCAAGTGCAGACCGTGGGTTACGACGCCTTCGTCAAAAATAATAGCGGCCTGGAAATCAATCGCTTCTTTCTCTCGTTCGCCAAAGGAGGCCGAGCGATCTGCCTGGGCAACACCGATAAGCAAGGAATCTTTGACGTTTCGGGGCCTAAATTTACGGCGAAGAATGAACCGCAAACCACCACGCTCTACTTCGCCGTGCCGGCGAACGTCACGGCGTTTGAGCTGAACTATATGGGACATCCCGTCGGAAAATGCACCGCAGAGGTACAACCATGAACAAGCTGACTCTGTATATCATCTGCACGCTGCTCGCCATCGGTGGTCGCTTGTCGGCGGCCGAGGTCGCGCTGAAGGACTCGCAGTGCGCCACCTACTCTGAAATTCCCATGTTCGCTCCGGTGCGCGGCGGCAGTCGTTTCATCAAGCAGTCGTATACCGCGCCGGCTGGCAAGGTGCTTTGCGAACTCTCGTTGCTTTACACCATTCGCTGGGACGCCAAGACCGAATCTGTGGAGCTCAACAGCAAACAGTTGAGCGCAAAAGCCAACCAGGGAACTACCAAGCCGATAGGCAAACGCGAAACCATCGTCGGGTTTCTCCTGAATGATTACGAAGACACCTCGCCGCTCCTGTCGGCATATCGCAGTTACGATTGGAAAGAAAAACCAATAACGCAGCATCGGGTACATCGTTTGTTTCTGGTCGACGCCGATGCCAAGGAACTGGAAGCGAAGGTTGGCAAGGAAACGGTGAAGGTCGCGATTCCGCCTGCGGCTCGGTACGAACCCTGGCAGAACGTGAAAGTGAAATTTGTCAGCGCCAAACCGCTCGACGCGTTAACCAAAGGGGACAACTTTGGGAATACCGAAGAACAAATCAAATTCGTCAACCGTGATGGCGCGATCCTGGCCGTGAAACTGGAATTGCAGCGAGCCAAGCCACGGAAGGAATTCGACGCCAGTCCCGATCCTTACGACTATCTCGAGGTCGATCAATTCTGCCTGCTATTCGGCCGGGGCGGTCTGGCTGCTTGTCTCGGCAAAGAGTCGTCGGGGGGGCTCGATTACGACCACTCGTTTCGATTCGAGGCAGAAGGATTGCAACAAGAGTCACAGACCGTGACCCTGTGCTTTCCGATTCCGATCACGCTGACGCAGTTCGACGTCGCGCTGTTCAATCAGGTCGTCGCCAAGGGAAAGGTCAGCCGTTAGTGTGCCATTGGCCGGCGGTGATCTTTGCTAAAATACTCGCATGGACTATTTCACCTGGGCTTTGATTCTGCTGGTCTTTGGGCTGGTTTGCCTCGTGCTGGAGTTTTTCGTTCCCTCGAGCGGCATGCTGGGAGCGCTCTGCGCGCTGTCGCTGATCGCCGCGATCGTGCTCGGGTTTATGAGCGGCACGACGACGGGTGCTGCGATGTTGCTGGGAGTGCTGATCAGCGTGCCGGCGTTTTTGTTTGCCGCCATTCAGCTATGGCCCAGCACTTCGCTCGGCAAGATGATTCTGAATGAACCACCCAGCCATGCCGACGAACTGTTGCCGGAAACGCCCAGTTATCGCGGCCTGCGCGATCTCGTCGGCAAGCGCGGCACCGCCAAGAGCCTGATGTTGCCGGGGGGCATCGTGCAGATTGAAGGCAAGAACTACGACGCCATCAGCGAAGGGACGCCCATCGAACCCGGTCAACGTGTTCTCGTTGTGCAGATCAGCACGCAACGACTCGTCGTGCGTGGCGAAGACGGAGATCTTGAGCAGCCTGCGATCCAACATGGAACGGTAAAGCAGGAAGAGATGCAGCGCGACAGTCGCGTTTCTTACAACTCGCACGTTGCGAACCCGATACCGCTCGAAGCGCCGCCGCCGGCGGACATCGCCGATCCATTTGCGGAAGAAGAAGCCCGGTAATCAGTCTGAAACTGCTTGTTCCAGCCAAAATTCGATTTGCGACAAGCTTTCTTACTCGCCAGCGAATATTACGGAAACAATTCGTGGTCAGAGGAAAGTAAATGCACTTCAACGATTTCCCGCCGCTCCTTGTGCTTGCCATCTTATTGTGGAGCGGCCTGGGCGTGATCGGGTGGCTGAATTTGCTGTCGAAGAACTCCCACAAACCTGCTCGAGCGATTGGCATGGGGTGTTTCTCGATCCCTCATGCAATCATCTTTGGGCCATTCTTTTTGTTCATTTCGCTGGCCGCGGAGTCGATGCAAATATGCCCCTTTTGTCAGTCTGAAATACCTGCCGCTGCGACGGTGTGCGGCAAATGCACTCGCGATTTGCCGCCGAAGAAGCATGAGTTGTAACGAGCAGGGATTGATTACCGGAACTGCTGTTCCGGTCCCGGGAACTTGCCGCTGCGGACTTCGGTTTTATAGTTCTCGACGGCTGACGAAATGACCGTCGACAGATCGGCGTATTGCTTGACGAACTTCGGCACGAAGCCGTTCGTCAGGCCAAGCAGATCGTGCAGCACCAGCACCTGGCCGTCGCAACCCGCGCCGGCCCCGATGCCGATCGTGGGAATCGTCAGTTCCTTGGTAATGCGAGTCGCCAACTCGGCGGGAATGCATTCGAGGACAATGCCAAACGCGCCGGCATTTTGCGCCGCGAGCGAATCAGCGAGCAGCTTTTCGGCATCGCGCTGCACTTTGTAGCCGCCCATCTGATGGACATTTTGCGGCCGCAGCCCAATATGAGCCATCACAGGAATGCCAGCCGAAACCAGTCCGGCAATGACTGGAGCCTGGTCGGCGCCCCCCTCAAGTTTGACGGCCTGCACACGGGCTTCCTTCAGCAATTGCCCGGCGAGCTCGATGACGCGATGCACGCCGAGATGATTCGTGGGAAACGGCAGATCGACGATGACCAGCGCGTGTTGCACAGCCCGGCCGACCATTTCGGCGTGGTATTTGATCTGCTCGAACGTCACCGGCAGCGTCGTCTCGTGCCCCTGCACGACCATGGCCATGCTGTCGCCAATGAGGACGGCTTCGATCCCTGCCGCGTCGACGAGCGCCGCCGTGGGATAGTCGTACGCAGTCAGCATGGAGATTTTTTCTCCCGCTTGCTTGAGGGCCACGAGCTGCGGAACGGTGATGCGAGACGGACGTTTCATGGAGAGTGATCGCGGGCTGTGGAGTTGCCTTTGCTCTATTGTAGCTGAGGAGGGATGCGAGGTGCGGGGTGAGGGATGCGGCGAATGCGAATGCTTAACTCGCATTTCCCGCACCTCGCATCCCGCATCCCGCCTCCCTATGATTGACGCATGCAACTCCCCATCCTCTACGAAGACAACCACCTGCTCGTCGTCAACAAGCCCGCCGGCATCGCCACGATGGGTGTGACCGACGACGAAGAAAGCGTCGCCAAGCTGGCCAAAGAGTACCTCAAAGAGAAGTACCAAAAGCCCGGCAACGTCTACCTGGGAGTCGTCAGTCGCATCGATCGGCTCGTCAGCGGCGTGTTGGTCTTCGCCCGCACAAGTAAAGCCGCGGCGCGGTTGTCAGAGCAATTCCGCGAGCGCGAAACGGCCAAAATCTATTGGGCAGTCGTCGAGAAGTTACCACGAGGCGGGACGCAAGAATTAGTACATTGGATGCTGAAGGATGAACGCCATCAGCGAATGGTGGTCACAGCACCGCGCGCAACGGGCGCACAGGAAGCACGCCTGATTTATCGGCCGTTGCAAAAGGTGAAACGCGGCGAGCTATTGGAAGTGGAACTGCTCACTGGCCGAAAGCATCAGATCCGTTTGCAGCTTTCCACCGTCGGTTCACCAATCCTCGGCGATCGCAAATATGGCAGCGAGCAGTGGTTTGACCACGGTATTGCACTGCACTCGCGACAGTTGACGATTGCGCACCCGACGAAGCAAGAGTCGCTGACGTTCGTCGCGCCGTTGCCGGCTGCGTGGAGCAAGTTGGGGATTAATCAATAGCGGCACACGCAGCCCTTCATTTCCCTCGCCGAGATGCGATATCAGCCAAGAGATTGAGTGCGAAAAATAAGACAAACAAGACGCCGAATGGGCCAAAGAGGCCGCCCAACCATATCCAAAGGCTGAGCGGACTTACAACGAAGTGCCAGAACGTGCAAAAGATGGCGCCGACGATCAAGGCGAGGATTGCGAGTGCGATCAGCAATTCCAAAAATACAAATCCTCGACGAATTCTCATGGCTGTTCTCGATATGAAAACTACCCCTCGAGCGCCTGCCGCAGATCTTCGATCAGATCCGCCGTGTCTTCCAAACCACAGGCCAGGCGGATCATGTTGTCGTGAATGCCGAAGCGGGCACGGTCTTCGGGTTTGTATTCGAAATAGCTCATCACCATCGGCTGTTCGATGAGCGACTCGACGCCGCCGAGGCTCGGCGCGATGCGAGCGATCTTCGCGCCGTCAACGACCTTCGCTGTCGCCTTCCAATCGGCGTCTTTCACTAGGAACGTGATCAGCCCGCCAAAGCCGCGCATTTGCTGCTTGGCCACTGAGTAGTACGGATGCGTTTCCAGGCCGGGGAAATAAACCTTGCTGACGCGAGGATGATTGGCGAGGAACTCAGCCACGGCCTGGCCGTTCGCATTGTGGCGGGCCATGCGAAGTTCGAACGTCTTCAGGCCGCGCTCGAGCAGATAAATATTGTGCGGCGAGTTGATCGCCCCCATGATGCCGCGGAGCTTGCGAACTGCTTCAAGTTGCTCCTTCGAGCCGGTGATCACGCCGGCCAG
Organism: Anatilimnocola floriformis; assembly: GCF_024256385.1. Lineage (NCBI taxonomy): Bacteria > Pseudomonadati > Planctomycetota > Planctomycetia > Pirellulales > Pirellulaceae > Anatilimnocola > Anatilimnocola floriformis. The sequence goes on from NZ_JAMLFW010000001.1 coordinate 595,820, forward strand.
CAGATCGTTGTGACCGCCGAGATATTTCGTCGCGCTGTGCAGCACATAGTCGATGCCGTAGCTCAAAGGCCGGCAGTTGTAAGGCGTGGCCAGCGTCGCATCGATGAGCGTCTCGACACCGTGCTTTTTGCCGAGGGCGCCGAACCGTTCCATGTCGACGACCGACAAGTGCGGATTCGTCGGCGATTCGCTGATCAGCATTTTCGTCTTCGGCGTGATGGCAGCGGCCATCGCCTCGTAATCGCCGGTCTTCACTTGCTTTGTCGTGACGCCGAAGCGGCTCATGTGCTTTGTGCAGAACTCGCGGCTGCGGTGATAACACTCGTCGAAGAAAATCACTTCGTCGCCGGCGCTGAGCTTGGCCATCAGCAAGCCGACAAACGCGGCCATGCCGCTGGCAAACAGCACGGCATCTTCACCGGCGTCGAGCGCGGCGAGCTTGCGCTCGACCACGCGTTCGCCCGGGTTGCCGTAACGGCCATACTCTTCGCGCGGCTGCTTCTCTTGAATGAAGTCGATCACCGCTTGCGTGCTGCTGAAGGTGTACGTCGCCGAGCAGACGATCGGATCGGTCAGCGAGTGAGCGATTTTTTGCCGATCTTCACCGGCGTGAATCGACAGCGTGCTGAAACCGGGTTCCGTGGGCTTTGAGGACGGCGGCGACTTGCCATTCGATGCAGACATGCGAGCTCTCACCAGACAAAAAGGAAGGTGGAATGAGCGAACGCGGGCAGAATGCCATCGCAGAAGCCGCCGACCAAAACCAGTCAGGCGTTTACTCCCAGACGCGCTCAACCGCCGAAGCAGCAGCAGGAAAAGAGATGCGTCTGGAGGTGGCTGTTTAGCAGATGAAGGCTGCAAGCGGCCGCAAATCCCTGGGCTGGTTTCAATCTTACCTTCGGAGGTGCGGATTCACAAGCGCTAACGCGGGGGAGGGATGCGGGATGCGAGGCGGGAGGCGAGAGGCGAGAGGCGGGAGAAAGAGAGAAAGGCAGACATTTGAAAAGGTATTCGCTCGCATCTCGCTTCTTCTCTCGTCTCTCCTCCCGCATCCCGCATCCCGCATCCCGAACCTCCCTTCCCGCTCCCCTCCCTTTTGTCGCTTTCCGTAATCGGCACTGCTAGACTAAACCCGTCTTCGCCGCGGTATGCCGCAGTGGAGCTCCCGCCTCTCTATCCAGCCTGGAGGATTTCGATGTCCCACCTTGCTCGTTGCTGGTCCGTTGGTTGTTGTGCATTGGCATTGATGTTTCTTGCCGCTCCTGCCTGGTCGCAGGAAGATGCTCCGAAGGCGAAAAAACAAGCGGAAGCAAAGAAAGCCGCGCCCAAAGTTGAGCTCGAATACCCGCCGAAGCTGCCCGGCGGCGAAACGATGGTCACCGACACCTCGCCCGATTTTTTGATAGCGACGAAAGAATTGCCGGCCGGAGTGAAGATCGCGAAGACGCCGCCAACGGTCGATTTCATGTTCTTTCCCGAACAGACCTACCGCGGCAATCCGTGGTCGAACTGGGGTGAAAGCGTCGTTGCGAACGGCAAGTATTACTGCGCCATCGGCGACCATCTCGCGCCGCAAGGTTGTGCGTACGTTTTTGAATACGATCCGGAAACCAAAAAGATCCGGACGATTCTCAATTCCAAAAAGCTGCTGAACATGCCCGAGGGGCATTACGCGCCGGGCAAGTTCCACAGCCGGCTCGGTGTTGGCAAGGACGGCTGGCTGTATTGCACCACGCACCGCGGGTCGACGACGATCACGACCGACGAGTATCACTATAAAGGCGACTGGATCGTCCGCACTAATCCCGCCACGGCCGAGCAGCAAATCGTGCAAGCCGCGCCGGTGCCGAAGCACTGCCTGCCGTGCGCTCATCTCGATCCCGATCGGCTGATACTGTACGGCGGCTCAGCCACGGGGAGCAACAAAGACACCAGCGGCATTCAGTTCTGGGCCTACGATCTGGCCAATCACAAGATGATCTACTCCGGCCCCGATGGTCCGGCCCGCGCGATGATGGTTTCAAAATCGACCGGCAAAGTCTATTACGTTCCCGGCAACGGCAACTCGCCGCTGATGCGGTTCGATCCGGCGACCGGCAAAGCACCAGAAAAGATCGAAGGCGAAATCGGCATTCGCACTTCGACGGACGAAACGAAGGACGGCAAGATCTACACAGCGCAAGGCAATGCGAGCGGCACCGAGCTGTATGAGTTCGACGTGAAGACCGAGAAGGTCAAAGAGCTCGGCCAACTCGCGATCGGTGGTGAACGCTATGTTGCCGCCCTCTCCGCCGATGCCACTGGAAAATACCTCTATTATTCGCCTGGTGCACACGGTGGTGGTTACCGCGATGGCTCACCACTGCTGCAATACAACACGAAGACCGGCGAGCGCAAGGTGATCGCCTTCCTCCATCCGTTCTACGAAAAGAAGTACGGCTGTGCGGTGCAAGGGACTTACGCTGTGTCCGTCACTCCTGATGGCAGCCAGGTTTTCATTTGCTGGAACGCTTCGCGAGTTAGTGGGAAAGTGTGGGACTGCTGTGCCCTGACGGCGATCCATATTCCAGCGAGTGAACGGGAGTGAGGAAATGCGGAACGTAGAACGCAGAATGCAGAATGTCGCTTGCGTTTCACGATTCTGCGCCACGGTTGCGCTCTGCCTCTACTTTGTGAACAGCCTCCGAGCGGACGACCAAGAAGGCAATCGCTTCTTCGAATCCAAAATCCGCCCGATCCTCGTCAAGCATTGCTACGAATGCCACGGCCCGGACCTGCAGGAAAACAAACTGCGGGTCGATTCGCTCGAGGGGATCAATCGCGGCGGAAAAGCCGGTGCGCTCATCATCGCCGGCAAACCAGAGAAGAGCCTACTGATCGCTGCGGTTGGCTATCAGGTTCCCGATCTGCAAATGCCGCCAGACAAAAAGCTCGGCGAGCGCGAAATTGCCGATCTGACAGCCTGGGTGAAAATGGGTGCGCCGCACCCTGATCGCCAAGCCGGTGGGCCAGCCGTCGTCGAGAAGTTTGATCTCGCCGAGGGAAAAAAGTTCTGGTCGTTTCAACCGATCGTCGATCATCCAACTCCGGCGGTGAAAGATGTCGCCTGGGCCAAAAATGGCGTTGATTCGTTTGTTCTTGCGCAACTGGAAGCGAAAGACATTCGTCCTGCTGCGGCTGTTGATAAGTTGACGCTGCTTCGACGTGCGACGTTTGATCTCACGGGATTACCGCCGACACCTGCCGAGATTGCAACCTTTCTCCAAGATGAATCTCCGACCGCGTTCGCTGCCGTAGTTGATCGCTTACTCGATTCGCCGCATTACGGCGAACGCTGGGGACGGCATTGGCTCGATGTGGCGCGGTACGCCGATTCGAACGGTGTCGATGAAAACGTCGCGCACGGCAATGCCTGGCGGTATCGTGATTATGTTGTGCGTTCGCTCAATGCCGACAAGCCCTACGATCAATTTCTCGTCGAGCAACTCGCCGGCGATCTGTTGCCACCGACCGATGACACGGCAATGCGCAACGACCGGCTCATCGCGACGGGCTTTCTTTCGCTCGGCCCGAAGGTGCTCGCCGAGGTCGATAAGACCAAGATGGAAATGGACATCCTCGACGAGCAACTCGACACGGTCGGTCGCTCGATCCTCGGCTTGACGTTTGGCTGTGCTCGTTGCCACGATCACAAGTTCGATCCGATCCGCGCGGAAGATTACTACGCGATGGTAGGCATCTTCAAAAGCACGCGGACGATGGAGACTTTCACCACGATTGCCAAGTGGTGGGAAAATCCGCTGGCCCCCGCCGCCGAAGTGCAACGCAAAGTGGCTCTCGACAAGCTCGTCGCCGAACAAAAAGCGGCCCTCGATGCATTGCTGAAAAAATCGAAGGATGAGCTGGCAGCCAAACTAAAGCCAGCCGAACTGCCCAAAGATTTTGAAACGCAGCTCAGTCCTGAAGTGCAGACCGAACTGAAAGTACGTCGCGAAGAACTTGCGCGACTCACGGCCAGCGTGCCAGTCATTCCCACGGCGATGGGCGTGAGCGACGGGAAAGTCACCGACGTGCCGGTGCACATCCGCGGCAGTCATCTAGCACTCGGCGAAGTCGCCCAGCGCGGCTTTCCGGTCGTGCTTGTTTCCACCGAACAACCCAAGCTTCCCGCCGATCGCAGCGGTCGCTTGGAACTGGCGAATTGGCTCGTGCGCCGCGATCATCCCCTCACTGCGCGAGTCATGGTCAACCGCATCTGGCGCTGGCACTTCGGCCAGGGCCTGGTGAGCACAACGGACAACTTCGGCAAGCTTGGCGAACGGCCGAGTCATCCCGAATTGCTCGATTGGCTCGCCGCGCGGTTTATGGATAGCGGCTGGTCACTGAAGAAAATGCATCGGCTGATCATGCTCTCGCAGACGTATCAGCAGAGTAGCGCGTTCGACGCGAAAGGTTTCGCCGCCGATCCTGAGAACCGCCTCTACTGGCGGATGCCGCTGCGGCGACTCGAAGCCGAGGAAATTCGCGACGCGCTCCTCACAAGCAGTGGCCTGCTCGATCGCACGCCCGGCACCTCGCTGCTGCACGTCGGCAACCGCGAGTTCCTCTTCGACCACACTTCGAAGGACGGCACGAAATACGACAGCAAGAAACGCTCACTCTACCTGCCAGTGATTCGCAACAACCTCTACGACGTTTTTCAGCTCTTCGACGCAACCGATGCCACCGTGCTCGATGGCAACCGCGCGACGACCGTTGTCGCGCCGCAAGCACTGTTCATGCTCAATAGCGATTTGGTGCTGGCCGCGAGCAAGGGACTCGCGGAAAGTGTGATTGCCGAAACGGCGTCGCCTTCAACTCGCGTCGAACAGTTGTATCTGCGAACATTCGGCCGCTCGCCAAACGCGACGGAAGTCGAGCGAGCGATGGCCTATGTCGAGAAGCAGCGAACGGCTGGAAAGAGCGAAGCCGAAGCGTGGTCCTCGTTCGGTCACGTGTTGTTTTCGGCGAATGAGTTTATTTATTTGAAGTAAGCGTTTGCGTTAGCAAACGTGAGCTCCCTCGCCCCGCTTCGGGGAGAGGGCTGGGGTGAGGGGTCGAAGCGGGAAAGACGCTCATGAATAGCCAGATCCAAACCACTCCAACCCCTCACCCTAACCCTCTCCCCGAAGCGGGGCGAGGGAACTCACACGGCTCACGCCGTGCTCTGCTAAAGAGTGCAGGCGCCGGTTTCGGTTATCTCGCTCTTCAGGCCCTCCTCGGCGCAGAACAAAAAGTCACCGCAGCCAATCCTCTCGCGCCGAAAGTTCCGCATCACCAACCGCGCGCCAAGCGAATCATTTTCGTCTTCATGAAAGGCGGCCCGTCGCAGGTCGACACCTTCGATTACAAACCGAAACTTCAAGAGATGGACGGCAAGGAATTGCCGTTCGCCAAACCACGGGTGCAGTTCGCGCCGACGGGAAACCTGCTGAAGTCGCCGTGGAAGTTTCAGAAGCACGGCCAGAGCGGCATCGAGGTGAGTGAGCTCTTTCCGCATGTGGCGAAGCACGTTGACGATCTGTGCATCATCAATTCGCTGCATGGCTCGAACGCAGCTCATGGCGGCGCGCTGTTGAAGATCCACACCGGCAGCGATTCGTTCAGCAGGCCGAGCCTTGGTTCGTGGGTGAACTATGGCCTCGGCACCGAGAATCAAGATCTGCCGGGCTTCATCACAATCTGTCCTACCCTGGCCCATGGCGGCGTGAAAAATTGGAGTTCATCGTTCTTGCCTGCGACGTACGCCGGCACGCCGATCGGCAATGCGAGCATTCCAGTCACGCAGGCTCGCGTGCGGTACCTCACCAACGAAAAAATGAATCGCACGCAGCAACGACAAGAGCTCGACCTGCTCGCGGAAATGAATCGCGAGCATTTGCAGACGACCGGCCCTGAGCAGGCGCTCGAGAGTCGTATCGATTCCTTCGAACTCGCTTTCCGTATGCAGCAGGTTTTTCCCGAGGTCGAAAGTCTCGCCGATGAATCGGCTGCCACGCTCGCGGCTTATGGCGTGAACGAACCGATGACGGAGAACTTCGGCCGGCAGTGTTTGCTGGCCCGGCGGTTCGTCGAACGGGGCGTAAGGTTCGTGCAGGTGACGCACAGCGACAGCATGGTGCAGTGGGATCAGCATGGCGATCTCGTCAAAGGTCATACGAAGAACGCCAAGGAAGTCGATCAGCCGATTGCCGCGCTCCTGGCCGATCTCAAGCAGCGCGGCTTGCTCGAAGACACGCTGGTCCTCTGGGGCGGCGAGTTCGGTCGCACGCCAACCGCGCAAGGAAAGGACGGACGCGATCACAATCCCGAGGGCTTCACGATGTGGCTCGCTGGCGGTGGTGTGCGCGGCGGCATGAAGTACGGCGCGACGGATGAGTTCGGTTACTACGCAGCCGAGAACAAAGTGCACGTGCACGATCTGCACGCGACGCTGTTACACTTGCTCGGCCTCGATCACGAACGGCTGACCTATCGTTATGCTGGTCGCGATTTTCGGCTGACCGACGTCGCCGGCAAAGTCGTCCGCGGCATTCTGGCGTAACGCATAAGGAAAGTGATGCGACTCTCGGCAAACGGTTACACTGCCAGCGGTAGCTTGGTTCTTTTCTGGCCTGAGCAACTGCCGGCGGATTTTAACGAGCGCTGGCATGACGAGCCACATGAACTCTGCGAACAGCTGCAAGCCGAGAAGAGGCTTCTGTTGATCAGTCTCGATCCTTGCGGAGCGGAGTTGTATCCGTGGGATCTCGATGGTGACTACACGTTGGGGCTGTTCATCGACGAGAGTATTCCCGCCGAACTCGAGCAGTTGTGCACGCTGGAGTGGAAGTGCGAGGATCTAAATGTCGCCGGACCAACTTGGTTCGGCGGCATCGAGTATTTATCGCGCGACATCGAATCACTCGCAATACTCTCGCGGCGAAAGGCGAACGAAGTAGTTATTCCCGCTGGCAACTATTCCGCCGAGCTATTTTCCGCTCAGTATGCCGATCACATTTACGAAGATTGGCTGTGCGAACAAGCCGGCGAGAGTGCGCAGCGCTGGTGGTGGCTGCAAACCTGGTTTGCGTCACTGGGAATCGTCGCGCTGCTGATCTTCGTCGGTTGTTTGTTCTTCGGCACGCGGCAGAGTGTGTGGATCAGCAGCAGTGTTGCTGCGGCTCTAGTCAGCACCGGCTGGTTGATGACGCGCACGGCCGGTTATCAAGCGATTCAGCGCGCACGGCAGAGTTACGCAGGCGAGCATCCGCACTTTGTGCTGCGGCTGAAAGTACTTCAGCACTAAGCCGAATTTCCTAGTCTGGCAGCGGCTGGCCTTTGGTCTCTGGGGCAAACCAGATGATGACCATGCCCACCAGATAGACGAGACAGATTGCCGAGCAGGCGAGCGGAAAGCCGGCCGGAATCGTCAGGCCGCCGAGCACCACGGGCTCGTGGAAGATCTTCAGCAGGCTGCCCATCTGCAGCACACCGATCGCCGCGAGGATGCGGCCGAAGTTGAAGCTGAATCCTTGCCCCGTCGCGCGCACGCTCGTGCCGAACAACTCGGGCAAGTACAGCGGCAGCCAGCCGTAGAAGGAAGCGCTCATGGCGCCGACGATAAAAGTCCAGAAGAGAAGCACCGGCCCATAGTGGTCGTTCAGCAGATACAGCGCCCAGGCCGTGACCATCGACAGCAGGCAAAGCAGGAAATACGCCGGGCGACGGCCAATCCAATCGCCAACAGCGGCTGCGGCGAGGGTGCCGACGATCGCACCGACCGATAGCCAAATGAGTGTCCATTCGCGAGCCGCGGGCCGAACCAATTTTGTGGCGGCTTCTTTCTGGCCAGCGGCGATGAGTTCGTTCTGGGCCTGCTTGAACTCGGCATCGTTGAGCTTGTCGACCCAACTCGGCGCCGATTGCGTGGCACCCCAGGTGCCCAGCAGAGCCACGCCGCTGAGGCAAGCGCCGAGCAACATGCGCGACAACGTGCCGCGCCAGGCGGGAACTTGTCCCCCGGCGCTAGCTTGTCGCTGAAAGTAACGAATGACCGGATAAGTGTAACCGACCAAAGCAATCGACAAGCCGACCAGCGTACCGGCGACGCGCAGCGGCCAACTGTGGCGGAATAAATCGGTTTCAGCCCCCGGCCAGCGTGTGGCGTCGGCAGCCCACAGATAAACGATGAGCGCGGGGCCAGACAGGCCGATGAGCACGGCCAGCAGATCCTGCGAAGCCCAATGGTTGGTGGTTCCCTTTTTCTGCTCGTGCTCCCATTTTTCCGATTCGGGCACAAACACACGAATCAAAAACGTCAGCACGGCTGGCAGCGTGCCGCTAATCATCATCAGTCGCCAGCCTTTGTGAGCGATAAGCCAATCGGCCGTCGCATTGGGAACGCCGATGCTGTGCATCAAGTTATCCAGCGTGCTCAGCGTCTGCAGCATCACCAGCCCCAGCGCGCCGACCAGCAAGTAGCCAAAATTCGCCGCCGCGCCGATCAAACCAGCCATGAATGCTCGCGACTTGTTCGGCCAGACTTCCATCACCAGCGCCACGCCGAGCGACCATTCACCACCCATGCCGAGCGCCGCGATGAAACGCAACACGCCCACCTGCCAGGCTTCGGCAGCAAACCCGCCGAGCCCCGTGAAGAGTGCGTACGTGAGCACACTGAGGGTCATCGCTCGCACGCGACCAATGCGGTCGCCCAGCCAACCGAAGACAACACCGCCGGTCGCAGCGCCGACCAGAAACGAGGCCACGATCACCGTGTACCACAGACCGACCAGGCCCTCGTCTTGAGTCTTCAGCAGGTCCTGAATCGCCCCGCGTCCTACCAGGCTGAAGATCCCCATCTCGGCCCCATCGAACATCCAGCCGAGCAGCGCCGCCGCGAGGGCCATGATTCGGCCGCGCGAGTTATCCGCCGGTTCGTGCAGCGATTTGGCAGCCTGCTTTTGCGTTTTGGCGGGATTCATGTCGCTAGCGCGGGATTCGACTTTGGCCATGGAGCACAACCTTCCGGGAGGGGAGAAGTGAGCGATTGTAGTTCACGGGGCGCGGCTACTGCGATTGCGGAGTAGCTGAATTCGCCAGAATTCAGACCGCTGGGCTCAACTCGCCAGTTCTGAATTCTGGCGAATTCAGCTACAGGGAACGCCAGCACTGCCAGCAGCGAGGAGCGATCTTCCGTCCACATCGACATTGTCATTTTTACAATGGGCGCGTTAGACTCCGCGGGCCGGTATTTCACCAAGCACGAACAAGGAGGTTCGTCTTGTCCAAATTTGCGCTCGATTGGCGCTGGTCCATCCAAACCAAACTGCTTCTCTGCGTCGGATTGTTGCTGACAATCGTCGTAGTGCTCGCGGTGAGTGGTTTTCAAGGAGCTTATTCGTATCGCACGCTCGTGCGCACGATGAGCGTCCGCGCCAATGAATTGCCGGTCGCCAGCGAGCTCTCGAAGGGCCTGGGCGACATGCGCGTCACGCTCAGCCGAGCCCGCTCCGTCGGCCAGCTTGTGCTAGGACCTGGTCCGGACGAAGGCTTTGACGTGGCCATGCTGCGCCACGAATTCCGCGGCGAATATATGGCCGTGCAAGAAGCGCTGCGCAGTTATCGCAAGCAACTGGCCACCGACGTGGAAGGCAATGATCGCCTCGGCGACCGGAGCAAAGAGCGAGAGATCCTGCAAACGCTCGAGCAAAAGTTGGCTCAGCTCGCTTTGGCCAAAGACGACACTACGTGGATTATCGACACTGTGCGGATCAATTCGATCGGTACCGCAGTCGATGAAATGTACGACCTGGCCGGCAAACTTCCGGCCGAGTTGCATCAGCGGATGCGGCAGTTCGGCGGCAGCGTGCGCGATGATTATCGGGCCTGGATCATCACTTCCTGGGTCACGCTGATCCTCGCCATCGGCATGCTCTTTGCGCTGCTGGCGATGTTTTTTGTGTGGGTGGTCGCGCCGCTGCAAGTATTGCTCGCTGGTTCGCGACGAATCGCCCAGCAAGACGATTTCGATCATCGGATCTATCTGAAGACGCACGATGAGTTCACCGAGCTCGCCAGCGCGCTGAACGATATGACGGCCCGTTTTCAAGAGATTCGCCACGATCTCGATGAACAGGTTCGGCAGCGAACTCGCGAAGTGGTTCGCAGCGAACAGATGGCCAGCGTCGGTTTTCTCGCGGCCGGCGTCGCGCACGAAATCAACAATCCGCTGGCTGCCATCGCGATGGCGGCCGAATCGCTCGAGTCGCGCGTACATGACATCATCGAAGCCGATGCGAACAAGCCGAGCGATGAACAGAACAGCGAAGTCGCCATTCTCAGTAAGTATCTGCTCCGCATTCAGGACGAAGCGTTCCGTTGCAAAGGGATCACCGATCAGCTGCTCGATTTTTCGCGCCGCGGCCCCGCCGAAAAGCACGACACCGAGCTCGGCGAATTGACCGAGGGTGTGATCGACATGGTACGGCACCTGGGCAAATACAAACAGAAACACATCGAGTTCGTTCGCAAAACGCCGATCCATTCGCGCGTGAACGGCCAGGAGATCAAGCAGGTGCTGCTGAATTTGATCACCAACGGCCTCGATAGCCTCGATGAAGGTGGCACTGTGCGCATCGAGCTGGGCCGCAGCGGCAATCAGGCCGAACTGCTGGTCACCGACAACGGCTGTGGCATGTCGCCCGATGTTCTCAAGCATTTATTCGAACCATTTTTTACGCGTCGCCGCGATGGCCAGGGCACGGGCCTTGGTTTGTCGATCACGTATCGAATCGTGAGCGAGCACGGCGGCGCGATCGAACCTGCCAGTGACGGTCCGGGGAAGGGCTCGCGGATGCGAGTGCTCCTCCCATTAGCGATAGAGAGTAAGAGCAACCATGAAAGAGTCGAACAAAACGGATTCGGGCAAAAACGATTCGCGGCCGCATAGCAGGTTAAAAATCCTGTTCGCGGACGACGAACTGTCGTTGCAAGAATTGATGAGCATCGAGCTGCCTCGCATGGGGCACGAAGTGACGGTCTGCCCCGACGGTCCAACGGCGGTCGCTGCGCTGGAACTGAACACCTACGATTGCATCATCGTCGACCTCGACATGCCGGGTATGAGCGGCATTCAAGTCATCGGCAAATGCAAAGAGCTGTCGCCGGACACCGACGCGGTTGTGCTCACCGGCAAAGCCACGTTTGAAACGGCCCGCGATGCGCTCCGCTACGGCGCGTTCGATTATTTGACCAAGCCGTGCAAACTGATCGACCTGAAGACGCTGCTGCTGCGCGTCGCGACCAAGCGGGAATGGGTCAACAAGTGCAAGGCGCTCAAGCATCAGCTCGAACGCGTGCAAGGGAAGACCGAGCTCGTCGGCGATAGCCCGTCGATGGCCCGCGTGAAAAAGCTGATCGAAAAAGTCGCGCCGACCTCCAGCACCGTGCTGATCCTCGGCGAAACAGGCACCGGCAAGGAACTCGTCGCCCGCGCGGTGCATCAGCACAGTCTGCGGGCTGATGCGCCGTTCGTAGCCGTGAACTGCGGCGCTTTGCCCGAAGCATTGATCGAAAGCGAACTCTTCGGCCATCGCAAAGGCGCATTCACCGGCGCCGATGAGCATCGCACGGGGCTGTTTGAAGTGGCGCACGGCGGGACAATTTTTCTCGACGAAATCGGCGAATTGCCCAAGTCGATGCAAGCCAAGTTGCTGCGTGTTCTCGAAAGCGGCGAAATCCGCCGCGTCGGCGACAACACAGCGTTTGAGGTCGATGTGCGCGTCGTCTGCGCGACGCACCGGCAGTTGCCCGACATGGTGGAGTCCGGCGACTTTCGCGAAGACTTGATGTACCGCATCAACACGTTCGAAGTTCACATCCCACCGCTGCGCGAACGAATCGACGACGTGCCGGAGATTGCCGCGCACCTTTTCCGCCGCTTTCGACCGACGTTGAAGGCCGGCGATGAGTTATTCACGCCCGAAGCGGTCGAACTGCTGCAAAAGAACGGCTGGCCGGGCAATGTCCGCGAGCTAGCCAACGTGATCGAGCACGCGACGATCTTGTGCGATCATCCGCCGATCTCGGTCGAGCATTTGCCGCAGCGGTTCAATGCCTCGCGCAAAAACGGCGGACCAACGCCGAAGCTGCGAGTTGTTTCGCCCATCTCGCTTCGCGAAATGGAAAACCAGGCCATCCTCGATGCGCTTGATCGGCATCAAGGAAACAAGCCGGCGGCCGCAGAAGAGCTCGGCATTAGCTTGAAGACGCTCTACAACAAGCTGAGCGCGACCCAGCAGGAGAAGGCCGCGTAAGCGAGACGCTCGACGTGGCTATTCGGGCTTCGATAGCTCGATGTTGATCGGGCTTTTGCCGTCGATCTGGCGCACGAGGGGCGTGTGCTCTTTGTCGAATTTGCCTTGCAGCTTATCGACCTGGGGATACGGGTCCCACTGGCGAACCACAACTTTGTACTTGCCCGGTGTTACGCCGCCGGGCAACGAGAACTTCCCCGCGGCATCGACCTGCGCGCCGTAGGGTTGTGCGTTTGGAGTGTTCTCGACTGGGATGAATTCCAGCGAGACCTGTCCGACGCCGATTTCACGCTTGGCGACTTCCAGCGGTTTGCCATTCAGCAGCAAGGTTCCCTCGCAGGCAACCATCACGGGGCCGGACGAACCGCAACCTGCGAAAACAAACAAAAGCAACAGTGGCAGATAGCGCATGAGGTGGAAACGATTTCGGGGAGAGAGATTACTAATTAACAGGTTCGCCATCGGCGCGGCGGCCTAGATTGCGAAAGATGGTGGCGTCGACCGAATAGGGCAACAAGCGAACCGAGCCGTCCACCAGCGCGATATTGATTCCGCCCGGATGCGACGAGCCGAAGCGGGGATCACCGTTATCGGAAACATGCCGGAAGTCGGGAAGTGGAACGCGATCGGCCTGACGCATGACATCGTGATCCCAGCCGCTGCTGTAACCCTCGTTGTCATTGCCTTGAAATTGCTTGAGGAGTTGCACATTCATTCGCTTCTCGCTGAAGACTATCGTCGAGCTAGTGCCATCGGTGATGTCGGCCAGCCGCCGCGGATACAACTGCGTGATCGCCCCCACGCCGTATTGATCATCGCCGCTGCCCGTTTCTAGCGAAGCCGCAGCGTAGTCATTTTTGGCGTGCGGAGTCGAACGTCCTGCGTTACCCGAGGTCTCGTCCGGCAAATAGTTGTACCAATCAGTCGTCGACAACACTTCTGGTGGCCGACGCGAAGGGCAAAAGTACAGCTTGATTGGCGCTCCGATGGCTTGGACAGATTTTTCCAGGTCCGCACTTTGGCCATTCCCTTCCCACAAGGCTTGCTGCTCAATGTAAGGGAGCAACTGAAAGCCCCAGCCGCCATGCTGTTTCGGGGCGACTGCCGGAATGCCCTGGAGGTAGGTCATGTGATAATCCCAGGCCAAGCCACCAGCCGACGGCAGGATCCTGTGCGTGCTCTCATGGTTTTGCACCCCCAGCGCCATTTGCTTGAGGTGATTCACACATTGCGTGCGGCGCGCCGACTCGCGGGCCGCCTGCACTGCGGGCAAGAGCAGCGCCACGAGCACGCCGATGATGGCAATTACCACGAGCAGTTCCACGAGCGTAAACGCTCGCCGGCCCGTGCTGTTCGGACCAGATTGGGGAAGAAATGTCATGGGAGAGTATGAGTACTTCCAGGGGGATTGAAATGGCGTAAATAGCGTACCATGCGGACTCCGGAAAAAACAGATTTGTTCTCACCCCTTTTTGCGGCTTGCGGGTTCGGTGACTTGCGGCGGTAGGTCGCCGCCAATCTCAGGCCCGGAGGCTTGTGGTATCATCCTGTTTGCGGAATTGATTGGTTTATTGTTTGTTTGCTGCAGGATTCCTCGCGATGTGTAAGCGTTTTTTACTGGCTGCCTTTCTTCCTATGCTTTGCGTTTCGTTCGCCGGAGCCCAGGTAACTCCTCCCGCCGTTCGGCCTCCAGCTCCAGCGGGAAATGCTCCTGCTGCCGCTCCGCCCGCGGCTGGCCTGGGCACACTCGAACAGCAGGCCAGTTATGCGATCGGCCTCGATTTCGCCAAGCGTCTGAAATCGGATGATGCCCCGATCGATCTCGACGCCATCTGCCGTGGCATTCGCGCCGGCTTGTCGGGCACCAAGCCAGAGCTGACCGACGAACAAATGAGCGCCGTGATGCAGAAATTCATCACCGCCCTGCAAGCCAAGCGGGCCGAGGCCGATAAACGCGCGATGGAAGTGGCCAAAAAAGAAGGTGCTGCGTTCCTGGCCGAAAATGCCAAGAAACCCGGCGTAAAGCAAACGGCTTCGGGGCTGCAATACAAAGTACTGAAGGCCGGCACCGGCGCAACGCCCAAGGCGACCGACGTGGTCAAAGTGCATTACACCGGCAAGCTGTTGAATGGTGAGACGTTCGACAGCAGCCTCAAGCGCGGTTTACCGTCAGAGTTCCCGGCGAATCGAGTCATCCCTGGTTGGGTCGAAGCGCTGCAACTGATGAAGGTTGGCGATAAATGGGAGCTCTACATCCCCAGCGACCTGGCCTACGGCGATGACGGCAATGAGCGCATTCCGCCGGCCAGCTTGCTGAAGTTTGAAGTGGAACTGCTGGACATTGTGAAATAGCGATGGCGCTGGTTTCGGCCGAAACGTTTCGCGACATCGTCAGTGGTCGGCGGCGGGGATTTCTACCCGCCGCCCTGCGCAGTTTGCTGGCGACGGCTGAACCAATTTACGGCGCGGTTGTTGCGCGAAAGAATCGCCGCTACGACAACGGCGGCCTGCCGATCACACGCGTTGATGCTCCGGTCATCAGTGTGGGCAATCTTACGGTCGGCGGTACCGGCAAAACGCCGTTGGTCATCTGGCTGGCAAAATGGTTCTGCCAGCGCGGCGTGAAAGTCACGCTTATCAGTCGCGGCTATGGCCAGAAGCAAGGGCCAAACGACGAAGCCCGCGAAATTGCCGCCAATCTGCCTGACGTGCCGCAATTGCAAAATCCCGATCGAGTCGCCGCAGCTCGCCAGGCGATTCGCGAACATCAGACCCAAGTATTGTTGCTCGACGATGCATTTCAGCATCGGCGGATTGCGCGCGATCTCGATATCGTGCTGATCGACGCACTCGAACCCTTCGGCTATGGCCGTTTGCTGCCGCGCGGTTTGTTGCGCGAGCCCATTGCGAATCTCGCTCGTGCGCACGTCGTCGCGCTGTCTCGGGCCGATGCGGTCTCTGCGGAACGGCGCGAAGAACTGCGGGCAGTCGTTGCGAAGTATGCGCCGCAAGCGATTTGGCTGGAGCTGGCCCATCAGCCTGTGGCGCTCCTCGATCACGCCGGCCACAGCGAACCACTCGCCAAATGGCAGGGGCAACGGCTCGCAGCCTTCGCCGGCATCGGCAATCCGGCCGGCTTTGAACACACGCTCCGGCAATGCGGTTTGCAAATCGCCGCTTTCCGCGCGCTGGCCGATCATCAGGCCTATTCGCCGGCGATCATCGCGTCTCTGGAAATCTGGCTGCGTGCCGAGAACGCGGCTGCTGCCGTTTGCACGCACAAGGATCTAGTGAAGATTCCTCAAGCCACGCTGGGCAATGTACCGTTGCTTGCGCTGCAGATTGCTCTCGCGGTTACGCGCGGCGAAGATGAGCTGAACTCGCTTCTTACGAAGCTGATTCACCGCGCCGCAAACGGCTGAGCCGGGCGGCGATGTAAGCAATGATGATCGCGTGCAAACCGATGGCGACGCCCAGCGCAACCGCATGATCGAGCAGCGTGGCTTGTTTATTCAGTTCCACGACGCACCAACCACCCAGCGGCACGAAGAGTACGGCAGCCGTGAACAAACCAGGATTGTATTCTCGTCGCGCGATCGCAGCGCCGAAGTGAACCAACGCATTGAAGAGAGTCAGATAGGCAGCGAGCATGCCCGCGGCTGGCAACCAGATCCAGGCGAGATAGAGGGCGAGCAGATCGACGCACCACACGCCCAGTGAGTTGATCCAGAAAGTTGCAGCCGGCGTGAGAGCTTCACGGCCGCCGCCGATGGTGCGGTTGAAATACAACCGAAAGTGGTCGCCGCGATGTTCTTCCCATTGGTGCAGCATGTAAGCAGGAAGCTGCACAAACACCAGCACAAGTCCCAGACTCGCATGCCAGGCCCAGAGCGGTAGCACGGCGAGCAAAAACACCGCCGTCGTGACGGCAGCGGCAGGCCACTGCCAATCTTCCACGAGGCATTGCCACAGACCGGTTCGCGGCGAGGAAATTAGCGAGATTCCACTACGTAGTCGAGCTTCGGCGTGTAGACGACCTGCAGCGCGTTGACGACTTCGATTCCTTCGGCGGCAGCCTTCACCAACTCTTGAGCGAGCTGCTTGTGATAGTAGGAATCGACGCGTCCTCGCATGACGATCGACTCGCCATCGCGATCGAGCTGCAACCGGCGGAGTACATAGATGCTGCTGCGCGAAAGCGCGGCGCGGGCCAAGGTTAAGTCATCTTCCGTGGCGGCAGGCTGTCGCCCGAGTGCGTTCGTAAGCATTTCATCTCCTCCTTGGCCACGCGTCCTGATGCGAGGCACGATCCAATTTCCGGCCGCGCTCCGCCTGGTGCGCGTATAACCGACTTCCCGTTGCCATTCACTGTAGGGGGGCTCAATAAGGTGTCAAGCAACATGGATATGTTTTCATCAAAACTTCCCACTTTTTCGCAAATACGCCACTACTTCTGCTGCTAGCACATCAGGCGTTTTCTCGGCGGAAAATAGGTGCAAATCGGGGTTAAGGGGGGCTTCGTAAGGATCGCTGATACCAGTGAAATTCGGCAGCTCGCCAGCGCGGGCTTTCTTGTATAAACCTTTAGGATCGCGAGCTTCGCAAACTTCCAGCGGAGCATCCACAAACACTTCGATGAAGTCGCCATGCTCGCCACGCGATTCAACGAGCTTTCGCACCGCATCGCGATCTTGCCGGTAGGGACTGACAAACGCTGTGAGCGTAATCAAACCAGCGGCTGTGAAAAGTTCTGTCACCGCGCCGATGCGGCGAATATTTTCCTGGCGATCTTCAGGGCTAAACGTCAAGCCAAAGCGTTTGGAAAATCCCTCGCCGTAAGCAGTCAGCATTTGTGGCGCCGCATTCAAGCCATGCCGGACGTTGTCGCCATCGAGCAGAAAGCTGTGGACGCCCCGCTGATGCAACTGGCGGTCGACTTCGTTGGCCACGGTGCTTTTGCCGCAACCCGACAATCCAGTGAACCACACGACGCAACCACGATGGCCGTTGAGCTTCTCACGCTCGGCTCGGCTGACACTGTGCGGATGCCAGACTACAACGGTCGGATCCTTTTTTTCTGCTTCGCTCACTTCCTTCTCCAGCTGCAAACTTCGAACTACGAACTTGTAATTTTTTACTGAATCCCCGCGAACTCGCACAGGTTGGCATTCAGTACCGCGGGTGGACAACTCCAGACGAGAAAGAACAAGGCTTCGCGACACCAGCGACCGGCCGGATGACCCGCGACAAAGCCTGCCCCTTTGGCAGCGACGAGCGCGGCCTGCGTCGTGCGCAGCGCGAGACTGTTTGCCCGGCTGCGCGCATCTTCGGCAGCGCAAGGTTGATTCCCTTCTGCCAGCGCGAGCAGATCGCCCACAAGCTCCTTCAATTCTTTCCGCATCGCGGCTGCTGGTTCACGAAAAACGTCGCGCTGCTGCGCTTGCTCGTCGACATAATCGAGTGCCGCGGTAGCAAGCCCGGCGGCGAGCGTCGACGTCTGCAGCCCTCCCGTTTTCGCACCTAGGCCTTGCTTCATCACGTTTTCGATCGGCCCGCCGAGGAGCCAGTCGCGGCTGACTTCGACCTGATCGCACTGGACGGGCCCCGTGCGACTAGCAGTCAAACTAACGAGTTCCGGCGCGGGCGGTACTCGCACACCGGGCAAATTCGTCGGCAATGCAACGAGAATCTGTCGGCCGTCTTCAAACGTGGCGCCAAGGACAACCGCCTGCGCATGTTCAGCGCCGGTTACCCAAGGCGAGTAACCATTCAATTCAAACCCACTCGACGTTTCGTGCGCCTGCAGCACGGGCTGAACGTGTTGCCGGCTCGTCGTTAAATGCGAAATGCCGACGGTGGCGAAGATTTCACCACTCAGCAGCGGCGGCAACAGTTTTTCAATCGCTCGTTGATTGCCGCTCGCAGCAATCCGCGTGCAAGCACCCACTCGCTGCGTCAGGATGAACGCGGTCGTCAGGCACGCGGCGCTTAACTTCAAATAACCGCGCAGCAGATCGGATTCGCTCCACGCCTGACCGCCGACCGCGGTCGGCAGGAACCACTCGTGCACACCGGCCGCGGCGCAGAGTTGCAGTTGCCGCGCGGGCCAAGCGTTTGGCTGATCGAGCTCACTGGCCAGTTCGCGCAGCTGCGCGCACAGTTGATCGAGCGCGGGATCGGTGGGAGTCACAATGCGGGGCATCACAGCCATTGTAGCAACTGTATAATTGCCGGGCTGCTGAACCCATCGCAAGAGAGTTAGACATGCCCGTTACCATCGATCAAATCTTCGTTGAAACCCCGCAATACGCCGAAGTCGCCCGCGAGTACGCCGATCTCGAACGTTCGTTCGCCGCGGCCCGCGATGCGGCCCAGTGCGGCGAAGTCGTTCACCAGTGGGACCAAATTCGCCGCCGGCTCGAAACCTGGGGCGCCCTCGTTTCGCTCCGCTTCAATCAAGACACCGGCAATGAACAGTTCAAAAAGGAACGCGAATACTGCGACGAACTGCAGCCGCGGCTGACCGATCTCGACGTTCGTATTAAACGGCTGTTGCTGGCGAGTCCCTATCGCGCAGAATTGGCGAAGAAATTCGGCGAGCAGGTCTTTGCCCTCTGGTCGGCCGACGTCATGTCGTTTGAACCGGCGATCCAAGATCATTTGGTGAAGGAAGCCAAGCTGCAGGCTGAGTACAGCGAAGTGATGGCCGCCGCCAAGATTCCCTTCCGCGGCGAACAGCTCAATCACAGCGCGATTGTGAAGTATCGCGAGGATCCCGATCGCGACACACGCCACGCCGCCGAACTCGCCCGCTGGCAATGGTTCGCCACGAACCGCCCGCAGCTTGATCGCATCTTCGGCGATCTCGTGAAGCTGCGACACGAAATGGCCCGCACGCTGAAGTTCAACAACTTCGTTGAGCTTGGCTATCAGAGGATGAAACGTGTCGACTACAACGAAGCCGACGTCGCTCGCTTTCGCGAGGAAGTCCGTCAGCACGTCGTGCCGCTGGCGATCGAGCTGCGAAAGAAGCAGGGCAAAGATCTCGGCGTCGATAAGCTGATGTTTTGGGACGACGCTATTCACGACCGCCAGGGAAATCCCGCGCCGCAAGGTGATCACGACTGGATGGTCGAGCGCGCGCACGAAATGTTCGCTGCGATGGATCCCGAACTAGACAACTTTTTTCACCTGATGACCGACGCTCGGCTGACGGACCTGAAGAATCGCGAAGGGAAAAGCCCGGGCGGTTTTTGCACGTCGTTTCCCTCGTACGGCTTGCCGTTTATTTTCGCGAACTTCAACGGCACGAAGCATGACGTGGAAGTTTTCACGCACGAAGTGGGACACGCCTACCAAGGCTATCTCAGTCGCAATCAACCGCTCATCGACTATCTCTGGCCGACGTACGAATCGTGCGAGATCCACTCGATGGGTCTTGAGTTCCTCACCTGGCCGCACATGGACAAATTTTTTGGCGCTAGCAACGGCGGCGGCGATCGCTTTCGCCGCATTCACCTGACGCAGGGCTTGCTGTTCCTGCCGTACGGCGTAGCCGTCGATCATTTTCAGCACTTGGTCTACGCCAAGCCCGACGCGACTCCCGCCGAACGCCACGCGATGTGGCAAGAAGTGGAACGCCTTTATCTGCCGTGGCGCGACTACGGCGATCTGCCGCACGTCAGCGACGGCGGATTCTGGCAGTTCCAACGGCACATTTATTTGCATCCGTTCTATTACATCGACTACACGCTGGCCCAGACGTGCGCCTTGCAACTTTGGGTGCGCTCGCAACAAGACGCCGCACAGACGATGAAGGACTACAACGCCCTCTGCCGCCGCGGCGGCGAGGCGCCGTTCCAAGCCCTGTCCCGCGGCGCGGGTTTGATCAGCCCCTTCGATGCGGGTTGCTTGCGCGATGTGGTGGCACAGGCGCGGAAGTCGTTGGGGTGACAACTACCCCAAGTGCTGCGCGAAAAACGCTTTCACCTTCTCCCACATCGCCGGACTTAGAACGTGACCGGTGTTGGGTTCGATGAATGAGGAAAAGTTCTTCTCGGCATGCGCGGCTTGGTACGCCTTTTCGATGCGGCCGATTCCTTCGCGGGCTTCTTCGATCGGCGTACCGCCGTCTTGATCGCCCAGATTGAGATGCAGCGCGCGCGGTGCGATTAGCGCGGCAATATCGGGGGTGTCGCCGAATTGATTGAGGCCGGGGATGAAGTTCGGAAAACAGTGCAGGATTTGCGTGCGATGAATGCCGGCGTAGGTCGGCAGGCAGCAGTTGCCGACGAGTGCTTTCAGGCGCGGCTCCCACGGGCCGACCAGCCAGGTGTGCGTCGAACCCATCGAATGGCCATAGCAACCGAGTTTGTTCGCGTCGACTTCAGGCCGGGAGGCAATTAGATCGACCGCGCGGCGCATATCGAGAATATGTTTCCAAGCCAGGCATTTGCCGTCAACGACATATTTCAAGAACAGGAACCGCTCCAGTGCGCCTCCTTTGTTCTTGTAGCCCTTTTCACGTTCGCCAAACCCGAGTGCATCGGGGCAAACAACAACATAGCCTTCCTTGGCGAGTGCCAGTCCCGTGTGATGCATCGGCAAACCCGCGAGACCGGCGGGTTCGGACGCACCAAAATGCCATGCGCCGTTGTGCTGATGCCACAGGCAGATGCCCGGCGCTGGTTTGTCCTTGGTGGCTGAATCCGGCACCAGCAGCCAAGCCGAGACGATCTCGCCCGGTTCAGTCTGATACGAAATTTTGATGCGACGAACACTCTCTACCTGTTCGCTCGACAACTCCTTGGCTTGCAGCGGCGGCGGTTCCGGCCAAGGACCACCGAGGCAAGCGAGAAGACGATCTTTGAAATCGGCAGTGGGTTTCATTTTCAATTCAAACGTAGGGTGGGTCGAGTGTACTCACGAGGCCCACCAGGAATTGCAATTGGAGTCAAACTTGGTGGGCCTCGTGAGTACACTCGACCCACCCTGCGAACTACAGCATCAGCTCGCTCATGCCCTTCGGCAAATCAAAACAAACGGTCAGGTTCTCGGCGGATTGATGCGATGTCCCCGACTTGAGTGCACTCCGCTCGGCAACCGCTTTCAATTCCGTCAACTGCTCTTTGTGTTTCAGCTTCACCGCTCCCGTGGCTGGCGACTTCGCGGCAATCTCGATCGTGAAATTCGGCGTACTAAACGGCGCCTGTAATTTCACGCGATCACCGGCCAACTCAATCTTCGTCAACTCCTTCGCTGCCCAGTACCGACTGATCTCGCTCAGTTTCATCCAGATCAGTTCATTCTTGCTGTACTTCGCATCGAGTCGCGCGACGATCTCTTTCAAAATATTGAAGCCGATCTTTTCGCCGTTGAAATAAATGCCGGGCCAATGGCAGACCATGATGGCGGGCTCGCCGCGGTCGATCACTTCGGGCAAACGGCCACCCGTGCCATCGGCAGAGATGCACTGATTGGCGTTCCCCGGCGTGAGACCATCCCAGCCACCGAACCAATCGCCAGTGCAACCAATGATCGACACCACGCACTTCGGATCGTTGCTCTCCAAACCCGCGGCATACTCCACGCGTGGCGCCACGCTGCGGTCACCCTTGTCGTACAAATGCCGAAAGTAATGCGGAATCTCGGCTTGAAAGACATCGCGGCAGGCCTGCAGTGTCGCCTGCGACAGATTCGGCAGCACCTTGTTGCCAAAGCCGCCCGGCGTGGTGATTCCTTCGCAGGACAAACCGGCGTTCTTCAAGATCTTCAGCGCATAGGCCATGTAGTTCGCGACTTCATCAACGCTCTTGCCCGCCGAGAAGCCCCAGTTCTCCATAAAGTTTTCGTTGCGTTGTTCATAAGGCCTGCCGGTCTCGGTATTGATGGCCCAGGTGTGCGTGATCATCTCCGGATGAATATCCCAATCAGGCACCATCAAATCGCGCACGAGTTTCAAACTATCCTGCAGTTCTTTTTTGCTCCAGCCGGGCATCTCGCGATCGATCCAGCCCACCGTCGCCGGATACGGCACGATGCTGTATTTCCCTTTCACGCCATGCTCGTGGCACCACTCGCCAAACTCGCGCACAAACGAATCGGGAATTCCCCGCGGCAACTTCCGCCAATCCTGCAGATACTTGTCTGGAAAAACTTCGGCGAACTGCGGAATGCAAAAATGGGCGAGGTTCACCAGACAAGTCGAGTCATCAATGATGAAACTCATCGGCACCCGACCTTGTGGATTGAGGACGGTGATTCCTTCCGGACGATCAGGCCTTTGTCCAGGAATCTGCGCCGCAACTTCATCAAGTGCAACGCCGCCGAGCGCGCCGGCAGCGAGAGCAGCGGTGGAACCTTGCAGGAATGTTCGACGAGTAAGCGATTGCATCATGGGTTGCACAAGCGATTCTCCGAGAGAGTTGCGGATCGCAGGCAGTGTAATCCGTGCCTTGCGGCTGCGTCACTATTCAGTCGGAGAAAGCGACTTGGAAGCCTTGAACTTCGGTCGCTGCTTTTGAAACGGCTTGAGAACTGCGACAAGTTCCTTGTAGGACTCGTCACCCAAGACAACGTAGGCAGAGCTGATCGGTCCATAGAGGCGGGCTTCGTGGCAGCCGAAACAAATCAGGACCTGATAGACGGTCTGGTTCTGTGTGAACTCCACGCACCAATCCGGATGAAACCCGCCGCATGCTGCCGGCGTATCGAAACGAGCAAAGTGTTTCGGATCACTCCAGACTTCCCGAAGTTGCTTTGTCACTTTATTGTCGACGTCGATCCGACCGTCGTAGAACGGAAACCCATGTATCTTGACGGTCTTCTTGTCTTTCAACTCTTGCTCTAAGGACTCTGTCTCGTACAGTTGATGCGGCAATCCTTCGAGCAGCTTCACCGCCGTCATTTTGCTGATGGCTGTCGTCAGCGACTGGATTTTCTTCTCGTATTGCGCGGCAGTATCCGTACTAAACTCGGAATCCGGATGGGCCGGCGGCATCGGCGTCAGCATGCAGACCAGAAAAGCGATCAATAGCCACTTCATCGCGTCTTCCTCAATTGAGTTGCGAACCGCCGCCCAGCAGTGTAGCCGCGCTGCGAAACACTTACACGATTCCGCGTTGAAAATTACCAGTCGCGCTGTTCCAGAACTTCTTCGAACTTATTCTGCATACCGCAAGCGTGGCAAATTGCTTCTAGCTCGAGGCAAATGGCTTCGCGTTCTTCGGTTTCAATGAAGTGGTTGTTGTGGGAATCGAGGTGGTTGAAAGCCTCGATGCAATCCCGTAGCACTTCGAGGCGATCCTGCTTTTTCGACCTCGCTCCAAGTTCGGTCAATCGGCGCACCGCGTTTGCCATCAATGCGCGCGAGAGCTTCGTGAGTCTCCGTCCCGGCAGTCTCTTCCAACTGGAGAAAAACTCGTGGTTAGCCAAGTCGTCTAATGTGACTTTTTTTAAATAGGCTTGGCGAGTGGAATCAGCTTTCTGGCGCTCGCGTTCTTCGGCCACTTCTTCGGCAGCGTCCTCTTTCAGCACGGCTGCATGATCGTGATCCAAACGCCATTGCATCCAGGGTTGTCCTGTGATGTAGTCCCAGTGAGCGTAGGTATTGCACAAGAGTTTTATTTCACTGGCGGAAGGTGGAATCACTCCGATCAGTTGAAGACTCGCGGGAGGCTTGCCGTGCACCCAGCTCATGCTGGGTCGACCGTTCATTCGGTGATGCGTGAGGAGCAAGATTTCGCGCAAGGTCGGATCATCAATCGCGGGCGGTTTTTTACCAACCCACTTCGAATTGGCCACCAGTACTATGCTGCCGCCGAAGCGCTTCGATTCCTTGCTGCTCGCGTCTTGCAGCACTCGGCAAACAGTGTGCAGCCCTTTGCCGATGGGATAGTAGTACGTTGACCCCGCAGGAGGAAGATTTGATTTGCGTTTCTTCTTCGTTGGTTTCTTCTTCGCCATGGCGGCAGCGTAATTGCCTCCGCGTTCGTCGACAAGTTGCTGAGGCAAACATTGGTCGTTGAGCGGTTTTCAGTTATGCTTGAAGGCGCCCCTGGGCTCATATTTTGAAGCCTCCCGCCTTTACCGCTGCTGGTTGTT
The DNA here is from genome assembly GCF_024256385.1 of Anatilimnocola floriformis. Lineage (NCBI taxonomy): Bacteria > Pseudomonadati > Planctomycetota > Planctomycetia > Pirellulales > Pirellulaceae > Anatilimnocola > Anatilimnocola floriformis. Next base: position 620,260 of record NZ_JAMLFW010000001.1, read on the forward strand.
CTTGAGATGAAACTGCCAACTGTTGGAATTGCTCTCGCCCTGCTATTGACTGCTCTCGTGGCTGCGCGCGGACAGCAGAAGATCGATTACAACCGCCAGATCAAGCCAATTCTTTCGGACCGCTGCTATCGCTGCCACGGTCCGGATGCCGGTGAGCGCAAAGGCGGTTTTCGCCTCGATCAGCGCGACTCGGCGGTCGGTGCGGCGGAATCAGGGGGCAAGCCGATTGTTCCGGGAAAGCCAGAGGAAAGTGAACTGCTGAAGCGGATCCATGAGACCGATGCCGAACTCGTGATGCCGCCGCCGAGCCTCAATAAGAAACTGTCTGCCGACGAAAAGAAGTTGCTCCGCGACTGGATTGCGGCGGGTGCTGACTTTCAACAACATTGGGCCTTCGTGACGCCCAAAAAACCTGCGTTGCCAGTTGTGAAAGACGCGAGCGCTGTTCGCAACCCGATCGATTTGTTCCTGCAGGCGAAACGCGAACAGCTTGGCATGACATCGACGCAATTCGCGCCGAAAGATGTGCTCCTCCGCCGGCTGTCGTTCGATCTAATCGGTCTGCCGCCGACGATTGCCGAGGTCGATGCGTTTCTCGCCAACCGCAGCCCCGATGCTTATGAGCAGCAAGTCGATCGGCTGCTGTCATCGCCTTACTATGGTGAGCGACTTGCCGTCGATTGGCTCGATGCGAGCCGCTTTGCCGATACGCACGGCTTTCATATCGACAGCGGCCGCGACATGACGCGGTGGCGCGAGTACGTGATCGAGTCGTTCAATCAAAACGTGCCGTATAACCAGTTCACGCTCGAGCAACTCGCCGGCGATCTGCTGCCGAGCACCGGCGATGAAACGCGCGACCTGCGACAAAAAATTGCCAGCGGCTTCAATCGCAACCACATGATCAACTTCGAAGGTGGGGCGATTCCGCAGGAGTATCTCACCGCGTACATCATCGACCGCGTGAACACGACCAGCACCGTTTATCTCGGCCTGACGGTCGGCTGCTCGCAATGTCACGACCACAAGTACGATCCAATCACGCAGAAGGATTTTTATCAGCTGTATGCGTTCTTCAACGCGGTACCGGAGAGCGGCCTTGATGGTTCCAAGGGCAACGCCGCGCCGTTTTTAAAGACGCCTACGAAATTGCAACAAGCCGAGACCGCGCGGATCACGGCGCGGATGCAGGCGATTCAGCAGCAGTTGGCTAGCGAGTTGCCCGCTGCCGATGCGGAGCAAGTGAAGTGGGAAAAGACCGCGGCCAGCGCCGATAATATTGTGAAATGGGATTTCGCTGACCGGGTGGAAGCGAAGAGCCGCGGCGGTGCAAACTTTAAAACGTTGGAAGACAAATCGCTCCTGACGAGCGGACCAAGTGCGGCGACGGAACTGCTCGAGTTCACCTGGTACGCCAGTTCGCCGCTAGTCACTGCCGTTCGCGTCGATGCGTTGGCCGATCCGAGTTTTCCAGCGAAGGGGCCGGGGCGTTCGCAGAATGGCAACTTTGTCCTCACCGGCGTGAAGATCGAAGCCGCCGATGGGAGCGGCGAGTTTGCAACGAAAAAAATCCGCCGCGCATCGGCTGATTTCGAGCAGGATACTTTTCCAATTGCCAATGCCATCGACAGCAAAGCAGGCTCCGGCTGGGCGATTTTTCCGCAGGTCGGCAAAGATCACTTTGCCATTTTTGAATTGGCCGAGCCGATCAAGTCATCAGAAGGGCCGCGCCTGAAAGTAACGCTGCAATTCGATTCGCAATTTGCCCAGCACCAGATGGGCCGCGTGCGAATTTCTTCGACCGAGGCCGAGAAGCCAATCGGCGCCGAAGCGATGCCGGCGAAGATTGCCACGCTGTTGCCCAAGGCGCGCGATGCCCGCAGCGCTGCCGAACAACAAGAGTTGACGACGTACTTCCGGCAGAATGTTTCGGCCTCGCTGCGTCCACTGCGTGATGAACTTGCGGCGCTGAAGTCGCAGCAAACGCAAATCGAAACATCGATTCCGACCACGATGGTGATGCAGGAAGCTCAGCCGCGGCCGACCTATTTGCTGATGCGCGGCCAATACGATAAGCCGGATAAAAATCAGGAGTTGAAGGCCAACGTGCCGGGCTTTCTCTCGCCACTCCCGGCAGATTCGCCGCAGAATCGGCTCGGCCTGGCGAAGTGGTTGATCGATCCGCAGCATCCGTTGATGTCGCGCGTGACGGTCAATCGCTACTGGCAGATGATCTTCGGCACTGGTTTGGTGAAGACCGCGGACGATTTTGGTTCGCAAGGCGAACAGCCGAGCCATCCCGAACTGCTAGATTATCTCGCGACCGATTTCGTCGGCGCCTCATCCTCCGGCGAGACTCGCTGGGATGTGAAACGCCTCGTGCGCGATCTGGTGACTTCGGCTGCTTATTTGCAATCCTCTTCTGCAGCATCTGAGTCGCGCGGTCGCGATCCAGAAAATCGTTTCCTCTCGCGCGGGCCGCGCTTCCGCTTGCAAGCCGAGTTCATTCGCGACCAGGCCCTGTTCGCTGGCGGTCTGCTCGATCGCCGCATCGGCGGCCAAAGTGTTTCGCCCTACCAGCCGGCGGGCTTGTGGGAAGAACTGATGAGCCGCAGCGACAACGACAAATGGACCGCGCAGAAGTACAAGCAAAGCCACGGCGTGGATTTGTATCGCCGGACGATGTACACGTTCTGGAAGCGCACTTGTCCGCCCGCGAGTCTCGCGACGTTCGACGCGCCCGATCGCGAAGTTTGCACCGTGAAGCGCTCGCGGACGAACACGCCGTTGCAAGCGCTGGTGACGCTGAATGATCCGACGTATGTCGAGGCCTCACGGCAATTCGCTGAGCGAATCCTGCGGAGCGGTAAGACGGTTGACGAACGAATTGACTACTTGTTCCGCACTGTGATGACTCGACCGCCGACGGCTGCGGAGATTGCGGTCATCAAGAACCTTTACACCCGGCAACTTGTCCACTTTCAGCAGAACCCCGCTGCAGCGGCGAAGTTGCTGAAAGTGGGAGAAGTATCGTTGGACGAATCGTTGAACGCAGACGAGCTCGCGGCGTGGACCATGACGGCGTCGGCGGTACTGAATACGGATGAAGCGCTGACGAAGGGGTGATGTGGAATTGATTGAATTGTTCCCCTCGCCCCGTCTCGGGGAGAGGGGTTAGGGGTGAGGGGTAGTGCTGCAAAAAGAGTCCCCAATCAGAATCATCGAGTCACCTTCACTCCAAAGATGATGAATAACTCCACTTCCACCCCTCACCCCCAGCCCCTCTCCCCGAAGCGGGGCGAGGGGAGCCAGACAAAAGAGATCGTGACCGAAATGAAATTCAAACGCACCGCCGCTCGCGCGCCAGAAGCGATTCAATTCGCTCGCGATCAGCGCGCGACGGGCAATGAGTTTGTGCAGACCGTTTGGGTGTGGATCCGCAATCGGCAGATTTACCGCCAGAAGTTTCGCCGTGAATATCCAGTGCCTCCCTACACGGCTGACTTTTGCGGCGTCGAATTGAATTTAGTTCTTGAGTTGGATGGCGCTAGCCATGTCACGGAGTCTGGCCGGGAGCACGATCGGATTCGGGACTAAGCTTTCGCGAAGCAAGGTTATCAAGTGCTGCGGATTGCCGGGTACGATGTATTGCGGGAACCAGAAAAGGTTTTCGCCCGGATTGAAGAACAAGTACGAGAGAGAATGAAGGAGTTGGGGTTGAGCTGAGCGATTGCTCTCATACTCCCCTCGCCCCGCCTCGGGGAGAGGGGTCGGGGGTGAGGGGTAGCAATGCGGTAAGACCCGATGATCAATTTGCCTCGACCGAATCATGATCACTCCAAAGATGACGAATCACTGAGCCACCCCCCAGCCCCTCTCTCCCCGAGGTGGGGCGAGGGGAGCTAGAAAAACACAACTCCCATGCAATACATCCCTTCCAATCCGCTGCTCGCCCGTCGTCAGTTTCTCGGTGGAGCTGCTGCCGGTCTCGGCGCTACGGCGCTCGCTGGTTTGCTGAATCCGCAGCTCTTCGGCGCTCCTGGCAAGATTCCCGACAAAGGCAAGCCGCGACTGGGGGCTCTCGCGGCGACGCACTTTGCTCCCAAGGCCAAGCGGATCATTTATCTCGTGATGTCGGGCGGGCCGAGCCACATTGATCTGTTCGATTACAAGCCGCAGCTGAAGCAGCATCAGGGCGAGGAGCTGCCGGCGTCGATCCGCATGGGTCAGCGAATCACTGGCATGACATCGGGGCAGAAGTCATTTCCTTGTGCGTCATCCCTTTTCAAGTTCGAACAGCATGGCAAAAGCGGCACTTGGATGAGCGAGTTGCTGCCGCACATCGGCGGAGTCGTCGATGATATCGCCGTCGTGAAGTCGCTCCACACCGAAGCCATCAATCACGATCCGGCCATCACGTTTGTGCAAACCGGTTCGCAGCAGCCCGGCCGGCCGAGTCTCGGCGCTTGGCTCAGTTACGGTCTCGGAGCCGAGACAGAAAATCTGCCGTCGTTCGTCGTGATGATCTCGCAAGGGAGTGGCAACAAAACAGATCAACCGATTTTCTCGCGGCTATGGGGACCTGGCTTCTTGCCGTCGGAACATCAGGGCGTTCGTTTTCGCAGCGGCGACGATCCGGTGCTCTATCTTTCGAATCCTCCCGGAGTCGATGCGACTGCGCGCCGTGAGATGCTTGACGGCGTGGGGCAACTCAATCAATTGGCGAGCAACGCGATTCAAGATCCGGAGATTCAGACTCGAATCGCGCAGTACGAGATGGCGTATCGCATGCAGTCGTCGGTGCCGGAACTGACCGATCTGTCGAGCGAGAGCAAAGAGACGCTCGAGATGTATGGAGTGGATGACAAGAACGAAGACGGCGGATTCGCTCGCAACTGCCTGCTCGCTCGCCGGATGGCCGAGCGCGGCGTGCGGTTCATTCAGCTGATGCACCGCGGCTGGGACCAGCACAGTTCGCTGCCGGGTCAGATCAAGGGGCAATGCAAAGACGTCGATCGACCGAGCGCGGCGCTCGTCAAGGATCTGAAAGATCGCGGCTTGCTCGACGACACGCTGGTCATCTGGGGCGGTGAATTTGGCCGCACGGTTTACAGTCAAGGAACCCTCACGGCGACAAACTACGGCCGCGATCACCACGGTCGTTGCTACAGCATGTGGCTGGCCGGCGGCGGCATTAAAGGAGGCATCTCCTACGGCGAGACTGATGATTACTGCTACAACATCGTGAAGGACGGCGTGCACGTACACGACCTCAATGCCACCGTGCTCCATTGCCTGGGCCTCGATCACACGCGGCTGACCTACCGTTTTCAAGGCCGAGATTTTCGGCTGACGGATGTGGAAGGGACTGTGGTGAAGGGGCTGTTGTCGTAAACTTAAATCCTCGCGCAGCGCAGCGACGTATTTCTCCCTCGCCCCAGTACTCAGGGGAGAGGGCCGGGGTGAGGGGTAGTGCTGCAATAGTCGCATCCATTGAGGTTCCGCCCCTCACCCTAACCCTCTCCCCGGAGTACCGAGGAGAGGGGATGTTTTTTATCTTCCCATTCAATTCCTACCTGGAGACCAACCCGGAATGCCCGAGCTTGGAGTGAACATCGATCACGTCGCGACCATTCGTCAGGCGCGCAAGACCTATGAACCCGATCCTGTCGCCGCGGCGGTTCTAGCCGAGCTAGCCGGGGCCGATGTGATTACGGTCCATCTGCGCGAGGATCGGCGGCACATTCAGGATCGCGATGTGCGCGTGCTGCGCGAGACGGTGCAGGTCAAGCTCAACCTCGAGTTGTCGGTCACGCCCGAGATCGTCGACATTGCTTGCCAGGTCAAGCCGCAGCAAGCGACCGTCGTGCCGGAGAAGCGTGAAGAAGTGACCACCGAGGGTGGCCTCGATGTGGTCGGCAATTTTGACGCAGTGCGGCGAACGGTGGAGCAGTTGCAAGCGGCAGGTATTTTCGTCAGCCTGTTTCTCGATCCCGATCCGCGGCAAATCGAAGCCGGCAAAAAACTCGGCTGCGAAGCCGTGGAGTTGCACACGGGACAGTATGCACTCACCAGCGGCTTGGCCCGCGAGAAAGAGTTGGCTGCTCTCGTCGCGGCCGGCAAGCAGATTCGCGAGCTGGGGATGCTGTTGCACGCAGGGCATGGTTTGAATTATCAAAGCGTGATTCCCGTCGCGCGAATTCCGGAAATGCGCGAGCTGAACATCGGCCACAGCATTGTTTCGCGGGCGGTGCTCGTTGGGCTCGAACGGGCCGTGCGAGAAATGAAGGAATTGGTTCGCTAGTTCGTGTTTGTTCGTTTTGAAGTAGAAAGTCGCCAGTGTCGAACTCTCCCCAACCCGCCTTGCAAGAAATTGTCTGCTGCATGGGTCAGCCGGTGGCCGGCAACCCAACGCAGTTCATGATGGAGCGAGCCTTCGCCGCGGCGGGGCTCGACGACTGGCGATATCTCACGCTCGAAGTTCCCGCCACGAATCTGACGAACGCCATCCTCGGTTTGCGAGCGATGGGTTTTTGCGGCGCGAACTTTACCATCCCGCACAAGGTTGCGGCCATTCCGCTGCTCGACGGCTTGAGCCCCGCTGCCGAACTGATGGGCGCGGTCAACTGCGTGAAGCGCGACGGCGATAAGTTGCTTGGCGAAAATACCGACGGCAAAGGCTTTGTGGAATCGCTCCGGACAGTGCTCGACCCAGCCGGCAAAAAATTTGTCGTGCTCGGCGCTGGTGGTGCTGCGCGTGCGATCGCCGTGGAGTTGGGTTTGAGTGGCGCCGCGGACATCACGATCGTCAATCGTTCGGAAACTCGTGGCCAGGAACTCGTCACCCTGCTAACCGACCGCGTGAAGATCAGCAGCCACCTCGTGCAATGGAAGGGCGACTATGAAGTTCCCGCCGATTGCGATGTGCTGATCAATGCGACGTCGATCGGCCTCGGTGATGCACAAGCCCGTGTCGCCGTGGATGGGAATTCGCTCCGCAAAGAACTCGTCGTCGCCGACGTCATTTTCAATCCGCCGCGGACACGCCTGATTCGCGATGCCGAGCAGCGCGGCTGCCGCACGCTCGATGGTCTCGGCATGCTCGTCAACCAAGCCGTCATCGGCTTTAAGATCTGGACCGGCGTCGATGCCGATGCGAATGTGATGCGCGAGGCGCTCGAAGAGTTTTTGAATATCTAAAGTGATTGCAGATGGCAGATTGATTTAAGCAATGCCGAACGGCGGGACGTATTTCACTTGGCCTCGGACGTCTTTCAGAGCGCCTGGCAACAGTTCGAGCGCCATCCAGTGCGGGCCCGGAAACGGCGAGATCAGCGATTCTGCGAGTTGCGCTGAAAAGCCGAAGCGCGGATAGTAATGTTCGTGACCAAGGACGACGACGATCGATTCGCCGCGGTCCTTCAGTTGCAGCAGTCCGGTGCGCATGAGTTGCGAACCAATGCCGCTTCGTTGTCTGTCGGGCGAAACCGCGATGGGGGCGAGCGCGACGGCATTCCAGGTTTGATCGACGCCTTCGATCAGCAGTCGCGTGAAAAGGAGGTGACCAGCAATCTCCTTTCCGCGCACTGCAACTAGCGAGAGCAGATTGAATCCGCCGTCGCGCAGCGAGCGAACGAGCAGCATTTCTTCGTCCTGGCCAAACGCGGCGCGAACCAGGGCGTCGATGGCGGCGCTATCGCCGGGCTGTTCGGCGCGGATATCATAAGCGGCCGGAGTTGCTCGCTGGCTTGCAGTCATGAGGTGCTTCCATGAAACGGGCGATATTTTTGACCATGGCGGTTCTGGTTTGTGTTGTGCGAGCAGCAATCGCGCAGCAAAATCCGACACCTGCCGAAGTCGAGCAGACACTGGTGAAAGTCGTCAGGTTCGCGCACGAAAAAGTCGCGCGAAACGGCGGCTATGTTTATTTGACCAGTTCCGATCTTACTCTGCGTGAAGCCGAGGGAATCCCCGGGCCTGATACGGTGTGGGTTCAGCCGCCCGGCACACCGGCCGTCGGCGCCGCGCTGCTGCGGGCTTATCAGGCCACCGGCAACGAGGAGATCCGCCAGGCCGCGTATGCCTCGGCGCTCTGCCTCACGCGCGGGCAGTTGCATTCCGGCGGCTGGTATTACCAGATTCATTTTGATGCCGACGAGCGGGCCAAGTGGTCGTATCGCCGCGATCTCGCTGGCAAGGCAATTCCAGATCCCACGCCGCTAGCCACACGTCAGTCGACCGGCGGTTGGGCCGATTGGAAACAGCGGAAGGTGAAAGGAAATCAGACGACCTACGACGACGATGTAACTCAGTCGGCGATTCGCTTGCTTGTCGAATGGGACGGCGAATTGCAATTTAAGGACGCCGAGATTCACGATGCGGCGATCTACAGCCTGCAGTCGCTCATCGGCGCGCAGTATCTCAGCGGCGGGTGGTCGAGTTCCTGGGATCGCTTTCCGGAAAAATCGCCGAGCTTGAAGCTGTATCCGATCAAGCAGGCTTCGTTTCCTGAGTCGGTCTCGCAAACCTGGCCGAAAGATTTCACCGGTTGTTATGTGCTCAACGATAGCCAGATGTCGAATTGCATCGACACGCTGCTGCTCGCCTGGCGGACGTACAAAGATGAAAAGTATCTGGCCGCGGCGAAAAAGGCTGGCGACTTTTTGATTCTCGCACAGTTGCCTGAACCGCAGGCGAGTTGGGCCCAGCAGTACGATGCGCAGATGCAGCCTTGCTGGTGCCGAGCATTCGAACCGCCAGCCGTGACCGGTGGCGAATCGCAGAAGATCGTCTTGTCGCTCATCGCGATCTACGAAGCGACACAGGACAAAAAATATCTCGCGCCGATTCCGGCAGCTCTCGCCTGGTTCAAGCGATCGGAACTCCCTGGCGGGAAGCTGGCGCGGTTTTATGAAGTGAAGACCAATCGGCCGATCTATTTCGAACGCGGCCCCGGCGGCAAGGGGCATGTCTGGACCTACAGCGACCAGAATATCGCCGATGGCTATGGTTATATCGTCAGCTCGAATCTCGAATCACTCGAGAAGAAATATCAGGACGCTCTCGCCGGCAAGTCGCTCGTAAAAAGGCCTGGCGGTAGCGGGCCATCGGCAACTCGTGTGCAGGAAATCATCGCCGCGCTCGACGACCGCGGCGCGTGGCTCGAAAAGGGAACGATCCGCGATGCCGCTGGGAAAAAGGTTGATCCAGCGGGCGGAATTATCAAGAGCGAGACGTTTATCAAGAACTTGGACGTGCTGACCGCCTTTGTGCGGTCGGCAAAGAGCAAGTAAATTGCTGAGTTCGCTACTGCATGCACGATACTGTACGCTCGCAATTGAAACTCACATGGCCATCGATACTCCCGCAAAACTTGCCATCCTCGGCGCTGGGCCGATTGGACTCGAAGCAGCTCTCTACGCCCGCTTTCTGGGCTACGACGTCGTTATTTTTGAACAAGGCCGCGTGTGCGAACACGTGCAGCGATTGGCGCACGCCGGTTTGCTCTCGCCGTTTGCAGAGAACTCTTCGCCGCTCGGCTTGGGGGCACTCACTGCGCAAGACGAGAACTATCAGCCGCCGGAAGCAACCACGCTGCTGACGGGCCGGCAATGGCTTGAGCGTTATTTGCAGCCGCTGGCCGATTCGGATTTGCTGAGCGATCACCTGTTCACGAACACGCGCGTGCTGGGCGTTGGCAAGGAGCAAGTGCGGAAGACGGATCTGGAAGCGGATCTGCCCGAGGGTGATGAGCGGGGCGATTGGGCATTTCGAATTCTGGTGCGCGATGTTTCGGCTGGCGGCGAGGGGAATGAGCGAATCGAAATGGTCGATGGCGTGCTCGATTGCACGGGCGTCGCCTCGCAGCCGAACTTTGCCGGCCATGGCGGCTTGCCGGCGATCGGCGAACTCGGGCTGCGCGACAAAATTGTTTATCACTTGCCTGACGTGCTCGAAGCCGACCGTGGTCTGTTTGAGGATCGGCACACACTGTTGATCGGCGAGGGCTGCGATGCAGCGGCGGCCGTGGTGCTGCTCGACGAATTGCAGCAGCAATCGCCGGGCACGCGGTTCACTTGGATCACGAGTCACGAGCACGAACCGAGCGGGCCGATCGATCTGGCGAAGAGCAGCAGTTCGCCGGCGCGGCAGCGGCAGGCCGAAGAGGCCAATCGCATCGCTCGCGAATCGCAGGCGTGGAAATGGGGAACGCACCTCGAGGGAATTCGCCTCGAGCCGAACGGCAAGTTCAGCGTGACGCTCTCTGGGCAGATCGCTGGCGAGCAGTCATTCGATCGCGTTTTGGCGCTCGTCGGTTATCGCGGCGAGACAGCGCTCTTCAGCGAATTGCAGATTGCCGTGGATCCGATTCACGGCGGCAATGATTCAAAAAGCATCAGCCGCGGCGAAGCAAATTATTACGTGCTCGGCAGCAAGACGGCGGGCCGAAACGCGGAGCAGTTTTCATTCGCGGATGGCATCGCGCAGATTCGGCAGGTCTTTGCGATCATCGGCGATCGTGAATCGCTCGATCTGTATGCTCAGCGGACGGAGCTGAAGTAAATGACCGAGCCACCGCCGCCCGTGCCGTCGTCGCCGGATGAGATCAACCGCATCTGGCAACACGGCATGCACGAGGAGCGGCTGTTTCACGACCGCCTCAACTATTTCTCGGCGATGCAGATCGGGCTGCTCGGCGTGTTTGCGATTTTGTTCAACAAGGAACCGGCTCTCGGCGTCTTCGTGCCGCTGACGGTGATCGCACTCCTCTTCACGCTGTTATGGTTGTGGGTGCAAGTGCGACACTGGCGGTATTGCGTGCATGTGAACGAGCAGATCAAGCGCTGCGTGCCGGAGTATGGCCGAACGGTGCAGGCGTTTGCAGCACCGGGGCGCAAGGACGGCTTGTCGATCTCCCGGCCGCTGGCGATCGCCGTGCCGTTGCTGTTCTTTGTGACTTGGATTGCCCTGTTTGCCGGGGTTTGGCTGCGGGCCAAGTGAGTTCTTGATGCGTGGCCAAGAAGTAGCGATAAATCGCGAATAACCAGCAAACAGTCAACCGTTGGCTGGAGATCGACACAAGCGGAGATTTCTGGTGGAAACCTTACTTACGCTGATGGGTATCGCCTTTATCGCTTTGGTGCTGGCGGGCGTAGCGTTGGTGATTTTCAACCTGGGTCGAATGCTCGAAGACGGTGCCTCGGCGAAGGATTCGGGTATCACCTTCACCGGCAGCAGCTCCTCGGCGGGAGACGATTTGTTCCAGCAGAATGTGCTGCACAGCGGCATTTCATTTCCCTCGGACAGCACTTCGCCGAGCGATCCGCATCACATGCACGATCCGCATCATCATTACGGCCATAGCTCCTATCCCGATTCGGGGAGCAGCTTCCATCATCACGACACGAACTCGAGTTCCAGCTTCGAGAGTTCAAGTCATGGCAGCCACAGTCACGACAGTCACAGCCACGGCAGCAGCTTTGATAGTGGCAGCTCGAGTTTCGACTCCGGCAGTTCGAGCTTCGACAGCGGCTCGAGTTTCGACAGCGGCTCGAGTTTCGACAGTGGCAGTCATGGTCATCATTAGTCGCTGCGATATTTTCAATGCTCCAAAACCGTAAGCACGCGGGCTGACAATCCGCACAGCCGTTACGAGCTGCACTTTGGCGGGGCCGCAACGACGCATTCCTTCGGGGGAGCGGCGTCGTTTTTCAGCATCAGGCATCACACGACCTATAGTTCAGGGAGCCGACATTACGTCAGCATTCCAGGTGACACGATGCATTCATCCTCCGAACAACGCAGTGCGTTTCGCATTCAGATGCCCGATGGGCAGAAGCATGCGTCGCTGCGCGTCGAGGGCCGATCTGTCGATGTGCATCTGGTCGATGCCTCGGCGACGGGAGTGGCGGTTGCCTGTCCGCTGTCGGTCACGCTCGACATCGACGATCGCGCTGAGTTGCACACGGCAGCCGGCGGAGGTTTGATTCGCATCGTTCGTAAGGAAATCTTCTCCGACGGTGTGCTGCTAGGCGCCGAACGGATCGGTGATCTGTCGGAAGCCGAAGGTTTTCTGGCGCAACTCGGCGAGTTGGCCATGTGGCCGCTGCGCACCTTCCAAACCGGCCACGTGGTGGCCAAGATTGGCGTGGTCTCGGCCGTGGTCGCCATTGGCGGCGTGGCCGCGGCGTTCTGCTTTGGCTGGGAGTGGATGGCGAAGACATCGCGGCCCATCACCGTGGAAGTGCCCGTAGCAACAACGCAGCCTGCGACCGCAGAGATTCAAAATGTGCTGAAGCAGGTCGAAGTGCTGCTGCCAGCGACTCCGCCAGTTTCGGAAAGCGATCAGCGAGCGCGGCGGATTCTCGAACAACAGAAACAACTACTCACGCCGGAAACGATCCGCCGCTTGCGATTGACTCCTTCGCAAGAGAGCCAGATTCAACGCTCATTGGATGCCGCCAAAGCGGCCGCCGATGCACCCAGCCAAGATTCTTGGGAAGCGATCCGCCGCAGCGAAACTCAGATCCTGAAGGTCCTCACGCCGACGCAAATCAAGATCTGGCGTCAGCAGAGCGGCACCTAAGTTTGTCCGTTGTCGCGCTGCGACAACGCTGCTACTTCTTCGGCTGAAAATCTTTGTCGCCGAATTGCCATAGTAGAAAACTCCACACGTCGGCGAGTTCGGCCTGGCGTTGATCGCGCGTCGAACCGATGCCGTGCCCCGCGTGATAATCGACGCGAAACAGAACCGGTTTGCCGCTGCCGGTCGCTGCCTGTAGACGAGCGGTGGTCTTGGCCGAAATCCACGGTTCCACGCGCGGGTCATTCGCGCCGTGCGTCAGGAGCACGGCGGGATATTTCACGCCGTCGCGAATCTGATGCAGCGTGCTCATGGCGAGTAATCCACGGAACTCATCTTCCTTGGTCGTGGTGCCGAACTCGGGAACATTTGGCGGGCCGTTGAGCGTCGTTTCGAAACGGAGCATATCGGTGCAGCCCACGCTGATACGTGCCGCGGCAAACAGATCAGGCTGATCGGTAATCGCGCGGCCGATGAGAATGCCTCCCGCGCTGCCGCCTTCGCCAGCGAGCTTGGATGGGGATGTGTATTTCTTGGCGACGAGATACTCTGCGCAGGCAATGAAGTCTTTCCAAGTGTTCGGCTTGGTTAGCTTTCGCCCCGCGTGATGCCATTCCTTGCCAAAAGCTCCACCGCCGCGGATGTGCGCAATGGCCAGCACACCGCCGCGCTCGAGCCAGGCGAGATTGGTCGGCCGGTAGTTCATCGAGGCGGTAAAGCCATACGCGCCGTAGCCCGAAATGAAGGCCGGGTTCGAGCCATCGAGCTTGATATCGCGGCGATGCAAGATCGACAGCGGCACCTTCACGCCGTCGTGGCTTGGCACCATCACTTCGGTCGAAGTGAGCCAATCGGGAGCGTCGAATTTGCCGGCTGGCAGCAACTTCGTATCGACGAGATTCTTCGTGGTCGGTTCATAGAGGTAAAGATTGCCGGCCCGAGTCCACGATCGCGTGCCGATGAGCACGTTGGTCATATCAGGCCGAGCTGCTACCACATTGGCAGCGGGTTCGTCGGGGAGCAGATCAAAATGCTCCGCGGGCCCCGCGAAGCCACGCAGATTCTTGGTGAACGGCAGTCGCAAAATCTTGTTCGGCACGCCGGCGAGCACTCCGACATAGAGCGCATCTTGCGCCACGGCCAGCGAATCGACCACTTGCTCGCCGGCCGGCACGATGACATCGGCGGTTGCAAACTTCGGCTCCGTCAACAAGGTCCGCACGACCTTGAACCGCGGCGCCTCGCTCGCCGTGAGCAAATAAATCTCATCTCCGTGAACCGCGTACTCCGTCACTTGATCGCGACGGTCGCAAACTTTCGTCCAGCGCACATCCTTCGTGCCGAGCGTCTTCTGCTCGGTGGCATACAACGTGAGATCGGTCTCGTCGCCATGCTTGATCTGTCCGATGGCCCAGCGCGAACCAATCGGCAGAATGACGGCAGGAAAATCCATCTCCTGCATTTCCGGTGAACCGGTGGCGCCCTGCGCGAAGATCAATTTGTCTTCGCCCGTCTTCGTACCGATCTCGTGCAGCCAAGCCTGCGTAAACTTGTAGCCTTCGGTCGCGGGCGCATCGGTGGGAACATCACGCCGGCGACTGTATACAAACCCCTTGCCGTCGGGCAACCAATCGGGCCGGGCGTATTCGGCTTCGAGGCGATCGATGCTCTCGGGGAGATCGCTGTTCGTCGGCCGATCGAAAATTTTCAGGGTCGTTTGCTCAGAGCCCGAGGCGGCAAAGCCGTACAAAATCTGCTGGCCATCGGGCGACACGCGATAAAAGCTGAGGGCAAAGTGCCCGCCACCTGCCGGCTTCGTGAATTTCTCCGGATCGATCAGCTTCGCTTCACCGCTGCTGCCGTTGACATACAGCTTCGTCACATTTTCGCTGGCCAGTTGCTTGAAATAAAACAACTCGCCAGCGGGAAGAAGCGTGATGTCGCCAATCGTAAATGGCTTACCAGCATCGAGCACTTTGATTCGTTCCAGCAACTTCGCCCGGCCCGGCAAAGTCGACAGCGTCTGCGATGCGTAATCAGCTTGTCCCTTCACCCAGGCCTGCACTTCTGGATTCTTGAAATCCTCCATGTAGCGATAGTGGTCGGTCACTTGCGTGCCGAAGTGCGTATCGACAACCGGTTTGACGGGGGCAACAGGAGGTTCGGCCATGAGTGCAGAAGTGAAAAGGACAAGCAGCAAAGATAGAAAGCGATTCGACATGAGTATGTTTTCTGAAAAGATTATCGATTTTGTTGCCATTCGAGGCCGGGCTTGTCGACGCGAAATTGAACGAGTCGCCGATGTTCGACTTCCGTGACATAGACCGTCCGGCCGTCAGAACCGCCGAAGCACAGGTTGCTCGGCTGTTTGCCGAGGACGTCGATCTCTTTAAGTACCTCACCTTGCGGCGAAAGTTTCACGACCGTCCCTTTGCCATAGCGAGTGATGTAGAGATTGCCATCGACATCGACGCGCATGCCATCGAAGCCGTGGTCTTCGAATTGCTTCACAAGCTTTCGTTCGCCGAGCGTGCCGTCGTCTCGAATCGGAAAGGCCCACACGCCCCGCTGCGCGCTTTCGTTGACGTACAGCGTCTTGCCGTCAGGACTCACATCGATTCCGTTTGTCGTGCCGAGGTCTTGAGCGAGACGTTTGATTTCACCCTTCGTCGAAATCCGCCACAGTTGGCCAGTTCCTTTGTCCCAGGCAGGATCGCTGGCGAAGAGCGTGCCATCGGCGGCGCGGGCCAGATCGTTTGGTTGATTCAAACCATCATCGTGGGCGAGCACCGTGATCTTCTTCGTCGCCGGATCGATCTGCAGCACGTTGTGGCCGACGTAATCGGCAACGTACATCTGGCCCGCTTTATCAAAACGAATGCCGTTGCCGATGCTCTTACCTTCGAGCCGCACGAAGATCTCACCTTTGCCGTCGGGCGTGACACGGCCGATCGTTCCTTGCTCGGCAAAGTTCACCGCAAAGATGTTTCCCTGGGCATCGCATGCCGGTCCTTCGATGCCGGCGGTGAATTCGTTCGGCTTGGTCAGCGGCGTGGCGACGAAGAGTTTATCGGTGGGATCGGCGGAGAGTAGAGCAAGCAGCAGGAGCAGATGCATGGTGATTCTCTCTTAAGATGGAACTGCAGCAAGCTTGCTCGCCATTTGCAGCGCTTCTTCGGGCGTGTTGATCAGGCTTTCGAGTTGGGCGTCGCGAACCTGGTCGAGGATGATGCGGAACTGCGGACCGGGGGGCAAGCCGAGAAGTTTTAAATCCTCGCCGTTGATGAGCGGCAACGGATTCATCAGCGCCGCAGGCAAATCGAGCATCCGATTACAGAGATCGAGTTCCATCGGATTGGGATCAAGGACGCTGGAAACGGCTGCGGCAAAATCGAGAATCGACTCGACGCCGGGCGTTGCCAATAGCCGCTGCAATTTCGGCCAGGTGAATTCGCTCGCGCGGCGCAGCAACGGTTCCTCGCGCAACAGCCGTTGCACTTGGGTCAGCTCTTCGACAGAGAGTTTCAAGCGACGGCAGACGAGATCGACGAGCTGCGCAAGCGCGTCGGGCGTTTCTGCCAGCGGCCGCAGCAATAAAGCGAGTCCCTGCGGAAACGTTGGCGCTTGGAGTCGCTCGAGCATCGTCAGCGTTTGTTGCCAGGCCTGCGTGTGTACGCCGCGCGCTTCGGGGAGGATGATTTCGAGGAGTTGCGCTTGGCTGAGGAGTTCCACGGCGAGGCGGCGACGCTCGAGCGTGAGCATTTTCCGCAATTCTTCGGCGATTCGCTCGGCACTGACGATCACCAGTTCGTTCGATTGCTCTTGCACGGCAGCGAGAGTCTTGTTTTCAATCGTAAAGCCGAACTTCGCGGCGAAGCGAACCGCACGGAGCATCCGCAGCTTGTCTTCGGTGATGCGATCGCGGGGCACACCGATGGCGCGGATCACGCCGGCTTGCAGATCATCCTGGCCGCCGACGTAGTCGATCACCTGCTCCACCACGGGATCGTAAAACAGTCCGTTGATGGTGAAGTCGCGCCGCTGGGCATCTTCCTTGGCATCGCTGAAGGTCACGCTATCGGGATGTCGGCCGTCGCTGTAACCTGCGTCGCGGCGGAACGTCGCTACTTCGATTTGCCCGGCTGGTTTGGGACCGAGCACGGTAATCACGCCAAACGCCGCGCCGATTGGCAGCGAACGGCGATGGCCGAAGACATCGCGCACTTGCTCGGGCCGGGCACTCGTGGCGACGTCATAGTCCTTCGGCATGATGCCGAGCAACTGATCGCGCACGCAGCCGCCGGCCCAGAGGGCTTGATGGCCGGCATCGCGCAATTTGCGCACGACCTCGACAGCGAATTCACGGGCGGCGGTGGGATCGACAGCGGGCAAGGCAATCCTCGGCAATTCCAGCGTGATGAGCCGTGGGAAGGGAGTTTCGGCGGGCGAGGGCTTCGTTAGAATGACATGCTCGTTGTTACCTGACAACACGTGACAGCGTTCTTCAGAAGACAAATCCCAACCAGCAAAGTTCGCGATGTCTGCTACGTTACCGATCGAAATCGATGTCACCTCCGTCAAAGAACTCCTCGATGCCGGCAGCGACTTTCTGCTGCTCGATTGCCGTCAGCCGGGCGAATATCAAACGGCGAACATCGCCGGCGCGACGCTGATTCCGATGCGCGAGATTCCCAGCAAGCTCGCCGAACTGGGCACGCAGGACAAGCACATCGTCGTGCATTGCCACCACGGTGGCCGGAGCTTGCAGGTGACTCACTTCTTGCGAAATCAGGGCTTTGCCAACGTGCAGAATATGTCGGGCGGTATCGACGCGTGGTCACAGATTATCGATCCGACGGTCCCGCGATACTAAACCGTTAGGCCAACACCAATACAAAACCTTTTCTCAGGAAACAATCATGAGCGCTGAAGCCAAACTCGTTGAACTCAAGCTGGAACTTCCCCCCGCGCCGAAGGCGATGGGCGTTTACAAGCCGATCGTCATCCTCGGCAACACGGCATATGTCTCGGGGCACGGCCCGCTGAAGAGCGATGGCTCACTACTCGTCGGCCGCGTCGGCTCCGAGGTCGATCAGGCCGCGGGTTACACGGCTGCGCGGCAGACGGGCCTCGCCATTCTCGCTACGTTGCGGGCGAATCTCGGTAGCCTCGATCGCGTGAAGCGGGTGGTGAAGACGTTGGGCATGGTCAACTGCACGGCTGACTTCGACAAGCATCCGGCCGTCATCAACGGCTGCAGCGAACTGTGGCGCGACATCTGGGGCGCCGATCACGGCGTGGGTGCTCGCAGCGCCGTGGGAATGGGTTCGTTGCCAGGAAATATTACGGTGGAGATCGAAGCGATCTTTGAATTAGCATAGGAGGAAGCGTTCAATCTGTAGCTGAATTCGCCAGAATTCAGTTGCCTCCATCAGAACGGATTCTGCGTCTGAATTCTGGCGAATTCAGCTACTTGAGAACTCATGCCTTTTCGCCAAATCTGCGTCCTCGTTCTCGGCAGCGTCTTGCCGGGGCTCATTGTTGCGCTGTTGGCGACGTATCTCATGCGCTGGCTCAGTCCGCGCATCGGGTTGATCGATCAGCCGAATGCTCAAAGGAAAGTCCACACTTCGCCGGTGCCGCTCGGCGGCGGTGTGGGCATTTGGTTGGGAGTGATCGGGACGTTTGCTGTCGCGCAACTCGCGCTGTGGTTCGTCATGTCGAACGGCGAGCTAGATAAGTATGTGCCGGATTTTGCCCGGCCGCATTTGAACGGCATGCTGTTGCAATCGCTGAAACTCTGGGTGCTGCTCGCGGCTGGAACCGCGCTGATGTTCCTCGGCTTGGCCGATGATCGCTACGGGCTGTCGTGGCAGTTGCGAATGGGAACGCAGTTTGGTGTGGCCGCGATTTGTGTTTTTTTCATTCCAAGTCTGCAACTGACTGCGTTCATCAATCAGCCGTGGCTGACGGGATTGCTATCCGTTGTGTGGATTGTCGCGCTCATTAACTCGTTCAACATGCTCGACAACATGGACGGGCTTTCGGCGGGGATCGCGGCGATTGCGGCCAGCTTTTTAGCAACCATTATGCTCACCGGGCCTAATCCTGAAGGGAAAAGCCCACAGCTATTCGTGGCCGGTTTTCTGCTGGTGCTGGTTGGTTCGCTGCTCGGTTTTTTGTTCCACAATCGCCCGCCGGCGAAGATTTTTATGGGAGACGCCGGCAGTTACTTTGTCGGTTTCAACATTGCGGTGGCCACGTTGCTGGCCAGTTACACGGGCTATCGGGGCGAGACTCGGCATGCGATTTTGGCCCCGCTGTGTGTGATGGCCGTGCCGTTGTACGACCTGGTGACGGTCATTTTCATCCGGCTACGAACGGGCCGAAGTATTTTTTCAGCCGACAAGAACCATTTCTCGCATCGCCTCGTAGAGCTAGGGTTAAGCCGGCCGCAGGCGGTGCTGACGGTCTATTTGACGACGGCTACGTGCTGCCTGGCCGGCCTGCTGCTTCATCAAGTGAAAGGGCTGTTCGGAGCGGTTATCTTGATGTTGATTGTAGGCTGCATCCTCTCCTTGATTGCCATTCTGGAAACCACCGCCAGGCGAAAGATCAACCAGCCATGAAACGCCGTCGGGGTCAACACGCCGAAGAAAATCATCCCACCGCCGAATCCGCCGCCGCGGCCGAGCGACTCGATGCGATCTTCATGTCGTATCTGCGGCCGGCGATTCTGGCCATTGCGACTGCGCTGCTCGTCTCCACGCCGCTGATCGCCAGCGAGTCGGTCATTTCGGAAGGAGCCTTTGCCACCTGGCACGTCATGTGGCTGGCCGTAGCGGTGATCTCGCTCGTCGGCTCGGCGTTCTTCACCAGCAACGCGCAGCGCTGGAGCTGGGCCGATCTGCTGGTGATCTTGCTCGTCGGCTGGCATGTGGTGAGCGCGGCGATGTGCGATGGCAACATGCGGAACGCCTGGAATGCGACCTGGCAGTGGGGCGCGTACGGCGCGATCGCGATCATCTTCCGTCAGCAGTTGACCTCGGCGCTCGAAACGCGTGCGCTGGTCGTCGTGCTACTCGCGCTGGCCGTGGGAGTTTCATTGCATGCGTATTACGACTACGGCGTGCTCAAGCCGCAGTTGCGAGCGCAATTTGAAAAGGATCCGGAGAAGTTCTATAAGCAGATGGGAGCCGATCCGGGTTCGCCGACGCGGGCGCATCTCGAAAACCGCATCAAGAGCGTCGAGCCCACGGCAGAGTTTGCACTGACGAACTCGCTGGCTGGTTATCTGCTGCCGTGGTTGATTTTGCCGCTCGGCATTGCGTTCTGGACGGTGCAGAAGGAAACCAATTGGAAAGTGATTGGCACTTTTCTAGGAATCGCGCTCCTCATCTTTGGGGTGCTGTTGCTGACGAAGAGCCGCACGGCGGTTCTCGCTGCGGCGGGCGGCTGCGTGCTGCTCCTCTTATATGGTCGTCGTTCAGGCTGGCGACTCGATTGGCGTTGGCCCGCGGGAATTGCAGCGGCAGCGGTGGTGCTCGGACTGATCGCCGTGGCAGCGAAGGGACTCGATGCCGAGGTCCTCAGCGAATCGCCGAAGTCGTTGCTGTACCGCATCGAGTATTGGCGAGGCACGGCGGGCATGATTGCCGATGCACCGCTGTTCGGCGTCGGACCGGGCAATTTCAAAGAGCGTTATGTCAATCACAAGCTTCCCGAAGCCAGCGAAAGCATCACCGACCCGCACAATTTTTTGCTGGAGATCTGGAGCACGGCCGGCACGCCAGCGCTGCTCTTGCTCATCGGCCTGATGGTCGTCACGGCCTGGCAAGTGAGCCGACGTTCTGCCGTGGTTAGCGGCGAACTCGCTCTTCCCACTGGATCGGACGGCAAGATCTCAGCCGCCGAAGAATTGAAGATCGGCCACTTTGCGATTTACGCGGGCTCGGTGCTGGGGCTGTTGCTTGCCGGCATTCTGGGGTTCGTGGTCATGGATCCGCTGGAAACCACGCGCAGCGGAGTGCTCGAATCAAGCCCCGAGGCAGCTCTGGGCATTCCTCTCATTTGGTTGAGCGCGTTCGTTTCGTTCATCGTTTGTTTCGTCGGCTTGCAGGAGTGGGTCAATCGGGGCGAACTGCCGCGTGCCGCCGTGGTGATTGCTCTGATCGCCCTCCTGGTGAATCTGCTCGCCGCCGGCGCTGCGATCTTTCCGGGAGTGACGAGCGCGGCGTGGCTCCTGTGGGCGATCGCGCTGCAGCGCGATGAACCGACGGAAAAAACTCTCGCCGCCGAGCCGGCAACAGCATGGAAGCCCGAGTGGACGAAGTACCTCTCCGTCGCGGCGGGCATGTTGTTTGTGGCCGCACTGATTGGTTGCTACTACACCGAATATCAGCCGGTCCTCCAAGGACAAATGAAGATCCTGGAAGCCATTTCGGCCCGCGATCAGCAGCACGTGTCCGAGGCCGCCACGCGGCTCGACGAGGCGATCGCTGCCGATCCGTGGTCGCCGATGTCGCGGCGGTTGCTTGCCGATTTTCGCTTGCGGCAGTGGCTCGGCCAACCCAGGCCGAAGGCTTGGGGGCCGTTTATCGATGCGATGGAGCTGTACGAAAAATCGTCGCCCCACCATTTCTCGCAGCATGAAGAACGAGGCCAATGGCTCCTCCTGGCCGGGCGAAAAATCAAAGACCCCGAGAAGTTGAAGCTCGCCGCCGAAGCCTATCAGAAGGCGATCGACTGTTATCCCAACTCGTCCATGTTGCACGCGCAACTGGCTTCGATCCTGGCTGAAATCGGCGACAAAGATCACGCTCGCAGCGAAGCCGATGAAGCTGCCCGGCTCGATGCCCTTTGCCCGCACAGCGAACTAAAGTTAGAAAAGAGAGTGTTGTTCGATCCGCCACCGTCACCGCATCAAACGACGGATGGCAAATTGCCAAGTGCGGCTACCGTCGTCGCTGAATTACGTGGGAAGACTCCTGTTCCCCAGCCCCCAGTTCCCAGCTCCTAGCCCCCAGTTCCTCCCCCATGAAAACTTTCGCTCTTATCGCGCTGTCACTCATCGTGGGAATCGGCATCGGCCTGGCCGCCACCCGGCGGGAGTTTGCTCACGATCAATTACCAACAGCAACTGAGCGCAAGGAAGTGACGGATAACAACGGCGCGAAGTTGGTCATCGAAGGCGGCACGGCTTACAACTTCAAAGAAATGGATCGTCACGCCGAAGGCGAACATGAGTTCATCTTTCGCAACGAGGGAACCACGCCCATTGGTTTGAAAAAAGGGCAGACGACGTGCAAGTGCACGATGAGCGAAATGAAAGACGGTGATCTGCAGCCCGGTGAATCGGTGCCGATCAAACTGACGTGGACTGCCAAGACGGGCGAAGCCGATTTTTCGCAATCGGCCGAAATCATCACGACAAACTACCCTGCCATGCCCGTCGTGCGGTTGCATGTCTACGGAAAGATCATCGATGCCCTGCGCACCGATCGCGGCGGCAATCTATCGCTCGGTACGATTTCGACCAGCGAACCGATTGTCGGTCGTTTCAAGGTCCATGCGTTCCGCGGCGATGAGCCACTGCAAATCGTCAAGCATGAGTTTTTGACCGCCGAGCACGCCGATGCTTACTCGGCTACTTTTCGTCCACTCACACCAGAAGAAGTAGCCGCCGAACCAAACGCCAAATCGGGCGTCGAAGCGACTGTTCACATCAAGTCGGGCTTGCCCCTCGGCAGTCTCAGCCAGGCGCTTCGCTTGAGCACCAACCTTCCCAACACGGCGCCGCTGACTGTTGCCATCGAGGGACGGATTGTCGGCGACATCATGCTGGTCGGGCCCGGTGTGGTCAGCGATCAGAACATGATTCGCCTGGGCGACACACAGTCCTCCGTCGGCAAGAAGGCGCAGTTCCATGTGCTGGTCAAAGGTCCGCATCGCGCCGAAACGACACTCAAGCTAGCCGATGTCGCTCCGGCGGGGGAACTGCAAGCAGTGCTAGGAGAAGCTTTGACGGATAATCCGCAAGTAACGCGCTACCCTTTGACGATCACAGTTCCGGTCGGCGCCAAGCCGGTCGTCAATCAGGGAACCGTGCCAGGCGAAGCTGGCATCGTGCGGTTGACCACAACGCATCCGCAGATTCCCGAGTTTGTTATCATCGTGCGGTACGCGGTCAGAGAATAAGCAGCCGTCGGCTGCCAGCAACGGAGTTCGCTAGCAAGGACGTCATGCATGCAAGCCAGCCAACCGTTGATCCGCCGCGTTCTTCTCATCAGCATCTTCACGTTGCTCGGCAGTGTGCTATGGCTTGGTTGTCAAAAGCCGGCGCCGCCTCCACCTGCTCCACAACCCGCGCCGCCCGTCGCGCCTGTTCCGCCGACGCTGGTTCCTCCAGAACCCAAGCCGCCGGAACCAGCCAAACCGATCGAGCAACCGGCTGAACCGCCCAAAGAAGTGCCCACGCCCAAGGATCCATCGGCTGAAACGCCGAAATCAACGGCCACGCCGAAGTTGCCGCTGTTCGAAGGCTGGCCCACTCCCAAGCTCGTGCTCTTCGTCACCGGCCAGCAACAGGGATACATCGAGCCCTGCGGTTGCACTGGCCTGGCCAATCAAAAAGGTGGCCTCGCCCGCAGGCAAACCTTGCTGAGCGAACTGCGCGACAAAAAGAAATGGCCCGTCGTTGCCGTCGACGTCGGCAGCCAAAGCAAACGCTTTGGCCGGCAGTCGGAAATCAAATTTCAACGCACCGCCGATGCGCTGCGTTCGATGGGTTACCAAGCCGTCGCTCTCGGCGCCGATGATTTGCGGCTGACTGGCGGCGAGTTGCTCTCGGCGACGAACCCCGATCCCGACAAGCCGAGCATGTTCGTCAGCGCCAACGTCGCCGTCATCGGCCGCGAACTGCAACCGACCTTTAAAGTAGTGACGGCTGGCGGCAAGAAGATCGGCATCACCAGCGTCCTTGGCGATACGTTCGAACAGAAGCTCGCCGGCGACGATGTTGTTCACGAACCGGCCGCGGCTGCGCTGGAAAAAGTCAGCGCGGAACTGAAGGCCCAGAATTGCGATCTCTACGTCTTGCTCTGCCACGCCACGCTCGACGAAAGTCGCAAGCTTGCCGCCGGGGCACCGCTCTTTGATCTCGTCATCTCTTCGGGCGGAGTCGGCGAACCGACGCTCGAGCTCGAAGAGATTCCCGGCTCGAAAGCGCTGATGGCCCAGGTCGGCACCAAGGGGATGTATACCGGCGTGATCGGTTTGTTCGATGGCGACGCGAAGAATCGTTTTCGTTATCAACGCGTGCCGCTCGACGATCGCTGGAAAGATTCTCCCGAAATGCTGCAGCTGCTCGCCGATTACCAAGATCAGCTGAAGAACTTCGGCTTTGCTGAATTGGGTTTGAAACCGCAACCGCATCCCACCGGCCGGCAGTTTGTTGGCAGCGCAAAGTGCGGCGAGTGTCACACGAAAGCCTTCGAGGTGTGGGAGACATCGGCCCATGCTCATGCGACCGAGTCGCTCGTCAAGCCGCCGAACGAACGTGCTCACATCGCCCGGCATTTCGATCCGGAATGTCTCAGCTGTCACGTCACCGGTTGGGAACCGCAGAAACATTGGCCGTTTGCTTCGGGCTATCAATCGCTCGAAAAGACGCCGCACCTCAAAGGCCAAGGCTGTGAAAACTGCCACGGTCCCGGTTCCGCGCACGTCGCTGCCGAAAGCGGCGCCGAGCAACTGATGGAAGCGGAAATGAAGAAACGCCGCGACGACATGAAGCTGCCGCTCGCTGCCGCGGAAAAGAAGTGCATGGAGTGCCACGATCTCGACAACAGCCCCGACTTTCATGTGAAGGGGGCGTTCGAGAAGTACTGGAAGCAGATCATGCACAAAGGGCACTATTGATGCCCCGCAAAGCTTCTGAACCAAAAGCCACTCCGAAAAAAGCGACGTCGAAGTCGCGCAAGGAAGATTCGCCGAAAGAAGAATCTCGCAAGGAACAGCAGCTGCGGCCGCCGCGAATTCTGGCGATCGAGGAGACCGATCCGAGCGAAGTCGCCGAGTCACTAGGACTCGAGCAATTCGCGGATCCCGACGACGCCGGGCTGTCGCTCGAAGAACTCGGCCAGGCCTATGCCGCGCTGATGACGCAAGGGACCGATCCCTACGAAGCAACCGCGCCGCCGCCAGAACCAACCGCTGGTGCGGTTGAAGGCGAGGCCGCGCCTGCCGCCGCCACGGATGACGAACCGCTGGAAGTGATCGCCGGCGATGACGAACGCTCGGCCGAAGTCACGCCGCAGACGATTCTCGAAGCGATGCTCTTCGTCGGCCATCCGCTGGGCGAACCACTCACCAGTCAGCAGATCGCCAGCTTGATGCGCGGCGTGCGAGCAGCTGAAATCGACGAGCTGGTGCAAGAGCTCAACGAAGGTTACGAGCGCGATGGCTCGGTGTATCACATCACTTCCGCCGGCGCGGGCTATCGTTTGCAACTGCGCGCCGAGTGGGGGCCGATCCGTGATCGCTTCTACGGCCGAGTGAAAGAAGCTCGCCTGTCGCAATCATCGGTCGATGTGCTGGCCATCGTGGCCTATCAGCAACCGATCAGCGCCGATGAAGTAGAACGCCTCCGCGGCAAACCGAGCGGCGCCGTACTGTCGCAACTCGTCCGCCGCGATCTCCTCGGCTTGAATCGCCCAGAACCAAAAGCCGCGCCCCTCTATCACACTACCGCGCGGTTCCTTGATCTCTTCGGCCTGGATGATCTGGATGAACTGCCGCAAAGCCTCGAAGGCGAGAAGGGCTTGTAGTCGAGCGCGATTACTCCATCTCTTCCCACACCGTGTGATACGCGCCGATCTGTTCGAAATATTCAAGCAGCCGGCCATAGAACGGATGGCCGCCGATGGTGGCGCTGTCGCCGATGACAATCAGCTTGCGTCGTGCGCGGGTGAGAGCGACATTCATCCGGCGCACATCGCCGAGAAAGCCTATTTCGCCGGTACTATTGGAGCGGACGAGCGAAATGATCACCGCTTCTTGCTCGCGCCCTTGAAAGCCGTCGACCGTGTCGACTTCGCAACCGTCAGTATCGTCCGCAGCCGCCAGCTTTTCACGCAGCAATCTCACTTGAGCTGCATAGGGAGAGATCACGGCGATTTGCGCGGGCGCCAAGCCTGCTGCGATGAGCGCGGCGACTTTGCGTACGACGAGCGCGGCTTCCTCGGGATTGCGGCGACTTTCGCCATCGGGCTCGAGCTCTTCGCTGTAACTTGCGCCCGCCGTATCGATGAAGTCGACCGGCATTTCGGTGAGGGGCGAACGCTCGATGTCCGGCAAATCGCAGAGCAGATGCGCGGCGACATCGTCCGGCGCGGTCAGTTCACCCGCATAAAACTCTGCCGAAGAGAAATTCGCGATGGCAGAGTGCATGCGATACTGCACCGTCAATCGCCGCGAGATGAGCGGCTGACCATAGCGCTTGATGAGTCGCTCTTGCAGGCTCAGGCCAAAGCCTTCCTTCGTCGCTTCGGTCGAAACGACGGTCGGCGGCAGCTGGCAGTGATCGCCGGCGAGGATCAGACGCTGCGAGCGGAGCAGCGGAATCCAGCAAGCGGGTTCGGTCGATTGGCAGGCTTCGTCGATGACGGCGAGGTCGAACTGTCGCGGCCCGATCACTTCGTGATCAATGCCGGTGAGAGTGACGCAGAGGACCTGTGCGCCGTCGAGCAACTCGGTCACGACTTGATCTTCGATCCGCCGCGCATCGGCGATGAGCTCCTTGGCTTCTTGCCGCATCTCGTATTTCATACCCGGCGGCGGCTTAGCTCGTTTGAAACGGCTGGCTTGATCGCGCAACTGACGAGCTTCTTTCAGCAAGCGGCGGGCGACTTTCAGATCGGGATGATTTTCGACGAGCAAGTCGAGCGTATGCTCGCGCAGTTCCGGCAGCACGCGGGCTGGATGACCAAGGCGGACTGCCTTTACACCCAACCGCAGCAGGCGTTCGAGCAAGTTGTCGACGGCCAGGTTGCTGGGTGCGGTGGCGAGCACTTTGTCGCCGCGGAGAACCGCTTGATGGATGAGTTCAGCAACCGTGGTGGTCTTGCCGGTTCCCGGCGGACCGTGGATCACGGCGAAGTCTTTGGTGGAGAGTGCGAACTCAATCGCTTCGCGCTGCGAAGGATTCAGCAGCAGAGCATTGCCTGGATCGATGAGTGGGACCGTCTTGCCAAACTCCGGAGGCCGAGCGCCGAGCAACGTTTGTTGCAAGTCGAACAGACGTCCCTTTTCGCTGTTCTGCGCTTTGGTCAGAGCGGACCGCTGGCGATCGCGAGCCACTTCATCGGTGGCGAGATCGATCCGCCAGGTGGGCCGTTCCGATTCGGTCTCGGGCGAGAAGGCGAGGGCCACTTCAATCGTCTGCCGATCGCGACGACTGACTAGGCCCCGCAGCGATTGGCCATCGTCGACCTTTTCCTCGGTCAGCAGAATCGGCGAGCCGGTGTTGAGTCGCGTCCAGGGCAACTGCAGCGACAGATCGCGTTTGCCGAGCGTCACCAGCGCTCGGCCACCGAGGCCCGTAGTTTCATCGCGGATTGTCAAACCGACCAGGCTCGCGCCGGTTCGCTCCGCTTCGGCGGGCGACATTCGTTGCAACCGCGCGCGAGCAATGGCAGCTTCGGCGGTTGCTTCCTGCTGTAGACAGCGGAGCAGTTTCGAAAAGTGTTCGTCAACGAATTTGGGCATGCGCGCGGCTGCTTACCGCGCAGCTGGCGTAGAAGGTGTTTCGGGAGCGACAGGATCGAAAGGCGGAGGAGTCTTGCGATTGATTTTACGCGGCGTGATGTTGGCAACGGGATGATCGGAGCTCTTTCCCTCGTCGGCCAGGGAACGCAAAAGTTCTGCCAAATCACCGCCGTGCTCAGCCAACAACTGCTCACGTACCGCGTGGAGTTCCTCAAGGATTGGATTCGTCGACATTTTCAGGATCTCCCAAGAATTGCGCTGGGGTGCAGATCAGGAGGCCTGACAATCCCAACTCCGCGAGCAATCGGTACAGGCGTGGCAGCATCGTCGCGTTAGCAATGTGTCGACAATTCTGCGTCAGTAAGTATTGTACTCCGCCAAGTGCCGCAGTGGCCACATGCACTGCGTCGACTTGTGCTTTAGGCGGCAGAAGCGAACGAGTCATCAATTCTTTGACAATCTCATTTACTTCGAGATTGTCCGGAAGTAACGGCACATCGGCGAGCAAATCGAGCCGTGCTTTCGCAGCTACAGAGTCTCCGCGCCCGGCTTCTTTCAGAACCAGACGCGAAGTTACGACTTGATACTTCGGCCGCTGCTCCTGCATCCAGCGCCGCGCCTGATCTTGCAATACCGCGATCTCAGGAACTTTGCTGGGCCAGGCAGTCGCATGGCTGATAACCGAAGTCTCGATGTAGACCGTGTCCATCGCTAAATCGTAGTCCGCTACTTCGTCCCCAAGCAATACAACCACTCCTGCCGTTTGCCGCCTTCGCGTGTTGCCGTGCGATGAAAGATCTGGCCGCCGACGACGGCGGGGCTGGCGAACGATTCGCCGCCGAGTTGGTTTTCGGCGACGATCTCCAGCTTGTCGGGATTCGGCTTGAAGACGTAGTGCATGCCGAGCTCATTCGCCCAGTAGATGTGTCCGCCGGCGAGCACCGGCGATGAACTGACCGGCCCTTTCAAGCGTTGCTTCCACATCTCTTCGCCGTCGCTGCCGCGCCAGCAGAAGAGAACTCCCTGACCGGTGAGAGCATACAGATAGCCGCCCGTCGCGAGCATCGACTGCTCGTAGCACTTTTGATTGTTCTTCCACAACACTTCGCCGCTGCCATCGGCCCGCACGGCGAGCGTCTCGGATTTGGGATAGCCGCCGCTGGCAAAGACAATGTCTCCTTCCCATACCAGCGTGCCGCAGGTGGCGGCTGCAGTGCCGGGGGCCTTCCACAACGGCTTGCCGGTGGCGGGATCGTACGAGCAGACTTCATCGGCGCCGCTGATCAGCAGTTGATCTTTGCCCGCGACATGCCCGACAACTGGTGAGGAAAAGCTGATGTTCCTTTTGCGCGGCGTGCGCCACACTTCATTGCCGGTCGCGCGATCGAAGGCTCCGATAAACGCCGAACCGTTCCACTCGGCGGCGACAATCACCGTGCCGCGATAAATGACCGGCGACGGCGCGTAGCCATATTCGTACGGCTTGCCGTCGAAGTCGCCGAGAAACTTCCGCCACTGCTCGTGTCCCTGCAGATCGAGAGCGATCAACTCGATTTTGTCGTGATGATAGTACACGACGAACAGCCGTTCGCCGTCGCTCACGATCGTCGGCGTGGCTTCGGTGTTCTTGGCGTGGTTCCGCGCAGGAAAGCCGCCGCGGCTGATTTCTTTCAAACCGACTTGCTTGCCGGTCGCGCGATCAAAGGCAGCGATCGAATGTACCTGCTCCTTTTCATCTGCCGTCGAAAGATAGATGCGATCCTTGACGATCGTCGGCGACGAATGACCGCGGCCCGGCACTGGGACTTTCCAAACGACATTGGTGCTGTCGCCGAACTTGATCGGCGCGCCGCCAGCCGCAATGCCGTTCCGCTGTGGCCCGCGCCACCAGGGCCAATCGGTCGTAGCCGAGAGTTTGGGAAAATCGGCGATTCCCTTTTCTTGAGCAATCGCTGCAGGAGCCAGCAACCCGGCGAGTAAGATGGCCTGCAGAAAAGAAAGAGAAAGAGCACGCGGCATGAAGCACCTGGTCGGTCTAGCGTTAGCGATCGAATCGATCATAGCTAAACGGCTCGAAGCGGCACAACCTTTCAGCGGTTGCGGATTTCAGCGCGGAGAGTCGTCGGATCAATGCGCCACTGCGTTGATCAGGCAATCGCTTCGGCTTGCTCGAGTTCGCTCAAGATCAGTCGCAGCGCTTCCACACAGCTGGACGTGGGGAGGCTGGCCGCATCGCCGCGCTCGTGTAGCACTTGCTCGGGGCTGTGCGGGAGATGGACAAACGCCGATTGCGTTTTCAGCTTTTGTTCGGCGGCGATGTGCTGCGCGAGATAGTAAATGCCGTTACACAGATAAGTGCCGGCGTGATACGACACCTGCACGGGAATATTGGCTGCGCGGATCTTCGCGGCCCAGGCCGCCAGTGGCAACGTGGTGCGATAGGCCGTTGGCCCGTCCGGCACGAGAGGCCGAAAATCCGTGGGGGATTGACCCGCTTCGCCAGCAACGTTGATGGCGAGGGCTTCGAGATGGATGTGCGAAGACCCCGGCGCCTGGCCGAGATGAATTGAGTAGTCGTAATTCGCCGACAGGTCTTCCAGCAGTTTGCCGCGAGTCTTGGCAAAATCGACGGGATAGCGGCGCGTGACGACGCGCGGCGACGTTGGCAACTCGCGCGTCAGCGCCACCAATGCTTCCCAGCTGGCATTGGTCGGCCAGCGGTCATACGGCTCAAAGGCAGTGATGAGCACGGTCTTGGGCGCGACGGCAGTCATGGGCAGTAGGTTGCTGCGGTTGCGCAGCGCTCGCAGGACGCGAAATGAATTACCAGACTATAGCTTGGATCCGAGCCGATTGCGGCGGATCGCCAGTGGAGATTCGCGTCCTTTGCCTGATCCCCGCTTTACCGTTCCCGGTAGACAATCCGACCCTTTTCGAGGTCGTACGGGCTAAGTTCAACGTTCACTTTGTCGCCAGGGACGATACGGATGAAATTCTTGCGCATCCGGCCTGCCACGTGGGCCAGCACTTCGCCACCGGTCTCAAGCTGCACGCGAAACCGCGTGTTTGCCAGCGCTTGCGTCACCACGCCGGGGACGATCAGCGCTTCTTCTTTTTCCGCCATTCACACTCTCCAAGAAAATCCAGCCAGGCGGCCTGACCGGGTATTCCCGATAATAAACTAGGTCCGCAATCACTGGCTGATAATCTGTTAGTATTACGGCAGAAATCACTTGCGTCCAGTCAGTTGGAGAGAATTCGCTTACCCGCGGCTGCCAGCAGCGGTACTTTTCTCCTTCTAAATTCGCGATTTTCCGCCCTGTTTTTCGCCCGGCGCTGGCAGCGTCGCATACGAAGTTGCATGCCCCGTCACGTTGTTGTCCGCGCCGCGAACCGCCTTCATTTCGGATTGTTCGCGCTCGCTGCCCAAAACACTGCGCAGCCCGCTGCCCAAAACGCTGCGCCGGTGGGAGCGAATGAGGAGCGAAGTTACGGCGGCGTGGGAGTGATGGTCGATTCGCCGCTGAGCCTGACTTTGAATATCAGGCCGCGTGAAGTGGTACGTAAAACGGACTCCCCGCTCGCGGAACGGATTCAGGTCTTCGCTCGCCGTTGGTCGGATTTTTATTCGCGGCCGATCGACGATGCGGAGATCTTTCTCACCAATCACGCGCCCGACCACATTGGCTTGGGAACAGGCACGCAATTGGGTTTATCGATAGCCGCCGGGCTCGCGGCTTTTTTTGATCTGCCGGTGCCGCCGATCGAAGAGTTAGTTCGCAGCGTTGGTCGCGGCACTCGTTCTGCCGTCGGCGCGTATGGTTTTTCAATGGGCGGTTTGATTGTCGATCGCGGCAAGTTGCCCGGCGAGTTCCTCGCGCCGCTCGATTGCCGTTTGGAGATGCCCGCTGACTGGCGATTCCTGCTCGTTCGTCCGCTGCAAGGAACAGGCTTGGCCGGCGAATGCGAACAGGTTGCCATGGACCAGGCCGCTCGCAATCTGGCCCCGCTCACGGAAAAGCTCGTCACCGAAGCCCGCGAGCATTTGGTTCCCGCTGCCGCGACGGGCCAGTTCGCCGACTTCGCGGCCAGCCTCGGCCGCTACTGCGAAACGGCTGGGCAGTTTTATGCCGATGTGCAAGGCGGACCATTCAACGGCCCGGTTGTCACCGCGCTCGCCGAGAGGATTCGCTCGTTGGGATACAACGGACTCGGTCAAAGCTCCTGGGGACCGACGCTGTTTGTCGCCTGCGAGAACGAATCAGCCGCTCAGTTGCTAGCGACTAAACTCCGCGGCAGCGAATCAACCGCTCCGATCGATTTCGCCATCGCCCGCATCTGCAATTCGCCGGCCAGCATCACCGTTCAATAGCCGCCACCGCCCTCGCGGCGGTCGTTCACCGGCTTCTGCACGTTCGGCAGTTCCGCGTCAGCGCCGAAAAATCCGTGAACATTCCGCCGCCGTTTGCTAGACTCAAACCTTCACGCCTAGCACCGTCGCCACTCACCACAGCGGCGAACCATTCCCACCAGGTTGGCGCATGATTTCTCACTCTTTCCTCCGTGCTGCTTCGTTGTTGTTATTCTTCGCGCTGATAACTTTTGCGCAGGCCGAAGAGCCGAAGAATTACGACGGTTGCACAGCCACCGTCGATCGGTATTTTCTTGACGAAGTATGGGCAAAGGTCGGTTCGCAAAAGTGTCTGACCTGCCACAAAGAAGGTGGCGACGCCGAAGAGAGCAAGCTGCTGCTGCTCGATCCGCAGCGAGCCGTCGGCACGGCGCAAGATGCCGCTCACCGGCACAACCAGGCCGCTTTCGCCCGCATCGCGAAGATGAAAGAAGGGAAGGACTATCGCATTCTGCAAAAGATCGTCGGCGGTCTCGACCACGGCGGTGAAGTGGTCCTCCCCGCCGATTCCACCGGCTACAAGATTGTCGCCGAATTCGTCAAACGAACGAACGACCCGCATGCCGGTTCTTCAAGCAAACCGAGCGTGGAACTTGTCGAAGAGAAGAACGCGCCGCCGTTCTTCGCCGGCGTGGCGATGCTCGACGATCGCCGGCTGTTGCGGCGAGCCACGCTCTCGCTCGCTGGTCGCTTGCCAACGACAGCCGAAGTGGAACGGGTGCAGAAAGAAGGTCTGCAAGCCGTTCCTGCGATTCTCGACGAAGTGCTGAAAGAAGATGCCTTTTACACTCGGCTGCGCGAGGGTTTCAACGATATCTTTCTGACGGTTGGTTACGACGACGGCGCCGAATCGGCGTTGGCCTACGATCACTTCAGCAAGACTCGCAACTGGACGCAGAACCACGATCTGAGCCACATCGAGAACGAGAAAGAGCGCACGCAGGCCCGCTACAAAATCTCCGATCAATATCGCGAAGCTTTGCTCCGCGAACCGATGAAGCTGGTCGAGCACATCGTTCGCAACGACCGTCCGTTCAGCGAGATCATCACGGCCGACTACATCATGATCTCGCCGTTCACCGCCCGCGGTTACGGCATTTACGATGAGCTGAAAGACAAGTTCAAAGATCCCGACGATCCGTTCGAGTTCATACCGGTCCGCCTCAAAGCCCTCGTCGGTCGAGAGAAGAGCCAGAATCAGGAATCGGCCACCGGCTTTTATCCGCACGCTGGCATCCTCAGTACCTTTCAATATCTCCGCCGTTATCCGACGACTGAAACCAATCGCAATCGCCTGCGGGCGCGAATGTACTTTCAACATTTCCTCGGCATCGACGCGCTCGAACTTGCGGCTCGAGTTTCTGATGCAGCCGCGGTGACGGCGAAGTTCGAAACGCCTACGACACAAGCGGCCGAGTGCGTGGTTTGCCACAAAACAATCGATCCGATCGCCAGCCTCTTTCAGGATTACTACCACTTCGAAGGCGTGTACGGCCGGCGAAAAGGAGGCTGGTACAAAGACATGTTCCAAGCGGGCTTTGAGGGAGAAGAGATGCCCGCCGAAGAGCGTTGGCGGTCGCTCCCCTGGTTGGGCGAGCGCACGGTGAAGGATCCGCGGTTCGCGGTCGCGATGGTCGAGCATGTCTATTACATTCTCACCGGCCGCAAAGTGCTGCTGCCGCCCAAGGATCTCGACGATCCGCTCTTCACGGCCAAACGGCGGGCTTATCAAGAGCAACGCAAACTGATTGAGAACACCGCGCAGAAGTTTGCTGGCAACAACTTCAATCTCAAGGGCGCATTCAAGGATCTGGTGGTTTCGGACTTCTATCGAGCGGATGGTTTAGCAACTTCCATCGGCGATCCCGCCCGCCGCGCCGAGCTCGATGACATCGGCCTGGTGCATTTGCTCACGCCGGAGCAAGTCGAACGCAAAACCGGCGCGATCTTCGGTCAACCCTGGGGCCGCCTGCGCGAACAGATGGCCATGCTCTACGGCGGCATCGATTCGAAAGAAGTTACTGAACGGGCCGCCGATCCGAGCGGCGCGATGGGCGCGATTCAACGCATCCTGTCCAACGACATTGCTTGCCGGCAGGTGCTGAAGGATTTTGCTCGTCCGGCGAGCGAGCGTTTGCTCTTTCCGCATATCGAAGCGACCGTGTTGCCCGGCGAAAGCGACGACGGAGACAAACAAATCCGCCAGGCCCTCGTGGAATTGCACGAACGAATCCTCGGCCAATACCTCGCCGTCGACTCGGCCGAGATCGATCGATCGTTCAAGCTATTCGCCGGTGTCGTGGGCGATGCGAAGGATCGCAAGGGAGTCGAAAAAGTCGAAGCCTATCACTGCCGCACTCACGTCCCCGATGCGCCGAAGGATCCGGAATACACAATCCGCGCTTGGCGCAGCGTGGTGACCTATTTGCTGCGTCGACAGGAATTTTTGTACGAGTGATTCCATTGTCGTCGTTCGCTCCGCGAACGATGTATCGAGGTTGAACGGCGATTGGCACCGAAACGAGCCCCGCGAGTTTCGGATTTTGGCGAGAAGTGGTAGCACTAGAAATGGCCCGCGTTAGTCGTTCGCGGAGCGAACGACGACAATGAGTCCAACGAAAGACCAACCATGCGACGAGATTTTTTGAAGCTCTGCGGCCTCGCCGGACTAGGCCTCGCGCTGCCGTATCAACATCCCGACGCTCGCGCTGCCGAAGCAGACCAAGGCTACGCCGGCCCGTATTACATCGTGTTCAACGCCTCGGGCGGTTGGGATACGACGTACCTGATGGATCCCAAGGGGATCAACGAGATCAATCGCCTCTACAAAGAGGGCGACATTCTCACCAAGGGAAATCACAAGTACGCGCCGACGGCTGCTCACAAAAACGGTGGCCTGAGCAACGAGGATTTCTACGAAAAGTTCGGCGACGAACTGATGGTCTTCAACGGCCTCGATTACTCGGTGAACAACCATTCGCCGGGCGCTCGCTACATGGCCACCGGCAAGCTCGACAGCATGGCATATCCCACGTTCGCTGCGCTCGTCGCCGGTTGCCAGGGACCGACGTGCCCGCTCGCGTTTCTCACGTTCGGCAACTATTCGAACACCGGCAACGTCGTCGCTATGTCGCGCGTGCCGTATTTGCCGTCGCTGCAAAAGATCGCGCTGGCCGATGCGATCGAAGGGAATGCCCGCTCGCCGTATCACGATCAGTTCGCGCTCGATCGCATTGAGCAGGCCCTCGCCGAGCAGAACGAAATCGATGCTGCGCAGGCCCGTTTGCCGCGTGTCGAACGCGCGCAGAGCATGCTCTATGCCGCGCAGGTCAATTCCAAGGCGCTGCAGCGCGTGACGCAGTACGTCCCCGACAAAGTGCCGAAGGAACGCCTCTCGCAGCAAGCCGAGATCGCCCTGTCGTCGTTCAAGGCGGGTGTCTGCGTATCGGCCAATCTCTCGATCGGCCAGTTCGACAGCCATGCCAACAACGACCCCGATCAAATGAAACTGCTGCCGGAGTTTCTCGAAGGGATCGCCTACGTGCTGCGGCGGGCCGAAGAGCTGAAGATTCGCGAGCAACTCGTCGTGATCGTGCAAAGCGAAATGGGCCGCACGCCCAGCTACAACAAGGGAAACGGCAAGGACCACTGGTCGATCGGCTCGATCATGTTCCTCGGCAAGGGGATCAAGGGGAACCGCGTCCTCGGCGCGACCGACGAGAAGCAGTTCGGTGTGAACATCGACGCCAAGTCGCTCGCCCTTGATAAAGACAACGGCATCCGCATTCGCCCCGAGCACATTCACACCGCCCTGCGCGAGTTCGCCGGCATCGCTGAGCATCCATTCGCGAAGAAGTTTCCGCTGGGTGTGGTGGAGAAGGAACGGCTG
This sequence comes from Anatilimnocola floriformis, assembly GCF_024256385.1. Lineage (NCBI taxonomy): Bacteria > Pseudomonadati > Planctomycetota > Planctomycetia > Pirellulales > Pirellulaceae > Anatilimnocola > Anatilimnocola floriformis. Next base: position 655,909 of record NZ_JAMLFW010000001.1, read on the forward strand.
CAAGGATTTTGGGGATGAAGACCGTAACTGGCGACTTGCTCGCGCTGGCGATGGCAGGAAAGTTCGATGCCATCGTGCATGGCTGTAATTGTCAGTGCACGATGGGCAAGGGAATCGCGCTCGCCATCAAGACGCAGTTCCCAGAGGCGTATCAAGCCGATCTGAAAACCGCCAAAGGTGACAAGGACAAGTTGGGCACGATTTCGACGGCATTGATCGAGCGGCCCGGAGCAAAATTCACCGTCGTAAATGCCTACACCCAGCTGAATTGGCGAGGCCGCGGTGTGTTGGCCGATTACGACGCGATTCGCGCAGCATTCCGGCAGATCAAGGCAACATTTGCCAGGCAACGAATCGGCTATCCGAAAATTGGCGCCGGCCTGGCGGGTGGTGACTGGGATGTAATTGTCGCAATCATTGATGAGGAACTCGCGGGCGAAGATCACACCGTGGTGGAGTTCAAGCCGGCCTGACCATGAACAACTTCGGCTTGAGCGAACAGCGGATCTTCAATTCACAATTCGACCGCCGAGTCTGGCTGGCGGAGACACCCGCAGATACGGCGTTGATCTTTCTCGATGCCGAACTCTATCTGCAGCGCGTGCACGCTATCGAAGTGCTGCAGCAACTGCTTAGCGATCAAAAAATTCCGCCAGTCTCAGCAGCGTTTGTCTCGAATCACAGCGCTGCCTCCCGGCATGCGGATTATGTTTGCAGCGACGCTTATGCAACCTTCATTGCCAAAGATGTGGTCGGTTGGCTGAAGCAGCAACAACCGGCGCTGCGCGAGTTCCTCATCATCGGCTTGAGCCTCAGCGGTCTCGCCGCGGCGCATATTGCTTCGCGGTACCAAGGCACTTTTCGGGCGGCGATTTGCCAGTCGCCGTCGTTCTGGTGGGAGCAGGGCCGTTTTGCTGCAGAGTTACCTGTCGCTAAGACCTCGCAACAATACTGGATTTGCGTCGGCAGTCGCGAAACGGACAGCGGCGTATCGCATCCACCCTCGGGACTTCGGCAGGATTGGACACAGATTGCCGGTTGCGATTTTGTGTGCGCGGCGATGCGTGAGAAGGGCTACGATTTGGAATACCGCACGTATGATGGCGGTCATGATCCCGTCTGCTGGCGGGAGGATTTGCAGCAGGCGCTGCCCTGGTTATGGAAAGGCAACGCGTGTCCCTAACCGTTACACAAACCGTTCCCATCCTCCGCATCTTCGACATCGCGAAGGCCCGAGAGTTTTATCTGGACTTTCTCGGCTTCACGGTCGACTGGGAGCATCGCTTCGACGGCGTGTCGCCGATCTACATGCAGATTTCGCGAGCGGGCCTCACGCTGCATCTATCGGAGCATCACGGCGATTGCTGCCCTGGCTCGACGGTCTTCGTGCGCGTGACCGGACTCGAGGAATATCACCGCGAGATCATGGCCAAGGGCTATGGCTACCTGCGGCCGGGGATTGAGAAAACCTTTTACGGATCGATGTGCCTGGAGCTCATCGATCCGTTTGGGAATCGGCTGCGGTTGGATGAAGCGCTGCCGAAAGTGTAGTCATCACGCTCCGCGTGGTGCGCGCCACACGGAGTGTGGCGACGAAACTATCCGAGAATTTTCTTCTTCAGCCCGGCGAGCAGTTCCAGCGCACCGCCGATTTCGGCTTTTTGACGAACCGGATCCTGCGGGATTTCGCGCTCGATGGTCAACGGGCCGGTGTAGCCGATTTCTTGCAGCGTGCGGAGGTAGTTCTCCATGCCGACGTCGCCCTGGCCGAGGGCGACTTCCTGGCCCCATTCCTGGCCGGGGTTCTTCGCCCATTTGCCGTCCTTGCAGTGGACGCTGCGGACGTACTTGCCGACCTTGCGGAGCGCGGCGATCGGTTCGCCGTTGCCGTAAAGGATCATGTTGGCGGGATCGAAGTTGATGAACAGGTTGTCGCGCTGTACATCGCCGATGAACTGCAGCAGGCCGTCGGCTGACTCTTGTCCGGTCTCGAGATTCAACTGCTGATTGTTTTTGGCGATGTAATCGCAGACCTCGCGAGTGATGGCGATGATTTCCGCGTACAGCGGATCGTTTTTGTCGTGCGGCACGAAGCCAATGTGCATGCCGATGGTCTGGCAGCCGAGCAACTTAGCGAAATCGGCGATCTCTTTGGTTTCCTTGGTGCGCGCGACCCGCGTTTCCGGCGGCACGAGGCCGACCGTGCGCGAGACAGTCGGAATATCGGCGTAGCTTTCACCTTCAAAGCCGCAGAAGACGCACGTCAGCGTGATGTTGTACTCGGCGAGCTTCTTCAGAAAGGCATCGGCGGCGGCTTGCGTGCGGGTCGCTTCATGCGGCGCGTGAATCTGAATCGTTGGCACGCCCAAATCGCGCGCCACTTCCAATTTCACGCCGAGGCCAGCGTCGACGCTGGTGAAAACACCGAGAGGCCAGGGGGATGACATGGTGGGTTTCCTTGCTTTTGATTTGGAAAGTTCTTGGTGGGTTAATTGCAGATTGCAGATGTCAGATTGCAGATTAGGAGAAGAGAGAATTTCAAATTGCATTTTTCAATTTGCAATCTGCCATCCTCAATCTGCAATCAAGTCCTCACGCCCAGCCCCTTGGTTAGCAGCATGAATGCCGACTCCAAGTTCACCTCTTCCTCGCGGAAGAGTTTTATAGGATAGCCGCTGTGGACCAGCAATGTGGAGAGTTCGGTATAGTCCTTCACCCCTTCATTCAGGGTGACGACGAGTCGCGCGGGCTCTTGGTCGACGCTCGCGACGAGTGGATGTTTGCTCAGCAGATTGGCCGCCGTGGGCAGATCGCCGATGAGCTCGACGTGCAGCACGATGCGCGGGCGGACGCGTTGAATCGCCTCTTCGACCGTGCCGCTGAAACCCATCACGCCGCGGTCGATGATGCCGACCTTGTTACACATGTCGGCCAACTCGGGCAGAATGTGGCTGCTGACCATGATCGTTTTGCCCTGCTGGCCGAGGCGGCGGAGGACGGCTCGCATCTCGATGCGGGCTCGCGGATCAAGACCGCTCAGCGGCTCATCGAGCAGCAAAACTTGCGGTTCGTGCAGCAGCACGCGGGCCAGGCCGAGGCGCTGCGTTTGGCCGCGCGAGAGGGTGTTGGCGTAGGCATCGCGCTTGAAATCGAGATCGACCAGGTCGAGCTTGTCGTTGCAAACGCGGCGGCGCTCGGAACCAGAAATGCGATACGCGGCAGCGAAAAATTCGAGGTACTCGATCACCTTCATGTCGTCATACACGCCGAAGAAATCGGGCATGTAACCGACCAGGCGGCGAATCTCTTCCGGCTTGTTGAGGACCGAGTGGCCGCAGACATACGCTTCGCCCGACGACGGCTGGAGGAGCGTCGAGAGGATTTTCATCGTCGTCGTTTTGCCGGCGCCGTTGGGGCCGATAAAGCCGAATAGATCGCCGGCTTGCAGGTCCAGGTTGATGTCCTGAATCGCATACGCTTCGTCGTATTTTTTCGTCAGGGCGACGGTTTTGATCATGGCTGAGTTGCCGGAGCGGAATTGGAATTAGGCTGGGCGGCGGCGTCGCGCGGTTGCACGGGCAGAACAAAGCGATACCAGATCCACTGTTGCTGCTGCAGTTCACCGGCGGGCACGTCTTGCAGTTGCAGCGCTGCGGCTGGCACTTCGGCCCGACCGATGAGAATCGCCCGACTCAGCCGCAGGTGTTCGCTCAGATCGAGCTGCGGCTGATAGCGATGACTCATGCCGGTGTAGGTCGGGCCCTTCACGGCGTTGTGCAGCATCAGCATTTGCATGATCCGCGGCAGATCGGTGTCGTCCGATTTCCAGGGCGTCGATAGGTCTTTGGTATCGACGACGGTCCGCCGCGTGAGGCGCGATTCGAGATTGAGCGGTATGAGCGAGCTCGCTTTGATCTCTTGCTTTGGCTCCAGTTCGTCGATGCGATACAACCACTCGCCGCTGGTGACGTGGCATTCGGTGAGCTTCACCGGCAGCGGATTGACGATCGTTCCTTCGAGATGGCCGTACTGATTTGTCTCCAGTCGCGGCAGATCTTTGGCGATGTCGGTCTGGCTCCACCAACGGCCGGCGAGCGCTTTGGAACTGGCCGTGCGAATGGGCAAAGAATCGATAAGGGCCGTTTTTCCCGGCGGCGAAATTAAGTACGGATTCGTTGTATCGAGCGCGACCTGCGGCGAGGCGAGTCCCCCCAAACCACTGCCGGGAAGTCCCTGCCAATCAGCGACGCCGTCGATTTCCTTCCACGATTTATTCCGCTCGGCGACTTGCAACGACATTTGCCAGGTGCGGCCCTGCGGCGAATACAAGTGCGACCAGAGCGTGCCGCGGACGATGCCTTGTGCGGCGTCGATGTCCACCAGTTCGACCTGATTCACGCGCGTCGCAGTGCCGTGCGCGAGTTGACTCAGATACCAAGTTCCCGCGGCTACGCCGAGGCAAATGGCGGGGAACGTGAACCAGGTCACGGTCCGCGGCAGATTGAAATGTTGCAGGAAGAAAAAATCGACCGGGCCGATCAGCAGCAACAGCGCCACGGCCACCATCGCCACTGCGGTAAAGCTGACCACCGTCACGCCGGGAAAATGATCGAGCACGGCTCGCAACTGACCCGTCAGATCGTCGTAACCCAGGTGCGTGATCGAGCGGTTGCGTGCCGCCGCGAGGTTTTCCGGTTTGGGACTGCCGACTTGCAACAGCGGCATGAGAAACTTGGTGTGCCCCTTCCATTCGAGGAGCGTGGGATGGTCGAGCGCAATCGCGACGAATGTGACTTCGCCAAAACCGTAGGCCTGGCGATAAGCAAGGGGCGGGTTGCCGCCTCCTTGTTGCACTTCGACGCGGCCGGTGAGTTCCGCGAGCTTCACCACCTGCGGTCGCCGTTCAGCCGCTGTGATATTCGGAAACTCGGCTTCACCGGCTTCTTTCAATTGACCGGTCGCGCGCAACGGATCGAGCCCCGCGAATTTGCCGGGAATGAGTTTCGCCCACGGCAGATCGGGCTGCAGCAATTCGGGTGCGCGTTCGCCGATCGAGATCAACAGCTTGCCGCCGAGGCGAACCCACTGATGCAATGTTTCGAGTTGCTGCGCGCTGAGCTCTTCAAAAATGCTCTTCTCGCCGACGAAGAGGACGACGCGCTCGACTCCTTCATATCCCCACACGCGATCGGGCAATTCGCGAACATTCTCCACAGCACCGACAACGTAAGCGACCTCAAGGGGCCGTTTGACGAGACCGGCGGCCACGGCCACACCCGGCGCGGGGCCGATGGTGACGAGCAGCTCGCGCGTCGAGCGCTGCGGCTGCGGAACGTCGAGCCGAGTTGACCACTGCGGCGTTCCCTCGGTCGTCATCAGTTGCAGCTGCCACAGCGATCGCTCCGGCCCGGCTTTGCCGTACAGCCGCACGGTCTTCTTTTCGCCCGGCCCGAGTTCCAGCTGCTCGTCGAGCTCGGCGGGAAAAATCACCGGCACGCCGTCGCCGTCTTCGGTCAGCAAACTCAGTCGGCCACTCGCGCCGGCTGATCCGGCTTTGACTTCGACCAAAATCTGCGTCCAGTAACCGGCTTTGTAGACACCGCCAAAACCGACCGTGGCCGATTCGACCTGCAGCGGTTCTTGAGCCCCCGCTGGTTCCATTGCGAGGACTGCCGCGCAGCACCCCACCCACAGCATCAGCCAACGGCGGAAGTCGTACGCAACTGGGGGCATGCAGCCGAGGTAACAAGAGGAAAGTCGAAGGCCAAACGCGCAGATCGCAAGCCTTCCAGAATACCTCGCGACATCGACGCCGAGAATGGGCTGGCGAATTCAGCTACGAATGAGTCGCTGCAAACCGTTGCTTCACCGTATCGCGGCTCAGCACGATGATGGTGAAGACCCCCAAAGCCGTGCCGAACGGCGCGTGCATGAGCAGCAGACAGCCGTTGATAAAGCAAAATAGATGACAGCGGCCTGTGATCAAAAACCAGCCCGTGAGAAACAGGCAAACGATCTGCACCAAAAAGATCGCCAGCACAATCAAGCCGATGACGAACACAAAACCGCCGAACGCCGCCATGCCGGCGCTCGCTTCGGCGCTATCTTGAACGGCAGCGCCCCCGACAAAGGCCAGGCCAATGCCGAAGTAGACAAACGGCACGCAGGCGCCAAGCGACGCCAGGCCAGCCAGCACAAAATACAAAATGCCGAGCAGCTGCAGCTGTTCGCCGTCCTGACGCCATTGTTCGGCGATCATCTCGCGTGGGTCACGCGGCGGATAATAGGGCTGACCGCCGGTCGTCGGATACGACTCCGGATACTGCCCCGGTTTCGGCTCGGGTTTGAACTCTGGCTGATACGACATGCGCGCACTTTCTCCACCGGCCTATTCGCTGCGGCGAGTCGGGTCTTGGCGTGGTATCGTAATTCTACGAGAAAAACCGTTCCTCTCTATCGGCAACCGAAAACCATGCAACGCCGCGACTTTCTCCTCTCTACCGCCGCTACTTTGGCCGCGGCACAATCGTCACAGCTGTTCGCCCAGGACAAGGAAATCCCAGAAAAAGACAAGCCGAAGAAGCAGCCGCAGATCGTGCTGCGGTCTTCCTGGCAAACCGTGAACATCGGCGACATCGGCCACACGCCGGGCGTCCTCACGCTGCTGGAAAAATACTTTCCCGAAGCCGAAGTCCGCCTCTGGCCCAGCAGCATTGCCGATGGTGTGGAAGCGCTGCTGCTGAAGCGTTTTCCCACGCTCACGTTTGTCAAAACTCCCGCCGATGTGAAGCGCTGCTTCGACGAGTGCGACTTTTTGTTGCATGGCAGCGGCGCGTCGTTCGTCGCCCAAAAAGATGTTGCTCGCTGGCACACCGAAACCAAGAAGCCGTTCGGCATCTTCGGCATCACGCACAGCCCGGTCGTTAGCGACCAGGGAAAAGAACTACTGAACGCGGCGAAGTTTATTTACTTTCGCGACACCGTCTCGCTGGCCGCGGTGAAGAAAGCGGGCGTGACCGCGCCAGTGATGGAGTTCGGCCCCGATGGCGCGTTTGCCGTCGATCTGCGCAACGAAGCCGCAGCCGATAAGTTCCTCAAGGAGCACGAACTCGAGCGCGGCAAATTCATGTGCTGCATTCCACGCCTCCGCTGGACGCCGTATTGGCTGATCAAAAAGGATCGAGCCTTCGACGACAAGAAACACGCTCGCAATGAGGAGATGAAGGAGCACGACCACGCCGCTCTTCGCGATGCGATTACGACGCTCGTCCGCGAGACCGATATGAAGGTCCTCCTGTGCCCCGAAGACATGACTCACATGGCCGTCGGCAAGGAAATGATTTTCGACAAGCTGCCCGCCGAGGTGCAGAATCGCGTCGTTTGGCGCGAAAACTATTGGCTGACCGACGAAGCCCTCAGCACCTATCTGCGCAGCGCCGGCCTCTTCGGCAACGAGATGCACAGCCCCATCATGTGCATCGGCAACGGGGTGCCGGCCATCGTCTGCCGCTTCGACGAGCAAACCAGCAAAGGCCTGATGTGGCGCGACATCGGCCTCGGCGACTGGCTGTTCAACCACGACGAAGACGAAGCCCACAAAGGCCTCTCGGCCGCGGTTCTCGAGATCGCAAAGAACCCCGCCGCGGCCAAAGCGAAAGCTGAGAAAGCCGGGGCGCTGGTGAAAGAGAAACAGCGGGCGATGGTGGAGACGCTGAAGAAAGTCTTCTAGTCGAATTGTTCTTACTCCCCTCGCCCCGCCGCGGGGCGAGGGGTCGGGGGTGAGGGGTTGATGCGAGTTTGAAGTTAACTCCGTGTCAGAGTCGATTGGCAAACTGTAGATACGCTCGATGGCCGACTCGCTCTGCGGTTCACCCCTCACCCCCAGCCCCTCTCCCCGCGGCGGGGCGAGGGGAGCAAATGCAGTAGAGTGCCTGGATGAAACCAAATGATCCAACGAGCTATCGAACGGCGCTAGCGGCGATTGCGGTTGTTCTCGGCTTTGCCGCGCTCAACTTTGCGGCGCGGGATCTGTTTGGCCATCACATCCACGGCTCGGTGCGATTTTTTGTGGATTTCGGCGGGGCCAGTTTGTCGTGGCTTAGCCTTTTCCAACCGTCCATTTTGGGACTACCATTCGCCGGATTGTGGTGGGGAGTTCTGGCAGCGCAGATCTTTTGCGTGGCGCTGTACGTGGCTTGTAGCTGCCAAAGTCCTGGACCGAGGTTGCTCTGCGGTTGGCTGGCTGGCCTGGCGCTGTTTGGCGGTTGGCTCGCGGGGGTGATTCGGGAAGACACACTGCATTCACTTCCCGAAGAGCTATACTTCGCGAGGTTATCGCTCCGAATCTATGTCTTTGCCTTCATCGTCGTCCTGTGCACGATGACGTTTACGTTGTGGCTGTTAGCGACTCGTCTGAACTTGCGATTGCAGCGTCAAACGGCTGAGCAAGCCGCCGACGAAACCATTCGCGTGCGGTGGTCGATCCTCGACTTGTTGTGGTTTACGACCATCATCGGCGCCACCGTCGCAATCTGTCGCAACTTGCCGGTAACTTTTGATTCGCGCGATCGAATAGGAATTTCCTCGCACGATCAAGTTGTCCGCGCGGTGTTTGCGGTGATCGTGGCCTTTGTGGGATTGAACGTCGTGCTGCACCTTTTCATGCCAGCCAACTCGCGCCATACCACGCGGCGGCCGAGGAGTTTTGTCTGGTTGCTCGCGCTGCAGCTTCCCCTTTTCGGGCTCAGCCTGCTGATGCCCACCTGGGAAGATACGATGCTGATTGTGGCGCTGATTTTCGCTTTTAATTCGTTCGTTGCCACGATGACGCTGTTACTAATGTTGCTCCATGCGCTCGGGTGGCAGCTTACGCTCCAGCGCACGATTTGGCCTCTCCGTCGCGGCCTTCAAAAGGTAGAACCGCTCGCATGACGAATACCAATTTGGACGACCGTGTGGCTCAACTCGAAAAAATCGTCGCGACGCAGAGCGAGATGATTCTCAAGCTCGTGGAGATGGTGAATCACCTCGGAACGGAGTCGGCGGCGTTGGGCGAACGGCTTGAAAGGGTGCAGGTGGCAACGGGGGCGCAGCTGGAGAAGGTGGCCGGGATGCTGCAGCGTCTGGCGGGAGAATTTGGCGGCGAGGCGGAGGCGAATTGAATCGGTAGCCCTTGATTGCATGTGTTCAATTGTATATTATATGATTTGCAAAGCTGTGATCGCGACACCAACTTTCGAAAAGTTCTTCGAGAGGTGGTGCTAGGTCATTTCTTGGCGTGGTTGGCCGGTGGGGTGGTTGAAATCGTTGTCACTTGATTGGCAAGTCGTACGCTGGTTGTTATTAAGTGCTCAGCAGGCCGTTATAAAAGGGTTATAAAAGGTTATAGAGAGAGTGAGGTTATTTGTCGCAACTCGTAGATGACAAAGAGGATGCGATGAATTGAAAATGTGATAACCTGTTATATTTGGATCCCCTGAAGGCCGGGGAAATCGAAGTTCATGCGTGGAGTTCGTTGAGAGAATTGAAGGCAGCTGATGTGCGGCATTGCGGGAGGGATTTGGACTCGGCCGGAGCTCGCTATCGAGCCGGACACTCTTGCGCGCATGACAACGGCGATCCGCCATCGTGGGCCTGATGATCAGGGGCTGTATCAAGAGAGCTATCGCTTGCGCCCGCCGTACGAAGCCCAGCCAGGGATCGCGCTCGGGCATCGGCGGTTGTCGATCATCGACGTGGCGTGCGGGCATCAGCCGCTGGCGAATGAGAATGACACTGTCTGGACGGTGTTCAACGGTGAGATTTATAACTTCGCCGATCTGCGGCGGCGGCTCGAAGGGTCGGGGCATCGCTTTCGGACGAACAGCGACACCGAGACGATCGTCCATCTGTATGAGGACGAAGGGCCGGCCTGCTTCGAGCACATGGCGGGGATGTTTTCGATCGCCATTTGGGACAGCGTGCGGCGGCGTCTCGTTCTCGGTCGCGATCGACTCGGGAAGAAGCCGCTCGTCTATCGCGCGGAGCCCGGCCGGCTGATCTTTGCCAGTGAATTGAAGAGTCTGTTGCAAGTGCCCGGCGTGCCGCGCGACATCGATCACTCGGCCATCGATGAGTATCTGACCTATCAATACGTGCCGCATCCGAACACAATTTTCAAGGGCTTTAAAAAACTGACGCCGGGGCACTTTCTCGTCTGGCAGGATGATGAAGTCACGATCAAGCCGTACTGGCAGCCTGATTTTTCCTGCGAGCAGCTGACGACCGAGCGGCAAGCCGTCGAGCGCGTGCGCGAGCTCTTAACCGATGCGGTGAAGACTCGGCTGCAGAGCGAAGTGCCGCTCGGGGCGTTTCTTTCCGGCGGTGTCGATTCGTCGCTGATCGTCGCGCTGATGCAACAGCAGAGCAGCACGCCGGTGAAAACCTTCACCATCGGTTTTCCGGAGAAGGAATACGACGAGTCGGCCTATGCCGAACGCGTGGCGAAGCATTTGGGGACGGAGCATCAAACGCTGCGGGTCGATCCCGATGCGGTGAAGATCCTGCCGAAGCTCGCGTTTCATTACGACGAGCCGTTTGCCGATAGCAGCGCGGTGCCGACCTGGTATGTGTCGCAACTGACGCGCGAGCATGTAACCGTGGCGCTGAGTGGCGATGGCGGCGATGAACTCTTTGCGGGCTACTCGCGTTATCGCGCCGTTTCGCTTGGCGGTTGGTTCGATCGCTGGCCCATGTTCCGCAGTTTGTTTGGCGCGGGGCTGTGGCAGTTGCTGCCTGCATCAGGCCGGCAGAAATCGAAGGTGCGGCAGTTCAAGCGGTTCTCGAGCAGTTTGAATTTGCCCGCCGAGCGCCGTTATCTCGATTGGATTTCGATTTTCAACGAAGGCCGCCGCGGCGAACTTTATAACGAGGATTTTGTCTCTCACTTGCCGAACTGCGATCCGGCCGGCTTCCTGCTGAGTGCCTGGAAACGGACGAAAGGCCGCGATCCGATTTCGGCTGCTTCGCTGACCGATCTCGTGACATATTTGCCCTGCGACTTGATGACGAAAGTTGACATCGCCTCGATGGCGCATGGGCTCGAAGTGCGCGCGCCGTTTTTGGATCATCGACTGGTGGAATTCGCCGCGACGTTGCCGGTGAAGTTCAAATATCGGAAGCGGCGCGGCAAATATCTGCTGCAAAAAGCGTTCGGCCATTTGCTGCCGCGTGAAGTCTGGCAACGGCCGAAGATGGGCTTCGGTGTGCCTCTCGATCATTGGTTTCGGAACGAACTGAATCCGCTGTTGCGCGAAAGCTTGCTCGACGGCCAATGTGTGCAGCGGTGGTTCCGCCGCGAGGCTGTCGAGGAATTAATCAAGGCGCACGAAGCGCGGACGTTCGACCACAGTGCGCGGTTATGGGCGCTGCTGATGCTGGAGTTGTGGCTGAAGGAATGGGGGCAGGGAGCGCCGCGGGAGAGTGATGCCGTGCCGCAGTCTGTAGCGATGAAGTGAAATTTTGAATGTCGGAGTTTCTCTGCTACTCATTTTGATTTGCTTTTTTAGCCACCAGCTTTAGCTGGTGGTGCCTGATAGCGCGACGTTTCGGCTTTAGCCATTCTGCTGCCGTTTTTAAGAAATGGCTAAAGCCGGGGCATTTTCATTCGGCCACCACCAGCTAAAGCTGGTGGCTAAGAAATTCAGAAACAGGTAACAGGAGCAAGCAAGTGATTCGAATGGGCACGACTTCGGACAAGAGTGTCGGGCTTTCTGGGCGCTGCGAGACCTCTTCAGGTGGCAGGCAATTCCGACTAGAATCGACTTCTCTCCCGGGTAATCCCGCCAACGATCCAGGGTAATCCCGCCAACGAATCGGCATTCCGTTTGCAACTCCCTGCGTGCCAGCAACTGCAGCACTCAGGCGAAGGACCAGGACATGAAAAATATTCTCACCGTCATTCTTGCTGGCGGTAAGGGAACGCGTCTCGAACCACTCACCCGCGATCGGGCCAAGCCAGCCGTGCCGTTTGGCGGGCTGTATCGGATCATCGATTTCACGCTGTCGAATTGCATCAACAGCCACTTCCGCAAGGTGCTGCTCCTCACGCAATACAAGGCGATGAGTCTCGACCGGCACATCAACCTCGGTTGGCGTCACTATTTCAATCGCGAGATGGGCGAGTTCATCGATGTCGTGCCGCCGCAGCAGCGGATCGACGAGCAGTGGTACCAAGGGACTGCCGATGCCGTGTATCAAAATATCTATGTGCTCGAAAAAGAACGGCCTGAGTATGTGGTGATCCTCGCTGGCGATCACATTTACAAGATGAACTACGAGTCGATGGTGCGCTACCATCAGGAAATGAAAGCCGATCTGACGGTGGGCGTGCTGCGCGTCTCGCCGCAGGAAGGGACGCAGTTCGGCATTGTGCAGGTCGATACCGAAAACAAGATCATGGGCTTTCAGGAAAAGCCCGCCAATCCGCAGACGATCCCCGGCGACGACAAGCATTGCCTGGGCTCGATGGGCATTTACGTGTTCACGGCGCGGTTTCTGTTCGAGCAATTGTGCCGCGATGCGACCAAGGCCGGCAGCCGCCACGACTTCGGCCGCGACATCATTCCGTCGATCATCGACACGCACAAAGTCTACGCGTTTCCGTTCCGCGACGAGAACCGCAAGAGCGATGCCTATTGGCGCGATGTCGGTACGCTCGATGCCTACTACGAAGCCAACATGGATTTGATCTCGGTCGATCCGCTGCTAAACCTGTACGACGACACCTGGCCGATCCGGACTTTCCAGGCAAACATCCCGCCGCCGAAGTTCGTCTTCGGCAGCCGCGGCGAGCTCGATCGCTGCGGCCGGGCTGTCGATAGCACGGTCTGCCAAGGGACGATCATCTCGGGTGGTCTCGTCGAACGCTCGATCGTCGGCCCACTGTGCCGGGTGAACAGCTATTCGCACGTCGAAGACAGCATTCTCTTTGAAGGCGTCGACATCGGCCGTCATTCACGCGTGAAACGCTGCATCATCGACAAGGGCGTGAAGGTTCCCGCCGGCGTCGAAATCGGCTACGACCTCGACCTCGACCGCCGCCGCGGCTTCACCGTGAGCGAAGGTGGCGTCGTGGTGATTGCGAAGGACGATGGGCTGGAGCACATGCTGCAACAAGGGCGGTAGCTCAGATGGCTGGTCCTGCCGCCGCCGTCTTGGTCAACTTTGCTGGCCAGCGCTATGTGCCGAATTGGCGCGAGATCCTCGGGCGGTTTGCCAGCAGTTGGCACGAGCCGAATCTTTGCTATGTAAGTGACACGCAGCGGTTCGGCGGTGTCTATCTGGGCGAAGCTCGGCCGTTCGTTGGAAGCGTTGAGGAACTTGGGGAGTATGGTGATCCCGAGGCCCAACGAGAAGCCATTGCTGCCGTGAGCGGGCGTGCCTTTACTCATTCCATCGTGATCGCTGCGATGCGCAAGGATGCAGTTGATCACAGGATCCTATGCGAGCTTTGCATCGCAATTGCTGAAAGTCATGAGGGCTTGGTGGACCTTGGCCCTCTCACCGCACCCTTCGACGAACTGGGTTTGCAGCAGTGCATTTGGCAGGATGTTGACGCCGAATATACCACCGTTTTAGGAACAGTGGCCGCCGCTCGTCGTTGGCTTGCTCACGATAGCTTTTACATGGTGAAGTAGATTCGCTAATCGCATCAGCAGTCAACGAAAAAAGACCGATGAGCTGCAGCTCACCGGTCTTCTGTGTTTTGCGAGGCAGGTTTTTCAATCTGCGATCTGCAATCCAAAGTCTGCAATCAGCTTACTTGCAAGGAACGCAACCGCCGTTCGGATAGACCTGGTAGGTCACTTCCTTCGGCGTGAGGACGCATTTGGCAACGCGGACTTCCTTTTGCACGGTTTCAGCGACCATTTCGGTGTAGCTGACTTCCTTCTGTTCGGCAACGCGTTCGCAGTACCGTTCGGTGAAGGTCTTTTCGACTTGCTGAGCTTCGCAAACCGTGTAGTTGACTTCGCGGCTCTTCGTTTCCTTGACCAGTTCTTGCACCTTGAAGGTCTTGGTCTGGGTCACGGGCTTGTAGATGGTTTCGTTGTAGCTGTAGGGAACGTCAACGACTTCGGTCTTGCAGACCTGGACTTGGACGTCTTGCTTCACCACGTTCGGAACCCAAACCTGGCAAGTGCGGCAGCAACCACAGCAATCGGTATAAGTGCGGCATTCATAGGCGCCCATGTCGCGGCAAACGGTGCGGGTCTCGGTGACGACGACCGGCTTGCAAACGCGGCGAGTGCCTTCGCGGGTGACGGTTTCGGCCACGTTGACGGTGACGTCGCGGGTGACTTCCTTCCAGGTCGGCGTGCAGACGACGTAGTTTTCGGTGCGCGTCTTGGGAACGTTCACGTACTGCGTGACCATCCGCTTGACGTCGCGAGTCTTGGCCACGTCGCGATAGACGGTGACCGTACGGGTCTTGGTGACAGGCTTGTAAACCGTCACAGGAACCGTCATCGTTTCATAAACGGTTTCGGGAACCATGATCGTCTTGGTGACGGTCACAGGTTCCGGCGCCGGAGCCGGCGCGGCACATTCGGCAGCGGCGTACACGGGCACTGCGCAGGTATCGCAGCACCGGTGACGGCGGCCAGCTTCGGCGGTGTCTGCAACCAGCAGATTACCGGCCAGCATGCCAGCGGCCCACAGCAGGGCCAATCCTCGTGAATAACTCATTTCCTCAATCCCTCCACGCATTGCTTCTTAGCCAGGCCGACAAGGTGACTCCTTATCCGAAGAAGCCCGACCACCAACTTCATGCTTGCGATCAACAGCCCGTCCCTGCAGTAGCAGTCCGACTTTGCGGGTTACGCAGCCGAGGTAATATAACTACGACTAGGTGGAATGCGAAGCTTGTGGCGGAAATTTGTGCGAAATTAACCCTCCAGCCTAGAATTTTCTCCGTTCCTTCAGGTAGGTGAACTGTGATGACCAGAATTTCGCGTTGGCTCGTCCAGGTGTCGCTGATTGGGCTCGGTTTGGGGCTATTCGTGACCTGCGTTTGGCTGCTGAATGTCAGTTCTGGGTCGCTTGTCGCGCAGACAGTCAAGGAAGAAGGGGCGAAAAAAGAACCCACGCCGTCGAAGCCGCGCGGCCTGGCCGGCGACGGCGTGACCGACGATGCGCCGGGGCTGCAGAAGGCCATCGATGCCTCGGCGGGCGCGATCGTGTTGCCGACGGGGACTTACCTGCTGAAAAAGACCGTCGTCATCGATCTCGCCAAGGTGGGCTTCACGTCGATCGATGGCCGGGGCACCGCGACCTTGAAGATGGTTGGCGAAGGGCCGGCGCTGCGAATCGTCGGCACCCACGGCGGCACGGCCGATCCCAATTCGGTGAAGCCCGGCGTGTGGCAAAAGGAACGCGCGCCGCTGGTACGCGATCTCGAGATCATCGGCAGTTCGGCCACCGATGAAAAGAACAACGCCGACGGCATCGAAGCCGATGGCATCGAAGCCGATGGCACGATGCAGTTGACGCTGCGTGGTCTGGTGATGCGGCACTTGAGGCATGCGGTTCACCTGGTCAATCGCAATCGCAACGTGCTGATCGAGGGTTGTCACATTTACGAGAACCGCGGCATTGGCGTTTTCTACGACCACGTCAATTTGCATCAGTCGAATATCAACGGCTGTCACATCAGCTATTGCCGGCAAGGTGGCGTGGTGAATCGCGGCGGCGATGTCCGGAATATTCACATCAGCGGCTGCGACATCGAAGCCAACATGGGCGATACGGCCGATTCCCCCGCGGCGGCCAACATTTTCCTCGATTGCACCGGCGGTAGCGTCGCCGAAGTGGCCATCGTCGGTTGCACAATTCAGCACGGTTCGAAATGCCCAGACGGTGCGAATATTCGCGTTTGGGGCGAAGGCGTTGTCGAGCGGAAAGGAGAACGGCTGAAGTTTCAATGCGGCCATATCACGATTGCCGACAATGTTCTGTCTGATGTGCAAACCAACATCGAGTTGAAGCAAGCCCGCGGGGTGACGATCACCGGGAATACGCTCTGGCAGGGCTACAAGCACAACCTGGTTTGCGAAAATTGCACGCAGCTGGTGATCGGCAGCAACCTGATGGAGCGAAATCCGCTGTATGGTTACACGAGTGAAGCCAACAACACGGCAGTGATCAAAAATTGCTCCGATTCGACGATCAGCGGCCTGCAACTGCATCACCCGATGGGTGGTGAGCCGGGATTACTCGTCGAGAAGTGCCAACGTTTGAATATTACCGGCTGTACTTTTCTTGATTGCCGGCCGGCGGCGGTCGAGTTGCGCGATGTTAGCGACAGCCGACTCTCCGACTGTTTGATTCAAGACGATTTGAAACCTGCGGCTGAATCGGCGGCAGTCATCATCCGCGGAGGCCGCGGCAATATGGTGGTCGACAATCGCGTGCCCGGAGGTATCGTTGTCGACGACAAAAATGCTCATCACATGGAAGGCAACTATCAAAAATGATCGCCCTCATCGCTCACGATCAACTCAAACCCACGCTGCTGGAATTTGTCCGGCAGCATCGCGACGTTTTTGCCGCGCATCGGCTGGTCGCCACCGGCAGCACTGGCCGGCTGATTGCCGATGAGTTGCAACTCGATATCGAACGCGTGGCCCACGGCCCCGCTGGTGGCGACTTGATCATTGGTGGCCGAGTCGCCGAGGGAAAAGTGATCGCCGTCTTTTTCTTCCGCGATCCACTCACCGCCCAGCCGCACGAGCCCGACGTTTCGGCATTGATGCGGGTCTGCGATGTTCACAGCGTGCCGCTAGCCACGAACTCCGCAACGGGGCTCGCCGTTGTAGAATGGCTAAAGCGAAAAAGCTAACCGTCTGCCAATCTGCAATCTGACCTCTGAAATCTGCAATCCAAGCAATCTGCGATCCAAATGAGCAAGGACTTTTACAAAACGCTCGGTGTGAGCAAAGGCGCATCTGCCGAGGAAATTCAGAAGGCCTATCGCAATCTCGCGCGCAAGTATCATCCCGACCTGAATCCGGACGACAAAACGGCCAAGCAAAAGTTTCAGGACGTGCAGCAAGCCTACGAAACGCTGAACGATCCGAAAAAGAAACAGATGTACGACCAGTTCGGCAGCGATTACGACCAGATGGGTGGCGGCGCGCCCGGCGGCGGTTTTCCCGGTGGCAATCCGTTTGGTGGCGGTGGCGGCGGACAAGTGCCGCCCGGCTTCGAACATATGTTCGGCGGCGGGGGCGGTGGTGCTGCCGGCGGCATCTCGCTCGAAGATCTCATGCGTCAGTTCGGCATGGGCGGCGGAGGCGGCGGTGGTGGTTTTGAAGGTGGCGGTGGCGGCCGCAAACGCGGTCGAAAGCAACAACCGACGCCCGGCCAGGATGTTCAACACGAATTGGAAATTCCCTTTCGCACTTCGGTCGTCGGCGGCAAAGTCAGCCTGACGATGAATCGCCCGGGCGGCAATCGCGAGACAATCGACGTTTCGATTCCCGCCGGCATCGAGTCGGGTAAAACGATTCGCTACCGCGGTCTCGGTGAGGATTCGCCCAACGGCGGTCCGAAGGGTGATCTGCTCATCACGGTTCGCGTCGGCGAGCACGAATCTTTCACGCGGCAAGGTCTCGACCTGACCGTGAAGGTGCCGGTGACCATCGCCGAAGCTTGCCTCGGCGGCAAAGTGGAAGTGCCGTCGCCGCACGGCACACTGACCCTGACGATTCCCGCCGGCACGTCGAGCGGCAAAAAGATCCGCGCGAAGGGACAAGGCATTCACGCCAAAGATGGTACGCAGGGCGACCTGTACGCCGAACTGATGATCGTCGTGCCGAAGAAACTGAGCAGCAAGGAAACCGAACTCGTCAAGGAACTTGGCGAACTAAGCGCCGAAACGCCGCGCGAAAATCTGCATTTCTAAAAGGCTGTGCGCATGCACGTGAGAATCGCGACGCTCGCCATCCTGCTCTTTGCTGCCGCGACCGTGCAGGCAGCAGAGGTCGACTTTGCTCGCGATATCGCGCCGCTCCTCGAGCAGCGCTGCCTGCGTTGTCATAACGACGAAACTCGCAAAGCCGGTCTGTCGCTCGTCTCGCGCGAGGTTGCCATCAAAGGTGGCGAAAGTGGCGCGGCGCTCGAGCCGGGCAAACCGGCGGGGAGTCTGTTGATCGATATGATCGCTGGCGATAAACCGCTCATGCCGGCGCAAGGCGAAAAGCTGACGGCGGAACAGGTGAAGCTCTTTGAAGCCTGGATCGCCGCCGGCGCGCGTTGGCCCGCTGAGCGCAAACTCGTCGAACGAGCACCATTGCGAGCCAATTGGTGGTCTCTGCAACCGATCGCACGGCCCGCGCTACCAGCCGTAAAGAATGTCGATTGGCCAAAGAATCCAATCGATCATTTCATTCTCGCCGCGCTCGAGCAGAAAGGCCTGCAGCCTTCGCCCCCTGCCGATCGCCGCGTGCTGCTTCGTCGCTTGTCGCTCGACACTTGGGGGCTGCCACCGTCGCTGGTCGAAGTTAAGAACTTCGCTGCCGATCCCAACCCGCTCGCTTATGAACAACTCGTCGACGAGCGATTGACCTCGCTCCTCTTCGGCCAGCGTTATGCTCACCATTGGCTCGATGTGGTCCGTTTCGCCGAGTCGCATGGCTTTGAAATGAACAACGAACGGCCGAATGCCTGGCCGTATCGCGATTACGTAATCGCAGCTTTTCAGCACGACAAGCCCTACGATCAATTCCTCCGCGAACAGCTCGCCGGCGATGTGGTCGGCAGCGAAATCGCCACCGGCTTTCTCGTCGCCGGCGCCTGGGATCAGGTTCGCAGTCCCGATCCCGTTTTGAGTGCCAATCAGCGAGCCGACGAACTGCACGACATTGTGAGTGCGACGAGTGCGACTTTTCTCGGACTGACCGTCGGTTGTGCTCGTTGCCACGATCACAAGTTCGATCCCGTGCCGCAGACCGATTACTACGCGCTGAAGGCCATCTTCGAAGGCGTGCAGCACGGCGAACGAGATCTCGCGGCGACGACTTCGCCGGAACGCATGCAGCAACTCGCCAAGCTGCAAGCCGAGCGGAATGAACTCGACAAGCAACTCCTCGCGCTCGAGCCGCTCGCTCTGCCCGAGCAAAACGCGCCGCGGCGAAAAGTGGTCGTGGCGACGACGAACTACGATCGCATCGCGCCGATTGAGGCTCAGTTCGTGCGATTCACCGCGCTCGCCTCGAACTCCGCCGAACCGTGTCTTGATGAGCTCGAGGTTCTCTCCGCCGATGATGGCCGCAACGTCGCACTCGCCAAAAACGGTACGACTGCGACGGCATCGGGAACGTACGCAGGCAACCCGAAGCATCAACTTGCGCACATCAACGACGGCAAGTTCGGCAACGACTTCAGTTGGATTTCGAACGAAGCGGGCCGCGGCTGGGTGGAGTTGAAGTTGGCAAAGCCGGAGCGAATCAGTGGTTTCCGCTGGGGCCGCGATCAGCTGCCGCAGCCGAAGTATGCGGATCGGGTCGCAACGGAATACAAGATCGAAACGTCCCTCGACGGTGAGTCGTGGAAGATGGCGGCGAGCAGTTCCGATCGGGCGACAAAAGACAAGCCGCAGGTTGCCGCTGATTTGCCGGAGCTCGCCGCGTTTCTCGCGCGACGCCAGGCGATCGAAAAAGAGATGACATCGGCAGCCGTCACGACCAAGGCCTACGCGGGCCGCATGCAGATGCCCGGCGCGACGCTGCGGTTCCATCGCGGCGATCCACTGCAACCGCGCGAAGCCATCGCGCCGCGGGCCCTCTCGGCGATCAACATTCCGTTTGAACTCTCAGCCAGCGCTACCGAGCCGCAGCGACGACTCGCGCTGGCCAATTGGCTAGTCGACAAGCAACAGCCGCTCACGGCCCGCGTGATCGTCAATCGACTCTGGCAATGGCACTTCGGCGAAGGCCTGGTCGATACGCCGAGCGACTTCGGCGTGAATGGCACGCGGCCGACGCATCCGGAGTTGCTCGATTGGCTCGCTGCCGAGCTGATCGACAGCGGCTGGAGTTTGCGGCACATCCATCGCCTGATTCTCACCTCGGCCACTTATCAGCAAGCGAGCGCTGCTCGCGAGGACGGTCTCGCCGTCGATGCCGGTTCGCGATTTCTCTGGCGGTTCCCGCCGCGCCGTCTCGAAGCCGAAGCGCTGCGCGACACGATGCTGCAGACCAGCGGCGTACTCGATCTCTCGGCTGGCGGACCGGGCTTTAGTCCGTTCGAGCCGAATGCGAACTACGTGCGGGTCTACACGCCGAAGCAGAAGTTTTCGGCGACCGATTTTCGGCGGATGATCTACATGACGAAGGTGCGGATGCAGGTCGATCCGACGTTCGGGGCGTTCGATTGTCCCGACGGCGGACAAGTAGCGCCGAAGCGGAGTCGTAGCACGACGCCATTGCAGGCGCTCAATCTGTTGAATAGCCAGTTGCTGCTGACGCAGGTCGAGATGTTTGCGGCGCGCCTGTCGCGAGAGTCTGGTGATCCTGCGGTGCAAGTGAAACTGGGTTTTGCGATTGCGTTTCAGCGGACGCCAGACTTGGCAGAATTGAATGCATGTGTCGAGGCAATCAAATCAGAAGGGTTGCCGGTTTTTTGCCGGGCGCTGCTGAATAGCAATGAGTTTGTTTTCTTGGAGTAAGAGCGCGGGAAGTCGCTCGCCGCTTCGGCCCCTCACCCCGGCCCTCTCCCCGGAGTACCGAGGAGAGGGAGTTCCAACGGGCTCCGCTCCCTCTAACCTCTGGTCCCTGGCCCCTAACCTCTTCCCCGCTTCCTCGCTAAAATCAGCGGCATGAAGCCTCTCGATTATCATTCATCCGGTGTGAATTACGACGTTCTGGACGAGTTCAAGCGTCACTGTCAGCGGTCGGCTGCCACGACGACGGGCTTGCTGGCGAAGCATGGCGTGACCGAGCCGGCGGGTATCCGCGGCGAGAGCGCCTATCTGCTCGAAACGCCCGACGAGTACATCGCCCACGTCGAAGAGGGCCTCGGCACGAAGAATCTCGTGGCCGATGCGCTCCTCAAGCTCACAGGCGAATGTCATTACCACGCGATCGGCGTCGATACGGTGGCCTCGATCGTCAACGATCTAATCACGGTCGGTGCGCTCCCTCTGTCGATCGCCATGCACGCTGCCGTCGGCAATGCGAGCTGGTTTGAAAACACCAACCGCGCCCGCGACCTGGCCGAAGGGTTTGCCGAAGGCTGCCGTCAGAGCGGCGCGGTGTGGGGCGGCGGCGAAACGCCCGCGCTGAAGAATCTGGTATGTGACGACACGATCGTCCTCGCCGGTTCCACGCTCGGCCGGATCAAGCCGAAAGAATTGCGGATTGCTGGGCAACTGCAGGCCGGCGATGCCATGGTCTTTCTCGCCAGCAGCGGCATTCATGCGAATGGGCTCACGCTCTGCCGCGATCTCGCTTCGCGTTTGCCGCAAGGTTATCTCACGCCGGTAACGGAGTCGCAGAACTTCGCTCAAGCCTTACTCGCGCCGACGCGGATCTATGTGCCGTTCATCGAGGCCTGCCAGGAAGCGGGCATCCAGCTGAAGTATGCCGTGAATCTCACGGGCCATGGTTGGCGCAAGTTGATGCGTCTCGACGAGCCGTGGATCTATCGCTGCAAGCGTTTGACTGGCGAGGGAATTCCGCCGCTGCCGATTTTTGATTTCATCGCGCAGCACGCGGGCCTCGACGCCAAGGGGATGTACGGCACGTTTAACATGGGCCTTGGCTTTGCGGTGTATGTTTCGCCAGTCGACGCCATGCATTGCGTCGGCATCGCTCGCCAGGTCGGTTTGCCCGCTTGGATTGGCGGCGTGATTGAACAAGGAACCGATGCCGCCGGTAAGCCGCGCCGCGCGGTCGAGATTGAGCAACTCGGAATCGCCTTTGAAGGTGATTCGCTCCAGATCCGTGCTTAAGGCCGGCAACTTTACGCCGGTGCTCCTTCGAGCGGCGGCAATTTAAACACCGCTTCAACCGTTTCAGCCAGCGTGCACAAGCGGCCGAGGAGCTTGGTGTTGAGCTCCAGCAGCTTGGGTCCGAGAGAATCGGCTGCTTCGTAAATTTGGCCGAGCTCGTCGCTGGGCGGAATGGTGCGCATCAGGAATTGGCTGACGGTCATCTGGCCTTCGGCGTGATCGAACGGGTAATTGACGTTGCTGAACTGCGCGCGGAGCTCGAGCAACTGCCGATGCATGCGGTTCGAATAATCGATGATCTCGCGGATCAGCGCGTCGTTGCGACGGTTCCCTTCGACGTGATGCCAGAGAACGGACATGACCGCGTTGGTATTTCGCAGCTCAAACAGCGAGCTGTGAAAATTGGCGATCTGATTGGCGAGCTCGGCGAGACGTTTCCCTTCGGCGAATAGTTCGGCAGCATTCGGCACGCGGGCGGCGATGGCGGGATTTTGCAGCAGGAAGAGATTGGCGCGCAGCCGTTTGCCGGCTGCTTCTTCGAACGGCTGGAGTTGATTGCCGATCTTGCCGGTGAGGAAAGTCACCTGCTGCCGGGCTTGCAGCATGCTCGCATCGCCGCCGAATTTGCGGAGCGATTCGATCTGAATGCGGACGTTGCACGACTGCAGCGACTTGGCCTGCAGGATTTCGACCAGACGATCGTCGGCGGCGTCGAGTTGTTTGATCGCTTCGCGGCAGGCGGGCGCCAGTTGCTGCATGGTGTTGCGCGCGGCGACCAACTCTTCCTTCCAATAATTTCCCGAAGCTTGCTGCGCTTCGTACAGCGAAGGGAAGCGGATTGCGCGGAGCGGCGTGAAGGCGCCGGCGAAGAAACGATCGCGGGCTTCCGAGCGAACCTGCTCTTTCTCGCTGCGGGCCAGCAAGCCGTCGGTGGCGTGCATGGCGGTCGATTGAAAGTCTGGGCCGAAGATGCTGCGATAGAGATCCTCGGTCACACCGCGGGAGATGGCATCGAAGTGGCCAAAAATCGCCGTTGCCGGCAAGTTGCTGAAGAACACGCCCGGCGCTTGCTCGGCTTGCGCCGAAGCGATGCGATCTTGATCGGGCGGATGCGAATCGAACAGCGAGCCCTTTTCTTTGGCGATGATTTCTTCCACGGCTTGTTTGGCTTCGGGCGGGAGCTGTTTCAGATTGGCCATCAGCAGCCGCGGCAAGTTATCGGCCAAGCGGCCTTCGCGCGAGTAAGTGTTCAGATCGGCCTGCGCGCCCTGCCAGGCAAACTGCAGCAGTCGCAATTGTCGGCAAGTCGCGCCAAAGGTTTCACTGCCGGCCAGCCGCGCTTCGTAGCGATCGGCATCGAATTCCATCTGCCGCAGCATATAACCGGCGACGAGATGCCCCGAGTACATCAGGCACCACAGAATCCGCCGCGACAGCCAAATGCCCGCCATCGCCAGATACAGAATCCAGCTGATGCGCAGGTCGAGCGACGGTGCGGCTTCCTGCAGCCATTCGTCCCAGGCGTCGCGCTCGAAGACGACGCGCGTGAACCAGCCGTTGATCGAACGCACGACATACGTCAGCCGCATGCCAAACCCCTGGCTGAAATGGCCGAACTCGTGCGCGAGCACACCGGCGAATTGCTGCAGCGACAAACCGGCCGCCAGCGGCATGCCGATGCGCAGCACCATGTCGTCGCCGAGCAGGCTCAGCCAGCCGTTGCGAAAACTGGCCGAGGCGTTGATATCGCAATCGACGTCGATCCGCCGCGGCCGCGGCGAGCCGACGAGCTCGCAGATCTTCTCGACAAATTCGAACAGTAGCGGATCGCTCTGCTGCGTCACACTGCGAGTTCGTCCCTGCCGGCCGGGCCAGGCAAAGAACGGCTTGAACATGAAGGCCACAATGATGGCGCCGATAATCGCCGGCGCTATGTAAATGGCAAAGACAATCATCGCGCCACGGCCCCGCACGCCGTGCAACATCACGTGATTGTTCGACAAGTGCCACAGCACGCCGCCACCCACGGCAAAGATCACGAGCAAATAAACCAGCGGCAACAGCACCATAAATGAAGCCGTGAGAAACATCCCCAGCTTGTAGTTGTGCGCCGTCGGCACCGGCGGAAACGAGCCGCGAAAACCGTTCATCACCGCAGCGCGCAGCGCAGGACCTTGCAAGGCATCGTTCGCTGCAGCAGCAGGTGCGGCCGGCGCGACAGCGGATTGATGTTTGGTGACGGTGGTCACGGGGACAGACCGCACCGCAGTATGTGCGCCAGCCGTCGCCACCGAGTGACCGATCGCTTTCTGTGCAGCCGCATCGATCTGAGCCGGAACCGTGAGAACCGTTTTGCAATTCGGACACAAGCCTTGCTTGCCCGCCATCTGATCGCCCACGACCAACTGATGGCTGCAGTCCTCACAAATGACAGTAATCGGCACGCGACAGTCCTCGGGCAAATCAATAAGATCTCGCTCGCTAATCGAGCGGATTAACTATCATTTCCGTTAGGTGGGTCTTTCAAGGCCGAAAGAATTTTCACGCAGATTAAACGAACGGAATTTTCTTTAATGCCGTAGAAGAATCGCAGCGAACGAGTTTCTAGCTTTGTTCCCCTGGCGGAATTGCCGTGAGCTCTTGCACGGACTTCACAATCTGGCTGCCGAGCGAGCGCGTGTTATGTGGATTTCCATTCGCATTCAGAAGACCGATGTTCAACGAACTCGCGATTTCACGAAGGATCGGTTTGGCGGGATGCTGCGGAATCTCTCCTCGCAAAACTTCGATCGTTCCACTCTCTAGTTCTTTGACGACGTAGCCGTTGATTTCTACCTGTTTGATCGCCGGAATTACGCTCTCTGGCTTTGTTCGTTTGACAAGTTTTCGGTAAGGAAGCGCGAGCTTATTTCCGTCGCCTCCCATCAGTTTGCGGACTTCATTGACCGACCCATCCACCAAAACTTCAACCTGCATCTCTTCCGTGTTGATCCTCAGCACTACGATGCGATCAACTTGATCGAGTGAATTTGGATTAAATGTGGCGTGACCGTCATAGCCAGTCTGAGCGGTGGTTTTCACCGAGATTCGCTCACCTCCGCCGCTCACCACGTCATAGCCACGCTGATTTACTTCCGTGGCCATTTGCCCGTTCGTGAGCATAGCGACATAAAGTTCGCCGATTCGACCGCATAGATGACGCAGCTCCGTTGGTGGCACGCCCCAATTGAGTTCTCGCTCCAGCCAAGCCAGCGCTTCGCCCAGGGATTGAATCAGCTGCATTTGGGTCAATGCCATCGGTAACTCACTAGGAGTTTCAAGCGCGAAAGGACGTTCGCGGCCAAGATAAATCCGCAGGAATTTCCTTAACAACTGCCAGCGCTTATTCCTCGGCAGGGATCGGCATCTTCCAGCGCTGGATTGGGCCGTAGTCTTCGGCAGTGAAGAGCGTTTTCCCATCAGCGGTCAGGCGAGCACTAGTGATGCGGGTGGTGTGACCATCGATCGATCCCAGCAACTTGCCATTGTTGCGCTGGAAGATGTCGAGGCGATAACTCTCGCGGATTGTCTTGCCGTCCTCGGGAGGATCTTCGGTCCGGAATCCGCCGACGACCAGCACCTTTTCGTTAAACGCTTCGATCCGTAGCTGCGACCGCGGAGAGCTTTCGACTCTCTCCGTCCACTCATCTTTCGGGGCGTTCCATTCAACGATCACCTGCTTGCGGGTCTTGAAACTGCTGGAAGTTGCCAGCAACGTAGCTTCTCCCACAAAGCCGACAGGCTTGGTTCCGTTGTAGGGAGTCGCCCGCCAAGCACCGCTGAGCTTGTGCACTTCCTTGCCGGTTTCGACGTCGTAAATCCAAACCTTGAGATTTTCGTTCACCATCAGCAATTTGCTATCTGGCGAAAAGTAGAGCTTGGGGTGCTGGGCATCGGGCTCGATCACCGCGAGTTGCTTGACCGTCGCTGTATCCCACAGTCGGATCGTTACCTTGCCGGACAAGATTGTGCCATGCTGCGTTGCGCAGATTTTGCCATTCGGGCTCAGGGCCGAGTAGGGCAGCGAATCAAAGCGCTGAATCAGCACCGGCTCGCCGACCTTGGCCCAGTCGAAGATTAAGGCGCCGAAGCGCATGTTGTGGTCCATTTCCATCAGCAGACGATCGCCGGCGGCGCTGGCTTGAATGTCGGTTGGTGCTGTCGGCAACGGAGCAATGCCACTGTCGCGATCGTGCGGCGGCTCGGCTCTCCAAAACCGAGTCGTGCCAGCCACCGCGAACGGGATCGTTACCAGCCGTCGATCTTTGTCTGCCAGTGCAAATCGGTTGACGTAATAAGACGAGGGCCAGAAGAAACTCTCGGGCTTGTCGGCCACAGGAGGAGCGTCGGCATAGGCGACAAAGGCTTTGTAGCGATGCTCGTCGCCCCAATGCCGCATTTCGGGACCTTTCCATTTCAGTTGCTTGGCCAAACGCTTCACATCGCTATGTCGCAAAGCTTTCCAAGCCACAATCGCCTGAAAATCGACCAGCTGCGGCGCACGCGGAAACTGCTTGGCGAGGATCAACGCCCCTTTTTCAACTTTCTCGCCATCCAACTTTCCTTCGTACAGCAATTCGTGGTCGTAACAATTGACCCGTTCGGCGATTCGCGCATAAGCAACGTAGCCGTCGTCACCGGCGAGCGACTCCTGCAGTTCTTCCGCCAGCTTGGCAATGTCGTCGGGTTCTCCATGCCAGCGCGTCAGAAAAAACTCAGCAGCGGTTTGATAAACGGGATAGTACTTGGGGTCGATTTTGCTGGCGGTTCTGACCCAACCCATCACATCGTCGCGTTTTGCCGTTCCCAAGCCCTTGCCGATTTCAATCAGGATTCGGTACAGCTCTGGATCCGCGGGTTTCAGCTTCTCAGCGGCTTTGGCGTGTACGGCTGCTTCTTGTAAGCGTTCAATAAATTTGCGGCCACCTCCCTCCGTAACCTGGCCAGCAAAACCTTGGCCGCGCGCATCCCAGCCCAGCATCACCAAAAACCGGGCCAGAAGGATGAGAGGTGTTGGATCTTCGGGCTTTTCGTCGCTCCATTTCTTGAGTAGGGCGATGCGATCGTTGATCGGATAGACGCCTTGAAACGCGGTGTTCATTGCGCGTTCATAGACCTCGAAGAGTTCGATCTGACCGGTGGCAAAATGCTTCCTGGTTTTGCGCACCTCGGCAAACTGCTGCGACAACTCGTCGAACGAAGCGGTGCGACTGACCGTGGGCTGCTCGAGCCGCAGCAATGGCTCAACGGCTGGCTCGGCTTCTTTCGCTTCCGTAGCCGCTTGCTGCCAACCAAAGGTGACGCCCGGAGCAGCGAGCAAACCGACCACGCACGCGAGTCCGAGCGCCAAATCTCGGCGCCATTTCCAGCAGCTAAGCATCACAACTCCACAATGAGACGAACAAAGACAATCAACGAAGGATCTGTCAGCCTAGTCGCGGTCGGCGGCGATGGCAAACATCAACAGCAGGGCGTGAGTCGCACTTCTAACGCGACTTTTTCTTGCCGCTCGTCGGTGCATCGGTGCGCTCGCGGACGAACGATGTAAACCGCGGCACGCCGGCGTCGGTTAGTTCCTGATAGCGGAACGTGATCGTGCTGCCGATGGCGGGCGGCGCCGCCCGCTGGGCATCGGAGAACCCCGTGCCGACAGCGAACTGCGTGCCGTTGGGGAGCTCGACCAGGAGCGCGCCGAGCCTGCCTTTGTGGCGTCCCTCGCCGTCCTGGTGGCCGGTGACGACGGCGTCGGCGTCGTGAAATGTTTTGATCTTCAGCAGCGTCGACGAACGGCCAAACTCGTATTTCGAATCGGGCTGTCGCAGCATCAGCCCTTCGCCGCCGAGAGCTTCGACGCGGGCCAGCTCTTTTCGCAAGCCGTCGGTGCTGTCGCAAATCGTCTGCTCGAGAATTCGCAGCTGCGAGTTCGCTTTTGCGAGGCCGCTTTGGTTCATCGCTTTCAACCGCTGCTCGAAGTTGCCCGGCTCCAGCGGCGAATCGAAGACAACATACAACACTTTTTTCCAATGCTCGCTCTGATCCTGCCGGCGGACGATGCTCACCGTTTGCTGGAATGCTTTGCGATCGATCCACAGTTCGCCGTCGAGCGGTGTCTTCGGCAGGCCCGCCGTGAACCAACTCGGGGCGAGATATTTATTCCCTTGTCGCGAGAGAAAAACCTCGCCGGTCCAATACGCTCGCACGCCGTCGAGCTTTTCGCTCATGTACCAACCGGTCAGGTCGCGCTCGTTGTCCCACGTTTCGGCGAGCAAAATCTTCGGCGCTGCCGATTCACCCTCAGACGTTTCGACCTTGCGGACGTTCACTGGCGAAACGCCGTCAGCAGCGAGGCGGTTGTTCTCGTGCTCGTCGCCCAGATACTTGCGGAGATGTTTGCACGTCCGCTTCTCGATCGCGGTCGATTGATTGCGCCACGCCGGGCAACTGCACGAATACACGCCACCCGTGTTCTTCAGCACATACGGCTTCGAGCCCGAGCCCTGCATCTCCGCGGTTTGACCATCGAGCAATTCCGCCATCGTTGGTTTCTCCAGAAAGGATTGAAACTAGGAGTTCTCGCAAGCACTTTCCAGTGCAGCCACAATATCGGCTGGCACTTCCCAACGCACACGCCAATCGGGAATGGCAGCCTCAAGCCATTCCAGCAAACGTTCCTTATCCTGAGGACGGCCACAGTCGGCCACCTCTTGTAGCCGCAACAATTGGTTGCGGTAGTTTAACTGCAAAGCCGAAACGTATTCCGTGAAACTAGCGGCGACTGGCTGAAGCTGATCGAAATCAACCGCTGCCGTGCGGCGGCACGTCGTAGAACAAGTGCGTCAGATAGGGATGGCCAGCGAAATTTATGCAAGTTGCCGGCGCGCCATGTTGCCGAGCAAATCGCGTCAGGCCGGCAATGGTCGTGGGCGAGTTGGGAGCGGGCTCGGCTCCCGGTTCCCAAACCATATGAAACGCCAGCGGCTCGGCTCGCTTCCGGTTGGGCCGCAACTGGAGATCGTAGAACAGTAAATTTCCGGCAGCGGCCTGCAAAAACGAAACGAACTCTTCCGGCAACGGCGCTGCGACGAGAGCCTGAATCTCGGCCAGATCGCGCAGACGTTCCGCCGCTGTTTGAATCACCAGATGCTGATAACGGGTGATCACGCCGCTATTCCACAAAGAGTTTTTTACCGTGCACTTCCACCTTATCGCCCGGGCTCAGTTTTTTCCGCCGTCGCGTCTCTACCACGCCGTTGAGTTTTACTTCGCCGGCTTGGATCATCAGCTTGGCCTGGCCGCCCGTATCGGCGACGCCGCGTTGCTTCAAAAAATGATCGAGTCGCAGCGGCTCGGCTTCGTCTGGCGATTCATCAACAGGTTCATCAGCCGTCACGGGCAGGTTCCTCGGGTTTGGCGACATAACCCGCGCAGCGGATGACGGGCTGCGGCGGGTACTTGGGATATTGCGATTCGGTTTGCGACAGGCGGCAGAGATAAAACGTCGAGCCGCGGCCGCTGACGACGAGCTGACAATGGCAACAGTTGTGGCAGAGACTCATGAGTCGATTAGCGGTTCTTCTTCCAGGTGAATTCCTTGCCCGCCAACGCATCCTTGACGAACTGCCCCCAGAAGGGCGTCGGCTTGTAGTCCCACCCTTGAATCATGACCGGCGTCGCTTTGGGATGAAACGAAAATGCCGTCCAGTGCAGCTTGTGCTTTTGAATCAAGCCGAGCATATCGGGGACCCAGGTGTAAGGATCCTCCTGAGCGTCGGCGGGGATGAAACTCATCTTGTTGATGTCGGCGCCGACTTCGCCGATGAAGATCGGATGCTTGTCGGCGATCAGCAGCACCTTGTTCGCCCAGTCGCGCTTCCAAGGATAAATGTGCGTGGAATAAACAACGCCATTCCCGCCGCGATCGTTCACCTCAAAACCCTTGGCGATGCCCGATAAGTCGTAAGCCCAGTCGAGGCCGCCGACGATGACGATGTTCTTCGCGCCGGCGTCGCGCACCGTGTCGATCAGCTTTTGCATGCCGACCGATTCAAAGCCGTTTTTCTTCTTCGCCTTTTCTTCGGGCGTAAGAAAATTGTCTTCATCGGCTGCCTTCTTTTCTTCGGCGACAAATCCACCATCGCGCCACACTTCCCACGTCGTACCGTGCGGTTCGTTGAACAGATCAAAGATCACGGCGGGATGCTCGCGATATTTCGTCGCCGCGTCCTTCCAGAATTCCACGTGCGCTGCCGTCGGTGCGCGAAAGCGATGGAGATCGAGGGCCACATACTTGCCGCGGTTGGCGACCAGCGTGATGACCTGATCGACTAGCGCGCGATACTCGGCGCCGCCATCCTTTTGACCGGCAGCCCGGCCGAACCAGTATTCCTCCTTGACCGGCAGGCGAATGCAGTTCGCTTTCCATTCGTCCGTCGCGACGAGTGTCGATTTGAGAACCTTCTCGCCCTTGATCGAGAACTCGAGGCTGACGACGTTCATCCCTTGCAGCCAGACGGGCTCGTTCTTGGAATTCAAAATCTGATTGCCCTGCACGTGCAGCGGCAACGGCCATTTCTCGCGCTGCGGCGACTCGGGATCGACGCGAGCGCGACGCTCTTCTTCCTCGGCAGCTTTGGCGGCCGCGAGAAGCGGCGCGGCATCGACCGGTTTCAGCACGAACGAGTCGAGGTCGTACGTGCCGCGTTCGACTTGAAACAAGGCCGGCATGAATTCGAGCGTGAGCGCACTAGCCGGGACGAGGAACTCGGTTTTCTTTTCCACCCAACCGTTGGTATTGCTGCGGGTGTACGGCGGCGAAGGCTTGGCCGACATTTTGTGCCCGGCTTCATCTTTGAATTCCAGCATGATGCGGGCATCGAACCACGGCTCCTTGCCGGGCTTGAGATCGGCGATTCGCTGCCGCCAGGTGAGTTGCAGCGCTTCGACGTTGGCCGGAATATCGATGGTGCGATAGAGCATCACCATCTCGCCCGGCTTGGGCGACTTCAGGCGCACGAAGAAGTTATCGTTTTCGTTTTCATAACTGCCGCCGTCTTTCGGCTTGCCCCACTGTTCTGGCCAACCGGTTTTCTTCGGATCGCGTTCAAAATCGCCGTTGGCAAGTAGGTTGCCTTCTTTCTCGAGCAACGTGGCTGCCTTGGCGCGCTTCGCCGCGGCGTCTTTCTCTTGTTTGGCCTTCGCGGCAGCGGCGGTTGCTTTCGCGGCTTCGATCAGCGGCGCGGGATCGGTCGGCGTGAGGGTCACGTCGTCGAGATCGAGCGTGCCGGCTTCGACTTGCAGTAGCGAAGGCATGAACTCCAGCGTCGTTGCTCCCTCGGGAATGAGAAAGCTGATAGTGCGCTCGGTCCAAGCCGAATCCTTGCGGAGGTACGGCGCTGCCGGAGCGCCGGCCATTTTGTTGCCCTCTTTGTCTTTGAACTCGGCGAGGATGCGAGCATCGAACCACGGCTGTTTGCCCGGCTTGAGATTGCTCGTCCGCATCTTGAAGGCGAGTGTCAGTGCGCGCACCTCGGCGGGAATCTTCACCGCGTGATAAAGCATCACGGTCTCGCCCGGCTTGGACGATGTGAGGCGGAGAAAATGATTCTCGCCCTCGGTGACACACTTCACGTCCTCTTTCGCACGTGGCCAACCATCGGGCCAGCCGTCGGCGTCGCGATCGGTTTCGAAGTCGCCGTTGCTGATCAGCGATTTCGGTGGTTCTTGCGCAGCGAGACCAGTCGCCAGCGCGGTGAAGAGGAAGAGCGAAAGGAACGCGAGTGTGAGGTTTGATTTCATCGGGGAGAAGAGGGCTTTTGATTTTTTTCTTCGGGCAACGAGCGATCGACAAACGGCGCGCTCGACAGCGCGCCGCGGAAGAACGCCAGCGTCGTGGCAAACAAGACCGAGCTGAGAAGGACGGAAAGGGCCAGGCAGACTGGAAAGTAATCCTGCATCAGCACGAGTGCTGGCGGGCGGACGCTCTTCGGGGTGCGACGAATGACCGGACCAGGCCCTTCGGAAAGCTTCTTGGCATCGGTTCGCCAAGCGTCCCATTGGCTTTGTGCGGCTTGATCGCCATAGACGGCAATCGCCTGCCGTCGCGCAAAGACCAAGCCGCCGATCACGGCGGCCAACATGGTGACAAACAACAGCAGATCGAGAATGCGAAACTTCATCCTCTCAGTTTATCTCAAAGTTAAGGGAGGGCGAGGCTCTGTCACGCGACACAAAGTTTTGCCGCGTTAATAGCGACATAAAGTTTTGCCGATCTAGCTAGCTTTCATGTTCACTTGTCTACGCCAGTGTTTTCATTTGCGACGCTGCGCCGGCCCTGGCACTTGGAGAGTGCGCACGGCGTGTGGAGTCCAGTCGGAGGCGTATATCGCTCGCAGTTGGTTGCCTGGTTCATCGGTCACCAGCCATTCCAAGCGATCGGGGTCGAAGCTCAGGTACACGTCGCGGCCGGCGTGTCGGGCGCCGATAAACAGCTTGCGGTGATACGGCCCGATCTTGCCCGACTGATCGACACGACGGGGCACGCAATAGGTGCTGAGATGCTCAAGCACGCGGTCCCAGTTCCAGTGACGTCGTTCCCAACCTGCCGTGTAGGTGCGCCCCGAATGCTTCAGCTCGGGGAACGCCACGACTCGCGGCTGCTTGTGAATTGCGGGATAAACTTCGCGTTGCAAGCGATCTTCATGCCGCAGTCGCGATTGAAACTGACGCACAGTTCGGCACTGCCGCGGTTCCGCCCAAGTATTCACCAGGCTCTGACTTCGTTCGATCACGCCGTTCTCCTGCGGTCGGCGCGGCGTGTTCCAGTGCATCTCAATACCCAAGCCGATGAGCCATAGCGCGAGCGCGGTGGGGAGATCGCTCCACGAACCCCACGGTGCGCCGTTGTCGACACGCATCACGTGCGGCCTTCCATATTCGCTAAAAACCTGCCGCAAACAGGCCTGCACGCGAACCACGGGAACCTGCGTGAAGTGACCGAGGGGAAAAAACAAACGACATTAGCACCGCGCCGCTGCACTCATCGGCCACGCGCAACCACGACACCGGCGCGCCGCTGGCCAGTCGCTTCTGCTCCGCAGCATCAATCTGCCAAACGTGGTGCGGCTGCTCTGCTCGCGTCACGCGCGTGCCCTGGCGACGACCACTCGGCGCAGGCCGCGTGGTCCGCAACCAGCGCTGCAATGTGCGCGTGCTGGGAAGTTGAGCCGCAACAAACCACCGCGTTAATTCAATTCGCAAACGCTCAGCGCCCCAGCGCCGATGCTGCTCACGCAATCGCAATGTTCGCCGCCGCACCACTTCCGCATCCTGCGAACGCTCTCTGCCGCACGCCTGATAATTGGCCGCCAACGCAGCCTCGCCCCGCGCCCGCAACCGCTGCAAAAAGCTCCTCACCGTCCGCTCGCACAACTCCAACTCCTGGGCGATGAGCGCCACCGACTGCCCATTCTTAGATCGTCGCCAAATCGCCCGCCGAACCGCCAAAGCCAAAGCACGAGGCATGATCGAATCTCCGCAGCAACGAATTCACCAGACGCCCGAGACGAACTCATGCTACCGAATCCCACAACCCGGCAAAACTTTATGTCGCGATTAACGGCAAAACTTTATGTCGCGATTAACGGCAAAACTATGTGTCGCGATTAACGGCATAACTTTATGTCGCGTGACAGGCTCCCGCCGAGCCGTAGCGGTTGAAGGCAGTCGTCGCCGGCCGTTGCAGATCTACCTCGGCGGCTCGGCAGGAGCCTCGCCGTCCCGAGTGGCCGCGCCTCTACTTCAGCAGTTCCGTCACTGCTGAGGTCATCGTACTGACGGCGGTCACGATTGATTCATCGGCATCGGGATAAAATAGTGGCGAGTGGAGCGATGGCGGCTCCTGACCGAGCTCTTTGTAGCGAGTGAGTCGTTTGGCGTTCACGACGCCGAGGCGGTACATCAAAATTGGCACGCCGGCCCGGCCGTATTCGCTGAAGTCTTCGCCACCCATCGACGGCTCGCCGGGCTCGACGTTATTTTCGCCGAGCAACTCGCGGAAATTCTGATTCAGCCGCACGGCGAGCTTCTCATCGTTGAAGGTTGCTGGTGTGCCATCCGAAAAAGCGATGACCGGCTCCGGCGCGCCGGCCGCCACGGCTACCCCCTTGGCTTTGCGTTCGATGGCCGATTTGAGTTGCGCGCGCACCTTGTCGCTGTAGCTCCGCACGGTCAATTGCAGATGACACGTGTCGCCGATGATGTTGTGCTTCGTGCCGCCATGAATCGAGCCGACGGTGATCACGGCGGGCTCGGTCGGCTTGATTTCGCGACTGACGATCGTCTGTAGCGCGACGATCAATTCCGCCGCTTGCACAATGGGATCGATGGTCGTGTGCGGCATGGCGCCGTGGCCGCCGCGGCCGCGCACGGTGATGTCAACACTATCGACGTTGGCCAAAATGTAACCGCCCCGAATGCCGATTCGGCCGGTGGCGAGGCCTGAATCGCAATGGAGCGCAACGGCGTAATCGGGCTTAGTGAATCGCTCGAACAGTTTGTCATCGAGCATCTTCCGCGCGCCAGATCCCCGTTCCTCGGCAGGCTGACCGAGGAGCATCAGCGTTCCCTTCCACTGATCTTTGTGGGCGGCGAAGTAACGGGCCGTCGCAATCAGATTGGTCATGTGAATATCGTGACCGCAGGCGTGCATCACCCCCACGTCGTTGCCGGTGTCGTTCTTCACCGTCACTTGCGAGGCGTACGCCAGGCCGGTCGCCTCCTTCACCGGCAGCGCGTCGAGATCGGTCCGGACCATGATCGTCTTGCCGGCGCCGTTCTTCAGCAGGCCCACCACGCCATAACCGCCGATGTTTTCGGTCACTTCGCAGCCGGCGTCTTTCAAATGCTTCGCGACCGTCGCAGCCGTTGCCTTTTCATGAAACGAGAGCTCCGGGTTGCGGTGAAAATGCTGATAGATGCTGCGGAGCTCGTCCAGGTTCTTTTCTGCCCAGACCGTGCCGGGAGATTTGTCCTTTTCTTTGGGCTGAGCGTTGGCGGTCGCAGAAAAATGCCCGAAAAACAGCATGGAACACGTTGCAGCCAACGTGGTTAGGGTGACGAACGGGGGGCATTGTGCAAACCAGCGACTGTTCATAAAATTTGCCCAGTTCATAATTTGTCATTGTTCATACGGCAGGTAGTCGCGCTCATCTTTGCGACTACCTGCCAGTTTTTTTTTGCACGGTCCGGTTCGGCCCGAGTGCGGTAAGCACATGCAAGCCCACGTACGATAAAGCGTCGGCAGGGGGATGGCAATCAAAACATCCGCGGAGACTTCGCGGTCTGATTGCTCTCTCGACATTCTCTCTCGTTAGCCACCAGCTTTAGCTGGTGGGCGAGATCCGCAGAGTGCCGGGCTTTAGCCGTGAATTCTTCTGCCAATAGAATGGCTAAAGCCGGAAGCGTCTTTGTTTGCTTTCCCTCAGCTAAAGCTGAGGGCTAAGAAGACACCCTCACTCCCCACGTGTGCCTTTCGGCGTGACGTCGCTGAGCGACACTACCGTATCGGCAAAGAGCGACTTCCCCTCGGTATCTAAAAACCTCGCAGTAAGCGTCGGCGGTTGAACCGTGGAGTCTGCCGTCAGTTCCAGGAAGGTGTTCGGCTGTTCCTTCGATTCCAGCAGGAAGGGATGCGGCACGTTGAGGGCCGGGATGACCTTGTCGTGGATTGGCGACGAGATGAAATCCCACAGCGGATAGCCGGCGAACTTGGGTGGGTAACGCAGTAACCGAGTCACGTGAATGTCGCCGCCGATCAGCATCACGCCGCTGATCCGTTGCTCCTTGATGAACGTGAAAAGTGCCGCCCGCTCGGCGTTATACGTTTCCCAGTCGTCCTTCTCTTTGTTCTGTTTGTCCTCCCAAATCACGCCGTTCATCAGCAACTTGAAGGGCGCGGTGCTGGCCCGCAGCTGCGCGGTGAGCCATTCCCATTGGCCCTTGCCGAGCAATGTTTTCTGCGTGGGATCGGCGAACGACGGGCCGGTGTAGGACCACCAGCGGGCGTCGATCAAAAACATCTCGACCGGACCCCAGCGAAACGAAGTGTAGATCCCTTCCTTGCCGTCGCCGAACTCCGTTTGCGCGCGATACTCGGTGAAGACTTGCCGGCTGTTCTCTTTTCCCTTGAGCGTGCCATCGGCGTCGTTCTTGCCGAAGTCGTGATCGTCCCACGTCGACCAGAACGGCCGCGTGGAGAGGAGCGATTGATACTCCGGCACCGAGGCGAATGCGCGATGTCGACTGCGCTGCTTGGCGATGTCGGTAGAGTCGATGTAAGGAGTGTCTCCGCCGAGAACGACGACGTCGGGATTTTCGGCGAGCATCCGCGTCCACACTGCGCGACTTCCTTCGTCTTCGCGGGCGCAGGAACCGAAGGCTAGTTTTACTTTTGCTGGCGCTTCGGGTGCGGGAGCGGTCGTAAACGAACAAGGCCGGCCACCCGCCGTTTCGGCCAGGTAGCGCGTGCCAGTCTCTAAGCCACTGATGAACCAGTGAATCGTGTTGTCGTTTTCGGCCTTGGCTTCGGCGGTGATTTCTCGCACTGTTTCTTTGCCATCTGCCGTGCGCAGCTTGAGAACGTGTCGTCCCGGTTTGGCAAAGCGGGCCCAGAGGATGGTCGACGTCGTGTCGGTATGCCCCACCAGCGGCCCGATGACTTCCGCCGCGGCGGCTCCTTCGGCGGCCCGGCAAGCAGCATCGGCCAAGGGAATGGCAGCGCCAGCGGCGAGAAATGTACGGCGAGAGAGAGCGTTGTTCATCGGTGGGCTCGAGCGAAGTGAGTTCTAGGCGAGGCCCTCAGATTAGCTGACTGGGCGAATGGTGTGCGATTCGACTGATGAAAAATTGATGAAGCAGATTGACGTAGATAGTAAATTTATGTACACTAATTAGTTGCGAATGGGTTGAGCAGCGGCGCGCGTTCCTGGGGCGTAAGCGGAGTCGCGAGCCGATCTCAGCAGTCGAGTCGAGCGCAGTAGAAGTGGTGGTGAGCGATTCCGAATCGTTGTGGAAACTGTTGTGCGAAAACAACGCCCGAAATTAAGGGTTATGGATTGGAGAAGTGCGGCAAGTGGTTGGCCGGTCGCAGGTTCAGGAAGAAGAGAAATGCCTAAGAGTTCACTAGCGGTTTGTGGCGAAGTGTTGTGAAACAACAGTGGTAAAACGCACTGTTTTGTACGTAAGTGGTGAAATAGTCGGTGATTAAGAAGGCTTCAATTTCCGCGCAAAAGCGTTGTATGTTCGGACGCGAAGGAAAGTGAAGGGGAATTAAGCCGGCGTTAGGAGGCGGGCGATTTCGGCAACGGCGGCTTGCAGAGAGTGGACAGCCATTTGAAAGTTGGTGTGCTGCGAGATCTCGGGCTGGATGGTCGCGAACGACTCGGTCGCGCGGCGGAGCTTGGCGAGCTTTTTGGTCGCCATCCGCAGATACTCGGCAGCATTCCCCTCCTTCAGCGGCCCACCGAGGGCGAGCATGTAGTCGTAGAGTTCGCGGTGGACTTCGGCCAGTTCGTCGTCCTCGGCGGCTTCGTCGCTATGCTTGAGAAAAGCGCGGACCATCCAGACATGCGCTAGTTGCGTGTCGATGGTCTGCATAAGATGTTCGGGAGTCATGAGAATTGTTGATTGCAGATTTTGGATTGCAGATCGGGTTAGTGTAATCTGTTTTTCCTGTAGCTGAATTCGCCAGAATTCAGTGGCACTGAGTTGATTGCAGATCGACTGAATTCTGGCGAATTCAGCTACTTTGAAATCCTTCCATGAAACACCTCTCCCTCCTGTTTGTTGCCCTCCTCCTCGTCGGCGTTTCGCGCGCTGCGTTCGCTGCCGATCCCTTTGCCGAAGGGGTGCGGACCACGCCTTGGTTGTCGCCTGCCGACGAGCAAAAAGCGTTCAAGCTGCCGCCCGGTTTCGAAATCAATCTGGTCGCTGCCGAGCCCGATATTCAAAAGCCGCTGAACATGCAGTTCGACGAGCAGGGCCGCATCTGGCTGACGTGCACGGTCGAATATCCCTACGCCGCGCCCAGCGATCGGCCGGCGAAGGACAGCATTCGTGTGCTGGAAGACACCGACGGCGATGGCCGGTTCGAGAAGATGACCATCTTCGCCGAGGGGCTGAATATTCCGATGGGCATCTATCCGTGGAAGGGTGGCTGCATCGCGTTCAACATTCCGGACATCGTGCATTTCGAAGATACCGATGGCGATCTGAAGTGCGACAAACGGACGAAGCTCTACGGGCCGTTCGACACGACGCGCGATACGCACGGCATGTGCAACGCGTTCCGCCGCGGCTTCGATGGCTGGGTCTATGCCTGCCACGGCTTCAACAACAACAGCAAGGTGAAGGGGGCCGACGGCAACGAAGTGGTGATGAACAGCGGCAACACGTTCCGCTTCAAGCTCGATGGTTCGCGCATCGAAAATTACACCTTCGGCCAGGTGAATCCCTTCGGCATGTGCCTCGACGAGCGGTTCAACATTTTCACCGCCGATTGCCACAGCAAACCCGTTTATCAACTGCTGCTGCATGGGCAGTATCCAGGCTTCGGCCGCAAGGACGACGGCCTCGGTTTCGTGCCGCCGATGATGGAGCATTTGCACGGCAGCACGGCGATCGCCGGCGTGTGCATTTACAGCGGCGATAATTTTCCGGAGAAATATCGCGGCCTGTTCTATAGCGGCAACGTGATGACGAGTCGCATCAACTGCAACGCCGCCGAGTACCACGGCAGCACGATCAAAGCCAAGGAACAGCCCGATTTTCTCAGCACCGAAGATCCGTGGTTCCGCCCGGTCGACATTCACATCGGCCCCGATGGCGGCATGTACATTCTCGATTTCTACAACCGCATCATCGGCCACTACGAAGTGCCGCTGCCCCATCCGGGCCGCGATCGCACGAGCGGCCGCATCTGGCGCGTGACTTACAAAGGTGATGATGCTGCGACCAAACCAGTGAAGATGCCGAAGTCGCTGAAGGGGCTGTCGACTGCCGAGCTGTTGAAAGAGCTCGATAATTCGAACCTGCAGCGCCGCCTGCAAGTGCAACACTATGTGACCGATGTTGTGGGAGCGCCCGCCGCGACCGAAGTGCAAGACTACTTTGCCAAGGTCGGTGAAAAGTCGCCCGGCTATGTACATGGCATGTGGATGGTCGAAGCCCTGCTCAAAGACAAAGCCAACCTGGGCTCGCCGGAAGGGGAGCTCGCTTGGATTCACCATGCGAAAGCTCTCGCCAATCGGGCCACCGCCGATGTCTTCACCGACATCAAGGTTGTCACCGATGCCAAGTCTCCCCCCTTCGCTCGTCGGGCGAGCGCCGACGCGATTGCCATGCATCCGGAGAATGTTCCCGTCGCGGCGCTGCTCGCCGCGCTGCGTGAAGTTCCCGGCGATGACAATCATCTCTCGTATGCGATTCGTCAGGCGCTCAAGAGTCGGCTGCAAGTAGCCAAGTCGCCGGCCGAAGTGCTCGACTGGAAACTGACTGCTGCCCAAATCAACGATCTCGCCCCGATTTGCCTCGCGGTGAATAACGGCGCCGCGGGAACGCTCCTTCTTTCGCAAATCGAGTCGGGCAGTGTCAATCGCGAGCAGATGGCAACCTACATGCAACATGTCGCCAAGAATGCTGCTGGCGATATTGTGGCCCGCGTCGCGCCCATCGCGCAGAAGCAATTGGGTAACGACCTGCCGATGCAAGCGCAGATGATCAGCGCGATCTTTGCGGGCCTGGCCACGCGCGGCGAAGAGCCGAAGCGGGAGCTATTCGACTGGGCCAATGAGGTCGCTATTCAACTGCTTTCGCCGCCAGCAACAGAGGTCTTTTCCTGGCAAGCCGCTGCCGTCGAAGGTGCGCCGCCGTCGCAACAGCCGTGGGTGATTGTCGAGCGGAAGAGCTCGGATAGCGAAGCGAAGCACAAGTTCTACGATAGCTTGGCCCGCGGCGAAACGCTGACCGGCAGCTATCGCAGCTCGGCCTTCGATCTGCCGGAAAAGTTGTCGTTCTGGTGCGCCGGCCATCATGGTGTGCCAGGGGCGAAGGGGAACGATCTGAATAAAATTCTGCTGCGCGACGCGGATACGAAAGAAGTCCTCGCCGAATCGCGGCCGCCGCGTAACGACATCGCGCAGAAGACCGAATGGGATCTGAAGAAGTTCGCCGGCAAGCGGGGCTACATCGAGCTCATCGATGGCGACACCGGCACCGGTTACGCCTGGTTCGCTGTCGGCCGCTTCTCGCTCGCAGCCCTCAATCCCCTGCCGCAAATTGCCAATCAAGCGGCCGGCGCCGAACTCGTCGCGCGATTTAAGCTCACCGGCCTTCGTCCACGCCTGGGCGAATTGCTCGGCAGTGAAAAGACCGATCCTGCCGTTCGCGCCGCAGCCGGTCAGGCCTTTGTCGCGCTCGAAACCGCGGCGCCGAACCGAGCGATTGCGACGGCCCTCGGCAGCACCGAGTTGATCGGCGTCGATCGCGGCCAGTTGCTCAATTCGCTAACGTCCGGCGACGAAAAACAAGTTGCCACCGCACTGCAAACGGTGCTGAAGGCCAGCTCGCTCCGGCTGCAAACATTGATCGCCGAAACGCTGACGAGCGATGCCGGCGGCGTGGAAGTTCTGTTTGCACTCGTCAAAGCGGGGCAAGCTTCGCCGCGGCTGCTGATGCTGCCGGCGATCAATACGCGGCTGCAAACTTTGAAAACACCGAACTGGAAAGAGCAAGTTGCCGAGCTGACTGCCGGTTTGCCGACCGATGCCGAAGCGCGCGACAAATTGATCGCCGAGCGCAAACTGGCCCTCGAAAAGAACATGGCCAGCGGAGTGCGCGGCGGAGAGCTCTTCACCAAGCACTGCGCGGCCTGCCATCAAATCGCCGGCAAGGGAAATGTCGTCGGCCCGCAACTCGACGGCATCGGCCTGCGCGGCCGCGATCGTTTGCTCGAGGACATTCTCGATCCCAACCGCAACGTCGATGTCGCCTTCCGCACGACCACGCTGCAACTCGCCGACGGCCGCGTCCTCAGCGGCTTGTTCCGCCGCGAAGAAGGTGCGTTGCTAGTGCTCGTCGATCCGCAAGGCAAGGAATTCACCGTTCCCAAAGCCGACGTCGAAGAGAAAAAGCAAACCCAACTATCTCTAATGCCAGCGAACGTCGGCGAAACAATCACGCCCACCGATTTCGCGGACCTGGCAACCTACTTGCTGGAACAAAAAACAGCGAAGAAGGCGGAGTAACCGAAGCACCCCCAGCAGGATTCGAACCTGCGACCTGCCGCTTAGAAGGCGGCTGCTCTATCCAGCTGAGCTATAGGGGCGGAAATCGCCGAATGCTGTCGCTGCAAATGACTGCATTCGGCTGCTCGCATTATTCCGGCGATTGATCGACACGTAAAGCGGCGGGAAAGTTCGCTTTCTAGCCGCTGGCGTCTGCTGCTTCAGCCGTTTGCCCTTGTGCGGAGTGGCGGTTTGGGCTAATTCGGCCGCTGTGTATCAGGGTCATGGTGGAAAAGTATGCCTCCGCGCAGCATTCAGCTTGGGCGAGCCAGGACTTCCGCGCTGCGGAAGCATGGCCGTGCTGCGCTTTTGCTGTGCGCCGTCGCGATTTTTTGCGCTACCGCCTGCGGTTGTCGCAGCGGTGCGCCGAACGAGCAGGCGTGGCAGATGCTGTTGCCGGAGATGAATACTCCCTCGAATGACCGGAACTGGATCGTCGAGCACAAGGTGCTGGCTCGCGCCGAGATGAAGGGTGAGCAAATCACCTTGCACAACGTCCGCAATGCCGAGTTCTTTACCTATCGCGATTGCCTGGTCGATTATTACGACAAGACGTTCGCGATCGGCGACGTGCAGAATGTCGACTTCCTGGTTGTCCCCTTCAACGAGCAACGGGCTCTCGCGCACACATTTCTCAGCTTCGGCTTGGCCGATGGTGATCGAGTGGGCGTGTCGGTCGAGGTGCGACTTGAGAAGGGAGAAGAGTACAACCCAATTCCGGGAGCGCTGGGGCAATTTGAGTTGATGTACGTCGTCGCCAGTGAGCAGGATCTGATTCGCGTCCGGGTCGAGCAGCGGAAGTGCGATGTCTATGCGTACCGCGGCAGCGCCACGCCGCAGCAATGCCAGCAACTGCTGATCGACATTCTCCGCCGCGTGAACAAGCTGAACGATACGCCCGAGCTCTACGACTCGATCACGAATAACTGCACGACCAATATCGTGCAGCACATCAATCATCTGGCCCCCGGCAAAATTCCGCAGGACTATCGCGTGCTGTTGCCGGGCTTTAGCGACCAGTTGGCTTACGACCTGAAGCTGATCGATACCAGCCTGCCATTCGAAGAAACCAAACGCCGTGCGCGCGTGAACGACATGGTCCTCAAGTATCGCAACGATCCGAATTTCTCGGCCCGCATTCGAGGCGAACGCGTCGTGCGATAGTTTTCTTTATTTCCGTTGCAGATCAAGCGGCGAAATGTGATCGCTGCATGCTTTGCTACCAGATAGAATGTGTTGTCGAGCTTCGTCGCGCTGCTACGGAGAATAACACATGGCACTCGTGTACGACGGCATGTCCTGCATGTTGTGTGGCAAGCCGATCGACGATTTTTCAGACAGTAGCACTTTCTTTGCGACGACGCGCGTGGGTGGAATGCCAGCGCACCTGGCCTATGACGACTGTGCCGCTCATCAATGCTGCGTCGATGGCTGGCCGCTCAAAGAAGCGTTTGTGCGCGAGTACAACTCGAAATTTCGCAGTCCACAGTTGGCGATCGACAGCAACGGCCACGTTTACCATCACCGAGACTGGACCGAATTTTACTTTTGGGTGTCGCTACCTCTGATGCTCGTGCTCGCGCCAATCTTCTTGTCGATCAGTTGGACTTACGAAAAACTGCGACCACTCCCAAAGTGAAACGCCTGAGTATTCGCTAGGCTGATATCTTCATCGGTTCTGCCTTCTACTTTCTTCCTTCTGCATTTCCCCATGACTCTTCTCTACCACAGCCCGCTGTTTCAAACGCACAAGACCGGCGCTCATCCAGAGAAGCCCGAACGGCTGGCCACCATCGACCGCCATTTGAAAATGGTGGGCATGTACGACCGTGTGAAAGCGGCTGAGTGGAAACCGGCGACGGCCGAGCAAGTGCAGCGGATTCACACGAAGGAGTACGTCGCTGAACTCGAAAAATATGCGAAGACCGGCGGCGGCCGCATCGAAGCCGATACCGTGATGAGCGAGGAGAGCTTCACCGTTGCTCAGCAGGCAGCCGGCGCGGTGTGTGCAGCCGTGGGGGCGGTGCTGAAGAAGGAAGACATGAATGCGATGTGCCTCGTGCGGCCGCCGGGGCATCATGCGCTCGAAAAAAGTGCGATGGGCTTTTGCCTGCTGAACAACGTTGCCATTGCGGCGAAGTGCGCGATCGCCGAGCATCAGCTCGATCGCGTGCTGATCGTCGATTGGGACGTCCATCACGGCAACGGCACGCAGGATGTGTTTTACACCGACGAGCAAGTCTCGTTCTTCTCGATGCACCGCTGGCCGTTCTATCCCGGCACCGGCGACAAGGACGAAACCGGCAGCGGCCGCGGCTTGGGCTTCACCAAGAACGTGCCGATGGCCTTTGGCACGCCGCGCGAAAATATTCTCGCCGCG
This sequence comes from Anatilimnocola floriformis, assembly GCF_024256385.1. Taxonomy (NCBI): domain Bacteria; kingdom Pseudomonadati; phylum Planctomycetota; class Planctomycetia; order Pirellulales; family Pirellulaceae; genus Anatilimnocola; species Anatilimnocola floriformis. Next base: position 699,653 of record NZ_JAMLFW010000001.1, read on the forward strand.
TTTCAGAAAGAACTCGAAGCTTTCGCTACGAAGACTAAGCCGCAACTTGTGATCATCAGCGCCGGCTTCGACGCCCACATCCGCGACCCGATTGGTTCGCTAGAACTCGAGACCGAGGACTTCCGCACCCTCACCAAAATCGTGCAAGGCGTGGCCGATGCCCACTCCGACGGCAGAATCGTCAGCGCGCTCGAGGGTGGTTACCATCCGCAGCGCTTGGCGGAGTCGGTTGAAGTGCATCTCGATGAGTTGCTGAAGAAGAAATGAGATCTGAATGACACCGACGAGCCTGCTCTCGGCCAAAGCTCGGGCTTTGCTCGAGCGCCGCAATATCACTCCTGGTATTGCCTATTACTGGCGAACGCAATGGCGTCGGCAACTGCTATTCGTCGTGATCTATTTGGCAATGGTCAGCGTGCTCTACGCAGCGCATTGGCATCTGGCCGCGACGCTCATGCTCGGCTTCGTGATCGGCCGCACGGTGCGCGATATTCGCTGGTATCAAACGTTGGCGCGCGAATGGCCCAGCAATGAGGAAATGCTCGACTGGCAGAAGATCGAGCGTCTCGCGGCGGAGGATCCGAGTTAAGCAACCTAAGCCGCCGTCGGCACACGGCGATAGGCGATCAACCGGGCAACTTCACCTTGGCGGCGAAGGCGGTCGAGGCAGATTTGCGCGAGTTGCTGATCGCCAAAGCTGGCCACCAGTTTCCACTGCGGCTGGCCTTCGCTGGTGAGGGCCTGCACGCGAAAGTGCGGGGCCATGCTGCCGGGATAACTCACTTCCAGTAAGGGAGCGGTAGTTAATGCAGCAATGCCGGAGTTCGGCGAAAATAAGGCGGGCATCCGTTCCACTCAATCGAAAAAGAGAACAACCTGCGAACTAAACTCACGCGATCCAGCTCGCAGCCGAACCGCCTTCTTTGCTCATGCTGCCAGCTCAGTGGAACGCAAATCCATTGTGTAATAAGTGAGGATCGGCCAGTGGGTGCCGTTCGGATGAGTGATTCTGTGCGGAATTTGCTGACTAGATAGCCCGACGCGTGAGCGGAAGGGGGGAGTGTGTATGAGCCAACCATCGGCAACGTGCGACAGCACCGAATTCCCGCGGCAACGAAGTAGGCGACGGGAAATCGATTTGCATCCAAATCTGAATCAGCTCTCTCCCGCCTTCTTTGGTGTTGCCACACGATGGTGAACCTGGAGATTACTCGCGACTCGCCTTCCGCTTACGCGTCGGACTACCTGGGTAGATAGTCCGACGACGCATGCCAACTCTGCCGGCAAACGAAAAAAGCCCTTGGATGAAATTCATCCAAGGGCCCTCATTTTCAAACTTTGAACCAGCAACTGCGTACTCGAACTAGCGAGCCGAGGCAACCTTATCGACGGCGAAGAAGGTGACTTCCTTCGTTTCGCCAGCGGCCAGATCGATGACCTTTTCTTCGGTCACGAGCTTGCCATCGCGTTCCATTTCAACGCGAACCTTGTAGCCGCTCCAGCCCTTGCCGGTCGACAGGCCCGTCGTCTTGAAGACGCGGATTTCGCCAGCGGCGGTGGTGGCGTTGCCGGCCAGATAAACCTTGGCTTCGGCAGGCACGCGAACCGTCAGCGAGGTCTCAACCGACTTGGCGGCTTCGAAATCGAAGGCCAGCGAGTTGGTGGCGCCAGCGCGGAGGTCGATCGTCTTGGTTTGTTCCAGAGTCTGGCCATCGCGAACGATTTCGGCCCGCACTTCATAGGCGTAGCTCATGCCGCCAGCCAGGTCACGCGACACGTACTGGCGAACTTCGCCGGTGCTGGTCGTGGCCGTGCCATTGACGAAGATCTTGGCATCGGTCGGCACGCTGACGGTCAACAGGCCTTCGCCACTGCGGAGGCTGGTCATCGGAGCACCGGCAGGAGCTGCAGGTTGAGCCGGAACGACGGGAGCGCCTTCTTGAACTTCAACCGGAGCGTAGTACACGCCGCCACCCGAAGAACCACCGCTCGAACCACCCGAGCTGGACGAACCGCCCGAGCTACCGCCCGACGAGCCACCCGAAGAACCCCAGCTACCGCTCGAACCGCCCGACGAACCACCGCTGCTGCCGTGGTGACGACGCCAGTGGTGACCGCTCGAGCCACCCGAGCTGCCGGACGAACCGCCCGAGCTGCTCGAACCACCCGACGACGAGCTCCAGCTGCCGCTCGAACTGCCCGAAGAACCACCCGAGCTGCCCCAGCTACCGCTGCTGCCGCCCGACGAACCCCAGCTACCGCTCGAACCGCCCGAGCTGCTCGAACCACCCGACGACGAGCTGCCACCACTGCTGTGGTGCCAACGCCAACCGGCAAACGCTTCGTTCGCCTGGCCAACAACCGCAACACCAGCGGCAGCGGCGACCGCAACGAAGCGCAAGGCCTTCAGAGACTTCAACATAACAACCTCGTACTGCAGGAACAAAAGTGTGTGAAACGCGACGTATTCCGAGGAACTTCACCCCGGAGGATAGTCAAGCGTAGCACGCAATTCAAGCAGCTTGGGGTATTTTTAACGGAAGGGTAATTTGGGTCAGGTGGTGATGATTGGGCGGGTTTGGAAAGCAGATGGTGGGGATTGTGCCGATTATTCGGGCGGGTTTGGCATCGCTCGGTTGCCGCTAGCATGTTGCCAGAGCGAGTTGAGAACGGCTGGAACCGCCGCGACGCCAGCCGGCAATAAGGGGGCAAACAGCAAGCCCCAGTAGAAGTTGATGGGCATGCCGACGACGCTGAAGGCGGCAAAATAACTGGCCGCCGTGAAACCCTGCAGCAGCAGTCGCTCGTCTCGGCTGCTGGTGAGACCGAGCAGAGAGAGGAGTAAATAGAGGAAGAGGACTGGCCCGGGGGCGGCGAACAGGAACGCATTGAGTCGCGTGCATAAGAGCACAAAATCGAGGCCGCCGAACTTCAGCCATTGCGTCAGCCCGCCGCCTGCTCCGTTCAGATCGTCTGCCGTCAGCTGAGCCGCAACTTGCCGACTGTGCCAGAAGAGGAAGGCGAAGAACAATGCGATGCCGGCGGACCAACCTGCGGCTTCTTTCCAGCGTCGATGATACGTAGCGAAAACAGCGGCCCAGAAACAATACGGCAGGGCCAGTTCACGAAATAACAACGCGGCAATTCCGGCGCTGATCGCCACGATCCGCCAAGCCGGCTCCTTCCTCGCGATGGTGCCGATCGAAACCAGCATCAAGACCGCGGCCCAGAGTTCCTGCGTGTAAAACGCCAAGCCATCAACCGACCACTTCACCACGCCAATCAGCAGGAACGCCGAGAAGACCGCCGCGGCCAGGCCCTGCGCGGTTTGCTCGGCTTGGAAATGCAGCGTCAGCCCCGCCGCCGCGAGCAGCACCAGCAAACCTTGAATCGCCCAAGGCCCAGGCAACAGCGCGAAGAACCAGGCATATGTCGGCAACCGCCAGTTGAACGTGCTCCGTACAGGAAAGCCGTGCTTGAGTAACTGCGGCTTGACGGTGACGTAGTAATTCTCACCGCGCGCGACGGCGGCGGTGACATCGCGATAGAGTTGCAGATCGGGAGCAACCGGATCGCTGGCAACTTCCGTGGCGGTGTCCGTTTTGACCGGTTGCGTCTCCGGAGCGACATCGCGGGCCGGCAACTTCCCTTTGTTCCACGAGAGGACGCAGCCCACGAGCGCGATAAGCAAGAGAGCAGCGAGAAACACCCTCGCTTGAGCAGGCGACAAATCAGAGCAGCGGTTGGGCATCATGCCGGACATCGCGTAAGCCTTACTCGTTCATCTGCCCCTTGATCGTCCGCTGCGTCACTTCCCACACGGCGGCCAGATGCTGCAAATACTCGGGCGGCGTGAGGAGCGGACTTTTATCAACGGCCGCGGGTTGCATCTCAAACAGCCAACCATTGCCGTACTTGTCGACATTGATCGCCGAGGGATCGGACAGCAACTCGCCGTTGAACTGCAGCAACTCGCCAGCGATGGGTGAGTATAAGCTGCTCTCGGCTTTTTTGCTTTCGATGTTGCCGATCTCCTGCTTTTCCCGCAGCGGCACACCGGCATCGATTGTCCAATCGAGAAAGTAAACGTCCTGCAGCAAACGAACCGCGTAAGCGGAGAAGCCGAAGCGCAGCACTGCATTTGTGCCAGAATCGCCACGTCGCTCGGCCCACATGTGGTTCTTCGCGTAAAGGCGGTCCGTGGGAAACTCCGCGACGAACTTCCCCATCTCAAACGTCAGCGGCTCGCTCAAGTGTAGCGAACCCCTTGATGCTGCGACTCGAAGAACGCCGGCAACAACGCATCGGCATGGAGCAAGCCATCGCGCGTGAGCGTGACACGATCGTTGTCGAACGTCAGCATGCCTTCGGCGACATGTTGCTGCCAAGCATCGCGAAATTCTTCGAGCACGTCGACGCCGTACTTGTTGCGGAAATAGTTGACGTCGAGGTAACCCTTCTTCAGCAGCAGAATCAATTCGCGAATGAGCAACTGATGCTTCGTCGGCCGCAGCGCGCGGAATAACGGCAGCTTGTTGTCCTCGAGCAATGTTTTCGTGTAATCGCCCCACTCGGTTTTGTTTTGATAATGCACGCCCGCCACGTGCCCAAAGCTGGCCACGCCGGTGGCGAGCAGATCGGAGCCCTTCCACAAGTTATCGCGGTAGCTGAAGTTGACCTTTTGCGGATCTTTGACGAGCGTGTAAGCGCTCGAAATGTGATAGCCAACGGCCTGCAGTTCGTCGTACGCGTAGTTCAGCCAGGCCCGCTTTGTCGGCCAATCGGCGACTGGCGTCTCGATTTGATTGCCGAGAATATCCTTTGAGTAAACCGTGTTAAACGGCAACTCCATTTGATAAATCGTCACGCTGTCGGGCGACAGCTCGATCGTCTTCTTGATGCAGTCGCGCCAGTTGTCCCAACTCTCGCCGACCATGCCGCTGATCAGGTCGATGTTAACGTTCGCAAACTGCGCGGCTTGAATCCAACTCCAGGCTTTGTAAACTTCGGCTGAAAGATGCGCTCGGCCGTTCTCCTCCAGCACCGCATCGCTGAAGTTTTCCACGCCCAGGCTCAGTCGCGTTACACCCAGTTCCTTCAGCGTATGAACCTTCGGCTCCGAAAGCGTGCCAGGTTCACATTCAAACGTCACTTCTTCGGCGTGACTCCAGTTCACGTGCTTCCGCAACCGATCGACGAGCGACGTCAACTGCTTGGCACTCAAGAACGACGGCGTGCCGCCACCGAAATAGACGAAGCGAAACGGCCGGCCGCCCATGACGGGCAACTGGCTGACCAGTTCGATCTCTTTCGACAACGCCGAGACGTAATACTCGACATCGTGCGCGTTCTTGTCGGTGTAAACGCGGAAGTAGCAAAACTTGCAGCGTTTGCGACAGAACGGAATGTGCAGATACAGCCCCAGCGGCGTGGCGGTTTGGGGCGGCGAATGGAGCGCAGCTTCCACCTCCGGCAACGCCGCCGTGGTCCACTGCGAGAACGGCGGATAGTTGGAGATGAAGTAACTGCCAACTTCGGTTTTGATAGTTTCGATAGTCACGGGATCTGGGTGAAGTACGTGCGGTGAACTTACTTATACAGGGAGATTTGGCAGGTATTTGAAGAACTCCCGAATGGAGACATTCCATTCGGGAAGAGATTCCGGCAGGAATTGTTTCAAATTGAGTTGATCTTGGAGGTTCAACGTCTGCGGCGAGCGGTTACGGGCATTCAGATAGACGCAGTAATCTTCGAAGTCGACGACGACCACAGCAAGTACATCAGCACCCAGATACTCAGCAACCTTAGTAAGTGTTGCACCGGGGCGATCCGTAGGGCTCAGAACTTCGAACACTATCTCTGGTGAAACAGGCCAATAGCCGAGCGGAGGTTGGTCTTTCGGCAAGCGTACATAGCTACCGAAAGCTGCGTCGGCGCCACGGACTGTATCGGGATTTCGCTTCGTGATAATCCCGCTATCGTTGACGGTCCCATGTCCGACGTCGTACTGGTCGATGTATTTCGTCAGAATTGCGCCGATTGCCAAACACACTTTACCATGTGCCCATTGCGTTGGCGGCATGTCGACAAGCCTTCCACGAACTAGTTCTGATACGCGCCCATCAGTGGCAATCGTCAGCAATTCTGCTGCGGTGATTAGCTTGTCAGTCGGTGGTGGAAGTGATGAAATCGACATGGCAATACCTCAGCTTTTACTTCCATAGCAATACACATTCCCGCGATCGCTCGCGATCACGATCTTGCCATCTGCAACTGCGGCCGAGCCGACGAAGCCGCCGGTGGCTTGCTTTTGCCAGATCTCGCGGCCGTCTTTGCGATCGAGGCAATACAGCCGGCCATCGGCGGCGCCTACGATCACGCGGTCGCCGGCGATCACCGGTGAACTGTCGATCCGCTGCTTGGTGGTGAAATCCCAAACCTTGTTACCGTTGGCGGGATCGAGGGCCAGCACTTTGCGCGAACGGCTGCCGATGATCATCAAGCCGTCCATCACGGCGGGGGAGCTGCGATAGGGTTGGCCGTCGCCGGCGTTGTTTTCTTGCCAGGCGATTTTGGCGTTCTTCCAGTCGACGCTGAAAATCGTGCCACCCTCGGTGCCGAAAAATACGTGATCGCCGAGAACCGCTGGAGTTACGCCCGTCGGACCGTCGATCGGCACATTCGTTTCGGCGGCGCCCTTCTTCAAATCGATGATGTGCAGTTTACTATCGCAGCCGGCGACGAAGCAGCGATCGCCGACAACCGTCGGCGTGCAACGGATCTGATCGTCGATTGCAAATTTCCAAACGAGCTTTCCCGTTTGGGCATCGAGGCAATACAAGTGACGATCCTGCGAACCGAAGAGGACTTTGTCTTGCCAGAAGTTCGCGCTCGAGTCGACTTCGGCTTCGGCTGTGAACTTCCACTTCTCTTTGCCGGTCGCGGCATCGATGCAGTGACACACGCCGTCGATATCGCCGAGATAAATCAGTCCGTCGCGCACGGCGGGTGCAGCCATAAAGCCGCTATCGATCTTCCAGTGCCACTTTTCTTTGCCGTCGCTGAGATTGAGCGCGAAGAGCTTGCCGTCGAGATCGCCGATATAAACCACACCGTCGACGATCACCGGCGTTCCTTCGAAGGCGCCGTCCTTGACCGTCATCTTCCAGAGTTCGTCGACCTTGTCGGGAACTTTCGACGGCGACAAACCAGTGGCGAGCACATCGCCCCGAAACAGCGGCCAGTTTTTCTCGGACGCTTTGGGGAGCGCGACTGGATCGGCGGCGAAGAGTTTTGCGTTGGCGAGCAACGGCGATGCGAGCAGCGATGTTGCAGCCAGCGTGCGAAGGGCCTCGCGGCGCGACAGCTGATTCTCGGCAGAGCGCATGACCACACCTCGCCAGATCCAAAATGAGAAAACAAAAACCGTCGCGGCAACTCGAGCGACAACCTTCGAATTATATCAGAAGGCCTGCTGATAAAGCGTCAAAAGTTCGGCGGCCCCCACCTTTCGCGGGTTAAACGTGCCGGTCCACTGCGTGGCGGCTTCTTCGGCGAGTTGCGGCAATTTGTCGTACGAGACTCGCAATTCTTCTAGCTTCGTCTTCAGCCCCGCTTTAAGCGTGAGTGCGGCGACAAAGTGCGCGAGTTCATCAACGGTCTTCGGCACCGGGCCGGCGCCATTTGCGGGCATCGTGCTGAGAAGGTCGAGATACCAAGGCTCGACTTCCACGCTGTTGAAGCGAATCACATGCGGCAACATCAGGCCAACGGCTTGGCCATGGGGAATATCAAAATGCGTCGTCAACGGATTGGCCAGCGCGTGGGCGGCGCCGAGCATGCTGTTTTCGATCGCCAGGCCGGCGAAACTCGCGCCGAGAAGCATTGCGCCGCGGGCTTCGACATCGGTCGGGTGATCGATCACCTTGGCGAAGTGCCCCGCCAGTAGCCGCCACGCTTCGCGACTGAAAGCCAGCGAAGCCGCATTTCGCTTCGTACAAACGAATGTTTCGAGTGCATGCGAAATTGCATCGATGCCGGTCAGCGAAGTGACTCGCGGCGGCTGCGTCACTGTTAGCTTTGGATCGAGAATCGCCACACGGCAAGCGGCCTTCTTATCGCCGCAGGCCATCTTCACGTGCGTCTGAGCATCGCTGATGAGCGCGAACGACTGCGTCTCGCTGCCAGTCCCGGCCGTCGTCGGTATGGCAATCATTGGCAGCATCGGCTTCAGTGCTTTGCCGACGCCCCAGTAGTCCTTCATCTCACCGCCGTTGGTGAGCAGGAAGTTAATCCCCTTCGCACAGTCCATCGCGCTACCACCGCCGAGACCGACGATCAGCTGAATGTCGTGCCGCCGCGCGAGCTTCACACCGGCATCGACGTCGTCGGTGTTGGGATTTTCATGCACGCCGCCGAAGAGTTGCACTTCGATGCCAGCTCGCACGAGCGAAGCAATGCCCCGCGCCGTGTGCCCGGCGGCGATCACGCCGGGATCGCTGACGATGAGTGCTCGCCGGCCACCGATCTCCGATGCCAATTCTCCCAACGCATCGATCTTGTCCGGACCAAACACAATCCGAGTGCGCGGTTGAAAATCGAAAGCGGTCATCAGGTGGGCATTTCAATGGGGTGGGATCAGTCGCAGCCGTTTCTCTATAACCTAAACTCCCGCTACCTGATACGCCCGCGAGCGATACAAGAAGTCGATGATGCTTCCTTCGTGCGGCTGCAACCAGTTGAGCCGCGTCGTCGGGATCGGCCCGATGTTGAGACGGTCGATGTAGGTTGCGTCGCTCAGCTGATTAATCAGCTTTTCGTTCTTGGTGATCGCCGTGCAGACCAGCGTGTAGCCCATCTTCTTCAGCAGTTGATCTTCCGGGCATTTCACGACAGTCGCGAAGGGGAACATGTATTCCTTCTTCACAATGCCCGTATCGGGCGAGTTGCTGTGCGCAATGACGGGCCGCAAGTAGGAACAAAGCTCGCGCTCGACAAGCCGCTCGCCGTAGAACGACGTCATGTCCTTCACGCCGCTTTCCTTCAGGTCCTGTTCGATCACATTCCACACGCTTTTGCCTTGGCCAGGAACGGTGAATGCTGCGAGCTTCGAATTCGGACTGTCCGGCGGCAGGACTTCGATCGGACCCAGCTTCTCGGCGAGGGCCTTGGCGATTTCTTCCGTATGGCGCGAGGCCCACACGCCGCTCGCGTTGATGCAGCCGCGGCCGCTGTTAGTGGCGATGCTCTCGGCCATCAGGTCGATGTGCTGTTCCCAGTTATCGACTTCGTCGTCGCCGAGAATGATCTTCGAGAAACCAGGTCCGTGCGCTTGCACGCGCGGGTTGCCTTTGTATTTCTCGACCGTTTGCGCGCTGCCGAAAATCATAGAGCGATCGAGGGCTTCGAGGAGCGCGCCGCCCGCATCGTGACCACCGGGATACAAACCGAAAACTTCCTTCGGAATGCCGGCCTGCGTGAAGGCCGAAACGATGCGATAGGCCGTCCACGGTTCTTGCGAACCGGGCTTCAGGGCGAGACCAACTTGCAGCGGAATAACCGGCAGCCAGAGCGTGTGTACACCCGGCGAGTTCGACGGCAGAACCGCGCCGAGAACCGGTGCCTGGCATTGATAGCTCACGATCACGCCGCGATGCTCCAGGCCCCAGCCCTTCGTCAGAATGTTCAGATCGAGACCGCGCGTCAGGCAGTCCATGATCTTGTCCATGTTCCGCAGCACGAAGCTGTTCTTCGGAATATTGGCCCGGCAGAGAACTTCCGGCAGACCGGTCGTCGACGACTGCTGCTTCACGAAATCTTCGGGCGATTGCTGGCCGTCGCCCATCGGCAGCGTGGCCGTCTCATATAGATCGGCAGCGACCTTCAGCTTGGCAATCAAATCGCTGATCGGAAACTGCCGCAGAATGTCGCGGCACTTCCAAGCCTTCGTCATATCGCGTTTGACGATGCCGCCATTGGCTTGGCTGACCTTGGCAATCGGCTCGCCAGTGTAGAAGTGCTTGATTTCGTCGACTTCGAGCGACTCGTAGGGTTCGCCCCAACGGAGCACGGGAATATTGAGCATGAGAATTCGGGTGGCTAGGGGCTGGGATCTAGGGGCTAGGGCGATGTGGCAGGAAGTGGGACGGACGTTTGTACTACAGCCGGCCACGGGATTTCTTACAGGCTATTTCATTGTGAGCTGCCTAGCCCATTCGGCATCAGCAGGTGAAAGTGGTGGGACGGCAGGTTCGCTGTAGTTAATGTCAATTTCGTACATCCCCTGCTGAAACGCCCAATCGAGGCAAGACTTCAAGTCTAGTTGAAGATCCGACTCGGTCGGCGTTAGGGGAACGGGAATCCTGGGAAACGGGTCGCGCACCGTAAATGGCCAAAATCCCGCCGCCGGCATTTCATTCGCGCGACATACCATCGCATAGTAATCGAATCGTTCAGGCGATACTTCGCCTAGGGGTAATCGCAGGCCTCCGCGTAACAAGTCGATCTCTACGAGATTCACACCGGCTGTGAGGTAGTCAATGCGCTTTGTCAAATAGGCTTCGCGATCCGGCCCTGGCTCTTTGTTCGAAGGGCTTAGCATTTCGATGACGGTGACCAACCGGCGAGTGCGTACGTCCCTGATCTTCAAGTACTTATTCCCCTCACGACGCGTCGCCGGGATGACGATCATTGCCGGAGCAGAAGTAATGGCTGGTGAAGGATTAGCGGGTACATCCTCTTCGTGCTGAACGATGAAGCCGTCCGGCCGCACCACACGAGTCCGCGTTCCCGCATCGGGCTCGTGAATCCAGACATACTTGTCGGCCGATGCGACAAAGCCGCGCGGCATCTGTGCGTTCAATGCGCCGCGCATGGCAATGATCAGCGTCAAATGCACATCCGACCAGAGGTTTGGTTCCTCCAGATAGGGATCCATGCCTGGAAATGGACTGGGCATTTTAAACGATCTCGTAACGAACACTGATCATGGCCGCCGCGTCTCGTACGTCGCCCCTCACCCCAACGGAGTGGAAGGGGTTAAGAGGTTAGGGGCTAGAGATTAGGGCGGCGGGAAATACTCGGAGGCAACTTAGGATTTTAAACCACTACCCTAATCTCTAACCTCTTCATCCCTTCATCCCTGCTTAGTACACACCCACCGTCGTCGAACTGGCAATCCCGCGCCACGGCTTCACGCCGCTCACGCCGTCCCACGGATAGGCGGCGTAGGGCTTTTCGCGTTCGCCTTCGTCGCGTTCCATGAAGCCGGGGACGAAGAATTCCTTCGTCAGCGTCGTCAACTTCACGCGGCCCGATTCGCCGTAGCCCACCGGTTGATTGTAATCAGCGAACTCGACCACCTCGACCACAGCCCGCGGTTGCGGCGCGTAGTAGGCAATCTTGTAGCCTTCGGCCTTCGTCACCGGCTTGCTGCAGGCGAGCCCCATGAGCGTGTTGCCGTAGGTGGGAGTCATATAAATGCCGCTCTCTTCCGGTGGGCCGCCGAAATATTCTTCGACGCAGAACCGCGTGAACTGCGGCGTGAATTCGGTGCCACCGCTGAAGATGCCGGTGATGCCGGTGTCAGCGAAGGTCTTCCCCTTCTTCTCGAGCGCCTGGCACAAAGCTTCGAGCAGCTTCGGCGTCGTGAACATGCACTTCACGTCGTGGCCCGCTTCGAGCACGGTCAACGCCTGGTCGATGCAGTGTTCCTTATAAGCCTCGAGGTGTTCCATCCACCCCTTCTTGATCAGCTTCACGACCCAGCGCGGATCGAGATCGACGCAGAAGCAAATGCCGCCGCGATGCTGACACAAATGTTCGACGGCGAGACGCAGCCGCCGCGGACCGCTCGGGCCGAGCATCAACCAATTCGCGCCCTTGGGAAAATATTTGTCCGGCAGCGTGTCGCTGAAGTTTTCGTAGTCGGTCCAGTGATCGGTCACCACCATGCGGCTCTTCGGAATGCCCGTCGTGCCGCCCGTTTCAAAGACATACACGGGCTTGCCGGCCAAACCCTTCGGCACCCAGCGGGTGATCGGCCCGCCGCGGAGCCATTCGTCTTGGAATTCGGGAAACTTCTTGATGTCGTCGTAGCACTTCACTTCCTTGAGCGGATCAAATTTCAACTCGCTCTTCTTTTCCAGCCAGAACGGCGAGCCGGTCGACTCGTGAAAGTGCCACTGCACCGTTTCCACGGCCTGGGCATCGAGCTTATCCTTCGCGGCCTTCACGCGGGTCTCCATCTCCGCGTCACTGATCACTTCCGGTTTCATGCCGGTTCCTCTGAGAGCTGTAGGTGGGTGGGAGGCAAGCCAATGCCAAATCAGGGCGGCCGTTGCCGAACTTTTTAAAATAGCCCAGTCGCGAATCGGCCACAACGGGCATCGTTATTCGGCGAATCGTCAGAATGTTGTGTGGGCCCAGTATTTCGGCCTCCTCTCGTGAATTCCGCCCCGGTCGATCAGGCGTGTTATAATCCTACGAATGCAACCAAGTCGGTTAGTTTCCGGGGCCAACCATGGACGACCATCGCGAATCTAAAAATGTCGCATCCTCAGCGACTGATTCCACGCCCGTTCAAATAGTCAGCAAGGATGACGCCAACGCCGCGATCGCTTGGTACCTAAGCGAAGAGTTTGAAGAACGACTAGGGCACTGCTTCGAAGAGGGAAAACGTAAGGCCCTGGATGCGCGCGACGCATTCCTGAGATCCCGCGAGGCCTCTTCCACGAACGAGCCAAATTCGTGAACAAGCCCCGACCTCGGCTGTGGCTCTTAATCCCCGATCTGACGCGCGCCCTGCAATCATCCCACCTCTCCTGAACTTGCAACCTGCCATCGAGAACCATGACCAATCCCAACCAACATTTTCGCACCCGGGCCATCCACGTCGGACAAGATCGCGATCCGCAGACCGGCGCCGTGGTGCCGCCCATTCACGTCGCCTCAACTTTCGTGCAGCCTGGCGCTGGCGTGTGGGGGCAGTTCGATTACTCTCGCAGCGGCAACCCCACGCGTTCGGCGTTCGAAGCCACCATCGCCAATCTCGAAGGCGGCGTCGGCGGACTGGCCTTTGCCAGCGGCATGGCCGCGACGCACTGCGCCACGATGCTCCTCGACAGCGGCGATCATCTGCTGGCCGGCGGCGATATCTACGGCGGCACGTTTCGGCTGCTGCATAAGGTGATCAATCACAGCGGCGTGTCGGTGTCGCTCGCGCCGAGCACCGATCTTGCCAAGTTCGAACAAGCCATCAAGCCGAATACGAAGCTGATCTGGATCGAATCGCCTGGCAATCCGCTGATGTCGATCACCGATATTGCCGCCATCGCTGAGATCGCGCACAAACACGGCGCGCTGCTCGGCGTCGACAATACATTTGCCACGCCGGTCCTCACGCGACCCCTCGAACTCGGCGCCGATATCGTGATGCACTCGGCCACCAAGTACATTGGCGGCCACAGCGATTTGCTCGGCGGTGCGCTCGTCGTGCGCGACAAGGCACTCCGCGACCGACTCTACTTCTTCCAAAATGCCACCGGTGGCGTGATGGGCCCGTTCGAATCGTTTCTCGCCAGTCGCGGCCTGAAGACGCTCGAGCTGCGCGTGCGCGAACAATCAAAGACCGCGCTGAAGCTCGCCGAATGGCTGCTGCAAGATCCTCGCATCAAGCGCGTGCTGTATCCGGGGCTGCCCGGCCATCCTGGTCACTCGATTGCCGCGAAGCAAATGGACGGCGCGTTCGGAGCCATGCTCACGTTCGAAACGAAGGGCGATTTTCAGCAGACCAAGCGTGTCTGCGAACAGACGAAGCTCTTTCAGTTGGCCGTCAGCCTCGGCGCGGTAGAATCGCTCATCGAACAACCGGCGTCGATGTCGCACGCCAGTTACGATGCAGCCGCCCGGGCCGAGCATGGCATTAGCGATGGCTTGATCCGCCTGTCGGTCGGCTTGGAAGCGTTCGAGGATTTGCGCGACGATCTGAATCAGGCGCTGCAGGTGTAAGTGGAGAAAGAACGATGTTCGCCCGCCAACAGCTGCCACTCGTCGCGCTGATTTCGTTTTTGCTTTCAGCCGTCGCCAGTGCGCAGTCGCCACCTGCCGAAGCACAACTAAAAGATCTCGGCACGCGTAAAACCGGCGTCGATTGGCCGATCTTCCTCGGCCCCACGCAGGACAGCAAATCGTCCGAGACCGGCATCATCACCAAGTGGTCGGCGAACAAGCCGCGCATCGTCTGGCAAGCCAATCTCGGCACGGGCTACGGCGCACCGACCATCAGCAAGGGCCGGCTCTTTCAATTCGAGCGGATCGGCGATTCGGCTCGCGTTTATTCGCTGAATGCTGAGACGGGCAAGGAACTGTGGAAGTACGAATACCCGACCGATTACTCCGACTACTTCGGCTACAACAATGGTCCCCGCTGCTCGCCAGCGATCGACGGCAATCGTGTGTATGCCTACGGCGCCGAAGGGATGCTCACCTGCCTCACCGCCGACGCGGGGAAGCTGATCTGGCAGGTCGATACCAAAAAAGATTTCGGCGTGGTGCAGAATTTCTTCGGTGTCGGCAGCACGCCGGTGATCGAAGGCGACTTGCTGATTGTGATGGTCGGCGGCAGTCCTGCCGATTCGCAATCGCTGGGCGCGGGAAATCTAGATCGCGTCGAGGGTGACGGCAGCGGCATTGTGGCGTTCGATAAATTTACCGGCAAGGTGAAATACAAACTCACCGATGAACTCGCCAGTTATGCATCGCTGAAACTCGCCACGATCAACGGCCGGCGGTGGTGTTTTTCATTCAGCCGCGGCGGGCTGGTCGGTTTCGAACCAAAGACCGGCAAGCTCGATTTCGAATATCCCTGGCGGGCGAAGATTCTCGAAAGCGTGAACGCCGCCATGCCGGTCGTCGTCGGCGATCAGGTTTTCATCAGCGAAACTTACGGCCCGGGCAGTTCACTGCTGAAGGTCGCGCCCGGCACGAGCGAAATTGTTTGGAAAGATGACGACCGCCGCCGGCAGAAAGCGATGATGACCCACTGGAACACGCCCGTTCATCACGATGGCTACCTCTACGGCAGCAGCGGCCGACACACTGAGAACGCCGAACTCCGTTGCATCGACTGGAAAACCGGCAAAGTGAAATGGAGCGAACCGGGCCTCACACGCAGTTCACTCCTATATGCCGACGGCCATTTCATCTGCCAGGCTGAGTACGGCCAGCTGATTGTCTTCAAAGCCAACCCGGAAAAGTATGACCCGGTCAGTGTCGTGGAACTCACGCCGCCGCAGGCAGCCGGCCCGGCCTTTGGTCCCGCGCCGAAAGCGCCAGCCGCAGGCAAGGTGCTCTTAAAATATCCCTGCTGGGCCGCGCCGATTCTGTCGCATGGCTTGCTCTACGTGCGCGGCGATGATCGGTTGATTTGTTTGGAATTGATTCCTGAGAAGTCGTAGCAACGAGCTGAATGAATGGCGGGCAATTTCACTTCTGGGGGCAGCTACTTTTATGTTTCGAACAGTCGATTTTGCGGGCTGATCGAACTAGCCATCGAAGTCGGCGATCACATTGCGTTGCCTCCACAGAAAACCTACGTCGAGCGGCTCCGAGAGTTTCACGGCGGGATCTGGCCGGGCATTGGATTGAATCTTGAGGAACAATTCTCCGAACTCGGCGAGCGAAAGTTCTGGAGCACGGTTTTCGCTACGCTTGCCTGGGACTATTTCGACCGCAGCCGAGGCGATCAGAGTCAGCGCGGCTGGCAAGTGGCGATGATCGCGCAATGTTACACTTTGAGCTGCATGCTGACTCAATTGGTTAATCAAGTCGAGCATCCTTGGGAGCCGAACCCACAGCCAGTTGACGATCGTCCCGGTCCATTTCGCTTCAAAAGCCTTCCCTAGTTCATTCATGCCCGCGCGCACTCTCGCCATCGGCGATATTCACGGCTGTCATGTCGCATTCCAGACGCTGCTTGCGCTCGTCAAACCCACGGCCGAAGACACGCTGATCATTCTCGGCGATGTTGTCGATCGCGGGCTCGATACCAAAGCGTGCATCGAAGAAATCTTGCGACTGCAGGACGAGTGCCTGGTCATTTCGATCATGGGCAATCACGAAGAGATGATGCGCGACTCGATTCAAAAGAGCTTCATGATGGAGATGTGGCTGCAGTTCGGCGGCGATGCCGTGCTGCAATCGTACGGTGGCGGCATCGACAAAATTCCGCCCGCGCATTTGAAGTGGCTGTCGCACCTCAGGCCGTTCTATGAAACGCCGAAGGAAATTTTCGTGCATGCGAAGCTCGACCCCTGGCTGCCGCTGGGGCAGCAAGGAGACTACGACCTGCGCTGGAAAAAACTCGAGGGCAATGAGCCAGCACACATGTCCGGCAAACGGAGTGTCTGCGGCCACACGCCGCAGAAAGATGGCTATCCACTGAGCTTCGACGGTTGGGTCTGCCTCGACACCAACTGCTGCCGCGGAGGCTGGCTCACCTGCCTCGACGTGACCACCGACCACGTCTGGCAAACCAACGAAGCCGCCCAATTCCGCGAATTCGAACTCGCCGACTACGCCTAATTGTCGTCGAATACTCCGTATTCGATGGGTTGACGTTAAACAGCCGCGCGCCGAGGAACGAACTCCGCGAAATTCCGGCTTCGGCGAGTGGGCGTGGAGTTCTGAGATTGAAGCGCGAGTGCATCGCGGCGGATCACAAGCCGCTGCGAAATCAACTCGCCGAACTTGCTGGAATTTCGCTGGCGCTGATTCCAGCGAGCCTCGGCTTTCGACCGCCACCACCGAATACGGAGTATTCGGCGACATAGTCTTCTTCTTACTCCCTCGCCTCGGTACTCCGGGGAGAGGGCTGGGGTGAGGGGCTGGAAGCTTGGCTCGCCTCTATTTGGCAGATATTTTTTCCGAGTGTCTCAGGAGATGCATCGTTAGTTGGTTCTCAATGACGTCGTATTTATTGATCTATTTAGTTGACAACCGTCCACTATGTCGCGAAAATTCAGGTCATCTCATCAGCCGCCGGGCGCTAGCCCCGGCTTCTTCTGCGAGTGAAGGTAAGAGCCGGGGCCAGCGCCCGGCGGCTGATGGGACTGTGTTGAGATTAGGTCGATAACGCTGCTAACCCTCACCCCGGCCCTCACTCCCAGCCCTCTCCCCGAGGCGGGGCGAGGGAGCGAAGCGTGCTGCGCACGTGCTTTGTGCCGTGCGGCGTTTTGGTGATGTGTGATTGCATGTTGGCTTTCGTTTTCACTTCCTTTTTCGAGGAGTCATCTCATGCCTGCCAAGTCGAAAAATCCGTTGCGGTCGATTGAGATGCGCGTGTCGCAGCGCGATCGGCAGATTTATCAAGCTGTGGTCATCGAGCAGCGGTTGCAGTCGGCGGTGGCGGCCGAGCATGGCATCAAGCAGCCGCGCGTCAGTGCGATCGTGAGGCGCGTGCGGAAGTGGCGGGCGCTCCCGGCGCCGCCGGGCATGGAGCAGTTTTCGCGCGAGGAGCAGTTGCGGGTGGCGGCCCGCGATCATCGCGATCGGCTCGCGTTTTGGCACCAGCAAGCCGTGGTCGCGTGGCAGTCGTCGAAGCAGACGAAGCACAAAGTGAAGGTGCGAAAGGTGAAGGGCGAGGAGGTCGAGGAGCGGACGGTGGAGGTGCGCGACGGCAATGATCGGCTGTTCAAGGTTGGGTTGCTCGCCGCGGACAAGATCGTGCAATTCGAGGGCTTTGATCTGCGGGGCAACGTCGATGTGTCGAGCAAAGGGCGCGTGCCGGAGCCGCCGAAGATGGTCGACGAAGAGCTTTACCGCGGCGTGAAACGGAAGGTGATGAGCGGCGACTTCGACACGCCCGGTGATGAAGGCGTGCCCGGCATGTGGCAGCAAGAAGCCGAGAAACGGAATGCCGAAGTGATCGCGGCGCAGGCGGAAGTGACCGAAGAATTGCCGGTGAGCGCGCCGCTGCTCGCATGCGTGACGGCAGTGGTGGAAGAGGACAGCTCGAATCAGAAGTCGGCAGCCGTCGAGGACTCAAAGCTGAAGAGTTCCTCCGCAGAGTGCAATAAAGTGTTATGCAAGAACGAAGGAAAAACGTCGCAAGACAATCAGCAACCAGCGGTTACATCGAAAACAAAAACAGATCACCTGTTATATAACGCTCCGCCGGCCGAGGGGAATCGCCAGCGGCCACCGGCAGTGGTCAGCGCGCTGGTTCGGGGTTATTGCGTGCCTGTGCAGCATGTACCGGACGACGAACCGCCTGGCACCGGCGAATTCCGCTGGGGGAATCGGCCTCGTGGATCGTGATTGTGTTCATTGTCGTCGAATACTCCGTATTCGACGGTGGCGGTCGCAGGCAGTGGCTCGCTGGAATAAGCGTCAGCGAAATTCCAGCAAGTTCGGCGAGGGGAGTCTCGCGGTTGTGTTCCGACTCGGTAGGGCTCCGCTTCCAACTCCACTCGCCAAAGCCGGAATTTCGCGGAGCTCATTCCTGGGAATGTTGCGCGTTCACCTCGAGCCATCGATCACGGAGTGATCGACGACGATTTAATACGGAGGCAATGTTAATGCGTTGGCACGCTTGGCTTGGGCAAGCCCATCATCGAAGTGCTGCACGGTTCGCAGCTGCCGTTGCCTTCTTCTGGTTTGTACGACCAGGGGGCGGCCTTGTTGTCGTCGCCGAAGCAAACGCCCAGTGCGCGGGCGGCCTGCACGGCCGAGCAGTTGGGATTGACCGACGAGAGCTTGATGGCGTCGAGCAGCGAGCAGTTGCCCATGTCTGGTGGCCAGTAGGTGACCATCTGACCGAACTTGCGCTCGATGATCAGCCGAACGGCGTGTGCGCCATACTGCGTGGCGAGCACGCGATCGAACGTGGTCGGCGAGCCGCCGCGTTGCAAGTGACCGAGGACCACCGTGCGGGTTTCCTTGCCGAGCCGCTTTTCGATTTCGCAACCCACAATGTTGCCGATGCCGCCGAGGCGGACTTGTTTTTGCTCGCCGCGACGTTCTTGCGTGACCAGCGCTCCAGTCGGCAACTCGGCCCCTTCGGCGACCACGACCAGCGTGAACTTTTTGCCCCGCTGTTCGCGATTGATGATGGCCTGGCAAACGCTATCGAACGACCACGGAATTTCCGGGATCAAAATCACATCGCCGCCACCAGCCACACCCGCATACAGCGCGATCCAACCGGCGTGCCGGCCCATCACTTCGAGCACCATCACGCGTTCGTGACTGGCCGCGGTCGTGTGCAAGCGATCGAGAGCGTCGGTTGCGCAAAACACCGCGCTGAAGAAACCGAACGTAAACGCCGTGCTCGACAGATCGTTATCGATTGTCTTCGGCACACCGACGACGGGAATCCCTTGCTCGTGAAACTGCTGCGCGACGGCCAGCGAACCATCGCCGCCGATGCAGATCAAGCCGCTGATGTTCAGCTGCTCCATCGTTGTCTTCACGCCGGCCACGAGTTCCGGATCGAGCTCGAGGCGATCGTTCACACCCACGGTCGCGGCAAAGCGACCTTTGTTCGTCGAGCCGAGAATCGTGCCACCCTGGCCCAGGATGCCCGTCGTGTTCTTGGCGTTGAGCGGGATATAGCTGACCGGATCGACCAGCCCTTCGTAGCCTTTCAAAAAGCCGATCACTTCGTAACCATGCGTGCCGGCGCTCTTCACCACGCCGCGGATCACGGCATTCAAACCGGGGCAATCGCCGCCAGCCGTCAACACACCGATACGTTTGGTCTCAGCCATTTTTTTGCACTCTCCTGGTCGCAGCTTTGTTTGCAGCGACTACGCAGTCCTGCGGGTGGGATGGTAACTATTTTAGCGATTGCGCAGTCATTGCGTACTCGCAACAACGTTACAGCGTTCGCTTCATTCGCGGGGAAAATCAAGGCGGGCTGCCGAAGTGTAGCTCACGCCCCGAGGCCTGAACCTGAAACCGTGGCTGCCTTGCGAAAGTGTTCGGAAACGCCGAACATGGGAGAGGTTTTCCCAGTTTCGCCGCAGCCATCGCGGTTGACAAGGGTCTTCTTTCTGAATTTCTCGCAAGTCAGCCAATTGACCACTCAGCCCCCAGACCGCCGATTCATGCAGCAAGCGCTGGAGCTTGCCCGCCGCGGCCAAGGTTTTGTCGAGCCTAATCCGATGGTCGGCTGCGTCATCGTTCGCGGCGATGAAGTGGTCGGCGATGAAGTGGTCGGCGAAGGGTTTCACGAAGCCTTCGGGGAGCCACACGCCGAGGTTCACGCGCTCGAAGATGCACGCGGCAAAACGGCGGGGAGCACGCTCTACGTCACGCTCGAACCTTGCTGCCATCAGGGCAAAACGCCGCCTTGCTCAAAAGCCGTAATCGCGGCTGGGGTCAAGCGCGTGGTCGCTGCCATGCGCGATCCATTTCCGAAAGTTGCCGGCGGTGGCTTTGCGGAACTGAAAGACGCCGGCATCGAAGTGGTTCATGGTGTACTGCAGTCAGAAGCCGAAGCCCTGAACGCGCCGTATCTGAAGCTGATCCGCACAGGCAGGCCATGGGTCATCGCCAAATGGGCCATGACGCTCGACGGCAAGATTGCGACGAGCAGTGGTCAAAGCAAATGGATCTCCGGGCCGGAGTCGCGCGAGATTGTGCAAGAGTTGCGGTCGCGCATGGACGCGATCGTCGTCGGTCGGCGCACGGCGGAGCTCGATGATCCGCTACTCACCGCGCGCTCGTCCAGCGGAGCAAAGCCAGCGCGGATTGCCGCGCGCGTGATCATCGATTCGGGAGCAAGCCTTTCGCTCGAGAGCCAACTGGTTCGCACTGCGCGAGAATGGCCGTTGATCGTTGCGGCAAGCACTGCAGCCGATCCGCAGCGAGTGAAAAACCTAACTGCTGCCGGCGCTGAGGTCATCTCTTTGCCCGGCGCATCGTCCAGCGAGCGTCTTACGGAACTCCTCGACGAGTTGGGCCGTCGTCGAATGACGAACATTCTTGTCGAAGGCGGCGGCCAACTGCTTGGCAGTCTGTTCGACGCTGGCCAGGTCGACGAAGCCCATTGCTTCATCGCGCCGAAGTTCTTCGGCGGCAGCGGGGCGACTTCGCCGCTCGCTGGGCAAGGAATTGCCGAACCCGAACGAGCTTGGAAGTTCGAGCACTTCACCCGCCGCACCGTGGGTGACGACATCTATGTCTCTGGTCGTTTGCAAAAGCCTCGCTGATTTATGCGTTGGCTCTATCCGCACATTCCGCTCGCTCACTTGCCCGCCATGGCGAAAGTCGCTGCGGCTGGAGCGCTGCTGGCTGCTGTCTACGGTGCGGTGCACGATCAAGTGAGTTACACGATCTCGCCCGAGTACTTCACCAAAATGAAGTTCGACCAATTTGCCTGGGCCAACCTGGGCCTGCCGCCGCGCTGGTACGCGTCCGAGATCGGCGTGCTCGCCACATGGTGGGTCGGCCTGATCGCCGGCTGGCTCCTCGCGCGGGCGGGAATGGTGGAACTGCCGCCGCGAGAGCGCTGGCCGCGAACGTGGCGAGCCTTCGGCATCGTCGCCGTCGTCACGCTCCTCGGCAGCGTTCTCGGTTATGGATATGGCTCGCTGATCGCCACGCGCGATCTTTCCGCCTGGAGCCGTTGGCAACGCATCTTACAACTGGAAGATTTACCGGCCTTCGTCACCGTCGCGTGGCTGCACAACGGCGGTTACTTGGGTGCCCTCGGCGGTCTAATACTGGCCGTCATTTACGTTCGCCGCGGTAAGTCTTCAACGCCCATGAATGTCCACACCGCAAACTAAGTACAGCATATGAGCGTCAAACGGATCGTCCCCAACGTCACGTCAGCAAAGATGGACGAGAGCCAGAAGTTCTATGGCGAACTTCTGGGCCTGCAGCTCGCGATGGATATGGGCTGGGTTGCGACCTTCGTTTCACCCAGCAATCCCACAGCCCAGCTTACTCTGCTGCAGGCTTCGCCAGTGCCGAGCCCGCAGATCTCGATCGAAGTGGAAGACGTCGATGTCGTGCACGCCCAAGCCTTGGAGCTGGGCGTGTCGATTGTCTATCCACTGACGACCGAACCTTGGGGCGTGCGAAGATTTTTCGTTAGTGACCCGAATGGCGTGGTCGTCAATATATTGAGCCACGCCAAGGTTTAGACAGATTTTTCTGAGGCTCAAGCCTTGAGCATCAGCTTCGCTACTTCCATGGCCTTCAAGAGCGCATCCGGAAGTTTCTCAGGCTGTTTGCCGCCCGCTTGGGCCAAGTCGGGCTTGCCGCCGCCGCCGCCACCGACAACGGGGGCAACGTCGCGGACCCAATTGCCAGCCGAGACGCCCTTCGTGACGAGGTCCTTCGAAACGCCGGCGACGAGGACGACTTTGCCTTCGCCTTCTGCCGTCGCGAGGAAGACCGCGCTTGGGCTAACCTTCTGGCGGATCTGGTCGATCAGCTGTCGCATCAGGTTGCTGCTCGCGCCGGGAGCTTCGGCGACGATGACCGTCGCACCCCCGACTTGGGCAGCCGTGCTGAGCAGCGTTTCGGCTGACAGCGAACCGGCTTCGCTTTGCTTGGAAATCTGTTGCTTCAGATCGACCACTTCGGCGATGAGCGACTCCACGCGGGCCGGAGCGTCGAACAACGCGACGTTCAGCAGCCGAGCGGTTTCACGCAGCAGCGACTTCTTTTCCGCCGTCGTCGGTTCCGGGCCTTTACCCGTCGGAATGGTTTCGGTGTTGGCCGGGGCCTTGCTGCCGCTGCTGAGTTGCTTGCGGAGGTCGCGTACCTTTTGCACCAGGTTCTTCACGCAAATACCGATGTCGCGAGTCGTGCATTCGAGGCACTTGGCGATCGCTTGCAGCGAGCTTTCGGTCTGCTGTTCGTGGGCCTTTGCTTTTTCACCGGTGAGCGCGGTGATGCGACGCACGCCGGCAGCGACGCCTTCTTCGGCGAGAATTTCGAACGCGCCGACGTCCTTGGTGTTGTCGAGATGCGTGCCGCCACACAGTTCGCGGCTGAATTCGCCCATGCTCACCATGCGGGCCGGATCGGGATACTTTTCGCCGAAGAGCATCATCGCGCCCGCCGTGCGAGCTTCGCTCAGCGGCACGAACTTCGCTTCGATCTTCTCCGCCGCAGCGACCTTTTCGGCAACGTCTTTTTCAATGGCTTGCAGTTTTTCGGAGCTGACCGGTTCGGGATTGCCGAAGTCGAATCGGAGCCAATCCTCCTCGACCTTCGAACCCATCTGATGTGCATCCTTGCCGAGGGCTCGCTGCAACGCATAGTGCATGATGTGCGTCGCCGAGTGAGCGCGGCGAATGCCCTGACGTCGGCCTGTGTGAACTTTCGCGGTTACCTTCGCGCCGGCCTTCATCGTCCCTTCGGTTAGATGGCCGTAGTGCAGCAGCAGGTCGCCGTCCTTTTGCGTATCGGTCACAGTGAACTTGAAACCAGGGCCAACGATCTCGCCCTTGTCGCCAACTTGGCCGCCCGATTCGCCGTAGAACGGGCTGCGGTCGAGCACGACACAAACGGCCGCTTCGGTGCCAGCTTCGGTGAATTCGTCGCAGAGGAGATTGTGCGAAACGATGCCCTTGATTTCGGCGGTCGCATCGGTGCCGTCGTAAGCGAGGAACTCGGTGCTCTTCAGCGACTTCTTCAGCGCGCCGATCGGGTTGTTCACTTCCATGCCGGTGTCGGCCGAGATCTTGCCCGACTTTTCGCCATGCACTTCCATCGAGTGCTTGAAGCCGGGCCAATCGAACGTGTAGTTCAACTCAGCGGCCATGTTCTCGACGAGCTCGGGCGGAATGCCGTACGTCTGATACATGTCGAAGGCATCTTCGCCCGGCACGATGACCTTGCCGGACTTTTGCATATCGCCGAAGGTCTTGTCGATCCGCGCGAGACCGGCATCAAGCGTGCCGAGAAACGCCGACTCTTCACCCTTCATCGCCTTGGCGACGCGGTCGGTCGTCGTGGCGATTTCCGGATAAGGCCGCTTCATCATCTCGGCGACTTTCTCGACGAGCTGATACATGAAGGGCTCGCGCAGACCCAGTTGATGACCGTCGAGAATCGCGCGGCGCATCAAGCGGCGGATAACGTAGTTCTGCTTGTTCGGGCCGGGGAGCACGTTTTCGTGAATCGCAAAGGTACAAGCGCGAACGTGATCGGCAATGCGGCGGAGCCGACGGCCAGAATCCGATTTCGGATCGTACTTCACGCCGACCACTTCACCAGCCGCTTCGACCAGCGGCCGGATCGTATCGATGTGGTAGTTGGTATCGACGCCTTGCAGCACGCTGGCGATCCGCTCGAGGCCCATGCCCGTGTCGATGTTCTTGCTCGGCAGCGGCCGGAGATTGTTCGGCGGATTGCCGACGCGGTTGAACTGCGTGAACACGAGGTTCCAGATTTCGACGCTCTTGGTCGCACCAGGCGCATGGTAGTAAATTTCGCTGCACGGCCCACACACGCCGTCGGGGCCTTGGCTCGGAGCGCTCGCCGGCCAGAAGTTGTCGTCCTCGCCCATCCGCTCGATTCGCGTCACGGGCAGGCCGATTTCGTTGTGCCAGATGTTGGCCGCTTCGTCGTCATCGAGATAAACAGTGACGGTCAGGCGGTCCTTCTCGATGCCGAGCCATTTCTTGTCGGTGAGAAATTCCCAGGCCCAGTGAATGGCTTCTTTCTTGAAGTAATCGCCGAAGCTGAAGTTGCCCAGCATCTCGAAGAACGTGTGGTGATAGGCGGTCCGGCCGACGTTATCGATGTCGCCGGTGCGGAGGCACTTCTGGCAGGTGGTTGCCCGGGTGAACTCGAGCTTCACGCGGCCCAGGAAGTGATCCTTGAAGGGATTCATGCCGGCCGGCGTGAAGAGAACCGAGGGATCCCACCGCGGCACGAGCACATCGCTGGCCTGTTGGGTGTGTCCCTTGCTAACGAAGAATTCGAGGTACTTGTCGCGCAGTTCGTCAGTCTTCATGGCCCAATCCGTTGGCGGAATCCGCCGGTCCGTAACACCTGGGGAAATTGTTCGTAAGACCGCTCATGGTAGCGGATTCGGTCAAATTGGGGTAGGCGATTCGGCGTAGACCGCCGCCGACAATGAGAAGGAGGCGGCCAGGCCGGTGATGGTTCGTCCCATTGTCGCCCGATTTCGCCAAAATCGGTGAATGGCGGTAAACCTTACTGCCGGGCTCGCGCCAGTTCCTGTTCCCGAAAGGCTTGCCAGGCCGCCCGCATTCCCGCCGAGACAGTGGCATTGGGCCGATCGAAGTTGTCGGGCAGCGGATGCGATTGCAGATACAAATGCATCGCCTGCGCCGCGACCGCGTTGTCGAACGGTTTCAACGAACTCGCGAGTTGCTCCCAATCGGCTCCCGCTTTCTTCGCCAGTGGCTCCGCATAGCCACGCGGCGTCGTGCGCAGGCCGTCACCGTCGCCATCGATCCAAATCGGCCCGGTCACGCCGAGCGACATGCCGGCGAACTCCGGCGACGTCGGTTGATACGGCTTGGCCATGGCCCAATAGGGGGCAGTCACTTCGTCACCGAGCGCGACGGCGACCAGATGAACGTCGTGTTTGAGACGCCGGGTTGTCCAGGTTGCTTCCCATTGCACGCCGGGATTCTTCGCACGATCGGCCGGCGGCGTGATTTTCTCTTCGCGGAATAACTCGCCGTTCATGTACAGCTGGACCTTCCGCGCCGTCGTCCAGTGCGGACCAAGCACGCGCAGTTGCAACTTTACTTGCGCATTGGTTCCGGTCGCGAGATCTCCCGGCTGGAACTTGTCATCCACTTTCATTTCGACCAGCAAGCCGTAGCTGACGGCAACTCGTCCGGCAAGAAAGCTTTTGATCGCGGTAGCTGCATCCAGTTTGCCGACGTCCTGATCGTCGCAGCGAATGTACGTTCTGCCCTGGCCGACGATGTAGCGCGACACATCGTGCGAATCGCTGCTGCCGACCGGCGTGATTTTGTAGCCGCGATTGATGGTCGCCAGCCAATCGTGCAATAACCGCAGCGGTTCGTTCTGGGTCGCGCCGCTGTTGATGATTTCCATCGCATTCGGAAACATCGGCCAGCCGTGAAAGTTTTCGCCAATCGTGGCGTTGAATAAGTCGGGACCGAAGGGCCGCACGTTGTTGTGAATGTCGCGGGCGTGATTGAGGATGCACACCTGCACGCCGGGCGTGTCGAAAATCTCGTTCTTCAACTCAGCCCAATCCTTCAGCTGATGATTCGGCACTCGCGCGCCGGCCTCAACCGGAAAAAGATTGAAGTGCCCGACCTGCGTGGTCACTTCGTTCCCCATGACAGGAGTGAAGTATTTTCCCAGCTTTAATCGCTCCACATCAGGCCGATAGTCGATGTGCTTGTTGTGATCGGCGGCGATCGGCAACTCGATTCCTTCGCCGGCCAGCGTGATCAACCGTTCGTCGAGCGTGGCATCGCCATGGCCTGAGTGCGTGAACGTATGGATGTGCGTGTCGCACGCGACCAGTCCGGGCGTGGAAACTTCGCGGCGGATCTGCAGCGAACTCTCATGCCTTTCGCCGACAGCCAGATTCACTTCCGTCTTGGCGACGGAGTACTCAAACCCGCGGCTCGCATAGATCGTGTATTTTCCCGCCGGAACGCTGAAGGTCGCGTGGCCATCGGCGGTGTAAATAACTCCGGGCCGAGCGGCGATCGTTGCTGATGAGACTGCCGAGGTCGCTTGCAGCGCACCGTCTTGATTGACGATGGTAATCCGCGCAGGAATCGGCTGTTTGGTCGCTTCATCGACCACCGCAATCCGGCAAGCCGCCTCGGCGAGCGATTCCTTCACGGGCCGCGGTTCGATCAGCAGTTCGCCCACGCGAATATCATCTGCGACCGGCTTAGCGTTCGCCTTTGCCTCGATCAGCAGCGTGTTCTGGCCCTCAATTAGCGCCTGCGCTGGGATCGGCAGGTACCACACGATATCGGCTTCATCGCGAATCAGTTCGCCGAGCGGTTTTTTATTGAGAAGCACTCGCCAGGCTTGTTTCACATCCTGCTGCCGAATGCGCAGCGTGTGCTCTTTGGCGTTTGGTTTGGAATCGAACTGTATTTCCAAACGAGAGCCTTCCGCTTGCTCCGGAAAGCTAGTCCACTCGCGACTCGGCTCATTGCGCAGATGCGTGAGCTTGGGGTGAGGAAGCCCCTCACCGCTCGCTGAATTGCAGAGCAGAAAAACAGCCGCGATCCACAGCCAACGATGCATGCCGCGGCCCTCGATATTTGCAGAAAAGCGCCGCTGTATTCCAACTGCGCGACCCGACGAGTCGCGCAGTCAGCAATCAAGTTGACAATCGATCGCAGATTACAAAACCGCCGTAATCGCCGCGCACAGCTTCGGCATGTTCTCTTCCGTCATACCGGCCACATTGATGCGGCCGCCGTTGCCGACGACGTAGACGGCGTGCTTGGTTTTCAGTTCGTCGACCTGCATGTTGGTCAGGCCGGAGTAGCTGAACATCCCCTTTTGGCTGATGAGGAAGGAGAAATCCTTTTCGGGCTTCAGCTTCTTCATGGTGTCGACAAAGAGGTGCCGCATTTTGTTAATGCGGTTGCGCATCGCGGCGAGTTCGCCTTCCCATTGCTTGCGGAGGGCAGCGTCGTTGAGCACGCCGGCGACGAGTGCGCCGCCGTGGGTCGGCGGGTTCGAGTAGTTGCAGCGAATGCTGATGCGGACCTGGCTGAGGGCTCGCTGAGCCGCTTCGGCGGTGTTGGTGACGAGCGTCAGTGCGCCGACGCGTTCGCCGTAGAGGCCGAAGTTTTTCGAGAACGAACTGCAGACCAGCACATCGACGCCGGTCGCGGCGATTTCGCGCAGACCAACGGCGTCTTCTTCCAAGCCATCGCCAAAGCCCTGGTAGGCGAAGTCGACGATCGGCAGCAGCTTTTTGTCCTTGATAACGGCGGCGATTTTCTTCCACTGTTCCGGCGTCGGATCGATGCCGGTCGGATTGTGGCAGCAGGCATGCAACAGCACGATGTCGCCGGCCGGCAGTTTTTCGAGCGAGGCAATCATGCCGTCGAAATCGAGGCCTTTGCCGGTGCTGTCGAGATAGGTATAGACGTCGGTCAGCTGACCAGCCGCTTGGAAAATGGCTTGGTGATTGGCCCAGGTCGGCTTGCTCACCCAAACCTTCGCAGCGGCAAAGTGCTTGCGGAGCAAATCGGCAGCGACGCGGAGCGAACCCGTGCCGCCCGGCGTTTGCGCGGTGACGGCCCGCTTGTCTTTGAGAATGGGATGGCCGGCGCCGAAGAGCATCTCTTGCACTTGCTGACCGTAGTCGGCGAGCCCTTCGATGGCGAGGTAGCCCTTGCTCTTCTCTTTTTCCAGCAGGCGACGCTCGGCTTCCTTGATCGAGGCCAAGACGGGAGTATTGCCTTGCTCGTCTTTATAGACACCAACGCTGAGGTTGATCTTGTTCGGGTTCGGGTCGTTCTTGAAGGCTTCCCCCAAACCGAGGATGGCGTCGGGAGGAGCGAGCGGTAGGAGGTCGAACATAGCGGCGTGGTTGTTCGCGATACGAACGTGTTAGGGGAGGAATTGCAGCAAAGCCACGCAGCCCGCCGCACTGCAGCGGCTAGACACACGGGGCAAAGACAATTATTCTAGCCGCTTGCCAATAGGTCGGTAGACCTGATGCCAGACTCAGTATTCCCGCCAATTTGTGGTGCATTCGGCGATAGCCCGGCTGCTCCCGGCAAAAACCTGCTTCCTCTCCCTCCCCGCATCTCTTTTCCTTGACGGTGTGCATGGCCCGGCGAAAAATCGGTTTGTGGATTATTGGCGCTAAGGGAGGTGTCGCCTCGACAGTCACGGTGGGCTTGATCGCACTGAAAAAGGGGCTGGCGCCGAACCACGGCCTGGTCACGCAGTTGCCGCAGTTCGCCAACATCGATCTGGCCGGCTTTAGCGACTTCACGATCGGCGGCCACGAGATCCGCGACGTGAATCTGTATGACGAAGCGCTGCAGCTCGTGCGCGTGAGCAAGGCGCTCGATGCCGAACTCGTTGCCAAGTGCAAAACCGAGCTCGACAAGATCGATAAGAACATCAAGCCCGGCACGCTGTGGAACGTCGGCAGCAAGATCGAAGAGATCTCGGGCGATGAGTCGCGCAAATTCAAAAACAAAGAAACGCCGCGGGCTGCTATCGATCGGCTCCAGAGCGATCTGAAGGAATTCCAGTCGAAGCACGATCTCGATCAGGTTGTGGTCGTGAATCTAGCTTCGACCGAACCACCAGTCGACGAAGCCGCGCTGCCAGCCAAGTGGAAGGATCTATCGAAGACCCTCGCGAAGAAAACGTGCGCCCTGCCGGCGAGCTCGCTGTATGCGATTGCCGCGCTCGAGCTCGGTCTGCCGTTCGTCAACTTCACGCCGTCGCTCGGTTCGGCTGCTCCTGCCATTCAGGAACTAGCCATCGAAAAAGAGACCTGCCACATGGGTCACGACGGCAAAACCGGCGAAACGCTGATGAAGAGCGTTCTCGCGCCGATGTTTGCCCTCCGCAACCTCCCCGTGATGAGCTGGGTCGGCCACAACATCTTCGGCAATCTCGATGGCAAGGTGCTCGACGATCCTGCCAACAAGAAAACCAAGGTCCGCAGCAAGGACCGCCTGCTGCATCAAATCCTCGGTTATTCGCCGCAAACGCTCGTCAGCATCGAATACATCGAAAGTCTCGGCGACTGGAAAACGGCCTGGGATCACATCCACTTCCAAGGATTCCTCGGCTTGCCGATGGTGCTCACCTTCCAGTGGCAAGGTGCCGATTCGCTGCTCGCGGCGCCACTGGTCATCGACCTCGTTCGCTTGACCGAACGCGCCCACCGCAACGGCGACCGCGGTTTGCTCACGTTCCTCGCCAGCTTCTTCAAGAGCCCGATCGGCGTAGCCAACCACAACTTCGTCGAGCAATTCCAAATGCTGCAAGCCTGGGCCGAGAAGGTCGAAAAGATGCAACGCCTGTAGTTCATTCTTGCTCCCTCGCCCCGGTACTCCGGGGAGAGGGTTGGAGTGAGGGGCGAACTTGCAGATGCCTCTGCGTTACTGTCGCTAGTCTCCCCTCGCCAAAGTGCCGACAATCGCGGCGCTCTTTCGGCGGCCCGCGGCTAGTTTAAGTCCATTCATCGACCGCAGAGCGTTCGACGACTAGGGGCTCTTCGGTTTCGCCTTGGCCAATCGCAAGAAGAGCCGCTCGACGGCCCACCGTGCACGCCGTTCGTTGGAGTGCGTCCCTTTTAGCGATAGATCGAGCTCCAGCAGCCAGCGATAAAGTTGGCCGGCGCGTTGGCTGCCGATTTGTTTGAGGCGGCCTTCGGCTTTGGCGAGGGTGCCGACGGGCCAGTCTTTGAAACCGGCTTGCAGGAGGACTTCGCGGAGCGAAGGGTTCACGCCGCTTCGCTGTTTCATTTCGCGAAAGATGCGGGTCGCGAGCGCGAAGCGGCGCAGGCCCCAGGCCAGCGAACCGGTGATGGCCAGCGGATGTTCGCCGGCTTGCAGGACGTGCTCGAGTTGCACGAGGGCGTCGGCCGCGTTGCCGTCGGCGACGGCGTCGCCGAGGTCCCACATCGATTTGGCTTTCCAGCCGCCGACGATCTCCTGCACCATTTCGGGCGTGACTTTTTGCCCCTTGGTGACGAAGAGCGAAAGTTTGGCCAGATCTTGCGCGAGCACGCCGAAAACCGGGCCGGTGAGATCGAGCAGCAGTTTGGCGGCATCGCTGCTGAGTTGCATGTCGTGATGCGTTTTAGCCCAGTCGCTCAGCCAGCGGGCGATGACGGCTTCGTCGACGACTTTGTTTTTGCCGACGGTTTTCTGCGGCGGCCGGCAGTCAACAACAGTTGCCGTGCCTTCGGCAGACATTTTCGCCAGACGCGTGTTGCCAGGGAACTCGCTCACCTCGAGCACCAACACGCCGTGCGATTTGGCCCGGCTGACGAAGTCTTCGAGCTTCTGCCGAAACGCCGAGACAAACGAATCGGCCTCGCGCAGTTCGACGAGTCGTGCTCCACCACCGCCGAACAGCGAAGCCGTGGCGAGCTCATCCATTACGTCGCGCCACTCGGGCGTGCGTTCACTGCCATCGTGCTGCGACACCGGCGTGTCGGCATCTCCCTTGGTCATGATGCCACGAATGTGTTCGCGGGCGAGCTGCCGCAGAAACGGCTCATCGCCAAACAGCACGCACAAACCTGCCGTCGGCGCAACGCTGCTCTTGAGAAAATCGAAGACGTGGACGGTCTCTGCCATGCCGCCAGTTTAGCGTGGATCTTTCGCCGAGGGGGCGGGCTGTGGCTTGACGAATTTGCCGCTGGGCGGCGGTGGACCCAGACGCATCAATTCCCAATAGAGTCGCAGGGCGACCAGATCGAACAATACCGCACCGATCGCCAGTTGCACAAAGCTGAAGCTGGATAGGGCCAGTTTCAAGTCGGGAAAATAAGCGCTCATCAGCGTGGCGGCGATTAAAAAGCTGGTGAGCGCTGCTCCACTGCAACTCGTGAGCACGGTCACTACCGAGAGGAAATCGAATCGCAATACAGGGCCTCGCAACGAGAGAGCCCAACTGCGAAATAGCATGACAGCGACGAGCAGGCACACAACCGCGCTACCCAAGAAGCCCGCCAATTCCCAATTCGCGGGGATTACTTGCTTCGGCAAGTTGGCGGCCCGGGCGATTGTCACGTGAATCAAAATGCAGAAACAGATCAGGCTCACGAACACGAATAGCAGAGCGCACAGCAGCGAGACACTGCGATCGGAAGTCGCCGCCGGCGCTGTCACGCGTACTTGGCGGGGCGCTGGAATCTCTCGCAGCAGTTGCATGGCGTAGGCGGAGTCGGCTACCGCCACATGGATCGCATATCGCCCAGGTTGGCGCTGCAGCGTGGGCAACAGGCCGGCCCGCTTTAGCCGCGAGAACGCAATCTCGGCTTGAACCAGCTTTTTGTAAGTTCCCACGAGCATGGGCGAATTGGGCTTCAAACCGGCGGTCAGTGGTCCTGCCGGGGCCAGTTCCTCGCCGAGGCCTTTGACATTTCGCAGCCCTTTCAGAATCTCCGCTCTGGTCCGCGGTTCCTTACCGGTGAATTCCGCGACGGGTTCGACGACGACGAGCGGGGCCGATTCGCGGCCGCGCTCGTTATCGACGTCATCTTTTGAACCAGGCCAAGATGTTTGGCCATACATGGCGAGGAGAAAAGCATAGAGCTTCACGCGCAACCGATCAGACCACGCCGGCGATTCGGCAGCGAGACACGCCTGCTCGGCCTCGGCCAGCCGTTGCTGCCACTGAGTGAGAAGTTCTTGGCGTGTGGTCATGCGATCCCCCGTGGGGCGATTCTACTCCTTTTTAGGAGCAGACGAAATCGTGATTGTTCCCACGCCCAGCCGACCGTCGGTTTTCCATTCGTCGCCGCCGCCGTTGCGACCGGTGCGCTTCGGCTGAAAATCGTCGACATATTCAACCGTCAGATCGCCGGTTTCCTTCAGTGTCTCCAAAACATGATCGCGCTCGGCGTCGACGTCGCCCGAAATGTGATGCGTGATCTGACCGGTGGTCTTGCTCAGTCCGACCTGCTTGTCATACGAAGCCGAGCCAAACCACAGCGGCCGGCCTTGGTCGTCGGACTGTTTCGCTTTCCAAAAACGGACGTGGTGTCGTTGGCTGGGATTGCCGCCGACCGGTTGCTCGAAGGCGAGATCT
The DNA here is from genome assembly GCF_024256385.1 of Anatilimnocola floriformis. Classification (NCBI taxonomy): domain Bacteria; kingdom Pseudomonadati; phylum Planctomycetota; class Planctomycetia; order Pirellulales; family Pirellulaceae; genus Anatilimnocola; species Anatilimnocola floriformis. The sequence goes on from NZ_JAMLFW010000001.1 coordinate 732,401, forward strand.
TGCTTGCGGCCGAAGAGATACAAACTGCTGACCGGCGCGGTGTCGTACGGCCGCTTGAGGACCGTATCGTCGGCGATCCGCACATCGGCCTTCAGGCTGAGCTTGTCCGCGGCGAACCATTTCGCGGCATGCATGATTTGTTTGACGTCGTCTTCGCTGCCGATCAGCGCCACGTTGAGCGGATCGCCAGGAATGTCGCTGTGGGTTTCGGTGATCGTCGGCGCTGCATCGAGCGCGGGATGCCGATGCGCGTACGAGACCCAAATCATGGGCGCCACGACATACGCGCCGAGCACATACACGCCGATCAAACTCAGGAAAACTAGCAGCGCCAGTTGCCAGGTTGGGCGGGGAGATTTGGGCGGAGCATGTTCGGAAGTCTTCGAATCGTTCATCGGCAGGTTCCAGCAAAAACGCTGATCAGAACGTTATAGATTAACATCCCGAGCAACGGCTGGGACGGACGAACTGGTTCGTCGAGCCGCAGTGCATGCTTCGGCTCTTCGTCTCTAACCTCTTCTCTCTAAGACCACAAACAGCGACGGGGCGACGATAAACGTCAGCCCCGTGAGTACTTCAATGATCGCGGCTGCGATCAGCAAGGTAATTGCCAAATCAGGCTACTGCGGTTGCTGCAATCGCACCAAGATCCAGCGTTCCGTCTTGCCGTTTTTGTGCAGCAGCGCGGGAGCTTCACCTTGCGAGAGATTGCCGAGGCCGGCTTCCATGACGTTGGTCGTGTTGCCGCCGACGGTCCACGAGATGCGTTGCGTATTTTTGTCGACGCCGCCGTGGATCGGATACGAGCGGTCGCTCACTTCGTCGGTGTAGTTGCCACGGACGACGCCCGTCTGATTTACCGCGAGTTGCAGAATCAACTGCGGATGCTGTTGATCGTTCTTCACCATCGCAAACACGCCGAGCGGCAGCCACTTGTCGTTCGGTCCAACCGCCGCGGCAGTTCCCGCAGCGGCCAGGTCCGAGGCTTGCTGGCTGAAATCTTCAGCAGTGCCCGCCGATTGGCCGTCGATCATGATGTTGCCATTCACATAGTTCACGTTGTTGCCGTAGTCATACGACACCGGTCGGTTCGTGTAATTGCAATGCGTGGCAATTGCGCCCCAAGCGGCAGGTGTCCAAGCCGAACCGGCGGCCCAAGCCGCAGGCGCCCAGGCATCGACATGCGTCGTGTGCCAGGCCGGGCTGTACATATCGGGCCGGTCAAATGAGTTCCGCACGGCAGCGTAGCCAGCGGCAGCGCCGTATTGCGGTTGATTGCGATTGGCGTAAGTAGCACCGGCTACGGCGCCTTCGGCACCACTGTACTGAGGCTGATTGCGATTCGCCGCGGCAGCGCCGGCAGCAGCGCCTTCAGCGCCGCTGTACTGCGGTTGATTGCGATTGGCAGCAGCGGCACCGGCAGCGGCTCCTTGAGCGCCACTGTAGTTGGGTTGATTGCGATTCGCTGCGGCGGCGCCAGCAGCAGCCCCTTCGGCCCCACTAGCGTTCGGTTGATTGCGATTGGCGGCCGTGGCGCCCGCGGCAGCACCTTCAGCGCCCGAGGGCTTCGAATTCTTATTGTTGTACTCTTCCGCGCCGGCGGCTTTGTGACCGTTGTTCGACTGCTGTTTGCTCTCGCCCCAGGCACCGCCTGGCGGTTTGCTCGACCCAGGTCGGGCGGCGGGATTATTCCCTTCGGGCTTGTTGCCCTCAGGGCGACCTTCCGATCGGCCGCTCGTGTTGCCCGGGCCCGATCGGCCTGGTTCTGAACGACTTGGTTCTGAACGACCTGGCTCAGAGCGCTCACCGCCGGCTCCACCGGGTCGTTCGCCACCACCACCACCGGGCTTGCCGCGTGCCTGACCGAATGCGCTGGTAACGGTGAGTCCGAGAATCATCGCAAAGGCGATTCCGATCCATTGTCGTGTCATGGTATCTGTCCTGGTTATGCCAATTGTGCCGCGTGAGAATTGTCTGTTTACAAGCAGATCAACCGTAGCACCAAAAACGTGGTTACGACGGAACAAGTTCCTTCTGTCGGGGCAGAAAGTTTCAACTGGCGAAGAGCTGCGCTGCCATGCGCAAAAGTTCCTGAGAGAGTAGAGCCCGCATGTTACTGCTGCGAACGCGGCGTTGCCATCTACGGTGCAAAAATAGCAGGGCTATTCTTGCGAATTTTCCACAACGGCTAACGCTTCATTCCACGACGTACGCAGTTGCAGTTTATCTACCCAGCCAGCGATGTAGTCGCGGTCAATTTCCGCCCCGGAGATTTTGAGTATTCCGGCAATGTCTCGAATGTGCTTGGGAGAGCCGCCAAGTTTGTGGTATTGCAGCTTGCCGAGAATGATGTCTTCAGGCGATCCGAGCCAAGCGAAAGCCGCCTCGCCGATCTCTCTCCGGCATCTGCGTGCAAGTAGCGAATGATGAATATCGTCATCAGAGGAGAGGATGATGTCAGCTTTGTAGCCCGCAGCCGGATCGATAATGTTGAATTGAAACTTTTTTGCAATCGCCGAGTGAATGGCGGGCTCGCTCAAATAGAAATCAGGCGCCGAAAAGGCCGCGACAAGAGGAGTAACGTGCTCGCGCTTCAGTTCAACGACGAAATCAACGTCGTTTGTCATTCGAGGTTCGCCATATGCGATCGAAGCGACTGACCCCACAATGGCATAGCGAATTTTCCAGTAGTCGAAAAACTCCGCCAATTCGAAGAGGAGACGATCAGGTGTCATGCAACATACGCCGGGCGACTTCATGGCAAACTTCTTCCTCGGTCCAAGCAGGATTGGCGGAGGCCAATTGTCGACGAAGGGTATTCCGTACGAATTGCCACATGCCAAAAGCAATCTGGAGTCGCTGGGCCGGCGTTTTCTGGCGCAGCACCTCGGCCATTTCGTCGTCAACAACTTCTGCCAGGTGAGGAGCGGTCATTACAAACCTTTGCGGCCATGAAACTGCGTGAGCAATCGCACTTCGCCGCGGCGAGCATCTTACGGCGCTGCTGGAACTTCTGGTCCTTTACCGCCGCCGGGGCGTACGGCCTCTTCGCGCGTTAGCACGTAGATGACCATAGCAATCAGCATCAACACCACGCCCCAGAATCGCCAATCGCGATGCGGCTTCCAGCCGGCCGCTGGCGGGTGATGTTCATGATCATGGGAACCGGGATGATTGTGTTTCTGATTCATGGCTGCAGTCTCAAAAGGCGAATTTTCGAGAATGCATTCTAAAGTAGAAATGCGGTGCTCGCAGGCGGGCGCATCGTTTTGCAAGCGCGCCGAAAATATGCGTTACCGCAATCTCGCTCGAGACTATTAGCTCGCAGCCGAATCGACGCCGAAGCGGCGCAGCTTTGCCCGGGCTCGATAGAGAGTTGGCCCGATGCTGTTGCTGGGAATGCCGAGGGTCGTGCCGATCTCTTCGTAGGTTTTGCCTTCGAGATGATACAGCTTGACGATCTTGGCTTCCTCGCCGCCGAGTTCGACCATCAGGCGTTCGACTTCTTCGCGATTGCTGAGACGATCTTCAACCGGCGGATGCTGATCGGCGACTTCTTCGGCTTCGTGCGAATCGGTCGGCGCGTTCAACTTGCGGCGGAGCATTTCGCGAACGACCACGCGGCGAGCCACGACAGTTAGGTAAGTCGCCAGGCTGCTTTGCCCCTTGAAGCGGCGGAGCACACCGTAGTCGTCGTTGACGAACGTCAGGAACACGTCCGACGTCAGGTCTTCGAGATCCTGAGATGTGATGGCCAGACCGCGGGAATCGGCAGTGTGGTTCACGACGTGAACCACGAGCCCCAAAAAGCGATCAACGAACGATTCCCACGCCCGGGGCTGATGCTCCAGACAGAGCTGCAGCAGATAGCGATCTTCGTCAGTAAGGGGCACGGGGTCGTTCCTGCGGAGGCCGTTGCGACGCGCAATGTCAAATCCGGTTGGGCGTGCGCGCGAGTACGTTAAAGGAGCTCCGAGCTTCCTGAGAAGTGGGTCGTGACTTCACCGGCAGGCGGAATGCGTTTCATTTTAAGTCGCGCCCCCACCAGCGGCAAGGGAAACCTTGTTGCCAAAATTCAACATTGCCAGGATTCGCCAGCTTGAAACGTCAGAAAAACTACCTCCTGACCGGCCTGGGTAGACTTTAAGGGCGGCGAAGTCGCGATTCTGCCAGCACTTAGGCCAATCGCAATGAGCCCAGAGAGTGGTACAATCGGGCCAAGCGTAGGATGGACCATTGGTCCGTCCCTTTCGACGTCGATACTGGACGGACAGCGGTCCATCCTACGAATCTCCACGCAAAGACTAATCCGCATGGACAAAGTTCAGATCATTGGCATCGGCGACGATGGTGTCGAAGGGCTCACCGCGGCTGCCCGGCAACGGCTGGCCGAAGCGGGGCTGATTCTCGGCGCTCGGCAATCCCTGGCCGCTGTCGCCAATCACCCGGCTCCCAAACAAGACATCGGCGGCGATCTGGAACAGATCGTTCGGCGGATCGAAGCCGCCAAGGGCGTTTCGGTCGTGATCCTGGCCAGCGGCGATCCCATGTTCTATGGCACCGCGCGATTTCTGTGTGACCGCCTCGGCAAGGAACGCTTCGAAGTCACGCCGCACGTCAGCAGCATGCAGCTTGCCTTTGCCCGCGTGAAGGAAAGTTGGGACGATGCTTATCTGACCAGCCTCGCCACGCAACCGCTCGATCTTGTGGCGGAAAAAGCTCGCACGGCGACGAAGGTTGGTCTATTTACTACCGACGAATCGCCGCCGAAGGCCGTCGCGCAGGCGCTGCTCGATCGGGGCATCGATTACTTTACCGTTTACGTTTGCGAGAATCTCGGCTCGCCCGATGAGTGCGTCACGCAAGGCGATCTCGAAGAAGTCGTTCAACAGCAGTTCAGCCCGCTCAATGTGATGATCCTCGTCCGCAAGCCGGGCGTTCCTGATCGGCCGGCGAGCATGAAGGGCCGTCGACTCTTCGGCAATCCTGACGAAGCGTTTCTGCAATCACAGCCGAAGCGTGGCCTGCTCACGCCGGCGGAAGTTCGCTCGATCGCGCTCGCCGAACTCGACATCGGCCGCAGCAGCATTGTGTGGGACGTCGGTGCAGGTAGCGGTAGCGTCTCGATCGAAGCAGCCCAAATCGCCGCGGCCGGCTCGGTGTATGCCATCGAAATGGATCCCGAAGACTACGCGCTGATCGCCGCGAATGCCGAACGCTTCGGTGTGACGAATCTCATTCCCGTTCTCGGCCAAGCGCCCGATGCGTGGAAAGGGCTGCCCGATCCCGATGCGATCTTCGTCGGCGGCAGCGGCCGGCATGTGCGTGGCCTCGTCGAACAAGCGTTCGAAAAACTGAAACCCGGTGGCCGCCTGGTCGCCAATGTCGGCAGCATCGAAAACTTGGCTGACGTGCGGAAAGTGTTGGCCAAAGCGGCCGGCGATACCAAGGTGCTGATGATCAACATCGCCCGCGGCAACGATCAGCTCGATCGGCTGCGGTTCGAATCGCTAAATCCGACGTTCTTGATCGTCGCCGTTCGTGAAGGTGGCCGCCGAGCCACCGATAAGAATTAACACTGTAGCTTCAATCTCGCCGAAAGTAGCTGAATTCGCCAGAATTCGGTTTCAGCGCCACCCCCACGATCTGAATTCTGGCGAATTCAGCTACTGCCGTTTTGATTTGATGACACAACCTGACGATGATTTTGGCGTTCCCATTCCCGGCCGTATCTTGCCGCAAGAAGCTTGGGCGCGCACGGCCATTAAAAAGCTCCCTCCGCCGCCACTCGATTGGAAAACCGTTTTTGGTCGCGAAGCTCCAGTGGTGCTCGATCTGGGCTGCGGCAACGGCCGGTTTTTGATTGCCGATGCGCTGAAGCGGGCGCTGACGCACAATCATCTGGGCATCGACATCTTGCCGATGGTGATTCGTTACGCCACGAAGCGTTGCAATCAGCGTGGCCTACAACACACTCGCCTTGCCGTGATCGGCGCGTATGAACTCCTCGAGGAGTACGTCCCCGCCGCTAGCGTGGCCGAGATTCATCTCTATCATCCGCAGCCTTATGAAAAGCGCGGCCACATCGACGATCGCCTGATCACGCTGGAGTTTCTCAGCCTGGTCCGCAGGTCGCTCATTCCCGGCGGCCTGTTTGTGGTGCAAACCGATAATAAGAACTACTGGCGCGACATCCGCAACTTTGCCCCGCAACTGTTCGACTTCACCGAACTCGAAGGCCCATGGCCCGATGCCCCGCAGGGCCGCACGCGGCGCGAGATCTACGCCCGGCAGCACGGCTTGAAGATCTACAAAGGTCAGGGGACGCCGAAACTGCTATTGGGTTAAGGCGCCAATTCGCCGAAAATCAGCTGCTGTCGATCTGCAATTTGACCTCTGCAATCTGCAATCCATGAGCTGGCTGCAACCCATTCTCGATCAACTGGCGAAATCGCCGGTCTGCGGCTATTTGCCGAACCAGACCGCAGCGACCGAACCGAGTGTGATCGCAGCGCTCGCATTGTCAGCCCATGGAATGCCCGATGCAGCCGCGCCGGTCCTCGCTTATCTGGCTGCCGCGCAGCAAACCGACGGCAGCGTCGGCGTGCGTGAGAAAGAGGCGACGCCCGGTTGGCCGACAAGTCTCGCCGTCATCGCCTGGCAACATTTCGCTGCAGAGAAGCACAAGTCGCGCATCGACAAGGCTCTCAACTGGATCAACACGCACCACGGCGAAACCATCCCCCGCAGTCCCGAAATGGGGCACAACACCATGCTCGACGGCTGGCCCTGGGCCGACGGGACGCACAGTTGGCTTGAGCCGACGGCCTTTCACTTGCTCGCCTATCGCGCCGTGAATCAGCTGCAGCATCCGCGCGCGGTCGAAGCGATCAAACTTCTCATCGACCGCCAGCTACCCACCGGCGGTTGCAACTACGGCAACACCATCGTCCTCGGCCAGGCTCTGCGTCCCCACGTGCAACCGACGGGCATCGCGATGCTCGCCCTTGCCGGCGAAACCGATCCCAGCGGCCGATTAGAAAAATCGCTCACTTGGCTGAAGTGGTCACTCAGCATGCGCTCGACAGCGACCTCGCTCGCGTGGGCATTACACGGCCTACGCGCTCACAACCGAGAAGTGCCACAAGCGGATGAACTCCTCGCCGCCGCAGCAAAACGCGTGACCGACCACGATCAATCGCCGCACAAGTTCGCGCTACTCGCCCTCGCTGCGGCGGGCGACAAGTCACCGTTTATCGCTCAACAACCACCGTCGAATTGAGCACCCGCGTGCCGCCGATTTCTTCCGCTCGCAGCCACAGAGTTTCGCCGACCAGCGATTCGCCCTGCGTCAGGATGAACGTCAGCGTGTGGCGGCCAGCTGGCAGGTGCAGCAGTTGTTTGGTTTCTCGCCGTCGGCCGGGTGGGAAGAGCAAGCAGTTGAAGCTAATCGGCTTGCCGGTGAGATTCGTCAGGTGCTGTTCGACGATCAGCAGGCCATCTTCGCGCAGACGCGTGCGCATCTCGACGGTCACGTCATCGAGGCCGAGCTTGAGCGTGCGATAGACGCTGAACTTGTAATTGCGATCGGCCGTGATATCGAAATCGATCCGCACTCGTTGCGGGCCGCTCGCGGCGTCGGGTTGCAGCGAAACCGACCAGCTGGGGTCCGCGTTTTGACCCTCGGCCAGGCGGAACTGCAACGGTTGTGGTGCGATCGTCCAAGCCTTCGGGCCGACAAGCGTCGCGGTGCCGCTGACGCCTTGCGGGAAAGCATTTTCGAGATGCAATGTCACGGGCTGTTGCCGGCCGAAGACACTTTCGAGATGCGTCGTTTCAAAACGAGCTCGAATTTGCCAGCGGGTCAACCCTTCATCGAGACCGAGCAGGAACGTCGGCTCGGGGCCGACTTCGATCGTCGTCTCAGGGCGTTCATCGCCTTGGTCGCTCGTAAGTTTCGTGACCGGTTTGCGCTCGCGCCCCCACAGGTCGAGCTGGCGAATGCCTTCACCGAGGAACAGATTTTCGGTGCCGGGCGTATCGCGCCACACCACCATCACGGCCTGCCCTTCGCGGGCGAAGACGTGATTCACGCTGCCGCCAGGAAGGGGCAAGCTGCCGAGATACTGCGTGCCGCCGAGCAGCGTCGCCGTCGTGCGCCATGGCACATAAAGTTCTCCCGGCGAACCATCGGCATTGAGCAAGCCGACTTCATCACTGAAAGGTTGCGGAACGAAAACGACGGCGTTCCCCTGTTGCCGCGTGGCGAGCATGCGCTGCACGAGATCGAGCACGCGGCTCGACGTCGCATATTGCGAACGCGGCAACGGTGTGAGGACCACCCACGGCCTAGCCACGGCCGGCGCAGTGGTCACATCGGTCGGCTTCGGCGCCGCTTGCAAATAGGCAGCGAGTTCCGGCGCGGTCAATTCTGGATCGGTCGAGTACGACAAGAACTCCCAAGGCGTGGTGCCGCTGGTTGTCGGAGCTTCGCGCAGCCACCGCCAGCCAAATCCGAGGTGCACTTGCTGGCCGAAGCGTTCGAAATGTTTTTTGATGCCGGCCATTCGCTGTTCGAGCTGCGGAAAATCGACGTAGCTCGTGTCGCGATCGTCGCCCAGTTGCCACCAGCGAACCTTGAGCGACAGCCGCGTCATCACCGGATCGACAGCGGCTTGCCACAGCTGAGGCTCTTGAAAGACAGACGCCGAGGGCAAGCGGCCTTTGTCGCGAAAGGTATCACGCAGGGGCTGCGGCGGCTGATCGAGCACACCGACCAACTCGATGCCGTGAATGCTCAACCGCTCGGCGAACCACGCCAGGCGATCGGCTTGCTCTTGCTCTTTTTCGCTGAACCACACGGGATACTTCGCCCAGCCGATGCCCGACTGGCTGAGCAACGTCGCCAGCGGATTGAGGGGCAGCGGATCTTCGCCGCCGGGCAATGACCAACCAAATTCTCCGCCACCCGCCCGGGGCAACGGCTTGAGAAACGCGAGCGAAATCATCCGCTGCAGCACCGTCGAAGTAGGCGCTGCTTCGGCATCGGCCTTCTCATCCGCAGTTGCGGATTGGCCCATCTGCTGCATCGAAACTCGCACGCGGTAAAAACCAAAATCCGGAATTGGCGGTTTCCAGCGAGCATTGCCGGTAATGCCGGCTTGCGGCGCCGCGCCGTGTTCATCAGCTTCGGCGGCTTGTTCTTTCGCTTTGCCGCGCCGCGGCTTTTCGTCGAGCGAAAGCGAGAGCAACTGCGTGGCGAGAACCTTATCGGTTTGATCGAGCAGGTCGAACCGCAACTCGGGCCGAGCGCCGACGAGGCCGGAAACTTCGCACACTACTTCGGCGGCAGCGAGTGAATCGTAGATCGGCAAATCGCCACTCACCCGCAAGGCGATCCGCGGCAAGCGCTGCAGCCGCAGGCCGGTCCATTGCACCGTGCCGGTGAGGTCTTCTTTGTCTTCGTGCGGCGCGATCGAAAGCGTCACGCGGGCATGCGTTGCGGCATCGCTTTTCGGCAGCAGCGGCCCGATCCGCAACGTTTGCCAGTTGGCGGCTTCGGTCACGCGCGCCGAATCATACGACTCGAGCGATTTTCCTTGTTCATCAAAAAACGTCAGCGTAAGAAAAGCCTGATCATGTTTCAGCCCCTTGGTGCGCACGCGCCCCTCGAGCAGAAAGCTGCCGCGAGCGCCGAGCGAATAGAGCGGAGTAACCACGCCGGCGCTACCGCCGCTCAGATCCATCTGCAAGTAACGTTCGGCCCCGACGTTGTGTTTCGTCAATTCCGGCTGAATGCCGATCTTGAGAAACGCCGGAAACTCCCGGCCGCGGCGGCGGGTCCAGCCGTCGGGCCAGCCGTCGTAATTGCGATCGGTGGCTTGCTTGAAATCGCAGCGCATCACCTCGACGGCGTGCGGCAACTGGTCGTCCATCGGCGCGCCGCCGCGCTCACGCATGGGCAACGCGTCATCCCCGGTCACGGCAATCAGCGATAGAATGAGCGGAGTGATCAGGTTCATTGGTTTTATTAACGACGAAAATCTATGCTGCAAATCAAGGTCGCCATTGAACTGGCTAGTCTGAAGGCGCGCGGCGGTAGCCCTCAGCTTTCCTTTGCTCAAGCCTTGCACACGGCGGCGCGCCTGGGGGCAGAAGCCGTCGAAATTGACGGCCGCAACGAGGTTTCCGTAGCCGACCTAAGCCGTACAGGTGTGCGGCAGGTGCGGAAAATGCTGGAAGATCTGAATTTGCGGGTATCGGCCCTCAGCTTTCGCACCCGCCGCGGTTACGCCGACGTGAACGAACTCGACCGCCGGATCGACGCCACCAAACGGGCCCTGCAGCTCGCCTACGAACTCGGCACGAACGTCGTCGTCAATCACATCGGCCGAATTCCGACCGAGGAAGATGCAAATGGACTCTCGACGCTACGGACCGCGCTCGCCGACATCGGCCGCGAAGGCCATCGCGTCGGCGCGCTCCTCGCCGCCGAAACGGGAACTGAAAGCGGCGCCGATCTGCTGAAGCTCATCGACTCCTTGCCGCCCGGTTCGCTCGGCGTCGATTTCAACCCGGCCAACTTGATCACGCACGGTTTTGATCCGCGCGAAGCGGCGCAAAAACTTGGTGCGCACGTGCTGCACGTCCACGCCACCGACGGCACGCGCGACGTCGCCGCCGGCCGCGGCATCGAAGTCCCCCTGGGCCGCGGCAGCGCCGAGTTCCCCGAAATCCTGGGTGCCCTCGAGGAACATCAGTACCGCGGCTACCTCACTATCCGCCGCACGGAGTCGAGCAATCCGCTGGAAGAGATCGCCGCGGCAGTGAAGTATTTGCGGGCACTGTGAACAACGATCATTCCTGGTTTGGTGCCAATTGAATTAGAATTGGAATAAGCAATTTCTTACATCACGGAAAGAAACGATGAGCACTGCATCTGTCATCGAGCAAGCTGGCGAACACAGCGACGACGCTGAACGCCGCGCCTTTCGGGCGTTCGGCGAAGTAATCCGCATTACCACTGAACTTTTCGGTGAAGTCCACGTCAAGGAATCATTTGACCCCGAATTTGCGGAAGAGAAATACGTCGTGTTTGTAGTACGGGCTCCAGGCACCAGTAAGGAACTGATGGCATTGGAGCGGCAGTGGATCGAGCAGGTCCGGCAAGTCGCAAGAAACTGGGAGTCATTTCGCCTCTCGCTGCGGCCACTAGCATGAAGCCAAATGACTTCCTTGTGCTCGCTACAAAGCTGCATCGCGAATCAGTAACACCACCTGCGACTGCGACCAAGCTGCCTGATCCGGCGACGATGCGAACCAGTGTTTCGCGGGCATACTACGCAGCGTTCTTGACGGCGCGGGTAATTATGGAAACAGAATGGCGGCAGCCTGAGTTTGTTGGCGGCAACGAACATCGACTTCTGCAGCAATGCCTGCTGAATAGCAATGTTCCAGAGGCTTATACGATCGGCAAGTTACTCGAAAACCTTCACGACAGCAGGAAAAGTGCAGACTACGACCTGAATGATGTCGACATGGACACCGCGCCGAATGCCGCATTCTGCATTGAACGAGCAACCGATATTATCGAATTACTGAAGCAGTGTTCCACAGGGGTGTTGAGTGCACAGATTCGGGCCGGCATCACTCAGTACCGACGTATGCGACAGGTCTGAATCTTTGCCTATCAATCAAGAAGTCAACACAAGCACCATGAAAGCCACCAAAAAGAAACTTGCCGCCGCTCAACAAGTGGAACTCTTTCGCGTTCTGCAGGAACGCTTTGAGGAGAACATGGCCCGCCATAAAGGGCTGAAGTGGGAGAAGGTTCTCGAGCGACTCGAAGCCAATCCCGACAAGTTGTGGTCGCTGCAGGAAATGGAGCGGACCGGCGGCGAGCCTGATGTGGTGGGACTCGATAAGAAGACCGGCGAGTACATTTTCTTTGACTGCTCGGAGGAAACTCCCGCCGATCGGCGCAGTCTGTGTTACGACCGCGCGGCGCTCGATTCGCGCAAAGAACACAAGCCCGTCAGTAGCGTGCTCGAAGTCGCGGCGGAGATGGGGATCGAGCTGCTGACCGAAGAACAGTATCGCGAGTTGCAAACGCTGGGCGAGTACGATCTGAAAACGTCGAGCTGGATCGTCACGCCGGCCGCGATTCGCAAGTTGGGTGGCGCTCTCTTTGGCGATCGCCGTTATGATCACGTTTTCATCTATCACAACGGCGCGCAGTCGTACTATGCGGCGCGGGCTTTTCGCGGCTGCCTCAAAGTTTAGAGCTACTTCAGGAGTAAATCATGTCTACCGGAACTGTTCGTTTTCAGCGCGTGTTGCGTTGCTCGCCCGAGAAGGTCTATCGCGCGTTTCTCGATGGTGATGCGATGGCCAAGTGGTTGCCGCCGCATGGCTTCACGGGCAAGGTCCATTCGATCGATGTCCGCGTCGGCGGCTCCTACAAAATGTCGTTCACCAATTTCAGCAGTGGCGGCAGTCACTCGTTTGGTGGTGAGTATCTCGAGCTCGTGCCGAACGAAAAGATCCGCCATACCGACCGGTTCGATGATCCGAATCTGCCGGGGCAGATGGAAACGACCATCACGCTGAAGAAAGTCAGCGTTGGCACGGAAGTGAACATCGTGCAGGAAGGAATTCCCGCCGTGATTCCTACGGAGGCTTGCTGCCTCGGTTGGCAGGAATCGTTGCAGTTGCTCGCTCTGCTGGTGGAACCCGAGATTCCGGGTTAACCGTAGGCGAGTCACTCTGTGACTCGCAACAGCGCCTTTGGCGCTCCTCGCATAGAAACTAAACGGGGCCAGCTGACAAATTAGATGCTGTCCGCCGCTAGCCAAACACGTGTTGCGAGTCACGGAGTGACTCGCCTACGGTTAGGCCAAAATCTTTTTCGCAATGTTGCCATGCACATCGGTCAGGCGGAAGTCGCGGCCGCTGTAGCGGTAGGTCAGTCGTTCATGATCGAGGCCGAGCAGATGCAGCACGGTCGCATGCAGGTCGTGGATGTGCATTTTGTCTTCGACCGCCTTGATGCCGTGCTCATCCGTGGCGCCGTAACGCAGGCCACCTTTCACGCCGCCGCCGGCCATGAACATGCTAAAGCCGGTTGCGTTGTGATCGCGGCCATCTTCGTTCTGTGCATGCGGGGTCCGGCCGAATTCGCCGCCCCAAATCACCAGCGTGTCTTTCAGCATGCTCCGCTGCTTCAGGTCGTTTAGCAGGGCGGCGATCGGCCGATCGATCGAGGTGCAGTTCTGCGTGAGCTTGGTCCGCAGTTGCTGATGCTGATCCCAGCCACCCATGCCGACCTCAATGAACCGCACGCCGCTTTCGGCGAACCGACGGGCCAGCAAACATTGCCGGCCGAAGTTATCGGTAGCTTTGTCGCCAATGCCGTACGACTCGAGCGTCGCCGGCGACTCATCGGCAAAGTCCATCACCTTCGGCACGGCGGCCTGCATGCGGAAAGCGAGCTCGTACGATTCGATGATTCCTTCGAGTTCCGGATTCACCTTATCGACCTGCAGACGATCTTGATTCAGCTTCTGCAACAGATCGAGCTGCTGCCGCTGCTGCGGCGTGGTGAGTTGCGTGTTGCGAATGTTGGCCACGCTGGCCTTGGCGAGTTGCACTCCTTCGCCGCCGATCTTGGTGCCCTGAAAAGCGGCGGGCAGGAACGAACTGCCGTAGTTCTGCGCGCCGCCGATGCGACTGATGGGATTGATCGTGATGAAGCCCGGCAGTTCCTGATTCTCGGAACCGAGGCCGTACAGCACCCACGAGCCGAGCGACGGGCGGACGAATTGAAAATTGCCGGTGTGCATCTGCACGGCGGCTTGCGGATGATTTGGCAAGTCGCAATGCAAGCTATTTAGCAGGCACAGATCATCGGCGTGCTTGCTGAGGTTCGGAAACAGCTCCGAAATCGGCAAGCCGCTGTTGCCGCTCTGCGGAAACTTCCAGGGCGACTTGAGGAGCTTGCGATTTCCCTTGCCATTCGCCTGGCCGGGGCTCTTGCCGTCGTCTTTGATCAGTTGCGGCTTGTAGTCGAACGTATCGACATGCGACGGCGCACCTTGCATGAACATGAAGATCACACGCTTGGCCTTCGGTGCGAAATGCGGTGGCCGCGGCGCGAGAGGATTCGTCGACGCGTCGGGATTGGCTTTTGCCTGTTGAGCGCAGAGTCCGGCGAGCGCGAGCAGGCCGAAACCGCAGGAAGTGCTTTGCAGGAGTTGGCGGCGTGAGATGGGATGCATGACTTTTCCTCGGCGAATGAGGCGTTGTTTATTCTGGTTCCCTCTCCTCGGTAACTCCGGGGAGAGGGTTAGGGTGAGGGGCTGTGCTGCAGATCGAGTCTAATCCGCTGCGAGCCCCTCACCCCGGCCCTCTCCCCGTGAGTACACGAGGAGAGGGAGTGAAGACGCGATCAATACACATACCTAAACTCCGCCGACGCATACAGCGTGTGGCAGAGCGTGGACCAGGCGGCTTGCCGGCCGTTGGCGGTTTCGAATTTCTTCAAGTACTGCTGCACTTCGTTGATCTGACTGGCGGTGGCAGGACGGCCGAGGAACAGCCGGAAGGCGTAGTCGATCCGCTGCGCATCATCCTTGTGACGAGCGTCGCCGAGGATCTTCTTCGCAGCCGCTTCGGCCTGATCGTGCACGACCGGGCTATTCATCATGTAGAGCGCTTGGATGGCAACCGTCGTCACATCGCGCTGGCCGGTGACGAGTTCTGGATCGGCCATGTCGAAGACGTTGAGGAACTCTGGCACGTAGCCGCGGGCCATCGGCAGGTAACAGCTGCGGTGTTTGTTTTCCTTCAGCAGCGATTCCCCTTTCACCTGGCGGCCGAGTTCGCCATCGAGTTTCATCACGGGTGAACCGACGGGGCGCTCGAGGTTGAGTTGCCCGGAGGTGGCGAGCACAGTGTCGCGAATGGCTTCGGCTTCGAGACGACGGCGGCTCATGCGCCAGACGTATTTGTTATCGGGATCGCTGCTGTAGTTGGCGTCGTTGTGAGCGCTCGACATTTGATACGTGCGGCTGAGAACGATCTCGCGGATTAGCTGCTTGGTCGACCATTTCTGGTCAATGAACCGCAGGGCCAGATGATCGAGCAATTCGGGATGCGTCGGCATGTCGCCCATCGCGCCGAAGTTATCGACAGTATCGACCAGACCGCGGCCGAAGAGGTGAAACCACACGCGATTGACCATCACGCGGGCAGTGAGCGGATTGCTTTTGTGCGTCAACCAGTTGGCCATTTGCAAACGGCCGCTCTGGGATTTGTCGACTTGCGGCGAGCCAGGGAACTGCAGCACACGGACAAAGCCGCGATCGACTTCATCGCCGAGGTCGTTCACCTCACCGCGGATGTTGATTTTGCAATCCATCAGCTTCGCAGATTCGCGCACGCCCATCGCCGATTCGCCGGGCGGGGCCATCTTCTTTTCGAGCGCATCGCGCTCATCCATCAGCTGGGCCAGGCGGCGTTCTTCCTGACGGAATGGATTGGCGTTTTCGGCCTTCTTCCGCTTGGCGTTTTCTTTGGCTGGCTTGTTGGGGTTTTTCGGATTCCCCAAGATCGGCGCGGGGCTCAGATCAGCTGAGCGTTTGGCGTGGACGAGGTCGAGTTTCGCTTGATTGATTTCACGTTCGATCCGCGCGAGCTCACGGCGGTCTTGCTCAGAGCCGGCTGATTTCGAAGTATCGACGAGCGATACGTATTCCCCTTCGTAGCCGGTTTTGTTGTTGCCGCGTTTCACACCCGAGAAAACATCGGTGCTGCGAAAGATGCCGGCGAGGGCGTAATAGTCTTGCTGTTGAATCGGATCGAACTTGTGATCGTGGCACCGAGCACAGGCGACCGAGATGCCCATGACCGCGCGGGTCACGACGTCGATCTGTTCGTCAGCGACGTCCATCGCGAACTGCTCGGAGTTCTTTTCGTTCAAGCTCCGTGGGCTGAGGGCGAGAAAGCCGGTGGCCGTGATGTGTTCGTTTTTCTCGGCAGCGCCGCGCGATGGCAGCAAGTCGCCGGCGATCTGCTCGCGAATGAATTGATCGTAGGGTTTGTCCTTGGCGAAGGCGTCGTAGACATAGTCGCGATACCGCCAGGCATAGTTGTACGGAATGTTTCGCTCTTTGCCGCTCGATTCGCCAAAGCGGGCGACGTCGAGCCAGTGGCGGCCCCAGCGTTCGCCAAATTGCGGCGAGGCGAGGAGCTGATCGACGAGCTTTTCGGTAGCCTTCGGCGCAGGATCGAGGACGAAGGCATCGATCTGCTCAGGCGTCGGCGGCAGACCGATGAGATCGAAATACAACCGGCGAATGAGCGTTGGCTTGTCAGCATCGGCGACCGGTGTGAGCTTATGTTTTTCCAAACCGGCGAGGACATAGCGATCAAGATCGGCGCGAGCCCACGTGGTGTTCGTAGTGGCCGGCGGCGGCGAGTTCTTCACCGGCTGCAGCGACCAGAATTTGCGGGCATCGACTAGGCTGATTTTCTTACCGACCGTGGAGGTATTGCTCTCGCGCGGATCGGGGGCGCCAAACGTGACCCACTTCACAAAGTCGCCGACGATCTCGTCCGACAGCTTTTGCTTCGGCGGCATCTCCAAGCCGTCCTGGTGTTTCAGGGCTTGGATGAGCGGGCTCTGGTCGGGCTTGCCGATGACGATCGACGGGCCCATGTCGCCACCCTTGCGGATGCCGGCGCGGGTATCGAGCCGCAGGTTCCCTTTCACTTCCTTGGCGCTCGCCGAATGGCATTGGTAGCAATTGGCGATCAGAACCGGGCGGATCTTCTTCTCAAAAAAGTCGAGTGCCGCCGGCGTGATGTTCTCGGCCCCGTTCGCGAGCCGCAAGCCGCCAGCCAAGACGAACAAGAGTGGCAACAGGCGCTTCATGGGAACCTCGAAGGGCGGTTAGTTGGGTCAATCAATAAGATGCGCAGCGGTGGGCGGTTATTGGCCTTCGTTAAGTGGGCCTAGCGCGTGCCTCATCCCATCTGCTCAGAAATCGACGCTTCAGCGTAGCAAAATCAGCGCCGCACGCGGAAACGGCGCACTTAACAGCGTTAGACTATCCGCCCGTGACGGTTGACGGTTTTCGCGAAATTACGTCAACGTAATATGACTCCCGCCGGTAAATGCCACGGGCCCCATCTCCCCATCGCCGAATCACTCCACCCGCCACAGCCACTCCAGCGATTCCGGCAGAATCGCGCCGCCGTGTTTGCCGTTGTGGCCGCCGTCGCCGCCGACGAATTTGTGGTCGTACTTTTTGTACTTCAGCGCCGATTCCATCTCAAGGTTTGCCAGCCACCAGTTGCCGTGTTCGTTGTTCACGTCGTTCGAGCCATCTTGCAGGAAGATGCGTAGCGGTTTGTTCGGCGTCTTCCGGATCAATGCGTGATAGACATGGCCGCCGCGGATGTTCGTGAAGCTGCCGACGTGGCTTAGCACTTTGCGAAACGCGTCGGGCCGTTCCCAAGCGACCGTGAACGCGCAAATGCCGCCCGACGAGATGCCGCAGATCGCTCGCTGGTTCGGATCGTCGGTCAGTTTGTAATCCTTGCCGACGGTGGGGAGGATTTCGTCGAGCAAGAATCGCGAATACTGATCGCTGAGCGTGTCGTATTCAAAGCTACGATTGTTCGCCTGCCACGGGCTCTCGGATTTCAGCTCGCCCTTATGACCGGGATTGATGTAGATGCCGATCGTCACCGGCATCTTCCCTTTCGCGATGAGATTATCGAACACAATCGGCGTGCGGAACTCGCCCTTCACATCGGCGTAGGCATTGCCGTCTTGAAAAACCATCACGGCCGCGGCTTGTTCGGGTTTGTACTGCGCGGGAACGTAAACCCAGTAGTAACGCTTCGTACCTTCGAAGACTTTGCTCTCGTGCTCGTAGCGCTGCAGCTTGCCAACCGGCACATCGGCTTGACGCTCGGAATCAGGGCCGAGTTTGAACTGCTCGTCGGCAGCGAAGATGGTTGTGGTGAATAACGCGATGAACAGGCAGCAGAGGGAGCGAAGCATGATGTTCTCCAGTGAATGTAGGCCGGAACAAGCGGCACTCCGCGCAGTTCCGGCAGGAAGCTGCGATCGACGTCCAACTGCTCAAATGCCGGAACTGCGCTGAGTACAGCTTGTTCCGGCCTACCGCTATTAAACCTTTTGCAGAATCGCGTTTGCATCGGTGCACAGCTTCGCTGCCGCGTCGGCTGTCGGCGCTTCGGCGATGATGCGCACGATCGGTTCAGTATTGCTGCCGCGGATGATCAGCCAGCGGTCGGGCCAGTCGAGTCGCAAGCCGTCGAGGCGATCTGCGGTCGCTTCGGCAAAATGCTTTTGCAGCGCAGCGTACGCGGCGGGAAGTTTTTCCGCGGCGAGGGGCGTCGTGGTTTTGTGAATGTGATAGCGCGGTAACTCGGCGACGAGCTCGCTGATCTTTTTGCCGCGACTGGTGATCGCGGCCAGGATCTGCGCCATGCCGACGAAGCTGTCGCGGACGTAGACGATGCGCGGATCGATCGGGCCGCCATTGCCCTCACCGCCGAAGACAGCGCCGACTCGTTTCATTTCGTCAACGACGTTGGCTTCGCCGACTGCCGATCGGCTGAACGGCGCTTGGTATTTTTCGGCAAGGTCTTGCGACATGCGACTCGTCGAGCAGTTGGTCACGACCGGGCCGGTCTTTTGACGCAGCACATGATCGAGGCAGAGAGCGACCGTGTACTCCTCGCCGATGTAGCGGCCTTGCTCATCGATCACGGCCAGGCGATCGGCATCGGGATCCTGACAAAAGCCGATATCGGCGCCGGCGGCGACGACTTTTTCTTGCACCGATTTCAGATTCTCCGCCGTTGGTTCCGGCGGGTGAATGAATCGGCCGGTCGGATCGCCGCCAAGAATTGTCACCTGGCAACCGAGATTTTGCAGCAAAGTTTTTCCCAGCAGGCTCCCCGCGCCGGCGTTGCTATCGAGCAGCACCTTGCAGCCGCGGGCTTTGATGGCAGCGACGTCGACGGTCTCCAGCAGCAGTTTCAGGTGCGGGCCGGTGGTGTCCGATAGCGGCCGGATCGTGCCGATCTTGTCGTGCGGGGCCCAGGCAAAGCTGGCCGCGCGATAGCCATCGAGCACCTTTTTGCCCGCAACGGCGGGGATTACTCGGCCTTCATGGTTGAAGAGCTTAAGGCCGTTATAGGGGAGCGGATTGTGGCTGGCGGAAATCTGCACGCCGCCGACCGCGCCATAATGCCGGACTAACACACCTAAAGTCGGAGTCGATGCGACGCCGGCATCCCACACGTCTTTGCCGCTGGCGGCGAGGGCCGACTGAACAGCCGCTGCCAGCATGCTGCCGGTGGTGCGGCCGTCGCGGCTGACAATCACCGGTCCGGGCGGCAGCGTCGCCGCGAAAGCAGCCACATAACGGACGGCCAGGTCGGGCGTCAGACTTTCGCCAATCACTCCCCGCAAACCCGAAACACTGATGATTGGCTCTGCCACGATTGTCTCCTCCGTGTGACGACTCAAAAAGACTTCCCCCCCAACGGCCCCTTAGTATAGAATCGCGCCAGGCGGTTATTACAGCGGGCGCTCATGGAACGGTCGTCCTAAATACAGCAACGGGCAATAGGAACGGTGGGTCATGCAGAAGGTGTTAATGTTCTGGCGGCAAGATCCGGGCGTAAAGCAGCCGGCAGAAACGATCTCACAAGAGTTGAGCTTCGGTGAAGACGTCGAAGGGCTGGTCGACCTGCCCATCAAGGACGTGATCGACCGGATCAAAGCCGAGTTCACGGGCATCGACGAGAAGCCCGGCGTGTTGTTCGGCCGCGGCCATGCCGGCAAATTCGAAGTCAGCTGGAGCTGGCAGTTCTTCCGCATCGAAGGCCCGCACCTGGAAGAAGACGACCGCCAGAAGTTCCTCTCCATCGGCCGCGACTTCGGCTGCCAGGCGTATGAGCCCAAGCCGACGTTCCCGATGAAGAGCTAGTAGCGAATTGCTCCTGCGATCGCTGAATCTGTTTACAAATCAATCGCGTGCATCATCTGCACGCGATTTTTTTGCGCGCTGTAGCTGTAGCTGTAGGCCGGAACAAGCGGTACTCCGCGCTGTTCCGGCAGGAGGCTGAGATCGACGTCCCTCTACAAGTCATGCCGGAACTGCGCTGGGTACAGCTTGTTCCGGCCTACGTCATACGTTGCTGCAAGATTCTGGCGACTCCTCGGTATATCCCGGCAGATACAATCTGCCACAATCAACGGGAACGAGGAGAGAAGTCATGAACACTCAAGCACCAGTCGTCGTGATCACGGGCGCCTCGCAAGGAATCGGCGCGGGGCTCGTGCAGGGTTTTCTCGCCCAGGGCTATCGAGTGGTTGCCAATTCGCGCTCGATCAAAGCCGATAGCAATCCCAATGTGCTGACCGTGGCTGGGGATATCTCGAGCCCCACGGTTGCCGAGCAAGTAATCGCCGCCGCTGTCGAAAAGTTTGGCCGTGTCGACACGCTGGTCAACAACGCCGGCATGTTTCTCGCCAAGCCTTTTACCGAATACACGGTCGAGGATTTCAATCGCGTCATCTCGCTCAATCTGGGCGGCTTCTTTTATGTGACACAGCAAGCGATCGGCCAGATGTTGAAACAGGGTGGCGGCGGACATATCGTGAATCTCACGACGTCGCTCGTGCGGCAACCGATGAAAGGTGTCTCTGCCGCGATGGCTTCGATTACCAAGGGTGGTCTCGACGCGGTGACTCGCGGCCTGGCCATTGAATATGCCGACCAGAAGATCCGCGTGAACGCCGTCGCGCCGGGCATCATCGAAACCCCCATGCACGCTCCCGAAACGCACGACTTTCTCGCCAGCCTGCAACCGCTGAACCGGATGGGTTCGGTGCAAGAAGTGGTCGATGCGGTGCTGTATCTGGAGGGGGCAAAGTTCGTGACCGGCGAGACTTTGCATGTCGCCGGTGGAGCCCAGGCAGGGAAGTGGTGAGACGGCAATTGTGCTGGGCTCGCTTGTTTCAGTCTGCGTTACTGACGCGCCAAACTTCTTGACATGCCACCGCAGATTTTGTACAATTGAACAGTACTCATTGCCGATGAGCGTTACCAGCGGATGCACTTTGGGGCCATCGGCTGATGCGCTTGCGTTGATCTATTTTCGACGAGAATGATCGATCGTTTGCAAGTTGTTGTTGAAAGGATAATCAAGTGGTGAGAAAAGGTTGTGGTGCTGTTTTGGAACTGTTGTAATCACCCTCCCTTGAGGGATGAAAGTGTTGTGGGGATTTGGCGGTCGTTTTCGCTAAGTGATTTACTCAGAATGGTTTGTGGATTTCGCAGAACTGAAACAACTGTTGTGAGAAATCGAGCTCCATTTGCCCTCGCTGGTTTCTGCCGATGCCCTAAAATGACAGGCTGCTAGCAGCGACTGATTCGACCCGATTGGCCGATCTGTCTTCTCCCTTACTTTTGCAAGGATGCCCGCATGTCGCGCTCGTTCGTCCACCTGCATTGCCATTCGCATTACAGCTTGCTCGATGGCGCCTCGCCGATCGGCAAATTGGTGCAGCGGGCCAAGGACCACGGCATGAACGCCCTGGCCCTGACCGACCACGGCAATCTGCACGGGGCCCTCGAGTTCTATAACAAAGCCAAGGCCAAGGGGATCAATCCGATTCTCGGTTACGAGGCCTACATCGCCCCCGGCAGCCGCTTTGAAAAGAAGGACGCCGCGAACAGCAAGGAAGCCAGTTATCACCTCACGCTGCTCGCCCAGAATCGCGTCGGCTTTAAGAACCTGATCAAGCTGGCGTCGCACGCGATGCTCGAGGGTTTTTATTACAAGCCGCGCATCGACAAGGAAATTCTCGAGGCCCACAGCGAGGGAATCATCTGCCTTAGCGGTTGTGTGTCGAGCGAGTTCAGCACGGCGATTCTCCGCGGCGGCGACGGCGAGGAAGCCTTCAAAAAGGCAATGGAAACCGCGGCCTGGTTTCACAAGCTCTTCGGCGATCGCTACTTCGTCGAGATCATGAACAACGGCGTCGATATTCAACGGCTGCAGTTGGAAGGGGCCGTCGAAATCGCCAAGCGGATGGGCCTGCCGCTCGTCGCGACGAGCGATGCGCACTACGTCGACCGCGACGATGCCGAAGCCCAAGACGTGATGTTGTGTGTGAACACCGGCAAGTTCCGCACCGACAGCAACCGGATGAAGATGGAGAACGACTCGTTCTATCTCCGTTCGCCGGAAGAAATGTATGCGCACTTTCCGGGGCTCGAAGATGCCGTGGCGCGCAGCCAGGAAATCGCCAACAGCGTGTGCATCGATCTCGAGCTCGGCAAGCGGCACTTCCCGGTCTATGCGTTGCCGGAAGGGCGCTCGACGGCGGAGTATTTGCGCGAGCTGTGCATCACAGGTCTGAAGGATCGTTACAGCGACGATCCCGAAATGCTCAAGGATGATGTACTCGCCGATGTGGTCATCGCGCGTCTCGATCGCGAGCTCGACGTCATCAACAAGCTGGGCTTTCCGAATTACTTTCTCATCGTTTGGGACTTCGTTCGCGAAGCCCGCGACAAGGGCATTCCCGCCACGGCGAGAGGTAGCGGTGTCGGCGCGCTCGTTTGTTTTGCGCTGTATTTGAGCCACGTTTGTCCGATCAAATACGACTTGCTGTTCGAGCGGTTTCTCGATCTGAATCGTAAAGAAGCGCCCGATATCGACATCGACTTCTGCAAAGAACGTCGCGGCCTGATCATCAATTATGTGAAGGAAAAGTACGGCGAAGCCAACGTTGCCCAGATCGGCACCTTCGGCACGTTGCAAGCTCGTGCGGCGATCAAAGACGTCGGCCGCGTGCTCGGTTTGCCGATGGATCGCGTCAACAAAATCACGTCGCTCGTGCCGGACGTGCTGCACATCTCGCTCGAAGAAGCGCTCGAGCAATCGGACGAACTAAAGCAGCTCAGCAACAGCGATCCGGAAGTTGCCGAGGTGCTGAAGCTCGCGCAAAAGATCGAAGGCCTGGCCCGCAACATCGGCACGCACGCCGCGGCGGTGGTGATCGCCGACAAGCCGCTCACTGAGTACGTGCCGCTGGGCAAAGTCAGCGGCAAGAACGACATCATCACGCAGTGGTCGATGGGTGACGTCGAAGCAGCTGGCCTGTTGAAGATGGACTTTCTCGGCCTCCGCAACTTGACCATCCTCAGCAAAGCCGAGGAAATCATCCGGCAGACGACGGGCATCACGATCAACCCGTATAAGTTTCCGCTCGACGACAAGGCGACATTCGCTCTGCTGCAGCGCGGCGAAACGAAAGGCATCTTCCAGCTCGAATCGGGCGGCATTCGCGACCTGCTGCAGAAGATGAAGCCCGACCATTTCCGTGACATCATCGCGACGAACGCGCTCTATCGCCCTGGTCCGCTCGAAGGCGGTATGGTGCGCGACTACGTCGAAGTGAAGAACGGCCGGCAGCAAGCGAATTACATTCATCCCGTGTGCGAAAAGGTTCTCGGCGAAACGCACGGCGTGATGGTGTATCAAGAACAAGTGATGCGGATTCTGAACGAGCTCGGCGGCATCGAGCTCGCCAGTTCGTACACCTGCATCAAAGCGATCAGCAAGAAGAAAGAAGAGCTGATCGCGAAAAACAAAGATCAGTTCCTGAAAGGCTGCGGCGAGAAAGGTCTTGCCAAGAACGAAGCCGAAGATTTCTGGAACATGATCATCAAGTTCGCGGGCTACGGCTTCAACAAAAGCCACTCAACCGCCTACGCCCTCATTGCATATATGACTGCGTACTTGAAGGCTCACTATCCGGTTGAGTTCATGGCCGCGCTCCTTTGTGGTGATATCGAGGGCCGCAATTTCAAAACGAAGGATGCGCTCGTCGAGCATCTGGAAGATTGCAAGCGGATGAATATCGAGGTCGTGCCGCCGGATGTGAATAGCAGCGATGTGGAGTTCACGGTCGGCGACGGCAAGATTTATTTCGGCCTCTCTGCGATCAAGGGTTGCGGCGGCAACGCGGGCGAAGCGATTGCAACCGCGCGGAAGAAGGGTGGGCCGTTCAAGGACTTGTTTGATTTCTGCGAACGGGTGGATTCGAGCGGCGCGAGCAAGGGTGTGATCGAAACGCTGATCAAAGCCGGCGCGTTCGATTGTTTCAAAGCGAAGCGGTCGCAACTCGGCGCGATTATCGAACGAGCCATTCAGGCCGGTCAGAGCGTGGCGTCGGATCGCAAGAGCGGCCAGAAATCTTTGTTCGGCGCGTTCGGTGGCGACGAAGAAGCCAAGCCCGCCGTCACGATGCCGGATATCGCCGAGCTCGTGCCGAAAGAAATGGCGCAGGCTGAGAAGGAAGTCCTCGGCTTTTATCTGTCGAGTCATCCGCTCGATGAATTTCGAAACAAACTCGCCATGTATCGTTCGCATACGGTGACATCGGCGAAGACGCTGCCGGAAAAGCAGGAAGTGATTCTCGGCGGCATGCTCGCGGCGCTGAAGTATGGCAATTCGAAAGATCCCAAGCCGGGCATGCCGTCGCGCTGGGTGATGTTCGACTTGGAAGACGTCGAGGGTGGCGTGATTCGTTGCACGATGTGGCCGAGCACCTTTGCCGAGTACGGCCAACTCGTCGCTCCCGATGCCATTCTCATGGCTCGCGGCCGCGTCGATCGTCGTGGCGGCGAAGAAGCGAATCTGAACATCGACGAGCTCACCACGCTCACCGACATCGACGAGCGGAGCACCAGCGGCATTGAGATCCGTTTTGACGAACGGCAGCACGGCCCGGAAACGGTGAAGAAGGCCTACGAAATCATCCGCGGCTATCCACCCACTGGCGAGAAGCCTGGCGTCCTGAAGATGCAGGTCATTACCGAGGATCGCACGCTTGTCGATCTGCGAGTGAAGAATCGCTTGAGCATTACGAAAGAACTCGAAGCGCGACTGCAAGATCTGCTCGGTGCGGGTTACTTGCGATTGCTCAAGTCACCGCCGAAACCATCTGCCGACCGGCCCAAACCACGGTTCCAGAAAGCTGGCGCGCGGTAGGACTCGCGTCCCAAATGTGCCCAGCCGAAGGCGGCTGGGTTCCTCCGTAGCAATCCGTTGTCTCACCAGCGACAATCGACGTGACTTCTTCACGGAGATTGCTTCATGGCCAGCTGGCGGTATTTCGGCGCGATTGTCTGCGCGTTTTCACTCGGCGTTATCGCTGCGGCGCAAGAGGACGAAGAGGAACCCTTTCTGCCGGGGCTGATCGCGCAATTTCAACAAGCCAAGTCATCGCCGGTGCAGCGACTCGAAGCCGTCGTGGCGGCCCATTGGAATGCACGGCCTGATGAACGACTCCGGCCTGGCGAACTCTTTACCGTCACCTACCGCGGCGTGCTCGATGTGCCCGACGATGGCCAGTATCAGCTGCACTTGCACGGCAATGGCCAGGCCCGCGTGCTGCTCGATGGCAAGGAGTGGATCGCCGATCAAAAGCTTTCCGGCTGGGCCAGTTCCACGACTCGTCAGCTCACGTTCGGTCCACTGCCGATCGAAATTCAATTCATCGCCACCGCCTGGCCGGCGCAGATCGGCTTGTTCTGGTCCAGCGATCGCTTTGAGCGGGAACCGGTGCCGGCGCGAGCTCTTCAGCATGCGCGCGAGATGGTGGTGTCGGACTCATTCGAACGTGGCCAGGTTCTCGCGCGAGCTCTGCGCTGCGAAGCATGTCATTCTTCCGGCGAGCAAAACCGCGAGCCCATGCCGGCGCCGGCCCTCGATCAACTGGCCGGCAATCTGCAGCGCGATTGGCTGGTGAATTGGCTTCGCGACGATGGCACCCACGATCAGTTCAGCAACATCCGCAAGTCGCAGCGGCGGATGCCGTTTCTCAACATCGCCGCGGATGAAGTCGAGCTGCTCGCCGACTGGCTGCTCGCGGGAGATGGCAAAAAACCGAAACCTGTCGCCGAAAAACCACCCAAAGCCGATCCCAAGAAGAAGCCGCGCACCACGGCCGAGCTGCATGCGGCCGGCGAGAATCTGCTGCGAACCAAAGGCTGCCTCGCCTGTCATGAAAGTGGCGAGTTCGGCGAGAGTGGCCTCTATGGCGGCGGCGATCTGACCAACATCGCCGCGAAACGCCCTCCAGAGTTCTTCGCGCAATGGCTACAAAAGCCGGAGACGCTAAATCGCGATCATCGCATGCCTGTGTTCGATCTCACCGCCGACGAACGCGAAGCTTTGTCGACTTATTTGAGTAGTCAGGGAAAGGGAGCCGAACGGCGCGAGTCGCGAGATGAGGCAAAGGAAAGAAATTCGCGTGCGCGGGAGATCGCGCGCAAGTATCGCTGCGACGAATGTCATCGTTTGCCCGAACAAGAACAAATTGCGAAGCTGCCAGCAGCCAAGTCGCTTGCTGATTTAACGGCAACATCGAATTGGGAGAAGTCGTGTGTCCGTGAGACGGCAAAAGATCCTAGCGGCCAGCCGTTGTTCACGCATGCTGCGCCGGTCAGCGATGCGCTGAAGGACTATTTCTCGCAGCGAGTCGCGCCCGACAAGACCTCCCTTAACAAACCCGACGGCGCGCAACTCGTCATCGAAAATAACTGCCTCGCTTGCCACTCCCGCGAACCGCAACTCGCCGGCGTGCTGCCGAAAAAGTTCGGCGATAAGCTCGTGCGCCTCGCCGAGTCCGATCCGGAACTCGCGCCACAGATTCCCGCTCTCACGCCGCCGTCGCTCAACAGCGTCGGCGACAAGCTGACCGATGCGGCGCTGGCTGGAGCCATCACGCGCGCAGGTCCAGCGCATCGGCCTTATCTGCAAGTGCAGATGCCGAAGTTTCGCTTGTCGAAAGCACAAATCGAGCAAGTCAGCGCGCACTTCATCGGCAGCGATCGCATTCCCGATTACGAGCGAACCAAACATCCGGAGCCGCAGCCAGCGCAGCTCGCCGCGCGAGCGCTCGCCGGCAAACGACTGGTCGGCACCGACGGCTTTAGCTGCACTGCTTGCCATCAAGTCGGCAGCGTGCAGCCGGTGAAAGCGCCGCCAAACGCTCGTGGCCCGACCCTCTCGATGCCGCAGAATCGGCTCCGCAAAACGTGGTTCGATCGCTGGGTTCGCAATCCTGCGCGGATCGTCCCGCGGATGGAAATGCCCTCGGTACAAACGCCCGTTCGCGGCGTGCTGCAGGACAATCTTCACGACCAACTCGCCGCCGTCTGGCAAGTCCTCAGCACTCCCGGCTTCGAACCGCCGTTGCCCGCGCCGGTTCGCACGCTCCGTTTTTATTCCAGCGAAGACAACTCGCAGCAACAGCCGCTCGTCGTTACCGATCTGATCGAATACGAAGGCCAGATGCTGGAGCGCGCCGCGCTTATCGGTTTGCCGAATCGGCAGAACGTTCTTTTCGATTTCGCCACGCACCGGTTGCTCGCTTGGAGCCAAGGGGATCTCGCGCGGCAACGAACGAAAGGAAAGAATTGGTACTGGGAGCCGGCGGGAAGTGCGCTACTGACGACGGGAATCCAGGAATCGGAGTTGGCCGTGGAAATCGACGGCCGACTATACTTCGCAGTCGCTGACGGACAATGGCTCGCAGAGCCCGAGCAATTTCGATTGAGCAGCGATCAGGCCAGCATTAAGTACACTCTCCGTTTTCGTCGCAGCAAGGAAGATGCCCAGCCGCCGTGGACTGTTTCGCTGCGAGTGCGACAGGACTTGAAGCCGGATTTCAACGGGAATGGCTTGGTTCGCCACTTCGAACTATCCGGCGTTCCAGAGAACGCCAAAATTCATTGGCGACTGCTCGATGCCAAGAAACATGGCATCGAGCCGAGCGAAATGGAGACGAGCCCGCG
Organism: Anatilimnocola floriformis; assembly: GCF_024256385.1. NCBI lineage: Bacteria > Pseudomonadati > Planctomycetota > Planctomycetia > Pirellulales > Pirellulaceae > Anatilimnocola > Anatilimnocola floriformis. Next base: position 760,324 of record NZ_JAMLFW010000001.1, read on the forward strand.
CGGATTGAGTTTGAAATTGGCCAATTCGGGCTCGATCCAAGTCTCGGTCGACGGCCCGACGGAGTTTGGCTGGCTCAAATCGGACACAGCGACTATCGAGTTCAAAGGGCTGGCTCAAAGCAAGGTTTCTTGGAACGCGAGCTACCGTTCGCAGCTCCCTGCCGACGAATATCACGTGCCACGTTCACCGGCCGTTCCTTTCACGCAACCGCCAGTCACCATCGCGCCCGGCATGACCGGCGAGCGATTGACGCTCTCCACCGACATCATGCCAACCGCACTTGCATGGCGGCCGAACGGTGAACTCGTGGTCGCCTCGCTCAAAGGTCAAGTTCTCGCTTTTTCAACCAACGCACAAGCGACGGCGCAGCTGCAAGGAGAGCTTCTCGCCGATGGCTTGGCCGCCCCCTACGGCATTCAGGCAGGGCCTAATTATGTCGATGTCGTTGCGAAATATGGTCTGTTAAAAATCGTTCGCAATCGGGATGGCAGCCACGAAACGAGCCTGATCGCCTCTGGTTGGGGATACACCAGCGACTACCACGACTGGGCCGTTGGTTTGCCGAGTGACAGCAGAGGCAACTACTACATCGCCTTGCCCTGTTTTCAGGACAATCGTGCGGACGCGGCGAAACGGCTGCGTGGCTCGGTTCTGAAACTAACTCGGGCGATCGACGAGCAGCACCATCACAGGATGTACAATTTTGAAGTCCTCACCCACGGCCATCGGTTTCCGATGGGAATGGCACTGAATGCCGAGGATGAATTGTTCGTCACGGATAATCAAGGCAACTACAACCCGTTCAATGAGCTGAATCATGTGCAGCCGGGGAAGCACTACGGCTTTGTGAACAAGGGCGAGGAGAAGCCGCAGGAACTCACACCGCCGGCGATCGATATTCCGCATCCTTGGACGCGGAGTGTGAATGGCATCTGCTTTTTGAACACGCCGCGGACTCTGAATGACAAGCAGCTGACAGCAGTGCGCGGCAGTGTCAGCATCTTTGGCCCGCTCGAAGGACATCTCGTCGGCTGCGAGTACGACACGCGGCGACTCATTCGCATGAGTCTGCAAAAAGTCGACGGCGAATATCAAGGCTGCGCTTATCCGCTGACCGTTCCCACGCCCGCCGAAGAAGCGCCGCTAGGGCCGATCTGCTGCGAAGTGAGCCCCGCCGGTGAACTCTTCGTCGGCAGCATTCGCGACAGCGGCTGGGGCGCGGGAAACAACATCGGCGAAGTGATCCGCATCAAGGTCGATCCGGCTAAACTCGGTTCCGGCCTGGCCGAGATGCGGGCGATCGTCGGCGGCTTTGAACTTGAGTTCTTCGTGCCGGTTGAGAAGGAGTTGGCCGAGCAACTCGAGAGCTATTCCCTCAGCAGCTACCGCCGGGAATCGACACCCGCGTACGGCGGCAACGACATCGATCGACGAACGGAAAAAATTGCGAAAGTCTCGCTCAGCCCGGATCGCAAACGAGTGATCTTAGCGCTCGATCAACTAAGAACGGGGCACGTCTACGAACTCCGGATAAAATCACTGGCACCTGCCGAAGAGACATTCTTTCCCGCCGAAGCGCACTACACGCTGCGGCGAGTTCCCAAGTAGCAGGTTGCCATGAATTCACCATCGATTGCCCGTCCAGCACCGATCGCAGGCGAGGAGCTGCGCGTCCCGCTCTCGATGGCCGTTGGGATCATCGGCATGGGCTTTGTCGCCTTAATCTTTGGCGGCGGCATTGCGTTGCTCACTTGGCGGAGCTTTACGTTCGGCGGTCCAGCCGGCGAATATACCTTCACCGACTACGCAGGTTGGTTTGGCCTGTTCCTCGGCGTGTGTGGACTGCTGCTGATTCCCGCCGGCGTGCTGCTCCTCTTCAATCGCGGCGCTCTGGTGCTCGGTCAGGACCGGCTGCAATACGTCGTCAACCGTCGGAAGGTGATCACGCAGATTCCTTATCGCAACATCGCCCGCATGGAGATTGCCACGGACGAAATCGGCGCACGCTTCATCGGCATCGAACTAGCCAATCTCGCCGATCCGGAGACCTATCATCCTGACGCCACCGGCTGCCAAGATCTTTCCGGTTGGCACTACAAGATCGAGAACAACTCGCCGCGGTTCCCTCTGGAGCAGATCTATCAGCATATCGCGACTCAAGCGAACGCGACGCGACGGAGTTAATCGTAAGCCACCACCAGCTTCGTCTTGATCCCCGGCTTCTTGGCAAACGGCACGGCTTTCAGTTCTTCAATGTTCTTGATGATCGGCAACGGCTGTTCGACATCCGGAAATTTATAGAGCGGCGTCATCTCACCGGTCGCAGGATTGAAGATCGAACTCGCCGGCGCGGGGCCTGCTTCGCCGCGATTGAATTTGAGATAGACGAACTTCTTGCTGGCCGGATCGAAGGCCGTGTATTGCTCGAACCGCCGACCGCCGCCGAAGTTCACTTTATACGTGACTTCGTCTTCACCCTCGCCGCTGCTGATCACGTAGCCAGATCCTGCCGAGGCCACGTTCACCGCGAGCAGCGAAATCAACAGCCAAGCCGACGTGCGAAAGTAAGTCGCGTTCATGTGAGCTTTCCGGATAAGAGAAAACGGCCTCGCCGATCTGGCGAGGCATTTCGTTCTCAACCTCGAATATCCGGCCGTTGCATTTGAACGTCAACCGACCGCTTCCGAACGCGTCGCAATAATCGGCTCGCCGTGCGTGATGATCACCGTGTGCTCAAACTGTGCGGTGCGGTTGTGCGGATGACCAATCAGCGTCCAGCCGTCAGCGGCTTCGTTGACTTGTGTGCAGTGTGTGGAAAGAAACGGCTCGACGGCAATGACTTGACCCAGCCGCAGCCGCCGACGATCGCTGTGGTTGCAATAGCTGACGATCCCTTCCGGCTCTTCGTGCAACTTCCGGCCGATGCCGTGGCCGGCGAGGTTCCTGAGCACTTTGAAGCCGTGCGACCTGGCAACTCGTTCGATGACCCTGCCCAGCTGATTGATGGCAGCTCCCGCGCGAGCATCGGCCAGCGCGGCATCGAGTGCCAACTTCGTCGCGTGGCACAGCAGCGAGTTCGACTTCGCAGCCGGCGGCACCACCACCGTGCCGCCCGTATCGGCGAAGTAGCCAGCAAACTCGGCCGAGACATCGACATTCACAATGTCGCCAGCCTCGATCACTCGCGCCCCGGGAACGCCGTGCGCGGCTTCCTCGTTCACGCTGATGCAGGTGTGGCCGGGGAAACCATAAGCAATTCTCGGCGCCGACCTAGCGCCAAAATGCTCCAGCAACTTGCCGCCGATTTCATCCAGCTCGACCGTCGTCATGCCGGGCTCGACGGCTGCCAGCATCGCATCGCGAACCTTGGCCACGATCCGCCCAGCCCGCAAGATGCCGTCGAGATCACTTTGGTTTTCAATAGTCATCGATTTCTTCCTTGCTCGCCGTTCCGTTTCACCTAGTTTGTCCAACGATGCCTGAATTGTTGGGCGTCCCTCTATACTCGATCCTATCGAGCAACCTCCTACAACACTTCGGCCCGCAAAGCCGCAAATCGATGCCTGAACTGCTAGCATCGGCCCTTCGGTTCATCTAGGTTGCAATCAGTCGTTATGCTATTTTGGCCGTGAGCATTGATGATGTCCGATTCCGAAGACAGTCACCGCCCGCAGCGTAAACGGCGGACGCGCGAGCATGTGCTGGAAGATATCAGCGAGAATCACTTGGAGCGATTCGTTCTGCTGACAGGGCACATCCTGCGACGTCCCCGGCGCGACTATGGCGTCGATGTCGCGATGTTCCACTTTGCGAAGGATGGTGCGATCGAGAGCGGAGAGGTTCGTTTCCAACTCAAGGCGACCGATGCTTTGAATTTGATCCAGCAAGGATCTGTCATTTCGATGACGATCAAGACCGGAGACTTGCACTATTGGCAACTCGAAATTTACCCCTTCATTCTGGTCGTCTACGACGCGGCAGCCGACCGCGCCTTCTGGTTGCACATTCAAGAGTATGTCGGGCTGCATCCCGATTGCTTGGATCCTGACCAGGACTCCGTTCAGGTTCATATTCCAACTTCCAACCAGTTGACGATTGAATCCATCGCAGCTTTTCGCGAGATGTCACTTCGAATCGTACAAGAGCTCACAGGTTCCGAGGAGCGTCCCGATGACCGCCGAAAACCAAGATGAGCTGACGTTTGACGGACTCCAAAAGTTCTTGTTTCGCGTGGGTTTTGAACAACCGGCCAGGGTCAAACAATCGCTTGCCTTTCGTCATCCTGCGTCGGGCACGATCATTGTCCTCTCGATCCCAGCCGACAACCGAACGGTCCGCCCCGCAGACCTGCTATCAGTACTGATGCGGCTGGAGTACGCGGGTTTGGCGAGCGACGCTGAATTGCTGCAGTTTCGCGCAGGCAAATTGCCGCTGGCTTCTTAAGAACGGTTGCACGAAGTGCCTGTTGCGGACAATTAACGGCTCCGCGAGAACCACCCGCGAATGAGGCCGGCTTGATAAAACTGCACCGGCGCCGAAAACCAGCCGAGCTCGATGATCGACTCGATCGCCGCGGCGGGCAAAATCGCGACATCCTGGCGATAGGCTTCGCGCATCTTTTCAATCGTGGCAGGCGAGACTTCGGGCGTCGTCGCCATCATCCGCACCCACGGCCTCAGCAACTCTTCGAACTGCTTCGTCTCCGTCGCCGCCGATAGTTCGGTATTTACCAGCATGCCACCGGACCGCAGCCGCCGCGCGATCGAGCGAAAGAATGCGGTCCGCGCCGACGGATCGAGAATGAACTGCGAGACGAGGAAGCAGGTCGCCCCGTCGTAGGCCTCTGCGTCCGGCAGTGAATCGACGGTTCCTTCGTGAAAAGAACATCGCGCCAAGAACCCGCCGGCCTCGGCTCGACGACGGCAAGCCTCAAGCATGGCGCCCGACAGATCGAGCGCCATGAAATCCCAACCTGGAAATGCTCGCGCTAGATGCTCGAGCTCCGCACCGGTGCCGACACCAACGCAAAGAACCCTCGCCCGCGCAGGCAACTCGGCAAACAGCGACTCAAGCAGTAAGTGAAGCGACTCTCGAATCGGCGCCAGCTTCGCCCATCGCGCGTCGTAACCCGCTGCTTGTTGATCGAAGAGGTGTTTGAGTTGTTGGTCGTCCATGAGAAACTGTATCAGAGTATCAGAGAAAACAAACGCAATACTCAAACAGCAGGATAAGACACTCGCCCTTGTTGAGGATCGTACACGGCCAAGCCGTTTTTGTGGGCGAGTTGGGTGACGAAGCGTTGCACGTTCTCGGCTTGCGACCAGACACAGGCCATGATGACATGCCCTGGAGAGCGATCGAGCGCACAACTCCACGGACAATAGTCGTGATCATCAACCATCTCGTCCGAGATCGAATCGATTTCGGGATAACGCGCGGTTAACTCCTCATAGAACGCGTCGACCGCTGGATGCGGCGTCACGCCATCCCGCCGCTCCTCGCACAGGTCGGCATATAGTTTCTCGGCCTGCTTATCGGTCAGCCGCTTGGTGGTGTGCCAGACGCCGAGATCGAAGCTCATGGAAGGTCTCCAGTCTAGTGTGTTGCCACACCGAGCACTTTAACAACATTCCATACGCAAAAAACCCGGCTGATCTCTCAACCGGGTTTCGTATTTTTTTGATGGGAAGCTTTATTCGCTGCTCAGCCCCTCACCCCAACCCTCTCCCCGGAGTACCGAGGCGAGGGAGTTAGGAGAGGAGACCGAGCTTAATCGAGGAAGCCGACCAACTCTTGGCTGCGGCTGGGTTGCTGCAGTTTGCGGACGGCTTTGGCTTCGATTTGGCGGATGCGTTCGCGGGTCACTTTGAAGATGTGGCCGACTTCTTCCAGCGTGTAGCTGTAGCCGTCGCCGAGGCCGTAGCGGAGCTTGATGATTTCGCGTTCGCGGTAGCTGAGTGTTTTCAAGACTCGGTTGATGCGATTGCGGAGCATCTCTTGCGAGGCGCCGGTGGCGGGGCTTTCGGCAGTGCCGTCCGGCAGCAGGTCGCCGAAGTGGCTGTCTTCGCTGTTGCCGACAGGGCGATCGAGGCTGATCGGGTAGCGGCTCATGGCGAGGACGCGGCGAGCTTCGTCGACGGTCGTCTTTGCACGGCGGGCCGTTTCTTCGATCGTGGGCTCGCGGCCAAGCTCTTGGAGGAGCTGGCGCGAAACGTTGCGCACGCGGCTCATCGTTTCGACCATGTGCACCGGAATGCGAATCGTCCGGCTTTGATCGGCGACCGCACGGGTGATGGCTTGGCGAATCCACCAGGTGGCGTACGTACAGAACTTGAAACCGCGGCGATATTCGAACTTATCGACGGCTCGCATCAAACCGGCGTTGCCCTCTTGGATCAGATCCAGGAACGACAAACCACGGTTGCGATACTTCTTGGCGATCGACACCACGAGACGCAAGTTGCCTTCCGACAGTTCGCGCTTAGCTTGCTGATATTCGGTGTAGACCACCTTCAGCAACTTGACGCGAGCCTTCAAGCTCGAGGGAGTTTCTTGAGCAGCAACCAGGATGCTGCGGAGTTCGCTCTGCCACGGCTTGCGGTCGGCGGCGGGTCCCTTTTGCAATTCGTGAGCATGAATCTTGGCGCGAAGTTCTTCGACGCGAGCGTGGAAGTCTTCGAGCGTGCGAATCATCTGTTCAATGCGTTGGGTACGTAAACCCAATTCTTCGACCAGGCGAACGCACTTGCGACGGCGACGGCTGAGGCGAACCCAGGCAATCTTGCGCTTGGTCTTGGGGGCCGATTTGCTCATGGCGAGCAAATAGTCCTTGCGATTGCGCTTCAGCAGGATTTCGAGGCACTTCAGGTTGTGGGGCAACCGGCCGAGGATTTGATCCTTTTCGAGGCGGTCGGTCACCGAGACCTGCACGGTGCGGTCGAAGGGCAATTCGCCTTCGTGCACGCGCTTCAGCACCTTGTAGGCTTGTTGGATCACATAGTCGCATTCCAGCAGTTTGGTGCGGAAGCGGCGACGGGTGACTTCGATCTTCTTGGCGAGATAGATTTCCTGCTGCCGGGTGAGCAGTGGAATTTCGCCCATTTGGGTCAGGTACATGCGAACCGGGTCGTCCGACCACGATTCGGAGTCCTCACCCAGGCTCATCAGTTCTTCGTCATCCAGCTTGACGGGCGCATCGGCATCGGCGGCGCCATCGACGACATCCAGATCCGCAGTATCGTCATCCAGTTCGAGTTCGGCGACGGCTTGTACGGCAAAGCCTTCGTCTTCTTCCGGAGTACGGACTGCGTCGTCATCAAATTCATCGAGCATTGCGTCGAACAAGGGGAGTGCTCCTACGGCGTTTCAAACGGGCGGCTACGAGTGAGGGGAAACAGTCGCAGTTACCGCCAGAGTGTGTTCAAAAATACTGTGTGCGAATCAGCCAAATTGTTTCAGGCGAATCAGTGGGTCAGGGAAACAGGTTGAAAACTCATTCGGTGATTGGAAAGGTACGCATCGAATTGTACGCAGGCGACAGGTGTCTGGATTGCTGCGAAAAGTTGATTTCGCAAACGGAAGGGTGGCGGACTAACGCCAAGGCCGGTTTCGACTGGCAATGTCGACTTGCGACATAGCCAATAGAAAAGCAACGGGCCGATCTTCCCACAATGCAAACAAATGTAACACCGATTCGAATCGAGGCTGCCTCACGTGCTGAAATGGAAGGAGATTGCGAAAGGGTAAACTGTAGTGGCTGTGTTTTGCTGCGAGTACGCAGGAGGTCTTCTGCATCCCTCTCAACTTAACTCAACCGATCAGCCGTACGTCTTACGCAGGCCCACCAGTTTCGGCACGAGGAACATTTCTCCAATCTGGACCGAAGCTTCAGGATCACTAACCGACATCCAATAAAGGAACACCGCGGCTCGGCTGGGCTCGGTTCAACGGGTCTGAGTGACTCAGACGACGATGAACAGGAACGGCGGAGCGGGATTCTACTTGGGTTGCTCAGCAACAGGCTGTCGTTCAGTGGTGGGTCGCTTCAATCTCGAACGGGTTGAGTGATGGAATCAGGCACGTCCTCTCGGCTGGTTGTGGTGGCCGTCGGATGCTTCGCCGAAGGAAAATATCGAGCGAAACAAACGAACAAGCAGTTAACCCACAACTTGGCCTAAGAACATGCCCCCGAGTGCCTTCTGTTCCCATCCTCAGCCACGCAAGCTGCCTTGGCAGCGCCAGCCTGAGCGATGAATCCACATTATTGGTGGGAAGGGATATCAATCGCGGCTTGGCCGTGGCTTGCCTAATTCTAACTACGGTAAGTGCCAGGGCTAGTAGCGATGATAAGGAAAAGGACAGAAATCTGACGTAGGGGGTTCGGAGTGAGTTCCCCGCATTTTCGGGCGAAAAAGGAGGTTGCGGATTGACGCGGCGCATGTGCGGAAGTGCTAGCGGCTGGGCAGAGAGCATGCAGATGTGAGAAGACAAAACGCAGAACCGAAAGGCGAAAACCGGCAATGGAAAATTAGCCTACGTTAGCATTCCGTTTACGCAACTCAACTTCGCCTCCTTGCTCCTGAATTCTGCTTTCTTCGTTCTGCATTCGCCTCGTCTTCCGCCTCCCGTCCTTCACCTCCTTCCCCCCGTCGTCGCCACAGAGCAAAATGAGCCAAACTCCAGTCCGCAAACCACTTTGAAGAAAACGTCCGCCATGTCTGCTGTTGATCTGAAGGGGCAAGTCGCCGTCGTCACCGGCGCTAGTTTGGGAATTGGCGAAGCCACGGCTGTTGCTCTGGCGCGGGCTGGGGCCAGCGTGATCGTCAATTACCGCTCGCATCGCGAACAGGCCGAAAAAGTTGTCAAAGAGTGCGAAGCGGCAGGTGGACAGGCCGTTGCCGTCGCGGGCGATGTCGCTGAACAAGCGGCCGTCGAGAATCTAGTGGCCGAAGCGGTGAAGAACTTCGGCAAGCTGACGATCGCCGTCAGCAACGCGGCGTTCAGCGATCGCGAGGTTTTCTATCAGGCCGACATGGCTGGTTTTAAGCGGACAGTTGATGTGACGATGTGGGGCGCGTTCTACCTGATGCGGGCCGCCACTCAGCAGATGATCAAGCAGGGTGAGTCTTCGCCGGGAGTACCCGGAGGCGGCTCGATCGTGCTGGTCAGTTCGCCGCACGCGTTCATCCCGGCGCCGCGGGCGATGGCTTACAACATGTCGAAAGCCGCTGTCGAGCACATGGCCCGGACCGCTGCGATCGAGGTTGCTGAGCATCGCATTCGGATCAACGTCATCCAGCCCGGCTGGACCGACACTCCCGGCGAACGAAAGTTCGCCAGTGAAGACACATTGCAAACGGCCGGCGCAAAAATTCCGCTCGGCCGTCTCGGCACCCCCGCCGAAATGGCCGAAGGAATTTTGTTCCTCGCCGATCCGAAGAACACGTATCTCACCGGCGCCGCACTCCTCATCGACGGCGGCATCAGCTTACCGTGGTGGGCGAACCGGGGCTCGGCAGCACCTGGCTAGTTGGGAATGTAGAATGCAAAACGCAGAATGCAGAATGAATTTGCATTCCCTCGTCTCCCATCTCTCGTCCCTCATCCCTTTGGCCACTCATGCAACTCTATCTCGTCCCTTGCCACTGTGGTCAGCAGGTTCGCGTCCGCCCGAGTCAGGCCGGCGAACAATTGACTTGCCAATGTGGCGCGACCGTCTCGGTGCCGACGATCCGCGGCCTGAAGCAGTTGAAGACGGTCGACGATGAGCAGGTGCAAACGGCTCCTGCTGCGCCCATGTGGCAAGGCCCCGCTTTCGCGATCGGCTTGCTTGCGCTCTTCGCGGGCGCGATTGTGCTCGCCGCCAATGCAATTTATGTCCCGGCTGAGTTGGCTTACCAACCACAGCACCTCGGCTTGACCGAAGAAGATATCAAGCGAGCCGAAGTTCCCGTGGCCGACCTTGGCATTGACGATCTGTATAAAGAATTCCGAGCACTTGCCACGCATGGCCGAAATGAAAACAGCGAGTACCTGGCCAGTCAGGCCGATCAAGCGCGCCGCAGTGTGCGACAACGGCAGACAACGGGCCTGGCGTTGACCGCCATGGGAGTGTTGTTGACGATCGCGGGCCTCGCGCCGCTGTTGGTAGGACGGACCAGTAGTCCGGCTCGAGCAGCGAAGTAAGACGCGTGCTTTCACGGAGTGAAAGCCGACAGTGCGACAGCAGTGCTGGCAATAAATTACGGTCTATCGCGAAGTTACGGCCTCTAGGGGTGCTGCTGAATCTGCCGATGAACTCAGCATGCCCGCCTTTCATTGCCCACCTCTACCGTCGTCGTTCCGCCACGCCCTGCGCGCAACCGCGCTCGGGCTGGGTGGCTGTTTGCTCGCAGCAACTTCGTTTGCGCAGCAGCCGGTGAATATCAGGCCGGTAGCGCATCAAGAGCAACCGCCGCCGGCGGTGCATCAGCTGCCGCCACAGGGGCAACTCGCGCCGCCGCAACCTCATGCGGGGCTCGCACTCGAGCAACTCGAGCAGATGGCGCTGCACAACAACCCTTCGCTCGGCCGTGCTCACGCGCAGGTGCAGATCGCGAAAGGGACCTGGGTGCAGGTCGGCTTGCCGCCGAATCCCTCGGTTGGTTACTCCGGCCAGCAGCTCGGCAGCAACGGACTCGCCGAACAACATGGCGTGTATGTGACGCAGGAAATTGTTCGCGGCGGCAAACTGAATCTCAATCGTCAGGCCGCCGCGCATGAAGTGGCTCGGGCCGAGCAGGAGTTGGTCGCGCAGCAATATCGCGTGCTCACCGATGTCCGTACCGCCTACTATCGCGTGTTGATCGCGCAGCGGCAGATCGATCTGACTACCGATATTGCCCGGATGTACAGCCAGGCACTCGACACAACCAACAAACTGCTAAAGGCCCAGGAAATCAGCCGGCTCGATCTGCTCGATGCTCAACTCGATTTGGAAAATGCCCGCGTCGCGCTGCAGAACGCGCAGTACAGCCATTCGTCCGCCTGGCGCAGTCTGACTGCCGTGCTTGGTCAACCCGATTTTCAACCGCAACCGTTGGCCGGCGATGTGACAGTCGCGGCCAAGAAGCTCAACTATCAGGAAATGCTGCAGCGAATGCTGACCGCAAGCCCCGAGATCGCCGCCGCGGCGAGTGAAATCGAACGGGCGCGCTGGGCCTATCAACGAGCGCTGGTCGAGCACAAAGGCAACGTCAACCTGCAAGCGCTTTACAACTGGCAAGACAACGGCATTGGCGGCCGGCCCGACGGCGCGCTCATCGTCGACATGCCGATCCCGATCTGGAACAAGAATCAGGGCGGCATCGTGAAAGCGCAGGGCGAAGTGACCGTGGCCGAGCACAAGATGGCGTTGCTAGAGCTGGATATTCAGCAGCGGTTAGCACCGGTCTTCGAGCGTTACGAAAGCTCGGCCAACCAGGTGGAGCGGATGCAAGGGACGATTCTCAAGCTCGCGCAGGAGAACGTTGACCTTTCGCGCAAAGCTTATCAGGCCGGTGAGCAGACATACCTGGAAATGCTCGACGCGCAGCGTAAGTACTCAAACGCACATTCGATGTATCTCGATGCCCTCCGTGATCTGCGGTTGGCCGAAGCCGAGATGGAAGGTTTCTTGTTGCAGAATAGCTTGCAGGCTAAGTAAACGCCGCCGTGTCATCCGCGACTCGCCTACGCTTCGTGTATAATACAGACTCGCCTTGCTGCCGCTGACCTGCGCGGCGCTCTCTCTTCCGGCAAGCACGCGAACCTATGTGTTCGACAGTTTTTGATTGGTCATGTGGCCGATCTCAGCCGGCGGTCCACACTTCATGCTGATCAAAGTTGGTTACGAGATTGCCTTCGTTTCGCCACAGCCGGCGCCGATGGTGCTGATGCTCTATTTGCATCCCACGCGGGCGTTGACTACACGTCAGCCCGATCGACTGGCCATTCGGCCGCCGCTGCCGGTGGCCGAATACCACGACTTGTACGGCAACAAATGTGGGCGGATTGCCGCGCCGGCCGGTCGCGTGGTGTTCCGCAATGAAGCCCTGGTTGAAGACTGCGGCCTGCCCGATTTGCAAGCACCGCAGGCCACGCAGGCGCAGGTGCAAGATCTGCCCAACGACGTGCTGCTGTACTTGCTCGCCAGTCGTTACTGCGAAGTCGATAGCGAACTCAAGGATGTGGCCTGGCGGCTATTCGGCGAGACTCCGCCGGGTTGGGCTCGCGTGCAGGCGATCACCAACTTCGTCCATCGGCACATTCGGTTCGACTATCAAAAGGCTCGCGCCAATCGCACGGCGCTTGACGCCTTTCGCGAGCGTGTGGGAGTCTGCCGCGACTTCATGCACCTGGCGATCACGTTCTGCCGTAATTGCAACATTCCCGCCCGCTACTGCACGGGCTATCTTGGCGACATCGGTGTGCCGGCGGTGCCGAGCCCGATGGATTTCAGCGCGTGGTTCGAAGCCTATCTCGGTGGCCAATGGTATGCCTTCGACGCCCGCAACAATGTGCCGCGCGTCGGCCGCGTGCTGATGGCCCGGGGTCGAGATGCCGCCGACGTGGCTCTTACGACGACCTTCGGCGTGAATACACTGGAGTCGTTCAAGGTCTGGACCGACGAAGTTCGCGGAAACTAAGCGTGCGTGACGATGCCGATCAGTGGTACTTCGCCTACGGCAGCAACTTGCTCGCCGCGCAGATGATCGAGCGGACCGGGCCGATTCGCACCGAAGAAGAACAGCCTCGTCGTGCGCGGCTGCCGAATCAACGCGTGGTTTTCAACATGCTCGGCAGTGATGGCGAAATTTACGCCAACATCGAGCCTGCCGCTCACGACGTGCTCGGCGTGGTCTATCGAATCGGGCCGCCAGGGCTCGCTAGTTTGGATGAGTTCGAAGAGGGCTACGAGCGGCGTCAGGTGATCGTAATCACTGACGACGGCGTTGAACTGGCAGCGATCGTGTATGTCTCGCTGCCAGAAAACGTAACCGCGCCGCGGCAGCCGAGCGAGGAATATCTAACGCGGATCATTACCGGCGCGCGCGAGCAAGGCTTGCCTGGCGAATACATCGAAACGTTATTGGCGAACCTAACAGTTACTCATCGCCAACGGTAACGTTGATCGCATCGCCGGTCGGCCTCTGCGGTGTTGTCCTTTGCGCACTCGGATTCACAGCTCCCTTGCGCATGTATTGCTGAGTTGTCGGCGGCGAAGTCGAGGGTTGATTGGCCGGCTTATTCCAGCCGTCGCCACCCATGGGCCACCAAGGCATCGGTTGGAGGCCACCGTTGGGCGACAAGCAACCGGTGGCAGTGCTGAGGGCGGCAATGACGATGATCGAGAGTCCGATTTTTTTCATGGCTTTATTCGTTGGGTGACTTGGGCTGCTCATCGCGAGAGCATGAATCTGCAATCTGAAGTTTGAAATCTGCAATTCCTACTGATCGCTGTAGACCCGCGTGCTCTCTTCGCGCGTGACTGGCGTGGGCCATTCGGCGCTGCTGATCTGCACACGGATGATGAAGTCGCCCGCTTTCTGAGCGTTGGCTTGAATTCGGAAGACGGCTTCTTCTTGTGGATTCAAACGAGCGAGAGGTTCGAAGATGACGCGCGAGCCATCGTTGGCGGCCCGCGTCGGCCCTTCGCCGGAAAGTGCCTTTAGTTCCGCCGGCAGGAGCGCGGCCAGGCGGATGTTGGTCGCCGTTTTGGTGCCGACGTTGCGAACTCGCACTTCGTAGGTCGTGTCGCCGCCGACTTCGATCGGATCCGAGAGATCGGCGATCGAGTGGACGAGTTCCGCCGAGGCGTCGACGCTCACCACTTGTTCGAACGCGGTGTTCAAGCCGAGATCCGCACGGCCTTCGATGCGAAGCTTTTGATCGCCGACTTCCAGCGGCACAGCGGTCAGCTTTACATTGCCGGCCTTCGTGGCCGGAAGTTCTTCCAGGCTCCAGAAGACGGCGTGTTGCTGAGCGTCGTATTGTCCTTGCGCGTCGGTTTCGACGAACTTCATGCCGCGGGGGAGATAGGCGACGAGTTCGACATCGCGAGCTGCCGCGGTGCCGGGGTTGCTGATCGACAGTGTGTAAGTCGCCGGCCGTTCGAGGAAACGCTTCTTTGGGCCGTTGATGCCGACCTGCAGTTGCGGGGCGACGACTTCGATATTGATCGCATGCTGGGCCGCGAGATTTCCATCGCCACGAACGACGATCGTGTTCTTGATCACGCCGGCCTTGTCAGCGCGGAGCGTGAGTTCCAGTCGCTTTGACTCGCCAGGGCGCAGCGTGCCGATTTCGTATTCCAGTTCGTTGCCGGCGACATGGGTCAGCCCCTGCGGCACGTCTTCTTCCACGACGATGCCCGTCGCGGCGCCGGTGCCGGGGTTGGTGACGGTGATCGTCATGTTGAGCGATTCGCCGATGAGCAGTTTCGCCGGAGCAGTATGTTCGATCTGCAGCATGGGCCGCGTGCAAACCGAGCGGGCCGTAGCCGAGGCGGCGAACGACACCTGGGCGACGCTGCCGATTTCACCTTCTTGCTGCGGCATCACCTGTAGTTGAATGACTTGTTCGTCACCGGCCTGCATCGTGCCGAGCGGCCACACCAGCGTGCCATCGGCGGCGCGTTGGAATTGCGGCTTCGATTCGACGAGTTGCGTGCCCTTCGGAATGTGATCGGTCACTTGCACTTGCTGAGCCGCGATCTGACCGACGTTTTTCACGCGCAGTTCAAAGGTCGCCAGTTTGCCGATTTGAATTTCCGCCGGCGCGATCTTCTCGAGCGTCAGCGCGGGAGTTTGTGCGCCTTCGAAGTGACGTTCGCCAGGCGTTCCTTTGCCGGTGGCTTCGCGGCCGGCCGTCATTTCGCTCGTCGAAGGATTCGCTGGTTGGCCATAACCACCGAGACTGCGAGGCGGTGACGACAACGATCCAGCCGACGGACCAACTGGACTTGGTGACGACGGTTGATATTGTTCGACCGGCGCAGCTGCCGGCGGCGGACTGGCAAAGCGATTGAGCGGCGCTGGTGCGGCGTAAGACGGAGCCGGGGCTGGCGCTGCATAGGACGGAGCCGGGGCCGGTTGCAGGTGCGTTGGCGCCAACGAAGTCGGCGGGCCGAGCGGTTGCGGCGGCCCCAGTTGTTGTGGCGGTGCTGTTTGCTCTGGCTGCGCGTAAGCATCGGCCGGCGGTTGCTGCGGGAACGGCGCGGGCTGTTCAGCGGCCGGCTGTTCGGCCGGATCATTGTCGGCCACGCCAAAGCCACGGATCGGATTGACGGGAGCTTCAGCCGTATTTGTTTCAGGCTGCGTAGCATCTGGCGGCGGACCAAACGCGGGCGCTGGCCCGGCAACCGGCGGTTGATACGGCGCGGTGTGTCCACCGTCGCCGTACGCAGGCTCCAGCGGCGCGGGGGGCGCGCTCGACGGCTGACCGTAAGTCGGGTTGTTGTTGAATGCGAACGGCTGCTGTGCGGTGGGCGGCGGCGGCGGTGCGTTCGGATCGAAGGCCGGCGACTCGGCGGATAGCTGGGCGACTTCGCCATCGCCCACGCCGGTGACGACTTTCTTCGGTTCTGGCAGCGGCGCCTTTTTGCTGAAGCGCGAGTACGCCGCCCACGCCGTGAACACGCCAGTGCTCATGACGACGAGGATGAGTGCGAGCTTGATGCTCACCTTTGCACGAACCCACTTGAGCATTCCCCATACGCGGTTCATGTCAGTACGCCTCTGGCCCTGGGCCCAAACTTGAGTAATTCCGCCGACGAGTTCGCGCAAAATCGCGATCCGGCGGGTAATTAGCAAAACGAGGCGAAGCCGGAAAGGGCAAAGGAAGGCAAGAACTAAGAAGTCAGAACGCAGAATGGAGCGATGAACGCTAGCGATTTGACTTTTGCCTATTCAGTAATTTATCGCGGCGAAATCTCCCGCGGCTGAAAATCGACGTATGTTTTAGATGGGTTTGGCCGCAGCAACTGTCGCTGGTTTGCTGCGGTCGCGCTCGCCACTTGCTTGCACACACAACGCTCTCGCGTTTCACCGCGCGAGGGTAGTTGTGTGGGCGGCAGACCTGAACCAGGGGCGCCAGCGCTCCCTCCCCGAATCGAGGCCGTCGCGTATCCGCTGCGCGACGGCCTCTCTTTGTTTCTTGCCTGGGCCCGACTTATCGCCTTACTTGGCGGGAGCTGGTTCCGGCGGCGGAGCATTTTGATCGACGGCCGGAGCCGGTTCGGCCGCAGCCATGTTTGGATCGGCCATGGCTCCGTTGTGATAGCCGTTCACTTGGCAGCCGGTCTGGCAACCATAATGTTGGGTCGCGCAGCCGTTGCCACAGCCGCGGCGCGATTGACGGCCGCCGCAACGACGACCAGCTTCGGCGTCGAGCGAGGTTAACAGGGTAAACGTGCCGACCAACGCCAGCAGGAAGAGGTTCTTCATCTCAATCACTCCAAAGTATTTGTGCCCTACGCCGGCTAAGAGAGGCCGGCTCGGCTCGCTGGTAAAGCAGATGCGATGCCAAAAGATGCGCACGGCAAAATTGGTGAGCAGACTGCCCCATTCAGCGGAGAGCGGCAGTGATTCAGAGCCGCGCTATGGATGAGAAGATGGAGATGGATTGATCCTTTGCCGTTCGGCTTGAGCGCGCGCGAACCATTTTCTCTGCACCGCCTGCGAGCTAGCAGCGCATTCCTTAGAATGTGCCGCAGCAACCTCGAATCCTCTCACTGGAGCACGACACATGGCAGATTGGCTTGAAGAAGGCACCAAGGCCCCGGCCTTCACTTTGGCGGACGACAACGGCAACAAGGTGAAGCTCGCCGACCTCAAGGGGAGCCCGGTCGTTCTCTACTTTTATCCCGCCGACGACACCCCCGGCTGCACGCGCGAAGCCTGCGCCTTTCGCGATCAACAAGCCGAACTGAAAAAGCTCGGCGCGAAGGTGCTCGGCGTGAGCCCCGACGATGTCGCCAGCCACGGCAAGTTTCGCGACAAGTTCAAACTCAACTTCCCGCTCCTCGCCGATCCGGATCACGCGGTGGCCGAAAAATTCGGCGCTTGGCGCGAGAAGAATATGTACGGCAAAAAGTCGATGGGCATCGCCCGCTCGACGTTCTTAATCGACGGAACGGGTGTCATTCGCAAAGTCTGGCGCGCGGTCAAAGTCGACGGCCATGATGCGAAGGTGCTGGAAGCGCTTCAGGCGATGATCGAAGAGTAACTCTCTTCGTAGGACGGACGATTGGTCCGTCCAAGAAGCGGGTACTTCGCCCATCTGACTGCCAGAGCCACTCTAGACGGACCAATGGTCCGTCCTACGGATCGGGTCGCCGATCAATAGTTAATCCACCCCAGCTGATACCAATATTCAAACAGCCACGGCTGGGACCATGGATTGAGCGCGGCGTAATTCGCCGAGAAGACGCTGATCGCAAAACAAATGACGGCGGCGATTCGGCCCCAGCGTGAATTGGCGGTGGCATCGGCGGCGGGGATGATCGCGAGCAGCCACAGCGGAATCAGCCAGAACAACCACCTCAGGCCACTCGTCACACCGCCGTAGTTACGATCGATGAGCGGTCGGCTGAAGTAAAAGGCCAGCACGACGAGCGTCAGTAACGTGATCGCCGCGGCAAGAAACCACCGCGCGTCGCGTGGGCCGCGCAACCACAGGAACAAACCCCACACGCTGAAGAGCCAAATCGGTGTGAGGGAAAACAGGCCGTGGTGACCAATCAGGCAATTGAAAATGTAGACCGCGACCGACGGCTCGCCCTTATCGACGCCCTGCAGACGATCGGCAGTCCAATATGTTCCCTCGTAGTCATACCAGTCGTCCCACGCGCGGATCTCGATCTTGTCGGGCTTCACCAATTGCACGGCCAGGCGGTCGTGGCCATCTTCATCCCAAATCACCCACCGCTCGCCAGCAGTGCGTGGTTCAATGATCGTCTTCGGCGAGAGCTCGATCCCCTTGGCTTTTACTTCGCTAATGGCAACCGGCGGCAGCTGACCCGCTTCGAATTTTGCGGCCAGATCGGCCGGCAGTTGTGCGAGGACCGGGCCGTCTTTGTAGCGATGGGCGTAGGCCGGTTTCAAACTCTCATGCGCGAGGTAGTTCGTGCCGAGGGCGGCGGCAAATACAATCACCGCGGCAGGAGTGAACGCCACGAGTGTTTGCAGCGGTGCTCTCCACAGAATCACCACCGCGAGCATCGCGAAAAAAGCCAGCGCCGGCAACTCGCAAGTTACGGCAAAAGCCGCCGCGAGGCCTGCGACTACAAATCGCCACCAAGCCTTTGAATCGTTGGAGAAAACGGGCCACAGCGCCGCGAGCGCGACGATCACCGCCACGGCAGCGACGACGTGGTTATTGAGCGTGATGGCAAACGTTGACAAAAAAGTCGCCTGCGTTGCGCACGCGACGACAAAGATCCGGCCCCATTGGCTCGTTCCCAACTTCTCGGCAAATAGCGCCACCAACCACATCGCTCCGATCAGCGGCAGCACATGACTGAGCAGCAGCATGAGTCGCGCGACATAAAATGTCTGATGCTTGTTGCTCAGCGACGCCCCGGTTGTGTTTTTGATCAGCCAATACTCGCCCGCCATCAGCGTTGGCAGGAGCGTAGGCTTGCTGGAATAAAAATGTTCCTGGCTGTCGCGGCCGCGATGCTTTACGAGGTCGATCGTGTGCCACGCCCGTTGCCGATCTCCCTTGGCATTGAAGATGACATCGTCGATTGCATACGTTCCTTGATCACCGAGTGAGCGGATCGTGCACCAGCGACTTCGGTCGTTTGCACTCAAAAACGGCGAAGGATCGGCGATGCTCGTCGAGCGCACCTGCATCAACCGCGACGCCATTCCTGCCATCGCTACCGCGATCAGCAGCGCATACACGCCCCAGCGAATGGGTTGCCACTCATCCTTTTTCAACGCCGCCGTTTCCGCCATGGCCGTTGCCGTTCCTTCGTTAAGCCCGTTCGTCCGGCTTCGTTGCCGCGATGCCGATCCGATCCTTGATCGAATACTGATTCACATTCCGCCCGTAATATGCCGTGATCAACTCGGCGAGAAAACCCATCGAGATCAACTGCGCGCCGAGCAGCAGCGCTCCCATCGAATACATCACGGCAGGGCGGTTGTGCAGGTCTTCCATTTCCCAGGCGGGAAAGATTTTGTCGACGATCCAATACACAGCCAGGTAAAGCAAACCCATGCTGCCGATGAAGAACGAAAGGATACCGAGCGTGCCGAGCAAATGCTGAGGCCGTTCCTTGAAACCGGTGAGAAAGTAGACCGTCAGCAAATCGAGAAAGCCCTTTACGATCCGCGACACGCCGTATTTGCTATAGCCGAACTTGCGAGAGCGGTGATTCACGACCACTTCGCTCACGCCCCAACCTTTTGCCGCGGCGAGCACCGGCACAAAGCGATGCAACTCACCGTAGATCCGAACTTCCTCGAGCACCTCGCGGCGATAACACTTGAACCCGCAGTTGTGATCGTGCAGCTTCACGCCGGTCAGGCGGCCGACCAGCCAATTGAACACGCGCGACGGCCCGACTTTGTGCCAGGGATCATGACGCACTTGCTTCCAACCGCTGATCACGTCAAAGCCCTTGTCGAGCTCTTCGATAAACCGCGGCACTTCATGCGGATCATCCTGCAGATCGGCATCGAGCGTGAAAACCAAATCGCCCTTCGCCGCTTCGAAGCCAGCCGACAGCGCTGCCGCCTTGCCGAAGTTGCGCCGAAAGCGAATGCCGCGAACGCGCTCATCCTCGGTCGATAGCGTCCTGATCAAGTCCCACGAGCCGTCCTTCGAGCCATCGTCGATGAACAGGATTTCCATCTCG
This sequence comes from Anatilimnocola floriformis, assembly GCF_024256385.1. Lineage (NCBI taxonomy): Bacteria > Pseudomonadati > Planctomycetota > Planctomycetia > Pirellulales > Pirellulaceae > Anatilimnocola > Anatilimnocola floriformis. The sequence continues at coordinate 780,210 of NZ_JAMLFW010000001.1, forward strand.
TATTTTTGTTCCGCCGAAACCTCGCACAGCTCTTTGTGCAATGCGCGCAGGCTCTCGACTTCGTTGTAAACCGGAATGACGAACGTCAGCATGGCGGGAACGAACTTGGAGGGAGTAACTCGGAACTGCAGATACGATAATCCAAATCCGCTCCGCCCGTGAGGCTCGGCCGGCCGCAGCGGGCTGCGTACGTGGCCATTCAAGCGGCGCTTCTGACCCACGCTCGCGATTGCTGCGACCACGAGCCTTGTACCAGCGATGAAACGCCCCCTCTTTCGTACCCCCAGAATATAACAGGCAATACAAGCCACCATTTCTTTCGCAAGTCGTTTCTGCGAAAGACTTAGAGACATAAATCGTCTGCAATATCGCCTCTCGAATATCACACTTTATTGCCGCTAATTCGGGTGGCTGGCAATGGGCTGGTGGAGAGCACGCCATCTGCGCACGAGGCCGTTGGCCTAAGTGCCGCCCTGATGGTTGTGCGGTTTCGACCGTTCCATAACGGTTTGGGAACGAACTACTGGCGGCAAGTCGTTCTGCAGATTGGCTTTCAGAGCGCGCTATTCGCGGCAAGTCGCTGAAAACGGGTTGTTGCGAACTGTTGTGAGAAAATGCCGGTCTGGAGCCAGAATTTCGCACAAGCCTCAGTAGAGTCGAGACTTAGAGAAGCTACGAAAAGCGCGCACAAGTGTTGTGAAGCTCACCGGCGCGCGGAGCTAAGGGATGACGTCGGCCGGAACCTGTGGTTCCGGTTGATTTAGAGATTGACGTCGCTTGGCCTGCTTGCCGGAACTCCGCGGTACCGCTTGTTCCGGCCTACCGTCATTACTGAGCGGCTTGGCGGCCGGCTTGTTGAGCTTCCAGGTCGGTCTTGTAGGCCTTCATCGCCGCGGCTTCACGCTGCAGCTTGAATTCCGGACCCGGCGGGAAGTATTGAATATCGTCTTGAATGTAGTACGCGCTCGGGAGGGTTTGTCCCGCTTCCACGACCTGGCAACCAGTGTTGGCCAGGGCCAATACCGCGAGGCTCGAAGCAGCCAGCGTCATCGTCAGCAGGCGGTGAGAAGAATTGTTCATCGCAGTCGTCTCCAGTCGCAATACCAGCGGTGCTAGCGAAGCAGCACTTAAACTTCCAGCCGCCGGCAGACCTTGCGCCGCCGTTACAACCGGAACGTGTTACAGCAGTCAGTATCGACGTGCTGGCTGGCAAACTTTGACGAAAGGAAAGGCTTTTCGGGGAAAACTGTAGGACGGACCATTGGTCTGTTCCAAGGCCGGTCTGGCAACCAGATCGGCGTGGTACCCGATTCTTGGCCGGACCAATGGTCCGGCCTACGCAGTTACTTCTTGCCCTTGGCGAGTCCGCGGTCGACGATCTTTTTCACTTCGTCGCCGATGTCGATTTTGAATTCCTCGTCGGGAACTTCGGCTTCGTCGGCGAGTTCCTTGGCGCCGGCGATGAAGGTTTTGATCTCTTCATCGGTCAGCGTCGGCTTGATTTGCTTCTCGCCCTTCGGGCCGTCCTGCTGCAGCGGGGCGAGGAGCTCATCGAGGTCTTCCTGGTCGATTTTCTTATCCATGCCGCCGCGGACGAGTCGCTGCAGTTGCTTGCGGGCGTCGGCTTTTTCCTCGGCAGAGAGCCCCGACTTGTCGAGGTATTGCTTCTCGATGCCGAAGCAGACGAAGAGCGGAATCAGCGGCGACTCTTGCAACTCGTTGAGGATGTTCTCGGCATCCTTCTCGTTGATTTCGCCCTTCCTGTAGGCATCGACCAGGCGATCGACTTCGGCGATGACTTGCTTTTTGTCCTCGGCAGTGAGTTCCGATTGCTCGATCCCTTGCACGACGACAAACCGCACGCCGCTGACCACCAGTTGCTTGGCTTGTGTGGTGACGTAGTACGCCCCGCCAACGCAGGCCACGATGAGCAACAGCAGGCCGATGAGCCCAGCGATCAAGCAGCCCCACAGACAGCCGCTTTTGCTTGCGGGTTGCGGCGGATTTTGATCCGGAAAGCCTGGCCCGCCATGAGGCATCGGCGGCTGATTGGGTTGCGGATAAGGGTTTTGATAACTGCCGGATTGCTGGGGATAAGACATGTATTCTCTCAGTAGGCCGAAACAGCTGTACTCAGCGCCGTTCCGGCATATTTGGCAAAGGTCTGTTGATGATCAGTTTATTTGCTCTTCGGCGGCACGTCGCCGATCTTGGTGAATGCGGCAAATTGTTCGTCGATGCTTGTTTTATCCTGCAGACCGCCATGCACCCAGTAGCCATAACGAAGCTTGAGCTTGTCACCCACGGCGAGCGAGCGCGGCGCTTCATAACTCAAGCAAGCGCCCATCCAGCCGTCGTCACGCACGTGGAAGTGCGAGGGGTAACTCGGATTCATGGGATGATCAAAAAGTGTGACGCCGCCTGATTCCGTTTTCGTCAGTGGGCCGCTGTAATCGACCCACTTGGCTTGCTTCCAAAAGACGCCCGCTTCATTCACGCCCCCTTCGCTGTTCAGAATCCGGCCGCCGCCATCATGCACGCCAATGGTCTTTGCCATTCGCACGCCCGTGATGCCGAACGGCGTTTTTCCAAAGGTCACGCCCTCCTTCGCCGCAGCGCCGGGAGCGAGCAGCAGATCGATCACCAGCAGCCATTCACCGTTCTTCTGCGGCAGAAACCGCATCGCGCGGGTCTCTTCGAGCAGTTTGTTATTGGCTTCGTCGACCCAAGTGTTTTCAACTTCGATCAGCGCCTCGGCATCGGTGTCTTCAAATCGGCTCACGCGTTTGTGAACGATGCGGCCCTTCGTCGAGTCGTTCCAAAAGCCCACGCCGTTCACATCGTGATGGCTAATCCACAAGCTGTTGTGATGGCTGTGGCTGTTAGGATCGCGAGGATGCCCCATCCGCGTGTGCGATTTGCCGCTCGGGCCGATCAGCGGATAAAGAAAGGTCCGCCGATTGTCGGCGCCAAAGTAATACCGGCTGATCTCTTTGCCATCCCACTCGACCGCCGCCTGACTCTGCGGCAACGGCAACACCTGCATGGTAGGAACGGGCTGCGGACCTGCGGAAGCTTGGCTGACGAGAGCGATCGACATCAAAAGCGGTAGCAACATCGATCGCTCCTCGATTGCAGATGGCAGATGGCAGATGTCAGATTGAGGACAAATACCTTCGCTGCTTCGTTCGCTCCCGCCTTTTTTCAGTCTGCAATCTGCAATCTCAAATCTGCAATCCCTTAGTCATCCAAAAAGCTGAAATCGATTTTCAGGACTTCGAGTTCATACGAACCCTTCGGCGCGGGGATCTCCGCGGTCTCGCCGATTTTTTTGCCGAGCAAGCCTTGGCCCAGCGGGCTGGTGACCAGAATCTTGCCGGTGTCGTAGTCTTCTTCGCCGCTGCCGACGAGGGTGTAGACCTCTTCCTCGTCCATGTCGACATCGCGGACGGTGATGGTCGCGCCAAAGCAAACCTGATCGCGCGGCAGCGTGGCGGGATCGATGATCTGGGCCCGCGACAGTTCGCTCTTCAGATGGTTGATCTTGGCCTGCAGCAAGCCTTGCGCTTCGCGCTGGGCGTGGTACTCGGCGTTTTCCTTGAGATCGCCTTCCGCCCGCGCGGCAGCGATCTTTTCGGCGATCAGGGGCATTTCGACGTTATCGAGGCGATCCAATTCGGCCTTCTTTTTATTGAAGCCCTTCTTGGTCATTGGTACGTATTCGACCATGTCAGCAATTCCACTAGCAGAACGAGCAAACCGATAGAAACAAAAAAATCGCGACCTTCCTGCGAAGGCCGCGGCAGTGAACTAAGTTGAGCGAATTAGTTGAGATGTTATTCTGTGCCTTGCAGCCGCCGCTGTAAAGCAGAGTTCGGGCTTAACGGTCGCGCGCTCTAGGCGCCCTTCGATTCCAGCTTCAGATCGAGATGACAGCAGCCGAAGTTGATTTGAGCTTCGCCCTCGGCTGAGGTTGCGGCTTGCACCTCGGGATGAATCGAGTACTGAATGAACCGCCCCTGCCGCGTGGGCAGCACGATCTTGCTCCGCCGCAGAATCGAGAGGTGATGAGACACCTTGACGATGTCCTCAGACAACTGCTCGGCGATCTGACCGACCGTGCACGGCCCCCGAAACAACACTTGCAGAATTCGCAGCCGCTCGGGATCGGCGACGGCTTTGAGCCGCTCGGCACAGTTTTGAAATTCCTCGGGCTCTTTCATCGATTCCCCACTGCCAGCCGATTTCCTGCAGTCAATCTAGCGGTTGCCAGTCTAACCCGGCTTGCAGTTTCTCTCTATAGCGCTGGGGATTGCTTTGGCGCTAGGGAGCATCAGTAGGTCAGGCACTTCAGTGCCTGACCAGCGCCAACTCTTGATTTCACATTGCCTTCGCCTATGCTGCCCAAATCTTCCCTGCCCACCTCTGCTCTGTCTTATGTCGGACTATCGTCGATACTTCGTACGCGGAGGCACGTATTTCTTCACGGTGGTTACCGAGCGCCGCGCGTCGCTTTTCGCAGATGAAAAAGCTCGCGAAATCCTGGGTAACGTCTTGCGCGAGTCTGTCATTTGGCGGCCGTTCAAAGTCTTGGCGATTGTCCTGTTGCCCGATCATTTGCATGCCATTTGGCAACTACCAGCGGGCGACGACAAGTACGACATCCGCTGGAATTGGATCAAACGCCAATTCACCATGCGCTGGCTGCGGACCGGCGGTCGCGAACAGCGTCGTCGTCGATCTCGCATCCGCGAGCGCCGCCGAGGAATCTGGCAGCGTCGGTATTGGGAGCATTTAATCGACGACGAATATGATCTGGAGAACCATGTCGACTACATGCACTACAACCCCGTCAAGCACGGCTACGTGAAGCGGCCGCGCGACTGGCCAGAGTCGTCATTTCACCGCTGGTCAATGCTCGGTCACTATGACCTCGATTGGGGAAGGTCGTACATACCCGTGGAACTGCCAGGCAATGCTGGCGAGTAGCGAGTAGGTCAGGCACTTCAGTGCCTGACCGGCGCCGTCGACCGACTCCCTCGTAACCCCCGAGTCCATTTCGTCAGGCACTGAAGTGCCTGACCTACAAATTTTCTAGTACCGCAATATGTAATCCGCCGTAAACCGGTGCTGCATCACACCGCGCTCGTCGGTCAACGGCAATTCATAGGCGAGACCGATTTCGTTGAGCAGGCTCGGTTTGAATTTGAGGCCCAGCGCACCTGTGACAATATCGGTGCCGGCGACCCCCGTCGCGCCAAAGTTAAAGAAGTCACCACCCTGAATGCCATTGAACGCCACGTTCGTGCCGTTGCTCAGCCAGTGATACCAGGTGCCTTCGGCGAAGACATACCAACAGCTGCAGTTCAGCTGTCGATCGACGTGGGCCGACCAGTAAAAGACCTGATTCTCGGCCGAGCGATCGACAGGCAGACGAAAGCCAGCCGCCGTGATCAAGTGATTGGCATCGCCAAACAGGGCGCCATAGGTGGCGAAGACGTTGAACTCGCCGTCGCCGTTTCCTTGCAAGGCTTGCGTGCTGCCGGTGGGAAGTTCGAAGGTCGCTCCCACGCTCAAGATCCGCTGGCAACAGCAATCCTTCCACAGATTGTATTTGAGCCCCAGCGACAGATCGGCCCAACCATCATCGAGCGGCGCACCGGCCGACGGAAAGATGAAGCCATCTTTGGTCGCGATCAACGATAAGTCTTCCGTGAGCGCCGCCCGCAACTGCACCGCGAGCACCTGCAACCGGCTGGCCGGAATTGCGCCTCCGGCCAGCGTGGGAATCTGGTGATCGATGAAAATGAAGCGGGCTTCGGTCAGCGTCCGCGGGTCCTCGAAAAACACGGGGTTCGTCATCGGGCTGATGAAACCAGCCCACGACGGATCGGTCGCCTGAATGAATCCGAGCAGGGCCGGCTGACAACCATCGTCGCAGGCAGTGCAGCCCGAATCGACGCCGTGGTATTCGGCCTCCTGGGCCGCCGCCATCCCGGTGACGAGCACCGATACCCCGAACATCAACACTGCGACGAGGCCGCTCAATCGAGTAGGCATGGCAGGCTCCTTCCTGGCTTTATGATTTGCTGCGTATCCGTAGCAACTGGCACTGCGTGGAGCAGTGATATCAATGCATGCGTAGCATGCTGCAATGGCTATCGGCGCGTAGCGGAACGGCGCACAGGCAAATATGCGCACTAGGGAATGTCCTTAGTCCGCAAAGCCGCACATTCGTTAAGGCTCAATGCCGCAGTAGGAATTCGCTACCGTTGAGCAGCGCGTGTTGCAGATCTTGCAGCCCCGCCGCCAGGTCAGGCTGCTCCTTAAGATAGTCCTCTGCGATCTTTTGCTCGCGCGCCGTGGGCCGGCGACTGAGAGTGGCGAGATAGAGTTGCTCGACGATCAGCGGTTGCGATTGCTTTGCCGCGACGGCGAGGCCGATGCGACTCTTGTCCGCAGCGAGTCGCTTGACGAGGCTGGGATTATTGAGGAGATGAATCGCGCCGGCCAGATCGGCGTCTTCTTCGCGGGCACAATCGCAAGCGGTGTCGCGAACCGGGCGCGAGGTAGCCATCAGAAAGTGATTTTCAACGGCCCCTTCGGCGAGTTCACCAGCTCGCGTGCCGACGGGATAACCCGGATATTCATCGGGCACGCCGATGGCAGAACTGATCGCATCGAGCAGTTGCTCGCTGGTGATGATCCGCACGTGCGTGTGCGTGAAGTAGCGAGCCGGCGCGGCTGCATGTTTGGATTGCTGCGGCGTTTCGGCAGCTAGTTGATAGGTCTTCGACCGCAGAATGAGCCGCAGAACCGGCTTGATTTTGAAGTCGCCTTTCACGAACTCCGTCGCCAACGCATCGAGCAACTCCGGATGCGATGGCGGATTCGTATCGCGAAAATCATCAACCGGCTCGACGATGCCGCGGCCCAGCAAGTGATACCACAAGCGGTTCACGGTCGAGCGGGCGAAGTAGCGGTTGTCGGGCGCGACGAGCCAGGCCACGAGCGGTGCGCGGCGGTCGTCTTCGGGGCCAACCTTCTCCGGCGTGAAGCCAAAGACAGCGGGCTCAAGATTCTTGCGTGTGAGCGGATGCTGTACGTCGCCGTTGCGCTGCAGATAGACGACTTCATCGTCGAGATTGAACTGTTTCCCCTTGAGCTTGACTCGCGCGAAGAACGCCGCCAGTCCGTAGTAGTCACCTTGCGTGATCGCTTCGAACGGATGGTTGTGGCACTTAGCGCAGCCGATTCGCACTCCCAGAAACAGCTGACCAAAACTCTCGGCTGCTTCTTCTGGATTGCGCGCCACGCGATAAAAACTGGCGGCTGGATTTTCGAACGTGTTGCCGCGGGCGGTGAGAATGTCCTTCGCCAATTCGGTCATCGGCCGATCTTCGGCGAAATGGTCGATCAGATACCGATGCAGGCGATGCACGCCGCGGAGCGAGATCGTCGTTCGGTTGCCGCGCATCACATCGGCCCATTTCAGCGCCCAGTAAGTGGCGAACTCGTCGCGCTCTAGCAATTCGTCGATAAGTTTCTCGCGTTTGTCAGCGGCCGGCGAATCAAGGAACCGCGCGGCCTCTGCAGGCTGCGGCAAAATACCCAGCACATCGAGGTAGGCTCGCCGTAGAAAAGCTTCGTCGTTACAAACGGCGGCCGGTTGCAGCTGCAGCGCTTTCTGCTTCGCAAAGATTTGCTCATCAACAAGGTTCGCCGGCGCCGGCCCTTTGAATTGATAGTCCGGATCGGCTTCGACATAGGTCAGCTGCACGCTGCGAACCTGCTCGAGATAACGCACCAGCACATTGGCTTCTGCCGTGGCAGTGAACTCGACGAGGCCGTTCGCAGTGACGCTCACGGCTTCGTCCATGGGGACGCTGAAGACTGCTTCGCCGGTGACGTCGACGATCGAACCATCGGCGAACTTAGCGAGCGCGACGAGTTGTTGCTGGCGACTGCCAGCAGCGAGTCGGCGCGAACCGGGAAGGACTTCGAGGCTGACGAGTTGCCGCGGCGCGGTGGAATCGGGACAGCCGGCGGCAATCCAATCACGCAGCACCAGATACGCCGTGTCAGTAGTTTGAAATCGCACGCCGCCCTGATGCGGCATCCGGCCAGAACCTTTGCGGAGAATCAAACTCTGCTCGGGCTCGAACGGATTCGTGCGGCGACTTGAACCTTCGCGGACCAGGGTTTGCAAATCGCCAACTGGATCAAAGCCACGCAGGCTGAGGCGAAAGCCACCCTTACCCTGCGGGGAACCGTGGCAGGCGCCCTGACTGCAGCCGGCGCGACTTAGAGCTGCCATTACATCGGTGCGATAATCGATCGGCTTGGGCTTCGCGAAATCGGCAACGATGATCGTCGCCGTCGCTTTGCCGCTCGCGGTTGTCGCTGTGATCGTTGCCGTTCCGTCACCAATTGGTGTTACGATGCCTATCGTGGAAACAGTCGCGATCTTGGCATCAGACGACTCGTACTTGGCCGTATGAGTTACGTCGGCGCTGTTGTTTTCGGAGACGAGGAGTTGCACGTGCGAGCGTCCGCCGGTGAGCGTGAACTCAGCGGGTGCGATCGCGATATCCGCGGCGGCTGAGACCGCGGGAACGAGCGCGATGACAATCAGGAAAGGAGTGAATCGCATGGTTACTTCTTCTTCTCCATCGGCGGAGCTTTCACTTCCAAGTCGAATTCCTTCGGCCGGGGCTCTTCCTGAAAATTCCCCACCTGACCGGTCGCAGTGAAGCGGAACCGGTGGCGACCTTGGCGGAAGTCGTCGGGAATCGTGACGGCAAATTCCGTGCTGTTTGCTTCAGCGGCAATCGTCAGTTTCTCGGGCAACTGCAAGCCAGAAATCGGCTGCACTTCGATCTCTACCGGGCCGGCGAACGACGGCAGGCGTTGCAGCGCCAGGCGCAAATTGAAATTGCTGCCCGGCGGCAACGTGGTCGGCGGCGGCGGATCGATGGTCACCTCAAAACCAGGCTTCACGATCAACTGTAGACTCCGCTGTAGCGTGACCGTTCGCGGTCCTTGCTTCGCCACGGCAGTGACGTCAATTCGTTCGCTCGCGTCATTGGCCAGGCTGCGCGAAATGAAGAGAGCGGGAACACTCGCTTCCTCTTTGGTCGCATTCGCGATGCGGGCAAAAACTTGCTTGCGGCCTTGCTTCTCTTCGCCACATTGACCGCCGATCGCGGTGAAGGAAATCGGCTCGGCGAAGCCATTGTCGCGCGTGGTGACGATCGTCGCCGTGGCTTGTTGATAGCGCGGCAAGACCAACTCCGGCGCGGCGAGCTCCACGGTGAACGGCACGGCGGGTGTGATCTGCAGCGCGATGCTGCGCGTGCAGGTTGCCGGCAGCCAACGCTGGTTTTCGCGGAGGGCATGTTTGATGAGATCGACGTTGATCAGTTGCCGATCGACGAGTGGTTGAACGGTGAGGGCGGCGGTGATCTCTTGTTCGCCAACTTTGGTTTTGGCGAGGACTTGGATGGAAGAGAGACCGAGCGGGGAGTTATTGGCTGCGCGGAGTTTGCAGTCGAGGGAGTTGACGCCTTCGGGGATGGTCGTTGGTTCTAGAGTGACTCCTGCCGGTGCGTTCACGAGAGAGAGTTCAATGAGGCCGGGGCACTCGGTGCGAGTGACCGCGAAGGGAAGGCGTTGATACGAACACAGAGGCACAGAGAGCGCAGAGATTTCGGATTTGAGTTCTAGTTTGGGTTGTTGGGGAGCGATGTCGATGCGGTAGGCGTGCGCGGGACTGCCACTGCCGCTCAGGTCGCGGACTTGGATGTAATACAAACCGTCGTCGCCAACGTTGAAGTTGAACGCGGCTTCTTCGAGGGCGCCGCCGGGGAGTGTCACGTCGTCCATGCGCTGCATCTCGCGGCCTGTCCGGTCGAGCAGAATGACTTCTAGATCGGCCGCAGATTGAATCGTCTTGGTCTCGGCCCGCAGCGACAGCTTTTGCCCCTTCGTCAGATAGAGCGTGAAGCAATCTACATCACCAGCCGGGTTCAGCACTCCTTGCAAGCTTGCAGGAATCGTGGCGACATGCGTGGGACTATCGCGAGTATCGTTCGGTTCGCTCTCGACGATAGCGGCAATAGCCGAAACCGTCAGCGGCAACCAAGTTGCAACGGAATCGTCTTTTCGCTTCACAGCTGGAAAGAAATTGCCGAGAGGTTGATCGGCGGCGGTGGTTACTTCCACCTCGCCGTTGATTTCAGGCAGCGCGATCTTCGTCGCGACACCCGGCAGAATCGTCGACGGCAGTGAAACGCGCGCGGCCGCGAATTTGCCGATGCGCAGCCAGTATTGCCAGTGAGGCGAACCGAGATAACGACTGTCGCGAACTTCAAGCGTGTAGGTTCCCGCGGTTTTGAACGTGTGTGAGAACACACAGTCGTAAAAGATGCCCGGCGAGTTGTCCTTTTGCACAATTCGCTTGCCGTGCTCGTCAACGATCGTCAGCAGCGGATCGGCGTCGCTGCCGAAACGACTGCAGACGATGTCGAACGAAATCTGCTCGCCCGCCGCTGCCGTGAAGCGAATGCGGTCGACCTCGGCGGCTTGCAGATCACCGGCAATCGCAACTGGAAGTTTCTGCAGCGGTTCGTTCGTGGCTTTCGTCGGCGGCAGTTCATCGACGGCGAAGAGTTGCAGATTGCTCAGGCCATCTTCGGTTGCGAGCCGCAGACCATAGATTCCCAGTGGGCAATCGGCGGCGACGTTTACTTCCACTTCGGCGCGAGCCAAGGCGCTCGACTGCACCTTGATCTGAAAAAACTTCTCCGGCAGCGAAAACCATAGTTGCTGAGCCCGATCGAGTTCGCTGCCGACAATCGTCAGTTTATTGGCCTGGCCGCGAGTGAGCGCCGGCGGCTCGAGATGCTCGATGAACGGCTCGGCCTGGGCGGTGGAAGCCAAGGCAACGGCCAGCAGCGTGAAGATGAACAACCTCAAGTGCATCGCGGTCACTTTCGGCGGTGGCAGGTCAGGCACTTCAGTGCCTGACCTACAGCGGGAGGGGAGGTAAGGTGGGGCGAAATTGAGTCTCATCACGAGACTAAAACCGACTGCAGATAAATCTTGCGGCCAGCCGATGATTTCGTTAGCGTTAATATATCAAGAGCCAGTAATGGATGTCACGCTGATTCCCGCCTACGATAGTCATCCCGCCTGAATTCACGATCCCCACCTTCCACAGGATCCCGCCATGCTGCGACTGATCGGCCCTGCTGCCTATCCGGGCGAACACGTAAGCCGCCGCGAAATGATCCGCATCGGCGGTTTGCTGGCCGGCGGCGTTGCGCTGCCGCAGTTGCTTGGTTCGCCGATCGCCCGCGCAGCCGGTCAGCCGAAGTCGTTCGGCATCGCCAAACGTTGCATCATGCTCTACCTGTCGGGCGGCCCGCCGCAGCACGACACGTTCGATCCCAAGCCGGATGCCCCGGCCGATATTCGCGGCGAGTTCAGCACCATTCAATCGTCGAACGGCGGCTACCGGATCGGCGAGCATTTGCCACTCACATCGAAGTGGATGCACGAGGTTGCCCTCGTTCGCTCGATGCATCACACGCACAACGATCATGCCCGCGGCTCGTACTGGATGTTCACGGGCTATCCGTTTCTCGGCGGCGTCCCCGAAGCCGACAACATGACCCGCGCCGACATGCCGCACCTCGGCAGCGTCATTGCCAAGGTCGCGCCGCAAGGTTCGCTCCTGCCGTGGGCGCTCGTGCCGCAGCGGATGGATGTTGCCGGCGGTCGCCGTGTCGGTCAGTTCGCCGGCATGCTCGGTTCGAAGTACGATCCGCTGCTGCCAGGCGGCGATCCGAACGATGACAACTACAAGCTCGAGCAAATTCCGCTCGCGCCAAATTTGCCCGCCGATGTCGCGCGTCGCCGTTTAAAGCTCGTCGATCAACTCGATACACAAATCGAATCGCTGCACAACAGCGCACAGGCTCAAGCCCTCCGCGCCAATCAATCTCGCGCGCTCGATGTCGTCAGCAGCGATGCGGTGCGAAAAGCGGTCGATCTTTCGAAAGCCGATGCTGCCGATCGCGAACGCTACGGCCGGAATCTTTTCGGCCAGTCGGTCTTCCTCGGCCGGCGGTTGTTGCAAGCCGGCACGCGACTTGTGCAATGCAATTGGCAACGGTCACAAGGGAGCGACGGCTTTGCTTGGGACACACACTGGAACAACTTCTCGGCACTGAAGGACTATTTGATCCCGCCCTTCGATCGGGCGTTTCATGCCCTGATGACCGATCTGAAGCAAACGGGCGAACTCGACGAAACGCTCGTCATCGTCGCCGGTGAATTTGGCCGTTCGCCGAAGGTAACGCTCAAGAACGCCGGCCGCGAACACTGGCCCGATGTGTACACCGTGCTGTTCGCCGGCGCCGGCATCAAACCGGGCGAAGTCTACGGCAAGAGCGACAAGATCGGCGCGTACCCAGCCGAATCGCCGACCACGCCCGCCGATTTCGTTGCGACCATTTATCACCTGCTGGGCATCGACCCGCACCGCGAAGAACATGATCAGGTCGGCCGGCCCTTCGCGCTATCGAAGGGGGATGCGATCAGCGGGATCATGGTTTAGTTGCTCCTTCGTTGGCCGGACCATTGGTCCGATCAATGCCGCGACTGGAGCTAGATCGGCTTGGTACCCGATTCTTGGCCGGACCATTGGTCCGGCCTACGCGGTTCTATTCCGGCCGCAGCTTTACCCACACCCAACCGTCGCGCACTTCCACCTGATGCGCCGCGGTGTCTTCGGTCGCCGGCATCGTCAGGGCCTTGCCGTTGCGAATGTCGAACTTCGCACCGTGGCGCGGGCAAGCAATCGTATGATCATCGAGGCGGCCGTCGCTCAACGGCCCGCCGTCGTGCGTGCAAACGTCGTCGATGCAAAAGAACTCTCCGCCGACGTGAATCAGCACCACGACGCGATCTTCGATCTCGAGCAACTCGCGGCCTGGATCGGAGAGTGAGTTGACGGCAACGGTTTTGACAAAGTCAGACATGGAGTAAATCACAGGGCGATGATTGGATGAGTGCTTGATTCTAGCAGTTCAACTCCTTTCGCGGAGCACAGTCGCCTTTCACTCCGTGAAAGGCGCGTCTTCGCTCGGTCGCGTGTCGAGCCACGTTCCACTCGCCTCGAAAATGGAAAGACGCGTCCTTTCGCGGAGCGAAAGGCGACTGTGTACAATCCGGTTCGCCAATTCATCCATTCTCTGCGGATTCAAATCATGCATCGATTTCTGCTGGCAGCCATTTGTCTCGCCTGGTGCAGCGTCAGTTCCGCCGCCGATCTCCCAGCCGGTGTCGTTGCGGAAGAATTCATCTACACCGAGCCACCGCACCCGCAGTGCCATGCATCGACGATTGCAGAAACGAAGGATGGCTTGGTTGCGGCTTGGTTTGGCGGCACGAAAGAGGGAGCGAATGACGTCGGCATTTGGTTTTCAAAGCAGACAAAAGTCGGCTGGAGCAAACCGGTTGAAGTTGCCAACGGCAAGGATGAAGAAGAAAAGCAGTTGCCGTGTTGGAATCCCGTGCTGTTCGACATGCCTGCCACGACTGCGCGCAAAGGTGAGTTGCTGCTGTTCTACAAGGTCGGCCCAAGTCCGAGTAAATGGTGGGGCATGTTGATTCGCAGCAGCGATCAGGGGCAGACGTGGAGCGAGCCGGAAAAACTGCCGGAGGGAATCCTTGGGCCGATCAAAGACAAGCCAGTGTTGCTGAAGGACGGCACGTTGCTGTGCCCGAGCAGCACCGAGCACAAAGGTTGGCAGGTGCATATCGAATCAACGAAGGACGGCGGCCGCACGTGGCAGAAGACCGAGCCGCTGTGCGACGGCATGACGCAGCACGCCATTCAGCCGACCATCCTGCAGACAAAGTCCGGCCTGACGATTCTCTGCCGCACGCGCACTCCCGGCAAAATTCTGCAAGCGACCTCGACCGACAACGGCGCAACGTGGAGCAAACTTGAGCCGATGGATCTCGTAAATCCCAACTCTGGCATCGATGGTGTGACGCTTAGCGATGGCCGTCATTTGCTCGTCTATAATCACACGCAAAAGGGTCGCAGCCCGCTCAACGTCGCCGTCTCGACCGACGACGGCAAAACCTGGCAAGCCGCTGCCGTGCTTGAAACGCAGCCGGGCGAGTACTCGTATCCCGCCGTCATCCAAACTTCGGATGGCTTGGTGCATATCACTTACACCTGGAAACGGCAGCGCGTGAAGCACGTTACACTCGAGCCGGCGAAACTAAAGTTGCTGCCGATCGTTGAGGGAGTGTGGCCGAAGTAACCTTGACCAAAACAGCTCGCCGACGGTACAAGCCGCCGCATGTCGCAAATTTCACTTATTCTGGCCGATCTCGACCTGGGCGATGTCCCAGTACTCGCCTGTTCTTGGCTTGCCGAGAAAGGGGCACGTGTCGTGCAAGGCGATCGCTTGCTGGAAGTAGTCGCCGGAGAAATCTGCGTCGATCTCGAAGCGCCGGCGACGGGCCGATTGGTGCAACGTTGTGTTGGGCCTGAAGAACGGCTGACGATCGGTCAGGTGCTGGCCGTTATTTCAACGACTTAACTCGCAGTGTGAAACGGGCGCCACTGCCTCGTTCACTTTCGACTGTGATCTCGCCCTGATGCAACTCGGCGATTCGCCAGGCCTTGCACAAGCCGAGGCCTAGCCCGCGGCCTGCTTCGCGGCCAGAGAAGAACGGGTCGAACAAGTGACGGCGCACTTCCGGTGAAATACCCGGGCCGTTGTCGCTGACGGTGAATTCGAAATGCTCACCGCTGGCTGCCGCGACGAGTTGAATTTCGCCGCTGGTGCGTAGTGCTTCGAGCGCGTTCTTGATCAGCGCCGCGAGTGCGGCAGCGATTTGCGTTCGATCGGCAGAGAGCAGCGGCAGATCGGCTGGGACTTCGGCCAGGTGCAATTTGGTCTGCTGTTCTTTGGCGGTGGCCGCTTGCTGCGCGACGACTTCTCGCAGCAGTTCTGCCGCATCAAAGGCCGTCACATTCGGCTGCGGCGGGTGGGCAAAGAGCATGAGATCGGCCAGCATCTCGAAGGCGCGAAAGGCCTGGGCGTTGATGGCTTCGAGCGCGCGACGGCGATCGGCGTCTTTTTCGCTGGCAAGCAGCGATTGCGCCCGCATCGAGATATTGGTGAGCGGGTTATTGATCTCGTGACTCAAGCCGTAGGCAAACTGCTTGAGGGAGGCGAGCTTTTCGCGCTCGAGATCTTGGGCAAAGCGGGATTGAATGTCAGCATCAATCGGCGGCACGGCCCCTCACCCCAACCCTCTCCCCGGGTACGGGGCGAGGGAGTAAGAAATATTTGCTAACGCAAATAGACTAAGCGTTGGCCGCTCGTTCCATTTCGAGCATGTCGCACACGCGGTCGAGCAGCTTCTCGACAGTGAACGGCTTTTGCATGAAGTCGTCGGCGCCGGCGGCTTTCAGATCGGCGACCTTGTCTTGCTCGATCATACCGCTGATGCAGATGACCTTCACCGATTCCAGCGTGCTATCGCTGCGAATGCGTTGGCAGACTTCTTTGCCGTTGATGTCCGGCAGCATGATGTCGAGCACCACGATGTCCGGCAGAAATTCCTTGACCATCATGCCGGCATCGAAGCCGTTATTGGCGACCTTCACCTCGAAGCGGCCGTCGCGGAGGAACGAGTCGCGGAGGAGTTCGCTCAGTTCCACGTCGTCGTCGACGACGAGCAGCTTGCGTTTGCCGCTCTCCAGGGCGTCGGTCGGAATGCCGTTGTCGCGCATGAAGTTGAACAGTTCATTGCGCGGAATGCGGCGAAAGCGGCTGCCCGGCACGCGGAAGCCCTTGAGGGCGCCGTTGTCGAAGCAGCGAATGATCGTTTGCTGGCTCACCTTACAGATCTTGGCGGCCTCGCCCGTGGTGAACACCGTCTTCAATGACATGGCTGTGAACCATCCTTCCCTTACGATGGTTAGACCGGCTGGTTGACCTCGGCAGAGGGCTCCCCGCTTCCGCGACGACTCGAACGAGCCGCTGCATCATGCGCCGGTGATGACTCCGTTTGACTGAACAGCTGCCCTTGGCAAACTACGCCAGAACCGTAGCCGTTACAGTTGACTCGCTTACTGCAAATCACAGGAACGGCTAACCTTTCCAGGCTTACCAACCTTTCCTGTCGTGGGCATTATAGCGGCGCGACCTAACCAGTCAAGATTAGTTTTTTTGTCGCAAAGCATTACCGCGTAATCAGTTGCAGCCTAACAGTCGAATTGGTGCGAGAATTTGGATAAGACACGTGGGAAGGGGATGCCGGGGAGGGAAAGCATGGTGCGGGCACACTGATAGTCCTATTATTGTCCAGCATGGAGATGATCGAACCGAGAGAGGTCATTCGCGAACATTTGCGCCGGTTCTTCGCCGGCCACTCATGTGACGAACATGTCTGGACGCTCGGGCCGGCGCTAGACGAGTTGCCGAGGCTATTCGTCCTGGAATTTGCTCCAGGACCGCAGTCCCGCTTGTGGACTTACGTAACGGTCGGAGCCTGGGAAGTCCGCGCTGAACCGCGACTTGAGTTCATGATTGCGGCGCCCGACCAAGACCAGCGGCACGTCGAACTCCTGTTCATGACCGCGTGGTATCACGGCAATAGAGGCCTGGGCACTGGTCATACCTTGCCCATCGGTGAGTCTTGGCTACCCGGTTCGAAGTGTGACTTCTTCCTGGTTTCGTTGCCCTACCCATTTGGTCCGCAGTTGGAAATCTGCAACTTGCCGGACTGGCATCTGCATGTGCTTTGGCTACTCCCGATCACGTCGGCTGAGCGCGAGTTCAAAGTGCGTGAAGGGCTCGAGGCACTTGAACAGCGGTTCGACGCGGCTGCGATAGAATATTGGTCGCCGAATCGGCCGTCGGTGGTGTAGGGACTCAGAAGAAATTGCACTCCGTGAGGCGCTCGTCAGGGTTCAGTGGTTACCTGCGGCGCTCCCAAATCGAATCGATCCGATGCTGGCTACTCATATCATCGCTCGCTATCACCGCCCGCAATCCTTCCGCCACTTTCCCATTCTCTTTTTCCGGAACATTCCTCACGTTCGTTAGCGTCGATTGCCGATGCTAACGCCAAGCTCGATAGTCCGCCCCCAATTTGGATTGCGCAGAGGGATTTGCCATGCTCGTCATCGTTAGCGACTTGCACTTGAACGATGGTACCACCGGCGCGTTGCTCGATGCGGGCGCTGCGGAGTTGCTTACCGACCGCGTTTGCGATCTGGCTTACCGTGCGTGCTGGCGGGCCGATGGTAGCTATCAACCCATTCAACGTGTCGACCTCGTCCTGCTAGGCGACGTGCTCGACATCATCCGTTCGCAGCGCTGGCTCTCCAGCGACGTCCGGCCGTGGAGCGATCTGCATTCCCCCGCCGGCGTCGAAATGGTTAGCGGCATTACCAGCGAAATCCTTCGCAAGAACGTCGAGATCATTCGCCAGCTGCGGGCTCTCGCGACCGAAGGGATCGTCACCGTGCCGCTTGCCGGCAGCGATGGCAAACCGCTTTCGCATCACGAAGAAATGCCGGTCGCGGTTCGCACCCACTACATGGTGGGCAATCACGATTGGCCGTTGCACTTGCCCGGCGCTAGCTACGACTTGCTCCGTCACAAGGTCGCTCATCACCTGGGCCTGGCCAGTCCGCACAACAAACCGTTCCCGCACGAAGCGGCTGAAAGCGAAGAACTCGCCGATGCCCTCCGTCGTCATCGCGTGCTCGCTCGCCACGGCGACATTTTTGATCCACTGAGCTTCTCCGACGATCGGGCGGCCAGCAGCATCGGCGACGCGCTCGCCATTGAACTGATCGCGCGCTTCCTGCAACGGATCGAAGCCGAACTCCGCGGCGACATCACTCCCGCTGCAATGGCTGCCATACAAGAGGTCGATCAAATCCGGCCAACGTTGCTGGCTGCCAATTGGATCGAATGCACGCTCGAACGGCACGTGCCGCAGCTGGCCATTCGCAACATCGTTAAGCGACAGTGGGACAACCTGGTCGACGATCTGCTCCAACTCGAAGTCATTCGTCATCACAGCCGCTGGACGCCAGCCGATGTGATCGATGGTCTCGCCGGCGCTTTGAAGTTCAGCAAGCGCGATTCGTCGCAGTGGATGAACCGCACGCTGGCCTGGCAAAGCGAACTCCGCGGCGCCAGCAGCGAATCGTACGTCGCTCACGCTCTCGCCGAAGCCGATTTGCGGAACCGCCGCGCCCGGCACATCGTGTATGGTCACACGCACAACCACGAAGCCATTCCGCTCGATGCGAGCCATGCTGATGGTTATGTGCTGAACCAAACCTACGTGAATGCCGGTACCTGGCGCCGCAGCTATCGCGCCACGCAAGTTGCCGCGGCCACGCAAGAGTTCGTCGCCAGCGAAAGTTTCTCGCTCCTCGCCTTCTATCAAGCCGATGAGCGGAGTGGTCGCAGCTACGAAACCAGCCATGGTTCGCTCGCGCCGAAGAGTGCGTACGTCAGTGCACCGCCGGCAGCACCGGTCGATACGACCTTCGGTACGCATCATCTGCGGGCTCCGCACTTCTCGCGGCAACAAAGCCGCAGCCGAGTCTAGCTGTAGGTGAGTCACTTAGTGACTCGCATACACTATTAAGCTTGGATCACTTCCAGCAACCTCGACACATCGTCGAGGTTGTTGTACCCGTGCAGACTAATTCGCACTCCGCCGCCACGGCAACTGACAACCACGTCGGCGGCGAGAAGTTTCTCGCGCAACTGCATTGGTTCGCTGCCAGGCATGTTGAAGGTAATGATGCCTGAACCGTGCCCCGCTACTTCCGCGCTCAAGATCTCCGCGTTGCTCTTGCGTAATTCATGGCGGGCATGAGCACTAATGGCATCCACTTCAGCGCCAACTGGTGACGCCTGCGGAGTGACGCCCAGTTCGCGAAACATGGCCAGACTCGCCGCGAAGCCGATCTGGCCGACCATGTTCGTCGAACCACCTTCGTAGCGCGCAGCGACTGGCCTGAGTTGAAAATCGAGATTGGCAAAGTCGTATTGTCGCTGCACACTGTTCCAGCCGACGTGCACTGGGCGAATCAGATCGAGATGTTCCCGCCGCATGAACATCACGCCGGCGCCTTCAGGACCCAACAGCCACTTGTGACCATCGGCGGCGAGAAAGTCGACGTGCGTGCGGCGGACATCGAGCGGATAGACGCCGAGTCCCTGAATCGCATCGAGGAAGAAGAGAACATTCCTCCGCCGACAAAGCTCAGCAACCTGATCGAGATCGAGGCGATAGCCGCTGGCATAGCCGACCCAACTCACGGAGAGAATTCTCGTCCGCTCGTCGATCGCGGCTTCGAGGCGATTGAGATCGACGATTCCTCCCGGCGCGTCGACCAACCGGCATTCGACGCCCAACGGGGCTAGGTTCTGCCAGGGATAGACATTCGACGGAAACTCGTTGGCCAGGGTGACGACATTATCCCCCACCTGCCACGGCAGGCCCTGAGCGATGTAGTTGATCCCCGCCGTAGTATTCGGCAGGAGGGCGATTTCGGCGGTTTCGGCCCCGATCATGGCTGCGGCGTGGGTTCGGCCTTGTTCGACCTGCCGGTTCCATTCGGGCCAAACGGTGTCTCCCAGCTCGGTCGCCTGCTGCAGCCAGCGGGCAATCGCGGCCTGGGTGGGCTCCGGCAACGGCCCCACGGCGGCATGGTCGAAATAGGCGAACCGCCGGGCAATCGGCATCTGGCGACGGAAATTTTCGCGGGTAGATATAATCACGGTTGTATGACCATTGCAGAATGGTCCGTTTTGAGCGACATTTTGTGGCTTGTTCCGAGCGGTTTCAGCCGCCCGCGCGCAGGTGACTTCGCGGCGGCTGGAATTATACTAGGACCCGACCGGCGGATTGTCTGCGTTTGCAACAAGTCTGCTGGCGGGCCCTTCGCCATGAGTTTGCAGCTTTGCAGAAGTAGGGAAGTCGGGAATGCCAAAGGTATTGTGTATCGCCGGGATGGTCGTCGCCGTCCTCGTCGCGATCCTGTTCATTCTCGACCTGGCCCTTCCCGCCATGATGTTTCGCCGCGCCTACATCATGATGGACATTGTGATGATCATCTGCGCGCTCGCCCTGGGCGTGGTGAGCTGGCTGACGCTGAAGGAACAGAAGTAGGGCAGGATATTTCGCAGATTCTACGGTGCCTGGGATCCCAGAACGCGATAAAATGCAGTGAACGGTTGATCCCAGGAACCAACACATGACTCAGACCTTTCTGGCGACTTACGAAGACGGCGTGCTGAAGCCGCACGAACCATTGCGGTTGCTACCTCAGTCGCAAGTCCGAGTCGTTATCGAATCAGTTGACACACCAACAGACGAAGAACGTGCTCAAGCCTGGGAGTCTGTTCAGCGATTGTGGAAAGAGTCACCAATTGACTCCGGCGGAGATCGTCTGACGCGCGATCAGCTGCATGAACGGCGTTGATACGAATATCCTGATTTATTCGGTAGACGTGAACGAGCCGATCAAACAGCTGAAAGCCCAACAGCTACTTCAGCAGTTGGCTCGAGGCCCAGTCCCCACTTTGCTGCCATGGCAAGTCATTGCCGAATTCTTGCAGCAACTTCGGAAGTGGAAATCGGCGGGCAAAATCGATCACGCCAAATTTGTACAGCACATCCAAACGTATCGATTGCTTTTTCCTTTGGTATTTCCCAGAGCGGACATAATCGATCGCTCGTTGGCCCTCTCCGAAAAATATAGCTTGTCACACTGGGACAGCATGATTCTGGCTGCTTGCCAATCCGCCGGCATCACCACGTTGTACACAGAGGACATGGGAGCGCCGCGTACGATTGATGGCATTAGCCTAGTCAATCCGTTTTGATGCTGCGCTACTCGCTCAGACTGGGCCGCTCTTGTTCAGCAAAGAATCTCTTCCCAGCTGAATTTCACTGGCGAGGTGGACTTGATGTCCATTTTCGGTAGTTACTCGCGCGTTAATCATGTCGCCTTCGTTCGCAGTTCCGCCAGCACCCGGTACGGTTCTTCCACCATCACCACTTTCTTCGGCTGGCCCTTGGGTGGCAACTTCGGCTTCGTGGTTTCCGGCGCGTTCCAATACGGGTTCATTCCCAACATGCCACGCAGGATTATCGTGGTGACTAGGAACACGCAGTAGTGAATCGCTCCCTGGCCGAACTCGAGATCGAGGCTGGCATTGGCGCAGAAGGCGCCGATGACGACGACGACGGGAATCGCAAAGACAAAGAGAAAGCCGTTGGTCGGCGACACTTGAAAGGCGTCCATCAAGTACGCCATGACGTACCAGTACAAACCCCAGATAGCCGGATAGACCAGCGACGGCGCGATGAGCCGCAGGAGGAGTTCCTGCCGCGAGAAGGGGGCGAACTCGTCATTGCGCAAAAAGTGGTACGCGGCGTACGACAGCGGCGGCGCGAGCAGGAAGGCGCCGAGGATCTGTAGCAGCAGCGGCGTGGAACCATTTTTGAAAACAACCCGCAGCACTAGCGACACAATGAGGACGAGCACAATGCTCCCCACGATGCCGATGATCATCGGCCGGGAGAGTTTGGTTTCGGTGCGCGAGATCGGCTTGAGGACCGACTGCCCCTTGCTGTCCTTCGGGCCGGACATTTCCGGCGCATGCACCACCACCTGCTCCGAGAGCGTGGGGACGGTGATGATGGTTTTGCACTTCGGGCAGGGCCCTTTTTTGCCGGCGTATTTTTCGCTGACTTGAAAGCGGGTGTGGCATTTCCCGCAGGTAACATCAATGGGCATATACGGTCCGCGATGAGCAACCAGGGCCGAAAAGAGGCAAGATAAGTGAGCGAGGCAAGTATATCACCCTCTTTGGCGAACTGTTACTGCGAGTTCGCGAGCTCCCGGCAACTTGCTAATTAATCGCCCGATAAGCCCCGAAGTTTTTAGCGGCCAGTTCTTCGAGGAACGTGCTGAATCCACCGTCGGCGCCGATGCCGATGCAGTGGATCGTGGCCCGGCGGACGCGGTTGAGACTGGTGATCACCTCGACGATTTGCCGCGGATTGGTGATTTTGCCGACCGTCGGCGAGCCATCGGTCAGAAAGTAGATCGCGTCGCAATCTTGCTGCAGCGCGGTGTGCAGCGCTTCGTACGAATTGGTCATCGCCGCCGCCTGGCCGGAGGCGACAAACTTCGTCGCCGCTTCGCGCGATTGGGGCGTGACGGCTTGGAGTTCGCGTTTCCAGACGAAGACTTCGGAGTGGAACGCGATAACGTTGAAAGTCACGTCGCCGGGAAGTTGCGAAATCGTGGTCGTCAGTTCGCGCTGGGCGGCCGCGAGTTTCGGGCCCGACATACTGCCGGAGTAATCGGCGATGAACACGATCTTCGAGCCGTACAGTGGCAAGCCATAGTAGGACGGTTGACCGGCCTTGGCTGCATACTCATTGGGCTTCACGGGCCCTTCGGGAAAGACGAAGGTCGCTTGCTTGTCTTTCCACCAGGCGGCCAGATCGGGCCGATCCATCGGGCTCAAACCGCTCAGCTGCAATAGCCGGCGATCAATGTCGGCCCGCATTTCTCCGCGAGCCGTTTCTTGCATCTCGACGAGTTGCGTCACCGCTTCTTTGTCGTTGAGTTTGCACAGAGCTTGAATCAGTGCGCGACGCAAACCAGAGTGGCCGGAAAAGAGGGGCAACTTGTGAACCTGCAGCAGAATCTTGCCATGCTCGGGATTTCTCGAATCGCCGAGCTCATCAACGACATTGGCGACAATCAGCAAGCCAGCTGGCGATTGCCCGGCCAGATCGACAACCTCGGCCAAGCCGGTGCGGACTGAGGGAACGGTCGAGGCAAAGAGAACTTCCAGCTTCACCTTCGTGCTGGGATCGGCCTTTCGCAGTTTGAAATCGGACGTGGCGCTCGTCACCAGAAATTTGCCGACGGCTTCGGAGTCGGCAAACGATTGCAAGGTTTGCTGACAGCCGAGCGAGACATCGGGGAAGCTCGAGAGTGCGCCTTGCGTGAGCAGCAGATCGGCGCAATCGGCGACAGGATAATCGCGCAACTTGGCGATAGCGGCGGCGCGGATCTCGGGCTTGTTCGATCGTAGCTCGTTTAGAATCTTCTGCCGCGCGCCCTTGAACTTCACGTCCAACTCACCAGCGGCAACTCCACTGGTCAGGCAGGCAGTGAACGCGATCACCATTGCCAGTTGCAGAACCTGGGCACAAGCGCGACGGAAGTGATTCATCGGAGAGTCCCTCGTTAACTGCAGCCCACTGTCTCAACCATTCTAATCCCGCCCGGAGTTGCCACGCTAGATTTGCGGTCCGCTGCCAGTTGACGAAATTTGGCGAATCACACTCGTTATTCGCTGCTCTGGCTAACGTTGTCGTTATTTGCTGGGCCACCGTTTATATTCCTGATCGATTCCAAGTGACATTTGCAACGGTGCGAATTGATCCAGCAAGAAGTAAGCACAACGCTCAGGCGAGGCGAACATGTGGCAAATGACACTACTGTTGGCGCGAAATGAAGAAATCAATCAGTGGCTGAACGAACACCCGCTCGTGTTGGGTTTGATTTTCTTGGCGCTCGGCGCGCTGCTGGGAGGCTGGGGAATTCGCGAGCTGATGACCGGCGTCGCTCACGATAAATACGGCAACGCGATGACCGGCGGCATGGGGCAAATGTTGGCGATCGTGCGCATTGTCGGCGGCGTGGGATGCATTGGATTCGCGCTCTATAAGATTGCGTTCGGTTAGATTGCGGCTGCGTTCGTCTTGTCCTTCGATACAGGTTGCTGAAATCATGCGCATCACGCTGCTCTTCTGCTTTCTCTCGTTGGCGTTATTGGCCGGACAGACTCACGCCGCAGATCCACAGGCTGTGATCGACGCGACGACGCTTCACCAAAAAATACTCTGCGGCTATCAAGGTTGGTTTCGCTGCGATGGCGATGAATCCGGCGAAGGATGGCGGCATTGGAGTCGTAACTCACGGCGACTGACCACGGAATCGCTAACGTTCGAGATGTGGCCTGACCTGACGGAATACACAGCCGAAGAAAAGTTCGCCGTGCCGGGCTTCACCTATCCCGATAGCAAGCCGGCCGAGCTCTTCAGCAGCGTGCACGCCATGACCGTCGAGCGACATTTCGAATGGATGCGCGAGTACGGGATTGATGGTGTGTTTCTGCAGCGGTTTCTGGTGGAAGCGCGCAAGCCATCGAGTGCGCTGGTCCTCAAGAATGTACGCGCCGCGGCCGCCAAGACCGGCCGCACTTACGCCATGTGTTATGACCTATCGGGCGCTTCCGCCGAAAAGATGACGGAGACGCTACTCGCCGATTGGCAGAGGTTGGTTTCAGAAGACAAGATCACCGCCGATAAGAATTATCTTCATCACAACGGCAAACCGGTGCTGTTTGTCTGGGGCTTTTTCAGCGACCGCTTTTCCGCCGAGATCGCCAATCGGTTGATCGATGGTTTGAAAGGCCCAGACAACGATCGCGTGGTGCTGGTTGGTGGCAGTCAGTGGTATTGGCGACGCGAGAAGGATGCCGAGTGGGGAAAAGTTTTTCGGCGGTTCGACGTGATCAGTCCCTGGAACGTCGGCAATACGCAGCGAGTCGACGGCGCGAAACACGCGGCGACCGATTACTGGAAAGACGATCTCGCCGCCGCGAAGCAAGCGGGCATGAAATACCTGCCGGTCGTTTATCCGGGCTTTGGTTGGACGAATCTCAAGGGAGCCGCTGCCGCGAATCAAACCATTCCGCGCCTCGGCGGCGATTTCTTCTGGCGGCAGTTTCACACGGTGGCCAATCTCGAAATCGACATGGCGTATGTAGCGATGTTTGACGAGGTTGATGAAGCCACGGCGATTTTTAAAGTGACCAACGAGCCGCCGTCGCCGGGCAAGTTTCAAACCTACGACGGCCTGCCATCGGATTGGTATCTCCGCTTGATGGGGGCGGGGAGCCAATTGATCCGCGGTGAAATCAAAAACACGCGCGAGTTGCCGCTGCAGCGCTGAAAACCGGTGCATCAAAAAAAGCCGCCCCGCTGCTTCTATCCGGAGGGGACAAAGCAGCGGGGCGGGACTCAATACACTCGCAAACCGCCGAAGCGGTTTTTGTGGGGTGAGAATTATCTGCGGCCGGCAGACGAGTGCGGCGCTGGTTTGACGTGATTCGCAGAACAAACTGAAAACCAAGCCAATGACCGCACCATGGGGCCCCTGGAATTGGGTCCCAGGCAGACAAGCGGCGAAGACCGCTCGCAACCAACCCATCGGTCGCACGCGAGCCTCGCGCCGACGTCAGTGCTGGGGCGTTTCTCTCGGGGAACAGAGAAATAGACCGCAGTCGGGGAAAAAGGTTCACGGGCAACTGGCAATTGCCTTACCTCGGCCCCAGCCCATACCCTCGCCAACGGCACGCGATTCGCTACAATCGGTCGTTTGGCTGCCGATCCTCTCGAATGTCTTTGCCTGGTTGGGTCTGTAATGACGAACGCTGAAATTCGCGACGAAATCCTCGATATTCTCTCCGACATCGCTCCCGATGAAGATCTCAGCGGCGTGGTCGACGACAAGCCGTTCCGCGAGCAGCTAGAGCTCGACAGCATGGATTTTCTCGACATCGTGATGGAGCTCCGCAAGCGCCACCGCGTCCAGATTCCGGAAGAAGATTACGGCCATCTCGCCAGCATGGCGAGCACGGTGGCTTATCTCGAACCAAAGATGAAAGACATCGTCAAGAAGTAGCTTCGGGAGGGCGAGGCTCCTGCCGAGCCGCGCCGGTCGAAAGCAGTCGCCACCAGACATCATTAGTCCACCGTCGCGGCTCGGCGGGACCGGGAAGTCCCTTACACGCGAATCTTTCGCAGTAAGTGGCACAAGATGGCTGCGATATTCCAGGCATCATCGTGACCGCGGTGGTGCGTTCCTTCTAGCGGCATGCCGATTCGCTCGCAGGCTTCATCGAGGCCGATCCCACCGTTGTCACCATAGGCGACGGCAAAGAGCGTCTTGATATTCAGATGGCCGACGCCAAATGGGTAGGGCACGGTCTGTTCGCGGCACACTCGCTCGAACTGCCGCCGGTCGTAGTCGCCCCAGCTGGCCCAGAGCCGGTCGTGCGAGCGATATTCTTTTTTCAAAATGCCGACCGCATCGGCGAGCGTTCCCGCCGTGCGAAAATGCTCGTCGTTGAGCGTCGTTAGCTTCGTGCAGAACTCGCTGATCTTGCTCCGCACCGGCTTGATGAGCAGGCTCCGCTTCTCGACTCGCTCGAGCTTCTTGGCATCGACCGGGCAGAGCCCGACCTCGATGATCTCGCTGCTCTGACCCGGCGGCGGATAACCCTGCCAGCAGGTCGATTCGACATCGATCACGAGAATTTGGTCGAGCAGCTTCATTCCAGATTTGTCCATTCCCTCCGGCGTGCTTAGCCCGGATACCAGATCTTGCGTGGATCGCTCGCGGGGCGTTGATAATCGTAAGCCGCGTCGATCAGCCGGCGGTAATCATACTGCGGCCGCCAGCCGAGCAGGAACTTGGCCTTCGCATTGTCGAGCCAGGTCGAGTAATACGGCGTGCCGACATCGACCGAGGGAATGCCCCGCGTCTGCTGCAAATGCTCGGCAACTTTTCGATAATCAACCGGCTCGTCGCAGCAGATGTTGAACGTCTGCTTCTCTGCTTTCGGATGATCGAGCGCCGCGAGAATCGCGCTGACCAGATCACTGACATGGACAAAGTTCCGCTGCACAGGTTCACCGGCCGGATCGAGCATCACCGGCACGCGACCTTCTTTCACGTACTGATCGGCTTTTTCGGCGCCGACCAGATCCCGCCACCGCGGCCCGCCGAAGACATCGTCGCCAAAGCTCAGCTGATATTTGAAATCGTCCTTCTCCATGATCCACGGCGCGCGAAGGCAGCAGGAGTTCAGATCGTATTGAATTTGAAACTGCTCGAGCATTACTTCCTCGAGCACCTTCGACAGCGCGTAACAACCTTTGTACGCGCTGTGCGTTTGCTCTTCGGTGACCGGCAGCGGATGGGGATACACAAAATGCCCCATGGCAGCATCGCCGCCGATCAGTACGAACTGTTGGAAGTCCGCACTCTGCCGGGCCGCTTCGAGCAACCAAAACAGCCCCTTCACGGTGACGTCCATCACGTCCTCGGGCGTTTCTTTGCACGTGGCGAGGTGCAGCACGTGCGTCACGCCTTGCATCGCCTTGTCGACAACAGCTCGATCGGCGATGGAACCGCGCACCGATTCCACGCGTGCGTGCGCCGGCAATTGGCGGTTGTGAGTCAGCGCGCGAATCCGCCAGTTTTGATGGGCGGGAGATTGCAGCAGCGTTTCGCAGAATTGCTGGCCCACTTTGCCAGTAGCGCCGGTGACGAGCAGGAGGGGAGAGGTGTTTGAAGGCATCGTCGATTCGATGGAATGAGGCCGATTGAGTGAAAATAGTCAGGCTAGTTGTATCTGTGTTCGTGCCTCTTAGCCACCGGCTTCAGTCGGTGGTGAGATGCCAACAACGTCTTCGGCTTTAGCCATTCACTCTGCTCACGGCTGTGACGTATTGCGATGGCTAAAGCCGATTTCTCTCGATATTGGAACCCACCGACTGAAGCCAGTGGCCAATAGGTAACAATATGCGCCTGTGGTAATTTGTTGCTAGAATGCTTCCCACACCCGCCTGCCATCTTCCCGCCTGTTGGAGCCCGCCAGATGTTGCTAAATCTTGCTCGTTGCCTTGCCATGGTCCTGGCGATCTGCGCGGTGAACATTTTGCACGCCGAAGATTGGCCGCAGTTTCGCGGCGGCAATGGCGATGGCATTTCCACCGAGTGCGGCTTGCCCAGCGAATGGGGCGCAGAGGTCGACGGCAAACAGCAGAACGTGGCTTGGAAACTCGAGATCCCCGGCAAGGGTTGGTCGTCGCCGGTGCTGTGGCACGGCAAGTTGTATCTGACTTCTGCCGTGCCGCGCGAAGGAGCAGAGGAAGGCAGCGGCGATTTGTCACTGCGGGCCATGTGCGTCGATGCCAAGACCGGCCTGATGTTGTGGGACAACGAAATCTTTGTGCAGGACGGTAAGACGGCGCCGAAGATTCACGCCAAGAACAGCCATGCCAGTCCCACGCCGCTGGTCGATAGCAACCGAGTCTTCGTCCACTTCGGCCATCAAGGCACGGCGTGCCTCGATCTTGATGGCAAGATTCTGTGGTCGACGCGCGAGCTGAGTTACGCGCCGGTTCACGGCAACGGCTGCACGCCGGTGCTGGTCGATGGCGGGATTGTCTTTAGTTGCGACGGCGGTAAGGATCCGTTCGTCGTCGCCCTCGAAGCCGACACCGGCAAGATCAAGTGGAAGTTTGCTCGCCCCGGCGAACCGAAAAAGACGTTTGCCTTTTGCACGCCGACCGTCATCAGCGTCAACGGCAAGCAGCAAGTCATCAGCGTTGGCGCCGGAATCGTCAACGCGCTCGATCCGAATACCGGCGAAGACATCTGGCATGTGAAGCACGGCGGTTATTCGGTCATTCCCAAGCCCCTGTTCGCGCACGGCTTGGTCTACATCAGCACCAGTTATGACAGCCCTATGGTGATGGCCATTCGTCCGGATGGCCGCGGCGACGTGACCGAGTCGCACGTCGAATGGACACTCAAGAAGGGCGCGCCCCACACGCCGTCGCTTCTAATCCTCGGCAAGGAACTGTACATGGTTTCCGACAGCGGAGTCGCAACCTGCGTCGACGCTCTGACCGGTGAACAGCATTGGCAAGAACGCATCGGCGGCAACTACTCGTCGTCGCTCGTTTATGCCGATGACAAGATTTACCTGCAAAGCGAAGCCGGCAAAGCCTACGTCCTCAAACCCGGCACCACGTTCGAGAAACCAATCGAAACCGGATTCACGACGGAACGCAACTTATCGTCCTACGCCGTTGGCGATGGCGCCCTATTCATTCGCACCGAGAAGAACTTGTACCGCGTGCAACAACCCAAATAGCTCTCGCATTTTTCTCTCGACTCTCGACTCTCGCCTCCCGTCCCTCGCCACCACTCCCATGCCCATTACCTACAAACAACTAGGCCGTTCCGGCATTCGCGTTTCCAATCTCTGTCTCGGCACGATGATGTTCGGCGGGCCAACCAGCGAAGCTGATTCCATCCGGATCATGCACAAGGGCATCGATCTGGGAATCAACTTCATCGACACGGCCAACATGTATTCGGCCGGTGGTTCGGAGACGGTCGTCGGCAAGGCAATCGCCGGCAAGCGCGATCGCGTGGTGCTCGCGACCAAGGGGCGCAACAAGACCGGCGAAGGACCCAACGATCATGGCGCGAGTCGCGTGCATCTGATGCGCGAGCTCGATGCGAGTTTGAAACGCCTGGGCACCGATTTCGTCGACCTTTATTACGTCCATACGCCCGACTACAGCACGCCCATCGACGAAACGATGCGGGCGCTCGACGACATGGTGAAGAGCGGCAAGGTGCATTATCTGGCCTGTTCGAACTTCCGCGCTTGGCGAGTGTGCGAAGCTCTGTGGGCCAGCGACAAGCACAACCTGCATCGCTTCGCCTGCGTGCAGCCCCTTTACAACCTGGTGAATCGTGACATCGAAGTCGAACTGCTGCCGCTCTGCAAGGAGCACGGCTTGGGTGTGGTGAGCTACAGCCCGCTGGCCCGCGGCATTCTCAGCGGCAAGTACAAACTGGGCGAAGCGTTCCCCGAAGGAAGCCGGGCTGCTCGCAACGACGTGCGGATGCGTCAAGCCGAGCTGCGCGATGATAGTTTGGAAGTCGCCGCGCAAATGAACGACTATTGTGCGAAGAAAGGTTGCGCGTTGTCGCACTTCGCGCTGGCGTGGTGCCTGGCCAATCCGATTTTAACTTCGATCATCCTCGGTCCGCGCACGATGGAACAATTCGACGACAACCTCGGTTGCTTGAATGTTGAGATCACGGCAGAGGACGAAAAGTTCGTCGACAGCCTCGTGCCGCCCGGCGAACATACCGGCAAGGGACATCAGGATCCGCTGTATCCGATCACGGGGCGGGGGAAGTAAAGTCGTCGATCGCTCCTGCGATCGATGAAAGAAGGCGAAAGTTAGTTCACCGAACTTGGTGCAGACGGTGACGTTCACTCATCGATCACCGGAGCGATCGACGACTGTCGCGACAGAGCGAGTCCGCTAAAATACCGCGATGCAGAACTATCTCGAACTATTGCGGTTGATTCTCGATCACGGCACGCCGAAAACCGACCGGACCGGCACCGGCACGCGGAGCATTTTCGGCCATCAGATGCGGTTCGATTTGTCGGCTGGCTTTCCGCTGGTTACCACGAAAAAGCTGCACCTGCGGTCGATCATTCACGAGTTGCTGTGGTTCCTGCAGGGGAATACGAACATCGCGTACCTGAAAGAAAACAAGGTTCGCATTTGGGACGAATGGGCCGACGAAAACGGCGAGCTCGGGCCTGTGTATGGCCATCAGTGGCGCAGCTGGCCAAAGGCCGATGGCGGCCAGATCGATCAGATTTCGCAAGTCATCGAGATGATCCGCCGCAGCCCCGATTCGCGCCGGCTGATCGTGAGCGCGTGGAACGTGGCCCAGATCGAACAAATGGCGCTCCCGCCGTGTCACTTGTTGTTCCAGTTCTACGTGGCCGATGGAAAGTTGAGTTGCCAGCTCTATCAGCGCTCGGCTGATGTCTTCCTCGGTGTGCCGTTTAATATCGCGTCGTACGCGCTGCTCACAATGATGGTCGCCCAAGTCACCGATTTGCAGCCCGGCGATTTCGTTCACACCTTCGGCGATGCACATCTCTACAACAACCACGTCGAACAAGCTCAGCTGCAACTATCGCGTGAGGCACGGCCGTTGCCGACGATGAAGCTCAATCCCGCCGTGAAGTCGATCTTTGATTTCAAGTTCGAGGATTTCACGCTGGAGAACTATGAGCCGCATCCGCATATCTCGGCGCCGGTGGCGGTTTGAGGCGTATGCAGAAGTGAGAAGGCAGAATGCAGAAGTAAAGACGGGAGAATCGTTACAACCTGCCTGCTCCAGGGCTGTCATGATTCACTTTGGCTACAGGCGCTAGGTATTTTTTACATCGCAATTAGTGTGGAAGTTGGCTCATCAAGCTCTCTTCTGGATTGATTGTCATGCGTCCGCTTATCACTTTTCTCGTTCTGGCCTTGCTCGCCAATGTTGCTACTGCGGCCGATTGGCTGACGGCGCCTTCGTATTACACGCATGATCGGTCGACCGGCGAACGCGTGACGCAGTATGCCGAGGTCGGGCCGTACTACTATTACTATCGGCCTGATTTTCAGCGCAGCAGTTATCGGCAGTTCCGCAGCACCATCCAAGCCGGCAACAGTGCGGACAACATGCACATTGTCGAAGAGTACGGCAATCCAGTGCGGCCGTACGAGGAATGGCGGTTTCCGTACCGGCCTTACTCGGTGCCGTATGACCAATGGGGCCCACCCTTCGGCGGGCTCGGCGGCGCTGGTTACGGCGGCGGCGTGTATGGTGGCTTTCCCGGTGGCGGTTTCCCCGGCGGTGGCTTTCCGCCGAATGGACCGATCGGGCCGTTCCCGGGTGGCGGCTTTGGCGCGGGTTGGGGCCGGCAGCAGAATTTCGCCCAACCGTGGGTTGATGGTTACTACCCGACTTATGACCGCAACGATCGGTCGCAGTATTACAACCCGTATCCGTAAGTGTTGGATAGCACAGATTGCTTTAGCAACCTGTGTCGCGCCAGCGATCAGAGGCATCGCGTGGCGGCGCGGCGGCTTTTGGCCTGGCGAAATCGATTGGGAATCGAGCGCCCGAAGAACGGCCGTGGGCGACGGGATGCCTCTTTTCGCTGACGCGACATCGATTGCTCGCGCAATCGATGCTCTCCACACAAGAAACAAAAAAGGCCGCCGGGAGCGGGAATTCCCATGCGGCCTTCAGGCGGGGATCAATTGTCTGTGCGCGGTTTGCAAATCTACCCAGATGCTCGCCGCTGCCTCGTTCGCTCGAATCACTGACGGTCGTTCATCCGGCAGTGAGTTTGTTCCATGCAGTATCTCCTCCTGAGATGTTTGGCTGGCGTTAGTGCGTGTGTTCCGAAGCCCGTTCGTTCCCTCAATCACCCCTGCGCCGGGGTTGTCTTTCGATGGAAGGGTATATTGCAAGGTAAGTGCCAAACCGGGCACGCAACCGGAAAACGGTCGCGAAACTGGCAAGTCGCGAACATGACAATCGATCGCAACCATTTCACGAGAAATGACTTATGGTCTTTTTCAGGCGAGCATCCGCCCTCGCCAAGTTTTCATCCGCTTACCGTTTTGCAATTCTTACCACCCCAGCCTTTGCCAAAATTACAAGAGCGGTTTGAACTTTCTTCCGCTAGCGAGCGTAATGGCTCCCAGGTTCTAGCGCCACTCTCGCTGTCACTTTAAGTACTGCAACTTGCTGGAGATAGCTGCTAGACTACTGGGCTTGCGGCCGGCGTGATTGCAGCTGCCAGCACGCGATTTTTGCAAAATCTCGAACTTTTCCCTTTCGCCTCGCATTTCACCATGACTGCTGCCTCCCCCGCTCCGGTTGCTCCAGCACGCCGACCCACCGATACCGAGGTGGTGATCGAAACTCGCACGCTGACCAAGGTTTACAAAGATTTCTGGGGCCGCTCAAAAGTCCGGGCGTTGAACTCGCTCGACCTGGAAATCCGCCGTGGCGAGATCTTCGGCCTGCTCGGGCCGAACGGTTCGGGGAAGTCGACCACCATCAAGTTGGTCCTCGGCTTGCTCTTCCCCACGGCTGGCAAAGCTCTGGTCTTCGGCAACGACGCCACCGAAGTGACCAAGAATGAGCGGATCGGCTACCTGCCGGAGGAGTCGTATCTCTACAAATTCCTCAACGCCGAAGAAACGCTCGACTTCTATGGCCGGTTGTTCAACATGCCAACCGACGTCCGCAAGCAGCGGATCGAAGAGCTGATCAACATGGTCGGCCTCGGCTGGGCTCGCCGTCGGCAGCTGCGGGAATATTCGAAGGGTATGACCCGCCGCATCGGTCTCGCCCAAGCCCTGATCAACGACCCGGAACTGCTGCTGCTCGACGAACCGACCTCGGGTTTGGATCCGATCGGCACCCGCGAGATGAAGGACCTCATCCTCAAGCTTCGCGACCAGGGCAAGACGATCGTCATGAGCAGCCACTTGTTGCCCGACGTGCAAGACGTGTGCGACCGCATCGGCATTTTGCATCAAGGCGAACTGAAAGAGCTCGGCCGCGTGAGCGAGCTCCTCACGGTGCAAGACGTGACGCAGATCCGCGCTCGCAACGTTAGCCCCGAATGCGAAGCCGAACTCCGTGCGGTTCTGGCCAAGCACAACACTGAGTTGCTCGCTGTCGAGCGGCCCACGCTGTCGCTGGAAGAGCTCTTCCTCGACATCGTTCGCGTCAGCGAAGCTCGCCCCGGCAAACGCGTGGGGAATACGTAGTCCACAACCAACAAAGATAATCGCCGGCCACCACCGAGCTTGTCTCGGTGGAGCCATGATTTTGCACCAACACACCGTCATTTACATTCCTCGCCCCCGCCGGCCTCGTGCCGGTGGAGCGAATGATTGAATCACCCGCTCCACCGACACAAGGTCGGCGGGGGCGAAATTCAAGATGGATCGTGGCTGGTGCAGAATCAGTTCACCACCGAGCAAGCTCGGTGGGGTCCGAATACCAACCAAAACGCACCTGCGAATTGACTCATGCTCTCCTTCGAAAACAAACTGATCACCTTTTACGAATGGCTCTTCCCGAGCGAGTTCATTCTGGCGCGCCCCGATACCTGGGGCTTTGCCCTCGGCGCGCTAGTGATCATCTTTTTGCTCGCCGTGCTCGGGCCGTTCTTTTGGTTTGTCATCGCCTCGTTCACGCGCGGTCCCAGCGAAGCCTTTTACCTCGTTTCTCGCTCGATTCTCACGTCGCTGCAGGAAGATGCGCCGGGCTTTTCCTTCCGCCGCACTTGGGCCATTGCTCGGTTGTCGCTGCAGGAGGCCATTCGTAATCGCGTGCTGATTGCGTTCTTCTTGTTCATCCTCGTTTTGCTCTTTGCCGGTCTGTTTTTGGATGTGCGGAACAACAACCCGGCGCGGTTGTATCTCAGCTTTGTGATTTCGACGACGAACTACCTGCTGCTGTTGATGACGGTGTTTCTCAGCACGTTCAGCATTCCCAACGACATCAAGAACCGCACGATCTACACCGTGGTGACCAAGCCGGTTCGTTCGGGCGAAATGGTGCTCGGCCGGATCATCGGCTTTATGGGAATCGGCAGCGTGCTGCTGATCGCGATGGGCATTGTCAGCTACGCGTTCGTCTATCGCGGGCTGATGCATTCGCACGAAGTGATGGCCGATAGTTTTCAAGCGGCCGGCGAAGACGTCGCCAAGAAAGTCACGCTCGAAAAGGGAGAGACTTCCGAAACGTATCACCACAAGCACGAAATCATCATTCCCAGCGAAGGGAAGCCTTACACCAACCTGGTGATGGGGCACACGCACGAAGTGACCGTCACCGGCACAGGCAAAGATCGCAAGGTCACGCTCGGCCCCGCCATCGGCATGTTGCAAGCCAAGGCGCCGATCTATGGCAAACTGCAGATCTTCGATCGCGCGGGAAATCCTGTCGAGGTCGGCATCAATGTCGGCGACGAGTGGACTTATCGCAGCTACATCGAAGGTGGTTTTAATACCAAGTCGAAAGCGGTTTGGACCTTCAGCGGCATTACCAAGGACCGCTATCCCAAAGTGCTGCCGCTGGAACTCAATTTGCAAGTCTTCCGCACGTATAAGGGAAATATCGAGCGCGGCGTGCTCGGCGAAATCGTCATTCGCAATCCCGATCCGCAAGCCAAGGTGAAGCAGAGCGGCCCGATCGTCTTTCAATCGGTCGAGTTCGCCTCCGATCCTCATCCGATCAGCAGCACCAACCTCTTCCCCGCGGGGCAGGCCGGCGGCGCGAAGAATCTGGACCTGTTTGATCTGGTCAGTCCCGAGGGAGAGATTCAAGTCGAGATCAAGTGCGCCGAGCCGTCGCAATACTTCGGCGTGGCTCAAGCCGACGTTTATCTGCGGCCGCAAGATGGCATTTTTGAATTCAACTTCAGCAAGGCTTACTTCAGCATCTGGATGCAGATGCTGCTGGTCACTTGCTTTGGCGTGATGTTCAGCACGTTCCTCAGCGGGCCGATCGCGCTGCTGGCGACGATCTCGGGCGTGGTGATGGGGCTCTGCGGTCAGTTCATTCGCGCGGTGGCCACGGGCGCCGAGCAAGGTGGCGGTCCGGTCGAGTCGTTCGTTCGTCTGGTGACGCAGCAAAATCAGACGACCGACCTCGAAGGGGTCAACTGGCTCACGCTCTCGATCATGAAGGGCTTCGATAGCACGCTGATGTTCTTTATGTACGGCCTGACGTACCTGCTGCCCGATCTGACCATGTTCGACTCGTCGCAGTTCGTCGCCAACGGCATCGATATTTATCCTGCCATCATGTTTCAGCAAATGACCTTGGCTGCGGTGTATGCCACCTGCGCGACCATTGGCGCGTATTACTTCCTGAGGTCGCGGGAGATCGCTGGATGATCAAGAATCAATCGCTCGTTCGCAAAATTGCCTATATCACGGCCATCGCACTGCTCCTCATTCCGCTCTCGCGTTTGAGCGAGCCGGCCACGCTCACGCGCGTCAAAGGCGGCAGCAACAAGGTTGTTGGTTCGCCCGGCGGCACGCTCTCGCGCATGCGCGCCGAAAACGGTCTCGCGCCCGCCGAACTCGGCGAGATCGATCCCGCCTCGGCCACTATGAAGTTTGCCACGCTCGGCATGCGGCCGCTCGCCGTCAGCTGGCTGTGGCACAAAGCCAACGAATACAAAAAGTTCAAAGACTGGGACAAGCTCGAAGCCACCGTCGAACAGATCATTCGTCTGCAACCCAACGATCTCGAGGTCTGGGATTTTCAGGCTCACAATCTGTCGTACAACGTCTCGGTTGAGTTCGACGACTATCGTTATCGCTACGCCTGGGTGAAGAACGGCATCGGCTTTCTCGTGCAGGGAACCGAATACAACCGCGATGAACCGGGCCTGCTCAATCAGATTGGTTGGTTCACGGGACAGAAGATCGGCCGTTCGGACGAAGCAAAACAATTCCGCCGGCTGTTCAAAGACGACAAGGAATTCCACAAGGAGTTCTTCAACGCCGGCGTCGACGTCGATCAGTTCGCAGCCAAAGGCGCCGACAGCAAGCCCGACAACTGGCTTGTTGCTCGTCTGTGGTACGACAAAGCGGTCGATGCCGCGCGCAACTCCGGTCGGCCGATCCGCGGCAAGACGCCGTTGCTGTTTTACAGCGGCGGTCCGATGTCGCTCATCAACGGCGCCGCAGCCATCGAAAAAGACGGCTACTTCGGCGAACGCGCTCTCACCGCCTGGGAAATGGCTGCCGAAACCTGGTACGGTGGCAATCGCGAAGCGACCGAGCTCCGCGACATCGTCTACGGCAACCGTAGCGTGCCGACTTCGGCCGGCTTCGACATTCGCTTGAACGACGCCGAAGAAGTTGGCGCCCGAATCAAAGCCAGCCGCGAAGAGCTCGATAAACTGGCTGTTGGCGTGCGCGAAAAAATCATCGCCGACAGGAAGGCGGCCCTGCCGGAGAATGTGCGCGCCGCGCTCGATGCTGCCGACGACAAACTCACGCCAGAGCAACAAGGCCTGCGCTACACAGGCAACCAGCAGTTGGCCGTGAAGGACATCGAAGTCGCTCGCCAAGCGAAAGGCGCTGATCGCGTTCGTGCGTTTCAGCTGGCCGATTTGCTTGAAGCCGAAGAAAAGCACCTGCAGTACATCAACATCTATCGCGGCATCGTCAACTTCGATTACTGGCGGCAACGCTGCAAAGCCGAGCGTGAGCCCCGCATGCTCTCCGCCCGCAAAGCCGTCTTCGATGCCGACACCGCCGCCGTGGGCGAAGACCTCGAGACCAATAAGAAGCGATATGAATCGGCTTGGGAAAAGTTCGCCGCTATTTTTGCTGACTATCCCGATCTGATGGCCAATCCGGAAACCGAAGAACTCGTCGAATCGGTCGAAATCTATCACGGCTTGCTCGGGCAACTCGACAAGCCGTTCCCGCGCGACTTCGTGCTGAACAATATGCTGGAAAAGCATCCCCGCGGCCGTAAGCTGCTGGAAAATGCCCGCCGCGTGAACGACGCGACGACCACCGAAGACGCGAAGCCCGAAGATAAGAAGCCCGAGGATGTGAAACCGGAAGACAAGAAGCCCGCCGAGCCAAAGCCGGACGACAAAAAGCCGGAAGAGCCCAAGGTGGAAGATAAAAAGCCCGAGGACAAGAAGCCGGAAGCGGACAAGGGCGACGCGAAGAAACCGGAAGAACCGAAGGCTGAAGAACCGAAAGCCGAAGAGAAGAAGCCGGAAGAAAAGAAAGACGACGAGAAGAAGCCGGAGTCGCCGAAGGCAGCCGGCTAACGAGCTACTTTCATGCGGATCGTTTCTCTCATCTCCAGCGCCACCGAAATGCTCTTCGCGCTCGGCTTGGGAGCGCAGGTCCTGGCGGTCAGTCATGAGTGCGACTGGCCGCCATCAGCCAATCAACTGCCTCGCGCCACTCGGTCGCGGATCGATAGCGCCCAGTCCAGCCAAGCCATCGACGAGCAGGTCAAGCAACTCCTCGCGCGAGGCGAACCGCTGTATGAAATCGACGAGCCGCTGCTGCGGCAACTTGCGCCCCATCTGATCATCACGCAAGCCCAGTGCGATGTTTGCGCGATCCGCCTCGCCGATGTCTTGCGATTGCAAAGCGAGGCCCCCGAGCTGCAGCACACTCGCGTCCTGCCGCTGAATCCGACTTCGCTGGAAGGCGTTCTCGCCGATATCGCCCGCATCGGCGTTGCGACGAACACAGAGTCTGCGGAGCTCATCGCCGGCTATCGGCAACGGATCGCCACCATCGTCGATCGAACTGCGTCGCTCACCGTAGCTCAGCGGCCACGCGTTCTCTGCATCGAATGGATCGAACCCTTGATGCCCGCCGGCAATTGGACGCCGCAACTCATCGAAATGGCCGGCGGCGTGAGCGGCCTGGCCGTGGCGGGCGAACATAGTCGCTACAGCACCTGGGAAGAAGTCGCGGCCTTTGCTCCGGAGATCATCCTCGTCGCGCCCTGTGGTTTCGATCTGCCGCGAACACTCAGCGAAGCAGAGCGTCTGCCGCGTGTTCCCGGCTGGCAACAGCTTCCCGCCGTTCAGCATCGCCGAGTCTTCGCCATTGATGGCAACGCGCTACTCAACCGCAGCGGGCCTCGTTTGGTGGAATCGCTGGAGTTGCTCGCTCACTTAATCCAGCCGCAGTTCTTCCCGAATGGTCCGAACCTGCCGCCCGGCTATTGGCAGCCGATTGGCTGACAGGAAGCCCGCAGCGTGAGCGAGGGATTGGCGAGTGCAACCGTCGATATCAGCAACGTGCGATAGCACCATTCGCGGCGGTTTCACTCGCGACGCTGCGCCAAAACCAGCTCTCGTGGTGCTGTCGCACGATGGTGATCTGAAGTCTTCGCGCCCAAACCTCGCTCACGCTGCGGGCTACCTTTTCAATTGCTACCTGGGCGTTACTTGATTACTACTTCTGACGATACGCTCAGGATGTTGTAGAGGTCCTGGGCATCTTGCGGGCTGAAGCTGAGGCAGCCAAGCGTGGTGTTGCTTGGGGCGCCGCTGCCGTGGAGGCAGGCGTTTTTGCCAAGATCGATCCAGCAGTTGCCGTAGGGATTCGAGGGATCACCGGCGGGGATCTGGCGGCCGTCGCGGCTGATATAGGCGCGGGCGGGGTCTTTTTGCGCAACGTGGTAAGTGCCGGCCAATGGCTTTTCATCGCCGATGCTAAACGGAAAACGACCGGCGTAGAGTTGGCCGACAAAGAGCGTGAGTTCACCGGTGGCCAGATGGACTTCGGCGCGGAAGGGGCCTGGAATGACTTTCAGTTCGGTGCCACGGACGAGCACCGAAGGATCGCGAACGGCTTGCGAGTTGATGTTTTGCAGCAACTGCACCGGCAGCTTGTAACTGGCGGCGACGTCGTAGAGCGATTGGCCGTTTTGCGAGACGCGGTAAGGTTCGGCGAGGTAATGATCGGGGCCGTAGATGACTTTGGCGGCGAGCGCGTCGACCCAGTTAAGAACGGCGCGGCGATCTTCGGCAGTGATGTGTGCGTTGGTCGCGAAGGGAGACAGTTCGGCGAGCGCGTCGCGATACTTGCCGTCCTTCATCTGCACTTCGACGTTCTTCCAAGCCTGGTTGAGCTTGTAGGCTTCGAGCTTTAGCGAAGTGGCCGGTTCGTGCTTCGGCGCATTCGGCAGCGTATAGGCGGAGCTGGTCTCGGGCGGAGTGTAGGACGACGGTGGCGGGCTGGTTGGCGGCGGAGCGGCAGGCAATTCTGACGTCGGTTCGACGGCAGCGGTCGCAGGCGGATTGAACGCAGGCACGGAGTACGTAGCCGGAATGTTGGCTGTCGGCGGCGCTTCGGCAGGGCTGGCGATCGGCTGCGTCATGTTCGGCTCGATCACGAGCGGCGGCGGCGAGTTGTGCGCGCTGGCGCCGGGCGAGGGCAGGGCAGGGGCCTGGCTGGCGGGGCCGAAGTCGATCGTCGGCGGCTGGATTTGCACATCGTGCGCATGGTCATGCGCGGACGGCTGCGGCGTGTTGAGCGTGACATACACGCCATAAAGCACACCGGCCAGCACGAGTATGACGCAAGTTGATTTGAGCGAGTTCACAATCGTCCTCCCTGACGACGCCGGCATCGGCAACCGTCGCTCCTGCGACGGCCAACTCGGCTGAGCCCTCCTGGCGCAGCGCAAGCCCGGCAATTCCGACTCACATTGGGCACGATAGCGGGAGTGAAAAAAAGAGGAAAGAGCAAAAAATTGGCCCGCTGCGCTATAAGAGAGTGTTGCGCTATAATGCGTCGCTTCCTCCTTTGAGAATGGGTCGTGATGGTTGCTTTGGAAATCCTGCTGCTGGCCGTTCACTTGATGTGCATGAACGTGGCCTGCGGCGCGCCGTTGGTGTCGCTTTGGCTGGAATGGAAAGACCGCCGCGGCGACGCGATCGCCCCGCAAGCAGCCCGCTACCTGGCAGCTTCGTCGGTGATAGCGTTGCTGGTGGGCATGGGATTGGGGTTGGTGCTGGGTTGGCTGCGCTGGACGCCCGAGTATGCGGAAGTCTGGCGGGTGAACCTGGCCAGCAAACTGGAGATGGGAATTTATGAGCTGATCGCCTCGGGGAGTCTGCTGGTGGTCTATTGGATCTGGCGGAGTTGGGCCGTGCTCCCTACGCGCCGCGGCTATCTTGGCCGCAGCATGCTTCTGTTCCTCGCCGCGTCGAATCTGCTGTATCACTTTCCGCCGATTCTGATCATTGCAGGCAAGTTGGCCGAACGGAGCTTTCCTGCCGACGTCGTGATCGTGGGCGATCTGAAAGGTGGCGCGTTCCGCCGGCTGGTGGCTGTCGATGAAATTCCCGCGCTCACCGCTCACTTCGCCTTGGCGTCGGTCGCGATGGCGGGAGTGATGTTGCTCGGTCTGGCGCTGCGGCGGCAGAAATCGGACGAAGATC
Organism: Anatilimnocola floriformis; assembly: GCF_024256385.1. Taxonomy (NCBI): domain Bacteria; kingdom Pseudomonadati; phylum Planctomycetota; class Planctomycetia; order Pirellulales; family Pirellulaceae; genus Anatilimnocola; species Anatilimnocola floriformis. The sequence goes on from NZ_JAMLFW010000001.1 coordinate 821,024, forward strand.
CGCGCGGCATGAAACGAATCGCGGCTTGGGGCAGTTGGAGTGCACTGCTGGCGACGGGTTTGCAACTCGTCGTGGGTTTGTGGCTGCTCGCCACCACGCCGCAGGATTCGCAAGCGCTGCTAACGGGCTCGGCCGTGCTGCCGACCGCTTGTCTGGTGACCTCGCTGATCCTTGTCGCCTGGCTGCTGCGCGAGTTATCGACGATCGCGCTCGATGAACCAACGCGCGGCAGCATGATTCGCGCGATGATTGCCATGACGTTTGTTATTTTGCTGATGACCGCGGCCCGCAAGTTGTCGCGACCAGCGGTCGAACGCAAAGTGGTCGCCACTTCAACTCTCCCTTTCCTGCTGCCCAACGAATAATTGCAAACACCATGGAAAACATCACCCTTCACGATCCGGCCAGCGGTGCGACGGCGGAAGTCCTGGTTAGCCTTGGTTTCAACTGCCATCGTTTCTCGGTACCGCACCGCGGCCGGCAGGTCGATGTGCTGTGGCGGTCGCAATCGTTTTTGTCCGGCAGCGATCGCCCATCGCGCAGCGGCATTCCGATTTTGTTTCCGTTTCCGGGGCGCATTCGCGGCACGACATACACCTGGGAAGGGAAGACGTACACCATTCCTGCCGGCGATGCGTTTGGCAACGCGATTCACGGTTTCGTGCATACGAGGCCATGGCGGGTGATCGAAAAAGATCGCCGCCGCGTGGTCGGGCAATTTCAGGCGAGCGTCGATGATCCGAATATCCTCACGCAATGGCCTGGCGATTTTCGCCTGACCGCCAGCTATGACCTGAGCGGCGGCATGTTGCAACTGAACTACCTGATCGAGAACGCCGGCGACACGCCGCTGCCGTGTGGACTCGGTTTGCATCCGTATTTTCACGTGCCGTTCACCGACGGCAGCGCGGACCACTGCCTGGCCCTGCTCCCCGGCAACGAGCGCTGGGTGCTCGACGGCATGTTGCCGACTGGTGAACGTGCGGCGCTCGAACACGCGCAGGAATATCACGCCGGCGCGGCCTTCGGCGGTTTGCAACTCGACGATGTTTTCACGGATCTGCAGTTCGACGACGGTTGGTGCCGCGGCCATGTCTACGATCCGGCTGCCAAGCTCGCCGTGACGATCAGCTTTTCGTCGGTCTTCCGCGAGTGCGTGGTTTTCACACCGCCGCACCGCGAAGCCATTTGCATCGAACCTTACAGCTGCGTGCCAAATGCTGCAGAACTGACCGCGCGCGGTGTGGATGCAGGTTTGCGAGTGCTGCAGCCCGGCGAGTCGTTCGCCGCGTCGGTAGAGATCACGTTGAGCGAGATTGATCTGGGGGCATAGTCAATCCCGCCGGAACTGCGCGAAGTACCGCTCGCTCCGGCCTGCGGCTATTTCTTCACGATCGCGAGGTTGTCGCGATGGATCACTTCCTCATACGGCCGTTGGCCGAGGACTTGTGCGATCTTGGCCGACTTCAGGCCCTTCACTCGTTCCACTTCGGCCGATGAGTAGTTCGACAAGCCACGGGCGACGATGACTCCGTCAGCATCGACGAGCGCGATAACATCTCCCTTTTTGAATTCGCCTTGCGTACCCGTGATGCCGGCCGCGAGCAGACTGCGGCCTTGTTCGACGATCGCGCGGCGGGCGCCGGCGTCGAGCGAAATGCGGCCACGACTCTGCGCGCTGAATCCCAGCCAACGCTTGAACGGCGTGATGCCTTTGCCTTGCGCTTGAAAATAAGTGCCGAGGGGCTCGCCGGCGGCAAGTTGAGAGAGGACATCCATCCGCCGGCCGCTGGCGATGATCATGTTCTCGCCCGCCGTGGTCACGATGCGAGCGGCTTCGAGCTTGCTTGCCATGCCGCCCTTGCTCAGGCCGGTTTTTTTGTCGCGCACGTACGACAGGATCGTTTCGTCGATCGCGGGGACGGTGTTTACCAGCTTCGAGCTGGCCTTCGACGGATCGCCGTCGTACAGCCCTTCGATGTCGGAGAGGATGATCAGCAGCGGTGCGCGAATGAGGTTCGTCACCATCGCGGCCAAGCGGTCGTTGTCGCCAAAGGTGGTTTGCAGTTCTTCGACGCTGACCGTGTCGTTCTCATTGATGACCGGCACTGCGCCGAACTCTAGAATCGAAAGAATCGTGTTGCGGACGTTGAGATAACGAACGCGATCATCGACGTCCTCAGCCGTCAGCAGCACCTGGGCCGCATGGCTGCCGTGCTTGCTGAAGGTCTTGTCATAGGCCTGAATCAGCGGCACCTGGCCGACGGCGGCGACGGCTTGCAGCTTGGCGAGATCGGTTGGCCGGCCCGGCAGCTTCAAACGGCTGATGCCGGCGCCGACAGCGCCGCTGCTGACCAGCACTACGCGCCGCGGCTTGCCGCCTACGGTTTGCTTGCCGAGCTCGAGGATTTCTTCGGCCAGGCGGTCGATGCGCTCGTGGTTCAGCGTGCCATCGGTGGAAGTAAGAACGCGCGTGCCGACCTTCACGACAATCGTCGAAGCGGCGGCGAACAGTTGCTCGCGAAGTGGATCCGGCATGACAGGCCCTAAAAGATTTTTCCCAAGTGCAGCGGCACTTTAGCAAAAACCGGCCCGCGCCGGGAGGCGAGAGTGACGGCAAACAGGCCTAAAAACCGACGCGATTGCGACCGGCGCGTTTGGCCGCGTAAAGACATTTATCGGCCGCGGCGATCAAATCGTGCGAGCTGGGCAGCTCATTCCCCTGCATGCTGGCCACGCCGATGCTCACGGTGATCGGCAGCGAACCGGCGGCGGTGGCAAACGGTGTATTGGCGATGATCTGGCGGAACGACTCCGCGGCGGTGCGCGCCTGATCGAGCGTGGTCTCGGCAAACACGGCGATGAACTCTTCGCCGCCGTAGCGCGCAAAGATATCGTCCTGCCGCGAGTGGGCGAGCAAACGGCGGCTGAATTCCTTCAACACTTCGTCACCAATCAGATGGCCGAAGGTGTCGTTGACGGCTTTGAAATGATCGATGTCGAGAATCGCGATCGACAGCGGGCGATTGTGGCGACGGGCGCGATTCACTTCGCGTTCGAGAGCGTCGACCAGGTAGCGCTTGTTGTACGCCCCGGTCAGACCGTCGCGAACCATGCGGGTGTAAACGGTTTCGAGAAACTGAGCTTCGATGTCGTTCGCGCCAAGGACTTTGAAGATGTGATTGCCGAAGCGGAGCTGATCGCCGGCCGAGATAATTGCCGTCGTCACGCGGTGATCGTTGACGTACGAGCCGTTGGTACTGACGTGGTCGGTCAACTGCACGCCCTTCTCGGTGCGCTCGAGCGAGGCCTGTTGGCGCGAGATCGAAGGATCGTCGAGCCACAGGTCCGAGTGGCTGTCGCGGCCGATGATGAAGCGCTTGGCCGGCAGTTGAATCAAGCCAACGTTCGTGTTCGGCGGATAGATGTTGACCAGCGAGGCGGCCATGGTGCTGCGCGTCTGCGCGACAACATTGGCCATGGCCGTGTTGATGGTCGGTTCAAAGGGCGCGGTGCAAGCAGGGGACATCGAGAGCTCCAACTCTGACCGCGCTAGTAAAAGTAAATCCGAAAACCGGTGCAGTACAGAAACGCAACGACGGCCGCGAGTACGAGTACGCTGGCCAACCCCTTCGGCGAGATCTCGTACAGCGTTTTGCCAGGCGCACCGGTGAGCGGAGACGGTTGCTGACGACGTTCGAGCAAGCCGACCATGCAGCAGATGGTGCGAAGCACTACCCACGCGCCGTCGAAGATCACATCGGCGAGCCAGTCGATGGTGGATATCACTTGCGAAGGAGCTTGCTGCGGCGCGTACGCTGTTTCGCGCACTTGCTGGCCACCGGCGAGTTCTGCGAGTCGCGCACCAGCAGCGAATGGTTGCAGCGCGGTCACGATTTCAGCGGGACGGCTGTAGCGCTGATTCTTGTCCTTCTCCATCATCTTCTGGAGACAGGCGAGTACCGGCGCCGGTGTTTTCTTGCGTCGCAAACTGACGGCCGGCGGTTCGGAGTCGCTGTGGGCCAGCATCTTACTGACCGGTGTATCGTAGGCCGGGCCGGAAAACGGCGGCACGCCGGTTAACAGGCAATAAAGCGTGCAGCCGAGGCTGTAGATATCGGCGCGGATGTCGACATGGCGACTATCGCCCGCTTGCTCGGGCGCCATGAAGTCGAGCGTGCCCATCACGTGACCCGTTTCGGTCAGCGTCGCGTGGCCTTGCGAGAAGCGAGCGAGACCGAGGTCAAGCAGTTTTACCTGGCCAGTCGCGGAGAGCATCATGTTCGATGGCTTGATGTCGCGATGGACCATGCCTTGTTCGTGAGCATGCTGCAGCGCGGCCGCTGCCTGGCAGATGATGGCGCAGACATCGGCGATGCTCAGTTGATCGCGATCCTGCAGCACTTTCGCCAGGCTTTCGCCGGGAACGAATTCGGTGACGAGGAAGAGCGTGTTTCCCTCGAGGCCGCCGTCGCAAGCGCGGACGATGTTCGGATGATTCAACCGAGCCGAGGCGATGGCTTCGCGGCGAAAACGGGCGACGCAGTTTTCGTCTTCGTACAGATCTTCCTTGAGCAGCTTGATGGCGACATTCATGTCGAGCCAACGATGGCGAGCGCGGTAGACGCGGCCCATGGCGCCAGCGCCAAGGAATTCCTCGAACTGATATTCACGTAACGTGCGGCCGATCCAAGGATCGTTCGAGCCAACTCGCGGGCGTGTCATCGTCGGCGGCAGCGGAACTCGCTGCTGCACTGGCGACGCGGCAAGCGCGGCTACCGCAACTTCTTCTTTCGCGGGCAAAATCAGACACCGGGTGCCATCGGCCGTTGAATCGGGCGCCAGGTTGAGGGTTCCCGCAGGTAATTCGCGCAGGAGTTGATTGTCAGACACAAGTTTGCCCCATCTGCGAATCCGGCACGTTTAGCAAAGGACCTCTTCGACGAGGCTGATGCGGTTGCCGTCGTGCATCGAGATTTGATTGCCACCCAGGTTGGCCGCGGTGTTCTGCGCCGATTGAGCTCGCAGAATGAGCTTGGCGGCGTCATCGCCCGAGACGGCTTCGCATACACCAATGCTGAGCGTGAGCGGAGTGGGTTGACCCGCGAGCTTCGGCCGGGCCGATTGCAGCGAGTTCTTCAGCCGCTGCGCGACTTCGACAGCCAGCGGCAGATTGGCGCCATTCAGTGCCACTGCGAAGGCATCGTGATCGAACCGAGCAGCGTGATCCATGTTGCGATGAATGCCACGCAGGGCGAGGCTCACCGTCCGCAGTGCGAGCGATTCGCCGTCGTCACCACCCTTAGCTTGCCAGTCTTTCATCCGATCGATTTGGATGACGAGCAGGCTGAGCGGCTGCACTTCACGTTGCAAACCAGCGAGCCGCCGCTGCAGATCTTCGCGGAGAGCATCGCGAGTGCTCAAGCCCGTGGCCGGGTCGATCAGCGAGCCTGGTTGGCTGGTCGTGGTTTTCATTTCCGGAGCGCTGGGCGCCGGCGGAGTGTTATTAACGAACGGCACAAATGCCTTGCCATCGTGCACGTGACCGTTGTTGCGGCCACCACGCTTGCTGGCGTAGAGGGCTTCATCAGCCCGTTCCAGTACGGTTTCCATCGTGTCGCGAGCAGCAAATTCGGCGAGGCCGGCGCTGGCGTGCACTTGCAGTTGTTGACCGTCGTAGTTGATCGATTGGGCGCCGATGGCAGCGCGGCAACGTTCGGCCAATTGCACGACCGTCGTCGCTTGTTGCTTCGGGAAGACCACGGCAAATTCCTCGCCGCCGTATCGGCAGACGATGCCCGTCGAACCCGCGGCTTGCTTGAGCGCTGCCGCGACGTGCCGCAGCACTTCATCACCCGCTTTGTGGCCGTGTGTGTCGTTGAATTTCTTGAAGTGATCGACGTCGATCATCATGACGCAGGCAGGGTCACGTTCGAGCCGCAGCGCTGTCAGGCAGCGTTGCATTTCTTCGTCGAAGGCCCGGCGATTGGCGATGCCAGTGAGTGCATCGGTGCGAGCTTCGTTGACGTGCGATTCAATCAGGCGAGCCTGGCTTTCGAGTTTGCAGTGGGCCGAATCGAGTTGTTGTTGCATCCAGGCATTGGCTTCGACGAGGCGGTTGATGGCTTCCGTTACCGCGCTCACCTCGACATTGTCGCCGCTGGTCAGTTGTTCGTTGATCGCCTGCACGCGGAGATTGTGTTCACCGACCTGCGACGCCACCTTGGTAGTCAGGCCATGCACCTGGCTCAGAAGGTCCTTCGCGGCCTGACGATTGTTTTGTGCTTCTTGCTCGAGGCCATCGCGGTTGTTGACGTTGCGCTCAGGCTGTTCATTAACGTCGCCCTCGCGAGCTTTGCGAAAGCACCAACCAGCAGCAGCGCCCGCCGAGGCAGCGGTCAGGGCGATGGCAGTTTCCAGAATCAAAGTGGTCATGGGAGACAATCTAGCGTGAAGCAAAACGGGGCAGAGTTTGTCACAACCCGCACGGGGAGCGGGATGAAGAAGCGTAGATTGCTACCGGGTGGTGTCAAAACCTCCATGGCAACGTTTATCGAGCGTGCGAATTTTTCGCATTCCGGCTGTATCGATCAGGCCGGTCGTGCCGGCGCAGCGATCGATCAATCAATGATTATTTTTCGATTTCGGGAATCGGACGGAAATCGAACCAGTGATCGGCTGGAATTTTTCCCTGCTCCGGCCAGATGAGCTGCGGGACGTTGTAGACCGAGGCCATCCAGATTTGCGACTCGCGCGAGATCAAGCCGTCGCTGGCCGAGAGTTCGTAGCCGATCAGATAAGACGGTTCGGCACTTTTGAATTCCGGATCATTCACGGTCCCTTTGTAGAGATAGACCGAACCTGTGCGCTTGCCCTCCGCAGGAATCGGTTCGAGCGGATAGAGCAGGCTCCAGCGTTCGCCCGGAAGATCGGCACGCAGATGTAGGAAGGGAATGTCTTTGGTCTTGGCCAGTTGCTCGGGCTGCACCGCAGACAGGCCCGAACTCTCCATGATTTCGGGCGTGAACAGCGTGGGGCTGGAGTGCGGCGAACGCTCGAGTACAAAGTGCAATTGCGGCTGATCGGGAACTGGATCGCCCCAAGCCAAGTTCCGACCCTCGGCATCGGCGAGATGAATTTCGAATGTGGCCGTGCGATAGAAGCCGCCGTTGTAAAGTTCAGCCGAGCGTTCGTCGTTGCCGCGGTAATACGCGCCGCCGAGTCGGGGCGGGTGTTGCGGCCTGAGGGGGGCGTGATGCTTGGCGATGCCCATTTCCAGGCTGGTCGTAATTTTTTTGTTTTGCCGCCGCAATTCATCGGCTTGCTCGCGGGAGAATTGCACGGCAACGAAAAGCACGACTCCCAACAACGCGACCAGATACCAGGCGCGCGAAAGGTGCCGCAGCCAAGTTTGCAAACGCCTGCGCAGCGTCCTTTCCGGTACCGAAACCTTGCTGCGCGGCTGCTTCGCCCGCTCGACAATGATGATGCTGATCAGGATCGTCATCACGATGATGTAGGCGGGCAGATACCGACTGGTCGTGGTGTAGGCGATGCGATCGAGCCAAATGTCGAAGAGCGATTTGTCGGACAATTGCCAATCGGGCGGGGGCGGGGCCACCTCGGGCCAGTTGGCGCCTTGCGCGATCCAGCGTTCAAGCATGTCGATCTGCGGCTGCGTGAGTGGCGGTCCTTCGCTGGGCATTCGCTCGCCTTCGACGGTCGATTCGACGCGGCGGAGCAACTCATTTTTGCTGGCGGCGAGTTCGAGCAGTTTTCGGCCCGAGCCGCCGCCCCGCTCGGCAAATTTGCGTTGATCGAGTCGCAAGCCGCCAGCCGCCCGCTTTTCGCCGTGGCATTTCCAGCAGTGCTCGGAAAGGATCGGTTTGATGTCGCGCTCGAAATCAACGGCTGGCTGGGCGCAGCATCGCGCGGCGCCCGCACCGGCCAACCAGGCGGGGAGAACGAGCAAGCAGACAACAATTGCTGGAAAATGCCGCATCAACCGGATTTGTCCTGTGAGTCTTTTTCAGCGCGAGGGCTACAATGGATATCGGCAGCTGTCGTCGGGAATGCTGCGTTAGCATAAACGACAAAACCAGACTCGCTGCTACAACCTGCATTCTCCAGCAGCGGCGAGCCGAGTGAAGGGCCTGATGTTTGAGCTTCCCAAATCCCGAGCACATTTGCTGGCCCGCCGCGATTGGCTGCTGCGCGGCGGTGTCGGTCTGGGATGCGCCGCGCTGGCAACGCTACTTCACGGTTCACAGGCCGTCAGCGCTGCCGAAAAGGATGCGACGAACTCGCTGCCGCACCATAAGCCTCGCGCGAAGCGGGTCATCTTTCTCTGTCAGTCGGGCGGACCGTCGCAGCTTGATCTGTTCGATCCCAAGCCGGTCGTCAGCGAGCGGCATGGCGAGGAATTGCCCGATACGATCCGCATGGGACAACGGCTGACGACGATGACATCGCAGCAATCGTCGCTGCCGATTCAGAAATCGCCGTTTGCATTTGCGAAGCACGGCAAGTGCGGGATGGAACTGAGCGAACTGCTGCCGCACACGGCCAAAGTGGTCGATGATATTTGCTTGATCCGCTCGCTCTATACGGAAGCGATCAACCACGATCCCGGACTCACGCTGCTGCAAACCGGCAGTCAGTTGCCAGGCCGGGCCAGCATGGGTTCGTGGCTCAGCTATGGCTTGGGAAGTGAGAACGAAAACTTGCCGGCCTTCGTCGTGCTGATCTCCGGCGGCGACGTTGGCGATCAGCCCTTGTATGGTCGATTGTGGGGGGCAGGTTTTTTGCCCTCGCAGCATCAGGGTGTGCGGTTGAGCCAGACGGGTGATCTCATTCCCTATCTGTCGAGTCCGCCGGGCGTTGATACCGCAACTCGTCGCCGCTCGCTTGATACGCTTGCCGCGCTCAATCGTCTCGGACACGAAAAAACTGGCGACGCCGAAACGCTCGCGCGGCTGAAGCAATACGAACTCTCGGCTGGTATGCAGCTCGCCGTGCCAGAGCTCGCTGATCTATCTCAGGAATCGGCAACAACCTTGGCCGAGTATGGGCCGAACGTGAGTAAGCCTGGCTCGTATGCGCGCAATTGTTTGCTCGCGCGGCGACTTGTCGAGCGCGGCGTGCGATTTGTGCAGCTCTATCATCGGGATTGGGATCATCACCTGCGCGTGGTCGATGGTTTGAAGAAGCAAACAGCCGCGACCGATCAACCGACGGCAGCGCTTCTCGCCGATTTGAAACAGCGGGGGTTGCTCGACGACACGCTGGTGATTTGGGGTGGTGAGTTCGGCCGCGCGGCTTATTGCCAGGGAACGCTCGATTCGCCCACGTATGGCCGCGATCATCACCCGCGTTGCTTTGCAATGTGGCTGGCCGGCGGCGGCATTCGGCCCGGCTATGTTCATGGTGAGACGGACGATTTTTCGTACAACATCGTGCGTCAACCGATGCACATCAACGATCTGCACGCCACGCTGTTGCATTTGCTCGGCATCGATCACCTGCGACTCTCTTTTCGTTCGCAGGGGCATGATTTCCGACTGACCGATGTCGCGGGCAATGTGGTCCGCGAGATTCTGGCCTGAGTCGCTGCGCGCGACATTCTTCACTGCCGTGCGCTCACTCGCGCCGCAGACTTTACTCTGCTTCTGTAGTTCACGTGCTAGCGACTCGGCAGACTTTAACATTCTGACATTTTGCAGAACGTGGTTGAACATGCGCCACTTGGCGCGACGATGCCGTGAACAGGCGCACGTTCATGCGAACCCATTGACCCACGTCGTACATCTTCCCAACGTTTCTCAGGCGGTCCTCCGATGGCGAAGCTCTTCGATTTCCAACGCATGCTTACCAGAAACTCATCTCGCAGCATGGCGCCTTGGTATTTGTCGCTGGCTGCGGCAGGTTTGTTGACTTGGCAAGCTGCACCGGCGTTTGGTCAAGAGTTCACGCCCCCCGAGCCCGAGCCGCTGTCGACTCAGTTTGTCATTCAAGACGCCACGCAGCCCCCCGCTGCCCAACCGCCGACATTGCCCGACACGACCGTGCAGGGGCAGCAACCTTCGACGGCAGTGAATCCAGAAGCCTTCGAAAATGGCGACCTAACCGGCACGATTCTCGATGGCACGATCTTCAGCAACTCGCCGACGATTGGCTATCGTGCCGACACTTCGACGGCTGGCTCGATCATTGCGATTCCGAATGCCGATTTGCCGATGACGGTTAACACCATCACCCGCGACGCGCTCGACGATCAAATCGCGATCCACACGAGCGACATCTTCCGCAATGCGGGCGGCATAGTCGCGCAAGGCGATAGTCAGTTCGCCGACCGCTTTTTGATTCGCGGTCAACAGATTCAATCGAGTAGCTTCCGCAAGGATGGCTTCCTCGACCGCACCGGCGTGCCGCGCGATTATCAAAACGTGGAACGAGTCGAAATTCTCAAGGGCCCAGCCTCGGTGCTCTACGGTGCCGGTGACTCGGCGGGCGTGATCAACCTCGTCACCAAGAAGCCGGTGTACGATCAATTTGCGATCGGTGGTTACACGTTTGGCTCGTGGGGTCAGGACCGCTTCACTCTCGATGCCAATAACTATACGGCTGGCGGCAACGTTCTCTTCCGCTTGAATGCCGTGCAGGAAAGTGTCAACAGCTTTGTCGATTTCGACTACATCAACCGCGTGCAAATCGCGCCGGTCGTGACGTTCCTGCTCAACGACCAAACGACCCTGACCTGGAATGGTGAATATCACAAAGATCACCGCATCGGTTACCAAGGTGTGCCCGCCGTCAACGGCGATCCACTCGCGCTGCCGCCTAGCCGTTACGTCGGTGAACCGGCCAACGACTTTTTCCGCGGCGAGGAGTTCCGCCAATCGCTGGTGCTGAATCACCAGATCAACGACGAATGGTACTTCCGCATCGGCGGTTACTCGCTGTTCACTAGCTTGCCGTCATCGACGACCTCGGCTACTTCGTTTGCCCCAGCGATTCCGGATCCACCAGCGCCATTCGTAAATCGCTTGCGGAGCGATTCGCCGATCAACAACGAACAGACGCAATCGATGATCGCCAACTTGGGTGGTGAATTCTGGACCGGCGATATGCTGCACAAGGCAGTTTTTGGTTTGGAATACAACTATCTCGATTCGAACTCGATCTTCAACGCCGGGTTGCCTATCGGCGCGTTCGATCCGTCGAATCCCGTCTACAACAATCCGCCGGCATTTCCTCTCTTCGGCCTGCAAACCAATGCCTTCCGCCAACAGCGCGTCGGTTATTACATGCAGGATCTGGTCGAACTCACCGCCAATTGGAAGGCGATGGGCGGCGTGCGATTCGACACGGCCGATTTTCAATTCGATCGTGTTGTGAGCGGCGTGCCCGGCGGTCCGTTTCCGCTGGAAACGAATCAGACTTTCAATCGTGTCACGCCGCGCGGTGGCCTTGTCTACCAACCGTGGGCTGACGAAAGCCTGTCGCTCTACTACACCTACGCCCAATCGTTCAGCCCTCCTGGAGGTGGTGCGTACCTCAGCTTCGGGCCGCTCAACCCCGTGCTCGGCGAAACGCACGAAGCGGGCATCAAGTCGCTCATCACCGACGGCGTCACCGTGACGGCGTGCGGCTTTCATACGGTCCGCCAGAACGACACGTTTGTGCTCACGCCCAGCGTGGTCACGCAGGTCGGCGACGTGACTTCACAAGGTGCTGAGCTCAACATCATTGGCAACATCACCGATGACTGGAGCCTGATCGCCAACTACACCTACTGCGACGCCCGGGTGAATGACGTCACGCTCGGCTTGAACAATGTGGAAGCTCGCAACAACCCGTTGAACTCGGCCAACATCTGGTCGCGTTATAACTTCTACAACGACGGCTACCAGACGTATGGCGCCGCGTTGGGGTGGGTGTTCGTCGGCGAACGCCCCTCGGACTTGTTCCCCAACCCGATCGATCTGCCTAGCTACAGCCGCTGGGACATGGGTCTCTACTATCGCCGCGGCCAGCTGAACGCCACGGTGTACTTGGAGAACATTGGCGACATTCAGTACGCGACTGGATCGTCGAACACGTTCCAAATCTATCAAGGTGCACCGTTCAACGGCCGTGCAAACATCACCTACATGTTCTAATGGCTGCTGAATGAATCGTAGCCGATAACAACCTGCCTTCGACGCAGTCCGAGCTCACCTCGGACTGAGGCGACGCTGAGGGCCAAGCCCGATCCACCCAAGACTCCCGGGTAGATCGGGCTTTTTTGTTGCCATTCCGCTTCCTCGCTGTCTGCTGATTATGATTAGCGCACCGTGCTGCCCAAGACATTGAATCCACCTGCGACGTTCTACCGCCGCCTGCCGTTTTATTACGGCTGGGTGATTCTGCCGATCGCTGCGCTGGCGATGACGGCTACGTTGCCAGGCCGCACGCACGGCATTGGCTTGATCACCGCGCCGTTGATGAAAGATCTCGAGTTGACCGAGGTCGAGTTCGGCTGGATCAATCTTTGGTCGATTCTGCTTGGCGCTGCTTTCTGTTGGCCGATCGGTCGCGTGCTCGATCGCTTCGGCACACGCATCGTACTGGTGATCGTCGTCGCCGCGCTTGGGGACACGGTGGTCGCTACGGGACACGTCGACGGCAGTTGGACTTTGTTTATCGCGCTGCTCCTTACGCGCGGTTTGGGGCAAGGGGCGCTGTCGGTCGTCAGCACCGCGCTCGTTGGCAAATGGTTTGTCCGGCGCCTGACGCTCGCCATGGGAGTGTTTGCCATTCTGCTGGGCATCGGTTTTCTCGGCAGCATCATTGGGATGGGCGTGGCGATTAAGCATGCCGGTTGGCGCGCAGCTTGGGAGGGAATGGGTTGGACGCTGCTTGTCGGGCTCGCTCCGCTTTGCGCCTTGCTGGTTCGCTCGACTCCTGAGAGTTGCGGCCTGGATTCGGAGAGTCAGCTCGATGTGAAGTCAACGGAGAGCGATCGCGCCGACCTGCCGCTATCGGCTGCGCTCCTCAGCCCGGCGTTTTGGGTTTTTACGAGCGCCTCCTGCTTGTTCAATTTCACCTGGTCCGCCGTTACGCTCTTCAACCAGGCCATTTTGGAAAGTCGCGGCTTTAGCGAGAGCGACTTTTATCTCGTGATGGCGATCATCACGTTCGTGGGCCTCATTGCTAATCTGCTTGGCGGTTGGCTGGCCACGCGCTGGCCGCTCGGCCGCTTGCTGATGCTCGGCATGATTCTGCTTGCCGTCGCACTGCAGGTCTTTACCTGGATCGATACGGACTGGCAGCTCATTGCGTACGCGGTCATGTTCGGCATTTCCTCGGGCCTGGTGACAGTGGTCCATTTTGCCTTTCATCCGCAGGCTTTCGGGCGAACTCACCTCGGACAAATCCAGGGACTGTTTCAGATTTTTTCGGTGATTTCGTCGGCGCTGGGGCCGTTGATTCTGGCCTGGGTTAAAGCCAAGTGGGGCTACTATGAGACGCTCTTCTTGGCAATCGTGCCGCTGGCCTTGATACTGGGACTGGCTGCTGCGCTCGTGCCGCAGCCCGTTCGTCCGCTTGTCCTCACTGAAAAACGCTCGTGATGCAATCTGCCGCCGCCAAGTTTCATATTTCGCTCAGCGTGGCCAACTTGCCGCGGGCGGTCGCTTTTTATCGCGCGCTGTTCGATTTGGAGCCAGCGAAGCAATATCCCGACTACGCGAAGTTCGAGCTCGAGGATCCGCCGGTCATCTTTTCGATTACGCCGCACACGCCCGGCCCGCCCGGCGGAGTGCTGAGTCATGCGGGTTTGAAGGTTGCTTCGCCAGCAGAAATTGAAAGGATCAAGCTGCGACTCGAAGCAGCCGGCTATGCGACGGAATGTCAGCAGGGTGCTGTCTGCGGTTATCGCCGGCTCGACAAGATCCACATCGACGATCCAGACGGCACGCACTGGGAGGTGTATGTCGTCGAGGAAGAAGTCGCGCCGGAAACAATTCAGCGAAGCCTGGAAGGAGAAGCGGCGCGTGCGCCGATTGAGATTTCTGCTGCGGAAGAAAAGTTGTGGGAGCACTTCGTCACCAATCCTTTTCCCGATCGCATTCCGCATGCTGATGGCGAGCTCGATGAAGTCCGGCTCGTCGGCACGTTCAACGCGTCGCTGACCGATGAGCAGCAGCGATTCCTGTTGAAAGAAGCACGCCGCGTGCTCAAGCCGGGCGGCAAAGTGCTGGTGCATGGTTTGATGGCCGACAAAAAGTTTCCCGGCGCGATGCCGCTTCTGCCGGGACTCGCCGCGATGGTCTCGCGCGTGCCGGTGCAAACGACACCGATGAGCGAACTGCAACAAGCCGGTTTCGTCGGACTGCAAATCACCAAGTACAGTGGCAAGGCTTGGTTCGTACACGATGGTGTGGAATTGCGCGAGGTGAAAATCCTCGCCTGGCAGCCCGCCGAATCTGCAAAGCAACGGCGAGTTCTTTACAAAGGTCCTTTCGCTGAAGCCATCGATGATGCTGGTGTCGTCTATCGCCGCGGCCAACGTGTCGCGGTGGATCAAACCACTTGGGATCTCCTCCGCCGCGGCGCCGCTGCCGAGAATTTTCTGTTTTTGGATCTGCAAGACTCCGCCAGCTGCAGCTAATCGCTCCAAATGGAAACAACCATGTCGATCACTCTCGAAACGATCTCCACCGCCGCAACCACGCAGGCCTCGACGACCGCGTTCCACGTCACGCTCTGCGTCGCCGATCTCGGCCGCTCGGTTCGCTTTTACGAAATCCTGCTCGGCAAACGGCCTAGTTTGTATCACGGCAACTATGCCCGCTTCGAGCTCGATAAACCCGCGCTCGTTATCGTGCTCTATGCTGCGTCGCGTCCGCCGGGCGGCACGCTCAGTCACGTTGGCCTGCGCGTGAGGAGTTCCGAAGAACTTGTCGAGATTCAGCAGCGGCTCGAAGCCTCTGGCATCGCCACACAGCGTGAAGAAGGTGTCGAATGTTGTTACGCCCGGCAAACCAAGTTTTGGGTGACCGATCCCGATCGTGTGCTGTGGGAACTTTATATTCTGCACGACGATCTCGATCACAGCGGTTTCGACGATCATCCGAACAACAAGCAACCCGCCGCTCCGTCTGCCGTGTGGATGCATCGCTTGATGGAGCCGCTGCCGGAACGCATTCCTGCAGGCGACGGGAGTCAGGATGAAGTGCGGCTGGAAGGGACGTTCAACATTCCGATCGAGCCCGCGCGACGAACGGACTTCCTCACCGAAATCCAACGCGTGCTGCGGCCCGGTGGCCGGCTGGTGATTCACGGCCTGCTCTGCGATCGCCCGTTCCCCGGCGAACCCAAATTGCCGGGGCTCGCGTCGCTCGTGAAATATATTCCGACGGAACAAGAAATCGAACATCTGCTGCACGCCGCGGGCTTTGAATCGCTGTTCTATGAAACCCTGAGCGATGTGAACTGCATTGATGCGCCAGGCGTGGAACTGCGGCACGGTTTGCTCGTTGGTCTACGCGGCGCTGCAACCAAACAGAATAAAGATCAGGCCGTTGTCTATCGTGGGCCGTTTGCGCAGGTGTGCGACGAGCACGGTACGGTGTATCCTCGTGGCGAACGTATCGCCGTGACGGCCGTGGTTGCCGCGCAATTGAAGCAGGGCCCCGCCGCCGATCAGTTCGCGTTTCTCGTGAAGTAGGCCGGCAACAAGCTGTACTCAGCGCAGTTCCGGCATGAATTGCAGCGTGCCGTCACGCAACCATGTACCGCTCGTTCCGGCCTACTACAGAGGCCGATCGCCGATTAGGATTCTAAAGGTTGTGCGATTGTCAGACCTTTCGAATCTGAGGCTTGCATGTCCTTAGCCACCACTGGCCGGGCGCTTTCTGCGGAACAGTTGCAGAGTTATCACGAGAACGGCTTTCTCATCGTGCGCGGTTTGTTCGACGCCGACGAAGTGGCCTCGCTCGGCAGCGAAGCGACCACTCTCTTCGGCCGCAGCGAACTGATCGATACGCAGAATATCCGCTGCCGTTGGCAGAACCATGCCGATACGGACGAGTGCCGGTTTGATTGCTTTGATCCCGTGATCGACATCGGCCCGGTCTGCCGTTACTTCGCCTACGACCGCCGTCTGCTCGATGTGCTGCGGGCGATTTACGACGACGAAGCTCATCTCTTTAAAGACAAATTGATCTTCAAGCCGCCGTTGGCGACCGGTTACGCGCTCCATCAAGACTTCATCGGCTGGAAGGAATTCCCCGAGTCGTTCATCACCGTCATCGTGCCGCTTGATGAAACGACGGCCGCCAACGGCGCGACGGAAGTCTTTCCCGGCTATCACAAGCAAGGTTATCTCTCGCCGCGCGACGGCGAATATCATCAGCTGGCCGATGACAAAATCGACTTCTCGACCGGCGTGCTGCTCGAGATGCAGCCTGGCGACGTCGCTCTCTTCGGCGGCTTCACCCCGCACCGTTCGGGCGCGAATCGCACCGATCAATGGCGTCGGCAACTCTATTTGAGTTACAACGCCGGCCGCGACGGCGGCGAGCAACGCGACGCTCATTATCGCCAGTTTCACGACTGGTTGACGAAGAAGTACGCCGAGTATGGGAAGACGGGAGTTTGGTTTAAGTGAGGCGATTGCAGATTGCGGATGTCAGCTTGCAGATTGAAAGACAAATGCAACTTGCCTCCCCAATCTGCTATCTGCCATCTGAGATCTGCAATCATGAAGCTCAACCCTTACGAACCTCCGCAGCAAATCGACGAGCCGCGCCCGTCGTCGACTCCCGGCGGTTATCTCGCCGCGTTCATGGTGGTGCTGGCCGCCGCGCTCGCCATGGCAGCGACCATTCCGGGCCGCACGCAGGGCTTGGCTCTGATCACGCAGCGGCTGATCGAAGATATTCCCGGCGTGACCAAGGAAAGCTTCGCTTGGATCAATTGCTGGGGCACGCTGATCGGCGGGTTGTTTTGCTTGCCTTGCGGATGGTTGCTCGATCGCATCGCACCGAAGTATTTCGCTCTCTTGACCATCGCCGCGCTGGGCGCGGTGACGCTCGGCATGAGCCAGGCCCACGATACCACGTCGCTGATGATCTACATCACCCTCACGCGCGGGCTGGGGCAAAGCATGCTCTCGGTCATCAGTCTCACGCTGATGGCCAAGTGGTTTCGGCGCGACTCCGCGGCGCCGATGGCCGGTTATGCGATCGCGATGACCATGCTGATGGTTGTCGGCTTTGGCATGTTGCAAGCGGGCCTTTCTCCCGCGGCAAAAGATCAACCGCTCCCCGATTGGCGGCCGGTATGGGGCGGCTTGGGTTGGGCACTGCTGATCATCTCGCCACTTTGCGCGTTGCTCGCCTGGCCTGTTACGCCTGGTCGAAAACCCGGCGATGCAGCCGCGGTTCCCTTTCGCAGCGCGACCGTCTGGGCCGCGTTGTCGACGGGCAGCTTCTGGATCTTTGCTCTCAGCATTTCGCTATTTGGGCTGGTGAGTTCCGGCGTGTCGCTCTTTCAGGAGGAGATTTTCAAGTCGCTGGGTCTCGATGTGAAAGTCTTTTTCACGTGCCAGCTCATCGGGCTCGGCATCGGCCTGCTATCGAATTTCTTCACGGGCTGGCTGGCGCGGAAGGTTTCGCTGTCGCTGTTGCTGGGAATATCGATGGCCGTGTTTGCCGCGTCGCTGGTCACGCTGCCGTTGTTGCGCACGCCCGGCCAGGCCTACCTGCAAGCCGTGGTGCATGCCTTTGCCGGCGGCGCGATTGTCGTGTTATTTTATTTGATTTGGGTGCATTCCTTCGGACCGAAGTACGTCGGTGAGATTCAGGGTGCGGTGCAGCTGATGACCGTGATCGCCTCTGCCATCGGTCCGCCGGTGGTGATTCTCGGTAGCACGCTCTTCGGTGGTTATGCGGGAATTATCTGGCTCTTGGCGGTGCTCGCCGCGCTGCTGGCGGCCGGAGCGTTTGTGATTCGCGTGCCGGTTGCCGCCCGCGGCGACTGGTCGCACTTGCCCGCAGCTGAAAATGAGAACCTGAAGCTTTCGCAGGAGACAGCTTGATGACCGCCGTGATTCCAATTGGCAGCTGCGCTCGCGAAGCAGTTTCAGAGACCAAGCAACCGACTCGATTTCATCTCTCGTTGAACGTTGGCGACTTGAATCGCGCAATCGAATTTTTTCGCGCGTTCTTCGGTATTGAACCAGCGAAGTGCCGTGCTGATTATGCAAAATTCGAGCTGAATGATCCGCCGCTTGTGCTCTCGCTCGAACCTTTCAAAGCGACTCCCGGCGGCAACTTGAATCATCTGGGCTTTCGCATGCCGGACTCGGCGGCGCTCGTCGAGGTACAACGGCGATTGGAACTCGCTGGCATAAGCACACGGCGGGAAGAAGGAGTTGAATGTTGCTACGCGCGGCAAACCAAGTTCTGGGTGCACGACCCCGATGGCAACCTGTGGGAAGTTTATACGCTCGAGGAAGATCTCGAACATCGTGGCGATGGCCACATACCGACGGAGGCGCCGAAGACCAGTTCAAGTGTGCCGGCGCTCGCCATCTGGGGGCATCGTTTGGGAGAACCCTTCGCGAAACGACTGCCGATTCTCGATGGTTCGGTCGATCAAGTCGCGCTGCAAGGAACTTTCAACGAGCGACTATTATTGGAAGAACGGCAGCGCCGCTGGCGTGAGATCCGCCGCATTTTGAAATCAGGCGGCGAAGTGCAGATGCATCTGCTCACGGCAAATCAATCGACGGACGATCAGGTGCTAAGACTTCCCGGCCCGGCCGCAGCCGTTCAGTATGTGCCCGCCGAAGGCGAACTTTTGGCGGAACTTACCGCTGCGGGGTTTGTCGATGTGGGCGTTACGTTTCGCGGCCAATCGGCCTGTTTCACGGCTGGTGATTGTCAGCTGCGCGAAACGCGGATCGCGGCGAAAGCACCCTAAGGCGCTAGCAACCGATCCAGCTTTGTGCGACTTTCTTCCGTCACCGGCCTCCAGGCGATATCGACCCCGCTGAGAAGTTTGCGGACCTTTTCGATTTCCTCGGTAGAAACATCCACGTCGCTTAGCTCTAGCTTCTTGAGCTTTGGCAGTGCGCTCAGTTTGCCGAGTGCCGCGGCAGAAAACTTCTGCTCGCCGAGCGTCAGCGTATCGAGCGATTTCAGTTCAGCGACGATGTCAAGCGTTTTGTCGGTCAAGCTGTGAGCGTTCGATTCACCGCCGTACTGCCGTAGCCGTTGGCCGAGGTGCAGGCTCTTTAGATTGACGAGCGATTTCAAGTGCTCGTTGCCGGCTTCGGTTTGATAGGTGTGCCAGGTGCGGAAGTTTTCGAGCTGCGTCAGCGTACCGACCGCGGCCATCCCTTCGTCGTTGAAGGGACAACCGGCCACGGTCAACCGGCGAAGATTTTTCAGCGCGGTGAATTGAGCAAAGCCACGGCCGGTGAAATCTTTCCGCTTGAGCGAGGTGTGAAAGAATTTGATCTGCTTGAGATTGCTTAGCAGCGTGAGTTGCCACAAACCGTCGTCGCTGAACTGGGCGAGATTGGTCGAGAGATCTTCCAGGGCAACGAGGCCGGTCAGATACGAGATCGTTTTGTCGTTGAGCGCTTCGCCCGAGGTCGACAGCGTCTTCACATGCACCAGCCGGCCGAGGATTTCAAAATCGGCGTCGGTGAATTTGGCCAGATCCTTGATGTTCACACCGGTGACGACACCTTTGGCGAGCGTCACTTCGGCGCCGGCCTCGCGCAGCTGCTCGGCCGCTGCCTCTTCATCTTGCGGCCCGGCTTGCTGATCGGCGAGCTTCTTTTGATAGGCCGCTTCCTTCAGTGCGACATAGGCCTTGTAACCCTGCGGATCGATGAACGGATTTTCGGCGGGCTTTTTCGCCAGCTTCTCGTGCTTGGCGGCCATGTCGTAGTAGTTGCCATGCGCGCCGAGGAAAATATCGCATGGCAGTGACTTCAGCGTTTTGAAGGTCTGCGCGTAGTCGTCGGCCATCGTGGGATATTCTTTGTTGCCGACCAGGCGAAAGCCGGGGTTCACGTTGGGGCTGCCGATGACCACGACATCGAGCTGTTTGCCGTCGACCATTTCCTGCCAGGTCCAACTGGTGCAGCCGCGGGTATGGCCTGGAGTGTGGCGGGCCGTAAGCTTCACGCCGCCGAGCGTCACCTCGTCGCCGTCCTTCAGCACGCGATCGACCGGGCACTCCGGCCAACGACTGTCGACATACAAATACTGTCCCTTGCCGCCATTCTTGATCACGTCTTCGTCACCCGTCATCACCACGACCTTCGCGCCGGTCAGCTCGCGCATCTTGGCGTGGCCGGCAACGTGATCGGAGTGCGCGTGGCTGGCGAGCAGGTACTTCACATCCTTCATCTTGAAACCCAGCGATTCGACCGCGCCGCGAATCAACGGCACCGTTTCCTCGAAGCTGCTGTTGATCAAGATGTGCCCATCAGGCGTCGTGATCAAAAAGCTGGCGAGTTCCTGCGAGCCAACGTAATACGTGTTGCCAGCGACGCGATGCGCCGGGAAAGGAGCATCGGCGCGCGCGATGGAGGCCAGGAGGCAGAGAATCAGGAGAGTGGTGTATCGAATCATTGCTGCACCGTAAAAGTAGCTGAATTCGCCAGTTGTAGGGTGGGTCGAATGTACCCATGAGGCCCACCAAGATCGCGGTGGGCCTCGCGGAGTACCGCTCGACCCACCCTACGAAATTAACCACCACTTACGCCTTGAGTATTTACATACAGCGAATAAATCGAAGTGCTGCTGCACATGAACAGGCGGTTCCGGTGGCGGCCCCCGAAGCAGAGGTTGGCACACCGCTCCGGCAGGTCGATGCGGCCGATGAGTTTGCCCTGCGGATTGAAGATGGCCACGCCGTCGAGGCCTTCCTTGCCCATCCCCCAACCGCACCAGAGGTTGCCGTCGACGTCGACTCGGAAGCCGTCGGGGGTACCATCGGTTTCGGCAGTGATGAAGGGCGCTCCGTCGGTGAGTTGCGCTCCGTCGACGCGATAGACGCGAATCACGCGCGGCGTGACGCCCGATTCGACAACGTAGAGCTTCGATTCGTCGGGCGAAAACGCCAAGCCATTCGGACGGGCGATGTCGCCGGCGACGACGCTGAGTTTTTTTGTCGTCGGATCCCAGCGATAAAGATTCGTCGGCAATTCGACCGGCGCGACTTCTCCTTCGTAGAAACCCAGGATGCCGAACTGTGGATCGCTGAACCAGATCGAGCCGTCGGATTTGCAGACGACATCGTTGGGGGAGTTGAGCCGCTTGCCCTCAAAGCTGTCCGCGATCACTGTCAGCGAGCCGTCGTACTCCGTGCGCGTTACGCGCCGGCCGAGATGCTCGCAGGTGATCAGCCGGCCTTGGCGGTCGCGGGTGTTGCCGTTGGCGTTGTTCGATGGTTTGCGAAAGACGCTCACCGCGCCGGTCTCTTCGTCCCACTTCATCATGCAGTTGTTGGGAATGTCGCTCCACAGCAAGTAGCGGCCATCGCCGAACCAAACCGGCCCTTCGGCCCAGCGGAGCCCTTCGGCAAGCTTCTCTACTTTCGCGGAATTAATCCGGTACTTCGCGAAGCTCGGATCAATGATCTTGATGGCAGGATCGGGATAACGCTGGCTCGGTTGCCATGAACTTTGCCCCGCGGCGCTGCTGCTTAGCATGATGACACTCACTAGCACGAGAATGGTTCGGCCGCTCATAAAGCTACTCAAAATGGGAGAGGCGGACGGCTGTGGAAGACGCAGTATAGTGCCGCCCGATTTTGATTGCCGCAGGTCAGGGCCGTGATTCATCGGCAGCGGTTGGCGCGGTTGGCGGACAACCAAGCTGATTCAGCTACTGGCAAAGAGTTCGCCGTGGGCACGGCTCCGTCGAGAATCGGGGCGGGGGTTTGTATCGAAAAACAGGCCTGTTTTGCCAGCTATCAACTTTGCCTTCGGCGGTCGCCATTTCTTGGCACGCTGGTTGCTTTATACACATTTCGACAACGCAGTCGTTGTCAGCACGGAGCGGCGAACCCTTTCAGTTTGATAGCGGGGTGAGTTCCTCCCTCTCACATTCCAGCAGGAGATTTGATCATGTCGAACGTCGCCAATCCCTCGAAGTCAGAAAACAGCAAAGACACCAACCTCGCCAGCACGATTTCGGAATCGGCCAACCAAGCTGGCACCTATCTCGCCGACAAGGCCAGCGAAGCAGGTAAGTTTGTGCAAGATAAAGCCGGCGAAGCCAGCAAGTACATGAGCGAAAACGCCAAGAGCTTGGCCTCGTCGGCGATGGACTCGGCCAACGACGCCGCCTGCTACGCCAGCAAGCGGGCCGAAGATGCTCGCTGTGCGGTCGGCAGTTCCTTTAAGTCGGTTGGTGACAGCATTCGCTCGGCTGCCCCTGAAGGAAGCGGCATGCACGACGCCGCTGATTCCTTCGCTACTGGCCTGGAAAACGCCGGCAAGTATCTCGAAGAACAAGACTTCAGCCACATGGCCGAAGATGTGACGAACATGATTCGCCGCAACCCGATTCCGGCCATCTGCATCGCCGCGGGCCTCGGCTTCTTGCTGGCTCGCGCCTGCACTCCGTCGTCGCGCAGCTAATGCTGAGCTTCCTGCCACGTGTTCCCTATCTGCAGCGGAGTTGTCGTCATGGCGACCGATATATACCAGCCACAAACGTCTGAGCCTAGTTTGACGCAACTCCTGAGCGGCATCATCACCGATGCCCAGGAACTATTGCGGCAGCAGTTGGCGATGCTCCGCACCGAAATGAAGGAAGACGTTCGCCGCACCAAGCAAGCTCTGGTCGCACTCGTGTGCGGCCTCGCCTTGGCCTCGGTGGGCGTCACGCTTCTCTGCTTCATGGCTGTGTATGGCTTGCAGGCGGCGTTCGCTTTGCCGCTGTGGGCCTGCTTCGGCATCGTCGGCGGCTTGCTGGCTGCGGCGGGTGGCGGAGCTTTCTACGCCGCCGTCATTCAATTCAACGCGTTCAACCCCCTGCCCGATGAATCGGCGCAAGCTCTGAAGGAGAATCTGCAATGGATCAGTCATCCGAAATAAGCGCCAGCGAAATGTCGCTCATCCGCAGCCAAATGGATGAAACTCGTAGTGCCCTTACCGAGAAGCTCGAACTGCTCGAACAAAAAGTCACCGACACCGTGCAGGGAACTGTGCAAACCGTGCAAGGAACTGTGCAACAGGTCGGCGACACCGTCGAAAACGTGAAAGCTGCCTTCGAAGATACCGTGAACACGGTGAAGAGCACAGTTCAAGACTCGGTCGATACGGTGAAGACATCCGTTCGCGACACCATGAGTGCAGTCGGCGAGGCGTTAAGCATTTCGCATCATGTCGAGCAACACCCGTGGGCCATGGTCGCGGGAGCCACTGCTGTTGGTTTCATTGGTGGCTACATGCTGATGCGGCCGAGTGAAAATGCTCGGGCTGATGAGAAGTTCCGGCACTTGGCTGCCTCGCAGGGGCGAATGCCGCAGAGTGGCTACACACCGCAGGAAGCCTTCACACCTGAGCCAGTGCAACGCAATGTGAGCCGCGAACCAGCACGCGAGATTCGCACCACCACTCACCGTGGCCCAAGCGTTCCTGAATGGCTTCAGCCGGCTGCAACCCAAGTCCAATCGCTGGCCGTGGGGGCCGCTTTGGGTCTATTGAAAGATATGCTCGTACGGGCTGTGCCGAAGCCGATGGCCGGGCAAGTGACGGAAATCGTTGACGGGCTGACCACATCACTCGGCGGACAGGTCTACCGCGGTTCACTGCTCGACCAATCGGCGTCGAAGCAGTAAATACATTCCGAGGTCGCTAGTTCCGGGACGGAGCAGTGCTCCGTCCTTTTTTTTGACTAGTTTTTTTTGACTAACGATCAAGCTTTTCCAGCGGCCGGCGGGCGATGCCCGTTTTGTTGTGCCGCTGCAGATACGCCATCAGGTCGGCGATCTCTTCCGGCGTGAGCGTTTCGAGCAAGCCACTCGGCATGGCCGAAACTTTGCTTGGCTTGATCTCTTCTACCGTCGCTGCCGGGAACGTGATCCGAGCACCCGTGTTGGTGAGGACAACCGTTTCGCCACCAGCACCTGGAGCGACAATGCCGCTGAAGGTCTTGCCGTCGGTCGTAAGGATTGTCTTCGCCTGATACTGCGACGAGATGTGAAGCGATGGGTAATAGATCGACTCTAGAATCTCCCGCTTCGTGAAGCGGCTCGACAGCGTCGTCAGATCCGGCCCCATCGACTCGCCTTTGTCGCCAAAGCGGTGGCACTTGGCACACTGAGCTTTGACGAAAATATCGGCGCCACGAGTGGCGACGGCTTTCTCGGCTTCATCACCATTCAGATAGGTGTAGAGAGCATCGAAGGTGTACTTCGCATCGGGCTGCGCGGGGATGACCGCTTCGGGCTGATCGGGATATTTTTCGGTGAACCACTTCTGCCAGGCCGCCAGTTTCACCGGCGTTTCTTCATCCTTGCCCAGTTCTTCGCCCGTCCAGAACTCCAGCAGTTCGATGGCAGGGTCGGAACCTTTTTCCCGCATCTTCAGGCCGAGCAGAATGACGTGGCGATAGGGATCGACCTCTTCGGGAGCTTGCGCGACCGTTGCCAGTTTGCCGAGAACTTCGCGAGCGGCGTTCACTTCAAGCGTCGGCAAGCTGCGGACGAGGTACGGCCAGTTGTCGCCCTCAGGCTTTTGCGACAGACCAACCGCAATGGCCTGGCGGCGATCGGGATCGCGCTCCCAAACTTTGCGGAGATAGGCGTACGAAGCGTCGTCCGCACTGCGCGACATCACGGCCACGATGCCGACCTTCAAGCGTTGGAAGGCATCACCCTGACGATCGGCGAGCTTGGTATCGAGCTCGATCAGCGATTGCAACGTGGTTTCGTCGAGTTGCTCTGGCAACGTATAAAGCGCACCGAGCGCCGAGTTCGGCATGTCCGAACCTTGCGCGAGAACCACGCGGGCTTCGGATTCGGTCATCGTCTTCGCAAAATCACGCGTCGCGTTGATGATGTAGCGGGCATAGCTGCCGCCACCCTTCTTCGCATTGGCTTGTTCGTAGAACTTCAGCAGTTCCAGGCGTTGCTCCGGCGTCCAACCGGTTTCGA
Organism: Anatilimnocola floriformis; assembly: GCF_024256385.1. NCBI lineage: Bacteria > Pseudomonadati > Planctomycetota > Planctomycetia > Pirellulales > Pirellulaceae > Anatilimnocola > Anatilimnocola floriformis. The sequence goes on from NZ_JAMLFW010000001.1 coordinate 846,200, forward strand.
TAAACCGTAGGTGCATCGCCACGTGCAACTTGTCGGCGTCGGTGACGCCTGATTTCAGATATTCGAGATACCGCGGCGTGACGCTCGTGTCTTGCAGGCCGACGAGCAACCGAACCAGTTCGCGGTTCATCGTCGGTTCGCCAGAAGGAAACTCCTCGGAGAGAAGACGACGGAAGCCGACGATTTCGTCACTCGGCACTTCGCCGCGGCTAATGGCGACTTGCGACAAACGGAGCAGATCGATGAAGTCGCCGTCGCTAACGAAGGTCTGCATGTGCTTCTGCACCTGCTGGACAACTTCGATGGCGTGCTCCTTCGTGGGATGCGCGATCATCAGCGCCAGGCCGCCTTGCACGAGCAAGCGATGCCCTGGGGCTTCGAGGACTTTCTTTTTCCAAGTCGCGACCGGCATCCGCTCGAGCAGCCGCCGGGCCGACCATGATTCGTAGCGATCATCCGAGGCGAGCATCTTCAGCAGCTTGTCGACCGGAGGAGCTTGGTCGCCGCGCGAGAGAGCTTCGCATGCACTGCGGCGTACAAACCGATCGTTGTCATCCAGCATCTCGATCAGGCGGACATGGCCATCCTCGCTCGGATGCAGGCCCATCAGTTGGGCCGCCTTGGCGCGGACGACTTCGTTTTGTTCGTTCGAAAGCTGCAGTAGCAATTCCGGAGTCGGCTCGGGACCATAGAGTTGCATCAAATCGAGGGCCTGCAAGCGATAGTTCGCAGGGTTGGCCGCCGATTGCGCGACGCCGATAATGCTGGGATTCCATTCCGGACCGAGTTGCTTCTTCAGCGCGGCGACATTCTGCCGAGCCCAAGCACTGCCGATTTGCGGCTGACGAATGACAGCCGAAAGGCCGGTGCCAACATTGGAAATTTGCTCGGGAACCTGGCCCCGCCACTTCACGCAATACACGCCGCCCGAGGTACCGCGGCCGCCGGTCACGAAGTACAACGCACCGTCGGGGCCGACATCGAGGTCGGTAACGTTGAGTGGATTGCCTTGTAGAAAGATTTCCGGCGTGGCTTGATAAGAAGCACCGTTGTGCTTCATCTTCAGCGCGGTGATTTTTCCCTGCGACCAGTCAGCCGTGAAAATGGCGCCGTGGTATCGCAGCGGAAACATGTGGTGGTTGTAAGCGACGATGCCGGTCGGCGAACCCTTGCCCGTATCGAGCGTGGCCGGCAGCGAATCGATGTAATACTCAGGCCATTTCGACCAACCGCTCCGCCAGCCATATTCGCCGCCGGGCAGCACGTGCGTGAGCCGCGTCGGGCGATACCAGGGCAAGCCTTCGTCCGATTCCATGTCGGCATCGTGCACGAAGATTTCGCCTTCGCGATTGAAGCACAGGTCGTACGGGTTGCGGAAACCGCCAGCGACAATCTGAATGCCGCTGCCCACCGGATCGGTGCGAATCACCACCGCGCCCGGAGCCTTAATGCCCGTGGCATGGCCCGTCGGATCTTCGTACTTCGGCCCGACGAGATCACCTTCGTAAAAGTCACGATGCGGGCTGCCCGTGTCGGTTCCCTGCGGCAACTGCACGTGATTGCCGAGCATCACATAGATCAAGCCATCGGGCCCGAGCACAATGCCGTGGCCGCCGTGCTCCGGATTTTCCGTCGGCAACTTCATGATCGTCTTGACGTCTTCGAGCAGGCCGTCGCGATCGCGATCGCCGCAGCGATACAAGCCTGGACCATCAGGGCCATCGCCAGTCACAAAGACTTCGCCGTTGAGAGCGAGAATGCCTTGGCAACTTTTCACCTTGTCGCAGTAGGTGCGAACCTTGTCGAACTGCTTGTCGCCGTTGCTGTCGAAGACCATCAGCAGCGGGCCACCTTCGCGCGAAACCAGCAGGTTGCCGAATTCGTTGAACGTGCAGGCAATCAGCGAGCCCACCTGATCACCAGTCATCAACTGTTGAACTTCAAACTCCGGCGAGATGTCGAAACGCTCATTGCGATGCACTTCGGCAGCGACGGGCGCTTCTTCACGACGATCCCAAGGAGCCGTCGCGCCAAGCAGTCCAAACGAAGTAGCCGATTCCCAAGCGCGGTCGGAATAGAGCGCGGTGTTCCACAGCGGGAACGGCCGCAGCTGCGTCTTCCAGGTTTCGTCGGTCGAAAACGATTTCCAGCCAGCTCCCTTTTCCTTCACCGTCAAGCGAACGACGAGGGCAGCCGAGCCGGATGTTTTATTCGTCACGCGAACGGCGACCACATTGGGGCCGCGAACCAACGACTTGGTAATTTCGTATTCATCGAGCTTGCGCGTCGATTCGCCGTTGCCGATCCGCTTGCCGTTGACGAACAGTTCGTACTGATCATCGGCGGCGATCGCGAGAGTCGCGGCTTCAGGATCTTTCAAGGTGAAGGATTTGCGGAAGTGGCAATCGGTCCGCTCGGGGACCGAGTCCTTCTTATGGGCCGGCGTCCAGATCCATTGCGCTTCGCCTGCCATCTCTTGAGCGCGCGCGTGATTCGGGATCAGGCTCAACGCCAGAAATTGCGTGGCCAAAGCACAGATCGCTAGCGCGCGAAAACTGCGTTGCCCAGCGACCGCTGCACGGTTCCATCCGTTCATGGCAAACTCGCCGTCGATTTCGACGACGCCCTGATCATGGTCCACCTGGCGGGGCAGACCGACATCCCTGTCTTAAAATGTCACCCCAGCAATCGGGGCACACGCGGCCACCATAGCAAAACTGGCGAGAATCGGACAATGGCGAAATATGAAGCAGACGCCGTTCGCGCCTCGTGCCACTGGGGCTCAACGGCCAGCACTTATACAACACTCTCGTGCGAAAATCGAATGGTCTGTAACTGCCGCAGCTGTCAACAGTTACGTTGAAAACGTCGGCCGAATTGCCGTTTTTTCACAACACGTTCAAAGCAACGGCTGGCCAGCACTTAGGCGCTTCGAGAAAGCCCGAACTTATTTTCCGGCAACAGCTTCGGTGAATCACTTCGGTGCTAACCATTGAAATCTTAGCGCGCCGGTCCACAACAGTCTCACAGCAACTCTAGGGCAGCCTTTGGTGAAAGTGTTGTAGACCTCCCCAATCACTCTGGCAATTTTGGGCCAAACACTTGGATCCACAGGCCAAACATGGTGGTGGTGTTGAGCAGGAAGTGGGCGACGATGCCGGGGACGATCCGATGCGTCCGCTGATAAACGAAGCCAGTCGCGGCGCCAAAAATCAGCAGCGGAATCCAGGCCGGGCCGTGCGAATAATGCAGCAACGAAAAGACGATCGTGCTGGCAACAATCGCCAGCCAATCGCGGCGGGTGGGCGGCACTTGGTCACGAGGCTCGACGGCTGCTTCCGTTTCTTCCGTGGGTACAGGCGGTGCGTTGGGATTTTCCGCGAGCGGCTCTTTTTCAGGCCGTCGCTGAGCAGCCAGCTCTTGGGCGCTGAAGTTTTGCTCGCCGGTAACAAGTTCCGCGTACGTCGAGCGGCCTGAGCAACATTTCTCCAGCCAACCTTGCAGCAAGCCGCGGAATGCAAATTCCTCGATCAGCGGCGCGCTCACCGACGTGGCAATGATGGCGAGCGCAAAGAGCATCACGTCCTTCGACTCGGTCACGCTCTCGATCAGCGGATGGTCGTACTTCCACTCCAGGCCATACACCAGCGCAGCCTGCAAGGCGATCATCGGTAGATACATTCCCAGGAACGTAATCACGCCGATGCGCACGTCGTTGGCCAGATGTTGAACCGATAGGCCGAAATCGGCGAGGCTGGCTCCGTAACGTAGCACGATGAAGGCCAGCATCAGTCCGGCAACAAGCGCTTTCACACCCGTATCGAGTGCGATCATCGTCTTCCACATCGGCAGCGAGCGCTCAGTCTCGTCAGTTGGCAAATTGGGTTCGAATTCTTCCACGGCTTCGTTGTCGACCGACGCAAATTGCTCCGAAACCGGTTTCACGATCGAGACCGCAGCGATCGAAACCACGATGTAGAGGACAAAGGTCAAACACAGGTCGACGAGCGACCACGGCACCGGCCGTCGCGATTCGCGCGGCAAGATGGGTTCCCCCTTCACGAGCCGCCAGATGAGCCAGCCCCAAACGACGAAGCCACCGAAAAAAAGGGTCAGCAGCAGCGAAGAATAGGCCTGCAACATGGCACTTAGATTTTTCGCGCCGCGATCATGACGTATTCGAGGCCGGAGTAAATCGTGATCGCAATCGCGCCCCAGGCCGACGCGATGAGCGTGTACTTCAGCCAATCTTCGACCGGCAGCGTGTCTTTGTAGATTGCCAAATGTCGCAGCACGAGCAGGCTCGCCACAACGGCGATGCATTGCACAACCATCTTGATCTTCCCGGCCCACTTCGCCGAAAAATCGCCGCCGCTCCCTTCGATGACGCTACGCAGCGCGGTGACGAGCATCTCGCGCCCCATCACGACCGTGGCCATCCACGCAGTGATGCCGGAGTTCTGCTCCGCCGCTAGAAAGATAAACGTGCCGCAGATAATGATCTTGTCGACGAATGGATCGAGCACGCGGCCAAGCTTGGTCACTTCACCGTACTTGCGGGCCCAATACCCATCGGCCCAATCGGTGCCGGCAGCGATCAGAAAAACCACGAGGGCCGCCGTAAACTGTTGCAGCGGAATCAAGGCGAAGACCGCAATCGACAGCACCAGCCGCGCCATCGTAATGACGTTCGGCACGTTCCAAATGACGTTTTCCTTCGCCGTGGCAGAGACGGCGACCTTGTGCGCGGGAGAGGATTTTTTCTTGCTTGTCATCGCGCGTTACTTGGCTTCTTCGACGAAATTGGGCAGCACCATTCGTTTGCCCAAATAATAACTCTCCCGCGCAGCGATCACGACCGACAGCGCGCGGTAGGCGTCTTCCAGATCATTCACCTTCCGCAGCAAACTCGTCACACTGCGATAAAACTGCATCAGCAGGTGTTCGCCAACCGGACGTTCGCTATCGAGCGATTCCAGGTGCCGGCCGGCTTCGTCGAACCAGGTCAGACTCGATGGCAAATCGATAAACGCCATGCCTCGCTCACAGCACACCTGCAAGGCGGCCGGCGTGCGGAACGAAACGGCTTCGGGCCAGGAAGAGGGAAAGTAACGGCCACAACTGATTTGCGCGACTGGCCCGGCGCCCACTTGGCCGTGCGGCGAGAAGTCGAGGCTCATCATCTGATAGTCATCGCCATCCGGCTGACCGGTCAGGCTGTGACGAATGCCGACGACCGAGGTTGGCTCGAGGCCGGCGACATAACGGCACCAGTCGACTTGTTCGATCATCTCGCGCCCCATCGTTGGGCAATGCCGCATCGGCTTGCGATTGGCGCCGGCGGGTTCGACCGACGACCGACGATGACAGAAGATGAGTCTCGGTTTGCCGAGCCGCGTGGCGATGAGTTCTTTGAGTCGCAGCGTGGCCGGTGCCAGCCGCCGCGGAAACTCGGCCATGAAGGCGATGCCGGCTTCTTCGACCCGCTTCTTGAGCATCGACGCTTCTTCGGGCGAATCGATATCGAGGGCCGCGCCGCAGTAGACGCTTTTGCCATGATCGCAAGCCGCGAGAATCGGCAGCGTGCCATACCAGGCCGGCGACAGAATCATCACCACATCGATGTCGCTGCGAGCGCACAGAGCCCGAAAGCCGTCCATTTCCTCGGCGCGAAAGTCCTTCGCGGCCTGCTCGGCGAGATGGGCCACTTCGCAGCAGATGGCACGGATTTCGAAGCGATCGGAGAGAGCCCGCAGGGCATGCCGATGCCGGCTTTCCCACGCGTCACCCAGCCCGACAATCCCGACTCGAAGTTTCATGCTCGCTCAACTGTTCCAGTTCGATTTTGATCGCCGCCCACGTAGCTGTCAGTATAAGTGCACTAACAGCGCTTGTCTGCTTGCTTGGCGGGAAAGGGTCCCTTGGAGAGGGCGCGAGGGTGGGAGTGCGGGAGGGAGCGTTGGACAATCGTGAAATCGTCTTTAATCGCGCACTCTCTCCCTCGCACTCTCTCGGCTACTCCGCCGGTTCGCACTTCTCAAAGACCAGCGGTTCATGATCGAGCGGGTCGGCGATGCGGATGGCGAGGTTGCCGCGGAGCAGGTCATCGATGACGCTGCCGACGACTTGGGCCCGCCAGCCAGTGGCGAGCAGGGGGATTTCGCCGGGCTCGAAACCGCCGAGTTCCAGGCGATAAGCGATTAGATCGCGGACGTCTTGCGCGGTGCCGGCCAGGTTCGGCGCGACTTGGGCCGAACGGCAGATGCTGCCCAGCGCGGTGCTGAGAAACTGACCGAGCAAGTTGAGCTGCGGCCGGCTGCTGCGACGTTCGGTTTTCGGCAGTTCCTCGTCAGGCAGAGCCATCGCACGATCGACACAGGCGCCGATCTTCGGCAGATGTCGGAGGACTTCGCCTCGTTCCATGCCGCGAACGGCCCGCATGCGTTTGGGATCGGACGTTTGGCGCTTGGCGAGTTCCAGCAGCAGGTCGTCGCGAAGGATGCGCCGCGTTGGAATGTTGCGGCGTTCCCCTTCATCGTCGCGCCAGGTCCAAAGCTCGCGAACAATGGCCAGGGCCCGCGGGTTCATGCCGGACAAACCGCCGATCCGTCGCCACTTTTCGCCCGACTCCGACCGCTCCATGTCGTCTTGCCAGTCGTTGAGTTCGGTCGTGACCCAGTCGAGCCGGCCCAGTTCGTTCAGCCGCGAGTGGAGCACGCTGCGAATCGACTGCAGATCGACGACATCCTGCAAACCATATTCGATTTGACGCGGCGACAGCGGGCGGCGTCGCCAATCGGTGCGGGTTTCGTCTTTCGACAGGCTTTTGCCGAGCAGTTTTTGCACCAGCGTGCCGTACGAAGCCGGATATTCCAGCCCCATCATGCCAGCCGCGAGTTGCACGTCGAACCAGTTCGTGGGGCGTCGTCCCAGGGCTCGCAGGCAAAAGCGAAACTCTTCCCGTCCTGCATGGACGAGCGTTTCTTTGCCGGGCCGCGTGAGGAGCTCCCAAAACGGGCTCAGATCGCTGAATTCCAGCGGATCGATGATCCCCAGATGGCCATCGGCGGCGACTTGCACCAGGCACAATTCGGGTAGATACGTATCTTCGGAGACGAACTCCGTATCGAAAGCGATGATCTCTGCATCGGCAATCACCTGGCAGAAATCGCGCAGGTGTTGCTGCGAAGTAATGTATTCGTACCGCACGCGAACTCGCTGCTTACCTATTGCCGCCTGCCACGAAGATTCCTAACCGCCTAGGGGTAATGTAGCTCACAAAGGGTTGTGAGGCGAGGGGAAGTGCCGCAGATGTGGCGGTTCGTCAGCGAAGCTCGGGAAGGGGCGGCGGCGAAACCGGAGGTTGCGGCCCAAACACGGCGAGCTTCACGCCTGTTGTGATCAACAATTTGTCTCCCGCGACGAGCAGATTTCCACCAGTCAGGCCGCGCGGTACGAGCGGAATTTCCTTGAGCAGCGGCGGAGCGATTTCATTGCCGCGGCGCGCGGGCTGAGTGCCGAAGATGAGAATGTTCTCCCGCGTCGGCCACCAGACCTGATCGCCGACGATCACTCCTTGGCCTAATCCGCGCGGCGAAGTGGCCGCGGACGAAGCATCGGGCCGGCCGGCCGTGTATTGCGTGAGAAGGGCACCGCTACGGGCATCGATCCAATAAACGCGATCGCCGGCCGCGATCAGTGTATTGTCGCGCACGCCGAGCAAGGTCGTAGCATCGGCGGCTACTCCGGCTGCCGTTTGCCAGCGGATTTGGCCGCTCAGAGCATCGAGCGAAATGATTCGGTCGCAGTCCTGCGGCGCGACGATGATCTGATCGCCGGCGGCGAGACACGGATTGAGATCGCGAAAGAAAACGCTGTCGCCACTGTCATCGCTGCGGAAGAGAGAGCGCGGATAAGTGACGACCCACCTCACTTTGCCCGATGCCGCTTCGACACAGCCGATGGCGCCGGCGTTGGTGTTGCAATAGATGTGGCCGTGTGCGCTCGTCAGCAGCAAGCCGCTGATTTCGTCGAGATTGCCGCCGCCAACGGCAGCTGCCGAAGCGATGCGCGTGCGAAACCGCAGCCTGCCAGTCGGCCGGGCATCGTCATCGTCGTCATTCAGCGGCGCGAAGGTCGTGGATAATTCGTAACAGGCAACATAAATCTGCGAGCGCGAGCCTTCGGCGTGACGCATGGCGACATAGAGCGCGCCGTCGTGAATCAGCGGCGCGCCTTCGAACGACCACTCGGCAGATTCAGGCCGAATGGGAAAACCGCTGAGGGGTTTCCCTTCGGCGGCCAGATCGACACCGAGAAGCCAGCCTTGATCTTTCGCCAGCAACCGCTCGACCCGCCGGGAACGCGGCAACGTGACGGGCGAACCCATCCGCGTAAAGGCCTTGTCGCCGCTCACCGTGAGCGTGTACCGGGCGACACCGACGTGGCGGGACATATCGGAGTGAACGTCGTTGATTTCGCCTAGCGTGCCGTCGTCCATCGGCGGATCGGTCATCCGCGATGCGCCACGCGGATTGCCGACGCGCCAACGCAGCGCGCCTGTCGTCAGATCGAAGGCCGCGAGATAAGAATCGCCACGACTGTCGACGCGGACGAGGACATCGTTTTTCCACACGAGCGGAAAATAGGCGGCCAGCGACTTCATATCGTCGGCGACGCGCAACCGGCCCGCGCCGATCACGTCGCGATCGGAAGTGAGGCGGGGCAGGGGAGTGGTCCAGAGTGGCTTGCCGGCCGGATCGGGCGCGGGCTGCGCACTGAAGATGCCGTTGCGCTCGGCCGTACCGCCCCAAGTGAAGGGCAGGGGAGGGGAGGGCCGCGCCGGCCAGGCCTTGGCTTGTTCGGCGAAGGCTGTGAGGAGTTCGGCATACTTACCGCGCCGACCGCCGATGACTCCCTCGTCGTCGGTGTGTACCGCGCGAAACCGTTTCAGTTCTGCTTCGGCTCGTTCCGTTTCGCTGTTTAAGATCGAAACCAGAACCAGCCGTGCTTGAACGTCGGCAGAGGGCAGATCGCTGTCGGGATAATAAGGACTCATCTCGCCTTTGACAGGCGTGCGAAAGCCGAGACCCGTGCGCTCCCACCAATAGCGGGCCGCGGTCAGATCGCCACGCGACAGAGCTTCGTCGCCGAGTGAGAAAGCGGCGTCGTCTCCCCAGCGACTGGCCCAGGCTTCGTCGATCACGCGGCGAAGGAGCGCCGGCTGATGCTGCTGCCGGCCGTCGTTCAGCCAGCGCTCGGCAAGAGGATCGACCAGTCGCCGATACGCAGCGAGCGCTTCCGGCGCTTCGCTGGCAAGCGCCGCCAATCGCCAATGGCAATACTCGCGCACTGGTACATGCCAGATGGGTTGATTCGCTGGTTGTCCAGCACGAGGATCGCGCTGCACTTTGATAAGCCGCCCACCGTCATTCTCGAGCACACGGCGAATGGCTTCGACGGCTTCGTCGTATTGTTTCTGAGCGAGGAGTTGCCGGGCATTTTCCAGATGAGCGCTGCCGGCCGCATCGATGAGTTGCAGTTCCGCCGTAGCAAGATCGGTAGGGCCGGGAAAAATCTGGCCGCGAGCCATTTCGCCGGTGCAAACCAAGATGCCAACGGCGAACAGAAGTAAGCGAGCGCGCATGGTTCATCCCACCCGCGGACTGCCATAGCCTTCCACCACGCGACCCACGCCGAAGAGAGCGATGCCGAAGAGCATCATGAGCAGCATGACGCTCAGGCTATTGGCCCGCATCGCCGACGTGATTTGCATCAGCATTGACGCGGGGAGGAGCATCAGAGCCAACACTTGCATCGATTTGCCGAGGTTTCGCAACATGCTTCAATCGTAGTGGGAGCGAGGGCCGTTCACAATCGCCGCACAAATGGCGAGCGAAAACAACTATAATCGCATTTTACTCGCACCTCTCACCACCCTCCCTCGAATGTCCCGCTACTGGAAACTGGTCGGCCGCGCCCTTCGCCTCAAATGCCCGCTCTGCGGTCAGGGTTCGCTCTTCAAGGGCTGGTTCTCGATGAACCAGAACTGCCCCAACTGCGGCGTGAAGTTCGAACGCGAGCCAGGCTTTTTCCTTGGCTCGATCTACATCAACTATGGCATCACGGCGGTCGTCACTACGGTTCTATACCTGGTGATGATGTTCACCAACTGGCGCTCAACGATCGAGCAAATGGTGATCGCCGTGGCGGTCGCCATCATTCTGCCGATGCTGCTGCATCGCCACGCCCGCGCGCTGTGGGCGGGCTTTGATCAGTGGCATGATCCGCGCGATGGCGAAGTTTAGGAAACGCCGCAGCGTCATCAATCGAGGAGTTGTCTCAGCTGCTCTTCGGCGGAAATCGCAAATTCCAAAGTGACGCAAACGCCTATCTCAAAAACACAAACTCTTTGCTGTTAATCAGCACGTGACATAGATCGGTCCAGACTTGCTCGTTGCTGGCGACTTTGTCTTCGGCAATTCCATACTCTTTGCCTTGGGAAACAAGGAAATCGCTTGCCGCAAGAATCTCTTCTGCAGTCGCCGGCCGGCCGAAGGCTTGCTCGTAAAGCCCGGCGATTTTATCGGCGGTGCTCTTGGGCGAACCGAGATTTCGCCGCGCCCAGAGTCTGGCTTGATCGACGACGAATTTGTCGTTCATGAGAATCAGCGCTTGGGCCGGCACGTTGCTGACATTGCGCCGGCCGACTGTGCTGGCCGGGATCGGCGTGTCGAACGCGAGCATCATCGGAGAGAGGAAGTTACGGCGGATGCCGAGGTAAATGCTCCGCCGGCCGTCGCCATCTTCCGGGCCGCTGCCGGGTTTGCCGCGGCCTTGCATGAAGGGAGTGAGATGCACGGCGACGCTCGGGCCGAACTGCTTGGCGTTCAATCGGCCTGAGAGACTGAGGAGCGAGTCGCGAATGACTTCTCCTTCGAGACGGCGGATCGGCGCCTGGTGAAACAATTCGTTAAGCGGATCGCGGTCGTTCATTTTGCCGCTGCTCGCCATTTGATAAGTGTTGCTGAGCATGATCCGGCGAATCGCCCGCTTGACGGACCAGCCGTCGGCGATGAATTCAAGGGCCAGATGATCGAGCAACTCGGGATGCGTCGGCTGCGCGCCGAGCACGCCGAAGTTATCAACGCTCGGGGCCAAACCGCGGCCGAGCAGATGATGCCAGAGGCGGTTGACCATGACTCGCGAAGGAAACGGGTTCTTGGGATTCGTCAACTTCTCGGCGAGTTGCAAACGGCCGCTGCCGACGATCGGCGTGGGAGCGACAGCTGGCGGGGCAGGGGCGGCAGTGCTGGTGGGAACAGTCACGGGCGGCGCGAGATCGACTTCAATCGCCTCGAGCAATCGCCGCGGCACGACAGCGCCGGTGGTCTTCAAGCTGCTGTTGCCGCGAATGAGCAAGTGCTCGTCCACGCCGGTTCCTTCCCACATGGCTTGGGCGAGTTGGGATTTCGTCGGCATCTTTTCGAGGCGTCGTTGGCGGGCGACTTGATATTCGCTGAGGAGCGCGGTCGTCGGCGGGGGAGTTTCGCCGTTTACAAACAGCGCTCGTTGATTGACAAGCAGATTCGCAAACTGGGCGACGAGCACGCGATCCTTGGGGTCGGCCGCTGACGTTTGCAGCGCGAGCACGCCTTCGCGGACGCGCCGTTGATAATGATCGGCCAATTCCTGTAGCGTCTTCGGCGGAGCGTCGCCTAACTGCCGCACGAGCTCGGCCGATTTATCGAGAGGGTAGGGCAGGGGAGGGGGCTTGTCTCCTTGCGCGACCGCGAGGATCTGCAGGTCGGCATCGGCCTTCGGCGTGAATTCCAAATGGACGCCATGGCCGACGTACGGCTTCAGGTCGTGCGTGATCCAGCGCGGCGGCGTGTTGCTATCGCCACCCGTTTCGCGAACGAGGCCGCCGTGCAGCGGGCCGTTGATCATGGTGTGCGAATCGACGGCAGCGTAAACCTGGCCGACGCCTTTCACTAGGTAGTGAACGCGGCCGTCCTTGATCGTGAATGTCTTCGTCCGAATCGAACGACCCGCCCGTGGAAAGCCTAGTCGGCCTGCTTCGTTTTCCCCTTCAATGGCCAGGCCGTTCCAGGTTGGATCGCGGCGCGCAGCAGCATAGAGAGGCACTTCGAGACTGACATTGCCGCCTTCGTTCACAAACCGCAACTGACCCGGCAGGGCAGGGAACAGGCCAAAACTCACGCCGTCCGGCAGCCATTCGCTTCGCGGCAGATCGGCGTAGTTGGCAATCCACTCGCCGTCGTAAGTCGTCGGCTGGGGCGTGAGCGAAGCAATGATCGCGGCCAACTGCTGCGGCTCGACTGATTTCGAGTCACAGACAATCGCCCACAAGTGAAGTGGATCAGTGGGATTCTTCTTCGCCTCGGCGATGATTTTTAACCACGCGACCAGCCTTGCTTGTCCCAGCTTGCTCCCCTCAGCGACCTCGGCCAGCGGTTTGCCCTGAATCACCTCCCGGGCCGCGAGTAAGTAGCGGGCTGTCTCTTTTGCGCCCGCCGATGCTTCGTCACCGAGCGCGTCGCCGATCTTCACGCGATACACACTGTCGAGATCGGCGAGTTCGCGGGCGATGCGAGCCTCTTCCAGTTGCGTTTCGAACCGCACCAGGCGATGGCCGCTGCTTTGCAGATAGCCGAAGAGAGCGTAGTAATCCTTTTGCGAGATCGCATCGAATTTGTGGTCGTGGCAGCGAGCGCACGTCACTGTCAGCCCGAGGAAGCTCTTGCTGAAGACATCGACCATGTTGTCGAAGCGGTCGGTTTCGTCTTTGCGAATGTCGACGGGCGAGTGAATCCATTCGCCGAGAAACCAAAAGCCCGTGCCGAGGATCGACTCGTTGAATTTTTTGTCGGGATTCAAGCGTGGCTGCGGCAGCAAGTCGCCGGCGACGTGCTCGGTCATGAATTTGTCGTACGGCACATCGGCATTGATCGCGCGAATCACATAATCGCGATACTGCCAGGCTCCGGGAATCGTGTAGTCAAACTCATGGCCGCGCGATTCGGCATAACGCATCAGATCGAGCCAATGCCGACCCCAGCGCTCGCCGAAGTGGGGCGACTCGAGCAATCGATCGACGACCTTTTCCAAGGCCTGCGGCGATTCATCTTTCAAAAACGCATCCACTTCGGCCGGCGTCGGTGGCAGACCCACCAGATCGAAATAGACGCGGCGAACGAGCGACCGCTTGTCAGCCGGCAGGGCAGGGGAGAGGCCCGCGCTTTCGAGCTTCGCCAAAATAAACCGATCGAGCGGTTGTTTAATCCAGCTCTCGTTTTTCACCGCCGGCAACTCAGATTGCTTCAGCGGCTGCCAGCACCAATGTTCCGACTTCCGCCGCGCCAGATCAAAGGCCTTCGTCAACGCGGCTGGGCCAGCTTCCTTCGGCCAGGGTGCGCCCATCTCGACCCACTTGGTGAGTGTGGCGATTTCCGTCGCCGGCAACTTGGTCTTCGGCGGCATCTGATACGTGTCGCCGTGGTTAATCGCATCAATGAACAAACCTTCCTTGGGTTTGCCGGGGACGATCGCCGGGCCGGTCTCGCCGCCGTCGAGCAGTGACTGCCGCGAATCGACCCGTAGGCCACCCTTAGGTTCCTTCTGCTTGCTGTCGTGACATTCGTAGCAGCGGGCCGCGAGGATCGGCCTGACTTGTTTCTCGAAAAACTCGAGCGAAGCGGCGTCGAATTCCTGAGCACTTGCCAGCGGCGACAGCAGGGCCAGGAAGAGGCAGATATATAAGGAGAGGGATTTCATGCGGCAGAGTCCGAAAAGGCGGGAACGTTCGCCCAAGTGGGATTTCCACTGGCAGACGCCAGCCACAATTCTAATCCAAACAAACCGTGGGCCGCCACATTCAAGCCGCTGGCGAACTTTGCCGATATTAGCGGATGTGTCTCGGAAGACTTTCGTTCCGCTGAGTGAATCTGTGCGCCGACGCTCTCGCCATTCACGCCTGGCCGCCGCCTTCGTCTGGCTGACAGCAGTGCTACTGCTCGTTCAACCAGGCGCTGCCGTGCATTGCCATTGCCGTGTGCAGGTCGAAGAGGGTTGCGCGTCGGTTTGCCACGATCGCTGTTGCCAACACGATCACGGCAAGCCAGAGCTGCGCGTGGTTTGTGCGATTGCCCGGTCGACGCCGGTCGCAGCGCCACTCATCACCAGCCCAATCGGTTGTCCTTGCCCCGAAAATTGTCCCTGCCGCGTGCAGCATGCCCAGCAACAACTGGGGCTGATTCGCTCGTCGGGATCCGAACGAGTTTTGAAAACACTGCTTCTCTCCTCCGCCGCGATCATCACGCCGCGCGAGTTCCCCCTCCTGCATGATTCCAAGCTGGTGACCGTCGCACCACACACGCCGCAACTGAAAAGCTGCGCGATGCTCTGTCGGTTTACGATCTAGTCCCCTGCGATTTCATTCCTTCCGTTGAATCAATTGGCAACGGTCTGACTCGTCGCGCGAGCGCGAAGTTATGCTCCCCTTGCCAAACCCCTCGCTTACGCGTCGGGCTACCTGGCAGTTGACGCTGCTTGTTCTCATCAACACATAATCAATTCCAAGGATGGAAATCATGTTCGTTTGTCTTCGTACCGCCGTTTTGTTTTTGATCGCTGCCGTCGCCTGCGTGGGACAAGTTAGCGCCGCTGAAAAGATCTTGTCATCGACTGTGCTCGCCGACAACGCTCAGCAGGGCAAATACACGTTCGTCCTCTTCTACAAAGCCAACGATGCCGCCACCACGGCGATGAACACCGAGTTGCATCAGGCCTTGGCCAAGCACCCCGGCAAGGGAACTGTCGCGTTCGTGCATGTCGCCGATCCGGCCGAACGAGCCTTGATCACCAAGTACGACGTGGCTCGCGCGCCGATGCCGATGACCTTGGCCATCGCCCCCAATGGCGCGATGACCGGCATCTTTGGTCAGAAGCTGGAAGCGGCCAACGTCGACAGCTCGTTCGTCACGCCGACGATGATGCAGGTCATGAAAGGCCTGCAGGAAAACAAACTCGTGTTCGTCACCGTCAACGGCTCGGCGAACAACAGCGTGCCGACGTCGCTGCGTGAATTTCAAGCCGATCCGCACTTCGGCCAGCGGATGATTGTGCTGACGATGAATGCCGCCGATCCCGCCGAAGCCCGCTTTGTGGCCGAAATGGAAGTCGATCCCCGCGCCGCCGGCACGCAGTTGTCGCTGCTCGCTCCGCCGGGAGTTCTCGTCGGTCGCTTCCCCGCCAACACGCCGAAGAACAACATCGCGGCTGCTCTCGCCGAAGCCGGCAAGTGCTGCGACGATCCGAACTGCAAACACCATCAGGGAACGAATGGCGCTGCTGCTCCGTCAGCCGCGACGAAGCGCTAGTTGATGACGCGACCGTCGGACGAACCAGTGGTTCGTCCCGGAGCGACGTCAATCGTGGACGGACCAATGGTCCGTCCTACGGCTGCTTTTCTCGAACCAATTCCTGATGGAGTTCCCATGAACCTACGTACGTTGGTCTGGCGCGAGCTGCGCGAACGGCCTGGCGCGATGCTCACCAGCACGATCGCCATCCTGCTCGGCGTGACTGCGCTCGTGGCGATTCGCCACGTCACTGTTTTTTCCGAAGCAGCCATCGGCAAGAAGCTGGAATCGCTCGGCGCGAACTTGCTCGTGTTGCCGAAAGATGCTTCGCTGCAAGATTATTACGCTGCCGATCTCAGCGGCAAAACACTGCCCGAGTCGCACGTGGCGAGCATCCTGCTCGCGAACCTGGCGGGCGTCGAACGTCTCTCGCCGCGGCTGTGCACGGTGACGAAGGTTGCCGGCCGTGAGGTGACGTTCACCGGCATTCTGCCGCAGAAAGAATTCGCCCAAAAAGCGATTTGGAAATCGGTTGGCTTGTTCAGCAACAAGCATCAAGGTTGCAAGAAGGCCGATCACGGTCCGAAAAACTACGACTCAGCGCCGGAGACCTTGGCCAGCAGCCGCTCGATCGATCAGCTGCAAGGCAACGAAGCCGTCATCGGTGCCGACATCGCGGAATTTGCGAAGTTGAAAGTCGGCAGCAAGATCACGCTGCTCGACGATCAGTTCGAGGTCCTCGCTGTGCTGCCGCGAACCGGCACGATCGACGACACGCGAGTCTTTGCGCACTTGCACACCGTGCAACGCTTGACGAAGGCCGGCGAAGTCGTAAACGCCATCGAAGTGATGGGCTGCTGCCAGGATGCGGCCGGCGGTCTCGTGCCGTCGCTCGCCAAATTGCTGCCCGATGCGAAAGTGGTGACCATTTCGCAAGTCGTGCAGACGCAGGTCGGCGTGAACAAGTTGATGAGCCAGATGAGCTGGTTCGTCTTTGGCATGCTGATTGTGATCGGCGGCGCGAGTGTGGCGAGCACGATCAGCGCGAATGTGCGGGAACGCCGCCGCGAAGTCGGCACGTTGCTCGCGCTGGGCGCCACGCCGCGATTGATCTCGCGGATCTTCCTGCTGAAAGCGCTGATCCTGGGCGTGACTGGCGCGGTGGGTGGTTGCTTGCTGGGAGTCATCATCGCGATGGTTCTCGGCGCCTTCTGGGCGGGCGTCTCTGTTACGCCGCTGCCGGGTTTGCTCGCGCTGGCCGCTACGGCAGCGCTGGCGATTACGTTGCTCGCCGCGCTTTGGCCAGCACGTTCGGCGGCGCGTCTCGATCCCTGCCTTTGCTTTCAGGAGGTGTAACCATGTATCAACTCACCGAAGTAACCAAGCGTTATCACCGCCGCAAGGAAGAAGTCGTTGCCTTTCGCACGCCTGCTCTCACCATTGGCAGCGGCGAGTACGTGGCCATCGTCGGTCCGAGCGGCAGCGGCAAGACAACGCTCTTGTCGCTCCTCGGCGGCATGCTCTCGCCCGACAGCGGCCAGGTATCGCTCGACGGCCAATCCCTCTATGACCTGCCGATTGCCGAGCGGACCGAACTGCGGCGAACAAAAATCGGCTTTGTGTTTCAGACGTTCAATCTGATTCCGTATCTCACCGCTCAAGAGAACGTGCAAGTGCCGCTGTACCTCAACGGCCTGAAGCCCGAGGAACAAGTTGCTCGCGCCCAGCAGCTCCTCGAGCAAGTCGGCTTGGCCAATCGCTTGCACCACAAGCCATGTGAGATGAGCACCGGCCAGCAGCAACGCGTCGCGCTTGCGCGAACGCTCGCCAACTCGCCGCGACTCATCCTCGCCGACGAACCGACGGGCAATCTCGATCCCGACAGCAAAGCTGCCGTGATGAGCATCTTTACGAAGTTCGTTGCGAATGGCGGCACCATTGTCATGGTTACCCATGATCCAGCGTCGGCGGCGCAAGCGACTCGGCGGCTACGGATTGTGGATGGTGAAATCAGCGAAGAGAAGAAACGTTGGGCTGCGTGAACGGACTCCCCTCGCCACGGTAGTGGCGCTAAGATGCACAGCCCACAGCGTCAGCTGTGGGTTGCAGGCATGTGAGAGTTATCAAGCTGCGGCAGCAGCGACAGTTAGCCGCACTGTGAGTTGCGAAGGGGCTTCAATCTCTTTCGCTCCTGCCGGGGCTTCGCATCTCTTTTGATTACTTTACCCACAGCTTTTCGCTGTGGGGTGGGCATCTGGTCGCCGCTACCGCGGCTGCGGCGAATGACCGCGAGTTAGTAACGCTGCTTCTCAATTCCCAACGAGTGACGCAATTGCTCCACATCTCGATGGTGAGTCAACCAAGGAAACGCGAGCTTCATCAGCTGAAATACATCGACGCTCGCGTCGCGCACCCCGGCGCTTAAGACTTTCCACTCGAGCTCGATCGGCTGCGAATTCTTGGCGTACAGATCCTGCAATTGACAACGGCCTCGAACGCTTTTGAGTTGCAGATTGTAGAGCTGATTCTCACACGTCAGCTGCGACTCGCCATCCTTTTTCGCCTCGGTAATGTGCACCGGCAACCTCGAAAAGAATCCAAACGGCGAGACCTGCGACAGCAGCAAATACTGGCGTTCCGCTGCATCGAGGAACACGACCCGGGCGACAGGAATCTCGCTGAGGAGTTCGCTCAGTTGCAGTTGGCTCGGGTCGAAGCGTTTGAACATCGACTCGACTTCAGCGGAGATCAGCGAACAAGGATCGAGATGGTCACGCGTGTTTCCCTTTCGGCCTGACAGTATTCGCTCACTCAAGATACGCCAATTGGCGGCATTAGTTCGGCAAACGGATCTGTCGAATCGAACTGCGATCCGGTCGCGCTATCCCAATATTCAAACTCCAAACCCGTTTGCCGAATAGTTGCTGTCCTCTGGGCGACGCATAGCCCGGAGAAGTCATGCCCGCAATCGCCAAGTGGCACTACTCTCCCGCTAGGATTTCCGCCAACGGCGGAAACGTCGTGACCAGCCCGCGGTGCATGGCAACGTGGTGTTCGTCAACCAACTTTCGCTGGGCGTCGATTTTGGCGAGCCCGTCCTTCAGTATGCCTGCGAGAATTTCCGGCGGGATCGTTTTGATGTCCGCAGCTTGCCGCGGCTTGGCGCTCGTCCCATTCTTATAGGAGTAAACAGCTACTTTGCCGTCTGCGAGTTTCTTGCGGAGGTTCGCTTCCCATTGATCGAACTCTGTCCGGGCCATGGTGCGGAAAGATTCTGGCGAAGCCCAGTACGCGCGGATCTCCTTCCGTAATAGACGCCTTGGCGTTGTGTCCGTCGGAGACCAACTGTTGACATTGAATTCGTAACCCAGGTCACCGTCGTCTTTCCGGTCGCCGTTGAAATAGCAACGTCCCACTCCCAAGTGCAGTCGCCCATCCGGCCCTCTATAACCGGGCTCAACGCGAGGCGCGTGCTGGGGATGTTCCAGAGTGAACTCGAACCGTTCATAGAGCCCGTTCAAGCCGTCATGCGTGCTGAAATTGATCGTCGCTCCCCAGTCGTCCCTTTGGCGGCGATATGCAGACAGTTCCAAGCTGTAGGCTTTGCCGCTGTTTTTGAAGATGTGAGTCGAGAGGCTGATCGTGTGATTTGGCGTGGTAAACGGCTTGTTGGGCGCGGCGGGCGGGAATTGTTCCCAGATGCCAACGTAATATTGCCAGTAGCCATCGGTGCCGGCATTCCACGTCAAATAGGGATAAGACTCGCCAGCTTGTTCGTACCAACTTGGCTCAGAAATCTTGCGGGCCGCGGCATCAAGCCGTAGGAACGCATTTGCATTCGCCACCGTTGCGAAATTAACAGCCGCTGGCGTGACAGACTCGGGCATGCCGTATTTCGTGGGCTGATCCGCCTTTCTTAGAGGCGCTTTCGCGGGAACTACCGCCGGTTCTGGAACTGACGGCGGAACAGCGACGACGAGAAAAGCGAGCCAGAACATACTAAAACCTCCGTTGATAGAGGTAATCGAAAGGCGGTTCTATGCCGCAAAATGCGACTCGCCCCGGAGGTCCCAGGGCGAGAGAGGTAGGAGAATGTCGAGCGAAAGGCGAGTTTAGTAACCCGCGTCCATGCCGAGCCGCATCCGGAGTTGTTCGAACTCGTCGAAGTACTTGTCGCTGCTGCTGTGGACGTGTTCGGCTTCAGTGATGAACTTGATGTCTTCCTTCAAGCCGATCCCGAACCGCTTGAAGATTCGTTCGTATTCGGCGAGCGGGTTGCCATAGATGATGAGCAGCTTGTGCTCGTCAAATTGCACTTCTTGCGGAATGCCCGGGTTCAACACGGCCAGGCCGGTGCAGCCGTCATTCATGATCAGGTCTTCGAAGTCCCAGAGCGTGCTCTTCAGCACCGGGACATCAATGTGTTCGCGGTACAGGTCTTCGTGACCGCCTTGGTCGCGGTGATGGCTCGTTTCGAGCACCACGTCGACTTCGTGGCCCAGCGGATCGATCAGTTCCATGAACAAATCGAAGACGATTTCCTTCGAAGCGGCGGCCATAATGACCGGCACCTTCGACTTGGCTTCTTCGTCGATGTATTGATCATGACGAAAGCCGGCCTGGGGCACGACCTTCAGGTCGTAGCTGGGCCGCACCGCGTCGGTGAGCATGAATTTGCCGTAGCGCTGTACGCCCAGGTGAGCTTCGAGTTCTTCTTCCGACAAGCGTTCAAAACTGCTGTGGGTCGGTACAGCAGGAGCGCCCTCGTGGAAGACACCTCGAAAAAACCGCTTCAGGAAGCCCATCGTAATCCTCAGTCAATAACGCGGCGGGTAATGGCTCTTGGATCGGCGTCCAAGAGCTTGGTCTCACCAATGTTAGGTTACGGAAACTGCCAGTCGGGGATCGTCTTTCCGCTGCGTGCGAACAATGCGGTCGACCGTCATCACAGGTGTTGCAATCGTCACAGGTGGACTACTCCGGAGGGCGAACATCGGCAATTTTTGCTGCGTCAGGGGTGCCAGGGGGCGAACTTGCGGATTACTCCGCGTGTCTGTCCCAACCATGGCGGGGGTGAAACTTCGCTGCAGTAGAAACAATTTTTTTCAAACCATCTCGAACGCAGGCTGAATAGCACAAACCGCGACTCGCAGTGGAGGAGCCCGCAACTCTACCCGTCGCTTGGCGGCAGGCCAGTCTTACGATGCTGGAAGGTAAGGAATTTCCGCCCCTGCGCGAGCAACGTAACAGTCGGCGAAAACAGGCCTTATAGGCAAAGTCTGCCGTGGGGCCGACGAGGCCTGACCTCGTGCGAGTCTCTTCTCGATATACTGATTTCACGCTGCCATGGTTCGCAGCGTGGCCAAATTTTGGTGATTCCCTCATGCGTCGAAAACTGCTGAACATCGCCGGTCTTTTATTGGTTCTGGCAGCAGTCGTTGGCTGCCAGAATTCGCCGCAGTCGGAACTGCCGGCAGCGACTACCGCCAGGCAGCCAGCGGTCCAACCGGTGGCGGGGCCTGTTGCCGGTCCGGTTGCGCCAGTGATCGCTGGCCCGGCGATTCGCGACGAGTGGTCGGCCATCAAGATGAAGGACCGCAAGATTGGCTGGTCCCACCTCGTCGTGCGGAAAGTGAAAGAGAACGGCCAGGAACTGCTGCACTCCGAAAACATTTCGGAACTCGCCATTCGCCGCGAAAAAGACTCGTTGCTGCAGCGCTTGCAACTGCAGACCTGGGAAACGCTCGCAGGGCAGGTTGTTCGCTTCGAATCGCGGATGTCGAGCGGCACGGGCGAAATCACCGCCGAAGGGCAAACCGCCAATGGCGGACTGATTGTGACGACCAACACGCACGGCAAGACCGTGAAGAACTTTACTGCCCTGCCGGAAAACTGCGGTGGCTTCTTTGCTGCCGAGCAATCGCTCTTGAAGAAACCACTCGTCGCGGGTGAAAAGCGAGTTGTGCATGGAATTGTGCCGATTTTCAGTCAGCCGGGCGAAGCTCAACTCACGGCAGGCGACGAAGAGGAAGTTTCGATCGATGGCTTGAAGCAGAAGCTCCTCAAAGTGACCAGCGAAGTGAAGATCGCCGGGCAGGCGGTGACGACGTTCAACTGGGCCAACGACAAAGGAGAAATTCTGCGAAGTTTTGATCCAACTTTTCAGCAAGAGACTTTTCTCACTTCGCGCGAGATCGCTCAATCGCGCGAAGACGTCGGCAAGATCGATCTCCTCGCCGAAACCACGGCTAAGCTGAAAGGCGAGCTTCCCGCAGTACGGCCGTTGCAGCAGGCCGTTTATTCCTTGCGACTAAAGGAATCGGCTGGACCGAAACAGAACATCGCCGATCAATTTGCCACCGATGAATTTCAGCAGTTCGCAGCCAAAGACGACGCCAGCGGCGAGCTGACGATCGCGCTGCTCGATCGGAGCAAACCCGTTGATGAGAAACTCCGCGGCCAAAAGCCGGGTGCGGAAGACTCGGCGGCGAACAGTTTGATTCAAAGCGATGATCGCGAAGTGATCCGCCTGGCGACCTCGATCGCACCCGAGGAAACCGATCCTTGGAAAGTTGCTGTCGCCCTCGAGCAAGGTGTCCGGCAGCACATCAACAAGCGTGGTTATGCGCAGGCCTTTGCGACGGCTGCCGAGGTGGTGCGTTCGCATGAAGGGGACTGCACTGAACACGCGGTTTTGCTGGCTGCGGTCTGCCGGGCGCGGCGAATTCCGGCACGCGTGGTTCTCGGCCTCGTTTATTACCCACCGCAGCAGGGCTTTGCGTATCATATGTGGAACGAAGTTTGGATCGGCGCGCGGTGGGTGCCGCTCGACGCGACGGTGGCCCAGGGCGCCGTTGGGGCCGATCACATCAAGCTGCGGCACTCGAACCTCCACGGCGAAAGTGCCTACGCGGTGATGCTGCCGCTCCTCGCGGTCGTTGGTCGATTGGAATTGGAAGTTGTTTCGGCTAAATAATCCGCAGCGCAGCGAGGAATAGGTGGCTCGCCGCGTGAGCGAGGGATGAAGCGGGTACCAACTACACATTGAAAACACGCCAGTGAATCAAGCAACTCTGTCGCAATACGTCGCTCCTCCCAAGCTCCAGCTTCCCGCGGTGCAGCCGTCGCTTCGCTCGAAGCGACTCCGCTTGCGGCCGTTCGATATGTCCGATTCGCTCGTCGTGCAACTTCTCGCCGGCGACAAAGAAGTCGCTTACAACACGCGGCTCATCCCGCACCCTTATCCCGACGGACTCGCCGCTGTTTGGATCAGCTCGCTGCCAACGCTCTATCAAGAAAGTCGCGGCGTATCTTTCGCCATTACCCTGCCCGCCGGCGACATCATCGGCAGCATCGGTCTATCGCTCTTTCCGGTCGATAACCACGCCGAGCTCGGCTACTGGGTCGGCCGGCCCTATTGGAATCAAGGCTTCTGCACCGAAGCCGCGGCCATCGTCCTCAGGTGGGGCTTTGAAAAACTGAAGCTCGAACGGGTCTATGCCCACTACCTGGCCCGCAACCCCGCCAGCGGCCGCGTACTCACCAAGCTGGGCATGCAGCAAGAAGGCTGCCTCCGCAGTCACCGCTACAAAGCGGGCGAATACGAAGACCTGATCGTCTGCGGCGTGCTGCGTGGGGAGTTTGGGAAGAAGTAGCCTGATTTCCATTCGCGACTTTGTCCGGCCAAGGTATTGCCGAACTACGTGAGGGTTGTTTACGGCAAGTTCCGCTCGCTTGCCCCGCCATGGACCGAACCTGGGGGGAGAACGTACACTCACTAGCTTATCGAAAGGCCATCGGACGAGCGGTCCGATCGAGTCGAGTTTAAGGGCCGTGCTAACTGCCCAGGCGTTTTTTCGGGAATGCGATTTACCATGGATATGGAAAAGCTGGTTTCGCTGTGCAAGAGGCGGGGGTTTCTCTTTCAATCGAGCGAAATCTACGGCGGGCTCAACGGCTTTTGGGATTACGGGCCTCTCGGCGTAGAGCTGAAGCGGAACATCAAGGAAGCCTGGTGGCGCGACATGGTCAGCGGCCATGATGACCTCGTCACGCTCGAAGGCGCTCCCGATGCCTATGAAATGGTCGGCCTCGACTGCTCGATCATCATGCACCCGCAGGTCTGGAAGGTGAGCGGCCACTACGATCTGTTCGTCGACAAAATGGTCGATTGCAAAGAATCGAAAGGTCGTTACCGCGCCGATCACATTCGTTGCTACCCCGTGGCCGTTGCTGAGCAAGTCGTCGGCTGGGTGGCTTCGACGAAGGAACCCGAAGAGTTCGAAAAGGGAATGTCGAACACCTTTGAGAAGAAGGTGACCAAACTGTTCGGTGGCAAAGAGATTGCCATTCAATATCAGAACCAGGTTTCTTATCTGACGATTCCATTGGCGGATCGCGTTAAGGTTCTCGCGCCCGATGCCAGCGAACTGAACACGCTGACCGATCCGCGCGACTTCAACCTGATGTTCAAGACCATCGTCGGTGCGCTCGGCACTGAGGAAGATGCTGCCTTCCTGCGGCCTGAGACGGCGCAGGGGATCTTTGTGAACTTTAAGAACGTTTGCGACAGCACTCGTGTCCGCGTGCCGTTCGGCATCGCGCAGATGGGGAAGAGCTTTCGCAACGAGATCACGCCGAAGAACTTCACCTTCCGATCGCGTGAGTTCGAGCAGATGGAAATTGAGTTCTTCTGCCATCCGAAGGAATCGCGCAAGTGGTACGAATACTGGCGCGATCGCCGCATGAAGTGGTACACCGACCTCGGGCTATCGAGCGAACGGTTGCAGTTGCGCGAGCATCACGAAGACGAACTGAGCCATTATTCGACCGGCACGGCTGACATCGAATACGCATTCCCCTTCCTGCCGCCAGGTGAGTTCGGCGAACTTGAAGGCATCGCCCACCGCGGCGACTTCGACCTCCGCAGTCACATGGAAGGCAAGCTCGATCCCAACTCCAAGCCGGAGCTGAAGGTCGAACTCAACGCCGAAGGCAAGCCGAAATGGCGCGGGTCGGGTAAGGATCTTTCCTACCGCGACGAACTCACGAACGAGCGGTTCACACCGCACGTCATCGAACCGTCGGCAGGCGCCGATCGCGGCACGCTCGCGTTCCTGTGCGAAGCGTACACCGAAGACGAAGCCCCCGATGAAAACGGCAAGATGCAGACCCGCGTCGTGATGAAGTTCCATCCCCGCATTGCACCGATCAAAGCGGCGATCTTCCCGCTCGTGAAGAAGGAAGGGATGCCGGAGCTCGCGCAGGACATCTATCGCAAGTTGAAGAAGCGCTGGAACGTATTTTACGACGAGAAGGGTGCCGTCGGCCGTCGTTATCGTCGCCAGGACGAAATCGGCACGCCGTTCTGCATCACCGTCGACGGCCAGACGCTGCAGGATGGCACCGTGACCGTTCGCGATCGGGATACGCTCGAACAGAAACGCGTTTATCAAGATCAGCTGATTGCTGAGTTAGAAACGCGGTTGTCGTAAAGAGGCGTAGGGTGGGTTGAGCGGTACTCCGCGAGGCCCACCATGTACCGCGGTTTTGGTGGGCCTCGCGGAGTACCGCTCGACCCACCCTACTTAAAACATTGCAATGCTCGCCACCATCAGCCAGGTTTGCTCCCTCAACAGTCCCTTCCTGCAGGATCTAGAGGACTACGCAGCCGGTCATTGCGGCAGCGTCGAACTCTGGCTGACGAAGTTCGAGACTTGGCTGCAGACGCATTCGCTCGACGACTTTCGTCGGCTGCGCGACAAGCTCGAGCTGCAAACGCCGGTCGCCAGTTTTCAAGGTGGTTTGCTCGCGACGCAAGGTGAACGACGCAAGGAAGCCTGGGATCTGCTCGATCGCCGTTTGGCCCTCTGTCAGCAAGCGGGCATCGGCACAATCATCGTTGCCTGCGATGTGCCACGAGTTGGCTTCGATCAAGAAATGCTCGAGCGTGTGGTTGTTTCGCTGCAAGACCTCGGCCAGCGTTGTGAACGGCACAACGTTCGCGCGGCGATCGAGTTCCAAGCCAATTCTGCCTTCGGCAACAATGTGAAGTCGCTGGCAATGCTGCTCGCCGACATCGGCCTGCCGAGCCTCGGCATTTGCTTCGATGCGTTTCACTACCACACCGGCTGCAGCAAGCCGGAGGATCTTGCGGTTCTCACGCCGCAGAATCTCTTTCACGTGCAGTTGTGCGACATCGCCGATCTACCGCGCGAGCTGGCCACCGACAGCGGTCGCATTTTGCCGGGCGAAGGCGACATTCATCTCGCGCCGCTTCTCGCGCAACTTCGCCGAATTAACTATCTGGGCTGCGTCTCGCTCGAGATCCTCAACCCGCAACTCTGGCTCGTCCCGCCGCTGCAAATGGGCGAGATCGGCATTACCTGTTTGCGAAAGTTGCTCGGCCAGGCGTCGATGTAACGCCGGCTGATTCGCTGCCGATTATGCGCTCACCGGGCTCACAAAGTCATCGGGCTTGATCGCTAGAATCGAGCCTTGCAACTGCGGCAGCACTTCCTCCGCTGTGTTGCCGAGCAGCGCGCCGGAAATGCCGGAGCGAGCGACCGTTCCCATCACGACCAGGTCGAACTGATTTGCATTTGCGAAGGCCGGGATCTCGCCATTCGGCAAGCCGCGGAGCAATTGCAGATTCAGTTCGTTGGGCTTTTCGGCCAGCCCTGCAGATAAAGCCTGCAGGCCCTTTTCGCCAAGTTCGCGCGTCGCCTTCTCGATGTCCTTGAATTCCGCCGCCGACATGTAATCGCGCACCAGCGTCTCGCCATAAATGGCCCAGCAGTGGATGGCCGTCAAGCTTGCGCCGACCTTCACGGCAATCTGTGCGGCCGCGGCAAAGATCTTTTTGTTGAGCGCGATATGCCGCGCGTCTTCAGCCGCGGCATCGAGCGAGACGAGAATCTTCTTCGGCACGGCGCCGCCCGGTTGCTGACCGAGCAGCAGCACATTGCTCGGGCATTTGCGAACGAGTTCCCACCCCGTATCGCCAATGCCGCCGGTCCGCCGGCTGTGCGGGCCCTTGGCTTGCAGCACGACGAGGTCGTGCTTGCCGGCGAGCACTTGCTTGATGACGGCGTGGCCGGTTTTGCCGCCAGCGACGACTGACTTAATCCGCAGTCCGCTCTTCTGAGCTTCCTCCAGCGCGAGCTTGTCGATCGCTAAGAGCTTTTCGCTCTGCAGCTTGTTCCGAATGTGCTCCGCCGTCTTGCCGAGCAAGTTCCACGTCCAACCCTGATCGGGCACGACGTCGATCAAAGTCAGCTCAGCAGATTTGTCGGAGAGAGCCTCGACGAGCTGCAACTCGGCAGGAGCAGGATGAAGAGCATCGACGAGGGCGAGCGGACGGACGTAGGCAGCCATGATGGATTTCAGCGAGAGGAAGAGTTGTCAGCGATCGCAACTATCATATCAAATCTGGCCAGTGCGGAACTCACGCTGCTTGCGCGATAGAATACGTCTATGCAAATCTGGATTGATGGCGATGCGTGTCCGGTCGATGTGAAGGAACTTCTCTTTCGAACGGCAGAGCGGCGGCAGGTGAAAATGACCGTCGTCGCCAATTCGTCGATCCGCATTCCGCGCTCGGAGTATCTTTCGTCGCTGTTGGTGCCCGATGGCGCCAACGTCGCCGATCGCAAAATCGTCGAGCTCCTCGCGCCTGGCGATTTGGTGGTGACGGCCGACGTGCCGCTAGCCGCCGATGTCATCGCCAAAGGTGGCACCGCGCTCGACCCGCGCGGCGAGCTCCACACCGAAGCCAACATCGGCCAACGTCTGGCGATGCGGAACCTGCTCGATCAGATGCGCGGGAGTGGCGAAATCCTCCGTGGCCCGCGTGGCTACTCCAGCAACGATCGACAAGCGTTTGCCAACTCGCTCGATCGCTGGCTGACGAAGGCGATTGCTGCGAATAAGGAAGCTGAGAAAGACGCGGAGTAAGAATCGCGAAGTTTACTTACCCGCTTGATCCAGCAGCAGTTTGTGGACGCGCGATCGCTTGGCGAACGCCTGTTGTTCCCGCGCGGATCCAATCAAAGTGACCTTGAGGTCGTTCGAGCCCGTTCCAAGCTGAGCCAGTTCGGGCGGCAAATTGCGATAGACGCTGGCGCGAAACACGTGGGGAAAGTCGGCAATGGCAGCTTGCAAGTCTGCCAGTTTGACTCTTGGCTTCGGCGGACGACCCGTTAACTCTGCCCTTGGATTGGGCATGGCAAAGCCGCACAACACATCCTCTTCCTCGATCAGCGATTCGCCGTCGCAACCGCAGATTGAGCTCCAGCTCCCTTTTTCTTTCTTCACCAAGATGATCAGCCGCTGATCGACTGCGTAATTAAATTGGCGCGCGGAACAGACGGGGCGGCTGTGCGGGATTTCGATCGCTTGACCAACTTTCAATTCAGCGGCAATGCCGTCGGCCAGCGGTCCTTTCGTGCCGAGCAACTGCACCTGTTCCAGTTTGAGTACGAAGGTGCCTTTGCGCAGCTCAGCGATCTGCCCGGTCACTGCCGCATCGGCGCCGGCGATCAGTTGTAGAAGGTTAGGCCGAGGGAACTTTTCCTCGGCCATTGCGGAGATTGCGAGCAGCACGCTGCAGGCGAAACCCAAAGTCAGCTTCCACCCATTGGTGATCATCGTTGCTCTCCAGCCCAGGAACTTGCGATCAACCATTCGTCGATCAGGGGCATTTTGATTCCCCAATCGTGAAACTTTTGGTTAGTCCGCTGCATCATCGGGCCATACACCCCGTTCGACGACGTCGGCGATGGCTTCTAAGAGAGCGTCAAACTCATATTCCTCGTTGAAGACATAATCTCCCGGCGGGTAGCTCTCGATCTGCACATCGAACCGACCGCTCGGCAACGTGCCATCAATTGTGAGCGCGCTGAAGACCGCGGGAACGCCCTGGAGACGGAAGCCGGTTCCATCTTCTTCCAGCGGCGACGTGCCATAAGAAATGAGGCGGTCGGCGTAGCGGCGTCGCAACTCAGTCAGCAGAGTCTCTATGGAAGGATCTGCCATGGCGGGAACGTTACCCCTTCGCCAACCGCTGCAGAACTTCCACCCCGCGCGCGAGCGTCGCATCGCTCGCCGCGTAGCTGATGCGGAAGTGGCTGTCGCGGCCGCTGAAGATGTTGCCCGGGATAATCAACAACTGGTTTTCGATGGCCTTGGCGACGAACTGCGCGCCACTGGCGATCGGGGCTTTTGGGAAGACGTAGAACGCGCCGCCGGGGGTGGTCAGTTCGTACTGATCCTTCAGGCCGTTGACGACGAAGTCCCGTTTCTTTTTGTAGGCGACGACGTGTTCGCTCATGTCGACGTCCATTGCCACCGCGCCGGCCCACTGGACGGGCTGCGGGGCGCAGACGAACGTGTATTGCTGCAACTTGATCATCGTATCGATGACTTCGGCGGGGCCGTGGACGTAACCGAGTCGCCAGCCGGTCATGCCGTGACTCTTGCTAAAGCCGTCGATCACCAGCGTGTTGGGGTTGTACTTGGCCGGGCTGACGAACGGCTGGTCGTAGCAGAAGCTGCGATAGATTTCGTCGCTCAGCAGGCAGATGTTGCGTTCGGCGGCGAGTTCGGCCAGGCCGCGGACTTCTTCTTCGCTGGCGATGACGCCGGTGGGATTGGCCGGGCTGTTGAGCAGGATCATCTTGGTGCGCGGCGTGATTGCGGCTTTCACCTTTTCCAGATCGATGCGGAAATCGGGATAGGTGTCGATGATCACTGGCTTGCCGCCGGCGAGTTGCGTGAGCGAGGTGTACATCACGAAGTAGGGATCGAAGACGATCACTTCGTCGCCCGGATTGATGAGCGACCACATGGCCAGGGCCAGGCCGCCGCTGGTACCGCTGGCGACAAAGACCTTGCGGTCGGCGTGGCCATATTCGGCGTCGATGCGGCCCTGCAGTTTGTCACGCAGGACAGGCATGCCCTGGGTCAACGCATAAGCATTCTTTCCCTTTTTGATCGCATCGATGCAGGCGTCTTTGATCGGCTCGGGGACATCGAAGTCGGGTTGGCCGATCGAGAGGTTGATCGGGTCCTTCATCTTGGCGGCGAGTTCAAAGACTTTGCGAATGCCGCTGCTATCGAAAGCGCGGGTGCGATCGGCGATCCAGGTCATGGTTGGTTGCTTGTCCAAGATTGGGGGGCGAGGCTCCCGCCGAGCCGCCGTGGATGGGCGGCCCAAGGCCAGCGGCTCGGCGGGAGCCTCGCCCTCCCGACATCCGCCGTCCCGAGCAAGTTCGGGACTCGAAAATTAGAACCGCGTAGTATCTCGCGCCAACGGAATACGGCAAGCGGGGGAGGAAAAATCCGGAAATTGGTTGTTGCGACTGGTTTTGGAAAGGCATTTGCATCGGTACAATCCACCCATCTTCCGCCTCTTAACAAGGAGAAGACCATGACACACACCATGAAGATGAATGCTTGTTTTATCGCTGTTTCGCTGCTGCTAGCGGCTTCCACTTCGGCCTCGTGGGCTCAAGAGGAAGATCCGTTTGCACCACAGCCCGCAAAGCCAACGCAGCCTGCGCCAGTTAAACCCGCCGCACCGCCCGCTGAGGTTGATCCTTTCGCTCCGATGCCAACGCCGACGCCGGCTCCCATGCCGAAGCCGGTTGTCCCACCAGCGGAAGTTGATCCTTTTGCACCCATGCCGACTCCCCAACCGCCAGTCGTCCCCGTGCCGACTCCGCCGGTTGGCCCGCCCGCCGTTCAACCCGTTCCCACGCCGCCGGTCGTTCCGCGCCAGCCGATTCCCGTTCCGGTGAATCCTGCGCCCGTGAACCCAGCCGCCGATGGCGACTACTTTGGCGTGCCGGCCGGCACGTCGGTGATCGTGGTCGCTTCGCCAGGAAGCCGGTATCCCTGGGGCAACACCAAGGGACAGTGGGTTCCGTTTTATTACAACAAACAGTGGCACCTCTACCGCAGCTGGTGCCCGTAACCGACCTGCCGGCCATCTTGGTGATGGCTGGAGTTTGCTTGAGGAGGCCAGGCAAGGTGCCTGGTCTGCATTTTTCCGTGGAGGGATTGGTAATGTCGAAGTTTGTGAAGTTTTTGGTCGTGGCCGCTGGTGTGGTTCTGCTGAGCTCGTCGTCGGCGATGGCTTTCGGTCATCGCAAGTGCTGCGCTCCGTCGTGCGCCCCAGCCTGCAACACCTGCGCGGTTCCGGCTCCTGCCCCGGCTCCGGTTTGCGCCGCTCCGACCTGTGACACTGGCTGCTGCAAGCAGAAGTGCAAGAAGTGCCGTCGCTGCCGCAAGTGCTGCGCTCCCGCTTGCTGCGGCTAGTTCCAGCGATGGAATTGGTTGGAAACTTAGGGAGCCGCGAGCAAGATGCTGGCGGCTTTCTTTATTTCTTGGCGGAGTTTTTTGCAGGTATTTCCGCTGAACTATGCCGGCAGGAAGGTCGACTTCGCCACAATCACCTCGGCTCCCTTGGGAAGAATCAACTCGTCCGTAGAGCGAGTAACGAAATTGATGCCGCGATAGGGCATCAGGTAGTTGTGGGGGCCGTAGCTGGTAAAGAGTACCCACTGCTTCGAGTAGACGAGGAGTGGATTTTCGACGCGATAGAGGAGCGATTGAAACTCATCGGCGTCGAGTCGAATCAAGCCGCCCGCAGCCGCCATCGCGCTCCTTACGGCGTCTGACCTATCGGCTAATGGTGCGACTTCGCTTGCCAGTTTCATGAAATACGCTGCATCTTCTGCGTACATAAGACACCCTGTGAGAGGCAGCGGGAATCTACACTGGCAGGTATAACGACTTCGCCACAATCACCTCGGCTCCCTTGGGAAGAATCAGCTCTTCAACGGAACGCGTCACGAAATTGACGCCGCGATACGGCATCAGATAATTGTGAGCTCCGTAGGTAAAAAGAACCCACTGATTCGAGTAGACCACGAGCGGGTCTTCGGCGCGATAGAGGAGCGACTGGAACTCTTCTGGCGCCAGTCGAATCAAGCCGCCCGCTGCGGCCACTGCGTTCATCACGGCAGCTGCCGCAGCGGCTGCTCCTGCACCTGCTCCGGCGGCCATGCAATCACCCTTTGCGTAGAAGAAGCGTCATTGAGATCAGCGTGTATTTCGCTGGCCGCTCGCCAATCTTGGCCGCTACTTGATCTTCATCCGCTGCGGCGGTGAGGAATCGGCTTCGCCGTCGGCTTCCTTGATCCGACCGTGCAGATTCTGCAAGGTCTTGTTGATGTCATCGCCGAAGTTCTGAAAGTCCTGTAGGATCCTCGCGGTCATGGCCTGGTTAGCCGGTTCCTTGATCGCGGCTGGATCGAACGAGGCAAACATGCCAATGGCAGTTTTCCCTTCGACGTCGTCATTGCTGAACGCGCGGTACGCGATGATCAACGCCACGGCCGGCGGAAACTCTTTGGGAGCGTAGGAATCACGTTTGCCGTCGAGCCGATATTCCATCTCGCCGTTTTCGAAGCTCGAGTATTCAAAAACAACGCCGCGGAAACGATAGCGCTCGCCGGGAACCATCCCTTTGGAAGCGGTCTCAGTTACGGCATCCCAAAAGATCTTGAGAAACTTGGCGATCTCTTTGAGTTGCTCGCCTTGTTGAGTGATCTGCGCCGCGTTGGCCCCTTTGTATTCGGCGAGCAGTGCATCGAGCTTTTCGGACTGCACTTTGAAGCCATCGTTATCGCGCTCTTGCAGCGCCTTGCGCGCTGCGTTCAGTACGGCGATGGGCTCTTCTTTCTTCGCAGGTGGTTGCGGCGCGACGGGGATGGTCGGTGGACTTCCGGGCGTTGCATTTCCCGGCACGGCGGGCGGTGTTTCGCCCATCGGCATCGGAGTTGTTGCCGGCGTTTCTGCTGGTGTGGTAGCCATGGGATCAGCAGCCGCCGGCGCGACCGGCATCGGCGGTGGCGCGACAGGTTCGACGGCAGGTTCGACGGCAGGTTCTTCCACCGGCGCGGCAGGCTTCTTGGCGATCTTCGGTTTTTCGGGCTCTTGGTTGAAAGAGTAGAGGACAGCACCGATGGCGACGACGCACAGCAGGGCCATGCCGCCTAACACCAAGACGAGCGGATTTTGTTTGCCCCCTTTGCCACCACCGCCGCGACGAGCCGGCGCAGCGCCGCGGCGCGAGCCGGCTGCCGGTGTGTGGACGGCGGCAGGAAACTGTCCGGTCTGCGCGGGAAACTGTCCGGCCATCTCTGGAAATTGACCAGCAGTTTCCGGAAACTGTCCGACGGGCGCGGATGCACCGAAATCGGGCCCGGGAACCGGAGCCGCAACGGAAATCGGCGCGTTCTTCTTCGCGCCAGGCGGTGGTGGCGGCTGAATCGGCTGCGTTTGCCGCGGCGTTGCCGATGGTGGCGGTGGAGGTGGAGGAGTGACCTGCTTCGCAGCGGGTTTGCCGGGCTGCACTGCTTTGCTGACGGGCACGCGTTTGCTGCCGCTGCCGGCGGGTGGCGGCGGTGGAGGAGTGGCCGGCTGCGCAAAGGGCTGCTGCGGGTAGTACTCGGGTTCTGGCGCGTAGGCTTGCGGAAAAATCGGCTGCTGCGGCGGATAGGGCCCCGGCTGTTGCGGCCAAGTTGGTTGCTGCGGCCACTCGGGTTGTTGTGGATAAGCCTGCGGCCAAGCGGGCTGTTGCTGTGGGAACGCGGGTTGTTGCGGGTACGCAGGCTCGGGCTGTGCGTATGGTGGCTCGGGCTGCGGAACTGCGGGGGCGGCCGCGGCGGCTGCAGCTTTTTTGGCGGCAACTTGGGCGGCCATTTTCTGCTGCAGCTGCTCGTCATAGACCTTTTTCTTGTCTCGCTGCAGCAACGTTACGCGGGCTGCATTCAGCTCGCCGAGTACCTTCTTCGAATAGGGGGCATACTCGCCCGAGTTGAAGGTCCGCACATAGGCGATCTGCCGCGCAGCCGAGTCTTCTATGACCTGCAGATCGTCTTCGAAGGTCGAAACCCCCAGCAGCCGATAGTAATTGGCTGGTTGGTCTTTGGGAGGAATGCCAAGCCACTTGCGATAGGGGTCAAATCCTGTCGACATTGTCGATCGCCTGATTTTTCGTGCGTGCCTGCTGATTGTCGAAAACGGATCTGGCTCAGCTCTATTGTAACTCAAGTTTACTGGGGGCTCACTCCCCTTTTTTCTCGGCTTTGGCGGGTGGTAACTGCCGGAACTGCAACTGCTTAGCGTCCCACTTCTGCTGTTCGGCCACTTGCTTCGGCCAGTCAAAGCCCGCGGCGTTTTGATAAATGGCGACGCGGGATTTTTCTGCCGCCAATGCGACGGCTTGTGGCAGGTCGAGCTTGCGTTGCACATTCAAGTAGTAAGGGCCGTCGCGATGCGACT
Organism: Anatilimnocola floriformis; assembly: GCF_024256385.1. NCBI lineage: Bacteria > Pseudomonadati > Planctomycetota > Planctomycetia > Pirellulales > Pirellulaceae > Anatilimnocola > Anatilimnocola floriformis. Next base: position 879,934 of record NZ_JAMLFW010000001.1, read on the forward strand.
TTGGCAACTCGTGCAGATCAAGTCGCGTGACGCCGGGTTGCATGATCGCGGCATAGAGCGCGTTGCCTGCCATCGTGCGATTTGCTTGCAACCAGAGATTGGCTTTGTCGAGCGGTTTGAGTGACTGGCAAGCTCGCATTGCCGCCGTGATATCGAACGTTTGCATGCCGTCGAGCGTTTGGCCGAGCAGATAAAATCGGCGGCGATTTTGAATCTGCTTCTTCTCACTTTGATCGAAGGCCATCGGCCCCACACCGCGCGGCGCGAAGTAGGTCATTGCCCATGGAAACTTCGTGAGCATCTGCTGCGTTGATTTCCAGGTCACTTCATCGTCGGCATTTGGCGGCGGCAGATCAAACTCCTTGGCAAAGCCGCCGCGCAGCAGCGACTGAAATTCCTCCCAGGCTTGGTCATCGAGCGCATTGAGGACATTCAACTCCGGCTGCGCGAGCTCGGCGCGCTTGATGACAAACAGATTCAGGCGAATCTGCTCTTGGCTCGTGAATTCGTACGTCGTCAACCGAACGCCATCTCGATCTGCTGTGGCGATCTCTTTCAGATCGAGCTCCGGCGGGGCATCAGGCCAGGCACGAAACGACCGGCTCTTGAGGAAGTCGATCGTCTCGCGCTTCCACGTGGTCCACTCCTCAGCGCTATTCGGCACCGGGATATTCTTCGCCTCTGGCACGAACGTTTCATGAATCGTCGTGTTCAACTGATCGGCAGGGAGCGTGGCAAAAACCTTCAGTTGTTCGGGCTCGAAGAATTTCTGCACAGTCTTATCAACTTGAATGTCGACGCCCTTGAGATGTTTCGCCAGCCAGCGGAACGCGTGCACCTGCAAGTCCTGCGTATCGTTATGGCCACCGAAGGTAATGTTCAAGCCGACATTGTCCTTCGCGCCGATCTTGGCATAGAGCGGGCGAACGTCGGCGAAGGTTCGATACACGCCGTCGAGCGGAAAGATCGGGTCGCGATCAGTATTGGCAATCAGCAGCGGTCGCGGCGCGACAAGCATGGCCACCTGCGGATAATCCCAGCGATAAGTGTTCACCATGAACATGCAATCGCAGTGGCCTTCGACAACACCATCGACCACGTGATTCTGCAGATCGGTGATTCCCGCCGTCGGCACTGCGGCTTTGATTCGTTCATCGAGCGCGGCGATCCACCAGCTGTAAGCACCGCCGCCACTGCGACCAGTCACGCCGAGCTTGTCGCTGTCGACTTCCTTGCGTGACTGCAAATAATCGAGCGCGCGAATGCAATTCCACGCCTCGACGCCGGCCGGCGTATAGCCGCGATTGAGCCACCACCAATAACCAAATTTGTAAGTGCCGTGGTGAATTCCTTCGATCTCGCCTAGCTGCAGCGTATCGATAGTTAGGCACACAAAACCGTTCCTCGCAAACCAAGCACCATGATGCTGATAGTGGGCCTTCGCGCCATACGCGATCCCATCCTTCTTCACCTGCCCATGGCCGCAAACATAGAGCACGGCCGGCAACGGCTTGTCGATTTTCTTCGGCAGATAGAGATTGCCGGTCACGTACAAACCGGGCCGCGATTGAAAGTGAATCTTCTCAACGGTGAACTCATCATGCTCAACCTTGCCGGTAATCACTGGCTTGAGATCCGTCCGCTCTGGCAACGGATCGAGCCCGAGCATCTCGTGCAACTGCTTGCTGAGCTCGATTCTTCGGTCATCCCAATCGGCGGCGTTCTGCAAGCAGTCGACACACTCTTTTTCCATCAACTTCGTCTCGCGACGGAAGTAATCGGTGAGCATCTTGTCGCCACGACTGGTGTCGAGCTTGCGCTTCGCCGCGTCTTGGCCGAAGAGCAGGGCAGGGAAGAGGAGTACCACGCTGACGAGAATCAATAGTCGTGAATTCATGGTTCGTCTCGAATGAATCGGCACCTTAAGAACCCTTCTTTGCCGCAGGCACCGGCGCTTCGATCGCTTCGGTCGAAACTTCGCCCTCTTTGCCGAGGAGATGCTTAGCAAAAAACTCCTGCACGCGCTCTTCCACCTTCGGCCCGCCGATGCCGTGGCCGCCGCCGGTGACTTTAACGAACAACGTTTTGGCGCCTGCCTTCTTTTGTGCTTCATGCAGCAACTCAGCCTGCCGTATGTCAACAGTTCGATCAGCAGTGCCGTGGACGATAAGAAACGGCGGATCATCGGCTGAGACAAACGTCACCGGCGACGCCGACTTGGCAACATCGAGCTTCTCCTTGATCGGCCCACCAAACAATTTATAAACCGAACCGGTCGACTCATTCATTTTCGGATGTTCGGTTCCCATCGCGAGAAAATCGCTCGGGCCGCAGAAATCGACCACGCAATTGACGCGGCTCGATACTCCCGGCGAACCATTCTTCCCTTCGAGTTCCGCCACGTCGCCACTCGTGCCGAGCATGCTCACCAGATGCCCACCCGCCGACGAACCCCACACCCCGATCTTTTCAGGATCGATGCCCAGCGTCTTTGCATTCGCGCGAATCCAGCGAATGGCCGCTTTGCAATCATGAATCTGCCCCGGCCAAGCTGCTTCGTCGGTCAAGCGATAGCCAACTGACACGCCGACATAATTGCCGGTTGCCACCAGATACGAAAGTCGCTGCGTGCCGCTACTCTTATTCCCATTCTGCCAACCGCCGCCATGAATCCATACGACACACGGTCGCGGCTTCTCACTCTTTTCCTTCGGCTGAATGACATCGAGCTTCAAGCTCCGCTCGCCAGCCTTGCCGTACTCGACATCGGATTGAACTTCGACCTTATCGCGCAGGGCTGTGCGCTGAGCGAAAAGAGGTGAGGTAACTAGAAGCAGCAGAGTCAAACAAACGCACAGGCGCATGATCATCCCCCAAACGCGATGTTGAATTCACCGCGATTATGGCCGGTGGAGATATCAGAAGAAAGTGCGTAGCACTTCGTGCTACGCTGCGGCCTTGATCGGCCCCTTTGGCGTGCGGAGGTTGAAGAGCCCGAAGATCTCGTTCTGATTCAAACCCGCGCTCGACGCGCCGCCGGTTTGGTCGATCACGGCAGAAAAGAGGTCGCGCTTGTGCTGCAGCACTTCGTTGATTCGCTCCTCGATCGTGTTTGTCGCGAGCATGCGCGTGACGGTCACAGCGCCCTTCGCGCCGATGCGGTGGGCGCGGTTGATGGCTTGGTCTTCGATGGCTGGGTTCCACCAGCGATCGAAGAGGAAGACGTACTCGCAGAACTGCAGGTTGAGCCCGACGCTGCCGGCGCCGTAGCTCATGATAATCATGTGGCGGTCTTTGTTCTCTTTGAATTCCTTGAGAATGCCATCACGCTTCGGCGAAGGAATCTTGCCGTGGTATTCCAGCGGATTGAAACGCGCGAGGGCCGGCTTCATCTGGTCGATCGTCTTCGTCCATTGGCTGAAGACGATGGCCTTCTTGCCGCTGGCCGCGACTTCTTCCATGTCGGCTTCAAGGCGTTCGAGTTTCGCACTGGCGCCAGTGAGGGGATCGAAGTTGCAGATCTGTTTGAGTCTGAGCACGAGCTCAAAGACGTTTTGCACGGTGATCTGATCACCCATGTTGTTTAGATTGATGATCCCTTCGTCCTCGGCCATTTTGTACGTGGCCCATTGCTCGGGTGTGAGATCGAGTTCCGCATCGCGAAACATCTTCGGCGGCATGTCGGTGAGGACCATGTCCTTCGTCCGCCGCAGGATGTGGTCTTTGACCAGCTCAGCGAGCTTCTTCGCGCTCAGACCGGTTTGCAGATAGCCGGGCGAGAGAAATTCGAAAATGCCGACGAGATCATCGGGCCGATTTTCGATCGGTGTGCCGGTGAGGGCCCAGCTGCGCGTGCGGCTGATCGAGCGGACGATTTCGCTCGTCGTGGCGCTGGTATTTTTGATCCGCTGCGCTTCGTCGAGCACTACCAGATCGAAGTGAATGCCGCTGTCGAGGATTTCGCGATCGCGCATCAGCAGTTCGTAATTGGCGATCGTCACGGGCGCGGTCGCTTCGGTCCACTGCCAGCGCCGTTTGTTCGAATCTCCTTCGACAATGTTGATGGGGATTTCCGGGGCCCAAGTGTTGAACTCCCGCCGCCAATTGGTAACGAGCGGCTTCGGGCATACGAGCAGGCAGTTGCGAATTTCGCCCGAACGGACCAGCATGCGAATCGTAGAGATGGCCTGCATCGTTTTGCCGAGGCCCATTTCGTCGGCGAGGACGCAGGTGTATCGCGGATACATGAACGCGATTCCCTGAAACTGATAGGGAAACGGCTCGAAGGGAAACGTCATGTCGCCGTTGGCGAGCAGGCTTTCGAGTGGCGGCTGAAGAACGTAGTAGAGCCGGTCCTCGAGCTTGACGATGTCGCCCGGCGGTTTGATGCGGGTCAGTTTCTTGGCCGGTTGTTCGCCCGCTTCACTGGAAGCCGTTTCTTCGTTGGCTACTTCAGCTTCCGCTGCGATTTTTGGAGGAGCAGGCTCCTTCGGCGGCGGCGTTTGAAAATACGACGGGCATTCTGGAAACGTGAAGCTGTAGACGCGCGGCAGCATGCGCGGCACTTTCAGCGAGATGGCTTTGGGAGCCGTGCCGCTGAAATCGAGCGTGGTGGTATCAATCTTCGGCGGCCGAGTGATCGCTCCCTGCCAGCCGAGGGCGAAGGTATCGACAGGGAGAGCCAGGTCGTTACCAGAGACCGTTTCAATTCTTTCGGGCGAAGCATCCATGCATCACACCGTTTCTTCTTTAGTCAGCTAACTATTGGCAACTGCTAGGCGGCGGCTGCCGGTCTCACACTCTTCTGGGCTTCTTCGAGCGCTTCCCGAATCCGTGCGAAGGGTTCGAGCAAATCAATTCCATCACTGAGCTGGGCATGAATCTCGCGAATCGAAGATTCATCACTTTCAAACTTTGCTGCCGTGGCGACTTCATTCTTGCCGAGCTTGAACCGCGACCCCAGCGCAAATTCGCTGTCCGCATCCTTCCCCAGAATAACCAGCAGCGGCCGTTCGCTGAACTCCCGAGCGGCCAGGCAGGCGGCAAGATCGGTGCAGACCATGGCCACTTCATTCTTGGCTTTGCTGATCAGCGTCTGGCCGATCTGCTCGCCAAAAAGATAAGGCCGCAGCGTCGGGCCGTACAAAATCTCCTGAGCTCGGTTGGGTTTGACCGGTGAGGTGCAGTGAAATTCCAGCGGTCGGCCGGCAGTATTTAAAACGAGGTAGCCGCCGAACAGGCCGAGCTCGGCATGTTCGGTGACGGTCAAAAAACCCAGGGCGGCAGGTGTCCGGCTCTTGGCGTCGGGCATCGCGTAATTGACTCGGGGTGGTTCAGCAGGTTGCTGTAATTTGGTGGCGGGTACGCAGGCGAGGCGGGACAGTCGACAAGTGCGTGACGACTGCTGTCATCGCTATTTATCGTCACGGGCAGGTGACACAGGTGACAGATTCACCATCGGCGTGCCCCGCAAACGTCTTGAACTTAACGCCGGCCAACTGTCAACTCGGTGGATTCCTGCGGTTTTTCCTAAAGTTTTCCATTTGCTCGACAGACAGCGCGAGCCGTGTATACTGAAATGACTCTCGCCAAGGAACTACTCCGCATGTCGCTCGATCCCCGCCAGTTTTCGGCCATGTTCAGCATCGACGTTTCCGCCGATCCCCGGACCGAAGCTGCCAATCAATCCAAGATTGATGCGAATGAGCTGATCGTCCAACTGCTGCGGCAAATGGTCGAAACGCAAAAGCGAGAAGTCACGCTGCTGGAAGAAATTTCGAACCATCTGAGCCAAGGCCAGAAGCAGCGCGTCGCCGAACTCAACCAGTGGAAAGAAGCCAACCCAAAGCTGGCCGAAGCTTGCCGGTACGCGACCGAGACACTGAGCAAGGTGCAAACGCAGTTCCTGCAAAACATCACGACCGAAGTCTTCGAAAACGAAGAATCGCTCAACGACAGCGACTTCATGCTCAACGAATTCGTCGATCGCTTCGGCCCTCGCTTGGCCCATCTCAATGGCGTGCTGCAAGTTCTCTCGCAGCTCAGCGCCGCTCCGCCGCAACAGCCGGCGAATACCAACCCGCAGTAGCCATAAACTTGCGGAGCGCCGCGAGTCGCTTGCGAGTTTCCCAGCAGAAGATGGCATTCACTAGCGGTTCGATCAGCCAGCGCAGCACTCTCGGCCACGCGGTGAACTGCCAAGCGTAGGTAATTCGCGAGCGCCCATCGCCCAGATCTGCATGCTTGATCGAAGCGGCCCAGCGCTCGAAGAGCCATGGCCCGCGTGTCATCTTCACGGCTGCGAGGCGGCCGGGCGAGAATGACACATACTTGGTCGTAAGCGCAACCTTTCCCAAGGCGGCTCGGCCGATGCAGGTGGAAATTGCGCCCCGATCGGCCGCGGAAAAACCTTCGTGCAGATAAGCAGCCGAGAGCAACGTATCCCACTCCAGTCGCCGGCCGTAGTCGTGCAGCACGGCAAACACGGCAGCGCTCGTGGCAGGAATAATCTCGCTAACAATGCCGTGGGCCATAACGGCTTACCCGCAGTTCGTGCGGTGAGTTAACCCCAAACCGCCGAACTCCTGCGAGGTTGATGACTACGCTTGCTCTTCGGCCGTTTCGACTCGCACTACGCGCGGCGGCTGCATTGCGCGGATAGCGCCATAGATGGCAGCCACGAGTGCGATGACGAGCGCGATTACAACCGCGACGAAGAGGGTTAGCAACCTCAGGTTGTTGCGGCGAAGTATTTGATTGTGGTCAAGGCTGCCTTCTTTGCGAGTCTGTATCACCGCAGGATCGGAGCTGTAGAGTTTCGCGAACTCAGCATCAACGTCGACGCCAGCCTTAATCCAGCCGAGTTCGCGCTCTCTTAATTTCGCGTACCATTCACTAGCATCGGCTAGCTCGCGGCGCAATTCGCCTTCCGCCATTTCGAGAGGCACATCGGTCTGTCGATGGATCGTTTTCTCGGCCAGCTCTCGCCATTTGCGGGCTTGCTCTTCATCTTTCGTAAGAGAAGCGGCTTTCAGATAGGCGCGAGTCGCCAGTGCTTTAGCGTCGTTTTCGGGCAGCTCGTATCTTCCATAATCCAGTAGACTTGCCAGCGCTGCGAGCACTTTGGGATTGTCGTGGTTGCCAAACCGCATGATTCCCAGCACGCCTTTAACGGCTGCCTGTTGATCGGCGAGCGCGAGGTAGTCTGGAGTTTTCTGCACGAGAAAATCAGCAAAGCCCAGGTCGGCAGGGTTTTCGAGCGAGTACTCGATGAGCAGGATTTGATACTTCTCGCGGCCGAAGTGAGCATCGGGATTGATCTCAATGGCCTTCCGTAAATACGGAAGTGCTTCCTCCAATCGACCCGCGTGCGCGTGGAACGTGCCATGATTGGCCGCTGTTTCATACAGGCCTGGCTTGATCTTTTCTTTCCGCTCCATCAACTCGATGGCCAGGTCCTGCTGACCAAGCTTGTCGTAGGCAACGGCCAGATCATCGAGCCAGGCGAGATTTTCTGGATCTTTCTCCAGCTTCTTCAGGCGATCTTGAACGCGCCACTCATAAAACTCGGGGCTATGCCGGATGAATTTTCCGGTAATGAGTTCGAGCGTCGTCGGAAAACGAGCTCGCTCGGCGAGCAAGGTGTCTTGATCCCACAAGCAAGCGATGGCCAGCGTGGGTAGCAGCAGAAAGAGGGCCGCGATCAGCAACGAGGAGAGTGTGCGTCGCATAGTGCAGTTCGCGAGAGATGAGAACCGATGAGATGTTCTTCAGTCTCACTCCGCGGATTGGCAAAAGCAACCGCCAAGAAAAGCGTTAGGCCGGCTGCTTTCGTAGGAAAGCGACCGGCCTTTCTCGTTGTGATCAGAAGTGCGTTGCGATTAGGTTCGTTCTTTTAGCGCCTCTAGTGCTAAAGGAACTCACCAGGAAGCAACTCGTGCGGGTGTACTCGCAAGGCGAGTACAGCGGACTACTTCTTGCCCACAGCCTTCTTCGGCGACTTCTTAGCAACGGCCTTCTTGGTGGCCGGCTTCTTGGTCGACTTGGCGGGGGTCTTCTTGGTGGTGGTCTTTTTGGCAGCTGCCATGGTAAGGCTCCTTCCGTGGGTGTCCTCGTATGAAGCGAGACGATCCCCTGGGGACACCCTGAGGGAACGCCGCGTGATGCGTGCATTTGCAACGCGCACCAGTCAGACAAACCGATTACACAATCGCTTCATCTTTCCTGACACGCGTATTCAACCAACATGCGTGCTATTTCGTCAAGGCGAATTGGTGAACTTCAGTAAAATTTGCCGACGCGGGACAATGAACCGAAAAAAACGGTTCCGTAATCCAGGCGGGCCGCAGCGAAGGCGCGGAGCAAAGACGACTACACTACAATCGCGAGGAACGGAGATTTTGCGATGAATCATTTTCTCTCTCGGCGCGATTGGCTGATCGCTGCGAGCTCAACAGCACTCGTTACTGCCGTGCGTTGCGCCCGCGCCGACGCCAAGAAACGACGATTGCCGCTGCCGGGCTTCAGTCTGTACGGCATGAAGACGCTCACACTCAGCGAAGGTCTGGTGCAGTGCGCCGAGATCGGTTATCGCTGCGTGGAGCTTCCCGTACTGGCCGATTGGCCGGGTGATAGCGCGAAGTTTTCTGCCGTGGACCAAAAAGAATTTCGCGACGGACTGGCGAAAAATAATCTGCGTCTGACCGCGCTGATGGATAACTTACCGATTCTCGGCGACGAGGCGAAGCATCGTGGCAATCTGGAGCGGTTGCAAGCAGCGGCCGAAATCTCGCGCTCGATGAGCGAAAAAGATCCGCCGCTGGTCGAAACCGTCCTCGGCGGCAAGCCCACCGAGTGGGAAGCGGTGAAGCAGCAGTTTGTCGACCGCCTGGGCGAATGGGCCCGCGTCATGCAACAAGCCGAGGTGCCGCTAGCGATCAAGGCGCACATCGCCAATGCCATTCAGCGGCCCGAGCAACTCGCCTGGGTGCTGCGGCAGGTGAACAATCCCTGGCTGACGGCTGCTTATGACTTCAGCCATTTCGAACTGCAAAAAATGGACTGCCGCGACACCATCAAAGTGCTCGCTGAGCACACCAGGTTTGTCCATGTGAAAGATGCTCAAGGTGAGCCGGGCAAATTTCAATTCCTGCTCCCCGGTGAAGGAACGATCGACTACGCGCAGCTGTTTCAAGCACTTAACCAAAGCGGTTACAGCGGCGATATTGTCGTCGAGGTCAGCGGCCAGGTTTTCTCGAAGGCCGGTTACGATCCCATCGCCGCGGCGAAGAAGTCGTACGCGGCCCTCGCTCCGGCGATGAAGCATTTTGGCGGTGAAACGCCATGAAAGCGCGAGTATTTGTCCTCTGGTTGCTGGCTGGACTGCTCGTCGGCGGCATTGTGACGCTGATGGTTATGCGCAATCGAGTCGCCGATCCATTGCCGGAACTCAAACCGGCCGATTTCTACGCCGCCCGCGCGAAGTGGGAAAAGAACGAACTGCCGAACTACGACATTGAAGTGCAGGTCACCGGCACTCAAGGCGCGACGTATCGCGTGCAAGTTCGCGAAGGAAAAGCGATCGCGGCCTGGCGAAATGACAAGCCGCTGCTGCAAGAACGAACCTTCAGCACCTGGAGCGTCCGCGGCATGTTCGGCACGATTAGCCGCGACATCGATCACCTCGAACGCCGCGCGGCGGGGAAGTCCGAGCAATCGACGCCGCGGCTTACACTGCGCGGCGAGTTTGACGCGAAAACCGGTTATCCCGCTCGTTATCGTCGCATCGAATGGGGCTCGTCCGTCGAGGTTTCGTGGAAAGTTACCCAGTTCGAAACCGCTAAATCTGCCAAGGCTGCCGCCGAACAATCACCGCCGCAGACTTCGCCCGAGTAGCGCATTCGCCAACGCAGTCCATTTTCTAACGGGGCAGGGCAGGGGCCGCCGATACGCGCTCTTGCTAGCAGTTGGTTTCGCCCTTGCTGGCGGATAGAGCAATCGCTACGATCCCGCCCGCTGACCGAACCCCTCGGTTTATTTAGATCACACATGCAACTTCGCTTCACTCAGCCGCGACGTCTCGCTGCCGCACTCTTTCTGTGCGGATCGGCTGCGTGCGCGCTGACGGGTTGCAAACAGGGCGCCTTCTCGGCGGCTCCTACCGCGCCAGGAGCGCAAGGCATTGCCGCGACTCCCAATCAGCAGATGGTTGCCCAGCAGCAGGCATCGCAGCAGCTGGAGGCGATGAAAAACGTCTGGACTCAGCAACAGCAAACGCTGACTTCGACGGTGCAAGATCTGACCAAGCGGACCTCGCAACTCGATCTGAACAACAGCAATCTGACTCGCGAACTGGCTCAAGCCCAGCAACAGCAGCAGAAGTATCTCGAGCAGATCGATCTGCTGAAGAAGCAACTCGGAGATACGGCCGGCATGCTGAAGAATGAACAGCTGGCCAGCCAGGATGCTTCGAAAAAGCTGCAAGCCCTGCAAGCCTCGACGACTTTCCGTGGCGGCGCGAGCATCACGGCGAACAACAGCGTGAAGCAGTCGCTGCAAACGATCACCCTCCCCGGCCTGGAAGTGAAGCAGGACGGCGAAATGGTGCGGATCGAAATCCCCGCCGACAAACTGTTCACGCCCGGCAGCGCGCAGCTGACGCCCGAAGCCAGCCGCATCATGGACGAAGTCGCTTCCGCGATCGCTCGTTCCTACCCACGGCAACGCGTGATCGTCGAAGGTCACGCCGACAACACGCCCGGCACGGCGGTTAATGCGCACCTGCTGACGAACGCCCAGGCCCAACTCGTCTATCAGCACTTCGTGACGAAGAACAATCTCCCGTCACGGCAACTCTCGATTCTCGCCATGGGCGAAAATCATCCGCTCGCTTCCAACGCGACGCCGCAAGGCCAGTCCAAGAACCGCCGCATCGAAGTGGTGGTCTATCCGGATACGATTGACTGAGGAAGGGACGGGAGATCAGGCGCGAGAGTCGAGATTAGTACAATCGCCTCGAACTAAGCGGTTTCTGCATCCGCGACGGTACAAACCTTCCCGCAGAGGCATTTGGCTGATGCGAAGAATGATCCGTAGCTGTCAGCCCACTGAACTTTCGTCAGTTCCAGGCCGTCTTCGGAATCATATATCGCCGAAGCGATGACAGCGAACCGCTGTCCGCCGCAGTCGCACACGACCGGCTGTAATACGGTCCGATTTTGAGCTACATATTCGGCGGGGAGGTACGAGCGTTCGTTGCAGACGACCGCGTTGTAGCCGTGAAGGCCATCATCGAAGAGCACAAACTCGAATCCGCAACTGTCACAATGCGCATCGCAGCGTTGTGTGCCGCCATAGGGAGTTCCAGAGATCCAGCCAGACGATCGCTTGCTGCCTGTGCGAAGCGCAAAGCTATCTGTCTGGCCGCAGCGACAGCGAATCAAACCTCTCCATTCCGTCGATCCGGGTTCGTCAGTTCGAGACAACCAATCGGCCCCGGCGGAAATCCAAACTTGCCGCAAGTCCGCGGTTAGTTCCGCTAAAAGCCCCCACAACTGCGGAGGACCATCATCACCAGGGCGATTGTTGGTTGGCATGGAACACATTTGCGCGGCTTATCCCGTATTGCCCTCGTCCCTCGCCTCCCGTCCCTCGCCCCTCTCCTACTCATGCCGTAGCGCTTCGATCGGATCCATCTTCGCCGCGCGGATCGCGGGGTAGATGCCGAAGACCACGCCTACCAGCACCGAGATGCCGAAGGCCAGTGGCAGTGAGAGCAGCACGATCTGTGGCTGCAGACGTTGCACCACTTCTGGTACGTCCGCCATCACGCTGGGGGCGTAGGCCAGGAGTAGATCGCGCGTCCCGGTAATCACGATCGGACAGAGCAAGCCGACCAGAATGCCGGTGATGCCGCCGACGACCGAGAGGGACGTTGTTTCGACCAGAAACTGCGTAACGATGTGCGCCTGCGTGGCACCGAGGGCTCGGCGGATGCCGATCTCGCGCGTTCGTTCGGTGACTGTCGCGAGCATGATGTTCATGATGCCGATGCCGCCGACGAGGAGCGAGATCGCCGCGATCAGGCCCATGAAGAGCATGAACATGAGTCGCGTGACGCGGGCTTGCTCGAGCAGCTCTTCCGGCACGATCACCGCCACATCGCGGCGGATTGGCGCTGCGTTTTCCTCTTCGGTGACGATTTTCTTCAGGCCGTTTTTGGCGGCTCGCGAATCATCCTTCACGTGCAGAATTGAACGGACCAGGTCGGCTGTCTCCGGCACATTCTCCACTGAGTCGATGCGCAGCGTGATTTGATTGAGTTCGACGATTTCCGTCGTCATCGAGCTGCCGCGCCGAGTCGTCACGAAATCTCCTACCCGCTGCCGGAGCGTCGAGATCGGCACGTAAATGTCGGCGCCAAAATCCTGAGCGTCGAGCGAACCGCCGATTGCCGCTGTCGGTGTGCGATACTTGAGCACGCCCACCACCTGGTAGTAGTCCTTGCTCTCGGCAAAATAGACGCGCCGGCCGATCGGATCCTCGTAGGGAAACAATTCCTCGGCCATCGTCGAGGCCAGCACGCACAGATTGGCGGTATTGTTCAGATCGGCTTCGGTCAGCAAGCGGCCGCGCTCAAGTTCGAGCCGTGTCACATCGAAATATTCTGGCGTGCAGCCCACCAGGCGGCCGTCGACGTCGCGGCCGTTGAAACTCGCCGTGCGCCGAACCTCGCGAATCGGCAGCGCCGATTTCAGCGTCGGGATCGTCATTTGCAGCTTATCGAATTCGTCCCGTTTCAAACCGTATGGCACGGGCCCCGAAAACCCCGCCGTCGCTTCGGCGGGCGGTTTCACGCTACGGACGATGATGTTGTCGGCGCCGAGACCTTCGATCTGCCGCTGCGCTTCCTGACTGATTCCTTCACCAATCGCGAGGAGCCAAATGACGCTCACCACGCCGATGAAAATGCCCAGCACGGTCAACAGCGACCGCATCGGATGCAGCAGCAGGCTCTTGAGACCGAGTTGGAAAGTGCGAAGGAAAAACATGGCTTCATCTGTAGCTGAATCCGCCAGAATTCAGAGGGAGTCGCGATTGATCGTCGATTTCTGAATTCTGGCGAATTCAGCTACTTGGTTCATTTTGAGTTCAATGACTCACTACCGTGGCCGCATTGGCATCGACTCCGCCGACCGCAACGGGCGCGGTGCGCGGCCGAGCGAGGACCCGGTTAGTGTTTTGCTTATCGACTTGCACGACTCCGTCTTTCAGCCGGATGATCCGTTTCGCGTGCTGCGACACATCGTCTTCGTGGGTCACGAGGATGATCGTCTTGCCGGCATCGTTTAGTTGTTGAAAGAGAAACAGGATCTCTTCTGTCGTCACGCTGTCGAGGTTACCGGTCGCTTCGTCGGCGAGGATGAAGTACGGATCGTTCACCAGGCTGCGAGCAATCGCCACACGCTGCTGTTGACCACCCGATAATTGCGACGGCCGATGGCCGAGGCGTTCGCCGAGGCCCACCATATCGGCGAGTTCGCGACAACGCTTACGCGAGGCTGCGTTCACTCGGCCTTGGTAGTACAACGGCACTTCGATGTTTTCGACGACCGTCAGCTGTTGAATCAGGTTGTACGACTGAAAGACGAAGCCGATGCGCGAAGCCCGCGTGTGCGACAATTGGTTGTCGTTCATCTTGGCGACATCGTCTTCGCCGAGGAAAAAGTTGCCTGCCGAAGGCTTGTCGAGGCAGCCGAGCAAGTTGAGCAGGGTACTCTTGCCTGAGCCCGAAGGGCCCATGATCGCGACGTAATCCCCTTCGGGAACGTCGAACGTCACACCTCGCAAGGCTCGTACGGTTTCGCTTTTCAGGACATAGTCTTTGCGAACGTCGATCAGCCTCGCCGCATAACTCACTGGCCGCCTCCCGTGCCCGAGATGCCGCCTTGCTTCGATTGAGCTTTAATCGCCGCAACTCGCGCTGCCATCACGGGCAACAACTCATCGCGATCGAGAAAGCCATCGCCATTCTTGTCGGCGCCGGCCAGGAAGGGACGCATCCGCTCACTCACATTTTCGACTTCGCCCGCAGAGAGCTTGCCGTCTTTGTCTTGGTCCGATTCAAGAGTCCGTTCGAGCATGCTGGCGACAGTTGGTGCACCACCACCGAACCCACCAGGGCCTTTCTTCTTGGACTCTCCATCGCCGCCGGGGCCTTTCGCATTCACTGGCGCCGCGGCAATTGCGACAACTTTGACCGGCGAAGCATCGGGCAGATTTGGCAAGTCGAGTGCTGCTTCGCGGCGGGGATTCAGGACCACCGTATCGCTTACGGCCAGCCCCTTTTCGATCACGGCGACTTTGTCGTTCGTGGAACCGACCGTCACTTCGCGAGTCTCGAGCTTCTCACCGTTCTGCACGAGCACAAAGAAATGGCCTTTGTGATCGACCAGCGCCTGCACGGGAACTTGGAGTGCATCGGGCCGGCGTTCAATGTGAATGCGGGCTTCGGCGTTCATGCCGGTGCGAAGGGCAGGGGGTGGACTCAAAATCTTGATGTATGCAGCGTATTTCTTCACGCTGCCGCTCGACCAACTGCTGGGCTCGGCGTATTGATTGACTTTGATGACTTCGCCCTGCATCAATTCATCCTTGAGCGCGTCGACGCGGATCGTCACCGGCAGGCCGGGCCGCACCTTGGTCACGCGGGCTTCATTGATGAGCGCTTTGACCTGCATGTTGTGCGGATCGGGCAACCGGATAATGGGCTGCTGTTCACGCACCATCGAGCCGGCTTCGACGACGAACTCTGCGCTGCTGCCGCTGCGGCCGCCGGAGTTATATTTGTTGGCATAAACCACTTGGCCAGGCTGCGTGGCTTTAATCACGCACTTTGCGATCTGTTCTTCAATGTCTTTGAGCTTATCTCGTTCCAACTGATTGCTGCTCTCTTCGGCTCGCACCTTGGCATCGGCAGTCGCAATGTCGCTGTCGAACTGCTTGAGCATCTTCTCGCGGGTGTATTTGCGGAGAACTTCGACCTTGGTCTGAGCCCCGTCGAGCTGATTGCGGGCGTTATCGACGCCGTACTTGGCCCCTTCGAGTTGCAGTGGGCTGAGGATGCCTTTGCCGGCCAAGCGCTGAGCCGAGTCGAACGATAGTTGCGCGCTTCGCAAGTTCTGCTCGGCGACAAAGACCTCACCGAGGTACAGTTTCTCTTCCTGCTTGAACGTCCCTTCGAGATACTCTTTGCGCGAGATCAGGGCCGCGTCGAGCGTGTTCTTGGCTTGCACAACCAGAGCTTCGCTGGTGTTGACAACAATCTTTTGCTGCAGCCGTTCTTGTTCCAGCGCGCTTGAATCGAGGCGAACGAGCAGGTCACCTTCCTTGACTTGTGCCCCTTCGGGCATCACTTCGAGAATGGTGATGCCGCCGCCGTTGCGGCCTTTCACTTCGCAGCGGATTTCGATGTTGCTGCTGCTCTCGATTTCGCCCTGCTCGAGCACGACCGATTCGTAGGCCCCTTGCGAGACCTGCTTGACCATCGGGCCGGGGCCTTTGTCCTCTTTGCCGCGGAACATCGTCCAGTACACCGCGCCACCCACGCCCACGCCGATAACGACCAAGGCGAGGATCGTTACGATGGCATTGCCACGGCGGGAACGGCGGACGAGCAGGTCGCGCGTGCGACACTTCGCCGGAGCCAAAACGAAACCAACTGCTGGGAGAGTCATTTTCATACGTGGGCCCTCATCCGAGGTTGTTTGGGGCCAATCTGGCGGCTGCAATGGCGGGAATCTAACCAGGCGTCCCAGTCAAAACCGGCGGTCAAAACGCCCACAAGGCAGGTCCCCTGATAGACCATCGAGTCTTCAGAGGATCCATCTGTATCGATTCTATACCGCCTCGCAACCGCTGTCACTCAGTTTTCGCGCCCAAATCCAGTCCAATCCTGCGTTTACGTGCGCGAGCCCGCAGCGGTTGCCGGCGACGATACTTCCTATTAAACCTGTTCGAACAGCATTTGTTTCGCATGCTGTCGATGATGTCACACCACCGCCCGGGAATAATCCGCGGCCGCCGTGGCTCCCAGATCTAATCCTCCTCCGGCCCTCTCTTCAGGAGCCCTCAGATGTCTCCGTTTTCTTTCCGGCGGTACTCGGCCGCCTGTTTGTTCCTGCTCGCCATGATCTATCCCGCCTGGGCCTGCTGCCCAGCGCCGCGCTACGGCAACTGGGCGGTCAACGCCGACCAGACCGTCATCATGCTCTGGGATCCTGTCGCCAAGATGCAGCACTTCATTCGCAAGGCGTCGTTCCAAGCCGATGACAAGGATTTTGGCTTTATCATTCCCAGTCCTGCCCAACCCGAGCTGGCTGAGTCGGGCAACGCGGCCTTCGACGTGCTGAAGAATGCCACCAAGCCAGCCGAGATTCATCAGCCGCGCAATCAGGGCGGTGGAGGTTGCGGCTGCAGCAGTGACATGGCAAACGTCAAATTTGCCGCCAAGGCCACTGGCGAAGCTCGCGTGCTCGAGGAAAAGCTCGTCGCCGGTTTCAACGCCACCGTCCTCGAAGCCGACGACGCCGAAGCGCTCACCGCTTGGCTCAAGGACCACGACTACGCTTACTCACCTGCCGTGGCTGAATGGGCCAAGCCTTATATCGAAAAAGGTTGGAAGTTCACTGCGCTCAAGGTCGCTCCCGAAAAACCTGCAGAAGGCGCGCCGCCAGAATCGGCAGCTCTGAAGACCGTGAACGCCAGCGCCTTGCGCTTGTCGTTTGCCACCGACAAGCCTCTATTTCCCTACCGCGAACCCGACTACGAAAAAGTCGCCGGCGCAAACGCGGATCAAAAACAACAATTGACGGCAGCGCAGCGTCTCTTGCGGATCTACTTCATTTCGAATGCCCGCTACCAGGGCGACCTCACCTTCGAACAGCCTTGGACAGGCAAAGTCGCTTGGTCGGGCAAAGTGGAATCAGCCCTCCGCACGCAGTTGCTCGCGGAATTGAATCTGCCGGAAACAACCGGCCCGGCCGAGTTTCATCTCACCGAATTCGAAGACGCCTGGCCGTACAAAGTTGCACCGGCCGATGTCTACTTCGCAGAGGCGAAAACGCAGGACGATGTTCGTCGTCCGCCCGTTTATGTGAGCTACGAGCGCGGCGGCGATCTTTCGCTGGCCCTGCTCATTGCCGCGGCGTGTGGATTACTCGTGATTCGCCGCAAAAGTGGTGCATAACGCGAGCAGTGACTAGTTCGGATACTTCGCCCGCACCATCGCGCGATCGGCTGCCGAAAGCTTATCGAGCGGCATGGTCACGATCTTTCCATCAGGCCGTTGCAGCCTGACCTGCCCATTTTCGAGCGCGATGAATGTCGCTTCGAGTTTGTGCGCGCCCGTTGAATCCACCCATGTCCGCATGGTCTTCAAAGGATCTGCCGTGGCGGATACCGGTGGAGGAGTTGGCCTCGGCGGTTCCATGACCGGCGGAGGATTGAACGTCGGCGGCGAAATGGGAGGCGGCGTGAAGCTTGGTGGCGTGCGAGTCTCGGATCCAGCCGACAGGACTGCATCGGGCGACAACTCGGGGAAGAGCTTGACGTAAGCCTGGTCTTCGTCCGAAAGCGAGGACAGCGGAAATGAGTTCGACACATGATTTCCGCCTCCGCCACTCATCAAGCGGACGCCGCGGCCGAAGTTTCCATAGAGATATCCGCGAAAGATGACGTTACCTGACCGATCGCGCCAATTTCGAGTCACGGTGTCTTGCGCAGGAACAGCACTGTTGAAGGGAGCCCTGAAATCTCCGCCTGGCTCGGCTGATCTCGGCGTGCTCGATTGCGCGACGGAGTTATTTCGATATTTGGGGTCAGTGACCGACATCCGCCGCAAACGATCGACACCCACGAACTCATCATCTGAGTCGGAATAGTTGTCGTAATGCACCTTGGCCTGGGTATCCGTCTTACTGATCACCGTAGCTGGATACCACGCGCCACCCCAAAGCACATGCACGCGCGCGTTGACATTCACTGCCGAGAGACTCGTAAACGACGTGCCCGGCTTCTTCGAAAACTCGCTGGGCGAACTACTGCTGCGCGGCGGCGATGGAATGGTGGCCGGAGGCATCGGCGGCCAGGCTGGCGGTTGCTGCTGGCGGGCCAGGTCTTCGCGCTGCATTTGTGCCGCCCGCTCGACGAGCGCACGGCGGTTCATTTCGTTCGAGTATCGCGAAAATAACGCCCCATAACCCATCGCGAGATAGCCGACCACGACAACCACGAGCTCTACCAGGCTCAGCGCGCAGACGCCCATCGTGACCAAAACCACGGTTCCACTAGAACCACCGGCAGCGGGTTGAGGAGCGTAACTCATGGCTCCCATCTTATTCGGATTTGGCGTGAAACGTCAATTTTTCTGCGAACGCGGCGAGAGAACACTTATCTGAATTCCCCCGCCTCTCGTCTCTCGCCTCCCGCCCCCGAATTTAGTACGTTCGCGGCGTCGTTCGGCCCTGTACCCGTCCCGGCAGACCTTGAATGCGCAAGAACCCTTCTGCATCGGTTTGGTTGTACGAGCCGCCACCTTCCATCGTGGCGATACCTTCGTCGTACAGATTGTTCGGGCTGCTGCGTCCCGCAACTTGGATGTTCCCCTTGTAGAGGTTGAGCGTCACTTCGCCAGTCACGTGCTTTTGGGCGTCCTTGATGAAGGCGAGGAGCGCGTCCATCTTGGCGTGATACCAAAAGCCGTAGTACACCATTTCGGCGACCTGCGGGGCGAGCGAATCGCGGAGGTGCATCAGGTCGCGGTCCATCGTGAGTTGTTCGATCACGCGATGGCCCGTGTAGAGAATCGTCATGCCAGGAGCTTCGTACACGCCGCGGCTCTTCATACCGACGAAGCGGTTTTCGACCATGTCGATCTGACCGATGCCGTTGCGGCCGCCGATTTCGTTTAGCGTCTTCACGACTTGCAGCGGGCTGAGCGTCTTGCCGTTCACGCTGGTCGGCACACCCTTGTCGAAGGTGATTTTCACTTGCTCGACTTTGTCCGGCGCTTTTTGAGGCGTGATGCTCATGCCGAACTCGACGGTCTCGACGCCGTTGACGTTCAGGTCTTCGAGCTTGCCCGCTTCGTAGCTGATGTGCAGACAGTTCTCATCGCTGCTGTAAGGCTTGCTGACGCTGGCCTTCACCGGAATGTTGTGCTTCTCACAGTACGCGATCATTTCGGTCCGGCCGGGGAACGCTTTGCGGAACTTCTCGATCCGCCAAGGGGCGATGATCTTCACTGCGGGATTGAGGGCTTCGGCTGCGAGTTGGAAACGGCACTGATCGTTCCCCTTGCCCGTTGCGCCGTGAGCATAGGCGTCGGCGCCGACTTCGCGGGCCACTTCGAGGCACACTTTGCTGATGAGCGGCCGAGCGATCGACGTGCCGAGCAGATACCAACCTTCGTATTTGGCTTGCCATTGCAGCACCGGAAACGCGAAGTCGCGGCAGAGTTCTTCCTGCACGTCGACGATGCGGCTGCTCTTCGCGCCGCAATCGAGGGCCTTCTTTTTGGTGGCCGCGCGGTCTTCGCAGGGCTGGCCAAGATCGACGTACACGGCATGCACGTCGTAGCCTTCTTCCATCAGCCAACCGAGAATGACCGAAGTATCGAGACCGCCGGAATAAGCCAACACGCAACTAGGCATGACGAGCAACTCACATCAAGATTGGATTCAGGGAAGCCACGTATTTTCGTCACTCCGCGTACCCCTGACAAGGCCGTCATTGGCGTTAATCAGTCCTCCAACTTCAGCTGCACCCCGATCGGCAGTTCGGTTTTCCGCTCGCTCCGGGATGCGTAGTAAATGAGGAACGGCGGCCAAAACACTTGCTTGAAGCGAAAAGTGCCAAAGTTGCCGTAGCTCGCGAACTCGGACAGCTTCACCTTCAATCGCTTGGCCCGCTCATATACCTTGCCGTACTCCCAACTCTCGAGCGCAGGATGGATGATCGCTGGGGGCGGCATTTCAAAAGCCTTCTTCGGCATTCTCACGGCACCATTACGAGTGATCCGCGCAATCCCCTTGGCGGCAAGTAACCCAGCCGCCCAGAGCACTTGCAGACTATGTTCGTCGTCGTCGCTCAGGTGAAGATCATGCACAAACAGGCCGTTGCCCATCGAATACAAATTCGAACTGACTTCCTCTATCGCAAAGGGGAATTTACTCAGGGGAGTGCTGCGTTTGAGCCGGCGGAGCTTCCGCCAAACCTCTTCGACAGACTTCGCTTTCATGATCCTACCTTGCATCGTTTCTAATCGTAGCGGCGCAGCACGACCGCTAATCTTCATTACCCATCGAATCGCAAGCAAGGCCGAGATAAACTCGCTGTTCTATGAACCAAGACGAACTAAAACTGATGACGGCCCGGCTGCTGGCGGGGGAACTGGCTCACGAAGACTTCCTGGCCGGCATGTCGGCTGCACTCGAAGCTGCCGCCAATCCTCCGGCAGTGACACTCGATTTCGACCGCCAGCGCCGTTGCGGGTTTCCCGAGGTGGTCTACGGCGAGGGCAAATCGGCCACGACCATCGCAGCCATCATCGACAAGCTGCTGGCGAGTGGGGTTCGCGCCTACGCCACGCGGATTTCGCCAGAGAAGGGAGAATTTCTGCTGAAGCATCTCTCCTCGCGAAATGACACCGCGCGCTACAACGAACTGGCTCAGGTTTTTCGGGCCGATCCGCCTTCGCTGAAAGCAGCCGAACCGAAAGGCAAAGTGGCAATCATCACGGCGGGCACTAGCGACTTGCCGGTCGCCGAGGAAGCTCGCGAAACGGTCGAATGGATGGGCGTCGGCTGCGTGATGATCCACGACGTCGGCGTCGCCGGTCCCCATCGCCTGCCACTGCGGCTGCCAGAGTTCATCGACAGCGACGCGGTCGTCTGCGTGGCCGGAATGGAAGCTGCGCTGCCGAGCATCGTCGGCGGCTATGTTCCCTGCCCGGTCATCGGCGTCCCCACCAGCGTCGGCTATGGCGCCAACTTCGGCGGGGTTGCGGCGCTGCTTTCGATGCTCAACAGCTGCGCGGCGAACGTGACGGTGGTGAATATCAACGCGGGATTTAAGGGTGGTTACCTGGCCGGATTGATTGCGAGCAGGGCAGGGGAGAAGCTTGCTGCTCGAGAAGCTGGTGACGATAATTGAGTTGGAAACATTCATTTAGCGAGCACTTTATGTCCACCGATTTTGCTTCCAGCTCTCTACCAGTCGACGTGAAGACCGCCGCTCACCAACTTATCGATTCGCTCCCTGCTGACGCGAATTGGGATGACGTGATCTATCACGCTTACGTGCGAAAGTGCATCGAAGCCGGGCTCGCTGACGCTGATGTTGGTCGCGGAAGAGACGTGAATGATGTGAGAAAAGAATTCGGGCTCGGCCCATGCGAGTAATCTGGACTCCCGCTGCTAAACGCCAATTGGCGGAAATTCACAATGTTGCCGCCAATCTAGCTTCGGCAATGATGGCGATTTCACCGCCAGCCCTTCAGCCAACCCAGTCCATCCTCTGTACGCCCTTTCGGTCGGTACTCACAGCCAACCCAGCCGTCGTATTTCAGTTCGTCGAGCAGCTTGAATAAATACTCGTAGCGAATCTCACCGACGTCGGGTTCGTGGCGTCCCGGCACTCCGGCGATCTGTACGTGGCCGATGCCCGCTTGGTATTTGCGAAAGTTCATCGCCAAATCGCCGTCGACGATTTGAGTGTGATAGACGTCGAAGAGGACTTTCAAGTTTTGCAGGCCCAGTTGCTCGCGAATTGCGTGGGCTTCGTGCTGCGAGTTGAGAAAGAAGCCAGGGATGTCGCGCGGGTTGATCGGTTCGATGAGCAACGTCAAGCCGCGCTCGGCGAGCAACTTGGAGGCGACTTCCAGATTGCGCAGATAGACATCGAGATGACGGCTGCGCTCGGCGTCGGCAGGCAAAATTCCAGCGAGCACATGCATCCGCGGCGTGCCGAGAACCAGTGCGTACTCCATGGCCAACTGCACGCTGTCGCGAAACTCGGCTTCACGCCCGGGAAGCGACGCCAAGCCCCGCTCGCCAGCGGCAAAGTCACCCGGCGGCATGTTGAAGAGGACGCATTCCAGCGCCTGATCATCCAGCCAACGCTTGATGTCTTGCGGCGCGTGATCGTAACCGAACTGAAACTCGACGGCTTGGAATCCCGCGCGGGCCGCGGCTGCGAACCGCTGAGGGAACGGCACCTCGGTGAACATCAGACTCAAGTTGGCAGCAAATCGCATATCGGCAACGCAGGCAGGTGATCGCAGAATGAATAGCAGATCCAGATTCTACTGCACCCGCAGCCAGCAAAGTGATGAGCCTCACTCGCTAACGAGAACCTGCCACATTTGCTCCGCGTCACGATAGTCCGCAAACACCGCTAAGGCTCCGGCATCGACAAGTCGCTGGCGTTTCGCATCGTCACGAGCGATGCCGATGAAACGATAGCCGAGCTGCCGCGCAGCGCGAGCGTCCCAAATGCCGTCGCCGATGTAGGTGCAGCGCGTGAAATGCGGGACACCGAACTGGCTTTTCGCTCGCGCGAGCGCCGACTGCATGATCGCCTCCCGGCTATGACCATCGTCGGCGAAAGCAGCGGGAATCTCTCGGCAATCGAGTTTCGCACTTGCCAGCTTCAATCGCGCCGAGCGCTCCCAACCGCCACTCGCTAGAGCCACGCGATAGCCAGGCTCTGCGGCCAGTTTCGCCATAAACTCTGCAGCCCCAGCGATCATTCGAAGCGGCGCAGCTTCCGCTGACCTACCAATCAGCTCGACAAAGCAATTCCGCACCGCAGCGATTTCTTCTGTTCGCGGCGGCCGCTGCAGTCGAGTTTGAAACAAGTGCGCGAGAATTCCTTCGTCGGTGCAATGCGGGTATTGCGACCAATCGCCATCGACGTCGGTGAAGCCCAAAACTTCGGCGAGCGCCTGCAGATAGCTGGCGTCATCGACAGTATTTGATTCCGTGAGCGTGCCGTCGATATCGAACATCACCAGTTGCACCGCGTCGCAACTCACTTGATGTCATCGATCAGCGATGTTCCGTGGCGATATTCCTTCACCACCATTTGAATGAAGTGCATCTTTTTCAGAACCGGCCGCGACATCACGAAGGGATAAAAGTCGTGCTGTCCCATGCTGCGGGCGAGTTCGTTGAGCACCGTTGTCAGTTGAATCCAGGAGTTGACTAGCTTGACGACACGATCGGCATCGGGCGCATTCGGGTCGTACAAATCTTCGACCGTAAACGGCTCGACTTCGGCTTCGACATCTTCGCCGCGCAAGCCAAAGCCCAGCGCCGTGTCGAGGCTGTCGACGACGTGCAGATAGTGAGCCCAGGTTTCGGCCCAATCTTCCCAAGGGTGTACCGAAGCGTAAGAGCTGATGTGCTGATCGCGCCAATCCGGCGGCGGCCCCTGATCGTAGTTCTTGCGAAGAGCGGCGGCGTAGTCGGCACGCTCATCGCCAAAGAGTTTGCGGAATTTATCGAGCCAAGGCGTGTCCCAAATCAGCCGATCCCAATAGTAATGTCCGACTTCGTGGCGAAAATGGCCGAGCAAGGTGCGATAGGGCTCGCGCATTTCGTGGCGGGCTTTTTCGCGGATCGAATCGTTGGCTTCTTCGACATTGAGCGTGATCAGGCCGCTGGCGTGGCCTGTCAACACCCGCGGTCCTTTTTCGGGCGAGCGGAGAAAATCAAACATCAAGCCGTTCGTGGTGTCCTCACTCACCTTCGACTGCACCGGCAGGCCCAGGCTGAGAAGCTGGGCCACGAGCCGCCGCTTGGCATTTTCGATTAGCCGCCAGTAACGGGCATTGTCGGCATTGTTCAGGTCGGGAATGGTGTTGTTCAACCGGCACGAACGACAGAGCGGCTCTTCTTCGAGCGCGGGGACCAGCCAATTGCAACCAGCGGGCGAATCGAAATTGCCACACCGCTTCCAGAGCGGCTTGTCTTCTTTTTGGCCGAAAGCTTTGAACGTCCGAGCCGTAGGGCCTGGCTCCAGCGGAATGATCTTCAACTCTTCCGGATCGAATCCGAGCGGCGTCTTGCAGGCGAGACAAATGCTGTTGCGAAAGAAAACCGGCCGCCCACATTGGCAGCGATACGCCTGCCCGCGGCCTGAAGGCTCCTGAGTTCGCCAGGCATCCGCCAGTCGTTTGCTGATCGATTCAAAAATACTGAGCATGGAGTTTTGTTGAAAGTGAATTGGTCGGAGAGGCAGCGAGGTAAAGATCATTGGAATCCGCCCCAGACACAGCGCACGGAAGTTGGCTGAGAAACTTCGCGTGGGCGTGGTTGCAAGTCGCGTACCTTGCCGAATTCCTTTTCGGCGAGACCGTTTTCTTGCAGGGGTTCGTGGCCGGCTCGTTTCTTGGGGAGGTTGTTGCGCCGCCACGATGAACGATCGGCTTCCAGTTACCGCAGCCAGTATCGGGTGCTGCGGAAAATTGGTCAATGATTCGCCGCCGCAGACAGGAGTCGGCTCTAAGAAAATGAGGTGAACCTCGCTGACGGCGTGTATGATCAGCCGAGCCTCGCGGCGCGTTTCGACGAATCATCCCCTCCCTGGTGAAGTCCGATGTTACCTGCCAATCTACTCGCCGAGCACGGCTTTAGCGGCTTGGATGGGCTCTACGCCATGGTGGTCATGGTCGTCCTGTTTGTGATCTTGCTGATTGCCGGAATCGCTGTTTTCTCGCTGGTTGGAACCTGGTGGTTGGCCCGAATGAATGCTGGCGGTTACGACAGCAAGCTCACCAGCTCGCGCCTGCGCCGCGTCGCTCTCGCCTTGGCCATTTTCAGCCAGGCCCTGGGGGCTTTCGGCGTCATCTCGCTGCTGTCGACCAAGTACGAACCGGGCGGCATTGCCAACTTGGTGCTGCCAATCCGCGATCCCGAGGAAAAAAACATCGAGGTCGCGACCAATGACGCCATCTCGACTGCCAGCGGTGCAGCCGAACTGTTCTTCGCGGTGGTTCTGCTGGCCTGTGCGGCCTTCGCCTTTTCTCGATCGCTGCGAGATCGGATCGAAAATCACAGGAGGTAAGCCGCACGTGCTGGAGACGCGAGCGCAGGCTCCGTTCAGCTACCGCGGCTTGACCTTGCCCGGCGCAATTTCCGCCTGCCATTCGCTGAGCAGTTTAAGCGCTGCCATCGGCGAGAGCTCGTTGGTATCGAGCTGGCGGATCTTTTCGATCAGCGGGTGTTCTTCGGGCGCGAAAAGCGTCAGCTGCAAATCGCCTTTGCGTTTGGTTTTTGGTTTGACGAGCTTCGATTGACCGTTGCTGCCGACGTGATCTTGCTCGAGCTGCGCGAGAATCTGCTTGGCTCGTTCGTTCACACTCCGCGGCACACCGGCCAGGCGGGCGACGTGAATGCCGTAGCTCTTGTCGGCGGCGCCAGGAAGGATCTTGTGTAGGAAGATGACCTGCTCTTCCCATTCTTTCACGGCGACGTTGAGGTTCCGCACACCCGCCATCGTGCCGGCGAGGTCGGTCAGCTCGTGGTAGTGCGTGGCGAAGAATGTGCGACAACCGACCGTATCGTGCAGGTGTTCGACGATCGCCCAGGCCAGCGAAATGCCGTCGTACGTGCTCGTGCCGCGACCGATTTCGTCGAGCACGACCAGACTGCGCGTTGTCGCCGTGTTCAAGATGCGGGCCGTCTCGGTCATCTCAACCATGAACGTGCTCTGCCCGCGCGATAGCTCATCACTGGCCCCGACCCGTGCGAAAACGCGATCGGCGATCCCAATCGTCGCCATCTTCGCGGGCACGAAGCTGCCGATCTGAGCCATCACTGTTAGGAGTGCGACCTGGCGAATGTACGTGCTCTTACCGGCCATGTTCGGGCCGGTGATGAGCAGCACAAAACCGTCGTCGCCACCGCAGTGAGCATCGTTGGGAACGAACGAGCCTTGCGTTTCGATCACATCGAGCACCGGATGCCGACCATCGACGATTCGCAGCTCCGGTTCATTCGTCATCGCCGGCCGACAGTAATTTCGCTGACAGGCGAGTTGTGCGAGCGAGGTGAGCACATCGAGTTGCGCGAGGGCTGCCGCTGTCGCTTGCAGCCGCCGCGTCATCGCCTGCACTGCATCGCGGAGCTTCAGAAAAATCTCGTACTCGAGTTCCTTGGCTTTGTCGTCGGCGCTCAGGACCTGCTCTTCGTATTCCTTCAGCTCGGGCGTGACGTAGCGTTCGCTATTGGTCGTCGTTTGTTTGCGATGATAATTGGGCGGCGTTTTGTCTTTGTGGCTGTTGGTGATCTCGATGTAGTAGCCGAAAACTTTGTTGAAGGCGACCTTGAGATTTGGAATGCCGGTGCGGGCCGCTTCGTCGGCCTGGTACTTGGCGATCCATTGCTTGCCGCCGGCGGCCAGGTCGCGGAGCTTGTCGAGATTGCTGTGATAACCACCGCGAATGATCCCGCCGTCGCGCGGTTGCAACGGGCAATCGTCGACAAGGGCCGATTCGAGCTGTGCACGAATCTCAGGGCAGAGATCAATGGCTTGTTCGAGTTCACCGAGCAGCTTTGCCGTTCGCGCGGTTAGTTTTGCTTTCAGCTTCGGCAGCGCGGCGAGCGTTCTACCGACAAACGACAGGTCTCGCGGGCTGGCGCGACCCGTGGCGACACGCGCGAGCAATCGCTGCAAATCGTACACGCCGCGGAGTTGCTCTCGGAGTTCATCGCGCAGTGCGGAGTCTTTTGCCAGTTCCGCGACGGCATTGAGGCGGCCTTCGATTTGCTCGAGATCGGTGAGCGGACTCGCCAGCCAATCGGCGAGCAAACGGCCACCCATGGGCGTGCAGGTTTTATCGATCGCGGCGAGGAGTGAACCAGCGCGGGAACCAGTTCGCAGCGTGCGCGTCAGTTCCAAGCTGCGGCGAGTCGCTTCGTCGATCTCGAGCGACTGACCGCTGCGGTAAGGGAGCAGACGATCGATGTGCTGCAGATTGGTCTTCTGCGTTTCCTGGAGATAGTCGAGCACCGCGCCGGCCGCTCGCAGGGCAGGGGTGTCTTCGTCGGTGAACCCAAAGCCATCGAGGCTGAATGTTTGAAAATGCCGCGCGAGCGAATTCACGCCCGTGTCGTGTGCAAACGCCCAGGTTGGGCGCTTGGTCAGGATGCTTTTGGCCGGCAGATGCAACTTGAACTCCGCATCGTCGGCGAGCAGGCACTCGACCGGACCAATCCGTGCGATCTCATCATTCAAGCGAGCCAGCGGCACCACGGCGGCGAAGAATCGGCCCGTCGACAGATCGCACCAGGCAACACCGGCCGCGTCACTATCACCCACGGGCAGCGCGATAATTGCTCTCCAGCGGATCGAGCAGCGCATCGTCGGTGAGCGTGCCCGAACTGACGACGCGAGTGATTTCGCGCTTGACGATTCCCTTGGCTTGCTTGGGATCCTCAACCTGTTCGCAGACCGCGGCTCGCAGGCCGGTGGCGATTAACTTGGCGAGATAACTCTCGAGCTGATGGTACGGAAAGCCCGCCATCGGAATCGGGTTCTCGCCCTTGTCGCGACTGGTGAGCGTGAGCCCCAGAATCCGCGATGCCGTCTTCGCATCCTCGAAAAACAGCTCGTAAAAATCTCCCATCCGAAACAACAACAGCGCATCGCCGCACGCCTGCTTGGCGTCGTGATATTGCTGCATCATGGGAGTGGGGGCGGCGGCCATCGGCGGATTTTACGCGAGTGGAAAAAATCCGCGAGGGGAGGGTGGAGGGAATGCAGAAGGAAGAAGGCGGAATGCAGGAGTGGAGACGAACGGTTGGGCAGTTTATTCGGTCACTTGATCGAGCACCGGCGTGTTGTTGGATCGTTGTTTGACCACGTAGTTCACAGCCTTCGTCACCGGCTTCGTAGGATCGCTATTGTCGGTGATCAACTGGCCATCGGCGGTGAACTCTTCTTTTTTGTCGCCGCGGGTTCGCGTCCAGCCGACGAGCTTGTCCCCTTCGTAGTGATATTCGTCTTTCCAGCTCTTCGGAATATCGAAGGCCGGATCGACGTAGTTTCCTTTCTCATTCGCGCCAGTGTAAGTCACGCTCTTGATGCGGCCCTGGTCATCGTATTCGCGGGCTTCGTTGTCGAGCGTGTTCACACAGAAGAACGCTGGCGGCGAATAGTGTTCGCCGTTGAAGGCAAACAAGCCGATATCAATGCGGTTCGATTCCATCTTCGAATCGGGCGCGATCGGCGCACGGGGTTGCCAGGTGAGGGTAATTTCGGCAGTCACGCCGGCCGGCGAAGGTTTGATTTCAATCTTGCTGGCGTCGCCGCGGAGAACCTTCCAGTGATAGGTGAGCGGCTTGCCGTTGAACTCCATTCCTTTTGCTGAGAGCGTGTAAGTTCGCTTTTGCTGCGTGCTCCGCCAGATGCGTGCGGCGACGAACGGCGTATCGAAGAGATTTTCGCGTTCGCCGCTGTCGAAGTAGTCTACGCCTAGCTTCGGCTTGTCTTCCTTGTCAACTTTGAGCAACGCGAGCGGCGGCAGCGACTTAGGGGTGAACGAATGGGCCAGTTCGATCATTCGCATGACGTCGAGATTCGCGCTGTCGAACACCGTAGGATGCGCCACGCCACTCAAGTAATCTTCGTCGGTCTTCACCGGTTTGTTCGAACGGCGAAAGACGTACTGCACAGCCGGCATGAGCATCTTTTTCTCGACAAGCTTGGCCTTCACCTCCGGATGAAACGCTGCGAGCGTGCAAGCAATGGCATCCATGAACGCCCGATCGCTGCCAGAGGAACCTTGACTGGTGATGACGTACGGCAGGTTGGCAGCGTAGACATCGCCATAACCGTCACCTTCGCCGTTGTGGCCGGGGTCGTGATCGCGATGCTCGGGATAGAAGTAGAGGTGATTGTTGACGTACTGCGCGAGTAGCGACTCGATGCCGCCAGGCCGTGTGTAGGCGATGCGCGGGTTGCTCCGCCAGCCTGGGCCAGCGGTTTGGGCCGTTGACGAATTACCGATGACGCAGGTCATTCCTGAGGCGTGAAACAAGTTGGTTAGCTGCACGCCATAGCCAGTTTCCTTGCTCACGGATTCGTCGTATTCGATCCGTGTCATTTGTAAGAAACTGCCGTAATCCATATTGGAATGGTCGCGGTCGCAGTTGTCGTAGATGTCACCCAAGTTTCCGGCTGCAGTGCCTTCGTCGATCCACTGATTCAAAAGTTTGCCGACTTCACCGTGCGCCTTCACACGCAGATCGGCGGAGTTCCAAGCACTGATCACAGGACCACCGAGCAAGACACGCACCTGATTGAGCTGAGGATCGTAGATTGCACTCCCGCTTTTCACTTTCACAACGCCATCTACAAAGTCGCCTGGGCTGATTCTGAAATGCATTGGATTCGCAACGAGTTTACTAGCCGTTTCTACGAGTTTGGCAAACTTCGGATCGTCACGCAGGCTTGCCAGGTCTTCGTCTTGCTGCATGTGCGCCACGTTGCCGAAGCCCGCCAGGATCGCTTTCTCGAGATTTGCGAGGGCATCTTGCTTCTTTCCCTGCAACGCTTGAAAACAAGCGAGGTTGTAAGACGTCAACGGAAAGAACGGCGCGATCTGCTGGGCTCGCGCGGTGATTGCTTCCCCTTCGGCATATTTCTTCTGCTGGCCTGCCTGGGCTCCTGCGGCCATCAGGTTGCCGGCCGCGATCACTCGCTGTGGTTTTTGAAAGACGGAAATCTCGTCCACAGGTTCTTGCGCCAATACCTGACAGCAAAAAACGAAAGAAATAACAGCGGTAATGATCTTCATTTTATCTCTTGCGCCAAATTCCGTAGGCGGACTTGCAGTTTGTCGAAAAGAACCGTTCTTGATCTTTGGCCGGGCGATTCGCCAGGTATTGTCGCACAATATCCAGCACGGTTTCGTAGGAAGCTGCTCGAGTGCTGACCGGCCAATTGCTACCGTACAACAGTCGGTCCGATCCCCAGATCGACCACAAGGCATCGAGAACTGGGCGATAAAAATCCACATTGCGCGGAGCATCGCCCTCGCGTTTGCCGGTCGACTCGACGAGCGCGGAGACCTTGCAGTAAACGTTGGGGTACTCCGCCGCGGCCTTCATCCCTTCCAGCCATTTCGCCGGTGGCGGGCCGCCGTCGATCTTCAGATTGCCGCAGTGGTTGATGCAAAAGCGAGGGCGATTCATCGGCCGCAGAGCTTTGTTCAGCGCGGCAACTTCGCCGGGCGTTTCGGGGCCGCCGTTGACCTCCACGATGCGATCGGCCTGATGAACCGCGAACATGTGATTCAAAAATTGGCCGTCGGAAATTCCTTCGACCACGGCCCCAGTATTGATCCGGAATCCGCAAAAGAGTTGGCTTTGACAGAAGCGTTTTAAGTCGTTCGCAAAACGATCCGTCCCAGGCTTCAGGTTGCCGATGACGCCGAGGATGCTTTTGTTTTCCTGGGCAAGATCAAGCAGCCACTGATTATCTTCGACCCACGGACTCGCTTCGACGACGATGGTGCCCAGCACACCGAGCGGCTGCGTGAGCTTTTCAAACTCCGCCGGCAGCACGGGGCGATAGAGAACCTTGTCGTCCTTCCCCGGCCACGGCACTCCTTCTTTCCGCTCGGGATCGTAGAAGTGCGTATGCGTGTCGACGATCGAGAGGTCCTTTGCCGGATCTGCATGGACTTCATTAGCGAACGACAAAGCAGCCACGGCTGCTGTTGATTGCAGCAAGATGCGTCGCGAGAGAGGGCAGGGGAAAGGAGACATGGCTTGGGGCTTTCACGGATCTTTTTCAGCCTCGAATTTACGCACGGAAGCGATCACCCGAAGCGCGGTTTGCGTGTTCACTTTGTCTACGATTTCATCCTTCAGGAATTCTGCCATCGTGACTTCTTTTTCGAGCGGGAGCGCGACGCTCGTAGTAAAACTGGTCTCGTCAGTGGGCGAGTTAACTGCTGGCGGATCAAGTGGTGGGGCGGGCTGTGAATGAAAATAGCGAATCTTGAGATAAAAATCACCTTTTTCATTCCGTCGCAATTCGCCGGAAATCTTTTGCGTCTCGGTCGCCGCCTTATCGTGATAGAAGAACGGAGTATCGAGCCGAGCCAGAATTTCGAAGCGATGGGTTCGCTTTTCGATCGGCTTATCCGTTTTGGGGCTGTCGATGGAGACGACGGTATCGAGGCGGAGCAAGAAATCTTCGGCGTGGGCTGTTAAGGAACAAAGACAACAAGCCAATCCAGCCAGCCAAGCAAATTGATTCACAGCGAGTCTCCTTTCTCACTCTTCCAAGTAGATCGCCGCGAGCTTCGGCAAACGGGCATGCACTTCTTCGGTGTTATCGTAGTCCCAATTTTCGCCCTTCGGCCGTTTGGGCCACTTTAACTTGGAGCGAGGAATCTCTTTGCCGACTGCCTCTTCATAGAGTCGTGGTGCAAGATAACCGAGTTCTTCCAACTCGTACTCATCGTTATCGGGGTCTGCCAGACGCGACAATGAATCGGGCTGGGCGACCGCGGCTTCGAACTTTTTCTGCCCGCGAGAAATCAGCCAGAGACAAAAATAATGAAACCCGTCGTCCGAGCAGCCGCCGTTGAGCAGATAGGCGGCCCCCCACAAATCGACCGTGTAGGCCTCGACCATCCGCTCGTCGAGCAGCGTCTGAAAGGATACGAGATCTTCCGGCGAGCACTTGGCGAGTTTTTCTTCAATCGCCTGCAGCTTCTCATCCGGATCGTCTTGGGCTTCTCTGCCGCCGGCAGCGATAATTTTCCAGAACTTGGAGAGGTCCACGATTACTCCCTGTAGTCTTTGTGTTCGTCGCGTTCTTTTACTTCATTCCGAGTTCGTTCGCCAAAAACGCCAATACATCCGCCGAAGCATCGATCAACTTGCTCGTCGGCGTTCCTGCGCCGTGGCCGGCGCGAGTTTCGATGCGGATGAGGGCCGGTTTGTCGCCAGCGTTGGCAGCTTGCAGCGCGGCGGCAAATTTGAAACTATGGGCCGGCACAACGCGGTCGTCGTGATCGCCGGTAGTTACGAGCGTGGCCGGATATTTCGTCCCCGGCTTCAAGTTGTGCAGCGGCGAATAAGCATGCAGCACTTTGAAAAGGTCCGCGTCATCGGCAGAACCGTATTCTGGCGCCCAGGCCCAACCGATGGTGAACTTGTGGTAACGGAGCATATCCATCACACCGACGGCGGGAACCGCGGCGGCAAACAGATCGGGCCGTTGCGTCATCGCGGCACCGACGAGCAAGCCGCCGTTACTGCCGCCGCGGATGGCGAGCTTTTGCGACGACGTATACTTGTTATCGATCAACCACTGGGCCGCGGCGAGGTAGTCGTCGAAGACGTTCTGCTTCTTTTCCTTCATCCCCGCTTCATGCCAGGCTCGGCCATACTCGCCGCCGCCGCGCAAGTTCGGCACGGCATACACGCCGCCTTGCTCCAGCCAGGCGATGTTGCTCACCGAGAAGCCGGGCGTGAGCGAAACGTTGAAGCCGCCGTATGCATACAGGATCGTCGGATTCGAGCCGTCGAGCTTCAGCCCCTTTTGGTAGACGAGGATCATCGGCACCTGCGTGCCATCTTTGCTCTTGTAGAAAACCTGCTTCGACTCAAAGCGATTTTCATCGAACTTCACCTTCGGCTCGCGGAAGACTTCGCTCTTGCCGGTTGCGACGTCGTAGCGATAGATCGCGCCGGGAACCGTGTAGCTCGTGAAAGTGTAGAACGTTTCGTTCTCAGCGAACCGGCCCCCAAAACCGCCGGCTGAACCGAGGCCAGGGAAGTTGATGTCACGCACAAATTTGCCGCTAGGATCAAAGATCTTCACGGCGGAGCAGGCATCGTGCAAATACTCGGCGATCAGATGGCCACCGACCGCGCCGACGCCCTGCAACGTGTCCTTCGATTCGGGAATCAGCGTCTTCCAGTTGGCGCGCTCTGGCTTCGTAATGTCGATCTCGACGACGCGCTTGCACGGCGCATCGAGATCGGTCTTGAACCAGAACCGCGTGCCGATGTTGCCGATGAAATCGTAGTCGGCTTCCCACTCGCTGATTAACTCGTGCGTCGTATTTTTCGAATCAGGGCCATCGCTGGCTTGCAGGTCTTGATAGAAGATCAGATTCTTCTGCTCGGTGCCACGCCAGACGGTGATGATCACGTAGCGGCCGTCTTCGGTCACGCTACCGCTGAAGCCCCACTCCTTTTGATCGGCGCGCTCATAGATGAGCTTGTCCTTCGACTGCTCATCGCCCACTTTGTGGTAGTAGAGCTTTTGATAGTAGTTCGCGCCGGTGTACTTCTCGCCCGCTTTGGGTTCGTCGTATCGGCTGTAGAAAAAGCCGGCGTTGTCGTTGGTCCACGATGCGCCGCTGAACTTGACCCACTTCAGCACATCGCTGTTGTTCTCGCCGGTGGCGACATTCAGCACTCGCCAGTCGTTCCAATCAGAACCTGCCGAGGCCAGGCTGTAGGCGATCCATTTGCCGTCGTCGCTTACTACCCAGCTATTGAGGGCAACGGTGCCATCTTGCGACAGCTTGTTGGGATCGAGCAGCACCCGCGGCTCGCCGTGCAATCCATCGGCGACGTACAGTACGCTCTGATTCTGCAAGCCATCGTTGCGGCTGTAAAAGTACTTTCCATTCCGCGCCCGCGGCAGGCCGAAGCGTTCGTAGTTCCAAAGTTCCTCGAGACGATCGCGAAACTTCTTTCGCAGCGGCAGGTTTTCCAGATAGCCGAATGTCACTTTGTTCTGCGCGGCGACCCATTCCTTGGTCGCATCGCTATCGAGTTCTTCCAGCCAGCGATAAGGATCGGCGATCGACGTGCCGTGATAGTCATCCACTTGAGAACCGCGTGCGGTGGCTGGGTATGCAAACTTCATCGGGGCTCTTTTGCTAACGGACGATGCCTCGCCTTCGCCGGCGCAGACAACGGAAGGTGCGGACATTGCGCACAATGCCGACAAGGCGAACAAACTGGCAAGTTTCACGGCGGTTGTGCTCCCAAAAACGGAAAAGTCCAACGGGACCCTTGCAATATCGCCATCCATGATCCGAGTGGCAATGGCCTGTTGGTGGAGCGAATAGATGTCTTACCACGCTGCTAGCGCGACGTTACCGGCGCGGGAGAAATGCAAGTAGCGCTCGCTGGAGAATTTACGCTTGCTGCAATCGCTCGCGCTACTCGTCAGTTCGAAACGTCAGCGCCGGCAAACCTGCTTTGTTATAAAGATTCACCAGCGGATTCCACGCCCAGCCGTAGCGCACAATTTTCGGCTCGGGAATGTCAGGCGATGAAACAACGATCGTATCGCCATCGATCGTTGCCGTTCCCCACACGAATTGCTTGTCTTCACCAGCGATCGCAAAGCCGGTCAGCTTTTCCTCGCCCGCTTTGATTGCGAGGCCGCCGTGCAAATGCTTGAACGTCAGGCGGATCTTGTTTCCTTCGATTTTCATGCTTTCGTATTGTGGGCCGGAGTAAACAAGTTCCTTTTCGCCATAGAGTAAATGTCGTGCCGAGAGGGCTAAACGCCGGCCGACTTCTTGTTTGTTCGGCGGATGAATGTTGCCGTCGCCGGTGTCGATGGTGTTGGCCAGTCCGGTGCGCGGATCATTGCGCACGGTTCGCCACTGCGACTCGCGGATCTCGGCCCAACCGGGCTCGACCGGCTTGACTTGCTTCGGGTTGTAGTTGGGAAGCGAAACGATGAAGAACGGCAGTTCGTCGTTGCGAAAATGCTCGCGCCAGTCCGCGATCAAAGTTGGCAGCAAGCGGCGATACTGCAACCATCGCGGGCCGTTGGCTTCGCCTTGATACCACAGCGCGCCTTTCAGCGCGAACGGCTCGAGCGGCGCGATCATGCCGTTGTACATACCGGTGATCGTCTTGTAGTGTCCAACTTTCGGCTCCGGAAAAGGTTCGCTAATCTCACTCGCCGCTTTCGATTTCTTGGCTCGCCATTTTCCTGCTGGGCGAACTGGCTTTTCACCCTGCTTGCTGACCGGCCGCAGGGCCATGTTACTTGCCGCCGAGCAGAAACCGCCGGGGCCGGTTTGATTGAAGATCGCGGCTGACAACAAGTTTTTCCCTGGCTTCACACGCGAAGCTTCGATGGTGTAGTTACGCGTCGCACCTTTGATTTGGCTCGAGCCCAACAGTTGCCCATTGAACCACACGACGTCGCAGTCGTTCACAATCGAAAGTTGCAGCAGCAGATTCTCACCTTGCCACTCGGCGGGAATCTCGAGCTCGTGCCGGTACCAAACCAAGCCGTCGAAATCGCCGATCGTCGTTTCTTCCCACGGCTTGGGAACATCCACTTCGAGCCAATCGCTCGTGTCTAGGTCGGCCGCGGTTGCGTATTTCAGGCGGGCACTCTCGGGATCGACTTTGGCCAGCCACTTTTCGAGTTCGGCAAAGTGATCGTAGTCCGCCGTGGTCGCGCCGACTTGCTCCTTGAGTTCGGCGAGTTCTTTCGGAAAGTCTTCCGGCATGAGCTTCGCGAGCGACGGTCCGCTGACCCAGGCTTCGGCAGCCGTCGCACCAACGGAACTGTGGATGATGCCGACGGGTACTTTTTGCGTTTGATTGATCTCGCGAGCAAAGAAGTAGCCGACGCCCGAAAAGTTCTTCGCAAACTCCGGCGTGCATTGTTCCCAGCGGGCCGCGGGCGGCAAACGGAGCGGTACGAGCGACGGATAGAAGTTGACGGTGAACGAGCGAATCTGCGGGTGGTTCGCTTGCTTGATTTCCTCTTCGGCATTCGTCGATAGTCGCACCGGCCAGTTCATGTTCGACTGACCCGAGCAGAGAAAGACATCGCCGCAGAGGACATTCGTCAGCACTACTTCCTGCTCACCGGCGGTGATTTTCAGCGTGTGTGGTCCGCCGGCCGGGTAAGGGCCGATTTTGGTTTCCCACTTGCCAGTCGCATCGGCGGTCGCCTTGCCCGCGGCTTGGTCATCGAACCGGATCGCAATCTCTTCGCCCGGTTTGCTCCAGCCCCAGATCGGCGCCTTCACATCACGCTGCAGAACCATGTCGGTCGAGAAGAGCGGATGTACCAACGGCAACGCCCGCGGCTGCGTCGGCCACCACGGCTGCGGCCCTTTTGGTTGGGCAATCGCAGTGCTGCAAGAGATCAGTAAGAACGCAAAGAGCAGGGTAGGGGAGAGTAATCTCATCGGCGGGCTCACAAGGCAGGAAGCGAGATGATGAAATACCGCAGAAGCGCGACTTAATTCTCATCCCCGCCGCTGATCAACTTCTCCTCGACCCGATCGGCTTGCCAGGCGATGGAAGTGACGATGCGTGAGACGTCGAGCGGTGTGACCGTGCTCGCGAGTTGGCTGTGGCGAACAACGACGACTTCACCGGAAGCGGTCTCTTCGATCGCGAACGCGCCGTCGACCATTTGCGTGTTGTACTTCAGCAGCGCCATCGCGTTTTCGGGCGAGCAGGGGCCGCAGGTTGATGAATAGGCAATCACCGAATTGCCGCCACGATCTTTTTCGAATTTGATCGCCACCGATTGCTTGCGCAACGCGCCGACAGGAATGGTAACTTGCCACGGCTCGGCAGTTTCATTGAGTTGCCAGCCAGCCGATTGAGCGACGTTGCGGATGATCGTCTTTGGATCGACCGAGCCAGCCGCAGGGCGCATGGGCGTGATGGTGCTCAAGTCGGGACCAACCGGCATGCCGCCAGGAATGGCTTGCTGTGGAGCCGATGTCGCTGCCGCTGGCGGTTGGAATTGATTGGGGTTCACTTGCGGCCGATTGGCCATCGCGTTTTGAATCATACCAGGCAACATCACGCCGTAACCGGCGCCCATGCCCATGCCGACCACGCTGCCGGCCTGGCCGTTCGGGTTGTCGGCGATTTTGCCGAGGCTGTTGGCCGCTTGATAAACGGTGTAGGCCTGCAAGTCGCCAAGCACACCCATGCTGCTGCGTGCGTCGATGGCTTTCTGTACTTCTTCGGGGGGCGTGATGGCATTGATAAAGAACTCGGTGAGTTCCAAGCCGTAACGCGTAAAGTCTTGGCCGATCTTCGAAGTGGCTCCCG
This sequence comes from Anatilimnocola floriformis, assembly GCF_024256385.1. Classification (NCBI taxonomy): domain Bacteria; kingdom Pseudomonadati; phylum Planctomycetota; class Planctomycetia; order Pirellulales; family Pirellulaceae; genus Anatilimnocola; species Anatilimnocola floriformis. Next base: position 917,085 of record NZ_JAMLFW010000001.1, read on the forward strand.
CGCCGATTTCGTCGAACTGCGCTGGCAGATCGAGCAGGCTCGTTTGCGAAGTGGCGAGCAGATCGGTCAAGCGCGAAACAATCAGGTCCTTCAGATACGACTGAATTTCGTCCGTCGTGTATTTCCCCTGCGTGCCGACCAGGTCATCGAGAAACTTCGTCGAGTCGATGACGCGAAACGCAAACTTGCCGTTGGCCCGCAGCCGCACGATGCCGAAATCTTTGTCGCGAACCGTGATCGGCTGGCGCGTGCCCCATTTTTGATCGAGGAAGATCTGTTTGCCGACGAAATAAACCTGGGCTTGAAACGGCGACTTCTCCCACGGAATGGTCAGCAACCGCGTGAGGATCGGCACGTTGAAGGTATACAACGTGTGCTGGCCCGGGCCGAATTTATCGAGCGCTTTGCCGCTGCGAACAAAAACCGCTTCCTGGTTCGGCTGGACGATCAACTGCGCGCCGAGCTTGATGTCGGCGGATCCCTCCTGCGGCTCGCGATGCACGATGGTGCGATTGGTTTGATCGAAAAACTGAATGACTTCAAGTTGCAGACCCATCGCAGACTCCAGCGACGAAAGAAAACGGAGGAGATGCACTCCGTTGTATCGAGCGGCTTGGGCGATTGAAAGAAGGCTGTACTGTTCGCACAAGAATGCAGCAACTGGGTGGCATGGGTTCTAGCCATGAACTGCAGATCGAACTCAAACCATTCTGAGGTAACTCCGCGCGTCACTGGCTAGGTGAGGCTCGAGCAGTAATCCGCGAGAGTTCGCAAAGAAAATTGATCCGGCGCCGCGGCTTTACGAAAAACGGCTGCATCGGTCGATGCAGCCGCAACGTGAGATCAGAATGGCCGAGGGTTGCGAGTCACGGAGTGACTTCGCCTACGATTTACTCTTCGACGGCTTCCTTGACCTTGGCCACGAAGTGCGGGTTCTTGCCGCCGGTCGAGAGTTCGGCAGCCTTGGCTTCGGCTTGCTTCTTTTGGGTGAAGTCGTACTTGGCGATCCGCTTCGAGGCTTGGTTGAACACACCCCAGAAGAGCTTCAAGCGGGCCGGCTCGGTGCTCTTCGCGCGGCTCTTACGCTTGGTGGCGGCTTTCTTCTTTTTTTTGCCACCAGTGGCTTCGCCTTCTTCACCGGCTTCAACTTCGGCTTCTTCTCCAGCGCCACGGGCTTCGGCGGCGTCCGATTGTTCACGCAACTCGCGACGATTGATAACTTTACGTGCCATGATGAGTTCTAGCTTGGAGAGCGGTGGAATGTTGCGAAACGGAGATTTTAGCGAGTTTTGTGGGGAGACGGAAGAAGGCAGGAGAAGGCCTTTCCTGCTGCATTTTGCCTGCTTACTCCTCTTCCACCGGCGTGGCCCCCGGCGGAGGTTTGCCGCCGCCGGCGTTCACGTAGCGGGATCGCATTTTGGCGTATTCGCCAGCATCCGGAAAATCGATTGCCGTCTCGCCGCGAAGAACGGCTTGCTCAAAGAGCCGCTCCAGATACGGCCGACACCAACCGCAGCCGGTCCCTGCGCCAAAGCAATCGGCCAGTTGGGCGGGACGCTTCGGTTTCTCGACGCGGATGTAATTGACCACCTTCCGCCGTGTGACGTGAAAGCAAAGGCAGAGTTCTTCGTCGAGGTTCATTTTGTTTGCCCCCACTGTCGCCTTTCGCTCCGCGAAAGGACGCGTGTTCAAACGGTGAAGTTTTCCTGATCGCCGGTTTCCGCTGCTCATCTAGTACCGACGCAGCGTGCGGAAAACGCGTGCTTTCACGGAGTGAAAGCCGACTAAGCCGTTGCCAGGTGCAGCGCTATCCGGCACGCATCGCGATACATCTTCAAATCCAACATCTCACTCGTCATGTGAACATTCATCTGCCCGCAACCAAGCGTGACCGTGGGGATGCCGTGCAGGTTCGTCCAATTCGCATCGACTCCGCCATTGCTGATCGCCTGCAATGGTTCGCGGCCGACAGCGCGAACTGCCTCTTCGGCCAGTTGTACGCAGGGGGAATCCGATTCGAGCTTGAACGACTCATAATCGAGCCGGCCGTCGATCGTCACGCTGCCTCGTTTCCCTTCGCTGTTCTTGATTTCCTTGGCCGCGCTTTTGAAGGCCTTTTCAATTTCGCCGATCAGTTTGGCGCGGAACTTCGGATCGTGACTACGGGCTTCAGCTTTGATCGTTACGGCGTCCGTCACAACGTTGGTCGCTTCGCCGCCGTGGATGAAACCGACGTTGCTCGTGCCGCGGCTCTTGCCTTTCTCGACCAGACCATGCCAACCGCCGCGCTGCAGATCGGCGATGGCAAGCGCAGCAATGCCAATCGCGCTGATGCCGCGTTCCGGCGCCACGCCCGCATGACTCGCCTGGCCGGCGATCTTGATATCCATCCGATAACCGCCCGTCGCGCCGACGGTCAGTTTGTTCGCAGCACCGCCGTCCCAATTGAACGCCATCGCTGGCTTGCCCAGCAGCGGCACCTGCAGGTTGCGAGCGCCCTGCAAACCGATCTCTTCTTGAGTGAACCAGCAGAACGTCAGCGGCGGATGCGGCAGCTTATTGCGGAGAATCTCGAGAGCGGCCGTGAGGATGGTCGCCGCGCCGGCTCGGTCGTCGCCACCGAGGCCCGTCGCGGGATTAGCCGAGCGAATAAACTCGCCGTCGCGCTTCGGCTCGCACCCAACGCAGATCGGCACGGTATCCATGTGGGCCGACAACATCCGCCGCGGCGCCTTCTTCGTTCCCGGCAATTTGAAAATCAGATTGCCGACTTCCCCCTTGAGAATCGACTTGGTGTGGGCGTTGTCGGTAATAATCGCCTCGGCGGGCGCGCCTGCGGCGAGCAACTGCTCCTTGATAAACGCGACGACCTTACCTTCCTCGCCGCTCTTGCCGGGAATCGGCAGCAAATCGAGGATCAGCTGCTCGGCCTTCTTCAGGTCAGGCTCATGTTGCAGGGAGGGGACGGCGTTTTTTTTGGCCATTGTCTTAGGTAGCCCGTAGCGTTAGCGAGGGCGATTCTCTTGTTCAAGTGCGAAGCGAAGCGGGCATCGTCGATTCCCATGGACTCCCTCGCTTAACGCTCAGGGCTTTCTTGGAAAGGCGACTGTAGCGGCTATTATAGACATCCCGTTCTTCTTTGGTCACAGGAGTCCTTCGTGCGTATCTTTCTCGCGGGCATCATGCAGGGTTCGCATCTCGGCGCGGTGATGCACTACCAGGGCTATCGAGAGCAATTGCGCGAACTGCTGCAGCAACATTTGCCCGAGGTTGAGGTCTACGATCCGCTGGCCGATCATCAGTTGTCGCTCGATTACACCGATGAAATGGCGCGCGAAGTCTTTCTAAACCACAACCGGATGTGCGGCCAGGTCGACGTGCTGATCGCCTTTGTGCCGGAAGCATCGATGGGCACGGCCATTGAAATGTGGGAAGCCTGGCGAGCAAACCGCGTGGTCATCGCTATCAGCCCGCTGACACTCAATTGGACGATTAAGTACTGCAGCCATCTGGTCTACGTCGATCTCGTGAGTTTTCAAGCCGACCTCGCCAGTGGAGATCTGGCTGCGAAAATTGCGGCGATTCAAGCCCGTTTTGGCACTGGGACAAATTGAGGCGGCATGGCAGAATGGAGCGATGAATTCACTCCTCGATCCGAACCCCGCCCCACTCAAAGATTGGCTGACCGCTCACGGTTATCCGGCGTACCGCACTGCGCAAATTCGCAAATGGCTGTACGAGCGGCGGGCGAAAGACATCGGCGAGATGAACGATCTGCCGAAGAAGCTCCGCGAGGAGTTGGCCGCGGAATGGCAACTGTGGACGGCGAACGTCGTCAAACATCAGAAGTCTACCGACGGCACCGAGAAGTTGCTCCTCGAACTCCCCGGTGGTGGACGCATCGAATGTGTGTTGCTGCGCGATGGCGACCGCCGCAGCATTTGTATCAGCAGCCAGGTCGGGTGCGCGATGGGCTGCGTTTTCTGCGCAAGCGGACTCGACGGCGTCGATCGCAACCTGACGTCGGCTGAGATCATCGAGCAGATGTTGCTGCTGCAACGGCTGCTCCCTGCCGAAGAGCGGTTGAGCCATATCGTCGTCATGGGGATGGGCGAACCGCTGGCCAATCTCGATAACGTCCTCGCCGCGCTCGATGTGGCTTCGGATGACAACGGCCTGGGAATCAGCCACCGGCGGATCACGATTTCGACGGTCGGTTTGCCGAAGCAACTCGATCAACTGAGCGAACGGAATGCCCGCTATCACCTGGCCGTGTCGCTGCACGCGCCGAACGACGAACTCCGGAACCAGATCGTTCCCGTCAACAAGAGCATCGGCCTAGCCGACATCATCGCCGCGGCCGATCGCTATTTCGAAGTTTCTGGCCGCCGTTTGACATTCGAATATGTTCTCCTCGCCGGCGTGAACGATCAGCCGCAACACGCGAAGCAACTCGTATCGCTGCTCGCGAAGCGAACTGCGCTGCTGAACGTCATTCCGTATAACCCAGTCGCTGGACTGCCGTATCAAACACCTTCGGCCTCAGCCGTCAATCGCTTTCGTGATATTTTGCTCGAAGGCGGCATCAATATTAAGTTCCGCCAGCGCAAAGGCGCCGAAATTGACGCGGCCTGCGGACAATTGCGGCGCTCGACGCCGCCACTGCTCTCGCTCGGCAATTAATCAGTGTAGTCCTCACGCTCCGCGTGGGGCTATTCCGGTGACTTACTCGCAGGCCCCCCACGCGGAGTGTGAGGACTACACTAGGAAAACCCGCAAGCAAGTTGCGGGGAATTCTTCCCGAATTACGATGGAGTCATGCACGAACGGTATCTCAACACGCGGACTTTCGGCTCGCTCGATGGCCTGCGTTGCTTGAGCATTCTCGCCGTTGTCTTTCATCATTCGACCGAAGGCTTCGAGAGCAGTCTCTTTGCTCCGTTCACCCGCGGCGATTTGGGTGTGCAGCTGTTCTTTGTGATCAGCGGCTTCTTAATCACGACGCTGCTGCTCCGCGAACGGCGGAAGTGTGGCGATGTCGACCTGACGAAGTTCTACATTCGTCGGTCGCTGCGGATTTTTCCGCTCTACTACGTGGTGCTACTGCTGTATCTCGCCCTCGTGCTAGTCATGGGGCAGTTGAGGCCGGAGAAGTTCGCCGCCACTCGCGACCTCTTCCTGAGTAACCTACCTGCGTTCGTGACGTACACCAGCGACTGGTTTGTGCTGCCGTACGCCGATTTGTATCGTGCACGCGGCGTGGGCGTGGTGTTTGTGTTGTCGTGGTCGCTGGCGGTTGAAGAGCAGTTTTATCTGGTTTGGCCGTCGATCGAGCGCATCGGTTGGCGGTGGTTGTCAATCGTCGTAGCGGGCCTGCTGATCGCCACTGATATCACGGTCACCTGGCTACGGCCGGCAGGAGTCGATCCGGGGCCGCTGGTGTGGATCATCCTGCGGAGCATTTCGACCGCCATCATCTGCGGCGTGCTGCTCGCCCATTTGCTCGATTCGCCGAAGACCTATGCCTTCGCCTATCGCTGGCTGGGCAATCCTTTCGCACTGATTGCTGCGGCTGCTGCCGCGCTAGCGGTGCCGACTTTCCTGAATCCCGACACGGCTTGGTACGAGCCGGCGGCCGCAGTGGCGTTTACGCTGTTGCTGGGAACGTGTGTGGTGCGCGAAGACAACCTCGTCGCGCCGTTTTTACGATGGAAGCCCGTGGCTGCCATCGGCACGGTGAGCTACTCAATGTACCTACTCAACTTGTTGGTGCTGGATGTGGTATCGCCAGTCTTGCGGAAAGTCGGGCTCGATTATTTGATGATCCGCTTCGTGGTCGCTTCGGCTGCAACCGTGGCCGCAGCCTTCGTCACGTATTACACCATCGAGGCTCCGTTCCTGCGTTGGAAGGAGCGTTTCTCGCGACTCGGACCCAGCAAGCCGGAAACTGCAGCGGCCGAGAAGAAACCTGCCGAGCAATTACTCCCGGCAGATTAGCAATTGCTGATCTCCACCAATTCGGCCGTGGCCGATGGCGTCGAGCAGCAGGCGATAGTCGGCGGGAATCGCTGGCATGCGGAACGTAATCGTCAGCAAACCATCCTCGCCAACCGAGGAGAGCGGTCGCCAATAGAGCGAATCGGGGGGCACGCCATTGTCACCAGCTGGCAGGCTGTCCTGTTCTCCTGCGAGCTTCGACATTTTTTCCTGGGGTGCACTGGCCGCGAGCGCCGCCGATGGTTTGTCGGCAGCCGCAAAGCCACCCGGCTTCGCGGGCATGACCGCCGGCTGCCGCGAGGAACCACTGCCATCGGAGCCAGATGCTTCGGCGCCATACACGCGCTTGAGATTCTCCCCTTCGGCAGTTGGCGCTGCAGGTGAAGCGGGGAGCCGGTTGAGCTGAGTCTCCTGCGGCGCGGGAGCTTCCAGTGCAGGATCAATCGGCGTTACCACAGGCGGCGCTGCAGGTGCATTTTCCACGACAGGCTCGTTGGCTGTTTTGAGCGCCGGCAGGGCGCCGGTGGTCGTCACCCTCGCGAGATCCCATCCGGCGGGTTGCGCGGGGACGAACCAGGCGAGGCCGAGCGCCAAAGTAATTGTCGCCAAGCCAACGGCGGGAACCCACGCGATTGGTTTGATCGGCAGACGGGTGATGAGGAGCAGACCGACGAGCAACATCAGCCCGGCGCCGCCCCAGACGAGAATGCGACCGATGGCTTGCACTCGCTCGATCTGCTGCGATCGGCTCGCGGCCACGGCGGTTTGATATTCCTGCTCGACGAGCACGCGATTGTCGGCCATCACGGTTTGATTGGCTGCCGACACTTCGGCGGAGTCGAAAGTGGCGATGGGTTGCTGGCCGGCTGATGACTCCAGATTTTCCTTTTCAGAAGTCGGGGCTGCAGCTGCCTGCGGCGCGACGTTGCCAGGACCGGCCGCGGCGTTGATTGCTGGAGCGGGCATCTCACCGGGCTTCGCATTCACAGCGGCTGCATTCGCTGCCCTGCTCTTGGCAGACTCTTGTTCCGCCTTGCGCAGCGGCGCGGCGGCCAACTCTTCGATTCGTGAACTCAAATGACGTGCCTGGCCGGCTTCGGCTTGTTCGCTCCGGGCGAACGAATCGACCAGCAGGAGCGGTGAGCTCGTCGACTTGGCCGCGACGTCATTCCACACCCGCACACCAACGGCGGCAGGGACGGGTCGGCCTTGTTCATCGCGAACGCGAACTTGTAACGTTACCGTTTCGCCGGGTTTGTATTGATCCTTGATTCCTTCGACATCGAACCGCAGCGAACGAGCCGCGGCTCGCACAATTTGCTGACTGTAGGCCGGTTTTTGAAGTTCGTCCGCGCGATAGAGCTCGATGTCGACGAGGCCATCGACTTCCGGCGGCAGATCGAGCAAATCCGCTTCGCGGAAAGGAGAAAACTCACGACGCGAGAGAAGTCGGCCGTCGCGGCGAGCCAGCACAACCAGGTCCTTCCCCAGCAACTCCTCGGGTACGCTCAATTTGGCAACGTCCTTCAGCGCTGCACCTTTGGCCGAGGGCGATTGTGCGCCGGCTTTCACATCAGGTGCGGCGGGGGCGTTTTCAGGAACCGCTCGCGCCAGGCGATAACCAGCGTCACCTTCGCCAGCTTTGTTCTCAGCAGTCTTGAGATCGGCGGGTCCACCTTGGGCCTTCATCCGCAAATCTTTGCGCTCGGCAGCCGACGGAGGACTGCTGACGCCAGGGGCCGCGCCGGGTTGGCGCGCGGGATGTTTCTCCTCCAGCAGTTTGTCGTGAACCTCTTGGCGCTGCTGATCAGGAAGTTGCTTGGGAAGCTGGCTGCGATTCAACTGCGCACCGAGCGGTGCATCGCTGGGTTCGATCACCGCGCCAGGAGCTGGTTGAATAGGGGCGGGAACTGGATCCACAGCGGCAGGGGACGGATCAACCGGGGTCGGAGCAGTCGGCGCGGCTGCAATTCCTTGAGGAGCTCGCACCACAGGAGCCGGTGGAACCGGAGATGGCGCGAGAGGAGCGGGCGGAGCAGGAGCGACTTGAATCGCATCGGCTCCTACTGCTGGCGAACCTTTCTTCGCAGCCCCGCCAAAAGCGCGGCCGTCGCCGGCTTCGCGCTTCGCGCTGCTGTCTCCGCCACCCGGCGAGCCGCCGCGCTGCAATTGATTCACAATGCCGCCGCCACCGGCACCGCCGCCAGCCATCGAGCCGTTGGAGCTGCGCGGCTCCGTCGACCGATCGAGCATCAGAGCCTGACGCTGAACCTGCTCGCCAGTTGGGCGGGCTTCGTCGGCAGCCGGGAGCTGACGTTCGACTTGATCTTGTTTTCTGGCGTCCTGTTGTTTGGCGGGAGCTTCTTTTGCCATCGCCCGGCGACGCATCTTGAGCTGCTCGACTTCGACCTCAGGATCGCGTGGCAACGAGAACTGGCCCGTGATGACGCCTGTCTGCGGATCGGTTTGCCACATGGGCTCGACAACATCTCCGCCTCGGCGATTTTCAACCATCAGCTCGCTCGTCGGCGGCGTGGTCGTTTGCTTCGAGAACTGCTTCAAGTCGACCATCGAAAAACCGACTTGATCGCCGGGCTTCGCCGTCGGCTTTTCCAGGAGCATGAGCGTGCGCGATTGTTCGGACGCGACTTGCAACTTCGTCGAGACCACGCCTCGCTCGCCGGCGGGAACTGCTTCCACTCGCAGCCCGCTGCGAACCAGCTCGCCGGGCAGCTGAGCTTCGCCGCGGCCGTTGCTGTTTGTCTTCACCTGTTGGCGGAAGATTTCGCGGCCCGCTTCATCGACCAGGCGAACCGCAACTTCCGCAGCCCGGCCGTTGTTGTCGATTCCCGTGGTCTCGATCCCGACAGTTTGCGAAACACCTTCGGGCGTATTTGCCGGTGCGGTGATGGTTGTGAAGTAGTAGTCCACCTGCGCGACGGACGTCGTCAGGCCTTGCGGTTGATACAAACCAAACGCCACGAGCAGGAGCAGCGCAACCGTGCCGGCGATGGCCAACCAGTTGCCACTCGCGCCGCGACGTTCTTTTTGTTTCCAGGACTTGTCGCTCTTGGCAGGAGAAGAGCGCGTGGCGCCTTTGCCAACCTTCGCCTCGGGACCAGCAGAAATCTGCAGCGAGGTATCTTCGACGCGGGCGGCCCGGCCAACCAGCTCGGCTTGCAGGCGAACCTCGGAATACAAACGAGCGATGGCGGGATCCGACTTGATCCGCGTGCGCAGCGCCGCTTCTTCGTCGGCGTCGAGCAGACCGTAGGACAACTCCCACAACTGCTGCCGCAGCAGTGCTTGTTGCTCTTCAGCGTAGTTCGGTTTGTCGGGTTGGTTCTTCATCGGACGATCATCGCTCATCAGTCTTCGTTCCCGCCGCCTGAGCACTCTTCCGTGAGCTACCCGGCAGGCTTGCAGTTTCCCTTGCTAGTTCTTCGGCAATCCTCTGGTCGTCTATCCCTCTCCCAATACTTCGCGCAGCCGCGTCAGTGCCAGCCGCATCCGCGTCTTCACCGTCCCCGAGGGAATCGCCAAGGTCTCGGCGATTTCTTCGTAGGTCAATTCGCCGTTCTGCCGCAGCAGAAAGACTTCCTTTTCTTCGTCGCGCAATTGCCCCAGCGCACCGCGCAGCCGTTGCAATCGCTCGTCGTGTTCCACAATTTCATCCGGTCGTTGTTCGTTGCCCGCCAGCGAGGTTTCGTCCTCGGGCAAGCCTTGTCGCTTCCGTCGCCACGCGGTCTCCCGCAGGTCGCGACCTGTGTTCAGAGCAATTCGAAAAATCCAAGCCTTTAGGTTTTGAACCCCGGCGACCTGGTCCTGATGCTTCCAACACTTCAGGAAGGCTTCTTGCAAGGCATCGCGGGCATCCTCCAAATTCCCCACCAGGTAGTACAGCGTGCCGAGCAATTCGGACTGGTGAAGCGCAAACGCGTCCTCCAACGACCGAGCCGGGCGCGTAGCCGGCTGGACCGCGGTATCGCTGACTGCTTTGCGGGAGGGGGATGCCACACTCATGCCTTCTTAACAGTAGACGACGCGCTCACCGGTTTTGATTTGTCGCTGCTGGCATTCAGAAGGTTTTCTAGCAGAAACCGGGCGGGGGGAGGAATGCAGAAGGGAGAAGGCAGAACGCAGAAGTAGGCCAGCCGACGGCTGGTCGTCGACGTAAGTCGCCATAATTCCATGGCTTACGTCAATTGGCAAAGGGGCCGCTACGATCGTAGGGCGGACCATTGGTCCGCCCTGGATGTGGGTACGACGCCAAGAAACGCAACTCGCCGCACCGAGATGGACCAATGGTCCGTCCTACGGATTCCGAATTACCGCCACTTCTTCTCGCGGCTCAGCACTTCATCGAGGGCCGCCAGTTGCATCGCGTCGGCGGTCGCGCCGGTGCTTGGCGTGGCCGACGAACTCCGCAGCGATTGCAAGGTGCTGGTTCGCTTCGACAGGGTCGAAGCAATCGTCGACTTCACGGCAGAACTCGTCGACGTTGTTGACTTCGTTGTGGTGGATTTTGCCGCAGAAGTTTTCGATGTTGATGTCTTTGCCGTGCTCGTGCTGGTGTTAGCTGCGGCTGCCTGTTGCTGAGTCGCAACGACCGGCGAATCATCTTCGATGGCCTCGCCCGCCGCGCTCGTGTTCGTAGCCGCGAGTGGAGCAACGTCTTCGCCTGCCGAAGAAGAATCATCGGCGACGAATTCCGCCGCGGCGGCGTTGTTGTTCGCAGCGGCTGCGGCAGCATTGGCGTTGTTGCCGGCCGACACCACCGACGGCACTGTGGCATTGAAGATCGAATCGGCCAGAGTTTGGTTGCCCGCGAGTTCGGCGGCCCGGCCGTTGATCACTCGCAGCGTTTGCGCGAAGGCTGGTGTGGAAGCGAGGAACAACCGCTTGGTGACGAACTGCGGCAGCAAGCCGAGCTCGCCAAAGTTGTTGCCCGTGCCGGCCTCGGCAGCGTCGAGAGTGATGGCGCTGATTTTGTCGTTCGCCAGCGTGCCGCCTTGAGTGCCGACGACGTCGGTGCCGTCGAACATCGTCGTCGGCTGCGTCTCGGTGATCGCATAAGTCCCGCTGAGTAAGTTCGTGAACGAGTAACTGCCGTCGTCAGCCGACATCGCGGTGAGCGTGATCGCGCTGCCGCCGGTCGGTGTGCCCGTGAGGGTGATCGTCACGCCCGGGATGCCCACTTCGCCGGCATCCTTCACACCGTTGTTGTTGCCATCGACATAAGCGAAGCCGCTGAGCGTAGCCGTGCCTGGATCTTCGGTGATTGTGCCCGTGCCAACTGAGCTGGCGGCGGGAATCGTCACGTTCCGCGCACCACCGCCAGTGAAGGTCGGGTTGCTGAGCGTAACGGTGAACGTTTCATTTGGTTCATCGATCGCGTCAGAAGCGACATTGAAGCTGAGCGGCGTATCGGGAGAGGTCTTGCCGGCGGGAATGACGACCGTGCCGGTCTTCGTGAGTGTGCCAAAGTCGGGATCGGTCGTCGAGCCGTTAGTGAAGGTATAGGTCACCGTCACATCGACATCGGCAGGCTGCGTCATCGTGATCGGCAGCGTGATCGTCTTGGTTCCCGACGACGGCTCGATCACCGTCGCGTTGCCAATGCTGATCGTCGCCGAGTCATCGTTGGTCACGGTTCCCGTCGCGATTTTTTCCGTTGCCGACAGCACCACGCTGCTGCGATCGGGCGTGCCGAGCGTCACGGTGAACGTCTCATCGGCTTCGACCGTGGTATCGCCGAGCACAAGGAAGGCGGGAATCTTGACCGATGTCGAACCGGCGGGAATCGTCACGTTGCCGGACTTGGTCAACGTGCCGCTGAAGTCGTTGTCCTTTGTGGTGACGTTGGCAAAGGTCCAAGGAATGGTGACGTCGACCGCAGCCGCTTTGTCGATGGTGACCGTGAACTCGAAGTTCGTATTGCCGCTATTCCCTTCGGCTTGCGTGACCGCCTTGATGCTGGCCGTCGCCGTGTCGTCGTTCTGCACGGTGCCGGTGCCGATCTTGGCGGTGGAGGAGAGGACCACTCCCGCCGTTTCCGGCGTGCCGAGCGTCACCGTGAAGGTTTCGTCAAGCTCGACCAGTGTGTCGCCGTTGACGAGGAATGAGGGAATGGTGGCCTTGGTTTGACCGGCGGGGATTGTGACCTTGCCGCTCTTCGTCAGGCTGGCGGCGAAGTCGCTATCAGCCGTAGTGACGTTGGTGAAGGTCCAGGGAATGACAACATCGACAGAGGAAACCTGATCGATCGATACTTCGAAATCGAAGTTCGTCGTGCCACTATTTCCTTCGGCTTTCGTCACGGCGTTGATGCTCGCCGTGATCGTGTCATCATTCTGAATCGTGCCGGTGCCGACCTTGGCGGTGGCACTCAGTGTCGCACCAGCAGTCTCGGGCGTACTGAGCGTGACGGTGAACGTTTCGTCGGCTTCAAAGGCGGTGTCGCCGACCACGGCAAACGTTGGCGAGATCTTCACCGAGGTCTGGCCTGCGGGAATCGTCACCTTGCCAGTTTTCGTCAAGTTTGAAAAATCAGCATCGCTGGTCGTGACGTTAGCGAATGTGTAGGGCACCACCACATCGACGCCGGCAGCTTTGTCGATCGAAACAGTGAAGTCAAAATTCTTCGTGCCGCTGTTCCCTTCGGTTTGCTGCACCTTGTCAGTGATGCTCACGACTACCGCGTCGTCGTTGGTGATCGTCCCCGTGCCCACCTTTGCATTGTCGTTGACAATCGCAGTTGCTGTCTCCGGCGTGCCGAGCGTGACCGTGAATGTCTCGTTCGCTTCAAGCGTAGTGTCGCCATTGACCGGGAAAGAGGGCGTGATCTTGGCCGAGAGTTGGCCAGCAGGAATGGTGACCTTACCGCTCTTCGTCAGCCCAGCGCCAAAGTCGGCGTCGTTGGTCGTGACGTTGGTGAAGGTCCACGGAATGACCACGTCGACTGACGAAACCTTATCGAGCGTGACGGTGAAATCGAAATTGGTCGTGCCGCTATTACCTTCGTTCAGCGTCTTGCTGTCGATGCTTGCGACGACCGTGGTCACATCGTTGATGGTGCCCGTGCCGACAGTGTTGGCGGCGGCGAGCACTGCACCCGTTGTTTCCGGCGCTGCGAGCGTGACCGTAAACGTCTCCGGCGTTTCGCTGATCAAATCCCCCGCGACCGGAAACGCGCCGGTGATCTTGGCCGAAGTCGCACCGGCTGGAATCGTGACCTTGCCGCTCTTTGTCAGCCCTGCGCCGAAGTCGGCATCGCTGGAAGTGACGTTCGTGAACGTCCACGGCACGACGACATCGATATCAGCGGCAGCGCTCAGCGTGACGGTGAAATCAAAGTTCTTCGTGTTGCCGTTGGCTGGCTCGACGTCATTCACACTGTTAATCGTGACGGTCACCTGGTCGTCGTTGTTGATCGTGCCGGTGCCCGTCTTCGCATTCGCATTCACGCTGGCATTGGCTGTTTCGGGCGTGCCGAGCGTGACGGTGAAGTTCTCGTTCGCTTCGAGCACCGTGTCGCCCACGACATTGAAGCTGATTTTGCCAGTGGTCGCGCCGGCGAGAATCGTCACCTTGCCGGTGGTCGCCAAGCCGCTGAAATCGGTATTTGCCGTCGTGCCGTTGGCAAAAGTCCACGGAATGACAACGTCGACGGGGGAAGCCTTGTCGAGCGTGACGGTGAAGTCGAACGCCGTCGTGCCAGAATTTCCTTCGGCTTGCGCTTTGTCTGTGATACTCGCAACGACCGCAGCCGCTTGATCGATGATCGTTCCCGTGCCGATCTTTTCCGCGTTAGCCAACACCGCGCCGGATGTTTCCGGCGTGCCGAGCGTGACCGTGAACGTCTCGTTGTTTTCAGCAAGCAAGTCGCCAGCCACTGGAAACGCGCCGGCGATCTTCGCCGATGTCGAACCGGCTGGAATCGTAACCTTGCCGCTCTTCGTCAAGCCAGCGCCGAAGTCCGCATCCACCGTGGTGATGTTAGTGAACGTCCACGGCACGACGACATCGATATCAGCGGCTGCACTGAGCGTGACGGTGAAATCAAAGTTCTTCGTATTGCCGTTCGTCGGCTCGGTGTCGGTGACGTTATTGATGCTGACAATTACAGAATCGTCGTTGCTGATCGTCCCCGTGGCTGTCTTGGCGTTGCCATTCACACTGGCGTTGGGAGTTTCGGGCGTGCCGAGCGTGACAGTGAAGGTCTCATCCCCTTCGAGCACCGTATCGCCGATGACATTGAAGCTGATCTTGCCGGTGGTCGCGCCGGCTGCGATCGTCACTTTGCCGGTGGTCGCCAGGCCGCTGAAATCGGTATTTGCCGTCGTGCCGTTGGCGAAGGTCCATGGAATGACCACATCGACGGGCGAAGCCTTGTCGAGCGTAACGGTGAAGTCGAACGCGGTGTTTCCCGAGTTGCCTTCGGCCAGCGTTTTGTTGGCGATGCTCGCGACTACCGCAGTGCTGGCATCGAGAACGGTGCCCGTGCCAACCTTCGAGGCGTCATTCAACACCGCGCCAGTCGTCTCCGGCGTGCCGAGCGTCACCGAGAAGGTCTCGTTGGTTTCGGTCAACAAATCGCCGGCGACCGGAAAGACGCCGGTAATTTGTGCCGACGTCGCACCGGCTGGAATTGTGACCTTGCCGCTCTTCGTCAGCCCGGCGCCGAAATCCGCATCGACGGTCGTGACATTGGTGAAGGTCCACGGCACGACGACATCGACCTCGGCGGCAGCACTCAGCGTGACCGTGAAATCGAAGTTCTTCGTATTGCCGTTGGCCGGTTCGGTATCGGTGACATTGTTGATGCTGACCGTCACCTGGTCGTCGTTGGTGATCGTGCCGGTGCCGACCTTGCTCTGGGCGAGTGTGACTTCGGTTTGCTCGGGCGTGCCGAGGGTTACCGAGAACGTTTCGTTCTTCTCGAGCGTGGTGTCGCCATTCACTGGAAAGCTGGGAGTGATCTTGGCAGAAGTCGAGCCGGCAGGAATCGTGACCTTGCCGGTCTTTGTTAACGCCGCGCCAAAATCAGCGTCGTTCGTATCGATATGGCTGAACGACCAGGGAATGACCACGTCGAATGCAGCCGGGTGATCGATCGTCACTGTGAAATCGAAGTTCGTCGTGCCAGCGTTCCCTTCGACCTGCGTGACCGAATCGATGCTGGCCAGCGCAGTGTCGTCGTTGGTGATCGTGCCAATGGCTTCGCCATCGCGAATGATCGCGTTGCCATCGATCTTGGTGATCGAGAGCTTGAAGGTCTCGTCTTTCTCGACGAGCGTGTCGCCGTTGAGCTTCACGGTAACGGTCTGCGACGTCGTGTCCTTAGCAATCGTCACCACCTGGTTCGTGAACGCCGTGTAATCAACACCTGCGAGCGCAGTGACGTCTTGCGTCGAAACTTCGAGTACTACGTCGGCCAGCGGATTGGACTTGTCGAGCGTGATCGTAAAGACCAGCAGCGTTTCGCCAGCGTTCCCTTCGAGAATCGCGACGTCGCCGATGCTCGCCGCTGGCAGGTCGTTGTCGTCATCGAGAATCGTGCCGACGACGGGATTTCCCGCCGTCACATTGCGGCCAGCGGCTTGCACGTTACTCAGCGCAGCCGTGAACGATTCATCGGGCTCGACCGTTGTATCGCCAACAATCGGCACGCTGATGGTCTGCGTCAGCGGCCCACCGGCGGTGAAGGTGATAATTTGATTGTTGGTCGCCGTGTAATCGTTGTTGGCCACCGTCGCGGTGCCATCAGCTGTATCGAAGACGACCGTCACGTTCACATCGACCGGATTGCTCAGCGTCGCCGTGAAGACCATGTTCGAAGTGCCGGCGTCACCTTCGTTTTGCGAGACCGGCGCGAGCGTGATCGTCGCCGAATCGTCGTTGGTGATCGTTCCGGTGATGGGACCGGCCGGAAGCGTGACGGTGAACGGCCCCGAATTCAAATTGCTGAGGAGGACGTTGAAGACTTCATCGAGTTCAACGGTATTGTCGCCGTTGATTGGCACTTCGAAATCGATCGGGCCGACGCTGTTGGCGGTGAAGGTAATCGTCTTGCTGGTCGCCGTGTAGTCGCTCCCCGCCGTGGCCGTGCCATCCTGCGTGTCGACTTGCAGCGAAACTTCGCCGGGTACCGGATTCGTCAGACCGATGCTGAACTTCAGATTCTTGGTGCCGGCGTTGCCTTCTTCGATCGAGACCGACGTGATCGTGATGGCCGATGTATCGTCATCGTCGATGGTGGCGAGAGCGCTGTTTGTTTCGATCGTCACGTTGCGCGCAGGTGCACCGGCAACCAAGCCATCGATCTGCACGACGAAAGACTCGTCCCCTTCGATGTTAGTGTCGCCAAGAATATTGACCGGAATCTTGATGGCGCTCGTGCTGCCCGCGTTGAACGTGATCGTGCCAGAGGTCGGGGTATAGTCGTTGCCCGCCACCGTCGCCGTGTCGTCTTTGGTTTGATAGTTGACCGACACCGGCACATCGACCGGCGCCGAGAGCGTGACGGTGAACTCCACCGGCGTGTTGCCGGCGTTCCCTTCCGCCGTCGAAGCTGGGCCCGTGATGACGATGATCGCCGAGTCGTCGTTGGTGATCGTGCCCGTGCCGACGTTCTCGACCGACAGTCCCACGCCGGCAGTTTCTGGCGTGCCGAGCGTGACCGTGAAGGTTTCATCGCGTTCGACCGTCAGATCACCCAGCACGGCAAACGCCGGAATCACTGCCGAGAGTTGCCCGGCAGGGATGGTAACTTTGCCAGCCTTCGTCAGCCCCGCATCAAAATCGGCGTCGGTAGTTTCGCCGTGGGCAAAGGTCCAGGGAATGACAACATCGGTGGCGGCTGCGGCGTCGAGCGTGACGGTGAAGCTGTAGTTCGTTGTCCCCGCGTTCCCTTCGGCTTGCGTCACATCTTCGGTGATGCTGGCCTGAATGCCATCGGTAACCGTGATCGTTTGCTGCTCGATCGTCGCGCTATCGAGACTCGAGCCATCGGCAAACGCGGCGCTGCCGGTACCGATGGTGATATTCAGCGGGCTGTTGACGACGGCCGATTCGGCGTTGAACTTCAGCAGGGCGAAACGCTCAAAACCAGCGACGCCGATTTCCTTGCCGTTGCCGTTGTTCGGCAAGGCCGCGCCACTCAGTTCATCAATGGTTCCCGCCGTGTTGTCGAGCGTGCCGTCGCGGAAAATCGGGAAATCGGCCGTGATGATCGTCGGCGAGTTGACCGGATCAAAGGGATTATCGATCTCTTCGAAATTGGCTGCGCTGAAACCGATATCTAAGGACAGGTCGATCAGCCCCGAGGGAACTGCCGAAGTATCTTGCGCTTTGATCTCGACCCAAAAGTCCTGTCCGGCCGTGACCGTGTCATTGGCAATCAGTGCGCCCGGCACGCCGCCGTTGTCGGCATACAGATTGACTTGCAGCGCGAGGGTCGCGAGCAGGCTGCGGTTCTCGAGCGACTCGAGCAGGAGCTTCCGCCGCGCGAGTTTTTGGCGGCGCTCACGCTCGGCAACAGCAACAGGCAAACGGTGGCGGGACGAAGAGGAACGACGGTCCGCAAACTTCACGGCAAACCTCAATTCAGGAAATCATCAGTACCACCGCGGCCAACAATGACGCGGCGCGTTTCATCCCTGAAAGCAGGTCGTTCGCCCCCGCAGTTCATTGCAGGGGAGCGGCCGGCGAGTTCTTCCCGCCGGCGATTCCCGGTCTGGAACCGGGTAAAAGTTCTTATCGTAGTTGGAACGGCCCGAATTGTTATCCCGCTAGGTCACCATTTGGCCTCGCAAAGACGCTTCGAGCAGCAACTATTCCAGCCATGCCGACAGTGGCGAATAAACCGCCGCGACCTCCCGTCGCGCTGGATATTTTGCACGTTTTGGCATGTTTCAAGGCCCCAAACCCATCAACGGCAACCGTTCGCACGGGAACAGTCTGCCGGTTCGACGCGGCCGGCAGCCTGCGCGTTCCCGCCGGCTGGAAATTGGTGAGCACTTCTTCAGAATGTTCAGAAATCTTAACAACCGCCGGCCTCGTTGAAAGATTGGGCGGAGTTCGCCCATCTGGATGGTGGGGATCGCGAAGGAAAAAGAGTACCCACAAACCTGGGAGCCATCTAGACTGACGGCAGTTTGAACCGCGGCAGGGCAGGGGAGGGGAGTGATGCATCGCCGGATTTGGATTTGGGGACTCGGTTGCCTGGCGCTGTTCGCTGCGCGCGTCACCGCCGCCGAGCTCGATGCTCCCACCACTGCGTTTCTCAAGCAGCACTGCGTGCGCTGCCACAACGACAAGAAGACCGAAGGCGAACTGCGGCTCGATCAACTCGGCGATGACCTGGCCGATGGCCGAACCTTTGAACAATGGCAAGCCGTTGTCGCGCGATTGCGCGCGGGAGACATGCCGCCCAAGGATCAGCCGAAACCGCCGGCTGCCGATGTCGCCACGGTCTTGCGGCGAGTTTCCAGTCGGCTCGATGCTGCCGCCCTCGCGCGGCGGGCCGAAGGGCGGACCACGTTGCGACGTTTGAATCGCACCGAGTATGAAAACACGGTCCGCGATCTGTTCGCTGTCGAAGTTGCCGTGAAAGAACTCTTGCCCGAAGACACCATCGCCTTCGGCTTCGATAACGTTGGCTCGGCCCTTTCGGTTTCCCCGGTGCTCATCGAGCAATATCTGGAAGCTGCCGACGCGGTCATCACGGCTGCCCTCGCGCCGCTGGCCAAAGGCGCCTCCACGCAGGAGACGCATCTGCTGAAAGATACGATCCCCGAATACTTCAAGGGATGTCATTTCATCGGCGACGAAACGTATCTCTTCCGCTCCGATGCCAATCCCACCCACCTCAGCAAGTGGCGAGCGAAAGAACCCGGGCTGTATCGCTTCAAGGTTCACACGCGGGCGCATCAGTCAACGGTGCCCCTCACGCTCGCTGTGCTCGCGGGCAATTTCAACGGTGCTGCCGGCAGTGCCCGGCGGGTTGGTTACTACGATGTGCTCCCCGGCAAGCCCGAGCCAATTGAAATCGTCATTCGCCTGGCAACGCGGGAAACATTCAAAGTCGAACCTACTGCGTTACCCAAGATCTATCTAAAGACCGAGGCTTTCGACGAGTACCCGGGGCCGATGGTTGTTGTCGGCGCGATCGATATCGAAGGACCGCTGCCGGAAGTCTGGCCGACCGAAAGCTACCTGCGCGTGATGGGCGAAGCCGATCCCAAGAAAGGGACTCTGGAAGATGCCAAGACCATCCTCGGCAAGCTCCTGCCGAAAGCCTTTCGCCGGCCAACGACCGAAGAAGATCTGCAGCCGTATTTGAAACTCGTAAGCGACTCGCTGGAGAACAAGAAGCCGTTCGATGAATCGCTGCGTGTCGGCTTGAAGGCGATTCTCTGTTCGCCGCGGTTTCTGTATCTGAAAGAACCGGCCGGCGCGCTCGATGATTTCGCGCTTGCCTCGCGACTCTCCTATTTCCTCTGGAGCAGCATGCCGGACCGGCAGTTGTTTCAAGCGGCATTCAAAGGTGAATTGAAACAGCCCGCTGTGCTCCGTGCGCAGACCGAACGGATGTTGCAGGATCCCAAAGCGCAACGCTTCGTCGAGAACTTCACCGGCCAATGGCTCGGCTTGCGCGACATCGATTTCACCACGCCCGACCCGCAGTTGTATCCCGAGTTCGACGACTCGCTGAAGTGGTCGATGGTCCGCGAGACGCAACTCTTTTTCGAAGAACTGCTGAAGAACGATCTCTCGACGCATAACTTCGTCGATTCCGATTTCACGATCGTCAACGACCGTCTGGCCAAGCACTACGGCATTCCCAATATCACCGGCATCACACATCGCAAAGTACAACTGCTGCCCGAGTATCATCGTGGCGGCGTGCTCGCCCACGGCAGCGTTTTGAAAGTGACCGCCAACGGCACGACGACCTCACCAGTGCTCCGCGGCGTGTGGGTGCTCGACCGCATCATGGGCGCCGCAGCCAAACCACCGCCGGCAAGCGTCCCTGCGATCGAACCCGACATTCGCGGCGCGGTGACAATCCGCGATCAACTGGCCAAGCACCGGCAAATCGAAAGTTGCGCGGCCTGCCATGCCGACATCGACCCGCCCGGCTTTGCGCTCGAAAGCTACGACGTGATCGGCGGCTATCGCGAAAAATACCGTGCCGTCGGCACCCGTGAGAAAGTCCGCGTCCCTGACAGCAATATCCTGAAATACCTGGCCCGCCCCAACTACGGCTGGGGACCCACTGTCGAAGCCGGCGATCAACTAAAGGACGGCCGCAAATTTGCGGACCTCGCCGAGTTCAAAAAACTCCTGCTCACCGATGCCGATCAGGTGCCACGCTGCGTAGCGCAAAAACTAATGGTCTACGCCACCGGCAGTCCGATACAATACGGCGACACGGCAGAGATCGAGAAGATTGTTTCGCAAATCAAAAACAAAAACTACGGCCTACGTTCGACCGTGCATGCGGTGGTGGCGAGTCCGTTGTTTCAGAGCAAGTAGTGTCCGTCATAGCCCGTGGCGTCAGCCAGGGGGAAGCTGTACCGATGAAGACATCTCAATCACGTCGACTCTTTCTTCGCGGCACTGGTGTCGCGCTCGCGCTGCCGCTGCTCGAGCAGTTTGCCTTCCGCAAGCCGTTGTTGTCGGCGGAGGAGAAGAAAGCCGAACCGCCGCGGCGGATGCTCTGCATTAACACCACGCTCGGCATTCACACCGAAAACCTGTTTCCAAAACAGACCGGCAAGGATTACGAAAACTCGCCATACCTCGAAGTCATCAAGCAGTTCCGCGACGACTTCACGGTCTTCTCGGGGCTGTCGCATCCCGATGTCGATGGTGGCCACTCAGCCGAGGCTTCGTATCTAACCGCCGCACCGCATCCGCGGGCCGATAGTTTTAAGAACACAATTTCGCTCGATCAATTTGCCGTCGAGCGGCTCGCGCCGGATACGCGGTTTGCCTCGCTCTGTTTGTCTTCCTCGTCGAGTCGCGGTTTGTCTTACACGCGCAGCGGCGTGGCGATTCCCGCGCAAGAACGGCCGTCGGCGGTCTTCAAAAAGATGTTCGTCGAAGGCACACCGGCTCAAGTTCGCACGCAAGTCGAGCGGCTTTCGCAGGGCGAGAGCATCATGGACACAATCCACTCCGAAGCGAAATCGCTCGAGCGCGACCTGGGCAAGCGCGACCGCGAAAAGCTCGCCGAATATTTCTCCGCCGTGCGCGAAGTCGAACAGCGACTGCAGAAAGCGCAGAGCTGGGCGAAGTTGCCCAAGCCCGTGGTCAATGCCAAGGTCCCCGCCGACATCGCCGACGGCAAGGAAGTCGCCGCTCGCGTGCGACTCATGACCGACTTGATGCACCTCGCATTTCAGACCGACTCGACGCGATTCATCACCTTTGCTTTTTCAGGCATGAACGCGGTGCCGAAGATCGAAGGTGTGTCGCAGGATTGGCACAACCTGTCGCACCACGGTCAGGATCCGGCGAAGCTCGCTGAGCTGAAAATCATCGAGCTTGAGCAGTTTAAGCTCTTCGGCGAACTGCTGGCGAAATTGAAGAGCACCAATGAAAACGGTCGCAGCTTGCTCGATCAAACGATCGTGATGTTTGGCAGCAACCTGGGCAACGCGAGCAGCCACAGCAACAGCAACATGCCGATCGTGGTCGCCGGCGGTGGTTTCCGCCACGGCCAGCATCTGGCGTTCGATCCGAAGAAGAATCCGCCGCTGAGCAACCTTTACGTGCAGTTCCTGCAGCGACTCGGCCTCGACATCGACACCTTCGGCAGCAGCACCGGCACGATGCCAGGATTTTCGCTCGCCTAGCTCACGCCGCGCGCGTACGAACTGGTTTTTCTGCGAACGACGCTTCGATTCGTTCGCGCTCGGCAGGCGTGATTTCATACAGCTGATAAATCAGTTCGTCGAGCTGTTGATCGAGCGCAGCCGAGTGGCGTTGATGCAACTGCTGCGCGAGGTCGCTGATCGTTCGCTGCAATTTCTCGTTCCGATCACCAGCCATCGCAATCGGCAATTGCGCGAGCTGCCCTTTGTTGATCGCGAGATACCCACTGGCTAGTCGCTTGGCAGCAAACCGTTCGCGGAAGAGATAACTCAGCAATTTCGAATTGAGCGCGCCGAGCAGATAAAACGGATCGCACTTCATTTCCGCCGCGGCATACACTTGCACGCCCAGTGCGCAGCCTTGTTCGTCGTAAGCCGCTTCGAGTCGCTGGCACATGCCGCTGAGGACGACCTTGGGTTCGCGATAGAGTTTTCGTTTGAGCGCGTTGAGTTGTGGAGAATCGAAGGTGAGAACCGGTCGCTGCCAGCTGCGATTTAAAAAGCGAACATTCCCAACCTGAATCTTATAGCGGTCGATGTTGCCACTCACGATGAAATCGGCAGCTTCGCAGGGCGTCGCACGAGCTTCTTGTAAAGCATCGCTCAGCTTCGTTGCGGAGTAGCCGGACGCGCCACTGTGTAGCTTAGCGACAGCGTCGAAGGGAACCGTTGCGACGCGGTTTTCGACGTCGATCTCTTCTCCGAAAACGAAGGCACCGGGTTGCAGGTCAGCTTGCTGCACTTCGCGGCGAATCGAAGTCGTGTCGATTCCTTGCGCAATCCAAAACCGCTGATTGTTTGCTGCGGCCTTGCGTTGTAGCACGATGATTTGCGGATAAGTTCCCGCCTGCGGAAACACCCGCAGCGCCGACAGATCGACGACTTGCTCGACCGACGTTTCCGCAAGCAACAGTTCGCGTAGCGCACGGGCGTAGTCAAGCGTTGCCCATTTATTCGGCACGATGAAACCCAGACGCCCGCCAGGCTGCAGCCATTGCAAGGCGCGCTCGATGAACAACACGTACAAATCAAAATTACCTCGAGCAGTACGAAAGCGTTGCCGCAGTTCGGCGACTTGCTCCGGTGTGTGACTCTTGGCCAGTTCGCGAATGCTCACGTATGGCGGATTGCCGACGACGACGGCGAATTCGTTTGCGGCAGCGACTGTCAAAGAATTGGCGCAAGTAATGTTTGCCGAGGATAGCTGCGTGTGTTCGCGCGCGATCAGCACCGACGCCGGATCGATATCGATGCCGTGAATGCCATGCTCGACCGCGGCCACAGGATCAATTTGCAATTCGTGGCAACGAGCCTCGAGCGCTCGTCGCGCGGCGAGCAAGAATACTCCCGCGCCACAGGCGGGGTCGAGCAACCGCGGCGGCGGAGCGTGGCCATTCCACTCGGCCAGCGCTGGGCCGTAGGTTTGCGCGACGATCCACTCCGCAATTTCCACCGGCGTATAGAACACGCCCCGCGCGCGGCGCTGTTCGCGCGCGAGGGCCGGTTCGTGCAGTGGATCGGAAAAAGGTCGCGGCATGGTGCGACTTGTAGGGGTTTGCTGGCAACGACAGCAAGACAAACTGGGCAAACTGGCGGCAAAGAATCGGCGAGTTCTCGGTTTTTCTTCACTCCCTCTGCCAGCAACGTCGATATTTTTGGCATGACGTCTCCTCTCTATTTCTTGCCTGTCGCGACGGCCGCTGTAACTGCGGGCGCGAGCATCTTGCAAGAAGCGGTCGGCAGCGCTGCGTCGGCTGGCTCCGCGTTTGCCGACATGCTCGCCGGCAAAACCGAGGAAGAGGACGACGACAAGAAGAAGATTGACGACAACGTCGACAAGCCGGGCGATCCTTCGGCGATTCTCAATCTCGTCGATCAAATCCAGAACGGCATCCAAGCCAAGTTGCAGTCGATGGGCCTCAACCTCGACAGCGATCTCACCCTGTCGATCGACAACGACGGCAAAGTGCAAATCGCCGGCGACTCCGACTCGGCTGCAATGCTCGAGCAGATCATCAATTCCGATCCGAAGCTCCAAAGCAAAATGGCTTCGCTCAAACGGGCCGCCAAAGGTTCCGGCCAGGCCGATCAGCTCGAAGCGAAACTCAAATACGAGCAAGGCCGCGTTCAGTTGCAGGTGCAACAGCCGGCCGATGACAACGCAGCGGCGGGCGCGAATGCAGCGAGCGCTGCAGGATCAGCCGGTGCTTTGCTCGCCGCCTAACAAAGAGCCACGCACGTAGTAATTGAGCTGCTCTCGACCGCTTTTTCTCAGGTCAACACACAGCCCTACGGCTGCTTCTTCTGTTCGACCTTCTCACCCGCCACGTTGATTTCGTAGAAACCTGTTTCGGCTCCATTTCGTTCAATGATCCGCGTTCCCGCAATCAGCGGAAGCTTGAACTTCTCGGCAGGAATCGTCTCGGCATACCTCACCGTTCCAAATTGGTGAGTGGTGTTATAGCTGAGACTCCCTTCGCCGTTGAATTGATCGCAGCTCCAGCTCTTGGGAAATCGCGGATGTGTGGGATGGCCATACTCGGCGACAATCCGTTCTCCGAGAATCATTCCCTCGCTATAGGTTTCCATTTGCAAGACATCTGCCGTCTTCGAATCGATCCAGATGATGCGGCAATTCCGCCGCTTCAACTCCGGGGGTGGTGACTCCGTGAGCTTGAGGCACTTTGTCTTCAGGCGGGGCAGCACTTCTTCCACGATTTTGACTTGCACTGCCTCGCCAGTTGTCAGCACGCACGAGTTCGGTCGTAGTGCCCAGGCGAGCGGCAAGTCGTCGGACATGATTGGTTGAGAAGGTAGCGGCGCCGTAATGACCGCGATGAAAACTTCGGCCGGATCTGCAGTTCGGTCGATGGTGACATAACGCGTGCCATCGAAAAACCTTGTGGCGTCTTTCCCTAGGGGAATTAGGATCGACTTCAAATATTCGCCCGTTTCGTATCGCCACATTTTCTCTCCATCCAATAACAGCGTACGCGTGCGCGGCAACGCTTTTGGCTTGAACGCCGCGTCGAGCAATTCGATGTCGGGATCGCAAAGTGTGCTTGTCCCTTTCCACTGAATTTCTACTTGCTGGCCAGCCTTTTCACGCTCGTCCCACAGTTTGCGGATGTGGGGCGGCAATTCGTCAGCGCAGAGATTGGCAGACAAGAGCATCACAACAAGAAAGCTGTTCCAACGGACCATCGCACTACCCTTGAGAAAAGGCTGGAGAGAAGTAGGGCCGATGTTTGGAACATAAAACCTGCGCTGGGCAATTGCAATCAACTGAATTGCAGCATTTCGTTGAAACTTGCTGATGCACTCCGTAGAATCGACCCGCGTTGCCTCACACATCTTCGCGGAGTCTCGCCCTCATGTCCCGCCGCTGGTTTCTCTTGTTGTTGGCTGTTGTTTCACCCTCGTTCGCGCAGGAGTTGCCCGATCCGGCCGCGACCAAGACGGTCGAGCTATTCAAGGTGCCGAAGTATTGCGAAGGCGTGTGCTTTGATCACGACGGCAAGGGTTACATCAGCTGGGGCGAGACGATCACGCAATTCACGCTCGACGGCAAACATCAGCCGTGGGCCAAGACCGGTGCGCCGAATGGTCACAAGATTCTCGCCGATGGCACGCACTTGGTTTGTGATGCCAGCCAGCACGCGGTGCTGCATCTGGCCGCCGATGGCAAGTTGCTGCCGCACGCTTCGAAGGAGTGCGACGGCAAGACACTGCGTGGGCCAAATGATCTGACGCTCGACACGGCGAATGGCGGCTTTTATTTCAGCGATCCCGGCGGCAGCAGCGTCGATAAGCCGATCGGCACGATTCATTACGTCGACAAGGCCGGCAAGACAACGCTGCTCGACGACGGCTTGGCCTTTCCCAATGGCATCGTCCTCGCACACGACGGCAAGCATCTCTATCTCGCCGAGAGCCAGAAGAATTGCGTTCACATTTACGAAGTGACCGGCCCGGGCAAACTAAGCAAACGCAAACTCTTCGCCGAACTGCCCCGCAAAAAAGAAGGGACGCCGCAGATCGACAACCAGCCCGACGGCATGTGCCTCGACGCAGCAGGCAATCTCTACGTCGCGCACTACGGCATGAAGCAAGTGCAAGTCCTCAGCCCCGAAGGCAAACTCATTCGCCAATTTGACGGCGGCAACGTCACCACCAGCAACGTCGCCTTCAGCGGTCCGAAGATGGACCAGCTCTTCATCACCGGCGGCATCGGCGCCGAGGCAGGGGAGGGAGGATTGTTTCGAATTGATTTGGGTGTGAAAGGGCTGGTGATATTGCCGGCGAAGAAGTAGTTCGTTAGTTCCACGACGCACTTAGGTAGCGATCCATGATCACTCGACTCACTTTCTGGGTATTGATCGGCCTCGGGCATGTCGCACTGTTCTGCGCGGCTGCCTCAGCCCAAGAGGAAGCAGCCGATTATCAAAAAGTCTTCGATAAAGTTGCGCAGCACAACGCGCAGATCAAGACCGGCGTATTTCATGCGCACGGTGAATTGAAAGGGAATCCCGCCTCGCCTTATCCACCGATTGCAAAGCTGGAGTTCTTTTGCGCGTTCGACTTCCACGCAAATAAGCTGCGGTTTGATCGACGGCTCGAAAGCGGCGAGACGCTTAAGATCGCGGAGTACGGTGGTGGCCAATATGTGCGAACGCCCGGACAGACCATCACTTTTCCCAGCTATTTGAGCGACATTCGGCTTGATCTCGCCAGCCGCAAGCCGCCAAGTTGGATCAAGATCATCGATATCCGCGCGCTGGGGCTTTGCGGGGAAGGCGATATCATGCAATCCGCATCGTTCGATGATGTACTAATCAATTATCGCAAGATGGAGCGGCACTCGATCCGCGAACTGGGCGACGGACTTCTACAACTCGAGTGGATTCACGGCCGTTCAGTTCGTGTCGCGACGCTGGACAAGAACAAGTCGTACGCGGTGGTCCGCCACACACTCATGGAAGGGAAGAAGGTAGAAGAAGACCACCGCATCACTGTGGAAAAGAGGAACGATACGTGGGTTCCGGTTGGCTGGCACTCAGTCGATTCCACGGGTGAACACAGCGCGAAAATCGATTGGAAATCACTCAATGAAGAGGTCGATTCCAAGCATTTCACCTGGGAGGATTTTGAGATCAAGCGCGCTCATCGCGTGATTGATTCGAGTCTTCCTCAACCAGTCGTTGTGAAGGAGTTCGCAACGGAGACGAAGTGATGGTGGGCGACGTTTGTAGGCAGGGGCCAAGCTAGTCACTTGTTGCAACTGCGAAGGTACTCCCAATAGGCCCGCTGCTGCTCTTCCATTTCCACTCCAGCCTTCTGCTGCGCAGTTTGAATTCGCCGTTCCCAGAGTGATCGTTCACTCGGCGTAAAATCGGAACTAGCGGCCAGCAAGCTTGCGAGGGAACGCAGACGGTTGTCTCGCATAATTAGAGACTCTCGTTCAGTCCGGCGCAATTCGGCTTCCAAGTAGCGGTGTGGTCTCGTCCGTTGCCATTCATTTCGCCAACGCATGGCCATGCCCGTTCCAGCGCCGAGCATGGCAACGAGGATGAGGCATCTCGCCAACGAGATTCGCAACGATGAGCGCAGCATGTTGGTGTTCATTTCCACTAAAGGAAACGGCTGATGCGGGTGTACCTTCCAGCTTCACCTACTACGAACCTGTTACCAAGGTAGGTGTGCTCAGGTTGGCGATGCAATTCCACTGACCTATTGTGATCCGACGATCAACGCAATCTAGCCGGGCGATGCGAAGGCTCGCAAGCGACGCTGGATTGCTGTGCAACCGTCTTAAAAGCCAGGAACGAATAAGGGGAAAAGATTGCCAACTGCGTACCCGCTTCTCCCTCGCTGACGCGTCGGGCTACCTTTTTGTCGCTGCGCTCTGCCTATTCTGGCGGTTTTGTTGCTGTGGAAGTGGCTTTAATCGCTGCGATTTGTCCTTGGCGGGCCAAGTCTGCCGCCTCAGCGAGAACGCGGGCCGCTTCTTGTGGGGCATGAAAGCCCATACTGTTTTCGGCAGCGATGAAGTCGAGACGCCATTGGGCCTGGCGTTGGAGTTCGAGGGAGTCTTTTAGTTGCTCCGCCGTCGCGCCGTTCTTTTTGGCAGCGGTGATGGCATCGAGTTGGTCCATGAGGGCGGCGGCGCCGCGTTGCAGCAGATCGAAGTTGCGTTGCTGGATGGCGTCGACGCGCGACTTCATTTCTTCTTCGGGGAAGTGATGGCAGGTTTGGCAGGCGCGGTTGATGTTCAGCAGCGGACTGCGGACCCAGTGATCGGAGACCTTGGTCGCGCCGTCGCGCTGGTAGGGCATGTGGCAGTCGGCACACGAGACACCGGACCGGGCGTGAATGCCCTGGCTCCAGAGTTCGAACTCAGGGTGCTGAGCCTTCAAGATTTCTGCGCCGGTTTCGGCGTGTTTGTAATCGTAGAAACGCTCGCCTTCGGGGAACTTCGTGTTGTTCCAGTGCTCTTCTATTTGCTGGACCTTCAGGCCTTTGCTCCAAGGGAACTCGAGCGGCATTTTGCTCGAGCAGTAGTACTCGACGTGGCATTGGCCGCAGACGAACGAACCCATCTCGGTGCGCGAGGCGAGTTGGTTCGGTTGATAGTCTTCCTTTTTGTCGGTCTTCCGCCAACGTTCGACGGACGGTAGGTGCGGTGTCGGCTCTTCACTTTTTGCCAAGGCTTGAATGCCTTTGATGAAACCGGGGCGCGTCACGCGCAGGGCCATCGTCGCGGGCTCGTGGCAATCGACGCACGAGACCGGATGAGCGTGTCCCATGTCGTGTACCATTTTGTCGAGTTCCTGATACGACATCTGGTGCGTCTTTTCGAAGCCGGCCATGGCGTTGCCGTCGCCGAGCTTGCGATAGACGGGCATGATCGAAGCGTGGCAATGGAGGCACGAACCGGATTGCGGTTTCGTGAGTCGCTTGGTCATCTCCTGATCGTCGAGCATGTAGGCATGGCCGCGGCGGTCACGATAGTCGATCGAAAAGGCATAGCCGGCGAACATTCGCTTCAGCCAAGGATCGCGCTCGATCTTCTCCTCGGGCAAAGCTTCGCTGCCGCCGTGTCCGCCGAAGCGGGTGCGCGTGGTTTGCGCGGTGAGCTTGTACGAATCGAATTGGCGCGGCCAATTGGTGCCCCATTTCGCGGGATCGGTGTCGTCTTCGCCGACCTCGACGAGGCGGATGAACGGTTTGCGGGCCTCGTCTTTGCGTTCGAAGATATTCACCAGCAACGCCGTGGCGAGCACCGCTACGGCTGCCGAGGCCAAGGCGACGAGCACATAGCCCCAGTTCAGTTTCCAGCGGTTATTCATGTGGTCCCCACGTTTTTTGGAGTTGCACGGAGAGAGGTTCGTAGCGGCCCATGCCCACCGAATCGCCATGGCCGACGGTGCGATGGCAGTGCGTGCAATTCAGTTCGCCTTGCTGATCGGGCACGCTCAAAATGTCGTGCACAAAATCGGCGTGGCAATGCAAACAGCTGTGATGCAAGATTCGGCGACTCACGTCGCGCATCACGATGGGCTCAGGAAAATCCTGCAGCGTGAAACCCTTGGAGTGCCAAAAGCCGTTCTCGGCTTTGGTGTAGTACTTGCCGATCAGGTCATGCGGCAGATGGCAATCGATGCACTTGGCCACATTGTGATGGCTCCCCTTTTGCCAGCCGTCGTACTGCGGCTGCATGATGTGACAGTTGATGCAAGCCTTGGGATCGGAACTCAGATAGGACAGGCCTTCGGCATAGCGAAACGTGTAGGCCGATTGGCCGAGTGCGACACCGACGAGTGCAGCGAGCAACATGCCGGCGACGGACATTCCGCGCCAGCGATGTTGCCACCAGCGGGGCAGGGGAGTTGCGGATTGTGCAGGATCCGATGTCATGATTTGTTGGCAAGTGGGAAGTGGAGTAATGACACTTTGATCCCAGTTTCGCTGCGCTGATTAGAGAGGTTTTTGTGAGCACGGGATAGCTGTGACAAGAAACGCCAAAGCCCACGAGTTTGAGCTCGTGGGCTGAGGGTTGTCGGTGGGGACGTTTGTTGCTTGCTTACCGCCGGATGGTGCCTTCTTCGGCATCGGGCATAGGCGAGGGAATGTTGGCGACCTTGGCAGAGTTCAAGTTTGACTTCTGCGCGACTTTGCCGTCTTCCTTCCACCACTGCCATTTGCCAACAGCGACGCCGTCGTGATAGTCGCCGCTGATCTGCTTGATGCCGTTCTGGTGCCACCAGGTCCAGTTGCCTTCTTGCTTGCCGTCGACGTAAGTGCCTTCCATCTGCTTTTGGCCGTTGGCATAGAACCAGCTGGCTTTGCCGACGGGCAGGTTGTAGCGGAATTCGCCTTGGCGGGCGAGTTGGCCGTTGGCGTGCCAGACGCGGAAGGCGCCGAACTTTTCGTCCTGGCCCCGCTGTTCAAACGTGGCCAGCGTGGCGGCGTGGAAGTTATCCGGAGTCTTCACCACCATCGGGGCGTGGAGGTAGAAGATTTCCGAACGCTTGTGCTCGGCATCGTAGAAGTCGACCTTCGGCGCGAGCTTGCGGCCGTGTGTGTACGACTCCTTGCCGAGCAGCGAGGCGTCGGGGCCCCACTTCATCACGTCGCCGTGCACACGGCCACGATCGTACGTAGCTTGCGACAACAGCGTGCCGTTGGGATAGAACCAGGCAGCTTTGCCGTGGCGCTGTCCGTTGACGAATTCGATCTCGCTGATCTTCCGATTCTTGGCGTCGAAGATCGTCCACTTGCCGTCGATCTGGCCGTCGGAGAAATTCGCCTGGCTGATGTAGGGGCCTTGGAAATCCTTGTAAGGAGCCGTGCCGAACAGCGGGGCCGAGGTGGCGCTGTAGTAGCGCTTCCAAATGCCGTCGGGCTGACCTTGTTCGTTTACGCCTTCGCAAATCAGCGCGCCACGTTCATCGAACTGGCGATACACGCCGTGCAACACAAAGTTGCCGTCGCGGTCCTGGGCCACTTCGCGTTCGACCTTGATCGTGCCGTTGGGGTAGCGCTCCTTGACGAGCTCGGTCACCACGTCGGTGGCCTTCGGTTCCGACGTAGCCGTTTGTTCCTTGGGCTCTTCGGCCGCTTCGTCGGTGATCCGCACTTTCGAGAGGCGGCTGGAGGTCGACGGCGGCGCGGCCAGCGGCGGTGCTAGTTCCACGGCTTGCAGAGGTTCAGCTGCAGTTGGCTCCGCCGCAGTTGGATCCGCCACCGGAATGACGGCTTCCACGGCGGGAACCGGCACGGGTACGACAATCGGCTCTTCGGCCGACAAGTGCTGCGCGAGGGAACCGGCAGCGAGGCAAGACAGCAGCGCGTAACGCCGCCAAGGTGAGGTGACTTTCATGAGGCACTCCTTTGCCAAACGTGTATGGCGGGAATAGCGGTGGCCGGACCGACAGGTGACCGGCAACTGGCTTCGCAAATCGGCGGGATCAACCAAGCGAGCAGGTGGGCTTTGACAGCATTCTCGGAACAGACAGCACTTCAGGTGCAGCCCCGAGAATCCATACTCCCGTATTCGACGGTCGCCGTAGAACAATCAAGACTTTTGCGACTTACCGGCAGGAGCGGAACGAGCGGCACAGTTTGCCACGCTAGCGGGGAACTTTGAGAAGTTTGGCGCGAGGTCGCCGGAGAAAAACTGGGGCGGGAGGTGAGAGACGAGGGTGGGAGAAAAACTGTAGGCCGGAACAAGCTGTACTCAGCGCAGTTCCCGCGGGATTGGCGAACCAACGTCGCGCTGCCAATCCTGCCGGAACGGCGCAGGGCTTGTTCCGGCCTACATCAAGATCGTGATTAGCTGCTTACCAGCCCATGACCATGTTCGACTCGATCACCTTGCGGGCATGTTCCAGGTCGGTGCCCGTTTCGTGCATGTAGAGGCGAATGGCGTGAACCTTGTCGCCCGAGCTCTTCGAGAGGCAATCGCGGGCCGTGGCGCAGACGTCGACCTTCTTGGCCGACAAGCCGAGCGCGCCCTTGCTGATGACCCACGTATCGCGAGGCCGCTTGGTCATGCGAATGACCCGATCACCTGGGTAGGCCTCGCGTACGACGTTCCCAGCGGAACTCTCGTCAGCAGCCCAAGTGATGATGATGTGTGCGTCCGTCTCAATCTCAAACAGTGGCATGACAATCTCCTTCCCTTCACAAAGAACGCCGGGAAGTGTCGCCCCGTTGGCCCACGTCATTTTGGAAACGCGCGAGCCAATCAGAGTCAGGCACCCAAATGCAGGCCTTTTCGAATCGGTTGCAACTGCTGAACGTCGGCAGGCAACAACCGGGATTCTACCACATTCAACCGGTTGGGCGGCAAGACAGTGTCGCGTTGCTCGCCCATCATTCGCCAAGATTGGCTGATAAAGAGTTCGTTTTCAAGACCCTGTGCGAAAATAGGAAATGGCCGTCCTCCGCGAACGAGCTGTTTGCTTTTGCTAACTGCAAGGTGCAAAATCCAACATTCGTTGCTACAACCGCCGGGGAAAGTTTTCATGACCGCGCAGCCAGTAAGTCATCCACAGGCTTGGCGGTGGTGGTTGCAATTCAACTTGCGGACGTTGTTGCTGTTGACGACGGCAATCGCCGTTGGTCTGGCTTGGTGGTACCGAATTCGGGAACGCATGCAGGTCCGCGAAGCCGCAGTCGCACAGCTTGTGTCGCTCGGATTTCGCTTTGAATATGACCCGAAGCAACGTCCTTCTGATTTGGTCCGCATACTGACTGGCGATCGACTGCGCGGTGAGCCAGTGGCCACCGTGAGAGTTAGGGGCGAGCGAGCGGTCAATAATGAGCACCTGGCCCTGCTCGCTAACTTTCCAAAACTGCAACACTTGCATCTTGATTCTGCCCAGCTACCCAATGACTTGCGCATTCCCACTGTGCAACTCCGCTGGCTAGTTCTGAATTGCGACGGATTGAACGATGAAGGACTACGTTGCTTGCAGCAGATGCCGGAATTGGAAACGCTGGTGCTCATAAGCCGCCAGCTGAACGGCGATGGGCTGCGGTATGTGTCGGAGTGCAAAAAACTGCGCAGTCTGCAGTTGCATTTTCCCATTGGGAACGGTCCGCTCAAACATTTACAGTCGCTCCCCGCTCTGGAGCATCTCAGTCTCTACCTCAGCAATGTTGATGACGATGGCTTGTCGCAAGTCGCGAAAATGACGAATCTTCGCGAGTTGTATTTGAATGGATTGGATATCAGCAACGAGGGGATTGCCCAACTCCTGCCGCTGGGAAAGCTCACCGTGCTATCGATTACCGAGTGCCCACGAATCACAGATGAGGTGATGCCGCATCTCGAGCAATTTGAGCGCCTGGAGCATTTGGGACTTGCTCCCTATATCACGGACGACTCAATCCTTGCATTGAGCCGAATCAGCACACTGCAAAGTCTGCATCTACCGAATTCGGCCATTACACCGAAAGGACGCGCTGAACTCAAATCACTACGGCCCAAGCTTTTTTTCACGCGGTAGCAGGAATACAGGAGCCGCATGGCATTTTCCGCTCGGTTACGTTTCTCGGATGTGCCGTAACAATGGTGGTCAGATCACGGTGGGGTCGGACTATTGGTTTCTGCATCCCATCTTTGATGACAGCGACCGTGCGCGACTGAAGCGAACTTGCAACGATATCGTCCGCGAGACCGCTGCGGCCCGCGACCGGCCAGACTTCCCTGCCGCGGCGCTCACCATTGGCAATAACGGCTGCGGTGACGAATTGATTCTGCTGCCCGACGATGACTCCGGCCGCTATGCCGAAGTGGTGTATTGGTGGGATCACGAAACGGGCGAGCTTGAGAAAGTCGCCGATGCTTTCGATGAGCTAACGCAGTAGCCTGCGAGTCGCGGAGTGACTTGGCGCGTAGGACGGACCACTGGTCCGTTCAGGGCGGCGAGTTTCGCCAACCGAGCTTGATACCCGCTTCGAGACGGACCATTGGTCCGTCCTACGACCTGCTGCCTTTCCCCCCCGCCCCAGATCCCAACTCCTAGTTCCCAGCCCCCACCCCAAATTCCTCCCAATGCAATACAGCGCCTCATTCGACCTGAGCAACATCTTGCCATCCGCCACGGCGGGGCTGCCGTTGCTGGTGGTGCGATCGAGCGGCGGATTGTGCGCAACCAGCTGAAACTGCGGCTTGGCGGCGACGACATACGTGCCGTTGTTGCGGCTCACGTAATAGATGTTGCCGCCGGCGAGAACAGGCGAGGCATAGATCGTGTCGGGGCGCGGCTCGAGGCGTTGCTCGTAAACGATTTCGCCAGTCTTGGCATCGGCGCAATAGGCCACGCCGCGGCTCTCATGGGTCCAGTACAAATAGCCTTCGTGAAAAACGGGCGAGCAAACGTTCGAGCCCTTTTTCATTTCCCAGATTGGTTGCACCTCGCCGCGGCCGCCGGCTTTAACTGCCACACCCATTCCGGAGCGAGCGCCGATGGCATACACAATTCCATCGTGAGCAATCACGCTGGGGCACACATAATCTTGAATCCCCGGCGCTCGCCACAGCGGCTTGCCGGTGTCGGGATCGTAGCCTTGCAGTTCACCCTGGCTGCTCAGCACCAGCTCGACTTTATTCCCCGGCGCCTTCACCAGGATCGGCGAGTTCCACGCCTCGCGCACGCCGCGCTGCGACCAGGCCTTGCTGCCGTTCCGTTTGTTGAGCGCGACGAGTTCGCCACTCTCGACGCTGGCATTCACGATCACGGTGTTCTTGTAGAGGACCGGCGAGGTCGCCGAGCCCCAGCTGTGCGTCTTGTCGCCGACTTTTTGTCCCCAGCGCGGCTTCCCCTTCAAATCCATGCAGCCGACGCCCGACTTGCCGAAGAAAACGTACACCGAGTCGTTGTCGAGGCAGGGCGTGCTCGATGCGTAACCGTGCAAGGCTTGAAAACCCTGGAACCGCTCCTCGGGAACGAGGGCTTTGGCCGGAAACGACCACTGCTGCTTGCCGGTTTTCAAATCGAAACACAGAACATGCCGCGACAACTCGCTTTGCTCGGCGTTGTCACCCTCGCGCAGGCCGTAGCCCGAGTAACACGTGAGATAAACCTTGCCAGCCGCAATCACCGGGCTGCTGCCGCCAGGCCCGGGCAAGTCGACCTTCCACAGCAGGTTCTCACTCGCGCTCCAGCGCGTCGGCAGCGCCGTCGCTGGCGAGCTGCCATCCTGAGCAATGCCGCGAAATTGCGGCCAGTCCTCGGCCTGCAGAGCAGGGCAGGGGAGGGCGGTAAGGATCAAGACCAGCGACAGTTTTCCGAGACGATTCATAGAAGCTACCCGCGGCGAACAAACTCAGTGCGCAATCTCACCCCATATTGAATGGACGTGAAGCGGCAATATCTTTCAAGCTTTTGTCAGATTTTTGGCGCCGACCGGTTTCGAGCTTGATCGGCGACCGAGTTCCGCTCCCAATCACTGCCGGGCGCGAATGATGAACACCGGAACTTTCATCACCTCCGACGATTCGGCATCTTCTACAACCTCAACACCCTCGCCGAACAACTGCTCATAGGCCTCCTTGGCAGTGTCAGCTTGGATCGACTTGGTGACTTTGGTCCCGCTGTTGAGCCCCAGCGGCTTCAGGCTCGGCCAATCGACTTTCGCTTGTGCGCCGTATCGGAAATAAGTAAAGAAACTCGCTTCGTCCAGGTTGGCGTTGAGGAAGTGGAGCGGTTGCTCAACCCCAGCCAGCTCGCGGATTTCACCGGCCAGCAAACTTTGCAGCCGCCATTCCCAGCCGAGCCAGCCCAACAGAAATAGAGCGATGATCAGCCACAGGGCATCGCGTATATCGAGCTTCTTTTTCATGGCTGCTCCTTTTGAGCGGCTCGCTTCTGGCGATCTGCTTCCTGCATCTTCAGAAAGTGTGGACTTCGCCGATAATCCCAGGGCTGGTTGGCGGGACCATCGCGTTCGATGTTGCGGGCCCGGACGCGAATTCCCCGGTCGGTCCCTTCGGCAATCGCCATGTTGAAAAACAGACGCTCGACCGCATGGACGAGCGAACCATCGACCAGATTTTGAGTCACGGGCATGCGCGGAGTCAGCTCAGTCACCTTGGTGACGCTGGGCCAATCGACCTCGATTTTCACGCCATGAGCCTGTTCGAGCGTGGCGATCGCGTCCTCCAGCGGCATGTCGATCAGCGCAATGGGCGGAGCGATAGAGTGATAATAGCGAGCTTCGCTGGCCAACCGCTGCGTGCGCGTCCGTTCCCGCCACAGCAGGCACGCGAGCCCGACGATCAAGATCAACCAAAAGACGTCGCGCAGTCGAAACGTCATGCGCCTTTCTCCCAGCCCCGCGGCACATCTTGGCATGCAGCGATTGGAATCTCAATCAGTGATTTTTGCCGTGACGTCCTGAATGAAACTCATTTGACGAAATAGTGTTCAATTGTACAATTCACGTTCGCGACGACGCAAGCCTTGATCCTTGGCAAACTGGTGGACATTGAACGACGGCAAGGGAGTCGTGCGCGCTTCGCCGTGGGTGAAATGACTCGGCAGCGAGTCATTGCGAGGTTATATGGTGTTATACGGGAGTTATCGGGCTGTTATATCCGACTGGGAGCGAATTAAGGGTTTGCGGTGCGGCCGGCTGCGGCAAGGTGTTAGCCTTGAGTGTCTTGCGGCGACGGAGAGTTGCGCAACATCTGAAAACGACACGGTGAGTCAGTGGTTATAAAGTGTTATATTGGTTTGTCGTGTGTTTTTCGTAAGTGCTGACGTAGTTGGCGTTTTCAGTCGATTCGCAAATCACGCGCGCTGTTATAAACCTCGTGAGCGAAGCGTTTCCAAGGGAAGATCACCGCGAACTTGCGGCGGAGAATAGCTCACCGAATGAGCTACGAAGAAGATGCCATCCGCTTCAGCTGATCCGGCAAAGTGTCGAGTGGATGCAGCACGAAGCTGAATTCGCGGCTGCCGAGGATCTTGGCCGTGTGCAGATCGCGCTCGCGATCCTTCAGTTCGTCACGGAGACGGATTTCGACATCGGTGAGAAGCAGTTGCAACTGGCGGTTGAGATCGTCAAGCGCCCGGAACTGTTCGGGCGCCGCGCCGCGAAAATGGAATTGATGCTGCCGGAGGAGTTCGGCTTTTTTGCTCGCAAACTCGGTAGCCGCGGTCCGCAGGGCAGGGGAGGCATCGCCGGCGAACTTCTCTGGGTGGAATCGGATCTCGCGAATCAGTTGCTTCGCATTCAGCACATCGGCGGCAGAAACATCGGGCCGAGGAATCGGTAACTTCACGGTGCCCGTGACGGTCATGTACGTCGGCGGCTCGCTGTCAAAGTAGCGCCGAATGATCGCATCGGTCAGCTCATCGTACTTGGCCCCGCCGATGCCGTGGATGAAGAGATCGCTGAGGTAGAGGCGGGCGTACATCGTGGTGATGAGGGCCCGCGGGCGGATCTTGATGCCGCGAGATTCCAAGTCTTGCAGTTGCTCGACCAGTGTTTCTGGATCGTACAAGCTGCAGTGCAAATCGAAATTCGTCGCAGCCCGATCCGTGAACTGCAAAAAGAGGTCGCCACTCGCTACGAAGACGTTGCGCACGAACAGACGTCTGCGAAACGGACCCTCTTTCGTCCAGATCCAAAATGGCGCCTCGAGCCAATCTCCTTCGGCAACTAGTTCGGGTACGGGATGGCTAGCACTCCGGATTTTATTGACCGCGCGATACTCGGCGAGCGAGCGGTTGTAGATTTCCTGAAAGTGAGGCAGCTGCGAAAAGATATCGAGGGCGAACTTGCGAAAGCTTTCGGTCTGAGCAACATGACTGAGTGGCAACTCCAGCGTCTGCAGCCCGAGCTCTGCTTCGAGACGATGCCGGGTTTGAGCCAGCAGCAATCCCAGCGGCAGCGACTTGTGGAGGATCTTCTCTGCCTCGTGGTTGTGCCAAAGCTTCTCAACCAGGAGCGAGGTATCGCGCTGAAACCATTTGCGGGAGTCGAATGCCTTGCGCAGGCGACTGTCGAAAGAGTTCAGCACATCCGGCGAAGCGATTTGTCGTTCTTCGAAGGGAATTGCTGGCGCCGGCGCATCAATGGCTAATTCTTCGGTGAGTGGCCGATGCAAATCTCCGGTGGGAATACGAATCGACGTATGGAGCGCAACGTCGTTGTCGATTACCAAGTTGATAGTGGTAGCTTGGTGCTCGGTTTGATTAGGAATCTCTCGGCAGCGGTCCAGCACAAAGTTCTTCAACCAGACACCTGGGTGAAACAGCTCTGGCTGATGGCCTGCCAAGACGATCGGAGTCTCACTGGAAAAGTCGAGCGAGCTCGGGGAGAAATCGCGGTAGCTTCGCGAATATTCGTTGGCCGCTTTGAGGAATTCGTAACGAGTGAAGTTGTAGGCAGCCCCGCGGCGGTTGCGGTTGGCTTCAAGCGTTGGGTGGGCGCTGGCCAGCGGTGGCGTGATTAGAGTTTCGCCATCGCCGCGCGGTGCGCGGATGTGATGGCGGCGGATGGGGACTTCGGCGGGAAGCGGATTCGATGGCTGAGTCATTTTGCGGGGTTGGCCCCTCACCCCAACCCTCTCCCCGGTGTTGCTACTCGGAGAGTACCGGGGCGAGGGAGTTGTCATCTCGCTGAAGCAAGATCTGCAGAAGAAGCAGACTACATCAAGCACTCACCCGACAGCATCTGATCGCGGGCCAGTTCCAGTGCTTCGGCAGCGGCGATGGCGCGGTTCATGGTCAGGTGGTAATACTGCAGCCGCACGTCGCCGTCGTCGAGGTTGCCGCCGAACGAGCGTTTTTCGTCGAGATAGATCAGCGGCACCGGCATCTCTTTGATCCGCAGTCGAGCGTAGGCCGCTTGCACCCAAAACTCGAGCGGCATCGAGTAGCCGGTTTCGGTGATGGCTAGTTTCTTCAGGGCGCTCACGCGGTAGCACTTGAAGCCGCAGAAAGCGTCGGTCAGTTCCAGACCGAGCCGTTGATTCACTTCAGCGGTAATCGTTTCATTAATCCGGCGGCGGGTTTCCGGCGGCAGGCTGTCGCCCGAAAACTGCCGCAGGTAACGGCTGCCCGAGACGATGTCGATGTCGGGCGTACACTGCTCGAAGAAGAGCGGAATCCGCTTCGGCTCGTGCTGGCCATCGCAATCGATGGTCACCAGCTTGTCGAAGTGATGAACGCGGGCGTAATTGAATGCCGAGATCAAGCCGCCGCCGTAACCCCGGTTTTGCGGATGGGTCAGGACGCGGACATCTTTGCGGCGGGCGAGGACCTCGGCAGTGCCGTCGCTCGAACCATCGTCGACGACGAGTACCTCTTTACAGTACTTCAGCACTTCATCGAGGACCCCATCGACGTGTTTCACCTCGTTAAAAACGGGCAAGGCAACCAACCAACGTTCCGACATGTGAGGGCCTTTGGCGTAAGGGGTGAAGCAGCCGCCTGTTGCATTCTAAGTACACACGTACAGCAGTCAATGTTCCGCAGCCGCCAGGTGTCCGCAACCCGCCAATCTGTCGCCAGTTGTGACGATAGGGCGGAGATTGTGAACTAGGTTTGATTGCAGGCTGCTCGGGCGAGCAGAATCGGGACATCAGGAAATACCGGCGACAATCGGCGGTCTTACAGCTTTTTTGCGAAATGCTTTGGGCAAGCTGCGTAAGCCCGCAGAAGTAGCATTTTGCTGAACCTGT
The DNA here is from genome assembly GCF_024256385.1 of Anatilimnocola floriformis. Classification (NCBI taxonomy): domain Bacteria; kingdom Pseudomonadati; phylum Planctomycetota; class Planctomycetia; order Pirellulales; family Pirellulaceae; genus Anatilimnocola; species Anatilimnocola floriformis. Next base: position 956,670 of record NZ_JAMLFW010000001.1, read on the forward strand.
TTGTTCCGTTTGTATCCTTTTCAACCAGAGTGCTTGTTGGCGCGATTTGGACGGATGAGTCCGCCCAACCTGCGTATCATTCCAGAAGTTGGCCCCTCAAGAAAAGCCGCTGAAAAGCGACTTACTCGCTGGGCTGTGAAGAGTTACGGCAATTCCCAAAGGACTTTGGCCCAAATATTGCAAAGACGTCAGCTCACCGCCGAGGAATGATCGAGGCTAGCAAATATGCTGGCGACGACTTTCCTCGAACAGCGATGGGCAACCAAGGAAACAGAGAAGAGGAGAGTTCACATGCCGAAGCAATTTCACGTGCAGCTGATCGAAACCCCGGTCGACGGCGACAACTATACGGCTAATGAGCTCCTTCCCTGGGCCGATCCCTACATCGCCCAGCTGATGGGTCAGCTCGAGCACGAAGACGAGACTTGGGATTTCGAAGGAAAAGACGACGAAGCCGAGGACGGCTTCCTCAACGACGAGCTGCCGGAAGACTGGCACCTCGATCGCGAAGCCCGTTTTCCGCCGGTGTATGGCGGTTGGCCGCTACTGAACGACTTGACCCCGGAGGGTCGTCATGAAGTCGCCTAACGCTGCTGTTCTGTCGCAAACTGCCGTTGTTCGCGCTCGCCATGCGGGCGCTGCCGCGAAGAGGGACTGCCGGCCGGTTGATTTTCATATCACGGCCGAAGAAATCCAAAACCGCCAAACCGTCGACTACGCGGCGGGCGGCGTGGTGGTGATGTTCAAGTCGCATCATCCCATTAGCGTGCAACAAGCCGTGACCAAGTCGTAGTTCTTACCAGAACTTCCACCACGGCTTTTTTGGTTTACGCGCCGCACGAGACTCTTCGATCATCTTATTGAGGACTTCCCACGCAGCGTCCATCGTCTGCTGGCCGGTCTCGCGGTCTGGAATGATCAGTGGGAATAACTGCAACCGACTTAGGTCGACCTGATCTCCTTCTTTTTCCAGCACCTGCGCCAGCGCATGCGATTCTGCGTTGTAGAGCGCCAAGGCTTGAAAATCTTCGAGCGGCATCGCGCTACCAATCTGCGGAATGAGAGCCCGCGCTCGAGTGTAAGCCGGGATCGTCATCAACGGCACATCGGTCTCCACGCGGCCATCACGGCGAGCACGGATCACGGTTGCGGGATAGGCTGCACCCAACGGTCCGAACAGCGCGCGACCGAAGGCGATGGTGGAAAATGATTCGACCTCGTGTAACAGATCAGGATCAAAGCCGGCTTGTTCCAGGGCGACTATCATTTCGTCGACTTGGTCATACTTCCCATAGTTTGCGGCGAAGTGCAGGATCGTCCGCTCGAGTTCTTTCCTGCGCGCGATCTCGCGCGAGTTGCGGGGAAATTCAAATACAGCGAACCGCGTGATGTAGCCAACATCCGGAGGCGCGATTCCCGCCGGCCAGTTGGAATCGCTGTACGAAACGTCGTGGCCATCGACCTCCATTTCGCGACGCCAGCCTTGCCCTGGCTCATGCAGGATGATCACTTTCACAAGGTGGACATGTCGCGGTGCCGCCGATTCAGCCGCATAACGAAACCACGGCTTGTGATCGTTGAGCGCCGCCATGAAACAACTGTCGTCAAAGCCGCGGACAATCGCCGGCCCGACAAAAGCTCGCAATCCCGGCAAGCCGTAGTCCCCCTCGGAATATCCTTGCGATTGATCGCCGCCCATCACGCCGGCCTGACAACTCATGCAGACGGGCCTGTTGTCAAGAAACGAACGGATCGGCCCGGCGACGCTGGTCATCCAAATCACCGCGGCCTGCTGCAAGCCCTCGTCGCGGTTGTTTCCCAAACCGAACAGACAAGCGTCGAGCACTTCATCGTCGTGCTCATGCAGTGTGGTCAGCACATGGGCATGCACAAATCCGGGCTGCGCGTTCGAACCGGCTTCGTTCTCGGTAATGCTCGCGCGCAGCGTCACCCGGCCATCGAACAACTGCAGCGTGTCGCCGTCGCGCCGCGTCCAGCCGCCAAGATCACCACCGTGCTCGGCGATGCCGTCTTCAATCAGTTCGAGTAGATGTTCGGCTTCCGCTTCGGACATGGCAGGACCTGCGGCAGGCTAGGGCTTGGTCGGAAAGTAAGGCTGCAGTTCTGGCTCGGCTTTAAGCAACTCGGCGACAACCAGCGGCGCGATGGCTGCGGCGCCTTCGTCGTTCAAGTGCGTGCCGTCGAACTTACCGGCCTGCGTTGGATGCGGAGGGCCAAACCGTTGCGATTTCTCGACGCCCAGTTTCTCCGCGAGCTCCTTACTGCGTTCGTGCAGATCAATGACGGGCGTTTTCGTTTCGGCGGCAACGGCTTTCACAGCTTCGGCGTACGGAGTAAGACTGGAGTTGATCTTGCCGTCGGCAGTGAAGATTCTGCGCACCAGCGAAGTGACCAAGATCGGTTTAGCGCCGGCAGCACGGGCTTCGCTGATGTACTTCTTCAGTTGATCGCGATACGTGTTGGCCGGATCGGTTTCGCGCTCCGGCCCTTTGCCAGGCTGATCGTTGTGGCCGAACTGAATCAGCACGTACGTCGGCTTCGCAGCGAGTGCACGCTTCCACAATCCGCTGTCGTAATAACTCTTCGAACTCGCGCCGCCCTTCGCATGGTTCACGCACTCCGCATTCGGGCCGACGAGTTTTATGAACGCCGCGCCCCAGCCTGCTTTGTCGGTGACCGTCGAATCGCCAACGAGGGTGATCTTCACCGTCGCTGGTTTGGGCTCTTCGGCGATGGAAGTGATTGTGCTGCAGCAAACGAGCGCAACACAGAAGACGAAACGAAGCAACGTTGACATGGAGATGGTCCCTGCAAAGAGTTCATTGCAGGAACTATCTTATCACCGCCGTTTACTCATTTGCTCGCTGAGCAAATCAAGTTGCCCCTTGAGATCGGCGAGGAGCAGATTCGGACTGGCTCCTTCGGCGAGGTGCAGATAGAAAGACTGCGCCGGGTTGCTGCGGCTGTTGGTGAGGAGCGTTGTGGAATGCCGGAGCTCGTGGATTTCGCCGTCGAGGTTTTGCAGCGTTTGCGAAGTGGCTCGGTTGGTTTGCCAGAGCGTTTCGAGTTGCAGTACGAGACCGACGATCAAGCCGGCCTGGCCCGCGAGAGTGAGCGGCAAACCGAGCGACCACAGATCCTGGCGACCGGCGAGTGCGGACCAGCCTAAGAGAACACCGCCGCAGACAAACGCCATCACACCCAGCGACAACGACGCCCAAGCCAGTCCGGCGAAGCGCGGTTTATTGGCGATCTGCTCAGTGCTTGGCGTTTCACGAACTCGGTCGTTCGCGGTGACTTCGTGCGATTCCTCACCAGCTGACAGCGCGAACGAATCTTTCAGAGGTGGCGCTTCTCGCCAGGCCGCCGCGAGTCGTTCGACATACCGCAGTTCGGCTTCGAGTTGCCAGTCTTCCTGCGGCATGGGCGGCAGCTGAGTGGCAACCGGCTGCGATTTCAACGCCTCCAGCAATTCGCTATCGGCCGGTGCGGTGGGTTCCGCTGGTTCGGGCTTTGGCTCTTCGCCGCGCGCCAGCACATGCTGACAGCGAACGCACTGCAGCATCGCGGGCCGATCGCCCGGTACGGCAGGAACATCTTGCTGGCAGCGCGAGCACCACATGAAGGCGATTTACCAAGAAGGCCGGGGGAATGGAGTTCTCTCCGTTCATCGGCGTTCTGGCTGTGAAACTCTAACGATTTTGCGGCTCAAGTAGGATAGGCTTCCAGCCTGTCCGTCAAAAGTGATTGTTCTATCTCGCATGGTTTCGCATACTGCTACCAACCATTTTCTCCTGTGAGAAGTCGCCATGAACGGTTTCTTTCGTCGCCGGCATCTGCCTCATTGGGACGTTGAGGATGCCCCTTACTTCATTACCTTCTGTCTTGATGGCAGCATTCCGGCAAATGGCATGCGTGAGTTGGTCAAGTACGGCGATCACTTAAAGTTAAGACCTAAGCCGCAAGGAATCTCGCTGGCCGAATGGGAACGCAGGCTACATAAACTTTGGTTTGCGCGAATGGATGAAATGCTCGACTTCCAGCCAGCCGTCCGTCATTTTGAGCAAGCAGACATCGCCAAAATTGTGATGGATTCGCTCTCTCATTTCGCTGACGTGCGATACCTATCGATCGCGTGGGTCGTGATGCCCAGCCACGTGCACTGGCTCTTTCAGCCTTTGCCTGAATTTAGCGCAACCGTTCCCCAAGGAAAGTCGCCGTGTGAAGTGATCATGCACAGCTTGAAGAGCTTTACGGCCAATGAATGCAACAAGGCTCTTGAACTCGAAGGACAATTCTGGCAGCAGGAGTCCTACGACCATTGGATTCGCGATGACGACGAATTGGAACGCGTGATCGCGTATATCTTGCACAACCCCGTTCGTGCAGGACTCGCCGCCGCCCCGGAGAAATACCGTTATTCATCTGCTTACGCAGGATAGGCTTCCAGCCTGTCCATGCTTGCTCCCGAAATAAGATGACGGACAGGCTGGAAGCCTATCCTACGAAAAGCTCCGTACGTGCTTTCCCCTTGCCGTCTTCCGTCGCATAGAACGGTCGATTTTCAACGTCGAATGCTGTCGCAGGGCTGATGCCCATCGCGTTGAAGATCGTGGCGTGGAGGTCCATCACGCTGAGCGGATCTTTGGTCGCGAGGAACGGTCGAGCCTTCGCGGTCTCACCGTAGAGTTGCCCTTTCCGCACGCCGCCGCCCCACAGCATGACGCACGAGCCGCCGGTGAAGTGCCGATGCTGGCCGTAGTGCTTCAGCTCTTTCATCACGTCGACTTTTTCGGTGGCTTGGTCACCGGCGTTGCTGCCGGGGCGGCCTTCCATGAGCATGTCGCGGCTGAACTCACTGGCGAGAATCACCAGAGTGCGGTCGAGCAAACCGCGCGACTCCAGATCGAGAATCAGCTGCGCGATTGGTAGATCGATCTGCTTCTTCATGTCGCGCAGCGTCGTGTGACCATTCGCGTGCGTATCCCAATTGAGAAATGGCACGTACTCGGTCGTGACTTCAACGAACCGCGCGCCGGATTCCACAAGCCGCCGAGCGAGCAAACAGCCACGGCCAAATCGGCCCGTGTCGTACTTCTCGTAACTCTCTTTTGGCTCGAGCGAAATATCAAACGCCGAACGCTCTTTCGCGCTGAGCAGACGATGAGCGTTGTCGAGCGAACGAAGCATCGACTGCTGCTGATAATCGGAAACGAAATCCTTTCGCGGCGATTCCTTGATCAATTTTTGCAGCAGTCGATTGCGACTTTCAAACCGATCGCCGGCCATTCCTTTCGGCGGCCGCACCGATTGCGCGGCGTCTTCGGGATGCGGCAAGTTCATCGGGCCGAATTCGCTACCGAAGAACCCTGCCGTGGTGAAGGCTTTCAGCTCTTCCTGCTCGCCGACCCCTTCAAGACGCTGGCCGATGTTGATGAAGGCGGGGATGACCGGATTCTTCGGGCCCAGGACCTTGGCGATCCACGCGCCGATATGAGGGCAAGCGACCGTCTGCGGCGGCACGTAACCGGTGTGCCAATGATATTGATGCCGCGAATGCAGAATGTGGCCGAGGTCAGGCAGCACATGCGAACGCACGAGTGTGCCGCGATCCATCACCCGAGCGATGTTCTCCAGGCCCTGCGTGATCTTGATGTTGTCGACGACTGTGTCGATGGCTGGAAAGGTGCTCTCGATATCGGCAACCTTCACGCCCGGCTCGAACGCGACGTACTTCTTCGGATCAAACGTATCCGGCGCCGCCATGCCGCCACCCATCCACAGCAGGATGACAGAATCGGCCGTGGCCTTCGGCTGCACGATTTTCTTTTCGTCAGCCCACAACCGGCGCGGTTCACCGCTGAGCATGGCAGCGGTAGACATCGCAGCGAGGGACTGAAGGAAACGCCGGCGTTCGAGTTGTTCGTTTTGCATTTGTTTGTTCCTGTGCCCTCTCCTCGGTACTCCAGGGAGAGGGTTCTCTTCGTACTGTCCTACCGTACCAACTGAAACTCCGGCAACATCAACACGCTCCACAACGCATCTTCAATCCCTTGGGGTGTGATCTTTGCTCCCAGTTCTTCTTTCATCGTAGCCAGTTCCGCCGGCGAAGGCTCGCGCGCGAGAGTGCTGCGGAATAACCATTGCGAAAATGTATCGGGAGTCCACCCGCGAGCCGCCAGTTTCACACTGCCGCGCTGTAAGCTATCAGCGAGTGACTGACCGTTGGCGAGATCAATCGCTTCGAGCGTGGTCAGGCTATCGGGACGCACCGTCACGATTTGATCGCGATTCGGCCGGCCGAGAGCCCGCATCAGGAAGTCGCTCTTCACGAGCGAGGCCCGCACTTTCAGCCCCACCGATTGCCCGCCGGCACTGAGTGCCGCCAGCAACTGCGGATGCACACCTTGCCACACGGCGGCGCCTTTGACTGCGGCGGCTGCTTGCCAATCGGTGGGTTCGGTTTTGAATTTGCCTTTGCCGTCGGGCAGAGTCTTGGTCCATTGCCACGATTCGTCTGTGGCGATCGTGGTCGCGCTCTTGTCCGCCTGCCAGGCAACAATCTCGCAGAAGAGGCCAGCCGGGTTCGGACCGCTGCCGCCGTTCTTGGCGACGATTACGATTTCATTTTCGCCGGCCTTCAACTTGCCTGTGAGAATGACCGCGTCGGGGGCTTCCCAATTTTCACCAGACTGCAACTTCTGGCCGTTGGCGTAGAGCGAGTAGCTGTTGTCGCAAGTAATCGCAGCGATGGCTTGGACCGGCGTGGCTTTTAGATCGAATTTCTTCCGCACGACAACCGTTTCACCGGCGGCAGCATTTGACGAATCGGCACTCGACCAGATCCACTTGCCGGTGAGTTCTTTCGGTCCAGTCGCGGGAGATTTTGCTGACGAAGAGCCGGCGCGAATCACCGGCGCGTCGAACTTGCCCGGCGCGGTGTCGGTCAGTTGCCAAACGGCATCGATGAACTGTTCCGCCGTCAGTCGCCGAGCACGCGGGCCGCGATAGGTATAGCCCGCGTCATCGGTGTTCTTGTCGACGACTTCCATCTGGCTCTGATAAGCGGCCGAAGTCGTGATGAGCGACAGAGTGCGTTTCAGATCGAAGCCATGCTGAGCAAAATCTTCGGCGAGGAAGTCGAGCAGGTCGGCGTTCCACGGCTCGGTTTGCATTGCATCGGGCGGATGAACGATGCCGCGGCCCATGGTGCGATGCCACAGCCGGTTGACAATCGTTCGCGTGAAGCGGCCGTTGTCGCGATGCGTGACGAGCGCGGCGAGTTGCTTCAATCGCTCCGGCTGAGCGGCCTTGGCGTCGACTTGGCCGAGTTCAGGAAAGAGCCACGACGCCGCGGCTTGCTGATTGATCGGCTTGTCGCAGCGATGGATCTCGAGAGGCCGCTTGGAGTAGATCGCTGCCAGGCCGTACGACTCTTGCAGCGTCCAGCGATCGATGAAACTATCGTGGCACGACGCACACTTCAGATTGATGCCTAGCAGCGCCTGACCAACACTCTGCGCAAACTGAATTTCGACGGTTTGCCCTGCGCTCACATCGCCGCGCCACAGAATGCCGTCGATGAAACCCGCGCTGTCTTGATTCGGCGGCGAGATCAACTCGCGGGCCATCACGTCATAAGGCTTGTTCGTCGCTAGCGATTGATACAACCATTTTGAAATCTGCTTGCGACCACCAGTGATGAAACCGGTGCCACTGTAATCGTTCCGCAGCAGATCATTCCAAAACGTCAGCCAGTGTTCGGCGTAGTCAACATCGCGGGCGAGGAGCTTTTCGACGTAGCGCTGCCGCTTGTCGCTGCTCTTGTCGTTCAACAGCGAGTCGAGTTCTTCGACCGTCGGCAGCAGACCGATGAGATCGAGCGACGCGCGGCGGGCGAAGGTGGCATCATCAACGGCTGCCGGCGTGGCGAGCTTTTTCTGCGCGAGATACTCATCCAGAATGCGATCGACCGGATTCTCGCGACCGTTGCGCGGAGAGGGCAGGGCAGGGGAGCGCGGTTTCAGCGGTGGTTCGTAACTGCTCTTGGCGAATTGAAAGCCTTCTTCCCACCTTGCCCCTTCGTCGATCCAGCGCGCGAGCTTCGCGATTTGCTCGGCTGGCACGCGCGGTCCCTCGGGTGGCATGCGCAATTCTTTGTCAGTCGATTTCAAGCGTTCGATGAGATCGCTAGCCGCCGACTTGCCGGGCGAGACTACTTTGCCGGAGTCGCCGCCGACGAACAGAGCTTCGCGGGTGTTCAGCGACAGCCCCCCTTTTTTCTGCTCACCGAGGTGGCACTTGCCGCAGTGCTGCTTGAGCAGCGGCGCGACCTCGTGGGCGAAATCGATCTCGGCGGCCAGGGCAGGGGAAGCGCAGAGGAGTAGCAGTGAGAAGGAGAGAAACTTCATCGCGCATGAGACCTGTGAGAGCGGGGAATCCTGGGCAGGTCACCTTATTCTAATGCGCCGCCGCGGCAATTACTTCCAAATGCCTATTTCCCAATGCAAAAGCGGCTGAACACTCGATCGAGAATATCATCGGTGTAGACCGCGCCGATCACCTGGCCGAGCTCGTCGAGGGCGAGGCGAAGTTCAGCGGCAATCCATTCGTCGCTGGCACCATTGGTCGTCAGATCGGCGGCCGAGGCGAGAGCGGTGGCGGCGGCTTGTAGGCTGGCTGTGCAACGCAAGGCTGTCGTGGCGACGACGGGGATTTCGCCAGTCGACTTGCGCAAGGCAGTGATGATTGCGCCGCGGAGTTCGTCGAGACCATGGCCGGTGACAACGCTGGTGAGCAGGGCAGGGGAGGGGAGGTCAAATGAATGGCCGCCCGTTTGATCGAACTTTGTTCCGATGATGAGTCGGGGAGTCAGCGAATTTCGTTGCAGCTCGGCGTGCGACCACGGCGACATCGGCTGCGAGGAATCAATGCAGAGGAGTTGCAGGTCAGCTTGTTGGTGTTGCGATTGACCAAGTGACTGCGCATCGGCAGCGATCGCGTTGGTACTCGAAACTTCTTCCACGCCGGCCGTGTCGATCAGTTGCAGCTGTTGATTGTCGATGGTCACGAGTCGCACCAGATAGTCACGCGTGGTGCCGGCAACGGGCGAAACAATCGCGGCAGCCGTTCCGGCGAGGGCATTCAAGAGACTGCTCTTTCCCGCGTTAGGTTCGCCGTAAAGAACAACTCGCGGTGCTGACGTGCTGGTTTCGCTGCGCGAGTTCAACTGATCGGCGATCGATTGCACTTTCGTCGCCGCGGCGGTTACTTGCTGCTGTAGTTCGGCTCGGCTGATGAACTCAATGTCTTCGTCAACGAAGTCGAGCCCTGCCTCGAGATGGGCGAGAAGATCGAGCAACTGATTCCGCAAGCTGGCTAGCGGATGCGACAAACCGCCCGAGAGCTGCGTGAGCGCCGACTGCAGCGACGCGGCGTCTTGCGCATCGATCACCCCCAGAACTGCTTCGGCCTGCGTTAGATCGAGTCGCCCGGCCAGAAACGCCCGCAACGTGAATTCCCCCGGCCCGGCCAATCTTGCACCGCATTTGCACAGGGAGCGAATCGCCAAATCGAGCAGCGGCGGCGAACCGGGAAGATAGATTTCCGCCAGTGGTTGCCGCGTGTAACTGCGCGAGGTCGGCCAAAGATAGACCAGCGCTGGAAGGTGAACTTCCTGAGCTCGCGTGTCGCTCGCGAGACGCAAGCGACCGTTCAAAACGAGCGGGCGTTTGGATTGCAAATCGCCTGAACCAGTCTCGCCGTCGAAGATCTTTTTCAAGACTTCGACAACCGCCGGCCCACTGACACGAATGATCCCTTCGTAGCTGCCGCCGGCAGCCGACGCGAGGGCGACGATCGTGTCGTCGATGGCCAGCGACATTGCTTAGCGCTTCTTCTTTTCGCGCCGCGCGGTGCGAGCGGACATTTTCTCTTTGTTCTCGGCCACGACCTTACTGTCAATCGTGTTCGGATCGACAGGCTTCGACTTCGGCAGCAAGGTCCGTTCGGCGACGCTCCACAGGCTCGACGTGATGAAGTACAAGCAGAGGCCGGCGGGCACCTTGTAGAAGAAGACGCCCATCATAAGGCTCATCATGAACATCATTTGCTGCTGCATTTCTTGCTGCTCATCGGTCGGTGGCGGCGTGAAGAGCTTTTGCTGCAGAATGAAGAGCGCGATGGTGATCAGCGGGAAGACGTTGAAGAACGGTCCCAGCCAACCATCGGCAGGATCGGCGATGAACGACGGCATGCTGTTCTGCCAATAGAACAACTTGTCAGGGCCGGCGAGGTTCGAAGCCCACTCCCACGTCGAGAAGAGGTTCGCATCGCGGAGGTTGATATCGACGCTCAAGCAGCGATACAAACCGACGAACACTGGCAGCTGAAAGAAGACCAGCAAGCAACCCGCCATGGGGTTCGGCATGCCGTGCTTCTTCATCAGCTCGCTGGTGGCTTGATGTTGCTTGAGGGGATCGTCTTTGTATTTTTCCTTCAGAGCGTTGAGCTCTGGCTTGAGCTTTGCTGAAATCTCTTGCATCAGCTTGGCAGAGCGAGCCTGGCGGATGCTGAATGGCAACATGCAGGTTCGCACGAGAACCGTCAGCAGCACAATCGACACGCCGTAGTTGCCGGTGATGGCATACAGCCAATGCAACAGACCGGCGAGCATCTTGGCGGGATAGGCGGCGTATTGCCAGCCGTACTCGATGATCGACTCGAGGCCGTAGGGCTTGAGAATCTCTGGATCTTTCGGCCCGAGAAAAACCTGATAGTGATGTTTGAGCGATTGGCCGGCATCGACGCTTTCGCGCGCTGTCACGAGCCGGACGCTGGTGTTCGTGGTGCGGATCCGCGTCTTGGTGAGTTGCTCGACATTGTGCATCGGCAGTGCGGCAGCACGAGCAAAATGGATCGGCTTGTCGCTGGGCGCTTCACCGGTTCCCTTGGGAATGATCATGGCCGCGAAGAACTGTGCATCGACGCCGGTGAAGGTCATCGGCTCGGTGTTGGCTTGATCGATCAGCGGATACTCGATCGACGTTTTGCCTTTGATCGCTTTCTTGGCGTGATCGTAAATCAACGGCGTGCCGACGAGGTGATGTGGTTGCTTGCCGAGCTGAAAGAGCACGTCGCGGGCACCAGCGCCCTTGAACATGTCGCGGTGCATCTTCGTGCTGTACCACCAACCTTCGAGCGGAATGCCGTTTGGTCCGTCGAGGCGATAGGCCACGGCGAGTTGCTCGTCGCCGGTGTTTTCCACGCCGACCGCAAGGTCGAGGTGATACTTCTGCGCCGGCGTCTTCGTGCCTTCAGCTGCTTGCGGCACGGAATAACGCTTGGTCACTTTCAGCGAACCGGTGCGGCCGATCTTTTTCAGGTCGTCTGCCGTCAGTGTCTTGGTAAAGACGACGCTGCTCTCGCTTTGTTCGCCGAGTTCCCAGTTGCTTTCGTGGAACGACGGCAGGCCGCGAATTTCGTCCTGATTGCCCTTCACCGTCACTCCCTGCAGCGTCTCGAGCGAGAGCAGGAACGACAGTGGGTCGGTGACTTGCGATTTGTTGACCGTGGTCCGTGTTTCGGGGCGGATCATTTCGAGCGGGCGGCGGATCAGCGAGAGCTTGTAAACCAGCGACTCCACTTTGCCGGCGTTGACGCGGTCGACCGTCACTTCGACGGATTGGCCCGGCTTGGTTTTGTCGTGCAGCCATTTTTCAAACTGCTCGCCGCGCTCGATCGGCGTGCCGTTGGCATCGCGAATGACATCGCCGGGCTTCAAGCCGACCGGCTTGGTGCTATCGACCGGCACCGCGCTAGCCGCCGGTGTGCCCGGGCCGACGGTTTGAATGACGTTGTCCTTGGTGCTGCGGCCGATCACTTCAAAGCCGAGATGACCGCAATAACCGCCGAGGTCTTCGATGTCTTTGTAGCGGGGGTCGGTCAGTTCGACCCGTTCGACCGCGGCACCCTGGCTATCGAGCGTGACGAGCATGCCGTACGGGCTCTTGGGATCGAGCGAACCGATCATCACGCGCTGGCGTGGAATGATGGCGGGGCGCGGCTCGGTATCGGCGGGGGCGACCTTAGGATCGCTCGGATTCTCGGTCGCTGGCGGATCGGTGGGCGTTTTCTCCGGCGCAGTTTTCTCTGGATCGCCAATTTTGGCGTCAGGATCGGCGGGTTTCTCGGCCGGATCATCGGCTGGCTGGACGGCTTTGGGCTGATTTTTGGCGATGGGCTTAGGCGGGGCAAACATTTGTTTGCCGGCCAAAAACGCCGTCCAAATCAGGAAGGTGACGACCAGAAAAGTAACAAAACGTCGATCCACAGGGAAAAACCCTCTCGCGGCGGGCAACAACGGGCGAATCGCCCCCGCCCCGAAAGGGGAGGCCGGCGGCTAATTATAAGGCACAACCGCCAAGACAGTATTCTCGGTTTGGGGGCGTTTCTTGCAAGGGGAAACGGGGGAGGGGAGGCGGGAGGCGGGAGACGGGATGCGAGGGAGGCAGTTCTGAGTTCTGAGTATTTAGTTCCGAGACAGCAGGGCAAACTCCTTATCAGTGGGCTCTATCGTGCTCGTCTGCCAAAAAATTCGCTAGGACTTCGGAGGCTTCTTCGGCAATCAGGGGCGACCACATCTCGAAGGTTCTGTTTTCCCAGTCTGCGGCGAGACTTTCGATACGATTCAAATTTGCAAACGACATGAGGCCCTCAACTTCCACTCACGACTCCAAGCTACTTCTTCACATCCCTGTCTCAGAACTCAAAACTCAGAACTCAAAACTTCTTCCTCCCGCCTCTCGTCCCTCGCCTCCCGCCTCCGTCTCACTTCCTTCCCGCATACGTCCGCCCCAAGTAATCCACCACCGCCCGTTTCACCGTCAGCGGTTCCAGCGGGCCCGCTTTGCGGTAAATCACTTTGCCGCCGGGGGCGATCAGCAGCGTGAAGGGCACCGGGCCTTGCCATTCTTTGTCGAGGAGGTCGGCGAATTTGTCTTTGCTGCCGACGGCGGAGATGTAGTTGGTCGTGGCGACCTTTTTCTCGGTGAGAACTTTTTGGGCCGCGGCTTTGTTCTCGGGCTCGTCGAGGCTGATGGTGATCATTTGAAAATCGCGTTTGCGATACATGCGATTGATGGTGACCAGCTCGGGCAACTCAGCGACGCACGGGCCGCACCAAGTGGCCCAGACGTTGACGACGAGTAATTTGTCGGTGTCGTTCTTGGCGAGTTTGGTGAGAGCCGCTTCGTCGAGTTCGGTGAGCTTCACTTCTTCGGCTTCGGCTTTTTCGAGCCACTTGCGGGCTTCTTCGCGCTTGTCGGACCATTTGGTCGAGCAGCCGAAGACCCGCGTCGTCTCAACCGGTACCGGTTTGCCAGCGAGCAGAGCATCGAGCGCGTTGCGCGTGTCGTGGCTGGTCACGGTCTTCACATCGGAGTCATCGATTCGCCCGACGTACCGCAGCTTGCGCTCGGCATCAAAGATCAACACCTGCGGCGTAGCGAGCACGCCATAGGCTCGCGACACATCCTGCTTCTCGCCGTCGTAGAGATAGGGAAATTGAAAGTCGCGTTCCTTGGCCCGTAACTTCATATCGGCGAGTGAATCGCTGACATCGGTGTAGCCCAGCTCGTCGAGGCGCACGGCGGCGTCGTCGTTGGGCGAGATGGCGACCAGCGTCACGCCTTTGTCTTTGTAGTCCTTGTGCAGATCGATAATTCGCTGCTCATAAGCCTGCGCAGTAGGGCAGTGATTGCAGGTGAACACCACCAGCAACCACTTCGCCGATTTGAAATCGGCCAGCGTGTGCGTCTTGCCATCGACGCCGGGCAACGCAAAATCCGGCGCGGGCGTGCCGATGGCGAGGAGCTTGGTGGGATTGTCGGCGGCTGGCGAGAGAGCGACCAGCGACGAACTCACTAGAGCCAAGCCAACTGCTTGCAATAAATAGGAACGAATCATGTCTCACCCGGAGAGGTGTTCGTGGAAAATACAACTCGCCGCCAGTGTAGGCCTGCCAGGCAAGCGGCCACAACAGCCAGTGCCGGAAACTACAGTTGTTGTCTCGATGTTCACAACAGTTGTTTTCGTTTTTTAAATCTAGTTAACTCATTTATCCGCATTGCTTTAGGTTAATTCGTCTGCAGTTTATCACAACATTTCACAACAGATTACAACGATTTCACAATAGTCTGACCACGATTCGCACACCACTTGATCACCGATGGGTCACAACAAACAACGGAATCAGCCCTTTGCATTTCTACTTGCTGGCGAACTTCGTCGGGGGACCGCGAAGCAGCGACCGGCTCCCGATGAGAAGCCATCGAAGGGGTGCGAACATTATTAGTGTTCAATTGTATATTATGTGCTTCTGTCTGTCAAGCACCGCGATTTCTGATAGGCCCCTGCGTAGGTCGGACCACTGGTCCGCCCAGACAGCGCGAGTTGAGTTGGTTGGCTCGTTCACGCTTGCAGGAGCGGACCAATGGTCCGTCCTACGTGTTGAGGATGGCAGATTGCAGATTGGAAGACAGGTAGAATGTTGTAGGTACGTGGGACTGCCGTAGCGAGCGAGAGACTACTTTCACTTCGCCCTCGTACGCATCAACCGTGGTACTGGCGCGTAAATCTAATGGCCGAGAAAGCCGGAAAGACTCACAGGGGCGAACGCTGAAGAAAATTCAAGAATCACAAGCGAGTGGATAATTTACTCGCCGCGACGGCCCCTCACCCCGACCCTCTCCCCTGAGTACAGGGGCGAGGGAGCAAGACTTCCAAATTCAAGCTTCCAATCCCTAACCTCTAACCTCTTCCTCTCTTCATCCTTTGCTTACCGCACCCGGCAGCGGAAGCGAATAATGCCGCCTTGGCCGACTTCGAGCGGGTCGGTGATTTCCCAGCGGAGGACCAAGGTCTCGGGGTTTTCTTGGATCTTGAATTCGGCTTTCACAGTCGAGGACTGGCTTTCCTTCACGTATTCGAGGCGGGGCGTGAGGTGGTCGATGACGGTCACGTTGCCGATCTTTTGATCGCCTGTGTTGTCGAAGCGGAGCGTGAACTCGACGATGTCGCCAGGCACTGCGTCGCAGTTGCTTGCCACCTTGCAGATGCGGAGGCGCGGCTTGCCTTGCAGTTCGTACGTGTAGATCATCTCTGGCTTGTCGGTCCCCTTCGACTCGTGAGCCATTTGGCCGTCGATGATCGCTTGAACCATTTGATTGCTCTGCCAGATCACAGCAGCTTGCGTCCGTTCGGCGAGGACGGCCTTTTCGCGGGCGTCGTATTCGCCGCGCTGAATCATCTTCAGATTCTCATGCAGCATCGTGCCGCGGCGGGCCAGCACCATTTGATTGACGTTGTCGACACCGATGCCGCGAGTCTGTTCGCGGAATGTCGAAGCCGGATCGAGATGGAGTTCCGACGCGACCTTCTCAGGCTGAATGGCTGCCGTGGGCAAACCGAGATCGAGGTGCTGATTGACGCGCGTCGGCTTTTCAACGCCGGCCATCCGTTCATGACCTTCGTACAAAATCGGGTTGATCACTTTCCGCACGGCAGCGAACCGCGGAGCGTAGATGCAGACTTTGTTGCTTTCAGTGACTTCGGTTTTGCCATCGAGCGTATCGAAGTGAGCGACGGTATCTTCGGGGTCGAGACCGACAACGTCCCAGTTGGCTTTCACGCGCACGTTGCCGTCGAGATCGCCGCCGTCGCAAATGTATTCATCCGCGGGCCAAGGCTTCTTGATGCCGTCGGGCATCCAGCCGCCGTAGGGATCGGGATTCACGGCCGTGCCGTCCTGCGTGAAGCGAAAGGCTTCGCGATTGCCGCCGCAGCAAGGGCAACCAGTGCCGTGGCCTGGTTGATGACCTATCGGCTGACCGGTGTAAGCGTTATCGGGCAACGTCATCGCCGGCGAGTTTACGCCGGGATAGTAACCGACTGGCTGCACAAGTCGCGGCGGTTTGTAGGCAGCTGGCCCACGAACAGCGATTTCAGCTTCTTGGATTTTGGTCGGCGCGAGCGGCGCGCTCGTCACCGGGGCAGGGGAGGGGGCCGACTTCGCCGTCGTATTCGACGCGGCAGTGGCCGGCGTCTCGCCTGCCGGCAAGAGCGAGCGGAACGGCACGTGCATGGATTTGCACGAGCAGAATGTCAGCAGCGGCAGCGCGAGGAGCGACAGGAGTGCGCGATGGATGTTGGTTTTCATGAGGACCTCTGTCGGGCGCTGACTCTGATTTGGTGGTGACCGCGAAGACGAGGCCTTTCGCGGAGCGAAAGGCGACAATGGAGTTAATCGCGGATTTGATTCGCTGGCAGACGCGGGATGATGTAGTTCTTTTTCGGAGCTTCATCTTTCTTGGCCGGCAGCGGATGCCATTCGATTGGCGGCTCGAGGCCGTCGCGACGATGAACGCGCGGCGGCGGTTCTTCGTATTTCACATACGGCGGATTCAAGTAGACGAACTTGCCATCGACCACTTCCGGCGTCGCGGTGCGCGAGCCCATGCGGAGAATCGCCACCGGCCGGCCGAGGCGATCGGCTTCGTGCAGCGGATCATCGCCTGGAGCCACTTCGTAGTAACGCTGCGCCGGTTCTTCGCGGCGGGGCAGGGCGGTCTTCGGCTCTTCGATATAGATGACGCGCGTGACGTATTTCCCGGTGAGCGCCATTTCGAGTTCTTCGGCCGTCAGTTCGACGGGAATGGGAAATCGCGGCGCTTGTCCCGGCGGTGGATAGAGGCGATCGATGACTTCCACCGAGGGGAAGACTTCTTCACCCTGATGAAACTCAATGCCCGTCACTTTCAGGCGATAGACCTGGCCGATCAGCATACCGGCCATCGCGACGTTCTTGGTGGTGACCGGAAAGCCGCCGTCTTCGGCGAGCGCGACCGAACTTCCCTTCGGCCCCATGACTTTCACCGGCTGATAGTAGCCAGGCCGAGGACCGCCGCGTTGCAATTGCATCTGCCCGATCCACCCGGGCGGCGCATCGCCGTTGTCCATGAAGTGCGGCGTGTTATTGAGCGGCTGATTCTGTGCCAACGAATGGCTACAGATCAGCAGCGTCGCGACAAGCGCGAGGACGGTGGAAGTACTTCGCATGGTTGAGCAGCCGATGCTAGGTGATTGTGTTGATTCGCAAAAATGCCGGAACATCGCGAAGGATGTTCCGGCTGTTTTTTTTGATCTGAGTCTTTTTAAGTGTCAGCCCCTCACCCCAACCCTCTCCCCTGAATACAGGGGCGAGGGAGTGAGGAAGAGAACTTACTGGCCAGGAGTGGCACCAGGCGGGCAGTAGGCGCCACCACCGTACGGTGTGCTGGCGTCGTTGTAGTAAGCACCGCTGCCAGGGCCGCCACCAGGAATCCGTTCGTGCTTGTCGTAGTGCGGTTGGCCGAACTGATAAGCAGCGTGGATGTTCTGTTCGCGGATGTTCACCCGATTGACCGGCTTCGGATAGCTGAAGCCAGGTTGCTGGCGAACGTTAATCTTGAAGTGTTCGGTCGGACCAGGGATCGCGTAGTGCGTGTGGTTCTTGATGGTGTGCGTTTGCAAACCAGCCGGACCACCCAGCGGAATGTGCGGCGGGCCAGGCAAGCCAATCGGCGTGCCGCTCGTCGTCATGCCGTACTGCGGAGCAGTCACGCCAGCGACATAGTTCGGCGGCAAGCTGCCAGGGAAACCACCCATGCCCGGCGGGCAATAAGCACCCATGTCGCCACCACCCATGCCGTAACCGAATTCCGGACCAGCGATGCTGCCCGGCATTTCGATGTCCTTGTTACCGACGCGGATCACGGCGAGGATCGCACCACGGCGATCGGCTTCGACGATGGGATCCACACCCGGATCAAGCCGCGTGCTGACGAGGGTTTCGACACCCGCGAGAGCCAGCTCTTGGAACTCCGGATCCGGCAGGTAGATGACCTTGGTCACAAAGTTGCCGGCGAGGACTTGATCGAAGTCTTCTTCGGTGAACTGAATCGGAATCGCGTTGTGGGCGAGGAAGGCTTCGCTCCGTGGCGTGGTCGGAGCGAGCTCGACCGACGGATAAAGTTCCACACCTTCGCGACCACCGATGTTGGTGATCTTCAAACGGTAGATGCCGTCCTGCGGAAAGTTCTGGCGGCCCGGCACCGTGAGAGGTGTCGAGTCGAAGGCATTCTGACCGCTCACATCCCACCGCACTTGCATCCCCTCGGGTTTAGCGAAGAGAAGCTGCACGGTCGGCATGGTGACGGGAATCATCGCCGGCGGCAACGAGGGAGGCAGCACGCCTGGCCCTGGTCCACCGACACCCGGCCCCGGTTCGAGCAATGTCGAAGCCGGCGGCAAGTTATGCGCCTTGGGGAATACACACCCCGTAGCCGTGATCGCCACGGCCAGCGACATGATGCAAAGCAACAGACGGATTTTCATGGTGTCCCCCCTGACATTCGCTACTGGCAGCAGACGTCCTCGTCTGTCCCGGCGGCGTTCTCATCCGTGATTCGTTAGTGCTAGCAACGGCTTAGCCCAAGCCATTGCCAGCGAAACTGGGTGCTCCCAGCTGAAACACTGCCGTGGACCCGGACGAAGCATTCGGCCTATCATCCGTGCAGAAAACTCCGACCAATCTTCGGAGCCTTCTCTGAATCGCACGTATAAACCGAGGCAACGTCCGCACGCGGCGTGTCCCTAGGTAGTTGTTCGGCGCGGCACAGAACGAATCTTTGGCAAAATCCGCACGACTCTCCAATGACGTATAAATTGCCCCGCTTACTAAGTGGCCTGTTGCTGATGCTGGCAGTCGCCGGCATCGGTTATTTCAGCGGCAGCCGCGGCGCGGGAATGTTCGCGCGAGCGCTGGCCCAAGCTGGGTACGGCCAGCCGGGCTATGGCCAAAACGTTTCGGGCCCGCCTGGCAATGGTCAGCCTGGTTATCGCGAGGTCGTGCCGTTTAGCGGGGCAGGGCAGGGGAGAGGCGCGCCGGCGCCGTATGCTCCGCCGCTCAATCCAGCTCAGTTGCCGCAGCCTCAAGCCCAATTGCCGCAAACGCCGCTGAACTATCGCGAGGATCGCGTTGCCAGCAATCCGCCCAGCCAGCCTCTTGCGAGCGTCGACGGCAATGCGCTCGTCGCGCAAGCCGCCCGGCGCGTGCAGACAGAGTCCTCGGTTCAAGCCGCGATTCGTTTTCGCATTGATGTCGCCGGCCAGAATCTCGTCGGCAATGGCCAGTACGTACAGCTCGGCGATGGCCCGGAGAAATTGCTCCGTTTCGATCTCAAACTACAAGTCGGCCAACGCGTCGCCGCGCTGCAGCAGATCAGCGGACAGCAGTACTATTGGATTCGGCGCGATCTGCCGCCGGCGAATTTCAAAGTCTCGCGCGTCAACTTACTCTCCATCCGCAACGCCGTCGCGAAGCGCCACCTTGCTGCTGACCGCGACTCCGATATGCACGGCGTGACTTCCCCCGCCGACGACGCCTGGCTGTTGCTTGGTGGTTTGCCGGCGCTGCTCGAATCGCTGTCGCAAGATTTTGAATTTGGCGAAGCTCGCCAAGGAGAAATCGAACTCCCCGGCGGCAACTCGCTTCCCACGCGTGTGCCCGTGTGGGCCGTGAGCGGCACTTGGAAAAAAGAACGTTGGAAAGAGCTGACGACCGTCACTGGCAAAAAGAAAAAAGATGCCCCGCCGCCGCTGCTGCCCAAGCGGGTCGATCTCGTGCTCAATCGCTCGGAGCGCGCCTTCGGACTCTTCCCTTATCGCGTGCTGTACTACGCCGCCGCCGATGACGGCAGGGGAGGGCAGGGGACCTCGATCAGCATGCGCCCCGTCGTGAGCATGGAACTCTTCAACCTTGCCACGGCAGCCAACCTCGACCCGCGCGACTTCGACTACAACCCGGGTGAACAAGAAGTCGAAGATCTAACCGCCGTGTATCTGCAGCGACTGGGCTTGGGAAAGTAACTCGCCATTCGCTCCGACTCTGAAAGCTTTCACTTGATGTGCCAGGTCGAATTAATCGTCCGCACATTCATCACGCCGTCTTGCCACACGAGCACATTCACGCAGCAGTTGTCTTGCGCCAGACCGCGATAGTCTCGCAGCGGAATGCCGAGCAACCGCGCGAAATAAGATCGCAGCAAAATATTGTGCGCGACGACGATGATCGTCTTTCCCAAATTCTGCTCCGCCAAGGATTCAAAAATCGGCTGCACGCGATTGGCAACAGCGGTGATGGTCTCACCCTCGGGATAACCATAGGTTGCCGCATCGTCGATGAACTGCTGATGCGCTTCCACGTCGTTGAAGCGAACGTCGTCGTAGTCGCGACCTTCCCAGCGACCCACATCGACCTCGTGCAGCCCGGCGATCTGCGTTACCTCATCGTCGCCGTTCGCTCCATGAGCGGCTGATGGTCGGCGGAGTAAAAGGCGACTCCGAATCTTCTCCGCCGTTTCGACAGCGCGCTTCAACTGACTGCTGAACAGGGCAGGGGAGGGGCGGTCGACAAACAACTCACCCAAAAACTCCGCCACTTGCTCGGCTTGCTTCACGCCGATCTCGCACAGGCTCAAATCCAAACCGCAACCTTGCAACACATGTGGCACGGCGAGGTTCGCCGCCGTAGCGCCATGTCGCACGAGCACCAGCACACAAGTATTCGGGGCAGGGGAGGGGAGCATGGTTGAGCGAATGAGAGGCTGGGGCGGCAGCAGTACATTAGTGGAGTGTGTCGACGATCGCCGATCATAAGCGAATGGCCGCAATTCACGAAGATGGCACTCATGCACCCTTGTCTCCCGCCTCCCGTCCCGCGCCTCCTCGTCCTAAACTACTCCCTAGCCTCGAATCCCTCGCCCCTGGCCCCTTACCTCCCGTGGTTCGCATCTTCATCGTTCTCGCTTGTCTCGCCTGGCTGTCCCTCGTCGCCAATTTCGCAGCCGGTCTGTGGATCGGAGATTTCAACGCCGTCGCGAAGACGTATCGCGAAGCCTACAACAAAGACCTGATCGCAGGCCGTGACCATTCGCTGAGCGATGAACAAAAGCAAACAGCGCGAGCCGAATACACCCAAGCGTCAAAAGATCTCGTCGCGCCGCGCAAGCGGATGACCATCCACTTTTATCTCGGCGTGGCCGCCTGCATCCTGGTAATTCTCGTCAACAGCATCACCGTGACCTACTTCGTCGGCACGAGTCGCTGGTGCAAAGAAGTTGGCGAGACCTACGATCTCTCGAATGAGTTGCAGTTGCGCAGCACGGCGATCAAGCGTCGCACATTCCCCTGGGCGTTCGCGGGCATGCTCGCGATGGTCGGCCTCGCGCTCCTCGGCGGTCTGTCTGATCCTTCGATCCCCATCAACCAGGCCCAGCCCGAACGCAGCGCTGGCATGGTCATGTGGCACTACATGGCCGCGATGACAGCGCTCGCCTTCATCGCGCTGACGTTCACCATTCAAGCCATCCGCATGTCGGAGAATTTTCAAGCGATCCAAGACATCCTCGCCGAGGTCCATCGCATCCGCGTCGAGAAGGGTTTGCCGACGAAAGAGGAAGTGGTCTAACGAGAGGGCAGGGGAGGGGAGTCGCTATGAGAGCCGTCCTGCAACGAGTCACTCGCGCGCAAGTTTCCGTCGCTGGCGAAATCGTCGGCCAAATCGGCGCGGGACTGCTCGTGCTACTGGGCGTGGAAAACGACGACACCGAACAAGATGCTCGCACACTCGCCGAGCGCACGATTGGCCTCCGCATCTTCGACGATCCCGACGGCAAGATGAACCTCAGCGTCCGCGACATCGGCGGCAGCGTGCTGGTCGTCAGCCAGTTCACGCTCCTGGGCGATTGTCGCAAAGGTCGCCGCCCCAGCTTCATCGACGCGGCGCCGCCCGAGCACGCCGATGAACTCTACAAACTTTACGTCGCCGCGATCGCCGCCGAGAACATTCCAACCGCGACCGGTCGCTTTCGCACGACGATGGCCGTCGAACTCGTCAACGATGGACCTGTGACGTTACTACTGGATAGTCGAAAGCGTTTTTAGCTCGGAAAGATTTGCATGCCTCCCTATTGGAAGTCGTTCATCGAGAAGCACAGCCTGGTTGGTCGCGAGTTCTCCATCCCCGATGATCGCGATGCGTCCGGCGTCGGCGCGGTTCTCGAGATCCTCGATGAGCAAAGTAGCGAGTCGGAGGAGACGGACGTTTATCCGGGCATCGCGGTCCGCAAGGATGGCTTCGTTCCGGTTGGCAGCTGTTGCTTGGGGAGTGGCGATCCCTACTTCATCTGTGAGCGCGACGGTGAAGGCGGGCCACTCTACCGCATCTACCACGACCAGGTCAGCGAAGCCGGCTACGAAGCCAGTCGCGCCATTGCGATCGTCTTGAATGACTATCGAGACCTGCTAAGGTTCGCCGACTGACAGGGCAGGGCAGGGGTTTAGGTCGCCACGTTGCTGCCAGACAGTCCGTTACCAATAGTTCGTATTCGTATAGAGCTGAAAATCTACGAGCGAGTCGGTGAGAGAATAAATCTCAGTGGTCTTCATGCGTTCGATCCAGCCATCTTGAAATGCAAAGTTAAATATTGCCAGGTGATAGTCGAGATCTTGCGGATCAAGAGAATCGACGGAACTTGTCACGACAAACCAGAGATACCGATAAGCGGGCACCTTAAGTTCGGAGGGCGTCGCGTGAAGCAGGCGCTCAAAGCCTCGTTCAACATTCATCACGTGACATGCAGTGGCGCAGCGATGCCAAAGGTCATTTGCTGCGGGGCTTTGTTGGAGTGCGGCAACCGCTGATCGATAGGCAATGTAGTGATCGAAATAAGTTTCAGACTTGATCGGCTCGAACCTTCCCATGTAGGTCAGGCCAAACCACACCCCGAATATCGACAGAACGATATTCGCTTCCTCGGAGTCTCGAAT
Source organism: Anatilimnocola floriformis (assembly GCF_024256385.1). Taxonomy (NCBI): domain Bacteria; kingdom Pseudomonadati; phylum Planctomycetota; class Planctomycetia; order Pirellulales; family Pirellulaceae; genus Anatilimnocola; species Anatilimnocola floriformis. Next base: position 979,617 of record NZ_JAMLFW010000001.1, read on the forward strand.
CTTATCGACGTAGTCAATCGCTCGTTGTGAAATGTTTCCGCCGAATGATGTATTGGCCATCGACTTAGAATAACCGCAATTCACCGCTGATACGGATACACCGGTTGCTGTTGCTGCGGCGCGTAGCCGGGATTGGCATAGTTGTTCGGATCGCCGTACCCCTGCTGCGGATACGCCGGTTGCTGATAGCCGGGCGGCGGCTGTGTGTTGTTGTAACCCGGCTGGTTATACGTGGGGTTGCCACCATCGAGATGCGATTGCCCCAGACGTCGCGCTTCTTCTTCGATCGCTCGTTCCGTGATTTGTTCGGCTTGGATCACGCGCTGGTTGGTGTTGCGAATCACGCCTTGCACAACCTGGTTGCCGAAGTAGGTATCCTGGCCGAAGAATCGCATCAGCATCGGATCGCCGACGGCGAAGAGCGACAGGATGACGAGCTTGCCGTAGACGCTGAAGTTGCCCCAGCTATCCTTGCCGAAGAATTTGATCGCCGTACCGGACGACTTCTTCACGTTCAGCCGGCCGGAGCGAACGCTGAGACTCCAGACCTCGTCGAGAAACAGGTGTGAGAAGAAACCCAGCATCACGGCGGCCGCTTTGAAGAATCGCACTTCCAGATGGTTGTCGGCCACGATCAAGAACGTGATGAGCCCGCAGACCACGCACGCGGGAATGCTGTGCCACATGCCGCGGTGCACGGTGTAACGTTTGAAAACCTCGACCACGCCAAAGCGGATGATGCAGTACATGACCGCCGCCATCAGCACCATCATCTCGTGGCAGCACGCAAAGGCTTCGAACCGCGGCAGCATGAGCATCGGAATGACCGATGCCGCAAACGTCGACATTTCGCGGACGGGTGTTCCCGAGTCGCTATCGAGATCGGGCAACATGCCGCTGACGCTGCACAAACCGAAACCGAGCAAGCTCGTTTCGATCGGCATGTTGAAATAGAAATGACCAGCCACGCCGTAGACAACACCGAGTCCGGTGCTGAAGGTGATGTGAGTTTTGAAATCCGCCATGATTTCCTCTCGACTACGCTAGCAGCGCGCGCACCGCCCTACCCTTGCCTGCCGCGCGCGAACTCTACCGAGTTCATGCAATCACTCCAAGATCAAATCAGCTGGAACTGCTCTTCGGGTTTCTCGCGGGCCTCCGCTATACTCTCGCGGCGATAATTTTTTCGCCGAATCGAAGACGCGTGCTTTCGCGGAGCGAAAGACGCACTGCCGGACTGAGGTGCAAGGATGCAAGGCTACGACTTTGTGATGATCGGTGTGCTGATCGGCGCCGTGGCTTGGGGCGCGTGGAAAGGCTTTGCCTGGCAAGTCGCTTCGACGGCTTCGATGGTCCTCAGCTACTTCGTGGCTCTCAACTTTCGCACGCCGCTGTCGCAAGCGATCAAGACCGATCCACCATGGAATGTCTTCGTCGCCATGCTCATTCTCTTTCTGGGCACGTCGCTCGTCGTGTGGCTCTGCTTCAACTTCGTCAGCCAAGCCATCGAGCGGATGAAGCTCAAGGAGTTCGATCGTCAGGTCGGCGCGCTCCTCGGCCTCGCCAAGGGCGTGATCCTGTGCGTCATCATCACGCTCTTTGCGATGAGCTTGCTCGATCAAGCGCGTCGCCAGGCCATCATCAACAGCCGCAGCGGCTACTACATCTCGCAGCTCCTCGCCAAAGCCGACGCCATCATGCCGCGCGAGCTCCGACAAGTGCTGGCGCCGTATGTCGACGGCCTGGAACAAAACATGCAGACCAGCGGCTACTACGCGCCGCCGCCTGGTTACCAGAACAACCGCTTGCCCGGTTTGATCAACAACGCCATCAACGCCGTGGAGCAACAGTTCGAAAACATGCAGGGGCAAAACCCGAACCAAGGGAGCTACTACGGTGGCCAGGCCGGTTACAACAACCAGCCCAACAACGGCTACAACACTCAGCCGAACAACGGTGGCTACAACCAGCCCGCCATGAATCCTGGTTACAACAACGGCCAGCAACCGTACATCGATCCGCAGATGGCCGACCGCTATCGTCAGCCAACACAACCTCAGCGGCCGCTGAACAACGGCAACTACTAAGAGGTCAGGCGATGAGGTTCATGAGCACCTTAGTCCGCAGTTGCCTGACGATGCTAGTGACCGTCTTTTGTCTGGTCTGTCTTTGTCAATTCGCGGGAATGGCTATGTGGTGGTACGCCCCTCCATTTGGCAACCGTGTGGTCCCAGGCCAGGCCAACATGCGAGCAGGCAACCCCAATCTGGGACCGTACGAGCATTGGGCTTGGGAGATGGAAAACTCGGATCGTGACGAGCCGCGTCCAGTTCCCCAGATCCACTTCGTCGAGCAGGATCCCAACCGTTCATCGCCATTCGCGCGAGTCTTGGAACTGGCGGAACCACCGCAACCGAAACGCTAAGCAACAGAGGCTGCAGGTCCACATGCGCTGCCTGTTCTGGTTGATCCAAGAGACCGTATTTTGCCTCCAGGTCAGCTCGAAAAATGAGCCCGAATGAGCCGGTCGAACAGCCGGGTAATTAGGCTGGCTTAGAGCAACTTTGGACGCGATTTTTTGGCGCCAAATTCGGTCGCCAAATCAGACGCTGAAAAACCAGAAATGAACCTCCGAAACGCAGCTCGTTTTTTTGTTCGGTAGAGCAGGGGAGAACGGCAGGTTTTTCGATCGAAATTCGGCGTCGTTTTTTTTCACGCGACGGCGACGAATCGGCAAGAGATCGAAGGCAAAGCGGCACCAGAATCAGCCGTGCCAAAAGGGGCCAAAACGCAACGTCCAAACCCGCCGCAGCGAAAACGCGAATATGCGTATTTCTAGCGGAAAACGACCATCTCAACCGAACATAACAAACATTATCGGACGTTGGGCACAGGGTAAAACGATAGGATAAACGGACCTCGTTGGCCCTGCTTGGCGGCTGGTTGTTCCAGCATTTCGGCACGCTCGATTTGCCTCAGAAATCGCTGGCGATTCGAGCTGCTGCGAAGCTCAGAAATCAGTCGCTGTTGCGACCGAGAATCGGGCTGAAAATCAGCGCCAAAAATCGCGCTGATTCTGACTCAGAATTGGGCGGTCCAAACTCCTTGTTTTGAACACGCCCTGCCCTCACGCTCCGGGCAATCTTTAGGCTGCTTTGGCCGGCGACGAATCGCCTTGCGGCAAGTCATCGTCGATGACCGTTTTGGTCGCGCTGCTAGTCGCTCCGACGACCGCTTCGGCCTTCGCGCCGTCGGCCTTGGTCCAGGCCCGCGGTAAGACCACGTCCTTGGCCAAACCGAGTCGCACCAGGATCCTGATCACGGCGTACGTGGCATCGAATTCCCACCACTTGTGACCGTGGGCGGCCGACCGCTGATCGGCGTGATGGTTGTTGTGCCAACCCTCGCCGTGAGCCCAGATGGCGACCGGCCAGTAGTTGCGACTCTTGTCCTTGGTGTCGTAATTGCGATAGCCGAAGACATGGGTCAGCGAGTTCACGCTCCAGCTGCCATTCCACACAATGATGGTCCGGACGAAGACACCCCAGACGACGATGCTGGAACCAAACTGCACAGCGCCCATCACGTCGCGAGTCATCACATAGCCAGCCGCGAAGCCGACCAGGTAATAGGCAACCACGTGCGCGGCATAGACCCAGAACCAGGCCAGCTTGCGTTCGAGCCAAAGGTAGTAGGGGTCTCGCAGAATGTCGCGAGCATATTTCTCATAGAAGAAGATCGTGCTGTGCTCGCGATGTTCGATCAGCAACCAGCCGATGTGCGACCACCAGAAGTTGACCAGTGGCGTGTGGGGATCGTCGCGCTCATCAGAATGCTTGTGATGCATCCGGTGAATGGCGACCCAACGGGCCGGGGTGTCTTCAAGGCACAGCACCCCCAACGTGGCGAAGATTCGCTCGAGCCACTTGGGCACGACGAGACCTTGGTGCGTGAGCAACCGATGGTAGCCCAGCGTGATGCCAAACAGCCCGTAGGTGAGAACGCCAACAAAGCCGACGACAACGCCGGTCCAGCTGAAGTACCACGGGTTGAAAGCAAGGAGGCTGAGCAGATGAATCGATGTAATGCTGATCAGATAGCCCCAGGCAATTCTGACTGGCAACACCGGCTCGGGTACGGCGAGGCGCGCATCAGCGCGTCGACCAAAAAGTCGTTGAAAAATTGTCATACAACCTCGCTTCCGTGCGCAGGATGCAGTGGCCTGGCAAAGTGATTAAGCAGTGGATTCTTCCAAGAACATGCCCATCCGTCGGAATTTATCATACCGTGCATCGGTAAGCTGTGCGCCGTTCTTGCTAGCGAGTTCGCGTAACGAACGGAGCAAATATTGTTTCACTCGGGCTGCGGTCTGCACGTGATCGCGATGCGCGCCACCGAGTGGTTCCTCGATCACATGATCGATGACACCCAGGCGATGCAGATCGCTCGACGTGAACTTCAGCGCGGTCGCGGCCTTCTCGGCGAACTGGTGGCTCTTCCAGAGAATGCCGGCGCAACCTTCAGGACTGATGACAGAGTAATAGGAGTACTGCAGCATTGCTACTCGATCGCCCACCCCAATACCAAGGGCGCCGCCGCTGCCGCCTTCGCCGATCACGATGCAGACGATCGGGGTGTTGAGACGGCTCATCTCATACATGTTTTCGGCGATGGCTTGCGATTGGCCCCGTTCTTCGGCGCCGATGCCCGGATAAGCCCCGGGAGTATCGATCAAGCAAACGATCGGAATGCCGTATTTCTCGGCCATCTTCATCTTCAGCAGGGCTTTGCGATAACCCTCGGGATGGGCGCAGCCGAAGTAGCATGCGCTGCGTTCTTTGTAGGTGCGGCCTTTCTGATGGCCGACGACGAGCACTTTGTGTTGATCGAGCCGGGCGAAACCGGTCAGCAGCGCGCGGTCGTCGCCAAAGCGGCGGTCGCCGTGGAGCTCTACGAAATCTTCGAAAACGAGCGACACATAATCGGCCGTGTACGGGCGATCTTTGTGGCGCGACACTTGGACAATCTGCCAGGGAGTGAGCGTGCTGTAGATCTGCCGGGTGACATCGTTCACCTCGCGGCGGACCCGGCGGAGTTCTTCTTCTTGCTCGGGAGTGCGCGCCGGCGTTTGCTCGAGCGAGCGCAGTTGCGCCTCGAGCGTCAGGATCGGTTGTTCAAAGTCGAGGCCGGCCGGCGTGGCGCTGCTGGCGCCATTGGTGGAACCATTCGCTGCGCCGTTGCTCGAGCCATTGGCTGCCGTGGTTGTCGTATCGCTCATTGTCTATCACTCATCATTCAAAAACGAAGTCAGAAATCAGCCAGCTGATGGCAGCAGCAGCTGGCGGTAGCAACACCAGCACTACACAAATCCCTTGCGGTCATCACTTAGCTTGGGCGGGACCGTTGGCGGTTTGGGCACAACCTTGAACGCCCGCATCGCCTTGTACTCTTTCAAAAAATCCCACAGGGTTGGCGGACGATCTTCCTTGCGTTTCGCCATCATCCGTCGAATAAGATCACTGAATTCTTGCGAGACGTTCTGATTGAATACCAGCACTGATGGCACGGCGGCATTCAAATGCTTGTTGAGCAGATCGTCGGCGTTGTCGCCGGTGTAGGGAGGTTTGCCGCTGATCAGTTCGAACAGCACGCACCCGAAGCTATAGATATCGGCTCGCGCGTCGAGGTTTTGTTTGCGAATCTGCTCGGGCGACATGTAGCTGCGAGTGCCAGCAACGGTTCGGCCGCCGCCAAACATGCCACCGAGCAGGGCCGAGAAGCCGGATTTCATCTTTTCGGAGATGGCGAAGTCGATCAGTTTGACGTGAGCTTCGTTGCTGATCAAAAAGTTGTCGGGCTTTACGTCGCGATGCACCCAGCCCTTGGTGTGCAAGTGAAACAGTGCGTTGGCGCCTTGCTCGACGAAGTTCGGAGCAAAGTAGGCAATTTGCTGAGGACCGCCGCGGAGCCACAGCTTGAGGTTGGGGTGCTCGAAATATTCCATCACCAGAAACGGCGTTTCACCCTCGGTGGTGAATTCGTGGATCTGAATGATGTTGCGGTGACCTTTGCAATCGGCGCCGACCTCCTGCTCCCGCTTGAGTTCGTTGATGATCGAACGGTCCTTGCGCTTCTCCGGAACCGGCACTTTTAGCGCATAGCGCGTGGTGTCGTCCGATTTGGCGGCTTCCCAGATCTGGCAGGTCTGGCCGACGCGAATCAGCCGCACCAGGCGGTAAGGACCAAGAAAATCGCGGGCGCGTGTCAAAGGGGGAGCTCGCTTGCAAGGAGGGGCTGCGTATTCGCAGACGCTAGACTGTAGCTATTGTAACGGTTTTGCCGGTTTTGCGGCTAAACCTTGCCTTAGTGTAATTGGCCCCCCCAAACGGCAAAAGCCCAGCCGGACGGCATCTGCGACGTGTTCCCCTCCCCTGCCCCGCCTTTCCCGTAGATCGGACCATGGTCCGGCTGGCACTGTTAAGTGACTCTCTTGGCTCGGTACCCCGCTTCTTGCCCGGACCAATGGTCCGGTCCTACGCAAAAGACGACTACTGTCCTTGCCCACGCGACAGATAGCCGACCAGGTCGCGTACTTCTTCGTCGCTCAGCCGTTGAAAAATCCCTTCGGGCATCATCGAGAGCTTCGACTGTTTGCGCTCGTCGATGGTGGCCAGCGGAATGGTGAGGAGTTCGTTCGGCGTTTGCACGTTCACGGCTTGGGCCGTTTCGCGAAGGATGATGCCTTGCACCACGCGGCCGTTGTCGAGGAGGAACGTAGTCACTTGATATTCGCGGGGGACAACAGCGGAGGGGTCGAGCGCGTTCTCGAGGATGTAGTCGAGATTGGCTCGCTGCGAGCCAGTGAGATCGGGGCCCATCTTGCCACCTTCGCCGAAGAGGCGATGGCAACTCGCGCAGTTTTTCGTGAACACTCCCCTGCCCTTCCCTAGATCGGCTTTGGCGAGCGTGTCGGCCGTCAGCATCGCTTTGTATTTGGCGGCGAGCTCCTTCTTGTCTTCGGCGGCAGGACGAATGGTGCCCCAGATCGCATCGAGCTGTTTGGCGACTTGCGGATTGCTGAGCGCTTGCAACTGTCGCAGCATGCCGGCTGAGATGTCGCTGCGAGGGACGGTTTTTGCTTCCACTGCGTTCAGCAACGAAACGGCGTAGCTGACGCGCGAGGCCAGAGTCTGAATGACATCGGCCCGCTCTTCCGGTGAGAGTTTGTCATAGATATGCAGCAAGGCGGCCGGCGTTTCGTGGTGCTGATACGCGGCAAGCGCTTTGATCGCGACGGCTCGCATCTTGGGTTCATTCAAAAGCGGAAACAACGCCGGCGGCAAATCGGCGGGTTGCTTGGTGAGAAGCAATTGCAGTGCTCGCTCGCGCGTCGGCACATCCTGGCCGACGTTGCCGAGTTGCTCGCGCAGCCTGGCGATGATTTTTGCATCGTCAAATTTCACCGCAAGCGCGATGGCTTGGTCCTGCACATCCAAGCTGCGACTGGCGCTGAGTGTTTTGAAGATCGCGTTCCAGTTTGCCGGCGGTGGAACACTTCGGCGACCTTCGAGCGCGAGGAGAATGCCGCGGCAGAGATCGAGTTGCACTTCGGCATCGCGGGCGGCGCCGAGCGAGTCGAGTACGGTCGTTAGTTTCTTCTCGCCAGGGTCAGACTCGAGGTAGCAGCGCACCAGATGCTGGCGAACTAGAGGGATGCGGCAGTCTGTCAGCAACTTGGCCGCATCGGCTGGTTGCTGATCGACGAGCGGCTCGATGCCGTACCAAATCATCAGCGGAATGTGATGATCTTCGGCATCTTCCTCGTGCGCGACCAGCCGCTGCGCGACCGCGAGTCGTTCCTTCAGCGATAACCGCTGCAGCGCACAGGCGAGCGCCAGCCGAACTTGCGGCGCGCGATCTTCCGCGGCGAGTCGCAACAGTGCATCGAGGTGAACGTTCTTCGGTTTGATCGAATCGACGGTGAGTGTTACTCCCCACGCGCGGACATGCTCGCTCGGATCACGAAGCGCGGCCCGCAGATCGGTGTCGGTGATCATCTTGGCGGCTTGCAGTGTCCAGAGTGCTCGCAGGCGAGCGTGTTCTGCTTCACCCGTCACCAACGTCGTGACCAGCGTTTCGCGGGCAGCGACGGCGTCGAGTTTTTCGGTGAAGGCCAGCTCTTGGATCTTCCGCCGAGCATGGCGCGACAGCCATTCGTTGTTGCTGCCGACGAGCTTGAGGAGTTCTGGTTGCGAGAGCTTCACCAGATCAACGGCTGGCGACTTTTTTTCGCCATGAGTCACTTTGAAGATGCGGCCGTTGTCGCGCTCGACGTCGACGTAGTCATGGCATTCACCGGTGTCGCACCAATCGGTGACGTAGACACTCCCGTCGGGACCTTGCTTCACGGCAAGACCGCGGAACCAGCTGTCATTGGCAAACAGAAAGTCCGGCTCGTGCTTGGCGACGTAACCGCTGCCGTGCGGTTCGAGGCGATCTTGATTCACGCGACCGCCGTGAATGTTGCAGGCATAGACGCGGTTGCGAAACTGCTCTGGCAGGCCTTCGCCTTGATAAATCAGGCAGCCGCTGTGAGCATGACCGCCGCCGGCTTCGCTGTGGACCCCCTGCCCTCCCCTGCTGTTCGTCCAGTGACCGCCGCCCCAGTGAAGATGGTCCGCACAACTTTGAATAAGACCATACGACCGCGGCATGAGATCCTGGCCGAACATCCGCTCGTAGTGGCCGCCGGGGACAACGTGGAAGAGATGCTTGATCACGCAGTTGGTGATGAACAGCTGGCCGTGTTCGTTCCAATCGATGCCCCACGGATTTGTCGTGCCGTAAGCGAACGGCTCGAACTCATGCGTTTGCGGATGCACGCGCCACACGCCGCAGTTGATTGGCTTGCGGTCTTCGGGTTTGCAGCCCGGCTTGCCGACCTTGCTGTTCGAGAGAATGCCGTTCAGGCCGTAGAGGTAACCGTCGGGGCCCCAAGCGAGACCGTTGACGACGTTGTGCTTCGCGGCCAGATCCCAACCGTCGAGAATGACAACCGGTTCGCCGTCGGGTTGGTCATCACCATCGCGATCGGGAATGAAAATGAGATTCGGTACAGCCGTGAGCCACACGCCGCCATGGCCCCATTCAATGCCGGAGAGATTCACGCCCTTGTTGTAGAAAACCTTCTTCTCATCGAACTTACCGTCGCCGTCGCGATCCTCCAGGATCGTCACGCGGTCACTCCCCTGCCCTGCCTTGTTCCACTCGGGATACGACAAACATTCGACCACCCACAGTCGGCCGCGATCGTCGAAGGTGAACGCGATCGGTTGCACGATATCGGGTTCGCCGGCGAAGAGCGAGACTTTGAAACCCTTAGGGAGTTTCATCGCCGCTGGTGCGTCCTTCGGCGGGATCGGCGCAGGGGCATCGGCGGCGAAGATGGTTGTGGATAGAAGAGCGAGGAAGAGGAAGTATCGTTTCATGATTGGATTCTCGTTTGATTCTGGTTCCCTCGCCTCGGTACCTCGGGGAGAGGATTAGGTAGAGAGGCTGAAGCGGAATGAAAGATCCGCTCGCAGATCGCCCACTCACTCCCCTGCCCTGCCCTGCTTAGTTGTGTCTCGATGCCATCAAGTGCTCGATCTCATCTGCTTCTACCGGCGTGCCTGCCATTAAGTCGATCGGTCCGCTCTCAGTGACGACGATATCGTTTTCGAGTCGCACGCCAAAGCCTTCGTCGGGAATGTAAATGCCCGGCTCGACAGTCAGCACCCAACCCGGCGCAAAGGCTTCGCTCAAATGGCCGACGTCGTGCACGTCGAGCCCGAGTGGATGGCCCAAGCCGTGCATGAAGTACTTGCGGCAGGCGAGCTCGTCGTCGGTTTGCTTGTCGATATCTTCCTGCTTGATCAAGCCGAGCTTCAGTAATTCTTCATTCATGTGCAGCTGCGATTCCTTGGTCCAGTCGCGGTGCTTCTTGCCGACGACGGCACCCTTGATGCTCGCGCGCATGACGCGGAGCACGGCGTCGTAGACATCGCGCTGTCGCGGCGTGAAGCGGCCGCTGATCGGAATGGTTCGTGTCAGATCGGCGTTGTAATTGGCGTACGACGCGGCGACGTCGAGCAGCAGCAGGTCGCCGTCGTTGCAGGGCAAGTCGTTGGAGTTGTAATGCAGAATGCAACTGTTCTTGCCGGCTGCAATGATTGGGTTGTACGCAAACTTTCCGCGCTGACGAATGAACTCGTGCGCGAACTCGGCTTCCACTTCGTTTTCGTAAACACCCGGCTTGGTGAATGACAACACGCGCAGAAAGCCGGCCTTGGTGATCTCGACCGCCTTCTTCAGCAGCTCGATTTCGGTCGGTGTCTTGATCACGCGCAAGTGATGCAGCAGTGGCGCCAGGCGGCGATAGTCGTGCAGCGGATATTTATCGCGAGTCGATTTCACGAATCGTTCATCGCGTGAAGGAACGGCCAACGACGCGGCTCGGTGTTCGTTCGTATTCAAATAGACATGCTCTACCTCAACCATCAGCCGATGGAAGATGCCGCGAAATTCGCTCAGCCATTTGATGGTCTTCACGCCGCTGATTTCGGTCCCCTGCTCTTTCGTGTGTTTGTGCCCCTCCCACACTTTCAAATGGTCGTTGGGCTCGCGCAGAAACAGGATCTCGCGTTGCTTCTCGTCATCGGCATCGGGAAAGATCAGCAGGATGCTCTCTTCCTGTTCGATGCCGCTGAGGAAGAAGAGGTCGGAGTTGGGATGAATTAGAAACGAGCCGTCGGCGTTCGTCGGCAGTACGTCGTTGGCCTGTACGATGGCCAGCGATTTTGGCGGCAGCAGCGCGCGGAGCCGATCGCGGTTTTCGGTGAAGAGTTTCGAGTCGATCGCTTCGTGACGCATTCCTGTTCCCTTGCAGCCATTCAATCCTGAAATGAATGGCTGTATGGTAGCGGGTGAAGCAGTGGGCCGGAACACGCGACGGGGCGTGACTCCGGCAAGTCGCAGCGAGGAGGACAACATGGGCGCTTGGGGAGCGGGTTTGTATGCCAATGATCTCGCTATGGATTTGAAGGCGACGATCGCGTCGGTGGTCCGTCTGCCGTTGGGAACCGATGAGCTCATCAAACTACTAGAGGACACGTACAGCGAGGTCATTGAGGACGAAGACGACGACTCCTATACGTCATTCTGGCTGGTCACTGCCGATCAGTTTCACAAACGAGGTATTCCCTCCGCGCGGCTCTTTCAACGAGCGTTCGAGATTGTCGACAGCGGCCTGGATTTAAAGATTCTTGAAGAGCTGGAGATGTCGCCAGGCGATCTCCGCAAGCGGGGTAAAGTGTTGCAGGAATTGCGGACGAGGCTGGCTGAGCCCGTGGCTGAGAAGAAACGCAAGACGCTGAAGAAGCCAGAGTCATTCGTGGTGCAAGCCGGCGACGTGTTCTTGATTCCGCTGTTTGCCCACAATAACTGCATCAATCCCTACTTTGCTGAGTGGAGCGAACCGCAAGAGCAATGGGGAGCGGCCTGCATTGTGAAGAGCACGCACATCTTTGATTACCTCGCTGTCTATCAACCGCTGCTGCTCACCACGAACTTCCCCTTGAAGAAGAAACCCGGGTTCGACGAAGTTCTGCAGGCGACCCCGTGGGGGCTGCAGCGGCCGGGGACTTGCTCGAAGACTCACTTCGCGCGCATGAAGTTTGAGAAGATCGGGCAAATCAAAGTGGACGAGGTAAAACTTGCCAAGGCCTTTCCGGAGATGGACGACGGGCGTAGCGAAGCCATTAGCGATGTCTCGATCGCCAATGCGTTTGGCCACAGCACGAATCGAGGGACGCTGAACGAACTGACGAACATTGTGGCGAAGACGAAGTGAAGATGGCGGAACGTCCCCGCGCAGTCTCGGCCTACGATTTCAGCTTCGTCATCTCAAACAAGTTTGTCGCCTGCGGTCCGAGGAAACCTTCAAAGCGAACTCGCTTGCCAGTTGCGGCGTCGGTGATTTCATTGCGCTCGGCGAGTTCGAAATAGGCGTACGACCAAGGCATGGTCGAGTCTTGTTCGCCGTCGCGCACGTTGACGTCGATCTTCACCGCTTCGGTGGCACTTTGGCGAAGCTTGCTGCCGCGCTCTCCTTCGATCTCGGGTTTGATCGGCACGCCCGCGGCTGTGAGGGCGGTCATCGTCTTTTCGAGATCGTTCAGCTGGGGCACGCCGTGTGAGTTCACCAGCGAGGTGAAGTGGTTGACGTTATAGCCATGCACGAGCGTCCACGCGCCGTATTGGCTGGTCTTGTTGAGTTCAAGCACGTCATGTTTCTGCGGTGGTTGCCAGGGCAGCGTTTGAAAATGAGCCACGACTTCGGCGAGCAGTTCGGTCGTGTTCAAAGCGGGATTCGAATCGAGCCCGGCGAGTGTGGCGAGTGGCTCTGCGCGAAACGCGGGCCGGTGATTGACCAACGTTTGCTCGATCATTCGTCGGGCGCTCGTGGGGAGTTCCCAGGTTTTTAGTTCCGAGACAAATAGCTTGGGGAACTGCGGATTGGTGTGCTGAAAGTGAATCGCGCTCAGCTGCTTGTCTTCGAAGTGGTAACTGCCGGCGGCCCGGTAACCGAGGGCTTCGAAGACTCGCGAGACGCTAGCAATGCCGGCCTGCGGCTGCTGCACCGCGAGCGTGCGGAAGGCGATATGATCGTTGAAAAACGTCGCTCCCGCGGCGGCTACCATTTTTTCGTAGTCCCGCACGTACGACACGCGCGAGCGATAGCCATCCCAGAGAGCATCGAAAACGGCGGCCAAAAACTGCTCGCGACGAGAGTCGGTCGCCAACCGCTGGTGCGGACCCAAAATGGCAGTCATGGTAAGATCCGGAGAGAAGGCAGAACGAAGAAGGCAGAAGTAATGCCTCTTCAATTATACGTCGTGCACCGATTTGGAAATCCGTGTATTTTCCCCTCGCTCCCAGTTCTTAGCCCCTAGCCCCCTGCTCCTCCCATGAAAATTGCCATGATCGGCGCTGGTTACGTTGGCCTTGTCTCCGGCACTTGCCTGGCGGACAGCGGCAACGACGTGGTGTGCGTCGACATCGATCAAGCCAAAGTCGAACGCCTCGAACAGGGGCAGATTCCGATCTACGAGCCCGGACTCTCGGAACTGGTGGTGCGAAACGCCGCGAACGGCCGATTGCGGTTCACCACCGACACTGCCGAGGCGGTGCGCAATGCTCACTTGGTCTTCATCGCGGTCGGCACGCCGAGCTCAGAAGATGGCTCAGCCAACCTGTCGTACATCTGGCAGGCTGTGGAGAAGTTTGCCCAGCACCTGCGGCCCGATGCCGTCGTGGTCGTGAAGAGCACCGCGCCGGTGGGCACCAACAAAGCGATCGCCGAGATGCTGAAGAAGCTGACGCACCGCGACTGCGATGTCGCCAGCAATCCGGAGTTCCTCAAAGAGGGCGCCGCGCTCAACGACTTCCAATATCCCGATCGAGTTGTCGTCGGCGTGCGTTCGCAGTATGCCGAAGAACGGCTGCGCGAACTGTACGGTCCTTACCTGCGCACCGACAAGCCGTTCCTATCGATGACACCGGAAAGTGCCGAGCTGACGAAGTACGTAGCCAACGCACTTCTCTCGACGAAGATCAGCTTCATCAATGAGATGGCCAATCTATGTGAGCGTCTCGGCGGCGACATCAACGACGTTCGCCGCGGCATCGGCCATGATCGGCGGATCGGTTTTCAGTTTCTCTTTCCCGGTGTCGGTTACGGCGGCAGTTGCTTTCCGAAAGACGTGCGGGCTCTTGCCGAAATGGCGCGCAAGGTGGGTGTCGAACCGCGTATGCTCGACGCCGTCGATGAAGTGAACAATCAGCAGAAGCACGTGCTGATCAATAAGCTGCAGCAGCAATTCGGCGATAAGCTCTCGGGCCTGACGCTGGCCGTGTGGGGACTCGCCTTCAAGCCGCGGACCGACGACATTCGCGAGGCCCCTGCCCTGGTGCTGATCGATCACATGCTCGCGGCGGGTTGCCAGCTGCAGGTGCACGATCCTGAAGCGATGAAAAACGTGCAAGCCATTTATGGCGACAAGCTCCGCTATGCCAACACGCCCGTCGACGCACTCGAAGGGGCCGATGCTCTCTGCATCAACACCGAGTGGGGCGACTTCCGGAATCCCGATTTCGACGAAATGAAGGGCCGTATGCGGCTGCCGATTATTTTCGACGGCCGGAATCTCTACGAACCCGAAACGCTGCGGAGCTACGGTTTTGTCTATCACAGCATCGGCCGGGTGCCAGTGACGTAGTCAAATCGAACGCCGCTGTGTTTCCGCCAGGTAAACTCTGCCCGAAAATGCGATTTTCGCGTGATCGCAGCCATTTACCCGCCGGTTGAATCGGAGATACTTCTAGGAAGCCCCTTCTTTTCAGCCGCGGATTGTCATGCGTTATCAGCACGTTTGTCTGGAAGCCTTCGGTTACTCGTTGCCCGACGAAGTGCTGTCCAGCGAAGAGATCGAAGCCCGTCTTGCCCCCCTCTATCAGCGGCTGCGCTTGCCCGAGGGACGGCTGGAATTGATCAGCGGCATTCGTGAGCGCCGGCTGTGGCCGCGCGGCATGCGACCGAGCGAACAAAGCATCGTCAGTGGTCGCCGAGCCATCGAAACGGCTGGGATCGATCCGGAACGAATCGGCGCGCTGATCCACGCCAGCGTTTGCCGTGATTATCTCGAGCCGGCGACAGCTTGCCGAGTGCATCATCACTTGGGATTGCCCGAACGGTGTCAGACCTACGATGTGTCGAACGCTTGTCTCGGTTTGCTCAGCGGCGTGGTGCAGATCGCGAATCTGATCGAGCTCGGTCAGATCGAGGCCGGCCTGGTCGTTGGCACCGAAGACAGCCGGCATCTGCTCGAAAGCACCATCGCGGCGCTGAATGCGGATCTGTCGCTGACGCGCGAAACCGTGAAGTCGGCGATCGCTTCGCTGACGATCGGTTCGGCCAGCGCTGCCATTCTTCTTACGCACAAAAAAATCAGCCGGACGCAAAATCGTTTGACGGCTGCTTCGGTCCGTTCGCACTCGCAACACTATCAGTTGTGCGAAGGTGGTATTCAGGACCAAGGTGGTAGCTCAGCGCTGTTGATGCAAACCGATTCCGAAAAGCTGCTTGCCGGTGGTCTCGAGACCGGCAAGGCGACGTATCTCGACTTCATGGCCGAGAGTGGTTGGACCAGCGACGACATTCAACGTTCGATTTGCCATCAGGTCGGCGGCACGCATCGCAAATTGATGCTCCAATCGCTCGAGCTCTCGCCCGAGCGCGACTTCTTCACTTTCCCTTGGCTCGGCAACACCGGCAGCGTGGCGCTTCCCATCACGACGGCCCTCGCCGTCGAACGTGGTTTCATTCAACCGCGCGATCACGTCGCTATGCTCGGCATCGGCAGCGGCATCAACTGCGTGATGTTGGCCGTCGATTGGCAGAAATCACTCGTGGCGAACGACGTCGCGCAGCCGACCAGCGAAGCCCTCGCGGCAACAGTCTAATCGCCAGGATTTTCTTAGCCGTTCTGCAGCAAGAACAAAACCTGCTTCTTCAGCTGATCGCCCGTGATCGACACATGGCGGAGCATGTCGGGAACCTTACCGCCTCCGGTGAAGGCCAGGCCGAGCACTAGATGCTCGGTGCAGATGTAGTTGCGATTGAGCGGTGCTCTTTCTTGATCGCCGCGATCGACGGCGGCATCGGTGGCGGGGCTCCATGGCAGCGGCGTGGTGGGCAAGGTTGGCAACGGTTGCGGCGGAGGAGGCAGGACCGACAACAACGCTTCGTGCGTCGCACCCAAGCGGCGCAAAGCCACACCGCCGACGCCGGCTTCTTCGCTGATCGCGCCGAGCAGAACGTGTTCGGGTTCGACCGTCGCCGAGCCGAACTGGCGGGCTCGTTTTTCGGCGAGGCGAAAGACCAGCTTCGCGCGGTCGGTCATGTTTTCAGTGCGCATCGTCGTACTCTTTCGTTCCCTCGTTCGCGGCTCGGTCTCGAGCCACGCCATCGTCCGCCATCGCCTGATTGGCTTGGGCGAACAACCATTCCGGTAAGCATACCGTTACGATGGGCGGTTCGCCGATCTCTGCTTCGAAGAATTTCCAGTACCAGAGGACCGTCTTCTGCCGTGGCCGGTAAAACTCGCTCCACGGTATGAGGAGCGGCGGATGCCCAGGCCGAAAAGCCGGAAAAATCGCTATACCCAGCCCCTGCTCGGCCACAATCATCGTCAAGCAGTTGCCGTAATTGCAAGGCAGCCCGCCCTTGGAAAAGGCCGCTGACTGCAGGTGGTACTTCTTGCCCGGCGGTAGTTGTCGCACGCCAAAGCGCTTGGCCAGCGCCCGCCAGCCGCCGATGAAGGAGATCACCCAAATGATGAAGCACCACCAGAGGGCGAAGGCCAGGAAGACCGCAGGGATGAGCAGGTTCTGCACGGCAGTTGTCTCAGCAGTAGCCACGCACGCAGGAAGTGGAACAGACGCGGCCATTCTACTCCCCATGGCCGCGCACCGAATCTAGCAGGCCATCCCCCAAAATCGCCGCTTCAGGCTACAATCCAAGCCATTCCTCTCTCCATCATTCCAGCGAAAATGCGGTTGCAGGGCGACATCATGCTGATTAACTTTCATCGATTCGCGGTGCTTGGTTTTGCGGGCTCGCTGTTGGTCGCGGCGGCCTGTGGATTTGCAGCGACCGGCTGTTCGGGTCAGGAGAACACCAAGGCTCCACCGCCAGGGAAGGTGATTCAGGATCAGATTGCTCAAGCCAAAGACGGTGCAACGCCGAAATCGACATCTGCTGCCACGAAGGACTCCCCTGCCCTGCTGACGGCTGACGAACTGAAAGATGGCTGGATCTCGCTCTTCGATGGCGAGACCCTCTTTGGCTGGAAGCCACACAGCAAAGCGGATTGGAAAGTTCACAACGGCGCGATCGTGGTGGCCGGTGGCGAGAAAGGGTTGCTCTGCACGCACGTGCAATTTTCGGACTTTGAACTAAAGGTCGATTTTCGCGCGGCGCTAGGCACGAACAGCGGCGTGTTTCTCCGAACGTCGCCGGTCGTCGGCATGGAGGATGTCACCACGAAGTGCTACGAACTCAACATCGCTCCTCCTGACAATCCATTTCCCACCGGCGGCTTCGTTGGTCGTAAGAAGGGCGTTGAGGTTCCCGATAGCCGCGAATGGCAATCGTTTCATGTGACGCTCGTTGGCGGTCAGGCCAAGGTCGAACTCAACGGCAAGACCGTGCTCGAATACACAGACGAAAAACCAATTGGCCGCGGCTACATCGGCTTGCAGTATCGCGAGGGACAAGTCGAATTCAAAAACATCAAGCTCAAGCCGCTCGGTCTGACGCCGCTGAACAACGGCAAGGACCTTGCCGGCTGGAAAGATACCGAAGGCTCGAAGAGCAAGTTCGTCGCCGAGAACGGCGAGATCAATGTGAAGGACGGCCGCGGCAGCCTCGAGAGCGAAGCAAAGTTCGGCGACTTCGTGCTGCAATGGGAATGCATCAGCCATGCCAAGGAACTGAACAGCGGCATTTTCTTCCGCTGCATTCCGGGCGAGATCACCAACGGTTATGAGTGTCAGATTCACAACGGTTACAAGGATGGCGACCGTTCGAAGCCCAAAGACTTCGGCACGGGCGGCATCTACCGGCGGATCGCAGCTCGCAAGGTGATGGCCGATGACCTGGTGTGGTTTAATCAAACGCTGGTTGCCGATGGCGCTAATATCGAATGCTGGGTGAATGGATACCCCGTGACTGCCTGGACTGACGAACGCAAACCGAACAACAATCCGCGTGAAGGTCTGCGCGTGGAAGCCGGTACGCTGCAGTTGCAGGGGCATGATCCAACGACGAATCTGTCGTTTCGGAACTTGCAGGCAGTGGAACTGGCGAAGTAGTTTCCCGCGAGGGCAAGGCTCCTGCCGAGCCGAGGGCCGCAGCTCGAATAGGATAGTAGAAAGTAGTGAGCGGAAAGTAGATTGATCGATGCCGAAGGATTTTCTCAAAGGGGCGAATGACGAGTACGACGTAGTCGTCATTGGCAGCGGTCTGGCCGGAATGACGGCGGCGAATATTCTCGGCCGCGCGGGTTATCGCGTGCTGCTCGCCGAACAGCACTACAAACTGGGCGGCATGGCCACCTGGTTCAAGCGGCCCGGCGGGCACATCTTCGACGTTTCGCTGCACGGCTTTCCGTTCGGCATGATCAAGAGTTGCCGGCGCTACTGGACGGCAGAGATCGCCGATTCGATCGTGCCGCTGCAAGCAGTGCGTTTCGACAACCCGATGTTTTCGTTGACGACGACCTACAACCGCGAGGATTTCACGAAGCTGCTGACCGACAAGTTCGGCATCGCACCGGAGACGATCAAGGCGTTCTTCGATACCGCTCGCGGTATGAACTTCTACGACGATCAAAAGCTGACGACCGGTGAACTCTTCGAAAAGTTCTTCCCCGGCCGGCAAGATGTCGTGCGGCTGCTGATGGAGCCAATCGTCTACGCCAACGGCAGCACGCTCGAAGACCCGGCGATCACTTACGGTATTGTGTTTTCGAACTTCATGTCGAAAGGCGTGTACACCTTCGAAGGCGGCACCGATCGCCTGGTGCAATTGATGCACGACGACCTGAAGGCCAGCGGCGTCGATGTGCGGATCAATTGCGATGTGGAAAAAATCCAGATCGAGCAAGAGCGCGTCACCGGCGTAACGATCAACGGTCGGCAGATTCGCTGTCGCGCGGTGGTGAGCAACGCCAATCTAAAGTTCACGATCTTGAAGCTCGCTGGCCGCGAACATTTTGATGCCAAGTTCGTCGAAGATACTGAAGGCGTGCGACTGAACAACAGCAGCACGCAGGTATACATCGGGCTCAAGCCTGAAGAACGTGTTGACGAGAGCATGGGAGATTTGTTCTTCACCAGTACATCGCGCGAGTTCCGCACCGATCTGCTGCTGAGCAAAAACGTCACCAGCCGAACTTACTCGTTCTACTATCCGCGCACGCGACCGCAGGGCCGGCCACGATGCTTGATAGTTTCGAGCACGAATGCTCATTTCGAAGACTGGGCGAATCTGCCGCCGGAAGAGTACGAGGCCAGCAAGCAGGAACTGATCGAGGGAACGCTCGATCATCTCGATGGTTACTTGCCAAACATTCGCGAGCGGATCGATCACATCGAAGCGGCCACGCCGAAGACTTTTCAGCACTACACGCAGCACGTCGCCGGCGCGAGCTTCGGCACGAAGTTCGAGGGGCTGGGCGTGAGTCGAGCGCTGCCGGAGCAAGTGAAGGGGCTGTATCACGCCGGCAGCGTCGGCATCATCATGTCGGGCTGGCTCGGCGCGATTAACTATGGCGTGATCGTGGCGAACGATGTCGATGCGTTGCTGATGAAAGCGCCGCCGCCAGTCGCTGATTTAGAGTAGGGACACTACGACTTTTCGTTCCGAAAAAACTTCTGCAGTACCGGCGCCATATTGCGCGGAATATTATCGTCCCACGCGCCGCCGTCGACCCAGCGGCCCGTCGGCTTTCCTGCGTCGTCCAGTTCATGAAAGGCGGGAATGCCTTGCAGAGCAAAGCCGGCCGCCTTGAGTTGCTGCTCGTTGTAGTCGTCGGTGTTGATTTGGATGATGGAAGTGTTCGCAAAGGCTTCGACCATGAGCGGATCGTTCATGCTCGCCTTCAGTTCGCGGCAGGGACCACACCAGGCCGCGGTGAACTGCACAAACGGTTTGCGATTTTCGAGCTTCGCCGCCGCGGCAAACGCTTGCAACTGTGCGTTCAATTCGCTGGCTATCTTCAGTGTCTTCGCCGAATTGTCGCGATCCGGCGTTGGCGCGTTGGCGACGGGAGTAGGCGTCGACGGCGATGTTCCGCAGCCTCCCAGACCGGCCATGAGTCCGGCAACGATGCAGACAAATTTGAGCTCTATGTTCATAGCTTCCCCCGATGATTAAACAAAGGTCGTCCGGGCCACCGCTGCAGCATACACGCTCGCGGCACCGGCGCGTTTAAGCTCGCGGGCAATCGCGCTGCACGTCGCGCCGGTGGTGATCACATCGTCGACGAGTAGTACATTTGCACCTTTGATGTCAAATCCCCAGCCGATTGCATAAGCGTTTCGCACGTTGTCCCACCGCTGACCAGCCGGCAGGTGAGATTGCTTGGCGTTAAATCGTTTGCAGCGGATGAGGTCCGATATACAAGGCAAACGCAATTCGCGGGCAATCGTTTGCGCCAAATTCTCCGCCGGGCTCGTTCCGCGCCACAGTCGCTTGATCCAATGCATGGGGACCGGCGCGATAATATCCGGCGCTGGGTCGAACGATTCACTGCGCAGCTTTTCGGCCAGCAGCTTGCCGAGTTGCATCGTCAGCGGCTCGAACGCTGCATGCTTGATCTGCAGCACGGCCTGGCGAGTTCCAAATTGATACAGCCCAAGCGTCTTCGCCGCATCGAAGTGCGGCTTGTTCGCGCGGCACTCGGCGCAGTCGCCTGTCGGGTTCGGTAAATCAGGATAAGGGAGTGCGCACTTCGGACAAAACGACGCCTGTCGCGGCTTGAGTTGATCGCAGCAGGTCGGACAAATCAGCGGGCCGC
This sequence comes from Anatilimnocola floriformis, assembly GCF_024256385.1. Lineage (NCBI taxonomy): Bacteria > Pseudomonadati > Planctomycetota > Planctomycetia > Pirellulales > Pirellulaceae > Anatilimnocola > Anatilimnocola floriformis. The sequence goes on from NZ_JAMLFW010000001.1 coordinate 1,000,298, forward strand.
GAATCTCCGCCACCTCAGCCCCGCACAACAAACACGCCGGCGGAAATAGCAACCCGCCCGCAGTAATTGCGGCATCGGTCAGGCGAGTTTGCAGCCAAGCGAAGGTGTTCATCGTTCCTCACGTTTCGACACATCGTAGCGAACCGCCGTGAAATTTGCGAAACTCACCCCTCTCTCGACCATTTCCTTCAAGGAGACTCACCCATGTTTCGCCTTCCATCAACCTTCCTCGCCGGCCTCGTTCTGCTGGGGCTCGGTGTCGTTTCGACTCTTTCCGCAACTGCCCAGGAGAAAGCCGTGGCTGCTCGAGTTTATGAACTTCGTACTTACACTACGCATCCCGGCCGGTTGCCTGCGCTGAACAAGCGTTTCGCCGATCACACAATGAAGCTGTTTGAAAAGCACGGCATGAAGAACGAAATGTACTGGGTGCCGACCGATCCGAAGCTGGCCGACAACACGCTGATCTACATCATCTCGCACGAGAGCGAAGAAGCCGCGAAGAAATCTTGGGATGCCTTCCGCGCCGATCCCGACTGGGTGAAGGCCCGCGACGCCTCGGAAGCCGACGGCAAGATCGTGCTGAAGGTCGAGTCGGTGTTTATGAAGAAGACGGATTACTCGAAGTAGTTGATTCCCGCGGTTCCCTCTCCTCGGTACTCCGGGGAGAGGTTTAGGGTGAGGGGGGTGAAGCTCAATTGACTCTCCTCTTCGGTTGGCCTACTTCGCAAGAACTCGCCAATACAACTCGCGTATCTGCCGCGTCATCGTTTCATGCCGGAACTGATCGGCGAACCTCCCCTGCCCTGCCCTGCCGAGCTTGGTTCGCAACTCGGCGTCGCCCGCGAGCGCGATGATCGATTGCGCTAAGCCCGCAACGTCGCGCGGCTTCACAAGGAAGCCTGTTTCCGGCAACGTCACTTCGCGAGCACCGTCGACGTCGTAGCTAACAACTGGCTTGCCGGCGATGAGTGCCTGCGGAAGCGCACGGGCCAAGCCTTCACGCAGGCTGGCGTGGACCAGCAGGTCCATCGCGCCGACGTACCGCGGAATCGTCGTCGGTGGCACGAGACCGGTGAACACGAAATGCCGCTGCAGATTTGCGGCGGTGATTTGCTCTTCGAGTGACTTGCGCAAAACGCCGTCGCCGATGAAGACAAACTTCACGCGCGGGTTAGCAGCGACGACTGTTTTGGCAGCGGCGATGACATCGTTGTGACCTTTGAGTTCAAACAGGCGGGCAATCTTGCCGACGACGATGTCTTCGTCAGCGAATCCCAACTCGTGACGAACTTGTGGGCGAGTTTCATTCGCCTTGAGAAACGGCTCCACGTCCATGCCGCTGCTGATTGTGGTGAATTTCTCCCGCGGCGCGACACCCGCGGCGACGAGTTGATCGGTCATGGCATCAGCAACACTAATCAGCGCGTGACAACGCGCGGCCGCAAATTTTTCGCAAGCGCGATAGAACGTTCGCGTTAGCCACGGCTGATAAGGGTAGAACGGCGCGCCGTGAACAGTGTGAACGATCGCCGGTACCTTGAGGGACCAGGCAGCGAGGCGACCGAGGATGCCGGCCTTCGCGCTGTGCGTGTGGACGACGTCGGGTTGAAATTCTGCGAGCACACGGCGAATGGAAAAGTAACTGGCCCAATCTCGCCGTGGATCAATCGCGCGGCAGAGCGAAGGGATCTCCTTCACGGGAACATTGCTGTGCTGTTGTTGCAGCAAATCTCCTTCCGGCCCCAGCGACGGCCCGGTGATCAGCAGCACGTCGTCGCCGTAAAGTTCGATCAGATCGCGGCAGTTGAAGAGCGTGTTCTCTTGTGCGCCGCCGACGATCATGCGGGTGATGATGTGTGCGACTCGCATTTATTCGTCCAGCTGTTCAGCCGCCGCGAGTTCTTCCGGCGTGTGTGTGGGATGAACGACATTCGGATCATCGGCGCCGTCGTATTCGACACCGATAAGAAACAGTCCTTGCGGCGGCGCGGTCATGCCGGCTGCTCGCCGATCTCGGGCTGCGAGGGCCTCGGCAGTGAAACTGATCGGCGCCAGGCCTTTGCCGATCTGCACGAGCGTGCCGACGATATTGCGGACCATGTTGTAGAGAAAACCGTTGGCTTCGACCTCGATCACCACGCGGCTGGTGAGTTCGGCTTCGCGGCGTTCAACGAGCAGATCATAAATGGTTCGCTCGGTCGTCAACCGCATCGAGCCCGTCGACTGGTAGCTTTTGAAATCATGCGTGCCGACAAGTGACTTGGCAGCTTCGGCCATCACGGCGTCATCGAGCGCTTGCCGCACGTGCCAGACAAAGCCGCGAGCGAAAATATCGCGCAGCCGACCATCTTGCACGACATAGCGATAACGCTTGCGGGCCGCATCGCGAATCGCGTGAAAGTCATCCGGAGCGTGTTGCATTTGGCAGACGATAATATCGTCGGGCAATTCCGCGTTGATTCCCTTCCGCAGCACTTCGCACGACAGCTGCGTGTCGATCTTCACACTCACGACCTGGCCGAGCGCATGCACGCCAGCATCGGTTCGGCCGCTCGCAGTGCAGCGAACTTTTTGCTGCGTGATCCTCTCGATCGCTTTCTCGAGCTCGGCTTGGATCGTGCGTGAGTTGGGTTGCCACTGCCAACCACCAAAGTCCGTGCCGTCGTAGGCGATGGTGAGTTTGAAGTTGGGCATCGTGGAAGGAGTCGGGAGCTTAGGGGACAGGATTCAGGCCAAGCAGTGCTATTCTATCGTGGAAAATCAAAATTATGATCGACGCATTACAATCTTTCGCCGCGGCGAGCGAATACCGAGCGAACTGACACTTCTTTTTTGCGAGGACTGCCATGGGCTGGTGGAAAATCGACGCCCGAACCGGTCAGCCGCTTGGCAGTGGATCGCAACTGAGCACGCCCGAGGTGACGTTGCTCAACGCTGTCCCTGGCGTTGACGCTGGAACCGATGTTTCTTACTTGGGCGACGTGTCGGGAGATTTTGCCCTCGAAATGGCCCGGCAGTTGTCGGGAATCGTGAAGGGGCAGACCCTGACTGCGGCAGAGATTCGCGAGCTATTTCTGCTGGCGATTGCTCCGGCTACTTGGTCAGACGCACTTGCCGGTGAAGTCTTCCAGGCCGTTGACTTATTTTGGCGCGATGTCGACAGCGCTTACGACGACGACTGGTCGCGGCCTGCGAATGCTGCGGAGAAGCATTGGACGACGGAATACGTGGTGATGCATTGGGAGCGGTTGTCGCAATCTGCAGTTGCGAAAGAGAAGCCGAAGGCCGCGGCCAAGGTTCCGCCAATCAAATTTCCGATCGGCTCGCGAGTTTGGGCCTGGTGGAATGCGCCGCAAGATGACTATTACATCGGCACGGTGCTTGAACCCGGTTGGATCTTGCGCGACGCGGATGGCAAGTTGCAGGAAGAAGTTTTCTACATCGTGCAGTTCGACGATGGCGACGAAATGGATGTGCCGCCGGAGCGGTTATTTGCTTTGGCGTTGCCGGCAGGGTTGCAAGTGGAATTTCGGTCGGCGAGTGAGAACCGATACCTGCCGGCGAGTGTGGCTGGTGCATCCGCCGATTCGGTGACAGTGCGGACGTCGGATGGCAGAGACGTAAGTGTGCCGTTGTCGGCGCTGAGGATTGAGGGACGCTTACTCCCGAAGTAGCAAGCGAGCACTAGCCCATCTTCAAGAATTGTCCGGCGCGTGCTCGAATTGAATCGTCCGCATGATTCTGCAGTTCTAAGAGAACTGCAGTGCGTTTGGTCGCATCGTCGGCAAGACCCCGCCAAACGAAATTTAGAACTTCTCCGGATGTGATTAACCCGAATTCGTAGAGTTCCAAATATCCAGCAGGAGAAGCTTCGATCTGCAATTGAACTTCAGCAGCTTTTACGGCTGCTCGAAATTGTGATCGAAGCTCGGCCTCGCGCGGATGCATGCACTCCCCTGGTGATTACTTCCCGACGATGATCCGCAGCATGCGGCGCAGCGGTTCGGCAGCACCCCAGAGGAGCTGATCGCCGCAGGTGAAGGCCGAGAGGTAACGGCCCTTTGCGCCGGGTTCGAGTTCCAGCTTGCGGAGGCGGCCAACCGGCACATTCAGCGTGCCGCTGATCGTGGCGGGAGTCAGTTCGCGAATCGAGCGTTCGCGTTCGTTCGGCACGACCTTGGCCCATTGGTTGGCCGCGGCGAGCATTCCTTCGATTTCGTTCACCGGTGCGTCTTTGGTGAGCTTGATCGTGAGGGCCTGGCTGTGGCAACGCATCGCGCTGATGCGAACGCACAGGCCTTCGACAGGAATCACCTTCTCGCCAGTCAAACCAAGGATCTTGTTCGTTTCGGCTTGGCCCTTCCATTCTTCTTTGCTTTGACCGTTGCCGAGATCTTTGTCGATCCAAGGAATGAGGCTGCCAGCGAGCGGCACGCCGAAGTTCTTCGTGGGGTATTCGCCACTGCGGATCACTTCGCTCACTCGGCGATCAATTTCCAGAATGCTCGAAGCCGGATCGGCGAGGAGTTCTTTCACGCTGCCGCTGGCAACGGCCATTTGATTGAGGAGCTCGCGCATGTTCTGCGCACCAGCGCCCGATGCGGCTTGATACGTCATGCTGGTGATCCACTCGACCAGCCCGGCTTTGAACAAGCCCTGCAAACCCATCAGCATCAGGCTGACGGTGCAGTTGCCACCGACGTAGTTCTTCACGCCCTTCGCCATCGCGTCTTTGATGACGTGATCGTTGACGGGATCGAGAATGATGACTGCATCGTCCTTCATGCGGAGGGCCGAGGCGGCATCGATCCAGTAGCCGTTCCAGCCGGCGGCTTTTAGTTGCGGATAGATTTCGTTCGTCCAGTCGCCACCCTGGCAGGTGATGATGACGTCCATTTTCTTGAGAGCGTCGATGCTGCTGGCGCTCTGCAGCGGGCCCGTCTCTTTGCCGCCCACCTTCGGACCCGCTCCGCCCGCTGCCGACGTGCTGAAAAACACCGGCTCAACTTCGGCAAAATCCTTTTCGTCCTGCATCCGCTGCATCAGGACCGAACCTACCATACCCCGCCAACCGACCATCCCGACAACGCGTTTCACGACTGCAAACTCACTATAAAAGCGACATCTTCTCAAGGGAAAGGCAAACCATCAGCCTAGTTCACCGCAGGGAGGCTGACAATTGCAAATAGGTTCGCGCGGTTTGCCGCTTAAAGCTGGCTCGCTATCAGAATCCAACCCTGCGCCCTGGCAATCTTGCCCAACTCAGTCAAACTTTTCACAAAGCCAGTCGTTTGCCGGCGAGTGTGACTGTCGGTGGGGTAGCCGGTCGTCTCTCGCTATTGGTCGGCCAATTTCGCCGCATCGTTGGCTCTTAGCGACGCGAATCCGAGCACGAAATTCGCGGGCAGCGGAATCAGTTTCACCGGATCCATTCCGGCGGGTTCGATTTCGCCAACGACCTTCAACTTCTTAGCCGCTGCGGCTGCCGTTGTGTCCGTGACAATTGCGCATAGCTCTGCGAACAATGGCACGCCGATTTCCGGTAGTTCAACGAAATCTTCGGCTTCGAGCGGGTTCTCGCCGTTGTCGATGGCATCTTTGGGCACCGCGGAGACAACCAGGAAATCCTTTTCCACCAACTCCATGCGTTCCCAGCGAAAGAGCTTCAGCCACTTGCTGTCACCGGCAGCGTAAGCAACAAAGGCGGCAATCACGGTGGCGAGCTCATGAGGTGAGTCGGCCGCATCGTAGTGCTCGTCGGTCGAGTTGACTTGATACTCAACAATCCAACCCTGCTTCGGATCATTCAGCGTCTGGATGTAATTCAACTCGTCAGCGAACAGGATCGCGAATTGATCAGCTTCGAGCGCCGCAAGTTCCTTTCGGATCACCTCGCCGATGGGTTGCGAATCGTTCGTTCGTGGCAGATGTTTAGGTCCATGCTTCCCGCCTGCAGCTAGTGGGAAAAATTTGCTTGGTCGACACCTTACAATATTTCTGCTGCGACGGCGAATTGACTGTTTAGTGTTTTTCACCCCTTCAACCGAAAGACTCTTGCCCGCATGAACCAAGTCTCTGCCAAGCCCACTCCGATCTACATCGGCCCCAGCAACACGCACTCCGTCGCCGTCGGCTATCTTTGCTGGCTGTTTGGTTTTCTCGGCATGCACCGCTTCTATTACGGCAAGCGGTGGACGGGCACGCTCTGGTTTTTCACGCTAGGGTTGCTCGGGGTCGGTTGGCTCATCGACCTGTTTCTGATTCCTTCGATGGATCGTCAGGCCGACCGCAAATACGTCGAAGGGCCGCTCGATTACAACGTGGCCTGGTTGCTGCTGGTATTTTTCGGCGCGCTGGGCATTCATCGCTTCTACATGGGCAAATGGCTGACGGGCCTGCTGTGGATGTGCACCGGCGGCTTGCTCCTCGTCGGCTGGCTGTACGACCTGTGGACGCTGAATGAGCAAGTGAGTAAGCGGAATGGGGAGATGGTGCGATAGCGCGCAATTTCCTCGTTGTCGAAAATTAAATGTCGATTTCATCGTGTGACAACAGCGGTTGGCCCGGCCTCGAATACGGAGTAGGCGGACCTCGTCTTCGGCAAGCATGAACGCTGTCGAGGCCAGTGACGGAATGGGCCAACAATTTGGAGCAACCTGCCCCCTTTCATACCCCCAGAATATAACAGGTGATGCAAAAAGTTATTTCATTCACAAGTCATTATCAGGCCAGACTTAAGAACAAAAACTGGCTGCAATATCGGGTCTCCAATATCACACTTTATCACCATCAAACGGCGCGGTCGCAACGGAGTTTGAACAGGTGGACCTACCGGCCAGCCAGATAAAGACACACCAGCGCGGACAACTTAGGTCCGGCATCAATCGCTGTAAATCGCAACGAACGAGTTCGCTTTCGGGAGCTAACGCGTAGCGAGTTGGGTTGTCCAGGACGTTGTTAGCTGCATTCTGAAACACGTCGAACCAAGGGTCTGCGCCACTCGGCCATTTGATTGCTCGCTGGGTGACGCAACCGATTTTTAGCATCCAGATCGCTTCTGGGGCAAAGAAGTTTGGCCGGCCGATCTACCTCCCCGTGATTCGCCATGTCTGCAAATCCAACTCCGCTACCAAGTCGAACTTGTCAATTTGCGCTGCGAGGTCGATGTCGTTTTCGTGGCCAATCTCGATCAGGTTGCGGCCGCCGCGCGAGGCGCGAAGGGCCTGGCTGAGGATGGAAGAGCCGGTCATTTGACCGATGGCGGAACGCCAGGCATCGGCGGCGATGTCGGCCTGATCGTTGGTTTTCAACGGAAGATCGGTTGCGCGGGAGAGGTCGTCGACAATCGCACCGGCGAGCAGGGTATCTTCGCGCGTCACGTGGCCGTCGGTTCCGGCGCAGACGATTTCAATTTCGTGTTCGCTCGCCAATTCTCGGCAAACGGCAGAGAGATTGACGAAGGCCGCGACCAGCACGCGCTTCGCTAGTTTGCAACGCATCATCGCCCGCGTGCCGTTGGTGGTGGTGAAAATCACCGAGCGATCGCGCACGGTGCGGGCGTCATACTCGGCAGGCGAATTGCCGAGCTGAAACCCTTCGATCTTCAACCCGCTCCTTTCACCACCGAGGAGCGGGTTTTCGGCGGCGGCCGCTTTTGCGCGGGCGTCGGCGATTTCCAGACACGGCAGAACTTCGCGCGCGCCGGAATCAAGCGCGGTTACGATCGTCGTTGTCGCACGGAGCACATCAATGACGACGGCTGTTTTGCCGGCCAGTTGCTGCGGCTCGACGAGATCAGGAAGTAGATGGACAGAAACGGAGCGAACGTTGACAGGCATAAGTGCTACGCTTGGGCGGTGACAGCTGGGTTGGTCGGCCCCACAATGACAGGGAGCCGTGCTGGATGAATCGTAGCCGTTAACTCGCTCGCGCTAAACTCCTGTCCGTCGACAGCCCAGGCCATTGTTTTCTCCGAGCGGACTGTCAGTCGTCGGACGCGGCGTGCGACGATCAGCTCGTGCTCGCGCGGATCACCGACCACGTAAGTGAGCGCCAGCTGTGCAAGTTGCACTGCGGTTCCCTCGAGAACCACCACTACATCGAGCCAGCCGTCGTTGAGAAGTGCATTGGGCGCGACGGGCAAGCCTGCACCGGCACAGCGGCCATTGGCTACGAAAAGATTGAGCGCGTTGACCTGGAGCGGCGGCCCGTCATCGAACTGCAATTCAAGCGGAAAGACCTCGAGGTTCTGAAGTACTCCGAAGGCACCGCGAAGAAAGCAGAAGGCGCCCCACTGCTGCTTCACTTCGTCGGTGAGTTGCCGGGTGTATTCACCTGTGTTGCCGCCAGCGAGCATGTTCACGCCGAACCGCGACAGGTCTGGATTTCCTTGCAGCTCAAAAACGTCGAGCGTCGCCGGTGAATCTGTAATCGCGCTGCTCATGACTTCGACAGGCGACAACGGCAGACCGAGCGAGCGCGCGTAATCGTTGCCGGTTCCGGATGGCAGAACGGCCAGCGTTACATCAGGACGATTCGCCCGGAGGATCGCATCGGCAACGACGTTGATCACGCCATCGCCGCCGGCTGCAGCGATTCGGCGGGCGCCTTGCTCAATCAACTGCTTCGTGAGTTGCGCCGAATGCTCTTCTGAATCGGTGACATGCACGCACACTTGCTCGCCGTGCTCACTCTTGATTTGTGCAAGCGAGGCGGCGTTGCGTTCTTGGGGGCCGGCTTTAGGGTTCCACAGGATCTGCAGTTTGTCGACGGATTGAGTCATCTGCTTCCGTGCTCCGGGATTGACGAAATCAGCGCCCGCATCCTGCAAAGGCCGTGCCGCTTACATGCCAGTGGCGTTGACCAGCGGTCGGGCTTCGGCGGCAGGTTCCTTCGCATCAAGGAAAATGTCCATCTGCTGACCGACGAACAGCGTTTGCTCCGACTTGCCGATTTCGTAGATCACTTGCAACACGCGCGTATCGACTCGCTCGGTGTTATCGCCAGTGAGTGACCGCTTGGGAACCACGTAGGGTTCGACGCGAACAAACTGCAGCGGGATGGCTTTCGCGTTGTTGCCGCGGGCATAAGCTTGGGCCGGCATGCCCGAGGAGAAACGCGGGATATCCTGTTCATCGATCTCGACTCGCACACGCAGTCGCGTGAGATCGCCGAGGACGATCAACGATTTATCGGGCGGGGCAGAAACGTATTCGCCGGGACGAATGCTGACCTGCAGAATCTGGCCATCGACCGGAGCTCGCACGAGGCAGCGATCGATTTCGGTCTGCGTGATCGCGAGCTGAGCCTTGGCTTGTTCGATGGCAGCGCGCGCGATTTGCTTGTCGGGTTCCCAGGCGCCGGCTTTGAGCTCGGCCAGTTCGGCGGCGGCAGTCATCGCTTGAGCTTGCGCTTCGTCGTACTGGCTGACCTTTGTGCGATACTCCTCTTCTTGCACGGCGTTCGCGGCATAGAGCTTCTTCGCGCGGTTCGCCTGGTCAAGCCACAGCCGCGCCTTGGCTTCAGCAGCTTGCACGCGAGCTTCGGCGGGTGGCAGATCTTCTTTGCGCGGCATGGCCGCGAGCTTGGCAAGTTGCGACTCGGCTGCTTGCAGACTGGCCTGTTGCCAGGCGTATTGTGCCTTGAGCTGACGATCGTCAACGCGGAAGAGAGGAGTTCCCTTCGTCACTTGCTGACCGACTTTATCGGACGGAATGAAGACATCAAGCAATACGCCGGACAGTGGCGAACCGATCGAAATGTTTTCCGACTGCGGCTCGACCAGGCCCGAGGCGGCAATCGAATTGCCGTACGGATTGCGGGCCGGTGTGTGCGGCGGTTTGGTTTTCGGCAGTTGCTGCTCGGCGCTGATGATATGAATCATGCCGAAGACCAGCATCGACAGCGCAATGACGGGAACGATGATCAGGATGAATTTGCGAGTCATGATTTTCTCCCTTGTCGCCTTTCGGTCCGCGAAAGGCGGCTATCTAGCCACTAACGCCGGCGGTTTCGAGCCGGCCTTCGGGTTGTTTGCCAACTTCAATTTTCTCGACGCGGCCATCCACCATTTGCACAATGCGATCGCCGTAGCGATAGACGCGGCTGTCGTGTGTGACGACCACCACCGCGCGATCGGGCTGCACGGCTACTCGTGTGATCAGTTGCATGACGGTTTGCCCCGATTGTGCATCGAGAGCCGCCGTTGGTTCATCGCACACAAGCAAGCGAGGCTGATGAATCAGCGCTCGCGCGATGGCGACACGCTGTTGCTGCCCGCCGGAGAGTTGCGAAGGAAGGGCCGCTGCGCGGCTCGCCAGGCCGACTTCATCGAGCACCTCGTTCGCTCGCTTGATTGCCGTGTGACGATATTCGCCGTTGATGATCAACGGCACGGCGGCGTTCTCCGCGGCGCTTAGCGCCGGGAGCAAATTGTATTGCTGAAACACAAAGCCGATGTTCTTCGCGCGGAAGTTCACCAATCGACCACCGCGCAGGTCTTTCAGATTCTGGCCCAGCAGCGAAACTTCGCCGTCGCTTGGGTTGAGCAAGCCGGCGATGATCGAAATCAACGTCGTTTTGCCGCAGCCCGACGGCCCGACGAGCAGCGTCATCTCGCCGTAGTTCACCTGCAGGTCAACTCCGCGGAGCGCGAACACGCGAGTATCTCCGGTGCCGAATTCCTTCGTCACGCGGCGGCAGTTTACAGCGACGTTGTCTGCGTTCGACATACTAACCTCGAAACACCACAGCAGGTTCCAGTACGAGCACCTTCGTCATCGCCACGAGGCTCGTCAGCACAATGATCAGCAGCACGGCCACACCGCAGCCGCCGGCGGCGAGCGGCGTGAGATTCAAGCCGGCGAGATGCGTAACGCCGCTCGTCGATACAAAAAATGCCGCCGTCAAACCAATTCCAATGCCATAACCGAGCAGGCCGACGACAATCGCTTGTAGCAGGATCATGCCGATCAAACGAAAGTTGCTCACGCCCATGGCTTTGAGTGCGCCGAACTGCCGGAGATTTTCAATCGTGAACAGATAAAACGTCTGGCCGGTGATCGCAGCGCCGACAATAAAACCGAGCGTGATCGTGATGCCGAAGTTCACCGGAATGCCGGTGGAACCGAGGAAGTAAAACACGGTCTTCCAAAAGAACTGATCCTGCGTCAAAGCCATCAAGCCGGTTTGGCGTTCGATCCGCTTACAGACTTCCTCCGGATTCTGCGACGGCTCGTGCTGCACCAGCACAAAGCTCATCAAGTTGCGCCGATGTGGCACGAACTCCACGGCCTGGCTGTAGCGCGAGTAAAGCACCGGCAACGTCACAAACGGCGGCGAGGCCTTGCACACACCAACGAGGACTGCGCGGCGGTCGTTCAGTTCAAACGACCGGCCGATTTTGTATTCCTCGCCGGGCCACATGTATTCGTAGCCAGCTTTGTCGATGATCACGGCATCGGGCTGCCGCAGGTCATCGAGCTTGCCGACAATCATCTGCTGCGGCGCGGCCACCATCGTTTCATCATCAACACCGTAAAGCAGCAAGTTGCGAAAATTGCCGTCTTCGAGTCGGGCCCGATTCTGACCGTAGTACAACCGCACGGCCCACTCGACCCCTTCGACGCCGCGCACGCGATAGACATCGGTATCCGGAAGCGCCGGCACTTCGTCGATGTAGCGAGCCTTCTCATCCATGACCCAAATGCTGCAGTCGCGCACGTCGGTGATCTGACTCGCCGTGCGGCGAATGATCCCCATGAAAATGCTTACCTGCTGCGACATCAGCAGTGTGGCAAAGGCCACGCCGAAGATCAGACCAAAATACTTGGCCCGATCCCCCATCAACATCCGGAGCGCGATCCAATTCATGCCAGTTTCTCCGAGGTGTTTTTGGCGTCGGAATTTTTTGCGTCGAGAATCGTGATCCCACGAATCAGGGCATCGATCATCTGCCTCGCTGTTTCATTCACCGGCTTCCACGGCACCCACGGATCCTTGCCGCGGGCGAGATGCAGCGAGACAACTCCATGCGTGCTCGAAAAGAACAGCTGCGCGATTTGATCGGGATCGTTCAGTTCCGGGCGAAAACGGCCCGCGGCCAATCCTTCCACCACGGTTGCTCGCAGATAGGCATAGCAGTCTTGCGCGGGATTGCCGTGCTCGATCAAGCCGATCTTGGGGAAACACTCGATCTGTGTGTTCATAAACAGAAACTTGTACGCCGCCGGCTGTTCCAGGCCGAAGTCGACGTAGATCATCCCCATCTGCCGCAGTCGCTCGATGGGATCGGTGCCGGGTTGCCCGGCCTGGTCAAAGCCGCGGCGGAACTTGATGAACTCGCGCTCGACGAGTTCGCCAAGCAGAGCCTCTTTGTCCGGGAAGTGAAAATAAATCGCCGTGGCCGAGAAGCCGATTTTCGCGGCGAGCTTGCGCATACTCAAACCGTGAAAGCCTTCACTGAGCAGCAGTTCTCGCAGGGCTTCGAGAATCTTCTCGCGCGTTTCCTGTTTCTGTTGTGTCCGCCGTTTGGTTGCCGTCATGTTCGCACGTGGCGTGGAGGTGCCAGGGAGAGGTACTTAACGCTGTTATGTTACCTAACGGCGTTAAGTCGGCAAGCCCGATTTTTCGTAATGAACTCTAAGTGGCTGTCATTAATAGACTTGAGAACGGCCGGCTACGGGACATTCCAGCCCAGATCACGCAGTACTTTGGCGACCAATGCTAGCGGCAGGCCGGTTATCGCTGTGTGGTCGGCCGAAGTGATCGACTCGAACAAGCTAATTCCGAGACACTCCAGCTTGTAACTGCCGGCACAATCGAGCGGCTGATCGGCGGCCACGTAACGCTCGATTTCGCCCTGCGTAAGCGGCCTCATTTTCAACTCGGTCACGTCGCGCAGCTGCTCTATCTCATTACCGCTGATAACGCACACGGCTGTGATCAACCGATGCGTCTTGCCAGCTAGGAATTGCAACTGCTCGATCGCTAGTTCCGCGGTCCCTGGCTTACCTAGGATCTGCCCATCGCAGGTGCAAACCTGATCGCTGCCAATCACCGCCGCGCTGGGATATCGCGCAGCAACCTCTTCAGCCTTCGCTCGCGCCAACTCGCGCGCGATTTGTTCCGGTTCGGCGCTTGGCAACTTCGCCTGCAACGCACGCTCGTCGACATTCGGTGCCACACACTCAAACGGCACGCGCAGCCGCTCGAGCAGTTGGCGCCGATACTTCGAAGTGCTGGCCAGGATGAGTTGAGTTGTCATCGGCCCGATGCTACTCCATTTGGCGACGGCCGGGTGCCTGCCTTTCGCCCTCAGCGGGCAATTGTTACGTTTGGGAGCTAGTCCAGAATGTTCCGTAACTTCGTTTTGATTGTCGCACAGCCATGAATAAAGTTCTGCGTCTTCCCGATCGTAAAAGCGTCAAGACTGCTGATACCTGGGATTTGTCGACTCTGTGCAAGGACGAACAAGACTGGGAAGTGCAGTTCAAGAAGCTCGAGAAGCTGATCAGCGGCTTTGAGAAATTCCGCGGCAAGCTGGGCGATGGCCCAAAAGTGCTCGCGGCGTGTTTGAAGTTCGACGCCGATTTCGATCGTATCGCTGAGAATGTTGGCGGGTATGCTTCGCTGCGCTCGACAGAGGATCAAACCGAAAACTCTGCTCAGGCAATGATAGCGCGGTTTCACAACCTGGCCACGAAGGCTTCACAGGCAGCGGCTTACATTCGGCCTGAGTTGCTGGGATTGCCGGAAGCGAAGTTGCAGGAATATCTCGCCGCGAAAGAGCTGAAGGCCTGGAAACTGGTGCTGGAGCGGATCATTCGCTACAAGCCACACACGCTCACGCCGCACGAGGAAGAGATTCTGGCTATGCAGGGCGAAATGGCCGGCGCTGCGAACGCGGCGTTTCGTCAGTTGCTCGATGCCGATCTCAAGTTCGGCACGCTGAAGGATGAGAAGGGACAGGAAGTCGAACTGTCGAATTCGACGTTTAGCAAGTTCCTCGTCTCGCCCGATCGCAAAGTTCGCAAAGCGGCCTTTCATCAATACTACGAGCAGTTCAAAGGCCACGAGAATACCCTCGCTGCGACGCTTAACGGCTCGATCCAAAAGGACGTTTACTACGCCAAGGTCCGCGGCTATTCGAGCGCTCGCACCGGCGCAATGTTTCCCGACAATGTGCCCGCGAGCGTCTACGATAATCTGATCTCTTCCGTCCGCAAGAACCTGCCGGCCGTGCATCATTACTACGATGTGCGCCGTCGCAAGATGAAGCTCAAGGACATTCATCACTACGACACCTACGTGCCGATCCTCAGCGATCTGGAAGTAAAACGCACCTGGAACCAGGCCGTCAAACTGGTGATGGAATCGCTGCGGCCCCTCGGCAGCGAATACTGCAGCGTGCTGGAGGAGGGATTGCTCGGCCGCTGGTGTGATCGCTATCCGAACAAGGGCAAGAACAGCGGCGCGTTCAGCAGCGGCAGCTACGAAGGCTGGCCGTACATTTTGATGAACTACAAGGAAGATGTCTTCAACGACGTCTTCACCCTGACGCACGAAGCCGGCCACTCGATGCACACTTGGCACTCGGCCAAGCATCAGCCCTATCAGTACTACGGCTACGTGATCTTCGTTGCCGAAGTCGCGAGCACGTTTAACGAAATGCTGCTGAGTCATCACCTCATTCAACAAGCCAAGGACGATCGGCAACGAGCCTACTTGATCAATCGCGAGATCGACGACATTCGCGGCACGGTGATTCGCCAGACGATGTTCGCCGAGTTCGAAAAGATCACGCACGAAATGGCCGAAGCGGGCGAACCCCTCACGGTGAAATCATTCCGCGCGACCTATCGCGAACTGCTCGATGCCTACTTCGGACCGAACTTTGCGATCGACGAAGAATTGTCGCTCGAATGCTTCCGCATTCCGCACTTCTACCGCGCGTTCTATGTCTACAAATACGCCACCGGCCTCAGCGCCGCGGTCGCCCTCAGCCGCAAAGTCCTCAACGGTGGCCCTGCCGATCTGGCCGCGTATTTGAACTTCCTCAAGGGAGGTTGCTCGAAGGATCCGCTCGATTTGCTGCGCGATGCGGGCGTCGATATGGAGAAGCCAGAGCCGGTTGCGACGACGCTGGCGCACTTCAACAAGTTGGTCGAGGAGTTGGATGAGTTGCTCTAAGAAACTCCCTCTCCCCGGTATTCCGGGGGGAGGGTTGGGGTAAGGGGCCAGAAGCCGGTACAAACTCGATGCAGCAAAACTCCATCGCCCTCAAAGAATGGGCCGTCATTTGTCGAGCCCTGGAAACTGGTCGGCAGACGCTGTTGCTCCGCAAAGGGGGCATCGCCGAAGGGCCGGGTGGCTTTCGCGCGGAGCATGAGCGGTTCTGGCTGTATCCGACTCAGTTTCATCAAGGGGCTGAACAGTTACAGCCTGAGTTCGCACCACTGCTCGGCGATGTGGGGCAACTGCAAGGGGCGAACGGGCAGATTGTAGTGCGGGCTTTTGCGGAGGTGAAACGAGTTGAGTATTTGACTTCACTCAAGCAAGTCCTCGCGCTGAGTGGTTTGCATGGCTGGACCGATGATGTGGTGCGACAGCGATTCGATTACAAGCGGCCTGGGTTGTATCTGTTCGTGCTGCGGATTTTTCTTGCGCGCCAGGCAACTCTGGTGACCGAATCGGTGACGATGGCAGGTTGCAAGTCGTGGGTGGAGTTGCCGCAGCCGATCGCAACGAGCGATTTGCAGCCGGTGCTTGATGAGGTGGAGTTTCAGGTCGCGACGGCGAACATCGACGCCGCCTCGCGACTTAGCTAGAGCCAGCGCGCGGCAGCGTTTATAGTGAGTGCTCGCTAGTTCGCTCTCTCCGCCGCCACGCAAGGATCGCCTGCATGCGAGCCTGGTTGCTACTGACTCTCGTTTTCTCGCTCGGCGTTTCGCGCGCCCACGCTGCAGAGCCAGCCATCGATTTCGATCGCCAGATCGCGACGCTCCTCGCCAGCCGTTGCCTCGATTGTCACAGCGGTGCGGAGCCGAAAGGAAAGCTCGATCTTTCGACCGCTGCCGGCGCACTGCGTGGCGGCGAGTCGGGGCCGGCCATTGTTCCTGGCAAACTGACCGACAGTCAACTTTGGGAACGAATCGCTGCCGGCGATATGCCGCCGAAGAAGCCGTTGCCGGAGAAAGAAAAAGAACTGCTGAAGGCCTGGCTCACGGCTGGCGGAAAATGGGGTAGCGATCCGATCGATCCGTATCGCTTCAGCACGACAGCCCGCGCCGGACAGGATTGGTGGTCGCTGCAACCCCTGCGAGTTGCTCGCGAACTGTCTCGCGAAAGTGCGATCGATGCAATGTTGCAACAAAAGCTGAAGGAACAGCAACTCGATTTTTCTTCCGCCG
Organism: Anatilimnocola floriformis; assembly: GCF_024256385.1. Classification (NCBI taxonomy): domain Bacteria; kingdom Pseudomonadati; phylum Planctomycetota; class Planctomycetia; order Pirellulales; family Pirellulaceae; genus Anatilimnocola; species Anatilimnocola floriformis. Next base: position 1,016,710 of record NZ_JAMLFW010000001.1, read on the forward strand.
CCGACCGTCGTACTCTCATTCGCCGATTGAGTTTTGATCTCGCTGGTTTGCCACCGACGCCTGAGGAAATCGAATCGTTCACCAAAGATGATTCGCCGCAGGCCTACGAAAAACTCGTGCAGCGATTACTCGATTCGCCACATTATGGCGAACGCTGGGCTCGTCACTGGCTCGACGTGGCGCACTTCGGCGAGAGCGATGGATTTGAGTTCGACAAGATGCGGCCGAATGCCTGGCGGTATCGCGATTGGGTGATCGACTCGCTGAACCGCGATATGCCCTACGACGAGTTTGCGAAGCTGCAGATTGCTGGCGATGTACTGCGGCCGAGCGATCCGCAGGCGGTCATCGCGACGGGCTTTCTCGTCGGCGGTGCGTTCGATAGTTTGCTGCCGGCCGGTGATGCGATGCGGCAGATCATGCGGCAGGATGAACTCGAGGATATCGTTGGTCTCGTGGGGCAATCGTTCCTCGGCCTGACGGTGCACTGCGCTCGCTGTCACGATCATAAGTTTGATCCCATTCGCGCCGCCGATTACTACAACCTAGCCGCCTCGCTGGCCGGCGTTCGTCGCGGCGAACGGAGTTTGCCGGCGAATCCACCGCCGAGCGAATTGCTCGAACGGCAGCAGAAACTCGTCAAGCAATTGAAGGGATTAGAAGAGCCTGCCCGCACGACGATCCTGGCGAAACGTAAGCAGGCAATCGAAAGCAACAACGCGAAACTCCCTGAACCCTTCGCGGCTTGGGAATTTGATGAGGATGTGAAAGACTCGCAGGGGCAACTGCATGGCCAGTTGCAAGGCAAAGCTCGCGTTGAAAACGGCGCGCTCGTGCTCGATGGCGCCTCGTACGTGACGACCTCCCCCCTGCCCCGCCGCATCAAGGAAAAGACGTTTGAAGTCTGGGTGAAGCTCGCCAATTTGCAGCAACGTGGCGGCGGTGTGATGACGCTGCAGACGCTCGATGGCAGTATTTTCGACTCGCTCGTTTATGCCGAACGCAATGCCGGGCATTGGCTGGCCGGCAGTAACTTTTTTCAGCGGACCAAAGACCTGCAAGGCACGGCAGAGACCGAAGCCGACAAACAGTTCGTGCACATCGCCCTGGTCTACCACGGCGATGGCCGCATCGCCGCCTATCGCAACGGCCAGCCGTACGGCAGCGAGTATCCGTCGGGCGCCGCGGTCTCTTTCGATGCTGACAAATCGCAAATCGTCTTCGGCCTGCGGCATGGGCCAGCCGGTGAAGGCAAGCTGCTGAAGGGGCTGATCGATCGCGCTCGGCTGTATGCTCGCGCCCTCACGCCGGACGAGATCGCTGCTTCAGCGGGCGTTGCTTCGTCGTATGTCGCCGAAGCAGAACTGGTTGCACAGCTCAGCGCTGACCAGCAGAAACAACGCGAGACGATTAAGGGTGAATTGGCCGCGCTGACGAATCAAGTCGATTCGGTACGTGAGCCGAAAACGTTCGCCGTCACGCCGCAACAGCCCGATGTTTCTTACTTGCTGATTCGCGGCAATCCAACGCAGAAAGGTCCCGAGGCAAAGCCAGCCGGCATTCGTTCGCTCACGCCGAACCATTTTGATTTTGAATTGGCCGCTAACGCTCCTGAGCCGGATCGCCGCCGCAAGCTGGCCGAGTGGATTGCCAGCGAAAAGAATCCTCTCTTCGCGCGCACGCTCGTCAACCGCGTCTGGCAGTATCACTTCGGTCAGGGACTGGTCCTCACGCCGAACGACTTGGGCTATAGCGGCGGTCAACCGTCGCATCCCGAGTTGCTCGACTGCCTCGCCGCAAAGTTCATTGAGAACAAGTGGAGCCTGAAAGAACTGCATCGGCTCATCGTTACCAGTCGCGCCTATCAGCAGTCGTCGTTGCCGCGCGAAGCAGCGATGAAGGTCGACAGCCAGAACCGCCTGCTGTGGCGGTTCTCACCGCGGCGACTCGAAGCGGAGTCGGTGCGCGATGCGATGCTGATGGCCGCTGGTGAACTGAACCCCGCCCGCGGAGGCGTGAGCTTCAAGGACTTCGAGCCGTTCAATCGCGGCGGCACGCAGTTCTACAGACCCATCGACGTGAGCGGACCGGAATTCAATCGCCGCAGCATTTATCGCATGTGGGCCCGTGGCGGCAAGAATCCGCTGCTCGATACCTTCGACTGTCCCGATCCTTCGACCACCACGCCAACCCGCGGCAGTACGACCACACCGCTGCAGGCTCTGTCGCTTCTCAATCATTCCTTCACGTTGCGAATGGCCGATAGTTTTGCCGAGCGACTCAAGCGTGAAGAAAAAGAAAACGAAGCCGAGCAGATCCGTCTGGCCTTTGTGCTTACCACCGGTTCAACTCCCGCCGATGAGCAGCTGGCCGCGAGCCGGGCGTTTGTGCAGAAGCATGGCTTGTCGCCGTTCTGCCGCGTGTTGTTGAACTCGAACGCGTTCCTGTATGTCGATTAGTCCGGACCTTGCTGAGCAAAGTGCTATGACCACTAACCGCCGCGATTTTTTGTCGTTTGCCGCTCAAGGCATCGGCGCGACTGCGCTCACGTCGCTGCTGATGAACGAGCGGACCGCGCGGGCGGAAAAGATTCCCGGCCAGGCCAACGATCCGCCGCCACATCATCCGGCCAAGGCCAAGCGGGTTATTCATATCTGCTGCTGCGGCGCTTTTAGCCAGCTCGATACGTTCGACTACAAACCAGAACTCGCGAAGCGCCACGGCCAGCCGCTCGGCGGCAGCGAGAAACCCGATGTTTTCTTCGGCAAGGTCGGCTTGCTGCGGCAGAACGATTTTGAGTTTCAGCAGCGCGGCAAGAACGGCTTGTGGGTTTCCGATTTACTGCCGAACATCGCCGGTGTCGCCGATGAGCTGACGGTCATTCGCTCGATGGTCGCCGAGTCGTCGAGTCACACGCCGGCCACGCTGCACGAGAACAGCGGGTTTCGGTTGAATGGTTTTCCCACACTCGGTTCGTGGCTGTCGTATGGCCTCGGCTGCGAAACCGATGAGTTGCCGACGTACGTCGTGCTCCCCGATGCTCGCGGCCTGCCGGCCGGCGGCACCAGCAATTGGTCGCAAGGCTTTTTGCCGGCGCAGCATCAAGGGGTAATGTTTCAAAGCAAAGGAGCCGTCATCAACGACTTGTTCCCCGCTCGCGAGTTTGCGGATGAACTCGAGCGCGACAGTCGCGAGCTACATAGCTTTCTAAATAAGACCGACCGCGACCGCCGAGGCAATAGCGATGAACTGCTCGCGCGGATGCGGGCCTATGAACTCGCCGCGAAGATGCAACTCGCCGTGCCGCGCGTGACAGATCTTTCGCAGGAGACGGCCGCGACGAAAACGGATTACGGATTTGATCGCGAAGAGACACGCGACTTCGGCCGGAGTTGCTTGCTGGCCCGGCGGCTCATCGAACAAGGCGTGCGGTTTGTGCAACTGTTTTCGGGCGGCTCGTTTGGCAATCCACGCATCAACTGGGATGGCCATGAAGACACCAAGGCTAATCACACCCAAGAAGCGGTCCGCATCGACCAACCGGTGGCCGCGCTGGTCAAGGATCTGCGGCAGCGTGGATTGTTCGACGATACGCTGCTCCTCTTCACCACCGAATTTGGCCGCACGCCGTTCGCGCAGGCCGATGCAGGTGTGCTAGGCAAAGGTCGCGATCACAACCAGTACGGCTTTTCGATCTGGGCCGCCGGCGCGGGACTAAAACCGGGCATGGCTTACGGCGCGACGGACGACATCGGTTGGAAGGCCGTCGAGAATCCCGTCGCCTGGCATGATTTTCACGCGACGGTGTTGCATCTGCTCGGCATTGATCACGAGCGGCTGACGATTTATCACAACGGCATTCAGCGTCGCCTGACCAACGTGCATGGGCACGTGGTCAAGGGAATTCTCGCGTGATGCCTGCCTGACGATTACTTCCGCAGCGACTTCACAGGCCGCTGCATCCCTTCGATATTGAACGAAGCGGGCGTGGCCGGCGACTTATCTGAGTAATAAGCTGCAGGATCAAGCTGTGGACCGATGACCGGCAGCGGCGTGGCCGGATCGATGACTTTGGTTTCCTGCGGAACGGGTTGAGGCTCCGCCTTCGGCCGAACTGACCGCGGTGCGGGAGTCGGCTGCGGTGTTGGCAACTGTGGCGCGTCGTTTTTCGGCGTGGCGTGATGCGGAGCCGCTTTCGCGGGCTGAGGGGACGGTGTTGGGATCTGTTCATTTGGCACGAGATACGGCTCGCCCATGAACTCGCCGTTTTGCGATTCAAATTGCGGATAGGGAGCTACCGGAATCTCGGTCGCGCCGTCGTAGCAAGCCTGCGGTTGTTCGGGGCAACGCCACAGCCACGGATCGTAAGTGCCGTAGTCTTCTTTGATGGCGCCCGGATCCATCCACAGCCCTTCGCTATCGAGTTGCAACGTGCCGAGATCGAAATCGAGTGAACGGCGGAGAGCTTCGTAGTTGACCCACACGCTCATGAAGTTGTTCTGAGCATCGAGCAAGTCCGACAACGCCGAGACCGAGTCGCGGGCCGCAGTGGCCCCCGAGGCCTGGTTCGTCAATTCCTGATCGATGCGAATGTCTTCGTTACGATCGATCTGCCGGGCTGCTTCGAGCACGGCGAGGCGCTGCAGTTCGAAGTTAATCTGATTCGTAAGAACGGTTCGCATCGTGGTTCGCAAACCGCGAGCGACGGTGTCTTCGAAGTTGTAGTAATTGCGGCGAGCCTGTTGATATTCGATCAGGGCCTGGCGGTAGACGTTGCGTTCCGACAACCGCGTCAACGGCGCGTCGAAGGCGATGCCAAGTCGCAACCGGCCGGTGGCGCTGCGCAGGCGGAACGGATTGTCAGTGACGTTTTGCACGTCGCCGCTGAAGAAGACGTCGAGCGAGCCTTCGAGGTTGTCGGCGTTGAACTCGATAAGTCGCCAGGCATCGACGAGGCCGGCACGAGCGTTCATCCAGTCGCGGCGATACTTGCGGGCGACTTCCACGGCTTGCTCCCACTTGAGGTCGATCGGCGTCAGCTCGATTCCCTCGGCGCGGGCTCGGGCCTGCACCAATTGTAGCGCCAGAATGTCGGCTGGCAGCACAACGAGGATGTCGGTGACGTCTTCGCCGGCCGGCACGGCTCGCATCGGCTGCTGTTCGCCTTGCTTGGGATACAAAATGCCGTGGTACAGCGAGGCGAAGAGCTGATCGGGCTTGAGTGTTTCGCCCGTTTCGAGCAGATTTTTTAGGCGCGAGTCTCGTTCGTCGAGGTGAGCGAGATAATCATTTTGAACTTTATTCTTGAGCGATTCAAATTGCACCATCACTTCGCGGCGCGAATCCTCAAGCCGTTGCAGCCGAAAGATTTCTTCGTTGAGCGTGGGAATCGGCAGAATCGCACAACCCTCAGCCCGCAGTTCTTCGATGGTCTTCTTGAGCTTGGTGAGCCATTCGCGGCGATGCTTCAGTGAAGTCTGAAACGCGGCCAGATCGGTGGCGGTTCGCGGCAAGTAATCGGTCAGCAGCCGTTCGCGCACTTCACGCACCGGTTTGAGTGTTTGCTGCAGCTCACGCAGATGATCCGGCAGTTCGGGGTACCAGTTCAGAGTGTTCACGACGATCGTCCGCGTTGCGTCGTTCGGATCGGGCGCGGGACGACTTTCGATGTGAGCCGTGATCTTGGAACGAACCGTGCTGAACTCCTCCACAAGGTTCTCGATCGTGTCTTGTTCTTGCAACGTGGCCCGATCAATCAGCTGAAACTGATCGAGCGTGTTGTCGTTCACTTCCATGCAAATCGTCGGCGGCAACCCCAAAGTTCCTTTGAAGTTATCCAAGGTCGCCTGATAGTCATTGCGCGAGTTGATCAACCGGCTTTCCGAATTGAAGAGCGCCTGGCGAGCCTGGGCGACTTGCAAATCCTGCCGAAGGATGTTGTTGACGAGGCCCACTTCGCCGGAACGCGTCTTGAGCTCGTCGAGAAATTCTTCCAAGCGATACAGGTTGTTGCGGAGGCGTTTGACGTTGTCTTCTTGGTTGCGAATGTTTTGCTGAGTTTGCAGCAATCCCAGGTAACCGCCAACCGCGCCGGCACCGGCGCCTTGGCCGCCACCGCCGGCCTGTACAGTCGTCGCACCAGTGGTGCTCACGCGGCCGAAGCCGCCGCCGCCGACACCGGTGAAGCCTTCAAAACCAGAGCCGCCGAACACACCACCGCGACGTTGCGGGCCCTGACCTGGATCGCGGCCAGTCATCACCTGCACGTAGAAGCCCTGGCGGTATTGTTCCATCGAACGGACGTTGTAGAGCAGCGAGCGCTCGGCCACCGTCAAGCGTTCCATGATGCGATCTCGGCCTGCATTGCGCAAGAGCGGTTGCACCAAGGCGAAGTCGATAAGCGTATTGCCGCGGTAATCGTCTGGTCCCGAAAACTGCCACATCAGGGAGTTTGCCAGGCCCACGACCAGCGTGCTGCCGGTTGTAAATGCCTTGCGCACCGCGATCGGCCGAGGACCATTCGACGAAGTAGCGAGCAGAAAATCGCTGCGCGAATTGCCGCCGGCGTTGAGCAGCCGCGCGGGATCGTTGCGCAACCGACCATCGGCCGTGTATTGTCCTGAATAGCCAGCGAAGTATTGCGAATCGAAGAGGAAGCGTTCGAAACTAACGTCTAGCGCCGAAAGATACAGTTCTTCGAGCTCTTGCTGATAAGCACGCGAGTGAAGCAACCCGAGCCGCACTGCATCGTCGGCGCGCACCTTCATCACACCTTCGGGCGTGAACTCGAGATACTCAGGCCAGGCCGGATTCTCGACGTAGGGAGTTTCGCCGTTGTCGTGCCAGCCGGGATAACCGCGCTTGTGATCGACGCAATGCATCAGTTCGTGCGCATACGGATCGTCTGGTGGCAGCGGCGGACAGTCAGGGCAACTCGGATCGAATAGACGCGAACGCGGATCAGGCGAGATGCTGATGTTCGGCAAAGCCCAGTGCGGATGGTCACCCTTCTGGCGAATCAAGTCATAGGCTTCATTGTCGGCTTGCCGGCGATAATACGAGCGATGACAGCCCGTCGCGGCAAACAGCATTGCAATCAACACAACAAAAGTTAGGCGGCGCATGACGAAGGGCCTCCTTGGTCAGGCGTGCTCTGAGCGGTGGGCAACCATTGATCGAGCAGTTGGCGGAGTTGCTCGAGTTCGGCGGTGTTCAGGCTGCCGTGCAACTTGCCACCGGGGCTGGCGAGTAATTGGCAGACATCGGCGAGCAGCGATTCGCCGGCGCTCGTCAGCTGCCAGACCTGACGGCGGCGATCGTTGCCGCAGCGTTCAAACTTCAGCAGATCGCGAGTGCGGAGTCGTTCGACCAGGCCGCTCATCTGCGCGGGAGAAACTCCGACCGCTTCGGCCAGTTCGCCTTGCCCGCGATGCGCGACACCTGCGTCGTCGCACAGCCAGAGAACGAGAAATTCCTGCTCGCTCAGTTCGCTCGAGGCGATTTGTCCGGCGAGTTGGCGGCGGACCGTGCGAGCCGTTGCGCCCACTTGCAGGACCAACTGTAGCCAGGCCTGGAGTGCGGCGCTTTCGCCCACGTTGTGCTCGGTAGTCGCAACGCGCGGAGCGTGACGACCTGCGTCCATTGCTGCAACTATGCAGTCAGGCGAATTGTCTCTGGCAGCCATGCCGTCTCCCGGTCGTTCAGTCCTGAACGATTAAAGAAAAAACGGTTTCGCCCACCAACGATTCGAAACGAAACATTTCCGGGCAGAACGTTTTCCCAGGACAAAGATTCGGGAATAAACCGTTCAGACTTGAACGAATGCGCCAGAAGTGCCGGTTGCAGCGGCAGAAGTTGCGGGCTGTACGGCCGTAAGATGCGGCGGGGATTCGGTTTGCGTCATGGCAGTCGCAGACCGCAAAACTTGACACCCCAAACTACCCCATTTATTATCGACCTATGGCTTTTCCGTCCGCCGGGCGGGCTCCATTCAGCCCGTTCTTTTCCGCAGGCGAATTCAATGTCTGATAACGCGATTGTTTTTCAGGTCGTCGGCGTCGTGCTGGTCCTGTTTTTTGGGTTCATTACCTACATGAACACCAAGACTTGGCGCTGGCTGCACGTCACGATCCTGTTCTTCGTCTTCGCGATGGTACCCACGTTCTGGGTCTACGCTGCCATGGTGATGAAGACGCGCGCTGCCTGGATGACGCTGCACGATAAGCTAGATGCCGCCGTCAAGGAAAATGCGGCTCGAGTCAAGTTGCTGCAGCGTGGTGAAGAAAACGACATTAAGAATGAGAAAGATTCGGTCTATGCCGTTAAGGAACAGCTGACCCGCATGATCATGGACCGCGGCCGTGTTTGGCGTGGCTGCGTTCCTGGGCAAGTTGCTGGTGGCGCCATCACCTTGACCATGCAGATTGCCGCGCCTCCGCCGCCACCGCCCATGGCACCCATGCCGATGCCTGCCGATCCTGCAGCGCCAATGCCGGCTGATCCTGCGGCCCAACCCATGCCGATGCCAATGCCCATGCCGGAACCACCAGCGGCTCCGGTGAGCGGGCACAACATCGTCGAGAAGATGGTGGTGTACGCCTTCCAGGAAGCGGAAGACGCTCAGCGCGGTTTCAAGGTCCCCAACTTTTATCTCGGCGAATTCCTGGTGACTGCCGTCACCCCGACGACCGTTTCGCTGGCCCCTACCCTGCAGCTCTCGCCTGAACAGCTTTCACAGGTCAACAACGGCCAGCAAACGTGGATGCTGTTCGAAACTTGCCCGATCGACACTTACGAAATCTTCGCCGGCCTCAACGCCGCCGCCATGTCGCAATTGATTCCGCAGGCCGATACCGGTCTCGATCAGCAGGCCTACGCCGATCTCATCAACACCTATGTGATGGACGGCCAAACTGCTCCCGAAAACACACCACCCGACAACCTGTGGGTGGAAGTTGAATTCACGAAGGTTCACAAGGAAGAGGTCGACGCTAATATGGCGAACGACGCTCCCGATCAAATCCCCTTCGACAACACTGGTCTCGCCCAGCCCGGTCGGTTGCGCCGCCGCGAGTCGGATATTTCCGAATTCAAGCCAGGCGATATTGCAGTCCTGCCCAAAGAAAAAGCCGACGAGTTGGTCGCAGCCGATGTCGCCAAGATCATCAAAAATGTTTACCGCCGCAGCCTGATCGAATTTTCGGCCCGGCTCCGCACGATTCAGCGCCGCCGTTTGGAAATCGACCTGCTGACGGTCGAAATTCGCCGCGACATTGCCACGCTCGACGCCACCACGGCCAAAGCCAACGAGCAAATTGAACTCGAAACCGAGCACAAGCGAATGCTCGACGAAGATCTTGCCAAGGTCACCTACGAGCGCGACAGCGTAGCGAAGTACGGCAGCGCCCTATTCGCCGAACTGACGAAGACTAACAACGACATCCGCAACTTCTACGCCTCGAACCGCGCCCTCAATCTGGAACTGCGGCAACTGACGGCCAAGCTGACCGAAGAAGCTGATAAGCGGACCCGCGAAGCCACGGCAGGCAAGTAGTTGTACTGAAGCGTGATCAAGGAGGAGGGGCAGATGGTTTTGCAGCAAACACTCGCGGTCACGCACGCCGCGAAGGAAATCTACAACACCCGCTTGCGAGCGCAGCTCGAGGCCGCTCACCCGAATGCTTTTGTAGCAATCGAACCAACCTCGGGTGATTATTTTGTCGGCACAACACTATCACAGGCCGTGCAAGCAGCGCGGACGGCACATCCTGATCGGATTTCTTTCGCGTTGCGAGTCGGCCACGAAACGGCGATCCATCTGGGAGTGCTGTCGACGTGAATGGTGAAGTAGATGAGGCGGGCCGCGCTCTTCTGAAATTGCAGGTGCGGCACAAAGATCAGGGCGTTCGCGAACTCCTCGTTTGGATTGATACGGCGTTTGATGGCGAGCTGGTGATTTCTCGCCAAATGATTCGGGAATTGGGGCTCGCACGCACAGTCAGCGGCGGTCGAAGCAACGTTGGCGGATGGCACCAAGGTCGTTCTGGAAACGTTTGAGTGCGCCTTGGAGTGGTTCGGAAAGACACAACTTGTAGAAGTCGTCGCAAACGAAGGACGATTGCCCTTGCTTGGTATTGGGCTTTTGAAAGATCGCAAGTTGACAGTCGACTACCGACGTCGCAAGTTGGATTTGGACTAGAGTATTTGAAGCTGGCTGCTGACGGCGAGTTTCCAGCTCGCACTGCTGTTTTTTCAGTGCAGGCCGCCATTCCGATTGCTATCCTTGGCAGATCGTCTTTCCCCGCCAAGATCTCTCCCCAGGCCCTGCCATGAAACTTCGCGCGCACCACCAGTTTCTTTTCGGTTTGCTCCTCACACTCTTCACCGCTACCGGTTCGCTGGCCGCGGAGCCTTTGACGCCGGGCGTGTGGAAGAACATCACGCCGCCGGCAGCGCAAACAAGTTTTGCAGATCATATTTTCTGCCAGGGGATGACGGTCGACCCACAAAATCCGCGTACGATTTACGTCTGCATTTGCGCGTATGATGCGGCCAAGGGAGGCCTCTTCAAGTCGAACGATTCGGGCGGCACTTGGCAGAAATGTGGTGATCTCGATGAGCCGTTGCACGTCGCGGTGAATCCTCGCGATTCCAAACACTTGTATTGCGTCGATGGTGTACGCGGCAAGACGTTGGGCTTTTGGACGTCGCGCGATGGCGGCGACACTTGGACGATGCCCGAGGGATTTAAGAAAGCGACTGAGAAGCCTGTCGGCACGCGCGATTTGTATTCGATCGCCGTTGACCCGACCGATTTCAAACACCTCTTGGTCAGCTTTCATTCTCCTTGGGCCGGGAAGAATTGCGGCGTGCTTGAGAGCAATGATGGCGGCGAATCATGGGTCGCCCACGACCCGCCGTCGACACTCAAGGGTGGCTATGGCATGGCCATTTTCTTTTTGTTCGATCCCGCTAAGAAGATCGGCGACCGCGACACTTGGCTCTTCACCGCGCAGGAAGGAGGCTTCTTTAAGACGACCGATGGCGGCAAGAGTTGGAGCAACGTCTACAAGTTTTCGATGACCCACGGCGGCAATCAACTGTATCGCGCAGCCGATGGCACGCTCTACAGCGGCGGCTATCAATATCCAGCCCGCAGCACTGACAACGGCAGCAGTTGGGAACAAATCAAGACTGGCCTGCCATACAGTTGGTATATGGGCATCATCGGTGACGGCGAGCGGATCTACACCGCCAGCACTAGCAAGAATCAACCGTTCTTTGTGTCATCCGAAAAAGATGGTTTGAAATGGCAAGCATTAAATGAGCAGAAATTTTCAGCCGTGCCTTTTACGATGGGTTTTGATCCCATCAACAAGATCTTGTACTCAGCGAGTTGGGAAGAAGGGCTATTGGCGCTGAAGTTGAAAGACTAGCCAAAACAGACAATGACAAGTTCTGTCACTGACTTGAACTTTGGCATGGATTGCTATTCCCAGTAGGTGCGCCATTTCCTACCTAATGCGGCAGTGGAGAATCGACAAGTTGGAGGACGATGCACTGCAATGTTAAGAGAACCAGATCAGGAGGCTGACATGGTTGACATCCTAGGCCGTTACCGCTGGGAACGGTCTGACTTCGCCGACCGAGTCGAACTAATCGACCGGGCCACTTCTCTCCGCGTAGGCTTCGCCGTCCGCGATCTACTGGGCCAGTGTTACTGGCGTGTCGATAGCGTTCTCGGTTCGTGCGAAAATCTAGACGAAGCCAAGCATTGTGTGGAACTGGCGGTCGAAGATGCAAATGACAAGCGTCTGCAGGCAGCCTTGGATTCGTTTGCGATTAACTAGCGCGTTCAGGTTTTTGCGGCAAAGCAAACTGAACGCGAAGATCTTTTCAAAGCCCGCAATGTCGGCAGCGACATCTTGTCAGGATTCGCTTTCAGGAATTGCGGGCAGAAGGCTTCAGATCGACGTTGAGTCGACGGCCTTTGGGGCTTGGCTTTGCGATGCCAGACGCCATTGGTATCAGGCCCGCACTTGCCGAACGATTCTTAGAACGCTCGTTCCAAGCCAAACGTCACGCCTTGAGCCCAGAAGCTCGTTTGGCGGTCGTGGAACTTCGGCACGCCGGCGCCGGTCAGCGGGCCAGGCGGCAGTTGCGAGGTGTTGACGTTGAGGTCGATCAAGTCGCCGCCGCGGCCAACCGAACTCCACAGCAACACGCTGTAGCCGACCGAGGCTCGCCAGGGACCAAAGTCGCGGTTGATCTTGCCGCCGAGTTCGATAAGCGTCGAGAACTCGTCGAGCTTCCGTTGTCCTTCGTTCGTCGGCAACGCGAGGAAGCCGTCATTCGTCGTGGCCGTCTGGCCGTTGGCCGTGGTGGTCGTGCTGCCGCTGATGTTCGATTTCGTCCGCGTGTTGCCGAGCGAAGTCTTCAGCCAAAAATCTGCCAGGCCGAGGAACGTATCGCGTTGACCGGCGATGCCGATCTCCACGCCGTTGAAATAATTCGCGGCGTCGAAGTCGTCATGCACGACGATGGTCGTTCCCGGAACAACTCCACTCTGCTGGCTGATCGAGGTGAGCTTCTCGCGAATGTTGATTTTGTCGCGCAGGTAAGCGAAGCGATAACCGGCCATCAGATCGACGCGCCGATTGTTGTCGCGGCCCACGTTCCATCGCACCGCGAGATCGCCGGTGCTGAAGAACGATTCGGCATTGATCGACAGGTTGCCAGTGAGCAATCCCGGATAAGCTACGAGTTCAGCGTCGTTCAAGCCGGTCTCGGCATTGAAGAAGGGCCGGGCGATAACCGGCAGCTGATTGCTATTGACCGAGAAATTTGTGTCGTCGCCGGGCAGAAAGGTGTAGCTCGCTTCCAAGCCCCAGTTCTGCATCGGATCGAACCACATGTTGCCAAAGAACCGACCACCGGCGCGAGCGTTGTCATTCAACTGCGTGCCGAGGAGCGCGTTGGTGCCAGGCTCGCCGAGCACACCGGCTTCACCCACGGCCACATTGGCCGGCGATGAAGTGGCAAGAACCGGCGTATTCATGGCGCTGGTCCACCAATAAAGAACTTCGCCACGGATCGACAGGCTCATGCCACCGAGCATCGGCATCATCGGCCGGGCCCACATGTTTGGATACATGCCGCCATCGAAACCGCCGCCGTACCCTTCGTCGAACATCATGCCGTCGTCGTACATCACAGGCGGACCGGCCGACGGATTATTGAGCGACGGGCTGATGTTCGCGGGTGCCGCTGCGCCATCGCCTTGCAGAATGGCGGCGGGCGGCGTTCGCAGCGCGGGATCGCCAGGAGGAAGTGTTTCTTGTCGCACCACGCGGGCCATGGCCGTCGGTGGCTGACTGATCGAACGGGCTGCCACGGGCATGGGCCGCTGAATGTTCGGATTGCTGCGGACGGCCACGCGCTGCTGCTGAGCATTCGCAGGGACCGCGAAAGCGACGAGCGCGAGAAGAGTGCAGGCCGACGTGAGCTTGCTGAGGTTCGCAAACATGCGGGGGCTTCCGTGAAGTGGCCAGCAGGTGCTAGCCGAACATCGCGCGCCCCCCAGCGCAAAGATGAACCGTTACGCAGCCTATTTTCGGCTGCTGAAACGGAAAGGATGAATCCTTTTCCCAATCGGCAGAAGTTTTCTGATCAGAAAATCTTCGCACAGGGTGCTAGCTACGACGCATCTCGCGCGGTGCGAACCCATTGCTGTTGTCGCTTCCACAGAAACGCTACGTACAGCGGCACTTTCCACAGAGCATACAGCGGCGCGAGGAGCAACGCTCGCAGCGGAATCTGCTGGCGGCAATAAGCAGCCCAGCCAAGCAACACGCAGCCAGCGATCGACAGCAGGGCGCTGCCAGCGATGATGGCAGGAACTGCACTGCTGCCGCATAGCCATGCGATGAGCGCGAGTAAACAGAACGCCACGTTCCCCATCACCAGTAGCGACAGCGGCGGAATGGCGAGGTCGAGCGCGAGGATCAGCAGAAACGGTCGTCGAGTGGCGAACGCGCGTAGAGCGAGCTTTGGCACTTGCGTGAGCAGCGTGCGGAGATGGCCATGCTCCCAGCGAGTCCGCTGCGTCGTTGCCGCCGAGCGTTGTTGTGGCAGCGGACTGTTGACGTGAGCTGCTGGAATGAACTTTGTGCGATAGCCGCTCAAGGCCAGATCGATGCCGAGCTGCATGTCTTCGACGACGTTGCTGCTGGCGACCTGCGCCCGGTTCACGAGAGCCCACGGCAATGCCATGCCCGTGCCGGTGAGATGTGTCATGCCGACCAGGCGTGTGAGTCCCAGTGGACGCACTAGATTTTTGAAACGAAACGCTAGGCCGGAAATCATCTGCAGCACGCCGCCGCGCGGATCGGGATCGCACAGGTTTAAGCCTTGCACCGGACAACCCGATTGATGAGCCGTCGCTGCCAGGGTCGACGCAGTTTGCTCATCGACCCGGCAATCAGCGTCGAGAAACACCACTACATCCGGCGGATTATCAGCAAGGTAGCTGATGCCGAAGTCGAGCGCGAAACCTTTGCCGCGGCGCGAAGTGTCGGTTCTCTCGATGGCAGTAGCGCCGCACCGCTGCGCAATCTCAGCTGTGTTGTCTGAGCAATTGTCGGCGACAACGATCACGCGGTTACCTGCCGAAATCGTCGGCAGCAAAATCTGCAGCGTTTTTTGGATCACCGCTTGCTCGTTGTGCGCTGGAATCAGCACTGCGTACGACAGCGATGTGGTTTGCTCGGGCGACTTCTGCTTTCGCTCTCCCCAGACCACGGCCAGCAGCACTTCGCCGCAGAACATCGCCGCGGGAATCGCGATCACGACGGCCGTGCTGATCAGGAGCAGATTGAGGATGAACATCGGAGCCTCCGCGCTTCGCCAGCGATGGGTTTACTTGTAGGCCAGCCACTGCCGGATCGGTTGCAGCAACTTGCCCGAGACTGGCGACTTGTCGAGCCAGGCCCGCGTCGTCCGCCAACCGCTACGCAGCCAGGTGGCCATCGTCGGTCGCGAGACGCTTCCTTCCATTAGCTCTTGGCTGTCGGTAGCCAGGTTCCACTTGAAGCGTTCGTCTCCCTTGCCGAGTTCGAACCGCGTGATGCCGACCTGCGGCCAGGCTTCGGTCATCTGCAAAAACATCACGAGGCCCGGCGAATAGGCGGACAGCTCGCGATCGTAGGCGGTGAACCAGGCGTGCATCACATGCCGGCTACGAATCGAATAGCAAATGGCAACGATCTTTTGTCCTGCTCGCAGCACCGACATCCAGCCGCCGAACTCGCCACCAGTCGGAGCTTGCAGCTGTTCGATCAGCGAGCGAGTCCAAGGAAACGAGAACACATCGGCCAGGCCGGTGAGCTGATATTGAGCCGATTTCCAAGCGAGCAATGTTTCGAACACTTCGGCCGAAGTGCTTTGTAGTTCCAGCGACAGTTCACCCTGTTCGCGGGCCAGTTTGCGAACTTTTTGCATCGTTTTGCTGACGACTTGCGAACCTTGTTCGCGACGTTGCTCGCACCAACCGGCATAGCCATTCTTTAGCTCAAGGCCTGGAGCTTGATCGCGCTTGCCAGCAAACGGAGCAAAGCTGGTTTGTGCGGCCGGCACGTGTTCGAAGTCCCACGTTGCGAGGCGAGCGCCGGCTAGCACTTGGCGAGGATCGAATTGAAGATCCGCCGGTCCAATGCAACCGTGGAAGTCGCACAACTTGCCGCCGACTGGTTTGCCGATGTTCAGCTGACCGCGCTGGAACGGCAAAAATCCCGTTGTCTGGCCGGCGCGCTGCAGCACGGCGATTTCGACGTCTTCTCGCACGCGGCTGACAGCCTGCGTGAACTCGGGTCGAAAGTACGGGCTCGAGAGCGCTGGGTTTTCCTGTTGCCAAGTATTCCACAACGCCCAATCCGTCGTGGTCAGTTGCGCAGGACGCAGCACTTTCACATCGACAGCAGCGATCTTCGCTTCGGCAGGATTTTCAACAGTCATCGGTGTTCTCAAAACAGTTCTACTGAAACTTGAACCAATCGCGCACCCGCTTTAGCAGGCGATAAGGAATGCGAGCTCCGGCGCGGAGCGGCGAATTGCGAACCCACTCGCGGGCAGCACGCCAACCGCGGCGGAGCATCAAGCGCGTGCGCACCACATCGACGCATCCTTCAGCGACCTGATCGACGCCGGTGGAGATGCGAAATTTGTATTCTTCGTCGCCTTTGCCGAGTTCGATTCGGTTGATGCCGAATTGATTGGCTTGCTGGGCCATCGTGTACAGTAGCGCGAGGCCCGGTGAATAACGGCCCATCTCGCGGTCGTACGCCGGGAACCACCAGTGGAGCACGTTGCGAGATGCCATGCCCAGGTGACCGGCCACCAGGCGATCGCCGGCATAGAGACAAGTCAGCTTGCCGTTTAGCTCGGGCGAAGTCTGCTGAAGCAAGTTGTCGAACAGCTTGCGGATCCAATCGAAAGAAAACAGATCGACGTTGCCGGTGCGAATGTACTGCTCGCCCTTCCATTGCTGGAGCGTTCGCAAGGCTGTCTCGTCTTTGCAGTCCCAATCGAGTCGCAGTGGTCCCACTTCGCGGGCCAACTTGCCGACCTTGCGTTTGGTGGTGGCGAGTTCGGAATTTGCCGCGCGACGATCGGCTTCGTAATGCGCGAAGCCCTGCGACAGATCGAGATACGGCGACGGCGAGCACTTGAAGATGTACGGCTGAAAACAGTCGCTGGCCGCGAGCAAGTGATCGAACCGCCAGGAACGAAGTCCGCACTGCTTCAGCAATTGCTGCGGATCCATCTGAAAATCAGGCGAAGCAATCCAGTTGTGAAAATCGGACAAGCGTCCGGCGACGGGCTGTGCTGCTCCCATCGAACCACGTTGAAACGGCAAGAATGCCTGCGGCACGTCGTGCTCTTCGACGACGGCGACTTCGACATCATCGCGCACGGCGGCGACGGTTTGGGTGAATTCCGGCGTGAAATAGGGGCTTTGCAGCGCAGGATTGCCTCGCTGCAAATCTCGCCAGCGCTGCGCGAGCTCAGCGGTGAGTTGCTTGGCTGGTAACGCGCGCACGCGTGTCGAAGTCGTCATGGGAACGCCTGACTCGCGAGTGGGGGCGGCATCGAAATCGGATTTCAGTTCAATCGATGTCATCAAGGGAACAGTACTCAACTTCTAGGCGAGAGGACGACTGGCGAGCGCTGCTTTGCGAGGCTGACGAAATGCCGCCAGCGATTGCGTGAGCCGCGACCAGCCTTGCAGGAAATGTCCGGTGGAGAGCGACAGCTTGCAGCGCGCGCCGAGTTCGGCTTCGCTGCGGCCCAGCACACTAGCCAGCAATTTCTGCGGCCAATAGATGCCGGCTGCACGGCCTGCCTTGGCGACCCAGGTCGCTGCGGCGACGATGGTGCTGCGGGTGTTCCATTCATGAATGGCCAGCAGTTCACCCATGTTGCGCGAGAGCTTCAGCACATAGGAATCTTCCAACCGCTCGTTCGGCGTCATGTGATGAATGATCGCGGCCGGCAGATACCAGGCAACCAATCCAGCAGCGCGCGTGCGGCGATAGAGATCGGTGTCTTCGCCACGGCGGAGAGCTTCGTTGAACAGGCCGACCTCGTCGAAGATCGATTTTTCAACCATCAAGTTCCCGGCGCCGGGATTGAGTTTGTGGTTGTACGGAATCGGCTCATCGGCCAATTTCGATTCGCCGAGAAGCATGCGGCAGAACGGATCGAGATTGCGTTCGCAGTGTTCCGGCAGCAGCAGGTGTACTGCCCCACCGACGATGCGGCAATCTTTTTCGAGCACGCCGCGGCGCAGTTCATATAGCCAATCGGCATCGGCGATTTGATCGTCGTCGAAGAAGGCGATCCATTCGCCATGGGCTTCACGCACGCCGCGGTTGCGAGCAGCGGCGACGCCCGGTTTTGTTTCGCGCACGCCGCGCAAAGTGGCGCGCGATTCGCGCCGGCATTCCTCGATCACCGCCGGTGTATCGTCGGGAGAGTTGTTGTCGACGACGAGAATTTCGTAGCTGAATTCGCCGGCCGTGCGCAGATCATACAAGCTGCGGAGCGCATCGCGCAACATCGACGAGCGATTGTACGTGCAGACGACGATGGTGATGTTCGCGACGTTCATCAGGATACTTTCGGCGTTGCTGGTTGGTTGCTCGCGTCCTCTTCGGCGCCTCCAAAGGCGAGGTGCGCGACGCCTGCCCACGCCACCAGCGTGACGAAGAACAGGCCAAACATCGTCGATTCGAAACACGCGCTCAGCAGCGAATAGATGAGCACCGAAGTGATCAATCCGCAGCTGGCGTCGCCTCGTTGCCACAACGCGCGAGCCGCAGCTGCAATGCCGGCAAACACGGCCAGCAAATGCAAACCGAGGCCGATCCGACCGGTGCTGAGTTGCACCTCCAGATAGCCGTTGTGCGCTTCCATGACAGGAAACTGTAGCTCGTCGGCGACGTACTGCACGTGATCGGCCGTCCAAAAGGATTCAAAGCCATAACCGAACCACGGCCTTTGGTCGATGAAGTGCTGTGCCAGTGGCCAAATGAAATTTCGTCCGCTGAGCGTGTCGGAAGCTTCCTTACGACCCATCAATGCGGCCTCGCCCAACTCGCGCAACGCGTCGATCTGGAGCAACCAGACCGCGAGCACCACAATTCCCATCAGCCAGCTGCCGCTCAAACCAGCAAACAGTTTGAACCGCAAGGTCGTTTGCAACAGCAGAACCGCGCCAAACGTAATGACCAGAGCAGCCGTTGCACTGCGCGACTTCGTCAGCACGAGCAGCATGACCGCAGCGAGCGCGATGCCGATGAGAATCGCGCGATATTTCTTTTCGCCCCAAGCCAGCGAGACCGCGGCGAAGCAACAGGCGGCGAGATACATGCCTTCGGGATTTGGATGCTGCGTACCGCTGAAGCGGTAATCGCCCGACCACGGTCGGAAACGACGGAGGCCAAGTTCGGCGAGCACGCCGATGCCGATGGAACCACCGAGAATAAACAGGGCCAGCCAGCAAATCTGTTTGAGCGTGAACAGACGGCCGATGCCGACGCAGGCCAGCGCAGAGCAAGTGCGGACGGTCAAACGGCGGATGCAGAGACTGCTCTCGGTCGACCAGAGCAAACTGATCCAGCCCCAAGCGAGCGGCGCTATGAAAGTAAGTGCGAGGAGCGGCTTGATCTTCCACTCGATTTTGTTCGCAACGAACAGAAGCGTGAGGCCGACGCCACCCATCCAGAAAAATGTCAAACGGCGAATGATGTTGCCACCGCCGGTGCTCGATACGATGCTGGCTTCGCCGTGAGCGAAGTCTTCGTAAGTCGAATACCACAGGTCGTGCTCGCTGAAGAACACGCCGAGGAAGAGGGCGATCGCCGCATACCAAAAATGCCGCGGAAAACCGCCGATCAGTGCCGATGCTTCCGTTCGGCAAGTATCGGCCGGCAGAAAGTTTGCGAGTTGCGA
Source organism: Anatilimnocola floriformis (assembly GCF_024256385.1). Taxonomy (NCBI): domain Bacteria; kingdom Pseudomonadati; phylum Planctomycetota; class Planctomycetia; order Pirellulales; family Pirellulaceae; genus Anatilimnocola; species Anatilimnocola floriformis. The sequence goes on from NZ_JAMLFW010000001.1 coordinate 1,036,219, forward strand.
ATGGGTTAGCGTGGGAGAACTCATGCGTTGCTCCCGCTGATCGGTTTCGGTGTGAATTCCGCCAAAGTCCGCCGCAACGTGAAGCCGCGAATGACGGCATCGCTGGCGGTGCCCGTGAATTGAGCGAGCGCAGCGCCGATCGGCCCAAAAGTTGGCACCAATGTGGCGGTGGCAATGATCACGACGAACATCGAACACATGTCAGCAAAGAAGCTAGCGCTCGGCCGTTCGAGAGCCCACAAGCCATTGCCAGCCGTTACTCCGAGACTGTTGGCGAGAACGGCGAGAGACAAGATGCCGATGATCCAGCGAGTTTCGATGAACTCAGGCCCGTACACCGCGGCGGCCACATGATGACCGGCGAGAAAGGCGAAAACCGAAATCGAGCCAAGGCCGACAACGAACATCGTCGCCGTTTGCCAGAGAACTCGTTTTAGTTCGCCGATACCATGTTCGGCATAGGCCCGCGCAGCCTTGGGGCTTAAGTAATTAGCCAGACCGATGAGGAGCATGTTCGACAGACCAACGAGTGTCGCGCAAGCGCCGAGTGTGCCGGTTTCGCGTTCACCATGCGTGGCAGCCACGACCCACGGCAGAATGTAAGGCGACGAACAAGCGAGCACATGGCTGGCGAGCGCCCAACGGCTGAAAGTCCAGTTGCGGCACCAGTCATTCCAGGCCGCGGACCATTGCAAGTTGAATTTCTGCCGGCCGCTCGCGAGCCACGCCACACTGGCCAGACCGCAGCAAATGCCCATGACGCCGAGCGTCGAGAGCACGTTCAGTTCACCGAGCCAGGCGAGGTAAGCGAGCGAACCGAGCTGCGTCAGCGTGATGGTGAAGTCAGTGACAATCGCGGCCCGTACATCCAGATGAGCAAACGACATTTGCCGCACGAATTCCCGCATCCATAGCAATGGCGCCGCACACAAGAGCAACAGTAGCGAACTACGAATTCCAGCCGGTCCCCAGCCAAGCCAGGCAACCACGGCCAAACCAATGACGGCGACGATCGATAGCAGGCATTGATGCAGCAGCGCGCTGGCTGCGTAGCGAGATTGTTCGCTCTTCACCTGCCGACCGCAGTAGATCATGTAAGGAGCAGAAACGAGTTGTTCCTGCAATCCGCGAACGAACAGCACGATACTCAGCGCGAGATAGTAGAGCCCGAGATCTTCGCGACCCGTGCAACGGCCGAGGATGACGCTGGTGACGAAACTCGTTCCGCTAACGAGGGCTTGGTCGATGATCGACAGGCCGCTGCTGTGCAATAAGCGACTGGTGGCGAGCTTTTTTCCCAAGGAGAAAATGCGCGCAACAAGTCCTGTGGAGGCATGAGTGGTCGCGGTTGGAATATTCGTCGGGCTCATGCGTGTGGCGTTGAGCGCGTTGGGCAACGCGGCTAACGTTTTTGTCTCATCAGGAAGTGTTTGAGTTTCTTCGCGATACTGATCCAGCCGCCAAGTTTCGCGGCGAGCGTCGTCGACGTATCGATGTCTTCTGCGACGAGACGACCCCAATCAAAGGGATCAGTCGTCGTCGTCACCAGTTCGGCTTCGGTCGTCAGGCTGCAACGCAAATCGGAATGGCGAGCAGCTTCCACGAGATCGGCGCCGGCAAACCCGTTGCGTTTGGTTCCATAGGGAAACGCAAACGTCGGCCGCTCGATATTGAACTTGTCTCGTAAGACCGCACAGCACTGCTGCAAATCGGTCCGCAGATAGTCTGGTTTGCCGCGATAGTCGTCGTGCGAATGCGTATGCGCGCCGAGCTCGATCAAGCCCGACTGCAGCAGCTGATGGCATTCGTCGGTCGTTAGCGGTTGCCAGGCTTCGGGCGAAACACCTGCAGTGCCGGAAGCCAACCAATCGTCGCTGGGAAACGGTTCGTTTGAATCGAGATAACGCGTGGCGAGAAAAATCGTCGCCGGCACGCGAAGTTTTTGCAGGATGGGCAGCGCGCGAGTGAAGTTGTTCTGATAGCCGTCGTCGAAGGTGACGACAAAGACGCGGCGCGGAATGGTCCAGCCTTTTTCGTGATGCTCGAGCACGCGCTGCAATGGCCAAGGATCGAAGCCGCGCTTCAGCAAGCCGCTGAGTTGCTCTTCGAATTGCGCGGGCGAGACGTTCCACGTCGGCTGCGGCTGACCAGGGATGGGATCGATCACGCGGTGATACATCAAGATGCCAAAGGCAGTGCGGTTGTACGGCCCCCAGATTTCATTGAGCGCCACGGCCACCCCGCGGGCTGCTTGCTCTTTGAAGTCCGCCTTGCGCGCGGGCTTTCGCTCCACCGGCACGATGGGCGCGGGATTGAACGATCGAAAACTGTCGTTGGCAGACATCGCAATAGAGGGAACAGCACTCACACGGCACCTCGAGGAACGGCCGTAGGAAAAACCTACATCGGCACGGTAAAAGATAGGTCACAACTAATCCGACAGCGGTTCGCCGTAGGCGAACTGCTCCTATCGATTATGCACGTTGTGTCGATCTTCTCCAGGACTCCATTACCGCACACGCGTTACCTGACAGCGACCACACCCATCACCGGCAACTGCAACTGCCGCTGAATCAAATCGGCGTTGATCAGCACTGGATTGAACCAGGCCAGGCCCAAGGCCAGAATCAGGCCCGCTCCCACAGCAACGAAGGCGCCGAGCGCCACGATCATCAACTTCCGCGGCCCTTGCGGATTTGTTGCATACGACGCCGGCTGCACGATGCTCAAGCTGCTGATCCGCTCTTCGTCGAGCGAGCGGTTGATGCGGGCTTGTTCGAGCTTCTCGGCATAGCTCTTGTAGCGAACTTCGGCCAGGTCGACGTCGCGCTGCAAATTTGCCAGCCGCACTTCGGCCGAGTTGAGCGACGCCAACGCGACGTAGTGCTCGGCTTGTTGCGAACGCAACGACTTGATGCGACCTTGCAGCGAATCGACCGTCGATTGTTCCTTCAGCAGGTCGAGTTCCAGCGTCTGCCGCGCAGGATTGATGACGTGCGTTTGAGCAACGCTGTCGACTTCTTGGCCTTCGAGGATTTCACGCAGGTCTTCCACTTGATGCTTCACGGCGAGGACCATCGGATGATCATCGGTCATTTTGGCGAGCAATTCCTGCTCTTTGCCTTGCAGCTGAAACAGTGTTTGCTTCATCCCTTCCATGGCCACGCTAGGCTGCTTCACTTTTTGCGAGGCGATGAATTCCGGCAACAGGCGAATCGATTCCTTCAGCGAAATGATGCGGGCTTCGGACGAAGTCACTTCCGATTCCGCGGCGAACAGTCGTTGTTCCAAATCGCTGATCAGGGCCTGCAGTTGCGTACGTTTGCCATCTACAGTCACGATCTTGTTCTTCGTCTTGAACAGTTGCAACTGATCCGCGGCCGCGTGCCATTGCGATTGGAAGGCCGTTGTCTGGCTTTCGAAAAATTCGAACGAGCCCGGTGTGCGGTGAACGCGGACGTGCTCATCGAGATAAACTTCAACCAACTTGGAAACAATTAGCTGAGCCAGTTCAGGACGTTTGGCCCGAGCGCGAATGTCGATGATCGTGGTCTTACGCGGCGAGGCAACTTCCAAGTCCTTTTCCAGTTTGCGCACCGCCAATTGATGGAGCTGCGAAGGAATGCCGGCGTTGGTTGCGGTCGACGAAACCGAAGTGGTTAGCACTTCAGGGCCGTGGTCGGTTCCGTCAAGGATGTACGACGGACCAAGCAGCGTGACGACCCGATCGAGCATCGCCCGGCTGCGAAGAATTTCCTGCAGCGAGTTGATTTCGCTTTCGCGGGTTTCGCTGATCGAAATCGACTGGCCGTTCGAAGCGGTTGGATCGAGCTGATTTTCGCGGCCGAAACGCACGAAGACCTTGGCTTCCGAAATATACGACTTGGGCATGAACCACACGCCGGCCGTGATGGCGAGCGAGAGGAGGACTGTGACGCTCGCGGCGACGACGCGGTGCCGCCAAAGGGCGCTCTTCACAAAATCCAGGGTCTGCCAGATTACCTGAGGTTCGATCATCGGCGGGTTCGCTTGCGGAGGGAAGGGGCGGGACCGGCGTGAACGAATCGCGCGTTGCGATTTCGCCACAGCTTTGCCGGCTACAATGCCTAGGTCATAAACCGTAGCCGAGCAAATGAAGTCGCCAGCCCCAGCCGCTACAACCTGATCGCGCGGTATAATCCGACTTTTTGGCCATTTCCACCGCCGCGTTATGCCCCTGATTACGGTTCGAGATCTGAAGATTGGTTTCCGCGGCCCCCTGCTGCTCGATGGCGTGTCGTGCCAGATCGACCCCGGCGAGCGGATCGGTTTGCTCGGCCGAAATGGCGCCGGCAAAACGACGTTCATGCGGATTATCAGCGGCGAAGTGCAGCCCGACGCGGGCGATGTCACGTTCGCCCCCGGCTCGAAGATGTCGCTCCTGCCGCAAGATGTACCGCCCGAAATTAGTGGGTTGGTTCATGATGTCATTGCTGGCGGCGTGTCGCACACGAGCGACGATCACGAGCCGTCGTGGCAAATCGAGCAGCGAATCGAACAACTGATCGCCGAAATGGATTTGCCGGCGAAAGCGGAGTTTTTAACTCTTTCGACTGGGCTGAAACGCCGCGTGTTGCTCGCGCGGGCATTGGCCAGCAAGCCCGATCTGCTCTTGCTCGACGAACCGACGAACCACCTCGACGTGACGTCTATCACCTGGCTCGAAGAGTTTCTGCTCCGCTGGAATGCCACGCTGATTTTCGTAACGCACGATCGGATGTTTCTCCGCAAGCTGGCCACGCGCATTCTCGAAGTCGACCGAGGCCGGCTGTTCGACTGGACGTGCGATTACGACACGTTTTTGAAACGCAAAGAACTGGCGCTCGCGGCCGAGGAAAAACAGAACGCGCTGTTTGATAAAAAACTCGCTGAAGAAGAAGTCTGGATTCGGACGGGCATTAAGGCGCGGCGAACTCGCAATGAAGGCCGTGTGCGGGCCCTGAAGGCACTACGGTTGGTTCGCAGCGAACGGCAAGAAGTGACCGGTAAGGTGCAACTCGTCATTCAAGAATCCGAACGGAGCGGCGCGCTGGTCTGCGACACCGAGGACGTCACCTTTTCCTATGGCGACAAGTCGGTCTTTCGCGATTTCTCCACGACCATCATGCGGGGCGACAAAATCGGCGTGATCGGTCCGAACGGCGCTGGCAAGACGACCTTGCTTCGCGTGCTGCTCGGCCAATTGCAGCCACAATCGGGCAGCGTGCGACTTGGCACGAACCTGCAGATTGCCTATTTCGATCAGTTGCGGAATCAGCTGCGCGAAGACGAGACCGTGCAGGAAGCCGTCGGCGACGGCAACGATACAATTCGCTTTCAAGGTGGTAGCCGGCACATCATCGGCTACTTGCAGGATTTTCTCTTCAGCCCCGATCGCTCGCGCACGCTCGTAAAATTCCTTTCCGGCGGTGAGCGCAATCGTGTGCTGCTGGCCAAGCTATTCACGAAGCCGGCGAATGTGATCGTGCTCGACGAACCGACGAATGATCTCGACGCCGAGACGCTGGAACTGCTCGAGGAGCGACTGGTCGAATTCAACGGGACGGTTTTGCTCGTGAGCCACGATCGTGAATTTCTAAACAATGTCGTCGGCAGCAGCATCGTGTTCGAAGATGGCGGCGTGAAGGAATACGTCGGCGGTTACGATGATTGGCAACGGCAGCGTGCGACTCGATTGGCTGCTGAAGCGGCGAAGGCAGCGCCGAAAGTGGTGCAAGAAACGAAGTCGGCCGCAGTAGCGCCTGCGAAGAAAAAGCTCAGCTACAAAGAGCAGAAGGAACTCGACGGGCTGCCCGCGCTGATTGAATCGCTCGAAGCGCAGATCGCGGAATTGCACACGGTCATGGCGGCGCCGGAGTTTTATCGGCAGGGCGGTGACAGGATCGCCGCGGAGCAAGCGAAGTTGACCGCGCTTGAAACTTCGCTGACGACGGCCTACTCGCGGTGGGAAGAACTCGAAGCCAAGTAACTCACATCTCGCGCCGCGGCTTGATGCGGATGTTGCGGAACCACACCTCTTCGCTGTGGTTCTGCAAGCCGAGGTACCCGGTGCTCAGCCGTTCGGCCAAGCCGGGAAATTCTGTTACGCCTGCATCGACGATCAGCACGCCGTTGTGGGTGATGCGGTAACGTCGCGCCGAACATTCAATCTGCAGCGAGTTCCACTCACCCACTTCACGGCCGACATGCTCTTTGGCGGGAGCGAAGTCATACACGCTGCCCGTGTATTGCCAATCCTTCAGTGTTTTGTACTTCGGCGAGAAGTCGTCGAGGATCTGAATCTCCACGCCTGCATCCTTGCCGTGGTGATTGCCGTTTTCGGGAACGTGCACGTAGACGCCTGAATTTCCTGCAGCACGGATCTTATATTCGAGTCGCAAATCGAAATCGGAGTATTGCTGTTTGCTCCGCAGCCAAGGGCCTTTTTTGCCCGTGCACAGCAGCACGCCATCTTCCACTTGCCAACAAGCGCTGGCCTCCTCCCCTGCCCCTTGCCAGCCGGCTAAGTCTTTGCCATTGAACAGACTTTCGTAGCCGACTTCCGTGACCTGGATATTCTTGAATTCAAATTGGCCACCCGCGGGCACCTCTACCTGAATGCCGAGGTAGCCCTCTTCGGCTTCGATGCCGTCGGTGGCCCAGGCTTCTTTGCCGTTGATCTCGCAGGCAGCCCGGTCGCCGATGACGGTCAGCTTCACATGGTTCCAATCGCCGGCCTTCACGAGTCCCGTGCTGCGTGCCTGCGGATACTTGATCAGGTTGAGTTCGTCCCCCTGCTTTAGATTGACCTGATAGCGACTAGGAGACGCCTTGCCCGCCGCGGGCTCTTCGCAGCGAAAGTAAATGCCACTGTCGTACATCGCTTCTTTGCGCGGCTTGTAGTCGAGATCGAGCACGAAGTTGCGGTAGCGACTTTCCGAACGCAACAAGCCATCGCCGCCCGTGATCACCAGCTTGCCATCCTCCACGGTGGCTTCGCACTTGAGAGCCTTCCAGCCTTGCAAGTTCTTGCCGTTGAAAAGCGGGTACGTCACACCTTTGGCATTCGACCGCAGCGTGGAGTGAAGAGTTGCCGCGTCTTGGCCTACAGCTGTAAAGCAGTAACCGACAAAAAGCAGGCCGATGCAGCAGGTAAGTAGTCGTCGGCAAAGCATGGCGAAACTCCGAACGGCGGAAGTTGGTGAGCGGGTCATCATCGAGCGAGGCGGGTCGGGATGCAAGAACGCGGGAAGCTCGACAAAGCGGAAACCCGCCGGGATTATATTGCGGGCACGAAGAATCCCTGCTTTCGGGTTGTTGTTGCCCGTTTATGTGAAGTAATCCGCGAAGGCGTACGCGGACATGCGGAACTAGAGCCGCTTAAAATCTCAGCAGTACCTTGACGAAATCAACAAGCGACCCTCTAATCGAAAACGCAATTGAGACTCAGTCTTATTAAGTTGCGGTCGCGTAACTAAATTCGACCCGCCAGGCTCTAACCAGCATCGGGCCAATTACTTCGTTTGCGAAGTTCTTGCGCCACTCGCCAGCGATGTGCCTCCATCCACCGGCCTTGTCTCTGCCGGTTCATTTCTGCACCGCGCCGCGCTTCGAGTGAAGCCGGCCCCGCAAATTGGAGGATTCTTCATGTCCGCACGGAATCGAATTTCTCGCCCTTCTCGCCCTGCTTTTACGCTGGTCGAACTGCTCGTCGTCATCGCCATCATTGGCGTGCTCGTGGCTCTCTTGTTGCCCGCAGTTCAGGCTGCTCGCGAAGCAGCTCGCCGGATGTCGTGCAGCAACAAGCTGAAGCAGATTGCTTTGGCCACGCACAATTTTCATGACACCTATCAAGTGCTGCCATACGCGACGCGTTCGCGCTTGGCCGGCGAAGGTGTTGATTCCTATGTGACCGGCTTCATTCAAATCCTGCCGTTCATGGAAGGCGACGCCATTGCCCGCCGGTGGGATCCAAAGCTGCCGCGCAACAGCACCGTCGACAGTGATGGCGACGGCTACACCAATGCCCAATTGCAGCAGATGAAGATCCCCACCTTCACCTGCCCCACGATGACGCCGCCCAGCGCTCAGTTGTCGGAGAATCGCGGTCCGTGCAGCTATTTGTTCTCCAGCGGTTCGGTTGACGTGCAATCGTTCCACTATGTTTCGCCCGATCCCGAATACGATGGCGTGATTGTTCCTTACAAGGACATTGCCACCATGGGAGGTGACGTTTCGCCCAACAAGCTCGAAACCAAGCTGCGTGACATCATCGACGGCACGAGCAATACGCTGCTCGCCGGCGAAACCGATTTCGCTCCCCGCGGTCAGCCGTCGGCGATGTACGGCGGCGTGTGGGCCTACGGTTACATTGGCTATTCGTGGGGTTCGACCTTCATCAAGTTCAACCGCCACGATAACACTACGACCGTTTATGGTGCTTATCGCAGCCAACACCCTGCCGGCGCCAACTTCGCAATCAGCGATGGTTCGGTGCGCTTCGTCAACACCAGCATTGACGATGTGATCTACAAAGCTTCGTCGACTCGCAACGGCGGTGAGATCTCGCAGCTGCCGTAGTGCGATCGGCTGAACCTGCCGCCAAGTAACGCTGCTCTTCTCCACTTCGATGGGAGAAGAGCACTTCTTCCACCCGAAACACTTTCGATTCCAATGCGTACTTTCCTGCTCATTTCGCTCCTGTCGCTTTCGGCTGCTCTGCTGACTGGCTGCGGCGGCACTCCTCCACCACCTCCGCTCCCGGACGCGCCGACTCCTCTCAAGTTGGAAGAGTGGCGTGTGTTGCCGATCGAAGTCAAATACGACGGCGCAACGTTCGAACGGCTGCGAATGGCCGAACCGCAGTTGCAAAACGATCGGGCCTGGCAGGTGTGGTTTAATCAAAACGTGATCCCCGAGCGGAAGAAAGACATTCCGACTCCCCCTGGTCAACAACCTCCATAGTGATGTTGGCAACGTCGTCGATCATCGCGGCGGGCGCGCTTCCAGCATGGCCCGCCGCCATTCTTTTTCAAAATCTGGCAGTCGCTTGCCGGTGAATTTTTCAAAGCGTTCGATCGGTGATAGTTCGGCCGCAGCCGGCGCGACGAACTGATCGAGCGCCGCGCCGCTTAGCTTTTGCTCGTGAAATGCGAGATACCAGGCTAGACCCCAAGCGTAGGCATAGGTTCGCTCCGCGGCTTTGCTGTCGCGGGCATGGCCTTCGAGAAACGGCGCGTTTTCGTTGTTTAGCAGTTCGGCCAGCGGCCACGGTTCGCGCTTCAAATCGGCTTGCAGCGTGGCTAATCGCGTCGGCGATGGTGCGTCGAGTCGCAGCGACTGCCCATCAAGCCGGCCACTTTCAAAAACCTGTGCCAGCCCTTCGTTAAGCCACCGTGGCACGTTCTTGCGCGACTTGGCATACACAAAATTGTCGAGCCAGGCGTGAAAGGCTTCGTGATACAACTGCGCGAACATCTGCGCCGTGACTTCTGCAAACTTGCCGTCGTTGCGGCGATCGATTTCGACTAGCTGCGCATATTTGGCCGCGAGTTGCTCCCGCCAGCGCGCCTTGCGCAAGTTCATTTCGTCGTTGATCTCATTTTGTGTAAAGCCGGCCGCCTTCAACTTCGCCACTTCCTCGGGCAGATGCTTGTGGAACTCCGTATCGCGCTGTTCCCATTCTTTGCGGGCTTGCTCGTGATCGTGACGAATCTCGGTGAGGTGCCGCGAATAGGTATCGAGATCGGTGCCGGCGAGAATCGTCCGCTCGCGTGAGGAATAAAACGCCGGGTTCGAAATATTCAGCTTGAGTCGCCGGAGTTCATCGCGGTATTGATCGAGCGAGCCATACAGCCGAATCCGAAGCAGTTCCTGCGGCCGCCCCTTCGGCGGCAAGATCATACGATAGGCTTGAAAGATCTGCTCGATCCGCACCACGCACCGCCGTGTCGTCTCCTCATCGGTCGTGCTGTCGACGCGAAACCAAGGGCCGTCGTACAAATGATGCGTCTGCGCGCCATGCTCTTCGGTTCGCAGCAGCAAGTCTTCCATCTTGCCGGCTTCGATCACCGTACGCAGCCGAAACTGCTCGAACCGTTTGAGGAGTTGCTCATGCTCTTCATCGGGCAGCTTCGTCAGTGTGAGGATCTCCCGCTTCCGCACCCAGCGCAGCACCGCATACATGGGCTTCCCCATCGGCTGCACGATCTCGGCGAAATCGAGGTCATGCTCGCGCTCGTCCTGCACCAGCCCTTTGAAAAACTTTCCCTCTTTGGTGCGCAGCTCCTCAAGCTTCCAAGTACCGAGCGAGTCGGTCAGCGGCTGAGCGAGCACTTGGCTGCTGCCGAACAGTGCGATCAAACAACCAAGCCACGCGGCAGTTCGTGCGCACGACTGCCCAGCGGCGTTCGCCAGCCCGGCTGTGTCCATTCCACTTCCTGCGTGCGTGGCTCTGTTCATGAAAACCACCTTCCCACGGCGACATGGCGGCGTCAATTCATTGCCGTTATTGCAATTTCGACGGAGTCGCAACCACTCGCGTTATAGGATGTGAACTAATGTTCATATTCAAAATTGAGTGGCGGTTTGTCAAGAGAAAGGCCGCTGGCTATGGTGCGTACCGAGGCCGAGCCATTGGGTCGAAATCGAACTCGCTCGCACGAGCATGTGGGTTCGTGCGAGCGATCCAGCAGAGCGAGTGAACGGAATAGCGAATGAACCCTTACGATTCACCTCAAGAGCCACCCGAGAAGCCGCCGCAATCGTCGCTTCGCACCGTAGAGATAGCTGTGGTGTTGGTGGTGATTGCGGTCCTGGTTTTGCTGCTCATCCCTACGTTCATGTACGTTCACAGGTAAACGAAAAAGGCCCGATCGACTGATCGGACCTTTGTTTGGTTCTCTTACCAATCGCAGGACACGCTCACACGAACCTAGAGGTTCGTGCTACGCGATCCTTTTACTTACCGCTCCCAGTAAAGCGAAAGTGTGCGTGCGGGAAATGCTCGTTGTCGTCGATTTCGGGTTCGCTGAAATCCTGCAAGTCGAAGAAGGCAGCCGCGCGGCGTTTGGCCTCGGTTGCGGTGATTGATTTTTCGCCCACGACGGCCAACTCAGTGAAAGGGATTTCGGCGAAGACCCAAACTGGGCTATGTTCGTCCTCGGATTCTCCCGCGTCGCAATGCCAGTCGATCAAAAAACGATTGCCGTTGCGCTTCACGAATTTGATGCGGTGGTCGTTGGGAGCCGCGTGCCAGCCGACGTAAATATTGCTGGGATTGTCCGGCAAGATTGGATGCAGCGCTTCAGGGTCGAACTTGATCTTCAGCGTTTCGCCCGCCAGATCCTTCCACGATTTCTGCGACTGGATTGGCGGGCCTTCCAAGTGCGCGGGTTGCATGTGATCGGGGACGTACTTGTCCGTGCACTGGATGTCTAGTTGCCAGTAAAGCTTCTTGCCACTGGGATCGATGAGCGCCATCAGTTTGGAATCGTCCGTATCCACTTCGAAATCCATGCCGGAATAGCGGAGCAGGTTTTCGGTCCGCACTACATTCAGCAGTTGGCCGTGACGGACGTTCACTCCCGCGGCTTGCAAGCGTTCCAGCGTGGCGACGGAAATCTGCTCCGATCCAAAGTTCACTTCTTTAAGAGCCGGAAGCTTCAGCAAGTCGGCGAGGCAATTGTCGGTTGCCTTCGTTTCGCCCAACTGCAAATCATTTAGCGCCGGCAGGGTAGCTAAAGCTTTTACTCCCGTGTCTGTGACCTGCGTGCGATAGAGCGACAGTCGCTCGAGTTTGTGGCAGGCTTGCAAGTGCTTCAGACCGGCATCGCTGATCGCCGTACCCCACAGGTCGAGCGATTTAACCTGCGTGCAGCGGGCAATGCGTTTCAGCCCTTCGTCGTCAATCGGCGAGTCCGTGAAGTCGAGCCAAGTTAGTCGCTCGGGATGAGGTAGATCGAGTCCTCGGCCTGTGACTTGCGATTTGCTGAGGTGCAAAATGGTCAGATTGGGAACATGCTGCAAATGACGCAGGCAGCCGTCAGTCAGGCTCTTCGAACCGAGCATCAGGCTGGTGAGTTGCGGCATTTTCTCAAGAGCCGCGAGGCCGTCATCCGTGAGCTTCACATCGCACAGATAAATTCCATCTAGCGTCGGAATCTGCGCGAGGAGCGCGAAGTCGGCATCGCTGAACTTGCCGTCGAACTTAGCGTAGATAACACGCGTGATTCGCTGTTGCTCGTCGAGTTCCACTTCGAGTCCGATGGACTCCAGCGCCTTAGCAAAATCTCCGGCATGCTGTTTCAGTGCAGCAGCCAGGCCCATTGGGCGTTTCATGGCAGAGTCTTCCTCGTTGGTAGATGCCCGCAGCGGTGGTGGCGATGGGCTTGGCGTGGGAGCTCGATCGCAGGCAGCAATTACTGCTAAGAAAAGGATGGTCGCGTGATGAAGTGGCTTCATGGGTGCAGGATATCGCTGCCGAAGCCGGATTCCTACCGGGATGCGCTTTGCAACGAAAAAGGCCCGATCGAGCGATCGGGCCTTTTGTTTGGTTCTCTTGCCAATCGCAGGACACGCTCACACGAACCTAGAGGTTCGTGCTACGCGGCTTGCAATTCGTGCTGGAAGACTAAACTTCCTTGGCGTTGATCCAAGCCATCAGCTTGCGGAGACGGCGGCCCACGTCTTCCAGTTGGCTGGTCTTTTCGCGGCGGCGGGTGGCTTTGAAGCCAGGGGCACCGGCTTTGTTTTCGAGGATCCATTCGCGGGCGAATTGGCCGGTTTGGATTTCGGTGAGGATCTTCTTCATTTCCTTGCGGGTCTCGTCGGTGATGATCCGCGGGCCGCGGGTGTAATCGCCGTACTCGGCCGTGTTGCTGATGCTGTAACGCATGTAGCTGAGGCCACCCTGATAGAGCAGGTCGACGATCAACTTCAGTTCGTGCATGCATTCGAAGTAAGCCATTTCCGGTTGGTAGCCGGCTTCGACCAGCGTTTGGAAACCGGCCTTCACCAGCTCGCTCACGCCGCCGCAGAGGACGACTTGTTCGCCGAAGAGATCCGTTTCGGTTTCTTCTGCGATGGTCGTTTGAATCACGCCACCACGGGTGCCACCAATGCCCTTGGCATAGGCGAGGCCGACCTTGGTGGTTTCCGGCTTGGCGCCAGGACCAACGGCGATCAAGCAAGGCACGCCGCCGCCCTTTTCGAATTCGCTGCGGACGAGATGGCCCGGGCCCTTCGGCGCGACGAGCAACGTGTCGACGCCCGGCGGCGGTTCGACCTGGCCGAAGTGCAGGTTGAAGCCGTGCGAGCACATCAGGATGGCGCCGGGCTTCAGGTTCGGCTTGATCTCTTGGCGATAGACATCGCCTTGCAGTTCATCGGGCAGCAGGATGTTGACGACGTCGGCTTGCTTGGTGGCGTCGGCAGCGCTCATCGGCTTGAAGCCGTGCTTGATAGCGAGGTCGTAGTTCGGGCCGCCCGGGCGTTGGCCGATGATGACGTTCACGCCGCTGTCGCGCAGGTTCTGAGCCTGAGCATGGCCTTGCGAACCGTAGCCGATGATGGCGACGGTCTTACCCTTGAGTGTGCTGAGGTCGGCGTCGTTGTCGTAGAAGATGGTGGCGGGCATTTGGGTTTCCTGTGAACGAGAGGTGTATGAGTTTTAAAGTCGTCTTTCGCTCCGCGAAAGAACGCGTCTGCGAAAGGTGGAGTTTGATTTGAAAACGGCGGAGGCAAAAGACGCGGCCTTTCACGGAGTGAAAGGCGACTTTTACAGATTGTCGTGCGTGGCGACTTCCCGGTTCGGGATGTCTTCGGGCAGCGAGATGTCTTCTTCCTTGGGCGTGGTCTTCGGCAAGCCGCGGACCATGGCAATGCGGCCCGTGCGGACGAGCTCGACGATGCCGTACGGACGCATGCGATCGATGAAGGCCATGATCTTTTGTTCGCGGCCCGAGATTTCGATCATCACTTCTTCGGGACCAACATCGACGATGCGGCCGCGGAAGATTTCGACCAGCTCGCGAACTTCGGTGCGCTTTGATCCCGGCGGGGCCGTGACCTTGAGGAGCATCAGGTCGCGCTCGACATAGTCGGTGGCGCTGATGTCGTCGACATGCACGACGGTGACGACCTTGCTCAGCTGCTTGCGGACCTGCTCGAGAACTCGGTCGTCACCCATGACGACAAAAGTCATCCGCGACAGAGATTTGTCTTCGGTCTCGCCGACGGCGAGCGAATCGATGTTGTAGCCGCGCGAAGCGAGCATGCCGGAAATGTGTGCGAGCACACCCGGAACGTTTTGCACGACGGCAGAAAGAACGTGACGCATGAGCGAGACTCGTTTGTTGCCGGGTGGTACCCGGGGCGGAAATTTGGCCCTGCGCGGGCCGATTTTGAGAAAACCAGTATGTTAGTTGCGACGATGCAAACCAACAAGGTGCCGGAACAACCGGCACTAAAACGACAAACGCGAGACACTAGTCTCGCGTTCGAGGTTCAGACGGTAATTACCGCAAGCGGTAAGTGTCGTAGTGGCTTAGGCTTTGGTGTCGGCCGGATCGGCCGGGCCGGGAGCCGGCGGGGCCAGTGGATCGGCCGAGGGAGCCTCGTTCGGATCCGGAATCGGCGGGCCATTGAGCGGGCCCTGGAAGGCCGGCTTTTGCTGCAGCGAAGGCTTCTTATCGGCCGGAGTCACTGGTTCAGCGGCTTGGGCCGGACGTTGCACTTGGCCTTGAGCACCAGCGGCGGCAGCTGGGGCCCCCGCTTCCACTCGACGCGGCGTGCCGTAGCGAACCGTCGGTGGCAAGGTCGGAGCGGCAGCGGCCGGGGCTGCGGGAGCGTAGTAGGTCGAGGTGCCGCCGAGCGAGGCATCGTCGTAGCTGCCGACTGGCACGCGCATCACCACGGTCTTCGGCACCATGCGATAGGCTTGGTACGGAACCCACTTGCTTTCGGTCTTCGGCACCTGAATCTTGCGGACTTCGGTGCGGTACTGCTGCACTTGCACCTGGTAGTCTTCGACGACTTCCTCGGTGACCATCTTCTGCGTCGTGTAGGTCACCGGGCGGACGTATTCTTCCCGCTCGTAGCGGATCGATTCGACCGGAATCTTCTTCACCATCCGCGTGACAACCGGCTTTTGCACGGTCACCGGCGTTTGGCGAATTTCTTCCTGCTGTTCCATGCGGGTGTATTGCACCGGCACTTGCTGCGTGATGAGCTCATCGACGTAACGAGTGACGTTCACGGGAATCTTTTGCGTCACGACCTGCGGCTGATAGCTGGTGACCGGCACTTGCTGGGTCACGTAGTTCGGCATGTAAGTCGTGGTCGGCTGCAACACGCCGGGGGCCTGATAAGGAACCCAGCGGAGACCGGCGCGGTTGTAGGTGGCCGCGCCGTAAGGATTCACGCTGTAGCCGCCCGGCACCCAAGTGAGGCGGTTGCGGACGTTGCCTGGCTGATAGGCCAGTTGATTGACGTAGCCGCCGGCATCGACGGTTTGGTTGTAATAGCTGGTGACCGGCGAATAAGTGGTGTAAGCCTGGTCTTGGTAGACCGTTTCTTGCACTGGCCGGCGGACTGTGTATTGCTGCTGCTGCATCGAGGTCTCGACCACGGGCCGATTGACGACGATGCGGTCTTCACGCATCTGCGTTTCGGTCTCGTAGGTGACCTGATCGTATTCCTCTTCGCGGAACGAAGTCTCGCGCACGGGCTTGAGCACTGTGTAGCGTTCTTCCCGCGTCGCGGTTTCTTGAACGGGCTTGGCCACCGTGTACCGGCGCTGGCGGGTTTCGCTGACCCATTCCGGCACTTGGACGGTAACTTCCTGCTCTTCCAGGATTTGCGAAGTCTCGAGCTTATAGGCCTGAACCGGCTGTTGCTCGTAAATCGTCTTGTAAACGACTCGCTGGGTCACCACGGGGGTGCCACAGCAATTGCCCTGGGCAAAGAGTGATTGGCCTGCGAGCAGCAAGGGCCCGCCGACGGCAATCAGGCTGAAAAATCGAATGGTGCGCTTCATGGTCGCTGTTTCCCGCGCCCCTAACCGTTCCAAGCGGAAAAGCAGGGATAAAAGTCGTCAAGCACCGAGTCTGGCAGTTCCTCCCTATTGCCACTCTGGAGCTAGAAAATTCGCGCAATCTGTTACGCGAACCGCTGTATCGCAAGTGTGGGGGATGCTGGGTCTAAAGGCAAATGGAATTTTTTCAAGCTGTAACGCGCAGGCTTGTTAAGTTTCTTGAACACAAGGCTTTACGATTTCGAAATTTGCCTGAAGTTTTTTCAAGTCGCAGCCGACGACGATAACTGCTTGCATGCCAGTGCTTTACGAATACTTTTCCCAGCCAGCACAAGCCGCGTAATCGGCATAAGTTGCGGTGGATCTGCCTGCCCTCGTTCGTGTCAGCCACTTCTCCACTGGCCGATCGCGTTGCTGCTGGTCGCTCGATACTTTGAACACCCCTCTTTCGTACCCCCAGGATATTGCAGGTGATATGAAATTCGTTTTGCGACGCAAGTCATTCTATGGATGGGCTTAATGACAGAAAATCGCAGCAATATTGCCCTTGGAATATCGCACTTTATTGCCACTAAAACGGGTGGTTTGAATTGGCGGTGAGCAGGTATCGAATCTGTTGCCGTCGACGCTTTATAAGGCACGCCAGCGCGGACAACTCAGGTCACGGGAGGGCGAGGCTCCCGCCGAGCCGCGCCGGTCAAAAGCAGTCGCCGGCAGCCTTCGCAATTCCACCGCCGGCGGCTCGGCAGGAGCTTCGCCCTTCCGACGTTCGCCGCGTCATCCAATTTCCCCGTCCCCTTCGCCTTGCAAGCAATTGTAAAATTGCTATCTTGAGTCGTTTCCACCAAAAGGTTCCCGCGGACGGATTACGGCGACGCAGGCTGAGAAATAGGATCTGAGCGATGGCTTACAAGTGCGAATATTGCGACAAGGGCAAGTCCAAGGGAAATCAGATCGAGACCCGCGGTAAGGCCAAGTACCTGGGCGGCGTCGGTACCAAGATCACCGGCATCACCCGCCGCGAATTCAAGCCGAACTTGCAACAGGTCCGCATCACCACCCCAGGCGGCACGAACCTGACCGTTCGCGTTTGCACCCGCTGCCTCAAGAAGGGCGTGGTTCGCAAGGCCGTCAAGCAAGCTCCATTCAAGCTGCCCGTGTCGGCCGTGAAGGCTGCGGTTCCTGCCGCTGCTGCACCGGCTGCCAAGCCAGCCGCGCCGGCGAAGCCCGCCGCGCCCGCCAAGAAGAAGTAAGTCCTGTAGAAAAGGGCTTGGAACATCATGTCGCTCTCGCGCGAAGATGTCGAAAAAGTGTCGCTCCTCGGCCGGTTGCGTTTGACCGATGCCGAGTTGGATACGATGACTTCTCAGCTCGGCCGCATCGTCGGCTACATCGAGACGCTCAGCCCGCTGAAGACCGACGACGTGCAGCCAATGGCCCACGCGTTCGACCTGAACAACGTCTTCGCGGAAGACATCCAAGGCGAACATCTGCCGCGACCCGCGGCGCTCGCGAATGCACCGAAGCGCGATGACGAATGCTATCGCGTGCCGGCTGTGCTGGGCGACTAGCTGCTATTTGGTTTCGTAACTTCGCACGACTTGCCCAGTCTGTTCGTCAATGACGAAGGCGACGTCACGATTGTTCATGATGAACACCGCTGTCAGCTCGCTGCCGACGTAGTAAGCGTCGTAGAAGCCCACTCCTGTCGCATACTCGGGAGGAATCTCAATCGTGCAGCGTATCTTTCCATTCGAATCAACGATTCTCGCATTCGAACGAGCGGGTTGATTCATCGGCATCACGACCAGCGCCCCGCTCCCATCGGCGAGCTTGGTAAAGATGAACTCTCGTCCGCCCGCTTCCGCGTGAAGCGCTTCGCGCAACTGATGCTCCCAGTTGTTAGCGGCCGGCAATAGTGGCGTTTGGTCCGGTTGCATTGCGCTGCAAAAAGTTGCTTCGTAAATCGCCCCCGCATTGTCAGTTTGCGGCGATTCCGTCATTCTAGCGAGTGCTCTGCGCTTTACTTGAAGACGCAGCTCGAAGATTGTCGCTCGAAGACTGAAGATAGCCATGTCATTGTCCAACAACTCCATTCTCAATTCCACTGCGGCCGATCTGATTGAGTCGCTGCGGTCCAAGAAGGTCTCGTCGGTCGAACTGACGACGGCCTATCTCGACCAGATCAAATCGCACGACGGCCAGATTCAAGCGTTCTTGCATGTCGATCGCGACGCTGCTCTCGCCGCGGCGAAAGCCATCGATGACAAGCGGGCCGCGGGCAAGCCGGTGGGCAAACTCGCTGGCCTGCCGGTCGCGATCAAAGATGTGATTTGCACCGAAGGTGTGCGGACGACTTGTGCGAGCAAGATGCTGGAGAATTTTGTCCCGCCGTACGACGCGACGGTGACGAAAAAACTCAAGCAAGCCGATGCCGTGCTGATCGGCAAAACGAACATGGATGAGTTCGCGATGGGCGGCTCGACCGAGAACAGCGCGTTTCATCCGACGCGCAATCCCTGGGATGTCGCTCGCGTGCCCGGCGGTAGCAGCGGCGGCGCGGCCGCGTGTCTGGCAGCTTCGATGGCGCCGCTGTCGATCGGCACCGATACCGGCGGTTCCATCCGTCAGCCGGCGGCCTTTTGCGGCGTGAGCGGATTGAAGCCGACCTACGGCCGGGTGAGTCGCTACGGCTTGGTGGCGTTTGCCAGTTCGCTCGATCAGATCGGGCCGATGGGACACACCGCGCAAGACTGCGCGATCCTTTTGGAAGTTCTCGCCGGCCATTGCAAGAACGATTCGACCAGCGCCGACCTTCCCGCGCCGGCCTACAGCGACGAAATCAACAAGCCGCTCGCCGGCTTGAAAATCGGCATCGTGAAAGAACATTTCGGCAGCGGCTTGAACAGCGAAATCGGTGCCGCCGTGCAAGCCGCCGTAAAGGTCTACGAATCGCTCGGCGCGAAGACGAAAGAAGTCTCGCTGCCACACAGCCAGTTCGGCATCGCGACTTATTACATCATTGCCCCTTGCGAAGCGAGCAGTAATCTCGCCCGCTACGACGGCGTGCATTACGGCTATCGTTGCGATGAGAAGTCGATGCTCGCCGAGCTCGCCGCCGAGAAAGCGGCGCTCGAAAAGAAGAACGACAAGGAAGGACTGCGTAAGCTCGACAATGCCTTGATCCGCCTTTATCGCCAGAGTCGCTCGGAAGGTTTCGGCCCGGAAGTGAAACGCCGCATCATGCTCGGCACGTTTGCCCTGAGCGCGGGCTACAGCGACAAGTTCTACGTGAAGGCTTTGCAGGTCCGCCGCCTGATCCGCGGCGACTACGACGCCGCCTTCAAAGACGTCGACTTCATCCTCGGCCCAACCACGCCCTCGCCCGCCTTCAAGCTCGGCGAAAAGACCGACGATCCGCTGGCCATGTACCTGGAAGACCTGTACACGGTCACCACCAACCTCGCCGGCATCCCCGGCATGAGCATCCCCTGCGGCTTCACCAGCGCCGGTCTGCCGATCGGCCTGCAACTGCAAGGACGGCCCTTCGAGGAAGAATGCCTGCTCCGCGCCGCGCACGGTTTTCAACAAGCCACCGATTGGCACAACCGGCGACCAGCTTTGGTTAAGTAATGGAGTTTCAGCAATGACCAAAATCGAAGTCGAGCTCCCTGACGAACTATACCGGTCGGTATTAACACTCGCCGCTCAAACCGGCCGAGATCCTTCTGATGTGGTTCGTGCTGCCATTCAAAATTATGAAGAAGTTAGTCAGCCAAAAGCTAAGCGGATGAGCATCAAAGACATTCCGCCGGGCCGGTCCTTGGGCAAAATTCTGAAGCCCTCCACGACACGCGAGGAGTTGCTGGAGGATTTTTTTGATGATCGGCATTGATACGAATATCCTGATCGCCTGCGAAGTTCCGGAGCATCCAGCCTTTCACCAAGTCCATGCTTTCTTTGATCGAGAGATCGACGCTGGAATTGGCTTCGCGATCGCACCGCAGGTGATTGCAGAGTTTATTCACGCCGTGACCGACCCGAAACGATTCGCACAGCCCTTGTCGGTTTTGGAGGCTGTGGAACGAGCCGAGATTTGGCAGAACTCATTAGAAACAACGATTGTCGGAGTTGATGTACGCGCGTTCGAGCTGTTTTTTGAATGGATGCGAGTCCACCGGTTAGGGCGGAAACGAGTTCTCGATACCATGCTCGCAGCGACTTATTCCGCCCACGGTATTGCCCGAATCGCGACCCTCAACTGTAGCGACTTTCAAGTATTCGATGCATTTGAATTTGCTCTTTGAGTAGAAGTTTTAGAGAAATGTCTGAATACAAATACGATTTGATCATCGGCCTCGAAACGCACGTTCAGCTGCAGACGAAGACCAAGCTCTTCTGCCGCTGCAGCACGAAGTTTGGCGCCGATCCGAATACGCAGACTTGCCCCGTGTGCATCGGTATGCCGGGGAGTTTGCCGGTGATGAATCGCGAAGCCTTTCAGCTTGCGCTGAAGACTGCGATCGCACTGAACTGCGAGATCCCCGAGTTCACCAAGTGGGACCGCAAGAACTATTACTATCCCGACTTGCCGAAGGGTTATCAGATCAGTCAGTTCGATCTGCCGATGTCGCAAAACGGTTGGCTGGATATTCAGGACTCGAAGGGCGAGTTCGAGCCGAAGCGAGTCGGCATCATTCGCGCTCACTTGGAAGAAGACGCCGGCAAGAGCTTGCATGACGAAGCTCACGGCAAGAGCGACACGCGCATCGATCTCAACCGCACCGGTACGCCGCTGCTCGAGATCGTCAGCCATCCTGACATGCGCAGCCCCAAGGAAGCGCGGGCTTATCTGACGGAATTGAAGCTGATGCTCACGTATCTCGGCACGAGTGACTGCAACATGCAGGAAGGCTCGCTGCGCGTCGATGCCAACGTGAACATTCACATTCACCTGCCCGACGGCTCGAAGATCGCCACGCCGATCGTCGAGATCAAGAATCTCAACAGCTTCCGCTTCATCGAACGGGCGCTGGCTTACGAAGGACAACGGCAGTACAAGGCGTGGCAAGAAACGAAGCAGACGATCAAAGACGCGCCAAAGCGAACCGTCGGTTGGGATGATGCTCGCGGCATCACACTCTCACAGCGCGAAAAAGAAGACTCGGCCGACTATCGCTACTTCCCCGATCCCGACTTGGCTCCCGTCATCACGCCGAAGGCCGAGACGGAAAAGGTCCGCTCGTCGCTGTGCGAGCTCCCCGCCGCGATCCGCAAACGGCTCGAAGGAACCTACGGCGTGACGGCCTACGACAGCGACGTCATCGTCATTCAAGGCCGACCGCTGGTCGATTACTTCGAAGAGGTCGCCAAGGCATCGGCTGACGGCAAGAAGTCGGCCAACTGGGTCACGCAAGAAGTCCTCCGCGTGCTGAACGAACAAGGCGGCGACATCCAGTCGTTCCGCCTCCGCCCCCCTGCCCTGGCCGAACTCGTGAAGCTCGTCATCAGCGGCGACATCGAAATCACCCGCGCGAAAGAAGTCTTCAACGACATGGTCGCCAACGACCGCACCGCGCCGCAATCGATGCAGGTCCTCGGCATTCAAAAGGTTGACCTCAGCGAACTCGAAGCCATCTGCAAAGAACTCGTTGCCGCGAATCCCAAGATCGTCGCCGACGTAAAGGGGGGCAAAGCCCAAGCCGTCGGTTCCCTCCTCGGCCAGGCGAAGAAACGGAATCCGAACGCGAACCCGAACGACGTGCGGCGAATTTGCCTGGAGATCATTGAGAAGATGTAGTTGCTGAGTGGTAGAATGGCGCTGAGTCGGAGAGTAGAAAATGTCCAGCGCACCGCAGCGAAAATTTACCATCGCCGAGTATCTCGCCCGCGAAGAGCGGTCGGAGATCAAGCATGAATATTCTCGCGGCGAAATCTTCGCGATGTCCGGCGGCAGTCATGAGCACGCGGTGATTGCGGGGAATATCTTCTTTCATTTACGACAAGCACTTGCAGGCAAGGGTTGCCGCCCATTTTCTAGCGAGCAAAGAGTTTTTGTTTCTGCCGATGACCTCGACACCTACCCCGACACATCGGTGGTCTGCGGCGAAATACAGTTCGCTGAACTAGACCCGAATGCGATTATCAATCCACTCGCGATTGTTGAAGTTCTGTCACCTTCAACGGCAAACTACGATCGCGGCCAAAAATTCGAATCCTATCGACGGCTGGAAAGCTTACGAGAGTATCTCACTGTTGATCAATTCGCGGCGCGGGTGGAATGTTTCTCGCGAGACTCCGCAGGCAATTGGAAGTTCAATCCCGTTTCCGGGATCGACGGCGAGATCGCGCTTCCCGCTTTAGGCTGCTCGCTCAAGCTCAAAGATATCTACGAAAACATCAAATTCCCGCAGAAACAAATTCGCGGTAGCATCACATCCGAATGACTGACACTCCTTTGAACGAACGACTCACCGCTCTCCTCTCCGATCTGCGCAGCGGCGCGGAGCTTTCGCCGCAGGATGCTGCGCGCAGCATGAAACGCGCCGGTTGGCTCGCTGAAGAACCGCGCGAGCAGTGGCCTGCTTTTTTTCAAGCGGTTTGCGAACTGGAACTGCCGCTGCCAGCACACACCGATCGGTTGCTGAGCGGCGCGATTGCGGCGCTCGTGCAACAGCGGCGGCAGGCCCTTTCGAGCGGCACCAAGTTGGAATGTCTCGATGCCGATCCGATTTTGCTAAAAGTGCTGCAGCAACTTTATTTGCAGTTGCCGAATCGGAGCGGGGCGAAGGCGCCAATCCTCACCTGGCTGGCGGCGAGCGGCGAGGAGAACCAGCTGGAGTTACTTGTCACGTTGCTCTTGGACGATCCGCCGGATGACGAACAGCAGGTTGCCCTCGCGCTCAGTCCGTTGTTTTTGAAACGGGCGTTGCCGGCGAATGCGATCTTTCCACGGCTGTTTGCAGCCATCGACAAGCCGCAACTCGCGGCCGCGGTGATTGACCTGGCGAACTTTTTGTTCCGCGAGCAACTCGTTGACGAGCATCCAGGTAAGGCGATGGCGGGGTTGCTCATTCAACTGCTCGGTTCGCTCACGCATTCGCTCGGAGTGCTCGAAGAACGTCCCGAAGAATTCGCCGAAACGCCGCAGCAACTCGGCAAGCGTGTGGCGCACAGTGTTTCGCTCGCTGTTTCGCTCTGCGATGCGCTGGCGCTGATCGGCGACACAGATGCGATTCCCAAATTGCATCAAGCGCTCAGTCTGTCGCATCGTCGCGTGCGAACCGAAGCCGCCGCAGCGCTCGTGCGCTTCGGCGAGAAAGCCGGTGAAGATGCGCTGATCGAACTCGCCGCCGAACCTGTCGCGCGATTGCGGGTGCTCGCCTATGGCGACGAATTGAAACTTACCGCCAAGATTCCACCGCAGCATCGCACGCCCGCCGCGCGGGCGGAGTCGGAACTTGTGGTATGGCTGGCCGAGCCGACGCAGTTCGGTGTGCCGCCGACTCAACTCGAGCTCGTCGATCACCGCCGACAACATTGGCCTGGATATACGGGCGAGATCGACTGTTATCTCTTTCGCTTCTCCTACCATCTCACGCTTGAGGACGGCAAGCAGCGATCGTACAGCAACGTCGGCATCGCCGGCCCGCTCGCGCATGCCTTCACGGCCGATCTGGCCGATTTGCCGCCGGACGACATTTACGCAGCCTTCGCCGGTTGGCAAGCGGAGCACGAAGACATCAAGCAATACGACGTGGCCCGTTTGAGCAAAGCCGAGCAACTCGAAGTCGTCCGTCTGCAGCGACGATTGCATGATGCGGGATACACCGATATCGAGCCCCAGCAGATGGGCTATTTCTTCGGCGAGAAGGCGTTGCTGGCCACGGCTACGCGCGACGGCGCTGCGGGTGTTGCCGTCGCCGACTTTGAGGACATTTCGTTTTATCCCGCCCGCCAGCCGCGCCGTTCGCTCGGCATCGAAGAGGCTTATGCCATTTATAAGGGGCGCAAACTACTGCGGGCGTTTAATCAGCCGCCGCACCCTGCCCCGCCGGTTTGACGGACCTGAAATCGTGTCCTGCGGTTACGTGGGCTTGTAATGCGCCCACACGCTCCTGCGTCTTTCGCTCCGCGAAAGAACGTCTCCGCGGCCAAGGAACTCGTCATGTCGATCGGCACCTCACTCGAAGCACCTCCGGCTCCGGCAGCACCGTTCATCGATCGCCGCCAGAACAACGGCGACTCAGCGGTGGCAGGCCGCGAACGTCGCCAGTTCACTAACAGCCACGATGAACTTTCGCCCGACGCTCGTGACCTGGCCAATGCAATCGACGGCTACAAGCTGATGCATCGCCGCCGGTTCATCACGTTCGAAGAAATGCTGAACGTGGTGAAATCGTTGGGCTATCACAAATAAGTGTAGTCAGTGTAGTCGCCACACTCCGTGTGGCGTTCCCACGCGGCGCGTGAAGACTACACTTCGCGCAGCATCTGCCGAATCGCACCCAGGTGATATGCCGTGTGCGCCGCGCTGGCGAAGGTTCCCGTCAGCATCATCTCGTTCCACTCGGTATATCGCGGCGCTCGCTCCAAAATCTCGGCCGCATTCTTCTCGAGTTTGCCGAGCAACTCTTGCCACTCCGCATCATTGACGCGTTCTAGTTTCCACGCCGCGTTCCAATCGGCGCCGGCAAACGAGTTTTCCCCCTGCAGCGCTCGATTCAGCAATTCCCAGCCGAACAGCACGTGATTGGCGTGCGACACAATCGGCTTGCGCCCAGGCCCGGGCGGTTTCGAAGCTTGTTCCGCGCTCAATTCCTGCAGCGTAGCCACCATCCCCGGCTCACCGCCATTCAGCAGAAAGCCGCCATGCTTTTCTGCGTGGAACATCGTCTCCTTGAGGAGTGTCCGTAGGCTTTGCGATACCAGAGTTGCTAATTCCACGGTCTCTCCTCAGGATCAATCCAGGATCGAAGGCTTTGTCAGTCGCCTGATTTTTTGAGCGATAGGCGCAGATGTCAACTTGAGGGGCGGCGCTTCCACTTGCATTTCGCGCAGCGCGAACAACACGCCTTCTTGCAGGAGGCTCGCCGGCTCAATTTTTAGATTGAGGTTCTGCTGCTTGCGAGCCTGCTGCAACGCGATTTCTTCGGGAGTTGCCCGCCGTTCGCGCAAGATGTAATCAAACCGTTGTTCAGCCGGCCAATTTCCCGGATTGGTTACGGGTTGCATCACCGAAAAATCTTGGCGCAGGTAAGTGATGTCGGCCCGCACCAAGAGGCCGGCAGAATTGTCGTAATAGACGAACTCGGGAATTTTCTTGCCGGGAGTCGGCACCGACCTGCGGAACGGGTCGTTGTGCGAATAAGAAGGAGCATGACAAAGGACGCAGTTGCGGAAGTGATTGACTTTGACGAGTTCCTTGACGAAATGTCCACTCGATCCGCCCTCAACCTTCTCGATCGGGAGCGAGGGGTCGGGTTCGCGTAACAGTGCGGTGAGTTCCGGCCCCAATTCTTTCAGTTTCAAGGCTGCGATCGCTTCCGCAGCATGATCTACGACGGGCTTCCACGGCCATTGCAGTCCCCCCAGCAAAACGTCTTGATACTCGTTTGCCGGGCGAGTCGCGAGCGCGGCCAGAGCGTTTTCGCGGACTTGCGGAGCGAGATCAAAAACCGCACGTTTCGCGAGCGCCTGGCTGGACTCCTTGCCTGGGATCTCCGCCAGTTTCTCCACAAGCAACAAGCGGATCGGAGTGGCTTCTACCTGCAACATCTGTACGAGCGCAGGAACGCAGTCAGGTTGCTGCCAGTCGGCCTCGGTCTGCCGGATTTTCGATTTGGCGTTGAGTCGGTCCCTGACAAACTTAACGTCAACAACTCCGTCTCGTTTCTGGTTCAAATAACTTCGCAACTCGATTGAAGCGGCCGCCATCAAGACCGCTTGTGGCTTCTCCAGGTACACATTCAAACCGTGCTGCCAGGGTAAGGCAGTCAACTGCGGCTTGTTCAGACGCACTGCAGTTTGTTGCAGAATCTGGAAGCCGACGTCATTCGATACCTGAATGCCGGCGACCTGGTCGACACTTTCCAGCTTCCCCTTGATCCGCAAGGCTTCGCTGCGATCGAAGCCCAATTCGGGAACCAGCTGCAATTCTGTGCGCAGATCCTCTTCCGAGGATGTGTCTCGCCGCTTGATGGATGGCGCTGCCGCAGGAGCGGCCTGAGCTGCGCTATCGGCTTTGTTTTGTGCCCTCAACGACGAACGAAACGTAGGTGCGTAAAAGGCAACTACCAAAGCCATGCTGAAGCGAAAGACACTGCGTACCCGAAGCAAAAAGTTCGGCATCGTACCGCTCCTCTGTCGTAGCCCCTTCGGCAATGATAAGGCTCGCAACCGACTCGCACCAGTTTTTTTCGCTTGGCCCGATCGGTTGTTATGAGACGCCGATCGCTCACCATTCATCAATCCAGAAGCGAAGACTTGGTGAACCGCTTGAATTTTTGACCCGCGGGACGAGCTACAGCCAAGCTCGGCATATCGGAGCCAAGCTCGCGGATCGCGAACAGCACCGCCTCGCGCTGATCGTTCGCCGGCTCAGAAGTATTCTGCAGCGTTTCATGCAATTTGACTTCTTCCGGCGTCGCCAGTCGTTCGCGCAGGATGTAGTCAAATCGTTGCTTGACCGGCCAACGATCTGGACTCTGGACGTTTTGCATCACGGAAAAATCTTGCCGCAGGTAGGTCGTGTCGGCCCGAATGAATTGCACCTTTCTCACCCCGTTGTAGTAGGCGTTATCCAGTGGGATCGTCCGACCGGGAACTGCAATCGCTCCGCGCACATGATCGTTGAGCTCGAAGGAGGGAGCATGACAGAGCAGGCAATTGCGAAAGTGATTGACTTTGACTAGCTCCTTCACGAAGTAGCCCTCAATACCCCCCTGCTCTTTTTTGACGAGCGATGCGGGATCAGGTTGTTGCAAGAGTGCACCAAGATTGGCCCCCAGATCCTTCAGTTGCAGCGCTGCAATGGCCTCGGCTGCGTGATCGACTACGGGCTGCCATGGCCATTGCATTCCCGCCAGCAAAACTCCTTGAAACTCTGTGGCCGGGCGAACTGCGAGCGCTCCGACTGCTTGTTCGCGCACTTGTGGCGAGAGATCAAAAATTGCTCGCTGAGCTAACGCCTGGCTGGCCTCTTTGCCGGGAATTCTGCTGAGCGTTTCCACGAGGACCGCTCGCACCGGTGTGCGCTCGACTTGCAACAACTGGGTCAACGCGCGAACACTATACGGCTGACGCCAATCAAGTCTGCTCGGCGACGACTCTACTTTTTCCTCGAGCAACTGCCGCAGCTTGGCTGCATCGGCATCGCCCTTAATTTTTGTGACGGTCAGATTATTTCGCAACTCGATCGAAGTCCGTTGCAACCAAGTCGCCACCGGGTCGTCCAAACGATTCACCGTGTTACTCTGCCACGGGAGCGCGGTTGCCTGCGATTTGTTGAGACGCTGCGCATGCTGAAAATACACCTGCATGCCGATGTCTGGCGCAACCTGCTTCGCTGCTTCCGCATCCAACTTCTCGAGGCTGGCGTCAAGCTTTAACGTAGCGGCCCGATCGAAGCCCAGTTCGGGCACTTCCTGCAACTCCCGCTGCAAATCCTCTTCCGAGGAAAGATCGAGCCGTTTGAAAGACGTCTCTTCAGCTTGCGATGAAGCAACGTGAACTGCGGGAATGAAGAGAACCGCCCAAGCCGCACAGAATCGAAAGACATTCGCCATTGTGCCTCTCCCTGTAACTGCCCCACGCAGAAGATGTAAGGATAAAGCTTCCAGACGCAATGCACCAGATTTTTTTCCTCAAGCCAGATTCAATTGCCAGGACACGCCGAAGCGGTCGCTCACCCAGGCAAATTTGCGACTAAAGCCGTAATTATTCGGCGGCATGAGCACGCCGCCGTCGCTCGAAATTTTTGCAAAGGCGGCATCGAGCTCCGCTTCGCTTTCGCATTCCACAAACAGCGACATGCTGGGCGTGAACGTGAACGCATGCACCGGTGGGCTGTCGAAGCACATCAGATCGAAGCCGGCAACCTGAATCAGCCCGCGCTTGATGGTCCCTTCGGCGCCGTGCTCGCCGGCCCCAAAGCGTTCGAGTTGCTTGATCGAAGAATTGGGAAACAGCGAAACATAAAAGTTCATCGCCTCTTCGCAGCGGCCGGTGAACATCAGAAAAGTAGTGAGTTTATTTGCCATGCCGACGTTATAGCTTGGCCTGCGCGCCGCGTTCAACGGGCCTCATCACTCTTGGCCAACCACGGCCGCGACCCAGTACATCTGCTTATGCCCGCGAGCTTCGTACATGGCAACTTGGCATCGCGCGTCGCGCTCGCTCGTCGGTTCGCCGACGGTGAAGACGTTGCCGTTGTCGTCGATTCGCCAGACTTGAAAGGCGTGGAGGTTGGCGATCTCGGCCAGGCGATGAGGATAATACTTGGCGATAAGACTGAAATCATCATGGCCATCCGGGTTGTGAGGCCGAATTAAGTCCTGCTCGTGAAACGGCAGATGCCTGCGCGTATGTTCCCACTCCGGTGAATCAGGCGAGATGAGCGAAGCAACTCGCAGATGACCCGGATGCCAAGCCCGGATCAAAATTTGCAAACCACAGGGATACTCCCAAGCCCAAACGTCTACGTCTCCGATGCCGTCGTCCCAGCAGGTCAGCATTGGCGGTCCAACGATTTCCGCAATCTCCAGTCGTGAAAGCTTGCAACCGATCGGGGGACAAACATCTGCATCGAATGAGACTGGGAGCTTCAACTGCTTGGCCCCCCTCAGTTCACTGAATCCCGGCTCGCGAGGTCGATAGGCCATGGAAATGTTCCCTGTCGTGAATTGGAATCACGGGTAAATGTTTCCCGGCCGTTTCAGAGTGACCGACCTCGGCTGAAAGCCAAACCTCGCATAAAACCGCACGGCGTCTTCGTTACATGCGAGGGCCTCGATCGCAATGTCATCCACCGCGCGCTCGGCAAACCACGCGAGCGAAGATTGCATCAGCGCGTCGCCGATGCCTTGCTTGCGAAATTCCGCTTCGACAAAGAGCGAATCGATCTCACCACGGCCATTGGCTTCGATCGTGCAGATGCTGTAGCCCACGTCGCGATCGTCGACACTTGCCAAGGCGATGAAGTGGCCGTGCGTTCCTTTGGCAATCAGCGCTACCCGCCGATCAGTAAATTCCCAAGTCAGTCCCTTGCGCCACTGCGGCGCCAGTTGAAAATGAAAATCCCGCGTCTGATTCCACAGTGGTTCGACGCGATCGAGCAATTCCCAGCCACCTTGAATGAGTGTGGCATCGCTTCGAACCGTTCGGATGGTTTGCTCTTCGGCAGGCATGCTCGTCGGTCCTCCGCGATGCTACTCAGTGCTCGTCTATAAGCATGACATTTCGTAGCCACGTTGGTTCGCGGCAATCCACAGGCAATACCAGACCCAGCCGCTGAAAACCAACATGAGGAGGCCGGCGAAAATAAATCCACGCGGCGATTGCGAGCCCTTTTCCATCGAACTCAGGGCAAGGTCTGGCCGCAAAAAACAAACGCAAGCTTTGAGAATGAGCAGCCAGCCAAACGTCGTGACGATGGATCCTGGCCAACTCCACGAACCGTGCCCAGCGATGATCGCGCCGGGAATCAAGCTCAGTCCGCCATTAATGAACGCGCCCGACCGACCACAGCGATGCAACTGTCGGAATGTTTCACACCAATCATGCGGCCGGAGCAAATGCGACAAGCCAATGACGAGAGAGGTGATGGCCAGGAATGACTCGATGGCGTGTTCGAGCGATGGAGTCATGCTCGATCGGCCGCCTGCGCGAGTTGTCCAGAGACCGGAGGGACCATGATGTAAACGATCCATTCGACGAGTTCGGCCTTGATGTGCTTCGGCGCGAGATGATACCGCTGCTCGAATTCATCACGACTCAAGCGATCGCCCGATTGCAGTGGCGGCATCGGAGGCGAATCTGGAGTGAACAGCACGGAAGTTTGTGGAGATGTGACGGACATGACAGCACTCGACTGTATGGTGGCCTTAGGTGAACTCGGCGACGAGCCAAATTCAGACTGAGTACGTCGTTTTTGATCTGCGAGATTCAGGAGCTATTTCCTAGGTTATCTATTCGATTGCCTTGATCGCATCTCTCGCCGCAGTCCGCACACCTTCAGACGAATGATTCAACATTCCTTCCAGAGCGGTCTTCGCGGATCTGGAATTCTGTCCCAGTGCCCCAAGGATATTCGCACAGGACTCAGCAATCGATGGCGTTTCTGTCAGTCCGCCAATAAGCAACGAAACCACGGACGTCGCATTGCTAATTCCGAGCGTAATAAGTTTTCGCTCGCCCATCCACGCTAGTTTATCTTCTGAGTGCATTGCAATTCGATAAACCGTCACCGCATTGCTACTGTTCAAGCCTTCGATGAACTCAATCGCCGCTCGGGCATCGGATTCTCTCGACGCAACGGCTCCCAACGCTGTTGTCGAACCCAACGCCCACAGTGCAAGGTATTTCAATGCGCGACAAATCTTGCCACGCACGTGAACGTCTTCTTCAATCGTGAGTCGACTTGCCAGGGCATCTACTGCAATTGGCGCTGTATTATTCAATTCTCGTTCAAGAATCGCATAGGCCTCGCGGTCCTTGCGTATCTTTGCTTTGAAAATGGCAACGATTGCCAAGTCGCCAAGGTGAAATGCTACGTTGCCGCGAAAGTTCGCATCCGATTCATCAAGAAGCCGACTAACCGCTTCCATCGCGGCGGGTATTTGCCGCGCTATCGTCAGACCACGTTTGAGGGCAAGTTTACGAACTTCGGTACTCGTGCTTTCCAACAGCAATTTTAGAAGCCCGGCGCCCGCAGTCCCATTTTCCAAGAGCTTGTCGAGTGCCGAATCTATTACGAATTCCTGCGTCGCGAAATTGCCTTCTTCCTGCGGAAGCTGTGCGAACAATTGGGAGTCATTTGCCGCCAACTGTTCAATTATGAGGAGCACATGCTCCGGAACAGCGGACTGCTCCAAGTGAACGCATGCCATCGCAGCCGTGAGGCGAACGAGCGCCGTTGGTTCGTGTACCGACAATTCGGCGAAAAATGCCTTGTCTTCAATTCGATTGAGAACCGCCAGTAACAGCGCCATAGCAGCGCGGTCATGTGCAACTGGCTCAGCGGCAATTTGATTTCGCAGCACCGACGCCACTTGATCGCGGCGACTGAAGCACAAAGTCAAAAGTCGCGCTGCTCTGCGTCGTACGACGCTATCGGGATCGTTTAGGAGCGGCAGGTAAACATCAAATCCATCGTCCATGGATTGCCGTGTTGGAATCTCGAACGGCGGCGCTCGCTTTGGATGCGATGAGTAGTACGGCATCCAATTTTCAAAGTCTGGTGAGTACCGGAATAGCTGTTTCAGAAACTCCGCTTTGTCGGGCAGAGAATCGCATTTCAGCAACTCAATAAGAAACGGTACGACTTCGGGAGTTGCGTCGTAGATCGTTCCCTGATGTCGAACGCTATTGAATAAATTCTCCCATGCCTGATTGCGAATCGTGGCTTGTGGTGAAGCCAGTGCGCGAATCATATCCGGCACGTCAGACGCATCTCCATACGCATGGCTGAGGCTTTGCCAATCGACTTCCGCTAACCGTTCGAGCATCGGGACGAGCCTATTTCGAATTTACGTTCCTTCCGGCGTCGCGATGCGAATCCACAACTCCCGCAGCTGCTTTGTATCGACTTCATTAGGCGTTCCCGTCATCAATTCCGCGGCCATCTGCGTTTTCGGGAACGCGATCTCGTCGCAGACTACCTTCGCTATTTGCGGGTTAGCGTAGCTACAAATTCCTGATGTTCAGCAGCGGCCAGTCCTTGTTGCAGAATTTGCAGGACGCGCGCTTGATTGCCACTCAACAAGGCCGTGGGGTCGAGCCAAAGTCCGGGAAAGGTACTGCTTTTCAGCAGGCCTTCAGAATCTGGCGACTGCCGCACAAATTGGCCGTCTTTCAATTGAAACCAATCGATCATCCGATCCCAGGTTCTCCACACGACATACTCCCGCACGCCGCAGCGGCGGTAGGCGTCGAGCTTGTCGTGCAAATCGTAGCTCGCACTGGAGGCCGCGATTTCGGCCACGAATTCCGGCGCACCTTCGACGAAGTCGTCCTGGCTGGTTCGAGACTGACCTCCATGCTGCGGCAGGATGCGGAGGAGAGCG
This sequence comes from Anatilimnocola floriformis, assembly GCF_024256385.1. Lineage (NCBI taxonomy): Bacteria > Pseudomonadati > Planctomycetota > Planctomycetia > Pirellulales > Pirellulaceae > Anatilimnocola > Anatilimnocola floriformis. Next base: position 1,068,553 of record NZ_JAMLFW010000001.1, read on the forward strand.
TCAGGTTGTGGTTCGCTATCGGCGTCAAGCCGAACCGTGCCGTTGTCTCCAGCGACGACGCCGGGCGTATAGGCTGCATACACGCCGAGCCACGTGACGAAGCGGACATGTGGCTGTGAATGCCCTTCATCCGAAACCGGTGGCGGCGTCACGTAGACGACTCCCTTAATCAGTTCGCATTTGACCTTGGCTGACATCGCCTTGTAACGCCGTTCGAACTCATCGCGCGAGAGTCGGTCTCCGGACTGTAAGGGTGGAACCCGCGCTGCGGCGGGTACCAGTCCCGACAAATTTACTGAGGTACCGGTAACGGTCGACATGACGTTAACTTTGTCGGGGAAGGGAGTGTCCAACAAGTGCATTCTAAGCTGGCCTGGAATGAATGGCCAACTTCACACGATCGCCAGTCAACAATGTCGCGCAATTGCGATTGCTACTTCACCTCGCTCGTCGCAATGCGAATTCCCAACTCCCGCAGCTGCTTCAGATCCACTTCATTCGGCGCTTCGGTCATCATGTCCGCGGCTTTTTGCGTTTTGGGGAATGCAATCACTTCGCGGATGTTGTCGAGGCCGCCGAAGAGCATGATGCAGCGGTCGATGCCCAGCGCGATACCGCCGTGGGGCGGTGCGCCCATTTGCAGGGCGTCGAGGAGGAAGCCAAAACGGTTCTTGGCCGTTTCGGCGTCGATGCCGAGCAGGCCGAAAACTTTGCTCTGCGTGGCGCTGTCGTGGATTCGGATCGTGCCGCCGCCGGCTTCGCTGCCGTTGATGACCAGGTCGTAGGCCACCGCGCGGGCTTTGCCGGGATCGGTTTCCAGCATCGGAATGTCCTGCGGCCGCGGCGCGGTGAAGGGATGGTGCATGCTGTTCCAGCGCTTCTCTTCGTTGTCGAATTCGAACATCGGAAACTCGACGATCCACGAAAAGCTGTAGCTCTTCGGGTCGTAGAGCTTCAGATCGACCCCCACCTTCTTGCGAATGTTGTGCAGGGCCTTGCAGCTGACGGCCCAGGTGTCGGCGACGAAGAACATAATGTCGCCCGGCTTGGCGCCCATGCGTTCCTTGATCGCGGTCAGTTGCTCTTCCGTAAAATTCTTGGCGATCGGCGAGAAGAGCTTGCCGTCTGGTTCGACGCGGAACCAAGCGAGCCCCTTGGCTTCGAACTGCTTGACGAACTCTGTCAGTTCATCGATCAGCTTGCGCGAATAAAACGCAGCGCCGCCGGGAGCGTTAATGCCTCGGACCTTCTTGCCGGCATCGGCAGTTTCTTTGAAGACGCGGAAATCGCACTTGGCGGCGATGTCGGTGCAGTCGATCAGTTCGCAGCCGTAGCGAAGGTCGGGCGCATCATGGCCGAAGCGTTCCATGGCTTCGTCCCAAGTCATGTGCGGCAACGGCAATTTCAGATCCATGCCAAGGAATTTCTTGGCCAGCCGCAACATGAGGCCGTCGATCATGTTGATGACGTCGTGATGCGTGACGAACGACATTTCGAGGTCGAGCTGCGTGAACTCCGGTTGGCGGTCGGCGCGCAGGTCTTCGTCGCGGAAGCAGCGGGCTACTTGCACGTAGCGGTCGTAACCAGCGACCATCAAGATCTGCTTGTAGAGCTGCGGTGATTGCGGCAGCGCATAGAACATGCCGTTGTGGACGCGACTCGGCACGAGATAATCGCGAGCGCCTTCGGGGGTGCTGCGGCCGAGGATCGGCGTTTCCACATCCAGAAAATCGTTCTCGGCGAAATAGTTCCGCATCTCGAGAATGATGTCGTTACGGAGTTTCAAAGCCGTTTGCATCTCTGGCCGGCGGAGATCGAGATAGCGATACTTCAGCCGCAGGTCTTCACCCGGCAAATCTTTTTGCGTCGGGCTGAACGGTGCGTTGTTCGATTTATTCAGCAATTCGAACTTCGTCACGCGGAGTTCGATTTCGCCAGTGCCGATCTTGGCATTGATCGTTCCCTCGGGCCGCTTGGCAACTTTGCCGGTGACCTTGATCACGTCCTCGCCGCGGATCTTGCGCGATTCCTCGAGCTGGGCCGCGCCACCTTCGGGAGCGAACACCACCTGGGTCTTGCCGTAGCGGTCGCGGAGATCGATGAAGAGCGTGCCGCCGTGGTCGCGATTGGTATCGACCCAACCGCAGAGGGTAACTTCCTGCCCCACCTGTTCCGCCCGCAACTGCCCGCAAGTATGAGTCCGCAACAAAGGAACCTCCGTCCGTAAAACGAATATCGCCGTGCTTTTAAGTGCTGTACTTTTGCTGAAAAGTGAACCCGACAGTTTAAACGGAATGGCAGCGGGCGCAAAGGTTCACTTCACGCGGCCAAAATAGCCCATTTTGAACCAAACTGGGCGCTTTGATCGACCGAAACGGCCGGCCGCCACCAACGATTCACTCCGGATCGATGTGGCACGGCCGGTAGCGGCGTAGCCGTTCTCGAAAGGCTTTCAGCAGGCGGCTTTGAAAGCGATACGGATTCCAGACGACCGCGATCGTCCGCTTCGGCTTGCGGCCAGCGATCGAACGATAAACCCGGCGATCGCTGTGATCGAGCTGCCGGGTCATGGCCGGGATCATCGACACGCCGTGTGACAACGAAACAAGCTCCTGCACCATCGCAAGCTGACTGGTTCGCTCCACCGCCACCGGCTGGAAGGAACGCTGGCGGCAGAACGACACAATGTTGTCCGACAGGCAATGGGCTTCATCGAGCAGCACAAAAGGAAACTGCTCCAAATCGCCTAGGCGAATTTTCTCTTGGCTGACGAGCGGATGATCGGTGGGGAGAACAAGGAGCAATTCTTCCTCGAACAGTTCCTCGACGTGCAGATATTTGGAAGGCACCGGCAGCGCCAGGATGGCGAGATCGACCTCGCCCTGCGCACAACTCTTCACCAACGCGTCGGTCGTGTTTTCCTGCACGATCAAGCTCGCGCGAGGAAACTCGCGCGAGAACGAACGGAGGACTTCCGGTAAAAAGTAAGGGGCGATGGTCGGGATCGCGCCGACCCGCAGCCGACCGCTTTGACCGTCGTCGGTGATCTCGGCTTTGGTCTCTTCCAGAATGGTCAGCACTTGCTGGGCTCGGCCTTGCAACAAAGTTCCCGCGTCGGTCAATGAAACGGAACGCGTTTTGCGTTCAAAGACGGGCTGGCCAAGTTCCTCTTCCAGTTTTTGAATGGACCTACTGAGTGCAGGCTGCGAGATGCCGAGTTCCTCGGCGGCTCGGGTGAAGTTTTGCCGCTCGGCCACGCGGAGGAAATAACGCAACTGATCAAGGTCCATCAGGGGACTCGCGGTGAGGCAAATACAGTCATGCAAAAAATGCATGGATCCTAGAATTGGAATGCATTGGAAATATACTTCCCGCCCTGCAAAAATGCAGGCTCACTTTGAAACCTCTCTTGAAAGGAAACCACGATGCTTTGGAAACTCGTTGGAGGCTGCCTGTGCGCGGCGGCGCTCTGTGCGTCGGCGGGATGCACGGTCCAGGATGTTGCCGTGGCGGCAGAGCCCGAACAAGTGGCTCAGAAAGCGAACACGGAAACAGCCGCTGCCGCCAAGCCAGGCGAAGTGCCGGCCAAGTGTCCGGTCATGGGCGATGTAGCGCCGCCGTCGGCACGAAACACGGCAGCGGGTGCGCTCTCGAATCGCGACTGGTGGCCGAATCAGCTGAACCTCGCAGTTCTGCACCAGAACTCGCGCAAGAGTAATCCGATGCCGGAGGATTTCGATTACGCCACAGAGTTCAAGAAGCTCGACCTCGAGGCGGTGAAGAAGGATCTGCGGGCGCTCATGACCGACTCACAGGACTGGTGGCCTGCCGACTACGGCCACTACGGTCCGTTCTTCATTCGCATGGCCTGGCACAGTGCGGGGACCTATCGCGTGACCGATGGTCGCGGCGGCGCCGGTTACGGCACGCAACGTTTCGCGCCGCTCAACAGTTGGCCGGATAACGCAAACCTCGACAAGGCCCGCCGCCTGTTGTGGCCCATCAAGCAAAAGTACGGCAACAAGATTTCTTGGGCCGATCTGATGGTCCTCACCGGCAATGTCTCGCTGGAATCGATGGGAGTGAAAACGTTTGGTTTCGCGGGCGGCCGCGAAGATGTGTGGGAACCGCAGGAAGATATTTTCTGGGGACCGGAAACCGAATGGCTCGGCGACAAGCGTTACCACAGTGATCGAAAATTGGAGAATCCGCTCGCCGCCGTGCAAATGGGTTTGATCTACGTCAATCCGGAAGGGCCCAACGGCAAGGCCGATCCTCTCGCCGCGGCGAAGGACATTCGCGAGACCTTCAGCCGCATGGCGATGAACGATGAAGAGACCGTCGCACTGATTGCTGGTGGTCACACCTTCGGCAAGGCCCACGGCGCTGCGCCGGCGAGCAATGTTGGCAAAGATCCCGAAGCCGCCACCATCGAGGAACAAGGCTTGGGTTGGAAGAATAAGTTCGGCAAGGGGAAAGGTGGCGACACCATCACCAGCGGCTTGGAAGGAGCCTGGACATCGACCCCGACGAAGTGGTCGAACACTTACTTCGACAATCTCTTCGGCTACGAGTGGGAGGAGACGAAGAGTCCCGCCGGCGCGAAGCAATGGGTTCCCAAGGATCCGAAGGCCAAGGGAACGGTGCCTGACGCGCACGATCCCAAAAAGTCGCACGCACCGATCATGTTCACGACCGACCTCGCGCTGCGTATGGATCCGGCCTATCACAAAATCTCCAAGCGGTTCCACGAGAACCCGAAGGAGTTCGAAGCCGCGTTCTCGAAGACCTGGTACAAGCTGACGCATCGCGACATGGGCCCGATCGATCGATTGCTCGGCCCAGAAGTCGCCAAGCCGCAGCTGTGGCAGGACCCAGTTCCAAAGGCCGATTACGCAACTGTTGATGCGAAGGACATCGCGGCCCTGAAGAAAAAGTTGCTCGAGTCCGACCTGTCGATCGGCGAACTCGTGAAGACCGCTTGGGCGTCGGCCGCAACCTTCCGCGGCAGCGATAAACGTGGCGGCGCGAACGGCGCTCGCATTCGCTTGGCGCCGCAAAAGGATTGGGCCGTGAATGAACCGGCGCAACTCGCCAAGGCTTTGACGGTCTACGAGAAGATTCAGAAAGAATTCAACGCCGGGGCTGGCGCGAAGAAAATTTCCTTGGCCGATCTGATCGTGCTGGGTGGATGCGCTGGCGTCGAGTCGGCTGCGAAGAAGGCCGGTCAGGACGTGACAGTTCCGTTCTCGCCAGGCCGGACCGATGCCTCACCCGAAATGACTGACGTCGAGTCGTTCTCGTACTTGGAGCCGAAGTCGGATGGCTTTCGCAACTACCAGGCGCGCGAAATCGATCGGCCTGCGGAGGAGTTGCTTGTCGATCGGGCTCAACTGCTGACGCTCACCGCGCCGGAGATGACCGTGCTCATCGGTGGTTTGCGGGTGCTCGACACCAACGCCGGCGAAGGGCCGATGGCACAGCTGGGAGTCTTCACGAAGAACCCGGAAACGTTGACGAATGATTTCTTCGTTCAACTGCTCGACATGAACACCGTGTGGAGCAAGTCGCCGATCTGCGAGCATTTCTTCGAGGGGCGCGATCGGGCGACCAACAAAGTGAAGTGGACCGCGACGCGCGTGGATCTGGTGTTCGGTTCCAACTCGCAACTGCGGGCGATTGCCGAGGTCTACGCCAGCGACGATGCCAAGGCCAAGTTCGTGAACGACTTTGTGTCGGCTTGGACCAAGGTGATGAACTTGGACCGCTTCGACCTCGATCGAGCGACTCGCAGCGGCTCGCAGGCGGTTGCGGCTGCAAGACCGTAGGCCACTTCGGATCTGATTGGCGAAACGTCACAGGCCCTGCGGAAGTAAAACTCCGCAGGGCATTTTTGTTGGAGGACTTAAAGCCAACCGAAACGATCGAAAACGGCTTGTTTCTGCTCGGCTGGGAGCCGAAAATGGTGACATGGCACCGACGCAGGAATTGATCGACGATATCTACAGGGAGCGCGTCGAACGCGCGCGGAGTGCGACTTTCGACGAAAAGTTGCTGGGTGGACTAGAACTCTTTGATGCTGCCTGCGAATGGAGTCGAATGGGACTGAGGGCACGATTTCCTGATGACTCGGACGAGCAAATCGAGAATCGTCTCAGCGAACAATTGGCACGCTTGGAGTCACTAGAGCCGCAAGCATGGACTATTATCCCATCGTCCGAAGCGTCTTGGATGCTATAGACGCTGCGCAGGTTACGTACATGATCGTTGGGGCATTGTCTGCCAATATTCATGGCGTGATGCGCGCAACCAACGACGCCGATATCGTTGTTGAACTAGCGGATCGGCGCGTTTCCGAAATCACCCGACATCTCGGGCCAGAGTTTGTTCTGGATCCTCAGATTGCGTTCGATTCTGTTACCGGAAGCTACCGGCACATCCTCACGCTCAGGAATTCGCATTTCAAGGTTGAATTGTTTAGGTTGAGCAAAGATGCTCACGACCTTGAACGGTTCGAGCGGCGAAAGACGCAATTTAATGGGCCTTTGGGGCGGCTGGCTTCTTATCCGACGGCTGAGGACGTAATCATCATGAAATTGCGGTGGGCCGAATGCTTGAATCGCAACAAGGACAAGGAAGACGTGCGAGACATCATTGCAATCCAGCAAGAGTCACTCGACTGGAGCTACATTGAGGGTTGGGTGGGCAAGCATGGAACGCAAAAGTTGCTGAACGAGATTCGGGCCACGATTCCGAGGCAGTAACTCAACATTTCCCGCAGCATTTTCCCGCGCCGCCTGCTACCATAAAAGTCTCCCCCCTACCCTTCCCTCCCGTCCTCAGGACTGAGGATTTTCGCCGATGCATTGGCTGCGATGGATCACTGTTGGCTGCGCTTGGCTCGTGGTTTGCGCAGCCGTTGCGGCGGGCGAAGAGAGTGGCCGGTTTTCGCTGGCGTTTCGGGGCAGCGATAAGCTCGCTGTTGACGACTTGCCGGGCTGGCCGATTCCGTCGGCGGCGGAGGTCGAACCGATCAATGGCCGCGATGTTTTTAAGAACGACACTCCGGTTCGGTTGATTCACGATCGGTTGGTCAAAGTCGAACGCAAAGTTCCCCTAGTGGTGCTCGCTAACGGTGATGTGCTGAATGGGTTGCCGCGACAACTGGCCGCCAGCGACGGTCGTCAGGGACAAGCCCAGCGGGTGCGCGTGCAACTCGAAACGCCGCTCATGCCCGTCGATGGCGTGGGTGTGAATGTGCGAACCGACCGCGTGCAGCGGATCATCGGCTTGGACTCTCGGTTGCGAAAGCCCGCGCCAGAACCAGGCACGGTGCTGTTGCTCGACGGCCGCGAGCTGAAAGGCTCGAGCATTCGTTGGAGGGAATATGGACTGTCAATTTTGACTAACGACGGCATCGTGCAAGCCGCGTTCACTGAACTTGCCGATGTTGTTTTTCCGCAGGTCGATCAGCTGGCTGCCGCCGTCGAAGATAGCTTTGCCGCAGGGAGTCTCACGGGACCGGCCATCATGCGGCTTGCCTTGCGCAGTGGCGCGGTGTTGACGACGTCGCGGGCTTCGCGCGAGGTCGAGCGTTCGCGCTCGCGCGGCCGTGCCGTGGTCGAGGTGATGTATTACGTTCAGCCGGCCTGGTGTTCGAATCCGATTGCGATCCCCGAAGGAGAAATTGCCTGGGTTGGTTATCGCCGCACCGACGAAGTGCCGCTGTCGTTGCTGCCGGCTGAGACGCACATGAATTCGCGTCTGATCGGCGAGCCGCTCGCCTGGCTGCGAAATCGCTCGCAAGGAAGTTCGCTGGTGGCGACCAGCCGCGAAGAGAGCGACCTGGGCCTCGCCACGCACGCCGATAGTCAGATTGTTTTTCAACTTCCGGCGGGCACTGTTTCCTTTTCCACCGTTGTGGGACTCGACCGCGTAGCCGGTGACGGTGGCTGTGTACGCTGTCGCATTGCCGAGTGGAATCCAACCACGAAGCAAGCTGGCAAAACTCTGTGGGACAGCGGCGTGTTGCTCGGCAGCATGCCACCGAAAGCGAGTGGCGCCGTGGAAGTGCGGTCTCTGAAACACGTCGTGCTGATCACTGACAACGCTCACGAAGGCAGGCCGAGCGGCGCTGATCCGCTCGATATTCGCGACGATGTTTGTTGGCTGTCGCCGCTGGTCGTCATCAATGCCAACGGTACCGAGCAATCCGGCCCGGCCCAGGCGCTGCCGGGGCTCGACAAGTGGGACCGCGTTGGCGACGGCTGGAAACAAGCGCGCGTCGGCCATCGCTGGAATGAAGCCGCCGATCGCTGGGAGTCTGTGCTGACGATTGCCGCCAATTCCAATTTGCAACTTCGCCGCGCCGCGACCATCGACGCAACTTGCGATGTGCTCGAACTCGTGACGGCGATCTCGCAGAACTACAGCGAGCAGCAACTCGAGCTGAAGGTCAACGGTCAGCCGCTTGGCTGGAACACCAGCGAAGATCGCGCCAACATGGCCACGCGACACCAGAAATACATTGAACCTCTCATGCGCCGCAACAGCCGAGTGAGCGAAGGCCGCGAGGATTTGCTTTCCGACATGCTCGCTTATTGGTGGGATCTGCAGCGCTTTCGCGGACAGGAAGTGCAGCTCGAACTGACCATCACCGGCGGCAATGGCTACAGCCTCGTGTGGGCCGATACCTCGCTCCGTTCCGCCATCGGCAATCTGCCGTCGGCAGGACTGCCGAAAGTCGACGTGCGACTCACCGACCTGCCGATTGTCGATGCCAGCGATGTGCGCGGCCGCGGCGAAGCGGTGAAAGATATGCTGCCGTACACCGCGAAGTATCGCGAGCCGATCCGCTTCCTCGGCCAGGTGCACACCGGTGGTTACGGCATGATCCGCAACACGTTTTACTCGGTCGAACTCAAACCGGAGTACAAGAAGTTCGTCGCCGTCGTCGGCGGCGTGAAGCTCAGCGCTGGGCCCATGCGAGTCCTCGTCGACGACCAAGTGATTTGGGAAAAGGCGAAGGTCAGCGCGCTCGCGCCTGCCGAACTCATCGAACTCGCGCTCCCATCTGGCGGCAAACGCCTCACGCTGCAATGCGGCAGCGAAGCGAGTTATGACAGCGCTGCGGCATGGAGCGATGCGGGGTTTGTGAAGTGATTTTGAGGCCTCTGCCGTTCCGCGTAGAATGAAAGCACCGTCCATCAATCTCACGGATTCGTGAAATGTCGACAGCTTCAGCGCATTCCTCAGTCGCCTCGCTGCTCCCACAGCTCGAGTTCATTCCGCCGCTGCAAACCGGCGATCGTTTGTCGCGCGATGAGTTCGAACGTCGTTATCACGCGATGCCGCAGAAGTACAAAGCCGAACTCATCGAAGGAATCGTGTACGTCATAGGACCACCGGTTTCCGATCCAGGCCATTCTCATCCCCATTTTCGTTTCATCGGTTGGCTCGGTCAGTACGAAGCCCAGACGCCCGGCACTGCTGGCGGCGACAATGGCACGATTCGATTAGATCTCGACAATGAACCGCAGCCGGATACTTTTCTGCGCATCCTGCCGGCTTGTGGCGGACAAACTCGCGACACTGCCGACCGCTACGTCGAAGGTGCGCCGGAACTGGTCGCGGAGATCGCGGCTTCGAGCGTGAGCTACGACCTGCACGAAAAGCTCAAGGCCTATCGCCGCAATGGCGTGAAGGAATACATCGTCTGGCGCGTGCTGGACAAGTCGCTCGATTGGTTCAAGTTGCAAAGCGGCGAATTCGTGCTGCAACAGCCCAACGCGCAAGGCATTTACAAGAGCACGACGTTTCCCGGATTGTGGCTCGATGCTGCGGCGTTGCTCGGTGGCCAACCGGCGCGAGTGCTCGCGGTTGCCCAGCAAGGAATCGCGACACCGGAGCATGCGGCGTTTGTGGAGAAACTGCGGGCGGCGGAACACGGCCAAGCCTGAGCGAAAGTTGCTGCCGCGATGAAATTGCAGATGCTCAAGTTCGGCTGTGCAGCTTCGCTCGCCGCGATTGTGCTCGTGCTGCTCATTCCCGCCATCGGCTTGTGGGCATTCAGCTATTGGCGGACCGATGATGTGATGTTTCATCAGTCGCAGCGTTTCTCGCGGTTCAAATCCAGCGGCGGCGGCGTGTGGCTCGAAAATCGCTCCCCGCCGCTCGACCCAAACCCGCACATCGACTGGCAGCGGTTCGACGTCGCGCGCTACCCGTTTGCTAGAGGCGAAAATGCCTCGATATTCGAACGCTGCGGATTTCTGTTTTCCGCGCAGGGTTCCAACTTCACGCTCGTCGTTCCTTACTGGTTCGTCGTCGTCGGCTTGACCGGACTGTTGTTCTTGTGCGTGGTGGTGATCTGCAAACTGCCGACTCGCGGCGAGGATCCTTGAGTGGTCAATCCGTATGAATCGCCGAGCGTACCCCCGGAGACAGGGCAATCGTCTTATACCCGCGATCGGGTCATGCGAGTGGCGTTTTGCTTGTTTAATTTTGTCGCCGCGGTGTTGATTGTTCTTTCGGGAATAGACGCAATTACGGCCGATGTCGAACGAGGTTCTTTCGCCGCACTGCTGACGATTGCCTTTTTCATGCCCTACGCGGGCTTCGAATTATTGGCGTTATTTATGCTAGTGGTCGAAAGAGTTCTCGGCTTTGGGAATCTTATCGGGGGCGCCCTGATGTTCATTGGCGCGATGGTGGGGATTTGCGAGGCAATCGCGCACCAGCCGGTCGATCTCTCCTTCTTTGTTGTTTTGTTTGTCCTCTGCAGCATTGCCGTTTATTTGCTGTTTTGCGGATGGGTTCGCGTGCGCGAAAAACTACCAATCGGTGAGAGGAACTGAGTGCTCAATCCGTACGAATCACCGACCGTGGAGTCGGAGGCGGACAGCGAACGTCCGCGCTCGCCGTGGCGTGGCTTGCGGTTGGCGTTTTGCGTGATCAATTTTGCCGTGGCCACGCTCTTCACGCTTTCGACCGCATCGCAATTGCTCGCTTTCACCGAAGCTGCCGACATAGTGTCGGTCCTGGTCTCGCTGCTGCTGGCATCGCCGTTTGCAATCTATGCAGCTCTAGAACTGGTCGCAGTCTTTATGCCCGCCGTCGAATGGATTCTGGGCTATGCCAATCTGATTTGTGCGAGCTTGCTGTGTATCGGCGTCTTGCTCGCCACACTGGCTGCATCCACTCATCCGCGCGGCGAGTGGAACTTCATCACGATCGTCCTGCCGATCTGGGTCGCGGTGCTGAGCTATTTGTTTACTTGCGGTGTGATGCGGTTGAGACACTCGCGGCAGAAAACGGTTGTGGAGCGAGTGGAAGTAGAGCCTGATTTGCCAACAAAAAAGCCAGGCTGAAAATAGCCTGGCTCAAAGACTCGCACGGTTTTAACAAGCCGAGTTCGCTTGTGGTTCGGCCCCTCACCCCGACCCTCTCCCCGGAGTACCGGGGAGAGGGAGTTTTCGATTGATGTGATGTTGCGGCTTACTTATTCTTCTTGCCGACCAAGTTGGCTTTTTCTTTTTGTTCGGCGGTCAGCACTTCATTGACGGCCTTGGTGAAGGCTGTCGTGCAATCCTTCAGTTCCGTTTCGGCTTCGGTGAGAGCCTTCTCTTGTTCGGGCGTGAGCTTCAGCGCTTCCTTGACCGAGGCTGCTAGTTCCTTCCCCTTCTTGCCGTCAGCCTTGGCGGCTGCCGTGGCTTCGCGGCGGGCTTTCATTTGTTCGGGAGTGAGGGCCTTGGCGACCTTTTCGGTGGCGGCCTTCAGCTTTGGACCGTGCTCGGCTTTGATGGCGTCGATCTTGGTCTTTTGTTCGGCAGTCAGTTCGATGGCTTCGAGCTTCTTGCTGACGGCGGCGGTCGGATCAGGAGCCTTCTTGCCTTTCTTCTCTTCGTTTTGAGCGCTGGCAGTGAGCGCGAGCAACGCGAAGCAAGTGAGACCGAGAGCGATGACGCATTTGGCGGCGAACGATTTCATGGGAACTCCAGGGGAAGAGAAAAGTGAGTAGGCCGGAACGAGCGGTACTCCGCGCTGTTCCGGCATGACATGCAAGTGAAAGACCGAATCAATACCGCTTCGGCCCCTCAACCCTGCCCTCTCCCCTGAGTACAGGGGCGAGGGAGTAATCTAATTCAATGCTACGACAACGCTTTGCGAATGACATGGCCGTCGCGCACGATCATGATCGGGCGGCCGGTGTTGGTGTGGTATTCGCGCGTGTGGTCGATGCCCAGCGTGTGGTAGAAGGTCGCGGCCACGTCGTCGGGCGTGATCGCTTCGTTCTTCGGCATGGCGGCTTTTTCGTCGCTTTCGCCGATGACCTGGCCACCTTTCACGCCGCCGCCAGCGAGCAGCATGAACATGCAGCGCGGGTAGTGGTCGCGACCGCCTTCTTCGCTGCGGCTGTTGATTTTTGGCGTGCGGCCGAATTCGCCGGTCACAAAGACCGCGGTTGAATCGAGCAGACCTTTCTGATGCAAGCCGTTGAGCAGCGCGGCGACGCCGGTGTCGAGCTGCGGCAACTGCTTGGTCTTCAGATTGGTGAAGTTGTTCTGGTGCGTATCCCAACCGCCGAGCGTGAGCGTGACGAAGCGGACGCCCGATTCGATCAGCCGCGTCGCAAGCAAGCAGCTCATACCAAAGGTATCGCCACCGAACGGTTCGGCAAACTTCGGCGATTCCTTGCTCACGTCAAACGCATCGCGGGCTCGCTTCGAGGTGATGATTGAGTGAGCTTGTTCCGAGAAGCGATCGAGGCCGGTCAGCAACTGGCTGTCCTTCTCGACCTTGGCAAACGTGCGATCGAGATCCGAAAGCAAATTCTGGCGGCGTTCAACTTCTTCAATGGTCAAACCATTGCCCAGCGAAATGCCGCGCACGCCGTATTGCTGACCCGGCTTAGGAGCGGCCGTGGTGTTTAGCGGGGCGTATTGCACGCCGAGGAAGCCGGTCCGCTGGTTGCTGTTGGGAATGGCGACGAACGGCGGCAGATCTTTTGGTCCGCCGAGTTCCTTGGTCACGACCGCGCCGTAGCCGGGATACTCGAGCGACTGAATCGGCCGGTTGCCGGTGTTCACGTATTCGGTGCCTAATTGGTGAGCGCCCAATGTGTGCGACACGCCGCGGAGCACGCAGAACTTATCGGCCTGGGCGGCGAGCTTCGGCAGGTGTTCCGAAATCTCCACGCCAGAAGCAACCGTCTTAATCGGGTTGAACGTGCCGCGATATTCGGCCGGCGCATCGGGCTTGAGATCGAAGGTGTCCATGTGCGACGGACCACCGGTGAGATTGATGAAGATCGCACTCTTGGCGGTTGCCTTGGCAACTTCGCCGGCGGCAGACAGGCGGAGAAAGCCGGAAAGATTCAGGCCGAGCGCTCCCATGCCGAGAGCACCGACGCGGAGAAAGTCGCGACGCTGAACGCCATCACAGGTTCGAGAAGCAGCCATGGGGACATTCCTTGATTGGGAGGTTGGTGGTTCGATGTTCTTAGTTCGTGGTTCTTAGTTCTTTGTCTTCAATCTGCGATCCGCAATCGCTTAATGATTGACAATAAATTCCTTGGTGTTGATCAGCGTCCAAAGCAAACCCTTGGCGCCTTCGAGGGGTGAGGTCGAGTCGGCGAGGAATTGCTGGCAGCGGGTCATTTCGTCGTCGGTGGGATAACGGCTGACGGTTCGCAGATAGATTTGCTTTACCAGCGTGGCCGGATCGACATTCACTCCCTCGGGCGTGGCAGCGACGGCGGCTTTTTCTTTTTCTGATCGCTTCAGCTCGGCGAGACGTTCTTCGATTCGCTTGGCTTGCTCTTCGTCTTTTTCCTTCTTGGCCCGTTGCAGGCGAACCGTCAACTTGGCGAGTTCTTTATTGAGATCTTCGCTCCGTACGTCCTTGCCATCCTTCGGCTTTTTCGCGCTGAGTTTGATCTGATCGATCCAAGTGTCGCGACCGCCGCTGACGGCTTGCAGCACTTGGCTGTCGTTCTGCAGGAAGACGGTTTGCAGCAGGCTGGCGTCCATCGAGCGATCGCAATCGCAATTGCTCTCGCGAGTCGAACGGCCAAAGACTTGCAGGCCGAATGCGGCGTTACCGGCCGAGTTGCCTTGGGCGCGAGCGCTCGAGCTGGCGATGGCAATCGCGCGGCCCTTAAGTTCGTTGCGCGACTGAGCGGCCTTGGCGTCGGAAGCCGTCGCGACGGTGATCGCATCGTAAGCGACTTCGGCGGGCAAGCGGCGAGGAATGGCGCGGGCGAAGTTGCGTTCGTCCTTGCCGTTGGTTTCGTTCGGCTGCCAGCTGCGCTGGTAGGTGGCACTGGCGATGATCTCGCGATGGAGCCACTTCATGTCGAACTCGTGGTCGAGGAAGCCTTGCGCGAGATAGTCGAGCAACGGCCGATTGCTCGGCGGGTTCGCCAGGCTCATATCATCTGGCGGTTCGACAATGCCGACGTTGAAGTAGTTGGCCCAGACGCGATTGACAAAAGCCTTGGCGAAGAACGGGTTGTCCTTGCTCCGCATCCAGTCCATCAGCGGCACGCGGGCATCGGCCACGCCGTTGAGATCGATCGTTTCACCGCCAAGGACGCGGGCAGAAGCGCCAGCGGCTGGCGCCCGATTCTTGCCGTTGTCTTTGTCCTTGTTATTGTTGCGAGCCGGAGCGGTCGGCTTGACCACAAAGACTTCGCCAAAGGGAATGGTCTTCCCTTCCTTGAGGATGTCAGGCAACTTGCGGCGGAGGTCGTTCCCCTTCAGCGTTTTGTCGTCGAGGCCGGTACCGGCCATGATTTCTTTGTATTGTTCCTGGGTTTCTTTATCGCGGGCACCGGCCTGATTGAACTGCACGCGGGTGAAGAACGTCTTGAAGGCGTCGAAGTCGGCTTTCGACCATTGATCGAACGGGTGCTTGTGGCACTGGGCACATTGAATGCGAATGCCGAGGAAGGTGTAAGCCATGCCGATGGCCCGCTCCTCCGGTTGGCGGTAGTTGTTGCGAGCCCAGTAGTAGGGCATGGTGGGGCGTTCGGCAAAGGTCTCTTTCGAGTCACCCTTGTACATCACGCTCAGCTCTTCGCAGTAGGTCTTGTAGTCTTGACCCGGCTTGCGACTCTGGCCGAGGACGATCCCTTCGGCGATTTGATCGTAGGGGGTGTTCTCGACCACTCGCTTGTAAATCCAGTCGTACCATTCTTGCGATGGAGCGGCGCGAACGGGCGAGACGTTGTTGAGTTGCGTTTCGTTGTTGCCGGTGAAGTCGCAGAGCTTGGTCGTCCACCAGGCCGCATAGGCCGGCGAGGCGAGGAGCTCTTCGACTTTTTCGGCACGCTTGTTGGGCGATTTGTCGCCGAGGAAAGCTTCTACTTCGGCAGCCGTGGGCAGCGTGCCGGTCAGATCGAGGCTCACGCGGCGGAGATATTCGGCATCGCCGGCTACTTCCGAGGGAACAACGCCGAGCTTCTGCAGTTTTTCGACAACGAGCTTGTCGATCTGCGTAGGCGTCGAAACTTTCGGATAGTGCTTGCCAGCCAGCGGCGAAACGGGGCGGATCACGGGAATCGGCACCACGGCGTTGTCGTAGCTGATGACGACGTGGGTGTCGCCGGCTTCGGTCGCCGTGACTTTGCCGTTTTCGTTGATCTTCGCGACTTGCTCGTTGTTCGTCACAAAGCGGCACAGCGGCGTGACGTCTTCGCGAACGCCATTTGGCCACACGGCGACAGCTCGCAGCTGGGCGACATCGCCGGCTTTGGTGAATTGAATCTCTTTCGGCGAGACTTCGAGCTGAACGAGCTTCTGCACATCCTTGGCGCTGTACTTCGCGCCGCCGGCGATCCAGCGACGAAGGACGTGATGTTGCCAACTTCCCTTTTTGTACCGCTCGCCACCTTCGTGGAAATCGGCGTCGGTTGGCTTGGCGAGGATCAGGCTCTCGTCGATCTTCTCGGTGTTCACGCGTGGGCGTTTGGCATCGAGCAGCGCGTCGTGATCGGCTTTGAAGTCGTAGCCGAAGAGGGAAAGGCGGAAATCACCGCGCCCCTGGAACGAGCCGTGGCACGAGCGGCCGTTGCAGCCGAGGCGGCCGAAGAGCGGGCTGACGTGCTTTTGGAAATCGGGGACCTCATCGCCATCTGCTTCAGCAGTTGCGGCTTTTTGAAAGCGCTCGCTGATCGGCTGTTGCACTTCTTCGGCAGCAGTGGCCAATGAGGCGCCGAACAGCATTGCGCTGATCGCGAGCGGCCGAGCTGTGGTGAGCCAGCTGACGAATCGCATGGGGAGTCTCCGTTCCAAGGTGGGGAGGAATGTTCGGGGAGTGCCGCTCGTTCGAAGCATGGCTTCGAACTACGCGACCTTGCTAACTGGTTGGCTTGGGTTTTTTGTCGGCCGGAGCTTTATCGCTTGGCGCTCGTTCGGCTGGCTTCTTCTCGAGCGGTTTGTTCTTCGGCCGGTTGGCGTTGACCTGATTCATCAGGGTTTGCACGTGGCCGTCGATTACCTTTTCGCGATCTTGTTCAAACTTGCCGATGTCTTGATTCAGCCGGTCGAGGCGAGCGGTGGTTCGTTCGCGCTCGAGCTTCATCACTTCGATTCGGGCGGCTAGTTGTTCGCTGAGAATCTCGCGGAGCTGCGACTTCATCTCTTCGGTGTTCGCCGATTCGGGGTCAGTCATTTTCAAGCGAGCGACCAGCAACTGCGCTCGCGACTGCGCCTTCCAAGCCTTGAGTTCGAGATTGTATTGGCCGTCTTCGCGATCCTTCACCATCGCGAGCTTCTCGGTCACGCGGAACAAATCGCGAACAGCCCGTTCGTATTCCTTGGGCTGGCTCGTTTTCAAATGCGTGAGGAGCGCGGCGAGCTCGGCGTGGTTCTTTTCGACGAACTCCATTACTGCGGCTTCGCGCTCGGGAGTGATCGGGATGAGCTTGGCTTTGGGCTGCTCTTTTGGATTGGGCGTTTCCTTAACCGGTTCCTTCGGCGAGTCCTTCTTCACTGACTCTTTGACTTCGGGCTTGGCTGCGACCTTCTCGGGCCGCTGCGCAGCGGCAGTCAGCGACCAGGCCGAGCCGAGAGTCAACAGAGTTAGGAGGAGCCGTGAAGTCATGGAATTAATTCTCCTGCGACACCGCTTCTTGGGAATCGAGCGTCTGTTTGCCGGCGAGGCTCAGCACGGCAGCCGTCATCCACGAGGGAGCTTCGGTCGACATCACGAGGTCATCTTCAGCCAGGGCCAAATCGGCTTCGGTGAGAGCAGCACTTGTCGAGACCGACGGCGTTGGCTGTTCGTCGCTGGCAAAATCGGCCCGCACGGCCGACCAGGCGTTGGCCAGGGCAGCATCCTGCGAGCGATTGGTGGCGGAGTTCAAATTCAAAGTGACGACCAAGAGAACTGCCGCGGCGAGTGCGATGACAGCGCGCCAGACGATGGCTGAGGACCATGCCGGTTTGGTTGCCATGGCAGGCTGCAGCGTCTCGGCCGCACAAACGGTATGAAACAGCGCGACGGCTTCGGCGACTGCTTCGCGGGCCCCTTGATCGGTGGCCAAGCGGAGTTCGAACTCTTCCGTGGCAGCGACAGAAAGATCGCCCGCGACGTATTGAAACGCCAGCCAGGCGAGTTCTTCGTTTTGGTCAGGCTTATTCATCGATCTACCTCGGCTCATTCCCGTCCGTACTATTCTTATCCAGCTGAGTGTCACTCAATCGCGCTCGCAACTTGATGAGCGCCGACCGCATTCTTCCCAAAGCTGTGCCTAGCGGAATCTGCAGCTCTTGCGAAATCACCGCGAACGTTTTCTCTTCGTAAATTCTCATCCGTACAATTTGTCGCTGGTCCGCGGGCAACTGCTCGAGTGCCTCGCGAACCTGTTCGACCGACTCGTGCCGGACGAGTGAATCTTCTGTCTCGCTTCGCCCCGAACCGCCATCGGGACCAGCGTCCTCGGCGATTCGCTTGACGATCTTGTCCCCCACCTTGTCCCGGCGGCGGATGGCCATGGCTTCGTGATAAGCCACCCGGAAGAGCCACGCCTTGCGGGTTTCTTCCTGGGTATCGCCACCTCGCTGGACCGCTTTGACAAAGGTCGCTTGGAGGACGTCGGCCGCCAACTGTGGATCCCGCAGCAGGCCCACCAAAAAACACCGAAGCTCTTCGCTGTGCTGGAGATACAGCGCAGCGACCTGCTCGGGGTTGAGTGGGGAGGGCGGGTTCACGGGTTGCGGCTTTCCAGTAAGATGCTTGCCAGCCAGCATTTATTGTCCGTGCACGAAAAAAATCGAGCCCCCTGCCCTGCAGAATCGGCAGTTATAATCTCACGCACGCCAGCGTTGCCTTTCCCCAGCCCTTAGTTCCTCAGCCCCAGCCCCACACGTGCTCCTCGGTCCGATCTTCTCCCGCGAACTTGCCCTCACGCCTCGGCGGTGGCAGCACTACGTTTATCGCGTGCTCTACCCCGCCGCGCTCGCAGTGCTGATGTCGACGGCTTGGTTCATCGTGGTTGGCACGCAAGAGATTCGCAACACCGGCGACATGGCCCGCTTCGGCAGCATCTTGTTGCAGGTCCTCGCGCCGCTGCAACTCGCCGTGATGACGTTCCTCGCCGCGCTGGCTTGCGTCAGCAGCATCGCGCAGGAAAAAGATCGTAAGACGATGGTGCTGCTCCTCCTCACGCGCCTCTCCGATCACGAAGTGGTCCTCGGCAAACTCGTGAGTAGTTTGCTGCCGGTCTTTTCGATGCTGCTCGCCTCGTTTCCGATCGTGGGACTCATCACGCTCTTCGGCGGCGCATCGTGGCCACAGATTCTGGTGATGTATGCGATCGCCTTTGCGGCGATCTTCGCGGCGGGAAGTCTTGGCACGCTGTTCGCGCTCTGGCGGGAGAAAACTTTTCAAGCGCTGACGATGACGGCGATTGTGATCAGCCTGTGGGTCGGATTGTGGGAAGCCGCGGCGCTGGTGGCAGGTGAAACTCAAGTTGTCAGCGGAACGACCATCAGCGAAATCACGACTGCAGTCAGTCCGTTTCGCGCGACTTGGTCGACGCTCGTAAATCCTTCGGTCACCGGAGTGTTGCCGCAGCAACTTCTCTTCGTTGCCGTGGCGCTTGGCATTTCACTGGTGCTCAATGCCATTTCGACGTTGCGTCTGCGGGCCTGGAACACGGGCCGCGATGCAATGCCGCGGAATGAAAACGCCGAGGACGAAGCTAAGACCGAAGAGCAAGCCCGCGCGGGACACGTCGATGCTCGCGTGCGCAAGGTCGATCAAAACAGCCGGCCGGTGTGGGACAATCCGGTGCTGTGGCGGGAAATGTGCACTTGGGCCTACGGCCGAAAAGTGCTGGTCATGCGCGTCGCGTATGTCCTGCTCTTCGCCGCTGCCGCGGCGGGCATGTGGTTTACTCCGCGGCAAGTTCATGGCGCGGAGCAGGCCATCGTACCGTCCGCTGCCCGCACACTCGCGCCGTTTCTCGTCGTGAGCCTCGTGATCGTCAATGCACTCGCAGTCACCTCGATCACCAACGAGCGCGACGGCGGTGCGCTCGACTTGCTACTGGTCACCGATCTCACGCCGAAGGAATTTGTCTTCGGCAAACTCGGCGGCGTGGCTTACGTTGCCAAGGAAATGATCGCGTTGCCGATTGTGCTGGCGATTCTCGCCTTCGCCCTCGGCGATATGACCTTCATCAACCTCGCGATGCTGTTGCTCGGCTTGGGGGTGATGAATGTTTTCGTCATCATGCTCGGTCTGCACTGCGGCTTGCATTACGCCAACTCGCGGCATGCGATTGGCGTGAGCATGGGGAATGTCTTTTTCCTCTGCCTCGGTGTCGTCACGCTTATGCTGCTGATGATTTCGTTCAGCGGCAAATTCCAAGGCCAGATCGGCCCGTTCCTGGCCTTCATCGTCGGCGGTGGCGTGGGGATCTTCGTGTCACTCGGCATTCGCAATCCGTCGTCGGCCATCGGCGTCACGGCAACGGTGTTGCCCTTCGCCACGTTCTTTGCCGTGACATCGTTCCTCATCGGTCACTGGTCAGATGTCTTCCTGGTCACTTGCGGCGCTTATGGCTTCGCGATCGCCGCCATGCTCATCCCCGCGATCAGCGGCTTCGATGTCGCGCTTGGGCGCTCACGCGGTGCGAACGAGGAATAGGTGGCAGTTTGCCGCGCCGGATTGGCCGCAGGGTTTCGTGTTCGGCAAGTTCGATATTTCCAGTAACGGCCGAATCTCAATCGTGCCGAATCTGGCCCCCGGTTGCTGCGCAGCGACGGCGATGGCTTCGTCCAGGTTATCGACGTCGATTAAATAAAAGCCGCCGAGCACTTCTCTCGTCTCCGCAAACGGCCCATCCGTAACGAACTGCTGGCCCTCACGAACTCGCACGCTGGTGGCCGCCGAGACCGGCGGAAGTGGCGAGGAAAGGATGTACTGCCCTTTGGCGTGCAGTTTTTGCATCGATTCGACCGATTCCTGTATCGCCCGATCAATCGCATCCTGCCCGATCTCGGCGAACGACTTCTCTTCGTGGTAGCAAAGCAGCATGTATTTCATGGGTCGCTCGGGTGCAAAGTGTAAGGATGATTTTAGGAGTAGCGCGCGCCGTTCCTAATATCGTTTAGTCGAATGACTGACGGAAGAATCGACTGGGAACGAGAAATTCTTTGGTACCCGACAGAAAGCGTCCCTGCCGAAAATGGCGCACTTGACATTAGTGGTCAAATGTATACAATCGGTTTTGGCAGGTTCAGCTTCGACTCTTTGGCATTCTGGTAGACCGAGAGATATGGCAGCGATCCGCGGGATCGGGCTGCCTGATGGCGTTTCTTGCCGACCGAATCAGCGAGAGCGCCGGTGTTAAAGACGGCGCGAGATGTTGTTGGGCCCGCGGCGACCTGTTGTGAAACTGTTGTAAATCGCTGTTATTTGTTGTGCGATTTACGGGGTTGTTTTCCGTAAGTCGATTAGCAACAACGAATTAACTGGTTTCAGAAAACTGAAACAAGTGTTGTGCAAATCCGGTGGCGTTGATGGGTCAACTCCGCTGAATTCGTCGCGTTAGCGGTTCCACATCAGGCCCACGAACGGACCGTGGTAGACCACTTCGCCGTTGTCGACGAGTTGGCCCGGGCCGAGGCGGAGCTGGTTGTTGTCGCTTTGGATGTTGTCGGCGGCGAGTGCGACGCCGTTGATGAAGACGGCCTGGTAGCCCAGCCGCAGGACGAGGCCCGGGTGGAACTGAATGTTGTAGGCGGCAGACAGGTCGCCCATCCAAGCGGTCCGTTGGCCGGCAGCGTTGGTATTGAAGGGAGTCGGCACACCGCCAACGGTTTGCGTGTAGAGCGAGTTTTGGCTGGCATCGTTGCTGAACATGGCGCCCTTGGCATCGAACTCGAGCCAAGTGTGAGCGCTTTGCAGCCAGGAGACTTGGAAGCCGAGCTGACCGCCCCACATATCGTTGTTGGCACGAACGGCTAGATCGTTGTTGGCCACGAGCGGCGCACCCGATTCGGTGTGGAGGGCAAGTTGTTCCCGTGTGATGACGTGACGGGCACCGAACGTGAGCGAGACATCGAAGGGACCGGGCGGCATGTCGAGCCAGTAGCGAATGTTCGCTTCGGCGCTGTTGAAGGCGCTAAACTGACCGAGGCTGACAAAGTTGTTACGGGCGAGCCCGGGAGTATCGGCGAAGTTGGACAGGATGTTTGTGATATTACCGAGACCGCCGCCCAGGTTGAGCGTCTGATCGCGAACGGCGTCGGTGTTCTGGAAGCTATAAGTGCCGAAGTAAGTGCCTTCGATGCGGACGCACGGTGAATAGACGTAGCCGATGGTCAGCTTCGAGCCGGCATCGAACTGATTCCCAAAATCTCCAGCATTCAGCAAGGTTGCTCCGCCTGTTCCCAGGCGGGCAATTTCGGTGCTGTGATTGATGTCATAGGTCAGCGGCGCGAAATCGGCGATCGCATACACGCCGTTGGGCCGGTGCGCGACAAAGGCCGAGACGCAGCTGTTGTTGCCAGGTGCGCAGCTGTCGCAATCGGCACACGGATCTTCGCCTTGCGCGTACGGGACGAACGGATCGAACTGCCAGGCCAACGGATGCGGCCGGCAGTTGGACCAGCGGGCCCAGTTGGGAAAGTCGAAGTAAGGCTGCGCGATGGGGCGACCTTCGAGCTGCGCCGAGGCGACGCTATTCAGCAGCAGAGGCAGCGCGAGGGCAGCCAGGCCGAACAGGAATCGCAGGACGTTTTTTCGGGATGCAAGCATGATGGCTTTCACAATGCTAATCGCGCTTCAATTCGCGTTTTGGAGCGTGGACCGTCGTCGCCGACGGCACAACCCGCAAGGGCGCTCCCACACCATTGCTTCGACCAATACAGGCGGAATCCACAGCAACATTGGCAGATCGAGCAGAGTCGACCGAGGTTCGCCAGATTAACGGGGCGAGTTGCTAGCGAAGAGAACGGAAAAGTTATTCGGCGTCGAAAGAGACGGGACGGTGAATGTGGCAGAGAGGCAAACGCTGAGAAGGGAAACCCAGGGGCTATTTTTTCTTCCCGACCATCAGCAGAGACATCCCTGGAACCGGCAGAATCCAGTCCAGTATTTTGGCGAGCGGAAGCAGACGATCAAACCAAATCATCTGCCCGGGCCGAATGTCCCGGCGGCGCAACACTCTTCCAGAAAACAGCCAGCCGAGCGAGCCGAGTTTATTGAACTGCTCCGTGTGCACGACTTCGAAACCGGCCGCTTCCATCTTCTCTCGAAGTTCCTGCTGGGAATAGCGGCGATAATGACCGAGTGCAGCATCCACACCGGTAAAAAGCCCCTGGCAGGCCGGTACCACAATCACGCAATGGCCGCCTGGCTCCAGTGTTTCGTGAAACTGGTCGAGGACGTGTTGATCGTCACGAATATGCTCTAGCACGTTCGAACTAAAGATCGTGTCGAGCGAGTCCCCGGCAAAATCATCGGCGAAGTCGTCGCTCGTGAGATCAGCCGGCTCGATGCGCACGTGGTCCAGATGTCCAAAACGCTGTTGCAGCCGGGCGACGTACAGCGGCTCGTAGTCGATGAGCGTCAGATGTTCTCGCTGCAGGAGCAGATTGCTGATGTTGCCGATACCCGCGCCGGCTTCGAGCAGGCGTTCGCCCAGGTAGGGCGCGGCTTTTTTCAGAATCCACTTGTTGTATTTATTGGCCTTGGCGACCGAGGTCAGAATGTAGAAGCCGCTATGGTTCGTAAACTTACGGTCCCACAATCCCGACCGCAGAATTTCCCAGACTGCGCTGATTCCATCCCGCGCTTTGATCTTCTTCCCCTCGGCGTAGGTTCGTCCCGAATAACTGATGGGAACTTCGAAAATGGGGCCGCCCCATTGGGCCAGTCGCGCGGTCAACTCGGGTTCGATATCAAACGAGTTACACGAGAGACGGAGGTTTTTTAACGTGTCTGCGCGGACAACCTTATAACAGGTTTCCATATCGGTCAGGTTCAGATCGTTCACCGCGTTCGATAGTCCCGTGAGCAACCAGTTGGCCAGACTGTGCCAGAAGAACAGCACGCGACGGGTCTCGCCACTGAACCGCGACCCGTACACGGCGTCGGCCTGGCCCGACAAAATTGGTTCCAGCAACCGCGGATATTCGCGCGGGTCATATTCGAGGTCGGCATCTTGAAAGATAACCACGTCCCCGGTCATCTGCGAAATTGCAGTGCGGATCGCGGCGCCTTTGCCGCGATTGCGCTCATGCCGGATGGCGATCACTCGCGAGTCCCAATCGGCCAGATCGCTAAGTATGTCCCACGAGCCATCCTGCGAACCGTCATCAACGGCAATGATTTCCAAATCCAGATCAACGGGCGCCTTGAGCACGCGCTCGACCAGGCGGCGCAGCGTGTATCGCTCGTTGTATACCGGAATCAGGACCGACAGCTTCTTCAGCTGGGTGGTCGCTTTGTGGCCGATCTGGAAGGTTGGCTCAAAATCAACTTCCACAGTCATAGCGAGCGTCTCGACTAGGTGGTTTGAAGAATGACAGGAGACTGGACACTGCGGGTTGCCGGCGCTTCGGCCATGACTTCTGCAGGCGATTTGACAGCCAGGGCAAACGCCAATAAGGCTAATGGCCAAAGCTGCAGGGCCAGTCGATCGACTGAATTGATGACGTGCCACCGCAGGTCATACGGAGTCACGATGTAGGCGGCATAATAAAAGCCAGACATCAGCAGCAAGACCGCCAGCACCCAGCGAACGGCGAGTGTTTGCGATTTGGATTTGCCCCAGAAGATGAATGCCAGAGGCATGACCAGCAGCAGCAGGAAGGCGTGGCTGATGATCTGCTGCCAGATTCCGGCGACGACGATTTGATGTCGGCTCCAGTCGCTCAACTTCTGCAATGTGCTCAGATCTTGCTCCGCCAGCAAATGCGTCGATGGCGCGAGGCTGAGCTTGAACCAGGCCAGTACCGATAAGCCAGCCGCGGCGCCTAACAGGGCAATCGAGATTTTGCTGGCCGCGGTTCGCAGTCCAGCCTGCTGCAATAAGATCACGCCGCTGGTGATGAAGTAGACAGCGACAAAGACTAGCCCCTCATTTTTCAGGCAGGCCGACAAGCTGGCAAAAGTGCCGCTTAGAAAGATCCACCCAAATTCAATTTCCCGATGAGGCGTTTCTCGCCAGCTGAAGAGCAGGCAGATGACAGCTGCCAGCATGCAACCGGCCAGAGGCAAATCGGCGTACTGCGATGAACTCCAAAACGAAAGATTGTCCCAGCCAAGGAAGAGAAGCAGAGCCAGCAGACCTTGGTTGGCGCTGCGCACGATGCCCACGGCGCCGGTGAGTGTTGTAGCAATCCCGACCGTGAAAATGATGCTCGTCAGACACGACACCCAGCGTTGATCGCTGCCTTGCCAGGTCCAAATGCGCGCATTTGCCATGGGGAGCAAGGGCGGATAGTCGGGCAGTTCAAAGTGATCGGAGGTTACCTTTTCCCAGTTCGCCGGATCGCGATAAATGTACCGAGCTTTACTGTTCCAATTGTCCCACGCATCCCAGCCGCCATCAGGATTGGCCGCGCAGAAATTATAGACCGTGAGCCCAACCACGACGGCGAGAATGGCCGTGCAGCCTGCGAGCAGTAACGAAGGTTTCGAGGCTGCGGTGATTGTTGTCGCAGCAGGCAGTCCGGTTCGCCATGAATAGATGGCTAAGCTCGCTGCGAGGAGGAGATTGATGCCGACCTCGGTGATGAAATAGGCCGTCGTTGGTGCGCCGAAAACCGTCAGCCAGCCCCAAAAGAAGGCGGCCGAAACTCCCAGCGACAACAGGCAGGAAAGACCAATCTGCAACAACCGCCGTTGAAGCGTGGCGACTTCGCCGCGCAGCAACCAACCAGTCGTCGCATAAGCGACCAGGAACGGCGGCAGGATGGCAAACAGATACAGAATCATGGGCCTGCGGCCTCTCGGCGACGAAAAACTTTCAGGCCATCTTGCAGATCGGCCACCAGAAGCAAATTTTCAGCGAGTGGCCCCTCCGGCGCGGCCGACGGTCGATCGCTGTCAAAGATGATGTACGGAGCCTCGACTGACTGCGTTAGCAGACGAGGAACTAATGCATAACGAAGCAGCCCAAAACGTGCTTCCGGATGGATGCTCTTACCCGGGGCTTTCGCGTCGGGCAAGTAACCGATGGTCCCAGTGGCTGGCAAGACAGCGGCTAAATTGTCGTACCGCTGTAGCAGAGCTTCCTTGGCGTTCGGGACGCGCGCGGCCTTTTGACTGGCGATAAGTTGCTGACCGGCCGCGTAGAAACTACCACCAATCGCCAGCACGAATACCAGCAGCACAGAGGTCTGCAGTGACGACACTGGACTTTGCGGCGGAAGGCTGGTTTCAGTGCGAGTATTCAAGGTGTTACGGATTGAAACCGGAGGTAACGAAGACAGCCCGATGCGACTCCCCGAAGTGCGGGTTATTTGCAACCGTACTGCAAGCTCTACGAGCTTCAAGCGTTCTCCCGGACCTGGGAACAACAAACTACCACCCAGAGTCCACGTGCACCGTCTATGCGGTCTTTGCGGCCTCGGTGTTTTCCTGGAGGGAATGGAGACAGCACCGCGTCTTGTCGCAATAGCGAGGCGTTTCACTAGCCCAACGAGGAGAACGCGGGTAACCGTTCAGCGATTGCAAAGGTGCATTACTTGCGAAGCTCCCTCGCTTACGCGCTCTGAAGTTGCACATGTGACTAGCGATTCGATCTCACCGTCGAGATCTGCGATTGATGAAATGAAATCGCGGGCTTTCATTCCCACAGCCTGTTCTTCCTATTAGCACTCGCCAGTTCGCGCTACTCCGTCAGCAAGATCCGCGTTTCCCCTTCATCGCGCCGTTCCCATTCGCGGCGGACTTCGCCGAGGCCGAAGGCGCACATTTCGAAGCGATCGCTGAGGAGTTGTAGCACTTCGTCGGGCGTGTCGTCCTGGCGATCGGTCTTGATGGTGCTGGCGATGTGGTAGGCCTTTTTGCCCTGAGCGAGATAGTCGACGAAGTGATCCTTCTTGTTGGTCGACTGCATTTCGCGGAGCGATTCGGGGTAGATGCCTGTCCAGAAGAGCGTGACGTCGCCGATGTGGCGGTGGACTTCGCGCTTGGCGAGGCCGATGCGGTTGTCGGCTTCGGCGAGCATGTCGACGACTTCGACCGCGGGGCGACCCGACAGGTTGCGGATCCGTTGCATGGTTTCGGTGCGGACAAAGCGAATCAAAAGTTCGCTGAGATAGTCGATCAGCGGCGGATCGGCGACACCGAGCCGCGTTTGAAACGTCGACTCACAAATACCAGCGAAGTAACGCGAGATGGTCGAACGAGGAGCGAACGCCGTCATGGAGAAACACCCTTTCCGGTCGGCATTGCTGCCGCTGAGGATCCGCATCAGCCGAAGCTGAACGGCCACTCGCATGGCGGAGAGGGTGGAACGATCGCCCGGTTTCGTTCCAGACGCCACGTGGGGTCGCCCGCAGCCGCGGCTGTCGCGACTGATGAAACCTATCTTCCTGACTCTAATTTCGGCAGCTTCGAGACGTCAAGGTTGAAAAATCGGGCAGCATTGCTCGAAATTGCCGGAGTTTAGAGCCGGGCCAGCACCAGAGTAAGCAAGACTCGTGCCGCAGATTTATTCTAGCGCGGACAAGAGAGAAGTCACGTATTGGCCAACGTCTTTGAGAACCTCGGCGCGATCACGCGTAGCCGCTTCGGCCACGCGGCGGACGATTGCCGAGCCCACGATCAAGCCATCGGCGACGGGCTTCAGGAGGTTCACATGCTCCGGCTGACTAATGCCGAAGCCGATGCAGATCGGCAGTTTGGTCTGCGATTTGAGCCAGCTGACGTTGTCAACCAGATCGGCGGGGAGCTGCGTTCGTTCGCCAGTGATGCCGGCGATCGACACGTAATAAAGAAACCCGCTGCTGGAATTGGCAATGCGAATGGCCCGTTCGCGCGGCGTGGTGGGTGTGACGAGCTGAATCAGATTGAAATCGGCTGCCTTGCAGATGGCCGAAAATTTTTCGGCTTCTTCGACCAGCAAGTCCGGCACGATGGCGCCGCTCACGCCGGCAGCTTTCGCATCTTGAACAAAACGTTCCAAACCGTAACGGTGGATGATTGCAAAACTGATCATCGTGACCAGCGGCATCTTCACCTCGCCGCTGACCTTGGCGAGCATGGCCAGGATCTCTTTGACCTTGATCTTGTGCTCAAGCGCCCGCGTGTAAGACGCCTGAATCACTGGGCCATCGGCGATCGGGTCGCTATAGGGAATGCCCACTTCGCACATCGTGCAGCCGCGGCGATCGAGCTCGCGAATCACTTCGGCAGTGAATTGCAGATCGGGATCCCCCGCCGTCACAAACGGCATGAGGGCCTTCTTCTTGGAAGTGGCGAGTTGAGCGAAGAGAGTATCGATGTTGGTCATGTGCAGGCAGAATCAAGATGGAGTGCCACTGGGCTCTGCCAGTGCGGAACTGAAGCGAAACACTAACCACGCAGCCGAGTAATCTCCGCCGCGTCTTTATCGCCGCGGCCGGAAAGGCAAACGACGAGCGTTTGTTCCTTCTTCATCGTGGCCGCGACTTTCATCGCATGAGCAACCGCGTGCGAACTTTCGAGCGCGGGCAGAATCCCTTCGCACTGCGCCAGTGCATCGAAGCCGCGGAGGGCATCGTCGTCTTCGCAAGCGGTGTAGCTCACTCGGCCGGCGTCTTTCCAATAGCTGTGCTCGGGGCCAACGCCCGGATAATCGAGCCCTGCCGAGATCGAATGGACGTCGCAAGTCTGGCCATCTTCATCCTGCATGACGTAGCTGAAGCTGCCGTGCAGAATTCCGGGTGTGCCGTAACTCAACGGCGACGCGTGATCGCCAGGGCGGCTGCTGCGGCCGCCGGCTTCGACGCCGATCAGTTTGACGCTGGTGTCGCCAACGAACGGATAGAACATGCCGGCTGCATTGCTGCCGCCGCCAACGCAGGCGACCACGCAATCGGGCAACCGGCCGATACGTGTGAGCGATTGGGCCCGCGTCTCACGGCCGATGACAGATTGGAAGTCACGGACGATCCGAGGGAAAGGATGCGGGCCGACGACGGAACCAAGGATGTAATGAGTCGTTTCGACCGACGACATCCAGTCGCGCATGGCTTCGTTGATCGCATCACGGAGCGTCCGCGAGCCGCTCGTCACGGGCCGCACCTCTGCGCCGAGCAGCTTCATGCTGTTCACATTCGGAGCCTGGCGGCGAATGTCTTCTTCGCCCATGTACACAACGCAGGGAATGCCGAAGTGTGCACACGCGGTTGCCGTGGCCACGCCGTGCTGGCCGGCGCCCGTTTCGGCGATCACCCGCTTCTTCTTCATTCGCAGCGTGAGCAGGGCTTGGCCGAGGGTGTTGTTGATCTTGTGCGCGCCGGTGTGGTTCAGGTCTTCGCGTTTCAGCCAGATCTGAGCTCCGCCGCAACGTTCCGTCAGCCGTCGGGCGAAATACAGCGGCGAAGGCCGGCCGACGAAGTTCTGAAACAGGTCGTCGAGTTCGGCTTGGAACTGCGGATCCTGCTGGGCCTTGGCATATTCGGCCGTCAACTCATCGAGCGCGCGGGTCAGCGTCTCGGGCACATACCGGCCGCCAAACGAACCAAACCGCCCGGCAGCATCGGGGACGGATTGCGAAGCAGAAGCATTGCTCATGTGGAAAGTCGAGAACGCGGAATCTTATCGGGGAAACCACTCATTGTCATTGCGAGGGGCAATGGTGACAAGGTGAGGAAACGGCTGCAATCAGCTATTGCCTCGACTGATAGAATAACGACATCTATTCGCCTGCACCCCTTCTTGATTCATTCCATGCCTGAATTGCCTGAAGTTGAAACGATGCGCCGCGGCATACTCGGGATCGTTGGCGGCAAGGTGAAAACCGCCACTCCCCTGCCCTCCCCTCGCAAGCCGATTCGGTTGGAGCCGGCCACCGAGGCGATGAATGCGGCGATTGTGGGCAAGAAGATTTTGGCCGTTGACCGCTTGGGCAAGCGAGTTGTCGTGCGAATTGCGGGGGATCAATCGCTGGTCTTTGAACCGCGGATGACTGGCCTGGTTTTGCTCGCCGATCCGCCGTCGGAGGAGCATTTGCGGTTCAGGCTTGATCTCACCGGCTGCGCAGTGAAGTCGATCTTCTATTGGGATCGCCGCGGCCTTGGCAGCGTACGGTTGCTCAGCAACGAACGACTCGCCGCTGAGTTGAACAACAACAAGCTTGGTCCCGATGCACTGGTCATCTCAGCCGTCGAACTGCAAGAGCGTTTGGGCACCAGCCAACGAGCCATCAAAGTTGCGCTGCTCGATCAAAAAGCCGTCGCCGGCGTGGGCAACTTATATGCGTCCGAAATCCTGCATCTCGCCGGCATTCATCCCGCGAAAGCCTGTAAAAAGCTCAAAGCCGCCGATTGGCAGGAGATTCATCGGCGACTGTTGGAAGTGCTCCACCTCGCGATCGAGCACGAGGGCTCGACCCTTTCCGACGGCACCTATCGCAACGCCCTCAACCAGGAGGGCGGCTATCAAAATCAGCATCGCGTGTACGATCGCGCGGGGGAAGTCTGTCGTCTTTGTGCGAAGCACGAGATTGTCCGCATTGTGCAAGCACAGCGAGCAACGTTTTTCTGCCCGAATTGTCAGCGTGGCCGAGTGCCTAAGAAAAACGCGTAGGTCGCGAACCAGCCTCGCACTCCCCTCCCCTGCCCTTTCGCTTCAGCACGATCTCCCGGAGAATTACCTCATACCCGCGCTGAATCCCTAACCCAACTTCTCCATGTCGCTCGCCGAAATCCTCGCTGCCATTCCACATCGCCCGCCGATGCTGTTGCTCGACGAAATCGTGTCGCGATCGGAGAAGACCATCACCTGCCGCAAAACTTTTCGGCCGGATGAGTTCTTCTTCCAAGGGCACTACCCCGAGTTCGCACTCGTGCCGGGTGTGATCTTGTGCGAAGCAGCCATGCAAGCCGGCGCGATCATCCTGAGCGGTGTCGCCAAGGGCGACTCGTTGCCAGTGGTGGGCCGCTTGAGCGATGTGAAGTTCAAATCGATGATTCGCCCCGGCGATATGATCGATATCGAAGCCACTCTCGATGAACGCGTCAGCGCCGCGTATTTCCTTTCCGGCAAGATCACACACCAAGGCAAAGTAGCCTGCACACTGAAGTTCGTGGTCACCCTCGCTCCCAAACAATAGTCGTCGATTTTTCAATGCCCAAATCTCACTCATCCAGGCCCCCGGCGAAGAAGCATCTTTACCTGAAGAAGGCCAACAACGATCTGGTTAGTCATTGCACGTGCGAAGATGCGCCGATTACGTTTCCGCCGCAAATGGACTGTCCGTGGTGCGGTTGCGGCTGGCTCTTTTGCTGCGCGAACTGCCGCAAGGCGTTTACGTTTGCGGTGGCCGTTGAAGTGAATGAAACGTGGGAAGCGACCGCGCGGCGCGACCTCTCCAATCGCTCGCCTGATTTCAAAGCAACCGATGAAGACATCGCGGCTTGGATCGAAGCGATGCAGGAACTCTGCGGCGAACTCGAAGTCGGCCAGGACTACGTTTACCTCGACGGCTGGTTTATTCCTTGCGATACCGAAGAAATCTCGATCGAAGGGATGCACTCCTATCACGAACTCGCTTGCGTGCCGCAGGTGGTGGCTCTGCAGGACAAAACCATTCTCGAGGAAGTGCTCGGCAACCAAGATTATTGGACCGAAAACGAAGTCCCCCAGGACGAAGACGAAGAGCACGATGAGTTTGCAGACGACGATGAAGAAGACGAAGAGGATGAGGATCGCTGATGCCTGCAGGATCGAACGACTATCTGGGATTAGCCGGCAAACGCTTTGTCGTTTTGGGCGTCGCGAATAAAAAGAGCGTGGCCTGGCATGTGGCTTCGGGCTTAGAAAGCTGCGGCGCGACGGTTGTTTATGTCGTCCGGAGCGAAGAACGCAAGGCGAGCCTCGCGAAGTTGCTCGCCGGCCGGACGATCTTTGTGTGCGATGTCGAGTTCGAAGAGCAGATCCAAAAGCTGCGGGACGATTTGACCGCCACGGGCGAGAAGTTCGACGGGCTGCTGCATTCCATCGCCTTCGCCGATTACAGCGACGGGATGAAGCCGTTTCACGAAACGCCGAAGCGGGCGTTTTTGCGAGCGATGGATATTTCCTGCTATTCGCTGATGGCCGTCAGCAACGCGCTGAAGGATCTACTCACGCCCACCGCGAGCGTGGTCGCAGTCTCAATCTCGACGACCCGCATGGCCAGCGAAAACTACGGCTACATGGCGCCGATCAAGGCGGCCCTCGAATCATCGCTGGCGTTTCTCGCGAAGTCGTTCAGCCGATTTTCGCAGATCCGCTTCAATGCCGTCGGGCCGTCGCTGCTGAAGACGAGCGCCTCGGCGGGCATTCCGGGCTACATCGATTCGTACCTCTACGCCGAGCAAGTCATTCCGCGCAAAGAAGCCTTGCAGACCGAAGAAGCTGCGAGCGCCATCGTGTTTTTGCTCAGTCCGCGTTCGTCGGGCATTCAGGCTCAAAATCTGATCGTCGATGCCGGCATGAGCATCAATTATTTCGACGCCGAGATCGTTCAGCGCGCGATGAAACCCGCATAACCAAAAATCATCGAGAAGACACACCATGAAGATTCAGCCTTTTCTCGAACACCACGGCATCGCCCGCAATCCGTTTGCCGAGGAAGATGCTCAGACCGATCCGGTCTTCAAAGAGCATTGCATCGACAGTACCTACCATCCCACTTGGGACAAGGTGTATGGCGATCCGCACGAACCGGCCAGTTCGATCGTCTTCGGCGAAAAGGGCTCCGGCAAAACGGCGATGCGTTTGCAACTCGCTCGGCACCTGGAAGCCTTCAACGATCAATCGCCTGCGCGGCGGTTGTTTGTCGTTCACTACGACGACTTCAATCCCTTCCTCGATCGCTTTCGCGATCGCCTCGGCAGCCGCAATCGCCGGCCCGACAAAGTGCTGCAGAATTGGAAGCTGTGGGATCACATGGATGCGATCCTCACCCTCAGCATCACCGGCCTCGTCGATCGCATTTTGGAAGTTCGTCAGCCAACGACAAGCGTCATCTGCAAGATCGAGCAGAGCAAAGTCGATGACCTCGACCGACATCAAGCTCGCGACTTGCTCGTTCTCACGGCTTGCTACGACCAGGCCACGGGCGAGAATTTTAAAGATCGCTGGAATCGCCTGCGGAAGCGGCTGAAGTTCAATACGTGGAAGAGTTACTGGCAACTCGCGGCTGGTATCACCACGATGGTTGCGATGATCGCGCTTTGGATCACGATTTATGTGAACGGCGGATTCGGCTGGTTACCGCCGTGGTGGATCTGTTTGCCGTTGGTCTTTGTCGGTTGGATTCCGTGGCTGGTGAAGGCTTGGAAGAATTTCTGGCTGGCCCGCGGCATTCTCAGCCGCATGCGGGTCGGCATTCGTCAGACGAACGATCTGCGCAAGGTCTTTATGCAGTTCACGCCGGCCGAGCTCGCCTCGCAGCCGCTGCCGAACAAAGACAGCACCGACGACCGTTACGAGCTGCTGATGAAGCTGCAGGCAATTCTGCAAACGCTCGGTTATCCCGGCATCGTTGTGCTGGTCGATCGCGTCGATGAACCACACCTGATCAACGGCCAAGCCGAGCTGATGAAGGCCCTCGTTTGGCCGGTGCTCGACAACAAATTCCTCAAGCACCCGGGCCTGGGCATCAAACTGATGTTGCCCGTCGAATTGTGGCGGTTTACGGAGCGGGAAGAACGCGATTTCTATCAGCGCGCTCGCCTCGACAAACAGAACGTCATCCCGTCTTTCGAATGGACCGGCGAAGCACTCTACGACGTTGCCAACGCCCGCGTGAAGGCTTGCGCTGTCGATGGCGGGAAGACTCCTAATCTAAAATCTCTCTTCGAGCCAGCGATCTCCGAGCAACGCTTGATCGAGGCCTTTCGCAACCTCCGCGTGCCGCGGCGGCTCTTCAAATTCCTCTACAAACTGCTTGTCTCGCATTGCAACGCTCACACCGACGAAACGCCGGTCTGGCAAGTGAGCAGCTCGCGGTTTGAATCGGAACTGGCACTGAGCATGCGCGATCAGGATGCCTTCGATCGCGGCGTGGGAGCCGGTTAAGATTGCGTAGCACGAACCCTTAGGTTCGTGCGAGCAGCCGTGCGCGAAATTAGCTGGCGCCAACTTCCGAAAACATCGACGCGATGACTTCCTCAAGCGGTGGATCTTCAACCACAACGTCTTCGATGGTCCGCTGAGCCAGGATCGCAGCGAGAGCGCGAGGGACTTCGGCGCGAGGGATGCGGATTTTGACTTTCGGCAGATCGACACTCACAATCTGACCGAATTGCTCGAGTCCCTTTTCGGATTCTTCGCCAGCAAGTTGCAGCGTGATCAGTTTCTGCCCGCTGAAGCGATCGACGATGCCGCTGAGGCTGCCGTCGTATTTGATTTCACCCTGAGCGATGATCACGACGCGCTTGCAAAGTGCAGCGACGTCCTTCATGTAATGGCTGGTGAGGAGAACGGTGATTTGACGCTCTTCCTGATACGTTTTCAGGAACTGCTGAATGCGATGTTGGGCGACGACGTCGAGGCCGATCGTCGGTTCGTCCAGAAAGAGAACTTCCGGCGAGTGAAGGAGCGCAGCGGTTAGCTCCATTTTCATCCGCTCGCCGAGCGAGAGTTCGCGGACGGGCTGTTTGAGGAGTCGGCCGATGTCGAGCAGTTCGCAAAGTTCGTCGAGCGTCTTTTGATACTCGGTGGGTTCGATGCGATAGATCTGCTGATGCAGGCGGAACGACTCGCCGGCAGGTAGATCCCACCAGAGCTGATTTTTTTGCCCCATGACCAACGCAAAACGGCGACGGTATTCCAGCTTTCTTTCCCACGGCACGAAGCCCATCACCTGGGCTTCGCCCGCCGATGGATAGATCACGCCGGACAGCAATTTGAGCGTAGTGGTTTTGCCAGCGCCATTGGGCCCGAGGAAGGCGACGAACTCGCCGCGCTCGACTTGCAGGCTGACGTCTTTCACGGCTTGTACTTCGCGGTACTCGCGATGAAACAGCCCCTTTACCGACGCCATCAGCCCTTCGGCTTTTTGATAAACGCGATAGGACTTGGCGAGGGACTTAACAGAGATGACGGGCATGGGGAAATGCAGAAATCAGAATGCAGAACGCAGAAGTAAGGAGTGATTTTAGAGGAACCTGCCCGGCAAGTGTGGCCGAATCGCTGATTTTTCATTCTGCATTCTGCGTTCTACATTCTGCATTTGCGACTCGTTAGAATAAGCGTCTCGTCAATTGGCGGAAGCGGAAACAGTTCATGTACGTCATCGAAAATCCTGTCTTGCAGCGCGAGTTGCTCGTCAACTTGCGCATGGTGCGGGCGTTCGTACTGTTGTTTGTTTATCAGGCGCTGCTGGGACTGGTGGTATATTTCGCCTGGCCGCAGGATACGCACCTCGATCTGACCGCCAACAGCGAAAACGCCCGGCAGACGCGGGCACTCGTCGATTTGTTTTTCATCGGCCAATACGTGATTGCCTCGATGATGGCGCCGACCTTTGCCGCCGAATCGATCGCGGGCGAAAAAGAACGGCATACGTATGAAATGCTGCTGGCCAGTCCGCTGCGTCCCGCGGCGATCGTGCTCGGCAAGTTGATAGCGGCCCTCACGCACCTGGCCGTGCTGATCTTTTCATCGCTGCCGATCGTCATGCTCTGCCTGCCGCTCGGCGGCGTGCATATTTCGGAATTGCTCGCTGCTTATCTCGGTTTGATTCTGTCGGTCATTACCTTCGGTATGCTGAGCGTGGCTTGCAGCGCGTTTTTTCAGCGGACTAGTGCAGCCCTCGTCGTTTCTTATCTGCTTATTCTCCCGCTCGTGATTCTCGGCGCGCTCTTCTGGCTGAAGATGGCTCCGTATGGCGAGTTTCGGTTGTGGCTGATTGTCTTCGTGCTGCCGGCCGTTGCGGCTGCGGCTTGCCTGGCGCTGTTCTTTAATACGAGCGCACTGCTGTTGCATCCGCCGGACGTCGGCAGCGAAGGGAAAGACGTCGTCGATCTCGAACAAGAGGCCCAGCAAGCGGTCGGCCTCGTCATTCAGCGCGATCAGTTCCCCGACAAGCTATTTGCGCCGCCGAAGCGCGATGACTTGATGGAGGACGACGCTAATCCGGTTTATGAGAAGGAAATCCGCAGCGAAATTTTCAGCCAAGGTACGCTGATGCTGCGCCTGGTCATTCAGGTGAGCATGGTGCTGGCGATTCCGTTTATGGCATTTTGTTTGTACATCTATCCCCGCTACGCCGCTTGGTACATCAGTTACGTGGTGGTGTTCAACATGCTGGTCGGGCCGGTGTTCTCGGCGGGGAGCGTAACGAGCGAGCGCGAACGCGAAACGCTCGATCTGTTGCTGACGACCATCATCACGCCGTGGCAGATTTTGTGGGGCAAGTTGATCGCGGGGCTGCGCGTGTCGAGCGTGCTCACGCTGTTTCTGGTTTGGCCCGTGCTGCTCGCCTGTGCGATGGTCAAGGATTACTGGACCAACCTTCCCGCCGTCGGCGCGTTCCTGTCGATCATTCTGCTGACCTGTTTGACGACCGCGATGATTGCCCTGTTTTGCTCGGTGATGTTTCGGACGACGTCGATGAGCCTGATGACCACTTACATCATCATCATCGTGTTGTTCTGTGCGCCGCTGGCGATCAACTACTTTGCCCAAACCTTTTTTGCCACGCATCCCAACACCCTGCGGATCGCCTGGCTGGGAGTGACGAGCCCCTTTGCCGCGGCCCACGAGATCCCGCTCGATATCACACTGGGCACCGATACGTCGCCGGCTTTGGTCGGCAATTGGCCGATGTACGCGCTGTACGTCATCTTCACGCTCGGGCTGAACGGCTTTCTGTTGCTCGTCATGATGTGGCAGTTCAGCACGCGCTGGCGGGTCGCTTCGGCGTAGATTACGACTGGCAGCTGTGGCTGTAAGAAGTTCTCCAAGGGCCGGTATTCCTCTTCAACAGGCAGCTCTGCCTGCGAAAAGATGCTGAAATTTCGTACAAAGGGTTGCTGCCATGGCTGGAAAACTTGCTGGTAAAGTCGCGGTTGTTACAGGGGCTTCCAAGGGAATCGGCGCTGCTATCGCCTTGGATCTGGCGAAAGCTGGCGCTGCGGTGGTGGTGAATTATTCGTCTAGCAAAGCCGGGGCCGACCGGGTTGTGGCAGACATCGTCAAAGCCGGTGGCAAGGCAGTTGCCGTGCAAGCCAATCTGGCGAAGCAGGCCGATGTGCAACGTTTATTCGCCGAGACCAAGCAGCAGTTCGACCGGCTCGACATTCTGGTCAACAACGCCGGCATTTATGATTTTCAGCCGTTGGAAAACATCACGGCAGAACATTTTCACAAGCAGTTTGATCTGAACGTGCTGGGTTTGCTGTTCGCAACGCAAGAAGCCGCGAAGCTCTTCGGCAACAACGGCGGCGCGGTTATCAATATCAGTTCCGTGGCGGCGACGAACGCCCCGCCCGGCGGCTCGGTTTACAGCGCGACGAAAGGCGCCGTGAATACGATCACTCGGTCGCTGGCTCAGGAACTCGGGCCTCGCAAGATTCGCGTGAACGCTATTAACCCCGGTATGGTAGAGACCGAGGGTTTTCACGCCACTGGTCTGGCTGAGAGCGACTTCCGTAAGCAGATCGAAGCGCAAACGCCCCTCGGCCGCATCGGCCAGCCGCAAGACATTGGGCCAGCCGCAGTGTTTCTCGCCTCAGACGATGCGTCGTGGATCACCGGCGAAACGCTCTACATCAGCGGCGGCATGCGGTGATTACGGCAAGCGGAACACATGCAGCGCGCTGCGTCCGGCAGCCGCGGCATGCTTGTTGTCGGGCGAAGTCGCGAGCGATTGAATGTAACCGCTGTTGGGAATGGCTTGCACGTGAACTCGCTTTTGTTGCTTCACGTTCCAGATGTTGACCTTGTCGCTGCCGCCGCTGAGCAACCGAATGCCATCGGGCATAAATTGCATGGTCCACTGGATTTCGTCACTCTCAAGCACATCGAGTTCCTTGCCGGTCGCCAAGTTGAACAGCCGAATCTTGTAGCTGTCGCCGACGGCTGCCGTTTGGCCATCAGGCGAAAATGCAGCGGCCTGCCCAGACGCCCAAGACCGTGTGAACTCGCGCTCGCGCTTCACCTTCATGTTGGGAGCCAGATCAAACTCGATCCACTTAGCGCCGTCCGTCGCCATGCCGACGCGGCCTGATTTCGAAATGTGGACGGCTTTGATTTTTCCTTCGAAGCCGCTGATCAGGCCAATCTCTTGTCCCTTTTCAACGTCCCACAGACGGGCCTTTTTCTCGGTGCTGTCCGACAAGGCCAGCTTGCCATCGGGCGAGACGGTGATGCAGGTAATCTCCTTGGAATGGCCAGCAAACTGGCCAACGTCGGCCAATTGTCCTTCTTTGGATGCCGAGAAAATGCTGATGTGCCCGCGTTGACCGCCGGCGAGCAGCCGCGAACCGTTGGGAGTGAAGATCACTTGTTCGACGGAGCTGAGGAGATCGAGCTTGCCGAGCGTGGAGCTTTGCGCTTGGTTGAAAACGTCGAAGACTCTGATTTCGCGATCTGGTTTGCCGGCAACCAGCATCGTGCCGTTGGGATGAAACGCCAGGGACTTCACGCCCCAGGTGAGGTCGTTAAAGCGAGCCACTTCGGCCGGCTTGTCGCCAGGGCGTCCGGGCGTCGACGGCGTGATCGGGCGCGCCGGCGACGGACTGGTTGCCGCTACGCTGGGCGAGCCGCCGATGTTGACGCGGGCTTCGATCGTGATCTTCAGTTCGACGGTGGCTTCACCAAAGCCGACGGCGAAGACATCGCGCTTGAGCACACCGCCGGGTGTGCGCAGCGCCGCAAACCGTCGCGACATGAGGGGCGACTCATCCAGCCGCTTGAAAAAGTCGTCCTGCTTCAAGCCGAACTCCGCTGCGGCCAACTGCGGATCGAGCTCGAGTTCGAAGCGAGCTGCCATCGCCGAAATTGGTTCACCGCTGCGGCTCAAACTGCTAACGCCGAGCTTTTGCATAGCGCCAGCGAAGCGCTTGGCATCTTCCGTCAGCACGCGATTCAGGTCGGCTGGTTCACGATAAAGGGCGAGAATGTCCTTCGAGTTTTCATAAGCCTTGGCGTTGGCGCGCACAGCGGGGCCGACTTCGTCGACCTTCGGAATCACGCCCGTGTAATGGCACGACATGCACGATACGCCGTTGGTAACTGCCTTGTCGGGCCGCTTCGGATCGCTGACGATCGCGGTGGGGCCCTGATCGATCCGTTTGCCATTTTCGTCAACCAGCAGATAACCCTGCAATCCGTTGGGGAGCGTGAAAATCAGCTCGCCACCGTCGTGCTTAAACATGCCTTCCGTCGTGCCTGGGCCGAGCGGATATTCAAACAGGTTCTGCCTGCCGGTGTTGCGGCCAAAGTCGTAGCTCTTCCAGTAGCTGCCGTATGGCGACTTGTGCCATTCGATAAGGCGGTTGTTTTGCGACACCCCCGAACGATTGAAGGCGGCGCGAATCGCTTGTTCCTGATCGATGTTGGCTTGCACGTTCACGCGTAGCAGATTCTCGAGTTCCGCGTCCGTTTCGGGCAAGCCAAGCAGCACGTGATACAGCGGCGGTTTGCTGGCGGCGAAGACGAACCAGTCGATGCGGACGTAGGGCATTTCGCACTGCGTCAATTCGCAAGCGAGTTTGGCGTCCGGAGTTTGCAGATTCAGGAAGTATGGATTGGCCTGCTGAATTCGCTCCCACATCGCGACATTCCAATGCAGCTCGCGCATGTCGATGCGATACACGGTGCGGGCGGGATCGAGTGCATGCGGCACCAGCAGACTGGTGTTCCACGACAGGCTGTTGATCAGCTTGGAAAACGCATTGCGATAGGTTTGCAGTTCGTCTTCGGAAACGCCGGCGTTGTACAAATGCGTCAGCGTGAAGTAACGCAGGAAGCGGCGCGAACGCTCGCTGTAGGCTTGCGCGTCGGCGGCGATCAGTTTCACTACCGATTCATTGGTGACGAACTCGCGCGGCTTCTCGGTGCTGATGGCCGGTGAGCCGGCTTCAATCCAAGCCTTGATCACGGCGATGTCTTGCGGCGACGGCCGCGGCGATTCGCCGACCGGCGGCATCACGCTGTCGTCGGTTGTCGTCAAGCGTTGATACAGCACCGACGCCGATGCATTCTTGCCGTTGACCAAGGTCTTGGCGACTTTGGCGAGGTTGAGCGCGAAGTTGAAACCACCTTCGCTGGCCCCGTCTTCGCCGTGGCAGCGGTAGCATGTCGACTTCAAAACGGCGTGAGCTTTTTCGGCGAGCTCCTTGCCCTGGGCAGTGACCGGTGTGGGTGCCACTGGTTGCGGCCCAACCCCTGGCGGCATGGGCGTCGGAATCGCCGGCGCAGGCGAGGGTGCGGGGTTTTTCAGGTCGGCGAGATACTTCTGATCGGCGGCGCTTAGTTTCTCGAGCGGCACGCTAATGATCGCGCCGTCGGCCTTCTCCAAAACCACCTTGCCGCCGCGGACCGCGACCAGCTCGGCTTCGATTTTGAAGGAGCCGGTCGCATCGGACCATTCACGAGCGAGAGCGACGGAATTCCATCCCGAAACAATGATCGCCAGTAGGCAGAAAGCCCAACGCATGAGCAGATCCCTCAGCAGTAGACAACTCACCAACAAGGCTTCACATATTACGCCAAATGTGGGGAAGATACCAGAAAAGAAATGTTGAAGCCCGTTGGCGAGAAATGGCTATCCGCTGCTGTCCACCAAGTTAAAACCGTGGCGTAGCCCCGCCATCATCCCGAACAGCCAGTTTTTGCAGCACGTCCAGCGCGGTATCCGAAGTCAGCAAAACGACATGGCCGTCGACAAAGCCGACCATCGCGCCGTTGCCATGTGCCGAACTCAGTGGGTTGTTGAAACCACAACGTCCCACGCCGCCGCTGCCCCAATTTGGTGCCTGGTCGGCAGCAGCGCCACGGTTATTGGCATTTACCGGATGAGCCAAAGAAATCAGATTCAAGCATTGATCTGCGGCGATGCTCTTGGGCATGACTTCCTTCAGGTTCGTGCCTGCCAGCCAA
This sequence comes from Anatilimnocola floriformis, assembly GCF_024256385.1. Taxonomy (NCBI): domain Bacteria; kingdom Pseudomonadati; phylum Planctomycetota; class Planctomycetia; order Pirellulales; family Pirellulaceae; genus Anatilimnocola; species Anatilimnocola floriformis. The sequence continues at coordinate 1,109,326 of NZ_JAMLFW010000001.1, forward strand.
CCTGCTTCGGGCTTCGCTCCATCACCTGCATCCGAGATGCTCAGTGCCGTGTGCCGCTTGGTGCCTTTGTCGTCGTAATACCAATTCGAAACTTCACCCACAATAATCGTGTTGGCCGTGCCGTCGGTGCAAGCGGCAAACGTCAGGCTGTCATTGGGTATGAGCATGCCGTTGAGGCCCGCGGTGCCGCCGTAGGGGCCGTCCACGATGCGTTGGTCCATCGGCAGGTTCGCCCCCATAATGCCGGCGTAACTGGGTACATCCAGTTTGGCTTGGCCCATCGTTTGCGATTTTGGCATCGGCGTATTGGGGCAGATGAAATAGGTCGTGGGCTTGTGCGGGACGGCGGCGGCGAGCATGGTCGGGCTGATGTAGTCGTTCGCCGGATCGGCAATGTCGGTGCCATACAATTTGTCGAACATCGGTCGTTGTTCACAAAATCCAAGCGTGGCGACCAGCCAGGAACTTCCCCAGCTCACGTTCTTCGGGTCATTGGCAGGCGTGCGATTGCGGGCGCCGTAAGGCAAATACAGAAACGTGTCATGATAGTTCTGCAGGCCCAGCGCCAGCTGCTTGAGGTTGTTACCGCATTGCTGGCGATTGTCGGCCAGTTTCCCACAACCGGTGGCGAGCACGACGAGCGTAAAGAGGACTGTCAGGCACGTCAGCGTGACCAGCAATTCAGAGACAGTAATGCCGCGACGAGACATAGCGGGGCTCCTAACAAGAGTAGTACGCAACAATGCGCCGCATTGTAACTACTGCTTTGTGCGAGCTGCCACTAGTCAATATGAGGGAAAAAAGACCAAGGATAAATTCGTAGCTATTGCTACTAAATCATATTCATCCGGCTGCGACTCCGCCGTTTCGCCTGGGCGCATTCCTGGCACACGCCGGTGATGATAAAGCGGTGGCTGGCGACGCGGAACTGATGTTGTTTGCCGAGCTCGTCACGTAGCTGGATCAGTTCGGGGCAGGTGAATTCCAACAGCTTGTTGCATTCGGTGCAGTGGAAGTGGTCGTGCTGCGGATAGCCATAGTCGTGCTCATACACGGCCCGGCCGTTGAGCGTGAACCGCCGCAGCAGCCCCGCATCGACGAATTCGTTCAGTGTGCGATAGACGGTCGGCCGGCTTACGTGGTTCGCGTCGCCCGATGCCGGCAGTTGTTCCATGAGCTGATCGGCGTCGAAGTGCTCATGCCGGCTGAAAACGTGGTCGACCAGGCTCAGCCGTTGCTGGGTTACACGCATCCCCTTGCTCTGCAGGAATTCGACAAAACGGTCGCGCGGCGAAAGGGCGACGGGAACGCGTTCTAATGGGTCGTGGTCGGGCATGACTTGGGCTGGCTGCGGCTGGCAAAGATGAGGGAAGAATTTATCTATTGAGACTCGCGAAAGAGGCGTTCCTGCGAAATTCGCAGATCGAGGCCGCCCGTAGTCTCAATAAGTAATCTTAGGCCGAACCTGTCCGCAGGGGAAGCCGTGTCCCCCAAGCCTGACGCGCCAGCGAAGGAACGCAGTCGGCCACCAAGTTGCAGGCTGCGTTCCTTCGCTGGCGCGTCAGGCTTGTGATCGCGTGTGACTCACCAACCAAACCAACCCTTTTTCTTGGGCGGCGCATCGTATTCGAGCCGCATGACCTGTCCCTCGTGGCCGAAGGCGGATTTGGCATAGACGACGCGGATTCGTTCGTTCGCATCCTCGCCGATGGTGTCGCCGTTGCGGATGACCGGGCCGTTTTCGACGACGTAATTGGCCAGGCCGAAGAGTCGTTCTTTCAATTCACCGGGCGATTCCGATGAGCTTTCGGTTTCGAACTCCATGTGACCGAGCGCCGTCAGTCCTGTAGTGAAGCCGCTGGACTTGCCGTTACCAGAAGGGCCGACGCGGAAGTCGACCCAGAGGTACAGGGGCGGAGCATCGGGCAGGAACTTGACCGCGAAATCGCGGAAGATGTCACCGCGAATCAATTGAGTGGCGTTCGACCAGAATACGCCCGGCGCCTGTGGGCAACTGCCGACGATCGCGGCACACACTTGGGTCAACAGGCCGGCCTGGGCCACTGGTCCTTCTTTGCTGAGCAAGGTGATGATCAGATGGCCGACATGACTTCGCAGCACCGGTTCGGCGTCTGGCCAAAGGAAGGCAGTTTGGCACGGTCCGTCCAGATCGGTCCACGGAATCGGCGCCCGCATGAACGCAATGATCACGTCGCTGGAGCCGATGCGAAAAGAGATTTGATCAGTTTCGCCTTTGACCGGTTCGGGCTTCGGCAACTGCGGCCAATTGGCGACGAGATCGGCGCGAATGGCAGAGGACGAAAGCTGCGCCTTGGGCAACAGCGGAATGAATGCCAGTGAAAGTGACATCAGTTGCTCCTCCATCGTCGGTCGCAGCGCGGCAGAAAATCTAGCTGCGAACGCGATGATCTGTGGAGGATTGTAATCGCTGGTTCAGACGAATACTTAGTAGGAGGACAGTTCGATCGCTGGCTAAAGCCGAGAACTGTTGAGAACCTGAGTCCACCAACTGAAGCTGGTTGCTGATGCAGAAAATTCGCGATCGACTCAGCGAATAATCCACAGCGCCGAAATTCTCGGCGCGAGGAAGATGCGTCCTTTCGCGGAGCGAAAGGCGACCGTCACTAGCCAATTTCATCGAGCAGGCGGCTCAACGCCATGTCGAGCTTTTCGTCGGTGTCGTACGTGCCGTTCTTAATCTGGGCACGAATGTCGGCTACGCGATCCTGGCGGACGTCGGGCAGGTTATGCACCTGGCTGAGCATTTCGGCTTCGGGCGAAATGTCCAATTGATCGACTCCCGACGCACCACGAGACTGCGAGCCCTGGGCCTGTTGCACGCCGCCGAACTTGTGCGGGGCGCTGATGGGCTGGGCGGAATGAACGTTCGAGCTACCGTAAATATACATTGTGTTTTCTCCCTCAAGCGGCCGGCTGGATCCCGAGCGGGGTTGACGAGGTTTTCCGGCCACAAAATGTTCCTGCGCTGGTTTTAAACGGAAGGGGAAAACGGGCTGCTCCTCATTGAGCAGGCGGCCGATCAGCGCGGGCTGAACAGGCGGCAGAAATCCCCAACACGTCACTTCAATCAGCAGGCGTCGCGCTTTCCGTGTCGGGGAGACGAATCCGTGTCAGGCGAGAAGACTTGGCGAACGCTAGCACGTTTTTGACACCCCAACTTTATCGGCGAAGGTACGACAGCCCTTCGATCTTTGTTTCGCAAACCTCCTGTAGCGAATGCAAGCTTCCTGAACGGCTGGGCGACCTGTGTAGGTCGGCCTGATTGCGGGACGGTTCGTGAAAGAACTCGCCGGCAAGTGCCGTTTCATCAGTTACTACGGCGGTGGGACCTGACGGGTTCGGTGGAGAATAACGAAATCTCCGCCGGGTGCGCGTACGGTTCCACAGCCGGTGGGAAGTTTAGCCAGATGCGAAAAACTCAACAAGATCGATCAAACTGGCGACCTGGCGAAATTGGGCGGATATACTGCGGCGCGGAACCGAACCGCCAGCATCGTGTTTAGAGCGAGTGGATGAAACGGGCAACTTTCAGCGGAGACAGGCAGATGCGCAAGTACTTGTGGAGTCTTTTGGTCGCGGGTGTGGCTGGCGGAATCTCGCCGGCCTGGGGACAAGAGGGCGAGCTGTTCGACCGGCTCGATGCCAACAAGGACGGCGTGGTGACGGCCGACGAAGTGCCCGATGACAAGCAATCGCTCTTCGAACGCTTAGTTCGGACCGGCGATGCGAACGGTGACAAGAAGCTCAGCAAAGAAGAGTTCATCGCCGGTTTGAAGAAGACCAGCACTGCGGCCGAAGGAGCGCCTGCTGCCCGGCCTGATGGTCCACCCGCTGGCGGTCTGGGAAATATCTCGGCCAAGGACATCTTCAATCGGCTCGATAAGGATGGCAACGGAAAGATCGAGAAAGACGAAATTCCCGAGCGGATGAAAGAGAACATGGGCCGCGTCGATAGCAATAGCGACGGCGCCGTGGACCTCGCTGAGTTTGAAAAGGTCGCGCAGTTCTTCGCCGGCATGGCCGGTCGTCGTCCCGATGCTGCACCCGCGGGCGCACCCGAAGGCCGCCCCGCTGGTGGCCCGCCGCCGATGGGGCCGATTCTGCGTGCTCTCGACACCGACGGCGATGGCGAACTCTCGGCGAGTGAAATCGCCGATGCTGCGAAGTCCCTCGCCAAGCTCGACCGCAATGGCGATGGCAAATTGACTCGCGACGAGATCGGTCCGCCGCCGAGCGCAGCAGGCCGTCCTGATCGCCCTGCGGATCGACCCGCGAGTGAGCGCCCGGCCGTCTTGGGCGGAGAGTTCATGAAGCGGATCATCGCCGCGGATACGAACGGCGACAAGAAGCTGAGCAAGGAAGAAGCTCCCGATCGGCTCAAGGAAAACTTCGAGCGCCTCGACACGAACAAAGACGGTCAGCTTGATGAAGCCGAACTCCGCGCCGCGTTTCAATCTCTCCGCGAAGGAGTCGAGCGGAAGAAGGAATAAGACTTTTCCCAGTAGGCCGGAACAGCGCTGAATACAGCTAGTTCCGGCCTACGTGGCTACTTTCGCCTATCTCGCATCAGCCGGCTGTATTGTTCCAGCGTCTTGCGTTCTTTGGCGGTGAGGCTGGCATCTCCGTGCGTAGAGATTTTCGCCAAGATGCGATCTCCTTCCGCTTCAAGTTGATCGTCTTCGTCCTGATACACCTGCTCGGAATGCACTCGTAAATTCGGGCGCGACCTGAACAGGTTTTTTAGGCTCCGCAGCCAACCGCCGGAAAAGCTCAGCCAAGTCATGCGGCCGAAATCGATCTTCAGCGCCCAGACTGCCAGCGCAAATGCTGCTCCGACCAAGTGCACGTCGAAGGCCGTTCGCGGCACGCCTGGCTCGGCAGGTCCAAAGTCCATGCCGGCAACGTTGCTCGCGATGATGATTAATCCTGCTACCCAGGCGGGCATGGGAAAGATCAGCAAGAACACGCGGGCCTGCGGATAGAGCAGGCAGAACATGATGATGCACGCAGTCACGCCGCCCGACGCGCCGATCAGCGCTCCGTTAGTCGCACCCATGGCGAAATTGCGAATCCACCAAACCAGCCCGCAAATCACAATCGAAACCAGATAAAATCGGAGCAACCCAAGGCCGCCCCAGCGCTGTTCCAGATTCTGGCCAAAGAACCAGAGGCCAACCATGTTGAACAGGATGTGGTTGATTTTCAGCGGATCGTGAGTGAAGCCGTAGGTCAACAGCTGATAGATCTGCCATGGCGATTTCCACCAATCGACATGCAGCATTAGATGGCCGGTGACCGTGTGCTTGTCGCCACCGAAGAACATGTCGACGAGATAGACAATCACCGTCACGATGATGATCTTCGTCGTCATCGACAGCGACCGGAGCCCCAGCGGGTCATCCGTTCCCTCTTCCCGATAGTAATCGCGTTCCTGGTATCCCATGGGCGTATTTTAGCAGGCTGCCGACATCAGCGTAGCCCAGCGTTGATCATCCGGGCTCATCACCGTCACAACCGGCCCGTTCAGCAGCATCGGTGCTTGCTGTCTTCTCGGCAGATTGACCCTTCGTATTGGCGGGAGTGACCTAGACTTGGGCAACGCATGCATTGTTCCCCGAGTTGAAAGTTCTCCCATGACGGCTGTCGCTACTCCTCCTCCCCAGGGCAATTTGCTGGCTTCGATTCTTTCAGAAGACAGCTTTCGCCCCGCCGAGCCTCGCAAGATCGAGGAGACCGGGCTGACGGCCGCGCTGGTGGAAACCCTGATTCTCAAGTACCTGACGTTGCTCGGCTCGGCCAGCGGCCGGCAGATTGCCGATCAGGTATGCATCAATTATCTGATCCTCGAACCGATCTTCAATTCGCTGCGGCAACGTCAGCTGGTGATTCACGGCGGTGCGGCTCAGTTGAATGACTACGTCTACACACTGACCGATCAAGGTCGCGCGCGAGCCAAGGCAGCCATGGAGCAGAACGCCTACATCGGCGCTGCGCCAGTGCCGCTCGAGGACTACATCGTTTCGGTGGAAGCTCAGACCATTCGCGCCGAAGCACCGCAAAAGCGGCAACTGCAAAAAGCCTTCTCCGATATCACCGTCGAACAGCAGATGCTCGACATGCTCGGCCCTGCAGTGAATAGCGGCGCCGGCTTGTTCCTTTACGGCGCACCCGGCAACGGCAAAACGACGCTCGCCAAGCGGATCACGGCTTGCTACGGACAGACGATTTGGATTCCCAAAGCGATCACCGAGGATGGTCAGTACATCAAGCTCTACGATGCGGCCTTTCATGAGCCGATCGAGCAAGCCGGGAACACGCTCCTCAAGACCGCCGACTATGATCGTCGGTGGATCAAGATTCGCCGGCCGACGGTGGTGGTCGGTGGTGAGTTGACGATGGACGCCCTCGAAATCCGCCACGATCCCCGGAGCAACGTCAGCGAAGCCTCGCTGCAAATGAAGAGCAACTGTGGCAGCCTGCTGATCGACGACTTCGGCCGGCAGCGCATGGCGCCGATCGAATTGCTCAATCGCTGGATCGTGCCGCTCGAAAATCGCATCGACTTTCTCACGCTCGCGACCGGCAAGAAGATCCAAGTGCCGTTTGAACAGCTGATCATCTTCAGCACCAACCTGCAGCCGAAGGATCTTGCCGACGAAGCGTTCCTCCGCCGTATTCCGTACAAGATCGAAGTGAAGGACCCGGGCCGCGAAGAGTTCCACCTCCTCTTCAAGATCGGCTGCAAGGGTGCCAGCTGCGAATTCAAGCCGGAAGTAGTCGATCACCTGATCGAAAAGCACTACAAGCCAGCCCGTCGCCCGCTGCGTCGCTGCCAGCCGCGCGACTTGCTCAACCAGGTCCGCAACTACTGCGTCTACAACGGCATTCCGGTGGAAATGAGGCCGGAGTATTTCGATCGCGTCGTGCCGAGCTACTTCACGGTGGTTTCGGGCGGTTAGAGCGGGGTGATAGAATCGCCGCCATGCTCACTCGCACTCTTATCTGCTCGTTGCTATTCGCTGCCGTCATCTTTAGCGGCTGCTCTGCGCAAAATCAAAAAATCACGGCGCTGACAGACGCAGATCAAACGCGTTTGAAGGAGCAGCGCGCCGTTGTGGAGCAACACCTCCGCGATGAAGAAGCCCAAGAGAAATACAAAACCTCAGCCGGTAAGTTGGAGGCCATTCGCACGATTGTGCAGGACAAAATCTATAAGCCTGATCAGACGTACGAACTGCAGTGTTTAGGCATCGTGCTCGGGGATGCGTTCGTGCAGGATTTCGGGTTGGAATGGGTGATGGTCGAGGATGAATACGGCCGCGATCCTGCAGTGCGAAAGCCCGATACCACATTGGTACTTTATCCCCTGACGATGATTTCAAAGCGAATCGAGCGTGGTGAACAAGTTGACGTGTTCGACCTGCACCGCCGCACGGCGGCGCAAGTTGCGAAGTTTAAAGAAAAAGCGAAGTAGCTGAGCCCAGGCAGCTACATTCGACGCTGCGCGGCGCGATACACTAAGTATCGCCGCCACACACTTTCTTTAGGGCGCGAGCAAACCACGCGGAGCGTGATGACTGCACTGGAGCTGAACGATGCAACGTATTTTCTGCGCATCTCTGGTCGTTCTAGTTAGCTTGGTCGCGAATTCATTCGCACAAGAATTCACACCGCCACCCAAAGCCGAGCGCGATTATCTCGCGGCCCTCTCCAAAGTCGGTGGCCGAGCGCAGGTTGATAGCGATTATCGAATCACGGAGGTCAATCTCGGCGCGGATTGCACCAACGAACAGCTGAAGACCATCGCCGCTTGCGAGCGGCTGACGACGCTGAGCATCAACAGCCGTCTGATCACCGACGAAGGTTTGGCTCATCTGCACAAGTTGAACAAACTGACCACGGTGACGATCATCGGCTCGAGCGCGACCAGCGAAGGCGTGGCGGCGTTGCGAGCCTCGCTGCCCGACGCAACTATTACGAGTCCTCGCAACGCCACCACTCGTCCTGCTGCACAGGCTGGCGGCGGAGCGCGGGATTCGGTTGCGCGTAGTTCTGGTTTCAACGGAGCGGGCGGCTTTGGTGGCATGGTCAGTCGAGCCACAATCCTGCTGCGCAATCCTGCCATTCAAGACGATCTGAAACTGACGCCCGAGCAGAGGACGCAGATCGGCGAAGCGACGAACTCCAATGCCTTTAATGCAGTCATCAAGCTGATCGAAGACAAGGCGCAGGCCCTGCTGACAGCGGAGCAAAGAGCGCGATTACAGCAGCTGGAGTTGCAACAAGGTGGCGCGCTCGCGGTCATTCGGGCCGAAATTATTCCACAGCTGAAGATCACGGAAGATCAGGTCGCCGCCATTCAAAAACTGAATGACGAGCTCGGCGAAGAATCTCGCGAGATCATGCGGCAAGCACTTACGCAGCGCGGCGCGGAGGAGAGCTCCGATGAGCTCGCGAAGAGACTGCGCGATAAGATTGCCGAGTTCAATAAGAAGCGAGAAGAGAAGATTCTCGCCTTGCTCAGTGACGATCAACGCAAGGCTTGGTCAGCGCTCATTGGTCCCAAAGGACCGGAAGTGAGTGCATCGGCCAGCTTCTTTAGCAACGGCCCAGGAACGGCGGGAGGTCGCGAGCGGCGTGGTATGGAACCAACGGCGTTTGCGAAAGGCCTGTTCACACAACTCGATGCCGACAAGGATGGCATGCTGACCGAGGTCGAGTTCCCTGCGACGAATCGAACGCGCGTGGGAATGACGAACGCTGGCATCACGCTCGTCTATCCAGTGAACAGAGAAGTCTTTGTGGAGAACTATCTCAAGTACATGCGCAGCCGCTGAGCGCTGCTTACGCTGCGAAGCGTTCTTTACGCTTTGCCGACCAAGTCACTTTTGGTGACTTGGGTGATCGAACGCGCCGGCGGATCGCTAGCTGGGAATGATTCTTCGAGTGCTTCTTGTACGACGTCCTTGGTGCCTGAGGCATCGGGCACGGCTCGTTGCTGCAAAAATTCTCGTTCGGCATCGAGCCAGAAATCATGTCCGTCGCCGATGGGGCTCCCAGCAGCTTCCCATTTGTAATAGGCCGCGTCACGGATGTGGGCCAGAGCTTCCTGTTCGATGACAGCGGTGTTCGCGTCGAAGCAAGGAGGGGTTGGTGTTTCAGCGGGCAGGACGGTTGGTTTTTGACTGGTCTGCGGGCCGTGATCGGCCTGAGTGTTCCGTTTCATTGGTATCACCCTCCCCAATTTGCCGCGAATTTACGCGGCAATTGAGCATTAGAGCTAGAATTGCGTAGCGGCAGGCCGCCAAATTGTTCGCAGCAGTCGCTCGGCCGGCAAGGAGGAAAACAGACGAGCGAATTTCTAGCAGCGAATGTTAAAATCAGGATGGTGCTGCGGTACAAAACGTGCAACAGCCCAACGTGCATCCTTGACGACCTCTTCTCGTTTCAGTCAGGAGATTTTCATGCTCGTTCAGATCAAGACCGACAATCACATCGAAGGAAGTGCCCGCTTGCAGGATTGGGTTCGTGACGAAGTGACCGACTCGCTCGAGCGGTTCACGCCTCAGTTAACTCGGGCCGAAGTTTTTCTGTCTGATCTCAATAGTCACAAGAACGGCGCGATCGATAAACAGTGCACGGTAGAAGTGCATGTCGCCCGGCTCGATCCAATCGCCGTGACCAAAGACGCCGGTTCGCTCGAAGCAGCGCTCAATGCCGCCCTGAGTGCGATCACGATCACACTCGATAGCCGTGTGGAAAAAATGCACGCCAAGAAGGGCCGCACGCCGATGGGCGGCGTGCCGGAATAGACTTGCTTTTCGCTGCTGCGAAAGAATGCATCTCTCGGTAAGACGGACCATTGGTCCGTCTCGTGGCGTGAGACAAGTAATTCAAATCAAACCGCTTCGCAGACGGACCAATGGTCCGCCCTAGGTGGAAGTCGGCAGTAGTTTCTCCTTGCGCACCGGCCTATATTGAACTCGCCAGAGTTACATAGGTAGAGCTGGAGCGTTCAGCTCGACTCAAAATGCTGCAAGGAGTTTGTCATGACTGCTGACTCTCGTACCTCCCTCCCCTGCCCTGACTGCGACCCACAGCCTGCGGCGCAAACTGCGGCTCCCGGTCTGGCCCGGCGTGACTTCCTCCGTGTGACCAGCGCTGGTGTGGCTGCTGTCGCGCTCGGCGGCGGTCGTCTGTTTGCTGACGACAAACCGGCGAGCACTTCTTCGTCGGGCAAGGAAACGCCCGAAACGCTGACCAAGAAACTCTATGACTCGATGAACAAGGACCAGCGGAAGGAAGTTTGCTTCCCTTGGGATTACAAAGATCCGCAGCTTGGTCTGCTCCGCACGCGCATCTCGAACAACTGGCACATTACGTCGCCCGCGATCCTCAGCGATTACTACACCAGCGATCAAAAGGAAATCGTGCGCGCGATTTACGAAGGTATCATCAGCCCCGAGTGGAAAGACCGCGTCGACAAGCAGCTGAAGGACGACAACAACGGCAAAACGTGGGGCAACGATCAGAACATCGCGATCTTCGGCACGCCGGGCGACGGCAAGTTTGAACTCGTGATGACCGGCCGGCACATGACCATTCGCTGCGACGGCAATAGCACCGACCACATGGCCTTCGGCGGTCCGATTTTCTACGGTCACGCAGCCAGTGGCTTCACCGAAAAGGAAGGGCATCCCGGCAACGTGTATTGGGAACAAGCACTCGAAGCCAACAAGGTCTACGAGATGCTCGATGGCAAACAGCGCGGCAAAGCCGAAGTCTCGAAGACATGGCCTGAGAGCCAGGTGCAGTTCCAGGGTGAAAAGGGAACGTTCGCCGGCATTCCGATCGCCGATCTGACGTCCGATCAGAAAGAACAGATGCAGAAAGTGCTGCAGAAGCTGATCGAACCTTATCGCCAGAGCGATCGCGACGAAGTGCTCGCCTGCCTCAAGACGCAGGGTGGTCTCGACAAGTGCTCGCTGGCGTTCTTCACCGATGCCGACTTGGGCAAAGACAAGGTGTGGGACAACTGGCGTTTGGAAGGCCCGTCGTTCGTTTGGAATTTCCGCAGCGTGCCGCACGTACACTGCTGGGTCAACATCGCCGATAGCGCCGATGTGAAACTCAACTCCTGATTTTTTCGGCAAAGTCGTAGGCCCACCCCATCGCCCGTTTTTTGGTGGGCCTCTCGAGTACGTTCGATCCACCCTACATGTAATAAAAATGCTCTCTCGCCGCGCCTATCTAAAAACTCTCACCGCGGCGGGAGGTCTCGCTGCCTGCGGTCTGCCTGTCATGGCTGCTGATCCAAATCGCCTGTGGGAGAAAGGTGTCGTCGCCTCGGTCCAACCGGTGGCTACGCAGGCCGGCGTTGCTGCGCTCGCGCGCGGTGGTAATGCGGTCGACGCCGCGATTGCAGCCGCAGTCACGCTCGGCATTGTCGATCAGCACAACAGCGGCATTGGCGGTGGTTGTTTCATTTTGATTCGCCGAGCGAACGGCCAATTGCTCGCCATCGATGGCCGCGAAACAGCACCGGCCCGCGCTTCGCGCGATATGTATCTGCGCGATGGCAAACCCCAGCCCGAATTGAGCCAGACCGGGGCGCTCGCCGTCGGCACGCCGGGAGCGATCGCCGCTTACGATCTCGCGCTGCAGCACGCGGGCAAGCTCATGCTCGCCGACATCTTTCGTCCCGCCGCGGAAGTCGCTGAGAAGGGTTTCGCGGTCGATACGAATTTCGCGCGCAAGTTGAAAAGCACAGCGGCAAAGCTCGCGCAGTTTCTTGGCTCCGCCAAAGCACTGCTCAAGCCCGATGGTTCGGCCTACGATGCCGGCGAAGTGCTGAAGCAGCCTGATCTCGCGGCGACGTATCGCAATATTGCCGAGCGCGGGCCCGATTGGTTCTATCGCGGCGAGTTCGCGGAAAAAGTCGCGGCCTGGATGAAGGACAACGGCGGTTTGCTCACGGCGGAGGACTTTGCCGCATACAAACCGATTCGTCGCGAACCGCTGCAGACGAAGTACCGGCAGTGTCAGATCATCGGCTTTCCGCCGCCGAGTTCCGGTGGCGTGCATGTGGCACAGATGCTCAACATGTTGGAGAGTTTCGATCTTACTCTGCTGGCCAGCAAAAAAGATGGAACCTTCGAGCATCTTCTCGCCGAGGTGATGAACTTGGCCTTCGCCGATCGGGCTTATTGGCTGGGGGATCCGAGCTTTGCTCAAGTGCCGCGCGGGCTGATCGATGCCGAGTATGCTCGCACGCTGGCGGCCAAGATCGATTTGAGCAAGGCGACCGCCGTGCCGAGCTACGGGCGTCCGCCGCGGGCGACGGAAAATATCTTTTCCGGGAAGGAATACGATCCCGCCGAGAGCAAGCACACCACGCACATTGCCGCCGCCGACGCCGAAGGAAATTGGGTGGCGATTACACAAACCGTCAATACAACGTTTGGTTCCAAAGTGATCGTGCCGGGAACCGGCGTGGTGCTGAACAACGAGATGGACGATTTCTCGATCAGCCCTGGTCAGCCGAATGCCTTTGGACTGATCGGTGCCGAGGCCAACGCCGTAGCGCCGGGCAAACGGCCGTTGTCGAGCATGAGTCCGACGATTGTCCTCCGCGATGGCCAGCCGATACTTGCCGTGGGGGCGGCAGGTGGTCCGACGATCATCACGCAGGTGCTGCAGGTGCTGTTGCGCGTGCTCGATCTGCAGCAACCATTAGATACCGCTGTCGCCGCTCCGCGAGTTCATCATCAATGGCGGCCTGATGAATTGCGGGTCGAGAAGTCGCTCGCTCCGGCGATTTGTAAATCACTGGAAGAGCGGGGACACAAACTGGCCCAGACCGATGGCATTGGCGTCTGTCAGGCGGTCGGCCTCGAGCCTGGATCGAAGAAGCTCATTGGCGTGCATGACCCGCGCGTGCCCGGTTCGGCCGCGGGGTTGTAGTTTTCCAATCCCCGCAGCCTCTGTAGCGTCCAAAATTCCTAGGCGCCTGGATCAACCGGCGCTAGGATGCTTTCGAACTGCAGTTCCAGTTCCGACAGCGCATCGACACCTGTAACCAAACGGCCGTCGGTTCCAGCGCCACCCCAGAAGAAGGCGATGACCGAATCGACGCCATCCACCCGCAGCTGGTCGTCGCCCGCATCGAGATAGATGTAGATCGCGAGGGTCGAAGTGAGATTGGTCGCGGTCACCACATCAGCGCCGTCGCCGGTCGAGATCGTGGTGTAACCAGGGAGATCCGGCAAGTATTGAATCAGGTCGGCCAGGTCGAACGGCAGAATCGAAAGATCGATGCCGAAGCTCGAAACGACCAGGTTCAGCAGGTTCTGATAATCGGCCTGCGTCAGACCGGATTGTACGTTGTTGAGTCCCACCACATCGGCGCCGCCGTACGTCGACAGCGTCAGCGACAACCCCGCCAGTGTGTCGTCGATCTCGACGTCGTCCACGCCGTTGCTGCCATCGATTTTCAGCAAACCGAATAGCCCGGTGTCCAGCGTCAGGTTGTTGCCACTGTTGTTCTTACCCAAATCGATCTTGGCCGTGGCAGCCGTGACCGTGGTGAGATCGACAATATCGAGATCCGAAACTCCGGTGGGCAACGTGGCCGGACCAGCTTCGACCGTCAGCGTGACTGCGATCACATTGTTCAAATCGACGACGTCGTCACCCACGCCAGTTTTCACCGATACCGAAGCGGCCGAGCTGTTCAGGACGACGACGCTGTCGCGCTGCGTCGATTCGTTGTTGGTAATTGCTTCACCGCCGTCGATCTTGATCGACAGTGCCGGCAGCACGAACGTGCCGGCTTGCATGCCGACGATGCTCACCACGATGTCATCGCTGCCATCACCGGCATTGATGGTCGTATTGCCGAGCACTTCTGCCGGCAGCACGGTTTCGGCGCCTTCGATCGGCTGCGCGGCGATCGTGAGCGAATCGTCACCCGCGCCAAGATTGACGACAATATTGCGGGCAAGGATGTCTTCGGTAGGCCCGGTAAAGACTTCTTCGTTGAGACCGGCAATCGTGAACCGGCCGTCGGCCTGTTGATAGATCGTGATCTCATTCGAGCCGGCGTCGCCGGTTACCGTCAGCGTGCCGTCGTTGAGCGAGACCAGCACATTGCCGGCGAGGAGTTCGCGGCGTTCGAGAGATTCAAACAAAAAGCGGCGGCGAGCGGCGAGAGCAGAACTTCGTTTCATGGGTGCAAAGCCTTAGAGCGGATTGAGACGCCGGTTCATCCGGAAAAATCCACGAACTTCCCTGCTGATGTCGCCATTAGTGTGTCCGCCCAATAAGACGTCGTCAACTGGCAATTAATGTTGAGAAATTCACCCCACGACTACGGCAGGACCGCCGGCGCTAGCGGGGGAAGTGCTGACTCGAAGAGTATGGACCAGGTCAGCCCATCAATCCCCGAGCTGTACTCGCCGTCGTTCCCCAGGCCGCCATTGAAGAGCGAATAGAACGCGTCGATATCGGTGGCATACAGCTTGTCGTTGCCGCCGTCGAGCGACACCGAAATGCTTAACGTCGAATGCAGGTCGGCAAGTTCGACGACGTCGTCTCCATCGCCCGTCGAGACTGTTAAAAGTCCTGGCAGGCTCGGCAAGTACTGAGTCAACTGAAACAGATTGAACGGCAACTGCGGCAGGGTGATTCCATACTGCGCAAAAATAGCCGGTGCGTCGCTGGTCAGGCCGATTTGCAGATCATGCAAGTTAACCGTGTCTGCTCCCGCGCCGGTATTCAACAACAAGCTGGTTCCGATCACGCTGTTGTTGATTCGCACGTTGTCTGCGCCGGCTCCCGTCGTAGCCGAGAGGTTGCCAAACAGGCTGCGTGTACCGCTCACCGAGTTATTGCCGCCGCCGCCCGACAACGAAGCATTGAGTGCCACCACGTCGCCGAACTCAATTAGATCATTATCCGCAATGCCCGCCGCCGTCTTGGCTGGCCCTGTATCAACATTCAGGTTCAATGTCTGCGTATTGTAGATTTCGGCAACATCATTGCCGCCGCCGGTTTTCATCGATATCGACAGCGCCGAGCTGAACCCGACTAGCACATCGTCGTCACGGATGTTGCTCGCACCATCTGCCGCCACGGTGGGCGAGGTATCGACATTGATAGCGCGTGCCGGCAACACATAACCGCCAGCTTCGCCGCCGTTGACCAACACGACGACCAGTTTGCCACCGGCGCCGCTGTTCACCGTCGTTGTTCCCAGAATCTGCGCGGGAAGCCCCGGCAACGACACAACCGATTGCTTGCCAATTCCCAGCGTATCCTGGCCGGCGCCCAAATTGACGGTCAGGTTGCGAATCAGCAGGTTTGTCGTCGGTCCTGTAAATACTTCCCCATTAAAGCCGACGACGTTGAATCGACCGTTGGGTTGCTGAAAGATCGAGATATTATTAGCCGCGTCGTCAGCCGTCACCTGTGACGTTGCCGCGATCGTATTGAATGGTCACGTTGCCAGCGAGCAACTCGCGCCGCTCGAGATTTTCAACCGTCAGCCGCCTTGAACGTGTCATGAGCAAATACCTTGAGAGGTGCCTTTATCAACCCGGTGCCAGTCTGCTTAGAGCAACAGGCGACGTCAAATTGAATCTACCAATGTCCCTGCACACCATTTGCGTGTGCAGGGAATACCTTGTGATTAATTGGCAAGGCAAAGAACTTCCTTAGAACAAGGGCGGCAGTACCGTTTCGAACTGCAATTCCAGCAGCAACAGCGAATCGACATTCTGTACCCAACGTCCATCGGTCCCTGAGCCACCCAGCAGCGTCGCGATCGTGATATCGCTGTCGTAGGCATACAAGGTGTCGTCGCCACCGCCGAGGTTGACATGCAGCAGACCGGCTTCGACGCGGGCGATTTCCACCGTGTCGTCCGAGCCACCGGTGGAGATCGTGATCGCGTCGACGGTGTTATCGTGGACGTTCATCGAATCAACCGCGTCGCCGCCCTGGATGTTTAGCACTCCGATGGAGGAATTGTAGACATTCGCAAAATTGAAGCTGTTAGCCTCGGGGTCGGGCGATTGATTGCCCGTGCCAAGGCGAACATTGATTGTTTGTGCAGTGAGGGAACCCAACTGCACAGCGTCGTTGTCTGTTTCTCCCTCGCCGAGCGTATTGACGCCCGTGTCGATGTCGATATTGCGGATCGATGAATTGGAAACAACGACGGCATCGTCTCCGACCCCCGCTTCGATACTGACTGACTTGACCGCAGAAAAGAGCACGAGCGACGTGTCGTTGCCATCGCCTCCCTTGACGCTGATCGACTGCGATTCTTCTCCGTTGGCGCCCGCTGCCACCGCCATGAAGGCGTTGTCATTGCCCGCACCCAAGTCGATTTTGACTTTCCCCGGAATGAACGCGGGATTATTAAGCCCTGTGCTTACATCACCGGCCACAATCAGAAAGTCGTTGCCGCCGAGCAGGTTCACGGTCAGATTGCGAATTTCCAGATCGGTCGTCGGCCCGGTGAACACGTCGTCGCCGACCTGCGAAGTGATGTTGAACCGGCCATTCAGTTGCATCGCGATGATAAGGCCGTTGTTATCACCATCGCCAGTAATCTTCACATTGCCGTTGTGACTTTCCACCAGCACATTGCCCGCGAGTAACTCGCGGCGTTCCAAGCCTTCTACCAACAGAGGACGCGGGAGAGGTTGCTTCTTCATCACTGGTTCCTTATGTGTCTGTTCCTATCGAAACCGAAAGCGAGCAAAAGCTTGAGGATCCTAACAATCAACGTCAATAAAATCTGGTATGTCTCCTGCAAGAATTAACAGTAGAGTTGTCGTACTCGGTCAAATTGTCGGAGGCTGTTTCGGTTGCTCCCGACGAACAGCGGGTACTCCCAAGGAAAAAACAGATTCTGTACATTCGCAGCTACCGATCCTTGGTTCACCTCGTCCCTGGTTAACTCGTCACGACAAGAGC
This sequence comes from Anatilimnocola floriformis, assembly GCF_024256385.1. NCBI lineage: Bacteria > Pseudomonadati > Planctomycetota > Planctomycetia > Pirellulales > Pirellulaceae > Anatilimnocola > Anatilimnocola floriformis. Next base: position 1,126,351 of record NZ_JAMLFW010000001.1, read on the forward strand.
AACTCTCCGGATATTCTCATGAAAGCCGCCTTCTTCACGCAAACCGGTGCCCCCGAAGTCATTCAGTACGGCGACTTGCCCGATCCGCAGATCGGCCCCGGCCAGGCACTCGTCAAGATCCGTGCGGTGTCGGTCAATCCGATCGATACCTACATCCGCAACGGCGCCCCCTATTGGCCGCTGCCGAATCCTTTCATCATCGGCGCCGACTTCGCTGGCGAAGTGGTGCAGGTCGGCGCTGATGTGACAGATGTGAAGCCCGGCGATCGCGTTTGGGGCAGCAACCAAGGGTTGCTCGGCCGGCAAGGAAGTTTTGCCGAACTGGCCGCGATCGATGCTCATTGGCTCTATCCCACACCGAAGGACGTGACCGACGAAGCGGCAGCTGCGAGCGCGCTCGTCGGTATCACGGCGCATCTCGGCCTGTTTCAACGAGCCCAACTCAAAGCGGGCGAAACGATCTTCGTCAACGGCGGTAGTGGCGGCGTGGGTTCGGTTGTCGTGCAAATGGCGAAGGCCAGTGGTGCGAAAGTGATCGCGACTGCCGGCTGCGCCGAAAAAGTTGCTGCGGTGAAAGCGCTCGGAGCCGACCTGGTTCTCAACTACAAGACCGACGACATCGCTGCCGCCGTGAAAGCGTTCGCGCCGGAAGGTGTGAACGTCTATTGGGAAACGGTCCGCGAGCCGGAGTTCGAAAAGATCGTGCCACTCCTCGCCGAGCGTGGCCGCATCATTCTCATGGCCGGTCGCGACGCGAAACCCACCTTCCCGGTCGGTCCGTTCTACGTCAAAGGGTGTTCGCTCCTCGGCGTGGTGATGTTCAAAGCCACTCCGGAAGAACAACGCATCTGCGCCGGCGACATCAGCCGCTGGCTGTCGAACGGCATGCTGAAACCCCACATCGGCAAAGTCCTGCCCCTCTCGCAAGCCGCGGAGGCACACAAGCTGCAAGAGGAAAACACGCTGCGAAAGAGCAACACACTCTGCGGCAAGATCGTCTTGAAGCCATAGACGTCGCCAACTTCCCAACTCCCCTGCCCTCTCCTCGGCGCGCCGGGGCGAGGGCCGCTGCTGCGAAAACCCACAGGGGGTTATTATAACCCGTTATGAAAATTTTCGAAAAGTCGCAAGCTATTGTCGTGCAAAGTATTGCGCTGAAAATCATCGGTTATATGCCCTGTTATGTATAACCTTTTATAACCCCTTCAAAAGTCCAGCCGATCGCTGCGTGATGGCTGGTCCGGCAATGCTCCCTCGCCGAAAGGCAGACCCCGCGGCAGCTGAATAGACACGCCAGAGTTGACAACTCGGGTCAACCGGCCCAAAAATCTGTGAGCGCATCATCGGGAGGGCGAGGCTCCTGCCGAGCCGCCAAGGTGAATTCGCAAAGGCTGCCGGTGTCTGCATTCAACCGCCCACGGCTCGGCGGGAGCCTCGCCCTCCCGGAAATTGCCCATGGCTTCCGCTGCTCCATTGCGAATTTGGCGAATCCAATTCACCCTTCGCACGCTCCTCGTGATGCTAACGTGCATCGGTGCTGGGCTGGCGATCTATCGTTGGCCTTGGGTGGAGACGTACGAATCTCCCGGGCCGGGCAGCTTGCAGCTCAACGCTCATGCCTCGTTGAAGTTTGCGCGCGGCGCCTGGCGTTGTGAATTGTCGGGTTCGATCCTGCTGCCTCGCTTTGTGTCGGAAGGCGTCACCAATTTTCGCGTCACTACTACCAGGCGTCGCGGTTGGAATGGTCGAGCACTGCGGCACGGCCCGGCCGAATACTGGCGCCTGCCCGATGTCGGTCCGCCAGAGCTCTTTTTGCGGTGCGACTATTCTGACGACGAACGAACTTGCCTTACTTGGTTTGAACACGGCGAAGTCGTGTATACCGAGTCGCATCGTGACGGCAAGTTGCACGGTGCCAATTTCGATCGCGATTCTTTCTTATCAAGCCACGGAAACTACGAACGTGGCCAGCGTGTCGGTGCGTGGAAAGAAACTCGCCACTACGGAACCGACGAGACCGGGCCGTTCCCGTTGGAACTGACACACTCGTTTCGCGACGGCTTGTTTGATGGCGATTGGATTTGGAAATCCTCACGCAGCGGCGTGCTACAGACGGCGAAGTACGACTCCGGACAACTGATTGAATGGAACGGTAAGCCAGTTCGCCGGGCGATGGAAGATCTTTTGACGCCGCTGAACCTCTCTGCGGAAGATCGCCAACGGCTCCTCGCGCCGGCGAGCCTCGTCAAGTTCGACCGGCTGCCGCAAACTCCAGATTCGACCATTCACGAATGGCAAGGCATCATTGACGGTCAGCGGACCGGCTTGGTGATTCGGCAGACCCCCGAGCAGTTTAGGGGAATGTACTTTTTTCTGTTTGTCGACGAGATCGAATTCCATGAGCATTCGGAAACCTCGCCGCTGCAGATCGTCCTCGAACACGCTCTGGTGCATCATGACACCTTGATTATTCGCGAAGGGAAGTTGATCGTGGAGCGGATTCACCACTTGGAAACCGAAGAACAGCGGCCTTGAGACGAAGGTTCGGAGAAAGTCGGAACTCCGTCGCCAGCAAGGGTGGCCGCAAAATCTTACAATCGTTTCATGCTACCTTCCCGCCCACCTCGTACCTGGCGACTGCAATTCAGCCTTCGCGCTCTGCTCGTCTTGATGACTTGCATCGGTATTGGGCTGACGGTCTATCGCTGGCCGTGGGTGGAGACCACCGCGGCTAACGACCCAATGCTCCGGTCGGTCATTCTTAGCCGATTCGAATTCATCGGCGGCGCTTGGCAGGCCGAATCGCTGCCCTCCTTTTCACGCCCGCGTTCAGGCACGGCGTCGGGCTATCGCATCACGACTTATCGTCGTGGCTGGACGGGCAAACCGCTGCGGCACGGGCCGTCAGAATGCTGGCGATCAGCTGATACCGGCCCAGAGTGGCTAGTCTGGCGTCAGGAGTTCATCGACGACGAACTGATCTGCCAGTTCTGCTATGACGAAGAAGGCATCCTGACTCACTCCGAACATTTTCAGGGTGGTGTGCTGCATGGCCCTTACTTGGACCGCAATGTCCTAAGGACAGTCAAAGGGAACTATGTTCGTGGCCAATGCGACGGAACTTGGGAGGAGATCCAGGAACATGCCATCATCGACGATTTAGTTTTTTATGTTTACGTGACTCGGTCCTTTCGGGATGGAGTGTTTCACGGAGATTGGGTTTGGAAGACGTCACCTGACGGTGTGTTGCAGTCGGCGAAGTACGACTCTGGGCGGCTCGTCGAATGGAATGGAAAGCCTCTCCGGCAAGCCATGGAGGAACTGATTACTCCCTGTGAATTGCGAGACGAAAAAATGCGTGAGCTCCTTCTTTCGCCCGCGAGCGACGCTCGTTTTCAGCGAACTACTACCGACTTCTGGACGGATGAATGCGTCATCGGTGGTCAATTAACCGGACTAACCATCACGCGGCCTCAAGGTTCGTATTTGAGCGGTAACTGGCACGATACATTCGGCAAATTGAACTTGGCAGAGCATCAACCAAAAGCGCCGTTGGCCGTGGCGATCGAACATGCGCTCGCGCGATCGCAAACGCTGATTTGGCGCGACGGCGGGTTGCATTTGGTCCGGATTGAACATCTGCGGGAGAAGAAGTGAGTCACTAGAATTTCAAACATGGCCATTTCATCCTTAGTTCGCACTTGGCGAATGCAATTCAGCCTGCGCGCTCTGCTCGTCTTGATGACCTGCATTGGTATCGGGCTGACGGTCTATCGCTGGCCGTGGGTGGAGACAAGGGAAAGCAGGCTCCCCGACATAGAACTGCTGGCCCAGGGCAGATTCTTGTTTAGCGACGAAGCCTGGAGGTGCGATTCGATTGACATCATGATTCTGCCTTACATCGGTGAAGAAAATCATCGCCTGACGACCACATTGCGTCGTAGTTGGAATGGCCGGCCGCTGCGGCATGGGGTGGCAGAGTGCTGGAGGTTGGACAATGGCGATTCCCCCTGTTTGTTCGTGCGGCGGGAATACTTTGACGATGAATTGAACCGTGTGGCGCACTTCGATGATCAGGGCGAAGTCGTGCACGCGGAACAACACCTCGACGGTAAGTTGCATGGCGCCTACTTACAGCGTCATTCGTCTGTCACGGTACAAGGGACCTACGATCGTGGTCTGCGGGTTGGAGTTTGGAAGGAGAGGCGAATACACCGCAATGGCATCGGGCAAACCACAGAAGTGGAGTTCACAAGTTCGTTCGACCGGGGAGTTTTTCAGGGAACATGGAGTTGGAAATTAGCGAATGGCGGAGTGTTGCAAACTGCGAAGTATGAAGCTGGCCGGTTGATCGAGTGGAATGGCAAGCCGATTCGGCAGGCGCTGGAGGAGTTGATCACCCCTCTTCACTTGCCGGCGGAAAAACGCGCGCGGGGCCTTTTGCCCGTACTCGACGTGAAGTTTGCATGGCGGTTCATTTTTCTTCATTCCGGAATTCAGGAATGGGCCTGCGTGATCGATGGCCAAGAGACTGGCCTGGTCATTTGGAAAACGTCGGCGAACTTCAACGAATTCGACTCTGACCTTCAGGTCAATGAAATCGACTTCAGTGCGCACCCAGGAGTGTCGCCGCTGCAGATCGTCACGGAGCACGCCCTGGCACACTCCGAAACGCTCATCTGGCGCGATGGCAATCTGCGATTGCAGCCTATTTATCGCTTGAAGACGGTACTGCCGCAGCCTTGAAATCAACGTGGACTCTGCCGCGATTTTGCTTGGTGTCTTGCTTTCTCCGTCCAATCACTGGGCAAATGATCAACCTCCTGCAAGCCCACGCCTGGCTGGTCCTCGATGGCGAAGAAGCTCAGCAGTGACCGCCTCGCGCGACCAAATCGCGGCCCGCTCTAATCACTGCTGTGAATACTTACGAATCAATCAATCCCCTTCACCCTTAACCACTCCCCTACCCTATCGGCTAGTAACTGTTGCACGCCGGAGTAGAAGTGATCGGCGCCGTCGATGGTGAGGACTTCGCGCGGGGCGTGAGCGGGCAATTTGCCGATGGCTTCGGGCATGCCGGCGAAGGCGATGCCTCCTTGAGCGAGTTCTTTGCTGCCGTAGGTGAACAGCGTCTGGCAATGGAGCTGCGACGTGAACTCGAGCAGGTTGTAGCGCTCGGCGGGGCCGTATTTGTCGATGTAGCTGTCGGCAGTGATCAGCAGCGGGAAGGGGAACTTCGCCGTGAAGAGTTCGTCGCCGGCCCCTTCCTTGGCGAGGTCGCGGGCGATGCTCATCGACTCAAAGAAGAGGCTGCTTTCGGGAGAATTCATGAACGCGGTGTACGACAGCCGCGGCGGGCTGATGGCGACCACCGCGACGACGTTCGTATGGCGGTCGTTGGCTTGTGCGTAAACAGCTTTGATCGCGCCGAGGCTGTGGCCGAGTAGAATGACTCGCTCGTGATTTCGACTCGCGAGGAACTTGATCCAGGCTGCAATGTCGGCGCGGCATTCGTCGACGATTTCGTAGGCAGCGCCGAGACGCTTGCGAACGTTGCCGAGTTGCGTGCCGAAAACGCTGTCATGGCCGCGGGTGTTGACCGTCAGGGTCGGATAGCCGGCTGCGTGCAACGCGGGAAGCAGCGGCTCGAACGTGCTCGATTGATAGAAGTTGCCGCCGACACCATGCATCACGATGACGGTCGGTTGCCGACGAACCTGCCCTTCGCCGGCGGCGCGGAACGCGCCGTCGAGTCGCAAGCCATCCGCTGTCGTGGTGCGTACCAGTTCAACGAGCATGATTTACTTCACTCGCATTTCAGGTAGCCCGAGGCGTGAGCCGAAGGTTTTGGCGCGTGGACGCGGTTATCGGCAACGTGCGGCAGCACAACGGAAGCGAGTTGGATTCGGCGATCGGCGAAAACATTCTCTCGCTATTTTGTGCTATCGCACGCTGCCAATAACCACGTTCACTCGCTGCTCCCCCTCGCTCACGCGTCGGGCTACCTTTTTGGGCGAACAGTCACTAGGAAAATTGCACGCCGCAGCCCTTCAGGCGGCTTTCGGCTTCGGCCATCAGGGCGTCTTCGGCCGCTTCGGTCGCGGCTTCATACGTGACGCTGAACCGCAGGAACGAACCAGCGTCATCCCATGGCACGGTGACGATCGAGAGTTGCGTAATCAGATATTGGCTGGCTTCTTCCGCGTTCTTGAAAACCGTGCCGTCCTTCAAACCAGTCGGCGACTTCGTGTAGAGGAAGTAGGTGCCGCCTGGCATCTTGCATTGAAAACCACAGCGACTCAGCATCGCAACGAGCTTTTCCAAACGTCGCTTGTACTTCGTCCGCGTGTGAGCATGAATGCCATCGTCATCGAGCGCGGCGGCGGCAGCATTTTGAATCGCGCCGAACTGACCGCTGTCGCTGTTGTCCTTGACGTCGGCGAAGGCTTGCACCATCCGCTCGGCGCCGCAGACCCAGCCGATCCGCCAGCCGATCATGTCGAAGCCCTTCGACAGCGAGTGGACTTCCACGCCCACGTCCATCGCACCGGGCACCGAGAGGAAACTGCTCGGGGCCTGGTCGTAGCTCAGCAGGCTGTGCGCGGCGTCTTGCACGACGACGAATTTCTTTTCGTTGGCGAGGTCGATGACCTGCTTGTAGAAATCGGTCGTCGCCGTTTTGCCGGTGGGGCTATTCGGATAGTTGATGACGAGCAGCTTGACCTTGGTCCAGATGTCGGCAGGGATCGATTTGAAATCGGGATAGAAATTGTTCTCGGCGAGGAGCGGCAGGCGGAAAACATTGCCACCGTAATACTTGGTGTGCGTGCCGGCGACCGGATAGCCCGGCACCGTCATCAGCGTGACATCGCCGGGGTTAATGAAGCACGCCGGAATCATCGCGAGTGCCGGCTTGCTGCCGATGCTGTGATTGACCTGCGTGGCCGGATTCAGCGTCACGCCGAAGTTCCGCTGCATGAAGCGAGCAACGGCTTCCTTGAAATTCGTATTGCCGTTGTCCATGTAGCCGCGGTTCTGCGGCAGATTGGCTTCGGCGTTCAGCTTTTGGCGGATGTGCTCCGGAGCCATCGAGTCATTTTCGCCGATGCCAAAATCGACGAGCGAACGATTCGGAAAATCGGCGAGGGCCTTCCGTTTGGCGCGCTTGATCTTTTCGAACTTATAGATCTCGGTTCCCTTGCCGTAATTCACACCGCCGATGCGTTCGGCAAAAAGCTGCTGAAAATAGGGGTCGCTCATGATGGTTTCTAAATCGAAGGGCGAGGGAACAAAGGGGAATGAACTAGCCAGCGTACCGCAGCCAAAATGGGCGAAAAGGGGGCTGCAAGGGAAAATAAGACGGCGGCGCTCAGGCCTCCTCAAGAAACCAAACCGCGGGCAGTCGGAATCCTCCGAATGCCCGCGGGTGGAGAGGTTGAGCTGGTGCCGACCGTGCGAGCGAAGTCGCAGAAGTGCACGTGGAAAAGAAAAGTGCTGGTCGTTGTTGACGCCATCATACTTGTGAATGGGAGGGCCCGCAAACGAAAGAATGTTCATCCCGCCGGCTTGTTCCCAATGAACCGCCGGACAAGCTGTCGGGATTTCAAAACCGCGGACCAAGGACTTTCCTGGAAAAAATCGTATCTCCTGGATTTACGTTTCCGCAGTCGATATGATCGGTGCTTCCCAATGGATCGTAGGTTCCCTCTCCACAAAATTTGCGTTAACGCTAGGAGTTGCCTCTATGACTAAGCTTTCAGTTCGTCGCGACTTTTTGAAGACGACCGCCGCCGTTGGCGTCGGCTATTTCGTGGGCGGTGCCCTCGACCTGCGTGGTCAAGAACGTTCGGCTAACGAACAACTGAACGTCGCCAGCTTCGGCGTCGGCGGCAAGGGTGGTAGCGACTCGGCCAACGCCGCAACGTTTGGCAACGTGGTCGCGATTTGCGACGTCGATCGCAACACGCTCGATGGCAAGGGAAAATCGAAGGGCTTCGAGAAGGCCGAGAAGTTCACCGACTACCGTGAGTTGCTGGCCAAGTACGGCAAGAATATCGACATTGCGACGATCAGCACGCCCGACCACATGCACGGGCCAATCACACTGGCTGCCATGCGGCTCGGCATTAGCTGCTACACGCAAAAGCCGTTGACCCGCACCATCTACGAAGCCCGGAAGCTCGCTCAAGTGGCGAAGGAAACCGGTGTTTGCACCCAGATGGGTAACCAAGGCACCGCGCTCGATTCGTCCCGCGAAGCCATCGCTCAGATCCAATCGGGTGTCCTCGGCACGCTGCAAGCCGTTTACGCCTGGTCCAATCGTCCGGTTTGGGCCCAGGGCCCGGGTCGCCGGATGACGATGGAAAAGTTCTCGGCTCAGGCCAAGAAGGATGATGCCGAAAACGCCGACAAGATCATCGCCAAGAAGAAGGAAGAAATCGCCAAGTCACTGGAACGCGTCGATTGGCCGAACTGGCTGGGTGTTGCCCCGCCGCGTGAGTTCTGGCCCGGTCTGTATCACACCTTCCAACACCGCGGCTGGTGGGATTTCGGTTCGGGCGCCCTCGGTGACATGGCTTGCCATCAGTTGACCGTGCCGTTTGCCTCGTGCGAACTGCGCGATCCAATCTCGGTGGTCGCCAAGTCGACCGGTCACGATTTCGACAGCTTCCCGGCCAGCTCAATCATCAAGTTCGAGTTCCCCGAGACCAAGAATCGGCCGGCAATTCCGTTCTGGTGGTACGACCGCAAGGGCAACAAGCCGCCAATGGAAGTCTTCACGAAGCACGGCATTGAAAAGGTCGCGGACAGCGGCGTGCTGATCGTGGGCGAAAAGGGCGCCTTCTATAGCTCGGATGATTACTGCGGCGTTTACTCGCTGCACGGCGTCGATAAGGCGAAGGTTGATTTCGAGAAGGCCGAAAACAAGGGCAACAACGATCTCAACAACATGTACGAGTTGTTCCGGGCGAAGCGCGCTGGCGATCCGATGATTGCCAAGTCGAACTTCATCAACCGGGCCGGTCCGCTCACCGAAACGATCCTCCTCGGCAACCTCGCCGTGTGGGCTGCTGCCAAGGGTGGCGATGCCGGCGCGATGGGCGAATGGGGCGAGAAGGTCGAGTGGGATGCCAAGGACCTCAAGGTCACCAACCTGTCGGACCTCAAGACGCCGAAGGTGGCCGATCTGATCAAGCCGAACTACGCCGAAGGCCACAAGCTGGACTAGTATCCATCAAGTGCCGATCAGGAATTTTGCATGATAAGGGGCGTCCTACTGGAGGACGCCCCTGTTTTTAGGCATTCGCCTGTGGCGAAGTCGCCTTCTTTAGGTTCTTCAGGCCGGACGAGAATTATGAGAGCTCTACATTCGCCACGCGTCTTCGTTGTCGCTCGGTTGGTTTTGGTCGGTGTGCTAATTTTCGCGGCCGGCTGCGACAAATCGAAGGATGACAGCGGAAACAAGCCTGCGACTCCTGCGGAAAAAAACAACGAAAAGGCCGTCAATGCCACGGCTGACCCGCTCGATGTCAAACTGGCCCGCGAGCGGATCAAGTTGCTCGGCGAACGCGCCAAGGGCGTGCCCGCCACCGGTGACCTGCTCACGGAAATCGTGATCCAAGACGGTTCGAACCTGACTCCCGAAGATCTCATCCTCTTCGGCAAGCTGACCGATTTGAAAAAGTTGCAGATTCTCAATTTCCGCCAGCTGAACGATGAAATGGCCGCACACTTGTCGGGCTTGAAGAAGCTCACCAGTCTGGCACTGACCAACACGGTGATCAGCGATGCGACCGTTGAAATGATTGTCCGTGAATTTCCTGACCTCGTCGAACTCGATCTGTCCTCGAATGTGAATTTGACGAACGCGGCGGTGAAGCAAATCGCTCAGATTAGCAAATTGCAACGCTTGACGATGGTGCAGACCCGCGTCAACGACATTGGCGCGCAGCGATTCTCGACGCTCAAGGAACTTCGCGCACTCGACCTGCGCGGCAACATGGAAGCCGGCGACATGGCGCTCGAGGTAGTGGGCGAATTGCCGAAGCTGGTCGCCTTCAAGCACCGCAGCACGGCGGTCACCGACACGGGTGTGGAAGCCTTGAGCAAAAATCAAACGTTGGACTCGATCCTGTTTCAGGACTTCGCAATCACCGATCAATCGGGACCGCACCTGGCCAAGCTCGGCAAGCTGACGCAGCTCGAGATTTTCCGTTGCCAGGGGTTCGGTTCCGAAGGCGTCCTCGCACTGAAGGGCATGGGGCTGACGCGATTGAAGCTCCGCGACCTGCCGAATGTCGACGACCGAGCGATGGAAGTGCTGGATGAGTTGCCGAAGCTCCGCAAGCTTTACCTGCAAGAGCTGCCAACGATCGGCGACTCGGGCCTGCAACATCTGGCGAAGTTGTCCACGCTCGAGCTCCTCGATATCTGGACCGTGCCGCAAATGACCGACGCCACCGTCGCCGAGATCGCCAAGTTGCCGAATTTGAAGGAGTTGTCGATCCGCACCACCGGTGTCACCGACGCGGCCATCGATACGCTCCTCTCGATGAAGAATTTGCAGACGTTGACGTTCAAAGAAAACGGCTCGGTCACTCCCGATGGCCTGAAGAAGCTGCAGGCACGAAAGTGGACGAAACTCGACATCGGCGGCGGAGCGTCCGATAGCGACGAGTAAACTCGCTGATCGCTGGCTTTGGCAAGTTACGGCAGCGCGGCCAGCATGCCATCCCACAGCGCGAGCCGCGCTTCGAGCGATTGAACCGCGGCTTGTTCGGCCCGTTGCCAGTTCCCCTCATCGTCGCCGCAGATTGTCGTCGTCAGCCGAATCGACAGCGGGCCGTGGTGATCGCCGTCGAGTTCGATGTGCCGGGCCAGATAATATTGAAACCGGCTCAGCCCGCCGCTGGTTTGCATGTGAAGTCGATCGACGATCTTTTGAAAAACAGCCGGCAGCAAGTCCTCGCGTCCGAATGTAAAAGCAGCCGCGATGGCCGGCAGATCGTTGCTCAGGGCGATCGCGAAAGTCTGCCCCACGAATTGCTGAACGCTAGCCGGCACGGCTGAGTTGGCCAGCGCCGCTGAAATCGGCGAGCCAGTTTTCAGGGATTGCAGAAAGCCGCCGATCAGCCCAGTATCCGCGCCGCATTCCCGCATCGCGCGGTGATATAGCTCAAAGTGGCTGGCGTGCCCCCCTGCCCCGTCCTCGTCACTTTCCTCGCCCAACACAATCTCGTTGATAAACCGCGCGAGCACGCCATCGGCTGGCGGCAGCCAGGGCACGCTCACGCAACAGATCTGCCGCTGCAACGCTTTCAGCAGCGACATGAAATCCCAAACCGCGAAGACGTGATGCTGCATGAACAACCGCAGCCCCGGCAACTCATCGATTCGTTCATAAATTGGATGAGCCAGCAGCGCAGCCCGCAATGGTGCGATACGCAGCTGGATCTTTTCAAATCGTGCAGACACTCGGCGCTCCGCTGGCAAAACAAAAAAGGCCCGGCGGATTTTTCAAAATCCGCCGGGCCACAATCTTACTCAATTATCGCGAGCGCGAGTTCCGCTTAGGGGAACGAGATCAGCGTCGGGGCGAGAGCAAAGACGTTGAACGCGCTGGGCAGGAGCGTATCAGTGCCAAGTCCGCCATTGACGATTACGCGACTGTTGAACCGCACGAAGTCGTTAGCATCAACGCCGATATCGAGCGTATCGCTGCCAGCGCCGAGATCCATCGAAACGATGGAGTCGAACTGAGTGCCAATACCATCATTTTGATTGCCGTTTTCGACGTTCACGCGATCGTTACCACCAGCGGTAGAAACCGTCACGACGCTACGGAATCGTGAGTTGTCGAGTTGGATCAGGTCGTCCCCTTCGCCCGTGCTCACCACCACACCACCGAAAACATTCAGGCCGAAACCGGTGATTTCATCGGCTCCACCCAGCGTGGCGATCGTCAGGCTGCTGCGAATGGTGGTGGCCCCTTCGTTCATCAACACTTCGTTATCGCCAGCGCCCAGCGACAGCGAAATTGCGTACACATCGAACGTCAATGTATCGAAATCAAAAGTATCGATACCACTGCCACCCGTCACGGAGATCAGACCAGTTACGTCGACGTTGTCCGAAGCAAACTCAATGAAGTTCGTGCCATTGCCCAATGAGGCGACAATCGAACCGTTAACGGTCAACTGCGGATTGAAGCCGAAGTCGCCAGGTTCGAAGTTGTCTGGTCCCGAACCGCCGATGACGGTAATGCCGCCATTGATGGTGGTGTTGCCATCGATGAAGAAGTCGTTGTCGCCGTCGCCACTGTTTACTGTGATATAGCCGGTGTTGACCAGCGTATCGCCGAGATCGATGAAGTCGCTGCCGCTGCCACCCGTGATCGAAACCAGGCCGAGCGTGAGCGAGACAGTGGGATCAAGGTCGGTCACGTTGTTGCCGTCACCATTCAAAGCGACGAACGATTGACGTGCGGTGAAGCTGCCGTCGTCAACGTTGATCGCGTCGTTGCCAGCGCCCATGGTGGCCGCAACGCTGCCAAACGAGTTTGAGTCGCCGTTGTCTTCGCCGAACGTCAAGCTGTCGTTGCCGTTACTGCCATTAAAACGGAGCATGCCCGTGATGTTCGTCAGCACGAATGTCGCCGAGTCATCGCCGTTGCCCATTTCCATAAAAATGTTTTGAATGCCCTTCGGCACGATCTGGCCATTGGCAATGCCGTTGACTGAGGTTCCCACGCCGGTCACTTCGACCGTGCCCGCCACAACACCCTCGATTCGCACTTCGTTGCTGAGGTTGTCGCCGTAGATGTACAGATTCGGGCCCAGTGCATAGGCCAGCACGTTGCCGGCCAGATTCAGGCGAGATTCGAGCGACTCACAAGTCGGACGGAAATTCCGGCTTTTCAGTTTGGGTGCGGCCTTCTTGGATGCAGACTTCTTTTTAGGCAGGCTCATTAGCAAACAGCTCCCTGAATTTGGGTGGAATACACCAGTAATTGGCCAGAGTTTATCGCCGCGAGCTAGCAAATACAAGCGTTAAGGTGGGGTGTTTGCGAGAAATTTACAGGCATGCAGAAGGCTGTTTCTCCGCGGAACAAATGACATTTCTAAATTCGTGAGAATGTCTGCAGATTCTCTTTCCGAATAGCTTTTTTCACCCGGTCCGTGAGGGAGTGGTTGGGGTTGAACCTCTGGGGTAGTCGGTTTGTACTTTGGGTGCGCGCGGAACGAAGGAGTGGACGATGGGGCTTCGCAGTTGGGCGGTGCTGGGTGTGTTGGCGGCAGGTGGATGGCTGCCGGCAGCGGCGGTGGAGAATTGGCCGCAGTTCCGCGGACCGGCCGCCACCGGTCTCGCCGAGCAAAAGTTGCCGACCGAATGGGGCAACGACAAAAACATCGCCTGGAAAGTGGAACTCCCCGGCGCGGCCTGGTCGCAACCGGTGGTGTGGGGCGACAAGATCTTTCTCACCACGGCAGTCACCGAGAATCAGCCGAAGCCGAAAGCGGGCATGGGTGGCGGCGGCGGTGGTCGCCCCGGTGGTGGCGGTTTTGGAGGCAGGCCAGGCGGTGGGCAGCCGGGTGGCGCTCCGCGCGCGCCCGATGACGACGACGATCGTCCGGCCCGCCCTGGTGCTGGTTCGGGCCGCCCACCGGGTGGCGGCTTTGGAGGTGGACGAGGCGGCGGCAGTGCTCCGAACGCGGTCTATCGCTGGAAAGTGATTTGCCTCGATCGCGCCACGGGCAAAGTGTTGTGGGAGAACCTCGCCAAGGAAGCCAAGCCCACCATCTCGATTCATAGCACGAACACCTATGCTTCCGAAACGCCGATCATCGACGGCGAACGTCTTTACGTTTACTTCGGCATGACCGGTTTGTATTGCTACGATCTCGAAGGCAAGCCGATCTGGAGTAAGGATCTCGGCTCGTTCAACATGATGAACGGTTGGGGCGCGGGGAGCTCGCCGGCCTTCGATGGCGAGCGAATCTACGTGCAATGCGACAACGAACAAAAGTCGTTCATCGCGGCCTTCGATAAGAAGACCGGTGAGGAACTGTGGCGGAAGTCGCGCGACGAACGCTCGAACTGGTCCACGCCGTTTGTCTGGAAGAATAAGGTCCGCACCGAGATTGTGACCGGCGGCGGCACGAAGATGCGTTCGTACGATCCCAAAACGGGCGACCTGTTGTGGGAACTCGGCGGCAGTGTGAGCCGTTGCTCGGCTACGCCGGTTGGCGACGACTCGCTGCTGTATGTCGGCAGCGGCGGCGGCATGGGTGGCAACGGTCCGCTCTTCGCGGTGAAAGCCGGCGCCAAAGGAGACATCACTCCTAAGGGCTCATCCGACACGAGCGAGGGCGTGGCCTGGACCGTCGATCGGGCCGGTCCGCCGATGGCATCTCCGCTACTCTACCGCGGCAACTTGTACGTGCTCGATCAACGCGGCGGCGTGCTGAGCTGTTTCGACGCCAAGACGGGCGAGCAGCACTACAAGCAGCGGATCAACGGTGCGAAGGGCTTTACCTCTTCGCCGTGGGCCGGCGATGGCAAGATCTTTTGCCTCGATGAAAATGGCCAGACATTTGTGATCGAAGCAGGCAACGAATTGAAAGTACTCGCCACGAACAAGCTCGACGACATGTTCTGGTCGTCGGCAGCGCTCGCGGGCGATCAACTGCTGCTCCGCGGCATCGATCGTCTCTACTGCATCAAGCCGTAACAGTCGTCGATTCGCTCCGCGATCGATGAATGGAGATCAAGAGTCAGTGGGCCGCCGATGGGCTCGCTGAATTGTCGGCGTACGTTCATCGATCGCGGGAGCGATCGACGACTATTGGCGCCGATCCACAAACCGCTGTCCTTTCCCTTCAAACCGGGGCAGCGTGCCCAGCGGCACGAGTTGCACTTCGATCTTGAGTCCCAAGCGAAGCTGCAATTCGCGGGCGATCCGTTCGGGCTGCGCGAGTCGGTCTTCGACTTCTACCGACAGGCTATCCATCGCGCCAGCTTTGCTCGCCGTGACGCGGAACTCGACGACCTCGGGAAAACCTCGCAGGATGTGTTCGATGGAACTGGGAAACACATTCACGCCGCGGACCACCAGCATGTGGTCGGCCCGGCCGAGCACGCCGCCGACGAGCAGCACGAACCTGCTATCGCCGCTGGCTTCGAACTGCGGCCGCACGAGATCGCCCGTGCGGTAACGAATGAGCGGACTTCCGCGGCGGCCGAGCGATGTGAGGACCAGCTCGGACAATTCTCCATCTACGGCGGGCTCACCGGTCGCGACGGAGAGAAACTCGGCGATGAATTCGCTTTCGATCACATGCAGGCCCCGCTCATCGCGGCTGTAACCCCAAGGGCCAACTTCCGAAGCGCCAGCATGATCGATCACACGGGCGTCGAAGGCTTGTTCGATGCGCTGCCGAGTCGACGGCACGGAGCCGCCCGGCTCACCCGCGACAATCACATGGCGAATGCTGAGTGAGCGCGGATCGATCTGATTGTCGTGCGCAACCTCGGCCAGGTGCAGTGCGTAGCTGGGCGTGCAAAACAAAAGTGTCGCCTGGCAACTGCGCATCATTTCCAGTCGACCGCGACTATTCATGCCGCCCGTAGGAATGACCAGCAAGCCGCGCTCGATGCAGGCATCGCTGGCGCTCCAGAAACCGATGAACGGCCCGAAGGAAAACGCCATCAGGGCCCGATCGTCGCTGCGGACCTCGGCAGCATCGAGAATGTATTGCCAGGTCTCGACCCACCACTGCCAATCCTCCGCCGTATCGAGCACCGGCATCGGCCTGCCGCGCGTTCCCGATGTGTGGTGATAACGCACGTAGCGATCGAGTGGATAAGTCAGGTTCGCCGCAAACTCACCCGCCGCCGGCGCGGTGACCAGCTCATCCTTGAAGGTGAACGGCAGATCGGCGAGCTGATCGAGCGAGGTCATCGGCTTGACGAGTTTGCCGAGCTTCTCGACGTAGAACTTGTTGTGCGGAATGACCTCGATCAACAGTTTGTTGAGTCGTTCGAGCTGCCAAGCGCGCAGCGACTCACGCGAGAGTTGTTGTCGTTGCCAACGGTCAGAAGCAGAGGTGCGAAGCATAGATTTATTTTAGTTCATCCGGATCACGGTGCGGAGACGGGGAGTGTGGATCATGGCAGATTGCAGATCGAAGATTGCAGATTTTAAAGACGTAAAGCAGCAAGCCCAGCGAATCATCGCTGGGCTTGTCGTCTTTCAATCTGCAATTTGAAATCTGCAATCTGCAATTTCCTACGGCAGTCGGCCAGTCGCGACCTTCGGGAACGGTCCCGTCAACGCGTTCATATATTCGACCAGATCCTTTTTGTCCTGCGCGGTGAGGTCGAGCTTCTTCACCTTATCGCTCAGGTGCGGATTGGCGTGGCCACCCTTGGCGTACCACTCGACGACTTCTTCCAGCGTTTTCTGGCTGCCGTCGTGCATGTAGGGGGCAGTTTGGGCCACGTTGCGAACGGTTGGCGTTTTGAATGCGCCGCGGTCGGCTTCGGTCTTGGTCACTTCAAACCGACCGAAATCGGGTTTCGCGACTTCCATGCCGACGCCCAGGTTGTGATACTTCTCGTCGCTGAAATTGGCGCCGGCGTGGCAAGCGGTGCAATTTGCTTTGCCAAAAAAGAGCTCGCGGCCGCGCTTGGCCGAATCCGAAATCGGGTGAGCCTTGCTTTCGGCTTTCATCTTTTCGTACTTGGCAAACTCAGCCGGGCTGTCGGCTTTGAACGAATCCAGATCGGCCAGTTCGTCCTTGAAAATCTTTTCGAACGAATAGAGCGGTTCGTAGTAATCGGCCGGCGACGGGCCGGTGACAACTGCGCGTTCGAACGAAGCGATCGCCTTGCCAACGGTTTTGATGTTGATCCCTTCGCCGGGAAAAATCTTTTCAAACTGAATGACGTAGCCCGGGAGTTTCTTCAGGGCGCCAACGCACTCTTCGTGCGTGAAGCCCATCTCGATCGGATTGGCGATCGGGCCGACGGCTTGATCCTCGAGCGTGGCGGCGCGGCCGTCCCAGAATTGATTGCTGCTTACGATGCGGTTGTAACTGACGGGCGAATTGCGATTGCCGGTCAAACCCTTAATGCCGACGCCGAACTGCGTGGCCTTGGCCCAGCCACTGTCGGGAGCATGGCAAGTCGCGCAGCTGACTTTTTGATCGACTGACAAACGAGGATCGAAATAAAGCTGCCGGCCGAGTTCGATCTTGGCGCGGGTCAGTGGATTGTCTTTAGGAATAGAAATTTGATTTGCACCGGCATTCAGCCCCAGCGGCAACTCGACGGTGAGCGTCTCGTGATTCTTTTCGTTCGCGAGCCACGATTTGATCTGTTCAAGCGTGAGAGGGCCTTGGCCCGGAATGCCGGCGGTCAGTTCATCGCCGCCGAGCAGAATGGTGGCGGGGTCCGCAGCGAAACAGGCAGTCGAAATCGTCAACGTCAGCAGCAGGGCTAGCGCTTTGCTCATGATCTTCCTTAGGCGAGAACAGGTGGGCGAGATAACGGTGGGTAATAAAGCGGCGTTTATTCTATTCGGCGACGAGCGATGGGGCAGCTTGCGTGAGGCCGCAAATTCACAGTCACCTTTCGCTTCGCGAAAGAGTGCGTCTGCGTAGGATGGACCAGTGGTCCGTCCACGAAGCGGGTACCAAGCCAAAATGGTTGCAGTTACAGTCCCGGACGGACCACTGGTCCGGCCTACGGGAAGACGCGTCCTTTCACGGAGTGAAAGGCGACTGTCAAACCCGATCTGGCAGATTTCCCGCCGCGTCGAATGGCATCGGTCGCGGATCGGTGAGGATCGTCAAGTCGGTTCGGCTTTTGGCTTCATTCCAATACGCGGCCGAGCATTCCACTTCGGCAACTTCCAGCGTGTTGTGAATCCACTGCAGAGAAATATTCTCCGGATCGACCAAGCCGCAGGTCGGAAAGGCTGTGTCGAGCATCAGCTGATCGGTCGCGTAGTCGAGCGGCATCATCGCCGCTGTCGGATGGCCGCCGGTGAGGCAGTTAATGCGTGTGATTTTCACGTCGATTTTTTCAATCACGCGCGTCAGGCAGAACTCGCTCATGCCGATGCCGGTCGCGTTGCCGTGGGTCGCGTCGGTCAAGTCGCGCACACAAATCCGTTTCACCTTCGGCCATTCGTCTTCCATGGCGACGTGATCGTTAAACTTGCGGCCGATGACGTTCGTATCCATCCCCGCGCCGCTGATGTTCTTGCCGATCTGATCGACGAGCAGAACGTGCGCCATGTTAAACGGCAGCCGTGGGATCCATTGCTTGGCGAGAATCAGCAGTTCTTTTTCGCGAGCTTCGAATTCATGTGGCGCGACGGCTTGGATCTTGGCCGTTTGATCGTAGGCGTTCTCGACAATCCCGACGCCGGCGACGATGCGACACTTGGCCAGCACTTCGCGAGCCACGCTGCGGAGGATTTGTCCGAAGTTGTAGTCAATGATCGCGCGATGATAGATCTTGGCCCCTTCGTGCTTGCCGAGGCCGATCAACATCATCTTCATCAAGCCGCTTTCGATGTCGCCGACGAAGTTGGTGTGCGGCTTCACTCGGCCGACGACGCACACATGATCGGCGCCGAAGGCATGCTTATCGAAATGCACCGGAAAGCCTTCTTGAGCCTGGCAGACGATGACCGTTTCCATGCTCGCCCGAATCGGGCAACCCATGGCGTGCTCCGTAATGCCATAACCCTCGATCAGCCCGCGCTGCCCTTCAGCCGTGCCGCCGCCGTGCGAACCCATCGCGGGGACGATGAACGGCTGCGCGCCGAGCTTTTTAAAATGATGAACAACCGCGTGAATGATCTTGGCGATGTTTGCAATGCCGCGGCTGCCGGCCGTGATGGCGACTGTCTGACCCGGCAACACTTTATTGCCGAGTTCGAGTCGCGCGAGTTCGTTCTCGACCGTCGTGGGAATGTCCTCGACGGTTTGCGAGTCGAACTTCTGGCGAACGCGAAAGATGTTTGGATAGGTAGACATGGAGAGACCTTACTTCTTGGCGAGCGACTGCTGCACTTCTTGTTTTAACTTCTGGAAACAGCCATCCGCCAGACTTTGCAGGCGGTCCTGATACGGCCCATCGGGTAGCAACCGTAGCGAGTCGAGCAGCGTCCATTTTCGGCTAGAAGGAGGCAAAACATCGATCGCGGCAAACACTCGTTCGATCTGTTCGCTGGTCACTTCGCGCGTAATCGGTTGTCCGAGGCCCATGATGACTTTGGCTCGCTGCAGATCGGCGAACTTGCCGGGGTCGTCCTGCATGGCTGCGAAGACGTGCGAGACGACGGCCTGTGTTTGCTGCACTTCGTCCCACTCGTTGCGAATTGAATCGAGCAGCAGGCTGAAATACGACACCGAGGCAAACGACATAGCGCCGCTCGTAAAACCGCAGCGCTGCCGCCGCGTGATGTCGTGGCGTGGGCCATCTTGCAGTGCGCGAGCCAGGTGCGGATCCCAGCCTTGCACGATTTTCAAATGCGCGAGCCGTGGATCATCGAGAAATCGCAGCGTGCTGTTCTCGTAATTGGCTTCGGTAACTTTGATGGCAACTACATTGTCGCCCCCCTGCCCTCCCACCAACTCGGCAGTCGCTTCGGGATTCATCGGACAGCCGCTGACATCGGAGATGGAATACAGACCAACGGCCAAGCCGCGCTCGGCGGCGCCTGCCACGATCGGTCGCATGTTTTCGGCGACTTGCTGATCGGTGGGATTGCTTCCCAGGTTATTGCCGGGGCGAGCGAAGACGACCGCGTATTGCAAACGTGCGAGCTGATCGAGCAACCGCGCGTTGGCGGCCTCGCCGTCTTCAGGTCGCAGCAGCGCGACCTTGTAGACGTCTTTCCAATCCATGTCGGCGGCGACTTGGAACCACTCTTCCAGTTCAGCCGCTGTCCGCAAGTGCGCCTGGCCGGTCGATGCGCCAATCAACAACGCCGAGCGACCGGCGCCAGGATAGGGATAGTCGAACGTTGCAAAGCGGCCCGCGACGCCAATCAGGGCCTGCAAAAACTGCTTCGTCCGCGCGTGATCAAGTCTTCGCCGCGGCAGCTCGCCGGTCGTGGGATCGAAACACGCCACCGTCGCGGCAGGATAGTTGGCAATCGGATCCTGAATGAGCGATTTTACGAGCGGAGAGATGTAATTGGTCACAGGCTGGCCTTCGTCGCGTCATGAGAGAGATGCGACGAAGTTTAATGCAGGCGATGCACTGCCGCGAGATGCGGAGGCGAGATGCCAGCCCAGCGCGAAGCCGTGCTAGTTCGACGCCGTGCGCGGGGCCTTGGCCAGATACTCTTTGATCCAGGCTTGGTCGGCGTCCGAAAGTTTTTCCAGAGGGATGGTCGTATTCACGCCCGTGGTGCGTTGCAGCTTGACCGTTTTTCCATCAATGCCGACAAACTTTGCTTCGGCTGTGTACTTGCCACTAGTCCAGGTACGATTGGCATCGGCAACATCCACGGTGACCTTGGGCAACACGGCTGGCTTGCTCGGAGCGCTGACCGGCCGCAGCACTTGCACCACTTCGGCTAGATCCGGCGCGGGAATTTCAACCTTGGCGACGCGCCAATGGCCGATCTTGTGCATGTGCAACGTTTGCCGGCCGATGACCGTCGGAATCTTATCGGTGAATTCGGCCGAGCCCAGCGTGCGAGCGACGGCTGAGATCGTAAGCGCCAGTTTGTTCGTTTCGGCTTGCTTCGCCAGCAGGTCGATGCCCGTCGCGATGGGTTCGCCGATGAAGGTGTCGTGGACCCACACTTCGACTGGTGCATTGTGGGGATTGTTCGGATCGTACTTGGGCAGCTCGAGCGGCGGGCCGCTGTCGCTGAAGCTTGTGGCGATTTGAAAGTAGTGCGGAGTCGTGCAGCAGGAATACTTGATATCCATCGGGCTATGGCTGTGACCCGTAGCCGAGGCCAGCGACCGGACGTCGGCCACTTCGTTGAGCTTGGCCAGCCGATGGGCTGCTGTCTTTTCAAACGCCAGTTGAATTCGCCGTTCGGCTCGCTGAGCGGCAATCTGTTCAAACTGCCCATGTTGACCGGCTTCGATCGCAGCTGCCCGGCGGCGAACAATTCGACCAATAATTCCGCCGCGGGTTGAATCGATGTTCTCGATCGTGGTTTGCGTCGTTGCATTTACCTTGGCAGGCTGACCATAAAAACCACGGGTTGGTTCAAAAACGACCAGCTTCGTGGCCGTAAATTTCGTCGTTGAGCGGCTCGTGACGATCGCCGGTCCGTTGTAACCGGTGGTGTGCGAGACTGCCGTTCCTTCGAGAATGATTTGAAATTTCGCACTGTCGCCACTCTCGATCAACTTGACGACCGGAGTGCCGGTGACCTTGGCTTTGCCGATTACGGTGGTTCCAAGCATCTGCTCTTGCACATCGGATTCGCGATTAACGAGATCCTTACCGTCCATCGATGAGTTCAGCATCGCGCTGGAAACTCGCAGCACAATACGATGATCCGGCTTCGGATCGGCTGCAAACGCCGTGAGCGTCGCGCCCCACAATAAGAGTGCGGCTACAAAGATTTCCGACTTGCGCTCGCGCCAGCTGGTATTCACGGCCATGCCCTCATCTTCGCCCAAGTTGTTCCGACCACGCGTTCCTTGCAGATGCCGTGCCACCATTTTAGTTCAAGGCCGTGGCGATTGCGACTATCGTCACCGTTAGCTCCGCAGTTCGTTATTTTTCGCCGAAACTGCCGTTTTTTACCGCCGCGAATAGTTCGTCGCCTCGGGCGATACGCATTACGAATGACTCAGCCCGTTTGTTCGCTGGCAGGCCATCGACGAAAGGCGTGAAGTTGCCCGCCGTAGCCGTTAAGATGTGCGGGCAACGGTACCCTGCCTCTTCTTTAAAAACATCGCTTATGGCGACTGGCATCGATTATACCTATCGCTATCCCTTCGCCTCTTATCTGGGAGACGTGGACAGCGCGCCTGGACTGTATCTATCGACCTGCAGCGTGCGGCAGCAACATCCGCATTTCTTTTGCGGGCGGCTTCGCGAGCCCAAGTTGGTAGGCGATATGCTGCTGGCGCTGAGCGATGTCGTTCGCACGCATTACTTTTTGCCGCGCCCTGCCAATCTCGATCCCGTGGTCACGAGCTCGCCCGAGATGCTTCGCTTCGAAGGCTTCTCGGGTTGCTGCGGCGTGTATGCGCGCGTGGATTTGCCAGCGGCGGCCTTTGATCGCGATATTCAACGCAGCGGCACGACCAACGTCGACTTTAATACGGCCATGCGGAATTCATTGGCTCGCCTGCGTAACAGTCGCGAAGCGTCGCTGAGTGTCGGCCGCGAAGGAGTTGAGCTCACGCACGCGGGCGAAACCGTCGTCGAGAAAAAAGTAAAGTTGCCGATTCGCTGGCTGAAAGGCTTTAGCGAAGTGCAGGCCTATCAAGCTGGCTTGCAGCTGCGCGTGGAAGTGCCCGGCGCCGAAGCGCGACGATTTGTCCGCAGCCTGCCGACCGGCGTGGGACCAAAAAACATTTCGTACGTCGTGGCCAGTGGCGCTTCTTTGCGGCTGTCGCAGGTCTCGCGGCCCAGCGCGGTTCCGGTGCAAGGGATGAACCGCATTCGCGCGATCGAACCGTTGCTTACGACGGCCAAGACTCTGCGCATCTGGTCCGACGACGCCGGCGTGAGTGGTTGGGAAGTGATCTTTCCCACCGGCCGATTCTTTCTGCTGATGAGTCCCGAACTGCAACGCGGTTTCAGTGGCGAAGGGCAAGTCCTCGCGCAACTCGCCGCCGGAAATTGGCAAGAGGCGCTTCCTTACGTGCAATCCAATCTCGCCGGTCAATCGCAAATCGATGCTGCCGCGCTCGCCAGCAAAGTTGGCTTGCCAGAAAAAGAAGTCGCCGCTGCCCTCGCCGTACTTGGTACGCGCGGGCTCGCCGGTTTTGATGTCGCAACTGGAAAATTCTTTCATCGTGAGTTGCCGTTTGAACTCGCCCAGGTCGAAGCACTGCAGCCCCGTTTGAAAGAAGCCCGCAAGTTGCTCGCGGAAAAGGAATTGAAAGTCCTCGCCACCCCTGCCGAGCGAGCGTGGGACGTCGGCGTGCCGGGCACCAGTGTCGAACACCACGTGCGACTGCGACCGACGGGCGATCGCTGCACTTGTCAGTGGTACAGCAAACATCAGGGTGAGCGCGGGCCCTGCAAACACATGCTCGCGGCGCGGATGTTCGTCGAACGCGATGATGAAGATGGCGAGGATAAAGTATGACGGCCGAGGCCTTTCTGGAATGTTTGGACCGCAAGGGGCGTCAACAATGCACGCTCGACGATGCCATGCAGTTGGCGGAGATTGTGGCGACTTGGACCGAAGCCCAGCGGCGAAAGCTGTCGAAGACCGTCGTCGAGATGACGCGGGTTGGCCGTGATGTCGGTTTCTATTCCAGCAGTGCCTACCACATGTTGCATCTGGCAGTGCTCGCCGTGGGCCCTCTCGCAGCCGCGAAACGCGTTGATTCTTTTTATCACTTCGAAACGGCTGCCATCAAAATTCTCAGCGACCGCCGGCCTGATTGGCTCGATCAGTGGGTTGCTCTGCAAATGTCCAAGAAGTATCCGGCCATCAGCTGGTGGATGTTTCGCGAACTACTTCGCAACGGCACCTGCAGCAAGCCGAGTTCAGACGACTACATTCGCTTTCTCGTGAGTTTGAGCGGAGACGTTGACCCCTATCGCCCCGGCCCCCGCGACGTGCCTCGCGGTAGCTTCCGCCGCAGTGAATACCTGCAGCAGAATCCGGAGTTCATCGAAGACCTGTGGCGGTTTTTCGAAATCGAAACATCGATCTTCCTCACTTATTTTCAGCCTGAGGTACTCACCACGAATGCAGCCGACGGCAATGCGCCGGAAGGTTGGTGTGCGACGCTGATTCGCCTCGGCGAACTGGGGCTGATGGATCGACAACGATTGCTCACTGCCACCTTGCGCGCTCTCGGATCAAGTTTCTCAGCCAATGCTCTTACCAGTTTCGCG
Source organism: Anatilimnocola floriformis (assembly GCF_024256385.1). Taxonomy (NCBI): domain Bacteria; kingdom Pseudomonadati; phylum Planctomycetota; class Planctomycetia; order Pirellulales; family Pirellulaceae; genus Anatilimnocola; species Anatilimnocola floriformis. The sequence goes on from NZ_JAMLFW010000001.1 coordinate 1,150,426, forward strand.
CGGTTTTTCGAAAGCCTGAACGCCACGCCCGAAGAACTCGCTGCCGCGCAAACGGTGTTCGGCGAATTGCTTGCTAATCGTGCGTCGCACGTGGTGAAGTTCTCCTTGGAGCAATTGACCAACTTGCAAAAGCTCGGCTTGCTCGATGGCCCCGCGTTTCTCGCCGCTGCGCCCGCCGTGTTCGCGGTGAAGCCCAAGGGGCAGCCACTAATGGTGCTGGCGATTGCGACGAAACTCGCCAAGGATCAGCCCGACCTGGTGCCAGAAATTGCCAATCTCGCCATCGAAGCCTTATCGCACGATTCAAGCGATGTGCAGGCCTCAGCGCTGAAGATGCTCGCCGGTTGGCAGGCGCGGTTGCACCGCGATCACGCCAGCGAACTACAGGCGAAATTGCCGGGAATAGCCGCAAGCGTTCGCCCCCGCGGCGAAGCGCTGATTGCTGCGCTCGGCGTGACGGCCGAAGATGATTCGCTCCCCTCCCCTGCCCCGTCGATTTCGCTCGAGGAGTTTCAATCGCGCGCCAGTGCCGTTCCTGAGCGCTGGCTGAGCGCGAGCGGATTCAACGCAGCGCTCACCGCAGCCACAAGCGATTCCTGCTTCACCGGCGCATCGTTCAACGTCAGCGAGATCTCGGTTCTCACTTCTTGCGCACCCATCGTGCCGATCGAAACGGTCGATGAGTTGCTCGATGCCGTCGCGCATGCGCTGGAAGAACTCGATTCGGGAGATGAACTCGAACGGATTCTCGACGGTATCAGTCGTTTGGGCAGCGAGCGGCCGGCTGACTTTGAGTTGCGCGCCAAGCCGCTCGTGCAACGACTCGTAGCCAATCGCCGCGACAACTGGCGAGGCCTGCTGGGCTTGGGCATGCATCCCAAGTTGCCGCAACTCTTGTTGCGCTGGTTGGGTTCGCCTGAGGTGGTTCAATACAAACAGATGGAAGATCCGCGCGCCTTGCCGAAGTTTATTGAGCGCCGCCTGCGCGAAATCGAAGCGCGCCTCGCCGCCGGGCGATCGCGGTCGTTGCTCTGCGCGCCGACGCATCAACACGGTTGGCTCGATCCACTCGTCTTCGTCGCTCGACTGCAAGCCACCACCACGCCGCGGACCGCAGATCTGCTGCAAGCACTCATTCGGCTCGCTCCCGATCATCGCGCGGCTGCGCTGGAGAGCGCCCGTGATTTGCCGGATGATTGGGGCGCTGCCGTGCGCTATGCGCTCGGTGGTCCGCCGCCGACGGAGTTTATCGAAAGCGATGAACGATTCTCGCTATGGCTCGCGGCTGGCAGATCGCGACAAGCTTTCGGACCGCTCACTGACCTCGCGCTTGCCGGAGGTCCGTCGCGCGAGACCATTATCGCCGAGCCGACGTTTGCCTGGCAGGCCATCGACCGCAATCCCGCGTCTCGTTGGTCCTCGACGATGACCCTCAAGCTGAGCATCAATCCCGGCCTTCCTCGCGCCGAAGAGAACGCGCTCCGCCCGACGCTGGCGATTCGCGAAGACAATCTTCATAACTGGGCCAACTTCGGCGTCGAATGGAGCAAGGCCTGGCTCATTCCACTTTGGCCGGCGAACCTCGACGCCGTACTAGCCGAGGGTGTGCGTCAACTGCGTGTCCGCATCGACGAACCGGCTTCAACGTTCGAACCGAACTACGTTTATCTGCAACCGCTCCTGCGGCCCGATGTTTCTTGGAGCGAGCTCAGTTGGTTGGCGATTTGGCTCGCACTGCTCAGCAAGGACTCTAGTTCGCGCGGCATGGCCATCGATGTGTTGATCACCGGTATCGAAGATGGCCGGGCTCAACTGCAGTTCGATGTCTTAGCAAAACTTGCCACTGGCGAATGGTTCAAACTCAACCGCCTCGCCGACGCAGGCCGCGAAGTGGCCCGCGTCTCGCCGAGGCACGCCTGGTGGTGGGCCGAACTGCTGCAACGCTTCCTCGCGCAGCTGGCCACTTGGCCCACCGAAGCCCATCACCTGCTGACACTCCTTCTCGAACTACTCTCAGAATTGCAACTCAGCCTGAACGCGGAATTTCGATCGACGTTCGAGTCGCGCACCGTCACCGGCAAAAGTGCGAAGGTGCTGAAGAGCATCCTGGCGCTGCAGGCCAAACCCAACTCCGCCGCGCGACAGCAAGCCCATTCGCTCGCGCTCGAAACTGCGTTGTCCCGCGCTGAGCGCTGGGCTGCGGGCAGTCTCTAATCTGCCTTTAAGGTTCGCTTCCTACCATTCGAGTGTGTGAGTTGGCCTTCAAGACGGCCGGCTGTGCCTCGGCCAACTCGAACTATCGTATTGGAGAAAATGTCATGTCTCATTCCCTGATTTGGTTTGCAGCCGTGGTGGCGTCGATTATCGGCATGCAAGGTGCAATGCCGTCGGCGAAAGCGCAATCGGCCAAGGAACCCGCCAGCAAGTCGGCTCTCGACGAACGCTCGGGCAAGATCGAAAAACTGCTGCGAAACGACCATCGCGACGTCGATGGAGCCATGCTCGACGACGGCACGCGGTTGCATTTTCCGCCGCACGCCGCCCAGCAGTTCGCCAGCATTCTGGAGGAAGGGAAACGCATCGTGGTGTACGGACAAAAGGAAAAGACGCCGCGCGGCGAGGAGGTTTTCGAAGTGAAGAAATTCAAAGTCGGTGACGAAGCCGTTGAAATCGCACCACCGCGCAAGCCCAAGCCGCCAGGCCCAAAAAACGAAGAGCGCGAGATGACCGCCGACGGCGAAGTGAAGGGGTATGAAAAAAATCCGAAGGGCGAAATCGACGGCTTGGTTCTCACCAACGGCACCGTGGTGAAGATGCCTCCCCACCGCGCCGTAGGACTGAAAGACAATTTCCCCGTTGGCTCGCAGGTGCATATCGAAGGTCGCCGGCACGTCACGCCCGCTGGCGATGTTCATCTGCATGCGGACAAAATCACGGCCGCCGATGATCGAGCCGACGCCGTCAGCGACAAGGCGACCATGGTGGAAGTGCTGCGCGAGCTGCGGGCCATTCGCGCTCTGCTCGAAGAGTCACGCAAGTAACGAGTAGAAACGAAGTGCACGACCGGCAGTTCGCTTGAGCTGCCGGTCTGCGATGGAGATAACGATGCGAGCCCTCGTCATTGAAGATCAAAACGACTTGAGACGCCTGATTCAGGAGATGCTGGAAGACGATGGCTACTGTGTGGATACGGCCCCCGATGGCGCCGAGGGATTGCTGAGAGCTCGCACGGTTTCGTACGACATCGTGCTGCTCGATATCATGCTGCCCAAATTGGATGGCTGGGAAGTGCTGGAGCAACTGCGCGAGACACGTCACACGCCGGTGCTGGTCCTCTCGGCTCGCGACGCGGTTTCCGATCGCGTGCTCGGTCTCGATCTGGGAGCCGACGACTATTTACCCAAACCGTTTGAGCGCTCCGAACTATTGGCTCGCGTGCGAGCGCTCATCAGGCGCTCTGCGGGGCAAACGAAATCGACGCTGCAAATTGCCGATATCGAAATCGATCTGACTTCCTGCGAAGTCCGGCAAGCCGGCGAATTGGTTTCGCTCACTGCCCGCGAGTTCAACCTGCTGAAATATCTTGCCGTGCATCGCGGCAAGGTCATCAGCCGCTTGGAACTCTACGATCACTTGTTCGCCGAGAACGACGATGCCGCCTCGAACGTGCTCGATGTTTACGTTTCCTACCTGCGCAAGAAACTTGGAGCCGATCTGATTCAGACCAAGCGAGGATTAGGTTATGTCATCCCCTAAGAAAGCTGCCTCGCCAACGCAGCAAGCGACACGAGTGCCGCGAGCCTACAGCCTGCGAAACGTGTTGCTGGCTTCGCACCTCGGACTGCTCGCGGCTGGCATGCTGATCTGCGGTATCGCGTTCTCGGCGTTGATGCTGTGGACGACTTATCGGCAAGCGGAAGCCGATCTGCTGGGCGCGGCACAAGTGATGATTCGCGATGCCAACGGTCGGGGAGAATCGATGTCGATTCCTCCCACCTACTTTCATCGCTTCGGCCCCGCGCCCCGCGATCAAGCCTACTTCGCTCTCTGGGATAGCAACGGCAAGTTGGTAGCTCAGTCCAAAAATCTGCCGGCGAATATCGAGCCGACCTCGCAGCACCTCCCCGATCACGGCCCGCGGCCTTACGTGAGTCGAGCCTACGGCCGAAATTTGGAAATCATGGTCGCCACACCCGAGCAAGGGCAGCTGTTGATTGGGCGGCCTCTGGCGAAAGAGTTCGATTTGTTTTGGTGGATGCTGGCCAGATTCGCTGCCATCGTCACGACGGGGCTGATTGCCGGAGCGGTGGCCGCGTGGGGACTTTCCCGCTGGATCGCGCGACCGGTGGCGACGATTGCGAGTCGAGCCGAATCGATCTCTGAAAATAATCTCGAACAGCGGATCGAAGTTTCTCACGGCACGCTCGAAGTGGTTGCACTCGCCGACGTGCTGAATCGGATGCTGGCTAAGTTGCACGCAGCTTTCGCGCGGCAGTCACAATTTACGGCCGATGCAGCGCACGAACTTCGCACGCCGATCACCATCATCCTCGCGCAGGCCGAACAAACCTTGGCCCGCGAACGATCGACGGCCGACTATCAGCAGGCGCTGCAAACCTGCCAGCGTACGGCCCGGCAAATGAAGAGCCTGGTCGACAATCTGATGCTGCTGGCCAAGGCCGATGCTGGTCAGCCAGGCGCGCGAACAGAAATCGTCGATCTGTCGCAAGCCGTACGCGAATCAGCCGACGAACTGGCCCTGCTGGTGAAAGAACGGGGCGTGCAGTTGCACGTGCACGCCACGGCCGCGCTGGTCCAAGGCGATTTTCAGCAGCTGAGGCAAGTCGCTGCCAATCTGCTGAGCAACGCCATCAAACACAACGTGCCGCAGGGCGAAGTCTGGATCGACGTGAGTGCCAACGGCAACCAAGCCACCCTGCGTGTGCGCGACAACGGCCCGGGAATCGCCGCCGAGCACCACGCCCAACTGTTCGACCGTTTCTATCGCGTCGATCGATCCCGAACACACGGCGCCGAAGTTAGCTCTGGAATCGGGCTCAGCATCGTGCGGGAAATCGTCACCGCTCACGGAGGAACAGTGCAGCTAGACTCGTCGCCGGGAGCGGGCGCTACGTTCCTCGTTACGCTGCCGCTAGCGAGCGCAAGGGCCTGACGCGCGAACACGCGTCAAGGAACAAAAAAAGCGACGAGCTAAACTCGTCGCCAGTTGACCTCCATGGATTTGAACCATGACTAAATGATCCAGAATCATTCGTGCTACCGTTACACCAGAGGTCAATACTGCTGTTACGCAGGGTGTCTCTGTAAGTTACGACGAGCCGCAGAAAGGGTCAAGGGCAGTGTTTGTCTTGGTTGGTGAGCAGACTCGCAAGCAGAAAGGCTAGCCACAGCTGTCTCAACCAAGGCAGCAACCTTTGAGTCAAAGTGTTGGCAGCAGACCTTGGGCTTCGATCGGTCACCGACCCATCTCTAATTTGACGACCGTTACGCGCGCGGACTATACTCTCCGCACTTGCCGTCCCCCTGAATGGGTCGTTGCCGGCTTGCGGTTTGCTCTGTGCCACAAAACGTTGAACGCGCTCTGCGCGTTGATAATCGACAAACGAATAAGTTGGAGACCTGCCATGCGAAGTTGCTGTGCGGCCTTGTTGCTGGCGTCGGTTTTCTTGTGCACGGCGGTGGGGCAACAGGCCAAGCCGAATGAAGTTAAACCAATCGAGGTCAAACCAGGAGAGCGATATCACGTCGAATGGCTGAGTGTCACGAAAGATAAGCAGCGGATCAACGATTGGGACAACAACAAGATTGATGTGGTCAAGATGCTTCAAATTCGCGAAGAGCAATTTGAACGATTGAAATCGGGGACGCTGCTGGAAATTATTAGAATCGAGCCAAGGTCGGCAGACTTCCCCGTCGGTTACGTCGAGTGTAAGCGAACTAATTTTCGCGGCCCGCCAGAAACGGTGTATGCGCTTCCATCGCACCTAAGACCCGATTCGGTTAGGTTAACGCAAGCCAGTCAACCCGATCCACCGCTGGCTCCCGGTCAGCCGTTCTACCGCAGCTGGAAGTCTGCCGATGGGAGCTTTGAAGTCTCGGCAGAATTGTTGGAGTACGACGCCATGAAGGTCGTCCTGAAACGGGAGAAGGACGGCAAAGAACTTCAGCTGACGCCTGACAAACTTTCCGCAGCCGATCGCCAGTGGCTGGCGGATCTAGCGTCGCTGGAGGGTGTTTGGCTATGTGTTTCGATTGAACACATGGGGATGGTGATGCCAGATCCGCGTCCCGAATGGCTGGCGATTTTTCATCGCGGCAGATTCGGCCTGATGTATGGTGCGAACCTGAACGTGCATGGAGAACTTGCCCTGAATTCTAAGGCGAATCCCAAGACCCTTGATATCATCAACCCGATCAGTAAACAGAAGGTGCTGGGCATCTATCAAGTCGATAAGGATAGTCTCAAACTGGCGCTTGCCGCGCAAGAAAAAGATCCTCGCCCCGCCGCATTGAAAGGCGCCAAAGCGGGCACGATGATTTTCAAGCGGGAAAAGAATTAGTTGCTTCGCCGATCTTGCCCTTCCGAATCGCCGCCAGAATCGCGCGCAGCCGTTGGCGGTAGTACTTCAGCCCCGGAAAGAAGAAGCACGCCGCGGCGACCACGCCGAAGATGAAGTGCCCGTAGTCGGGGAAGTAAGCCATGGCGGCTGCGGTGGCGAAGAGGGCAAAGGCTTGCACGTAGAACGCGCCGGTGAGCATGCCCGCTTTGATCAGAAACGCCATGCCATTGATGATGCCGAGCATGGGCGAGAGTTCGAGCACGCCGAGGCCCAGCCAGTACTCCAGCGGAAAGAGCAAGCCGATGCTGATCATGCTGCCGGCCCACACGTGCGCGATTTGCCGTTCGACGAACGTCACCGGTCCCATGCGGCGACGCAGCGCCCAGAAGACCGCTGCCCACGTGCCGAGGCCCGCGGTCCACAGCAGAAAGTAAATCAAGCGATCTTCCGGCTTGCGATAGCCCCACAAGAACAGCACGTTCGTCAGGCTGCAAACGGAGAACAGCACCAGGCTGTGCCACATCCAGAGCAGGCCCCAGTTTTCGAGCACGGCGGCGTTGTGCGTTTCGCGCATCCAGCCAGCAAGGACCTGCGCAAATCGCCCGCTGCGGGCGCTGATGCTTTCGTCGTTGAGGAACGCGTCGAGATCGCGCGCGAGGCCGGCTGCGGTTGCATAACGCAGATCGGTGGGCTTTTGCAGGCAGCGGAGGCAGATCATTTCCAGATCGCGATCGGCGTGCTGATTGAGCATCCGCGGCGGCACCGGATCCTGCTCGAGCACCATCAACACCGTCTCGACCGGCGACGCTCCTTGAAAGGGCGGCCGGCCGGTGAGCATGTGATAAAGGACCACGCCGAGGCTATAGACATCACTTTGCGGGCCGACCTGGCCGCGGTTGCCGGCCGCTTGTTCGGGCGCCATGTAGGCCGGTGTGCCGAGGATTGCGCCCGTCTTGGTCAGGCTCGGTTCATCGCTGATTTGTTTGGCCAGGCCGAAGTCGGTGACGTGCGGTTGGCCTTGCTCATCGATCAGAATGTTCGAGGGTTTCAGGTCGCGATGGAGCACGCCCTTTTCATGCGCGAAATGAATAGCCCGCGCCACGGTCACGAGCAGTTTGGCTGCTTCGCGTGAAGGCATTGGTCCTTCGGCGAGTCGCTGCGCGAGCGTGGTGCCGCGAATGAACTTCATGCTGAAGTAGGGCCGACCGTTGATCTCGCCCACTTCGTACACCGGCACGATGCCCGGATGATCAAGCTTGGCGGCGGCCTGGGCTTCGGCTTGAAAGCGTTCGCGTTCGGCTTGCCGGGCAAGTTCGCCCCGGAGGATCATCTTGATGGCGACTTCGCGGCCGAGGCTCTCTTGCCGCGCGCGAAAGACCACGCCCATGCCGCCGCGGCCTAGTTCTTCTTGCAAAACATAGTCGCCGAGATGCATCGGCAGTTCGAGCGAACCACTCGCGGTATCACTGGTGACTGGCGGCAACGTATCGGCGATGCTGCTGCTCTTGCCGGCGACCTGCGCGACCATGATCGCGCCCCACAGCTCGCGCAGATCGGCAGCAAACTGCGGATGGCTACGGCACTGCTCTTCGAGATTGACGTGCTCGCCCCGCTGCGCCCGATCTGCGAGATCGCTGACGAGCAGAGCGAGTTGCTCTTCGTGCTGACTCGCGGCATCGGGAGAAGGTTGAATCATTGTGGATGGTCACAGCCCGCGGCGTAAGCCAGGGAAGCGAATGGCAAAGTAGCTGAATTCGCCAGAATTCAGATGGTTGCGTTTAACCAGTGCGTCTGAATTCTGGCGAACTCAGCTACTAGGAAGAATCAGCTCCCTCATTCAGCAGCGCTCGCAGTCGTTTGATCGCCCGCAGGTACCGCATGCTTGCCGCAGGTTCGGTCAGGCCGAGGGCCTGCGCGATTTCCTGATTCGAGAGCTGCTCGAAGTGCCGCATGATGATGATTTCGCAGTCGACGTCGTCGAGCTTGGTGATCGCCAGTTCCACGGCTTGCACCATTTCTTTTTGGGTGGCCGCCGCGCCGGGCGTCATCTGCGGATCGCACAGCTGCGCGGCGAGTTGCATCGTGCTGTGATCGTCGGCGCCGGCGACGAGCATCGGCTGTTCTCTGTCGACGCTCCGCTTGGCCGAACCGCGGTGCCGGCGATGGGCATCGATGATGCGGTCCTGGGCGATCTGCCGCAGCCACAGATGGAACGGCATCACCGGATTGGCGATGTAATCCTGCAGCCGACGATTGGCTTCGACGAGCACATCCTGCACGACGTCGCTCACGTCGACGCGCCGCTGCACCTTGTGATCGAGGCGCATCTGCACCATCCGCCGCAGCGAATCCCGATGGCGGTCCATCAGGTTATTCACGGCAGCGGAATCGCCCTGCTTAGCGCCGGCGAGAAGTTCTTGCGTTGGTTCGGATTGTGGCCACATGGGTGACTATTATCATCTGCAACCGTGCTGGGCGAAAGTCCGATGCTAGGCCTCGCTGATTAACGTCTCCACGTGCTTAATTTCCTCGGCCAGACATTTCCGTTCTGACTTACTCAATTTCAACCCGACAACTCTCTCCAGCGATTCCTCGGCGACCTTTTTTCGGTTCAATCGCACGGCCAGTTCGGCGTGATAAAGCAGCGCGCGAGCGATCTCCATCGGCTCGGCAGCCGGATATTTTTTCAGTCCCGATTCCAATGTTCGAATCGCTTTTTTCTCATCGCCAGCGGCATCTGCCAGGCGGGCGGCGACGTTGATGAAATGCGTCAGGCCGTCGACTTCGCTCGACTCTTCAGCCTCCGCTGCCTCGTCGGTTGCTCCTAGTTTGTAGATCCGCAGCCAGTTGCCGCCGACGTCGACCACGCTGAAGCCGGACACCGTGCCGAACTTTTTTCGCGGCCGCAGGATGCGTGGAATGCCGGCAGCAGGCAACTTGCCGAACTTGGCACGCAGGCCGGCGACGAATGCCTGATACAAGGCATCTGGATCAGGAACGACGACGATCACACTGCCGTACGAATCGGCGGGATTGAAATTGGGCATGCCGAACAAATGCATTTGCCAGTCCTCGCGCTGAATGACTGCGCAAGGATTTGGCCGCAGCTGGCGGTAGGTCTTTTTAAAACCCAACGCTTCGTAGAAGGCGATCGCTTCGTCGATATCGCCACAAGGAAGCATGGGATAAGTGAGTTCGTTAGCCATGGTGGTTTCGTAGTTTAGTGCGGTGGGTACATGCCTTCGTATTCCCAGTGCATTACCTTACGCAGTTGATCGAGGATCTGCTGCCAATCGTTGCCTTTGAGTCCCTCGACGTACTCGCGAAGCGTGCGCTCGACGACTTCTGCAGTGAACTGTTCGACGAGGATGCCGCGGAAATAGCGAGCCTTGCCACGAGCCCGACCGGCTGCAGCTGATGTCGACACATTCACGTCAAAAAGGTCGGCGCCTAGTGAGCCCTCGGAGCCAATTCTCAAGGTAAACGAGCCGTGAGCATCCCACGGGTCAACACTAGGGTTGTCGACAAACGATTGCCAATCGCCGCGCGTCGTGTGTGGTTCGATGCTGTGAAGGATCGCTTTCATGTTCTCAGAATTGTAATCTTCTCGCCGGGCCCTTATCTTCACCCCATCGGCGAGCCTGCCCGTTGATTCGCTGCTCTGGTTTTCTCTCGGCTGCTAGGACCTGCCATGACTTTGGAATCGGATCTGTTCAAAAACAGTGACTCGCTCAAGGCTTGCGAAATTAAAGACAGCGCGCACATTGTCGCCGACGAACCGCCCAATCGGCGTGGCGTGAACAATCGCGGCCCGCACATCGCGCTCATCCAGAAAGCGCTGCGACGACTGATGTCGAGTCCCAAGTTCGGCCTCGAAGAAGCCAACGAGGAATATGGCCCGAAGACCGCCGAAGTGGTGCGGCAGTTCAAGCTCGGGCCGCCGATGATTCTCAATACCGAATTGCGGCAGACGACTCCCGACAACATTGTCGGCAGAAGGACGATCAAAGCTCTCGACACCGCGCTCGTTCGCCAGAAAGGAAGAGAGATTCCGCCGAACGATCTGCCGATTCCGCCGCTCGATCCCTTCGGGCCGTTTCAGGTGGTCGTCTTTAATGAGAAAGACTCGTTTCCCATCTCGCGGCAGGATCACAACCGCAACGAAGACGATCTCGACAACACGCGGCGTGAACCGATCAACCTGACGAAGCCGCTGCCGCTGCTCGCGCAAGGATTGTTGCTCAAAGCGCGCACGATGGAAGCGAGCGAGTTGCAACTCGCGATGAAGATCGAACTGGGTGGCGCGGGTCGCGGCCTGGGGCTCGACATGGCCAACCGCTTCTTCAATAACCAGGCAGTTCAAGACAAGTTCTTCCCTCCCAACGATAAGATTACTCAGGCCCTGGTGGCGTCGGATTCATTCAAGAGGCAGCTGCAGGATTTGGAGTCGCAGATTTCCAACGTGCTGCAGGCGGGCATTCGCACTCGCAAGGTGTGCGATTATCACGACTTGGCCGTTGCCAAAAAGTCGGTTCAATTCGAATTGCCGTCGTTTCCCTTCACGGCAGAGGAAATGAATCTGAAGGCCGTGATCGGCGGCATGAAGGGTGGCTTCGTTTCGCTGAAGGAATTTGACGCGAACGCCGACACCCGCCGCTGGCGGGCCACGCTCAGCTTTCTGCTGGTCGATCACTTCGGCATCAACGACGAAGACCTGCGTCCCGGCGGCGGCCACGGCACGTTCGGCCAGGTTAGCATGTGGGTGCTGCAGCACGAACACCGGCCCGGCAACTGCCCGTTCATCAGCAAGTTTGTCTTCGACGCGCCCGCCTCGGGCCCGCTGTAAGTAGGACGGACGATTGGTCCGTCCCGAGCAGCGAGAGTTGCGCTTTGGCAGTTGGAATGAAGAAGTGGGCTTGGTACCTGCTTCTGGCACGGACCAATGGTCCGTCCTACTTGTTGACTCAATTAGCCGCGCCGCATTTTGCCGAAGGCTTCGGCCATCGCGTCGTGCATCATCGCCGATTCGCTGGCGTAGACGACCAGGCGGGCGCCCTGTTTGAGTGTCCGCTGTTGCTGTTCCACTTTGCCGAACCAACTGCCGGCGGCGATGTGATGACGGGCGCCGGTGTCGATGATGCGCTGCATTATTTTGATGAAATCGGGATGGTCATACTCATTGGGAATTCCCATGTTCGTGGTCATGTCGTTCGGGCCGACGAACAGCGCGTTCACGCCGGGGATGGAGCAGATGGCTTCGAGATTTTCCACGGCTTGCACCGATTCGATCATCGGGATGAACAGCGTGTCGGCGCAGCGCTCCTCGAAGCAATACTTCTTCGTCTTCTCGCTCGGCCATTTGTTTTCTTTGAGCACACGCTCGAGCGCGACGCCTTTCAAAGGCCGATAGACCGCGGCTGCCGCGAGCCGCTTGGCATGTTCGACGTCTTCGACATAAGGCACCACCACGCCGTCGAAACTGTCGCAGACTTTCGAGACATCGTCGGGCTCGCGACTGTGTGTGCGCGCGAGGCAGGCAATTCCTTTCGCCGCGAGGGCGTATCGCAGCGGCAGAAAATCGGCGAGGTCGAGCGCGTTGTGCTCTGCCGTGCAAATGACGAAGTCGAGCGAGTTCGGTGGAATGAGATCGACGATGCCGGGATTCGTCGCGTGCTGAATCATCGTGCCGTAGACGGTGTCGCCACGGAGGAGTTTGTCCTTGAGCGTGCGGGCATTCATGGGCGGCTCGCTAGAGAGAGTTGCGGGTTACAGTAGCGGCACTGTAGCAGATTGTCGGCTTTCGCTCCCGCGAGCGGGTGTGTCTTTTTGAAGACGCATGAGGCGTGGCGGGTGCGCGCCGAAGCCGGAACTTCGCAGGGCTCGTTCCTGCGGTGTTGGTTGATCGCGTCCGTTTAACTTTCGCGGAGCGAAAGTCGACAATGGGTCGACAATAGGGCTATTTGAAGCGGAGCGAGCGAATGATGGTTTCTACTATCTGCAGTTCGTTGGCGAAGGTCGCGTTTTTTTCGCAGGTGTAGGTAATGAACGCGAGTTGATCGGGTTCGGAGACATACCACACGCGCAGAAAATCGTCGTTCCACACAAAGTTGGCAGCGAGCAGCGACCGCGGCGTTTCGGCCGAGGACAAGTTGTTCGGCGAGCCCAGGTCGTGCCCCTTGGCAAACTCGTTGAGCATGCCGCGGAGTTGTTCAGGGGTGAATTGCACGCCCTTGCCGCCGGGGATCTTTTCGATGCTCACTTGCAGTTCGCCGAGGCCGTCATCGGCCATGAACGTCGGCGGCGAGCCCGGGTCGAGGTCGGCAGTGACGTCGAACCAATCTTCCGGAGTTTCGAGGACAAAATTGGGGAAATCAAAGTTCTTCATGAACGTTCCAATTACGCACTTGGTTCATACATCTGATTAAACGGATTGCGATTGCGCGGCATCCACAAGCACATCGCAATGCCCAAAACATAAAGTCCGCACAACGGGATGGCCATGAGGAGCATGCTCACCGGATCGGCGGGCGTGAGGACCATCGCCACGACGAAGATAATGAGAATCGCCATTCGCCATTGCTGCAGATATAGCTCGACGCTCACCAGACCGATGCGGTTGATGAAGAGCATCACCAGCGGCAACTGAAAGCTGATGCCGAAACCGAGCGGCAGGATGAGCACAAAGCTCAACCACTCGCCGATGCGGGGATCGAACTCGGCATTCAAGCCTTGATTGAATTGGAACAGGAAGTTCAACACCGGCTGAAACACAAAGCCGAAGGCGAGCGACGCGCCGGCGAAGAAGAGCAACAAACTGATCGGCAGATAAATGAACACCTGGTTCTTCTCGTGCGGATACAAACCGGCGGCGACGAAGATCCAGACCTGATAAAAGATCCAAGGCGCGGCGATCACAACGCCGGTGATCATTGCGGCTTTGAGGTAGATCATGAACGCTTCTTGAGCGTTGAGGACCTGAAAGCGGACTTTCACCGGTTTCCAGTTGTAGAACTGCACGAGGTTGACGCGCGGCGTGCGGAGGTAACTGTTGAAGGCTTCGGTGACGAGCATTTTGTTGAGGCGGCGCGTGGCTTCTGCGTCGGGCCCCTTCTTCAACTGCTCGCGTAGCGCGACGACGGCTGCGTGGTTGGTGCCCGAGAGCGCGGCGAACTCGGCCGACTGATGCAACTCGGGCTTGGCCAGCAACTCGTTGAAGATGGCCGTGAGTTTCACATCGGCCAGCTTCTCGGCTTTGGCTTCCGCGATTTTTTGGATGGCCGCGTGATCGTCGTCGCTGAGCATTTGCCATACGCGCCGCGCTGGCGAGGGAGTTGTTTTCTTCTCCTGGCCGCTGAGTAGCGTGGCAAACGCGATGTCTTTTCCTTCCGCGGCAAAGTCATCGCGGATGAAAGCGCTGGGAGACAACGGCGAATCGCCGAGGAGCCCTGGATACGACAGTCGCAGTGCGCTGGCGATTTGGGCGGGTTCGACATTTACCTTTTCCGGAACGAGCTTGCCTTGCAGGATTGTCTGCTCGTATTCATAGGGCACATTGCCATTGAAGTCGCCAGCGACATCGACCAGCGCCCGCGCCAGGTAATGTTCGGTGAGGGCGGTTTCGAGCGGCTGTTCGAAAAATCGGACCACGCGCTCGGCTGCATACAAACCGATTAAGCAGCCAATGACCACGCCGAAGAGCGACCGAAACAGACAGACGCGCAGTTCTTCGAGGTGTTCCCCGAAGGACATGCTGCCTCCTTCGAACAGATCATCTTGAGGCTGCTTGGCCATGGTCGGCTCCGAATGGTGGGCGCTGTGGTGAGTGGAAGGTGTGCGGCGAAATGGATGGGTCGAGCCTTCCCCAAGTCCGGTCCAAAATCCGGCGGGAAGGTCGCCGCGGTGCATCGCTGGCGTGCTCATCGCAGCACGCACGACCACAGGCGGGAGAACTTCGTCCCGAAGGACGGCGACGGAACTGCTCCGTCGGTTGATTGGCGGGTGAAGCACCTGGGCATCCCCCGCCGAATCGATTTTCTATAATACTTGGCCGAACAAATTGTCACAACTGCCGAAAAGAGCCACCCGATTAGTAAGTTCGCGACCACCGGCCTTGTGCCGGTGGGGCGATCACTGCTCAGCTACTTGTGAGGGCAAGGTAGTCTGCCAGTGAGCGCTCCACTGGGGCAAGCCCAGTGGTCGCGGTAACTTTATGAATGGGGCATTTTCGGATAGGAAGTTAAGTCGATGACTCCTCTATATCCTTTTCGTTTTGAGCCTCTTTACAAGCGTTATTTGTGGGGCGGACGACGACTGGCCGACGTGCTGGGAAAGCAGCTTCCGCCCGGCGACGACTATGCCGAGAGCTGGGAAGTCGCCGACCATGCCTCGGGGCAAAGTGTGGTGGCGGCGGGACCGCTGGCGGGAACCACGCTGCACCAACTGGTGACCGAGCGCGGCGCGGAACTGCTGGGCCGGCATGCTCCGCAGCCGGGTTCGCCGCAGGCACGCTTTCCGCTGCTCTTTAAACTGCTGGATGCGCAAAAAGTACTCAGCGTGCAGGTGCATCCCGATGATGCCGGTGGTGCGAAACTCACGCCGCCCGACCTGGGCAAGACCGAAGCCTGGGTCGTGCTGCATGCCGAACCCGGGAGCGTGGTCTATGCCGGACTGAAGCGCGGCTTCGATCGACCTGCGCTCGAACGCGAAGTGATTCGCGGTACGAGTGAACTGTGTCTGCACAAGATCGAACCCAAAGTCGGCGATTGCATTTTCATTCCCGCCGGCGTCGTGCACGCGCTCGGCGCGGGCATCGTCATTGCCGAAATCCAGCAAGCCAGCGACACGACCTTTCGCCTGTATGATTGGAAGCGTGTTGGCGCCGACGGTAAGGAACGGCCGCTTCACATTCAGCAAAGCCTGGATGCCATCGATTATCAAATCGGGCCGGTCAATCCGCAACGGCCTCGGGTGGTGGAGGAATCTGGCGTTCGCAAAGAAGAGTTGGTCCGTTGCGACAAATTCGAGCTCTCGCGCTGGCAGCTGTCGCAACCCCAAGCGATCGGTGGCGATGGCCGGTGCTATTTGATTTGCGTGCTTGAGGGGGAAGTTGCGATCGAAGGTGATGCAGCGGGTGCTCCGTTGAAGCGTGGCCAAACGATCCTCGTGCCGGCGAGTGTGGCGACCAATCTTTCGCCGAGCGGTTCGGCGACTGTTTTGATTTCGGCCCTCCCTTCCTAACCCGCGGCGTCAGCCAGGCTGTGCTGCACTGCGACCACGTTCTGCGTTGAATGGGAGAGCGCTGGCCTTGACGGTAATGGTCGATTAAATGGACCTGCGAAAAACGGTTAAATTGCTTCGCCCGGGCTCGTCAAGTTTGGTAGGGTGTCGTGACATGAACCCCCAATTCCTCACCGGCCAAACGTTCCTAGTCCACGAGCTGCCGCAGCTGCCAGAGAGCGGGAGTAGACGATGCGAACCTCTCCGCACGAATTAGCCATCGCAATTATTGCTGGGGAATTCGACGATCCAAGCACATGGCCAACTCCTGAGTGGGGGCCTATCAATGCCGAAGACGAGCGTGCTTTTCTTGTGAAGCTCACCGGCGAGGATTTCGGGACGGACGCAGCGCGCTGGCGCGAGTGGTTCGCCAAGTGCGACGCAGAATTGCTTAGTTTGCTGTATGACCCAGATGGTACGATGGCAAGGCGCGCGGCAAGGGAGCTGAGCTGGGACGAATTTCTTCTGCGATTGAAAGCGCGCGGGGAGTCGCTTTGACCATGAAACGCGAATCTCGCGCATCCCTGGTCGTCACCATCGTGCTACTCCTGCCGGCGCTGTACGTGGGGAGCTATCTGGCGCTGGTCGAGCCGAACCCCAAAGGGATTCCATATTGGGGACTCAACTCTGGCTCGGGCCACTATGGCTATCGTGGGGCTTTGGTCGATCGATTTTTCTGGCCACTGGAGCAAGTTGATCGAATGGTGCGGCCGAAAGCGTGGCCGAATGAGACAGAGGTTCAGCAGATTTATTAGGCACTTCCCATGCCAATCGAAAACAGGTCCACTTTGTCGACCACCACCGCCTTGACAAATAGTGGACAAATGAATATTATTGCAGTCGCTCTTTGGCAGCTTGGTTGTTGGAAAAACGCCTGACGGTTGGCGGCAGGTGTTGATTGGCTATTTCTTGCGACGGTATTCGACTGACGGTGAACAGGTCGTGTGAGTAGTTCACTTTCCAATGGTGATGGCCGCGCGATTCATGCAATAAAGTGCAATACGATTTTGGTCCTCAAATCGCGCAACTCCTTATGCTGCAAAGGGCTGCGAGATTTCAAAATCGGTATTGCTTGCAATGTTGAGATCCTCTGAAGGGGGGGGCTTGCGGGGCTGCTGGGCTCAGCATCTGAACAGCGGTTTCGAGCGTGGCAAGGGCGAGTTGGGCGAACTGATTTCGGGGTGGTTGCGTACTGCCGGCACTTACCCAGGCTGAATTCTGGCGATGCATTCAAGGCCCCGCGCCAGCGGGGCCGATGCTATCAGCGACGACTTCCAATCTGCCTTGGGTGGAATTCGGTGGTTCCCTATAATCCGCCGCCCGCCTGGCACTGAATGAAGGAACGAAACATGCGTTGGCCTTATGTGTTGATGTTGCTTGCCGTGTTGCTGCTGCCGAGCGTCGGCTGCGCGGGGAACCGCTGGGCTGCCTCGAAGTGGAACTTTTTTCACCCCGGTCCGAGCATGGAACAGCGGGTGCGGGCCAGCGTGCACGACCCTTACTCCGATCGCGACATGGGTCCCGAAGTGGTCGGTGGCCGGCCGCGGGAATTTATGAATCAATATCCCGAAGCCGTTCGGGCTCGGTTCTATTCCGATACGCACGCGCCGCGGTAGATGGAGTAGGGCGGACCACTGGTCCGACCTGGAACTGCCACTGCGGCAGTTTGGCGTGGTAACTGCTTCTTGAGGCGGACCGATGGTCCGTCTTACGCGAGGGCGTTGCGCTTCTGATTGACTCTCGGTGTAAACTGACGAGCTGTCTCCGGTTCGTCACTGTTCATCACACCAGCGCCGAGATCGCTCCATGACTGACATCGTTGATACGGCAATCGCCTCGAAGTCCACTCGTCGCCGTTGGCTCGCGCAAGCCGCGGCGGTTGGTTCGGCTGCTTATCTGGGCAGCAATCTTCTCGCTCAAGAGAAGAAACCTGCCGAGCCCCCGCCGCCACTCATCGTGCGGCAGGAAGCCCCCTTCAACGCCGAGCCGGAGATGGCCGAGCTCGTGAAGTCGTATGTCACGCCGGTCGAGCAGTTCTATGTGCGCAGCCACGGTGCGGTGCCAAAGGTCGATGCCGATTCTTTTCGCGTGAAGATCTCGGGCCTGGTCAATCGCGAACTTGAGTTCAGCGTCGCCGAGCTCAAGGACAAGTTTGATACGCACAAGATCGGCGCGACGTTGACCTGCGCCGGCAATCGTCGGCAGGAACTGAGCGCGATCAAAAAGGTCGCCGGCGTGCAGTGGGACGCCGGCGCGATCGGCCATGCCAACTGGATGGGCGCTCTCCTGTCTGAAGTGCTCGCCGCGGCAGAACTGCAACCCGGCGCGAAGCACATCTGGCTCGAAGGGCTCGACCCGATCAAGGAAAAGGATGGCAGCGAAGCTCCCTTCGGCGGCTCGATTCCGCTCGAAAAGGCCCTCGCTAAGAACGGCGACAACCTGCCGTCGCTCCTCACGCACACGATGAACGACAAGCCGCTAACACCTGAGCATGGGGCTCCGCTGCGGCTCATCGTGCCGGGTTACATCGGTGCTCGCAGCGTGAAATGGCTCGCCAAGATCATCGTCAGCGATAAGCCTTCGCCCAATCACTACTTGGCCGAGGCGTACAAAGTTATTCAGACCGACGACAAAGAAGAAGCGGCCAAGGCCAATCCGATTTATGAGTTTCCATTCAACGTGGCGATCGGCCTGGCGAACGGCGCGAAATTGAAGCCTGGGTTTCAATACATCCGCGGCTATGCCCTGCCGCAAGGCGTCGTCAAAGGCGGCATCGCTGCCGTGGAAGTCTCAGCGAACAACGGCCGCACCTGGACCTTCGCCGAAATCAGCAGCCCGATCAACAGCATGAGCTGGCGGCTGTGGGGCGCAGCCGTGAACATCCTCCCCGGCAAACAAACGCTCCTCGCCCGCGTTCGGCCGTTGATCAACGGCCTCGAAAGTTCCCCCGCCGAGCAAGGCCAGTGGAATCTCAAAGGCTATCTCTACAACGGCTGGCACCGAGTGCGTGTGGAAGGGATTTGATCGCCGTCCTACGATCGAGTGACTTACTCAATCTCATAGCGCTGCCGCGACCGACGGCGGGGTTGCAATCGACAAACGACAACCGTCGTATCGTCCCAATATTCGCCCGAGGGAAGTCGCACGAGCTCGATCAGCCGGCGCGGGATCTCGTAGAAATCGGCCTGCGAAATCGTTCGAGTCAGCACGTCTCGTTTCAGATAGTTACCCAAACCATCACTCGCGACAATCAGCATGCCATCGAGTGATGAATGCTCAAAGCCTTGCGGCTGGGCTTCACCACTTCCCAGCAACGGTTTGCGGATTTGGTCCTGCGTTAGCTCGCGCAGTTCATCGTCTTGCCATAGCCAGGCCACGCTGTCGCCGACGCTGGCTCCGCAGATGCCGTCCTGTCGAATGTCGACGACAACTGCTGTGGATTCGCCGGCGCCGAGTCGATAATCGATCTGCGTGAGCAGCTGGTCCCAATCGGCCGACGTGGTGAGCTGGCGATAGTGCTCGCGCACCTCTGCGATCACACGCTCTGCGGCCCGCTCACCACTGCCACTCCCCCCTGCCCCGTCGGCGACGACGATAACTGTTCGCGATTCATCATGAATGATCGCGCACCGATCTTCGTTGTGGCTGCGATAGGCTACGGAGAGATGGTTGGCTTCGTAGCTTGGCATGGGGATTCTTCTTAGCGAGGTTCGTTTGGGATATCGATCCACCGGCGTTCGGCGTGCGATTGCAGCGTGGCATCGGCGATGACCTGAGCGGCTAAGCCGTCGTAGAAGCTCGGGACGGCTTCGCGCTTGTTGACGATGGCGTCGACGAATTCCCAGACGAGGTCGTAGCGGAAGACCGTGGCCGGTTCCCCTTCGTTCGCCTTGCGCGGGCTGCCGGCGGGAACGAGGAACTCGGCGGGGACATCGACGGGAGCCAGGTCCTGGCCGGTTTTGCCCATCATCAGTTGGTTCGGCATGTGGAGGCGATAAACGACGGAGTACTCGCTGCCGTTGATTTCGGCCCATTCGTGGCCGAAGCCCTTGAAGCCGTAGCCCTTGGCGAGCGTCGTCCCTTCCCACACGCCGGTCGCGCCGCTGGCGAATTCGCCGAGGATGCACGACCAGTCATCGACTTCCGACGGCGCACAGTCTTTGCCATCGACGGTCTTGGTGCGAGGGACAAAGCGAGCAACGGCGCCGCTGAGCGTCTTCACCGGGCCGAGCAGGTCGAGGGCGAAGTCGATGCGGTGGATCGTCATATCGAAGAGATCGCCAGCGCCGGCGCGAGCTTTGTATTGCCGCCAGCCCCAACTCGTTTCCGGCCAGTCGAGAAATCGTTGGCTACGAAAGTGCCGGAGTTCGCCGAGCTTGCCGCTGGCGGCGAGATGCTTCATGTACCGCATCGAGGGAGCGAAGCGATAAGTGAACGCCGTCATGTGTACTACTTTGGCGTCGCGGCAGGCATGATACATGTCGCGCACTTCCTGGGCGGTGAGGCCCAGCGGCTTTTCGCACATCACATGCTTGCCATGCTTGGCCGCAGCCAGGGTGATCGCCCGGTGAGTATCGTTCGGCGTGGCAATGATGATGGCATCGACGCCCGGATCGGCGCAGAGGGCTTCGAAGTCGGTGGTTACTTTTTCGATGCCCCAGTCCTTCTTCCGTTTCTCAAGGAGCTCGGTGCTGGCGTCGCAAACGGCAACGAGTTTGGCGCGCGGATCGATCCGAATGCCAGGGACGTGGTGGTAGTCGCTCACGGCCCCTGCGCCGACGATCGCAATTTTGACAGGGTTTGCCGCAGAGAAGTCAGCCATGGAAAATCCTTCAACTCAAGGGAGAGGTGCTGCGTAGAATAAGCAGAGTTCGGTTGGGTAAATTTGCAGCCCTAAATTTGACGTGAGCCACGCTGGCGTCAATTCGGGGTACCCCGAGTTCCGGATTCAGGGCGGTGGGAAACTTGTCGAATCAGTTCGCCATTTGACTAAGTTTCCCAGAACCCAATTGCACTTACCCATGTCTTTCTAAATGGAATGTAAACCACGCTGAAGGACAGTTTGTCGTGCCGAACTTCCCACCCTAAGCGTCATCAGCCGTCGTGATTCGATCGCTGCAAGTGATTGACGTAAATAGCCTTACACTAGACTGGAGCTGCCTAGCGAAGCCCTTCCTCTCTCGCCTTGAGGTGTTCACCGCCGATTTGCCCGGTTGTGAATCTTTTCTCGATCATCACCCGTTAGAGGGTGTCCTTTTGATCCGTGAGCCGTTACATTAGCAACGACGGAAACGGAACCAGTAGCCCGACGTGGAATGGTCACTGGGAAACGCAACCCACATATGGATAAAGACTTATGTGTCTGCTCGCTATTCAATACCGCTCGGTACCGGAGGCGCCCATTTTGGTCGCCGCGAACCGAGAGGAAGCATACGACCGACCCTCGCTGGTCCCGGCAATTCAGCCCGGCAAGCCGCGAGTGTTGTCGGGCGTAGACGCTCGTCACGGTGGCACGTGGCTGGGTGTGAATCAGAACGGCCTGTTTGTCGGTGCTTGCAACCGACCGAAGGCTCTTGCCACCTTAGGCCCGCGCTCCCGCGGCCTGCTCTGCAAAGAACTTCTCCGCGTGAACTCGGCCCGTCAGGCTGTCGACCTCGCGATGGAAGAACTTCTCTCCGGTAAATACGAAGGGGTCAACTTTGTCATCGCCGACGCCGAATCTGGCTGGGTGGTACACGGTAGTGAAGACCCGGAAGTGGATGAACTGCAAGAAGGTCTGAACATCATCTCGAGCTACGATGTGAACGATCCGCGCGACGAACGCCAAAAGCTCGCTCGCCGGCTCCTCACTCTTCAGACGCTCGACTCGGCGGTGAAGTTCCTGGCGGTTGCCAGCAAAGCCTTTGCCCGTCCCCCAGCCAGCCCTGATCGGCCCGGCATGGTGGTGGCAGGCAAGGAACGCGGCACGGTCAGCTCGACCTTGATTGCCCTCGGCAAAAAGCCGCGCGACGCCATCTTCCAATACGCGGCCGGTTCGCCCGAAACGGCCCGCTACGAAGATTACTCGCCGCTGCTCCGCGACATCCTCAGCCGCGGTCTGCGTGAGTCACGCACCCGAGCCAAGGCCTAGTCGTCGATCCGCTCCGCGGTCGATGAATGGACGTTCCAGTTAGAAAAACCTAAGACGCTCGCGATTTCGGTCGCGAGCGTTTTTTTTTAACCACCAGTACAATGTCCGCATGGATCCATTTGCGGAACAACTCGGCTTTACGCCTGCTTGGTTTGCAGCGGGCGTAGTCAATGACGAAATCCTCGCCCGCATCAAAACTGTTTGGGAAGAAAGCGACGATCGCAACACCGAGCACTATCGCTGGGGTGCCTTCTGCGACTTCGTGAAATCGCGCCCGACTTTGACGCCGGAGTTGGCGAACGAACTATATTCCCTCGGCAACAACGACCCGAATCCGTCCATGGGCGGTTGCCTGATGGCGCGCGTGTTGGGGATGCCGGGAAGTCCGCGCTCGTTGATCGACGCGGCGCGAAAATCCAATCGGCCCCACGTCGCAAAAATCGCCGAGCGGCTGCGGTTGTATTACTATGTCGGGCCCGCCGATCTCGCCCGCCTCGCAACGGCGGAGTCGCCCCGCCAGTCGCTCGGTTCGGCTGCGAGCGCGCTGCAACTCTGGCGACAATACTTTCCGTCCTTCAAACCGGGACGGCACAACGCAGGCTCGGCGGATTCGCTGACCGTCACCTTTGTCGTTCAGGGGGCTGCAATCCTAGTCGCTGATCGCCACAGCGAGCACATCGCCTGTGCGCGAGGTGAGCCGGTGAATTCGGCAGGAGAATTGACGCTCGCACTGAACAAGCATGGCCAACCGCTGGTGATCACCGAAATCTCGAACCAATCCACCGGCTTTTGTCCTGAACCTGCCTCTTGGTTCGCAGTCCAACACGCCCTGCAAAGCACCGGCATCCAGCATCCGCAGAACTTCACGAATGCGCTCATCTTCCGACGTTGCCCCAGTTGCCGCGCGACGAACGTCGTGAAAGATCATTGGCTGCATTGTGAGGTCTGCGGGGCAGAACTGCCAGCCGAGTGGAACTTTGCGGACTAAGAAGCTTTTGACTTGCGAGTCCTGGTCTTGCGAACCTTGCGCGGCAGCGGTGACCGCACCAGTTCATACGTCAGCGCATTACCGATTTTGCCGACCATGTTTGCGCCGCCGGTCTTACGCAAGCAGTAAGCAATTCGCTGCGCGATCCAGCGTTGAATCTGCATTGCCTGAGCGAGATCGCCCGTGTGAAATGGTTGCGGCAGATCGTTTGGCAAGAGCGCGAGCAGGTCGCCGTTGGTTTGAAAGATATGCGTGCTGACGACGTCGACCATGCTCAGGTCGTAGGTGACGTGATCGTCTCGCCGCCAGCGACGCCGCTTGCCGTGGCCGGGAATACGGCGTTCTTCGACGGTGACGAGCGGCACTTCAAGCGTCAGCCGCGGGTGCGGAAAGACCGAGCCGAAATAAACCAGCTCGTGAAACAGATCGAGAACGGTCGCGCGCTTGGGGCTGAGTCGCCGGCTGATTTCGCCGCCGTCCTCGCCTTCGAGTTTGATCAGCGTCTTGCGGGCGATCAGCGGCTTCACCACGCGGACCGGATGCTTTTCCAGCAGCTTGGCCACTTTGTTCCGAATGGCGCCGAGCGAGCCGTGCTGAATCTCGACGAGTTCGTCGCCACGAACGACATCGATTCGATAGCCCGCGAACTTCCGCGACTCTTGCTCACTCGCGGCGTGCTCGCCGGCGTAAAGAGCTTTCAGTTGGCGGTGTAATGAAGTTTCCATACTTCCCTACAAAAATCTACTTTCTACTCACCCCTCTCTACCCTCCTTTTTCTCCAGCCATCCCAGGGAAAGGAAAGTAGAGAGGAGTGCGTAGAAAGTAGCAGGAGAATAGCGGACGCCACTGGATTCGCCCACTGCACTTGAATTGGCCGTTGCTAGCAATTTTGCCCTAGACCGTTTCGTTGCGGCCAACGATACTCCGCGCCTGCGCCCGGTTTGCGAGCCGAATTGTTGGGATAGATCAAAATGTCCGATCTGCGAAAAGCTGCTGTTCTGCTGATGAGTCTCCCCGAGGAAGACGCCGCTGCGCTCCTCGCCAAGCTCACGCCCAAGCAAGTCGAAGTGGTCTCGATCGAAATCGCCAAGCTCGGCAGACTGTCGGGGACCGAGCAGGAAACCGTCATTCAAGAATTTGCCGGCGTGAACCCCGCCGCGCTCGGTGTGGCCGGCGGCGGTCTCGAGTTTGCTTCGCAGCTCGTCTCCAAAGCCCTCGGCGACCAGGCCGGCAAGACGCTCGAAAATGTGCGTCAGTCAATTCAGTCATTACCGTTCGGCTTTCTGAAAAAAGTCGACCCGCAGAACTTGCTCACGTTCATCATGGACGAGCATCCACAGACCATCGCCCTTATCCTCTCGCACCTGCCGAGCGCGTATGGCGCGGAAATTCTCAAAGGCTTGCCCGCCGAACGGCAGCTGTCAGTCATTCGCCGCATTGCCCACATGGGGCAAACAAATCCGGAAGTGATCTCCGAAGTCGAACGCGGCCTCGAGAGCCGAATGGCGAACTTGATGAATCAATCGTTCGAAAAAGCGGGCGGCGTAAATAGCGTGGCCGAGATCTTGAACGTTACCGATCGCGCGACCGAACGTTCGCTCCTCGAAAGCCTCTCGCAAGAAGATCCCGAGCTCGTCGATGAGATCCGCCGCTTGATGTTTGTCTTCGACGACATCGGCAAGCTCACCGACAAGGACATTCAATCGGTCCTCAAGAACGTCGAAACTTCGCAATGGGCTATGGCCCTCAAGGGTGCCAGCCCCGAGCTCAAACAAAAAGTCCTCGGCAACCTGTCCACGCGCGCTGCTCAAACGCTCAAGGAAGAAATCGAATACCTGGGCGCGAAAAAGCTCTCTGAAGTGGAAGCCGTGCAGCAACAGATTGTCGACGTTGTGCGGAAGCTCGAGGACGCCGGCCAGATTACCGTCCATGCAGCCGAAGAGAACGAACAGCTGGTGCAGTAGAATGGCTGGATGACGAAAGCGAAATTAAATTCCGCGCCGCACTGGTTTGATCCGCGCAGCGGCGCGCCTGCCATTTCGATTCAGCAGCATTCGGTTCGTGAGCGGAATTTTGAACCGCCGCGGACCAATTGCTTTCGCATCTGGTCGATCGAAGGCGGCGAAGGAAAGTTCGCCGTCAGTTCTGGCAGTTATGAGTTTGCCGCTGGTCAGTTGCTGTTCTTCGTCCCTTATCAGCAACTGAAGTTTGCTGCACGGAGTGCGTGGGAGGCGACGGAGATTCAGTTTCACGCTAATTTTCTCTGCGTCGAAACCTTTCATGCCGAGACCGGTTGCAGTGGCGCGCTGTTCAACGATTTGTATGGTCCGCCGTTGGTTGCTTTGAACGAAACCGCTCGTCCGCAGGTTGCTGACTTGCTCCGGCAACTCGCTCAGGAACAGCGAGAGCAAGCGACCGCCTATGAAGACGCATCCTTGTCGTTGCTAAAGCTCTTGCTGATTGCCGCTACGCGGCAGAAGACGCAGCAGTCGCTCGCTTGTTCTCCTGACGATCGCGGTTTTCGGCATCCGCTGATTGCGCAGCTGCGCGAGTTGATCGAGCAACATTACTGCACGTTGCATACGCCCAAGGATTACGCCGAGCTGTTGCACGTCACGCCGAAAACTCTTGGCCGGTGCGTGAGCGAGCAGCTTGGCAAGACGTTGACCGATTTGATTCGCGAGCGATTATTGACGCATGCCAAATGGCAGCTGCTTCACACCCTGCGGCCGGTAAAGGAAATCGCGCGCGAGACCGGCTTTAAGGACGAGTTTTATTTCAGCCGATTGTTCAAGCAGGAAACGGGCGTCTCGCCGAAGTTCTTTCGGGAGTTTGAGACGGAAATTCGCGGCGGGAGCAATTTGTCCATGAGATTCGCCCCTCCGTCCATTCGCGAATGACGGGGCCGCGCCGATACTTCCTTTGTCAAACAGAACCACCGAAGACAAAGGAAATCTCCCATGTTCATTCGCCGCATTTTCGAAGCTGCCGCCCGTCTCGATCGCATCGGCCTGACCGTCACCCGCATCGGCTTGATGGTGGTACTGCTTTGGATCGGTGGTTTGAAAGCTTTTCGCTACGAAGCCGACGGCATTATCCCTTTCGTCGCCAACAGCCCGTTCATGAGCTTCTTGTTGAAAGATCCGGCGAATTACAAATCGCACAAGAATCCGGAGGGGGCTCTCGTGCCCGCCAATCGGGAGTGGCACGAACAGAATGGCACGTACGTGTTTGCTTACGGCTTGGGCTCGGTCATCGTGATCTATGGCTTGCTGATCGGCACGAACCCATGGCTGCCACAAGTAGCGGCAGTTGGAAGCTTTTTGGTCTTCACCATGTCGTTTGTCACCCTCTCATTCTTGATCACGACGCCCGAATGCTGGGTGCCGGCTCTCGGTGACGCCCAGCATGGTTTTCCGTATCTGAGTGGCGCCGGTCGACTGGTGATCAAGGATGCCATCATGATGGGGGCGGCCTTGGTGACGATGGCTGATTCGGCGAAGACGTATCTGCAGCGAACCGCGGCTTGAGCCGGGCAAAACGCGGCCGGAACGCCCTCCCGGACCTAGCGGCTGGCCGGTATAATAGGTCCGTCGTTCAGGAAATCCGTGTCGCGGGAAGAGCCCATGTCGCAAGCCGAAATGCTGGAGTTGTTTGCCGAGTTGCAGCCCGGGGACCGGGTGCAGTGCGACCACGAAGTGAAGGTCGGCTTTCGCAAGTGGCACACCACCACGATCGGCAAGGTCGTGCGTAAGGAACGCCGCCGCCATAGCTTGCACTTCCGCCGCAACACCGACGATAAGGTCTTCAGCGACGTGCTGGTGATCGAACGCGAAGGGGGCGAATTGACGACCGTGACGCTGGATGAGTTTTCGCAGTTGAAGAAGCTTTAATTTTCTTGTTCCCTCTCCTCGGTATTCCGGTGAGAGGGTTAGGGTGAGGGGCTGGGCTGCGACTGGAGTCAACTCCGCTTCAGCCCCTCACCCCGCCCCTCTCCCCGGCGTACCGAGGAGAGGGAGTAAGACACAAACATGACCCTCGACGTCTTACACACGCAGCACCAACGTCACTTCGCGTCGAGCAAGTTCGTCTATCCCGTGCTGAGCCGCCGGAGCGGCGGGATTTCGCTGGGGGTGAACCTTAACCCCGACAAGGTTTGCAACTTCGACTGCATTTATTGCCAGGTCGATCGGACCACGACGAGCGATACGCAGTTCGTTGAACTGCCGCAACTGCTGAGCGAGCTCGACTATTTTCTGTCGCTCGTCACCAGCGGCGAACTGTATGAAACGGAAAAGTTTCGCCACACGCCGCCGCAGCTGCGCCGGCTGAATGACATTGCTTTCTCAGGTGATGGCGAACCGACGACGCATCGCAATTTTGCCGACATCATCGAACAAGTCGCCGCGCTAAAACGCAAGCACAATCTGCCGCAGGTGAAGCTGGTGCTGATCACCAATGCCAGCATGTTTCATCGCCCGCATGTGCAGCGCGGGCTCGAACTGCTCGATCAAAACAACGGCGAGATTTGGGCCAAGCTGGAAGCGGGAACGGCCGAGTATTTTAAAAAGATCGATCGGACGACGATTCACTTTGAGCAGATCCTGCAGAACATTACTGCGGCAGCGCGAGTGCGACCGCTCGTGATTCAGTCGCTGTTCATGCGCGTGGCTGGTGAGCCGCCGCCGGCAGCGGAGATCGAAGCCTTTTGCGATCGGCTGAATGAAGTTACGACGGCTGGCGGCAAGTTGAGTTTGATTCAGATTTACACGGTGGCCCGCAAGCCGACCGAAAGTTACGTCACTCCGCTGAGCGATGCCGAAGTCGATGCCATCGTGCAGCGCGTGCGCGAGCGAACAGGACTGACGGCTGCGGCTTTTTACGGCGCGAATACGGACGCGATCGAACCTGCCGGGTCCGCGGCGAAAGATGACTCCCATGAATGAAGTGAAGCCCGCGAACTTTCTCCGCCAGTGGATCCACTGGATCATGCTGGGCCTGATCGCCTGGGGCGTGTTTCTCGGATTTGGCGCGTATCTCTACGGCGGCAAATACGCCGGGCTGAAAGCAGTGATCATCGCCGTCTGCGCGATCGTGTTCGTCGAGTTCTGGTGGCTGATGTTGATCGCTCGCGAACGGCGGATGGCGAGGTTGGCTGAGAAAAAAGGTAGTTGAGCAACTCGCGTTTCCGCCCCCTCTCCCCTGCCCTCTTTCCGAAGTTCCGAGGCGAGGGAGTAAGAGAGGTTACTTCTTCTTGCAATTCAGCTTCTCATCCGGAATGAGCAGATCCGGAATGATGCGGCCGCCGACGATCGTTTCTTCGACGATGCGCGGCACGTCTTTGACTCGCACACCGCCGTACCAGATGGCTTGCGGGTAGATGACGATGACCGGGCCGAGTTCGCACTGGTCGAGGCAACCGGCTTCGTTGGCGCGGACCTGGGGTTTCAGGCCACGCTTTTCGAGCTCTTTTTTGAAAGCCGATTTCAGCGCTTCATCCCCATCGGGATCACACGAAGCGCGGGAATCTTTTTTGCGTTGATTGCAACAGACGAAAATGTGATGCGTGAAGTGTGCCATGCGGCCATTTTACGCACGGGCTTCGTCCTTAGCGACCACGCTTCTTTTCCTTGTCCTGGTTGCCGCTGTTGTTGTTTTCCTTGGGAGTAGTGGTCCGCGGAGCCGGCGTCGAGTTGCGGGGCTGCAGATTCTGGATGTTGTTCTGCCGCGACGGTTGGGTCCGTTCCACATTCGGCTTGGGAACGTTGAACGGCTTGGTCTCCTTGTTGCCGCCGAGATTGATCCCACCGTTGCCGCCAGGGTTCATGCCACTGCCACCGAGGTTGCGCGGTGGATTGGCCTCGCGCTTCGGCACTTCGAACTTCGGCGTGCGATCGACCTTGGGAGTCGTATCCACTTTCTGAGTCAAATCCACCTTGGGCGTGTTTACTTTGGGAGTTTCAATCGTGCGCGTCGGATTGCCGCCGAGATCAGGACGAGGCTGACGTGCCTTGTTGATCGCGTCCTGCTGTTGCTGTTTCAGGGCGTCGATCTTTTGCTGCAGCGCATTGTTCGTGGGATTCGCAGCACCGCCGAGGTCCGGCTTCCGCGGCTCGCGGTTCGTCAGCGGTTTGTCGTTTGGCTTGTCAGTAGGCTTCGTCAACGGAGTGTCGAGGCCGGTGTTTGCCGGCTTATCGACGGAGGGGACGAGGCCCGGCGGAAGGATGCCGTTGTTCCGGCCTGGCAATCGCGTGGGATCTTTACCATCCGGCTTGTTGCCGTTCACCAGCGGCTTGTCGCCGACGTTCGTTTTGTCGCCAGGAATACGGTCGATAGGTTTCCGATCCAGCGGATTGCGGTCGCCAGGATTTCGCTCGCCAGGATTGAGATCCAGCGGATTACGATCGATCGGCCGGGAAACAACGTTCCGGTCGGGCTTTTCTGGCGCTTCGATCTTCGGTTTGTTGGGCGAAAGGTTCGCCGTCGGCGCCTTCGGCAAACGGAACTTGCTCGTAAGCACGTCCTGTGTCGCGGCGATTTTGTCGGCGGGAGTGTCGTTGCCCGGTTTGCCCGGAAGTTTCACGTCAGGTCCCTTGCCCGGATCACCGATGGCAGGGCCGCGGTTGGGACGATCGCTCGGATCGCGGTCTGGCCGATCGTTGCCGCGGCCTGGCTGATCACGTCCTCCTGGCACGAAGCTGACGTGCTCTTCCTTGAGTCGCATGTTGTGCAACTCTTTGACTTGCTCGATGGCTTTCTTGTTGTAGTCCTTCGAGACGAGATCTTGCTTGGTCCAACGATATTCCGGCTTGCGGACGATGTCCTTCAGGTCTTCGCCGAGCGAAGCCGGGCGCACCTGCGGTCCGCCGTTGGGATTGCGAATGTCGCGGTGATCGTGCTGATGAGCGATCTGATCGCGCCAGGTATTCGCCGGGCGTTGATCGACGTGGCTCACATAGTGGTTGTGCCAGCCTTGCATCCGCTGGGCGTAGTTAATGCCCTGGCGGTGATAGTGGACGTTGCAATACGAGAAGAGTGGATCGTGGCAATGCGGCCGCGCATTGTAATTGCACCAGGGCGTGAAGCTGCGGTTCACATAGGTCGGCCCATAGTAATTGCCGAAGTAGTAGTGGCAGTACGAGTCGCGGACCCACAGGTGGACGAACAGGTTGCTGGTGTTGATCACGCAGCGCGGCGTGTAGTAGTAAGTTGGCCGAGCGTAGACGACTGGCTGCATGTAGACCGGCGCGAAGATCTGGCCGCGACGTGGCAACCGCCAGTCCCAATAGCCGGCGATGTAGACATAGCCGCGCGGAGTCCAGACCCAGTGCGGTTGCACGTAGATCCAGTCTTCGCGATAGGGAGCGTAGTAGCCGGCCGACCAAACATAGTCGTTGTTCACATAGTTCCAGCTGCCCGGAATATAGAAGTAGTCATCGCCCGGCGAAGCAACCGACGGACCTTGCTCGAGCGAAACCGGCGGCGCGGGCCGATATTGCATCTCTTCGATTTGATCGTTGATCCAAAAACCAGAGACCCACTGAAAGCCACCCGGCACTTCGGCCCAGTAGCCCGGCACCCAGCGTTGGCCCGGCGGCGGATCGCGCCAAGCACCGCTGATCCAGATGTAGTCGTCGCGGTCTTCATCCCAGGCCCAGTAGCCCGGGAACCACTGCACGTTTTGGCCTTCGGGTTGATACTCGGGCGGCTGTTCGCGAATGTCAGCCGGCGGCGGCTTGGGCACCGTGAGCCCCGGCTTGGCATCGGCAACAGCGGGGGCGGCGAACGCTTCGTGCACGGGACCACGGGTCAACGTTTGCACGCCGTCGGAATCGATCTCCGGCGGCAACTCCTCCTGTGCGGCCGCGAACGCGCCGCCAAGGAGAACCAAGAATGCGAACCAAAAACCGCGCACTGACGGATGAACAGTCATGTCATCCCCCTTTTCGAGAACCCGAGCCACAGCCGACATTCGACCACTCTTGCGAGATTAAAGCAACTTCAATGCCTAGTAAGGCCACAGGGCGAGTCCAGATCCGCGTCAAGTAATCACCAGCCACAATCAAACCGCGTTGCCGATTGAACTTAAGGATGCTGAGGAGATGCCGGCAGGGTCCCCTATAATTCTTCGACAGCTTTGCTGGGAGGAGTTCAATCGAAGCCCTATTCGAAGAATATTGCTATCAAGTTGACGACAGACTGTGGCGCATATGATTTACAGTCTTGAGCGGTAAAATCGGCGGGTTGCGACGCAGAAGCACGCCGCAGGACCTATGGAGGCGAAACTTCGGGCCGTTGCCGAGGGTTGAATGGGTATCTCAGACCGAGAGGAACAGCCATGAAGAATCATCTCACCCGCCGCCACTTCGGCTTGGGCGTTGTCGCCGGTTTCGTTGCCATGAATAGCAAGTTTGCCTCGGCTGCGGACGAACCCGCAGTCGACCTCGCCAATCCGAAGCACCACAAGTTGGCCGCCGAATACAGCGCGTCGTGCAAGGGCATTAGCATGCTGGTGCGGGTCGACGACAAGGAGCTCTTTTCCGATTATCCGAACAGCGGGAAAAAGGACCGGGCCCATGAACTGGCGAGCGGCACGAAGAGCTTTTGCGGCGTGCTGGTAGCGGCTGCCATTCAGGACAAGTTGATTTCGTCGTGGGATGAAAAGGTCAGCGACACGCTCAGCGAATGGAAAGAAGACACGAAGAAGAAAACAGTCACGCTGCGGCAACTTCTCAGCCTGACGAGCGGTATGGCGGGCGGCGGCATCGGCCGGGTGCCGACCTATGCCGATGCGATGGCGAGTGAGTTCAAGTTCGATCCTGGTCAGCGCTTTCAATACGGCCCGGCGCCGTTTCAAACCTTTGGCGAAGTGCTCCGCCGCAAACTCGAACCGAAAAAGGAATCGCCCTACGACTATCTGCAGCGGCGAATCCTCAAGCCGATCGGTTTGCAGGTTGGCTCGTGGAGAAAAGGAGCCGATGGTCAGATTCATTTGCCGTCGGGGGCCGCGCTCACGGCCACCGAGTGGGCCAAGTTCGGCGAGTTCGTTCGCGCCGGCGGCGTGCATGAGGGCAAAGAACTCCTTTCGTCCGCTGCGCTCGACGAATGCTTCGTACCTGGCAAAATCAATCCTTCGTACGGCCTGAGCTTTTGGCTGGCGAGCGGCGCGGGGAACACGCGCGAAGCACTCGCGCCAGGCTTGGCTCGCTTCCGCGGTGGCGGAGAGAAGAAAGACGATCTGCGCGTCCCCGACCTGGTCTTCGCGGCTGGCGCCGGCAATCAGCGACTCTTCATCAGCCGCAAACTGAAACTGATCGCCATCCGCCAAGCCGATGGCATTCTGGCTGCCCTTGGAGGAAATGATTCGACCGGTTGGAACGACCGAGAGTTTCTTTCGCGGCTGATGTACGGGACTGATGCGGCGGGCAAGAAGCTGTAGACCTATTTTTGACGATGTGCACGACGCAACCTCTCTAACCGAGCACGGAGTGGGGCCCAGTAGACGCGGTCTGCTTCTCGCTCCGCATCTTCCTCGCTTCTTAGAGCAGCGATTATTGCTGGATGGTTTGCGCTTTTTGCTGCAATTACGGCTGGGCGAGTTGCATCCCGCGACTCCGCTGGAAAGCGTTCGACGAGGGCAATAAGCACTTCTGGAGTTCTGCTTTCAGCCAGCCAAAATTCGATCTGACGTAGTGTCGGTGTTTGAAAATTGACTTTGTAATTCCAATCAACCAGCCGGGTGACCATTGGCCAGTCTTTATCGCGCTGGGTTTTCTTGGCTTGCACCAAGTCGCTGATCCCCATCACTTCAACTGGCGTTCCGTCTGCCAGTTCTGCGGTTGTTCGCCGATTCCACACTTCTTCGAACTCGGCGACGCCACGCATTCGCGACATGACATCCACGCGCATGTCATCTGCTTCGGGATGGCGGCAGCGAAAGTGAACGGCAAGACCTTCGTCGAGATACTGAAGTTCAAACGGAGGCACGGCGATTACTTCGGCCTGCAACTCCTGTAGGGCGGTCTGCAGCCGAGATAAGTTCGACTGTTCCGCAAGAATGGCAAAATCGATGTCGCGACTAAAGATCGCGGACCCGTATACAACGCAGGCCTGTCCCCCCATCAACAGGGCGCGAACCTGATGCTTCTGGATCGTAGAAAGGACTTTGCAGATCTGGTTCGGGAGCAAGCGAACCTCCTAACGCCAGATAATTTGCCAGCTGTTTTCCGCATTCCTCAATTCGCTGCGCAGGAGTCTGCTCGCTGGCCGCGAACCACTCTGGGCCGTACTGGATTTCCCAGGCTTCAATGACTGCCGAAGGAATGGCAACTAGATTGGGTGAACTCGGTTCCATATCAATAATATAGCTCCAATCCACGAGCATTCCGAGATCATGTTGAGTCACCGGTGCGAGCACCGAAAACAACTTTTCGCCAGATCCGCGCCGCCCAAGTGAACCCTCGTACGAACTGCCAAATGCTCCAGCAGCACAGCCAAAACGCGAACTGAAAGGCCGAGACGAAAAACCAAACGATTGGCGTGATGAGGAATTCGCCGATGAGACTTAAAAGCAGTTCCATCACAGTTACTTCGCCGGCCAGTTCAAATGCTTGTGCAGGAAAGCAAATGTCCCTTTGCCGTTGATCGTGTGCGGGCCGTCGAAGATTTCCATTTCGCAGCGGTCGCCGATTTTCAGGCGATGGCTGTAGTTGTAAAAGACCTTGGCGTATTCGTGGGCGACCCATTCGTCGGTTGACACGCCGTCGGTGTGACCGCGTTCGACCATGAAGGGGCGCGGGCAGATCAGCGCGGCCATCTCGCTGTAGTTGAACGTGCTGCCGAGGTCGAACTCGAAAATTTCGTACTCTCCGGTCCAGATGTAGCTGAACGGCAGCTTCGTCGAGGCGTTCTTCGCCACCCATTCGTTGAAATCCGCCGAGCAGATCGACAGGCAGTAATCGGGCACCAGAGGTGGGATGCGCATCGCACTCTTGCCGCCGTACGACAGGCCATAAAAAGCGATGCGATCCTTGTCGACCATCGGCAGCGTCTTTAGCCAGTTACAAATCTGTTGATGCTGCGGCACCATCACCGAGAACAGCGTCTTGCCGAGGGGATTGAGTTTTCGTTGTAGCGTGCGGAACTTGTCCTTGCCGATGTAGATGTTCTGCGGCGCGAAGATGATGAAACCTTGCTCGCACAACTTCGCCGCGAAGTCGTGATAGGCGTAGTGATCGCCTTGAAACGTATCGGTCGGTCGACCTTCGAGGCCATGCTGACAAACGACCACGGGCCGTTTCTCGCCCGGCTTTAGATCCTTCGGCACGAGCAGCACGCCGTAGGCGAAGACGTCGGGAAAAACGTCGAGCAGCACTTCGTAGCCGGTCCATTTCTCTTGGTCGTAGGTTTTTCGTGAACGCGGATCGGCGCGAAGCAGTTTGTGATCGAACCGGCCGATGGCCTCGGTGGCGAATTGCTCGCGAACTGTTTCGACGTTGACTTTGTACTCGTCGATATTCTTTGAGGCATATAGCGGCTTCATGAACTCACTGCGAACTTGCGGCGAACTCTGCAGCAACGTTTGCGTGTCGTCGATCAGTTGCTTCACCAACCGCGCCTGACGTGCGGCAGCATCGGGCAACTGCGCCGTTCGCTCCGGCTTGACTTCCGCCGTGTTCAACCCCGCGTCGTTGCCGATGAGTTTCACGAGAAATCCCATTCGGATCTTTTCGTCACAGAAAGGTTTGGCCGTTTCGCTGTTAAAGCCCAGTTTTCGTGCGGCAAAGCCCTTCGGCTCGAGCGGCACTTTGGCGGCGATCTCTTCCAAGCGATTCCATTCGTCATCGATCGCTGCTGACGACGGATATTGGTAGTCGGCAGGCCCGCCCCCTTCGCTGGGCAACTTGATGCTGGGCCCAGCAGCGCCATCGACCACCAGCGACCGCGGCAGGATCAGACTCGCCACTTCCGCATCGCCGAAAGTGACGACCAAGCCCTGCACATTGCGATCGAGTGGTTCCTGCCAAAGATTCTCACGCGGGCCGAAGTAGCCGCTGACGCAGGCGGCGTCGATGCGTTGATCGAGGGCGGCTGCGTAGAGCGCGATCTGTCCGCCGTCGCCGTAACCGATCACGCCGATCCGCGGATTGCCGCCGCCGGCTTCGCGCGCGAACCAATCGACGCCGGCGAGAACTTGCTGCACTTCGTAGCCGAGAATGTGCCGCCCCATTTCGAAGGCAGGCCGATACACGAACTCGCGATCGGTGAGATTTGGGCCGCGATCGCCGCCACCGAAGGAACGCTTTTGCATCCGCCGGCTGATCGTAGTGGGAATCAGCACGCGACAGCCACTCTGCGCAAGAAACCGCGGATATTGCGACTCGGCGGCGATCCCTTCCGCTAGGCCAACCAGTTGCTCCGGCGTTTGCTCAGCCGAGGGAATCGCCACGACATCGGCGACAATCCGGTTGTCCCCTTTCGGCAGCAGCAACAGCCCTTCGGCTTGGACATCACGAACGACCGGCCAGCGTACGGCGAAGATTTCAAAGTCCTTTCCCTTGCCAATCAGTGCGCTGTGCAAAGTGGTGGCGATTAACTCGGGCGATTCAAATTCCACACGAGCATCGCGTACTCCCAGAATGTGTGCGAGCCTCTTTCGCTGCGGCTCGATCGATTTCACATAGGCGGCTGAACTGCTGAAATCGCGCTGCCACTCCCCTGCCCTCTTTGCCGGCGCTGCAGCGAGTTCCTTCAGCAGAAACTGATCGATCCCTGCGACCATCGTGGCCGCGATGTCGCCTTGCAGTTCAAGTGGCTTGGTTCCCTCGAGGACAGCGGGTTCGGCAGCAACAACTTCGATTGTCAGCAAACTCAAACCGACCAACAGAGCGCAACGCAACATGGCAAATCAACTCCTCGGAGAGGCGATCAGGAACGGCGCGGCGCGAGCGTTGCGCCGATGACAGGCTCTTCCTTAGGAGAGCGTGGGGTATCGGCATCGTGGAACGCTCGCCAACTCAGCGCGACGATTGCGAGCAAGTAGAGCGGGATCGTCACGAGCAAGCCGATCAATACGCAAACGAGCGACGATGCGCCACCCTCGGCGATGTGCCAGGTTTGAATCTTCGTATCGCTAATCGAAATCACCGCGAAGCTGCGGATGATGGAATCGGTGGCACTTGCGAAGCCATAGAGCAACGGGAGCGGCACGACAGCGAGCAGCACCGCTGTGAGATAGGTTGTTTTGAATCTGGCGATCGCAATTGCGGCGAGTGTCAGAGCCAGTGCAAAGACAAAGAGCAGCAACACGACAGTGCGCAGCCCTAACGACCCAATGACAAATTGAGAAAGGTGAAGTGTCGCTGGTAGGTCAGCGTGTTCGTGCATCTCCATCGTCACTCTCCTTTAACTCTTCGTTTGGTTGCGAAACCCCAGTACCATCAGCAGCACGAGCGACAGGATTAGTACCGGGCAAAAGCAACTCGTGGCCTGCATGGCCGACGTCAGAGCATACGACAAGGACTCTGACGAAACCTGCTCGCCAGCTGCCAAGCCCATTTGGTGGAGATAGTGAATCGTGCCCGCCAAAAAACAGACGAGGCCGACCACGAGCGGCAGCGGCATGATGAATACGATCGCCGTGGGCACGGCGGGACCACGGCCTCGCCGAAAGAGCGTGACAATCAACACCAGGGCCAGCAGCATCGCCCCGAAGAGAACGAGCAGAGTCGGTACACCGGTGCTGTCGAGATACCATCGCAAGTACGACTTGGCGACGATCGGCATTTCATCGTGATCGTGCATGGCTGCGTCGGTACGAGAGTGAGAGGCGACAACAACGCGTTGTAGGTTGCAAGCAAGTAGCGGGTCAAGTAGCGTGCACATTGCAAACCGCTCGATCCTTACCGAAGCCATTATGAAATCCAGCAACTCGCGTCCCCCGTTCAACCAACCGCCAACGGTCATGCCGCGGTTGATTCGCCTGGTAATCGGCTTGGTGATCATGTTGGTGGGGATGTACCTCGCCTGGCAGAAGGCGCAGAACCAGCCGCCGCAGCAACCCGACGATTCGGTGCCGGTGGTGATTGCGCCGGAAGTGAAGTTGCCGCCAGACGAGTGGCAGAATGAGCCGTCAACTTCGCCCGTGAAAGAGAAGACCGCGCCGGAGGAACGCCCGCCGAGCGTGCGCGCGGAGACAGAGCGGGCTGTTAAATCGCAGATAAAAAACGCCAAGATTCGGAATCAGGACGGCCGTGTTGTTTTCGAAGGCACCATCGACCTGCGCGACACGCTCGCGCGCATCGAGCGGGGCCAGCGCGGCAGCCATGCCAACGACGGCACGGTTTTTCAAAACCGCGAGAAGCGACTGCCGCAGAAGCCGAGCGGCTACTATCACGAATGGGTTCACCCCACGCCCAATCAGCGCGGCCCCGGTCCGCAGCGAGTCGTGACCGGCGAGAACGGCGAGATCTATTACACGCCCGATCACTACAAGACGTTTGAACGGCTGGACCAAAAGCAGAAGTGAGAAGGCTGAAGGCAAAATGAAGACGGAAGATGGATTTGTGGGCGTTGCTGATCCACATGTTGCAGCGGTTGAAGCGCGCGGTAGTGGCAAGCTGGTGGTGTGGATTCCTCGCAGCGTACGCAGCAAGGAAAAGTTGTTGGCCGTGTTATCGCAGGGCTTGCGTTTTCCCAGGTACTTCGGTGGGAACTGGGATGCGCTGGAAGAGTGTTTGCGAGATCTCTCGTGGCTGCCGGAGAAAGCGTCGATTGCGATTGTGCATGAACAACTGCCGTTTGGCGATGGCGAGAACCGGCGGACTTACTTCGAGATTCTGCAGGCGGCCGGTCAGCGTAAAGACGGGAGGATGCTGCAAGTGATCGTTCCTGAGTAAGGTGCGCCGAGAACGCATTCGTCAGTGCCGATGTGCGTTATCTGGCCTACAGAAACTGCTTATTGCCAAACCAGCGATTACGGCGAATGATTGAGCTTCATTCGCTCCCCTCACCTGCCGGTCGCTGGAGCCCACCGTGATTGTTATCGCTCAGTCGGAGCTGTCCGACTTCGTTTTCTTCTTGCGCATGAAGTGCAAGGTTCAGCAGCTACTTCAGTTTGCGCCACCGAACGCGACAGGCGAGGTTTTTCGCGCTCAGTCTGGTGAGCATCTGATTTTCGGTTGCCAGACCGAGTCGGGCGAAATCCAGATTTCGTCGGACGAGTTTTTTGAGGCCCAGGTGTCAAGCTTGTGGCGAGCATTTCGCGAAGGCTGATCGGCGTGGACCTCGATCTGGCTCAAACCTTCGCAGCCACTGCGTACATATTGTCGCTCGTCGGATTGTGATCGAGCCAGTTCATGCGCGCGACTTTCAAGCCAGCCGTTTCGAGCGTTAGCCGCAGCGTTTTCGGCGTGAAGTAGTTCACATGGTCGGGCCAGCGAAAGCCGCACCAGCGATGGCCTCGCAAATAGCGACTCGCGCAATCGAAATTCGGCACCTTGATGACGATTCGGCCGTGCGGACGAAGCGCCTCGCGGCAGTGGCGGAGCGTGGGAAGTGGGTTTGCTTCATGCTCGAGATAGGAACTGAGAATGATGGCGTCGATCGATTGTGCCCCGAGATTCTCGAGCCCGTGCAGCGCGTTGTCGAAGTAGCAGGTCCCGCCAAAAGGCCGCAATGCTTGGGTTGTCGTGGTCGCCAGCTTCTTGGAGATCTCAATGCCGACGGGAGTGCAGCGGCTGGCCACTTGGGGCGGCAGCAACTGCATCACGTTCACCAGATTCACACCGTCGCCACAACCTAGTTCCAGTAGGGTCAGCTGTTGCGAGGGCGAAGCCTGCAACGCATTGGCCGTGAGGGCACCAACCTTGTCTCGTGAGAGATATCGTGTGCGAAAACGCTTCCAACGGCTTCGCAGAGCGTAAGAGATTGGTTCGACTTGCGACCGGCGTTCCGATTCCAGCCGTTTGGTGACTTCCCAGGCAAAGTTCTCTTCTAACTGCTCGTACTCGGGTGGATTCTCGAGATAAACCAGCCCAGTTTCGAGGCACTTGCGGAGCACCCAAGGTGCTGGAGCATAGTTCAACTGAATGGTCTTGGTCGACCGTTCCAGGATGGGACTGACCCGACGCGTCAGTGCCAGTGAATTTAGGAAAGCGGTGTCTTGGAGGCAAGGAATGGCGATTGACATCGATTTACTTCCTGGAAGGGCCACGCTACTCGGGTGGGTTATCTATCGAGATTTTCCTGTGATTTGTGCAGCAATTCGCTCATCGAACGAGTGTCAGCTGGGCATGACAGCAGAGGGGTACTCCCGTGGAATAGCCCGCTGCGGCATAATACGGGGCTAACCATTTCTTGTTGGGAGAGCATCGATGGAAGACCGCATCGGCAGGCAGGGGATTACTTTCGACGACGTGTTGCTCGAACCGCGCTACAGCGACGCCGTGC
The DNA here is from genome assembly GCF_024256385.1 of Anatilimnocola floriformis. Taxonomy (NCBI): domain Bacteria; kingdom Pseudomonadati; phylum Planctomycetota; class Planctomycetia; order Pirellulales; family Pirellulaceae; genus Anatilimnocola; species Anatilimnocola floriformis. The sequence goes on from NZ_JAMLFW010000001.1 coordinate 1,189,850, forward strand.
CAGCTGATGTCAATGTTTCCACGATGCTCACGCGGCGGATTGCGCTGAACATTCCCCTCCTCAGCTCCCCCATGGATACGGTGACCGAGCACCAGATGGCCATCGCTCTGGCGAAAGAGGGTGGTCTGGGCATTATCCACAAGAACCTTTCGATCGAGCAGCAATCGGAAGAGGTCGTAAAGGTCAAGCGCTCGGCCAACGGCATCATTCTCGATCCGGTCACGCTCCGGCCCGATCAGCCGGTGAGCGAAGCCCAGGCCTTGATGAAGCAGAAGAACGTCAGCGGCTTTCCTATTACCAATGAAAACGGCAAGCTGGTCGGCATTTTGACCCGCCGCGACCTGCGGTTTCTCGAGAACAGCAGCCAGCCAATCAGTGAGGTAATGACTGCTGCCAATCTGGTGACAGCAAAGGGAAATGTAACGCTTGAGGAAGCTGAGCAGATTTTGACGGCAAAAAAGGTCGAGAAGCTGCTGCTGGTTGACGATACATATTGCCTAACCGGAATGATCACCATCCGCGACATCGACATGATGAAGCGGTTTCCCAATGCTTGCAAAGACAAGCTAGGGCGACTGCGAGTCGGCGCCGCGGTGGGAGTTTTCGATTACGACCGCGCTCAAACCCTCATCACTGCGGGTGTGGACGTGCTGGTGGTCGACAGCGCTCACGGGCATAGCCTGAACGTGATCGAGTCGGTGAAAGAAATCAAGAAGCGTTGGGATATTGATGTCGTCGCGGGGAATGTGGCCACCCGCGAAGGCTGCCGCGACTTGATCGCGGCCGGTGCAGACGCCGTGAAGGTGGGCATCGGTCCGGGATCGATTTGCACGACGCGAGTGATTAGCGGAGTGGGCGTTCCGCAGATCACGGCCATCATGGAAGCTGCCCAAGTTGCGAAGAGCAGCGGCACACCGATCATCGCTGATGGTGGTGTCCGTTTCTCGGGCGACATAACGAAAGCAATCGCTGCCGGCGCTCATGTTTGCATGATCGGCGGGTTGTTTGCGGGCCTGGCCGAAAGTCCGGGCAAAACCATCCTGTACCAGGGTCGAACCTTCAAAGCCTATCGAGGCATGGGTTCGATGGGTGCGATGGTGAAAGGTTCGAGCGAGCGATATCGCCAGACCGGATCCAATGGGGGGACCGGCAAGCTGGTGCCCGAAGGGGTTGAGGGACGCGTCCCGTTTAAGGGCGCACTCAGCGACTTCGTGTATCAACTCGTCGGAGGCTTGCGGGCCGGCATGGGATATTGCGGAACGAAAACGATTGAAGAACTGCGAACGGAAGCTCGGTTCATCCAGGTCTCGGCCGCTAGCGTACGAGAAAGCCATCCCCATGACATTGCCATCACGCAGGAAGCACCCAACTACAGCCCTGATTACTCGTCCGGCAAAGAAACGGATTAGTTTTCTGCTCGGCTGTGCACTTGTCGCCGGAAATGTTCTTTCCGGCCCGCTCTCCTTCTTATCGGCTCAAGAGTTCGAATCGCCGCCGCCGGTCAGCAATCTGCCGCGACCTGTTCAACTAGGCGGCGCTGCCGAGCAACCACTTCGCTGGAAAGCGAAGCCCATCGCTGTCGCCAATAACAACGGCGAAATCCAACAAGCCACCGGCATCTCGCCCATCGGTGGTTCCGCCATCGGCAGCGGAGTCGTTCACGCCAGCAGCACGGAAGAAGTGAGTCCAGCAAAAACTACTTCGGCCAGCGGCTGGAACAAGATGCGGATCGATACCTACGTCACTCCGGCGCAGGCCACGCAAGCCCTGCAACCGCCGAAGCCCGATCCGTTTCAGGATCCCTTCAACGATCGTCGCGCCACGCAAGCCGCTGCCAATCTCCAGTTGCAACCGCCGGGCGTGAATCAGCCGAACACCAATCAGCCGGGCTTCAACCCTGCTGCTCCCTCGTTCAATCCTGCGGTGCCGCCGGCTCCCGCGCCGAACTTTCAGCCGTTCCAACCGGCCCCCGGTCCGGCTCCGATGCCGATTCCAAATCCCGCGCCGCCGGCGAACACGCAACCGTTCGAAGCCGAGCCGTTTCCACAAACGCAGCCGCGCACGCCGATGTCGAATCCAATGCCCATGCCGCCGCCGAAGGAGCAAGATCCGACGCCGCGCAGCAACTCCGATCGCCCCGGGGACAACGGCCGCCGCAGCGGTGATGTTCCTTGTGCCGAACGGACCTACGGAACGCTCGGTCTCAACTGCTGCGACTCCGACGACAAGTGCCGGGCATTCATCGAACGCCTGATGACTGACAAGCTCAACACCATTTCGCTCGACATCTCGCCCCGTCTTGAACCCGAAGAAGACGAAGCCGAGAACAAGACTCGTCGAGCCGACATGACACGTCTCTCCGGCCTGCGTGATTGGCATCGCCGCGGCGTGAAGTTTGCCGATCGCACCACCGACAACCGCATCGCTCGTGGTCGCCTGTCGAACCTGCAGAACGGCCGCGCCATCATCACCGAAGAAAACGGCAACAGCCGGCAGATTGCTCTCAATCAATTGAGCGAGGACGATCTCTGCTTCATCTCGGGTTGGTGGAATCTGCCGCCCGAGTGCGCCATCGCTGGTCATCGCGAAGTCGACATCGACAACCGTAACTGGATGCCGTCGACCGTCGCCTGGCATGCCTCGGCTTTGTGCCACAAGCCCTTGTACTTCGAACAAGTTCAGCACGAACGCTACGGCCACTCGGCTGGTCCGTTCCGCCAACCGTGGATCGATGGTGCCCACTTCTTCGGCAGTGCAGTCCTGCTGCCTTACAAGATGGCCCTCGATGCACCTTGGGAATGCGAATACGCCCTGGGTTACTATCGCCCCGGCAGCTGTGCTCCTTACCAAATCCCACCCTTCCCGTTCAGCCCGCGTGCCGCCATGGCCCAGGCCGGATTTGTGGTCGGTGGCATCTATGTGATCCCGTAAGCATGATCGCGTAACACTGCTCGCATGAGCCAGTCGGCGTTCGGCCTGCAGCGAGCCTGACTTTATCTTTCCGACGGAGTCCGCCACCTGGCGGTACTCCCACCGCATTTGAAGCCTCCCACTAGCGAAACATCACGAGTCTCGCGGGAGCGATTGGCGTCCAGACGGCGAGTACTTCAATGTACTTGCCGTTTGGCGTTTCTTGACCGCGAAGCCGAGCTACTCTTCGCAACCGTAGCAGTCTTGAGCCGGCGCGATGGAATATATAACGGGTTATCAAATTTCATGCGATTCTGGCAATGTCCTGGTAGTTAACGACTTGCGGCAAAATCGCGCTGTTATATCGGGCCCGGGCTATAACCTTTTTATAACCAGCGCCGATCCTTCGGACACAAATCGATCGCCTCCCCGGCAACGCTCCATTTGACATCCTCCGGCCACTCTCAGCGCGCACCGGTAGCGCAGCGACGACTGTCATTTTCAAAAACATCAACCGAATTGAGAAAGATCACTACTCAATTAAATGCAAATGTGGTGACAACTTAGGTCAGAGAAGTGCACAAAAAGGGTAGCCGTTCACGCTGGCGCTGATTTCGGGAGGGCGAGGCTCCCGCCGAGCCGCGCCGGTCGAAAGCAGCCGCCAACGGCCTTTGCAATTTCACCTCGGCGGCTCGGCAGGAGCCTCGCCCTCCCGTCGCTCGCCGCGACAGCGACACTGGCGTGAGGTAACATGCCCGGCTCTGAAATTTGAAGGCTCGCGGTTTCCGCGGTATCTTGGGCGAACCAGCGAGTTAGAAAAGGTTCCCATGAACGCCCAACCCAATGACGATGAAATCTTGATCGCCGCGGAACTTGCGAGCGGGCCGCCGCCAGCGAAGGTCATCCCGATTGACCAAGATCGCTGGTGGGTCATGCGGCTGGATGGGAATCGCTTCGGGCCGTTCAGTTGGAAGGAACTGACTCGCTGCGTGACTGCACACATGTTCGGGCCAGACGACCTGGTGCAAGGCGAACAGAATCCGCGGCGCAGACTGCGCGAGCTGTTTCCCAAGTTCTTCGCCGTGGCCCCGCCGCCGTCGATCGAGATCAGACCCATCGCCTCGCCGATGGAGCAACTGGCCAGCAATCCCGTCGGCGTGATGCTGCGGGGTTATGAGATGCGTCCGTATGAGAGAACCGATCCGCAAGGCAAGAACACCAGGCGGAACCTCGTCATTCTGGCAATCCTCGCCAGCGTGTGGGGCGTGGGCATGATTGGGCTGATGATCACGGCCGCGGTTGGTGGCGGCATGTTCGTTCAACACGCCGTCTTCGGCATCGTGGTTACTTCGTTCTTCTATGGGCTCGGCTATCTGACCTTTGCCGGCGCGCTGTTTGAGTGGGAGATCCTGTTCACCACGAGGCGGGCCAAGAGCTGGCGGTATTGGTTCGGCGATCGCGCAGCCCGCAAGATTTTCCTCGGCATGGGCGCACTGTTCATGCTCGCCGGTTGCGGGGCCTTCGGCATGTCTTGCTATGAAATGCTGAAGTTGACTACTCACCCATGATCGGCAGCGGGAACTGATGGGCGTAGCCGAGCGGCAGGGTCACGCCGGTGATCCAGCGGGCATCTTGGCTGGCGAGAAAGCAGATCGCGCTCGCACAATCGGCAGCCGTGCCGACGCCGAGTGGATGGCAGGCTTCGAGTTGAGCGCGGACGGCGGGCGTGAGCTTGTCGATGTGCTTGGTTGCCATCGGCGTGAAGACCAGGCCCGGCGCCACCGCGACCACGCGAATGCCGTCACCGCCAACTTCCCAGGCCAGCGACTGCGTAAAGCCGATCATGCCGGCTTTACTCGCGCTGTAGACGCTGAAACCGACGCAACCGGCCAGGCCCAGGGCAGAGGCAACGTTCACAATCACGCCGCCCGGTTTCTTCAGATGGGGCAACGCTTCTTTCGACAGCGCGATGCAGCCGTTGAGGTTGACGTCGAGCAGTTGTCGCCATTCCTCGTCGCTCGAATCGACCAACCGGGCCGAAACCTCGACGCCGGCGTTGTTCACTAGAATATCGAGCCGTCCGAACTGCTCAACGGCGGTCGCGACGATTTTTTGCACGTTTTCGCGAACCGTGATATCGAGTTCCAAAAAGACGTGCGGCGTGCCGAGGCGGTCCAACTTTTTCAGCAGCCGCTCGGGCGTGTGCCGCGCGACCAGCACCAGCGAAGCCCCTTCTTCGGCCATGCGGATGGCGGTCGCGCCGCCAATGCCACGATCGCTGCTACCAGTGATGATGGCGACCTTATCGGCGAACCTCGGCGGGGGAATGGTGTCAGACATATCGGCTGTTTGTGCGGAAGGTGGAGGCAATCCAATACTGTAACGAAAACAGCCGCCGATTGCTCCAAAAAGTCACCCTTCCCAGCCGTAAACGACGAATGGAGCCAGAAAATTGCGGCCGCGGGGCTTCCTCGGCAGTAGCGCGATTCGATGGCTATGTCCGCTGGGCAATGCGGGGCTGGCTGCCTACAATGTGGGACTCAATTGGAGAAGCAATTCACCAGTTGTGGTCGAGACCGTAGCTCAGTTGGTAGAGCACGGCACTTTTAATGCTGGGGTCGCGGGTTCGAGTCCCGCCGGTCTCATTTCAAACCCCTTAGTTAGCACAACTTGCGAGCCTTCCGAATCGGCGGTCGGCTCCGGTTGTTTGGAAGTGTTACCTGTTTTGTGACTTTCTTGGAGGTTCAACTCATCATGGCTGACACGCAAACGAGGTTACGCGCGGTGATTGTTCATGGCGATGGCACCGTCACTACCGCAGTTGGCGGAAACAGAACAGGGTATAACCTGGACGACGCTATTCAGAAGGGCGCAAGGATCATTCAGATTACACCGATTGGGACTGGCACTTCGATTATGCTTCTTGTTGAAGAGCCGAAGAGCTAATCTTTTCAGCAGTGTTACTTGGAATGTTACTTCAGTCGATCATTCCACCTGAATTGTAGCAAATGCTCCTTAGAGACTATCGCGGTGTTTTTCAATAACGGGACAACTTCGGGAAACCTTCGGAACAACTCGTTCTGACTTTTAATGCTGGGGTCGCGGGTTCGAGTCCCGCCGGTCTCATTTCAAACCCCTGTGGTTCCAACACCTGGCGAGTCTGGCGAATTTATCGCCGGCTCGCTTTTTTTGTGGCTTGCTGGGTTGGCTGCGAACCAGGTTGCTCATTCTTGAGCGGGTGGCGGAGGATTTCCGATGCGCACGAGTCGCAAGGATGCGGCGTCGAACCAGGCACGGCCACCACTGGCGCGCAACTCCAGCACGAGTTGCACGTGGCGCTGATCTTCGCGAATGGTGAACTCCTCCGTGAGCGGTTTCCAGGCATTCGTGCCGCGGAGGTGGTTCGTTCGTTCCACGCCCGAGATCCCCGCACCAGCGCCGCCACTTTCGTTGCCATCTGGACTAATTACGCGGTTGGTGCGGACCAGCGCGCGGAGTTCGTACTTGCCGGGACCAAGCAGCACGTCGCGCCGCCAGGAAGCGACGCAGGGCACTGTTTTGCCGCAAGCGATGGAATAGGTCTCTTTTCGTTCGAGCTTGGGACGCTCGAGCTTGGCATCTTCTGTCTCTAGCTGTTCGTACCAGTCGGGGAGCAACTCTTCGCTTTTTTTGTTGGCGAACGCCAGCACTTCGGGATCTGGCTCGGCAAGTTGTGCTCTCAAGTTTTCTGCCCGCGCGACCAGACGCTCTTTGTATTCCTTGACGCGCTCCACATGCTCGCTGGCGGCCTCCTTGCCGATCGCTTCTAAGGCGGGCTTCAAGCGCTTTTGAATCTCATCCACGCGGCGGATCAGGCCATCGGCGGGTGAGAACAGCGGCAACAACTTGGCGACTCGTTCGCGGTAGCGCTGTCGCCATTCGTTGTTCTGCATGACGGCTGCAGAGATCATGGGCTTGGTGTGATCGAAGAGACCCATGCCTGGATCGCCGAACATCTGATCCATGCCATGCGGAAAGAAGCAGGCCTTGCTGGTGGTGGGATCGAAGTAGACCCGATAGTTGTTCATGTTGTTGGCGTAGCCGTCCCAGTGGCAGGTCATCCGTTCGAGCGCCATGAACGTGAGAAACGCATCGATGTCGACGAGCGTCGCCAGTTTTCGCCAGCGCGCGGCAGGATCCTCCACAGCCAAAGCCTCGGTGATGGCTCGCAAATCGCTGTGATCGACCGGACCCGCCCCGGCGTCTTTTTCTAGATCGGCATCGAGATCTTGCAGAAAGCCGCCGTCGTAGAGATTGCCCGTCGGGTCGGCGAAATGCCGTTTGAGAAAGCGCTCGTCGAAACCTTCTTTCAGTACATACAAGCCGACATCGCGACCGTTGAGCCAGACGCGAGCATGCGTAACTCGCGCCGCAGGAACTCCGGCCTGGCGAAACAGCTCCGAGCAAATCAACTCGCTGAGATACGAGTCATCTTGCACGGAGTTGTTCAGATGGAATTTTACGAGCTCGTGAAATTTGCCTTGCTTGTTGAACTTCGTCATGTTCAACGTCAGTGCCGGCCGGTCATCCCAGTCGCGATAGCTGCCGGCTGCCCCTTTGAGCTTGAGAGCGACTCCCTGGTACTTCGTTTGGCCGTTCTCTTCGAGCGCAGCCTTTACATACGACCTCGGCTCGGCTTGTAGTTTGTCGAGATCCTTCTTCTCCACGGTGATTCGCAGTTGCGGGATTTCACTCTGCTGGAAGAACGTGTCGCTCGCGTCACTGACGCGCGGTGGCGCGGCTTGAGCTGTTGCGCCCGCTACCAGCGAGAGAGACAACAACCCAGCGACCAGGGCCCAGCCAGTATTCATTGGAGCACTCGGCAACGAGGAGGAACCACAGGCTACTTGCCCGAAAATTGTTTCGCCCATTGTTCCGCGGCAGCGCGGTTGGGAAAGATGCGGACGTTGCTGTCGGCGCGAGAGCGAGCGGCTTCGGGCAGCTGGTCGACCGTGTCGCGGATCCACTTTTCGGCGAGTGACGTCGAGTGGAACGTGTTCACCATGCGGATCGGGCGTTTGGCGTCGCCAGCTTGGACGGTGGCGACGTAGTGCGGCTGCTGGGCGAAAGGATCGTTGTAGTTTTGCTTTTTCAGATGCAAGACGAGGCGGTTTTCGAGCTCGGTCAGGTTTTCGCCGAATTGCATTTGGAAGGTCACGAGGTTTTCGCGCACGAGGCCTGGCTGCACGATGGGGCCGGAGGTTTCGAGCGGGCCGAGCTGGCTCATCTTTTTGACGTACTCGTTGAACTCGGCGCGTTTGTTCTTGGCCAAGTAGTGCGTCAGGGCCCAGGCCGAGGCGTAGCCGGTGCTGGTCAGGCGGGCGGCTTGCGTGGTGTGTTCGATCAGTTGGCCGTCGGGCTTTTCGGTGGCGCGACTTTTTACGTATTGCTCTAGCTCGAACATGCGTAGATCGTTGACCTGGCCGGCTCCTTTCCAGCGGAGTCGCTCGCCGGCTTGCGTCGGGGCAAAGTATTCGGCCATTCCTTCGCTGAGCCACATCGGCCACAGACTCAAGCGTTGCTGCACGCCGATGTTGTGCAGGATTTGGTGCGCTCCTTCGTGAGCAATCGTGGCCAGAGCTTGTTGTACGGCTAGATCGGGCCGGACGTCGGCCAGCCGCGATTGCTCGTACATGAAGACGCGGTTCGACAGCGTTTGATAGTAAGCCACCACGCCAGGCGGCATCCGTTGGTATTGCTGAAACTCTGCCTCAGACTTGAACATCACCACGACGAGCGGCAACTGCGGATCTTTGACGTCGATCTGCATGGCCTTACCGTGCAGGATTACGCCCGGAAGCATCGTTTCGAGGATGCGGCTCGTGGCGAGGGCGAAATCCTCGCTGGTGTCATAGATATAGAGATAGTGGTTCGTTTGCTTCGTCTTGAAGCCCGGAAACTCCTCGCGGACGAGCTGCTCGGCCAGGACCTTTTTATCGGCGGGCTCGAACTTCCGATCGGTCGGCGCAAACTCCCCTTTTTTGCGCGCCACGATCTGGCCATCGGGGAGCAAGATGAGGGCGCCGGTGCCGATGGCTACATACAGTCGGCCCACGACGGGTTGGGAGTTTTTGTCGTGGGTGGTGACGGCTTCGCCCTTGCCCTTGGTCATGGGACCGGCGGCCAGCTCGATGCCCATCGATTCGGGCGCGATGCGGACGGGGGCTGGCCAATCGGTGGCGGCACAACCGGCACAAAAGGTGCGGCCCTCCCCTGCCCCGCTGACGACCAACAGCATGACGGCAGCGACAGCTGTCCACGGGCGCGGAGTCATCAGCGGCCTCGAATCCTGCGAATTGCCGATAGTTCGAAGAGGAGTAGGTTCTGGCTGGCGGTCAGGAACCGTCTCTATCGTATCCTGCTGGCCGTGGCCCGGAAAGCATTCGGGCAAATTCGCTGGAACGGTGGCAAATTTTTAAGTACTCTGGAGAGAAGAGTTTATTGCGGCTGCGTTAACTTTTCCGCCCACCTGCTGGCAGCCGCGTCCCGCCGATCGAAACCCCGCAACCTGCTTGGGGTTAGATTAGCTAACGGATGATTCCGCGGATCGCGAAGACCCTCCATTTGCCGGATTTGCACTATGGCCCTTTCTACCCGTCTTGCCTCGTTTGCTTTGGCCAGCTGGGTCCTCAGTTGCTCGCTTCTCACGGCTGCTGCCGCCGACCCGGCGTTTGTCGGTGTCCTGGCGCTGGCCAGTGAGCCGGCCGTGGCCAAGGAACTGGGGCTGAGTGAGGACTCGCTCAAACAGCTGAACGATCTGATCGGCAAGCGCGAGGACGAGGTCGGCGCCCTGGTGCTGGAACTGCCGAAGGACCTGTCGCAGGCTGACAAGGACGCCAAGCTGGCCGATTTCGTCGCCGAGTCGGAAAAGCTGGGCCTGAAACTCCTGACCGCCGAACAGCAAACCAAGCTGCAGCAAATCCGCATCCGCCGCGTTGGCCCCGTGGCCCTGCTCGAAAAGGGCGTGGGCGAACAGTTGGTCATCACCGAGCGGCAGCGCGGTCAGCTGAATACGTATCAACAGATGTTCGAGCAGGAAAACGCCGCTGCTCCCGAAGCGGCCAAGGCGAAAGCTAAAGTCGAACTGCAAAAGAAGATGCTCGAGATCCTCACGCCGGAACAAAAGGCGAAGTGGGAAGCTCTGGAAGGTCGCGGTGGTGGTGAAGTCGCCGTGGCCGATCCCTCCGACAAGCCGATGAAAACTGCTCCGGTTACCCCAGACGGCAGTGTGCCGCCGGGTAGCTTGGTACCGGCGGGACGAAATCCGCCGAGCCGCGGCCCAGGTGGTCGCACTCCCGGAGCAGGCGGTGCTCCCACAGGCAGCACTCCCGCCGGCAACGCCGCCGCAGGCACCACCACAATCAAGCCAGCCCGCGAACCGCTGAAAGCTGTCGATCCCAATGCCCAGCTGAAGTTCCAGTTCGCCTACACGCCCTGGAAAGATGTCATTCAATGGTTCGCCGAGCAGGCCGGTTTCTCGCTCGTCACCGATAGCAACTTTCCGCCCGGAACCTTTAATTACAGCGACAACACTCGCACTTACTCGCCCGCACAGGCGCTCGACCTGCTCAACAAGGTGCTGATCACCAAGGGTTTTCGCCTCTACCGCAGCGAACGAATGTTGTTCCTGTTGTCGGCGGACGATGAATTGCCCGATACGTTCGCCACCCGCATTGCCGAAGCCGACCTCGACAAGCCGCACGGCGATTTCGAAATCGCGCAGTGCCAGTTCCAGCTCAGCAAGATCACCGCCGAAGAAGCCGAAGCCGAAATTAAGAGGCTCCTCGGCCGTGAAGGCAAAGTCATCATTCTTTCGAAGGCTCGCCAACTGGTGGTGACCGACACCGTCGGTTCGCTCAAGCAAGTTCGCAACGCGATCAAGGCCATCGAAAATCCAGACACGCCAAAGGAAGACAACCTCACGATCATCAAGCTGGAGTACGTTCGCCCCAGCGAGTTCATGAACATCGCTCGCGAGCTCGCCGGCATTCCCGGCACGCTCAACGCACTTCCCGATGGTTCGCTCCGGATTTCGCCCGACGAATTGGGCATGCGCCTGATCGTCACCGGCAAGCCGGAAAAGATCGAGCTGATCGAAAAGCTGAAATCGAAGATCGACGTCGGTTCCGCGACGACCACTGGTAACGCGGTCATCGAACAACCGCAGCTGGAAGTTTACAGCGTGAACAACGCCGACCCCGCCGCCGCATTGGCGGTGCTGCAGGCCTTGCTCGCGGGCATTCCTGATGTTCGCATTCAGCTCGATCCCAAGAGCGGCAACATCATCGCTCATTGCCGACCGGCCCAGCATGCGACGATTGTGGCTTTGCTCGAACAGATGCAAAAAGACGCAACCAAGTTCACCGTCTTCAAGTTGCACAAGAACGATCCGCAAGCGGTCGCCCTACATATCAATGAGCTTTTTGGCGCCGACAAGGGTGTGCTCAACGCTCCGAAGGTCGTTTCGGATGCCACGAACATGCAGATTGCCGTGCGGGCCAGTCCAGCGCAGCTCGCGCAGATCGAAGGCCTGCTGAAGGACATGGGCGAACTCGGAGGTGCGGGAGGCGCGATCAATCCTGCTCAGCGCGAACACGTCCGCATCATCAGCAACGGCACGGGCCGCTCGGCTCTCGCCGCGGTGGAACAGATCGAACAGATGTGGAAGGCCAGCTCACGGGCCAACAATCTGATCATTCATGCCCGCAAAAAGAGCGTGCCGGGACAGCTGCAAAATAACCTGGCTCCCGGCGCTGGTTCACCAACCGGCGCTGACAACGGACGTCTGAAGCCACTGGGTGAAAAAGAACGGCTCGAGCCGTACGAACGTCAGCTGCAAGAAGAGTTTGGTGTCGACCCGCGCGAGCTGCGTGGCGCACCGCCGCGGGCGCCGGCTGCTCCTGCGCCTCCTCCCGCAGCACAACCGCACGTCAATCCAAAGGCTCCGGCCAATCAAACCGAGCCCACTTCGATCAAGACGCGAACCGAATTCATCAGCCGACAGCTTGGTGCTAATTCGCAGGAATCCGCCGAAAAAAAAGCGGAGCCGGCCCCAGCGCCGGCTGGCTCGAAGGGAACTGAAGCGAACGCCGCCGAAGCTCCTGCTGAAGGCGAAGTCGCCGGCGCTAAGTCGATTCCTGGCGCAGATGTGATCGTTTCGCTCGGCCCGGCCGGCATCATTTTGCAATCCGATGACCTCGACGCCCTCGACGATATGGAGCGGCAGCTGCGAGCGATCATCGACGCCACGAATTCCAAGGGGCGTGAGTTCCACATTCTGTATCTGCATCACGCCAAGGCTCAGGTCGTGGCGGCGTTGCTGCAAGAGCTCCTCAGCGGCGCCTCGAGCAGCAGCGAACCGAGCGGTGGTGGCGGCGGCAGCCTGATGGGCGATCTCGCCGCAGGGATGATGGGCGACATGTTCGGCGGTTTGCTCGGCGGCATGGGTGGTGGCGGCGGCGGTGGCGCTGCAGTGTCGGCTGGCTCGGCGCAGATCACTGCCGATATTCGGTTGAATGCTCTCTACGTTCGTGCGAATGTTCGCGACTTGGAATTGATTGAAGACTTCATTGAAGTGATCGATCAGCCGGAAAACCCGGAAGGGGTCGCGATGCAGCCCAAGCCGCGGTTCATTCCCGTGAAGCACACCACGGCCGATGCCATTGCCACGGTGGTTCGCCAGGTTTACTCGGGCCGCTTGACAGCCGATGCCAACGGCGGCGCTCAGCGTCAGCCTTCGCCGCAAGAGTTCATTCAAGCTCTGCGTGGCGGTGGTCGCGGTGGCCAGCAACAGCAAAACAAAGGTGAAGAAATCAAGATGACGGTCGGCGTCGATACGCGTACCAACTCGCTGATCGTCGCGGCTCCGGATTATCTCTACAACGAGGTGAAAGCCCTCGTTGAACAACTCGACGTGTCGGAACTGGCCTCCGATCAAATCGTGCGGGTCTACTCGCTCAAGTCTTCGAACGCCGACCTGCTGACTCGCTCGGTGCAATCGCTGTATGGCGATAAAGTGACCGTCAGCAAGACTTCGACTGCGGGCACAACTTCGACGACGCGTCCCGGTGGTGCCCAAGGTGCGCGTCCTCCAGGCGGCAATCAAGGTCAGCCGCAGCAGCAACGCCCGGGTGGCCAGCAAGGTGGCCCGGTCGTTCAAGGCGCGCCGCAAATGAACATGCAGGACCTCATCAACGCGGCGCAACGTGGCGGCGGTGGAATGGGTGGTCGTGGTGGCGGCGGCACTGGCGGTTTTGGAGGTGGCGGAGCCGGTGGCTTTGGCGGCGGTGGCCGAGGCGGCGGCGGAACCGGTGGTTTCGGCGGCGGTGGTCGCGGCGGCCGTTAGTTCCTAACGGCATTCAAATATTTTCCGCTGTACACACCCCCATCCCTCACTACAATAAGCCTCGCCTGATAGGAGCCGTTCTGCTCCTTCCTGCTCAGCCACTTTCCACTCCCCCCTCTAATCCCTGGGAGACTGAAAGATGCGCCCCACAAGGCTCGCGCGCGGTTTTACGCTAGTTGAATTGCTCGTCGTGATTGCCATCATCGGTGTGTTGGTGGCGCTACTTCTTCCCGCCGTGCAGGCCGCTCGCGAAGCCGCCCGCCGCACGCAATGTTCGAACAATATGAAGCAGCAAGTCCTGGCGCTGCACAACTGCCATGACACCCATCTCTACATGCCGCAGTTCGGCTACTCCTGGCCGCGCGGCAGCACCACGCTGACTTCTTCCTCAACGTTCTGGTCGATGCTCCCCTACCTGGAACAGAAAAACCTGTATGAAAAACTGCAGGGCCTGTCGACTGTCAGTTCGTTCTTCAATAGTTCGACGTCGACCAACTCCATGGTCACCAAAGTTCCCGCCTACGTTTGTCCTTCGGACAACACCGCTAAGGGAAACGCGACCGGAACTTCGAATGCCTACAACCTGAATAGCTACAACGTCAACGGCGAGGTCTTTGTCACGGGTGAGTATCCCCGCTTGGCTGACATGACCGATGGCACCTCGAGCACGGTGATGCTCATCGAGCACATCGCCCTCTGCCGCAGTTCGGCGGGTGGCAATAGCGCGACCGATGGTCGCTCGGTGTGGCCGGCGACGAACCTGACCACCGGCGATCCGATTTCTTATTGGCCAAATGAAGCAGTCAGCACCACTCTGCCGGCTGGATATCCGTCCGGTGGTTTTGCCACGCAATATTCCACGGCCAAGATCCCCGACCCTGCTAACGGCAACGTGCAAAGCTGGCGCGTGCCGCAAGCCGCGCCAACGCTGGGCTCGGCAGGAACGTGTTCCCCGCTGAACGCGAGCTCGTTGCATCCGGGTGTGGTGATTGTGGGCCTCGGCGATGGCAGCGTGCGCGGCATTACGGGCAACATCACGCTCAAGACGTGGAACTCAGCGCTCACTCAGTCCGACGGTCAGCCCATGGGTGGCGATTGGTAAAACTCATGAAGCGGTTTCTCTTCGGTTTGTGCTTAGCGGCAATTCTTTGTACCGGCTGCCGACCGTCGGCAGTCACGCTCGGCGGCACCGTGACGGTCAACGGTCAACCGGTCGAAAAAGGCGTGATCGACTTCGCGTCGCTCGACAGCGCGCCAGTCAGTCCCTCGCTCGAAATCGTCGGCGGTCGCTACCGCGGCAAGATTTCCGTCGGCATGAAACGGGTTAGCATCTCGGCACCCGTCGTCACCGAACGTCGCCCCGAACACAACGGCCCCGGGGCTCCGATGCTGGAAGTCACCAAGGAAAGCCTGCCGGCAAAATACAACGCGTCGACGGAACTGACGCTGGAAGTCACGCCGGCGTTGCGAGAGAAGAACTATGACCTGACCGTGCCGTAAAAAGTATCCTTCCGCTCCGCGAGCCAACGATTCCGCTTTGGCTTCCTGATTCGCTGAGCATCGCGCTCGACTTGGAATCGAGCTATGAAGAAACCTGTCGTGTGCTGCGACTGGTGAAGTAGCGCGACACTTTCAGGTTGCGAACGGCGCCCTACTGATTCATCTCCAGCGCCTCTTCCCAGTGCTCATACAGCTTCGGCAGTTTTTCTTCCAGTTCGCTGAGCTCACTTTGAATCTGCTTCACCCGGCCGCCGTCGCGGAGGATGTCGGGATCGGAATACAGGCCGAGCAGCTCTTGCTGTCGCGCTTCCCGCTGATGGATTTCTGTTTCGATTTCGCCCGGTTTGCGATAGGGGAACTTCCGTTTGCGGCGGCCTTCCTTTTCCGTGCGCTGGGCAACAGCGCCGGCTGATTCTTCTTTCTTCTTCTCGGCCGCGACACCAGCGCGGGCGTCGAGGGCAAAGCCCTGCTTCACCAGGTGCTGATAGGTGTCGTAGTTCCCCTCGATTACGCGAAAGCGATCTGGCTGCACGATGAGGAGCTTCGTGGCGACCTGATTAAGAAAGTAGCGGTCGTGGCTGACGAAGATCACCGTTCCATCGAAGGCTTTCAAGGCTTGTTCGAGGGCATCGCGGGCCCACAAGTCGAGGTGGTTCGTCGGTTCGTCGAGCAGCAGCACGTTGGCATCGAGCGCCGCTAGCCGCGCGAGGGCAGTTCGGTTGCGCTCGCCGCCACTGAGGCTCGATACTTTCTGCAGCACTGTTTCGCCGATGAGGCCGAAGCGTGCGAGCAGGTCGCGGCGGGCTTGGATCATGAATTCCTTGTGATCGGGCCGCACCGCATCGGCGACTTCGGCGTTCGGATCGACACTGCTCAGGTGCTGATCGAAGTAGCCGAGCTTCACGCCGCTGCCGATCACGGATCTTCCCGCGTCAGCTGTCGTCTCGCCGACGATGCAGCGGAGCAGCGTCGTTTTGCCGGTGCCGTTCGGTCCGAGGATGCCCCATTTTTCGCCGCGGAGCACATCGAACGTCAGATTTTTGAACAGCTGCCGGTCGTACGCTTTGCTGAGGCCTTCGACGCGGAGCACGATGTCGCCCGTGCGCGACGCAGCCGGAAAGCCCATCGGCGGCGACTTAATCTCTCGCGGCGGCGGCACGCGCTCGATCCGTTCGAGCTTCTTGCGGCGATCTTCGGCCTGCGTGGCGAGCACGCCGTAGTGGTTCTTGCGGATGAAATCTTCCATCCGCGCGATTTCTTCCTGCTGCTTCTCGTAGGTCTTCCGCTGAACCTCAAGCCGCTCACTCTTCAGTCGTTTGTACTGCGTGAAATTGCCCGGATACGACTCGACGGTTCCTTGATAAAGCTCCAGCGTGCGGTTCGTCACGCGATCGAGAAAGTAGCGGTCGTGACTGACCACGAGCATGGCCTGATCGGTCGCCGTGAGATAGTTTTCGAGCCACTCGGTCGCATCAATGTCGAGATGGTTCGACGGTTCATCGAGCAACAGCAAATCGGGATCGGCCAGTAGCAGTTTGGCGAGGATCAGTCGATTTTGCTGACCGCCCGAAAGTTGCTCGACGGGCTTTTGCCAGGTCGCCTCGCCAAAGCCAAGCCCTTCCAAAATCTGCTCGATCCGCCGATCGGCTTGATACACGTCGTGGCGATGGAGTTGATGTTGAATGAAATCGAACTGCTGCTCGAGCTTCTTGCGCGCCGACGCATCCTGCTCGGTCGCCATCGCCGCGGCAATCCGTTCGGCTTCGACGGAAAGCTGCAGCAGTTCTTCGAGCCCGCTGCTCGCTTCCTGCCAAACCGTCCGCCCCGCGGCGAACTCGGGTTGCTGTTCCAAATAGCCAATGCGGGCGCGCGAATGAATTTCGACTCGCCCCGAGTGCGGCTCACTTTGCCCCGCAATGATTTGCATCAGCGTGGTCTTGCCCGCGCCATTCGGTCCCACGAGCGCAGCCCGTTCGCCAGGCCGTAAATCAAACGTCACGCCGTCGAGCACGGGTTCAGGGCCATAGTGCTTCACGATGTCTTGTACGGAGAGCAGAATCATGCGGACAAAATCAAATTGCTGTGCCAGGAATTCTCATCATTAGCAAGCAATTGTATCATTCAACCTTCGACTTCGGACAACAGAACCACAATCCAATCTCCATCGTGTTGAATCTTCAATCCACCACTCCCGACCGCTGGCTGCATCAGGTCGAAGCCAATCTCGAGGAGTTGCTGATCGACCACGCTCATTGCGAGCGGAAAGCGGCCGCCTGCGCGCTGAGCCTCATCGGCTACTACGTAGAAGATGTCGAACTGGCCGCCGAGATGACGGAGATCGTGCGCGAGGAGCTCGAGCACTATCACCTGGTGATCAAATTGCTCGAACGCCGCGGCATGAAGTTCCGGCGGATTCACCCCAGCACTTACGGCAACAAGTTGCACGCGCTGGTCAGTCGCCAGGAACCGCAGCGGGCCGTCGATCGGTTGATCGTCGCTGGTTTGATCGAAGCTCGTTCCTGCGAACGCTTCGGCTTGCTGCGCGATCGACTTGCCGATCGCGAATTGGCCGAGTTTTATGGCAGCCTGTTTGAATCGGAAGCCCGGCACCACAGCACCTATGTGCAACTGGCCCGCCGATACACGGATGAAGTATCGCTCCGGCAACGGCTGCACGAACTGGCCGCAGCCGAAGCGGCGATCCTCGTCGATGGTGATGATTTTCCCCGCATGCACAGCTGAGCGTTCACCATGGCCGACATCCAGTGGCTCGATGCGGTTGATCACGACGCTCCCGCGCCGCGCGGCAAACCGTGCGAAGCCTGCGGCACTCCGATCGAACCGCTCGACAAATTCTGCCCCGCATGCGGCACTCCCAATCCAGACTATCAAGCGCCGGTCGCTCCCGCGGCAAAGCAGGCGTCACCGGAAGTTGTCGATGCGCAAGTCGTCGACCAATCGCATACGGAACAACCCGAGCAAAAGCACTTCCGCTGCGAAACCTGTGGCGCCGAAGTGGCAACCGATCCGGATCAGCGCAGTTACACCTGCCCGTTTTGCGATTCGACGTATGTGATCGAACTGCCGCAGCGCGACACCGGCCGGCAGCAACCCGAGTTCGTCATCGGCTTTGCGATTACGCCCGAAGATGCCCAAGCGAAGTTCAAAGCTTGGCTCGCCGATAACGGTTGGTATCGGCCCGGCGATCTGAAGACTTCTGCTGTCGTCGACAAGATGAAAGGCGTGTATCTGCCGTTCTGGTCGTTCTCGATGCGGGCCGACAGCAACTGGCAAGCGAGCATCGGCGAGCATTGGTATCGGACCGAGACTTACACCACGACCGATTCCAAGGGAAACACCACCACGCATACGCGGCAGGTGCAAGAGACCGAGTGGTATCCGCTCGCCGGCCGGCATCATCATTACTACAGCGGCTATCTCGTTAGTGGCAGCAAAGGTTTGCCGCAGGATCAAGCTCTGCGCGTGCAGCCCTATCAACTGCCGGCGCTCAAGCGCTACGCCCCGTGGTTTCTGGCCGGTTGGTTTGCGGAAGAGTATTCGGTCTCGCGCGACCGGGCTCTCGAGATTTCGCAACAAGAGTTTTACAACCGCGAGCAAAGCAACGTCGCTGCGTTCCTCCCGGGCGACACGCATCGCAGCTTGAGCGTGAGCACCAACTTCAGCCAGGTGAATTCCGATCTCTGTCTGCTGCCGATGTACATTGCCAGCTATAAGTATCAGGACAAGCTCTACCGCTTTCTGCTGAATGGCCAGACGGGACGCATGGCCGGAGATAAGCCGGTGTCGTGGCAGCGAATTGCGATCCTGGTCGGTGTAATTGTCGCGGTGTTGCTTGTTCTCTTCCTGATCATCGCGGCAATGAACGCGCGGTAACGAGCAACCATGAGCGAAGTTCTCGAAAAATGCGCCGTTTGCCAGGCCTTGCTCGACGAGGAGGATCTGTTCTGCGCAAACTGCGGCACCGAAGCGCCGCAGCGAGAGAATACAGGTGGCTCGAATGAGTCGATGATCTCGACACACAACTTTCGCTGCGACGGCTGTGGCGCGTCGATGAGCTACGACGCCAAGGTGCAGAACCTGCGCTGTCCTTTCTGCGGCGGTGAAAAGCTGCAAGCCGAGAAAGATGTCAAAACACTCGCGCCGAAATTCGTGGTGCCGTTTCGCATCGAACAGCACGATGCCGTCGCGCGGCTGAAGGCCTGGATGGGGAGCAGCTTTTGGCGTCCCGGCGATCTGGCGACGTTGTCGATCGTGACGAAGCTAACCGCCGTGTACGTGCCGTACTGGGTCTTCAGCGCGAAAACATTTACGTACTGGACGGCCGACAGTAGCGAAACACCGTGGGGCGCGAGTGCCAGTTGGTGTCCGGTTTCGGGAGAGCATCATGGCTCGTACGACGGTCTGTTGATCGGCGCGAGTAGCTCGCTGTCGCCGGCCGAAACCAGTTCGATCTGTCCGTACGATTTGAGCCAGGCCATTCCCACGGAACGAGCCGATCTGGAAAACGCGCTCTTCGAACAGTTTCAAGTCCAGCGCAAATACGCCCGGCCTCTCGCGCAGCAAGGGCTCGAAGAATATGAACGTCAGGCCTGTGAAACGCTCGTGCCAGGCCGAGCGCGCAACGTGAATGTCAACGTCCGCGTCGAAGGTCTGTCGGCCGAACCGGTGCTGTTGCCAGTTTGGATCATGGCGTATTCGTACCGCGAGCAGACTTTTCGCTTCTTGCTGAATGGTCAGACGGGGCGCTGCACGGGAACGGCGCCGACGTCGTATTTAAAGATTGCTGGTGTCGTCGCGGCGGTGATTGGGGCGATTGTGTTGCTGGTAATCTGCGGCGGGATTATCGCTGCGATTGCAGGATCGCGATGAGAAGTGAACGATCCATGTTACGAGGTTGAAATGGAACCGGACGAAGAGCTGCAACGGCTGAAACGCGAACTCACCGTCTACCTCAGGTACGATATCAACCTGCCGCTCCCGGATCACGCCATTCTAGAATTATTGTCGATCATCCGGCGTACGAGCGCTCACAATTCGCTGGAGAAATGGAAACACTCTCTCATTTCCATGGGCATCGTTTGCCTCGGCAACCGTATGCGTCCCACACAGTCCGGAGCGCTGACGGCAGCCCAATCAGAAGCTCTCTTTGCGCTCAACGAATATTCAACTAGTTCGATCCCTGATATTGCAGGCGCGGCAGCACATTCTCTCGGTATGTTGAAACGGCGTGAAGGGATTCCAGCAATCCTACGAGTCATCGAAAACGATAGCTTCGTCGACGACCAATCACATCTTATTACCGTGCGCGGGATCGCCTTTCGAGCTCTGCTGCGAATCGAACCACAGCTAGCTCGTGAAGCCATTCGTGCCCGCGCCCGTCAAGAATATCTGTGGGCGTCGAAAACTGGCGACGTACAGCCTCCGCAGATTTTCTCCGTGAACTGGACGAAGAGTTTGCTTTGCTCCATGAGGGGTTGGAGCTAGAGGGTTAACCTAGACCTTCAGTTCCGCACTCAATTGCGCCTGGTTCGCATAGCGTGCTCGCAGTGGTTCAATCACTTCGGCGATGAATTCATCGACCTGCTCGGGCGCACGACCGACGTATTGCGCGGGATCGAGTGCCGCTTGCAGATCGACGCCGGCGAAATCGGCTTCACTGGCGAGGCGCTCGAGTAGGTCGTTTGGCTTGCCTTGTTGCTTCACCACGGCGGCTGCTTCGTGACTGCGCTTGCGGATCACTTCGTGCAGATTCTGCCGATCGCCGCCACGCTCGACGGCGGCCATCAGCAGATTTTCGGTCGCCATAAACGGCAACTCTTCTTGCAGGTTCTTCGCAACAACTAGCGGATAAACCACCAGACCAGCGCTAATGTTCTGCAGCAGTACCAGGATCGCATCGATCGCGAGGAACGATTGTGGCAAGACCAGCCGGCGATTGGCCGAGTCATCGAGCGTGCGTTCCATCCACTGCGTGGCCACGGTGTTGGCAGCACTCGACTGCAGCGAAATTACGAACCGAGACAGCGCGCAAACGCGTTCGCTCTTCATCGGATTCCGCTTGTAAGCCATCGCGCTGCTTCCAATCTGATCTTCTCCGAACGGCTCTTCCATTTCCTTGCGCGAAGCAAGTAACCTGACATCCGTCGCCAGCTTATGGGCCGACTGGGCGATGCCAGAGAGGACGTCGACGATTTGCGAATCGACCTTGCGGGTATAAGTCTGGCCGGTCACCGAGTAGCTGTCGTCGAAGCCGATTTTCTTGGCCACGAGCTTTTCCAGTTCGCGCACCTTGGCGTGATCGCCGTGAAAGAGGGCAAGGAAGCTGGCCTGCGTGCCGGTCGTTCCTTTCACGCTGCGAGCCCGCATCTCGGCGATGCGATGTTCGACTTCGTATAGATCGAGCACGAGATCGTAGGCCCACAAGCAAGCACGCTTGCCAACGGTCGTCGGCTGCGCGGGCTGCAAGTGAGTGAAGCCCAAACAAGCAAGGCTCCGCTGCTGCGCCGCGAACTTAGAAAGCTGATCGATCACGCCCATCAACCGCCGCGCGACTAGTTGCAGCCCTTCGCGGAGCAGCAACAGGTCGGCGTTGTCGGTTACGTAACAACTGGTCGCGCCGAGGTGAATGATGCCACGCGCGGTCGGGCAGACATCGCCGTAGGTATGGACGTGAGCCATCACGTCGTGCCGCAGTTTCTTTTCGTACTTCGCCGCCGCGGCAAAATCGATGTTGTCGACCTGACCGCGGAGTTCCGCAATCTGCTCCTCAGTGACCGGCAGCCCCATCTGCCGTTCGGCCTCGGCCAGAATCACCCACAGCCGTCGCCAAGTGCCAAACTTCCGCTGCTCGCTCCAAAGCGACGACATTTCGGTAGAAGCGTAACGCGAGATAAGCGGATTTTCGTAACGATCGTGCGACATGAATCAGCACTTTCCGAGGCGTTGGAGCGGCGAGGCGGAAAGTGATTGATTTTAGCAAAACGAGAGAATTTGCCGATGGGCCGTGCTCATTCCTGCGCCTGATAGTTCAGTTTCTTGACGAAGGCAGTGTGTTCGTGAGAATCGATGCCATTCTTGAGCGCTTGCGTGACCTTTTTCAGCGAGCCTGCGACCAATGCCGCAGCGTCGAGCCACAGACCTGGAAAAACGTGGCTTTTGTAAATTCCTTGTGCATCTGTCTTCAGCGGCACGAATTGATTGTTTTCGAGAATGAACCAATCGATCTCCCGATCCAGGACCCGCCAAACGATGTATTCACGAACGCCG
The DNA here is from genome assembly GCF_024256385.1 of Anatilimnocola floriformis. Taxonomy (NCBI): domain Bacteria; kingdom Pseudomonadati; phylum Planctomycetota; class Planctomycetia; order Pirellulales; family Pirellulaceae; genus Anatilimnocola; species Anatilimnocola floriformis. The sequence continues at coordinate 1,211,931 of NZ_JAMLFW010000001.1, forward strand.
CAACGTCGATAGACGTCTTTTTTGGTATTCAAATCGAAGCTCACCGTGCTGGATGAAACTTCAGCAACCAATTCGGGCGCGTTCTCGATATAGTCGTCTTCACTGATTTGGCAGTTGCCGCCACACTCGGGCAGTATCAACAGCATGGCGTCTGGTTGCGGCATGTTGTCCAAATCGAGTCGAGCTGATGTATCATTGCCGCAATCAACACCTGGCGTTTCTTCCACGTAGTCGCCAATCCAATGCGTGAGGTAGCTATGAGGTCGGCCGTGATTAGAGTACCGAACTGTAGCAGGCATGTAGACCACTCCTTCAATCAGTTCGGCTTTCTTTAAGTTCGGCATCGCGCGGTATCGCCGCTCGAACTCGTCGCGCGTAAGACGGTCGCCGTTCTCAAGCGGTGGAACCGCAAACGGAATCGGGCCTCGTGGCGGATTGACTGTCGACATGTCGTTTCTCCTGCCGTACCCATCGCAAATTGAGCGATCAACGACTACCTCTGCACCCTGCCACTCGCGTTGCCGCCAAGCAGCGCCTTCACTTCATCCACACTAACATAGTTAAAATCTCCCTGCACCGAATGCTTCAGGCAGCTTGCCGCGACGGCGAAGGCGATCGCTTTGTCGGGTGACGCCAGGTCGGGCGTGTTGAGTGCGTAGAGCAATCCGGCGCCGAAGGAGTCCCCTGCCCCGACGCGATCGACAATGTTGCGAATCTCGTAGGGCACGTAGTTACCAGCCGCGTCGGTTGGTGCGAAGCACGCTTTGTCGGTGGCGACATCGAGCAGCATGGCGCCCCAGTTGTTGTGATCGGCCGAGATGCTTTCGCGCAGCGTGATTGCGACTCGCTTCACGCTGGGGAACTGCGCTGCGATCTGGCGGGCAACATCTTCGTAGGCCGCAGCGGCGATGTGTCCCTGCAAGACATCGGTTTCGCCGGCGTGAATGCCGAGGACATCGGCGGCATCTTCTTCGTTGGCGATGACCAGATCGACATGCCGCAGCAAGCGACTCATCGTTTCTTTCGCCAGGTCTTTCGGTTTCGTTCCGGGCCGCCAGTTCCAAAGCTTCTTGCGGAAGTTGAGATCGCAGGAAACGGTCACGCCGCGAGCATGTGCCAGTTCGACCAGCCTTTGATTTGCCAGCGCTGCTGCTTCGCTGATGGCTGGCGTGATGCCGGTGACGTGCAGCCAATGAACGTCTTGCAGCGCTCGTTCGAAATCATATTCATCGGCGGCGGCCAGGCTGATGGCGCTGTAGCTGCGATCGTAGAGAACCGTGCTGCCGCGCTGGTTGGCGCCGACTTCGACAAAATAGAGTCCGAGTCGCCCTTCCTTACGCCAATAGATCTGCGAAACATCGACGCCCAGTCCACGTAGCGATGTCACCAGCGATTCCGCGACCGGCTGCTTCGGCAGCGCGGTGAGATAACGTGCCGGCAACCCGAACATGGCTAGCGATGCCGCGACGTTCGCTTCGCCGCCGCCCCAAGTGACTTGAACGGAACCAGGCAGCGACTGCGGCCAACGCAAATGCCCAGGAGGAGCGATCCGGGCCATGACTTCGCCAAAAGTGAGAAACATGCGCTGCAAAACTCGCTGATGATTGTTGTGGTGCGGCAGACTGTAAACGCCGCAGACAATCTACCAACGCTGCCCTGCGCATCAAGTTGCCGGCGGGGTCGTGAGTGGCTGAGTGGCCAGAATCTTCGAATAGCGAATCGTCGCCTCGAGCAGATAGTAGTCGCCAAAGACCAGGCTCACGTTATTTCCCGGATAGTTGCGCGCGCCGTGCAATAGCAGGCCGGGGTGGTCACTCCCCGCCGAGAAATAATCGGGCGAGGTGAGCGACTCCAAAATCCTACCCGCCGCAGTGAAATATTTCTGCTGGCGAATCGGATCGGTCTCGAGCGTGCTGAGTTCCAGCAAGCCAGACGCCGCGATCGCCGCTGCCGAAGAATCTTTGTGTGCGATGTCGGTATAGGTCGAGCTGAAATCGGCCTGCGGCACCATGTCTTCGGGCAGGTGCGAGATGAACCAGTCTGCCGTTTTGCGGGCAGTCTCCAGGAATTTCACATCGCCCGTTTCGCGATACGTCATCGTGAAGCCATACACCGACCATGCTTGGCCGCGGGCCCAAGTCGTCTCGGTGCTGATGCCGCCGGCGTTCGATTTCGACAGCGGTTTGCCGGTCGCCGTGTTGTAGGTCACCACGTGATAAGTGCTGCCGTCGGGGCGCACGTGATTCAACATCGCCTGCGTCGCATGACTCGCGGCCATGTTGTAAAGGTCTTGCGAGGTTCCACCCTTGGAGGTCGTGCCGCCGTGCTTCGCGGCGTTGAAGAGCAACTCGACGTTCATCATCGAATCGATGATCACGCGATTGCTCCCCCAGGAATCGAGCGCGCCATACTTGGGGTTGAAGCGTGCGCTCAGCGAACGCGCCGCGGCGTTCACGACGGCTTGATACGTCGCATTGCCGGTCAGTCGCGCACCTTGGCCAAAGCTATCCAGAATCATGAACCCTAGGTCGTGATTGCCAGTGTCGTTCTTTTGACCCTCAATGCCTGCCTGCCACGCTTTGGCTCGCGTGGCCCAAACGGCGTCGCCGGTCGCTTCGTACATTTCCCACAGCATGCCGGGATAGAAACCGCTGACCCAGTTTGCGGCGTTGGTCGTGGTCCAAGTCGTTGCACTAGCTCCGGCGTCGTTCGGATAGGCAGTCTTGACTACCGAGCGAGCATCGTAGGCCGCCAACTTTGTTGCCGCGGCCGACAGCACGCCGGCCACGTCAACGACCGGCGGACCCGGAATGACGATCGATGGCGCGGGAGCATATTCGCCGTCTCCAATGATTTCGAAGCCGTCGAGGTTGTGCGCGGCGAGCCCGATCACACTGCCGTCGAGGAATAGCTTGGGGGCGTAAGTGTTCGTGGTCGTGTTGAACTCAAACACATCTTCGTCGTCGCCTGCAGCCGTACCGACTTTGAAGGCGCCACTCGTCGACATGTAAAGTTTATCACCTTGCAGATCGATAGCATCGATTTGCTCGGTATAGGTATCGAGCAGGCGCGCGCTGCCGTCAAAATACAGTCCCCACGAACCGGCCGTTTGTGGACCGAGACCGCCGGGCGACGGCCGGAATAGCAGAATGTCTTCGCCCCAAAAGAATGCGCTGAAATTCGGCACGTTGGCGAAGCCGCTGGTCGACAAAATCAAATTGCCGTTCGGTAAAACCGAAACAGCGTCGATGTTCTCGCTGTCCATCGTCAGCCCGACATCGCTGCCGTCGAAATACAGCGACCATGTCCCTTGAGTCTTGGTGCCGTAGCCGTTCGCGGCTGGCGTGAAACGGAGCAGGTCCTGTTTGTCGGCGGTCACTCCCGGAACGACTGCCGTGCCGGTGGTCGAAATCACCAGGCTGCCGTCGGGAAGAATGTCGAGCGCGTCGATATCTTCGGCGTCGGTATCGAGTCCCACGTCGCTGCCGTCGAACAGCATCTGATAACGGTACGATGTAATCGCACCGGTTGCGTTGCGTTCGATGTCGAGTCTGATTACGTCGGAGTCATCGAAATCGACCCGCACGCCGTCGCTGCCTGTCACGCTGCCGGCAGCGGCTGTCGAGAAATAACTGATCTCGGCGGCGAGCACGGTACGCGCTTCGAGATTCTCAATCTGCAATCGGCGGGGTTGTGTCGACATGGCTCATCATGGTGCGAGTAACAAGGGAGGGCACCAGTATAATTGGGGTAGAGAATCAGGCTGCCGTTGCTAACGATTTTTCCAGGAATTCCGCTTTCATGCTGATTACGCTCACTACCGACTTCGGCGTGTCGAGCCCTTACGTCGCCGCGATGAAGGGCTCGCTGTTGTCGACCAATGCCCACGCGCGAATCGTTGACCTTACTCACAGCATCGCGCCGCAGAACATTCGCCAGGCCGCGGTCGTGCTCGCCGATGTTACGCCGTTTTTTCCGCAGGGTACTCTGCATCTCGTCGTCGTCGATCCGGGCGTCGGCACCGAGCGTGAAATCATCTATGCCGAATTCGGTGAGCAGCGGTATCTCGCGCCGGACAACGGTGTGCTCAGTTACTTGGTGCGTTACTCGCGTCCGAATTTTCTATTGAAGGTCACGGAGTCGCGCTATTGGCGAACGGCGGTTAGCAATACCTTTCATGGTCGCGATATTTTTGCTCCTGTCGCCGGCCACTTGTTGGCCGATACTTCGCCGAATGAAATGGGCCGAGTGACGAACCAGATGATCTGGCTCGATTGGCCCGAACCACATCTGGGGACCGATTCGGCAACGGCCGAAGTTTTGTATATCGATTCTTTCGGCAATGTGATCACCAATCTGACAACGGCCATGCTGCGCGGTTGGCTGAGTAGCGCCGAGCCGTTGATTCGCATCGCCGGACGCGAAATCACTGGCCTGCAAACCACCTATGGCCAGCGCGGGGCCGGCGAGCTGATTGCGCTGGGCGATTCGCAGGGAAGGCTCGAAATTGCCGTGGTCAACGGCAACGCGGCAGCGCAGCTCGGCGTCGAGGCTGGCGACTCCGTGCAAATCACCCGAAAAAGTCTTTAGGAAACGAACGGCCTGCATATCTTGAAAATGTCCTGAGAACCACGGCAGGCCGCTTGGCTCCCCGCTAGCGGCATTTTAGAATGCTGCCACGCGAGTACGCATTCTGCAGCTTCTCGCGACTCACTTCAGGGCGGAGTGCAAGAGTGCCGGGCAAGATCGAAGGCAAAGTCGTTTCGTACAGCGAGGCCGGCAACCTCGTTACCGACATTCCCGTGGAGCGACTCCGCACGGTGCCGCACGATCCGTCGGTTTCGGTCATCTGCGACGAGCATCAAACCGTCGGTCTCTACAAACCCGATCACAAAGAGCCCGAAATGACACTGCTCGCCCTGCTGAGCGACAGCGGCTTTTTGGAGCTGGTGATTGTTGGCGACAGCGCAAAGATCATGCTCGGCGTGCGCGCGGGCCAGCCCGTCACGGTGCAATGGTAAAGCCGGATCCGCCGACAGCCGAACAACTGGCCGCCTGGGACCGCGAATTGGTCTGGCATGCCTTCACGCAGATGGCCGAGCACGAGCCGCTGCTGATCGAACGAGCCGAAGGTTGCACCCTCTACGATGTCGATGGCCGGGCCCTGCTCGATGGCGTGAGCAGTCTGTGGTGCAATGTGCATGGCCATCGCCATCCGCATATTGATGCCGCGATCCGCGCGCAACTCGACAAGGTCGCGCACGTCACCCTCCTCGGCATGGCCCATCCGACGACGGTGCAACTCGCACGAAAACTCGTCGATATCGCGCCGGCCGGTTTGCAGCACGTCTTCTTCAGCGATAGCGGTGCGAGCGCGGTCGAAGTCGCGCTGAAGATGGCCTTTCAATATTGGCAGCAATGTGCCGACTCGAATTTAACCGGGCCGCAGCCGAAGAAAACGAAGTACCTCGCCTTCGACAACGCCTACCACGGCGACACGCTCGGCAGCGTGAGTGTCGGCGGCGTGGCGCGGTTTCATGAAATGTTCAGGCCGCTGCTGTTCGAAGTCTTGCGCATCCCCACGCCGAGACTCTTTCGGTTGGCCGCCGGCGTGACGCGCGAAACGGCGGCTCGCTATTTTCTGGAGTGCGTCGAACTCCTGCTGCAAGAACGTCACGAGGAAATCGCCGCAATCGTGATCGAGCCGCTCATGCAATGTGCAGCCGGCATGATCCTGCATCCGCCCGGATTTTTGCGTGGCGTGCGTGAGTTGGCGACAAAGTACAACGTGCTGCTGATCGCCGATGAAGTCGCCGTCGGTATGGGGCGCACGGGCAAGATGTTTGCCTGCGAAAATGAAGGCGTCGAGCCCGATCTCCTCTGCCTGGCCAAAGGCTTGACCGGCGGCTATCTGCCACTCGCTGCAACGCTCGCGACCGATCGCATCTGGCAGGCGTTTCTCGGCAGCTACGAATCGTCGCGGACTTTTTTCCACGGACATACTTACGGCGGCAATCCTCTGGGTGCTGCTGCCGCTGTTGCGACGCTCGAAGTTTTCGAAAACGAACAAACGCTCGCCAACTTGCAGCCGAAAATCGCTCGGTTGACAGAGCACCTGCAGCGCATCGCCCAACTGCCGCACGTCGGCGACATCCGGCAGCTTGGTTTCATCGCCGGCATCGAACTCGTACGTAGCCGCACGACGAACGAAGCCTTCCCTTGGAGTGAGCGTCGCGGTCAGCAAGTTTGCAATCACGCCCTGACTCGAGGCGTGTGGTTACGGCCCCTCGGCAACGTCGTGGTGATCCTGCCACCGTTGAGCGTGACACTCGCAGAGCTCGACCAGATTTGCTTGGCCGTGGAAGAAGGGATCCGGCAAATCAATTAGCCTGCCGTCGGCAATCAGTTTTATTTTTCCCAGTGGCCATTCGAGATCCACTGCCAGCTTCCTTTGCCGTCGAAGTCGGCTTTGCCAGATTTCAATAGCCGCATCTTGTGTTTGCGTTCGACACAAAAAAGCTCCACATACTTTTCGTTCCGATCAACTTCGACGTAGTTCAATGTTACTTTGCCGGTCGTATGCGAAGTCTCGACCCAGCTCCTGCCGACCTTGCGGATTGTGGTTTTATACGTCTCGTTGATCCAAACATTCGAGAAGCCGAAATCTCGCTCCTTCACGGCCGCTGCGACGTTCGGCGCTGGCGAGTCGGTCGCATCGGGCAGACTCTTCAGCCGGCTCTCGACTTTCGCCTTTGTCAAACCACTGAGCATCGGAATCGCGCGGCGGTACCAACTTGCCGCGTGCATCTGCGTTCGTTGTTTGCCGAGGTCTTCGAGCGATTCGGAGACCTTCCACCAGGCGTCGCCAACCTTTAGTGAGTCCGGCTTGGCTTCGAGCTCGAGTATCGCTGCTGCCTTGAAATCGTTGTCTGACCCGAGCGCGAGCATCGACACGCCCCGTGGCCAATCGCCTTTGACACAGCAGAGAAATTTTCCGACCGCCTGGTTCGCTTCGGGATCGGTTGGCTTGGCGTCGAGCGTTTCGCGAGCTTGCTGCACTGCGAGGAAAGCTGCCGCGATATCGTCGACCTCCTTGGCCTTGAGCGTGGCACGCTTGATCAGCTCGACGCTTTCGGCTCCTCGCGCACAAACGACGGCTAGTTCGGCGATTGACTTAGCGTGGGGGTATTGATCGGCGGCGACTGTTTCGTTGACCAGCGACAGGAGTTGCTCCGCGCAAGCCAGCTGGGCTTTCGCAGGCTTCGACGCCTTGGCTGCCGCCGTAGCGGCATCGACCTTTAGTTGCATGGCATCGACTGTGAATTCGGCGGTGATGCAGCGGACTGCTTCGAGCGCACCTGGCAGATCACCCTGCTGCGAGTAGATGTCGCGCGCGATGCGAAACAGCACATACTGGCCGGGCGGGTCGTCCTTAGTCGCCACGCCTTCCGTCAGCAGCTTCTTGGCCAACTCTACTTTCGCGGCGGGCGTTTTGGCCTTTTCGTAATCGGCCTTGTAGACCTCGGCCACAACTCGCGCTGACTCAGCTAGGGCCGCTTCGCTCGGCACTGGTAACTTCGCGCGCGGCTCTTGCGCCCAGGCGGTGGGGTGAAAGAATAGGACTGCGAAGAGCAGGTAACGCATCGCATGCCTCGAAGTACTGGCGGGACTTTTGCACGACGATTCGAAGTTTAACACCGCCGAGCTGCAATATCGACGGCGGCGATTGCTGCGAGTGAGGTGTGGCTTTTTGCGGAACATTCTTAAACACACTCGCCCTACTCTCATAACAATTCGATCAAATATTTTTTATTTGTGGCGGCGATCTTGATTTCGTATGTTGACCCAATCGCGGTTGGCTTTGATTCTTGGGTCCTTCTTCCCTGCCCCTGCCCTCCTGTCAGGATCGATCCGTTCAGGTTGCCGCGAGCTCATCTTTTTCGGGACAGGTTTCATTCGGAACAGGTTTGTGGGAGGCGTACGATGTGTACACGCTGGAGGCGGAAGGGGTTTTCGTTATTATTGATCATGGTGGGAATCGGCGGGATTTTGTTCCTGCCGGCTTACACGATTCAGGCAGTCGAGCGGAGCGGCTCGACTAAAGAGTCGTTGCAAAAGTCCGAGAAGCAAGCGACCGAAGCGGTTCGTGAAGCTCTGCAACGCGAAGTCTATGGTCTGATGGAAGATCGTGAAAAGCTGCTGTCGGAGGCAGCTCTCGCGGCGCCCGACAATCGAGCGGTGCGCTGGCAGCTGGGTTATGTTCGCACGGCTGAAGGCGAATGGCTGAACTCTCAAGACCATCCCAGCAAACGGCGTGAAGCGCAGCTCCGTGCTTACGACCAACGGCGGAATAAGGCGGGGGAGAACGCGCAGGGACAGTTCGAACTAGCCGACTGGTGTGCCAAGCAAGGACTTCGCGATCAGGAGCGGGTTCATCTGCAACGAGTCTGCGAGCTCGAGCCAAATCATGCCCAGGCCTGGGGACGTCTCGGTTTCGTCCGCGTCGGCAATCGCTGGGTGAGTGGTGCAGAAATCGCTCGCCAGCAGACCGCGGCCAGCGAATCGCAAAAGGCGCTCGCTTGGTGGACTCCGCGATTGGAAAAGATCGCGGCGAATCTGGCGGCCAACGATGCCGAGCAACGGGCCGCGGCAGTCGCGCAAATTCGGGAAATCAAGACCGTCGAAGCGCTGCCCGCTTTGCAACGAGTGATTGCCAGTCGCGGCGAGCAGGCGGAATTGCTCGTCGTCGAAGTGACGGCTGCGATGACCGATCCTGCTGCAGTCGCGGCGCTCGCCCGGCATGCGGTGTTCTCGCCTTCGCTCACCGTTCGTAAGGCAGCCGTTGCCAAATTGCAAACCTGCAGCCGCGAACAATTTGTGCCGCTGCTCGCTTCTTCGATGTTCACTCCTGTCCGTTCACGCATCGAAGAGATGTCGCTACCGAACGGCCGAATGGGCTATCGTCATGCCTTCATTCGCGAAGGAGCGGAAGCGCACGAACTGATGGTGCTCGACACGCAGTATCGTCGCATTGCCGCGCCGAACGCCGATCCGGCGGATTCATATCGACGGATGGCGCGCGACGCCCAGAGCACCGCGCTCGCCATGGAGCAGGCCGCGGCTGCCCAGAATGCCGCGACCACCGCCCTCAACGACCGCATCGGTTGGGTGCTGAATCAGGCGACGGCGGCCAACTTGCCCGCCGTTCCTGACGAGTGGTGGTCTTGGTGGCTGAAGGAAAATGAGGTCTACGTCGCTACGGCGAAGAGCGTGGCGACCATTCAGCATTCGCGCACGGTCTACATCGTCGAACGCGATCCGACGGCAACCGGAGGCGGCGGAAGCGCGCCCGCTGCGCCCGGTCCGCGGCGCGACGGCCCGATGTTTCCTGCGCATGGTTTTGATTGCCTCGTGGCCGGCACTCCGGTTTGGACGGAACGTGGCGAACTTGCCATCGAAAAAATCCGGCCCGGCGATCTGGTTCTCTCGCGCGACGTCGACTCCGGTGAACTCGCCTACAAGCCGGTGCTGCGCACCACGGTTCGCCCCGAAGGCTTGCTGGTGAAGATCTCGGTCGGCAAGGAAGTGTTCGAAACCAGCAGCGGCCATCCCTTCTGGGTTTCGGGCCAAGGTTGGCGCAAGGCGCGCGAACTAGAAGCCGGCATGGTTCTGAACGGCGCATTCGGTCCTCTCAGCGTCGTGGAAGTCGGCCAATCGCCAGCGGCGCCGACCTACAACTTGATCGTGGCCGATTTCAACACCTACTTCGTCGGCCACCAGAGACTTCTCTCGCATGACAACACTATGCGGCAACCAACCAAGGCGATCGTGCCGGGGTTGTTGGCTGAGTAGGAGCGTGATTGTTGTGGGCGAGTTTCACGCTTCGGCCCCTCACCCTATCCCTCTCCCCGGAGTACCGGGGCGAGGGGACCGGATAGCGCGGCAGCTCTCTGCGAATGGCAGAGCCCTAGGGGGTGAACCTACGGCCGACGCACGAAGCGCTCGCGATGCGGCCGAAAGAACTCGCGATACCAAAAAGGATAGCCTGCGTGACGCCGAGGTTGCTCTGGAAGATTGCATAAAGAAAAAGCGGCTATGGAACAGTAATCTCTAAGCCAGCCACAACTGAAAGACAAGGGAGAGGCAATTAACGAGTCGATTATCACTAATGCCACTGTATTGCGATATCTATTGAAATGTGCAATTGATGTTCGCTGTGCGCGCCTCTGAGATTTGCGCTCGGTTGGAGGTAGACTAAATGGCGTCAAGTCCAAAAGAACCCGATTCCATATGTCGATCTGCACCCATTCCTTCGGTTTTTGAAGTGAGCCAAGGAAGGTTGCGCCTCTTCGGAAACATACTTTTTGTATTAGCGTTTGTTCCAAATGTAATTATTTTCTACGAACTGCTGCGGTTGAATGATGAAACTGACCTTGCTAGTTTGTGGTCGCGATTTCGCTTTTATGCGATCACCGGTTTATGTTTGGGTGCCGTTTCAGCGATCCTTATCGGCATAACAAAATACAGACTGCTAAGGCGAGCGGCTAGTAAGCAAGATTAGAACTAAACGCGGAATAACGGCGGCATTTGGAGGGAGCTTCGATTTCCAGATGGAGCCGTTTCTAGCAGGTCTGCGTTGAACTGCACCGCTCCGATCCCCGTCACCCCTATCCCTCTCCCCGGAGTTCTGAGGAGAGGGGATCAGGCAACGCGGCAGCTACATTAAGATTGCTGTCACCTCCCCTCAGCAAATCGTCGCTTGGCCGTTATCCTGTGTGGTTCCCCTTTTCCGAAAGCGGACCACGCATGACTCTTGCTATTGAATGCCGCCAGCTGAAGAAGACATATCCGGGCAAGCCGCCGGTTGAGGCGGTGCGCGGGCTTGATCTTGAGGTGAAGCAGGGTGAGTGCTTTGGCTTGCTGGGGCCGAATGGGGCGGGGAAGACCACCACGCTCGAGATTATCGAAGGGCTGCTCGATGCGACGAGTGGCGATGTGAGCGTGCTGGGGTTTGATTGGAATAAACAGCCGAATGAGATCCGGCAGCGGATCGGGATTTCGCTGCAGGAAACGCGGTTCAGCGACAAGCTGAGTGTGCGCGAGACCGTGGTACTGATGCGCAGCTTTTATGCGACGGGGTTGTCGCCCGATGATGCGTTGTCGCGCGTTTCGCTGGAAGAGAAGGAAAACGCCTGGGTCAGCAAACTTTCGGGCGGGCAAAAACAACGGCTTGCCGTGGCGTGTGCGATTGTCGGTGATCCGCAATTACTTTTTCTCGACGAGCCAACGACGGGGCTCGATCCGGCGTCGCGGCGGCAGCTGTGGGATGTCATTCGCACAATTCGCGCGAGTGGCCGAACGGTGATGCTGACGACGCATTACATGGATGAAGCCGAGCGGCTGTGCGATCGAGTGGCGATTGTCGATCACGGCAAGGTGATTGCCCTCGATACGCCAGCGCGGCTCATTGCACAGCTGGGTGGCGAGCACATCATTGATTTCAGTTTGACAGACAATTCACCTCCGCTCGTCGATTCGGCCCTCAGTCAGTTGCCATCGGTGCGGACCGTGCGACACAGCGCCGGCACGGTTAGCTTGGCCGTCGATCAACCGCACATCGCGCTGCCGGCGCTGCTGAACTTGCAACAACAACAAGGGGCGAGCCTGGCGAATCTGACGACGCGGCACGCGACGCTGGAAGACGTTTTTGTCGCGCTCACGGGACGACACTTGGAGGAGGCAGCCAATGGCCAGTCCTGAAGCAGGCGAGAATAAGGTGGGACGTTTTACGGCCCTCGGTCAATTGATCCTCACGCGTATTCGCTTGTTCCTGCGCGAACCGGCCGCGATCTTTTGGGTCTACGGGTTTCCGATCTTGATGCTCGTGGCGCTCGGCATTGCATTTCGCGACAATCCTCGCGAGTCAATCGTGGTCGACCTTGTCGGCGAAGGCAAAGTCGCTGAGTGGAAGGAATCGCTGGCGGCGGATAAACGTTTCGAAGTGAAGCTCGATACGGCTGATTGGCAAAAGCGGTTGCAATCGGGCAAGACAGACCTGGTGATCGAGTTGGGAGAAAAGCTGCCGAACGGTTTTCAGCTGTGGGAAGAGCCGCGCCGCGCGGAAAGTCGCTATGCCCGCAGCGCCGTGGAAAATGCGATGCTGCGGCGCGAACAGCCGTCGTCGGCCGCGCCGGCAGTGAAACAACTGCAACAGGCCGGCTCGCGGTATATCGATTTTCTCCTCCCAGGCATGATCGGTATGGGGTTGATGGGTGGCGGCATGTGGGGCGTCGGCTTTGTCGTCGTCGACATGCGCGTTCGCAAACTACTGAAGCTCTATCTGGCCACACCAATGCGGCGGAGCGATTTTCTCGTCGCCCTGCTCTGCAGCCGGTTGCTGTTCACGCTGGCCGATGTGATTGTGCTGCTGGTCTTCGGCTACTTCGTCTTTGGTGTCGCTTGCCAGGGGAGCTATCTCGATCTGACGATTGCCACGCTGATTGGCGGCGCGGCGTTTGGCGGCATTGGTTTGCTAGTGGCGAGCCGCGCTCAGACGCTCGAGACGGTGTCAGGCTTGATGAACCTGGTCATCCTGCCGATGTGGGTGTTCAGCGGCGTGTTCTTTTCCTCGGAACGTTTTCCCGAGGTCGTGCAGCCGATTATTAACTTGCTGCCGCTCACCGCGCTGAATCAATTGCTGCGCGGCATCATGTTGGAAGATAAATCGCTGGCGATTCTCTGGCCGCAGACATTGCTGCTGTCGGCCTATGCGATTATTTGCTTCGGCGTGGCGCTGAAGGTGTTTCGCTGGAAGTAAGCGTGAGGCGAACTCCCCTCCCCTGCCCTGCTAGTCGGCCAGGCGGAAGGTGCCGTTCTTGGTCTTGCCCGATCGGGGTTTGCTCATGAAGAGGTCGCCGCTCGAATCGGCCATGTCGCTAAACATATTGCTGGTGTCTTCGGTAACGATCAGCCGATCGCCCGAGAGCAAGCCGTAGTCGACTTCGGCAGGGACGCGATGAATGCCGCGGTCATACTCGATCGGCATGCGATGCCAACCGCCGGTCGGCAACGGCCGGATAAGCTCGATCTTGATGCGATTGAATTTCTTGATCGCGCCGGCTTGTTGCAAAGCATCGTGCACGCAGATCGGACCGGAGAGGGTGTATTCGCTCGAGGTCGATTTGCCCTTCGAGTTGCGAATTTCGATGACGTACTTGCCAGCCGGCGCCGCATTGGCAAGCTGACCTTCCTTCACCACTTCGGCGCTCTTGCCGACGAGTGAGCTTTTGCCCCAACCGAGGTTGGTGTTCGGCAAAGAGGGGAACGAGGCACATCCCGTTGCTGCCGAGGCCACTGCCAGCAAGCAGGTGACAGCAGTCAGGTTTCGCAGTTGCCGGGCGTCCATGCCAAAGCTCCTCAATCAGTCTTGCTAGCGTCGTCAAACTCTTCCCAGGCCGCCAGGTCGCGGCGTCTGGGGAGGTTATCGGCGCTGGCAGTACGGTCCTTGAGCAAAAATCGACGAAATGCAGAACGAAGAACGCAGAATGCATTTCATTCTGCATTCTGCCTTCTTACTTCTGCATTTCCATTACCCCATCCCTCCCACTTCGGTCGCCCGTTGCACTCGCCGGATAGCGATCATGTAGGCCGCGGTGCGCAGGCTCACTTTGTGCTGGCGGGCTTCGGCCCAGACGTCTTCGAAGGCGCGGGTCATGACGGCCTCGAGTTCCTGGCGGACGCGGTTGAGTCCCCACTTGTAGAACTGCAGGTTTTGCACCCATTCGAAATAGCTGACCGTCACGCCGCCGGCGTTGGCGAGAATGTCGGGCAGAATGGTCGTTCCCTTGGCGTGCAGGATTTCATCGGCATCGGGCTCGATCGGAGCATTAGCGGCTTCGATGATCAGCGGTGCTTTGATCTTGGCAGCGTTCTGCGAAGTAATCACGCCGCCGAGCGCGGCAGGAATGAGCAAATCGACGTCGAGCTCCAGCAACTGATCGTGGCCGATCTTTTCGGCGTCGGGATAGCCTTGCAGCGTTCCCTTGTTGGCCAGGGTGTACTTCAGCATCTTGGGAATATCGAGGCCGGTCGGCGAATAGAACGAAGCCGTGTGATCGCCGACGGCGACTACTTTGTACTCCGATTCGTAGAGATACTTCGCGGCGTGCGAACCGACGTTACCAAAGCCCTGCAGCGCGACACGCGTTTGCTGTGGCTTGCGGCTGAGATTGCCGAGCATCTTGTAAGCGAGAATGCCCACGCCGCGGCCTGTTGCTTCTTCGCGACCCACCGCGCCGTAATCTTCTGCCGGCTTGCCGGTGACGACGGCTGGAGCAAAGCCGTGGTACTTTTCGAACTGGTTGCGAAACCAGGCCATCTCGCGAGCGCCGGTTCCCATGTCGGGGGCGGGAATATCTTTGTGCGGCCCGATGACATCGTGAATCTGATCGACAAACTTCCGCGTGACGCGCTCGAGTTCTTTGACGCTCATCTTGCGCGGATCGATCGCGATGCCGCCTTTGGCTCCGCCGTAAGGCAGATCGACGACGGCGGTCTTCCAGGTCATGAGCGTCGCGAGGGCCCGCACTTCGTCGAGATCTACGTCGTGGTGGTAACGCAAACCACCTTTCATCGGTCCGCGCGAACAGTCGTGCTGCACGCGATAGCCGATGAAGGTCTCCAGCCGACCATCGTCCATTTCGACGGCGATTTGCACCTGCACTTCGCGTTCGGGCGTGAGGAGCAACTTGCGGAGCGACTCGGGCAATTTCAAGATGTCGGCAGCTCGTTCGAAGTACAGCCGAGTCGATTCGAAGGCTTTCATGGGAACTCCGGGAGAGGGCGATTCTGTCTTCTGGAGGAATTCTAGCATTCTGGGAAACGGAGAATGCAGAAGGCAGAACACAGAAGGGAAAACGGCGGGATTTTGTTGCTGTCAGGCAGGCAGTTCGCTACTTTCAAACCGATCCTTTCCTTCCTTGATTTTCGAGTCGCCCATGCGTAGTTCTCTCCCGTTCGATCTGCGGTGTGGATTTCTCGTTCTTTCGCTGCTCGCCTTGGCCGGATGCGGCGGTCAGCGAACCTGGCCCGTAAATGGCACGGCGAAACTAAAAAACGGCGGCGATGTCGGCCAGCTAAAGGGGCACACGGTCAGCTTTGAACAAACGGCGCCTGGCCCGGATGGCAAGACCTCGAGTGCCACCGGAGAAATCGACGCCGATGGCAAGTTTCAGCTGAGTACCAACGCGACGAACGACGGGGCTTTCCCCGGCAAGTATCGCGTTGCTGTCACGCCGCCGATCGGTCCGGTCGATGGCCCCAAGGCCGCCGCGGTCATCCATCCCAAACACCAGCAATTGGGGACTTCGGGAATAGAAATCACGATCGAGCCGAAGAGTAATGCTGTGGTGATCGAACTCGAACCGGCTCGGCCGTGACTTTTGGTCCGCCGAATCGGTCCAGACCCCTGCCCTACCCCGGCATTTGCTAGTCATTCGGCCGCCTCTCAGGTACATTTGAACGGTAGGGGCAGCGGGGCGATGGAACTGAGGTAGGGGAGCATTTCGGACATGTCGATTCCGATTCCGGGCTTTTGGACACTCTTGCGCGACAGCCGCTTGCTGGCCCCGGAGCAATGCCAACGGCTGGCGGCCGATTTTGCCAAAGTGAAGGGCGCCGGCGAGCAAAGCAATTCTCGCACGCTGGCCGAATGGCTCGTTGCGCGGAACGTCCTCAGCCGCTACCAGACGCTGATTCTCTGCGCCGGTCGAACCGGGCCGTTCTTCTACGGCGATTACAAGATTTACGACCGCGTCGAAAAAGGTCGCCACGCTGGTTGGTTCCGCGCGTTGCATGGCCCGACGGGGCATCCCGTGCTGCTGCAGTTCCTTACTGGCGAAGCAATTCACAATCCCACCACTTGGGCCGAAGCGGTTCACAACACGCTCTCGGCGTGTACGGTGCAGTCGCCGCATGTGCAGCGGTATTTCGAACCGGTCGATCTCACCACGTATCGCTTTGTCGTTTCGGAAGATCTGCAGGGCGTGACGCTCGACGACCGCTTGGGAATGGGCCGTTATCCGCCGGCTGAAGCTTGCCGCCTGGCGCGGATGGCAGCGATCGGTTTGGCTCAGTTGCATCAAACGGGTCGGCCTCACGGCGACGTTCGACCAGCGAATTTGTTTCTCGATACTTCGGTGCCGGGACACCCGGGCGACCTCAAAGTTTTGTTTGAACCGCATGTGGTTCCCGGGCCGATCGATTTCACGCAGGGCGAAACTCCGAAGCTCGTCGCGATGGCCGATTATCTGGCGCCGGAGCTGATGCATGCCGGTCATGTGCCCGATGCGGTGACCGATGTTTACTCGCTGGGTTGCACGCTCTACCACATGCTCTCGGGCAATCCGCCGTTTGCGGGTGGCACGGTGATGCAGAAAATGTCTCGGCACGCGAGCGAAGGGATCCGCCCGCTCGAACCGCTGGGTGTGCCGCCGCCGCTCGCTCAACTCGTCACCTACATGCTGGCGAAAAATCCGCAGGTCCGTTATCAATCGCCGGCGATCGTTGCCGAACATCTGGCCCCGTACATCGATCCCGCGCAGCTCTACGCCCCTGCCCCGCAACCCTTGCCCACGCAGGCAGCGTACGAACACAGCGTGCAGCAACGGCAAGCCGCGATCGCAGCGGCGGCGCAACCGCAGCCAGCACAGCTCGGCGTCGGCCCGGCCGGCTCCGGCAAGCCTGCCGATGGCATTCCCGGCGTGGCATTGAACACGGCGGCGAATGCTCCTGGCCCCGCTCGCTTTGTGACGCCTGCTCCGAAGAAAGGTGGCATCAATCAATCGCACCTGGTGCTCGGTGGTCTGGTGGCGCTGGGTGTGGTTGTGATCTCGCTCCTCTTCGTCGTGATGTCGATGAAGAATGATGATCCCAAGCCCGGCCCGGCGGTAGCGGTGAAAACACCAGATCAACCGGCGCAAACATCGCTGGAAGAACTCAAACGCCAGGCCGAGCTGAAGAAGAAAAACGAAGTGCCGGTGAAGCCGGTCAACAACCTTCCCAACCAGGGAACGAACAACTCCGGTAACTCGACGACCAAACCGCCGGTCATTCCCGGCAAGACTCCGACGCCCCCCGCCGGCGGGCAAGAAGAAGGCCAGCAAATCGTTCCCGACGATGGCCAGCTGTTGTGGGCCTCGCCGACTGCCGGCACCACCGCTGTCGATCTGAAGTTCGTGCCGCCGGAAGGGAACATCTTTTACATCGTTCGTCCCGCCGAAATGCTCCGCAACCCGGAAGGGAGCAAAGTCCTCGAGGCTCTCGGCCCGCAGTTCACCGCGGGCAAGACTGCCTGGGAAGAAGCCGCCGGCGTGAAGCTGGCCGAGATCGATCAGCTCGTCATCACGATGCACAGCAACGAAGGAAAATTTCCTCGGCTGTCGTACGTGGTGCATTCGAAAGACAAGCTCAATCTCAAGGACCTGCTGATGCGCTGGGGCAATCCCACGCCCGGCAAGGAAGGGGATAAGACGATCTATCAGGGGCAGGCGTATGCTTATTACCCGCAGGTCGCCGAAGATGGCACGAAGCAGTTCGTGATGGGTGAAGCGAACGACATCAAGGAAGTTGCGAAAGCTGATGGCGCTCCGCCGCTGCTGGCCCGCGACATGGTGCGGCTCCTCAAATCGATCGATGGCGATCGCCATTTCAATTTGTTGTTCAATCCGGGTTACTTCGACAGCGATGGCGATCAGCTCTTCAAGGGAACGTACGCCAAGCTGAGGCAGCCGATTAAATCGCTGCTCGGTGAAGAACTCGCCGCTGGTCTCGTCTCGATGCACTTCGGCCCGGCGTTCTATCTCGAAGCTCGGCTGCAAGGACAACTGAACAAAGACCGCCAAACGATGGTCGGCGATTTCCGCACGCGACTCAACCAGTTGCCCGATTCGATCGAGCAGTTGCTGATTACGGTCGATGCGCCGGCTTACTGGAAGAAAGTTCACAATCGCTACCGCGGCATGATCGTCGATCTGCAAAGTGCGATCCGCGTCGGCGTCGAAGGTGATCAAGCCGTCATCAACGCTTACCTGCCAGGCAACGCCGCCCACAACCTGGTGCTCGGGGGCGAACTGCTAGTTTCTTCCACGCCCGGCGCGAGCGCTGGTCCGACCACGGCAGTTGGTCCCACCGCGCCGAAGGGGCCGCAGACGATCGACGAAGTTCTCGCGCTCAAAACCAAAATGGAATTTGCCGCTCAGTCGCTCGAATTCGTGATGGCCGACGTGGTGAAAGATGCTCACGAAATCGCGCGTGGTTCGGCCTTCGGCGCCGGTGGCCCGCAGGAATTCGCGATCAAGATTCTGGGCGAAGATCTGCAGCTCGACGGCATCACCCGCAACCAAACGGTGCGCGACTTCAACAAAGCCGGCACGCTCGCGGAAGTTCTCACCGCCATTGTGGTGACGGCCAACTCGAAGAAGCCGCCAGACGACCCCGATCAAAAGCTGATTTGGGTGATCTCGTCGGACCCCGAGAATCCGGCCAAGAAGATGATTCTCATCACTACCAAAGCGGCGGCCGCGAAGAAGAAGTACACCGTTCCGGCCGTCTTCCAGAAGAAGTAGCCGTTCCGAATTCCAGAAGAAGTAGCCGTTCCGAAAGAAATAGGCTTAACGATTCTGCGGCGCGATTAAACGTAAGCTAGAGTTGGTAAATAGCGGAGTCCACTCGGATTCCGCGAGACCTTCATTCTGCGGAATTTCGGAAGAGAGTCGTCCGCTCGTGGAATCCTTTACCCTCACCTGCACGACCTGCAAATCGCGGCTCAAGGTGCGCGATACCGGCGTCGTCGGCCAGATCATGGCCTGCCCCAAGTGCGGCGGCATGGTGTTGATCAAGCCCGACCCACAGGTTGCTCCCGGCCAATCGTCCGCGCCGCAAAATGCTCGGTCGAATGAAACCGGCGAGACCAAGCCGGACCTCTCCAACTCACTCCGCTCTCTACCGCCGATCGACACCGCCGCGCCGCTGAAGGCCGATGCCTTTGATGATGTCGATGTGCTGCTCGGCGATGTGCCAGCACGCTCGATGGTTCCCACGCCCACCGTTCGACCCGGCGCTGGTCCGGCGGGACACGCGCACGCAGCGCCGCTGCCACCGCCCAAGGGTTCGACGCCTGCGACGACGCAGTCCTTCATTCGGCCCGCAGATCAAAATAAATCACCCGACTCGCAAGCGGCAACGCTGTCGCAAAACGATATTCCGACCGCGACTAACTCGCAGCAAGCGCCTGCGGCCAAGTCGGTTGTCAAAATCAATTCCGCAGCGCCAACGGCTGCCAACACCAAACAGCCCGAACCACAACGCGTTGCCGCAGCAGCCATGGTCGCGGCGACTCTGCCGCAACCCGCCGTTACTGCGGCGACGGTTCCCACGCCCGCCGCCGCAGAGTCACCACCAGTTTCCGCCGGCAGCCCCTGGCAATACTGGGCGATGGTTTCCGCCTCCGGTTTGCTCGGCGTGTTGCTCGCCGTCGGCGTCGTGGCGTTTACCATCTCGTGGTTCAGCAATGGGAGCGAACCACTGCCGGCTCCTCTCGCGCAAAACACTACTCCCGAAAAACCGGCAGCGCCTGAAGTCCCCGCGTCTCCCGAAAATCCCGCCGCTCCGGTCGGCCCAGTCGCCATTGTTCCGGCAAATCCCGATAAGCCCATTGATCCCGTCGTGCCGCCGCCGATGCCGACAGATCCGGCGCCAGTGCCGGTGCAGCCTGTTCCAGCGCCACCGATGCCGTCCACCGAGCGCGATCCGCTGGGCATCACCGATCCAGCGAAGCCCGCACCCGAAAAACCAACACCCGAAAAGCCCGGCCTCGCAGCCAACGATCCGTTCAACAAGTTCGGCGACATTCTGAACGGTGGTCCTGCCGATCCCGTGCCGCCGCCGGCCAAGCCTGCCGCTGCTCCACCGGTGATTCCGCCACCGGAAGAAGAGCCCAATCAATCGCCGACGGCTGCCAAGTTGCCCAAGCCGCAGCCCCGGCACATCGATATCGCGGCTCGTCTCGCCGAGTCGCTCCCGGCCATCGAAGCTCAGAATTCGCCCCTCATCGACTTCCTGCAAGTCATGCAAGAGATGAGCACGGTGCCGATCACGCTGCGGCCCGACGGCCTGGCCATGGTTCGCATCACCCCCTTCACCGCCGACACGCCCGTCAATTGGAAGGGCGCGTCGACCACGGTGATCGAGGCCATTCAAGGTGGTCTGCAGCCGCTCGGCCTCGAAGCTAAAGTGGAAGCTGATCAACTGATTGTCGATGTCGCCAATTCGCAACTCGTCACCACGAAGCTGCCGGTCAAGGATCTGACCGACAGCGATGAGCGGCGCGCCAACGATCTCGCGGCAGCCCTGATGACCTTTGTCGCACCAGATAGCTGGAGCGATGAAGACAACCAGCCATCCCTCGTCGCGACCAAGGATGAACTGACCATTCGGCAAACCCGCCCTGCCCTCGCCGAGTGCGTGGTGCTCATCGAAAAGCTCCGCGTCGCTCGCGGTCTGCGTCCGCTCACCAAGTTCGACGCCCGGCTGTTCGAACTCGCCACGCGCAATGAACGAGCCGCTGCCGCTCTCGCGACGCCGCTCACGCTCAACTACAGCATTCCTACGCCTCTCACGCGCGTGACCGATCGCCTGGGGAAGGAAGCCAAAGTTCGCATCCTCTTCGACTGGCAATCGCTGTCC
Source organism: Anatilimnocola floriformis (assembly GCF_024256385.1). NCBI lineage: Bacteria > Pseudomonadati > Planctomycetota > Planctomycetia > Pirellulales > Pirellulaceae > Anatilimnocola > Anatilimnocola floriformis. The sequence continues at coordinate 1,232,673 of NZ_JAMLFW010000001.1, forward strand.
GCGGCTGGTTGGAATCCCGACGCGGAAGTTACTCTCACCATCGAGAAGCAAACTTTGGCTGCCGCGCTGAATGATCTCACGCAGCGCATGGATCTCACCTGGCGGGCCGTTGATGCAAAGACCATCCAAATCCTCTCGCCGCAAACACAGGCCGACCGTACCGAACTCGAGCTCTACGCTGTCGGCGATGTCGCCAAAGACACAACTGCTGGCGCCGCGCTCGTCGCCAAGATCCGCAACACCCTCGGCGGCCAGGCCTTCCGCGACGCCGGCGGCCGCGGCGAAGTTCGCTTCGATGCCACGGGCAAATGCTTGATCGTTGCCCTGACTCAGCCGCAGCAACAACAAGTAGCCACGCTGCTGAAGACACTTCGCGCCGGTGCACCTGCCGGCAAGTAGACCCATTGTCGTCTTTCGCTCCGCGAAAGGCTGATTCGTTCTTCGGAAGTTGAAGGCGGTCCAATTGCCGAGCGCTCACGGCCCTCCTCGCCGTCTGCGGCGTTTGACTCAAGTCAGCAACTGGGAGCCACCCAATGCAGCGGTTTGCAATTACGCACGCCTGTTGTCGCCAGGAGCACTAACTGATTGAGCATTTCCGGAACGACGGCTCGATTAGGTGCAGGATCGAAATCGCGGAAGACCGGTTCCCACCTTCCCACTACCGCTTCGAAATCCTTCTCATTCAATTGGGCAAGCGTCTGCTTCACCTCGTCTGGGAAGCGGAACAGCCACCCGCCGTGCAATTCATCGTAGGTGTAGAGCAATTGGTGATCACGAAGAATGGTGGGGTCGACAGCACCTGGATCAAAATCTTTTTGCCGCAATGCGTAGCACAGCGCCGCAATTGTTTGGTCGTCCACGCCATACAGTCTCGCCCCAGCGAGTCCATCTGCGGGGACTGCGAGTGCCCCTGTCGCAGCCTCTTCGGGTGACGCTAGAAACACATTGGGGATTGGATGAGAAATCATTTTTGGAAGCAAGCACAACTACTACATGGTACCGCCGTTTGCGGCAGCACCCGGCTCGGCGTGTTCGCGCAGGCCTGTAGACCTTCTACCGTGAGTTGAGGGCGACCGACGGGGTATGAATTCCAATTGATTTTTTGCGAATTCGCATCCCCAAAACTTCTGATGATCGATGGCGAGTCGATTGGTAGCCATGCGTATTAGGAATTCGACGAGCGAAAGTTTTACCACCTCGTGATGATCCTTAGAATTAAGGCAGACGATCGACCACTCCTCTGGTGGGCCCTGGGTGAGCCACAAGAATGTGTTTCCGTTGCCATCGATTGCGAATGGGTAAAGTCCGCCCGATTCCGGGAACACAGGAAAAATCTGTTTCGACTCTCGCAAGGTTTTGAATTCTCGCTCGACGGACGCTGCGTCAGCAGGTTCAAGTGGATTATTCACCCGGAGTTCGCCGGCAAGAAAGCTGCCCGAGCCGTAGGTGTATATCACGACGAAGTAGTCTCGCGGAAACCACAGGCCGACGTTCTGCTGGAACTCGTTCCACTCGTTTTCTGAGCCACGATTCAGCGGTTCCGCTGGAGGCGGCATCATACGTATGAGATCGTCGATTGTCCCCATGCGGTATTTCAAACTCCAACGGTGCCTATGAATTCGAATGTCTACAGTTAGTTAAGTACGTTCTGCCTCAAGCGTCAATTGCTATCAAGCAATCTCGCCAACAACCATTTAAAAGCTGTACGGAAGCGGCGTGGCCAGCGAATTCACGCGCGTCAGCGTGAACCCTTTCTGCTATTTTGCCTCTTGCTCTTCACACGATCACATCCGTGCGGAACAGGCAAAGCAAAATCTATGCTCGAAATCGATGGCTCCCGGGGCGAAGGGGGCGGACAGATCATTCGCTCGTCGCTGGCGCTGTCGCTGCTCACTGGCACGCCGGTGAAGCTCACGAATATTCGCGCCAAGCGAAAGAACTCCGGCCTGGCTCGGCAGCACTTGGTCGCTGTGCAAGCAGTTGCGCAGCTCAGCGATGCGAAAGTCAACGGCGCCGCCCTCGGCTCGTCGCAGCTGGCGTTTGAACCTGGCGCAGTGAAGCCCGGCGCGTATGAGTTTCGCATCGGCACTGCCGGCAGCGCGTCGCTCGTGTTGCAGACGATTCTGCCGCCGCTGTTGCTGGCGACGGGCCCATCGACGCTCGTGATCGAGGGTGGCACGCACAACCCGATGGCGCCGCCGGTTGATTTCATCATCCGCAGTTACGCGCCGCTGATCGAGCGCCTTGGCCCGCGGCTGCAAGTGCAACTCGATCGCCATGGTTTCTTTCCGGGCGGCGGTGGCCGAGTCGTTGTGCATATCGAGCCGGTGGCGAAGTTCAGCGGCCTGAAGCTGCGCGAGCGCGGCGGGATTTTGAGCAAGCAGGTGCGCGCCCTGGTCGCCAACCTACCGAAGAAAATCGCCGAGCGCGAATGCCACGAAATCCGCCGCTTGTCGGGGTGGGAGAAAAACAGTTTTCACGCTTTGGAAGTTCCTGCGCACGGCTGCGGCAATGCGGTGCTGATCGAGATTGCCAGCGAGCACGTCACCGAAGTCTTCGTCGGCTTTGGCGAGCGCGGCGTATCGGCCGAGCGCGTCGCGGCCAGCACGTGGCAAGAAGCCGACGAATACTTGCAAGCCGAAGTTCCCGTCGGTCCGCACTTGGCCGATCAGTTGATCCTGCCGCTCGCGATCGCTGCGAGTCATGGCGAGTACAGTTCGTTTCGCACGCTCGCGCTTACAGGCCATTCGCTCACGCATCTCGAGATCGTGCAACGGTTCCTGCCGGTGCAACTCACGACGAACGAGGTGTCGAAGGGAATCGTCGAAGTACTCTTCGCGCCGCAACACGACTCCGAATCTCCCGCGACAATTTGACGCCCGCCCTGCCACAGTATTACGATGCCGTAACATCTGTTTTCGGCAGCGCAGGCTGAGCCAAACCTGAGGCGGAGTTCGGGCGATGACAAACGGACAGCGGAATCGTGGTTTCACGCTCGTGGAATTGCTCGTCGTGATCGCCATCATCGGCGTGTTGGTTGCGTTGCTGCTCCCTGCCGTGCAGGCCGCACGCGAAGCAGCGCGGCGGACGCAATGCGTCAACCATCTCAAGCAGATGGGCCTCGCCGTGCAGAACTTTCACGACACGTATCAGACCATTCCGTATACGCGACTCGATACGCGCGAGACGACGTTCCTCATCATCCTGCCGTTTCTCGAGCAGCGAAATCATTATGAAAAATGGGACATGACCAAGATGTTCTATGACCAGACGGCAGCCGTGCGGGAGACTTCGTTCAAGTTTTACTTGTGTCCGTCGCGCGAGAGGTCGAAACCACTTTATTGCACGGTCGATGTCCAACAAGGGACTTCGAATCCACCTGTTTCTGGAGGAGTCGCCGATTACGCGACGAATGTAGGCACGCCGGTTGGGCAGGGTGACTATTACATCGGCATGGGTTCGCCAACTCCGGTGACTGAGCCCAATCAAGCGAATGGCCCATTCTGGTACAAGGGACCGCCGATGTTGCGTTTCGCGAGTGTGAGCGACGGTTTGAGCAATGTGGTATTCATTGGCGAGAAGCACGTTAAGCGTCCCGCGACGAACACTGAAGGCTCGGTTTGGAATGGAGACCACGGCGGGTCGTTCAAGCAGTTGGGGACAGGCGCCCCGATCGCTCGTGACCTCAACGCTTCCAGCGGACAATTCGGAAGCTGGCATCCCAGCGTCTGCCAATTCGTCTTCGGCGACGGCTCGGTGAAAGCCCTGCAAGTTTCGACCGATCTCACCACGCTCGACCGCATCGCCAATCGTCACGATGGCGAACCCGTGACATTGCCTTAGATCGGCGAGTGCCCCCATTGTCGTCTTTCGCTCCGCGAAAGACCAACCAAGGTGAACGACCAAATAACGTTGAGCTGGCAAGCGTTAGCAAGTCGGGCTCATTTCGGCCTCCAAGATACAACAGTTGTTCCACCGCAATTTGTCTTTCGCGGAGCGAAAGACGACAATGAGGCCCGACGCCGATTTACCCAAGCGAAACTTCAAACATGCTCGGTGAGTGCTTTGATCCGCAAGCGGGTTTGCTAATACATCAGCATCTACGGCCTCATTGGTCACAAGCTGGCGCGGTTGTCTTCATTACCTTTCGGACTGCCGATTCCATTCCTGCAGAGGTGGTGTTGCGGTGGGAGGCAGAAAAGCAGGATTGGCTCGCGAGGCGAGGTTTTGCGACCGGCGCGAAGTCCTCCGTTATCGTGTCCAAACTTAACTCAAAAGATCAGGCCGATTTTCAGCGAACCTTTAATCGTTGCCGTGAAGAGTATTTAGATACTTGCCAGGGAGCATGCGTTCTCAAACGCCCAGAGTTAGCACGGGCGGTTTCCGACTCGTTGCTGCATTTTGACGGACAAAGATACAAGATGGGCGACTTTGTCATCATGCCCAACCATGTGCATTTGCTGGCCGTTTTTCCGACCGAACAAGCGATGTTCGATCAATGCGATTCCTGGATGCACTTTACTGCGGTGCAAATCAACCGCGCACTTGGTTCTCAGGGCAAATTCTGGCAGAGCGAGCCTTTCGATCACTTAGTTCGCACCGCGGAGCAATACGAGTACTTGCGGCAATATATTGCCGATAATCCGTTGAAAGCGCAACTTTTGCCAGGTGAGTACATTTATCGCCGATATCCTGGCTGACAACCTAGCGCCACTGTAAGGGTCGACTTCGATTGGCCTTTCGCGGGAGCGAAAGGCGACAATGGGTTCACGCCAACGGGCAATGCGCTAGCGCTTCATACGTCGGGCCGCTGCGGCCGAGGAAGCTGGCGAAGATCACGGCTTCGTCGACGACGGATAGATCTGCGTCGTAGCTCATGTGCTCGGCGAGTTTCGCGGCGAGCTCGGCCATTCCTTCATCGCTGCCGCCTTTCACGCGGCCGATGGTCAGGTGCGGGGTGAAGCCGCGGGCTTCCTTGGCAAAGCCCATTTCCTTTTTCAGAGCGTTGTCGATCGCGGCTTGCAGCTCGCGCAGCTCTTCGTTCCCCTGCTCGATGCCCAGCCACAGTGTGCGGGCGTCGGCAGAACTGGGAAAACCACCGAGGCCGCGGCAAATGATTTCGAACGGCTCGACGCTGGCCGCGGCTTCGCTCACGACGCGGCAGATTTCGGGGATATCGGCGTCGGTTACGTTGCCGAGAAACTTCAGCGTGAGATGCATCTGCTGCGGATCGACCCAGTTCACATCGACGCCGGGAGTCTTCAGTTTTTCGATGAGCGCCCGAGCCCGCTTGGTAACACTGCTGGCAATTTCGACGGCGATAAAGGAACGGATACGTTGCATGAGGAGGGGCTGGGATCTGGGGGATGATTTTCTCTGTGAGCCTTCATGTTCGCACTGCCCCGTCGATTTGGACAGTGCCCTGCTCCTGCCTTTCCCCAGCTCCCAGTTCCTAGCCCCCAGCCCCCATCCTCGCAATCGCATCTCGATTCAATTTAATCCCCAGCCCCGGGCCGCTCGGCACTTGCAACATTCCTTCGGCGTCGAGCTTGAACGGCTCTTCGAGAATGTCTTCGATATAGGGCACGCCCGTTTGATATTCGACCCAGCGAGCCACGGGCATCGCTGCCGAAAGAGCAAGGTCGGCCGCCACACCGACGGCAGTGTTCCAACCGTGCGGCACGAGGAGCACGCCCTGATCGTAGGCCAGCCAGGCGAGTTTGCGACCTTCGCTCAAGCCGCCACACTTCGTCAGGTCGGGCTGAATGATGTCGACGGCCCGCTTCAAAAGAAACGGCTGAAAGGCCTGCCGCCGCGTGAGGACTTCGCCGGTCGAGATCAGTACCGGCGAAGTGGCTTGCAACTGCGCAAAGCCCTCGACGTCGTCCGGCTTGAGTGCTTCCTCAAACCAAGTGATGTTGTAATCGCCGAGCATCTTCGCCGTTTCGCGAGCCCAATTCACACTGTGCGGCCAGAATTGTTCGCTGCCGCCGGCATCGACCATCAGCTCGACGTCTTCGCCGACCGTCTCGCGCGCGGTGCGAATCAGCAACTCATCAAGCTGACGACTGACGCGCCCGAACGGCCGCCAACCCATTTTGATCGCGCGAAAGCCGCGCTCCTTTTGCACGAGCAGCGCGTCGCGCAGCGGCTCAGGTTGATCGAACAAGATCGAAGCGTACGGCTTGATGCGGTCGCGATAATTGCCGCCGAGCAATTTGGAAACGGGTTGCTGCAGTGCCTGTCCCCATAAATCCCATAGCGCGATATCAATGCCGCTGATCGCATGTTCGACGCTGCCGCCGCGGCCGAGCCAGAACATGCTCTGCCGCAACTTCTCACTCACCCGATCCGGCTGATCGGCAGGCTCGCCAATCAAATGGGGCCGGAGCAACTCGAGCGCACCTTCGACGAGTGCCCGCGTCGTGTAGCAACTGCCGAGCCCGGTGATCCCTTCATCGCTGATCACTTCGACCAGCGTGTTGTATTGCACGTTCGGATCGGTGCCGCCGGGCCAACCGTGATCGTGCGTAGCGCCACCGAGCGGAATGGTTTTGACTGCGGCGATTTTCATGAGGCTTCCTGTCGGCAAGGACGTCGTTCAGCAGATGGCTGAATTTACCGCGCAGCGATGTCGCCATCAGCAGTAATATCGACATACGACAATTCGCCGACGCAGCCGAAGAGCGTTGGGCCCGCGCGATAGCGCCAATCGCGATGATGATGGCCGAATAGCCACAGGCGCGGCTGATGAATGGCGAGAAGCTGTTCGAGAAATGTGTTCGTACGTGAAGGAGCGAAGACTTCGCCGCGACGAAGTGGCTGCGGCGTTTGCTCCCACACGGCTTGTGCGATTTCGGTCGGCGCGTCGTGAGTCAGCATGATCGTTGGGCGAGCTGCGGTGTAAACTGCTGCCGCACTCTGCATTTGTTCGATAGACAATTCTTCCTCCGCGAACCACAGCGTGCGGCCTAATTCGCGGCCTACGCGGAGAAGCTTTTCGCGATCGGTTGAAGCTGCGCCGCGAATGAAGAAGAATTCCACTCCGCCCAGCGCAACCGGCCCGAAATCCCCCAGCGAGTGCGGCGGCAAGCAATGGTAGTGATCGTGATTGCCGGGAAAGAATCGATGCCGCGTTGAATCAACTCCGGCGATAAGTTGCTCGTAAGCAATCCCATCTCCCATGTCGCCGATCTGCACCGAGTGCTCCACCTCGGCGATCAGTTCGAGATACGGTTGCGCGCCGTGCTTCAGCAAATCGTCTGTGCCGATCTGTGCGTGAACGTCACCGATGATACGGAGCATTTTCAATGCAGTTTCTCGCTGCTAATGCCCCACGCTTGTTTCGCCTGCGCCAAAATCCTTGCCATGCCGGGCCAACAAGACCAGCACCAGCAAGCCGAGCACCATCAAGCCGAGGGCCACTTCGTAGGGTGCGACGGACGAGACACCCTTGAAGAGCGGAATGGCGAACAGCGGACCGGCGATGCGAGCCAGCGCGCTCACGCCCTGGCTGACACCCATGATGCCGCCCTGCCGCGCGGGATCGCTCCGCCGGCTGATGAGCGCGCTGAGCGACGGCGTGGTGAAGGCAAACCCGCCGACGGAAACTGCGGTGGCCACCAGCAGCAGATTCCAGCTGTGCGATTGCGTGGCAAAGATGATTAGCAGAAAACCAGTCGCGGTGAGCGTGAAGCCGATGGCTGCCATCGTCACTTCGTTGAGCCGCGTCGACAGGCGGCGGACAATGCCGCCTTGAACCAGGCTGAGCGTAATGCCGATGAAGGCAAAGAACAGCGGCACCTGGCCGAACTGCAGGTTGAACCCTTGCTTCTCATCTTTGAGCAACAGCGCCGCTGTGGTCTCGAAGCCGCCGAAGGCAGTCACGCTGAGAAACGAAGTGAGCAGCAACGCCCCAATGGTTGGCGTGGAAACGGAGTCCTTGAGCGCGCGGACATCGAACATGCCCATGTGCGTGTGAGAAGTTCCCGGCTTCAAACTTTCGGGCAACAGAAATACGGCGAGCATCAGCGCGACGAGCGACAAACCAGCAGCGACGAATCCGGGCAAGGGGCTCGTGGCAACGTGGTCATATTCGCGGAGCTTGGCTTTCTCTTTTTCGGCGGGCGTCTTCGTTTCATCCGCAAGCGTTGTCGCATTCGCTACGGCGGCAACTTCCGGCGCCTTGTCGGGATTTGGAATTGGCGTGGTCTTCGCCGAAAGAAGCGCAGCCCAAGCGAGCAACGGCCCGAACGTAAAGCCGAGCCCGAACGAGACGCCGATCAGCGCCATGCCCTTGGCCCGCTTTTCCTTGGTCGTTACATCGGCGATGTACGCTGCCGCCGTCGAGATGGTCGCGCCGGCAATGCCCGCGCCGAGTCGGCTAAGGAACAGCAGTTCCCAACTCTCTTGAATCGCGGCGATGCCGAACAGTCCGTAACAAACTACCGAGCCAATGAGCCCAACAATGATCACCGGTCGACGCCCGATTCGATCCGAAACCCGCCCCCACAGCGGCGAGAAGACAAACTGCATCATCGAAAAAATGGCCATCAGCAGCCCGAGCTGCCAACCATGCTCGGCCAAGCCGAATTTCTCGGCGTAGAGCGGCAGCAAAGGCAACACCATGCCAAAGCCGAGCAGGTCGATGAAGACCGTCAAAAAGATGACGAGGAGCGAACCCTTGCTGGCAGTGGGCTCGATTTTTTCAACAGGTGAGGACATTTTTGATGGATCGGCGGGAGTGGAAGTGGCAAGGTGATTCTACCTAGCAGGTATCAACTTGTGGGCGGGTACAGGCGATTTAAGCTGGTTGCGTCGTCCGCAGTTTCCAAAGTTGCTCTCCCAGTGACAGCAAATAAGACCGTCCTTGCGAGTGTTCTTCCAGGCATCCCCAAAGTCGTTGGGGTACGCCTTCTAGACCTAACCGCGCGCCAACTAAGCCACCTGTCATTTCGGCCAACGTGTCGACATCGTCGCCCCGACCGATCGCGCGAGAAATGGCTTGCTCGTAATTATTTGGTGAATCGGCAAAACACATGATCGAGGTCATGACGGAACGATGCGCCTCGAGCGAATTTCCGAACGAGCGCAAGGATTGAAATGGCTCGAGTTGCAGAGCCAAATCTATCTGCCACTGAAACTCCTCCGTCAGTGCGACATCACGCAGTTGCTGAAGGAAGAAGGTGCGATCAAATGTCTTGCCAGCACTACGCGTCGCCAGAGCAGCCGCGACGGCAAGTAAGCGGGCGCTATCGATGCCGATCGGATGTTGATGCGTAACTTCAGCGCTGCGCTCGGCCTGCTTCGTGACCTGAGTGAGGTCTGCGGCGAAATAGACACCGATGGGGGCGACTCGCATTGCGGCGCCATTGCCGAGCGAACCTTGACCGCCGAACATTGCCGCAGCAGCAACTCGCCAATCTGCGCCTGCGGCAATTTCGTTGATGAGTGCTCGCGCGCCCTGGCCATAGCCGCGGTCAGGGTGATAGTTGGCCACGAACCGATCGGCCAACACATCACCATCAACGGCTCCACACTTCACAAGTGTTTCGACGATCCCCATCGTCATTTGGGTGTCGTCGGTGTAATAGATCGTCTCGCCAGATTCGTGCTGGACAATACGGTCGGCCGGCCCCATTTCGAAAATCAGCTCCGCAGTCAAGCCTTCCCAGGGAGCGCCTAGAGCGTCGGCAGTCGCGGCGCCTAGCAGGCAACCTTGGAACTGCGAAAGAGAAGCGGTGAACGTCATGGTAGTTTTTGTGACGAGCGAACAGCGGGTTGAGCAATCAACTCAGGAAGCTGCGCTGCGCTTCTTCGTCGGTATTCGCGTTCAGTAGAGATGGAATATCACTCCATTCTACTTCCCATCCCGCAGTCGTTCGCCCAGAAACGGATCCAGCTCCGGCACCGCTTTGATCTTCTCGATCGTCTTTTCAAGCGGATATGGCACGCGACGGAATTCGACCTGCGTGTCGGTTTGAATGACGTACGAGGCGCGCGGGTCTCCGTCGCGCGGTTGGCCGACGCTGCCGACGTTGAACATGGCTTTCGTGCCGGCGAGCGTGTACTTGTTGCCGATTTCGGAAGTGCTCAGAAACTTGCCGTCCTCGGTAAAGACGCCGGGGACGTGCGTGTGACCCTGAAAGCAGAACCGTTCGATCAGGGCAAAGATCCGTTCGAGCTTGCGCGGGTTGTAGATGTCTTCGGGGAAGACGTATTCGCTGAGTGGGTTGCGGGCCGAGCCGTGGACGAACATCAGTCGGCCGTCGCGTTTCACGCGCGGCAGTTCGCTGAGAAACTCCCAGCGCTTGGCCACGAGGTCGCGATCCTCCTCGGCGTTTTCGAGCTGATCGCGGGTCCAAAAGATCGCCCGCTCGGCGCCGCTACTAAAGCCTTCCGGATCGTAGAGCGCCCCTTGGTCGTGATTGCCGAGCACCGACCAGGCGAACGTCATCACCTTGTCGACGCACTGCCGCGGATTGGGCCCGTAGCCCACGATGTCGCCCAGGCAGGCGATTTCGTCGACACCCTGGGTCTGCACATCGGCTAGCACGGCATCGAGCGCTTCGAGGTTGCCGTGAATATCGCTAAGAATCGCCCGCCGCACGCGCTCACTCGCTAGAGGAGATGGAAAATGTTGGCTGTATCTTCATGCCTGCATGCACGTTTGGCAAGCGGAGCCAGCCAGCAGCCAATTCGATCTTGTGAAGTTGCGACACCCCGTGTAGTTAATCGGCATCCGATACTATTCAGGAGAATCTCATGCTGCGCATTTTTACTTTGGCCCTGTTACTTGCCATCCCCACGCTCGCCATGGCCGTCGAGCCCAAATTCAATGCCGATGTCGATGCGAAGATCAAAGCTGGCGGCGAAACAACGGAAATGCGTGCCAAGCTAACCGGCGAAATGGGGAAGCCGCTCAGCATTCAGATTAACGACGAAACCGATACCAAGATCGAAGCCACCTTCACGCCAGTGCCGGCTGCGCCGACGCAATACAAAGCCGAAATACGGATATCGCGCAACGGCAAGGTCGTCTCCCAGCCAATGCTGACGTCGATTTATGGCCGTAGCTGCGAAGTGCAGGTTGGGGCCGGCGAAGATGAGATTCGGCTGGCCCTGACGCTCAGCCCGCGAAAGCGATAATTCTTCTCCGTTGAGTCCCGCGACGTTATACTTCAGGCATGTCAGCCGCCACTATCTTCGATCGCGTTTTCGACCCTTTGCGCTCTGTACTCACCATCGAGTCTGCGCAGCGGATGGCGGCTTGGCGCGCTGATGACGAAATCCAGCGGCAACTTGATGAGTTAGGCGAAAAGGCCAACGAAGGAACCTTGACCGCAGCCGAACGCGAGGATTACGAAGCCTACGTTCGAGCCATCGATTTCATTGGCATCCTGCAGGCCAAGGCCCGCGCCGTGCTCAAGCACCATGGCTCTTAACCATGGAAGAAGCAGTCAGGCAGTTGGTACGACTTCGCGCTGACAATCGGTGCGAATACTGCCACCTTCCGCAAGACGCCTTGCCGTGGGCCAGGTTTCAAATCGAGCACATCCGCGCGAAGCAGCATCGCGGAAACGACGAACCAGAGAATCTGGCAGTCGCTTGCCGAAAGTGCAATTTGCACAAAGGGCCGAATTTATCGTCGATTGATCCAGAAACGGACGAACTGGTTCCGTTGTTCAATCCCCGCCTGGATTCCTGGAGTGAGCACTTCAGGCTCGTCGAAAATCAAATCGTTGGACTGACAGCCATCGGTCGAGCAACTTCAGTGTTGCTGGAAATGAATGACCAGGACCGCATTCAACTGCGAGCCGAATTGACCTCGCAGGGCATGGATTTGTCTTAGCTCGCGGACCAGCAGCATCGTCCACGGACGTCGTTAATCGCGATGCAAAATCAGTGACTACCGCCCCGTCACTAACCGATCACCCAGCATGTTATCCAGCTGCGGAATGTCGTAGATCTTGCCGCGGGTTGTTTGCACGTCATATTGCAGGCGGCGATACGTGATCAGCGTATCGTCCAATATCACGTAGCAGGCTCGCGGGTCGCCGTCGCGCGGTTGGCCGACGCTGCCGACGTTGATCATCGCTTTGTCACTGGCCAGGCGGAATTGATAGCCGCATTCCTCGGGCGTGATGAAGCGATAGTCGGGCGTGAAGACTCCCGGCAAGTGCGTGTGCCCTTGCAGGCAGTATTTTTGGATGCGGTTGAATAGCGCGTCCATCTTCCGCTGGTTGTAGATGTCTTCGGGGAAGACGTATTCGTTCGTGGGTTCGCGGGGCGAACCATGCACAAACAGAAAGTCGCCGTCCGACAAGGTGCGGTGCAGTTCGCCGAGAAAATCCCACCGACGGTTGCGCTGCGCGGGCGTGCCGGGGCCGTCCTCGAGCATCTCGCGCGTCCAATAAATGGCTCGCTGAGCGACCGGATTAAAGCCATCCGGATCAAAGAGCGTGGCCTGGTCGTGATTGCCGAGGATGGTGGCTTCGCAATTTTCGATGATTTCGTCGAGGCATTCGCAGGGATTCGGGCCGTAGCCCACGATGTCGCCCAGGCAAAAGATCTGGGCCACGCCTTGCTCGCGGATATCCGCCAGGACGACACGGAGTGCCTCCAAATTGCCGTGGATATCGCTAATCAGAGCACGCTTCACGCGCGAACCTTTCCCAATCAAGTTATTTCAAGCCAGGACGCATTCGCCCGCGTTACCGCCGTGCTGCCTCACGTGTCAGCAAGTCTAAGGCTCAACAGGCCTTTATTCAATATCGGCAAGGGGTTGCTACAATCAGGGCAGACTGCTCTGTATTCCCATTATCGCTTGCGGCTCGCGGCCAGTTGCCAGTTTTCCTGCCGATTTCCCGGAAAGTGCCTCCGAATGCCTGCGTGGACCGTAGCGATTGAAACCGTGGCAACGGCTGGCTCGGTCGCGCTGGTCGCCCCTGACGGTTCCGTAAACGAACTGGTCCTCCCTGCCGAATCCCGTTCGGCCCGCACCCTGGCCGCGGCCATCCAAAAAATCTGGCAAGACGCCGGCCGTCCGCCGATCGAGCTAGTTGCGGTTGCCCACGGCCCGGGCTCGTTCACCGGCCTGCGAGTTGGTGTGATCACCGCCAAAGCCCTGGCGTATGCCTGGCGGGCGAAGCTCATCGGTGTGAACACGCTCGACGCCATCGCCGCGCAAATCGATTCGCTCCCCGGCCAGCAACTCCACGTCATTCTCGAAGCCCAACGCCAGGAGCTATTCGTCGCCAAATTCCGAGCCTTGGAAAATGGCCACTGGGAAAGAACCGCCGCCGACGAAATCATCGCCGTGCCGCAATGGCTAACCGACCTCCAGACTGCTGAGGAGACCATTGTCGCTGGTCCCGCCCTCAAGAAACTGCGCGAAAAAATCCCGCTGACAGTTTCCGTCGCCGAAGAAGCCACCTGGCAAGCGCGAGCTGCCACGGTTGGTCGTCTCGGCAGAGCTCAAAATGAAGCCGGCGCTGCCGATGAACTCTGGACCCTCCTGCCCCACTATCTCCGCGTGAGTTACGCCGAAGAAAAGAAAAAAAACTAACTGCGCATCCTCGGCTCTCTCCATTAGCCAGCCGCCTCATCCTTGCCCGCCTATGCTAAACTGCATGGGTAACTCCACTCCACCCGGATCAGCCGTCATGCCTGTTCAGATGCAGTTGTCGCGGATCATCATCAGCGAAATCAACGAGCAGCAGTTCATTTACCTGAAAGAGGTCGACGGCGAACGGCAGTTTCCGATTCTCATCGGCCTGTTCGAAGCCCAAGCCATCAACAGTGGCGTGAAGCGAATCCAATCGCCGCGTCCCCGCTCGCACGAACTCCTGGTCAACGCCATCGAAGCCATGGGGGGCGAACTCGACAGCATCGCCATCAGCGAGCTGCGCGACCACATCTACTACGCCCGCATCCGCGTCCGCCGCGAAGGTGAACTGATCGAAATCGACTCCCGCCCCAGCGACGCCATCGCCGTGGCCTTCGCCTGCGACCCAGCCCTGCCGATCTATGTGTCGGAAGAAGTGCTCGAAGAAAGCACCGGCGGCTGAGCCGCGAGTTCCGCTCTGATGCGCCGGAGCACCGTCGACTTAGCAAAGTAGCTGAATTCGCCAGAATTCAGATGGTGACCTCTAATGAGTTGCTGGCATCTGAATTCTGGCGAATTCAGCTACTCAACGAAAAAAGCCCCGCCAAAAATTGGCGGGGCTTTCTTGTTTAATTAGCTCAGCGAAACGACGAACGCGTTAGATCTCATTCGCCGGCAAGCGAGCCAGCATGGGTGGCGGCTCGGGAGCAGGAGATGTGGCGCGGGCCGGCGCTGTGCGAACTGCCGGAGCAAACGCAGTGATGTGCGTCGCGACGCCGGTGTTCACTTCGGCCGCTTTGGCGAAAAACTTTTCGGCGCGCTGGGCTTCGCCGCTGTATCGCATCGTGAAGCCGAGCAGGAAGTAGGCGTTGGGCGAATCGCTTTCGAGCGCGGCGCTGGCCAAGCGTTCGAGGTGCGATTGCTTGGCCATTCCCATCGTGCCGTACAGTTGATCGAGCGAGAAACCGTTGCGAGAAATATCGGGGCTGGCCGCCAGAGCGCGATTGATGGCGTTCACGGCGAGATCATTTTCGCCCATGGCCACCAGCGTGTGTGCATACCGCCAATTGGCTTCGGCCAGATCGGGCGCCATGCTCGCAGCGGCCCGATATTGCTGAGCCGCAGCAGCGTAACGCTGTTCACGGAACATCGTATCGCCTTGCGTCATGTACGCGCGAGCTTTGCTGCGGGCGTCAGGATTCGCATAACGCACGGTGACCGTGTTCGCATTCACCTGCTGATTTTGAATCACGCCGCCGACGATGTTTTGCACCACGCCGCGGAGCCGACCGTTGGCCACGCCCGTGTTGCCGACAATACCACCGTCGAGCACTCGCCCGCCGTTCGCGCCATTGGCCAAACGCTGATTGCGAATCGAATCGGCCAGTTGCGCGATCGCCGTACCGGCAGTCAGTTGCGTGCTCAAGCCGCCGTTTTGCACGCCCGAGTAGTAGTTGAACAGCGGGTTCGGCGCGTACTGCGTGTCGTAGTAAATCGGCGAGCTGTAGGTTTGATAAACGGGGGCGCAGCCGTTGTAGTAATTCGAATAGCCGTAGCTCGGATAGTAGCCGTAGTTAATCGTGGGATAGAACGAATTGTAGCCGTAGCCACCATACCCGCCGTAATAGCCACCGAAACCAGGATAGCCAAAGCCCCGGTAACCGTACCCGCGATAGCCAATGCCGCGGTAGCCGTAACCGTAGTACGGGCGATAGATCGGCCGGTAAACGTAACCGCGGCCAAAGCCCCAGTTGCGATGCACGCCGTAGCCGCCACCCCAGCCGCCATAATAACGATGGCCGCCCCAACCCCAGCCGCCGCCACCCCAGTGATGGTGATAGGCCTCGGCCGCGGGTGGCGCTGCCGAGTAAACGGCGGTAATGCCGAGAAGCAGAGCGAGAAGCAGAACGAACCGACGCATGGCATGGGCCTCCCTGAATTCGCGATGGAGGTTCGGGTAGTCCCAAGGAACTACCTCCACGTAAATTGGAACCTCCATCCCGGATTATCTGCCTGTTCCACCCTTCCGGCAAGCGCAGCGAGAGATGTCCAGGGATTTTCTAGAATTTGTAATGCAGGCTGGCAAACGGGGGATCAAGATGAACTTTGCGGCCTCCTTGCGCCACCAAGGGACAGATTTGGATTGCCGACGTTGCCGACAATGTCGATAATTCCTCGGACAGTTGGATTGAGTTCCTCCGGAAAGACTGCCATGCCAGATGGCCAGATGCATTCCGCTGCTGATTCGTTCACGCGCCGCCAGGCCTTGCTCGCCCTGGCCGGAGCGGCGGGATCGACGTTGCTACCCGCCCAGCGAGCTCAGGCCGCCAAACGCGATCCCAAATGGGAAGCTGCCATCGATCGCGGGCTGAAGTGGGTCGCCAAAAATCAATCGACGCAGGGGCACTGGACCGCCGGTGGCTATCCCACCGCGATGACCGCGCTGGCGGGCACCGCTCTGATCGGCTCGGGCTCGACGACCACGCAGGGCCCGTATGCTCGCAACATTCGCAAAGCGGTCGACTTCCTCCTGAGCAAGCTCCGCGACAACGGCCTGATCGGCGATCGCAACAACGACAACCGTTACACCTACGGCCATGGTTTTTCGATGCTCTTCCTCTCGCAGGTGCTGGGCGAAGAGCAGGACGAAGAAGTCCGCGAAGAAATTGTGAACGCCTGCACGAAGTCAGTCCAGTTCAGCGTCCGCGCTCAAGCGCCGACTGGCGGCTGGGGTTACGTGAGCACACAGGATCAACCCGACTTCGACGAAGGCTCGACCACGATCACGCAGGTGCAAGGCCTGCGCGGCTGTCGCAATGCGGGCATCGTCGTGCCGGGTGAGTCGATCGACAAGGCCCGCGAATACATCTATCAATGCCGCAATGCCGACGGCGGCATTAGCTATTCGAGTCGTAACCGCGGCAGCAGCCGACCGGCAATCACGGCTGCGGCACTCGCTACGCTCTACAACGCCGGCGCGTACGACGACAAGCACGTGCCGCCGATGCTTGAATACTGCAAAAAGAACTTGCAGAACTTATCCGAAGGTCCGAACTCCTTTGGCCATTGGCACTACACCTATCTGTATTACTCGCAGGTGATTTATCGCCAAGGTGAAACCGAATGGGCGCCGTTTCGCGACAAACTTTATAACAAGATCGTCGGCGAACAAACGCCCGATGGCAGCTGGACCGGTAACATCGGCCCGATCTACGTCACCGCCTGCAACCTGATCATGTTGCAACTCGACAAAGCCTACCTGCCGATCTATCAGCGCTAGTCGTCGACCGCTCCGCGGTCGATGCATGGAAGTCACTCTTCGCGCGCCGCCGAAAGAGCAAGTAGAAGTAGGCCGGAACAAGCTGTACCCGGCGCAGTTCTGGCACGAACTGTAGAACGACTGCCCTTGCCCAAAGCCGGAATATCGCTGGCACTCATTCCTGGGCTCGTCGTTGTTCAAGCTCCATTCATCGACCGCGGAGCGTTCGACGACTATTCCGGCGGAATCGGCCTGCCGTGCGGATCGAGCGGTTGGCCGGCAAGTTCTTCGGCGAGACGCTTTTGCAGTTCGGCGCTAAGAAAATGTTCCATTCGTTCGGCCGGCGCGTGCAAGTGATCCGACGGCAGATCGAAGTGAGTGGCCAGATACGTTTCCCACAAGCGATGCGCTCGCACGATGCTGCGAGCGTGCTGCCGGCCGCGATCGGTGAGCTGCAGTTTTCCTTCTTGCCTCGCCAGCCAACCTTTTCGCCACACGCGAAAGCGAGCGAGCGCGGCGACCAACCAAGTGACACTCGCATCGGCGGCAGGTACGGCGGTTCCTCGCTCTTCGGCGCGATAACGACGCGCGACAATATCTTCCGCCGCAATCTGCGCCGCGAGGAACAAGTTCCGCAGCCAACGACTCGCCACACCATGCCGCGGCGAAAAGAGCGCGGCCAGCGCGAGTTCGCCGCCAACCACGGCAGCCATCATCCCCGCCGTGCTCGTGTTCCAAGCCAGTGCGGCCAGATAGCCCAGCACCGCCGCCAGCGCGGCAGCAATCGCGGCGATGAGGAGCGTCGTCGACAAGCGATCGACGAGCAGGCGGGCCGTCGCCGCGGGCGCGACGAGCATCGGCACGACCAAGATCGAGCCGACCGATTCGAACGACGCGACCGTGACCATCGCCACGACGCCCATCAGCGCGAGGTGAATCAAAAAAGCCGGATAACCCATCGCCCGCGCGAGGGCTTTGTCGAACGACACGAGGAGCAACTCTTTCCAGGCGATGGCGATGAACACGCAAACAATGCCCAGCACTGGCAGGAGTTTCCACAGCGCCGGCGGCAACGCGATGCCGCCGAAACGCACCGGCGGCGCGAGGGCTGTGTTCTCGATCGCGCCATAGAGCACGCAGTCGACGTCCAAGTGCCCATGCGGCGCCCAGATCTGCAACATGATCACGCCCAGCGCGAAGAGCGAGGTGTAAACGACGCCGAGGCTCGAGTCTTCGCTCACCTGGCCGAAGCCCTGCAGTCCTTGCGCGAGCATCGCCGTAAGCACGCCCACCACCATCGCGCCGGCCAGGATGTGCCAGCCGTCGACTCGGCCGGTGAAGATCACCGCGATCGCAATTCCCGGCAGCACCGCATGGCTAATCGCATCGCCGAGGAGGCTCATTCGTCGCAGTACGAGATAAGTGCCGACTAGCGCGCAGCTGACGTTGGCCACCACTCCGACGGCGATCGTGCGTAGCGCGCTGGCGCGACTGACCGGCGGCACGATCAACAAAAATAGCCAGGTAACCGCAGCCGCGATCAGCACACATCCGAGCGCAGCAAACAGCCAGGTCCACGGCGAACGACGACGAATCTCCGGCGCGCGAGCGATCATGCGCGATTCTCCGCCGTCGGCCAATCGCCCCGCTGCTCCAATCGCTGCCGCATCCGCTCGATTAATTCGGGCTGCACTTGTTCGCTGAGCGGCGCTGTGAGATCGCTGATGGCCGCGGCTTGCTCGGGGTGTTCCTGCAGCAGTTCGCGCCAGATCAAATGCGTGCGCGTGATCTCGATCGCAGCGGCTTCGCCCTTGGTGGAGAGGCGAAAACCGGGGGGCTGCGGTGTGAGTTCCCCCGCATGAAAGGCCGTGATCAGCGTGTTGTTCAAATGACGCGGCGGCCACGATTGCAGTTGCCGCAGATCGGCCGATTGGACCGCCCCTCCCCTGCCCTGCTGCAATTCCCACACACCTTCGAGCAATCGTCGTCGGCTGATTTCGGCGTGGAACTTTTTCGACTGCAAATGACGCGCGATCACACCCCGCCGCCAACCGCCGAGCAATGAAATCAAAAAGATGCAAGCGCCAGCAAGCACGATCGTCGGACCAGCCGGCAGCGCGCGGTTGTAAGCGCTGAGGAGCGTGCCGATGAAACCCATCGCGCCGCCGAAGAGTGTGGCGAGCGCAATCAGCCGGCCGAAGCGGTCGGTCCAGAACCGCGCCGACGCTCCGGGAATAATCACCATCGCCGCCGTCAATACCACGCCGACCGCAGGCAAGCCGATGACCACGGTCACCGCGAGGAGCGACATGAGTGCGAGGTCCAACCGCCGCACCGGCCAACCGAGCGTGCGACCGAAGTCCGAATCGAACGAGATGAGTTTGAATTGTTTGTAGAGGAGCAAGATCGCGATCAGGCAACCCGCCGCGATTACGGAGATCCATACCACATCGCCAAATCGCATGCTCGCGGCTTTGCCGAACAGAAACGAATCGAGCCCCGCGCGACTGCCGCCGCCGGGCAACTGCGAAATCCGCTTCGAGAGTGCGATGCCGATGCCGAAGAAGACGCCGAGCACGCTGCCGATGGCGGCGTCTTCGCGGATGCGGGTGCGCGTCGTCAGCAGATTGATCGTGATGATGCCAAGCACACCGCTGGCGAGCGCGCCGAGCAGAAACATCGGCAGCGAGCGCTCGCCGACGATTAAATAGGCGATACAAACGCCCGGCAACGAGGCGTGCGACAGCGCGTCGCCGGTAAGCGATCGTTTGCGGAGCACGGCGAACGAGCCGACGAGCCCGGCCAGCGCGCCCAGCAACGTCGCGCCGGAAAGGACCACGGCGGTGTTGTAGTGCAGCGTCATGAATCGGCCTTTTCGAGGCCGGCCAGCGCTTCGGCTGCGTCGTCGAGCAGCGCGAGTCTTCCGCCGTAAGTCTTTCGCAGATTTTCCGGCGTGAACGTCGTCCCGACCGGACCGCTCGCGACCAGCCGCACATTCAGCAGTGCGACAAAATCGAAATACAACGGCACGGTGCGGAGGTCGTGATGGACGACGATGATCGTCTTGCCTTGCTTCCTCAGTTCCGTGAGCAGGTCGAAGATCACCCGCTCGGTCAGCGCATCGACGCCAGCCAACGGTTCATCCATGAAGTAAATATCTGCCTGCTGCGCGAGGGCACGGGCCAGAAACACACGCTGCTGCTGCCCACCCGAGAGTTGCCCGATTTGTCGCGACGTGTAATCGGCCAGACCGACGCGGGCCAGGCATTCGCGCGCTTCGTCGCGCTCTTTCACGCCCGGACGGCGGAACCAACCAAGGCGGCCGTAAGTTCCCATCAGCACGACGTCGAGCACGGTGACCGGAAAATCCCAATCGACGCTTTCGCGCTGCGGCACGTAACCGATGCGTTGCCGAACCCGCGGCACGGGTTGGCCGAAGATCGTCACCGCGCCGCTGGCCAGCGGCGTGAGACCGAGTACGGCTTTGATGAGCGTGCTCTTGCCAGCGCCGTTCGGGCCGACGACCGCGGCCAGGCAGGGCTGACGAATCGTAAGATCGACGTCCCACAGCACCGGCTTGCGGTGGTAGGCCACGGTGACGTCGTGAATATCGAGGATCGAAGGAATTTCGGCGGACATGCAAACAAACTCGCTGCCGATTAGTGCAGCGCTTTCACAATCGTATTCACGTTATGGCGAATCATTCCTTCGTAAGTTCCTGCCGGCGTTCCATCGTCGCCCATCGCATCCGAAAACAGCTCGCCGCCGATCACCACTTGATGACCGTTTGCTTTGCAGCCTTCGAGTAGCGATTTCACATTCTGTTCCGAAACACTGGTTTCGACAAAGATCGCTTTGATCTTCCGCTCGACGAGAAATTGCACGAGCTCGTTAATTTGTTTCACGCCGGCTTCGCTGTCGGTGCTCACGCCTTGAATGCCGCGCACCTCGATATTGTAAGCCCGGCCAAAATAGCGAAAGGCATCGTGAGCCGTGACCAGCACGCGGCGTTCGGCAGGAATCTTTTCGAGTTCGGTTTTGCAGAACTGATCGAGTTCGGTCAGCCGCGCGGTGAACTCGCCGTGGCGCTTCTTGTATTCGTCGGCGTGACTGGGATCGAACTTCGCGAGTGTCTCCAGCACTTGCTCGCCCGCCCGCGACCACAGTGAGACATCGAACCAGACGTGCGGATCATGCAAGCCGCCGTCCTCGAGAAGTTTTTCGTGCGGAATGATCTCGGCCACCGGCACCACCGGTTTCGTCGTCGCCAGTTGCTCGAAGTCGTGAGTCATTTTCCCTTCGAGATGCAGACCCGAATAGAAAACAACGTCGGCGCCGGCGAGGGCCCCGATGTCTCCCGGCGACGACTTATAAAGATGCGGGTCGACGCCCGCTCCCATCAGATGCGTGACCTTGGCCCGCTCGCCGGCGATGTTCTTCACCAGATCGGCGACCATGCCCGTGGTGCAAACCACGTTCAGCGGGCCTTTGCCCTGGTACGTTTGGTTCGCGGTTGACGGCGAAGTGACGGACGTTTCACAGCCCACCAAAGCGGCCACGGCAATGATGACCGCGAGCGCGCAAGCAAAGCATTTCATAGAGCGAACCAAACGAAAACAGGCAGGAAGATGACTCTCACTGCGATGTTTTATCGACAAAAAGTGTTTTTTAGATCAATCGAAATCTCTGTTTAGTATTGTTGGCCAAGGGGTTTCGGTCAAGTGCTATCGACCCGCCTGTGAGGTAAAGGCTTGCCGGCGGTCGAGGTAGACTTTCTGCGCCCTCTGACAACAATGAATGTTGAACAAACCTTCGCCAGATTTGCGGAGGATCTATGGGCAACGAAAGTGAACCGGCTCGCGAGGTTTCTCGGCGGGCTTTCAACACAACCATGTCGGCGGCGATGGTGGGCGCGGCCTGCAGTCCGCCGGCCGATTTGTATTCGGCCGAAGCCGATCGAGCGGTGACCAGCGGCTTGGCCCGGCTCGTTAGTCGGCAGAATGAAGATGGCTCGTTCGGCACGAGTTCGACGCGCGGCAACGTCGGCGTGTGTGCGCTGGCCGGCCTGGCGTTTCTCGCGGCAGGAAGTTCGCCGAGCCGAGGGACCTATCGGCGGAACATCGATAAGTGCCTGGAGTACATCATCGCCCAAGGGGCCGCGAGTGGTTTGATCGACGGGCCCGACCATGCAATGCACGGCACGATGTTCAAGCATGGGTTTGCGACGCTGTTTCTCGCCGAGTGCTATGGCATGACGTCGCGCAAGCAGCTGCGCGAGACCTTGACCAAAGCGGTGCACCTGATCGTCAGCACGCAAAACCCCGCCGAGGGTGGCTGGCGATATGAACCGCGCAACGACGATGGCGCCGATATGACGGTCACGACCTGCCAGGCCGTCGCGCTGCGGGCGGCGAAGAATGCCGGCATTTTCGTTCCCAAGAATTCCGTCGATGCGGCGGCTGACTACATCAAGCGCGGCCAGAATGCCGACGGCGGATTTATGTACATGATCATCGGCAGCGACTCGGCCGAAGATCCGCGGGCCAGCAAGTTCCCACGCTCGGCCGCGGCGATGACGGCGCTGTACGCGCTGGGCATTCACGAGGGCCCTGAGATCGCCAAGGGGCTCGATTATCTCGCGGCCTTTCTGCCGCCGGCCACGGTGAAGGCCTATTACTACTACGGCCATTTCCACGCTGCGCTCGCCTTGTGGCAGGCCGGCGGCGACCGCTTCGATCGCTGGTACTCGGCAATGCGCGACGACCTCATCGCGCGACAGCTGGCCGACGGTAGTTGGCCCTCGACCGGCGAAGGAGAAGATTGCGCCACCGCCATGGCTTGCATCGCGCTGCAAGTGCCGAATGATTGCCTGCCGATTCAACAGCGGTGAGCCTTGCGAGAAAAAGTAGCTGAATTCGCCAGAATTCAGGTGGTCGAGTCTGTTTCGACGTTCTCTGAATTCTGGCGAATTCAGCTACTTGAAATCAGCCCGCCCATCATCTCGATCAATGGTTGCCAACCGCCGGGCAAGTTACCATGCGTTGCTGGTTTGCTGGAAACTCGCTTGGAACGCCAACTCGCCTCGGACTCGATCATGCCATTGTTTAAATCTCCCGCCTGGGCTTCGGCCATTCTCCTCTGCCTCTTTGCCGCTGGTGCTGATGCCGGTGAACTCAAAACTAAAAACGTCGTGCTGATCACTACCGATGGTCTGCGCTGGCAGGAGGTTTTCACCGGCGCCGAAAAAGAGTTGATCAATAAACCGCACGGCGGCGTCACGAATGTGAAAGAGATCGAAGAGAAGTTCTGGCGCGAGATGCCCGAAGAACGTCGCGCCGCGCTGCTGCCGTTCTTCTGGGAAAAGTTCGGCAAGGAAGGTCAGATCTACGGCAATCGGACGAAGGGGAGTTCATCGCAGATCACCAACACGATGAAGTTTTCGTACCCGGGCTACAACGAGATTCTGGCCGGCTTTGCCGATCCGCTGATAGATAGCAATGCGAAGAAGCCGAACCAGAATTTCACGGTGCTCGAATGGCTGCACCGCAAACCGGCGTTCGGCGGCAAGGTGGCCGCGTACAGCGCGTGGGACGTCACGCCGTTCATCATCAACCGCGAGCGCTGCGGTTTTCCGGTGATGGGCGGTTGGGAACCGGTGCCGGATACCGAGCCGAACGCAAAGCAGCAACTCCTCAACGACTTGATCGCCGACACCACGCGCCCGAATGCTGCCGAGGTGATCGATTCGTTTCTTTACCAGGCCGCTCGCGAACACCTGCTCCGCCACAAGCCGCGAGTGATGTTCATCGGCTTTCTCGAAACCGACGCCTGGGGCCACGCCGGCCGTTACGACAACCTGCTCACGTCAGCCAATGCGGTCGATCGTTACGTTCAGCGCCTGTGGGAAACGATGCAGTCGATGGAGCAATACAAAGACAAAACGACCTTCATCATTTCAACCGATCATGGCCGCGGCTCGGGCCTGACGAACTGGAAAAACCACGGAGCAAAAATCGAAGGCGCCGAAGACATGTGGATGGCCTTCCTCGGTCCAGACACGCCCGCCCTCGGCGAACGAACCGATTGCGACCGCGTGACGCAAAGTCAAATCGCAGCGACCCTCGCGGCGCTGCTCGGCGAAGACTATCACGCCGCCGTGCCGCATTCGGGCGAAGCAATCAAGGCGGTGCTGCCGGTGGAGAAGTAAATCTCTTGTAGATCAGTTCAGGTAGCCCGAGCCGTGAGGCGATGGAGAAGTGCGAAAGGACTTTCGGTTTACCAACGTGCGGAAGCACAAGAATTGGCGAGTTTGACGCAGATCACAGCGTTCGCGACCACGATGGTGCTACCGCACGTTGCCGATGGCGTCTCTGTTCGCACTCCCCCCTTCCGCTCACGCGTCGGGCTTCCTTTTCAAGAGCGCAGAGTAATGCGTTTGACTCGGCGTTTTCGAAAAGTAGCTGAATTCGCCAGAATTCAGTCTTGGCAGTTGCAGGCCACTAACTGAATTCTGGCGAATTCAGCTACTTCGGTCACTTCAGTTCACTAACCTGCGGCAGCACTAATGTTGAATCCATACGAGTCGCCGACAGCAAGCAATGAAGCAGCGCAGCGACGACGATCGTGGCTGCTCTTGCCGGCGTTGCTCTTAATGCCGGAATACTCCCACGTGCGGCAGCCGATTGAATATCTACTCTGGCTGATCTGGGCGGGAGCTGGAGCATTGCCACTTGTGACACCACATGCGCAAGGCTCCTATGGCCTGCGCTTCGCGTGAGGTTCCTATGACGGTTGCATTTCCGTTTTCCGATCTTCATTCATTCAAGGATTACGTCGGGTTCGTGAAGCTGTGTTCGCCGGACGAATTCTCGCTGCGCGATGGCGTTGGTCCAGACGATCAATGGACACTGGATCTGGCGTTCGAGGGCTTGCGACTGGGCCTGCGTATGGCCGCTGAAGAGAAGGGCCTGCGCGATGAGTTCGCGCAGGGCGAGTTGTTGGTCGAGGAGGCTTTTGCCGCGTACCGCGACGGACGAATACACGACGGTTTCTTCAGGTTGGAAGAGTTGCAGGAACTCCTGAAGAAGATTCCTTCACGCTAAGACGTAGGTCAGGTCGGTACTGAATTTGATCTGACTGAGAGGCTGAGGAAATTGCCATGCCCGAGTACACGCACACGCTGATTCCTGATCGAGTTGATTTCGTGCCGGAGCCGACGCAGGTCGGCGAATTTCTGACTGCCCTCGTTGCACTTGGCGCGACGCCGCTCAAGTCGATCATCAGCTTTGCAAAAGCGGCAGGTGCGGCGCGAGCGGTGCTGAATCCCTTCACCGGCGTGACCGATCGCTTCATCACTCGCAAAGGAAAAAAGCTGAAGGATCTGGCCGCGGTTACGAAGGCAATCGACGGCGCGGATGACTTTGAAGTGACGCTCGAGGGGAAAGGGCCACCCCCGCTGCCGGCATTGGAGTTCGATTTCGAGGGAGCTTATGAATTTCAGGTGAAGTGCGCGCTGCGGGCGGAGGTAGTTTCTACTTCCGACTGGCATGACGAGATGCCGATCAAGCAGCAGGTCGAGTTTTTCGATCGGCCGTGCAGTCCGAAAAATCGGCTCGGCATTTTTCATCATCCGGAAACGTTGCAGGTCATCCAAGTGCCGAAGGCCGGCTGCGCGCGATTTTGGATTGAGTTCGAATATGGCAAAATGCTGTTTCCAGCGATTAAGGATCGACTTGATCTGCTCGAACCAAAAATCGTGGCGGCGGCAGTCAAAGCTTTTGGTGTGAAGTTTGTTCAAGGCTGTCGCTGGTGTGCGTAGAACTGTGTGCGTAACGGGAGTTGAACTCAATGCGATCTATCTTTCTGACCCTGGGTCTGATCACACTCGTTGCCAATCTCGCCTGGTCAACTGAGGGGGACGATGTTCTCGCGGTTCTCAAGTCGAAGGACTTCTACGAAGCGGCCGGCAAACAAGGAGGGCGCGTGTGGAGCGAAGAAGATCTGAAGCAACTCGCCGCGCTGAAGTCGGCTATCGATGCCGAGCCGATGTTGCGATTGCGGGCCAACAAGGTGCTGGTCGACGTCGCCGCCAAGGCTCGGCTGAACACGGGGCCCGCCGATGAGCACATCGTCGTCGCGGGCTTTCGGCATCTCGAAACCAACCTGAAGCAAGCCAAGGTCAAGGAACTGCTCGACGGCGGCTTTACGCACTACCACATCAGTCGCCGCGACGACGACGGCCGGTTGCTATTCCTCATCGAACGCGTCGGCAAGACACCCAGCGGCGGGTTGAACCTCGAGTGGGATCCGGTGAAGAAGGAAATCATCAAAATGACCGGTTGGGGAATCTTGAAGTAGTCGCGGTCGACATTTGCTTCGTTGCGCAGCAACGAAAGGTAGCCCGACGCGTGAGCGAGGGGTTGGGCGCGAGGACATCCGGTCCGGCAAAGTGTCAGAACACGATGAATGCATCATTGTCATAAGTTCACCGAGAGTCGCAAAAACGCTGGTCATCGCGTTTTTCACCTTGAGCAGTCACTCCAAATTTGCATTTCACTCGCTATCTCAAGATCGTCAGGGCGTAGCACCAGCCTAACCTGCTAGTCTCAAGGAACTGTCTAAATGAGTAATCTTTCAGGCACTGATGCAAAGCTCCTGATTTGTTCAGGTTACGGGGACATGTGTGGGTGGGACGTATTTGACGGCGAGAATTTATTGTGTTCACTGCTGTATCACTCCGAGGATGATATGTTCTGGACCAGGTATTGCATCTATTCAGTAGATCCAATCAGTTCGGATATCTGCAATGATAGATTCTGGGTAACGAGTCAATTCAGCTATCGATCAAGGGCTGTTGAGTCGTTTGTGCTATCTGATGTAATTTGTCGATATAACGAACGCGACAAATTGATATCTGCCCGCGGATTGCACATTCAAATTCCAGTAGGCCTAACGACGCGCGCTCACTTGATATACCGGGCTTTGCGTGGATAGAGGAAGTAGAGGGTAGGTCGGTGTTCTGTCCTGGGCTTCATTCTCAAGATCGTCAGGGTGGAGCACCGCTGTTGATGAACCAACCCTACGAGGATCTTCCTATTACTTTTGCCTGCGGCCGTATTTCTTATTAAAAAAATCAAACTCGCCAAGTGCATCGTATCGATCGCCCATGTAACCTTGGAATCGGCCGTGTAATGTTACCTGTCCGTTTTTTTCGCGTTTCAGCGGCCACAGCAGGTTAACTTGGTCTGACTTCTGTGGAACGCCGAGCCAGCCGCCAAAGTACTCTACTTTTTTGGAAGACTCATATTCAGGTATGTCGAAGTAATACCGAAGCAGTACATAGATTCGTCCGCGCGATTCAATCTTATCAATGACAGACTCTTTGGCGACCGCAGAGTCCTCAAGCATCTTCACCGCCTGTCGCGCCTGCTCGGGCGTGAGATTGCAGAATTC
This sequence comes from Anatilimnocola floriformis, assembly GCF_024256385.1. NCBI lineage: Bacteria > Pseudomonadati > Planctomycetota > Planctomycetia > Pirellulales > Pirellulaceae > Anatilimnocola > Anatilimnocola floriformis. The sequence goes on from NZ_JAMLFW010000001.1 coordinate 1,259,990, forward strand.
TGCGCCAAGCAGGTCATACTCGGCGGCTTGCTTAAGGTCATCATCATTCCTGGTCTTGGTCGTCCACGAACTCGCCGACTGGACTCGCGTCACAAACTCAGCGGTCGGATCTGGCTTATTGTCGGCAAAAGCAAAGGAACCAAGACACATGAGCTGCACGAGCGATAGTAGCAGCGTGTCACGATACCTCATTTTACTTCCTCCTTCGTAAATGTGGTTTTGGTCGGTGGATTGGATGTGCCGCCCCAATAACCGCCTTCGAGCTCTTAGGCGTTCAGATTCACAGGGTAGAGCAAGTCGAATGAAGGCCGCTAGCCCCGGGGGCTGTCGCCGGCTTCCATCTCAAGATCGTCCAGGCGTGTCGACCTGACGTACAACTGCCGTGATTGGCACTAAGGTAGCCCGACGCGTGAGCGAGGGGTTGGGCGCGAGGACGTCTGGTCCGGCATCGTGCGGCAGCACCATCGGAGGTGCTGTCGCACGTTGGTTTTGGCCAACTCCACTCGCCCAAGCCCTCGCTCACGCGTCGGGCTACCTTTCCCTCGCTGACGTTTGGGGGTTTCAGCACTGCTGGCTGTCGAGACTGGCGGGTTTGCGGCAGACCTGAGTTGTCGGTGCGGGCGTGTCTGATAGTTGGCCGGCTGGTCGGCTCGGCGGGTAGGGGCGTTGCGATTTGCTGAGTGGTTTTTGCACTGTTCAGAGGCAATTGCGCACCACCCGTTTAGGTTGCAATAAAGTGCGATATGATCGTTGCTTGATAACACCGGAATATTGACTTAACAGATGTTGCAGAAATGGTTTGCATGAAATTCACAAAACCACATCACCTGTTATATATCGCTCCGCTCAAAGAGGGGTGTTCACGCAGCCGTGTGGGTTCGGGCGGCCCAGCGGGTGAGCAGCTCCCCTGCCCTGCCGCTGTCGATGGCTTCTTGGGCGCGGGCGGCGGATTCAGGATGCGATATGCCGGGCGTCGCGACCCAGATGGCGGCGGCGGCGTTGAGGACGACCATGTCGCGCGGCGGGCCCTGTTCGCCGGCGAAGATGCGGCGGATGAGGGCAGCGCTCGCGGCGGCGCTGTCGATCAGCATTGTCTCGGTGCTGGCGGTTGCCAGGCCGAAGTCGGCGGGGGACCAGGTGGCTGCTTGTTGCGAGGTTGCCGACAATTCGATGACTTCGGTCGCGCCGGCGATGGTCAGTTCGCCGCAGGCTTCTTGTCCGGCAGCGCCGCCGACGATGATGGCTCGCGCGGGGTCGAGTTGCTGCAGAGCGCTCGCCATTTTGGGACGGAGTTCAGGCCGGGCTACGCCCATCACCTGGTATTTCGCGCCGGCGGGATTACAGAGCGGGCCGAGGAGATTGAAGATCGTTTGCGTGCCAAGCCGCGCGCGAACTTCTTTCACATGCCGCATAGCGGGATGGAACAGCTGGGCAAAGCAAAAGCACAGACCGAACTCCTCCAAACAAGCGGCGACGACCGTGGGCGCCGCCACTACGTTCACGCCCAGCGCGGTGAGGACATCGGACGAGCCGCTGACGCTGGTAACACTGCGGTTGCCATGCTTGGCCACAGCCACGCCGGCGGCGGCCGTGACGATGGCGGCGGCGGTGCTGACGTTGAAAATCTTCGAGCCGGTGCCCCCCGTGCCGCAGGTATCGACGACGACGGTTCGGCTGGTCGGCAGGCGAGTCATATGACTGCGCATCGCTTCGGCGGCGCCGGCAATTTCTTCGGCCGTTTCGCCTTTGTGGTGGAGCGCGGTCAGAAACTGCGCGAGTTGCGACGACTCCGGCTCGGCTGCGGCCTGGCCGGTCATGATGAGTTCGAAGAGGGCGCGGATTTCAGCGCGGGGAAGATTTTGGCCGGAGCGGACTTTTTCCAGAGAATCAGAAAGAATTGACATGAGCGACAAAGTAGCCGAATTCGCCAGAATTCGGAGCGTTCAAAGTGGTGTCGACCGTCTGAATTCTGGCGAATTCAGCTGCAAGGAGAGCGGTACGTCGCCTTGTGAAGGGCGGCCTGCAGCGCTAAAATCCGCGCTAGGCGTTCTTCGTGAGTAAAGCACCAGTTTCCAGGCTGCCGACATGCCCCGCAAGGTGATTATTGACTGCGACCCCGGCATCGACGATGCCATCGCCCTGACGATGGCGCTGTTCGATCCCCGGCTTGAGGTGCTCGCGGTGACCGCGGTGGCGGGAAATGTTTCCGCCGAGCAGGCCACTCGCAATGTGCAGGCGATCATCGAGCAGCTCGATCCGCCGCGTTATCCGCGACTCGGGGCGGCGTCGGAAGGCCTGGCGATGGTCGACAACCGCCAGCTGTTTGGCGAGGACGGCCTCGGCAACGCGGGGTTCGTCAGTTCGCAGCTCGCGCGGCAGCATCCAGCCGAAAAACTGATCTGCGACGAAGTGCGGGCAGCTCCCGGCGAAGTGACGCTGGTTTGCCTCGGACCATTGACGAACATTGCCGCTGCACTGGCCCGCGAACCGCAACTCATTTCGATGCTCGGCCGCCTGGTGATTATGGGTGGCTCGGTGAACGGCGTGGGGAACGTAACGTCTGCGGCGGAATACAATATTTACTTTGATCCGCACAGCGCTCGGCAAGTCTTTCGTTCGCCGACAACGAAGACTCTCATTCCGCTCGATGTGACGACGCAAGTGACGTGGTCGCTCGATCTGCTCGATCAGCTGCCAGCCGAAACGACGCGGGCGGGAAATCTGCTGCGGAAAACATTGCCGTTTTTGTTCCGAACCTATCGCCGCGAAATGGGTCTGGAAGGTATTCACCTGCACGACGCCGTGGCGATGGCCGCCGTGGTGCATCCCGAGTTGTTTACAACGCGCGACATGACTGGCGACGTGGAAACGGCGGGCGAGTTGACGCTCGGTGCGACCGTCTTTGATCGCCGCGGCATCGCCCACAACCGAGGCGATATGGAAGTGGCGATGGAAGTGGATGCGGCTGGCGTTTCGGACTGCGTGGTGCGAGCCCTGCAGGATGCTGGACGCCAGACGTAGTTGCGGGCCGACGATTACGACGTTTAAGACAGCTTGGCTTTGTGCTGACGGGTGAAATCTTCGTCGCCTTGCAGCGAGCGGTTCTTTTCGGCGAGCCGTTGGCGGATGCGCTGCACCGTGCGGCGGACCGGCGCGGTGAGGACCTTCACAATCTCTTCCTGCGAGAGTCGCACGAGATCGGCGACGGTATCGACGCGGAGAAACTCGAAGACCTGACGGGCTTCGTAGTCGTCGTGGAAGAGCATGTAGAGCTTTTCTTCTTGCGTGACGAGCGGCCGGCCGAGAGTTACTTCAGGCGGTGACGACGACTTCGGCGATGCGGCCGATTTGGTTGGCGTGGCTTTGGCGGCTGCCTTTGCAGTCGTAGCTTTGCCTTTGGCAGCTGCTTTTTTCGGTGGCGATTTCTTGGTCGGTTTGGTCGCGACTGATTTCGCCGCGGCCGGTTTCTTGGCGGTCGGCTTTACCTTCTTGACGGGAACTTTCTTCTTGGCCATCGCAGTGCCTTGTTGCTGAAAACAGTAGTTCGAATCGTTCCCATCCTGAGGCCCTATTCCTGTCAGACTAAGTCACGCCGATCAGGCGATGATTTGCTTCACGACGTTGCCATGCACATCGGTCAGCCGATAGTCGCGACCTTGAAAGCGATACGACAGCCGCGTGTGATCGAAACCGAGGAGTTGCAGCAGCGTGGCTTGCAGGTCGTGAATGTGGACCTTGTCGCTGGCGATGCTAAAGCCGAGTTCGTCTGATTCGCCGTGCGTATAGCCACCCTTCACGCCGCCGCCGGCCAGCCACATGCTGTAGCAATCGGGGAAGTGATCGCGACCGAGGTTCGGGCCGCCCGCGGTGCGGCCTTCGCGGAAAGGAGTTCGACCGAACTCTCCGCCGCAGATGATGAGCGTATCTTTCAGCAGGTCGCGCTGCTTCAGATCCTTCAGCAACGCGGCGACCGGCTTGTCCATGGTCGCACATTTTTTCGTGAGGCCATCGCCGATGCTTTCGCCCGGTCCCGTGCCGTGGAAGTCCCAGCCCCAATCGAAGAGCTGCACGTAACGCACGCCTTGCTCGACGAGCCGTCGCGCGAGAAGGCAGTTGTTGGCGAAGCTCGCGCCGCCCGGCTGAGCGCCGTAAGCGTCGAGCGTTTCCTTGGTTTCCTTGGTGATGTCCATCACCTCGGGCACGGCGGTTTGCATGCGGAAGGCCAGCTCGTACTGCGCGATGCGTGTGGCTGTTTCGGGATGGCCCAGCTCCTTGCCTTGGATTTCGTTGAGATCGCGCAGGGCGTCGAGCGTGTCGCGACGAAGCTCGCGATCCATGCCGGCGGGATCGGAGGCGTAGAGCACCGGATCGCCCTTCGAGCGACATTGCACGCCCTGAAAGACCGAAGGCAGAAAGCCGCTGCCGAAGGAGTTCTTGCCGCCGTTGGGTTGCACGCCGCTGGAAATGAGAACGACGAAGCCCGGCAAGTTTTCGTTCTCGCTGCCGAGACCATACGTGACCCACGAGCCAAGCGACGGCCGGCCCGAGCGGGGCGAACCAGTGTAGAGCAGCAGTTCGGCGGGCGCGTGATTGAACTGCTCGGTGAACATGCTGCGGATCATGCACATGTCGTCGGCGTGGGCATGGAAGTTCGGCACGGCATCTGACAGCCACATGCCCCCTTGCCCATGCTGCGAAAACTTTCGCGGCGTGCCCATGAGCTTCGGCGTGCCCGACGTAAACGCGAACCGCTTCCCTTTCACGAACTCATCGGGACAAGCTTGCCCGTCGCGCTTCACCAGCTCCGGCTTGTAGTCGTACATATCGAGATGCGGCGGCGAACCGGTGAGGTGCAAATAGATCACCCGCTTGGCCTTCGCGGCAAAGTGCGGCTGCCGCGGCGCGAGGGGATTGATCTCGTTGGCTGGATTTGCGGCTGGAGCCGCAACACCATCGCGTTGCAGCAAGGCGTTTAAAGCCATCGCGCCGAGGCCAACGCCGGAGGCTTCGAGAAAGTGACGGCGGGTTTGAGCGTGAATTTGAACTGCTGTCTTCATCGTATGATTCCAGTTCAGATCGTCCAATCTTCGATTTTGAGATTGGGGACCTTGGCAAAGTCTACTGTGTTTCGAGTGAGGACTGTCCAATTACGTGCTAATGCGATGGATGCGATTCTCAAGTCCATGGTGCCAATTCTTACGCCTTGGGAACGAAGAAAATTGAAGAGACCTACTGCCGCGGCATCGAAACCCGCGATTTCTGCTTCGGAAAAATCGTGGAGAATCGCCGCGAAACGTTCGTAGGCTTTCGTGGTCTGTTCGGGCGTCCGTTTTTGATTTAGGTATGCTGCCCATCCCGTAACTTGCTCGTGAAATGCAATGATTGGCACATAGATCTCGTCTTCAACATGCTCAGCAAGTTTCTTCTCCATTCGATAAAACTCAGGGCCCGATCGTTGCTGGAGAATTCCGAAGTGATCGGTATCCAAAAGGTACATAACTTATCTACTCGGTGTGGTAACTCTGCCGAAATTCGCGACCCAAGCGTAGAACCTCTGCGAATTCAGGATCATCTTTCATCGAGCCCTTTACATTGTCGAGCCAGCGAGATCCTTTGGGTTTTTCTCTCTTGAGCTTGGCAACCTCACTTTCAAGAGCGGTGACGCGCAGCAGAATTTCAGCGATGTCGGTGTTAGTTGTGGGTTGGTTGGACGACGTGAGACTCATGTGACTTACTCCTATTCTTCAATCCTACCGCTTCATCAACGCCTCATCCAAGTTCAGCAGCACGTTTCCCACAACCGTCCAAGCCGCGAGTTCGGCGGTCGTGGCGTCTTTCGGCAATGGGCCGATGGGCTCGGTGGCGAGCTTTTTGGCAGCTTCGGGCTGTTGTTCGAATTTGGAACGGGAGTTCTCGAAGAGTTTGACTAAGCGTGATTGTTCGTCAGCGGTTGGCGGGCGGGTGAGGACGAGGCGAAATGCGTAGTGCATCCGCTCGTCAGGAGTTGCACCACCTTCGGTGACCACTTTGCGGCCAAGTGCCTGAGCGGCTTCGATGTAGACCGGGTCATTGAGCGTGACCAGCGCCTGCAGCGGGGTGTTGGTGCGGCCGCGGCGGACGGTGCAGACCTCGCGATTCGGCGCGTCGAACGTGGCCATCGACGGATAGGGATTTGACCGTCGCCAAGTGGTGTAAAGTGCCCGGCGATGCCGATCCACGCCGTCGCTGGTTTGCCAATCGATGCCGCTGCCGAAGGCGGCCGAGAGGCCCATGGAGGGCTGCATCGGCTTGACCGGCGGGCCGTACATCTTGTTGCTGAGCAAGCCGCCGACGGCCAGCGTTTGATCGCGGACCATTTCGGCCGACAGGCGGAAGCGTGGGCCGCGAGCGAGCAGGCGGTTGTCGGGATCGCGACTTTGGAGATCAGGTGTGACACGCGACGACTGCCGATAGGCGGCCGATGTGACGAGCTTTTTCACGAAGGCTTTCAGATCCCACTTGTTTGCTGTGAGATCCGTCGCCAGCCAATCGAGCAGTTCGGGATGAAACGGCAGTTCGCCTTGCGAGCCGAATTCTTCGCTCGTGGCCACAATGCCAGTGCCGAAGATTTGTTCCCAATAGCGATTGGCCACCACACGAGCGGTGAGCGGATTGGCGGGATCGACGAGCCAATTGGCGAGCGCGAGGCGCTGCGGCAAATCCTTCTGCAGCGGCGGGAAAATTGCCGGCGTGCCGGGCTTCACGACTTCGCCCAGGTCGAGATAGTTGCCACGATGTTGCAGCTTCGTCTCGCGACCGGCGCCGGCCATTTCTTTCATGATCGGCACGGTATCGGGCTTGAGATCGGCGATTTGCTTCTTGAGTGCTGCCTGCTTCGCGCGCACGTCTTTGAGCTCTGGAGCGATGCTCACGAAATGCTTGCTCAAGACCTCTTTCTGCGCCACGGTTCGTTGATCGGCGGCGACTTGCATCGCGGCGAGCACATCGGCGGGCGTTTCGGTCCAGCGTTGCACTTGATCATCGGCCGTTGCGCTGAGGCGGAACTTGCCGAGCGTGTGCTGCTTGTGATTTGATTGCTGCTCGATGGTGACGAGCAGTTTGCTGCCTTCGGCGACCTCGACGGCTTGCTTCGCGACGAGCGTCAACGCGTGCGACTCGCCGAGCTTACCGCCGACGGCCCAACCTTTTTGCTTGTCCTTAGTACTGATGGCGTTTGCGGCCTCGAACTGCGGTTGCGAGAAATCGGCGAGGGCGACTGCAAACTCAATGGCACGGCGACCTGAGAGGGAATACTCAGCGGATGGGTCGGGATGTTTTGCCGCCTTCTGTTCCCAGACGACTTCCTTCTTGTCATTCAGCACGCTGATCTTGAAATCGGCCAGGCGGTTGCCGACGTTGCCGTCGGTGCGGTTCCAGAGGACGATGCGATCGATGGCTTGCGAACTCTTGAGATCGACTTCCCACCACGGATTATCCGAAGCGGCCGTGTGCGTGACGCTCTTCTTTTGGTAGTCGCCGTCGGTGTTGCCATCAATGGCGTACTTCGCGGGACCATCGTAGTCGGTGCTACTTTGCGTGGCTTCGCCGCTCTTCGCCAGGTTGTCGTTGCCGGAAAAGACTTGCACTTCGGCGAGCGAAAGCATTTTGTTCTTGCCGGGGATTTCGACGCGAACGAAGCGACCACTGAGCGACTTTCCCTGCGGTGGTTCGATTACGGCGTCGATGTTGGTGATCACGAAGTTGCCGCCCGCATGGCCGGGGCCTTTACCGGGTAATTTGTCATCGGCGAGCGTTTCGAGTTTGATCGCCCGGATTTTTCCAGCAGCGAGCGGCAATTCCAGCGTGTAGTTGTCGTTGGCCGATGCTTCGGCGACCGTCACCGTGCCATCATCGGCGATCTCGCCTTTGAGTTTGGCTTGCGATGAAAACGAAGCCGGTTTCAACGTGCTCCAAATCAGCGAGCGCGGGAAGTTCTCTTCCCATTTCGTTTGTGCAGCGACTAACTCCGGCGTGCTGGCTTGCAACGAGCGCTCGACGGTAACCAGTTCTGCTTCGAGCTTACCTTTGCGTTCGAGCTGATCGGGCGAGTAACGCGTCAGCAGCGGCGATTCGTCGCGGCGGTCGGCGTCTTCGCTGTTGTTGAAGATCGCAAACAGCCCGAAAAATTCTTTCTGCGACAGCGGATCGTATTTGTGTGTGTGGCACTGCGCGCAGGCGATTGTCGTTCCCATCCACACTGCCATCGTGGTGTTCACGCGATCGACAACGGCGACGTTGCGGAACTCTTCGTCATTCGTGCCGCCTTCGTTGTTCGTTAGCGTGTTGCGATGAAAGGCCGTCGCGGTCAATTGCTCGTCGGTGGGATTCGGCAGCAGGTCGCCAGCGATCTGCTCAATCGTGAATTGATCGAAGGGCTTGTTCGCGTTGAACGAACGAATGACGTAATCGCGATACAGCCAGATGACGCGCGATGGGTCGTCGGCATAGCCAGCCGAGTCGGCGTAGCGGGCGAGGTCTAGCCATTGATGGGCCCAGTGTTCGCCGTAGGCTTCTTTCGCGAGGAGCCGATCAACGAGCTTTTCGTAGGCCTGCGGGTCGCTGTCTTTGACGAAGGCATCGACCTCGGCAATAGTCGGCGGCAAGCCGGTGAGATCGAGAGACAAACGGCGGATGAGCGTGTAGCGATCGGCTTCGGGCTGCGGCTGCAAACCTTCGGCTTCCATCCGGGCAAGCAGGAAGCGATCGATCTCGTTCTTCGGCCAGGCAGCGTTCTTAGTCGCCGGCAGGACGGGACGAACCGGCGGCGAATAAGACCAGTGCTGCGCGTAGTGCGCGCCTTGCTTGATCCACTCGCGCAGTAGTTCGACATCTTTCGCCGCCAGCTTCTTACCGGTCTTCGCCGGCGGCATCATTTCATCAGGATCGGTCGAAGCAATCCGCTTCAGCAGATCACTCTTCTCGGGCTGACCCGGAACAATCGCGAAGTTGCCGCTGCCGAGATCGACCTTGGCCCCTTCGAGCGTATCGAGACGCAAGCCATCGACGCCGCCTTTCCGCTCGGCCGGATCCGGGCCGTGGCAGAAATAGCAGTTGTTCGAGAGGATTGGCTTGATGTCGCGATTGAAGTCGATCTTGCGCGCGGGCTCGGCAAGTGAACCGCGCGATACGCAAGCAACCGCGACAAATAGTGCAGTCCAAGAAGACAAGCAGCGAAGCATCGTGCGAACCGCCTCGAAGTGCAGGGAGGGAAAGGGCGCCGGGCAACTATTCAGGTGGGAGTCGCGCAAGCTAAGTCGCGGCGACAAGCCCCCATTATATGTGCACCCTTACTCCCGATGCTATCAATCTGCGGCTGCAATTCGGGCTATTTCGTGCCGTGGTCATGCCCGGCGTGGGCGACCATTTCCTTGCAGGTCTTTTCGCACTTGCGGCATTCGGCGGCGCATTCCTTCATGTGCTTGTCGTCCGGAAACTTCTCACATTCCTTGCCGCACATCGCGCAGGCGTCGACACAGGCCTTGCAAATAAGGGCGGAGAACGGACCGCCGCGGGCGACTATCGAGGCCGCAGTGGCGCAGAAGGCGGCGCAATCCAAACAAGTGGCCAGCGTGGTGGCGTGGTCCTTTTTGCCGGATTCCAGCTGATCGGCGCAGTGGGCTGCGCAGCTTTCGCACTCTCGCTGACAGTCGGAGCAGGCCTTAGCGCAGGCATCCGACATCTCCCCATGCTCGTGGCCGCCGGCGCTCTTCGCAGCCGGCACCTGGCCGGATGCTCCCTGCTGCCAGGCTCCGAGCGCGACTGCTGTCAAACCCGCCACCGTGAACGCTCGTCGTCCGACCATGATTCCACTCCTTGCAGTGAGGATTGATTTGGTAACTCGAGCCGAGGCTGGTGCAGGTTCTGGACCGTTCGGGATTTTTCAGATGACGAATGCGTTTGCGAACAATCGCGCTGGTTATTGGCAAATTCTCTTGAAACGGTTAGGTCGCGCGCGTTAGAAAACGTTTACTTATCCATTGCTCCCCGTTTCTCATCTGCGAGGGGAGGTGTTCATGATGTAACCGCACCCTTTGGCGGCGCGACTTGATTCGCCGTACAAGCGGGTTTTCTGTCAGCCACTCACGACTGGTCTCATTTATTTATTCCGCGGTCGGCTTTCGATTGAAGGCAGCGCCGCACCTTTCTTTCTGCGGCTGCAGATCGCTTTGCTTGTTCTCGCAATCTCTTCGCTGACCGCGGCCCTGATCAATCTAGCCGCCGAGTGATTTTCGCAATCACGTTGCGGCTGCGCTCGCGTTGCGCGCATGGGCAACGAGCACTCATTCGATTCTTCATACAGACATTTCATTCAATAACACTGGAGGCTGTCATGAACTCATCTGCCTCATCCATAAAAGGCATTTCGCACTTTTTGTACTCACAGAATCCGTTCTATTTGATCGGCACGCTGGTGATTTTATTTGGGCTGCAGCAATGCCTGGGAAAGGAGCCGCAGTTAGCGGCGTCGGGCATGCTCTCGACAATGCTCGCCGGATACACGCTGCTACTGGCCGGTGTGGCGATCGTCATCGTGCGGTGGGGGAATTTGTGGGACGATGTGCGCACCATTCTGCTGGTGGTCGTGCTGCTGTTTTACATGCTGTCGGTAAGTCTCGACGTGCAAGTGCTGGAGCAGCCCGAGTCGGGGTCGTTCTTGCTCGGCGCGGGATTGCTGTTCTCGCTCGTGCTGAGTGAGTTTCTGTTTCGACAGCTGCGCTTGCAGTTGCCGCTGGCTTATCGACTGGCGTTTTATTTGTCGCTGGCTGTGTTGTTTTTGTATCCCATCGCGCTGGCTTGGATCAGCTTTTATCGTTGGTATCAACTGCGGACCTGGGCGCTGGGCAGCTTCAGCATCGTCGCGGCTTGGCCGTTGTTGGCGCTCGTGCCGGCGGTGCGAAGTCGCGCGCCAGTACCGATGCCGTGCCGGGCGACGTGGAAGGCTCCGTACTATCCCTGGTCGCTGTTTGTGTTTCTTACGATCGGCATGGGGATGCGGGCCTGGTGGCTGACGATCTCGTTCGACCCGACGAAAGGGGCCGGCAATTGCTTTCAGCCGTATTTTCTCATTCCCCTCGTACTCGTTTGGGCGATCATCTTGATTGAAGGGGGCGTGGTGCAACATTCACGCTGGGCCCTGCGCGCGGGACTGCTCCTGCCGTGGCTTGCACTCGCGCTGGGATATGCAGGATCGGGAAACAGCACGGCCGACGCGCTGTTCGTCGGTGAGTTACGGAGAACAATCGGGACGCCGCCGCAACTCGCGGCGTGGAGTGTGCTGGCCTTCCAAGGTTGGGCATTCTGGCGGACGAGCCATCTTGTGGGCGTACATCGTTGGCAGGAATTGGCGTTTACGGTGCTGGCGGTTCTCGCTTGCTTTACGGGCGAACGGACCATCTATTGGCGATCGCTGGCCATGCCAAATTCGGCGGGGCTGGCGATTGTCGCGGCGGGCTGGATCGCCAACGCCTGGCGATTGAACTGCAGTTATCGCGCGTTGCTGGCGGCGGTGTTCGGCGGTTTGTACTTGTCGACATCGGGTGCGATCGGACAGCTCAGTGATCCGCAAGGTTTCTGGCGACTGCACGCGCCAGTGCTGATCGTGCTGGCCCTCGTGGCTGTGTTTCAAGATCGTCTTGCCCAGCGCTTGCGCAGGCTAATGCTTTCGACCGTGCCGACGCTCGCGCTCGCGGCGGCGATTGTCTATCCGTGGTGGTTCGGCGATGTGCCTGCCGTCGTTCTCGCCGCCTGGCTCGGTTACCTCTTGCTGATTGCAGTTCGTTTTTGGCAGCTCGATCGTTATGTACCGCAGCTCACGGCAGCACTCCTCACGCTGGCGAGCAACGGCGCATTATGGATCTGGCCGGCTGGCGCTTGGCTATCGACATCGTGGTTGGCTGCTGGCTTGCCGTATCTGACGGCGGGGCTGCTTGTCGTTGCGGCGGGACTGGCCATCAGTCTGCTGAAGATGGGCATCGTCGAGCATGGTCGCAATTGGCTGCGGATCTTTAACGAGCATCTGCAATGGTCGCAAGTGGAAAGCAGTTGAAGCCACTACGCAAAAAAAGACTTCGGCAAAAAAAAGACCCCGGCAACAAGCCGGGGTCTACGGGGATTCGCTGATTGGCCAGTCGCGACTAACCAAGTGGCAGGCCCAGACGCGATGTGAACGCGCCGTTCAGGTTGCCGTTGACGTTCGTGTTCAAACTGCCGGGCGTTAAGTCGTTGGCGCCCAGGCTGCCGAGAATTGCGGCGTTATTGCTCGAATTGATTCCGGCTTGAGCGTTCACATCGCTCTGACTATTGAGGTTGGCAAAGAAACTATCGACGTTGTTGCCGGCCACGCCGAAGTTATTGGCGTTGGCGAGAGCAATCTGCGCGGCCAGATTTGTATCGATGTCGGCGAGACTCGCATTGTTGAATAGCCCGACTTCGTCGAACAAGTTGTCGCCTGTGATGTTGAGCGCGGCAGCGCCACCGATCGAGCCGTTGAGGTTCTGATCAGTATTCAGCAGAGCACTCGGGCCGATGTTGGCCGAGCTATTCAGCGCTGAACTCAAAGCCAGGTTGGCGGTCATTACGGTATCAATGTCAGCGTTTGTGCCAATGCCGCTAGCCGTTGATTGGCCGACGTCATCGATGGCGGCAGTCACATCAGCTTCGACTGCAGCGTCAACATTGACGTCTTCGCCGGCGCTAGAACTGTTGCTGCTCAGAGTGCGGAAGTTACTCGCATTCCCGTCACTGTTCGTATTCGGGTCCAGGTGGTCGCCGAGATCACTGTCGTCGGGCAGGTAGTAACCGCCATCGCCGCTACCACCACCACCGCCGGGGTTATTCGGATCGAGATGATCGCCTTGGCCACTTTCATCGGGCAGGTAGCCGTCGTTGGTCCCGCCGGCAAGATTGCTGGGCGATGAGCTATCGGCGGCCGTTGAGTTGACCGAGATATTGTCATCGGTTGTGCTGCCAAGGAGATGGAGATTGGCCTCGTTGGCCACTTTCGCGCTTACTGTGTCTGCGCCGCTACCAGTCTGAATTAGCAGTTGTTGGTTGGCATTCGCAGTCGTCGAGGCGCTAGCTTGACCATCAACCGTCAGGTTGTCGTTGCCGTTACCGAGCGCGACTCGTGTAAGAAATTGAACATCGCTCGCTACAAATGGTGCGCTGCTGCCGTTGATGGTCGTCGCACTGCCGCCAGCGTTCACACCGCTCAACTGCACGCTACCGTCGCTCATCGTCTGCAGATGAAGGCCATTGTCGGCGGCATCACCTTGAATCATCAAGTTGCCACCGATTGCCGCGGCCCACACATTGCCCGCGAGCACCGCTCGGCCTTCAAGGCCTTCTAGAAAGAGGCTTCGGTGTTTCACCGAGGCTTGTTGCTGAGTTGAGCGACGCTTGGCTGTAACGAGCGTATTCATGAGAGGAGACCAATATTCCTGAAGGGATGCAAAGGCGAATTCGCTGCACTCCTTTGCGGTTCAAACTTTCCTAGCAGCGATGAATACGGCTAAACGCAACAGGAATGCCAAATGTTTTCTGGTTCGATGGTGTTGTCTCATTGCCCCGCTCGTGGGGTTTTTGCATTCGCGTTCGCAAGTGCGATGCCGGCAAAGGCCCGTTTGATTGCAGCCACTGTGAACGATTTGCGACGCCTACCGCCGAGCAGTACCATGCGGCGACCTACCTGATCGATTTCCCTCCAACGCAAAGGCCTCTTCCATGCGCAGCTATTGGTTAGGACTCGCCGTGATCGTCTTTTGTTCGCCGTTATTTTCCGCGACGTTATTCGCCGCCGATGAACTGAGCGACCAAGAGAAGAAGGATGGCTATGTATCTCTCTTCAACGGCCAGGATCTGACGAACTGGCGGTTCGACGAAGAGTCGCCGCCGACAAAGCTGCCTGAGAATTGGAAAGTGGAAGAGGGCGTAATCAAAGTTACCGGCGGTGGCAGCCCGCACTTGGCATCGGCCAAGGAGTATGTTGACTTCGAGTTTCGTTTTGAGTGGCGAGGCATGAAACCGAAGTACAACAGCGGCTTGTTCATTCGCAGCGGCAAGAAGGTCGGCGCTCATCAGATTAATCTCGCCAGCGGCGGAGAAGGGAACTTTCTCAACGGCAAGCTGACCGGCGGCAAGCCCGTGCCGATGCTGCAAAAGCCAGCGGGCGAGTGGAACGAATGGCAAGTGCGCTGCGTGGGTGACAAAGTCACGTTTCACTGCAACGGCCAACTCGCCTGGGAAGGAACCGGCCTCGCTGCGAAGAGCGGCTATCTCGGTTTGCAGGCCGAAGGGGCGCCGCTGGAGTTTCGCAAGCTGCGGATTCTGGAAATCAAATAGCCGACAGATTGGCAGACTGCGTGGCCGCGGCAACAGCACTGCGTACCGATTGTGACGATCGCAGCGACTGCTGTGGTGGAATCTGCCGTACACCGCCGAACTCCTCGGCGCTTCACAAGGCACATGACCTACGGTTGATGGGGCAGAAAATTTCAATGGACACGCGCGCCGCCTGCGCTTCACGCGGGCCGCTGCGCAAGCGTGCGCCATTCGATCAGCATGCCCAGTTTCGACCTGAAGTTCACTGGTGCATCGTTCGTCATGGCGACTCGTCCTGTTTTGACCTGGCTCGTACTCATCGTTGGCGAGGCGCTGCTCGCTTCGGTCGCGATCGGGGCGTTCTGGTTTCAGGAATGGCAATACGCGCTGCCCACGCCGCGGCCCGCAGCGCTCCAGCAACCGGTTGTCGGTGATGTGATTCACCTCGCTGAACTGCAACCAACGACCAAGCCGATCTGGTTGCACTTCTTCAATCCCGCTTGTCCTTGTTCTCGCTTTAATATCGATCACGTGCGCGATTTGATTGCCCGGTTCGGCGATCAGGTGCAAATTGTCGCCGTGCTCGAAGCCGATGACGATTCGCTCGCACAATTCAAGCAACTCAATCTCAAGTGTGCCGCGTTTGTCGATCACCACGGCGAGTTTGCCAGGCGAACGGGCGTCTATTCCACGCCGCAGGGTGTGGTCTTGGATGAGCACTGCCAGTTGGTTTATCGCGGCAACTACAACCTCGGCCGATATTGCACCTCCGCAGAAACCGAATTCGTCCGCCGAGCGCTCGAAAACTGTCTGGCCCATCGGCCACCGCTGACGTTTCCCGCCGCGGCCACTGTCGCCATCGGCTGCGAATTGCCGGTCAATCGAGTGGAGGTCAGCGAGCGATGAAAACGCCGGCTGCCATCATCGATCTGAAAGACTTGGGCATTTCTCAAACGCTCAGCGCTGACGAAATGCAGCGCGCGCTCGAGGAACATCGCGCGCTCGGCCATCGGCTGATCATGCGCGTGCTGCTCGTCCATTTGGTAATCGCGCTGGCACTCGGCTTCGTCTATTCGACCTGGCTGATCACGCTGTTGGTTTCGTCGTGCGGCCTGGCCATGTACATGCTCAGCGCCAAGCTTTCGCCACAGTCGTTCTTCACGCGCTGCATGGCCGGCATCGCGCTGCAGGTGTTCGTCGCGCTGCACATTTATCAAATGCACGGTCTGCCGGAGATGCATTTCTTTTTTTTCACGGCCTTCACGGCGATGATCGCTTATTGCGATTGGAAAGCGATGTGGCCGGGAGCACTGCTGATCATCGGGCAACACATTATGTTTGCCCTGCTGACCAACTCCGGCTTGAACATGTATTTCTTTCCCGAGTCGTTTGTCAGCTTTACCAAGTTGTTCTTCCACTTCGGCATCGCGTTGTCGCACGTCGGCATTTGCGGCACGTGGGCGGGCATTCGGCAGAACCAGATTCTGAGCGATGCTCGCCATCGACGGATCCTGCGGCGATCGCTCGAAACCGCTGCCGTCGCGCAGGCTCAGCTCGAAGAACAATCGATTCAACTTCATTTTCAAAATGACGAACTGGCCGTGGCCCGCAGCCGAGCCGAAGCGGCCACACAGGCCAAAAGCGAATTCCTGGCCAACATGAGCCATGAAATTCGCACGCCGATGACGGCGATTCTCGGCTACTGCGATATTCTCCTGCTCGAAGCCGATCAAGATCAGCACATGCAGCGGCATCGTTCGTCGCTGCAAACGATTCGTCAGAACGGCGACTTCTTGCTCGGTTTGCTCAACGATATTCTCGATCTCTCGAAGATCGAAGCCGGCAAGCTCGAAGTGGAAAAGATCTCGTTTCCGATCGAGAACCTTGTCCTCGACATCAAGACCCTCTTTCAAATGCGGGCCGCGACGAAACAGCTCGCGCTTAACGTTACGTTCGAAGGTGAACTCCCGGCCTTCGTCATTTCCGATCCCACTCGCATTCGCCAAATCCTGCTGAACCTCGTCAGCAATGCGATCAAGTTCACGGCGACGGGTTCGGTGACGATTGTGGTGCGCATGGTTCGTGAAGAATCGCGGCTGCAGTTCGAAGTGATCGATTCCGGCATCGGCATGTCGGCCGAAGTCGCCGAGAAATTGTTCAGGCCGTTCACGCAGGCCGATGCTTCGACCACGCGCAAGTTCGGCGGCACCGGACTCGGCCTGTCGATCAGCCAGCGCCTGGCTCACATGCTGGGCGGGGGAATCACCGTACACAGCGAAGCAGGCATCGGCAGTCGCTTTTGCCTGACGCTCGCCGTGGATATTCCCGCCGGCACTGCGTGGTTGCAACCGCAAGCGAATTCGCGAACGGCAGCGAGTGCCGGGACCAAGTCGACAGCCAGCATCCAATTGCCTAAGGGTTGTCGCGTGCTGCTGGTCGAAGACGGCCCGGACAATCAGCGTTTGATCTCGCACTTCATGAAGAAAGCCGGCGCCGAAATCGCCATCGCCGAAAACGGCGCGCTCGGTGTGCAGGCAGCCTGGCAAAGCATCGCCGAAGGTCGGCCGTTCGACCTCATCCTCATGGATATGCAAATGCCAGTGCTCGACGGCTACAAAGCCACGACCCAACTCCGCCAGTCCGGCTACACCGCGCCGATCATCGCCCTCACCGCGCATGCTATGAGTGGTGACCGCCAAAAGTGCCTCGACGCCGGCTGCGACGACTACGCCATGAAGCCCATCGAACGGGCCATGCTGCTGGAAATGATTGCCCGCTACTTGCGCCAGCCAGCCGCCGAAAAGCAGTCTGCCGCCGCGCCGAACTGAACAGCTTCGCCCTCTCATGAACATGCCTCTTTCGGGTTGCCGGAATATAACAGGTTATGCAATCTTTCGCGTCGTCTATAAATCTTTAAGTAACAACTACTTAATCCAAAAATCAGTGGTTATATCGGCTCTTGTGTATAACCTTTTATAATGCTCAATTCGGGTGGGTCGAATCGCCGCTGAACAGTCTGCAAAACATCTCATCGCGACTCTTCGCAACGCCGCTCGATTTCCCCGCCAACCGCCCATCCGGCAAAAACCAGTAGACACCGCCGCTCAGACAACTCAGGTCTGAGCATTTCGGCAAAGTAGCCATTCACGCCAGTGACGCTGTCATCGGCCTTTTCTCTCTCCCCTCGCCCCGTTTCGGGGAGAGGGGTCGGGGGTGAGGGGATAATGCGCGAGTTTGACTCAATTTTCTGGCGAACTGTTCGGCAATCCATAGTGCGTGCTCATTAGCACACTCTCGCTTCGGTTCACCCCTCACCCCCAGCCCCTCTCCCCGAAGCGGGGCGAGGGGAGCAGGAAAGGATGCTGCCTGCCGAGCGCTCACGATGCATGCATTGCCAGCGTGAACGGTTACTCAGCAAAACCGTGGTCGCGACAATGTTGTCGCTCGTCTCTGCAAAGTCGAATCTGCCCCGCGTTCTCTCGACGGCAACGTATTCGGCCGTGGGATTGGCAATCATCGCTTTGGGCGCGCTTCCTCTTCTATTTTTGACGATGTTGCTCGCAAATGGCGCCGAATCCGATCCGTTGGTGTGGGCGGCCACCCTCCTCGTGGGTTCCTTCGAACTCTTGGGGGCGATGCTCATCGCCTATGGTTGGGGCCGGTCGCGAGCCACGTGGCACGTCGTGATATTCCTTGGGGTACTATGGGCAGGCTTGATCGCCACTTACTTCGGCTGGTGGGTCTTGGCGGGCATCACACACTAGAACGCGCTGGACTGCGTATGCATCCCGATAAAATCAAAAACGTCCTCGCAAAAGATGCGCGCGGCAGATACGACTACTTTGTGAGTAAGGTTGCGGACTTCGAGACAGTGTGGGGACTGAAACTCGATAAGTGGGTCATGGTGGCCGACGGCGGAGGACGTCCCGCTGCACCATTTTGGCCCGAAGAAGAATTCGCGAAGTTGTGCGCCACAGATTCGTTCGCTGGCGCGGTGGCTGCGAGCATTCCGCTGGATCAGTTCCTGGAGCGTTGGCTTCCCGGACTTGAGCGCGATGGTTACTTGGTCGCCATATTTCCGAAGCCGAATAACCAAGGTACGTTGCGTTTGCCGTCGCAATTGCGAACGGATATTAAGTGCGAACTCGAACTCTACGATTAACTCGCAGTTTGGTCGCGGCGCCACTTCTATTCACAGGCCCGAAAGGTCTAACCTAAAGCAGCCCTGGGTTTTCTCGACCTTACGGGGTTCAGCACCACTGCCATCGAACAGGTCGAGCGGCATTTGCGATCACTTACTCAAGGACAGAACGACAAAATTATTCGAATAGGATTTTAATGATTATTTTTGGACAAGCCGACGAGCTGAAATATAGCATGCAATCATGGGGGGTTTACCTACTGCTTGAAGATGCACTTTACTGCTCTTCGTCTGACATAAAGGTTAGCAGAGCACTGCAGATGGGAATAGACATCTGCGGCCTGGACGTTGAATTATTGGATCGCGATTTAGGGCTCCGCGTAGCCGATGCGATCAGAATAGTAGCCCGCGCAACCGCAGACGGGAAACCACTTCCCGGCATGCGATGGCAAGAAAAGTTAATTCCAGAGAAACATGAGCTTTATCAACGCAGAGCAAAAGAAATCGCAGATGCTGCAGAAAGGTTTTTGCAGAATCGTGCAGCTACTAAATAGACCGACTGGCGCACGACGCATCTAAATTTAGATTGACTGCGCTGCTTCCGTTGTGCTTAGCGCGCAAGGGTACTCATACACTGGAGACCAGGTGCGCTTGTCGCGGTACCTTCCCGCAATCGACTCTCGACAGTCGCCTGGGGCTAGTCGATTACAGCCGTCCCTGTAGGGCTTCGAAATTCTATCGGCTGGGAACGCAAGTGGCGCTGCGCGGTCTCACGCCACTGCGTTCTGCAGGACTGCATGGCAACTTGGTTGGCGCTGTCACATACTCCGAGTTCACAGGTAGAGACATTAGAGCTTGTGAGAAGTCCGTCAGGGCGGTTACCGACCCGGCCCTACTTGCGTGACGAACTCCGCCCGCGTTGACAATCTCGCTCACCCCGACCGAAAATTTTCAGTGCGCCGTTCCGTTTGTCGAACGCACTTTGGAGTCTGTGATGACTGATCGTTTTCGATGCCTGCTAGTTTCCCTGCTTACACTGGCGATGAGCAGCACGGCGTTGTTCGCCCAGACGCTGGACGTGGACGACGTCGAGTTGGCGACGCAACTTTCGCGCAATTATGAGGAACTCACGCGCCGGGGGCGGTACGACGAAGCCGTCGCCGCTGCCGAGCAATATGCGAAGTTATTGCTCTCCCGCTATCCCAAGGATGACCATTTCAAAGCCTCGCTCTTTCTGGCGGAGGGTTATGGCTACCAGGGGAAGTACAAAGAAGCGATCGAGCAATGGGACCTCACCATGGCTCGGTTGCGGGCTTCGCGGCCTCGTGATGAAGCGCACCGGCAGTTGTTTGTCGTGGTGTATGGCGATGCCATACGCGGCACGGGAGTGTGCTATGACCGGCTGGGCGACAAGCAGCAAGCACTGAAGCAATACGAGTTGTACGTTGCGTATTGGGAGCAAGCCGATCATCCGAACGCCCGCATGTTTCTCGCGCAGGCCAAGGTCGCCATCGCCGATAGTTATCGAATGCGCGGCGAGTCGAAGCGCGGCTTGACGCCGATTGCCGAGGCCTTGCAAGTGCTCGTGCCGCTTGGTCGGGCCGAACCGCCAACGGGAGAAGCGAATCGCATTCTCTCCGAAGCTGCACATCGGCGGCACGCTCGATTTGGATCTGGATCGTTTCGATTTGGCTGAAGCGAAGTATCGCGCCGCGCTGCAACTGCGCATCGCACGTCACGGTTTGACACACATCGACACGGCGACCGTTCTCGACAGCATCGTTCGTTTGTATGCAGCGCAAGGGCGCTGGCAAGAAGCGGAAACCTTTTGTCGCTATGAGCTCGCCGCCTATGAGAAGAGCGCCGGCAAGGATCACATTGAAACCACCAAGGCCACATTGCGGATGGCGAACGTACTGACTGGGCTAGGGCGCGCCTCCGAAGCCGAGGTGCTGGCGCGGCAAGTGGTCGACCGCCTTACCAAGGAGTTCGGCGCCGACAACTCTAACTTGACCCAGCCCCGACACGAATTGTGCAAAGCGCTTTTTCAACAAGAAAAATTTGCAGAGCTCGAGCCGCTGTTGCGGCAGAACATCGCCGCGCAGGAAAAGTCCTTGGCGCCCAACAGCGCGAATCTGGTCGCTGGAATCACGATGTTGTCGTATGCAGTATTGAACCAAGGACGAAGCCAGGAAGCGCTCGATTTGCTGAATCGACTAGCGGAAGTTCATGAGCGCAGCCCACTGTCGCCGCAGAGCCTGGAAAATCTGCTCGGCACTCGGGCTGCGGCGCTGTGGATGTTGGGACAAAAGGAAGCGGCGGTCGCCGAACTCGCCAGGTCTCAGGATCAAACCGAGTTGCTGCAAACTTTTTCGCCGGGGGCCGAGCGCGAACGGGCGGAAATGTTTCTCAGCCGCTCGACCGGTTACGAGTTAGCCATCGATTGGCAAGCGCAACTAAAAAACATTCCCCAATTGTTTGCTGCCATGGAACGAGCTAAGGCCCGCACCTTTTTGGATGAATTGAAACTGAAAAATATCGACTTGCTGGCCGGTATATCGCCACAGGACCGGCAGTTGTTAACACAGCAGGAAGAAAAGTTGCGCCGCGAACTGACCGCAGTCGAGACACGCTTCAATGAACTCCCCGAGCTACCACCCATCGCGCCGGCTGCCGAAATGCAGAAGCGAAAGGATGCTGCGGCCGAAGTGCTCGCCGCCAGAGACGCGTTGTATCAGCATTTTGCTCGGCTTCGTTCGGCGAGCCCGGTCTATCGCGAATTAATCCAGAGTAAGACGGGGAACGTGACGCTCGAGCAGGTGCAGGGGCGACTCGGCGAAGGAGAGCTCTTGTTGAGTTACTCGGTCGGCGAGAACCAATCGTACGTTGTCTGCGTGCGAAAGGATTCCGCGCAATTCCATCGCCTGGAACTCGACGAAGCAACGGCGAAGACGTTGGGAGCGAGAGCCGGAGATTTAAACGACGAAACCTTAGTCACTACCCTGCTCGACAAAACAGCCGGCGTGCTCGGCATGATTTCGAATCCAAAACGCAAGAGTGAAGATGCCAGCGGCAAGCTCGCCGCGCTCTGGACTGCGCTGATTCCGGCGGCAGAAAAAGCTCAAATCACCAGCGGCGAGGTAAAGCGGCTCGTTATCATTCCCGACGGCGCGCTGGCGCTGCTGCCGTTTGAAACATTGGTTGTCGAGAACGACACCAAGCCGCAGTACTTGCTCGATGTTGGTCCGCCGATCGCTTACGCTCCGTCCGCAGCGGTGCTGCTGAACCTGGTTGATCGGCCTGTGGTTTCGGCGACGGATCTGAAACTGTTTACGCTGGGCGATCCCACTTACGCGCCGCCAGTTGCCGCCGATCCGCTCGATCGCACGCTGGCTGCTGTACGCACGATCGATCGGTTTCGGGCCGGACTCTCGCGCCTGCCGTTCACCGCGCAGGAATCGAGTTGGGTGCGGCAACACCTGGAAAAGATCGGCTTTTCCACGGTAAGAGTCACCGAAGCCAAGGCCACCGAAGCGGCCATTCGTCAGCACGCACCTGGCAAGCAGATCATTCACTTCGCCTGCCACGGCATGGCCGATCAGAGCTACGGCAACTTCTTCGGCTCATTGGCTATCGCGCCAGGCCGCGCAGGAGATTCACGCGACGACGGCTTTTTGTCGATGGCGGAAATCTACGATCTCGATCTCACCGGCTGCGAACTGGCGATCCTCAGCGCTTGCGAAACCAACTACGGTCCCCAACAAAAAGGGGAAGGCGTATGGGCTCTCTCACGCGGCTTTCTCGTAGCCGGCAGCCGCCGCGTGGTCGCCAGCAACTGGGTCGTCGACGATCGCGCCGGCGCGACCCTCATCAGCCTCTTCGCCGGCCACCTGGCCCTCGCCGGCAAAGATTCAACCGCCCGCGACTACGCCACCGCTCTGCATAAGGCGAAGAAAGAAGTCCGTAAGGATGAACGCTGGCAACAGCCGTTTTATTGGAGCAGCTTGGTGCTGGTAGGGCCGAAGTAGGGCGCGGAAGCAGGGAGTTGCCACGTGAGCTTTGAGAACGAATCGCAAGAGCTTTTTAATAATCGGCTTTATGAGATGTTGCCTCGAGCCGCGAAATGGCTTGACGATGAACTGCGGCTTGTTGCCGACCCGAGGGAGATTGTCGGCGTCTGGAAAGGGACAACATTTCGCAACGCTCGCGATGCTGGGAAGTTCACCATCCGTGCTGGTGGCGTCATGGAGCGAGTGTTCTTTTCCACGCGCGAGTGGCGAGTGCAGTTCGAGTGGCGATTAGTCTCGCCGGGGACTGTAGTTGTGTTCGATACCGCGATGCCGAAAGTGCTTCATCCTGGCGAATTTCTCGGCGCAATATTCCCCTTTGTGTTCATCGGGAGAAAGGGGCATTGCATTCTGATGCACGAAGACACGAGCATGTTCTACGTTTTGGCGCGCGAGTGACATTCATCTATTTACTGAACGCGACTGAAGGAGTAGCGATGAACACACTATTGTTGCATACATTTGCCGTGTGGCTTTGCATTGGCATCTGGTACTCTGGGGCGTCTGCCATGCCTCCAAAGATTAAAATATCACTATCGGTCCCATTTGATACGGAAGTGGGGGCCTGCTTGGGTATTTTCGTGGACATAACGAACGATGGCGATGAAGCCATCACCATTTTCGACCGCAAGTTCATCGGCATGAATGGCTTTGAGTCAGCCCATTTGTTGATTTATGACCTCGACGGGAAACTTTTGGGCAACTCAACGATGTCTCATGCAGGTGGTTCTTTCGCAAATCCGGATAAGCACTGGTGGGAACATCTGGGACCCGGGAAGACAGTCCGATCTTCTATCACCGGGCCGACAGCACAACTGGGGAAATTTCGCGGCGATATTAAGGATCGAGTTGACCTGAAGCCGGGCTTCTACGAAGCCGAGGTGGTGCTGCTCGACCGCTTTTTCAGTAATCCGCCAGATTTTTCAGCAGCCAACGATTCCCTTCGAACTCGAACCTTCGAGGGATGGCACTCTCAATTCAGCGAAGCGGTAGTTGTCCGCTCGGACCGCGCTAAGTTCAAAATCGTACCGAGGAAGGACAAATAGAAAAGGTCGGTCAGGTCGCCTGATCGAGTTGGATCGCTTGAGAGTTCATTGCCCCAATTAGTCACGGCTACAGGAACTAGACAACATGCTAAAACATATGGTGGCCGGCTTTGCTTTAACGCTGTTGTTTTTGGCCAACAGCACGAATGCAGCGCCGCCGGTAGTGATTAAAATCGCCTGCGCCAATCCTGAAGTTAATTTGGGCGCCGCACTCGGAGTGACTGCTAAGATAACCAACGAGAGCCAAAAAGATATCATGGTCTTCGATTCGGCGTTCGTTGGGATTCACGGCTTTGAATCGGCGCACTTGCTGATTTATGGCAAGGATGGGAAATACGTCGGCAATTCCACGCTATCCAAAGAAGGTGGTTCGTTTGCCTATCCTGGCGCCAATTGGTGGACAAAATTGCCTGCTGGGGCGTCCTGCAGCGGGGCTATCGCGGGGCCAACTCTGGTTATATACAAGGATCGCATGTGGAACAAATCGATACTAGCTCCAGGCGAATACCAAGCCGAGGTGGTGCTGTTGGATCGTTTTTTTAGCGATGTTCCTTCGGACATTCCAGATGCAGGCGACCATGCCAAAATGCAAGAAGTAATGCTGGAGTGGTGCAAGGGCTTTAAAGAAAAGGTCGTCGTGCGTTCTAATCGAATTTCGTTCAAGTTGGTTGCACCACAAGC
Organism: Anatilimnocola floriformis; assembly: GCF_024256385.1. Taxonomy (NCBI): domain Bacteria; kingdom Pseudomonadati; phylum Planctomycetota; class Planctomycetia; order Pirellulales; family Pirellulaceae; genus Anatilimnocola; species Anatilimnocola floriformis. Next base: position 1,284,283 of record NZ_JAMLFW010000001.1, read on the forward strand.
TACGAGCGAGGAACTCGCACCAGTGATCCCCGGCTTCGACTAACAAGAGCCAAGGTAGGGTCGGTACTCCGCCCTGTCCGCCGTCGCCTGTGACAGTCCGATCACGGATTTCGCCTGGTCGTTGGTTGTGGGACCAATCGCGAATATTGCTGACGTAGTAAAGAAGTGCTCAAGAAGAAAGGCGAAACGATTATGTTGCAGTTAGAGCCGACTGCGCTCCCGATCCGCAACAATACGACGTATTCGGGCAATCGACAATTTACGCTGACCGCTACTGGCGCCGCTCCGCCGCCGGGTGCAACAAATAATGTCAGTGTTTCGCCGACCAATGGCACGGCGACGATCACTATTTACGAAGATGAATGGTGGTTGGAGTAATCATGGCCCGCGCACTTACGTTAGCTTTCCTGGCTTCGATTGTCCTGGTATGCACGATAAGTACTGCGCATGCGCAGCCCAGGATCGCAGCGCTCGTGCCGCGTGCGGGCGGCGACAATGCGCTCAACTCGCACGGGTGGGCGCTCGAGCGTGATCCTGACCGAATCGTGCTGATGAGCCCGTCCAAGATTTCGCTGCACGCGAGGGCAAAAGGTGGATTACTTGAAACCGGCGAATCAGTCGTGGCGAACGAGCATGAGCTTTCTTATTTCACCATCGCAAACTTGGGAAACGCCCGATTTTTTCTACCCGACACCAATGGAACATCGTTCGCGGTTTTCGAGGCCAAACGGGAGCCAAATCCGCACCTCGAGCGTCTCAAGGACCTCACGTTTTCGCGGAAGTTCCGGCAAACCAATGGACTGTCGAATGGAGCGTCTGTCATCCTTACACTCCCGTCCGGTCCGCTGGCAGTTTTTCGCAGGGTTCATGAAGTTTCTTCGGTGCAATGGAATGCAGAGGCGCGAACCATCGAATCCGGTGGGAAGGCATGGGACGGCGATCAAAAGTGGCATACTTCACCCCTTCCTTCATTGAGTGCGCTTTGCACACTAGGGGATGGAGAGGCGCTCGTCGCCGCGCAACGTCTGGACTCTTCTGAAACTGGACGTTTGACCATCTTCCAAGCCTTTCCCGACAGGCTAGAGCCGCTCACTGTGACTACTGAAAAGCAGCACAATGAAAAAGTTCGCCAGGGACTTCTCCTCTTGATGTCGCTCGCGTCGTCGCGAGATGGAAAGCTTGTCGTGGGCTGCGGCGGGGAGCAGGCAACTCTCTTTGAGTGCAATGAGAAGAAGGAGTTGACTCATCGCGGGCTTTATTGTTCTGCTATTGATAAAGACAACCACGGCTGGGCAACCGGCATTGAAGGTTTGGTTCGCCCACGACTGTGCGCGGTGGGCGATACCTGCGAAAGGATTGCTTTTGTCGATGAACTCGGCGGCGGTGTGTCGCTCTGTCGATATGACTTGACTACACGAAAATTGGTCCTCGTGCAGGCGGTTGATTTGAGCAAGTTGTTGTCGGATAAAGCGGGGACTCCCATCGCTGTAACATTTGCAGGGGAATATCTGCGAATTTCAACAACTCGCTACCAGCTGATCGAACTCGATTTTGAGAAGCGATAATACCTATGTCGAGTACGCTTCAGCGACTGCAGGTGAGAGTAAGGTGTCAGGCATCTTTTCAGTTGCCCTTCGCTTGCTGGTTGGGTATTTTTCCGCTTCATGGGAAGGCCGCGTCGGATGATGCTAGGTGCGTGGTGTACCGAGTTGTACCTGTCTACCCAATCACGTTCTGACTTAAAGATTCCCAAGAATTAGCCGAGGTAGGTCAGTTTGGTACTCCGCGCTGACTCAAAACCGGTCGTCTTTGAACTTTGAGTCCGACGAAGTTGGACTATTCGGGCAACGTCGTCCCCGTCAGCTTTTGCAGCGCTTCAAGATACTTCGCGCGAGTTTGTTGTGCCACTTCATCCGGCAAATGCGGTGGTGGGCTGTTTTTGTCCCAGGTGGTCGTTTCGAGCCATTCGCGGAGGAATTGTTTGTCGAAGGAGGGTTGCGGGCCGCCGGGGTGGTAGCGGTCGGCGGGCCAGAAGCGGCTGCTGTCGGGGGTGAGGACTTCGTCGCAGAGGATCAGCTTGCCTTCGTACCAGCACCATTCGAGTTTAGTGTCGGCGATGATCACGCCGTGGGCCAGCGCGTGGGCGGCGGCGCGGGTGTAGACGTCGAGCGTGAGGCGTTTTAGTTCGGCGGCTGTTTCTTGGCCGATGAGGTTAGCCATCTCGGCAAACGAGATGTTGATGTCGTGGCCGCTTTCTTCCTTGGTCGCGGGTGTGAAGATCGGCTCGGGGAGTTTGTCGCACTGCTTCAAGCCGGGGGGCAGGGCCACGCCGCAGACGGCCTGGTTTTGGCGGTATTCTTTCCAGCCGCTCCCTTCGAGGTAGCCGCGGACGACGCACTCGATGGGGACGATTCGGGCTTTGCGGCAGATCATCGAGCGGCCTCGCAGCGGCTGATACCGCGCCATTCTTTTGACCTGATAAAGATTGCCGATGGAATGCTAGAATTGCACAATCTTCACGGCGAGAATCATAGGCTTGTGTCATTCGATAATTTGTTTAAGCAGATTTCCGGTGTCGATGCGCAGTAGGGAGCGACCAAATGAATTGTTTTCGTGCCCGAAATTGCATGGCTCCCTTTACAGGCACTGCGTTCATCACTTTGGCTGTTGTCTTCTCTGCTTGGCCCGACGAGCCAGATTCTCCTCGGTTCAATTTCGCTGGCACGGCGGGTTTTCCTCCGGGTAGGCAAATCGACAATGTGCATGCGCGAATTTCAATCGCCATGAATCGCGCCGGAGTTAGATTTGTAGATATTGACGTCTTCATCGGGAAGATAGCTCCCGACAATCTCAAGCCGCCAGCGATTAATGAAGAATTTGAGCTGACCTACCCACTCTTGAAGAAAGGAGAGGAACTACCTCTAGGTAACCGTGTTCTCACTATCTCCAACATTGCCCCCACTACAGCACGCGGGGGAGAGTTGGTTCAGTTTGAAGATTCGGTGCAATACGTGGAATCGGGCAACTTTATCGATTACTTTGCCCTATTGGAATCTACCAATGAGGCTGGCCTACGATGCAAATCTGGCAGTGTCTGTGTTCGAAAGATCGCTGGTTCCGTTAAGGAGAGCGGTAGGCAGGCAAAGCATGCCGAGGTCCAAATTACGGTGGCCGGGAAAACAGAAGATCGGACCTTGTTTATCGGTGATAAATTCAACCTGGGGAAACTTAGATTTAAGATCGGTGAGATCGTTTCTACGAGTGACACAGGCCGTCGCTACGGCTGGGTCATCTTGGAACGGTATTAAACGCTTCGGGTAAGCAAAGCTTGTTCAGCGCCTCTAAATACATTTCCCGTGATTGCTGCGGAGGTGTTACCGGGGTGGTTGCGGTCAGTGGGCCAGAAGCGGCTGCTGTCGGGGGTGAGGACCCCAGGTGCGATCTTTGCTGGTGTGGGGCTAGGAAATTGGTACGACATTTAATGGAGTGATGTATGCGATTTATTTCCTCCAGTGTGTTCAGTGTGCTGAGTTTTGTGGTGCTCTTCGTTGTACCCGCCTTCGCCATTGGACCGGTTCAGATTGATGAACTTTCTCCTGAGAGTAAGGTCCTATGGGACAACACGGTGGTTGTGACCGCAGTTGTCAAAGAGATTGCCAAGGAAGAGAAGACTTGGCGCGTCGTCAGCCTGGCACCCATTAGCGTACTCAACGGCGAATTGGACCCAGGAAAGAAGGCGCTTATCCGCATCGGCTACGCGGATTCGGGTTTTCTCGCAATTCCGCATATCCAAGAAGGGGATCGCGTCATCGCAATCTGTCGTCGTCGAGGCGCCGGAGAAATACCTGAGTTCGAGTGGGCAAAGGATTGCAATCCAGGAGATCATGCGCTGCGAGTCGGATTTGTTGGAGCGGGAGATGTGGTGATCTGCGGGTTCTGTGTTCTCTCGCGACCAGGCGAGATTTCCGATCTCGAAAAGGCGGCGTTGCGTGTGGAGGGGCTCGTGGAAAAAATTCGCGAGATCCGAACTCAGCCCAAGTAGGTCACTCGGGCAGCGAGTTACTCGTCAGCTTTTGAAGCGCTTCCAAATACTTAGCCCGAGATTGCTGCACTACTTCTTCGGGCAAATGCGGTGGTGGGCTGTTTTTGTCCCAGGTGGTGGTTTCGAGCCATTCCCGGAGGAATTGCTTGTCGAAGGAGGGTTGCGGGCCGCCGGGTTGGTAGCGGTCGGCGGGCCAGAAGCGGCTGCTGTCGGGGGTGAGGACTTCGTCGCAGAGGATCAGCTTGCCTTCGTACCAGCCCCATTCGAGCTTGGTGTCGGCGATGATCACGCCGTGGGCCAGCGCGTGGGCAGCGGCGCGGGTGTAGACGTCGAGCGTGAGGCGTTTTAGTTCGGCGGCTGTCTCCTGGCCGATGAGGTTGGCCATCTCGGCAAACGAGATGTTGATGTCGTGGCCGCTTTCTTCCTTGGTCGCCGGCGTGAAGATCGGCTCGGGCAGTTTGTCGCACTGCTTCAGACCCGGCGGCAGGGCGACCCCGCAGACGGCCTGATTCTGGCGGTATTCTTTCCAGCCGCTCCCTTCGAGGTAGCCGCGGACGACGCACTCGATGGGAACGATTTGGGCTTTGCGGCAGATCATCGAGCGGCCGCGGAGTGGCGCGCGATCGATATTGACGGGAAGTTTTAATTGGTCGACATCTTGCGAGAGCAAGTGATGCGGTACCTGCAGCAAGTCGAACCAAAACGCCGACAGCTGCGTGAGGATCCGCCCTTTGTCGGGAATGCCGTTGGGCATGACCCAGTCGAAGGCGCTAATGCGGTCGGACGCCACCAGCAGCAGTTGATCGCCCAGGTCGAAGACGTCTCGCACCTTGCCGCGGCGGACAGGAACGCCAGGAATTTCGGTCTGCAACCAGGGAGTGGAGGTGGTCATCGTAATGAAGTCGCCGCGACGGGTAGAGACGCAGAGGAAAACCGCAAGTTTACCGCTTGTGACGCCTTCTGCCATCGCGGTTGCTGCCGGCTGGGCGTTACGATAAACTCGCGAAGCGCCAGGCTGTGCACCTTTTCACCCGGCGCGCCTGCTTTTCGTTCGAGAATCCAAGCACTCCATGGGCCAGCTGCGTTTTATCGTTCCCGCTCCCGAGCGGCTGGCTCAACACGGCCGGGAACTGGCCTACGTCGCCGGAGCCGACGGCATTCCTTGGGAAGGCCGAGCCAAGCTCGACGGCAAACTGCTGACGATCGACCGCGACCAGCGTGAGTCGGGTTGGACGTATGTTCCCTGGCACGTGCCGAAGCGCGGCGTGCTGATGCTCTGCACCGGCAGTTTGATGGAACGGCAACAGGCTTATTCGCTGCCGATCGAACTGGCTCGCGGCACGATCACGCGGTTGCGAAACCAGGCCGCGGCCTGGCAACAAGCGGGCATGAATTTGCCGCCGGCGTTTGTCAATTCTTCGCGACTGGCCACGGCCAAGCTCATCGCCGCGATCACCGAACGCAAAGAAGAAGCAGCGGCTGCCCTCGCCGACGAGAGTCTGCTGCACGGACTCGACGCTGCCGATCACTTGGCCGTTTCTTACACGCAGCAGGTGCTCGATATTCGCCGCGGGCAGCACAGCGTGTTGCCGACGCTGCTCGGTGCTCGGTTGGAAAAGGCGCCGGCGAAAGAGATTGCCGACGAATTGGCGGCCGCGTCAAACACTTCGCTCATTTCGCCGCGCTGGCCGATCGTCGAACCGGAGCCCGGCCAATTTGCTTGGGAAAACACCGACGGCGCATTGCAGTGGGCTCGCGAACGTGGCCAGCGAGTCTGCCTCGGTCCGCTCGTGCAACTCGATCGCGCGAGCCTGCCCGATTGGCTGTTCTTGATGGCCGACGACTTCGATGAAGTGCTGGAATATGTCCTGCAATATCTTGAAGCCGTGGTGCAGCGTTATCGCGGCCGTGTTCATCTTTGGCATGTCGCCGCGCGGATGAACCTGCCGACCGGCATCGCCATGGATGAAGAGCAGCGGCTGAAGCTCACTGTCGAAGCCATCGACCGCGTTCGCACGCTCGATCCGCGCACGCCGATGGTGGTGAGTTTCGATCGGCCCTGGGCGGAATACATCGCTGCGGAAGATCAAGAACTCACGCCGCTCCACTTTGCCGATACGCTGGTCCGCGGCGGTTTGGGCCTGGCCGGAGTTGGGCTTGAGCTGAACCTTGGTTACTGGCCGGGCGGCAGCGCGATGCGTGATTTGCTCGAGATCAGCCGGCTGATCGATCGTTGGAGCCAACTCGGCGTGCCGCTGGTCCTGCAACTGACGATGCCCAGCAACGACGCGCCCGATCCACTCGCGCGGCATCACGAAAAGCCACATTATTGTCAACCATTCGGGCCGTTCACGCCGACCGAGCAAGCGGCCGTGATGAAAAAGCTCGGCATGCTGTTACTGGCCAAGCAGCCGGTGCAGGCTGTGTTCTGGAATCAGGTGCGCGACGACTCGCCGCACGACTATCCGCTCGGCGGCCTGGTCGACATGGGGGGCAAACTCAAGCCGCTCGTTCCCGTACTGGCGAAGCTCCGGGCCGACCTGCTGAGCTGATCGCCCTCTGGCGAGCGTGGCTACAACCGATCGTGCTGGTTGTACTTTCTGTAAGGTGGCCGGTTCGGCAGGTCTGCCACTTGCATTTGCCCCCGCGCCCGATCACCCTAAGCGGGCAAAGTACATTTGCTTACGGCAAAAATGCTGGCAATTTCATCTTGAGATAGCAACGGCGATGTGTGGAGTGCGTGCAATGAGGCGGTTGGTATTCACTTGTTTGTTGTTCAGCGCGTTTGCTGGTTTGATTTCAGCCGTCGCCGGTGCGGCGGATCCACCGAAGGACAAAGCGAAGCAGACGTTTCTCAATGCCAAGGAAGCGGGCCTCGATTACCAACTGCAAGGCGAGTGGTACGGCAGCGCGCGAGTCGCGGCTTGGGGCTGGATGAACTGCGGTTTGCAAGTCGTCTCGTACGGCGGTGGAAAGTTCGAAGCGGTGCTGTACCGCGGCGGTTTGCCGGGCGCTGGTTGGGATCAGCAGACGAAGCTGAAATTGAAAGGTCAGAGTAACGAGCAAAAAATTCTGTGGCTCGAAACCGAAGGTTTCAAAATCGCCGTGACGACCGGCAACGCCACGGTCTACGATGCTTACGGTATTGCGGGAACGCTCTACAAACAAAATCGCGTCAGCCCGACGATGGGCTTGCAGCCGCCATCGAATGCGGTGGTCCTCTTCAATGGTACGAAGTCGGATGAGTTAAAAGGGGCGAAGCTGACCGAGGACAAGTTGTTGCTTGCCGGTGTGTTGACGAAGATGCCGGTCGGCGATTTCCGGCTGCACATCGAATTCCGCACGCCATTCATGCCCAATGCGAAGGGCCAAGCTCGCGGCAACAGCGGCGTGTACATTCAGCAGCGATACGAGGTGCAGATCCTCGATTCGTTCGGCCTCGACGGTGTCGCCAACGAATGCGGCGCTTTGTACACGCAGCAAAAACCCCTCGTGAATATGGCCCTGCCGCCACTGACCTGGCAGACCTACGACATCTGGTTCTCGCAACCAAAGTGGTCGGCCGAAGATCCCAAGAAGAAAATGGAGAACGCGCATATTACCGTCATGCACAACGGCGTGGCGGTCCAATCGCATTACAGCATCAAGAACAAAACCGGCGGCGGCAAAGTGGAAGGGATCGAGACCTTTCCGATCAACCTGCAAGACCACGGCAACCCCGTGACCTTCCGCAACATCTGGATCGTGCCTAGCCAGGGCGACACGATGCCGACGGCCACGGCGGCTACGACGTATCAGAGCTGCTGCGGCCGGCGCCGCTGCCGGTAAGGGCGCGTAGCACGAACCCCTAGGTTCGTGCGAGCGGGCGACTCACACGAACTTAGGGGTTCGTGCTACGTCGCTGGCGAGCGCCCATTTCTCGCTACGCGTACTCTTCCAAAATTCGCCGACTATAGCTGTCGAGCTTGCGGAAGTCAGGAACGAGATACCGCTGGCCGACGGCGTCGACGATCAAAAGTTTGCCGGGGGCGAGGGTGCGGATGTCGTCTTCGCTTTTGAGGACAAAGTGAGTCGGGCCGCGGCTGGTTTGCACTTCCCAGGCGCTCGGTTCGGTGTCGCCGCTGCAGTGTACGACGCGTTCGATGACCGGCAGGAACTCCAGATCGGCGAGTTCGTCTTCCAGGATCTTGCGCAGGTTGCTGGGGAGCGCGAGCAGGTCTTCGATCAGTAGCAGTTCTTTGTTGTCCGGCCCCGTGAGCGAGATCCAGTGCTCGCGATCGGAGAACGGAAACATTCGGAGCGGCGTCACGCCGACGAAGCGTTCGCCGTCGGCGTTGATCAGCGTCAAACGGCCGAAGGCATCGCGGGCGAGGCCGAAGGTGCCGTTGGGGGCCAGTTCGTTTTTCATCGGCTGGGTCATGGCGCGACTCCTTGCGTCAGTTCGTACTGCGCCTGATGGAGCTTCGCGTAGGCACCGTTCTTATCGAGCAGTTCGCCGTGAGCGCCGACTTCCATCACCCTCCCCTGCTCCATCACCACGATGCGGCTTGCATTGCGGAGCGTACTGAGGCGGTGAGCAATCGCGATCGTGGTGCGACCCTTGGTCAGCACATCGAGTGCTTCTTGAATCTCGCGCTCGGTTTCGGTGTCGACCGAAGACGTTGCTTCGTCGAGGATCAGAATTCGCGGGTCGGTGAGGAGCGCGCGAGCGATCGAAATGCGTTGCCGTTCACCGCCGGAGAGCGATTGACCTCGTTCGCCGACGATCGAATCGTAGCCGTCGGGCAAACGCAAAATAAAATCGTGAGCCTTGGCTGCTTTCGCGGCGGCGATGATCTGGCCGCGAGTCGCCTCGGGCTTGGCGTAGGCGATATTCTCGGCAATCGAGCCGAAGAATAAGAACGGTTCTTGCAGCACGATGCCGATGTTGCGTCGATATTCTTCGACCGGGAACGAGCGAATATCGACGCCGTCGACGGTGATGGAGCCGCTGGCCACATCGTAGAAACGGCAGACAAGATTGACGAGCGTGCTTTTGCCGGCGCCGCTCGCCCCGACCAAGCCGATCATTTCGCCGGGCGCGATCGACAGGCTGACGTCATTGATGACTTGCCGCGTGCCGTACGAGAAACGAATGTCTTTGATTTCGATCCGGCCTTCGACGCGCCCAGGCGTGACGGGCTTCACCGGCTCGGCAACGCTCGGAATGCGATCGAGAATTTCAAAAATGCGATGCGCCGCCGCTGCAGCACGCTGCGAGTTCGTAAACATTCGGCTGAGTGCATCGAGCCGCGTGTAAAAGCGGCCGATGTAGGCAAGGAACCCAATCAGTACGCCGACCTTCAAGCCGTGATAAGCAATCAGATACACGCCAAAGGCCCAGATCACTAGCATGCCGCTGTCGGTCAGCAGGCTCACCATCGGGCCGAAGAACGCCCAGACGCGGTTGACGCGGTCGTTCGATTCCAGCACGTGGTCGTTGGCATGTTTGAAACGCTCAACTTCGCGGCGTTCTTGAGCAAAGGCCTTCACCACGCGAATGCCGGGGATCGTATCCGAGAGAACGCTGATCATATTGGACCAGGTGCGATTCTCTTGATTGAAACCATGCCGCATGGTTTTGCGGAGCTGCGAGATCATCCAAGCGATGATCGGAAACGGCACGAGGGTGGCGATGGCTAGTCGCCAATCGATCGAAAGCAAAATGATCGCCGTGCCGAAGATCATCAGCAGGTCGCTGGCGAACTCGAGCAAGTAAATCGAGAGGAACGTGCAGATTTTATCGGTGTCGCTGCCGACGCGCGAAATGAGATCGCCGGTCCGCTTGCCACCGAAAAACTCCAGCGACAGTCGTTGCAAATGCGTGTACATCGCATTCCGCAAGTCGGCGGCGATGCGCGAGCTGAGCCGCGCGACAATCCAGGTCTTGGCCCAGCCGAGCCACCAACTGAGTACGGCGGCTGCGAGCAATCCGGCGAGATAATAAGGAACGAGTTCCAAGCCGCGAGCGCGTTCTTCGGGGGTGCCCGCCGCGATCGGCGTGAGCACGTCATCGACGAGGGGAATGGTCAGGTAAGGCGGAATCAGCGTCGCCGCCGTGGCGGCGATCGTGAAAAAGAGCCCAAAGCCCAGCAACATGCCGCGGGCCTGAGCAAACGGCAGGACTCGCAGCAGCGACTTCGACGGCGGCAACTGCGCCATCGGCGCACAGTTCTGGCAGGTGACGTCTTCGGGACCGAGCGTCGTGCCACAGGAAGGGCAGACAGTAATCGTGTCTTTTTCGGCGAGCGTTTCGTGCCGCAGCGCTGCGGTCACCCGCTGAGCAAAGCGATGGGCCGCCGTGGTGTGGCGGGTTGTGAATCGCCACACGGCGAGGCGAGCATCGGCTGATTGGATCTCAATCGAGCCGAGGCCGAACTGATCGTCGGAGCGGATCGAGACTATATCTTCCCGCGGCCAAGCTTCGACCTTTTGTTTTTGGCCGGCTGCTGCATTTCCGGCCGAAATCGCGACAAAACGTCGTTCGGTGAGGAGCAGCAGGCTCTTGCCGTAGTTCAATTGGCGGTCGAGGTCGACCTCCAACCAGCAGATCGAAGTTTCGCCATCCTGGAGCGCTGCGGCCATCGCTGCCCCCCATTCTGGAGGAGCGGCGGAGGCAGAAATGGTAGGCAATGTTGCGGTCACGGTCCGGAGAGCTGGCGGGGAACAGCAAACTTCAAATAATTCTTTGGTCGTCCGGTAACGGGGCGTAACCGGTATGCCCATAGTTTATTCCAGAGACCCCAAAAAATGGTCTCTCGCGGTTCAGTTGGCTAAATCTTAGGAATCCTGCAGCGATCTAGCTAGCCGAAACCTCGGCAACGAGCATAATAATCGTCACAAATTACCGGTGGTAAACCGGGGAAGAAGAGAAGTCTGGTGCGATTGGCGAGGGACGTCGCCTCGGGCGTCGCGGGTGTTCGGTAGCGAACATTGCGGCGCATCAGTACTGGCTGTTGTTGATGGTTCAGACACGGAGGTGCCTGGCGATCAAGAATGGCTGTCTTCTTTTGCGGAGCAGTTGATAAGGTCGGCCACTCGCAGTCTGAAACGCCTACGTGAGCGCCAGGTTGCCGCCGCCTCCAAAGTCAATTGACCTGTTCGATGCATAGCAGCACACAAGTGCCGCTCCTAACGTTAGCGCAAACTCTATCGCCGTGGAACTCACGTCGACATTTCACAGAGTGGGCTACAACTGCGCGCCGCGCCTGTCGATATAGGATAGGACCCGGCGGGACCAATTTGCGCAACTGCGACGAAAGTGCGGACTGCGTAAACGGGCCACCAGTTTTCGGCTCGAAAGCGCCGATTGTCGCGAAACAATATTGCCGCGGCGAACATCAAGTCCTTGGGTTGCGTAAGAGATCACGGCTTTCCCCAAAGCCGATAGGAATCACACCTGACTCTGTCAGGCTGGAGTCGGATTCTCCTTCGCAGCATCAATCGCCGCCTGGCCTGCTGGCAACATCGCAGGACGCGGCGATTACACAGGCTGGAGTTCGTTTTTTGCGACATTTTTCGCTCGCTCAACCTTATTTCTGATCACAGTCGCATCAGAATTGCATGGCAGGAAGCCACACTGCGTGTTCGCAGTAACCTTGACCTCTCCTCCCTACTTTCTGCCTTAACCCTTCACCGCCAGTCATGTAAATCGATCAAACCCCAACGTTCGCGCACGATCCCCTGAGGGTGCTGATTGCATCGCTGGTGCGGATTGCCGCGACACAGCCAGTCCGCACAACCTCTCCCCAACTTACAACCGCATCTTTCAGTAGGCTTGAATCACAGTCATGGAATTCCGTAAAGTTCTCGCGCTGCGTGGACCTAACTATTGGGCCAACTTTCCCGTCCTTGAGGCCTGGGTCGATCTGGGTGAATGGAAAGATCATTCCTCGGAAATGATTCCCGGATTCAACGAACGGTTGATGTCGTGGTTGCCCACGATGATCGAACACCGCTGCTCGGTCGGTGAACGGGGCGGATTCTTCGAACGCCTCCGCCGCGGCACGTACCAGGCTCACATCCTGGAACACGTGTGCCTCGAGCTGCAGTCGCTCGCCGGCACCGAGGTCGGCTTTGGCCGGGCTCGCGAAACGTCGGAAGAAGGCGTTTATAAGGTGGCGATCGAATACACCGAAGAAACGCTGGCCCGCGCCTGCCTCGAAAAGGCTCGCGAACTGGTAATGGCTGCCTGGTTGGATCAGCCCTTCGACGTCGCTGCCGAAGTGCAACGGCTGAAGGAACTGGCTTATGACTCGTGCCTAGGGCCGAGCACGGCTGCCATCGTCGATGCTGCTGTCGCCCGTGGCATTCCCTACCGCCGCCTGAATACCGGTAGCCTGGTCGTGCTCGGTCACGGTCACAAGCAACGCCGCATTCTGGCCGCCGAAACCGATCGGACCGGCGCGATTGCCGAATCGATCGCGCAAGATAAGGACCTGACCCGCGCTCTGCTCAGCAGCGTCGGCGTACCAGTTCCCGAAGGCCGGCCGGTGAAAGATGCCGAAGACGCCTGGGAAGCAGCTCAAGAGATCGATGCGCCCGTCGTGGTCAAGCCGCAGTTCGGCAACCATGGCCGCGGTGTTGCCACGAACCTGACGACTCGCGAACAAGTGATCGCCGGTTTCGAAGCCGCGATCAAAGAAGGCAAGGACATCATCGTCGAGAAGTTTGCCCCTGGCGCCGATCACCGGCTGCTGGTGGTGGGCAACAAGGTGATCGCCGCTGCTCGCCGCGATCCACCCACGGTGGTTGGCGATGGCAAGTCGACCGTCGCTCAACTCGTGGCCGAGGTCAACAAGGATCCGCGCCGCAGCGATGGTCACGGCACGGTGATGAGCTTTGTGAAGCTCGACACAATTGCTTGTGCAGTGCTCGCCGATCAAGGTCTGTCGCCCGATGCGATTCCTGCCGCGGGTCAGCCTGTGCTCATTCGCCGCAATGCGAACCTCAGCACCGGTGGTACCGCGATCGACGTGACCGACGAAGTTCATCCGACTGTCGCCGAGCAAGCCGTGGATGCCGCTCGCGTCATCGGTCTTGATATCGCCGGCGTCGACATCATCTGCCAAGACATTCGTCAGCCGCTGAACGAACAAGGTGGCATCGTGTGCGAAGTGAACGCCGGCCCCGGCCTGCGGATGCACTTGCAACCTGCTGCTGGTCAGCCAAAGCCGGTCGGCGAAAAGATCGTCGACCTGATGTTCCCGAATGGCGAAAACGGCCGCGTGCCGATCGTCGCCATCACCGGTGTGAACGGCAAGACGACCACGACGCGCCTCATCGCTCATATTCTGAGCGTGACCGGTCGCACGGTCGGCCTGACCTGCACCGATGGCATTTACATCGGCAACCGTCGCCTCGATACGGGCGACTGCAGCGGTCCGAAGAGTGCTCGCGCGGTACTCATCAACCCCACGGTCGAAGCTGCCGTGTTGGAAACAGCTCGCGGCGGTATCCTCCGCGAAGGTCTGGCCTTTGATCAATGCGATGTCGCCGTCGTGACCAACATCGGCGAAGGCGATCACCTCGGCCTGGCCGATATCAACGATCTCGAAAAGCTCGCTCGCGTAAAACGCGTGATCGTCGACGCTGTGGCGCCGACTGGTTACGCAGTGCTCAACGCTGCCGATCCGCTCGTCGTCGGCATGGCCGAGAAGTGCCCCGGTGGTGTCGTGTTCTTTGCGATCGACGAGAACAATCCGGTGCTGCAAGAACATCGCGCTGCCAACGGCCGCGTGGTGTTTGTACGCGACAACAGCGTAGTACTCGCCGACGGCTTGTCGGAATTCTCGCTCCTGTCGCTCGAGCGGATTCCGCTCACGCACGGCGGCCGAGTTTCCTTTCAAGTCGAAAACGTCCTCTCCGCCTCGGCTGCGGTGTGGGCTCTCGGTGTGCCCGCCGAACAGATCCGGGCTGGTCTCGAATCGTTCCACGCCAGCGTGGGCAAGTCGCCAGGCCGCTTCAACCTGTTCTCGTTCAACGGTGCGACGATCATTGTCGACTACGGCCACAATCCGTCGTCGCTCCTCGCCCTGATGGATGTGATCCAGCAGTTCCCGCATCAGCATCGCTTCGCGGTTTACTCTGCGGCTGGCGATCGCCGCGATGTCGACTTGATCCGCCAGGGCGAAATCCTCGGTGAACACTTCGACCGCGTGATCGTGTACGAAGATCACTACCTCCGCGGCCGCCAACCGGGCGAAATCTCGGCTCGCTTCCGCGAAGGTCTCGAGAAGGGCAAACGGGTCAAGGAGATTCAGGAAATCACCGGTTGGAAGATTGCCTGCGAAAAAGCGCTGGCCAACGTCCGCCCCGGCGAACTGATGCTCCTGCAAGCCGACGTCGTCGATGAAACGGTCGACTATCTCAAGTCGCTCGTCGCCGCCGACATGGCTATCCGTCAGATCGACCTGCAAGAAGCCCTCGCCCAGCCGAAGCCCAGCGACACGCCGCACTCCAGCCGCGTGCCGTTGAAATAAGGGAACATGATGCGAAGCCTGCCATCGCTGCTCGCTGTTGTCCTATTCCTCTTGCCGCTGTCATTTGCCACCGCGCAAATCGTCGGTGGCTGGAAGAAGTTAGACGTCAAAGAGCCCGCGGTGATCGAAGCCGCGGACTTCGCCATCAAAGCTCAGCAAGCGGCTCAAAAAAAGCTGGCAAAGACGAAACGCTCGCGCTGCAGAAAATCGTGGCAGCCGAGCAGTAGGTCGTTGCCGGAATCAACTGCAAGCTTACCTTGCTCGTGAAATCGGTTCATGCGATTGTCTGGACGCGCGCCTGGCTCAAACTCGAAGAACGATCGCAACTCACTTCGTGGAAGCTGCTCGACAATAAAGAGTAGCAATACATGAGTAACCGCACCTGGGTCTGCCTGAAATGCTGCAAGTCGCAGCGGCGGCCCCAAGCGCTTACCGAGCTCAAGTGCCCGCATTGCCAGGAACCTTGCGAACCGCTGAACTGGAAAATTCGCATTCCTTCGCCCAAAAACAAGCGGGAGTGGAAGGCTTTTTGGGAGCAGATCCTCGCCGAGAAGGCCTTGCTGGCCGAATTTGAGCGGAACCCGAGCATCAAGGAGCTCAAACTGGACCTTCCCCGGCGGATTTATCGCCGCGATTAGGCCAGCCAGGGATTACGCTCCCTTCTCCATCCGCACTTGCAAGAAACGGCCCTAACCCGAGAATACTGTCTTTGCGGCTGTTTGCTGTAGTGCCGTCTGGTGCCTCCCCTTTCGAAGCGGGGGCGAACCGCCCGTAATTGCCCGCCGCGAGAGGGTTTCTCCCTGTGGATCGACGTTTTGTTACCCTTCTGGTCGTTACCTTCCTGATTTGGACGGCTTTCTTGGCCGGCAAGCAAATCTTTGCCCCGCCCAAGCCCGTTGCCAAAAATCAGCCCAAAGCCGTCCAACCGGGTGAAATCTCGGCCCGCTTCCGCGAAGGTCTCGAGAAGGGCAAACGGGTCAAGGAGATTCAGGAAATCACCGGCTGGAAGATTGCCTGCGAAAAAGCGCTGGCCAACGTCCGCCCCGGCGAACTGATGCTCCTGCAAGCCGACGTCGTCGATGAAACGGTCGACTATCTCAAGTCGCTCGTCGCCGCCGACATGGCTATCCGTCAGATCGACCTGCAAGAAGCCCTCGCCCAGCCGAAGCCCAGCGACACGCCGCACTCGCGCGTGCCGCTGAAGTAAAGGATTGCGATGCGCCCGCTGTTCGCCATTGTCGTCCTGATGATGTTGCCGTTATCTTTCGCCGCCGCGCAAGTCGTTGGCGGCTGGAAGAAAGCGGATGTGAAAGATCCCGCGGTAATCGAAGCCGCGGACTTCGCCGTCAAAGCGCAGCAAGCCGCGCTGAAAAAAGCCGGTAAGGATGAGACGCTCGCGCTGCAAAAAATCGTTGCAGCCGAGCAGCAAGTGGTCTCTGGCATGAATCGCAAGCTTACGCTCCAAGTGAAGTCGGGCGACCAAATCCAATCGATCGAGACCATTGTCTGGACCCGCGCTTGGCTCAAGTCCGAAGAGCGTTCGCAACTTTCTGCGTGGAAAGTCCTCGAAACGAAAGAGTGATTTCCACTCCTCCGCAGTTTTCCAACCGCCGGTGGTTCCGCGCGCAGGACAGCGACGTATTTCTGCCATTTTGTGAAAATGGGCTATTTGGGGATTGTGCATAGCGATTCTGTGCATTTATCATATCCCCGTCTGAGGTATTAAACCCTCCGGAAGAGCGTGGCTCCACTCTCCTAGGCCGCAAACTTCCTCCATCTCGCCCATTCCAACAGAGGAAATTCTCCATGGCTTTGACCCACCGTACCCCTGCGCGCCGCCGGAAATTGACACAGGGAGCTGCCAAGAAACGTCAGTCGCGTTTTTTTGAGCAACTCGAAGAACGCACGGTGATGGCCGTGACTTGGGGAGTGCAATCGGATTTCTTTGGTACGCAGGACGTAATCAGTCAACCGCGCAGTCTCCGCGGCCTGGCGTTGTCGAGCGATGATCAACATCTCTATGCCGGCTTTATCAACGGCTCATCCACCTCGGCGATCCGAGAGGTCTCGTCCGGCATCAACACCGGACTCATTGGCAACGGCGTGCCCGGCCCGACGTACGGTGCGAATTCGGCTTATTCCGCTGGCGTTGAGGCGTCACTCTCGACGACCAGCCAGCAGCCGCGCGGCCTGGCCACCGACGATCGTGGCAATGTTTATTCGACACTCAGCTCCGGCTCGAATTCGCTGACTCAAATCTGGGGAGTCTTTCCCAGCAATCTCTCCGCTCCGCTGTCATCCAAGTCATCGACCAACAACATTGCGACGTCGCAAATCAGTGGCATGGCAACGGCCAAACTGGGCGGAAACTACTACACGTATGTCGGTTGGAAAAACGGTCTGATCGAACGGTGGAACGTGAACGATCCGGCCAATCCAACGCTTGACACCAGTTGGGGCGCGGCTGGCACGCCGGGCAAGATCAGCCTGAAGTCGATCACGGCAAATGCCTATTTGAATAATCTAGAGATCGATACGGACGGCACAATTTTTGTCGCTGGTGGTTTGCTGGGGACCACGTCGTTTGGTGACGCGTTGATCAAGATTCCCGCGGCGGCAGCAGCCAGCGGCAATCTGGCGACAGCGACATCGGTGGCCGTGAGCGGCGGTGCCAACGATACGGCTGGTGTGTATGGCGCCATGGATGTCGCGCTCTATGCCGGCAAGGCTTACGTGACTCAATATCTGCAAACCAATTCGACGATCTCGTCGTTCTACACTCTCGACCTGACGAGTGCGGGAAAGATCACACCGAACATCACTACGCTGGCCGGGCCCTCGGGCAAAGTCAGCACGTACAACAACGGAACGGATTCAGGCTTCTCCGGAATCGAAATCAGCTCGGACGGCAAGATTTACTTGGCCGAGCAGGTCTACAGCATGGTCGCGGCTGCCAGTAGCTACACGCCTCCCGGCGGAGCGGCGATGACCGGGACGCGGATTCTTTTTGATCGGGTGCTGGTCTCTTCGGCACTCGATGTCGCTGGCCCGGTGACGAGCGCTGTGGTTGCCACACCCAATCCGATTGTCGCCGGTGCGCTGAACTCGGTGACGGTGACAGCGACCATCAGCGATGCGACGACAAATGCCTCGCCAATCGCGAGCGCGGAGTATCGAGTCAACGGCGGCGACTGGTTGCCGATGGCTGCCGTGGATGGTGTTTTTGATGAAGTGCCCGAGGACGTGACGGCCACGTTCACGCTGGGCGCTGCCGGAATCACTGTCCCAGGCAATTACTCGATCGATGTCCGCGGCAAGGATTCGGCAAATCAAATCGGCGCGTCGGCTTCAGTGACGCTGGAAGTGCTCGGCAGTGCGCCAGATATCACCAGCGATAACAGTGCCACCTTCACAGTCGGCTCGTTCAGCACTTTTAATGTCACGGTCGATGGTGTGCCGACGCCGGAACTCGATATCACTGGCCAACTGCCGAGCGGTGTGTCGTTTGTCGATAACGGCAATGGCACGGCGACCCTCAGCGGTACGCCGGATGTCGGCGAAGGGGGCGTGTACACGTTCACGATCATGGCGAGCAACGGCATTCTGCCGATGGACTCGCAGGAATTTACGCTGACGGTCAACGAAGCGCCGACCTTTGCCAGCGCGAATGCGACCACGTTCACCGTGGCTGTGCTTGGTTCATTTACCATCACCACAAACGACTTCTATCCTTCGCCAGCTACGATTACCTATACCGGCAGTCTGCCGAACGGCGTGAGCCTGGTCGACAATGGCGACGGCACGGCGACTCTCTCGGGCACTCCTGCCGGCGGAACGCAAGGGAGCTATGAGATCGCACTGACGGCGAGCAACGGCGTTGCTCCAAACGGCACGCAATCATTCACGCTGACGGTCAATCCGCCGCCGATCGATTACGGCGATGCTCCTGATACCTACGGCACGCTGCTGGCCTCGAATGGCGCTCGCCACGGACTGCAAGGACCGACGTTGGGGGCGACGCGCGATGCCGAAGCCAATGGTCAACCGAACCTAACCGCGACCGGGGACGGCGCTGATGAAGATGGCGTCGTGCTGCCGGCCAATTTGTATGCTCGTCTTGGAGCCAAGATCACTGTCACTGCTTCGGCGGCCGGACGTCTCGATGCCTGGATCGATTTCAATCGCAACGGCGTGTTCGATGCCAGCGAGAAGATCGCCGATGGCGTGAATGTGGTGACTGGCAGTAACACACTAGCGATCAACGTGCCGACCAACACGGTCGCAGGCGCGAGCTATGCTCGCTTCCGTTTGAGTTCGACCGGCGGATTGTCTCCCACCGGTGCAGCCGCTGATGGCGAAGTGGAAGACTACGCAGTCAATCTCGTTTCGCCGGCGCTTGGTTCGATCGCGGTGATCGATGACCCAGAAAATCCGGGCCACGGCTTGCTCGTGGTGCGCGGTACCAATTACTTCTATGAAACGATCACCGTTGCGCCGACCGCTGGTCAGCCCGGCAAGGTGACCGCCAGCATTTCTCCCGGCGTGTCTGTACCGGGCATCGACCTGGCGAGCTTCGATCGAATTGCCATCTTCGGTGAAGCCGGTTTTGATCAGATCACCATCAACAGCGCCATCACCAAGCCGAGCGTGATCTACGGCGATGCGGGTTTCGACACGATCAACGGCGGTGGCGGCAACGACGTGATCTACGGCGGCGCCGATTACGATTCGCTCAACGGCAACGGTGGTGACGACACGTTCGTCAACGAAGGTGGCGCCGATAGCGTGAATGGCGGCGCGGGGACCGACACGATCATCAAGATCGGCTCGGGGACGTTCAACCTGTCGAACGGCTCGGTGTCGGATGGTTCCGGCTCGGCTTCGCTCAGCAGTATCGAAAAAGCCAGGCTTATCGGTGGTGCCGCCGCGGATACGTTCAATGTGGCGGGCTGGAGCGGCATCTCTGCCGAAATCGAAGGTGGCGGCGGTGCGAATTTGATCGCCGATAGCGCCGATGGCAACTTCGTGCTGCAGCCGAATCAATTGGTCCGAACCGTCGGCAGCACAACCACGACCATTCAGTTCACCAACATTCAAACCGCGCGACTGACGGGGGGCTTTGGCAACAACAACTTCGATCTCTCGGGTTGGACGCAAGCTGCGATTCTCGATGGCGGATATTTCGGTACTGACTCAGTAACCGTGGCTGGCGATGTGAGCTACTTGTTGTCGGACACGATGCTTCTTCGTCCATCGTTCGGTCAGATTCGGCTCGCCGGATTTGAAAACGCGGTGCTGAATGGCGGCGCGTCGAACAATTCGTTCGACCTGATCAACTGGAAGAGCGCCGCAACGGTGAACGGCCTCGGGGGCACTGACAAGATCATCGCCGCTGGCAATGTGAACTTCACGCTGACGAATACGACGCTCACGCGGAGCACCGGCGGCGCAATCGCGCTGGCGAGCATCGAGCAAGCTGAACTCAGCGGTGGCGCTGGCGCTAACACGATCAACGCGTCGGGATTCTCCGGCAACGTGAAGCTCGACGGCGCTGACGGCAACGACACGCTCACCGCTGGCAGTGGCTTGGCGATTCTGTTGGGTGGCGCTGGCAACGACATTCTCAACGCCGGCACGGGGCGCGCCGTGATGATCGGCGGCTTGGGTGTCGACACGTTGAACGGCGGCAGCAACGACGACTTGCTCGTTGACGGCACGACAGTGCACGACAGCAGCAGCGCGGCCCTCGCGCTGATCCTCGCTGAATGGGCGTCGGCCAGCAGCTACAACGATCGCGTCGCGCACCTCACCGGCACGCCGGGCGGGGTGAATGGCAGCACGCACCTCGGCGGCAGCAACGTGATCCACGATACCGCGGTCGACTCACTGTTCGGCAACGCGGGCGATGATCTGTTCTTCGCGAAGCTCACCGCGCCGAATCAGGACAACGTGACCAAGACGAGTGGTGAAACGGCACAGTAGTGCTCGCCGTGAAATCAAACGCCCCTGCCCTGACAGGGGCTTGTGAGATTGATTCGTGTGCCACTGGCTCTGGCCAGTGGCACACGGAACTTCGTTCCCAGAGCCATTCAACTGCAACTTACTCAGCACTCGAGCGCGAGCCGTCGGGCGATGCGCCGATGGGATGGCCGGGCGGCAACGGGCGGCCGGCGGATAAGAAGCCGAGTTTGAAGAGTTCTTGTTTGACGACGCGGAAGTCGTCGAAGCTGTCGGGATAAACCCAGAGCGTGACGGTGGCACCCTTCGACGTGGGAGCTGCGAGTCGGCTGCGGAATTGCGAGCCTTGGCTGAGGGCCTGGTCGATGGTTTCGCCGATCGGGTCGTCGACTTGTACGAAGAAGAATCGCTCCAAGCCGACGCGCGTTTGCCGCGAGACGGCCATCTTGGTTTGCACGTCGACGTCGAATCGCCGCATGATGTACTTGCCCGCGAAGCCGTTCATTACCGGCAACGAAAATTCGGCCCGCGGCGTGTCGGCGAGCTTCGGCGCCTTCTGCGGCAGATCGGCTTTGAGGAGTTCGATCATTTCATCCCACGGCAGATACACGATCTTGCCACCGAGCATGCGGAAGTGGAGTTCCTTGCCGAAGACGGTCTTGGCCATCGGCGTGGGTAAGTGCGGAATGACGTTGACCGGTTTTGAATGATCGACGGCAAGGGCTTCGATGTCGAGCTGCTCGAGTTCCTTGAGCGAAGCGACGCGCTGCGCCTCGAGGTCGAATTTTTCCTTCTCCTCGGCGCTAAGCTGATCGCGATGTTTGGCCATTGCCTGTTCGGCGATCGTGACCAGCAACTGCAAACGAGCTCGCTCCTGAGCCTTCATCTGCAGCTCTAGATTTTGATCCGCAAGACTTCGCTTCATTTCGTAAACACTGCGTTCCGCATCGTCGGCAGCAGCCGTAGCAGCGTCGACATCAGGCAGAGAAGCGATCTCGGCGGTGGGGATTTTTGCGAGCGCATCGGCAGTGAAATTGCGTTTTGCTTCGATGGCGAAGACCAACACCAGGATGATGATGATGCCGACGAGGATGGCCACGACGTCGAGAAACGAGTCGGTGCTCGGAGCTTCGACGTGTTCGGCCCGTTTGTGTCCTTTCACTGCGCGGCCTTTCTTTGCAATTCGAAGCCGCTCCCTTGCAGCAGGTTTTGCAATGAATCGAAGTGAGACTCGGCGCCGCGCGTGACTTCGAACTGCAAGGACGGTTTCCAATAACCGTGCGTCATCGCTGGGCCCCAGGAGTTGAGTTGCTTTTGCACGCCTTTGACAAAGGCTTCGGCTTCCGCTGGCTGCAGTTCGGGCGAAACCGGAACAATGGTCGCCGGACGATCGTCACCCTTTTCGGGCACGATCACCAATTTGTCGGGAAGGGCGACAACGCGCACTGGCCGAGTGACTGCCGTGGTGCGACCTTGAGCGCCAGGCAAACCCCAGTTGGCCCCAGCGCGCGTGGCCGCGTGCGAACGAGGACTGCGCTTCGGCGGTGGATCGCCGCCTGGTGGCGGCGTTGTCGAAGTGCCGCCCGGAACGCCGCCGGGACCGCCACCTGGAGAACCGCTGTCGCTATTGCCGCCCGGTGATTGATTGCCTGCCATTCGAGCATTCGTGGGATCGGACGATTGTTGTTGTTGTCCGCCGCTCATGCCGCCACCGCCGAGCGGCGTCATGCCGTTCATCGCAGTCATGCCCGCCATGCCGCCAGCGCTGCCCTGCGCGCCACCTTGTGAACCGCCGGCGCTGCCATTGTTGGCTGTGGAACCGGAGGCATTCGTGCCGCCGACGACACCACCCTGATATTGAGTTGTGTTGCCGCCGCCCCCCTGCCCTGCTGCTCCACCGGCGTAATTTCCTGAGCCGTTGCCGTTTCCTTGGCCGGTGCCGCCGCCTGCGTATCCACCACCCGTGCCGCCGGATCCATTTCCGCCACCGCCAGCAGTTCCGCCTGGACCGCCTGTTCCACCATTTGGATATTGACCGCCGCCGTTGCCGGTAGCGCCGCCTTGTTGGCCGCCGTTCGCGGCTTGCATCGCATAAGGGCCAGTTCCGCCGCCACCGGCGACACTGTTGCGTGGCACTCCGCCCTGCGCGGGCAGACCACCGACACCACCGCCGCCAGTTCCACCGGGCACACCGCCAGGAACTCCGGAACCCGTGCCGCCAGATCCGGGAACACCAGAACCATTTCCACTGCCCGTTCCGCCATTGCCACCCGAGCCGGTGCCGCCATAACCGCCGCCGCCGTTGCCAGGTTTTCCACCAGGAAAGCCTAACGAGCCGCCGCTACCACCGCCGCCGATGAGCGCGCTGCTAATGCCAGGCATGCCATTGCCGCCAGAGCTACCGCTGGCCGCTAAGAATTGAACGGGTGCGCGACCTTGGCCATTGCCTGCGGGAGCGCCGCCCTGTTGACCACCTGCGACTCCGCCGGGCGCTCCACCAGCGCCGCCGGGTCCGCCCGCGCGACGAGTTGCCGCGGTCGTATTTTCGCCGTTGCCATTGGCCACACCGCCGGAACCGCGCGAGGCATCGACGGCCGATTGAAATTCTTCTTGATCCTCGGGCGCGAACGAGACCAGCGATTCTTCGCTGCCGAATTTGCGCGGCATCGCAGCGGCCAGCATCATCTGACGTTGGCGGGCTTTGATCACGATATCTTCGAGCACACGCTGCATCGCGGCGCTCGGTTTGCCGAACTCGAGATTCTTGTTTTCGGAAACGAGTTCGTAGCCGAACTCGTCGTCCCAACCTTTCAGCGCTGACCGCGCGGCTTGGTATGCGACGATGCCGCTCGGTCGCACGACGAGCAGCGGATACGGCTCACCTGGTTCGCCAGATCGTTTGAAAGCTTCACGCATGCAACGGAGCGCGGCGTCGAGCGGATTGCCGGGACCGAGCGGGCCGTTGAAATCGTCAGGGCCGAAGACGAGACCTTCGGGATGGAGCACGACACCTTCCACGCGGCACTCGATGTAGATCGGCCGTCGCTTCGTGCCGTTCGGGCCGTCGTAGGGAACGAGTGCGTACGAACTTTCCTTCGAGGCAGCCGCTTTCTTTTTTTCACCGAGATCTTTTTTGCGTTGCTCGATGGCTTCTTTGATTTTCGCCAGTTCGGCCTGGCTGAGGGCGAGCTGGTTCGGTTTCCCTTTTTTGCCGCGATCGATTTCCTCGGCGCGGCTCATCAGCGTGCGGGCATCGATTTGCAAACGGCGGATGTGATCGTCGAGATGCGAAGCCTTCAGGCGGGCATCAGCGAGTTCGTCGACCTGCTGCTGACGTTGTTTCTCATGGATATTCTGTCGCCATTGTTCGTCTTCGATCTTTTCGTGCGCGGCTTTGCGCTCGGCAGAGACAGTCTCCGCCTGTGGTCCAGCAGCGGCGCGCGCAGCGACCTGGCCAGCGTCGAGCCGGGCTTGTTGCATGAACAAGACCAGCACGACAATCAGCGCGCCCATGGTGCAGATCAAAACGGCTAGGAACGGAAAGAGCGCGACCCCCGGTCCCCGCCGCGGCTTTCGACTCATGCCGCGCGGCTCCGAGATTGTGAATTAAGGTCCAGATGAGCAGCATCGCTGCGGCCCAGACGGCTGTTGAGCAGGTGAATGGCCGCGGCCAGGCTCATGACGGTTTCTTCGAAGTTCTTCGCCCCGGCCAGCGCACCCAGGTTGCTGTTGAGCGCTCGTTCGAGCTGCACAACTTCGCCGGAAGCGCGAATGGCTTGCGTCATCAGTTCTCCCTGGCGCGACATCTCTTGTTGCTGCGCGTAGAGGAGCTTGGCGTTTTCCGAGAGCGTTCCTTGCCACTGCTCCCAGCGACGCTGAACTTGTTCGGTCGACGATTGTTCGATGTGAGCCATGTTCACGGCGTGTTGCTGCAGCACTTCGCCCAGCGATGCCGTGAGCGCGGCTTGCAGTTGCGCACCGGTTTGCTGCTGCACTTGTTGCCAACTGTTGTGTGCAGCCGTGATCGATTGTTGCCAGAGTTCGGCTTGGCGGAGGACGAGTTGTTCGGTGCCAGCGACGACGAGTTGAGTCATGCGGTGAATGGCTTGGAGTTGTGGATCGCTCGAAGCGCCGACCATTTCAAAGCGGCCGACGAGTTCTTGCGAAGCCCGCGAGTCGACCTGAGCAAGCAATTCGATTTCGAAATAATCGATGCCCCATTGAATGAAGACGAGGAAGATCGAGAAGCAGAGCGCGATCGCGGTGCTGTCGAACTTCACGTACAAGCCGGAGAGCAACCCCTGCATGGCTGCCTCCATGCCGTTGCCGCCGTCAGCGTGATTTCCCAGGCTGCCACCGAGGTGGCTGAGGGCGTCGGTGATACCGGTCACCGTACCGAGAAACCCGAGCATCGGAATGGCCCAGATCACGATCCGAATCAGCGAGAAACTTTCTTGCTGACGGTTGCTGTCCATGTCGGACAGGTATTTCAATTCTTCTTCGAGCCGATCGGCCGAGCCGTTGCGCTCGACGATCTCGAGCCCCTGGCACAAGCGGCGCCCGAGATAAGACTCTTGCACTTTCTTCGGCAGGGCGGCGAGTTTGTCGAGCAATTCGCCAACGACGCTAACCGGCTGTGGGCCAGCTTGTTCGCCAAGCGTTACGCCGCCGAGCGAGCTTTGTTGCCGCAGCACGTCGAGCGCTTTGAGCACCAAGCCAGCGATACCCACGCAGAAGAGCGTGGTCTCGATCATGTTGATCGGGTGACCGGCGAAATAACGCACGAGGGCGGGATGATGCAACGGCCCTTTGAGCAGCAGTGCATAAAACACCGCAGACATCCCGAGGCCAAACATGAGGGGCCAACCAACGCCGCTGATCAACGACCAGAGAGCGTTTTGCTTGTGGGCTGGTTGCGACACGACTGCATCCTTTCTCAAGTGCTTCACAGACCCTCGTGCGCGGTGCGGATTGCTAGCAAAACACTCCGCGCAGAGTTGCGAAGAAGCTAGTACAAGAAACGGCGAGACACGCCAAGAGCGACTCTGTCGCCCGGAGTTGCCTTTCACTCCCACGAAAGAGCGTGTGTCCTTTCGTAGGACGGAACAGTGGTCCGTCCTGGGTGGCGAGTGCAGAGCATGTGCTCATTACCCGCTTCTGGAACGGACCAATGGTCCGTCCTACGGGCGACAATTCCGCCTGCGAATCAAAACCGGCAAAGTTTGCCAAAGTCGCAGGGGTTGCCTGACCGATTCTATAAGTATCACCGGCACATGCGGTAAGAGCCGCCACGACAGCCGGTTGCAACACGATCAATCAGCGACGCGAGCCAGATCACACGATCAGCCGCTGTCGCACATCGATAATCCCGGGGGGGACGACGGTCCGGCGCCCTTTGCCAAAAGCAAAGGGCCCGGACTTTTTCATTTCTTGCCAGTCATTGCTGACTGACCCCCCTGCCGTCCTGCTTAGAAGCCGATCCGCAGGCCGAAATTGCGGTTCTGCAGGTAAATGCCATTCGGCTGCTGATACGCTGGGTAGGGCTGATAGTAGTACGGCATCGGCGGCGGATAGTACGCAGCCCGCGGCGGGCCGTAGTAACCTTGGTTCCAGCCACCGCCGTTGTAATGGTTGTGGTTGTGGTGGTGATGGTGTGGGTGATAAGGGCCGTTCGCGCTCGCGGTGGCGGTGAACAGGCCGCCCAGCGACAGAGCAGATACGGCAACCAGGGTATAGATGAAATTCTTCATAACCAAACTCCTCAGGATCGAATCAGGGGGGCCGGGCGATGTTGCCGCGGCAACGGAGGAGTTAAAAAGCAGCAGCCGTGCCAGAATTCCTCGATTTGCTGTAAGTGATTGTATCTTATTGACTTACGGGAGATGTTGTTTTCCCGGCTTTGACCAGAGCTGTCAGCAGTGACATCGTTGTGACGTCACCCTGTTGTCGATTTGATGAACCCAAGAAACGCTCGCAGGCCGTCGCTGATAGCAAACGGCCTGCAGGTAAATCCGTAGGTCGGACCATTGGTCCGACCAAGAATCTGTTACCACCTCAATTCCACTACCACCGGTAACACGGCTGCACGTAGCACGGCGGCCGATAGCAAGGCGGGCTGTAGCACTGCGGATAATAAACCGGTGGGCGATAGCACTGAACCGGCGGCCGGTAACAGCCACCGTAACCTCCGCCATAGCCACCACCGTATCCGCATCCACCATTGCCCCAACCACTGCCGCCGTTGCCAGCTTGGGCCGATGAAGTGAAGACACCGCCGAGCGACAGAACTGCGACGACGAGCAGAGAGTAAATGAGCGACTTCATGAGACACATCCCTTGCATGTGAGAATTGATATTAAGCACTGAGTTCAGCGACTGCTGACTTCGTTGCATAAGATCAGAAGCGAGGGATTCGCCGCTTTGTTACGAAGCGGCTGCCAAGAATATGCGTTCGAGCAACGAGTGCCCACGCGCAAAAAAAGCGGGAAGTTGCCCGCCATGTCTATTCGGCACGGCTCGCGACAACTTCCCGTAAATGAAACCCTCCGCACCGTACATCGCTGCGAAGGGCTGATAACATCTTCAACTGCTACTGACTAAAACCGAACGCCCACGCGGGCCGGCCCAACGCCCACACCAATGCCGCGGCCGTAGTAACCACCACCGTAGTAGCCGCCGCGATAACCACCATAGTACGGACGGGCGTTGTAATAACCGCCGCCGTAATACGGGTTGCCTCTATAGTACGTGCGATAAGGCGCGACGTATCGCGGCCCGTAGTTATAGTTGTAGCGCGGTGCGTAGTAACCACCGCGGCCGTAGCGCACGTATGTCTGCGCGTCGGCGCTCGATGTGAAAGCGCCGCTGACGGTCAACAATGTCGCGGCTACGACTGAGAGAAGAATCGATTTCATGGCTTATTCTCCGGAGGGTTGGAAAGTACTTGTCAAAGTCCCGCTTCGTTAGGAATTATTTGCACTCGACATGCCAGGGAACGCCAATTTCGCTCGAAGATGCGCAAGGCCGCAGAAAGTCGCAATTTCGCCCTGTTTTTCACGCTCTTTTTCGGCTGCTCTCCTGGGCCAATTTGCTGCTGTGCGTTAGTTTGATTGGTCGCTTGTCGCTCAATTCCCTTTGAGAACGCTCATGCCCTCCCCTGCCCTTCCCCGCTCGCTTTATCCCGTCGAACCGCCACGACCGGCCGAGCAGTTGCTCATCGACTACTTACCGAAACTGAAAGGTGAGCGGGTCCTCTGCACCACGCTGGGGCGCGGGCAATTTGCCACGGCTGTTGCCGATCGAAATGCCAACGCGCGTGTGGTTTGTTGGTTTCTCGATCTCTTTGCCCAGCAGCAAAGCGCGCAACAAATCGGCGCCCGCTCCGATCAATTCCAACTCCTCTGCCAGCCCAATCCGCCGGACGAAAAGTTCGACCTCGCTGCCCTCCCCTTTCAACGTCAAGGAGAAGTCGAACTCGTCCGCGATCAATTGCAACTCGCGCACGAACGACTCGACATCGGCGGCACGCTCGTCGCGTCGACCGACAATGCGACCGACAGTTGGTTGAATGAACAACTGCAAGCGCTGTTCGACAAAGTCTCGCGCCATGCCGTGACTGGCGGCGTGATCTATGTCGCCGTGAAAAATAAGCCGTTGAAGAAGATGAAGAACTTTGCCTGCGAATTTGCCTTTCGCGACAACGAGCGTTTGATTCACCTCCGCAGCCGACCCGGCGTCTTTAGCCATCGTAGCCTCGACACCGGCGCCCGCGCGCTGATGGAATCGATGCACTTAACGCCGGGTGTGCGCGTGCTCGACATCGGCTGCGGCAGCGGCGCGGTGGCGATGGCGGCTGCACTTCGCGGCGAAGGGATCACCGCCCACGGCATCGACAGCAATCCCCGCGCGGTCGAAGCTTTGCAATGGGCTGCCGCTCGCAACGAGACCAGCGCCGTCACCGCTTCCGTTGATTGCGATGGCAGCACACTCGAACCGGGCACGTTCGATCTCGCCGTCGGCAACCCACCCTATTACAGCAATTTCCGCCTGGCCGAAATTTTCATCGAAGTCGCGCGCAAGGCTCTCAAGCCCGATGGCGAATTGTTGCTCGTCACCAAGATGCCTGATTGGTACGAGCGAAATCTTTCACGCTGGTTCAGTTACTTCGAGCCGGCGGTCGCCCGGCAGTTCCACGTCTTTCATTGCGGCAACCTCGTCTCTGGAGCCCCGGACGCGACGCCCGCGCCGGATGCTCAATCGTCCGAGTGAGCAATCGTCAGCAGCAGATAAAAACCGGGGAAGAAATTGACTTCGCCGACGCTCTCGCTGGTGACGGACTTGTCTTTTCCTTTTTCGAATAGATAGAAATTGCCATCCTGCAAGTTGTGGCCGTGGTACTTGTCGTACGGCAACAAGACCTGGTTGCCGCGCGAGATAAAACCGGGCGGCCGATACAAGAGTCCTGCGGGGCTGAATGCCAGGTTGTTCGTCCAAGTTACGGTCTCGCCATTCGCGAGGCGTTGGTGCATTTGCGCACCAATGATGCGCGCCACTCCTTCGCGTAGCCGGTCGAGGTCGTCGTCGTTGCCTTGCACATTGGAACTGTGCGTGATCTTGCGGCCACAACCGGCGCGGGGCATGAATTGCAAGTACAAAGCCGTTCCCGTGTAAGCGCCGTTCACATAATTGCGCGTCGCGCGGTACGTGAATGATTCGATATCGCGATACAACAACTGCCGACGCCCCAGCAGGCCGCGCTGCATCACGCCCCACTCGTGGCAGGTCATTTCTGCAAAAGCAAAATGCACTGCCAAGACGCACAGCAGGGCGCCGACTCCTAACAGCACCACAAACACGAAGGCGTCTTGCACTCCTTGCGACAGGCCAATGACCCCGGCAATGCCGAGAGCGGCTGCGATCAAGAATAGTGCGATCACCACTGCGATGCTCGCCCGTCGGCGGAAAATGATGCGGCCCAGTCCTTCGCGCGGCGGCTCATTTTCTTCGGGCATCTTCGCCATGTAGGGCTCGATCAGATCGGCGAGCAGCCAGGCATTGCGACCAGTGGGCAGTAGCTTGACTGCCGGCAGTTCTTCGTCGCGCAGCCAGACACCGAGCATCCCCTCAGTGTCTTGAATGGCTGCGATCTTCGCGAGTTCCAGCGGCCGCTCGCGACCTGCCACGCCGCAATACAGCATGGTGTTCGACAGCCTCCACCCTTCGCCACGCACTTCCACGCCGTGCGCCAGCGCTTGGGCAAAACCTTCCTTGAGCGTCTCCGCAATTCGTTGAATGAAACTTCCCAGCGGATCGGCTTCGCCGTTGGCGTATTTGTTTTTTAGCTCGAGCACCCGCTCGTCGGCCGTCCACAATCGGCAGGTGCGCAAGTAACCATTCGGGTGCCCGTTGGAATACTGCGGCGTGATGGCGAACGCCAGCGACACGATTTCGTAATCCTGAATCTCGCGTTCGCCTTGGCGATCGCTGTACTTCATTCCGGCCGGCAAGACTTCGATCCACGCGCGTTGCCCGCGCACCAGGGCTGCATGCGTTTCGACAACGCCGGCCAGCACCGCCGTGCCAACCAGCAAGAGGATGCCCAGCGGAATGATTCCGCCAACCAATGCGGCCACCGCGCCAATGACCAACAGGCCGACCAGAATTCGTACCAGCAATAGCCAACTCGCCGGATGGCCCGCGATTTGATGTCGCATGGAAAACTCGCCCGATAGATTTACTGCAAATTAGGCAGGTGAAATGGTACCTGCGAAAAGCCTGAGCTCGCAAGAATGTTCCTACTACATTGCGAGTCCGCAGTCCGCGGATTTAGGATATCGCCCAGTGGAAACGCGGCGACATCAAGGAGGCTGATATGCGTCTTGCATGGGGAATGGCAGGATTCGTTTTTCTGGCCGTTTCAGTGCCCCTCGTCGCTGAAGAATCGATTCCGCAGAAACCTTCGGCGGAGCAAATCAAGGCGTGGCGAAAGGAAGGGCCGGCGGCAGTTGATCGGTTGATGCAGGAGCGGGAGAAGTTAGCTGCAACCAATCAGGACAGGACTGCGATCGATGACACGATCGACGCCGTAGCCGCTGCTCGCTACGCGCACGAATCGGGATTGTATTGGTACACCGACGAAGCAGAAGCGAATCGTGTTGCGAAGGAGCAAGGAAAGCCCATCCTCGCGCTGCGGCTGCTCGGCAAGCTCGACGAGGAACTCAGCTGCGCAAACAGCCGTTACTTTCGCATCTTGCTCTACCCCGACGACAAGGTCCGCCAACTACTGCATGACCGATTTGTTCTCACTTGGACTTCTGTGCGTCCCGTGCCGAAGATCACGATCGATCTTGGCGACGGCAGAAAAGTCGAGCGGACGATCACGGGCAACAGCGTCCACTATGTGGTGCTCCCGACTGGCGAGGTCGTTGATGTCTTTCCAGGTTTGTATGGCCCCATCCCCTTCGTTACGCGTTTGCTCAAAGCGGAAGCGTCCGCTCAAAGGTCGATGCGGTCTAAAGATGCGAAAGCGGAGATTACGAAGTATCAACTGCAACAAATAGAAGACTTGCAGACGGCTTGGAAGGCAGACCTCGTCAAGTATCAGGAGGTGTTGCGAGAAATTAGTAAAGCCGACGCACCGCCCGAGAGCATCGGGTACGTGCCGCCACCACCGCCCAGTTTCTGGGAAGCGGTGGCCTCGTTTCATCCAGAGTACTCTGAGTTGAGCAAGGCGAGCCGAACCTTGGTGAAGCGAGAAGCCATAGTAGCCGAGCGCTACGGTCGGGAAAGAACGCGTCCCACCGGCAATTCTCAACCCACGGCCGATTTAGATTACGCGTTCAGCAAGGGAGGGGACGAACGGGCGATGCACACGTTGCTCGCTTGCATACAACCTGCTTTGCAGGCTGACACGATCTACAACGAGTACTGCGGCCGTTACGCGGCGCTGCGACACATGAATCCCATTCGCGATCCGAATGCTTCGGTCTTTGACGACGACTACAAGCAGTTTGCAGTTGGTGGACCTCAGCCGACGCAGTTAATGCTGCTGAACGACTTCGTTTATTCGCAGATTTTCAACTATGACCCTAAAGATCCGTGGATCGGCCTCGCCCGGCTCGATAGCCTCACGGCGTTGCCGAAGGATCGCGGGTTGAAGCAGGCGAGGTCAAAGGAGTAAGAAACGATGCGCGTAGTAACTCGGGGGGAACGGCGGTTCGGCGTTGAGTTCGGGCGATTCGAAGTCGGGTTTGATTGAGCTTCGGCCCCTCACCCCGGCCCTCTCCCCGGAGTACCGGGGCGAGGGAGTGAGGGCAGCGTTATTGCATAACGCCTTTTTGAAACTGTTACTTCGCACCCAAGCCCGGTCGAGTTGCACTACGTTGCAGCGGCGCGGTGGCGGCGTAGAGCGCAGGGTCATCGATGATCCATGGCGACGAGAGCGAGCGGCCGTCGTCGCGGTTCATGATGTTGAAGAAGTAAGCCAGGAAGGTGTGGGCTCGCCAGTTGTAGCTGTACCAGCTGCCGAAGTGATCTTTGATGGTGAGGTCTTCGACGCCTCCCTTGCAAAAGAAGTGGCAGCGGCCATCGGGCGTGAAGCTCATGCCCATTGTGATCCAGCTTTCGCATTCGTACGCTGGGCCGGGAAGGTCGCGGCCCCATTCGTCGCCGCGGATGCGAGCACGGACGAAGGAGTGCTTCTCGCCATTCTTCAAATCGAACTGCTGTTCGAGAAAGATGCCCGGCCAGAATTCATCGCTCTTCCCTTTCGGCGTTTGGCCCATCAAGCCCGCGCGAAAGCCGAAGCTGTAGTCGTAGCGCATTTCCCATTTGTCGGCTGGCGGCACCCAGACTCGCACGGTGCAGTTCGGCGTCCACGACACGGGGATATCGCTGCCGAATCGCCCTTTCACGTCTTGCAGCAGGTCGTCTTGCTGATCGGCGTTGCTCAGGCGGCCTGGTACGCCGCTGTAGAGCGTTTGCATCATCAGCGCGCCTTTGCTTCCCGGGATGCCGCCCGGCGGAGTGGGAACGCGCTTGACGACGTCGGGCGTGCCGCGCTTGGCTGCCTCGACCCATTTGCCGTTCTTGCTCATGCCGCCGGGAGCGCGGATTTGTTCGTCGATGTTGTAGCTGCTCTTGGGATGTTGCGGCCAATAGATCCACTCGGCGTCTTCGAAATCATCGCCGGTGTTCGGCACGCGCTGGCCGCTGCCAGGAACCACGACGCCTTGCGTCGACTGCTTCGGCAGTTCGGTGCCGACGGGGACGCGCGGTTCGGCCAGCACCTGGCTCCCGGCAAGACTTCCCGCGGCAATGGCTGCGGCAGAACCCAACAGAAAACGACGGCGCGAGACGGGCATGGGCGTCCATCCTGGTAAGGCGACGAACAAGGTGGGCGGTTGCCGTTTGCAGTGAGGCGGTGCAATGGCAAGCCGAGCCGGCGGGACTGCATATTCGCAGCATCTAGTACTGCGACGGAACGATCGGCAGCACACGATTCATCGGTACAACCAGCGACCCGGCTTGTGGCAATTGAAATCCGCCCGCAGGGCTTAGCAGGGTGCTTTACATTTCTGAAACCGAACTGCTGAAAGCCACGCCAGCAAACCGCAAACCCCCTGACCGCTAGCTCTGTCGTTAAGTAAACTAGTAGTTTGCCGTCTGCGCTTCCGCAGCCGTTATTCCTGCACATTCGCAGCGATAAATCTGCGTATTCGCAGTGAGAACCTGCGTAATCGCAGCGAGAAGTAGTACTGTCATGACACGCCAGCGTCGCCACAAATCCTCCAAGTCATCTGGTTCATCACGCGCGGGGCAACAGTCCGACGCCGGTCGTGGAGAGTCGGGGAGCGAACGCCTGCAGAAAGTGCTGGCAGCGGCAGGAGTCGCTAGCCGCCGTGACTGCGAAGAATTGATCCGCGAAGGTCGCGTCGAGGTCGACCGCAAAGTGGTCACCGAGCTCGGCACTCGGGTCGATCCGGTCGCCCAAGAAATTCGTGTCGATGGCGAAGCGCTCAAGCAGCCGAAGCGCGTCTATTACGCGCTCAATAAGCCGATGGACGTCGTCTGCACAAACTTCGACCCCTCGGGCCGGACGCGGGTGATCGATCTGGTTCCCGATAACGAGCGGGTCTTCGCCGTGGGCCGCCTCGATCGCGCGAGCGAAGGTTTGATCCTGCTCACCAACGACGGCAATTTTTCGAACCACATCACGCATCCTCGCTACGGTGTCGAGAAGACCTACATCGTGCGCGTCGCTGGTCGGCCTGGTCCCGAGGAACTTGCCAAGCTCCGCCGCGGCGTGCACCTGGCCGAAGGTTTTTGCAAGGTTGAATCGGTCACGGTTAAAAGCCGACACAAACAAAGCGCCGATTTGCTGATCGTGCTCGATGAAGGCCGTAACCGCGAAATCCGTCGCGTTCTCGCCAAGGTTGGCCACAAGGTCATCCGCCTGAAACGTATCGCCGTCGGCGATCTCAAGCTCGGCGCATTGGAAGAAGGCGAATGGCGGAAGCTGACTCAAGGCGAGATCGATGGTCTGCTGGCCATCACTCGCAAGAAGCGCAAGGACAAAAAGAAGCCACCGCCGCGTGAAGCCGAAGCTGCTCCGCAAGAAGAAGCTGCCGAGGAAGTCCGCGTAGCACGGCCAAAAAAGGTGGCTCCGGCGAAGAACGCCGCAGCTCCCGCAAAGAGTGGAGCGACTCCTGCGAAGATCGCAGCTGACCCAACTAAGCCGAAACCTTTGACGGCGAAAGAAATTGCCGATCGAGTTCTGGCCGGCGAAGACTTCGAGGACATGGAAGATGACTTCGAAGAACTGCTCAACGGCGAAGACGAAGACGGCGACCTGGAGGAAGAGGATCTGGGGGAAGACGATGACCTCGATGATGACGACTTCGGCGATGACGATGAAGATCTGATCGAGCAGACTTACATCCGCGAAGAGATCAAGGACGACGGCCGGCCGCCTCGTTCTGGTCCGGCTCCGCGCGGCGATGTGCTCGATTTCGATGAAGAAGGTCCACCGCCGCTGCAGTCGCGCAAAGTGCGCGAGCAGCGCTCGTCATTCAAGCCACCCGCTTCGAAGCCCCAAGGCCCGAAGTCACCCGCTGGTCGAGCTCCCGCCAGCCGGGCCCCTGCCGGTCGCGGGCCTGCAGGCAGAGCACCTGCTGCCAAGGGCGATCGCCCTCTCCGCGCCGAACCACGCACCAGCCATCGCCGTCGCGGTGAAGAGCAAACTGGAGTCGGCCAATCGTTCCGCCGTGGCCAAAAGCATCGCATGACGCACGAGGAGCGAATCGAAGCTGGCAACCGCCGCGCCGAAGAACGTCGCAGTGCCGAAGGTCGCGGCGGTGAAGGCCGTGGCCGCGGTCGCGATGAACGAGGCCGTGACGAACGTGATCCACGCGATTCGCAAACCGGCAAGCCTCGTCGTCCCGGCAAGCTCGTGCCGAATCGTCCGCAGGAAGATCGTGGCGCACGGGGTAAATATCCGGGCAAGAGTTTTGGCAAAGGTAAGAAGTTCGAAGGTGGCGGTGGTGGCGGCCGCGGCGCGAAGACCATCTTCGGCAAACGGATTAAGAAGAAAGGCCGCGGTTAATAATGAGTTCGGCGCACGCACCGTATCTCGCCGACCAGGCGGTTTCTGCAGCGGCAGAGATCATCGAGAATGTCGAACTCGCGCGAGATACCTGGCGGGTTCGGTTTCGCTTTCCAGAGCTTGCGCGCCGCGTCACGCCGGGCCAGTTCGTCATGCTGCGACTCGCCGGATACAACGATCCGCTCCTCGGTCGACCGCTGGCCGTGTACGACGTGACCGCCGGCACCGATGGTCAGCCGCGCGACGTCGATGTCGTTTATCTCGTCAAAGGCAAGCTGACTTCGCGGCTGTGCAATTTTCTGCCGGGGCAAACGTTGGAAGTTTGGGGCCCGCTCGGCAATGGCTTTCTTCCCACGCCCACCGATCATCTCATCATGGTCGCTGGCGGCATCGGACAAACGCCATTTCTCGCATTGGCCAAAGAGTACTTGGGCAAAACTCGGTACGGTCTCGCGCAGCGGGCGGTGCCGCGGGCCAATCGCGTCACCTTTTGCTACGGAGCGCGGACGAAGGACTATTTTGCCGGTGTTGACGATTTTGTCGGCTTGGGAGTGGATGTCCGCCTGGCGACCGATGACGGCAGCCACGGCAGGAAGGGCTTTGTGACGGATTTGTTACGTGACGTGCTGAAAGAAAATTCCGGCACGCCGCGGATCGTTTGTTGCGGCCCCGAACCGATGATGGAAGCCGTGGCCCACATCGCCGCGGAACATCAGGTTCCCTGTCAGGTTTCATTAGAAACACCGATGGCCTGCGGCGTGGGAATCTGCTTTACCTGCGTGGCCCGGATCAAGGAAGAAGATGGCACGAGTGACTATCGCCGTACCTGCGTTGAGGGACCTGTCTTCGACGCAGCTTGCATCGAATGGTAAGGGAGCGAACAGATTCTGCCGCAATGACAGCAAAAAAGCTTGCAGAAATGTGTTCCGATGAAACAGAATCAGAGGTTGCGACCAATTACACTAGGTTGATCAGAGTTCGCGACGAAAAGACGCACCCCCTTAGCAGCCAGAAGAAAGCCCACCGAGGTGACAATGCACGGGAACGCGGAGCCAGCGCGGAGTGAAGACCGCCATGGCGGCAAGGATGCACAGCGCGATGCAGCGGCAAACTCGATGCCGACGCCCGTTCGCCGGGCTGACCATCGGTTTGGACAATACGAGATCAAATTCCTGCTGGGTGAGGCCACGGCCGAACTCGTAAAGGACTGGGCTCGTGTCCACATGTCGCGCGACCCAGTTGCTGCGTGCGACGAGCGCGAGCTCTATCCCGTACACAGCGTGTACCTCGATACACCCGCCCTCGGCGTTTTTGGGCGGGCCGGAGCGCTCCGCACGCGGAAGTATCGTCTGCGCCGTTATGGCAACGAAGACACCATCTGGCTCGAACGTAAAGCCAAGGTCCGCGGCCGCGTGAAAAAACGCCGCACCGCGATCAGCGAAAGTGAGCTGGCCTGCGTCTATCAATCGGCGCCGCCGGAGCACTGGTCGGGACATTGGTTCCGCCGCCGCGTGGCATTGCGCCAACTGCAGCCCGTCTGCTCGGTCACTTACGAACGCTTTGCCCGCGTCGGCCTCACGCCCGAAGGGCCGATTCGCATGACGCTCGACCGCGCCATTGGCGGTTGTGGCCTGCGCGATCTGGATGTGAATACCTGGGACGTGCCCCGTGGTTCGCTAGAGGGCCTGCAACGGCTCAGCGGCCTGTGCATTCTCGAGTTGAAGTATCCCACGTCACTTCCCTCGCTCTTCAAGGGAATCATGAGCGACTTCGCGCTGGAGCCTCTCAAGGTCAGCAAGTTTCGCACTTGCATGCAAACCTGGGTGGTGCCGGGCGGACAGGAAGAAGCGTCGTCAGAAGATGGCGATTCCCGGGCCGTGGCCTGATTTCTAAAACGTCTGGATTGGAAATCATTGCTCCATGGGAACCTGGCTGCACCACGCATTATTCGCCGAAGAGTCGAAGAATCTCCTCCCGTGGGATTCGATCCTCGCGCGACTCGTTCTCGCCTTTCTCGCCGGCTGGTTGGTGGCCGTGGCGTATGCCTGGGGCCGGCGCAATTCGCTCACGGGCACGACGTTTCCCGGCACGCTAGTGCTGATGACCATTCTTATCGCCATGGTCACGCAAGTGATCGGCGATAATGCAGCCCGTGCGTTCGGACTCGTTGGCGCGCTTTCCATCGTCCGCTTTCGCACGGTGATGCAGGACACGCAGGATGTGGCCTACGTCATCTTTGCTGTGGCCGTTGGCATGGCCGTGGGCGCTGGGCAACCGATTGTCGCTGCCATGTGCTGGCTGGGCGTGTCAGTCGCTGCGACCATCTTTCGCTACTTCCCATCCGTGAATGTGACGACGGGAGTCGCCGTGCTGCACATTCGCCTCGGCCTCGGTCGCAACCCCGAAACTTCGCTCGAACCGGTCATCGCCGAAGTGACCACGAAGCGGGAAATGACGAGCGTCGAAACAGCCAAGCAAGGCGCCGCCGTCGACGTCGAATATCGTTTGCAGATGCGGCCTGATGTCTCGCCGGCAACGCTGGTGACGAAGCTAAACCAAGTGGAAGGTGTGCAGCAGGTGCAGTTCCGCAAGCACGTCCGCGACGACTAATTTTGCGCAGTCGCTTGCCGCAGCCGTTTGCGATATGCTGCCTCTGGTTCCACCGGCCGACAACAGGCCATCACCAGAGAAGACCATGACGAAGCCCGCCCAGCAGCCCCTTCTCGATCCCGATGTGCAAACCCTGCCCCGCGTCCTCGGGCGGTTCGATGCCATTACGGTGGTCATCGGTTCGATCATCGGCAGCGGTATTTTTCTCAAGGCCCAGCCCGTCGCTGCTCAGCTCGGCAGCTTTGGGCCGATCATGGCGATCTGGATTATCGTCGGCCTGGTTACTCTTTGCGGCGCGTTGGCGCTAGCGGAACTCGCCGCCATGCTGCCGCAAGCCGGCGGCCCTTATGTTTATCTGCGCGAAGCCTATGGTCGCTTGCCGGCGTTCCTTTGGGGCTGGACGGAGTTCTGGATCATTCGCACCGGCTCGCTCGGCGCGCTGGCGTGTGCGACGGTCCTCTATGGCGATGAACTGCTGAATTCGCTGAAGCTCAGCGACTATCTGCCTGATTGGCTCGCAGTCCACGTGCCGTTGTCGCACGGCATGCAAGCGATGTGCGCGCTGCTGCTGACCTTCATCGTCTCGATCATCAATGTCATCGGCACGCGCTGGGCTGCCTGGGTGCAAAACGTGACCAGCGTCGTGAAGGTAGCTTTTCTGATCTTCCTGATCGTCGCGCCGTTTGTGCTGCTGAAAGCCGATGTGAAAAACCTCGAGCCGATCATGCCCGCGAATGTGTCGCTGAACTTCTGGCGGGCGATGGGCGTGGCGATGATCCTCGTCTTCTGGCCGTACGACGGCTGGATCAACATCGGCCCGGTGGCGGAAGAAGTTCGCGAGCCGCAAAAGAACGTCCCGATCGCGCTCACTGTCGGCGTAATGATCGTGATCATCGTTTACCTCGGAGCGAACGCCTGTTATCACCTCGTGCTGCCGATGTCCGCCGTCGCGGCGAAGGACACGAAGGTTGCGTCAGAAGTCTCGTTTCAACTGCTCGGCACGGGCGGCCGCTGGCTCGCTTCGGCGTGCGTGATGATCTCAGCCTTCGGGGCGCTCAATTCCAATCTGCTCGCGGGACCGCGAATCTATTTTGCGATGGCCCGCGACAAGCTCTTCCCTGCCGCGATTCGAAAAGTGCATCCTCGCTTTCAAACGCCGGCGAATGCAGTCCTCGCGCAAATGGCCTGGTCCTTGGTGCTCATCATCGGCGCTTATGCGTGGACCGCGCCGTCAGCGACTCCGGCTGAACCCGTTGTCACTACTGCTGTCGACGAGGCAGCGCCCACAGAACCGCCGACATTCAGCCTAACGAACTGGTTTAAAGCTGCCTTCATTCCTAAGAACAAAGGCCCAGCCGAAGCGTTCGATGCACTCACCGCGTTCGTGATCTTCGGCGGGCAGATTTTTTACGCGATGGCGGTTGGCGCGGTCTTTGTCTTGCGGCGCAAGATGCCAGATCGCCCGCGTCCGTACAAAACGTGGGGCTATCCGATCACGCCGGCGTTCTACTTGCTGGTCTTCGCTGCGGCGCTAGTCAGTTTGCTCCTCGATTACCTGCCGCAAACCGCTGCCGGCAGTCTGCTGATTCTCGCGGGCGTGGTGGTTTACTTTCTCGTAGCCAAGCCGGAAACGAGCACGGCGCCATGAAGAAGAAAGCCGCACCCAAATCGGCGAAGCCAGCCAAAGAAGAATCGGCTGCTGCGATCGTCGAAGAGCTGCGCAAACTCGGCGATCCAAAGATAAAGAGTGTCCTGCTGAAGCACGGCGCGCAGGAACCGTTCTTCGGCACTCGCATTTCGGACATGAAGCCGATCCAAAAGCGGATCAAGAAGAACTACGAGCTGGCGAATGAGTTGTACGCCACCGGCATTTCCGATGCGATGTATCTCGCGGGTCTGATTGCTGATGAATCGCAGATGACGAAAACCGATCTGCAAAAGTGGCTCGATGCAGCGTCGTGGTCGATGCTCAGCGAATTCACCGTGCCGTGGGTCGCCGCGGATGGTCCACATGGCTGGGAACTGGCGCAGAAGTGGATCGATAAAAAGGACGAGAAGACCGCGGCATGCGGCTGGACCACACTCAGCAACCTCGTCGCCGTGAAGGCCGATGAAGAACTCGATTTCGATGCATTGCAAACGTTGCTCGAGCGGGTGCAGAAAACCATCCATCGGCAGCCAAACCGCGTGCGTAGCGCGATGAATAACTTCGTCATCGCCTGTGGTAGTTACCTGCGGCCGCTAAC
Source organism: Anatilimnocola floriformis (assembly GCF_024256385.1). Taxonomy (NCBI): domain Bacteria; kingdom Pseudomonadati; phylum Planctomycetota; class Planctomycetia; order Pirellulales; family Pirellulaceae; genus Anatilimnocola; species Anatilimnocola floriformis. The sequence continues at coordinate 1,324,261 of NZ_JAMLFW010000001.1, forward strand.
CGCAACGGCGCAAAAAGTGGCGAAGGAGATTGGCGTCGTCGAGGTCGACATGGGCGATACTTCTTGCCAAGTGCCGTTCGCGCCCGAATACATCGCTAAAATGCACGCCCGGGGAACGCTTGGAAAAAAGAAGAAGACGTGCAGGTGCTAATGACCACGATCGCCGACATTAGTGATTTTCTGGAAACCTTCGCGCCGCGGCGACTCGCGGCGGAGTGGGATAACGTCGGTCTGCTCGCTGGCGATCCGCAGCAGCCGGTCACAAAAATCATGACCTGCCTCACGATCACTCCGGCCAGCGCTGCCGAAGCGATTCGTGAGCGGGCTGAGCTGATTGTGACTCATCATCCCCTCCCCTTTCATGCGCTCAAACGCCTGACGACCGAACAAACACCCACTCGCCTGTTATGGCAATTGGTCCGCGCGGGCGTGGCGATCTACAGCCCGCACACGGCCTTCGACTCCGCGGCGGCGGGCATCAATCAGCAGCTCGCCGAAGGGTTGGGGCTGCAGCAAATCCAACCGCTAGTCGCGGCCAAGAACGATCCCGCTGGTTTGGGATCGGGCCGTTATGGCAAGTTGCCGGCAGCGATTCCGTTGCGCGAGCTAGCCGCAAAGTTGCGGAGTTTTTTGAAGATCCAAGGTCTGCATGCCGTTGGCGCCGATGACGCGCGCGTGCAAACCATCGCCGTTGCTTGCGGCAGCGCGGGGAGTTTTTTGGCCGATGCCGCGCGGGCCGGTTGCGATACGCTCGTTACTGGTGAGACGCAGTTTCATACTTGTCTCGAAGCGGAGGCGACCAGCATGAATTTGCTCCTGCCAGGTCACTTTGCCAGTGAACGTTTTGCCTGTGAACGCCTGGCCGAAGTATTGAGCAAACCGTTTCCAAATTTGACGATCTGGCCGAGCAAGGCGGAGGCCGATCCGCTGCGATGGATCGGCTAACCCTCTCGCGGAAGTGCGAGCGGGCGGAAATAATCGTGGAAGCTAAGTTACGAGTCGCCAAGGATGCCGTCGATGAACCGTTGGGTGGAAATTTCGTTTGATTGCCTGCCGCTGCGGACGATTACGCGGCTCGATATTCCGATCGATGCCTCGCCCGTCTATCAGCGGCGGTGCGAACTTATCAAGCAAGCCATCGATAAACACGGCTCGCACAACTCGTATTACCTGTACAACGCCGAGTGCAAGTTTCACCTGACCAATCGCGAAAACCTCGGCACGATCGAGTTTCGTTGGTTGGGAACGCTGCTGACGGACGCCAAAGACGAGCGGGCCGCGCAAGCCGATCTGCAGATCGAACTCATCCGCGAGACCTGCGATTGGCTCACGGCTCCGGTCGTGAAATGGTTTGAGCAATGCGTCAAGCCAGCCGTCCTCGTCGAGTTTGATCGCTACATCGAAGCAGGCGATCTGCAGAAAGCGAAAGATCGGATCGCCAAGTTGCAGGCTCAGAGCGATGAGCAGGGCGGGTTTTTGGGGATGTATTTGTAAGCTGCCGCCGGCCTGCAATCGTCACAAACCGCATGATTGCACCGATCGCTTTCCTGAGTGCAAGCTAGGTTTCTAAAGAGGAACCGATGCGCGCACTAACCTTTATCTTGCTGCTCACTTTTGTCTGCGGCGCTGCTGCGCAGGAACCGTTGTTCCGGTTGTCGATCGATGGCTTGGAGTTCGAAGGAACTCCGTTGCGCTACAACGCGAAGCAAGTATTCTTTCTCACTCGCAGCGGCCGATTGCTTGAGTTCGCGCCCGATCAAGCCAATGACTACGCGGCGGCGGAAGGAAAATTTCGCAGCTTCACCGCGGCGGAGATGCGTGGCCAATTGCTGCGAGAATTTGGCAGCCGCTTTGAAGTTTCCGGCGGTGGCAAGTTTCTCGTGGTACACCCTGCCGGTCAGCAGGATGTGTGGGCGCCGCGCTTCGAAGCGCTGCAGCGATCGTTCTCGCATTATTTTGCCGCCCGCGGCCTGAAGACGCCGGAACCTCGCTTTCCGCTGGTGGCAATCGTCTTCGCTACGCAGAACGATTTCGCCCGCTATGCCACGACCGAAGGCAACCACGCGTCGGCGGGCATGCTGGGTTATTATTCGCCGGCCACCAATCGCATCGCCATGTACGACATTACCGCAGGGCGAAGCAATGTCGATTGGACGACCAACGCCGAGACGATCATTCACGAAGCCCTGCACCAAGCCGCGTTCAACGGCGGCTTGCACAACCGCTTCGGTCAAACGCCGCGCTGGGTTGCCGAGGGGCTTGGCACGCTGTTCGAAGCCCGCGGCGTGTGGAACTCGCGACAGTTCACTGCGGTGGCCGATCGCGTGAATCGCGGCCAACTCGAATCATTCCGCCGTTACTTGCCACGGCGAAAAAGCTCCGCACTGCCGGAACTGGTCTCGTCTGATCGGGCCTTTTATGGCGATGTGCAAGGCGCATATGCCGAGGCTTGGGCTCTGACTTTTTTCCTCAGCGAGACCGAGCCGAAGAAGTATTTTCAATACCTGCAGAAGACGGCGGCGGTGAAGTCGTTCGAAGACTATTCGCAGCCGCAGCGCGTGCGTGATTTCACCGAGATCTTTGGCAACAACTGGGAAATGCTCAACGTGCGACTGCTGCGGCACATCGCGGCAATTAAATAAGCTACGGCAGATTGAGTGGATTACCGTCGGCCCGATTGCCAAAGCGATCCCACATGATGGGATCGATTGTGTAAACCACAACCCGTACCGAGCCATCCGCCAGGAGTGCGTTCACGCCGCCAGGGTGCGCCGAACCGAACATGTAACCCACTTCGCTTGGTCCGCCGTTGGACACCCGCTTGTCGGGACCGAGCGCCGAACCCGTGCAACGAATCACATCGGGGTCCCAACCATCGCTCCAGCCGCGGTCGTCATGCCAGTCGCCCGTTTGATAGTTCTCGGGCTTGAGTCGTTTCTCGCTGATCATCAGGGTGCTGCTCGTACCGTCTTCGATACCGCGAAAACCCATCGCTTTCATTGAGCCAGGATCGGCATTGCCGAACCAACTTGAGCGGATGATCACTCCCAGCCACTCTTTGCTGCCCGGCACCGACCACGTGCCCGACGTTTGGTTTTGCCAGAGAGAATCGACATCGCTGAGTCCGGGAACTAGCGGCGTGGAAGCAGCATAGTCGCCCAGATAACGCTGCGTGCCCGTGTAGAAAGCCTTCGGCCGGCGTGACGGGCAAAAGTATTCCTTGACGAACGCGTTATCGATTTCGCCTTGTGTGCGCATTCGATAGATGGCGTCCTTCTCGAGGAAGGGAAGGATTTGATAACCCCAGCCCATGCCCTGCTTGTCGGGGCCATAGGGTGCGCCGCTGCCGCCGTTGGAGAAATAGTCGCTCACGACGGGCCAGGGAGTGTTGCCGCCGGTCGGAAACACACCGAAGGTATCGACGTGGTTGTGCACCGCGAGGCCGACCTGCTTCAGGTTATTGATGCACTGAGTTCGCCGTGCGGATTCGCGCCGCCTGTACGGCAGGGAGCAAGAGCGCGACTAACACGCCGATAATCGCAATCACAACGAGCAGTTCGACGAGAGTAAAGGCTGAACGCTTCATGGGAGAGGTCGATCGAGGTTAGTGAGTTAGGGTGTTGAAATCGGATTGGGGACGAGTTCGCGAAAGCGGGCGTCGTCGACTTCCTCGACATTGCCGAGCGAAGTGCCGACAAACCGCCGACCGCCGGCGCCAGCTTTCTCGTAGATCACGACCGGGCCTGACGGCCCCGAGGGATTGCTGGCCGCGCCATACGTCACGACATACGGCTGGCCGTCGCGGGCCGATGTCCAAAGCTTGGTTGGATCCGAGCAACCTTGCGCCGCCAGTTCTGCCGCCGGAACCTTTTCCACAAACGCTTTGAATTCGGCTTCGTTCGCTGGCGGTTTGCCTTGATGTGTCTGGAAGAAGCGGCCGTACTGAATCGTCAGGGCCTTGATCGAGACTTCATCGGGGGGCGCCGTGCGCTGCCCGCTGCAACCGAGCAGCAAAGCCAAACTGATGGACAGAACCCAAGCTTGGAACTGCGGACTCACAGACAACTCCCGGTGCGGAACGACGGTGCTAACGTGTTCCCCAGTGTACGCGGGAGTGTCAAATAAAGAATAGCTAAAAGTGTGCGAAAAACAGAATTGTCGCATTCTGCAGCGGTCAGACCGCGAGGCTCGTGGCCCTCGAAGCGAATGATTTAGTCCAATACCTCGCCGCGTAGCCACTTGGCGAGCAACGTGATCTCGGGCTTCGACAGCAGCGCCGGTTTGACGCCTGGTCCACTCTTGGCGAACCGCGGCATCCGGTCGTTGTTGTCGCCATAGAGATCGGCATGGCCCGGATCGGCGATGAACCGCTCCAGCCATTCTTGCGAAGCCCAGCCGGTGAGATCAGGAGCAGCGCCGACGTCCCCCTTGTCGTGGAACTTGTGGCAGTCGACGCACGAGGACGAGGCAAAGCTGGTCGCAAATGCGGTTCGGCCACGCATGATCGAGCCATCGTCGGTCGCGGCCTTGTCGGCGGCAGCTTGGGCCGGCAGGTTCGCTTCGGCGGACAGCGTGGCGATGATGTCGGTGACTGCTTTCTTGCCTTCTTCATCGAGTTCGGAGAAGTTGTCGCGGACGAAGTTCACCATGTCGCCTTGCTTGTGCTTCGTTTTGCCGAAGTACCGATCGCTGGCTATCTGCTTAGGATCTAACAAACCGGTCAGCCATTCGCGCGAACCAAAGGCCTGCAAGTTTGGCGCGGTTGGCCGTTTGGCGACGATGCCGCCGCCCGTGGCATCGCTGCGGCTGTGGCACTGCGAGCAATTGGCAACGAACAGCTGTCGGGCTTGATCGTCTGACGTTGCTTTGAGGCGTTCAGCACCGACGATGGTGAGCTCGCGACTCTTTTCACCCAGCATCGACTCACGAACGACGCGGCGGGCATACTCTTCCGTTGGCGGCAACCGCGGCTGTGTGTCGGCGGGATCGTAATAATCGCCGCGCAACCAAGCCACGATCAACGACAACTCGCGAATGCTGACGCTGTTCTTGTGCGGTTCGTCAATGTTCTTGGCGAACTGTGGCATGCGGTCGTTCTGATTTTGATAGAACCGCTCATGCGTCGGATCGGCGACAAAGCCGAGCATCCATTCGTACGAACCGTAGTGAGTCAAATCCGGCGCGAGGCCCAATTGGCCGTGATCGCCGAAGCGGTGGCATTCGTTGGTGCAGTATTGCTGCACGAGCTTGACACCGTGGCCAATCAGTTCTTTGTCCTTCTCATCCGCTGCGGTCTGGCTGCGGAGTTGTGCTTGGGCGGAAAGAGCGGCGACGATTGCCTCAATCTCGGTGTTCGGCGTTTCTTTGCCGTCCGGTCCTTTAATCTTTTCGTTCAACTCACCCGCATGCTTCTTCAGCCAATCGACCATTCGTCCTTCGCGGTGATTGGTATGGCCGAAATAATCGGCGATGATCGGCTTCAGGTGGTTGTCTGGGTTTTCTTCGTCGGCCGCGACTTTTTTGTTCGCTGACGGGACGGCTTCATCGACGCGCACAGCGGTCAGCTTCTCGGGAGTCAAGAAACCCTTGATCCACTCACGCGATGCAAATCCATACAAATTGGGAGCCCCGGCGTAGGGCAACTCCGTTGGATATTGGACTTTGCCGGCGGCATCGCGGACGACTCTGAGCGCCTTCTTCTTTTCCCCTGTCTCATGATTGACTTCGTTGGTTTCACCTTCTTTTGTGAGAGGGCTCAGCTTTTGATTCGCCAAGCGAATCGCTGCGGCCTGGTGTTCGTGGCCGTGCCCTTCTTCACCGGCAGTTGGTTTTGCATCGGCGGCTGGACCTCGGTAGTCATGGCAGCTCGCGCAGTGCTGACTAAACAGTCGCGGCCCTTGAGTGAGCGGATCATTACGGAGCAAATCGACAGCGCCGGAGCGTTGGATGAAACGTTTGTCGCTGAGATTGCTAGTCTGCCATTCACGGCGATTGATCAAATCGTACGTTCGCTGTGCATTGTGCTCCGCGAGCACTCGTGCTTTTTGAAAATCAGCATTTCCGGCGTCTTCGCGCAGCGCGAGCACCGTGAGCACCCCCGCACCCGCGATCAAGAACAGAATGAACGCGATATTGAATTTGTGTCCGAGCTTGCTGATGCCGATGAACGGCGCGAGCGCGAGCACGGTCATCACAATGCCGGGAATCACCAGCGCGCCGATGACTTCCTGCGTGCCATGGAAGTACTTCAGCAATTGGAACAGGAACAAGTAGTACCATTCCGGCCGGGCAGCATCGTAAGGTTCCGAAGGATCGGCAGGCGCGCCGAGTTCGGCGCCTTGATGGGCGAGCGGCAACGTGCCTTTCGCCGCGTTCGGTAGATCCCAGTGAATCACGCACAGTAGCACGATGGTAAGGAGCACTAAGCAACCGACAGCATCGAAGAGCACCTGCTTCGGCCAGAAGTACTCATTCTTATCGCCCGGGCGCGGATGCGTCGTAATGCCGTGCTTCCGAAAGACGGCGATGTGCGCGGCTAGAAAGATCACGAGCAGCGCCGGCAGCACGCCGGTGTGCATCGCGAAGAATCGCGTCAACGTGTGATGGCCATATTCACTGCCGCCGACAGCGAGCAGTTGCAGATCTTTGCCGACGACAGGAACCAGAGTCGCCAGGTTGGTCGCGACATTCGTAGCCCAGTAGCCCTTTTGATCCCAGGGCAACAAATAGCCCGTGAGTCCGAGGCCCATCACGATTTGCATCAGCACCAGGCCGAGCCAGTAGTTCACCTCGCGCGGTGCACGGTACGCGCCGTCGACAATCACTTGCAGCAAGTGAATGCCCATCACCACCACCATGGCTTGGGCCATGAAGTGATGCAGACCGCGGAGCAGCCAGCCGCCAGTCATTTCGTGCTGGATGTAATAGACGCTTTCGTACGCCGTCTGACTGCTGGGGCTATACGCCATCCACAGAAAGATGCCGGTGATCGCCTGCACGCTGAAGGCAAACACCAGCATGCTGCCGGTGATGTAACGCCAGCGAGCGCCGCCGGGAATTGGTTCGTACAGAGCATCGGCCAACATCTGGTTGTAACCGATGCGGCGGTCAAGCCATTGGCTCATTTGCCGAATCATGCTTTCCGCTCCATGTGGTCTTTGCCGGGATAGTAATTGGCGAACGCGACCCAGACTTCGCCATCCTTCACTTCGACGGCGAGCGGATCCATGTTGCGTGGGCTAGGGGACGGCATGATGCGAGCACCGTCCGTGGTGAACGCGCTCGTATGACACGGGCACTGATAACACTTGCGATCGGTCGAGTAAGCGACGAAGCAACCCGCGTGCGGGCAAATGGCATTGAAGCACTCGATGACCGGCAGGCCTTTGTCATCCTTCTTGCCGCTGTTGCGGAGATATACCGCGCCGACTGGTTGATCGGGCTCAACGGTCCAAATGTCTTTGAGATCGGCGATGACCGGCACTTGCACCGGCGTGCCATCGGCGGGAACCGTGACGAGCGAGGCGACGCGCCGCAGCGCGGGACCCGTGGTAGAACCAGAGGCCGCAGCTTGACGGCGTTTCTTGATGGCTGGATCGAGAAACAAAGCGAGGCCGGCGAGCGCGGGAAACATGCCCACGAGGCCGCCGATAACTGTAGCCAGGATGGCATAGACGACGTTTCGCCGTTTGGCCTGATCGTCGATGATTACCGTGCAATGCGGCGGATGCGGTTCTTTTTCAGAACCGGAACTAGGAGAGGTCATGGCTGGAGTTCCTTCCGAAGCCGAAATGCCGCAGCGGCGAAAGGCCGTGGCGGCAACGCAAACTTTAGGTGGGAAATGGTCAGGCGGGAAGATCGGGCGGAATTTTACCGCAATCGGTCTCTAGTGTCAGGCTATAAAGCCTTGCGGACAGCGTCAAGAACTTTCGGTTGCACTTCGGCGAGCGATCCAGGCAGGAACGCGCCAGCCGCGGCCTTGTGGCCGCCGCCGCCCCACTGCTCGGCGATCTTGCTGCAATCGGCCGCGCAGCGGCTGCGGAAGCTCAGCTTGAAGCCGCCGGTCTGCTGCTCGACGAAGATCACGGCAAACTGAGTCCCGGCGATTCCGAGCGCCATGTTGATGACGTCTTCGGTGTCGCTCGGCAGGGCGCCGGTTTTCGTAAAGTCTTCTTTGAGCACGTGCGTGTAAACGAGTCGGCCGTTCAACTCCGATTTGATCTGCGACAGGATGATGCCCCGCAGCAGCACGCGGCCGAGCGTATCTTGTTCGTAGAGCGAGTTGTAAATCTTCGAAGGGCTCGCGCCGGCTTCGATCAAGCGGGCGGCCATGCGATAGGTGTAAGCACTCGCCGAGCCGAAGCGATACCAACCGGTGTCGGTGGCGATGGCGGCGTACAACGGCGTGGCGATCTCGGGCGTGAGAGCCACGCCGAGCGCATCGGCCGCTTCCACAACGAGCCGGCCCGCTGCTTCAGCCGTGGTGTTCTTAAAGTTTTCGGCTCCCAGGTCGTCCTCGCTGACGTGATGGTCGAGGACCATCTTTTTCGCCGAGTGGGCGCGAATAACATCGGCCATGGCCCCCAGTTGTTGCCAGGCGCTAGTATCGACAATCAGAATCGCATCGCGATCGGCTAGATCGGCGGCTTGAATGGTCTGCCCGATGACGCCGATTTTTTTGTCCGGATCGATGAAGGCCAAGTTCGGCGGCGTGGCCATGCCATTGACGATCTTCACGTCCTTGCCGAGCGCCGTGAGAATGCCAGCCATCCCGAGCTCGCTGCCGAGCGCGTCACAATCGGGGCGGATATGGCTGACGAGCAGGAACTTTTTGTGGGCTTTGATCAGTTCAACGAACCGAGTCCAGTCGATCGACATGAGAGGTTGTTTTCCTAACCGTAGGGTGGGTCGAGCGGTACTCCGCGAGGCCCACCGTGAACTGCAACACGAAGTCAAACTTGGTGGGCCTCATGAGTACATTCGACCCACCCTACGCTATGCGTCTTCATTGAAATATTTCAACACCGTTTGTACATCAGCGGCCAGCTGTTGTGTAAGGGCGGCAACCGACTCGAACGGCCTCGTTTCCCGCACGCGGGCGAGAAATTCGACTTCCAGCGGCTGGCCATACAGCGAACCGCTGAAGCCCGGCAAGTGAGCTTCGAACTTGAAGGCCCCTTCGCCAAACGTGGGATTGGGGCCGATGTTGATCGCGGCGGGCCAGATGCCCTGCTGAGTGAATGCGCGACCTGCGTAAACACCGATGGTTGGTACGAGCGTATCAATGCCGGCCAGGTTTGCGGTCGGAAAGCCGATTTTTGAACCCCGCTGCGCTCCATGAGTAACGAGACCGCGCAGCCGATACGGCCGAGTGAGCATTTGCCGCGCGGCGGCGACATCACCATGCTGAATGCTCTCGCGCACGCGGCTGCTCGAAACCAACTCGCCGCCGGTCGCGATCGGCTCGACAACTTCTAAGGCCAGGCCGTTGGTGTCGCACAGTTTTTTCAGCAGCTCGACGTTTCCTTGCCGCTGGCGACCGAATTGAAAGTTTGGGCCTTCGACGATGGCTTGCGCTTGCAACCCATCGCGGAGAACGTGGTTAAAAAACTCCTCGGCGGATAACTTCAGCAACGCTTCATCGGTGGGATACGACCAAACGGCAGTCACACCGAGTTCAGCGAGCAATTCGGCTTTGCGTTCCGTCCATGTCAGCGGCGGCGGCGCGAGTTCGGGCCGCAGAATACGCACCGGATGCGGATCAAACGTCAACACCACGGCTGGCCCGCCCACTTCGCGCGCTCGGGCCAGCAACCGCTCGATTAACTTCGCATGGCCACGATGCACTCCATCGAAGTTTCCCACGGCAACAGCGCCGCGAAGAAAATCGGCAGGAAGAGGCGAGGTTTGGCGGAAAAGACGCATGCGCGGAAGTTCTGAGTTGGGAGTTTTGAGTTCTGAGACAAGAATACTCCATTCAGTATTGGTCTGCTCGTACTTCCTGTCTCAGAACTTGGAACTCAGAACTCAGAACTCTCGAGACTTCGAAACGCGTCTGGCAGGAACCTGTTAATGTCCGTCGCAATCAATGACACCTGCCCCATCTCCCCCGCCGCCAGATCTCCCGCCAAACCATGCACATGACAACCCAGCACTGCGGCGTCGAACGGCGACAGTCGCTGACAAACGAGCGCGGTGATGATTCCCGTCAGCACATCGCCGCTGCCGCCGGTGGCCATGCCGGGGTTGCCGGTTTGATTTATCTCGTGCTGCGTGCCGTCGGTGATGAGAGTGTGTTGTCCCTTGAGCACGAGGACCACATTCCATTCCTTGGCGAATACTTTAGCTGCGGCGATCTGTTCGTCGCGTGAGTCGAACTTGCGATTGGCCAGGCGGCTGAACTCTCCCGGGTGCGGCGTGAAGATTCTTGGCCCCGCCGCTATGGGCGGTCTCCCGTTTCGCTGGGCAATCTCCGCCAGCGCGTTCAATCCATCGGCATCGACGACGAGCGGCTGCGTCAGCCGTTCGTACAGGTGCTGCACGATCCGCGTGCGAACTTCCGATCTGCCCAGGCCCGGACCGATCGCCACGCAGGTTGCATTTTCGGTCAGCGGCAACAACTCATCGATCACAGCGGGCATGGCGAACTCGCCCGTATCGTCGCAATTCAGCGGTGTCGTCATGTAGCAAGGGTCGTACGCCGCGACCATCGGCAGCGTCTTGTTCGCCACTGCCAGCCGAACCAGGCCAGCGCCGCTGCGCAAGCAAGCCATGCCGGAGAGACTGATTGCGCCGGCCATGCCGTAAGAACCGCCGATGAGCAGCGCTCGGCCGAAATCGCCTTTGTGGGAGTCTGGTTTTCGCGGTTGCAACTGTGGGAGTGTCATAAACCAATCTTCGCGGGTTGCCGCCAAATATCAACTGCTATCCCATTCGTACCTTTCCGGCTATAACTGGACTGCGCTTCGCTTGCGTGCCGATGCCCCGATTTCGTTGAGAAGTCGCCGAGACGCATTGACCCAGCGAACGCAGACGCAGGCGTGCCAGTGATTGGCGGAGCCGGACCTTTGCCATTGAGGGCGTTGCGCTGGTGCATCTCTTATCCTCGGAACAGGCATGACAACTTCCGTTTCTCGCAACGATCTGGCCCTGCCGGCCGCCGAGACTTCGTACCATCCTCCGCTCTGGACCCTCACCGGGGTGCAGGTGTTGGGCGTCGGCGCCTATGTGCCGCCGCGCGTGGTGCCGAACGAGGAGTTGGCGTCGCTAGGCTGCGATGCCGACTGGATCGTGCAGCGAACCGGCATTCGCGAACGCCGCCAGGCCGATGATTCGCAGGCTGCCAGCGATCTGGCCTACGAAGCGGCCGTGAAGTGCCTGAAACATGCCGAGGTTTCGGCCAAGGATGTCGACCTGATCATCGTCGCCACGATGACCCCCGATAGCCCAGCGCCGTCGACGGCTTGCCGCGTGCAACGCCGCCTCGGCGCTAGCGCGCCGTCGTTCGATGTGAGCGCTGCCTGTGCCGGCTTTATGTACGCCCTGTCGACCGGCATGCAATATGTCAAAACCGGCAATGCCCGTCGCGCGCTGGTCATTGGCAGCGACGTGATGACTCGCACGGTGAACCCGGCCGATAAGAAAACCTACCCACTCTTCGGCGACGGCGCTGGCGCTGTGTTGCTGGGAGCCGGCGAGAGCGAACAAGGCCTGGTTGCCTACACCCTCGGCGCCGATGGTAACGGTGTCGAGTCGCTGCACATTCCTGCAGGCGGCAGTCGCGAGCCGCTGACGGCAGAAGCGATGGCGGCCGGCAGACAATATCTGAAGATGGATGGCAAAGCCGTTTTCAAATGGGCGGTTCGACTGGTTGCTGATTCTTGCCGCGAGGTGCTCGGTCACGCCGGTTTGACGACGGGCGATGTCACTTGGATGGTATTGCACCAGGCAAACAAACGGATCCTCGAAGCCGCCGCCGCCGATCTGGGTATGCCGCTCGAGCGCGTCGTGATGAATCTCGACCGGTACGGCAACACATCGGCAGGGAGCATTCCGCTGGTGCTCGACGAACTCAACCAGCAAGGCAAACTCCGCCGCGGCGACCGCATTCTGATGAGCGGCTTCGGTGCCGGCCTGGCGTGGGGAACGGGGTTGTTTCGCTGGTAAGGGCGTCGTCTACAGTCGCGATTTCCAGGCCGATTCATCGCGACTCCCATGGACTACCGCGAAGACTTCGATTCGGTTGCTGTGAGCACGGTAGTAGACGATGAAAGGGAACTTCGGAACCCTCATCGCGCGAACATGGCGATAGATTGTCGCAAATAGCTTGGGATGATTGGCGACGAGCAGCAGACGGCCCTTAACCAGTTCGAAGAAACGCTGCCCCAAACCAGCCGTCACAGAGTCGTAGTGCGCGACGATATCAGAGATGTCGCTAGACGCTGCCGGCCGAAAGATGACGGGCAAGCTCATGGTAGTTTCTTGAAGAGCTTCGCCTCCAACTCATCCAGGGTAATTACGTTATCCGGGTTCGCATCGGCTTCGGCGATTCGCTCGTCAAGTAATCGTAAATGCCAATCGGGCGGTGAGAACGTGGCATCGTCCGGAAGGCTATCCCAGAGCAACGAAATCAACTCCAAACGTTGCTCGTTGCTCAGTCGGTCAATTCCGAATTGTTCTAAGGTTAGCGACATAGTTGAACTCGGTTGGTGAGACTAACTCAAGACTAGCTTTAGCGTTCAACAGAAGCAATCCGCTCCGCCGCCAACTCGCCGCTCCGCACACAAAACGGCACGCCCACGCCGTGATAAGCGTTGCCGGCCAGGGCAAAGTGCTCGATCGATTCGGCGAGCGTATCGATCTTGGCGACAAGTTCGAGATGCCCGACGTGATATTGCGGCATCACTCCCAGCCAGCGGTTGATCTGGCAAAAATCTGGTTCGCCACTGACGCCGATGAGCTCTCGCAGTTCGCCGCGGACCAGCCGTTCGAGACCGGCGTCGTCGAGTTCGTTCAGTTCTGGTTGCAGGGCTCCGCCGACGAAAACGCGGAACAAAACTCTTCCATCCGGCGCGCGGCCGTCGAATTTCACGCTCGCCATGCTGCCGGCGATGATCTTCCGCCGTTCTACTCGCGGCGCGACGAAACCAAAGCCGTCGAGCGGATGTTTGATCTGCTCGCGCGGATAACCGAGCACGACCACGCTACAGCCGGCATGCGGGATCGACTTCACCAGGCCGGCGAGTTGCGGCGAAATCCGCTCGAGCAACGGCGGACAAGCATACGCCGGCGCGGCGATGATCAGATCATCGAACACCAGCGGCGCGGGCGAACCTGCGAGAAACAAACACCAATTGGCGGCCGCGTCTGTCGTCGTTCGTTCGATGCGCTCGACGCGCGTGTTCAACTGAATCGATCCCGGCGGCAAACGAGCTGCGATCGCATTTACCAACTGGCTCATCCCCAGCTTCGGCGCGAGGAACTGGCCGTAGCGCGCGCCGCTCTCCTTGCTCTTGCCTTTCGCCTTCGTCGGCGTTGTTCGCACCGCGCGAATCAAGCTGCCGTGCTTCTTTTCGAATTGCACAAACTGCTGCAGCGTTGCTTGCATGCTGAGCAAATCGGGATCGGCCGTATAAATGCCGCCGATCAGCGGTTGGATTAAACGCTCAAACGCTTCGCGACCAAAACGGCGGAGAGCAAACGAACTCAGGCTTTCGTCGGCATCGTCTTTCTTGCCGGGAACGAAGTACTCCCAAGCCAGCCGCAATTTGCCGAGCGGGCTGAGGAGTGGTGTGCGGAGGACCGGCCAGACCTTGGCCGGCGACATCAACGTAAAACCTTCCGGCACCGGTACGAGGCGGCCATGATGCACGATGAACGCGCGACGGTAGCGCGGATCGGTGTTGATCAGTTCATCGGCCAGGCCGATCCGCTGGCACAGGTCGAGCGCCCACGGCTCGCGCGTTGTGAACATATCGGCTGAACGCTCGATCAAGTAGCCGTTGCGTTCAACTGTTTGCAGCACGCCGCCCAAATGATCGCTGGCTTCGAAGAGCGTGACTTGCGCACTCGGCAGCAGTTCGCGCAGCCGATGCGCAGCCGCCAATCCAGAGATGCCGCCGCCGATCACGGCAATTCGTCGTTGGGCAGAGGAAGTCATTCGGTGGGAATTTCAGGAAGGTAGCCTGTAGCGTTAGCGAGGGCGTCTGCCGGAGGCATTACTCCCTCGCTAACGCTACGGGCTACCTACAGCAAATCGAGTGGATCTACATCGAGCACCCATTGTACTTCCGCATGCGGTTCTAGCGCAGCGGCCACCAGGCCGACGCGCTGGCGAAGTTGCGGACCATCGATACTGCTCAGCAGCGAATGAAACCGATACTTGCCGCGTAGTCGTGCGAGCGGGCAAGGCGCCGGTCCCAGGATGCGATGCGGAATTTTCTGCTGTTCGAGTGCTGCCCGGAATCTTTCGGTCGCTTGCTCGGCAAATGCTTCGGTAATGGCCTCTTCATCACCGCGGACGATCAAACGCACCAGGCTCGTATGCGGCGGATAGCCGTGATCGAGCCGTACCGGCAATTCTTTTTGGGCGAAGAGCACGTAGTCGTGTTGTAGCGCGGCTTGAATGGCGAAATGCTCAGGGCTGAAAGTCTGTACGAGCACACGGCCACCTTTGTCGCCGCGGCCCGTTCGGCCGGCGACTTGCGTGACGAGTTGAAAGGTTCGTTCAGCCGCGCGAAAGTCGGGAAAGTGGAGCGCGGTATCGGCGTTCACCACGCCAACGAGCGTGACGTTCGGAAAGTCGAGACCTTTGGCGATCATCTGCGTGCCGAGCAGGATCTTGATTTCGCCGGCGCGAAATTTTGCGAGAGCTTGTTCATGACTGCCTGGCTTTTGCATCGTGTCACTGTCCATTCGCAGCACTGGCACTTGCTGAAAACGGGCTTTCACTTCGGCTTCGAGGCGTTCGGTGCCGAGTCCGCTGTAGCGAATGCCGTCGAAGCGGCAGTCGGGGCATTTTGCCGGAGCCTGCTCCTGATGATCGCAGTAGTGGCAGACGATTCGCTCCCCTTCGCGATGATGCGTCAGCGCGATGCTGCAATGCGGACAGTTCGCGACATACCCGCAACTGGGACACTGAATGTGCGTGCTGTAGCCGCGGCGGTTGAGCAGCAGAATCACCTGGCCGTCTTCGGCAATCGCTTGTTCGATGGCGTTATGCAATGGCCGACTGATGGCGCCGCGGCTGCGGCGGTCTTGAAACTCTGTTCGCAAATCGATGGTCGCCACATCGGGGAGCGGCCGATTGCTGACGCGGGTTGGCATTTCGATGAGTTGAAATTCTCCGCGAGCGGCGGCTTGCCACGATTCCAGCGCCGGCGTCGCGCTGCCGAGAACTAGCGGCACGTTCTCGGCTTTTGCTCGCTGCACGGCCACATCGCGGGCGTGGTAGCGCGGTGATTCTCCTTGCTTGAAGGAATGATCGTGCTCTTCGTCAATCACAATCAGTCCGAGTTGCGGCGTCGGAGCAAAGATCGCACTCCGTGCCCCGATGACAACTTGCACTTCACCTTTGGCGATTCGCTGCCAATGCCAATGGCGTTCGGCGTCGCTCAAGTGCGAATGGAGCACCGCGACGCTGCCGAAGCGCGAAGCGAAGCGTTGCTTCGTTTGCGGCGTGAGGCTGATTTCGGGAACCAGCACGATTGCCTGGCGACCGAAGCGGAGAACTTCGTCGATCGCCCGAATGTAGACTTCCGTCTTGCCGCTGCCGGTCACGCCGTGCATCAGAACCGCACGATGTTGACGCTTGGATAACGATTCGATGATCACATCGAGCGCGGACTGCTGATCTTTGTTGAGGTTGAGGTGCTCTTCGCGAGCGATCACCGATTCCACAACGTCGACATTTTGAATTCGCTGCACCGTTCCCTTGATCAGCTTCTTCTTGCGCAGTTCGCTGATCGGCCCAAGCGTGCATTTCGCCGCGGCTGCGAGTTCCGGCGGCGTGAGCGGCCGGGGCGCTGCCGCGAGAGTTTTTAACGCTTCAAGTTGCTTCAGCGGCAGCTGAAGTGAATTCAGCTGCGCGAGAACATTGGCAGGCACGCTAAGGAAAGTCATTTCGCGCGTGCCGGCCTGGCCGCGAACGCCGGCGGGAAGCACTGCATGCAACACCTGCCCGAGTGGACAGAGGTAGTAGCTCGATATCCACTCGGCCAGTCGCAGCATCGCCGGCGATAGCAGCGGCGCGGGATCGACAACGGCGAGGACTTCTTTGAGCGGTCTGCTGCCGACGGCTTTTAGTTCGACGCGTAAGCAGTAACCGATAACGCCACGATTTCCTTTTCCCAGTGGCACTTGCACGCGCTGCCCGGCGACCAGTGGCGCACGCAATGTCTCCGGCACCTTGTAGGAAAAGGGGCCATGCGGCGGATCGGCGAAGGCGATTTCGGCAACGCGTTGTTCACTCGCGGAATCGAGCGTCCACGGATCGGGCTCGGTTTCGAACAGCGAACGTTGAGAGGCTTTATCCATGACCGCAGGGCCGTCCTTGCACTGAATTTGCGGATCGCGCCAGCTTGGTTATTATACGCATGTACAGTATATGGCGGCAAGGGTTTTGCCGGTGGCAGGGCGATGACAGAAGGCGTCAGTCAGGCAGCGCTGCAAATTTCATTTGCCACCAGCTTTCGATTGTAGCACCTAAACCCTTCGACTAAGCTTGAGCCCGGTGGTGGCCCCTCTTGCACGCTCTCCCGCCAGATTTCTATGAACCTCGCTTCTCGCTCTCGCGACCGCCGAGCTGCCTTCACGCTCGTCGAACTGCTGGTTGTCATCGCGATTATTGGCGTGCTCGTGGCGCTGTTGCTCCCCGCCGTGCAAGCTGCGCGCGAAGCTGCCCGGCGGATGAGCTGTCAGAACAATCTGAAGCAGCTCGGCTTGGCCGTGCACAATTACGAATCGACGCACAAGATCTTGCCGCCCGGCGGCATGCCATCGCCGCGAAATGTGGTGGGAAATTACGGCGTGTCGTGGTTCGCAGTCATTCTGCCGTACATGGAAAACGGCGCGCTCTATGACAAGTTTGATTTTGCCGCGACTACTTCGGCGCAGACGGGCGTTGTTTACTACAACGGTTTCGGCAACGCCTACAACGGCAATCTGGTCCGCGGCAAATTCATTCAGCCGTTTTGGTGCCCCAGTTCGCCGCTCGGTAAATTCGTCATGAAGACGATCGATCCACCAGGCCCCGAGGGCGTGATGTCGCCGACTTACGCGGGCATCAGCGGTGCGGCGACGCACCCGGTGGGTGGTAGCATCGTCAATGTCGACAGTCAGTCGAACCCGCACGATGCGACAGGCATTCTGTCGAAATCGGGCGTCCTTACTTCGTCCGCTTACGTCAAGCTCGGCGAGATTACCGACGGGACGAGCAACACGCTGATGGCCGGCGAGCAGTCGGGCTTTTGCATTACGGCTGCCGGCGCGAAGGTGGATTGCCGCAGCGACTTCGGCCACGGTTTTCCGATGGGACCGGAAAGTTACGTCAACAACAAACGGGATTGGAACATCACCACCGTTCGCTACGGCATCAACACTCGCGCCTGGGAACTGAAGGGGATCGGCGACGTTTACTACGGCAACAATCGACCGATCCAATCGGCGCATCCTGGCGGCGCGAATGTGCTGCATGCGGATGGCGCGGTTCGGTTTCTCGTCGAAAGCACCTCGCTGCAAGCTCTTTCGGATCTCTGTAATCGCGACGACGGCAACGTTATCCAGTAACGTTCCAGCCTGCTCTCTTATCTCAGTGGATGACGATGAACTCCTTCGCCAGAATTGCCTTATTGATTGCGCTCGCTTTGTGCCTCGGCTGCAAACCGGCTGGTCCGCCCGTTGCCGTTGTCAAAGGCCGCGTCACTGCCGGCAACAAGCCGTTGACCTCCGGCGTGATGATTTTCCAAGCCGAAAACGGACCGCTGGCGCTCACTACCGAGATCAACGCTCAGGGGGAGTATCAAATCAAAACCTACGACTCGGCTGGCTTGCCGCCGGGTAAATACAAAGTGGCGATCAAGCCTGCAGTACCGGCGAGGCCTGAGGGTGCGCCTGTTTTGGCAGGCGAAGCCATGAACGCTCAACCCCTGGCGGACTCGAGCATTCCCAAGAAGTACCATGACATCTCGACGAGTGGTTTGAGCGCCGACGTGACGCTGGAGACGAAGGCGTACGATTTTGAACTAACGCCATAAAGCCGGAACTCCAGCGTTGAGACCACACTGAGCTCAAGGTATTTTAAATCACTTCTCTCGAGGGGCTCAGGGAGTGTCTGCGATGAATTGCCGCCTGGTTGGTTTCGTTGTCTTCGCCTTTGCATTCACTGCTCAACTTTCGGCGCAGCAGCCCGTGCGGCCTGCGTCGACTTCGACGGTGAACATCAAGAATAAAGATGGGGCGTGGCAGCAGCGGCTCGAAGCGTCGCTGGCGCACAAGGTTTCGCTTGATGCGAAAGATGTTCCGCTGAAGGAGGTGATCAAGGACCTCGCCGATCAGGCCGATTTTCCGTTTCACCTGAGTAAAAAGATCGAAGATGCAGGTGTGCAATCCGATACACCGGTCACGGGAACGTTTGCCGAGCTAACGCTCCTCTCGGTCTTGAATCAGCTGCTGGAAGATTACAATCTCACGTTCCGGCTTAGCAATGAAATGATCGTGATCACGACGATCGAAGATGCGCAAAATCCGGAGCATGTGATCAGCCGCGTCTATCCAGTGAAGGACCTGCTCGAAGCTCGCACGATTGCGGAAAAGGGAGAAGCACAATACGACTTCACTCCGCTGCAGGAATTGATTCGCGGTGCGATCGAGCCCGACAGTTGGGGCGAAGGGAACCAGACCGGTTCGTTGCAAGGCTTTTCCAAATCGGGCGCGATTGTGGTTACTCATCGCTGGAGCGTGCAACAACGCGTTGCGCAATTGCTGGTCGATCTGCGGCGAGCGCAGGCCGAACAGAATCTTGACGGCAAAGACGCCGCGGCTCAGAAGCAATAAGTTGGCTGAGGCCGGAACCCCAACTTATTTTCCAAATTTCACGAGCTGCTTCAGCGTCCGCACATACACGCCATCGGCGCTCACAGCGGGGGTGGCCCACATGCCGTTTTCGATTTCGAGATCGAGTTCGCTCAGCTTTTTGAATTTCTTGCCGGTGGCGATCGTGATGATCAATCCCTGTTCGCTGCAGAGGACGATACGATCGCCGAGCAGCAGCGGCGAAGCGCTGTAATCGCCACCGAGTCGTTGGGAGAAGGCCGGCTTGCCGGTCTCGGCGTCGAGGCAGGTGATAATGCCATCGTCGTTTAGTACGTAGAGCAAGCCCTCGTGATAAAGGGGCGATGGCACGTAAGACATTGCCCGCTTGTTGGTCCACAGTACGTGGGTGTCATCGACGTCGCCGGTGCCATCGGCGCGGATGCCCATGGCGATGTACGGTTTCGGATAGCCGCCGGTGACATAGACAGTGTCCTTGAAGAACGCGGCGGTGTTCGATGTCGTTTCTTCGGTCGGGCCTTTGCACTTCCAGAGGATTTTGCCAGTGGCCGGATCGTAGCTCATCATGTAACCGCCGCCGCCGAGCAGCAGTTGATCGCGGCCCGCGAGATTGACGACGATCGGCGTGCCGTAGGTATCGATGTGCGGCCGTTTGACTCGCCAGACGATTTCACCGGTCTGCCGATGGAGCGCCGCAAGGAACGCGCCGGGGCGATCGTTGTCGCCGCAGACAAAGACGAGCGGTCCCCACAAACAGGGCGCCATGCCAAAGCCATAGATCGAATCAAAATCGCCGGCCCGCGTTTGCCAGGCGATTTTCCCTTTTTCATCGACGGCCGAAACCCACAAGCCACCATGATTGATGAACACCGTGAAGTAATGCTGGCCATCAAAGGCCGGCGTCGCCGACGCACGACTGTTGTTGCGATGCGAGTCTTTTTGAAAACCGCCACGGTGAATTTCTGTTTGCCAGACGAGTTCACCGGTCGTTCGTTTGCGCGCGAGCAGCGATTGCGTTTGATTGGCATCGTCGGCCGTCGCGAGAACGACATGCTCGCCAACGAGGATCGGCGAAGCGTGCCCTTTGCCCGGGATTTCGACTCGATAGCGAATATTCGCTGCCGTGAGTTCGGGATACTCGCTGTTCGAGGGCGAATGGTTATCGAGCGTCGGGCCGCGCCACCAAGGCCAATCCCCATTGCGCGCGACAACTGCCGGCAGCGCCGGAAATTCGCTGAGCGGTTTGGCAACTTCCTGAACCTTGGAGGTCTTCGTCTCCTGCGCAGCCGCAAGCTGCGCAATGAGCAAGAGAGATGGCAGGAAGAGAGAAAGACGCATACGTCTATTTTACCCGTTGAATCGCCGTGTTTCGATTCATTTTTGCGGCCATACGCTCGCTACAGACCTTACACCCGCCCCTGGTTTGCTGGCGGTCGCGCGATACAATGCGGCTGTCGCTGGGGAATCGTCCCCGCACAACATCGATCATTGACATCTGAGCGGATTGTCCTTGCTGTCCCGGAAAACCGGACCCGACGGCTGGGATACGCTTTTGCGCCGGTGGACGGTCACTTTGTCCAACCATCGTGCCAGGGAACCTGAAATGAGTGTTGCGCTAAGAGAAACACCTTTGCACGCCTGGCACGCCGCGCATGGAGGGCGTCTGGTCGACTTCGCGGGCTGGTCAATGCCGGTGCAATACGGCTCGATTATCGACGAGCACACCGCCACTCGCACCGCCGCCGGATTGTTCGACGTCTCTCACATGGGCCGCCTCCGCATCGATGGCCCAGGAAGCACCGTTCTGCTCGATCGGCTGCTCACTCGCAAAGTTGCAGGGCTCGGCATCGGCAAGATTCGTTACTCGCTCGTCTGTCAGGAAGACGGCGGCATTCTCGACGACGTGCTCATCTATCATCTGCAGCAGCCGCAAGGCGATCTCTATCACCATCTGGTGGTGAATGCGAGCAATCGCGAAAAGATCGTGGCTTGGATCCAAAAGCACATTCAGCCTGGCGATGAAGTTCGCCTGACCGATCAAACGTTCGAGACGTCGATGATTGCGGTGCAAGGGCCGGCCGCCCTGCGTTTGCTGGAGCCGCTCGTCGGTGCTGATCTCGGTGGTCTCGAATATTACTCGGGCTGCGAAACTTCGATCTGTGGTCAGCGCGGCATCGTCAGCCGCACGGGATACACCGGTGAAGATGGCTGCGAACTGATTGTGCCTGCCGACAAGGCCGTGGAAGTGTGGACGCGCGTGCTCGAAGCGGGCAAAGAAAGTGGCGCTCGGGCCGTGGGCCTCGCCGCTCGCGATACGTTGCGGCTTGAAGCGGCGATGCCGCTGTATGGCCACGAATTGAACGAAAAGCTCGATCCGCTGACGGCTGACTTGGCCTTTGCGGTGAATCTGACCGGGCGCGATTTTATCGGTCGCACAGCGCTGCTGAAAATCAAAGACAAAAAAGATCGGCCACGGCGAGTTGGTTTGGAACTCGCCGGTCGCCGCATTCCGCGCGAGCATTATCCGGTGGTCGCCAACGGACAAAACGTCGGCGAAGTCACCAGCGGAACGTTTTCGCCCACGCTGCAAAAATCGATTGCCATGGCGTATGTCCAGCCGCAATTTGCCGAGCCGGGAACAGAACTGGCCATCGATATTCGCGGCGCTGCCGAACCGTGCCGCGTCGTGAAGTTGCCGTTTTACACGCGGTCCAAATCCTGATTCGAATTCGTCCTGCTTTCAATCTGCAATCTGACATCTGCAATCTTCAATTGAATATCCCGATCCTTCTACATCGACGAGGTCGCGCATGAAGCCCGAAGAACTGTTGTACGCCGAAACGCATGAATGGGTCGGCGTCTCGACCGAAGGTGGCCGTAAGGTCGGCACCATCGGCATCACGGCGTTTGCCATCGAGCAACTCACCGACCTGGTACACATGGTGCTGCCGAAGCTCGGCGCGAAGGCCACGGCCGGCAAAGAATTCGGCGAAGTCGAATCGGTGAAAGCCGTCAGCTCGCTCTATAGCCCAGTGAGCGGCGAGATCATCGCGGTGAACGATCAACTGCCCGGCCGTCTCGAACACCTCGGTGACGATCCTTACATCACCGGCTGGATGATCAAGGTCGCGATCGCCGACGAAGCCGATCTGACGAAGCTAATGGACTACGCCGCCTATCAAAAGCAGTGCGCGTCGGAGTAGTTGTCGCCTTTCACTCCGTGAAAGGACGCGTCTTCGTATTTCCCTGGCCCCTGGCCTCCAATCTCTGACCCCTTCCCGAAATGCCCTACACCTACAACACGCCCGACGATGAACGGGCCATGCTGCAATCGATCGGCGTCGCCTCGGTGCAGGAACTGTTTCAATCCGTGCCGGAAGAATTTCGCCTGCAGCGGCCACTCGATCTGCCGCCGGCCCTCGGCGAGCTCGAACTGACGCAGCACATCTCGGCTCTCGCGGCGAAGAACGCTAACGCTCAGCAGAAGGCCTGCTTCCTTGGCGGCGGCAGCTACGATCACTTCGTCCCCGCCGTGGTCGATGCTCTCGCCTCGCGCGGTGAGTTCTACACTAGCTACACCCCTTATCAGCCCGAAGTGAGCCAGGGGAATCTGCAGGTGATGTTTGAGTATCAGTCGCTCATCTGTCAGCTGACGGGCATGGATGTGAGCAACGCCAGCCTGTACGACGGCGGCAGCGCCGTGGCTGAAGCAGTGCTCCTCGCGATGAGTGTGACGGGCCGCAATCGCGTTGTCGTGCCGGCGAGCATGCATCCCGAGTATCGGCAGATTCTGCAAACGTATTTCGCTTGCATCGGCGGTGAACTCGTAACGGTTCCTACTCCTTCGGGAGTGGTTTCGGTGGCCGATGTCGCTGCTGTAGTGAATGGCGAAACGGCTTGCGTCGTCGTGCAACATCCAAATTTCTTCGGCGGTTTAGAAGATGTCGCCGCGCTCTCGCAAGTGGCCCACGATGCCGGCGCGCTATTGATTCATTCGTTCGATCCTATCAGCCTCGGTGTGCTCAAACGGCCTGGTGATCTCGGCGCCGATGTCGCCGTGGCCGAAGGTCAAAGCCTCGGCACACCGATGCTCTTCGGCGGACCGTACCTGGGAATCATGGCTTGCAAGGAGCAATTCGTACGGCGGATGCCGGGCCGTATTGCTGGCCAAACCGTCGATCGCCGCGGCCGCCGTTGCTGGGTTCTCACGCTGCAGACGCGCGAGCAACACATTCGCCGTGAAAAAGCCACGAGTAACATTTGCACGAATCAAGGCTTGTTCGCACTGCGAGCCGCGATCTATCTCACCGAGATGGGACCGCAAGGTTTGCGCGAGGTCGCCGAATTGTGCGTTCGCAAGGCGCATTACGCTCGTGAGCAAATCACTTCGCATCCGCGCTTCACTTCGGCTTTCGAGGGGCCGACGTTCAAGGAATTCGTCGTTCGCGATACGCAGGGCCGCGTTGGTGAATTGATTGAACAAGCGGCGGACGCGGGTTATCTCGCCGGCGTGCCGTTGGCTCCGTGGTATCCCGATTTGGCCGATTGCTTCCTGGTGGCTGTGACGGAGAAGCGGACCAAGCCAGAAATCGACGGCTTGGTGCAAACGCTGGCGACGACGCTCCGCAATGCAGCGCCGCGTCCGCATGGGGCCGTTCTGGCTCGGACGTAAATCTTCTGTAGCTGAATTCGCCAGAATTCAGACTGCACCTCGTTGATCTCCGAATTCAGGCGAATTCGGCTACTTTAGAAACACTCCAATGCGAAATCTCAAAACCAGCACATTGATTTTCGAACTCTCAAAGCCAGGCCGTCGCGGCGCGAAGTTGCCGGCCTGCGATGTTCCCTCGCCGGAAATCAATCAGCTGCTGCCAGCCGCTGCCCTCGCGGCTGCTCCGCCGCCGTTGCCGGAAGTCGCCGAGCCCGAAGTGGTGCGGCACTTCACCAATCTGTCGACGCTCAACATGTCGGTCGATACGCACTTCTATCCGCTCGGCAGTTGCACGATGAAGTACAACAGCAAGCGCAACGAACGCCTCGCCGGGCTCCCCGGGCTCGCCGAGCTTCATCCCTATCAGCCCGAGAGTTCGTTGCAAGGCATTTTGCAGATCTTCTACGAACTGCAGCAGTTCTTCGGCGAGATCTCCGGCCTGCCCGCGGTTTCGTTGCAACCTGCCGCCGGTGCGCATGGCGAATTGACGGCGCTGATGGTGGCGGCTGCGCACTTCCGCACGATCGGGCAAAAACGCACCAAGATTCTCGCGCCTGATAGCGCCCACGGCACGAACCCCGCCAGTGCCAAGATGGCTGGCTTTGAGTTCGTGACGATTAAGAGCACGCCGCAAGGTAATGTCGATATGGACGACTTGCGCGCCAAACTCGACGACACGGTCGCGGTGTTCATGATTACGAATCCGAACACGCTCGGCATGTTCGACAAGCAAGTCGGAGAAATTTGCAAATTAGTTCACGACCATGGTGGGCTGATCTATCTCGACGGCGCGAACATGAACGCGATCCTCGGCATCGCTCGTCCGGGCGATTTTGGCGCCGACATGATGCACTACAACCCGCATAAGACCTTCAGCGGGCCGCACGGCGGCGGTGGTCCTGGCGCGGGGCCGATCTGCGTGACCGAAACACTTCGGCCATACCTCCCCTGCCCTGTCGTCGAGAAAAATGACGATGGCTATTGTCTGGTTTACGACAACCCTACGACGATCGGTCGCGTGCGCAGTTTCTTCGGCAACGTCGGCGTGCTCATTCGCGCCTATTGCTACATCAGCACGCACGGCCCCGATGGTTTGAAGCGAGTTTCGGAAACGGCCGTGCTCAACGCGAACTATCTCCTCAGCAAGGTGAAGCACTTCCTGCCCGTGCCGCAAGGAGCGCGATGCATGCACGAATTCGTCGCCAGCGGCGCCGCGCTGAAGAAGGCCAAGGGCATCTCGGCCATGGATGTCGCCAAGCGGCTGTTGGACTACGGCTTTCACGCGCCAACGGTTTATTTTCCGCTGACGGTGGCCGAAGCCATGATGATCGAACCGACCGAAACCGAGAGCAAGGAAACGCTCGATTCGTTTGCCGAAGTTCTCTTCCGCATCACCGAAGAGTCTGGCGACCTGCTGCACGAAGCGCCCCACAGCACACCCATCAGCCGGCCTGACGAAGTCCGCGCCGCACGGCAGCCGATCATCAAGTGGACTCCAGCAACTGCGTAGCCTCGGTGCCTGATGGTCGATTTCGACAGCCCCTGGAAAGAAGCACTCGACGGCTATTTGCAGTCGTTCATTGCCCTCTTCTTTCCTGTGATGCATGACGAAATCGACTGGTCACGCGGTTACGAAACGCTCGACAAAGAGTTGCAGCAAATTACGCCGGATGCCGAAGATGGCCGGCGGTACGTTGACAAGTTGGTGCAAGTCTGGCGATTGAGCGGTGAGCCCGAGTGGGTGCTGATCCACGTTGAAGTCCAAGGCCAGGAAGAGGCAGCCTTTGCCCAGCGGATGTTTGTCTACAACTGCCGGCTGGTTGAGAGGTATAATAAACCGGTCGTCAGCTTGGCCGTGCTCGCCGATGAGAATCCCAACTGGGCGCCGGCGGTTTTCCGGCGAGAACTGTGGGGGTTGTTCGACCGAGTTTCGCTTTCCGATTGTGAAGTTGCTTCGCGAGGCAACGCGGGCGGACGAACTTGAACGGAGTGACAATCCGTTCGCTTGGTTCGTACTGGCTCATATCAAAGCAGTCGAGAACAAACGGGATGACCAGTCGCGCTACAATTGGAAAGTGCGGTTGGTGCGGAATTTGTTCGAGCGCGGATTATCGGCAGATGCGATCCGCTCCTTGTTTCGTTTGATTGATTGGGTGATTGAACTGCCGCCGGAATTGGCTCGGCCATTCCAGCACCAAGTATTTGAGATTCAGGAGACCAAACAAATGCCCTACGTCACGAGCATTGAACGGCTGGCGAAAGAAGATGGACGTGCCGAAGGGCTGATCCTTGGGCTCGCGCAAGGCCGCGAAGAGGGCCGTGAAGAGGGCCGTGAAGAGGGCCGTGAAGAGGGCCGCGAAGAGGGCCGCGAAGAAGGTCGTGAATTTCTGAAACGTGGCATTCTTCGACTATTGCAAGTTCGTTTCGGCGACGCTGCGAACGGCCTGTTGCCGGAAATCGATGCCCTCGCAGACACCGCCTTGCTGGAGAAGGTTCTCGATCAAGCCGCTGTTGTCGCAACTGCCGCTGACTTGCGAAAACTCTGGAATTAGTCGCATCCAAGCGTACAGGGCTTTTGATACGTGCTCCGTCTCATCATCTCCCCGCCCGCTGCGGGGGCCTGGAATATGGCCGTCGACGAAGCTTTGCTCATCGGCGACAACAGCGCTGACATAACACTCCGCTTTTATGAGTGGCAGGAGCCGACGCTCTCGCTGGGCTATTTTCAAACTCTGGCTGATCGATCTCGACACAGTGCGAGCCAGGATTGCACAGTGGTTCGCCGCGCGAGTGGCGGCGGCGCGATCTTGCATGATCACGAATTGACATACAGCCTGGTAGCGCCGGTGGGACAGCGTTTTGGCGCGTCGGCAGCCGAACTTTACGACGTCGCGCATCAAAGCCTGATTGAGGTGTTAAGCGATTGGAACATCGCCGCGCATCTGTGTGCCGGCGAAGAGTTGCTCGGGCTTGGCGCAATTGAGCCGTTTCTCTGCTTCCAACGGCGCAGCCGAGGAGATGTCCTGCTCGGCGCGCACAAGATTTGCGGCAGTGCGCAGCGGCGGCATCAGTCGCGTGTATTGCAGCATGGGAGTGTTCTGCTCGGTACGTCGTCTGTCGCCCCCGAGCTTTCGGGTATCCGCGAATTGGCGTCGGGCTCCCCCGAACTGAGCGACCTCCGTTCGGCATGGCTGGGACGCCTGGCGCACCGTTTGCAACTCACGGTGGGCGAATCTGTTCTGCAACCCGCCGAGCTGGAGGTTGCGGCACAGATTCGCGAAGGGAAGTTCGGCTGCCCTAAATGGACGGCGAAACGTTGACGCCTTCGTGACAGTTTGACTTTTTCGTGAACTTTGCAAGAAATTCACTGGGTTTAGCAGTTGCAATTCGGGGTACTTGGTGACGATAATCCCCAGTGTGCAACGAACACGGGGGCCATAACTTACGTTAGCGGCGACCCGCGAAATTGGCCCAGGCAGGGTTTGTACAACCAAATTCGCTGTGGAAGGCGGCAAGTGCTTTACGCTCTTGATCTTCGTACAGCGAACGCGGCGGATGCTAGCGAGTTGCAACGTTGGTTTGCGGTTTTGGCGCACTTCTCACAGTGAGTCACTGCTCGGCAAGCCGCGCAGAAAGGCGATTTATGCAGGTCAAGTTCAAGCTGTTGAAGGGATCTCACGCGGGCAAGGAAGTTAAGCTTCCGGCTCCGAAATGCTTGATCGGTCGCAACGACGACTGTCATTTGAAGCCGCAAAGCGAAGCCGTCAGTCGGCGGCATTGCGTGATTCTCACGACCGATTCGGAAGTCGTCATTCGCGATCTGAACAGCCGCAACGGCACGTTCGTGAATGGCGAAAAAATCACGGGCGATACCGTGCTGCTCAATGGCGACATGGTGAAGGTTGGGCCGCTTGAGTTCGAAATGCTGATCGAGCACACAGCAGCTCGTATCAAGAAGGCCAAAGTTTCGGACATCAAAGATGCGGCCACGCGGATCGTGCAATCGACCGCCTCGGCCTCGAGCAGCGATCTCAGCGATGTTACGGCTTGGCTGGACGAAGCCGATGTAAAAGCTCGCACCGAAACTCGCCAGTTTCGCGTCGACGATACGGCCACCGGCACGGTCGCCGATATTGTGGGTGAGCAAGCGGCGCAGGCGACCGAAAAGGAGTCGCCCGATAAAAATCAAGAGACCACCGAGCTGAAGGCGGACGAAACCAAGCGGCCCGATAAGAAGTCGCCGGGCAAGCTGCCGCCACGGGCAGTCGCACAGGCCAAGGATTCTCGTGAAGCAGCTTCGGACATGCTTAAAAAGCTGTTCAACCGCCGGTAAGCAAGCTCGCGGTTTCTCAGCGATCACCCAGGGCCGGCCACAGCCGGCCCATCGCATTTCTTGGGCAATTTTGGCGTGTTGACGGCAACTATCGGCAAGATTGGGGCTTTCGACTAGAATACCCGTCAGTTGCCCACAGTATTTTCTTAACCTGCGGCCATAGCCAGGGACGGCTCGTGAAACTCTTTTCCCCCTGGCGGAGTATCACTGCATGACGAAGCCTCCGCCGGTCAGCCTTCGACCGCTGCCAGACGAGCTCCGGCCGCTTGTCGCCCTTTGTTTGCGGGGCGACCAGCACGCCATGCTCGCTTTGATCGACCGCTTTCGTGGGCAAGTCTTTGGACTTTGCCTCCGCATGCTCAATCAACGCCAGGACGCCGAAGATGCCGCGCAGGAGACCTTCGTTCGGGTGCTGAAGAATTTGCATCGTTGGGATCCAGGCCGAGACTTCGAACCTTGGCTTTTGGCGATTGCCGGCAACCGCTGCCGCACGGCCCTTGCCACTCGCAAGCGTCGTCCGGCCGGCGAAGTTTTGCCCGAGCAGGTCGCCGACAGCCGGCCTGAACAGCAGAGCGCTCAGCACCTGGCTGAGGAAGTGTCGCTGGCCCTCGAGCACATCCGCGAGGACTATCGGCAGGCCTTTGTTTTGTTTCACGAACATCAAATGAGTTACGACCAGATCGCCGAGGCGATGGAGGTGCCGCTGGGCACCGTCAAAACCTGGGTACACCGGGCTCGCCGCGGCCTGGTCGATCGACTGCGGCAACGGGGCATCGTCGAAGGAGCATCTCATGAAGTGCACTGATTTCGAAGATCGCTTGAACGACATCCTCGACGAGCGCCGCTCGCCGCACACCGATGCTGCGCTCACTTCGCACGCGGCCACTTGTGCCGACTGCCGCGAATTGCTCGCTGATCATGAGAGCCTCTTTCGTGGCCTCGCTGTTTTGAGCCATCGCACAGCGTCCTCGCTGCAGGAGACTCTGTCGCCGGAACTCGGTACTCGCGTGCTCAGCGAATACAACACGCCGGTCATCGTCCCGCCCCTCCCCCCTGCCCCGCGTCGCAGTTGGTTTCCGCTCGTCGCCACGGCCGCCGCCGTGCTGATCGTCGTCGGCATCGGCGTGTTGATTGCGAATCGCGGCGGCCGACAGCCAATCGCCCGCGATCCAGCCCCGCGCAACAAGGGCAATGGCAACGGCCTCGCGATCGCTAATCCCAACCGAGCGACGATCCCCGCCGAATCGCCGAAGAAGGCGCCTCCAGCCATCGTCGTTCATCCCGAGCGCCTTCCCCCGCGCACGCCACCCACGGCCGAAGAAGCGGAAGCCCTCCGGCAGATGGCTTCGATCGCCACTTGGTCGAATACCGCCCAGTGGCCCCAGGTCGACACGCTGAACGTCGGTCAGGTCGAACAATACGCCCCCGGTATCCGTCCCATCCGCGAATCGTTCGAAGTCGCCCTCGACGCGCTACTGCGGACGATTCCCTCGGGCAAGAAAGATACTCGCAACACCCCGCCCCAGGCGATTCAGCCTTACGGCGAGATGCTCGATCTCGCCTAGTGTTGACGCTAGATTCTCCGTGCGATGCCACCATGGCAGCGCCAACGCTCTAGTTCTTTGCGCACTCACGAGCTTTCTTGCTCCCCAGTTGTAGCGCCTGCGGCAGTTTGCTCGTTATCTTGTTATCGGATAACTGCTTCGCGCCGCATCTCAAGCTACTCGCTATGAAACAACTCCTCGGTTGGCCGCTGCTCCTCTTCGCGGTACTCGCTCTAGCGCTCTGGAACC
The DNA here is from genome assembly GCF_024256385.1 of Anatilimnocola floriformis. Lineage (NCBI taxonomy): Bacteria > Pseudomonadati > Planctomycetota > Planctomycetia > Pirellulales > Pirellulaceae > Anatilimnocola > Anatilimnocola floriformis. Next base: position 1,354,145 of record NZ_JAMLFW010000001.1, read on the forward strand.
GGTGGGAAACGGTGCGAATCGCGCAGGAAGCGACTTCGCTGCACGACCAAAGTAAGCAGACCGAGCAGGCTGTTGCGGAACTGCGACAACTTACAAATCAGCTGCAGACAGAACAAGCGCGCGTGAACCAAAGTCTGCGGGAAATGCTCGTCAGTGAAACACCCTGGACGACAAGCGCCGACGGTCAGGTGCAAGTGAAGCTCACCGCAGCGACGAACGTCAACCGCCCCGGTGAACCGATGACAGTCACCCTGGCCGTGCGGAACAATCACGATCAGCCGCTGACCGTCGATTCTTCCTCGCTCCTCATGCCCTGGGATACTCACCTGACTCTCGACGGCCAGCGTGTACGCTACGCCGGCCCCATACCTTCTCCCTTGCCGCCAACTCCCACGCCCCTGCAACCGGGCGCGATTGCCCGATTCGATTTGCAGTTGGATGTGATGCAGTTTCCCGACCTTGCGAATCGCGGCGTATTTGAAGTGACATTCACGTATGTTTCCAACTCGCCAGATTGCTGGCAGGGAAGTGTCGGGCCAGTGAAGGCCCGCTGGGAAAATCAGTAAATCACCACTCAAATGGCTTGGTATTTTCCGTGGCCTGCTCATGACCCTCGCGCATGCGAATCACGAGCACGCCGTTTTCTAGTTCGCACTTGCGATCCGATTGATAGAGTAAATAAGCCAGCGCATCGCGGCGGCTCCGTCGGAAGAGCACTGAGCCCAAGACAAGGTCGGGGCGCACAACGGTGGGATCATCGGTTCGATCTTGATACACAATCGCGGTACCGGCGAGCAATTGAGCGATGCAAGTTTGGGGAGTCTCTGAGTTCTTCTGCACGTCAATGACCGCACGCCAGTCCTGTGCGGCCTGGCTCCCCATCGGAAACTCGATCTGCAGCACACCCGTTGGATCGATAAACGGCGGCGATGGATCGATCTCGCGCGGCACCATCCAGAGTCCGCCGTAGCGGTAGTCAAAACCACAACCTTGATTGGCGGCTAGCTCACACAGACTTGCCGCGAGCGAGCCGCGCCTTTCGAGGGTCTGGTTAACACGCACGCCATCGACAGCAATTCTCAGCGCGAGTGAGGAGTGATCAATGTCGAAGGTCAGCCGGTTGTAGGGTGGCTGCTGTTGCCAGGTTCCTGCGGTCGCGGCAGCAAACTGACTGACGAGCGTTGGATCGTTCAAAGTCCCCAGCCACTCCAGAAATTGCGCCACAATCGGTTGGCCGTTCCAGGCAACGAGGTTGTCATCGGCATACTCAGCCGTGTTCAGCAGTTCGCCCTCCAGTGTTCGCCATAGCGTTTTGCCATGAAGTTTGCCTTGGCGATAGTTGGTGACGGTCTCCATAGGGCGGAGCGGTGGGCCGAGGAGAAAGATGTGCGAATCAAGTTCAGGCAAGCCAGCCTCACTCATAAACATTTCAATGGGCGGGACCAGGGGTGACGCTCCGTGGGTAACCACTCCGCGCCATTCGCCGTCCCACTTTCCGGCATCGTATCGACCTTCAAAGGGCCACAAGCCAAACGTTCGGTATGGTCCGTGCAACACGCCAGCGCGATAGTTTGCTTCAACCGCGACCTCGCCGTTCCAATCCCAGACTCGCCGCGGTCCATGCAACACGCCATCGTAGTAGTGAGCTTCTTGCCATAGCTCGCCATTACGAAAACTTTGCTCCAAACCATGCTTCACGGCCTGGCCGCGCCAATCGCGCCGATAGACGTTGCGGCGAACGATCTCATAATCCTTGCTACCGGGCAGGAATTTGCCTTCCGCACTGCGCGCCCAGCCCTCTGCTTTGCCCAGAGAAGTTTCCGCCGTCCATGGCCAGCGATAGACCATCAAGCCAATGCCAATCACTGCCGTGATGATCAGCAGCAATCGCAGAGTGAATTGCGGACGACAGTTGCGATTCGGAGACGTAGGATTGGTCATAGGATTGTTTGATAAGTACTCTGCCCGTTACTCACTCTAGCGAATCCGCATAAGCGGGAGAATCATCGTTTCGGCGGCCGCGGGCGAGCCTCTGTGTTACAACCCCTACCACCCGCACCCCTTCAACCGTAGCCCTTCGCCAGCCGCCATACGCCCTACTATCCGGCATCTTCAGCCTGACCGAACATTTTCACTGACCGGTCTATTTTGCCAGGCCGTCAGGACGAAATCTTCTTTTGTTCCTGCCACGCTGCCTTAACCCTCAAGGCTGCAGCCACTCGAACCCTTCCCCGTCTCCCTTCGCGTCAGGTGATACTGTGCCCAAGACCAATACTGCTGAAGTCGAAATGAACCGCCGCTCTAGCGACCGCCGGACCAAGGAAGACCGCCGTAAAGAGAGCACTCCCGTCGCCGTCGAACGCCGCGCCGCCACTCCCACCGAACGCCGCAAGGCTCCGCGCCGCCGCCAAATCGACCCCACCACCTGCGAACGCGACTACTCGGGCGAAGAAATCGAATTCATGCAAGCCATGGACGCCTACAAGCGAGCCAACGGCCGCATGTTCCCCACCTGCAGCGAGATTCTCGAAGTCATCCGCGCCATGGGCTATGTCCGCGTCACGCCGACGCAAGTTGCCGAAGGGACGATCGAAGCCCCGGCTGCTGAAGTTGCTCCTGCCGAAGCCACCAACTAGTCGTCATCGAATCAAAGTAAGTCAGACCCACGCCGTCGTCGCAGGACTGGTGCGTAAGCATCAGCCCTGTGGCGTTTCTTGAGCGAGTTATTCTCCGGTCCCGGTCCAATCCTTTGGCAGTTCCAGCGACCAAACCTCGCTGCTCAGCGGCTGCGCATGGCCACCAGCGATCCACAATTTGTCCTGAAACACAAAAGCGCTGTGCTCGTGGCGTTCCTTCCACTTCGTTTCGGTTTTGAGCTCTTTCCACTCCTTGCCATCCGCCGAGTACCACACATCGTTCCAATTCTTCGCGGGATTGTTCGACCAGCCGCCGATGACCCAGATCTTGTTGCGATAGACCGCCGTTGAAAACCACAGCCGGGCCGACCACGGCGCTGCGGCGGTTTCTTGCTGCCAATGCACGCCGTCGTCCGACGACCAGACGTCGTTCACGGCTTGATACTTGGGCACATAGCTGCCGCCGCCAAAAATATAAATCTTGTTGCCAAGCACCGCGGCTTGGTGATAAGCACGCGGCGACCAGCCCGCATCGGCCGTCGCTTGCTTCCACGCTTTGCCGTCAGCGGAATACCAGACGTCGTTCTTCAAACTCTTGTCGTCGCCGAAGTAGTAGTTCTCGGTGCCGCCGAGAACCCACATTTTATTTTGAAACACGACGGACCCAGCGGCGATCCGCGGCGTCCAACCAGCCGTCGCGGTCGCTTGTTCCCACTTGTTGCCATCCGCCGAGGACCAGACTTCGCTACTTGCCGAATGTCCCGGCAAGCGGCCCTTATACCAGCCTCCCATGAACCACATGCGGTCATTGAAGACCAGCGTCATCGGCAGGTCGCTGTGTTTCCACGGCGCGTCTTTCTCCACGAGCTTCCACGCTTTGCCGTCGGTCGAGCTCCACACATCGCGCGGCGGCTCGTGGAAGGAATCGAACCAACCGCCGAAGATCCAGAGCTGATCCTTGAAGACAACCTCGCCCTGCGAATCGCGCGGCTGCCAACCGGCGTCGGCGGTGACCTTCTGCCAATTCAGCGGTTCCGCAGCAGAGAGCGATGTTGTCGCCAGGAAAATCAACCATAGAAAACGCCACATCATCTCTCTCCGAGTTTTATTGAGCGATCGCAGCGAGTCGCTCCATCCAACCTTGCACCTGCATCGCATCGGCAAAGGTGGCTCCGGCAGGAACCGCCTGTTCGCCGCGCACTACTCGGCAAAAACAACGCAGCTCCTCGGCCATCATTCCCGTCGCACTCCCCTGCCCTGCTCGAATCTCGAGAGCCAGCGGCCAAGAAGCGCGCTCGTCCCACACTTCGATTGGCCGCGGATTCGGCGAGATCCGCGCCGACCAACCTGCGCCGAAAACCTCCATCCGGTCGAAGCCACGCGGCGGCATGCCAGACGGCGTGAGATAAGAAGCCGCGAACGAAGCAATCGGGCCGTCGGCCCAAGTTAGTTGCGCGAGCGCCAGATCGATCTCGCAGCGCGAAGTGCGATGATACTGCGAGCTGAATCGCGCCGGCTCTGAGTTACCGAGCAAAGCTTGCACCGCGTACAGATCGTGAACCATCGTGGCGAACAGTGGATTCTCGCCGGGAAACTTCATGACCGTCTCAGCCGGCCGATGGCGGACGCAGTCGATGAAATGAATCGGGCCGCGAGTGGCCGCCACTTCACGCAGTTGCTGAAACTCGCTGTTGAAAAGAACGATGTGGCCGAGCATCAGGTTGCTGGAATCGGCTTTCACCAGCGAAGAGAGTTGCTGAGCGTCCGCCAGATTATCGGCAATCGGCTTTTCCAGCAGCACGCATTTGCCGGCCCGTAACAGCGCACTCGTCACGGCCACATGCTCTGCCGTCGAGCAGGCGACAACCCACGCTTCGGCATCGGATTCGGCAATCGCGCGCGATAGATCGGTCCAGCCGCGCACGCCGGGCAACTCATTCGCCACTGCGGCCAGGCTTTCCTGCCGCCGCGCGACGAGGCCGACGAGTTCCGCTTCGGCCAACTTCGCCAACGTCAACGCATGCAGTCGCCCGAAACGCCCGAGACCGACGACGCCGATTTTGACAGGCTGCATGCGAGGAATCGACTGTAGCTGAATTCGCCAGAATTCAGCTGGTGACGATCCGTTGCCCGGTTCTGAATTCTGGCGAATTCAGCTACGTTGTCGTCGTGCTACGCGATCTTAATGAGCGTGATCGTGCTGATGGCCACCAGCGCCAAACAGCGGGTGCTGTTTGTTGCCGCGGGCATGCACGAACGCGATCAGGTCGAGAATTTCTTCCTTGGTTAGTTTGTCGAGCAAGCCCTTCGGCATGATCGAGACCTTCGATAGTTGCCGTTCCTCGATCTCGCTCTTCTTGATCGTGATCGGCTCGGCTTTCGCCAGCGGGTTCTCGATCAACTTCAGCGAGTCGGGCGTTTCCTCCAGCACAAGGCCCGTCTTGGCCTGGCCGTTCGTGAGGAGCAGTTGCACCGTCTGGAATTTCTCGTTGATCTTGGCCGATGGATCGAGGACTTCCTTGAGCACGTCGAGTTGCGTCAGCTTCGCGTCGAGCTTCGTCAGATCCGGACCAAATGCATTGCCGACGTTGTCGACCTTGTGACAGGCAATGCAATTTGCCACCGTGAACATCTGCTTGCCGGTCGCGAACGAACGGCCTTTCATCTGTTCGACGGAGGGACCGAGATCGGCCAGCTTCCATTCGGTGCGCGGGCGATTGCTGGCCAGCAGAGGATCGCTGGGCTCGATCTTGTTCGCCGCGAGATAACCTTCCGGATCGGCCTGATAAGCGTCGAGATCTTCGACGACGTACAGCGCGCCGTACATCCGTCGCCAGTGACCGGGATACGTGCAAACGTACGGATAAACGCCCGGCTTCTTCGGCGCCGTGAAGCTCAACCGTTGAGTCGCTCGCGGCTGCAGCAAGTTGCTGCCGAGCAGCACGAGCGGCGAATTCGGCACGAACTGCCGGGCCGCGAACTCGGGCTTCTGCGAATTAGCTTCGGCTTGCAAGCCGATCTCTTCGAGTTTGCCGGGCTGCAGAATGACGAAGTTGTGCGGCATGAGGTCGGAGTTTTCGAGCACGAACTCCACCGGTTTGCCGGCGCGAACGACGAGCACATCTTTATCGAACGACATCTTTTCAAAGACCGTGCCGAGGCGAATCACCCGCACGCCGAGCTCGCTGAGTTCGGCGCGAGACTTCTTCGCCGCGTCGGCAGGCAGGAGCGAAGCGAGCGCGTCGGCGAATTCGAGCGCGTCGAGCGCCGCCGGCGAAGTGCGGTTCGCGGCCGGTACGCTCTTCACATACGTCACTACTTCTTGCAGCAACTCCGGCGCACTTTCCTTCGGCCAAGCCGAGCGCGGCAAACGTTGCAGCGCACGGATGGCCGCAGTGCGATCATCGGCCGATTTGAGGAACGGCGCGAGGAGTCCAAACGTTTTTGCTTCCTGACCGCGGATCTGCGCGAGAGCCTGCATGGCTGCATGGCGGATCACGCCTTCCGGGCCTCCGCCGCCGAGTTCAAAACGGCTGCTGAGCTTCGGCGCCGCGATCTTCTCTTGCTTCCACACATCGTTCCGTTGCGCGTCGAGCACTCGCAGCGTGAAGCCTTCGAGCCGGCTACTCAGTTCATCGGCCCGGTTGAAGACCGCGATGCTATCGATCGGATATTCATCACCGAGATCGACTTCCCACCAGGGCGAATCGCCATTTTCCTGGGTGTGGGTTTGCGTACCGCTGCCGTAGCTGGAGTCAGTTTTGCCGTCGATGGCCCGCGGGGCATCGCCGCCGTAGGCTGTGTTCTTTTGCGATGCTTTGCCCTGACGTGCGATGTTTTGATCGCCCGAATAAACTTCCACTTCGGCCAGCGTCAGCGTGCCGCGGCGGGGAAGTTCGACGCGAATGTAACGGCCGAAGGTTCCCTTGCCGGCATGCTTCGGATCGGCGAGGTTCGCCGGCAAGCCCTTGAGCAGCGGCTCGATCTGAGCATACAAACTGGCTTTCAAATTCGGATCGGAAACGAGCGGCACGGCAGCGACAAAATCCTGCAGCCGTTTCACATCACCGCTGGCTAGCTTCCAAGCCTTGGTCGTTTCGTCGTCGACTTGGATCAGCGCGACGTAACCGATTTGGCGGAGCAGTGGTTGCTTCGCTTTGATCGCGAGCCCTTCGAGCTCCGCGCGAACCGGCGCGAGTTCCGCAGCGCTGCGACTGGTGAGCAAGCGGATCAGATCGAAAATCACACTGGTATCGACATTCGCGCCGCGGCGATCGATTTCGGCGATGCCGTCCATCACGACTCGCAGTTGCGGCTTCTTCTCCATGTTCGAAAGACCAACGACGGCTTCTTGTCGCTGTTCGTCGCGCAGACCCGGGCGATAAAGCAACTCGGTGAAGACTTCTCGCGTGCGCGGTTCTTTCAGCAGTGCTTCGTTCGAAAGATTACGCAGAAAGTAGCGAGCGCCGGCCGGAGTCTTGAAAGTGATCTTCTGCCCCGCGGCTGCGGCAGCATCGACGATCGGCTTCAAGGTTTTCATCGTTTCGCTCTGCACGTAGGTCAGCTTGTCATCCGTGGGTAGCTCGGCAGCGATCAGAGCAATTTCGGCCGCTTCGGGCACCGTAAAGAAGCTCGCTGCACGAACGGCTTCGAGGCGGACCTTCGGATGTTCGTCGCCAGCCGCGGTAAACAGCAACGGCAGCGCTTCATCGACTCGATCGCGCCAATAGCAGAGAACGCGAACGGCGGCAGCCCGCGCGCGGAACTCGGGCGAAGCGAGCTCGCGCCTCAGCAGCGGCAGATCGACGATGTTGTGGTGCTGATGCAGCCACAGTGCTTCCAGCATGTGGTGTTCGTAGCTCACATCTTTCTTATCGAGTGACAGGTACCACTGATTGGCGGCGGGAATCACATCGGTGGTCGGCCGCGCGCTCAGTTCGAGGCGAGCGCGATAACGAACGCGATCGTCGGGGTGCTTCAGCACTTCGAGCAACTGCGGAATGGTCTGCTTGGCGTCGATTCGTGGGGCTTCTACCAGTTGGCGACCCTTGTGCGTGACGCGATAGACACGGCCATACGTGCGATTGCGATTGGGATCGCGCAAGTTGTGCTGCATGTGGCCGATGATCGGGTTGTGCCAATCGGTGAAATAGATGGCGCCATCCGGGCCAACTTCGATATCGGCGGGGCGGAAGTTGGGATCGCTGCTGGACACGATCGGCTCGACTTCGGTGGCCGTCAGGCTCGAACCGGTGTCGTCGACCTTGTACTGTAGAATCCCTTGAAAACCGATGACGTTCGGCACGAGCAGGTTGCCGCGAAACTCTTCAGGAAAATGACTGCTGGAGAGAATCTCGAGTCCCGAGCAGGGGCGCGTTCGCTGTTGATAAACATGCGGCGGGCCGGCGTGCTTGTTGGGATAGTTGACGTGGCCCGAGAAGAGGGCGCCGTGCGTGGGAACCGCGCCCGTGCCGTCGATCACAACGTCTTCGCCCCATTTGTCGAAGACGTGACCGTGCGGATTGGCGAAGCCGTGCGAAACGTAAACGTCGAACTTCTGAGCCCGCGGTTCGTAGCGAAAGACCGCGCCATTGGCGACGCGCCGCGGCGCACCCCAGGGAGTCTCGACCTGCGTGTGATGGAACGTCCCTTCTTGAAAATAAAGCGCGCCGCCCGGATCGAGCGTGAAGCTGTTCGAGGTGTGATGCGTATCGGCAGTGTCGAGGCCGTGCAGCAGCGAGATGCGCACGTCGGCCTTATCGTCGCCGTCGGTGTCTTTGAGAAAGAGAATGTCCGGCGCCATCGCCACGATCACGCCGCCGTTCCAGAATTCAAAGCCGGTCGGGTTATGAATGTCGCTGACGAAGGGCGTGCATTTGTCGGCCCGGCCATCGCCGTTGGTGTCTTCCAGAATGAGGAGCTTGTCGTTCATCGGCTCCGTCGGTTTCCAGTGCGGATAGGTCGGCCAGACCGCGACCCACAACCGGCCGCGTGGATCAAAGGCCATCTGCACCGGGCTGGCCAGCTCTGGAAAATCGGCTTCCGAGGCAAAGAGCTCAACCTTCAGATCTTTGTGCACCGTCATCCGCGAAATGGCATCTTCGCCGTCGAGGAACAAGTGCTTGCCGCCCGGCAGCGGACCGGGCTTGTTGCTGACGACCGGAATGAACGGCGGGAGATTGGTCTCGGCCAGTTCGACTTTCTTTCCCTGAGCGATTTCCCACACTCGGCTGTCGCGGTTCGCTGTCTGCACGTCGAGCACTTCGAGCTCGCGCTGACCGACTTCGTAGTTCGATTGACCGCCCGTGAAACGCAGGAACGCGCGATCGCCGTAGACCGAAAAGCCGTCGGTCGTGCGATAGCGATGGAACCAGTAGAAGTTCTTGTCGACGACTGCTTTGCGCAGCGGCTCGAGCGCCTTGGGATCTTGCACGGCAGTGGTGCGGCCAGGAAAGAGGGCAGCATCGGCAGCGGCAGCGATGTAGAAATCGCCGAGGTCGTTCAAGTGAATGCCGTTGATGGTGAGCGGCTCTTTGTTGGCAGCGTAGGCTTGTTGCGACGGCGCGAAGAGATCAACAAAGACGATCTCTTTGGCTGTGGCGACTTCGGCCATCGCCTTCGTGTACAGCGCCAGGCGGACGTTGTTCTCCTTGCCATCGGGCAAGTTGCGATCTTCGAGATCTTCGTGTGCGATCGGTGAGAAGAGCACGATCTGCGGCGCGCTCTTGCCGTTGTATTTTTGTGCTCGCCAATGATCGATCTGATCGGCGAGTTGCTTCTTAAAAGCTTCGAGCCCCCCCTGCCCTGCGAACGATTCGTTGTAGCCGAAGAACGCGAAGATGACGTCAGCTTTGGTGTTCGTCAGCTCGAAGCGGTTCTGGCGGACCGGGGCATCTTTGTTGAGCTTATCGGGCTGCGGGATTTTTGCTTCGCCGCGGAGCCATTCATCGGGCGTGCCGAAGTCTTTGGAGCGGAGCCGCGTAGTGAGCTCATCGGCAGAGTAACCGAGATTGCGAAAGACCAGCTGATGCTGCGGGTAGCGGGCATGCAGCCGAGTCTCGAGCCAGCCGACGTGTTGCATCCGCTCGGCGAGCGTGTTGCCGACGATGCAGATGTGATCGCCCGGTTTCAGTTCGAGCTGCTGAGCACTGGCGATGCCGCCGAGCAGAAATACGAACGCGATGGCGAGAAGCGAACGAACAGTCGTGAGCATGCCAACAGGCTCCAGCAGGAGTTGCACAAGCGTAGGAGGGGATCGGCGAGTTATTGCCGGGAGTATCCGGGTTATCACCGGGAGTATCCGGGTTATCACCGGGAGTACCCGGGGCCGCCGCGGGAAGGTGTGATTATGGGCTGCCGGTGCGGGTGAATTCCAGTACGTAAGCGGCCCGCGAATCCCACTCCGTTGCGACTCTGGTTTCCGTCGCTGATCTCGGGAGGGCGAGGCTCCCGCCGAGCCGCGGCGGTTGAAAGCAGGCGCTGGCGGCCCTCACAGTTCCACCTTAGCGGCTCGGCAGGAGCCTCGCCCTCCCGTCGCTCGCCAACAGCGTCCCTAGTTAACTTGGTGCCACCCAAAAGAGTGGCAATAAAGTGCGATATTTGGAACGCCATATTGCAGGCGGTTCTTGTCGCTAAGTATTTCTAAGTAATGATTTGCGCAAGAAACAGCTTTTTGTATGGCTTGTTATATTCCGGGGGTATGAAAGGGGGGCGTCACCGGAAACCGCCAGACTCCCTCGCCCCGCTCGGGGAGAGGGGCTGATCTGAGTTTGAACTCAATTTTCTGGGGAACTGGTTGGCAGTGCGCAGCGCGTGCTCATTAGCAGAGCACGGGCTCTCGCTTCGGTTTAACCCCTCACCCCCAGCCCCTCTCCCCGAAGCGGGGCGAGGGGAGCAGGATTATTAAAGGGATCTGCCTCGCCCTCCCAAATGAGCGCTGGCGTGAACGGTTACGATTGCGCTCAGCGGCGGACCTAAGTTGGAAGTTCACAACTATATGATGAAGTGTGTTGGTTTATTTGAGGATGTGTTGGCGATGACTTGTTCAGTTGAGCAATAATCTCCCTCAAGGTCGGTTGCCGAGCAAAGTTCCCGCCTTTCGGCCTTGATTTGATCGCTGGACGAAACCTAAGTTGAGCGGCTGAGGTTATATCGCTAGGAATCGGACGGCGGCGACGGATCGATCTTTTCGCAGGGGTAATTGGAAATGCTTCGAATGAATCGAGTTCTGAGAATGATGGCAGGCCTGTGCGTGGCCGTGCTGGGTGCTGGGAACTGCCTCGCCGCGGATGCCGCACCCGCTGGCAAACCTGTGAAAGAGTTCTCGCTGCAGGATTTTCGCGGCAAGAGTTGGTCGTTTGCCGATGCGAAGGAGCAAAAGGTCCTGGTGCTGGCGTTCCTTGGTTGTGAATGCCCCCTCGCTGGGCAATATGCCGAGACGCTGCGGACCATTGCCGAAAAGCAAGGGAAAGACGTCGCCGTGTGGGGCATCTTTGCGAATCAGCAAGATGCACTGTCGGAAATGGCTGCGTTTGCAAAGGACCATCGCATTGAATATCCGCTGCTGAAGGATGCCGGCAACGTGGTCGCCGATCAACTGAAGGCCACCCGCACGCCGGAAATTGTGGTGCTCGATCAACAGCGGATTGTCCGTTATCAGGGCCGCATCGACGATCAATTCACCTATGGCAAAGCTCGACCGAAGGCTGAGCATGATTACCTGGGCGATGCGATTGCCGCGCTCCTCGCCGGCAAGAATCCTGAGATCTCGCACGCCGAGCCGGTCGGCTGTTTGATTGGCAAGAAGCTGAAGCCGGATGAAAAGAGCCCGGTGACTTATACGCAGCACATCGCGAAGATTCTCAACGACCGCTGCGTGAACTGCCATCGCGCGGGCGAGATCGGGCCGTTTTCGCTCACCAGCTATGACGAAGCGGTCGGCTGGGCGGAAATGATTGCCGAAGTTACGGCCGACAATCGCATGCCGCCGTGGCACGCCAATCCGGCGCACGGCAAGTTTCGCAACGACGCCCGCCTGAGCGATCAAGAGAAGCAACTCATCAAGCAATGGGTCGACCACGGCGCTCCGCAGGGTGATGTCGCTCTGCTGCCGACGCCGCCGAAGTTCACCGAGGGTTGGCAAATCGGCGAGCCCGACTTGGTCGTTTATATGTCGGACAAGCCGGCAAATATTCCCGCCAAGGGAGAGGTGAAGTATCAGTATTTTCAAGTCGATCCCGGTTTCACCGAAGACAAATGGGTGACGGCAGCCGAGTGCCGACCGGGCAACCGAGCGATCGTGCATCACATCATTCTTGGCATCGCGCAGATGAACGGCAAAGGCCGCAACGTGGGCGATGTCCATTCCGAATGGCTGACCGCGACCGCGCCGGGTGCTCGGCCGCTGGTGCTGAATGACGGCCATGCGAAGCTGATTCCCGCCGGTTCGAAGCTGGTCTTTCAGATGCACTACACCCCCAACGGTGTGCCGCAGACCGACCGTAGCTGCGTTGGCCTGAAGTTCACCGATGCGAAGAACGTTCGTCATCAAGTAGGAACCGATCAGGCCGGCAACCGCGGCCTGCGAATTCCCGCTGGTGAGGCGAATTACAAGATCGATGCGATTCATCCTTTCAGCAGCGATATGAAATTACTCGCCCTCTTTCCGCACATGCATCTACGCGGCAAAAGCTTTCGCTACACGGCCGTGTATGCCGATGGCAAGGAAGAGATTTTGCTCGATATTCCCCGCTACGACTTCGCCTGGCAGAACGGCTATGAATTTGCCGAGCCGATTTTGATGCCGCGCGGATCGCGACTGCGCTGCGAAGCGATGTATGACAACTCGAAGGAAAACCTGGCCAATCCTGATCCGACGTCCGTCGTTCGCTGGGGCGATCAGACCTGGGAAGAGATGATGATCGGTTACTTCGATGCCACACCGGCTGAGGAAACCAAGGTCGTCAGCAAGCCGTCTCGCGCGATGGAATTTGCCGCGGCCGCCGCGAAGCAGCCGCCGCATTTGTCGCCGGAACTGAAGTCGCTGGCCAAGGAAGCGCTGAACTCGGATGAAAAGCTGATGGCCTTCGGCTTGGAACTGCGCAAGACCGTGCCGCAACTCGATCGTGTGTGCTGGACGGCGATTGAAGGCGATAAGTTGAATATTGCTCGCGTCGCGCAAGATCCGCAGATCACCAAAGTGATCGGCGGCTCGGGGAAGAAGATCAGCACCAGCGTTACCGCGATCAGCAACTACGTGAAGCAGAAAGAGCCGATCGTGATCAAGAATCTCGCCGAGCAAAAGTCGCTCGACATGCAGTTCATGTCGCGCGTCTACGGCAGCAGCGTTCACGTGCCAGCGACGATCGGCGAGTCGACCGGCACCGTGAACTTCTGGAGCATGGAGTCAGCCGCATTTCCGCCCGAAGCGGTCGCGCTTCTCAAAGAAGCGGCTGAGCTCTTAAAGAAGTAGGTCAATCGTTGGAGCCCTGGGTGTGGAACGGAGTCCTAAATCAACCGTCGTCCCGGGTTCCGATACAAAATCTCCGCCAGCAGTTCTGGTGAACCTTGTTCGCCATTCCGCTCGGCGTGCCACTCGCGGTGCGTTGGCACGAACTCGGGATGGTAAGGCCAGGGATCGAATGGTTCGTAGCCGATGGCGGTGGCCAGGCGGCTGCTGTTCATGCTGACGTCGCCCGCGCGCGGCGGCAGCGGGCCGGCTTCGATGCGGTTGCAGCCCATGAGGTCTTCCGGCCGATAGCCGCCGACGCGGTTCACGACCTGGGCGATTTCATACAGGCTGAGCGAGAGAGGACCGCCGGCGTGATACAGGCCGGTCAGCTCCCGTCGTGCGAGGACGTCGAGCAAGAGCGGACTGAGACAATCGGTGTAGGTTGGCGTGCGGCGCTCATCGAAATAAAGCGTCGCGGGCTTTTGTTTTTTGAAACGGGATTGAATCCAATCGATGGCCCCCGCATGGCCGTTGAAGCTCACGCCCATCGGTAGCGAGATCCGCAGCATCGCAGCGCTCGGTCGTTCACGGGCAATCAGCTCTTCGGCTTCGACCATCGTCTTGCCGTAGATGGTCACGGGATCGGTTGCATCATCCTCAAGATGATTGCCGCCGCGAGTGCCGGAGAATACGAGATCGATCGAGAGATGCACGAGTCGCACATCGCTGGCCGCAATCGTTTCTAGCAGCACTTCCATACTGCGAACGTTGATCCGCCGCGCCATCACCGGATCGAGCTCGCACGACTTCAGCTTGCAAGTTCCCTCGCAATGCAACACGCCGGCGAACTGATGCTCGTCGAACAACCGCCGCATTGCATCGCGGTCATCCATGTTGCAGGGGATAATGCCGGGGCCAGAGAGAGGCCAATAGTCGGTACGGCGAATGGCGAGCACCTGCGAACCAAAGCGGGCGCGCAGGAATTGAAACGCGTTATAGCCGGCAACTCCAGCGAGGCCGGTGACGAGCAGCGGCAGTGGTGGAGTCGCATCCTTCGGTCGATTCGCCGGCGGAGAAATATCGCTAAAGCTATTCATCAATTCTGCTCAAACAAACTATTCACTAGGTTCCCGCCGAAAATCATCCAAGCCACCGAACTCTTCGTACTCGTCGATCGACCAGCCCAGCAATCGCCAACCGCTTTCACCTTGGAAGTTGTTCATTTCCCAGTCATCGTCTGCTGCATCCGCCTTCGCGTATCGCATGAAGATGTGATTTCGGCCATCTACCGTTGTCGCTACGCGGCGGCCCGCGACATATAGATAGAGCCAGCCTTGCACGCCGACGTACTGCCCGTTTTCACCTTCATAATTCGAGGCTCCGAACACTCCCCGAACTTGAAAGTCTAAGGGCTGACCAACGGGAAGCACGGACCAAAATTCCGCGCAAAAACCGTGTGACTTTCCTTCGCCGACCAGTGCGTTTTCAGCGCGAGTCAGCTTTCGATTGAGGCACTCGGCAAGCCGATCCAAAAGATGGTCGATGACGCCTTGCCACTCGGCGGGCGTTAAGCCGCCGCGCTGTGGCGATGTCCATAGCAGGTCGTTAGGACTCATCTTTTTTGGGTTGTTTGTCGTGCAAATACTTATCCAAAAACGGCCCAAACTTGGCGTAGTACGCTTTGTGATCGCCACCGTGATCGGCGGCGGGCATGATCACGACTTCATGCGGACCTTGCAGCTGGTTGATCGTGGCAAAGATTCCTTCGGCAGGACAAACCGGATCGACCAGGCCGAGACCGATCAGGCCGGGGCACTTTGCTCGCGTGGCAAAGTTCATCGCATCGAAGTAGCGCGATGTCGTCAGCATTTTTTGTTCGTCTTTCTTCTGCCAAACACGGCTGGCCCAGTTTGGCCAACCGGGCAAACGGCCGGCTTGTTTGCCGGTGTGATCGCAACCAGCGGGCACGTTCGCGGCAAAGGCGGTCACGGCGGGATGAATGCCAGCGGTCACGATGGCTTGGTAACCACCCTGGCTGCCGCCTTGCACGAGCAGATGCTTGCCATCCCAATCGGGCCGTTGCGTGATGAAATCGACCGCGCGGCGGCAAGAGAGAAACATCGGCAAGAAGTAGCTCGTCTCACGGTCCTCGTTGCCGATGCCGGGATAGTCGTTCAGTTCCTTGGCGGCTTTTTCTTTGTAGAAGTCGGCCGATTCATCAATGGGCAAATCGTGCGCGATGATGTTGAACGCCAGGCGACCTTGCTTCGCATGATCGACGACCCAGCCACGATTAAGCGGATAAACCCCGGCCCATTGCACCGTCAGCACTGCCGGCAGCTTCTCGCCACCAACCGGCTTTGCCAGTTGGCCGTAGATTTTCTTACCCTTGATGTTGTCCATCGTCACTTTGTAATACTCGACCTTCTTATCGCCGATGTCGACCGGCTCGAGTTTCACGTTCATCGGAATGGCGTCGAGTTCGGCGATCTTGGCTTTCCAAAAGGCATCGAAGTCATCCGGCGGCGGTGAAGAAGCGGCGATCTTCTCGGGAGCAAAAACCGCAGCGGCAACACCCTTCACTTCCTTGCCTTCCTCGGGCTTGAACTTTACATCCAGCAAAATCAAGCCGGGCGTCTTCTGCGCAGCGTCCTTATCTTGATGAGTGATGGTAATCGCTTCGGCACCTGGCTTCGTCATCCCCTTGGTGACTTCGATCAAACCTCCACGGCGGATGGAATACGTGGCCGCGCCAAAAACCGGCTTGTCGCCATCCTTGACCTCGATAGTCCAAACCACTTCATCGCCGGGCTGATAAACGCCGGTCGCTTGGTTGGCCAAAATCGTCAACTTCGGCTCGGCCGTGGTGACGGCAGGAATCAAACACGCGACCAGGCACGTCGCGAAACAGAGCAAGCGGCGGTTGAGCATGGGAGGGACCTCAGAGGGTGGGATTTGACAAGCACCAATGATAACCCAGAGTTATCGTTGCGAGTACGCTGGTTGTCGCTGCGGGTACGCAGGAGGCAGCCGTTGTCAAGCAAAGTGCGTACAAACCGCAACCGTCCCCCGGCGGGATGCACAACTTGCCCCATGGTGGATAGAATGTCCTGCGGAACCGCACAGACCCGCTGACGGGTCTGCTTACCATGGAACGACGAACAATCTCAACTTGAGCTTAGGTGTTATGGAGAAGTACGAACAGGAAGATGGCGACGGCGAAAACCGGCGAGGAACGCCGCGCACCGCAGGGCTGGGGCTGATGCTCTTGCTGGGCATCATGCTGATGGTGGGCACGATCTTTTTCGTGCAACAAAAGCGCGACGTCACCATGATTCCGGTCAGCTTTCTGGAAGAGCAGCTGACGGCGCAAAATGTCTTGCAGGTCACCATGGGCCAAACCAAGGCCGAAGGTATCTTCAAGGAACCGCCGCTGCTGCCGCCGCAGTTGAACCAAAAGGGTCAACTCGAGCAGCAACTAAACGCCGATAAAACGCCCAAAAAGGCGACTCGCAAGTTCGCTGTCTTTCTCGATCCCAATTGGAGCAAGGACACCGCCTTTGCCGAGTTGCTCCGCAAGAGCGGCGCTCAAGTCGAGGCCGAGCCCTACAGCGATCCGACCTACACCCTTTATTTCATGGTGATGGCCGTTTCCATCATCTTGTTTGTGATCGTGATGTGGTTCATGCGCCGCACGCAATCGCAAATGATGGGTGGCGGCTTCTTCTCGGGCTTCGGCCGCAGCCCGGCCAAACGCTACGAAGCCTCTCGCCAGGCGATCACTTTCAAAGATGTCGCCGGCGTCGAAGGCGTGAAAGCCGATCTGCAAGAGATCGTCGAGTTCTTGAAAACGCCGAAGAAATTTCAACGCCTGGGTGGCCGCGTGCCAAAGGGTGTGCTGCTGAACGGCCCACCGGGAACGGGCAAAACGCTGCTGGCTCGCGCTGTCGCGGGCGAAGCCGGCGTGCCGTTCTACTCGGTCAACGGTTCCGAATTTATCCAGATGTTCGTCGGCGTGGGCGCGAGTCGCGTCCGCGACTTGTTCCGCAATGCCAAAGAAAATTCGCCGGCCATCATCTTCATCGATGAAATCGATGCCGTCGGTCGGCAGCGTGGCGCCGGCCTTGGCGGCGGTCACGACGAGCGCGAGCAGACGCTGAATCAAATCCTCAGCGAAATGGATGGTTTTAATCAGACCGATTTCGTTATCGTGATGGGCGCGACCAACCGGCCCGACGTTCTCGATCCCGCCTTGCTGCGGCCAGGCCGATTCGACCGTCACGTCACCGTCGGCAAGCCGACACAAAAGGCCCGCGTCGACATTTTCAAAGTTCACACCCGCGACGTGCCG
Organism: Anatilimnocola floriformis; assembly: GCF_024256385.1. Taxonomy (NCBI): domain Bacteria; kingdom Pseudomonadati; phylum Planctomycetota; class Planctomycetia; order Pirellulales; family Pirellulaceae; genus Anatilimnocola; species Anatilimnocola floriformis. Next base: position 1,371,582 of record NZ_JAMLFW010000001.1, read on the forward strand.
CTCGGCGATGATGTCGATCTCAATGTCCTCGCCTCGCTGACCATTGGTCTGACTGGCGCCGACATTCGCAACATCGTCAACGAAGCGGCCCTCTGGGCTGCCCGTCTCGATAAGAACAAGGTCGAGATGTCGGACTTCGAATACGCTCGCGACAAGGTTCTGATCGGGCCGAAGCGGGAAGAAGTCTTGCAAGCCAAGGAAAAGGAAAAGACGGCGTATCACGAAGCGGGTCACACGATTCTCGCGTGGGTACTGCCCGGCGCGCATCGCGTTCACAAAGTGACGATTGTTCCTCGCGGTCAAACGCTCGGCACGACGCAAATGCTGCCGTCCGAGGAGCGGATGAGCATGAGCGAAAGCGAACTCCGCGATCAGTTGGTCGTGCTACTCGCCGGTCGGGCTGCCGAACTGATTATGTACGGCGAAGGAACGATCGGTGCGCAGAACGACCTCGAGCGGGCCACGGCCATCGCTCGGCGAATGGTCACCAGTTGGGGCATGAGCAAGCAGATCGGGCCGGTCGCTTTCAAAATGAGCGATGATGATCCGTTCCTCGGCCGCGAAATGCACCAGCAGCGGACCTTCAGCGAACACACGATGGAGCGAATCGACGAAGAGATCGGCCGCATCCTGCGCGAAGCCGCCGAACGGGCCAACAAAATCCTCACCGACAACCGCGAGAAGCTCGACAAGCTCTCGTTCCGGCTGATCGAAAAGGAAGAGCTCGACGACGAAGACATCACGCTCGTCCTCGGCCCCTCGGTGCAATCGCGCAGCGGTTCGCCCGATCGGCAAACGGTCGAAGTGCCGCGGAATACGCCGTAATGGGCTACTACGTCCGGGCGTTTTGCAAAGCGTCGCAGCTCCCCTCGCCAGCTGTGCTTACGGAATGGCTGGCCGGGCGCGCGCCCGAAGTGCACTTGGATGTGGAAGATCCCGCCGCATCCGATTGGTCGCATTTGGAGTTGGTCTACCATCCTGATCGCCAGCCGATCGTGGTGGAGTTGAGTGGCGATGAGATGGTGAGCGACGAAGTCGAAGAGTTCATCGAACTCATCGGCAAGCCGGGAAAATCAGCGCACAAACGCCACGTCCTCGACCATCTTGCCCAAACCAAAATGGTCGTCGCCTGCCAACTACTCGGCGACATCGACGATGCTGGCTACGAAGCTAACTATCAGTTCCTGAGCTACTTCGTCGAACACTGCGACGCTCTGATCCAAGCCGACGGCGAAGGCTTTTACGACGGCGATAAGGTGATCGTTCGGATCGATTGAGATGCCGCGGCGAGCTAGTTACTCGCCAGCGCATCACTCTGCTTCACGAACGCATCGCCGTGCCATTCGGTGTCCTTCGTGACCACACCGCTGGTCTTCGCCTTGGCAGCGGCGCGGGCTTCAGCTTGCCGCTTTACCAGGTCTGAGTGAGTCGTGAAGTACTGCAGGCTGTGCCCCTTGAAGTCGCTGATCGTTTCAAACTTGTGCTTGTCCATGAAGGCCAGCAAGTCGTCCTTCATCTTCTTCACGCAGTCGTAACCGACCTTCATCACGCCGGTACAAACCTGCACCGTGTCGGCGCCAAGGAGAATGAACTGGGCTGCATCCGCGCCGGTTTCGATTCCACCGATGCCGCTCAGGCTGCGATCGGGATAGTGCGCGCGAATCGCTTCGGCGCATTCCTTCACCATCCGCAGCGCGATCGGTTTCACGGCTACACAGCTATAACCGCCGGGCGTGCTGTACCCTTCCACACACGGTTCAGGCCGTAGCGTGTCGAGATCGACGCTCGTCACGGACAAAATTGTGTTGATCGCGCTTACTCCCTGGCAACCGCCGCGGAGAGCTGCGATGGCGGTTTCGTCGATGTGCGTGATATTCGGCGTGAGCTTGGCCCAGACGGGAATTTTCGCGACGCTCATCACCCAGCGACAAACTTCTTCCATCAGCGCACAATCCTGGCCCATCGCGGAGCCCATTTTGCGCTCGGGCAATCCGTGCGGGCATGAGAAGTTGAGTTCGAACGCAGCCACGCCAGTGGCTTGCACGCGCTCGACGATTTCGCACCAACGGTCCTTGTTGTATTCCTCCATGATCGAAGCAATGACGCAGCCGTCGGGATACTTATCTTTCAGGCGTTTGAACTCGTCGATCCAAACGTCGAACGACCTATCAGAAATCAGTTCGATATTCTGCCAACCGATAATTTGACCACTATCGGATCGCAGGCGGGCATACCGCGGCTGGACGTTGATGACCTTCGAGGCATCGAGCGAGATCGTCTTGGCGATCACCGCGCCCCAGCCTTCGTCAAACGCTTTGCCGATGACGTTGCCGTTCGTACCCGGCGGTCCGCTGCCGATCACAAAGGGGTTGGGGAGTTTCAAACCATCGACGGTGGTGGCGAGCGTAGGCATGACGATCAACGCGCGAGCGCGTTACCTCTCTTCAAGATCGGCGGCGACGCTCGGATGACCGAGCATCAGCAGCCAGTACAACACAAAACCAAGCCCAAACGTGACAAACCAAGCGTATTGATAAATTACCTTGAGAAATTCCGGCGGAGCGATTTTTCCGTGGGTCGCCGCATGCAGAAATCCCGGCAAGCAAGGCGCAATCCCGAGAACCAACGCGGCAATTGCCCGCCAATTCACACCGCCGGAAAAAGAGTATCTGCCTTTGGGTTCGAAGAGTTCTTTCAAATTCAGTTGCTGTCGTCGCAGCACCCAGTAATCGCAAATCATGATCCCGCCGATCGCTCCCATCAGGCCGGAGTAACCCACCAGCCACACGCCGATGAAATAATCTCCCATCAACTTCCACGGCATCATCAGCATGCCGATGACAGCTGTGATCAGGCCGCCCGTCATATAGCTGATGAGTCGCGGATTGAGATTGGAAAAATCGTTGCTCGGTGAAACCACGTTCGCGGCTAGATTGGTCGTCAGCTGCGCGAGAAAGATAATCAGCGTGGCGAAGAGGACGATGGCGATGCTGTTGAACTTCGCCATGAGATCGACGGGGCTCGGAATCGGATAGCCGTAAATGATGACCGTCGCGCTCGTCACCGCGATGCCGATAAAGGCGAACAGCGTCATCGTCGTCGGCAAGCCAAGTGCCTGGCCGAGCATCTGTGATTTTTGCGAACGAGCATAGCGCGTAAAGTCGGGAATGTTCGTGGAGAGTGTGGCCCAATAGCCCACCGCACCGGTTAATGACAGCGGAAAGATCGCCCAGAAGTTGTGTTGCTCTTTTTGCAGCTTCACTGAGCCTTCAAGGACGGGGCCGATGCCACCTGCTTTCCACACGCACCAACCGAGCAGCGCCAATCCGCCGATGAGCAATAGCGGCGAGCCCCAACTTTCCAGATGCTTGATTTGCTCGAGGCCCGCGATGATGAAATAAACTTCCACGCCCCAAAACAGCAGCAGCGCCAGCCAAGTATGCAGCTGCAGACCGATGAGCTCCGTCGTCAGTGTTTTCCAGCCGGGAAACATCATGCCGATGAGGACGTCCATGGCTTCGCCGCCGATCCAGGTTTGAATGCCGAACCAGCCGCAAGCGACAATGGCCCGCAGCATGGCTGGAACATTCGCGCCGACGGTGCCGAACGACGAACGGAGCAAAACCGGAAACGACACGCCGTACTTCGTCCCCGCGTGCGCATTGAGGCACATCGGAATCAGCACGATCGTGTTGCCGAGCAGAATAGTGATCAGCGCCTGCCACCAGGTCATCCCCGCGCTGATCATGCCGCCGGCCAGTTGATAGGTGGTGATGACCACGCTCATGCCGATCCACAGCGCGGCGATGTGCCAGGTGCTCCAGGTGCGCTGAGCCAGCGTCGTCGGCGCGAGATCGGCGTTCCACAGCGGCGAATGCGAAACGTCTTCGTGCAGTTCGACAAAATCAGCGTGGTGAATCGTGGGCGCAGCTGCCGTGGTCGTGGTTGATTTCATGCTTCCATTTTTACGTAAGGTGGGTCGAGCGGTACTCCACGAGGCCCACCATGAACTACATCTGAGCGCAAGGGCCACGGCGGATAAACCGACCATCACCGGCCCGCCCCGTGTACTTGCCGTGATCGACAATCACCTTGCCGCGAGAGAGAACAACGTCGGGATTTCCCTTGATTTTCCACCCTTCGAACAAGCTGTAGTCGCAATTCATGTGGTGCGTCTTCGCGCTCAGCGTCCTCTCGACGTTCGGATCGAAGAGGACAATGTCCGCATCGCTGCCGACAGCGATCGTTCCCTTCTTGGGGAACATGCCGAACATTTTTGCGCTGGCGGTCGAAGTGATTTCGACCCATTTGTTCAAACTGAAGCCGCGTTTCATCGCGCCGTCGTACACGAGCGACAAACGATCTTCGACGCCGGGCCCGCCGTTGGGGATCTTCGTGAAATCGCCACGGCCTAGTTCTTTTTGACCTTTGAAATTGAACGGACAATGGTCGGTCGACACTTCCTGCAAATAGCCGAGCTTGAGCCCCTTCCATAGTGGCTCGATGTTTTCGCGGCCGACAAGTGGAGGCGTGAAGACGTACTTGGCCCCTTCGAAGTCCGGCTTGTCGTAATACGTCTCATCGAGAAACAAATACTGCGTACAGGTTTCGCCGTACGCCGGAAAGCCTTCGTCGCGCGAGCGCTGCAGTTCTTTCATCGCCGCTTCGCAGCTCACATGCACGATGAAAACTGGTGCCTTCGCTACTTCGGCCACACGCACCGCGCGAGCCACGCCATCGGCTTGCATGCTCGGCGGCCGCGACTGCGCGTGATACTTCGGCTCGACTTTGCCTTCGGCAAGCAGATTGTTAATCAGTTGCGTGATCGCATCGCCGTTCTCAGCATGCACGAGGGTCATGCCGCCAGCTTCGCCTGCAGACTGCATGACGCGGAACATCGTCTGATCGTCGATCATGAAGACGCCGGGATACGCCATGAAGAGTTTGAACGTGGTGATGCCGGCGTCGATGATCTTTTTGAATTCGGGTTTGTGCCGGGACTCGTACTCGGTGATGGCCAGGTGATAGCTATAGTCGATCGCGCACTTTCCTTCGCTCTTGGCATTCCAATCGTCGATCGTCTCGGCGAACGTTTTGCCATGATATTGAATGGCGAAATCGATAATCGATGTCGTACCACCAAACGCCGCGGCCCGCGTGCCACTTTCAAAATCATCGCTCGACACGGTGCCGCCAAACGGCAACTGCATGTGAACGTGCGGATCGATGCTGCCCGGAATGACGAGCTTGCCCGTCGCATCGATCGTCTTATCGGCGGGCACCGGCAAATTCTTGCCGATCATGCTGACCGTTTCGCCGTCGATCAGCACATCGGCAAAGTAGTCGTCGGTGGCGGTGATGATCCGGCCGTTTTTAATGAGTGTTTTCATGGTATCTCCAGGTAGCCCGACGCGTTAGCGAGGAAGCGGCGGGTACCAACTCGGATTCTTAACTCCACTTGCTCAATTCCTCGCTTACGCGTCGGGCTACCTTTTCAACCCTTCGCCGCTACGGTCAAACCTGCATCGATCGCCTCGACCAGTTCATCCACCTGCGACTTCCCCGCGTTCAGCATCAAACCAGTGCGAATGACGTTGCCATACACGCCGCCCTTGCCGAGCAGTACGCCCCGCTTCTTGCACTCTTCGAACACCGCGATGACCGCTTGCGGCGCGGGGGTCTTCGTCTTGCGATCCAAAACAAGTTCCAGCGCCTGCATCATGCCGAGGCCGCGAGCGTCGCCGATCAGCGGATGCTTTTCCTTCAGCTCTTTGAATCGTTCACCGAGATAAGCGCCGGTGACTTTGCAATTCTCGAGCAGGTTGTTGTCCTCAATAACGGACAGCGTCGCGCGACAAGCTTCCATCGAAACCGGATTGCCGCCGAACGTCGCGAACGTGATACCGGGGAATTTATCGGCAACAGCAGGCGTGGCGATGGTCATGGCGACCGGCGCACCGTTGCCCATCCCTTTCGCGCTACACATGATGTCGGGCTTCGCGTTCCAGTGTTCGATGCCCCACCAGTGCTGACCGGTGCGGCCCCACGCCGTTTGCACTTCGTCGGCGATGAACAGCCCGCCGTACTTTTTCGCGATGGCAGTGGCTCGTTCAAAATATCCCGGCGGCGGCACGATGAAACCGCCCGAGCCGATGATCGTCTCGGCCATGAAGGCCGCGATCTCGCCGCAGGTTTCCGTTTGAATCAGCTCTTCGATGTCGTTCGCACATTCGAGGCTGCAGTTGCTGTTGTCCTTCGCACCGAACGGACAGCGATAACAGTACGGCGCGTGAGCGTGCTTGATCCCCGCGACCGGCAGCGGAATTTTCTTCCAGCCGCTCTGCCCGCAACCGGCCAGCGTTTGCAAACTGCGGCCCGAATAGCTGTGCCGCAGCGTGATGATGTCGAGCCGGCCGGTCGCCGTGCGGGCGGCGTTCATCGCCGTTTCGTTGGCTTCGGTACCGCTGCTGGTGAAGAACGTTTTCTTCAAGTCGGCTGGTGCGATCGAGGCCAGCTTTTCGGCCAGGTTCGACTGCGGCGCGCTTGCATACAGGGTCGACGTGTGGCTTATTTGTTTCACCTGATTGACGATGGCTTCGACCACCTTCGGGTTGGCATGGCCGACGCTCACCGTCAGCACGCCGCCGAACGCATCGAGGTAACGTTTGCCGGTGCTATCCCAGACGTAGTTCCCTTCACCACGCACGAGCTCAATCGGCTCCTGGTAGTACATGGCCACGGCGGGAAAGAGAAACTCGCGGTGCTTGCGGACGGCGTCGCTCATAGCGGCTCGCTTCAAAGCGGTCTTAGGAGGCGGCCGAGAATTTTGTTCGCAAACATCGTCAAGGTGTTCGACCAACACCAGAGGAGAAGTGACGACTGGATTCGCGCGAGCGCCTCCCTGTTGGCGCCACTCCACGAGGTTTAACATAACTACAGCCAATTCAAATTTAAAGGGCCTTCTCATGTCAACTGCCGCGCCCCCTGCTGCTCCTCCGACCATCCCCATTCTTTCCGGCGGCAAGTGGACGCAGTCGAAGTCGACGCGGACCTCCGACGTCTTCAATCCCTCGACGGGACAGGTCATCGCGAAGGTGCCGTTGTGCTCGAAGAGCGAAGCCGACGATGTGGTAAAAGCAGCCGCCGATGCCGGACCGGCCTGGGCAGCGACACCGGTGGTCGAACGTGCTCGAGTGTTATTCAAATTTCGTGAACTGCTGATGCAGCGGTTCGATGAAGTCGCGCGGCTGGTGACGCGCGAACATGGCAAGACTTTGGCCGAGGCGCGGGCCAGTGTGCAACGCGGCGTCGAGGTCGTCGAGTTCGCCTGCGGCATTCCGAGCTTGCTGATGGGACAGACGCTGCCTGATGTCGCGCGCAACGTCGATTGCGAAACAGTGCGCCACCCGCTCGGCGTGTGCGTCGGCATCACGCCGTTCAATTTTCCCGCCATGGTGCCGATGTGGATGTTTCCCGTCGCCATCTGCTGCGGCAACACGTTTGTCTTGAAGCCGAGCGAAAAAGTGCCGCTGTCGGCAAATTTCATGGGGGAGCTGCTGACGGAAGCCGGTTTGCCGCCGGGTGTGTTCAACATCGTGCATGGCGACAAAGAAGTCGTCGATGCGCTGCTGACGCATGAGCTCGTCCGCGCGGTTTCGTTTGTTGGTTCGACAGGTATCGCGAAGTACGTTTATGAAATGGGAACGAAGCACGGCAAACGCGTGCAATCGGCCGGCGGCGCCAAGAATCATCTCATCATCATGCCCGACGCCGATCTCGACCAGGCCGTTGCCGCGCTGCAAGCATCGGCCTTCGGCTGCGCCGGTGAACGTTGCATGGCCGGTTCGATTGCGGTTCCCGTTGGTGACGTTGCGGGCCGGTTTGTCGATCGCCTCTGCGAAAAAGCCAGCAAGATGACAGTTGGCCCGACTGACACTGGCGCCGAGGTCGACATGGGGCCGCTGATCACGGCAGCCCATCGCGACCGGGTGGCTGGTTATCTCGATGTCGCGCAAAAAGAAGGAGCGACCGTCGCGCTCGACGGTCGCAAAGATCTGCCGACGAGTGGCTTTTTTGTGCGGCCTTCCGTCGTCGACATGGTTCAGCCCGAGATGCAACTGGCTCGCGACGAAATATTTGGACCGGTACTTTCCGTCGTCCGCGCGAACTCGCTCGAACAAGCGCTGGCCGTCGGCAAGAAATGTCCCTTCGGCAATGGCGCGTCGATTTTCACGAATAGTGGTTACGCTGCGCGGCAGTTCAAGCAGCATTTCAATGCCGGCATGATCGGCATCAACGTCGGCGTCCCTGCGCCGATGGCTTGGTTTCCGTTCACCGGTTGGAATCAATCCTTCTTCGGCGACCTGCATGTACAAGGGCTTGAGGGGATTCAGTTTTATACGCAAGGGAAGACCATCACGACGCGGTGGTTTGCGACCGCAGCGGAGTCGCATGCCGATCCGATTTGGCGATCAAAGTGATGTTCCGCCCCAGTCGTCGATTCGCTCCGCGATCGATGAGTGGACTCTACGGCGTAACCGAAGCCGGGTCTGATTCAATTCCACCTCCATTCATCGATCGCGGAGCGAATCGACGACTATCATGCTCAACCCCGCTCGCACCGTCGTTGAACTCAAAGAACTCCGCGCACTGACTGGTGATGAAAACGGCGCGCAGCGCGTGGCATTCACCGAGACTTGGGTCAAAGCGCGAAATTGGTTTAAAGAGAAGCTGAAGGAATTGCCCGTTGAGGTGCATCAAGATGCAGCGGGTAATCTCTGGGCGACGCTGAAAGGCAAATCGTCGAAGGAATTATTGATCGGGGGCCATATCGATTCGGTGCCGAACGGCGGTTGGCTCGATGGTTGTTTGAATGTCGTCGCCGGACTCGAAGTGCTGCGGCGGATTGCTGCCGAAGGCGTGCCGCCGGTGACGATTCGCCTGGTCGATTGGTGCGATGAAGAAGGAGCGAGATTCGGCCGCAGCTTGTTCGGCTCTAGTGCAGCGAGTGGTGCTCTCGTGCCCGATGACGTTCGCAATCTAACCGATCGGCAAGGTGTGAAGCTCGTCGATGCGGTCGCGCCGCATGGCATCGATCTCGATCGCGCGCTCGATGCCCAACAGGAACTGAAGAACGCCGCCGCTTATCTGGAACTCCACATCGAACAAGGTCCGGTCCTTGAAAGCCTCGACCTGCCGATGGGCGTCGTCCTTGGCACGTTCGGCGTCGAGCGGCACACCATTACCTTCAAGGGCCAGGCCGCGCACTCCGGTTCCACGCCGATGACGCATCGGCGCGATGCGCTCGGTGGCGTTTCGAAACTGCATCTGGCGATTCGTGAGATTGCCATCGAGCACGGCGGCGTGTGTACGGTCGGCAAAGTAACCACCGAACCAGGCATCGTGACGGCCGTTGTCGGCGAAGCGACGATGACGCTCGATCAGCGGCATCTGGATGCGGCTGCGCTTGAAAAGATGTATGTCGCAGCCAAGGCAGCCAGCGAGCGAATCGCCCAGGATGAGAAAATCGAAGTCAACTGGAAAACACTGTGGCGGATTCAGCCGTTTCCGTTTCATCCTCGCTTGATTGAGCTGTGCGACGCGGCGATCCAAGAAACTTGCGGCACGGTCCATCGCCTGCCGAGCGGGCCGCTGCACGATGCTGCGGAAGTCTGCCGCGCCGGCGTGCCGACGATCATGCTCTTCGTGCAAAGCCTTCGCGGCATCAGCCACAACAAAATCGAAGACACCCGCGAAGAGCATCTCGAACTATCGGTCGCGGCCCTCGACCGGCTGGCAACGAAAACGATCGCCTGGCTCAGCCAGTGAGCGATCGACGTACACTCCAGCAATAATGTCTAGCAACAATCCACAACTCGTGGATAAACTGTTGGGAGTCGGCCACCGCTCTTTCTCTTCTCGCCTGCATTCTCAGGGCAGATTTTCGGAGGCATCGCATGTCGGTCGTCACAGCATTTCAATCTGATTTGCGTTTACGCATCTCGCTCCAATTGCTGCTGGCCGTGTTCTTCGCCAGCGAGTTCGGAGTTAAATTCGCGGTCGCCCAAGTTGCTGATCCGTTTGTTCCAGCACCGGCAGCTCCTTCTGCTGCGGCGCTGCGCGCTTTGAATCCGCCGCCTGTGTGGCGAGGAAAAATCCCGCGGACTAAACCAGCGTTGGAAGTAAAGTCTCTGGATTTAAGTGACTCCGATTTCAGGGACCTATGGGAGCTCGCTGACTTTCCCAATCTGACAGACCTGTACTTGCGGAAGGCAGAGTTGCAGAGTCTCGCAGGAATTGAGCAATTCAAGCACTTAAGGCACCTCGTCATCGACGAGACCGCCATTGAGGACATTGGGCCTCTCCGCGCTTGCCGAGAACTGCAATCACTCCACATGCAAAAGTGTCCGGTTCGTGACCTTTCTGTTCTCTCCGGGCTGAAGCTGACGTTTCTCGACATTGACAACTCCGATGCTGTAGAACTGCCGACGATCGAAACTCTTGGAGCAATCTCATTTAATAACACGAAAGTTGCTGATCTTACGCCAGTGTCAATGTCCACGAACTTGACGATGGTCACTGGAAAAAATTCGCGAGTGTCTGACCTTTCGCCACTGTCGAAGTGCACCAAGATCGATTGGCTGGATCTAGGATCTACGTCGGTTTCCGACATCTCTCCAGCGGCCAATTTTCGCAATCTGAAGCATTTGTATCTAGAACATACGCCCGTGGGGAGTTTGGATCCGCTCACAAAAACCACCAAGCTGACCGACGTCGATATTTCCGCGACAAAAGTAGTCGACTTGACGCCGTTGGCGGGGCATCGCTCACTGCGAATATTCGTGATGAACGATACGGGCATCAGTGACCTCACGCCGCTCAAAAACTGCAAAGGAATGTCGTTGTTCAACTGTAGCCGAACAGCTGTTTCTGACATTTCTGTCTTCGCGAATTTTCGCAGTTTGAGGCTCTTTCGTTTTGAGGGCAAAGACCGCGAGAAACCTCCCACCATCAGCTTAAAACCACTTTCTTCCTGTACGTACCTCACTGAACTCCAGCTCTGTAAGGCCGTGGTCTATGACACGGAGCCGCTCGCGAAATGCGAGTATTTGAGGAGTCTGGGTTTCGAAGACGTCCCTATTAAGAACCTGGTTCCCCTGGCCAAACTGCAGCGTCTGGTAACACTGCGCATCAAGAATGGCGAGGTTGCGAACCTGACGCCTCTCGAATCGTGCTCTCAATTGTCTACATTGGAAATCGACAGAATTCCGGTCACGGATCTGTCTCCGTTACTGCGGATGAAACTGTTGAAGAGTTTGAAGATTTGCAATATTCCCGTCGAGCAACCGTTTTACAAAGAGCTGAAGGCTCAGGTTGCAGCCGTATATTTACTCGGGGCTGCTCAGAAATGGGACGTACGGGGTCGCCTGCCGCAAGATGCTGACGACCTCACTTTGCCCCTTTCAAATGCGCGGATACCTCTGCCGTAAATCGTTTCTTCGCGGCGGCCGCTGTTTACTCGCAGGAATGACCCGACCACGATCGCGAATATGCCGGGGAATTGCGATTTTTTGGCTACTGACGCCCGGGTGTTTATCGATTGATTGGATCAGCCTGCCTCTTTGAAAGGATTCAATGATGATTCGTGTTTGCCTGCCGCTGCTGCTGATCATGGGCCTGACGACCTTGGCGCCGGCCGCCGCGCCACATCCACTTACTCCGCTCACTGCAGACGAAATCACGCAAGCCGTGGCCATCATCCGCCGCGAACAGCAACCGGCTGGTGATTTTCGTTTTCCCGTGCTCAATCTCCACGAGCCAACGAAGGATGAGTTGCAGCGCTTCGCCACTGGTGAAAAAGTGCCGCGGCGTGTCTTTGCTGTCGTGCTCGACCGAAACACGCAACGCAGCTTCGAAGCCACCGTCGATCTGACCTCGCAGAAGCTCGTTCAATGGAACGCCCTGCCGAATGTTCATCCGCTGGTGCTGTCGGCCGAATACATCGAGGTTGCCGACATCGTGCGGGCTGATCCGCAATGGCTGGCGGCGATGAAGAAGCGGGGCATCGATACGGAGAAGGAAATTGAAGAGGTCAATCTCGATTGTTGGGCGCCGGGCGTGCTTGAGGTGAAGGGCTCCGAAGGGGCTCGGCTGATGCGGGTGATTTCGTTTCAGCGGGCCGGCGGGATTAATGCCTATGGCCGACCGATCGAGGGCGTTGTCGTTGCCGTCGACATCGACAAAAAGAAGGTCGTCCAGTTCATCGACACCGGCGTCGTGCCGATCTCGGCAGATGGCGGCACCGATTTTTTTCAGGAGGAAGAAGTCAGCGAACGGCCACAACCGAAGCGGCTTGTTGTTTCTCAGCCAGACGGAGTCGACTTCACCGTGAATGGCAACGAAGTTCGTTGGCAGAAGTGGCGATTCCGTTTTCAGATGCACGCCCGCGAAGGGCTCGTGCTGCACACGGTTGGTTATGAAGACGGACTCGACGAACAGCGGCAACCGAAAGTTCGCTCGATACTGCATCGCGCATCGATTGCCGAAATGGTCGTTCCGTATGGCGACGCATCGGCAGCCTGGAACTGGCGAAGTGCCTTCGATCAGGGAGAGTATGGCCTGGGGAAGACTTGCAATCGTTTGAGTAAAGGGCACGATGTGCCGGCCAACGCCCAGCTATTCGACGCGGTGTTTGCCGATGATTTGGGCAAGCCGGACGTCAGAGAGCGCGCGGTCGCCATCTACGAGCAGGATGGCGGCATTTTGTGGAAGCACTACGACGAGACTTCGAGCAAGGTCGAAACGCGTCGGGCGCGACAGCTGGCCGTCACCTCGGTCACCACCGTTGGCAACTACGACTATTGTGTGAACTGGATCTTTCATCAGGATGGCACCCTCGAAGCCCGCGTCGATCTCACGGGTATCTTGCTGGCGAAGGGTGTCACGCCGCAGTTGTGTGAAAAATGTGCAGCCGCTGCGGCGGGCAAGATCGCGGTGGCGACAGGCGATCAGAGATATGGCACGCTGGTGAGCAAGAGCATCGTTGCGCCGAATCATCAGCACATTTTTAGCTTCCGCCTCGATTTCGATGTTGATGGCCGCGAAAACAGCGTGGTGGAGACCAGCGTGAAGCCGGCGCCGGTAGGCGAAGCAAATCCAGCGAGCAACGCCTTCATCCATATCGAAACGCCGCTGAAAACCGAAGCGATAGCACGGCGCGATCTCAACTTACTGGAACATCGCCGCTGGAAAATCTTTAACAGCAGCAAGCCGAATTCGCTTGGCCATTTCGCCGGCTATCTGCTCGAACCGGGCGCGAACTGCGTTCCCAAGGTCAGCGAGAAATCCACCACGGGGCAGCGGGCCGGCTACATCAATCATCACTTCTGGGCGACTCGTCACAAGGACAATGAATTGCACTCAGCCGGCGACTATCCTCGCCAGCGCGGAACCAGCGACGGCTTGCCGCTGTGGAGCGGCGACGAATCGCTCGAGCAGCAGGATGTGGTAGCGTGGTACACAATGACCGTCACGCACGTGCCGCGGGCCGAGGAATGGCCTGTGATGTCGGCCACGCGGGCCGGGTTCTCGCTCGTGCCGAGCGGGTTCTTCACTCGCAATCCGGCGCTCGATGTCCCTGCCGAAACCGCGCCGCGGGCTGCGGAAGAATAGCTGAGGGAGGTGAGCGACGCCCTCGCATTTTCGCACCAGATCATCGACAATACGCCGAGCCGCTCCAACTCCCTTCGGACTCCCGCCATGAAACTCCATCATCTCTGCTGCTTGCTGATCGTTGGTGGTCAGCTGGCCCAAGCCGAAGACTGGCTGCAGTTTCGCGGCGCAAACTCCACCGGTCTGGCTCCCGCGGGCGCCGCGCTGCCAAGTGAAGTCGGGCCTGAGAAAAATGTCGTCTGGAAGGTGCCGCTGCCGCCAGGACATTCTTCGCCGGTGCTGGTGAAGAATCGGATCTACGTAACAGGTGTGCGCGACAAGACGAAGTTGCTGACGATCGCGCTCGATCGCGCGACGGGGCAGATTGTGTGGGAACAGGAAGCGCCGCACAAAGAACTCGAAAAAGTTCACAGCATCGGCAACCACGCGCAGTCGAGCCCCGCGGCCGATGGCGAACGAGTTGTCAGCTTTTTTGGTTCGAGTGGCTTGTTTTGCTACGATCACGCGGGCAAGTTGCTCTGGCAAAAGCCGATGGGGCCGTTCAACAACGATTTCGGCGCCGGCAGTTCGCCGATCATCGTGGGCAATCGCGTCATCTTGTGTCAGGATCACGATCAAGGCGCGTTCGTCGCCGCGTACGACAAGACGACCGGCGAGCAACTCTGGCATGTCGATCGCCAAGCCGATTACTCGCGCAACTGGTGTACGCCGGTGATTTGGAATGTCGCGGGCAAACAGCAAATGGTGCTCGCCGGCACTCTGAAGGTGGCCGGTTACGATATCGAGACCGGCAAGCAAATCTGGACCGTTCGCGGCGTATCGCGGGTCGTCTGCACGACGCCGGTGATTGGCGACGATCAGAATTTGTACGTGGCTGGGTGGTCGGCGGGCGCTGATCCGGGCGAGCGGATTGTACTCGATGAATTCGAAAAGGTCGCGCTGGAATTCGACAAGAATAAGGACGGCGTGTTTGAGGAAGACGAACTGCCGAAGGGCGCGCTCAAGCAGCGATTCTCGCAGTGCGATCGTGACAAGGATGGCAAGATCACGAAGACCGAATACGACGAATTCCGGATGCTGTTTGATCAATCGCAGAACGTGATGATCTCGATCGCGCCCGGCGGCGTGGGCGATTGCACCGAAACGCATGTCCGCTGGCGGGTGGAGAAGTTCATCCCGTTTTGTGCCTCGCCGCTGTACTACAACGGCAGAGTTTTCATGATGAAGGACGGCGGGATTTTTTCGAGCGTCGATGCGGAGACCGGCAAGCTGAAGAGAACCGCCCGTGTGCCGGGGACCGGCGATTTTTATTGTTCGCCCGTTGGTGGCGACGGCAAGATCTTTCTGATCAGCGATGATGGCAAATTGACGGTCACCTCGGCCGAGGATCAGTGGAAAGTGCTGAGCACCGCCGATCTGGAAGAGCCGGCCTTTGCCACGCCGGCGATCGCCGATAGTAAGTTGTACATTCGCACGGTCGGACATTTGTATTGTTTTGGAAACAAGTAACCTCTCTTAGGATTGGCTTCGATGAATCGCAGAATCACCTTATTCGCCCTTGTTGGCTTGTCGCTCATGACCTCATTACTCACGGCTCAGGAAAAGCAGCGTGTCTATCTCGGCACGTATACGGGATCGAAGCCGGAGCAGAGCAAGGGGATTTACCTGTGCGATTTCGACGCCGAGACGGGCAAGTTGGGCGAACCGAAGCTCGTTGCCGAGACCGAGAATCCCACTTTTCTCGCGCTTCATCCCGATGGCAAGCATCTGTACTGCATCAACGAAGTGGGCAAGTTTCTCGGTAAGGATGCCGGCGGCATCACGGCGTTTGTGATCGATGAGAAAACTGGTGGGTTGAAGCAACTCAATCAGCAACACTCCGGCGGTCCGGGACCGTGCCATCTGGTGGTCGACCGCGAGGGGAAATGCGTTCTCGCCGCGAATTACGGCGGCGGCAGTTGCTGTGCGGTGGTGCTGAAAGCGGACGGCAGTCTCGGCGATGTGACTTCGTTCTTCCAACACGAAGCCAAGCCGGTAGCGGCTGGCGCGAAGGTCCGTGCGCCGCGTGGACACTCGATCAACGTCTCGCCCGACAATAAACTGGCGCTGTGCGCCGATCTCGGTCGCGATGAAGTGGTGATTTACAATCTCGATGCCGCGGCGGGAAAGTTGACCACGCATGATCCAGCCGCTGGCCACACGCCTGAAGGGGCCGGCCCGCGACACTTTGCGTTTCATCCGAACGGCAAGATCGGCTACGCGATCAATGAGCAAGCGCGGACGATGACTGTCTTTGCGTTTGATGCGGCCAAGGGTTCGCTCACCGAACTGCAAACCATTTCGACCGTGCCGGAAGGTTTCGCCAAGGGGAGCACCGCAGAAGTGGTCGTTCATCCGAGCGGCAAGTTTGTCTACGGCAGCAATCGCGGCCACGACAGCATCGCTGTGTTTCAAGTCGATGCCGCGACCGGCAAGTTGACCGCGTCGGGTCATCAAGGCGAAGGGATCAAGACGCCGAGGAATTTCAACATCGATCTCACCGGCAAATGGCTCCTCGTCGGCAGCCAGGACGGCCGCAACGTGGCCGTTTTCAAGATCGATCAAGCGACCGGCGCCCTCACGCCGACCGGCAACAAGATCGAAGTCTCGGCGCCGGTCTGCATCAAGTTTGCGAAGCAGTAACTGCCGATGTTGACGCGTGATCAATGGGCGCTAGCGGCGGCGGGTTTGCTGCTGCTGGCAAATATCGTGGTGCCGACGGTGATCGGGGATTTGTATCCCTTCACCTCGGGTCCCATGTTTCGCGATGCGCCGACGCGGTACTGCAACTACCGCGTTTACGGCCCGAACGGCCAACTACTCGATGCCGAGGTGTTCCTCGCCCATCGCATCTATGATGGCAATCCCGTTGGCTATGGTGTGGGCATCAAACCCCCGGCCGTGCTCGAAGAGTTTGGTAGCGAGCGCGACGAAACTTTCTGCCGTCAGCACATGGTGGAGCGACTCGCCGAAGAAGTGAATCGCGGCTATCCGTTTGTCGAAATCGAACAAGAAGTGGTCGGGGCAGTCGATGGCCAGCGCGTGGGAGTGATTCGAAGTGATCGCTGGCGGGTGGAGAATCCGCATTATCGGGGTGAGCGATAATGACGGTATCGTGCTAAAATACGAATCGTGCCAATACAGTAGTGATTGAGGGACGTGCGATGACTGCGAAAGACGCCTTGCTCGATATTGCCCAGAAACTTCCGGACGATGCATCGTTCGAGGGAGTCATGGAAGAGTTGCTGCTGCGTAAAAAGGTTGAAGATGGACGTAAAGACCTCAAGGAAGGAAACACGCTGACCCAAGAGCAGGTCCGTCAAGAGTTGCAGCGATGGGTAAAATAGTTTGGTCTCGTCGCGCCGCAACTGCTATCGCATCATGTATGAAGTTCATCGCGATGCGATTCTCCTCGTCACTATCATTCACGGTGCACGTAACCTTCCAGCCACGAGAGTAGAGCTGAATTCCTAATCGCCAATGCTCCTGACTCCCTCCTGGCAAGACCAACTCACTCGCCGTTCGCTGCCGCAGTTTGGTCAGTTGATTAACTGGGCGCTGCTCGCCACGGCGGCGGCGTTGCTCTTTTTGTCGTTCGAAGTGCGCGAGGGAACTCGGCAGTCGCCTTCGACGATCCTGTCTATTCTGCCGCACGCGTGGATCGTCTCGCCGGCATTGCTTTGGGGAAGTCGCGCGGCGCTCGCGATCGGCGGCGTGCTCTGGGCGCTGAATCGCGGCCTGCCTTGGTCGTGCTGGCTGACGACGGCGGGATTCACCGCGCTCTGGTCGATCCATGTCGAGACGACGTACAACACAGCGCACATTTTCAACTTGCCGAACATGCTGCTGGTGATTCAGTCGCTGTGGATCACGTTCGAATCGCCAGAGATGCGAGCCGCGATCAAGGCCGGCAAGTTTTATAAAACGCCGCTGCTGCCGCGGTGGGTGGTGCTGACCGGCATCGCTTACGTCGGACTGTTTCACACTGCAGCTGGACTGACGAAGCTGATGTACAGCGGGCCAGGCTGGGCAAACGGTATTTCGCTCCAGCTGTGGACGCATCTGTGGGGCCATTCGTGGGCGCCGTCGACGTGGATCATTCTTTCGAGTCGCACATTCACGCAGATCTTGCAGGGGGCCACGCTGGTCATCGAAACGGCCGGCGTGCTCGCGGTGTTTCCGCGCCTGCGGACGTGGATCGGCCTGGGCATCATCGGCTTTTATGCGGGTGTGTTGCTGACGTTTGATTATGGGTTTCATTTCAACGCGTTGTTCACTGCGCTCTATTTGCTGCCGATCGAACCTTGGTTGACGGCGCGAGCGGAACGTCAACTCGCTCGACAAGTATGACGCACGACGATCCTAGTACCGAGCCAGTCGAGAGCGCGCTGCAGGCGAGCGCCGCACTCACCAGTGCTACGCGCCGCGGCGCACCGCTGGTGCTGATTGGGCATCTGGCTTCGCAGCTTATCGGCCTGGGAACGCTCGCCATTCTCTTTCGCTTGCTGGGACCGGCGGAATTCGGCTTGCTCGCCGCGGTGCTGCCTGCGGTGATGTTGCCGCGGATGGCGGCGACGCTGGGGCCGGGCATTGCGGTGATGCAGCGGCGGGATCTGTCGCAGATGCAGCTCAGCGTTCTCTTCTGGCTGCAGGTGTTTGCGGGGATTGCGGCGACGGCGACGACCGTCGTCATCTGCTGGTTGCAGGCCCGTTACTACCACGAGCCGGCGCTGTTCGCCGTGGGCGTCGTTCTCGCCGGCGGGACTTTGTTCGCCGCGCTCGGCAATCAGCATCAGGCATTGCTCGAAAGAGATTTGCGCTTCGGCGCCGCGAGTTTGTTGCGCCTGGTCGCGCAGTTGATCGCGTGCATCGCGGCAATCGGCTGGGCCGTGTATCGTCCCGATGTTTGGGCGCTTGTGATTCAGCATGTGCTGGAGCTCGCCGTGCTGTTCGTCGGCAGTTGGCTGCTGCTGAAATGGTGGCCGGCCTGGCCGAAGCGTCCGTGGCACGTGCGCGAGTTGCTGAACTTCAGCGTCGCTTATTCGGTCAGTTCGCTGGTCCATTTTCTCGCACAGAATCTGGAGAAGATTCTGTTGCCGTTCTTTTTTGGCGTCACCGGCAATCGCGCGCTCGGTTTGTATTCGCAGGCTTTCGGGCTCATGATCAAGCCGGTCTATCTCCTCACGTCGCCGCTCACCGGCGTGATGGTTTCGTCGCTGGCCAAGGCGGAACCAGGCAGCGAGTTGTATTCGCGCCTGACCGCGCGCTTCTTTCGCATGTCGGCCCTTGGGTTATTTCCGTGCGCGATCGGTTTATCGCTGGTGAGCAACGACCTCATGCTGCTCGTCGGTGGCGGCGCATGGCGCGACGGCGGCGAGTTGCTCGGTTGGCTGGCTCCTGCGATCATCTCGATCGGTTTGCAGAATCTGGCCATCTTTGTGCTTGCTTCCCGCGGCCGTGGGCGGGAGTTGCTGATCGCGTCGTTCTGGCTGCTCGCTCTGCTGTTGCAAGGGGCTGCCATCGGCATGTATGTCGGCGGGCACAATGCGGGAAACGAATCGCTGAATGCGAGCCTGGGACTGGCCATCGCGTTCACGCTCGTGCATCTTTTTGTCTGGTGCTTGCCGTTTTTGTGGTTCGCGCTGCAGATTGTGCAGGTTTCGCCGTGGCAAATCGCGCGGCAGTTATGGCCCGCGGCGCGCTCGGCGGCGGTGATGGGACTGGTGGTGATCGTCACGCGCGAACTGGTGTTTAAGCAAGATAATTACTCGCCGAGCGTGCGACTGGCGACGCTCGTGCTGACGGGCGTTGTCACCTATCTGCTGATCGCGGCGCGTGAAATTTTGCAGCTGCGGCGGGAATGGGCCAACTGATTGGAGATATTTTCAGCTTGAAATTAACTCCACGGCGGCTATGTTAAGCGGAATCCAGATTAGCTCTCTCCTGAATTCATCGAGGCGACGATGTCTTCACGCAATCGCGGTTTCACGCTCGTCGAACTGCTCGTGGTCATTGCGATCATTGGCATCTTGGTCGCACTGTTGCTACCCGCAGTGCAAGCGGCGCGCGAAGCGGCCCGGCGAATGCGTTGTACGAACAACGTCAAGCAGCTGACGCTTGCCTGCCACAATTTCGAAGACACATTCAAGACGCTTCCCTACGGCCGCAAGTACGATTTTTGGGATACGTACACCTGGACGCAGCTGACTCTGCCGTACATCGAACAGCGGGCAGTGCATGAAAACTATTGGACGCTGACGCAGACGCCGAACACCGGTTCTTATCCCGGGCCGAATGGTCCGATTGGTGATGACGCCCGCCTGCGACTCGCGCGACACACGGTGATCCCCACCTGGAACTGCCCGACCGATCTGGGCGTGAAGCAGAATGAAATCGGCACGGCCGCGTATGGTTTCATTCGTGGCAACTATCGCGGCTGTGTCGGCAGCGGCGATATGTATGGATTGGCTCCGTCGAACGTCACGGGAACTGGCTGGTCGATGGGCGCATTCGGCGTCAAGTCAGGCCAAAGCAGCGATCCCGGCGCTACCGTGCAAACGATGGGTTGCAAGCTGGCCGAGATCACCGATGGCACGGCAAACACGCTCTTGATTTCCGAAGGGATCTCGAACTCGGTGACGCCCGGTTGGGGCGGCCCGATCGGCGAGATCATTTATGGAAACATCGGCGGAGCATTGTTCAACTCGACCCTCACGCCGAATTCGACGATTGCCGATCAGGTGTATGGGCCCTGCCCTGCCGCGGCGGGCGACACACGTTATCGCGCGCCGTGCGCGACGCTTGGCGGCAGCGCCTGGTTTCAACCTTCCGCGCAAGGCGCGCACGCGGCAGCGCGAAGTTTTCATCCAGCCGGAGTCGTCGTCAGCCTGGCCGACGGCTCGACGCGGTTTGTGATGGATAGCGTCGACGTGCTCATCTGGCGGGCGGCTGGCACGCGCGACGGCGGCGAATCACTGGCTTTGCCGTAGGCGAACAGCGAACGAAAGTCCTCTTCATGCAATTCAGATTCTTCGGCGTCTTCGTCGCGCTCGTGATGGCGGCAGCTTTCGTTGGTTGCGGCAATTCACAAGGCACGGTATCTGGCAGCGTGACGATCTCTGGTCAGCCGCTTGCCAAGGGGCAGATTCAATTCACCCCGCCCACTGGCGGCACACCCGTGGGTGCGGCGATTGTGGCGGGCAAATACACGGCGGTGAACGTCGTGCCGGGTGACAAGCAAGTCCTCATCACCGAGGAAGTCGAACAAGCGGTCGCTCTGACGCACGAAGAGATGCAAAAGCAAATGGCGTCCGGCGCTCGCCCGGCGCCACCGCTGAAGAGTCGCATCTCGCCGACGACCAAAGGGAACGGCAAAACGGTCACGATCAAAGTCGGCTCGCAAACGCAAGATTTTCTGCTCGAGCCGTAACGCTCAACGGATGAGCGCGATCGCGCCGATGCCGACCAAGACTGCGAGCAGGATCACCATTCCGAAACAGCCGCGACCGCCGCTGCCACCACCAGCAGCCGGCTGTTGTGTGAGCGCGGCTTCGAGCGCCTCGACTTCTTGCTTGGCCTCCAGCAGGCTGCAACCGGCTTGCTGGCGATAGATCTTGATCGCTTCCAGCTTTTGCCCCTGACGGACTAGTTGCTCGATCTGCTGCCGATCGATCACTGGCGACGGCTGCGCTAAAATCTGCACTGGCTCGATCGCTTGTCGATTAGCCAGCTGTTCCACAGCGAGACGATCGACAATTTGCTTGGCATCGAGCAGCGACAGGCCGGTGGCATCCTTGACGACCTTAATCGCTTCCATCTTGTGTCCGCGGCCGATGATCACGAGTACTTCATCTAGCAAGGCATCGCTGAGCGGACCACGGCTTTGGTTGTGTCCGACAGGCTGCGGCTGCCCGACCTGCGCCGGCTGCGATGCGCCGCAGTAAGCGCAAACCGGCGTGGCTACAGGAAGTTCGCGAAGGCAGTGAATGCAGGAGGGCATAAGAGTTCTCACCAATCTAGCGGAGCTAACTGCCCGAACGGACACGCGAAGGGAACGCAGGGTTCGCTGTACGATGCGAAGTGGCTACTAACGACGCCAGCGTATCGCGCAGCTAGAATGCCGAGAATCCTGCTACCGACTCGTCGGTCTTACCGAATGTCGCCACCATGAAACGCGAATCTCGTGCTCCAGTAATTTTCGCCATTGCGTTGCTGCTCTTACCAGTGCTGTATGTGGCGAGTTATTTCGCCCTGGTACACCACTCGGTGAAAACAATTACGCTGGAAATCAGCAGCAGTGGTGGCACGCCGGGAAGTCCGCCACCGCAGGACTGGCACATGGCGAGACACTATCGCTTTGAAGCTGACGGGTGGGCCAGCCAATTTTATTGGCCGTTGGAACAAGTCGATCGCCTGCTGAGGCCGCATGTGTGGGCCGAACCTCACAACAGCGTATCCGGGGTAAACACGTTTCTCGCTCGGTGATTGCCCGAACACGCCGCGGGCGAAACGCAGATCAATGACGCGGCCGCTCGACCCCTTCGTGGCCGGCAACGGTTGACATGGCTTCGATGTCGGCAGCCGAGGTGTTGTCAGGTAGGAATCGGACCTCGCCATCGGCGAAGAGGACATTGGCGCCGTTGCTGTGATTGCCCCCCAGGTCGCCGCCGATTTGAAAGTCGATCTGGTTCCCGACGAGGTCGACGGGCTCCATCCAACTCTTGCCGTTGCTTTCAACTTCGACGACCAGCAGCGTAGACGCAGGATCGTCCTTGATGTCGGTCATGTTTCGCGACGCGGCATCGGGAAACATGGTCTTCGGCCCGGTGATGACAACGTAGTTGCTTTCGTGCAGCGTGCGGGCGTTTTGATCGAGAGGCGAAGCGAAGAGCCGCGGCATTTGTGCAGCCAGGGAGAGATTTTGCGGCGCGTCCCAAGGCTCGTTGAGATTGATCTGTTGATGCAGCAACTGCCCCTCGGAGCCGAGATAGGGCAGGATCAGCACTCGCCAGCTGTGCAGCGGTTTGCCAGCCGCATCGACTGAGTAGGCCGGCGGAAAGTTGCCATTGTTAGCGGCTTGGTAGGCGAGAATGGCCTGGCCGATCTTGCGCAGGTTGTTGGCACAGGTGCGCTTGGCTGCGGCCTGATTGGCGGCGAGGAGCGCAGGTTTGCCGACGGCTTGATAGAAGGCAAAGAAGGCGATGCCGAAACCGATCACGAGCAAACCACCAATGATCGCGAGCTGATAGTTGCCGCGGCGAACTCCCTGCACGGCTGCGCGAAACGAATAGCCGGCCCGCGCCGAAGGTACGGTGACCAGCCGGCCACAGTTGACGCAGGGGCCGGTGTGGCCGGCGAATGGATCGTCGACCAGCGTGGTTTCGCCACAGTAGGGACAGGAGAAGTGGATGGGCATGGCCGTTACTTGGAGCGAAAGTCCTTCACCAGTTGCTGATACTGTTTCGCCAGGTTTTCGATTTTCTTGAGATCGCCGGCGGCAACAACTTTGGGATCGACCAGCGAACTGCCAACGCCCAGCGCACACGCGCCGGCTTTAAGAAAATCGGTCGCGGTTTCCAAATTCACGCCGCCGGTCGGCATGAGACGGATGTGCGGCAGCGGGCCATGCAGGGCCTTCAGATACTTAGGGCCGGTGATTTCGGACGGGAAGATTTTGACGATGTCGGCCCCGGCTTGCCACGCGGTGACAACTTCGGTCGGTGTGAACGCGCCGGGCATGATCGGCTTGCTGTAGCGCTTGCACATTTCGATAACTTGCACGTTCACGGCGGGCGACACGATGAACTCGGCGCCGGCGAGCAATGCGGCCCGGCAGGTCTCCGGATCGAGCACGGTCCCCGCGCCGAGCAGCACGCGCTTGCCGAGCTTGTCGGCCACTTTTTCCAAAACCTGCACGGCCTTCGGAACCGTAAAAGTCACCTCCATCACATCAACGCCGCCAGCCAGCAAGGCTTCGGCGACGTCGACGAGCAGCTCGCCACTTTCAGCGCGAATGACGGCGACAATGCAGGAATCGAGAACACGGGCGAGGGAACTGGGCACTGCGGGAACTCCTGGGGGTGATGCGGGAGTGCATTGTAATGCAGGCGGGGGAGAGAAGAAGTATGAGGGTTTGAGCGTGTGGGAGTGAGGGCGTATGGGCGAGAGTGAGCCAGTGAGTAAATGTGATTCGCGCAGCGAATCGTCGCTCCCTCGCCCCGCTTCGGGGAGAGGGTGGGGTGAGGGGTTTGAAGCTCACTTCAACTTTCCTTCACGCGCCTTAACAACAGGCCAACGCGATAGCCAAGGCAACTCGCAGCACCGGCCCCTCACCCTAACCCTCTCCCCTGAGTACAGGGGCGAGGGAACAGGAGTTTTTGAGCGAACCATCGTGGCACTCCCGCCGTACAGATTCCCAGCGAGGGAAGACTCCTCGCTTTCTAGGCTCATGACGGCCGCCAATCGCAAAAACGCCATTTTGTCGCTGTTTCGTCGTCCGCGGCTCCAACTCGGGTTCCCCCCCGATCGGCTTTCCAAGGCCGGAAAACTGGACTACCTCCGCCGTATGTGCATAATATCCAGCAGGTAACGGATGCACCGGGTACGCCCGCAAGCTACCCAACGGCGGAATTCCATGAAGCAACTCTCGCCGGAGACGTTTGCCCAGTTGTTGATCTGGGGGAGCGTGCTCCTAGGTTTGATCGCCATCGCGGCGCTATTTTTGGGAAAGTTGCGCGGAAGCGCGCAGCAATCCGAAGATTCAGCCAGCCAACTGCTATCGAACTTGCAAGATTTGCGACAGGAGGGTGACATCAGCGACACCGAATACCGAACTATAAAAGCGGTGCTAGGAGCTCAGCTCCAGCAACGAGCAAAGGACGATCCCGACAAGGCTTAAGAACGAGACTCCTCAGGTCGCAACGGCTGATCCAGCCGGGCAAAGTGTGCGGCGGAGAAGGTTTGTTCGCAGTCTGGAAAATGAACGTTCTTTACTGGTTGATCCGGCCTGGGAGGTCGGTTGCACTGACAACGATTGACTGTCGAATTGCTCGAACTTCAAGCGGACAAGGATGCCCCCTTCCCGCTGCTGGCAATTTTCCCTGGCTTCGGCCTGGTCGAGTTGCGAGTGGCGATCGAGCTTTGCACCTGTGAGGGCTGGACGCGCTTTTGTGGCCAGCTGAAATCCGCTGAAAGGAGTGTTTGAAGTTATGCCGGCAGGTAAGGACATGACTGGGGGGCGGCGAAGCGCCAGCACCACAAAGAAAAACGCCTACTGTTCGTTCTGTCGCAAGAGCTATCGCGACGTCGGACCGCTCGTCGAAGGGCCTGGCGACGTATATATCTGCGGTGAGTGCATCGAACTCTGCCAGTCGATCCTCGACCAAGAACAGCGCCGTCGCGGCGCTACAAAACCTCTCTTCAACCGCATTCCCACGCCGCGGGAATTGGTCGCTTCGCTCGACCAATATGTCGTCGGCCAGACCTTCCCCAAGAAGGTGCTGTCGGTGGCGGTTCACAACCACTACAAGCGGTTGCAACTCGGTGTTGAAGGTGGCGACGTCGAAGTCGAGAAGTCGAACATCCTGCTGCTCGGCCCGACGGGCTCTGGCAAGACGTTGCTCGCTCGCACGCTGGCCCGCGTGCTGAACGTGCCGTTCGCCATCGGCGATGCGACCACGCTCACCGAAGCGGGTTACGTCGGTGAAGACGTCGAAAACCTGCTGCTGAAATTGCTTCACGCCGCGGACTTCGATCTCGAAGCTGCCCAGCGCGGCGTTTTGTACATCGACGAAATCGACAAGATTGGCAAGACCAGCCAGAACGTGTCGATCACTCGTGACGTCAGCGGCGAGGGCGTGCAACAAGCCCTGCTGAAGATGCTCGAAGGCACTGTCGCCAATGTTCCGCCGCAAGGGGGCCGCAAGCACCCTGAGCAGCAGTACATTCAGATGGATACGACGAACATTCTCTTCATCTGCGGCGGCACGTTCGTCGGCATCGAAGACATCGTTCGCAAACGCCTCGGCAAGAAGGCCCTCGGCTTCGGCCAGCAGTCTTCGAACCAACGGCAAGACATCGAAACGGCTGAAGCGCTGTCGATGGTGCAAACCGAAGACATCCTCGAGTTCGGCATGATCCCCGAATTGATCGGCCGCTTGCCGGTGATCGCTTCGCTCTGCCCGCTCGATCACGCCGGCCTGGTGAAGGTGCTGACCGAACCGAAGAACGCTCTGCTCCGTCAGTATCAGACCCTCTTCCAAATGGAAGACTGCACGCTCGAGTTCGCCGAATCGGCTCTCAACGCCATCGCTCACAAAGCCGTGGTCAAGGGAACCGGTGCCCGCGGCCTCCGCAGCATCGTCGAACAGACCATGCTCGAAGTGATGTATGAACTCCCCGACCAACCGAAGGGAAGCAAGTTCGTCATCGACGCCGACATCGTCGAAGGCCGCCGCAAAATGTTCCCAGTGCAGCCGCAAGCCAAGAGTGCGTAAGACGCACCCACAGTCGCCTTTCGCTCCGCGAAAGAGTGCGTCTTCCGTAGGCCGGACCATTGGTCCGGCCTGACGCCGCGAGTGCAGCAAATTCGGCTCGGTACCCACACCCTGGACGGACCAATGGTCCGTCCTACGAATGCAATACAACGGCCACGCGAAAGCGTGGCCGTTTTTCGTTTTCTTGCAACTTCACTACTGTTGCTGATCTTGTCGCTTTATCAGTTGCGCTGCATGCTGGGCATCTAGCAGCGAACATCCCATGACTTGCTTGGTGACCTTCACACCCCACAACTCTCCCTGGGAAAATGCTTGGCAAATCTCTTGTCGCTGCTCTTCACTTAGGGCATCGACCGTTTGTTGGATTTTGCAACTCGCGCACAACGCCACGGGGTCGGCAGTTTTTAAAGTCATCCGCATGAGCCCGCAGCGCTCGCAAGCGTAAACCTCGTATTTGGCGAAGCACTCTTCGCAAATTGGCCGGGCACCCAACCCTGCGCTCGCGGGACTAAAGCAGACCTGGCACTTCGGCCCGGCACGCTCGGCCTCTGTCCAGCCCGCTGTGCGCAATTCTTGCTCTTCCAGCGAATGACAGTGATGACAAACGCCTCGCCACGGACAAGAGTCCGGCTGCAGCAGAAGCGTCGTGCATCGCTGGCATGGCTGTCCTTTGTCTCGCTCAATCCAGCGCGGGCAAGCATCCTCCGGATGAACGGGCGACGGAAAGTAAAACTCTGCGCGGAAGAGGGCGGCGACTTCTTGCCCCAATTCAGTTGCGGTCGCTGCTTCAGGCCAAGGCGGAACCTGGCCGTTAAACAGCCTGAGATCGCCGCCATGCCTGATCGCTGTTAAACAGTGCGTCTGCAAGTCAGCGGTGATCGCCGAGAAACGAACGAACCACCCCGTCGTGTCTCCATCCCAAAGTGCTTCAAAAGCGATGGGCTGTAAGCCGCGTGCGTTAATTTCAGCCAGGATTTCATCGCGAGTCATCCACCTCTCCTAGCTGCTTCAAGGTGTCTGCAGGACGGGCAGTTGACCCATTCTACGTTCAAACCAACGACAATGACTTGACGCTTCTTGAGAACGGTGAGACTTGCACACAAAATAGGTGCAGGAGAAAACGATCAGCAATGAATACAACTCTCTGCGAATGGTTTTACGCCGAGGCGCAAGAAGTGTACGTCGCATCGAGCAGATTCCCCGCCAAACTAGCCGCTCAGATCGACGGGCTACTAGATAAAGGCCTTGCACAAGCGGGAGAAGACTATCTTGCCAAAGCGACCATGCACATTTTCGCCACTGAGGTGAAGCTGATGTCTACATTGGTTGGCGGTGCCAGCCAGGAGATGTTACTCGCCTTCTGTGCTATGAAAGATTGTGGTTTTCGTAATCTCCGAACGAAGATCACCCTCACAATTTTCTATTTCAAAAAAATGCTCTCCGTCGATCCAACGATCTCGTTGGAAGATCTCCTGCTCCTCAAGGAAGAGGTTCTCTCCTACCGGGGAATGTTTGCGGAGTCACTGCCTCAAATTGAGGAACTCCTTTCTCCGCCGGCTGGACCGGCGGGGAGTTTTAAGTGAGAGGCGAGTTCTCTTAGCGGAATGGAGGATGGCGCATCTACGCCGGACCATAGTTGCCCGCGCTGCCGTGTCGTTGTTGAGCCGGATGGCCTGTCAGCGTGATCGCCTCAGGCGACGTAAAGCGAAATGAGCGAGCGATTTTTCGCTCACCAGAAGCTCGCTTGCGATCACCCGAAATAGTGGCAATATAGTGCGATATTTGGGGCGCGATATTGCAGGCAGTTTTCGTCCCTAAGTCTTTCCCAGCAAAGACTTGCAGATGAAACCGTATTCTGCATCACCTGTTATAATCTGGGGGTATGAAAGGGGGGCGGCGTGTTGCTGTGTTTCGCGGCTACCCTTCGTCCCGCGGTCGAAGTATTACTGCGGGTTCTCAGCAATTCTTTGCGCGATCGGACCTAAGTTGGACAGGTCCGAGCATCTAATAGTGAGTAGTTGATTGACAATTTGGTTGTCACATTCATCCGTTCGCAAAGAGCGATACGGTGCTACTTGCTCGCAGCCGGCCGGCCCTTCATCTTCTCCGCCAAGCCCGGTACCTGGTCGGTGCCGCTGGGGACGCTGAAGTCGGCGCCTTGGAAGGCTTCGCCGATGGGTTCGAAGCGGCCGCCGAGATGTTCGGCGAGGAAGGCTTCTTCCACGGCGTAGAAGGCGAAACGATTTTCGGGGCGCGAGAAGCCGTGGCCTTCGTCGTGGAAGAGGACGTAGGTGACCGGGATTTTCTTCTCGTTCATCGCCTTCACGATCTGATCGGCTTCGGGTTGCTTCACGCGCGGGTCGTTGGCGCCTTGGCCGATGAGGAGCGGCTTCTTGATCTTCTCGACGTAGTTGAGCGGCGAGCGCGAGTTGAGGAACTTGATTCCCTCTTCGCTCTTGTGATCGCCGACGCGGACCTTCATGACGGGCATGAAGGGCATCCAGTAGGGCGGCGGGTTACTGAGGAGCGTGATCAGGCTCGACGGGCCGACGACGTCGACGCCGCAGGCGAAGACATCGGGCGTGAACGTCAGGCCGACCAGCGTGGCATAGCCGCCGTAGCTGCCGCCGGTGATGGCGACCTTGTCCTTGCGAGCGATCTTCTGTTCGACGGCCCAGTTCACGGCGTCGATCAGGTCGTCGTGCATCTTGCCGGCCCATTGCTTATCGGCGGCGTTGATAAAGTCCTTGCCGAAGCCGGTCGAGCCGCGGTAGTTGACCGAGAGGACCGCGTAGCCACGGTTGGCGAGCAACTGATGCTCGGGATCGTAACCCCAGTCGTCGCGTGCCCAGGGCCCACCGTGCACGTTCAGCACCATCGGCAGCGGCTCGTTTGGCCGGCCGTTGCCATCTGGATCGCTGTTCTTCGGCAACGTGAGATAGCTCACCAGATCAAGGCCGTCGCGGCTCTTGATCACCTGTGGATGCATCTTCACCAGCGGCAGCTTTTCGAGCTCAGGATTGCTGCTGAAGAGGTACGTCACCTTTCGCTCGGGAGCCCGATCGTAGATGTAAAACCGCACCGGGCCGTTGTCCATCAAGTAGGCGATGGTCCAGCGTTTGTCATCCAGCGTGCGGCCGGTGATCTGCAGTTCGCCGTCGGCAACAGTCTTCAAATAATCGAAGTCAGGCTGAATGGCAGGATCGAGAATCTTCCATTGCGTCCGCGTGTAGGTGTAGCTAACGGCTTGCACGGTCTTTTGAATCGGATGAGCGATCGCGCCGCTGATATCGGCCCGCGGATCTTCGGCGAGCAATTCTTCCTTACCCGACTTGATGTCCATCAGCTTCAGCGCCGCCGTGTTGCGGTTGCGGCTGTCGAGCATGTAGAGCTTGTCGCCCTCTTTATTGAAGCCGGCCGGCGAAGTCGTCATGCTGTCGAGCACGCCGATTTCGAGGTAGGGCTTCCAGTCGTCTTCGCCCGGGTTGTCCTTGGTCGGCTGCAGAAAAATCTGGCCGCCGGTCTGCGTGAAGTTCATCGCCAGGCGCACGCGATAGTCATCGTCGGTCATGAAGCCGGCGAAACCGGGATTCTCTTGCACCAGCTTCTTCGCGCCGGTCGTGATATTGATCCGCCAGATGTCGTGGTAATGTCGCTCGCCGCGGTCGTTGATGCCGACCAGGATTTCCTCAGGAAACTTCTCGCTAAAGCCTTCGATCTGAGCGGCGATCTTTTCGATCGGCGTGAGGTCGGTGGTCTTGCCGCTCGCGAGGTCGATGACATAAACGTGATTGTCTTCGTCGCCGTTTTTATCCTGCGTATACAGGATGTGCTTGTTCGTGTAAGCCCACATGTACTGCGTGATGCCGCGATGCTTGTCGAACGTGATCGCCTTGGCGTTGGCAGCCGTGTCGTCGCTGCTCACGTACACATTGAGCACCCCTTCGACGGGCGCAACGTAAGCGAGTCGCTTACCGTCGTGGCTCAAACGAGCACGGGCCTTTTCGGGATTGCCGAAGAACTTTGCTCGCGGAATGAGCGGAACTTCTTGGGCCGCTGCGAAAGAATTGGCGAACAAAGTCGCGAGCAAAAGAAATACAAACAGCCGCAATCGCTGTATCGACATGCCAGAGCCTCCGTGTTTGGTTGCAGATTTCAGTCAGTCAATCTGCACGCCAGCATAGCCCTCAAGGCCCAGATCGAAAACGAGGGGCGATATACCCGCAGCTACTTTTTATCCTTTACTTCGCCGTCATTTTTGGTTGGCGGCGGCGTGAAAGACCACACTTGCAGGCCGTTGTGACCGGCGGCGAGCAACTGCTCTGCCTGACGATCAAAGACGAAATGCTGAATGTGGCTTTTCGGTTTTGCTTTGAAGAGAGGTGCTTCGGCTGCTTGTTTCCAGAGCGATTCATTCCAGAAAGCGATGATCGGCCCGCCGTCGCCACCACCGGCAGCGATGAGAAGTTTTTCCTCGGGGAGATATTCCAGGTGATTGAAAATGGCTTGATGTTTGTCCGTGCCGATGGCAACGCGCTTGCCCGTTTGCCAATCCCAAACTTCGACGCGACAGGGCCCCACGAAACCATCGACATTGCTCACCTGGCCGATGCCGCCGAGGGCGAGCAAGCCGTTGGGCAAGAAGGCAAGCGAACGAATGCCGCCGATCGCTCGCGCGCGTTTCTCGGCATCGAAAGTGTAAAAGGTCTTCGCTTCGAATTGCACAAGATGCTCGCCGGTCGCGACGTGCCACACATGAACAACGCCGCTTCGATCGGCGGCGGCAATCACCTGGCCGTCGGCGGAAGCAGCGAGTGCATAGAGTGCATTCAAATAGCCTTCGGGGGTTTGCTTCTCATGGCCCGCGCAGTTGTGCAGCAGCTTGCCGTCGCTGCGATTCCAGAGCTTGACCAGCATGTCGTCGCTCGCAGTGGCAAGACGATCTTCGCCCACGAGAATGACTTTCCGCACCCAACCTTCGTGCGCGGCGACTTCGCGTAACTTTTCGCCGCTGTCCGCTTTGGTCCAAACGAGCCGCTGATCGTAGCCCGTTGAAATCACTACGCCATCGTGCCAGGCGAGACCGGCGACATAGTTGTCGTGATGTCGCCAGAGTTTCTCGGCCGTTCCTTTCTCCTGAAGTTGTTCGCCGCGAGTCGCGACTCGATAGACATAACCATCGGCGCCGCCGGCATAGTAATGGCCGGTCGCCGGATCGAGACAACCGCCATAGAGAATGCCCGGCGCTTCGGCCGTGTGAACCAAGCGGGCGAGTTTCACGTCGATACTCATGAGAGCACCGCCTTGATCGGCGAAGAATCTTCCTTCGCCAGCGGCACGGGTCGTTGTCCGACTTGATAGTGCTTCTGCGGATCAATGCCGACGGCGGCAAAGATCGTGGCGGCAACGTCGGCCGCCGAGGCTTCGCCCGATTTCACGGCCGTGCCGTCGTCGTTCGTTTCGCCATGAATCACGCCGCCGCGAATTCCGCAACCGGCAAACGCACATGACCAGGCATCGGCAAAGTGATCGCGGCCGACGTCTTGATTGATTTTCGGCGTGCGGCCGAATTCGGAAAGAACGATCACCAGTGTGGAAGAGAGCAAGCCGCGCTCGTCGAGATCATCGAGCAGCACGCTGAGGACGTTGTCGAAGTCGGGAACGAGCTCGCGGTGACTTTCGAAGTTGTCATGATGACTGTCCCAAAAACCGCGGGCCACTTTCACGACCGGCACGCCCGCTTCGAGCAACCGCCGAGCGAGCAAGCAATGCCGGCCAAAGGGCGTGCGGCCATAGCGCTCACGTACCACCGTCGGTTCTTTTTCCAAATCAAAGAGTTCATCGGAGCTCATCAAACCGCGCACGCGCGAGTAGGCTTCGTTGTAACCTTGAACCAGATCATCGCCGACCCGCTGCTGCGCAAAGTCGAGCGAGATCGCTGCGCGCAACTTGTCCCGCTCCAGGTGCTGCGCGTCACTCAAGCCTGCCGGAAGTTCGATGTTGCTCGGCCGGAGCGAACCTTCGAGCAGCAGCGGCGCGTGACGACGACTGAGAAAGCCCGGGCTCGGCCGACGACGACCTTCGGAGGTCGTGAAGAGCGAAACATAGTCAGGAAGCTTGCTCCCTTGCAGCGCGAGTTCCTTGGCGAGGACGACACCGATCTCGGGATGTTCGAGGGCGGCTTCCTTCGGCCAGCCGCTGCTCATCAGATCGGCGGCTTGAAAATGCTCGGAGATTTTCGTGTTCAGCGAACGGACCACGGCGAGCTTGTTCATCCGGGTGGCCAGCCGCGGCATGAGTTCGCAAACCTGGTAGCCGCTCACCGCCGTCTGAATCGCGCGAAAAGGGCCGCCGGTTTCGCGGCCCGGTTTGGGGTCCCACATTTCGAACTGACTCGAGCCGCCGGCCAGCCACAAAAAAAGGACGCGTTTCTGCTGCTTCTTCAGTTGCTCCGCGGCTGGCAGATCCGCAGCCAAGGAAACACCTGGGAGCGACAGCGAAGCCGCACCGCCGCTCAGTAAACCGCCGAGGAATCTCCGGCGATGGAGCACGTGTTCGGTTGGTATGCAAAGATGCTTCATGGTTGTCTCAATGCTTGAACCGAAACTCTGCCGCAGTACACAAGACCCACACGAGTTGTTCGCACGTTCGCTGCCGCGATGTTTTCTGCGAGTTGATCCACTCGGCGAGGTGTTCGACTTCGGCGCTATCAGCGGCCCGGCCATACACGGCGCGAATGGCTGCAGTGGCGAGTTCCTTGCTATCTGCCACTCCGGCCAATTTCGCGGCGAGTGTATTCGCTTCCACGGCAAACAATTTCTGCACGGCAGGATTGTTCGAAAGGAAGAGAGCCTCGGCTGCACTCGTCTGCCCATCCTCCTTCGGATCGAGTTGAGACAGCAATTCGGCCGCCTGTTGCTCAACGGCCAGGTACTGCGTGATCCGCTTGTTGGCGCTATCGCCCGCCAGTCGTTCGGCGCGTTGCTCCAGCGCGTTCGCCGGTGAGTAATCGGCCCGGCCCGTCGCGACGAGCAGTGAAAACGCATACTGCCGCGGCGTGAGATGTTGCAACCGCGCGACGGCGAAGTCGCCTTCGTCGGGAATTGTCGATGCGTGTTCCCAACGACTCGATAGTTGATAAGCACGACTACTCACGATCGCGCCGGTGAGTCGCTTGAAGTCATAACCGTTCGCCACAAAGTCTTCGGCGAGCCATTCAAGCAGACCGGGAACTGACGGCGGATTGCCGGAGTGAATCTGATCGACCGGATGAACCAAGCCGCGGCCGAAGTATTGCTGCCAAAGTCGATTGACGAGCGCGCGACTCAGAAACTTTTGTTCGCCGAGGGCGATTGTCACCAGTTGCTCGCGGCGACTAACCTTCGGTTTCTTACCATCGACGTCGGGAGGATCAACAGCGATCTGACCAGAGAGAAACATCACACGGGCAGCTTGCTGCGTGCCGCCGGCCCCTTTGAAGGTGACATCGCCTTCGGTCTTCTCTCCGATCGAGCCTTTGCCGCCAGTGGTGCGATGAAAGAACGACGCCATGCCGTAGTAGTGGTCCTGCTTCCAGTCGTCGACGAGGGGATGATCGTGGCAGCGAGCGCACGAGACATCGACGCCGAAAAAGACGCGTGTGGCGTCGGTAGTCAGCTTGTCGAGATCTTTGGCACGCACATCGAGAAACCTCGCCGCCGGTTTTCGCTCCGGTGTGTCCCAAGGGCCGACCAACAACTCACGAAAGAGCTGGTCCCACGGTTTTCCCTCACGCAAGCTGCGGCGCAGATAGTCGGTGAACTCAGCATTGCCTGCCGCAGTGCCTTGCAACATTTCGTCGAGCATTGCGCCTTGGTGGAGCGCGAACTCGGAGCTGTCGAGCAACTCGGCTACGATGGCCGAATAACGTTCGGCCAGCGGCTTGCCGCTCGGCAGGCGTGCTTCGTACTCGGCCTGTGTCGGCACTCGGCCGATCAGATCGAGCGACACTCGCTTCAGCAGCGTTTCGTCCGACGCGGCTTCGGCCGGCGTGATGTTTTTGTGTTGCCAATGCTCGGCCAGGCGGCGATCGATCTCGGCAGCGGATTTTTGAAACGGTTCGTCAGCGAAGGCCGTTGTGGATAAGAGTACGAACAAGAGGGCGATTAGTCGCGCGATGTCCGTGGTTGTTGGCATGGGAAGGCTTATCACGGCGGTGATCAGGAGGAGCCGGAGGCTAGCGCCTGGCGGCTGATTTCGAGCAAGCTAACTTCCGCGATTTTATTCAGCATCGCCCGGCGGAAGCAACTTTTGTTCGATTTACAAATGAATGGGGAATCGAAACGGTACGGGCGGGAGTGCTGCCGCACGTTGGTGGTAGCTAACTCTACGCGTCCAATCCTTCGCCCACGCGTCGGGCTACCTCGCGCCTTGCTGACGCTGCGGAGGAAATGTTCAGCGGTTAGGGCAAGAAACGAAAAAGGGGCGAGTCCGATTGGACTCGCCCCGGCGATCGTCTGTTCTTGATGAGCGTCAAATCTGTGCGATCGAATCGCGTCAGTTGGGCCTGAGTTTTCGAAGGCCTCGAAAGCTGACTATTTGAGGCTCCAGGGAACATAACGATTGATGGTCTTCCGCGCACTCTTCGCATCGTCGGCGGTCGGTGTCGGCACGTCTTTGGCAGGAGTCGGCACGACTTCGGGAGCGTTGCCCGCTCCGCCGTCGATCATTCCACCGCCAATGCCGTCACTGCAACCGCAAGACATGCCGCCGTCGCAGGCGTTACATAAGTTGCCAAACCAACTACGGCACTTGTGGCCGAAGTGACCAAGGCCGTAACCGGTGTTGCAGCTGCTGCAAACCGGAGCCGGAGCAGCACAGGTCGAGCAGCTCGAGCAACCGCCGAAACCAATCGGGTTGTTGAAGTACCGCGTACCATGCAACCGGCAACCGTGACACCCGCCAAAGCTCACGCCGCCGCCGCAACCGCAGCCACTATCGCCACTGGAAATCGCCGCCCCGCCGCCACAAGTCGAGCAGCCATTGGTCGCTACGCCGCAGCACCGATGAAGATGATGACCGAGATTACAACGGTGCGGTCGTTGGCAGTAGCCATCCCAAAGGTGATTTACGCAGGGAGGAGTGTGATCGCAAGCACCTGGCGAATAGACATAGCCAGCGTACTGATGCTCGGGGTTCCAAGCAGTTTCGGCGATCATCGGTCCGCCTCGTTCCTCGACGTGGCCGATGCTGTTGTTGCCAGCAATGGCAGGTCGTAGGGCAGGCGCGGGAGCAGCCGCGTCTTGACGCATGCTGCTGGCCCACGCATAGGCGGTGGGGAAAATCTTTGTTCGCGGGGCAGCTTCCCGCTGGGGTTCGACAGCACTCGCCGGCGGCGAGTACACCGTCAAACCCGCGACCGCGACCAGCGCAGTCGTCGTAGCCAGAATCCAATCTTTCATATCCATACTCCTATTGCGAGGAACTGTCCGGCGGCTGCAGGTGGGATTGGGTGGCGATTCGAGGTTCTGGGAGGACCCAGGTTTTTGCTGGGATGCCAGTTGGTCGAATCGCGGCAGCGCGGCGGACAGCAAGACTCCACACCTCAACAGTGCGCGTCGAACCGCTGCGCTGCAAATCGGCGGCGGGTGTTTCTTGGAGAAATTCGCGGCGGGGGTGAGTGGCGTGCGGAGAGCGTAAACTTTGCGTGCAATTGGGCTATACTCGACAGGCTGTCAGGCACCGAATTGCGTGACCCATGAGGCGATGACCGAGCTTTTCTCCAACCCAGCGACGGTGACTTTAACGCTGACGGCAACTTTGCTGGCCGGCGTCATTTTGCTGCGCTACTATCGCCGGGCCGTGGAGACCATGCTCTTCATTCCGTGGGCGTGGGCGGTGGGAACGTTTGCCGTGGTCGCGGCGGCCAACATCTTTGGCGAGTTTGCCGAGCAGAACCGCTTTGGGCTGTTTCTTGGTAACTATGGGGCACTCCATTTCGTCGCGGCCTCGGGAACGCTTTGTCCGTTCGTCGCCTTGATCGGGGCCAAACGGCCACAGCATTCGGCGTGGAGCTTTGTCGTCCTGGCGCTGTGGGGCATGATCGCGCTGCCAGCCGCCGAAGTGCTACTGCTGAATCCCGGCCAGGATTTGGAGTTCAACTCGATTCGGAGTTGGTTTCTGCTGGCGCTGATCCTGGGCGGGATGTGCAACTTTCTGCTGACCCGCTATTTCCTCGGCAGCTTCTTGCTGGGCATGGGGCAGTTGTTCTGGTTGGGTCGATGGCTGCCCTGGAGTTTTCAGCCATACCTGGCGTCACGCGAATGGGCGGGCCTGTTTTGCGTTTCGACGGCAGTGATCGCGGCCTGGTGGGTATCGCGCAGTCCAACGCGGGCGCCCAACGATTACGACCGTCTTTGGTTTGATTTCCGCGATACCTTCGGGCTCTTTTGGTCGCTCCGTTTAATCGAACGGGTGAATGACGCTGCCCGGCAAGCGGGTTGGGATTTTGACCTCGGCTGGGGCGGTTTCCGCACGAAGAGCAGTTTCGAACCACTGGGAAAACTCGAGCCGGAGACGGCCGAGGCGCTGCGCAATTGCTTGCAAGGATCGCTGCGGCGGTTCGTATCGAACGAGTGGATGGCCGAGCGGTTGCCATCGCAGCAGTGACAGCAAACGAAGGTTGTTAAACCTTGCGGCCTGCCGCGACGATAACGATTACGTGATCTGCAGCGCACATGAATCCTGCTGCGCGGATTTCTCGGAATCGTGGCAAGAGTGACAAGATGACCGACGGCTCGCTCCCTTCCTATTCCGTGGTCGTCGAGATGGAGAATGCCCAGCGCATCGATTGGCAAGAAATCACCATCATGCTGCAAACGCTCGCCGAGCAAGTTCGCGAGAATCGGCCGACGGATGGCACACGACCGCAGGTGATTTTGTCGCAAGCGGGTGTGCCGGCTGACAACGACACGTTGCTCGCTGCCGTGCAGAAGCATGTTCCCACGCTGGTCGAAGTGGCGGACTTCGAATGCGTGAACGTACCCAACGGTCGCTACTACCAACTGAAGAACGCCGGACTGCAGCGCGCGAAAAACGACCTCGTGGTGCTGCTCGATGCCGATCTGCTGCCGGAGCCTGGTTGGCTGGCGCAGTTGCTCAAACCGTTCCAGCAGAGCACGACGCTCGCGACCAATGGCCTGACGTATCTTGGTCATCGCAGTTTTCTATCGCGGACACTCGCGCTGATTTGGATCTTTCCACTCCGCGAGCGGGACGATCGCGCCGCGAATCGCCGGCCGCTGAATGCGAACAACTGCGCCTTTCGCGCCGACTGGCTGCGGGCCAATCCGTTTCCGATCGACAACGGTTTCAAGGTGAGCTGCACGAAGCTCACGCAACAGCTGCGTAGCAACGGCGGCGACATCTTGCGAGTCCCTGCCTACGCCAAGCATGCGCCTCTGCAGGGTTGGCGATTCCTACTGTGGCGAGCGCTGGTTACCGGCCGCGATGCTGATCGCAAATTTGCCGACATGAAATCAACCTCGCGGTCGCGGCGGTTGCTGAACGCTTTGAAATTCTGGTTCAAGAGTGAAAGCCGAGTCCTCAAACGGATCGCCACGAAAGCACGAACCGTGGCCATGCCGCTGTGGGAAGTTCCCGGCGCGATGTTCCTCGGCTGCTTGTTTTATTCGCTGGCCCTGCTGGGCCAAATGGCGGCCGCGGTTGGTTTGACGCGTGACGTTCCCGAGCAAATTCCTGCCTACGTAGAAAATCACTAATCATGTCAACGCCTGCCATTTCGATCATCACGCCGACGTTCAATCGCCATGCCGTGCTGCCGCGGGCCATCGCCAGTGTGCGGCGGCAATCGATGCAGGACTACGAACATCTGATCGTCGACGATGGCTCCACTGACGATAGCGAAGGCTACATGCGCGGGCTGAGCGATCCACGGGTCCGCTACATTCGCCTGCCGCGCTGGTCCGGCGCGAATGTCGCGCGGAACATCGGCATCGAAGAGGCCCGCAGTCCCTGGCTGACGTTTCTCGATTCCGACGATGAATTTCTGCCCGAGCGACTCACCAAGACCGTGCGTCGCTGCGACTCGGCTCACGCACCGGAGCTCTGGTTGAGCTCCTTTCAAACGCAGAAAGGCGTCAAGCTATGCGATTCGGCCAACCCTACTGTCTACTTGTCTGGCGATGAGCTTGAACAAGCCCTGATGCGATATAGCATCTGCATCGCTGGTACTAGCATCACGGCGCGGCGAGAGTTGCTGCAGCGAGTCGGTGGCTTCGCGCCGGCAATTCGTCGCATGCAGGATCGCGAGTTGCTGCTGCGATTGTCTCGGCACTCAGGAGTGCAATTGCTCGCGGATGTCGACTGGATCAAGCATCCGTCAGCCGATTCGATCTCAGCGCCGCGGGCCGGCTATGTGGCTGCCTTCGGCGCGCTGCTCAATGAACATCCGCAGGTCGCCAGCCGCTATCGCGAACTGATCAGTTATCACATCGCCCGCCACTTGCTGACCGATGTGCTTCGTGGCCGCTGGGCGCAGGCCTGGGCGTCGCTGTGCGACAACCGCAACTTCTCCTCGCTCAACTTCTCGCTCAGCGAACTGACCAGTGGTTATCGCCAATGCTCGGCGAATCGCCGCAGCTGGCGGAGTGATTTGCAACCGGAGAGAATCGTCCGCAAAGTAGCTGAATTCGCCAGGATTCAGCGCGGGCAATTGGACGCAACCATCTGAATTCTGGCGAATTCAGCTACAGTTGCTTAGAACACTTTCACACCGTTGCCGCGCAGCGAATCGCGCCGCAGGCGGAAGTACGAAATCATATTCGGCGCAATGCGGAAGCCTTCGCACTCGTTCATTTCCAGCGCCTGTAGCCATTCCACATCGTGGTACTGTCGGCCGTGGCCTTCGATGGTCTGGGCAAGTTCTTCCTCACCAATTTGTCGCGCTAGTTGGGCACACGCTGCCACGCGCGATTCCACGGAGCGGCCGTACTTCGGCGCGAGCGCAAAGCCAGCATCGGCCATATCGTCGACCTCGTGCGTCAGCGCCATAAAGAGAATCTCGCGCTGCTCGGCAGGGACACCGCTGGTTGCATGGGCCTCGGGCTTGCCAGGGCCGAAGTGCATCTGCTGATAGTCGTACGCGAGTTGCTCGGCTGCTTCGCCGATTTCGTTGCGCAGCCATTTGCGATGCTCGGGCGAGTAACCAATCTTGCCGTCGGGAAATTGCCCGCTGTCGTAAGCGGCGTGCATCATGGCGGCGATGATCATGTCGACCCGCGGGCTGAAATGAGTGAGCGCCGAAGCTGCCCCAACCGCATGACAAATGAACGCCCGTTCGGTCTTCCGAAAGCGACCGTTGAACAGACTGCAGGCGATGCGATAGGCATGCCGCACTCGCAAAATGTCTTCGGCAGAGTGTCCAGCCACGTGCAGTTGGCAGTACAAGCCGGTGTTCGATTGCTTGGGATAAAACAGTGTTGCGCTGCTGACGCTCATCCGAATTTCTCCGATTTGCGGCGAAGCATACGCGGAGGTCGCGATTCGAGCCAGACTGAAATTGCTAGCGGAATATCCTGCCACGATCATGTCGCGCGACGGCATGATCATACATCTCTGCGCAGCGTCCTCGGCTTGGTTGCTTCTGGCACAGCCACCCGCAATAATCACCCGCGCTGTGAACCCGTGCGGGTGATCAAACTCTCCAACGAGTGCCGCGGCACGATCTGCGAACCCTTCGCGTCTTACAAGGAATCTTTCCAATGACACCCAGCACGAATACTCCGGAACGCTCCTCACGGGATGTTGCGTCCCGAGATACGGCGGGAGGTTTCAGTCGGCGGGCGTTTTTGCATGGCAGCGGCGCCGTTGCAGCGGCAGCTACGTTGCAAACGTCGGCCACAGCTTTTGCTCAAGCGGCTGGCGGCGGCACGAGCATCGTCAGTGGTGAAACCACGATCGAGCTTTCGGTCAACGGCAAGACGCACAGCGTGAAAGCGGAGCCGCGGACCACGCTGCTCGAAGTGCTGCGGTATCAACTCGACCTGACCGGCGCCAAGCCAGTGTGCAACGATGGCAGCAGCGGCGCGGCGACGATTCTCGTCGACGGCAAGCCGATGCAAGCCAACACGCTATTTGCGATTGCGATGGTCGGCAAGCAGATCGAAACGGTCGAAAGCCTCGCGAAAGACAAAGTGCCCGCAGCGTTCACTGCCTGCGATGCGCAGCAGTGCGGCTTCTGCACGCCCGGCTTTGTCGTCGCGGTGAAGGCCTTTCTCGATAAGAAACCGAAAGCGACGGAAACAGAAATTCGCGAAGGTCTGAACGGCAATATCTGCCGCTGCGGCACTTATGTGAACATCGTTCAAGCGGCGGTCAAGCTGGTGAAAGGAGACGCATAGTTATGGCTGTTGAATATTCCTGGCCGAGCAAAGAGAAGGCTACGCAGATCGGCAAGCGGCACACGCGGCTCGATGGTTTGGAGAAATCGACCGGCGCGGCTAAGTACACGTACGACATCAACTTGAAGAATCAGTTGATCGCCCGCGCGCTCGGCTGCCCGCACGCTCACTGCAAGATCAAGTCGATCGACACCACGGCTGCCCAAGCCGTCAAGGGTGTCGTTCATATCGAACCGCTCCGCAAAGTGGACGATGAAATCGAATGGCAGGGAGAAATGATCCTGGTCGTCGCCGCCGAAAGCGAAGCGGCCGCTGCCGAAGGGTGCGAGAAGGTCAAAATCGAATACGAGATGCTGCCGTCGTTTACCAGCGAAGAAGATATCGCTGCCGCCAAAGCCGCCAAACGAACGATCAAGGGGGGCGGCAAAGCCGTGACGGTGAAAGAGCCCGGCGATGATGACGATGAAGACGAATTCGTCACCAAGGAGATCGAACGGCTGCTGAAAGAAGCGGCTTATACCGTCGATGGTTACTACGGCATCGACGCGATCACTCACAGCTGCCTCGAGCCACACGGTTCGACGGTGGAGTGGCAAGGCAACAAGTTGATGGTGCATCTGTCGACACAAAACGTCAGCGGCACGGACGAAGGTTTTGCCAAGGACCTCAACATCACGTCGGACGACGTCGAGGTGCACTGCGATTTCATCGGCGGCGGCTTTGGCAGCAAGTTTGCTCCTGATTATTGGGGCATCGCCGCCGCTCGCATCAGCAAAGCGACCGGCCGGCCGGTGAAGTTCATGCTCACGCGTGCGCAGGAACAACAACTCGGCGGCAATCGTCCCAGCGGCTACATGAAGGTGAAGCTCGGCGCCAACAAGGATGGGATCATCACGGTTTGGGATTCGGAACATTGGGGCAGCGCCGGCGCGATTCCGGGCGGCGTGAGCCACACGGTTGTGCCGTACGTCTTCACGCCGCCGAACTATCGCCGGCTGCAGACCAATCTGAAGACCAACACCGCGCAGTCGCGAGCCTGGCGGGCGCCGAATCATCCTCAAGCCAGCGCGATGACTCAAACGGCGATCGACGATCTCGCTGCCAAGATGCAGGCCAACAGCCTCGACGTCTTCCTGAAGAATCTCGGCACCGACGAGAAGCCACTCATCAGCGGCGCGAAACCTTCGGTCTACAAAGCCGAAATCGAACTCGCCGCCAAATTGATGGACTGGAATGCCAAGTGGCATCCGCACGGCAAAGGTGACAAGAAGGGTTCGATCGTCGAAGGCCTGGGGATGGCGCTGCACACCTGGGGCGGCGGCGCGAATAGCTCGAACTGCCTGCTGAAGATTTATCCCGACGGCGGCGTCGAGACGACTTGCGGTACGCAGGATCTGGGCGTTGGCACGCGCACTGTGCTCGCGGTTGTTCTCGCCGAAACGTTTGGTTTGACGCCTGACAAGATCAAGGTCAATATCGGTTCGTCGCGAATGCCAGTGAGTGGACCATCGGGTGGCAGCACCACGGTCGGCGGCATTTGCGAATCGCATCGCCGCGCGGGGCAGGATGCGTTTGCCTCGATCGCCGAACTCGTCGGCAAGAAGCTGGGCGTCGATCCCACGAAGCTGGAAGCCGTTGGTGGCCGTGTGCAAGTCATCGGCGATGCTTCAAAGGGTGTGTCTTGGAAGGAAGCCTGCACGCTGATCGGCATGCGACCGCTGGAAGTGAACGGCTCCTATAAAAGTGGCGTCGACAGCCCGCTGAGCAGCAAGCAGGTCGGCGGTGTGCAGATGGCGCATGTGGCCATCGATCGCGACACCGGCATCATCAAGATGCGGAAGTTCGTCGCGGTGCAAGACATCGGTCTGGTGGTTTGCCGTCAGCAGGCCGAGAGCCAGGTTTACGGCGCGGTGATCATGGGGATTGCCGCGGCGCTATTCGAGCAGCGGATCACCGATCCCAAGACGGGCTCGTTCGTCAACGCCGAGTTGTCGAACTATAAGCTCGCCCGCCTCGGCGACATTGGCGAAGTCGTGGTCGAGTTCTACGAACCCGAATCGGAACGAAGTCGCGGCGTGATCGGCATCGGCGAACCGCCCGCCATTTCGCCGATTGCAGCCATCAGCAATGCGGTATGCAACGCCCTCGGCGTGCGCGTGCCGGTCGTGCCACTCACGCCGCAGCGCGTCTTGGCCGCACTCAAAGCCAAGGCCTAACTGTTTAGATCATCGCCCCCGGCCCTGTGCTGGGTTCACCGGTTTTTGCACTACTCCGCAAACCTGCAAACAAACTACGAGTCAAAACCATGAAAAACTTCGAATACGCCGCCCCTCGCAGCGAAGCCGAGGTGCTAACGCTCCTCCACTCACGGTCGGGTCACACCGAAATCCTCGCCGGCGGCACGGACCTCGTCGGTCTGATGCAGGCCAACATTGTGCGGCCCGAGCGCGTCGTCAATATTCTGGAAGTTCCCTCGCTGCAGACCATCGAGCAACTCGACAACGGCGTACTCGCCGTCGGTTCGACCGTCACGCTCGATGTGCTGCTCGATCATCCTTATCTCACGCCTTACCCGGCCCTCCGGCAAGCGATCGAGGGGATCGCCAGCATGCAGTTGCAGTGTCAAGGAACGCTCGGCGGCGAAGTGCTGCAGCGGCCGCAGTGCTGGTTCTTCCGCAGTGGCCGCGGCTTGCTCGCAGGCGGCGGCAAACTGCCGACCGAAGGCGACAACCGCTTTCACGCAATCTTCGGCAACCATGGCCCGGCGAAGTTTGTGAGCACTTCGCGCCTCGCGCCGGCCCTCGTCGCACTGAATGCTCAAGTGCGAGTCATTGGTCCTGGCGAGACGGACGAAAATTTCGTTTCGGTCGAATCCCTGTTCCGCACACCACGACACGAAGCCGAGCGCGAGCACACGCTGCTGCCGAATCAGTTGCTGACTCACCTGATGATTCCGGCTGCGACGGGCTTCAATGCCACGTACGAAGTTCGCCACGGCGCGGGGCCTGATTATCCGCTGGCTTCCGCAGCTGCCGCGCTCGAAATCGAAGGGGGCGTGGTTCGCGAGGCTCGCATCGTTCTCGGTCACGTCGCGCCGACACCCTGGTTGTCGCACGAAGCAGCCGCGGCGATCGTCGGCCAACCTGTGAACGAAGAAACAGGCGCGGCTGCCGGCGCTGCAGCCATCGTCAGCGCTTCGCCGCTATCGAACAACGACTACAAAGTGCAACTCGCTCAGGTCGCCGTCAAGCGCGCGATCTTGCGAGCGGCGGGGCAGGAAACCGGCGGCTTCTAAATTCAATCCATTCCAATTAGCGATAGGGGAACAGTCATGCCCTTTGAAAA
Organism: Anatilimnocola floriformis; assembly: GCF_024256385.1. Taxonomy (NCBI): domain Bacteria; kingdom Pseudomonadati; phylum Planctomycetota; class Planctomycetia; order Pirellulales; family Pirellulaceae; genus Anatilimnocola; species Anatilimnocola floriformis. Next base: position 1,415,530 of record NZ_JAMLFW010000001.1, read on the forward strand.
GATCTACGAAGGCGAAGCCAAGGTTCTCACGCCCCCGTGCGTTTATCTGCGCAATAAGGCGATGTATGTCCGCGGCACGGTTGGCGACGCCGAAAACTATCCCGACGAAACGGGCGCTGGTTACTGCTGGTGCAACATGACCCAGCACGTTCTCGGCCCTGATAGCCAGCATGTGACCCGCAACCTGTGCGTGCCCGAACGCGACTGCTATCGCGAGACATACTAAAAGTAGGACGGACCATTGTTCCGTCTTCGAAGCGGGTTCCAAGCATCCACCTCGCGAAAGTAGATGCTCCAACTGGACGGACCAATGGTCCATCCCACTTCGACGACGACTATTCAACTGTCTACATCTCCGCTCCCGTAGCCGCCGTTACGCCTTGCGTAACCACTTCTCTTGGCGGTTCCGCGCCCAAAGTGTCCACCGTGAGCGCACTGACGCTGCCCGAAAGTGACCTTGGTGAGTATAATTTGCTGAAGTCGGAGAGGTTGCGGCTGGGGAGTCCGGTCGTCGCCGCCGTGGAACAATCGGTTCAGCTATGGCACGAAAAGAGAACATTGACCGCCTTCTGCGCGAATGGCCGTATGATCCGCAAGGGATCAGCGTCCGCAAGAAAAAGGGAGACGACGGTCGCGAAGTGCTGCAAATGCGGCTCGATCTGGGCCTGCTGCAACTGGAAATCTCAGGCCGCCCCGACGGCACGCAACCCGAGGGACAAGAGACCTACTTCGCCCACTTGCAAAAAAAAGCCGAAGCCGAGGGCGAGACTTTCCAGATGAGCGAAGAAGAGTGCGAGGAATCGGACCGCGAGTTCGTGCAGTACTATCACCGCCGAGTCTGCTGGCTGGCCCTCCGCGACTTCGACAAGGCTGTTGCCGATGCCGACCATACGCTGGCCCTGATGGATTTCTGCAAGGAATATTCACCCGACGATCAGTGGACGTTGTCGCACGAGCAATATCGGCCGTTCGTTCTCTTCCACCGCACGCAGGCCGCGGCGCTCAATGCCCTGGGCGATTCTGGCGCTGAGGCTGCCGTGGAACAACTGAACCAGGGACTCGAGACGATCAAACGTGTCTTCGCCGACTACGAAGCCGAGGAAGAATATGACGAGGATGAACTCGTCACGCGGCTGATCGAACTCCGCGAATCGCTCCGCAAGCACTTCGACGTGGGTCAAACGCTGCAGGAACGCCTCGAAGAGGCGGTGGCTTCGGAGAAGTACGAACTGGCTGCCGAAATCCGCGATCAGATGGCCAAGCGGACGAATGCGCGCTAAGTTTCGCGCAGGCCGGTTGCCACAGCGGAACATGGACGCCGGTAAATGGTTTAGTAGGGATCATGAATCCCTACGAGTCTCCGCGCGAAGTTAATACGGACGCTTCGCGCCCATCGCGATACAGAGATCCATCTTTTTGGGCTCTCGTAAGTCGCGTTGGTGTTTTGTCTTTCATCTTGGGCATCGTCAGTCTTTTTGCCCCCATAATTCTCCTAGGAAAATTAGGACGCCAGGAAACCTCCTCGATTGAGTACTTGGTGCGCAGTGCTGTGGGCATACTGGGAGTGGTCAGCGTTTATGGCGGTCTGCTCGCCATGGTCGGTGGCGCTATTGCGAGAGTACTGGTCAAGCCGCAGTAGTTAATCTTTGCCTCCAGTCGCGGTTGAGTCCGCATGAGATTTCTCAAACCGTCCGCTACCGAAATCGCTTCGACTTTGAAGAGGTTGCACACTGCGCCGTTGTCGTATGACTTCGCCGGCCTCTCGCACAACATTCCCGCCCCGCAAACGCCGGCCGGTTTCGTCCTCGATCAGCGGCGCGAAATCATCGGCCAAGGCGATGAAGCCTGGCAACGCGCGAAGCAGGCAATCCGCGAGTGGATCATGTTTGCCAACGGCTGGACCGCGTTGCATGCGCCGGAGGGACCGCCGCGCGTCGGCAACGTCGTTGGCATGCTCATGTGGATCGGTGGCTTTTGGTGGCTGAATCCCAGCCGCGTGCTCTACGAGATCGACGAAGAGTCACCAATGCTGAAGCGGTTTGGCTTCGGCTATGGCACGCTCGCCGAGCATGCCGAGTGCGGTGAAGAGCGGTTTCTCGTCGAGCAAAATCAATCGGGCGAAGTTTTCTACGACCTGGCCGCGTTCTCGCGGCCACGGCATCCGCTCGTCCGCCTCTGCAGTCCACTTGCGCGGCTAATCCAGCTCCGCTTCGGCCGTGATTCGATGCAAGCCATGCGGCGCTTTGTTGCGGAAAGTGCTAAGTAAGAACAACGCCGCTTATACCCACTCGCCACGGCTCATCGTTCGCCGAATGACGAGCTTCGTTGTTTCAGCGGTTGGTTCATCAAACAGCACCAGGTTCGCTGGACAGCCCACATCGAGCCGGTGATCGTGACGTCCGATCAAGGCTGCAGGTTGCGTGCTCGCCATTTCGATGGCGGTCGTCAGGCTCACGCCAGCGAAACGCATGACCTGCGCAACGCAGGTATCCATCAACAGCGAGGCGCCAGCGAGAATATCGCGCTGGCCCGCGATCACCAGCTTGCCGTTGTCGAGAACTTCGAGATCGCCGAGGCCCGTCGCGTAGCGACCGGCTGGCATGCCGCCGAGCGAAGTAACATCGCTGACCAGCACGCAACGGCTGGTTCCCTTTGCGCGGATCATCGCCTTCACCACGTTGGCCGGCAAATGATGACCGTCGACGATCAGGCTCGCGGTCAGGCGGTCATCGGCGAGCTGATCCCAAATGTAGTTGGGGTGTCGCCTGATCTGCGGATGGGCGCCATTTCCCAGATGCGTGCTCATCGTCGCGCCGGCGTCGATGGCAGCGGTGATTTGCTCGCTAGTCGCAGCAGTGTGTCCGATGGCAATTATCACGCCCTGTTTCACCGCGGCCCGAATCACCGGAATTGCTTCGTCGAACTCGGGTGAAATCGTCAGCAGCTTGATTCGCCCACAGGCCGCGTCTTGCAACCGCAGGAACTCCTCCACGGTCGGCACCCGCACATGCTGTTTGGGATGTGCACCCCGCGGACCGTCGATGGACGAAATGAACGGCCCTTCGCAGTGAAAGCCAGGAATGCGCGCAGCGACTTCTGGTAGTTCCTCGATTGTCCGAGCCAGCACGGCGAAAGAATTGGCGAGCACTTCATAACTATCGGTCGTGCAGGTCGCCAGAAAACTCGTGCAGCCGCTGGCATCCATGGCAAGCGCGACGTGGCGGACCTTTTCCGCCGTTAGTTGCGGATCGTTGAACTCGCGGCCTTGATAGCCGTTGATCTGCAGATCGACAAATCCCGGCGCGACAACGGGCAGCGAACCTGCGCCGGTCAAGCCGTCTCCTATCCGAGCAGGAGTGATTCGCGCGATGCGCCCACTCGCGATTAAGACTTCGACAGGTCGCAGCGTGTCGTAACGGCGGGCAACGAAGGAAAACATATTCATCCCGGAACCGAGGGAAACATTCCGCGGAAAAAACCGCCCGGCGGCGGTGCTTTCAGCGGCAGACTCGCATAGCATCGAAACGCTGGCTGCGCCATAATAGCGAGGAGCGGGGGCTGTTGCACTTCCCTCCCCGGGCCTTGCCAGCATGGCAAGCGAGTTGCAATCTCGCCTCCCACCGCCGCGCGAAAATTTGGAGTTCAAGCTATGCGTATTCTTGCTTCCTTCCTTTTGTTTTCATTTCTGGCTGTTCCCGCGATCGGATTCGCCGCCAACGAAGGGCAGGCCGATCTCGACAAAGCTCTCGAACTGCAGCTGACGGCCAGATCGTTTGGTGATCTGGAAAAGATCATCGAACTGGCCGAGAACTCCCTCACCAAGGGGCTCGATAAGGACAACACCGAGTTTGCCAAACAGTTGCTCGGGGCCACGCTGTTTCAGCACGCCAAGCAATTGAGCGATGCCATCTTCGAAGAAAACCCGCCGAGCCCACGCTGGGCTTTCATTCGCAAAAAGGCCCTGGAAGATCTCGAACGTGCCCGCAAGCACGATCCGAAGCTGCCGGACACTTTCCTCCTGATCGCCCGCCTGCAAGCGGAATTGCCCGATGGCGACGACAAAGCCGCCAGCGAGGCAATCGACGAAGCCGTCAAGATTCTTAAGGCCGGCAACGACAACAAGCGGCTGTCAAAAGCTCTTGTTTTGCGGGCCAAGATGAACAAGGACGAAGACGCCAAGTTCGCCGATTTCGATGCGGCAGCCAAGGCAGATTCGACCAACTTCGACGCGCTGCAAGCTCGGGCCATTCTGTACATCGAAAAGGGTGACAACGAAAAAGCCACGGCAGATCTCAAAGCAGCCGTTGAATTGCAAAAGGACAACCATCGCGCGCTGGGCGCTCTCGCCGAGGTGATGACCAACTTGAAGAAGTACGACGAAGCACTCAAGCTGTGCGACGACGTCATCAAGCTCGCGCCCAAGGACACGCTGGGTTACAACCTGCGGGCTCGCGTGAAGGTTCTCAAGGATGACCTCAAGGGAGGCATCGCCGACCTGAACGAAGCGCTGAAGATCGATAGCACGGATGTCGCTTCGCTTCTGATGCGCAGTGGCCTGCTCGCCGCCGATGGCAAGCCGGAAGAAGCCCGCGCCGATGTGGAAAAAGCCTTGCGTCTCCGCCCCGATGTGCCGCAAGTCATTTTGATGCGTAGCCGCCTGGCCGCCCAACAAGGCCGCATGAACGATGCCATCAGCGACATTCAGCTGCTGCTCCGTTCGGATCCGAAGAATCGCGATTTCCGGCTGCAACTGGCCATGTACATGCAAGTCGACAAGCGGCCCCGCCGGGCGATTGAGATTCTCAACGGCTTGATCGAAGACGATCCGAGCGACGCCGATATGCTCCGCACGCGCGGCGATGCTCTGCTGAGCATCAACAAGCACGCCGAAGCCATCGCCGATTACGAAGCAGCCCTCAAGCTCGATCCGGAAGATACCGGCGTGCTCAACAACCTCGCCTGGGTTCTGGCCACTTCCGAAACCAAGGAAGTTCGCGACGCTGATCGTTCGATCAAGCTCGGCACGAAGGCCTGCGAACTGACGAAGTACGAAAAGCCGCATATCCTCAGCACGCTCGCCTCGGCCTACGCCGAAAAGGGCGACTTCGAAACGGCCATCAAGTGGTCGACGAAGGCCGTTGAACTCGGCGAAGGGGAAGTGAAGGAGCAACTGGGCAAGGAGCTCGAAGGCTACAAGATGAAGAAGCCGTGGCGTGAAGCCCAGAACGTCGAAGAGAATCCCAAGCCGCTCGACGGCAAACCCAACAACGATTTGGAGACCTAGTTCATGTCGGGCGGAAATCCCGCGGTGCTCACTCGAGGAGAACAAGGCTCGGGTAGCACCGCCGTCGATGAAACCAACCTGGATTCGGGCCTCGAGGCGCGCGTCCGGTCGCTCCGGCTTTCATCCATTCCGCAAGGAAGCGATTGGTTCCGGTCACTCGTGCTGCTGGTCGTGGGCGTCGGCTTTCTCGGCTTGCTCTACTATCTGGTTCGCGAATCGCTCGACTCTTCCAAGGCTGCCGCTGCCGCGAAGGCAGCCCTGGCCAGTGAGGATGCCGCGCCGCCACCCGAAGATGGCAAGAATGGTGGCGACCAAGGACAAGTGGCGACCAACAAGCCAATCGTCGCCAGCGGCCGCGCGAGCAACACGGCTCACGAGGCGCAGGGCTACATCATTCCGGCCCATCAGATTCTGGTCAGCCCGCAGGTGAATGGCCGGATCGTCGAACTGCACATTGAGGAAGGCCGCCGTGTCGAAAAAGGCGCCATCCTGGCCAAACTCGAAGACACCGAATACCAGGCGGAAGTCGATCGTGCTTCGGCAGCCGTCAAGGCCTGCGAATCCAAGTCCGCCGAGCTCGATACAGGCAATCGCACCGAAGAAAAGAAAGCCGCCCGAGCCGAATTGGGCGAATCGCAAGCCCAGCTCTCGCAACTGCGAACCCAATGGGAACGCAATCTGGAATTGCGCCGCACGAATGCTGTCACGCAGCAAGAGCTGGAAGAAGTTGAAGCCAAGTATCGCGCGATGGAACAACGCGTGTTGCGGCTGAAGTACGTTTCCGAACTGATGGACATCGGCTTCCGGCAGGAGCACAAAGACAATGCGAAGGCGATGCTCGAACAATCCAAAGCCGAACTCGTGAAGGCCAATTGGCGGCTGAGCAACTGCGTCATTCGCGCGCCGATCAGCGGCACCATTCTGAAGAAGAACGCTGAGGAAGGTAACATCGTCAATCCGATCGCCTTCAACGGTTCGTTCAGCTTGTGCGACATGGCCGACTTGTCGGATCTCGAAGTCGACCTCAATGTGCAAGAGCGCGACATTTCCACGATCTTCAAAGGCCAGAAGTGCAAGGTCCGCGCGATCGCTTATCCCGAGCGGATCTACGATGGCTATGTTTCGCGGCTCATGCCGATTGCCGATCGCGGCAAGGGCGCCGTGCCGGTTCGCGTGAAGCTGTCGATTCCCGCCGAAGAAGAAGGCGTCTATCTGAAGCCGGAAATGGGCGTGACGGTGACGTTCCTCAAGCGCGAAGCCGCCAGCGCGGAAAATAAGCCAGCCGCTCCGCCGGCGACGACGGGCTTGTAGAATGGTCGCGTAGGGTGGGTCGAGCGGTACTCCGCGAGGCCCACCATTCTCTGCGGTGGGCCTCACGAGTACGTTTGGCCCACCCTACACCGCTTGTCTCAGCGCAGAATTCAACTATGAAGTCCGGTCCGCCGATTGTCGCCGTGCAAGGCGTGCACAAGTTTTTCACCCGCGGCAGCGAGCGCGTCGATGTGCTCAATGGGCTGAACCTGAATGTTTCGCAGGGCGATTTCCTCGCGCTGATGGGCCCCAGCGGCAGCGGCAAAACCACGCTCCTCAATCTCATCGCCGGGCTCGACACTCCCAGCGAAGGCCAGGTTTGGGTCGGCGGCAACTGCATCTCGTCGCTGTCCGAGAGTCAGCTCGCCACGTGGCGTACCCGGCACATCGGCTTCATTTTTCAGTTCTATCACCTGCTGCCGGTGCTGACCGCCTATGAAAACATCGAGCTGCCGCTGCTCCTCTTGCCGCTCAGCTCTGCCGCGCGTCGCCAACAGGTGAATACCGCTCTCGAGCTCGTCGGCTTGTCGAACCGCAAGAGTCACCGCCCGGGTCAACTCTCCGGCGGCCAGCAACAACGCGTTGGCATCGCGCGGGCGATTGTGACCGATCCCACGCTGATCGTTGCCGACGAACCGACGGGCGATCTCGACGCCAAGGCAGCCGATGAAATTCTCAGCCTGTTGCAAGTGCTGCAGAACGTGCTGAATAAGACCATCATCATGGTTACGCACGACCCACGCGCGGCCGAGCGCGCCTCGCACATTCAGCATCTGGAAAAGGGCCGCCTGGTGGGAACCGCTGCGGCCCCGGTGCATTAAGGTCCAAGGCTTGCGATCGATGCGTATCTGCCTAGCGCCAATCACGGCTACTCCAGCACCTCACACGCCGCCCAGTTCGGTCCGGTCTTCACATCCACCTTCAGCGGCACGCTGAGCTGCGCTGCCGTCGACATTTCCTCGCCCACCAGCTTCGCCAGGCGTTCTTGTTCGTCGGGCGGGAACTCGAAAACCAGTTCGTCGTGGATTTGCAGCAGGAGTTTTGATTGCAGCCCTTCTCGCTTTAGGCGGCGATGAACGTTGAGCATCGCTTGCTTGATGATGTCGGCCGCCGAGCCTTGAATGACAGTGTTGATCGCGATTCGTTCTGGCAGATTGCGTTGCCGTTTGTTGCGAAGCGTTTTGGGATCGCGCACGCCTTGGACGGGTCGCCGACGGCTGAGAATGGTGCTGACGAAGCCGTCGCGGCGGCAGTCGAGCAGAACTTGCTGCATGAATGTTTCGACGCCGGGAAGCCGGGCGAAATAAGCCTCAATAAAGGACGCCGCTTCGCTTTGATTGATGTCGAGAGCCTTTGATAAGCCGAACGGGCTTTGGCCGTAGATGATGCCGAAGTTGATCGCCTTCGCGCTGCTGCGCATCTCACGCGTGACTTCTTCCAGCGGCAGGTTGTACACTCCGGCCGCGACTTGCGTGTGAATATCGCGGTCGTTGAGAAAGGCTTCGCGGAGCGTTTCGTCGTTGGAGAAATGAGCCAGCACGCGGAGTTCAATCTGCGAATAGTCCGCCGTCATCAGCTGCCAACCGGCGGGGCCTGGCAGGAACGCGGAACGAATCGCGCGACCCGCTTCGGTGCGGACCGGAATGTTTTGCAAGTTTGGATCCTGTGAACTCAGCCGGCCAGTCGCGGCGACATCTTGTTTGAACGACGTGTGCACTCGGCCTGTCGTGGGATTGACCAGTTGCTGCAGAGCGACGACGTAGGTGCTCTGCAACTTGGCGTATTGCCGATACTCGATGATCTTCGCCGGCAGCGGATGAAGTCGCGCGAGCTCCTCCAGCACATCGACATCGGTGCTCGGGCCGGTTTTCGTCCGCTTGACGATCGGCAGTTTGCAGTCTTCGAAGAGGAGCTTCGCGAGTTGATTGCGCGAGTCGATGTTGAATTCGCCACCGGCAATCTCGTAGATGTCCTTTTGCAGTTGATCGATCTGAGCAGTGAACTTTTCGTCGAGCTCCTTGAGACGAGCAGGGTCGATCCGCACGCCGTTGAACTCCATTTCGGCGAGAACTTCGATCAGCGGCATTTCGAGATCGCGAAACAGCGGTGTGAGCTGTTGTGACTCCAGCCGCGGCTCAAGAAGTGCCTTCAATCGCAACGGCACATCTGCATCTTCGGAGGCGTAGTCGCTGATTTTCTGAACCGGCACTTCATCCATTCGCTTCTGCCCTTTGCCAGAACCGATGAGCGAAGTGATGGTGATGTTCTGATGCGAGAGGTGCCGCAGCGCTAGATCATCAAGGTTGTGACTTCGTTCGCCTGGATCGAGCAGATAATCGGCGACCATCGTGTCGAACGCAGCGCCGCGGAGCGTCACGCCCAGCGAACGGAGGATCAGCAGATCGTACTTGATGTTCTGGCCGATCTTCAGAATTCGTTCGTCTTCGAGAATCGGTCGCAGCTTTTCGAGAACGAGTTTTTCATCGAGCTGAGGTTCGCCCTCGGGTGCGCGAACCGGCACGTAGTAGGCCTCACCAGACTGCCAGGCGAATGAGTAACCAACCATGTCGGCCTGCCGCGGCCGGAGCGACGTCGTTTCTGTGTCAAAAGAAATCAGCGGCTGCTGCTTCATTTGCTCGATGGCCCGATCGAGATCTTCGACCGTAGCGATCGTGCGATAGGTTGCCTTCCAGTTGGGATCGTCGAGACCCATCGGCAACTCGGCCGATTCGGCAATACCAAGCTCCTCGGCAACATCTTCGAGGTCATCGGCTTCGACTTTCTTCTTTCGAGCAGTCTTTGCTGCCGGATATTTGGCTGCGATCTTTTCCATGCGCTGGGCGAGTTGCCGAAAGCCTGCCGCGCGATTTAGTTCGGCGAGTGCCGAGCCTTGCATGTTGCCGATCGTGGCCGCGGCCCAGTTGAACTCCAGCGGAATGTCGTTCTTCAGCCGTACAAGTTCGCGACTGCTGAACGCCGCTTCGTGACCCGTTTCAATTCGCTCCTTCAACTTCCCCTTCAACTCGGCGACGTGTGCGAAGACGCCTTCGAGCGTTTCATACTTCACCAGCAGATCGGTCGCGGTCTTCGGACCAATGCCAGCGATGCCCGGCACGTTGTCGACCTTGTCGCCGACGAGCGCCTGAAAATCGACCACCTGATCAGGCCGAATGCCCCAATCGGCGAGCAGCGCTTCTTTGTCGAGAGGCGCATTCTTGCGAATGCTGTACATCTTCACGCGGTCGGTGATCAGCTGACGGCAGTCTTTATCACTGGTCACGATGAAGCAGTCGCCGCCGGCTTCATCCACCTGGCGGGCGAGCGTTGCGAGGAGGTCGTCGGCTTCGAAACCGGCGATCGAGACGGCAGGGATGCCGAGCGCTTCCATGTATTGATGGATGAGTGGAATCTGCGGCTGCAGATCGGCGGGCATCTCGGTCCGCTGGGCTTTGTATTCGGGATAGAGTTCGTGACGAAATGTATCGCCCGGATGATCGAACGCAACGACCAGCACTTCGGCGCCTCGGCCTTCGATCAAATCGAGCATGTCGCGCACGAAACCAAATGCCGCGCCGACCGGTTGCCCCGACGGCCCCGTCATTTCGGGCATGACGTGAAAGACCTGGTAAATCAGCGAGTAAGCATCGACGAGAAAGACCTTCTTTCCCGTGAGTGTGAAAGCCGCTTCGCTGGCTGGCGAAACTTCATCGGGATCAACAGTCACCACCGCTTCGGCGGCGGTATTGAGCGGCGTGACGGTCGCTTCGGGCGCGGGATCGTCGAAGCCGGCGAACAGCGGCTGTGACGCGGATTTGGTAGATTTCTTTGCCATAGACTGCAGCGTAACAAAAGTCGCCGACCCATGGATGCGGGGTCGCGGCTGTAGCTGAATTCGCCAGAATTCAGATCATGAACTTGCGCACGAAGGTCTGAATTCTGGCGAATTCAGCTACTTATCGTTTGGTCGAATAGAAAGTGAAGCATGCAACCCGTCGCTCTCATCACCGGCAGTGGCAAACAACGTGTCGGCTGGCATGTTGCCGAAGCGCTGGGTCAGCGCGGTTACGCGCTCGCCATTCACTACCGCAGCTCGCAGGTAGAAGCAGAAGAGACTGTCGCACAGTTTTCTGCGCGCGGCATGACAGCGAAGGCCTTTCGCGCGGAATTGACTGACGAAACCGAAGTCAAACAGCTCGTCGCTGACGTGCAGCAACATTTCGGCCAACTCGATGCGCTCGTTCACACGGCTGCCATCTGGCAACCAAAACCACTCGAAAAGATCACCGCTGCCGATGTGCGGAATTATCTGGAAGTGAACACGCTGGCGGCATTCCTTTGCTGTCAGCACGCCGGCCTGGCGATGGTGAAGCAACCAAACGGCGGCAGCATCGTGACGTTTGGCGATTGGGCGGTCGCACGGCCGTATCTCAATTACGCGGCATATTTTCCCTCGAAAGGTGCGATCCCCACGCTCACACGCACGTTTGCCGTGGAACTCGCTTCCCGCAATCCGCGCGTGAGGGTGAATTGCCTCGAGCCCGGGCCGGTAATGTTGCCGCCAGATCTTTCCGCGGAAGAACGCGAGGAAGCGGTTGCCGGGACGCTCGTCAAGCGCGAAGGCTCGCCGCAGCACATTGCGCGGGCGGTGATTCACTTGCTCGAAAACGACTTCATCACCGGCACTTGCTTGCCGGTTGATGGTGGAAGGACCATTGCCTCGTAACCACCACCACCCTTGCGGCGGTGGCGAGAAGCTACGAAGTCAACTTCAGCACAATGTCGTACGCGGCCCAAATGCTAAAAAAGCCGAAGAAAATAATTGTCCAGCCGAGGATTGCCATCCGCCAAACTGGAATGCGAATGTCTGCCGGCAGCCGCTGACGATTCATGTAAAACAGCAGGATGGCGTACAGCAGCATTACCACGCCGTTGAGCGCGGCGGTTACTTGAAACTTCACCAGCGGCTCGATCTTCAGCCCGGCCCATTCCAACAGCAGGATGCTGATCGCCAGAAAAATCTCGCCCCACAGAAACCAGAAGTAGAGACGTCCTTCGCTCCAATTCGGGTTGTCGCGCAGCCAGGCTACTTTGACCAGGTCCGTTGAAATGCGGCTGCAGGCATCGAGCACGCCGAACTCGGTCGTGAAAAGAATTGCCACGCCCATAATCAAGAACGCGTAAAACGAGAACGGCCCAATCATTTGCGCCAAGCGTTCGGCTTCGGCGTAGACAAAACCGAGGCCCTCTTTGTGCAGCCTCGGATCTACCTGCAAGTTGCCGGCGGCGTCGTAAAACACGATGTAACTAATGAGCGTCAGCAGCGCGAGGCACACGATGCAGGTCAGCAGGAAAGATGTGAAATGTTCCCAGCAAGCCGCCCGCCACCAACGCTGCCAGCGCGACATGTTTTCGGCCGTGTGCGGAAAGTGATAGCCGGTTTCGCTCACGGCTTCTTCGTTGCCGGTGAAGGGATTCGTCAGGCGGCCGATGTGCACGCCCATGCCGTAGCCCTTGTCCTTGATGTAATTCGCCTGGGCCAGATTCATCGTGCCGCCAGCTCCAGCGAAGGCCAGCGCGCCGAGCAACGCCATCGGCGTGAGCGACTCATCGAACTTCGGCAGGAACTGCGGATATCCCAGCGTGAACACTGCCGTCCATTGCGTGATCACCGCATCGGGCCGCAGCACGGCCAGCCATACCGCCAAAGCGACGACAATGATCAAGATCAGCGCTACGAGCGCGAGTTGAACTTTTTCCACCGTTTCATAAATCACTGGACCGGCCGTTAGCACAAAACCGCACATCAGCAACGTGGCAATCGAAATCCAATTGTCATAATGCCCGGCGATGATCGCACCGTTGCCATCACGATTGGGCCCGAAGATCAGCCAGCCCAGTACTTGCGAGCAACCTTGCGCCCAGGCTGGCAGCATCCAGGGAATGATATTGAGCGCGAGTAGAAACGGTGCGATCGAGCGGCTGAGTCGTTGAAAACCAATCAGCGTTGTTTCTCCCGTGGCGAGCGTCCAACGCATGATTTCGAGGTTGAGAAAATACTGAGTGATGACTGCGATCAGACACGCCCAGAAGAAGACGAACTGGCTTTTGAACGTGATGAACGGCCAAAGAATGTATTCGCCGCTGCCAAGGGCTAGTCCGGCAAGGATCACGCTGGGCCCGATCATTTGCAGCATCGGCACCGGCGGCGGCATGTCGCGCCAACGCAACGGCGGCAACGCTCCGGGGGGAATCACATCGCTGGGGACGACTTCGCTTGGGTTGTTCATGCAGCACGTGCGGGGAGGGCATAATTTTCGTGGCGACGCATTGTAAGCAGAAACTCGCGAAAACTTAATGCTCCCGGCGAAGCGGATTGTTATCATGTCGGCAATTCGGTGCTGTCCCGCCTATCGCTTGTTTGGAGCACTTTCATGTCCGATCTATCCCGCCGCGATCTTCTCAAAACTGGCGCTGCCTGGGCCCTTTCGCCCGCCCTCGTTGCTTTCGGCCAGGACGCAGCCCCCAAGAATGAAGCGAAAACTCAACCAAAAACCGAGCCGAAGGCCGAAGCCAAGCCGAAGGCTGATCCCTACGCCGACGCCGTGCTGGTGAAGGGCGAACCAGCCAAGCCCGCGAAAGGTTCGTTCACGATCGCGGTCCTTCCCGATACGCAGCACTACAGCGAAAAGTATCCGCAGAACTTTCTCGCGCAAACTCAGTGGCTCGTCGAGAATCAAGAAGAACGGAACATCGCCGCCGTGCTCCACCTGGGCGACGTTACAAATCGCAACACCAAGCCCGAATGGGAGAACGCAGTAAAGGCCATGGATCAGCTCAACGGCAAGTTGCCGTATGCGATGGTCCTCGGCAACCACGATTACAGCGCCGGCGGCGGCTGCAAGGATCGCACCACGCTCTTCAACGATTACTTCCCCATTGCCAAGCTAAAGTCGCTCGGTTCGCTCGATTGTGTTTACGACAAAGAGCCCGATCGCATGGAAAACAGCGCGCACCTGTTTTCAGCCGGCGGCATCGACTTCGTGGTGATCGGCCTTGAGTTTGGGCCGCGGAAAGATGTCGTTCGCTGGGCCAACGAGGTCGCGACCAAGCACAAGAATCGCGCAGCGATTCTGATCACACATGCTTACATGTACTACGACGAGACTCGCTACGACTGGAAGAAGTACAACACCAAGCAAACCTGGAACCCGCACAACTACCCCGTCGCTGCGGCCACCAACGACGACGTGAGCGATGGCGAAGAGCTGTGGAACAACTTGATCAGCAAGCACGAGAATTTTCTCTGCACGCTGAATGGCCACGTGCTGAACGACGGCCTCGGCCGCATGTCGAGCAAGACGCCGGGCGGTCGCGACATTGCCCAGATGTTGGTCAATTTCCAAATGAAGCCCAACGGCGGCGACGGCTGGCTGCGACTGATGGAAATCAACCCGAGCGATCTGCAGGTCAAGATCTGCGACTATTCGCCGACCCGCGGCGAGCGGAACGAATCGAAGCAGAATAAATTTGATCTGCAATTTGCCGCCGTGAAGAGCTAGTTGCGGCGAGCAGTAATTACCGCCGGCCAGGCCGATCGCAGCGGCTGCCGGCGAGGAGGGCAACGCACCTAAGTGGTTTGGTGCGCGACGATTAGCGAGTTCCCGCCGGACTTACGGGGTTACCCGGCAACGGCGGGCTGCGAATAATTCTTGAGGCGTTCTGCCTGCAAAAACCGCAACTTCGGCAAATTCCAAATTGCCCTTGACGTAGTCGCGACCCCCGCGACCGCTGCGAGAAGTACGACTGACGGGATTTTGTGAAGTTAGGTTCGCCTTTGTTACGAAAGAAACATTCGGAAGACGTGTGTTGCACGGCTCAGCCGCGACCAATTGCGAATTTCGCAAGTGTTCGCCAAGAGCCAAACAACGCATGGCTTCTCAGGGGGAATCTGCTATCGGCTGCAACGTTTCGGCGCTTCGTGCGTCGCGACCTGTGGCCTTCAAATGCCTGCACGTCTGTCCCAGACCCAATGGACAGCGAGTGAGCTGCATTTTCTCTCTGCCGGTTGAACCTTTGCCGCACAACGGCGCAGGTCGCCCGGATGGCCCCACGCGAAATGCCTTTGCCGGTATTTGCGATTTTGGGGATTTCCGCCGCGTTCCGGAGGTCCTGATTGCCGATGGTTATGAAGTGGCCGTAACGGAGGGAACCGCTTACGACCGCCGAAAAAACCCAGAAACGCCCCGACCCAGATTCGAATGACAGGCCATTTCCCACAGCTGGCGAGATGGATCGAGACCAGGCCTGGCAAACGAAATAGGGGCAAATACGTGAAGTTCAGCGGCATCGCTCACCGTCTGTGCTTCACACCCAACGAGTCAAACGAGAGAGTAATGGAGAGCCTGCAATGAAGGTCTTCACTACTGGACAGGTCGCTAAGATCTGTAAAGTGGCCCCGCGTACGGTTTCCAAGTGGTTCGATTCTGGTCGCCTTAAGGGTTACCGGATCCCCGGATCGCAAGACCGTCGTATCCCGCGTGAATATTTGATCAAGTTCCTCAAAGAACACGGCATGCCGTTGGGCGACCTCGAAGACGAGGCCATGGCAAAAGTGCTCATTGTGGCGCAAGACCAAGTGCTCATTGAAAACTTGAAGCGCGAATTGCCCACGGAAAAGTCGTTTAAGGTTGCTGTCGCCGCCAGCGGATTTGAAGCTGGCATCCAGGCGGAAAGCTTCCACCCCGACTGCATCATCGTGGACTTCTCGATCGGCAAGGTCGAAGCTCTGCAAATTTGCCAGAATCTGCGCAAAAATGTGGACTTCTCCGAAACGATCTTGATCGCCTTGCTGCCCGATGACGGCAGCCCGCTGAGCTTCGACCGCTCGGCGATCAACGAAACCTTTAAGAAACCTTTCGATGCCAAACTTTTGGCCGAACGGCTTCGCACCCTGATCGGCGCCCGGAAGGAACTGGTCTAACAAGACCGGTCCACCTCTCGCCAGCGACGACTTCGGGAAAGGGGATTCGCCGTCCCCACCTGTCAGTCACTGCCTGCCCGCAGCTAGACACTGCGTGCTCGCGGCATCCTGCGTACTCGCAGCTAAACCTGCGTGCTCGTAGCAATCATCAATAGCCTTACCCGGCATGGGCTTGACCCGCTCGTGCCGGTTTACATAGAGGCGGAGAATCAGGGGAGTCGAATGAGTCGACTCTAAAAGCGCCGAATTCCCGGTTCGGCGTCTTTCCCTATTTTTTGCCCACCAAAAGCAACGGAACTAAGAACGCCGAGCTGCAAAGCTCGGCGTTTTTTCGTTTTGCTGAATGGCTGACATGTGCCTGTTACGTGCGCGAAGTCCGCGCTACTTCGCTCCTGCCTGCGCGTGCGCTATGGCAAAATCAACGAGTTCCTGGCACTGGAAGAAGCCTTCCCAAAAGTTGTGCCCCTGCCCCTTTGCGACCACGAGCTGCACCAGGCTCTCGGCGCCGGCAGTTTTGTAGTGCTCGGCCAACGTCGCTGAGTTTTCTTTCAACGGCACGACCTTGTCGTCGTCGCCGTGAATGATGAACACCGGGATCTTGGCCTTGGCGAGTACCGGTACGCGGTTGATCGGGTTCAGCTCGGCGGCTCGGGCTTCTAGTTCTTCCGGCTTCAGGCCATATGCGGGGGCAGCCCGCTGAATGCCCGGGTAGGTTTTGAAATCGAAGACCGGATAAATGCCGGCCAGACCGGTGACCTTGTCGATATTTTCTGCCGCCCAACTCGTCACCCACAAACCACCGCGACTCCGGCCGAGCACACAGCACTTCGCCGCGAAGCCGCGGTTCTTCGTCAGCTCGTTATAGAGCGCCGTGAACTGCTCGCGCCCCTTGGGACTGCCGAAGGCTTCGCCAATGTCGACGCCAGCCACTGCGATGCCCGCATTCAGGAACTTTTCGTGCATCCACTTCTCCGCCGCATCGGGATACGGCGGCAACGTCGGCGCGTACATGATCCACGGCTGGGGCTTGGCCCGCTTCTCTTCCGGCGGCAACATGACAAACGCCGGCCGATCGCCCACCATGAACAACTCGCCGGGCAACGGCAACTTTTTCGCCGGAGGCTCGGCGGCCGATGCTGCGGTGACTAGCAGAAAAAGAGTAATCACCGCCGTGAACAAGGAGAGTCGGATCATGTGAGAAGCCCCGCTGACGAAACGATCGTATGACAGCGAGGATTCTAGCTTCTCCGTACACGAGATCAACAAAGACGCAGGTGGGAGTCGAACCCACTTGAAGTTGCTCTGCAGGCAACCGCCTGGCCGTCCAGCCCCCGCGCCTTATCTACTTGCCGCTCATTATTCTGGCGAACAATGATTGAATGCCCTCGCTGGGAATCGAACCCAAGTCTTCGACCTTCGCAGGGTCGCGTGCTGATCCGGTACACTTCGAGGACAGAAAATCTACTCTCTACTCACTCCTGTCTACTCTCCTTGTTCTTAGCGACTCCATAGTCATCTAGTGACTTGATTAGTCCGTTCAGCATTTTCGAAATCTCTTCCAACCTCGCCTTGAGACTTTGCTGCTCATCCATCGGCAGTAGTTTTCGTCGGCCAGCCAGTTCCAGCAAAGGAACGCACTCATGAACGGATCCACGTGCGATGCCGAAAAAGTGCTTGCGATCCGGCACGGTGAATCGCCCATTTCCTTCTGCAATGTTCGTGGAGATGGAAAGCGCAGCCCGATTCAATTGGCTACTGATAAAGCCGTATCCGCGAGTGAATTGTGCTGTTCGCTCGCAAACGTCATCGACGAAATCGACCGCATGCTGATACACGAGCAGCTTCTCGAAAGCAAATGGCATGTCGTGCCCCAAAGGATAATAGAGAGGAGTGAGTAGAAAGTAGAAACATATTGTCACCCCATTCCTCGCTGCAACCTTTGTTTTGATTTTCACCTCTCAGCGGAAGGCATGGGATTCGAACCCACATGACGACTGAACTTCGCGCGGTTTAGCAAACCGGCCCAGCGAACCGTATCTGGCTACCTTCCTCGATCTCTTTCTGATTCAAACAAAGTGGACCTCATGGGAGTCGAACCCATCGCACCGATCTTGCAAGGATCAGTCGCCTCCAACGGCATGGAAGCCCACAACCCAAAGTGACCGAGGTGGGAATCGAACCCACAGACACGAGACCCTCGATCTCGCCGCTAAACCTGTTCGCGTACCCGGTCAAAAATCTACTCACTACTCACTACTTTCTCGTCTCTACTTTCCTCCTCTCCTGCCGTTCTCGCAGCAGAAGTGAGTCGAAAGTAGATCCTTAGCGGAAGCCGTGAGACTTGAACTCACAAGCGTTTTATCGCCACCTGTTTTCGAGACAGGGTCCTCATCCAGCCGGATGACTTCCGTACAAGCAAAACCAGTTCCGGGGGTTGGAATCGAACCAACGAACTTCTGGTTCAGAGCCAGATGCCACTACCAACAGCAGCTGCCCCGGAATGATGAATCTTCAGTGAGCGCACAAAAAAAAGCCCGGTGTCTTGCGACACCGGGCAAATAGCCTGCATGAAGGGCTATTGGCGATGTCAACAAGAAGAACGAAGCTGGCGTAGCGAACTCGCGGCGCGCTGCGATGCGCACTGGGCCGAGGACTGGCTACGTCGCTGAGAGCTGGCAGAGGATGAAAAACAGGCAAACATGAGAATCGTCTCAAACGGAGCGGATTGAACTCGATGCAGATATTGACGGGGCACGGCCGAAAAGGTTCGCAAAATTATCTGCCGTAATTGCGATCCGCCTACGGGTTCGCTTATTCCCGTAATTTTCAAACTCGATTCGCCCGCAGTTCGGCGAGCGAGTAGTGCGTATCTCGCCAGCGGATGCCGTTGCGGTAGTAGGTGAGGAACATCGACCGCCATTGGATATAAGTGAAGAGCGCGACCGTCAGCGGAAAGGCGAGCGCGGTCGTGAGCGGCAGTCGCATGGAACGGGCAAAACCAGCTGCGGTAAACAACTGCAGAATCACTGCCGTCAAGTACAGCCAGCGCGCCGGCCCCGGCACGATCCACACGGCCAAGTATGGCCAGACGTTGAACGCGAGGGAGAACAGTGACGAGAAAATAGTGAGTCCCACGCGATAGTCGACGCCGGAGAAAGCGTTCTTCTCTAGCCCAACGATGACTTCGCGCAGCGACGAGTACCACTCGACCGCAATCATCCCCACGCCGTAGACCACATCCTGGCGAAAGCCGTTTTTCTTCACGATCTTGCCGAGTTTCAGATCGTCGTCGGGCCGCATGCGGATCGGTTCGTGACGGCCGATCTTTTGGTAGACATCGGCGCGAATGAGATTGAACGCGCCGATGCCAATGTGCTCGGGCCGGCGCGGATCACGTACGCGCCAAGGTTTGACGAACAGCGTGAAGTAAATCGAAAACGTCACGACGAAGGCATGCAACAGCCAGGATTTCATCTGCACGTCGGGCGTGGAGGCGAGATGATCGATCTGATGCTCAAGCGCGTAACCGATCGCGCGGCGCAGCGCAGATCGCTCGAAAATGATGTCGGCATCGGTGAACAAAAGCCATTCGCCGCGCGAGTGCTCGGCGCCGAGTTGCAACGCATGATTCTTCCCCAGCCAACCGGCCGGCAGCTCCGTGACAGTCACCACATTCAACTGCGGAAACTCCGCGGCCAGGCGCGCGAGGATCTCGCCGGTTCGATCGCGCGAGCGATCGTTGACGAGCGTAATCTGCAACTCGGGATAATCGATAGCCACGAGCGACCGGACGGCCTGCTCGATGTTCCGCTCTTCATCCTTGGCCGCCGCGATGAGTGAGATCCGCGGCAGCGCTTCACCCTGTGGCAACGGCGCGTCGGCCAGTCGCTTGATCGATCGATCGGAGTGCGAAAGAACGACTGCCACGGCCAACGACAGGCAGGCGGCTGCCACCGAGTGAATCAGCAGAATCCATTGCACGACTGGCCAAATCTGGGCCCATTCCATCAGGCGATTCCTAGCAGCTTGCGAGCATTCGTGCGGAAGATCTTCGCGGCGACCTCTTCCGGCAGTTTCAGCTTCTCTTTCTCTTCGAACAATTCAAACTGCGGCACGACTTGAGCCGGCGCGAGAAAGTCGGTGCCAAACATGATGCGGTCTTGTCGACGAAGCAAAAACTCTCGACCGAACTCCAGATCGCGGCTGATCGCGCCGGCGCCGCTCCCCGCCGAAAGATCGCCGTAGAGATTCGGAAACTTCTCCATCAGTGCATCAATGGCGCCGCCAGGGGCAACTTTCGTTTTCGGATAGCCACCCAAATCGAGTTGCTGTGTGCCGCCCGAAATTGATGCCCACCAGCCAGGGCCATGGCCGATGAACTGACAGTTCGGATGATCGCCAATCGCCTTCGCGAGACCGGGGAGTCCAGGCTTGTCGAGGTTGCGCTCGTTGTCGAGATGAAACAGCAACGGCCATTTCAGTTCATCGCATGCGGCATAGAGCGCCATGTTCTTCGGATCGTCGATGGCCACGCCGGGCTTGTGTTCGCCGAAACCTCGCGCGCCGGCGTCGCGGTATTTTTCGAGCATCTTCAGCAGTCCCTTCGCGCCGCCGTTGTAGCTGGTGCGCGGGTCGACGCAGCAGAAGGGAATCAACCGATCGCGAAACGGTGCTGTTTGCTGCAAGACAAAATCGGGAGTCACCAGATAGCTCGACGACTCCGGCGACACCAGCGGCAGGACCACCGCCTGCGCGATGCGATGGGCATCCATCCACCGCAACAACTCCTCCGCGGTCAGCGGTTGCGTGGTGTTCCACGTCTGGCCGAGATGCGTATGCATATCGACATAGTCGCCGGCGGGGGCCTTTTTCTCTTCCGCAACACAAGCCCGCTGAGCGATGAGGACCGCGCTGGCGGCGAGAAACGCACGGCGAGTAAAAGCAGGTCGCATGAGGAGAGGCTCCAGGTTTTGCCACATCATACTCGATTCTTTGCGAGTGAACCGGCATAATCGCACGATGCTCGACCCGCAGCCGACCGCCGCTCGCTATCGCGCCATCGCTCTCCTCTTCGCGATGATCTATCCCACGTGCCTGACGTGGATTTATTTCACCGCGCTCAAGGATTCACCAGGTTCCTGGCAACAGACAGCGTTCAGCATTGGCAAGCTGATTCAGTTCGGCTTTCCGGCGTTTTGGATTTTCGTCATCGAGCGCCGCCAGTTTTCTGGACACTCATTTACCACTAGCGGCCTGGGACTAGCGCTCGCGCTCGGCGTGTTCGAAATCGTCGCGGGACTTGGACTTTATTTCGTCGTGCTCAAACCGGCCGGTATCTTTGCCGGACCGCTGCAAGAGATGCTGCTGAAACTACGTGGCTTTGGGCTCGATTCATTCGGTGCCTACATCGCGCTAGGCGTTGGCTATTCGCTGGTTCATTCTTGGATGGAGGAATACTACTGGCGGTGGTTTGTGTTTCGAGAATTGGCCGACAAAAACTTCGATAACGCAAAACTGCCGGTTCGCGCGCTCGTCATTTCGAGCCTCGCTTTTGCGGCCCACCATGTCGTTGTTCTCGCCGGTTATTTCGAATGGAGTTCGCCCTGGACCTACATCCTTTCGGCGATTGTCGCCATCGGCGGCGGGCTCTTTGCTTGGATCTACTGGAGTAGCCGTTCGCTGTACGCCGCCTGGCTTGCGCATGCGTTTGCCGATGCGGCGATCTTTCTCATTGGGTATGACCTGGTGAAAGCGTCACTTCACTGATTCTGTCGCCAGGCTCGCGCAGACCAGTTCTTTGTCATTGCGAGCAAAGATGTGCTTATTCGCAAACCCCGGATGCGACCAGCACACGCCGCCACGCTGTCGAAGTTGATCGAGCGTTGGCTCCAGCATTTTCGCCCGGCTGATTTCTTCGTAGCCCTTCGGCGAGAGTTTCGCGATGATCAGTTCGCCGCGCTCATTGAAGAGAAAGAAGCGATCGCCGTTTTTCACGAAGTGAATCGTGCTCCAGCGAGCTCGCGGCACGGCGGAATCGTTTTCCCACACGCGGTCACCGGTTTTGGCATCGAGACAGCGCAGTTCACCGTAACTATCCACGCCGTAGATGTAACCATTTTCGAAAACAGGCGTGCTGATGATCGAATGCAGCGCATCGGTGTCTTGCTCATTACGTCCGACAACGTGCCAGAGTTTTTCAAATGCGGTTCGCTCCTGATCGAGCTTCAGCAGCAGCGAACCGTCGTAAAACGACGTGAAGAAAACCTCATTCCCGGCCTTCACCGGCGTCGCCACGCCGATCGGCATGTTGCGTGGTTTCCACGGCTGGCTCCAGAGCTTTTCGCCTGTCTTCACGGCGAGTCCCGTCACACTATCGCCTGTCCAGCAAATGGCGACGCGCTGGCCCGCCTGATCGACGATAAGTGGTGTGGAATATTGGCCGCGGTCATCGAGCGCCTTCCAAGCATCGACGCCGGTTTGCTTGTTCACGGCGATGATGCACGCACCCTCCCGGCCACCAATCTGCATGAGCAGCAAATCTCCTTCGACCACTGGCGAAGCCGAAACGCCCCAAATCGGCATGGCGATTTTGTGTTCGGTTTCGAGATCGCGCTTCCAAACCAACTTTCCTGAATCTGCATCGAGGCAATGCAACCGGCCCGTCGCGCCAATCGCGTAGGCTTTGTCGCCGTCAATCGTCACGCAAGCCCGCGGACCAGCGGGATAACCCACTCGGCCGTATTCACAGCCATACTCGACAACCCACTTCTCCTCACCGGTTATTTCATCGAAGCAAATAATCCGTTCGCGCGGATTGCCACGCTCGGCGATGCGGTCCATCAAGTAGACTTTGCCCGCCGCGATCGTCGGCCCGGTATAGCCCGCGTTGATCTTCGCCCGCCATTTAATCGGCAATTCCGCGGCAGAGAATTTTTCGACGATGCCCGTCTCTCGCCACACGCCATCGCGCGTCGGACCACGCCACTCGGGCCAATCTTCTCCCTGCGAGGAGGACTCGCCACACAAAAAAAGGATCGCCATTAAAATCAGGTATCGCTTCATTTCTTACTACTCCGTTCGTCGTTCGGCCAAAGCAGTCCCAGCGCCAGGCAACCGATGAGCGGCACTTGCCCGGCCCAGAAGAGCCCCGTCGCGAACGAGTGGGTCACGTCGATACTCTTGCCGACGTATTTTTGCATGTACGACGTGATGATCCAGGTCGTCGCGCCAAACAGGCCCGTTACGAGGCCTTGTCGCCGAGTGGACAGTTCCTGCGCGAGCGAATAATAAACCGGAAATAGCCCGAGTGTGCCGCAGCCGATGAGCAGGAACGTGTAGAGGAGCAACGCACCGTGCGGCAGGTTCGCCGCCACTGCTGTGTACATGGCGAGCAGCGTGCAGACCGTGAACACTAGCAGCCTGGCGCGATTGAGTGAGAAACGTTCACCGGTCAACCACTTCACGGCGCCTCCCGCCGCGAGACAACCGAGGTCGGCAACCAAATAAAAGGCCATCATGAACCAGAACATAAAGTTCTCCGAGTATTTATGTTCCTCCTGCAGCAGCAGCGGCATCCACGCCCGCAGATACTGCCAGGTCATGTTGATGGCGACGACGATCGACATCAGAACGATAATTTTCCGCAGCACGGACCACGTCCATAATGCCGGCCTGCTCCCGTTCTTTTTCAACGGCGATTCCGCCGGCAGTTTCAAATCGGCTTCACGAATGAAAAACAGCCAGGGAATCACCCAACTCATTCCCACAATGCCGATGACAATAAACGGCTGTCGCCAACTGCTCTCTTCATTCGTGCGCATCGCCATCACCGCGAGCGGCGTGATGATGGAACCAACCGAAGCGCCACTTTGCAGAATGCTGTTGCCGAGCAAACGATCCGGGCCGGTGAGTAGTCGCTGCGTGGTGATCAGCGCGCAAGGCCAATGCCCCGCTTCGAAATAACCGAGCACCACCCGGCAGAAAAAGAGCCCGAGATAACCGGCGGCGTTTGATTCGCTGTTCATCCCTAGCCACGCATGCTGTGAACCAACGATGGGCAACAGCGCGTCGCCGATCTGCTGGCTCCACACCGTAGCGACACCGGCCGAAGACCAGCCGAGCAACATCAGCGGATACAGCCAGCGAACGCTCACGCGGTCGGCGAGCAAGCCGTTGATGATCGCACCGGCTGCGAACGCCAGGCCGAAGCCCCACTCGAGTGTGCCGTACTGTTCGTGCGTGAGTTGAAACTCGGTCTTGATGGGCTTCGACATGAGCGACAGCGTTTGGCGGTCCATGTACATGATCATGGTGGCCAGAAAGAGCAAGCCGCAGATGGACCACTTCCATCTCGCCGATCGACCGTCGCTGCTATCGAAACTCAGCCGCTCCATGAGAAGCCATCCCACGCCAGCATGCGATTGATGTAGCTCACGACATCGGCAGTGAAGACGCGAAACAGCGTCTCCCCTTTTTCCGCCGTCGCGTTGGTCGGATAACCGATGTGCCCGGTCGGCGTGCGCTCTTTCGTGATCCAGCCGCGGCTACCGGGCTCAAAAGGATTGCCCCACTCGACGCGCGCGGTCTGCTTCAGATCGCCGACCAGGTCCGGCCGGATCCGCAGCATCATCGACGTTTCCCACTCACAGGCGTGACCCATGCGGTTTTGTTCCAGCGACGAATCGACTTCATTCGGCTTGCCGCCGAGCAACCAATACGTCGCCGATAACAGCAGCAGATCGTTCCGCTGCCGATACTTTTGCCGCAGCTCAAACACCACCTGCTGCCCCGGCACGTGATTGCCACCGTGGCCGTTGATCAGCAGGATCCGCTGAAAGCCGTGCGCGATCATGTTCTCAATCAGGTTCGTCAGCAGGTCGAGATACACCCGCGGCGCCGCCGTCATCGTCCCCGGAAAATCCATGTGGTGCTCGCTGTTGCCTAGCCACATCAGCGGCGTGAAGAGGACCTTGTCTTTCAGTTCGGCCTCGGCTCGGCGGGCGACTTCGCCCATCAGCAGGCTGTCGGTAAAGACTGGCATGTGATGGCCATGCTGCTCGAGTGCAGCGATGGGAATGACAACCGGTGTCGACTTGGGCAGCGCGGCCACCGCGGGCCAGTTCATTTCGGCCAAAAGCACAGGCAGGAACTCCAGGTAAGGAAGTTGGTTCAGGAAGGCACGGGCAGCTTAGCGGATGGGCCAGCGCGGGACAACAATTTCAACCGTCGGCGAACTCACACTCAGACTGCCGCGGCCACCCATTTTGCCAAGGAATAGGACTGGAATAATATAACGGTTATTGCGTTTTTGCATTTCGGTTAACTCGTGTGTGGCAAACAAGTTGTGCAATTTACATGCACTATGTCCATAACCTTTTATAACCATTTTATAACCACTCACACACGACGTTATAACGCCGTGCTGATCATCTCGCTGTCAGTTAGTCGCGACTCATATCTCTGCTGGCAAGCCGTCGATTGCTGACGTCGAGCGCGCAGCAGCGATCGGATGCACGGCGTAGACATTTCGCCGGCATTTGAGCCGCTCGTGGCGGTGAGACAGTGATCGACAGTGAATGGTCAAGCAAGCGTGGCGGGTTCGCAAGCCTCGCCCAGAATTTTCCAGCCGTGTTTCGCTGTGGTATGCTGCGGCACTTCCCGCCCGGTCTCTCCCAACTCCTGCCTCGCCAAAGCGGAAACCTCTCATGCGTCGCTACCTGCTGAGTCTACTGGTCTGCACGTGTTTCGCGACTCTTCTCACCGCCGAGGAACCGACCGGTGAACTCGCTGACAAATTGAAGGGCGTGACCTTCGAGCAATACTCAACCGCGCCGGGTTACTCCGAAGGGCCGACGTGGCGGAACGGCGAAGTGTTGTTTTGCAGCGGCGCACTGATGCGGGTCGACAACAAACGCGAGCTGCACAAGTTTCTCGAGATCAATCCGGCCGGCACTTATCTGAACGGCAACGAAGGGCACGTGCTGATTGCCGACAATAAGACGAAGGCGATTCTCGAGCTGCAGCCGAATAACGAAGTACACGTGCTAGCCGAACTGTACGACAATCAAACGCTGCGTGGGTTGAACGATCTGACCGTCGATGCGGCCGGCAACATTTATTGGACCGATCCCGAGGGTTCGTCGCTCGATAAGCCGATCGGCAACCTCTATCGCCTGAACAAGGCGGGGCGCGTCGATCTGATCGCCGGCGGCTTGGCCTTTCCGAATGGCCTCGAGGTTGATCCGGCGAGCAAGTTTCTGTACGTGATCGAATCGCAGTCGAAGAAGATCCTCCGTTACGGGCTCGTCGCCGATCACCGGCAACTCGGCAAGCCCGAGGTCTTCTACGATCTCGGCGGCAGCGGCGGCGACGGTTGTGCTTTCGACGCAGCGGGCAATCTGTGGGTGACTGATTTTCATCGGCCAGAGACCGGGAAGGGACGGATCACGGTGCTCAGTCCGGAAGCCAAGGTACTCGCGTATCTGCCACTGCCGAGCAAGGTCGTCAGCAACATTACCTTTGGTGGCGAGAATCGCGATGAGATCTTCTGCACGACGGGCGATCCGCCGGGAGTATTTCGGGCGAAGGTCGGCGTGAAGGGATTTGCGGGGCATGTGGCGCGGAAGCATGTGCCGGTGCGGAAGCTGAATGTTGTATCGATCGACCCCAAGCCGGACAGCGGCGTGGTGAGCAAACTCGACAAGCTCTTTGCCGCCGCGAAAATTGATGGCGGAAAACTCAATGACAACACCATTGAGTCAGCCTTTGAGATGGTCGCGTTAATCGGCAATCCTGGACGCCAAGACGAAATCAACAAGATCCTGCCGGCTTGGAAGAAAAACGTGTTGCAGCAAGCCAGCGATCGCGAACTCTTGGCCGAAGTCAAACGCCTCGGCGGCAAAGTGACGAGCGAAGTCGTCGCACCAGATTGGCTTCGCAGTCTTGCCGGCGACGAAGCGTTAACGACCTTCAGCCGCATCGTCGAAATCGATTGGAACGAGCGCACTGACGGCCACAAAGAACCGACGCCGAAGAAGATCACGGATCGCGTGAACGACGACACGCTGAAGTTACTCGCCGGCCAGGATCATTTGCGTAGCCTGCAACTGTCGGGCACGGCGGTGACGAGCGCCGGCCTAGTTCATTTGAAAGATTTGAAAAGCCTCGAGCGCTTGAATGTTTGTCTGACCAACTGCACCGACGAAGGTTTTGAGCAGCTTGCCGGCCTGACGAACATGAAGCGGATGACGGTGTGTGCTTCGAAGATTACTGGCAGCGGCTTTCAGCACCTTGGCGGGATGAAGCAACTCGAATCGATCAATCTCCACTCCTCGCCCGCGAGCGACGACGGCCTAGCCGCGATCGGCAAGTTGCCGAGTTTGCGCCGGCTGGAAATTGTTCACACGCACGTGACGGACGCCGGCCTCGCGCACCTCGTGAGCTTGGAGCATCTCCGGCA
This sequence comes from Anatilimnocola floriformis, assembly GCF_024256385.1. Lineage (NCBI taxonomy): Bacteria > Pseudomonadati > Planctomycetota > Planctomycetia > Pirellulales > Pirellulaceae > Anatilimnocola > Anatilimnocola floriformis. The sequence continues at coordinate 1,442,563 of NZ_JAMLFW010000001.1, forward strand.
GCTACACATTCACGGCCCGCAAACAACCGAAGCGGCGCTGCCGTTTGTTGGCAAGCTGACGAGGTTGTATGAGCTCGATGTTTATGACCGCGCGGCCAGCGATGCGACGTGTGCACAGATCGCCAAATTGCCGAAACTGCGAAAACTGATGCTCGTGACCGGCGTCTTCACCGATGCCGGGGTGAGGGAACTGGCGAGCATGACGACACTGGAGAACGTCACGCTCGATTCGGCACACATGACTGATGCGTCGCTAGAAGCGTTGGCGAAGTTGCCGAATTTGCGAACGTTGAGTTTGAATCGCGGGAAATTTTCGGCGGAAGCGAAGGAGACTTTTGCGAAAAAGTTGCCGGAGGTGGTGGTGAAGTTTTAGTCGTCGACCGCTCCGCGGTCGATGATTGGACGCGGCAATTAAGTTGTGGCCGGAGTGCCAAGAGCCACAACATTCGTGCGAGTATTCGGCTCCATTCATCGAGCACGGAGTGCTCGACGACTATTGGAACGTCTCCAGCACCCCCCGAACCAGCGCCCGCACTTTCGGTTGCACATGCTGCGCAACTTTCACAACGTGTTCGGCATCGACTTCTTCATTCGCGGGTGAATCAGGCTTTGCGATATTCGTAACCGTGCTGATGCCGAAGACCCGCATGCCGCATTCGGCGGCGACGAGGACTTCCGGCACGGTCGACATGCCGACGACATCACCCAGTTTGCGGAACATCCGATATTCGGCCCGCGTTTCATAACTCGGGCCGGTTACGGCAACGTACACGCCTCGCTGACACACAAAGCCGCCGGCGCGGGCAGCTTGCAAGCCGACCTCGATCAATTCGAGATCATACAGCCGAGCCGAAACTCGCGGCATGCGATCGGTTTGTCCGGGTTGAAATTTAGCGAGCCCCGGCAGGAACATCAGTTGAATGTGATCCTCAATCAGCATCACATCGCCGACGGCGAACTGCGGATTCACACCGCCGGCCGCGTTCGACACGATCAGCGTCTTTGCGCCCAGGCCGTTCATCACGCGCACGCCGAGCGTCGCTTGCTCGACGTCGTAGCCTTCGTACAAATGGCAACGCCCTTGCATGGCCACGACGGGGACTCCCTGCAGCGTTCCGCAAATGAGGTTACCTTTGTGCGCGAGCGCGGTCGAATGCGGCAGGTGCGGGATTTCGCGGTATGGGATGATTTGTTCCGCCGTAATCTCATCGGCTAGATCGCCCAAGCCGGTGCCGAGGACGATGGCGACCTGCGGCGTGCAACTCCAGCGAGACCGGACGGCGGCGAGGGCTTCGGCGAGCATTTGCTCGCGTGGTGGGTTGGTTGCGTTCATGTTCTTTCGCTGGCTGGCTTTGTCGTCATCACGCTCCGCGTGGTGATGCGCCACGCGGAGCGTGACGACTACACTCTCGCTCGCGCCGAACCACCGGAGCGAGGGAGCAGGTTCCACAGGGCCGAAAAATCTGCACTCGTCAAGAATGTAGACCAGCCGACGAGCATGATCCAGTGGAACAAAAACAAGCACATCGCGTATTCATTGCTGAGATGAAACAGCACGATCAGCAGCAAAGCCCAGCGGCGCGTTTCGCGGAACCAAACGAGCAGCGGCGCGAAGAGTTCTACGGCGACAACGGTCCATGTCATCAAGCGCACGAGAATCGGCATTTCAAACGGCCAGGCCGGGATGCTGAAGCGGCCGAACGTGTCGTCCAAGCGAATGACATACGACAGCGCACTCCCATCCCACCAAGGCGTACCACCCAGTTTGAAGAGGGCTGCCGAGACGAAGATCACGACCATCTGCAGTTGCAACAACCGCAACGGCCAAGCTGGCGCGAGAGGACAGGTTTCATTTGCGTTGCGATTCCAGAGCAAGCGATCGACCGACCAAGCGCGGCCGCTCGGCATGAGTAGCAGAAAAAAACCGACGAGGCAAAACACGCTATCCTCGGCATCGAGAATGAGCGGATTGCGGTGTTGCCAGCTGACGAGGAGTACGTACACGATCAGCGCGTTCACGCGCGAGCAAAAGCCCACGAGCAACATCAGCGTGCAGGCGATGTGGATCCAGAAGATGTTTTGCATCCATTCGCTGGCTTCATTGGGATCGGTTGGCAACCAGCGAAGCACGGACCATTGCTGCGGCAGTCGAGCTGCTTCATCCACATCGGGCGGATACAACCCGGTCGGGCCATACCAGGTTTCCAGATCGGGATAGAGCACGGCCAGGTAAATCAAAATCACCAGCGCAAAGCCGATGCGGACGAGCGCGAAGCGGCGCGCGTCGATTGGCGCATTGAGGAACTGCGTCCAGCTGGTGGAGAGCTTTCCCCAGAATTGCGCGAGCGAAATGCCGTCGTTACTCATTCGGGATTTCCCGCTGACGGCGGTGGCGGTAAATCCAGCAATGGTTCATTCGAAAGCACCCAGCGATCGTCATAGCCTTCGGGCGCGCCGGGCTTCGGCCAGCGATTGCCCGTTGGCGCTGGCAGCGTTTTTGTTTCGGCGATCAGCTTGACGAATTTGGGGGGCGCTTCGCCCCCTGGCGGCAGCTTCGCTGTGTTCACAATGTGCTGCGCGAGGGCCGGCCAGCAGCGGTTGTTGCTGTTCATCCAGACGTTGTCGTAATATTCGGCCCAGCGATGCTTGCGAAATCGCGTCGCCGACGAATGCTCGGGCCAATGCGGCATCGACCACTTGGCCAGCACGTGATCATCGCTATCCATGATCTCGGCCGAGATGCGATGATTCTGTGCGTCGGGTGTGGGCGCAAACATGCTCCAGCCGTAATGTCCTGCGCCCATCCAATCGGCAAGCCAACGGGCTGCGTAGGAGGCCGCGTTGATGTTCAGCGGTGCGCCTTGGAGCACCATCAAGGCGACCAAAAATACGACCAGGCCGCACACGCCGCGGCGGCGCAGCCTGAGCCAGCGCTGGGCAGTTTGGGATGGTTCTGCCGTCATGATCGTTACGTTCGTTACGGGCCGCTGAAAATCGCTGCAGCTGAGTGCTGCAGGCGTTGTCCTAATATAGAGCGCTCGCCGGCTGCAACCTAAGTTTGCTTAGCAGTCCTCATCTTCCGTTGGCAATGTCTGCCGAGTTCGTCCTATGCTCAAACCAATTCTCGTGACCGTTCTGGTGGCCGTTGTCATTCTCACCGAATGTGCGCTGGCCTACATGCTCATTCCCAGTTCCGCCGAAGTGGCGGCCAAGCTCGATGAGCACGGCGAAGCAACCGCAGCCAAGACCGACGAACACGGCGCGAAGGATGAGCACGGCAAGAAGGAAGATGCTCACGGAAAGAAAGACGACGCCCACGGCAAAAAAGACGACGCCCACGGCAAAAAAGACGCACACGGCGCTGCCAAGAAAGATGCTCACGCGAAGCCCGCTCATGGCGGCGGTCACGACCCGGCCGGAGGCGGCAAAGTTCCCGCCGGTTCCGGCACCGGCGGCGAAGTCGAAGTGGAAATGGGCAAGTTCAACCTGATGGTGCACGAGACTGCTAGCAATGTCACGCTGCGTGTGAATTTTCATCTGGTCGGCACCGTGGAAGACGCCGACAGCGACGAAGTCACGCGTTTGATCGAGAAAAACCAGCACCGCTTGCGTGATCAAGTCATCTTTGAAATCCGCAATGCGCAGATGAGCGACCTCTCGGAAGCCGGTTTGGGCTTGATTAAAAGACGCATTTTGGCGAAAAGTAACGATCTGCTCGGGCAGCCCTTGCTGCAGAATGTCGTGTTCAGCGAGTTCTCGTACCTCGAACAGTAACGAGTTGAACAGTCTGGTCGCCATGGATGGGCGATCGGCCGACAGGAAAGGATTCCGATGGCTGACGGCGAAAAAATCTCGCAGGATGAAATCGAACAACTGCTGATGCAAGCGCAGCAGGTGGCCGGTCACAAGCCGCCCCCCATCGCGCCCGCAGCACCCGCAACCGGCGGAGCCGTCGGTCAATCGGAAATCGAAAACCTGCTGAAGCAAGCTCCCGCCGCTCGATCTGCGGCCGCCCCTCAAACACAAACTGCCACTGCAGTCGCTCCGCCTCGCGCCGCCGCTCCGGCCGCGGTCAAACCGAGCAAAGTCGGCGACGATATCCAATTCCTGCTCAACCAGGCCGAACAAGCGATCGCCTCGGTCGATCAGCCGATCGATCCCGCCATCGCCGGCATTCAGCCCTTCGAATTTCGCGACTTCGGCGGCAGTCCCGCGTCGGGCGACAAAGCCACGCTGGAACTTCTCCGCGATGTCGATCTGCAAGTCCGCATCGAGCTCGGCCGAACGCAGATGTATCTCGAAGATGTGCTCAAACTCAAACGCGGCGCGGTCGTGCCGCTCGACAAACTTGCCGGCGATCCCGTCGACGTTTACGTCAACGGCCGCTTGATCGCCCGCGGTGAAGTGCTGGTGCTGAACGACAACTTCTGCGTTCGCGTAGCGGAACTTTTAACAAGCGATGATGTGTAACGAGAGTGAGAAAAGCACTCCCTCGTCCCGGTACTCCGGGGAGAGCGTTGGGGTGAGGGGTTGAAGCGGAAAGATTGCAAATTGGGTGGAACGGATGCCACAGAGTTTCAAAATCTCGATTGCAATGTTGATCCTCCTCGGATCATCGTTGTCGGCGTTTGCCCAACAACAACTCCCCAGCGGCGCCGTTCGTTCGCACTACGCCAAACAAGGCGCCATCCCCGCCGTTCGCGAACAAACACCTGTGTATGCTCCTGCTGCTCCCGCCTCGAGTCATCAGCCGATCGCTCCCGTCGCGCACGAAACGCACATTCCCGAGCCCGGTCCGTTGCCGACTCGCGGTCCCGCACCGGCTCCCATTCTGATCACGCCCCGAGGTTCGACCAGTCCCAAAGCTCTCGTCCGCACGCCAACGTCGGGTTGGGGCGCACTCAGCAGCGTTGGCGCTAGTCTCGGCCTCGTGCTCGGCGCGTTCCTCTGCGTCGCGATGCTTTCAAAACGCTACCTGCCGAAGGCCGCGGGCCCGCTGCCCAAGGAAGTTGTCGAGCAACTCGGTTGGGCGCCGCTCGTCGGCCGTCAGCAAATGCAGCTTGTCCGTCTCGGCAACAAGCTGTTGCTGATCTCGGTCACGCCCGGCAGCAGCGCCGAACCGCTGGCCGAAGTTACCGATCCCGCCGAAGTGGAACGCCTCAGTGCAATGTGCCGGCGAGCCAAACCCGAAAGCTCGACGCAAACATTTCGCGACGTCATCAGCGACCTCGAACGCCAGCCGACTCGCGGTTTTGTCGAAACGCAACCGCGCCCGGTGACCCCGCGTCCAGCTACGACGACAACGCCGATTAGCACCACCACTCCACAGCGCCCCGTGATTGCGAGGCCCCTCAATGGTTAAGTGGTCGCTGATCTTCTGCACCTTCGCCGTGTTGACTTGCAACGCACTCACCGCGACTGCCCAAATCGTCGGCGATGCGCGCAGCCGCGCAATCGCCGCCGAAGGACTTCCCGCGGACGAAATTACTCCCGCTAGTCTCCCTGCCACCGATGCGGTCACAGAACTCCTCCGCAACGGCCCCGAATCGTTGACGAGCCCGAAGAAGCTGAGCGGTTCGCTGCAGATCATGTTGCTGCTGACCGTCATCAGTCTCGCGCCGGCGATTCTGTTGATGACGACTAGCTTTGTGCGGATCGTCGTCGTACTCGGTTTGCTGCGGCAGGCCCTCGGCACGCAGCAACTTCCGCCCAGCCAAGTGATGACCGCACTCGCGCTCTTCATGACGCTGCTCGTCATGACGCCGACATGGAATGAAGTTTATCAGCAGAGCGTGCGGCCTTACTCCGAAGGCCGAATCGCCAATCCTGAAGATGCTTTCAACCTGGGCGTGCTGCCGGTCAAACGCTTTATGAGTCGGCAAATCGAAATGGCCGGCAACAGCGACGACGTCTGGATGTTTTACGACTATCTGCCCGAAGCCCAACGCCGCAGCACACCGCCGCAATCGTACGACGAAGTGCCGCTCCCCGCGCTCCTCCCCGCCTTCATGCTCAGCGAACTCAAAGTCGCCTTTCTCATCGGCTTTCAGATTTACTTGCCGTTTTTGATCCTCGACATGGTCGTTTCCAGCGTCACGATCTCGATGGGCATGATGATGTTGCCGCCGGTGATCGTGTCGTTGCCCCTCAAGCTGCTCCTGTTCGTGCTCGTCGATGGCTGGACGCTAGTCGTCGGCATGTTGATGAACAGCTTTGGTCCTGCCGGATAATTTCCTCACGTTTTGATCGAGATCCACGAGAACTCTTTGCTCACCTTCCTGTTCCTGACTGCCGCCACGCGTTACGTCCTTCGCTACTGGCGAGGCAAACCATGATGACCCCCGAAGATGCCGTGACCCTCGCGCAGCAAGCGCTGCTCATGTCGCTGCTCCTTTCTGCGCCGCTGCTAATCGTCGGCATGGTCGTCGGTTTACTGATTGGTCTGACGCAGGCCCTCACGCAAGTGCAGGATCAAACCGTCGCCTTCGTGCCGAAGCTCGTCGCGATGGTCGTCTGCCTGCTGCTGTGCTTGCCGTGGCTGGTGCAGAAGCTGATGGAGTACAGCGAGACGCTGATCACGGAAATTCCGAAATCGATGCTCGGCGGATGATTTTGTGTTGCCCCCTCGCCTCGGTACTCCGGGGAGAGGGTTGGGGTGAGGGGCCGAAGCGGTGTGACAGCTACGATTCATGACAATCCTTTCCCCCCTACTCACGCTTTACCTCAATCAGTTCCTGATTTTCGTTCTGGTACTGACGCGAATCGGCGCGCTCATCATGACGCTGCCGGTACTCGGCGGCAGCAATATTCCAGTGCAAATTCGCGCGCTGCTCGCCGTTTCCGTTGCGATGCTGATTGCTCCGCTGCACTGGGGCATGACGTTGCCGGGAATCGACAATCTCGCCGCGCTCGGCATGCTGATGGCGCGCGAAGCCCTGCTCGGACTGGCCCTTGGCACTTCGGTGATGATCCTCCTCAGCGGCATGCAACTCGCTGGCCAGGTGACGAGTCAAATGAGCGGCCTGTCGCTCGCCGATGTTGCCAACCCTACGTTCGACACCACTGTGCCGATCATCGCTCAGTTGCTCGAATCGCTGGCGATCGCGCTCTTCTTTTTGCTCGGCGGCCATCGCCTGGTCATTACTGCCCTGCTCGATAGCTTTCAGTGGTTACCGCCTGGCGCCGCGACGTTGCCCGAAGATTTGGTGCAAGTTCTGGTACAAGTTACCGCGCACAGCTTTCACGTCGGCATTCGCGCTAGTGCGCCGGTGATGGTCGCGATGTTTCTCGCGGTGCTCGTGGTGGGCCTCATCAGCCGGACGCTGCCGCAGCTCAATGCGATGGCGGTCGGTCTGAATTTCAATGCAATCTTGCTGCCGTTGATCGTTGCCGTGTCGATCGGCTCCGCCGCGATCACTTTTCAGAATGAGCTGGCCGGTGTGCTGGAGCAGGTTCGTGCGGCGCTTACTCCCGGCGCGGAAATGCGGGCGGAGTAACAGCGCATGGCCGACGAAGATGCAGGAGAAAAGTCGCACGAAGCATCGCCGCATCGTCGCGAGCAGGCGCGCGAGGAAGGCAACGTCGTCAAGAGCCAGGACCTCGGTTCGGCCGCGATGCTCGTCATCGGTTTGCTCACGCTCTGGTACATGGGCAATAGCCTCGCCCTCGCGTTTGGCCGCATCACTCGTGAACATCTCGGCGGCGAAGCCTGGCTGCGAATGGATCTGCCCGACATTCTGCAGCAACTCGTCCACATCGGCGCCGACGTTGGTCTGGCGGTGCTGCCGATTCTCGGCACGCTGGTCCTCACCGGTGTACTGGTCAACCTCGGCCAGGTCGGCTTTTTGTTTCTGCCGCAGAAGCTGGCCATGGATTGGCAACGGATCAATCCTCTTTCAAACGCCGGCCGAATTTTTTCCACCACCTCGGCCGTGCAACTCGGCTTCGGCATGGGCAAAGTCGTTCTCGTCGCCACGATCGCCGCCATCAACTTGTGGGGCGAACGCGAACAACTACTGATTCTTTGCGATCAAGAAGCGGGCGAGATCGGCGTCTATCTCTTCAGCATTTCGTTCTGGACTAGCCTCAAGATCGGCATCGCGCTGCTGATCCTGGCCGTCTTCGACTATGGCTATTCCTACTGGAAGCACGAGCAAGACTTGATGATGAGCCATCAGGAAATGCGCGAGGAAATGAAGCAGCAGCAGGGCGATCCACACGTGGCCTCGCGCCGCAAACAGGTGCAGCGCGAACTCGCGAAGGGGCGTCTCAAAGAAGTGATTCCCAAAGCCGATGTGATCGTGACCAATCCCACGGAACTCGCCATCGCGCTGCAGTACGATCCCGACACAATGCCCGCGCCGGTCGTGCTCGCGAAAGGCGCCGGCGTACTCGCGCAACAAATCCGCCGCCTCGCTCTAGAAAACGCCATCGCTGTTGTCGAGCGCAAAGAACTAGCCCGCGCGCTTTACGCCAACGTCGATGTCAACTCCGCCGTCCCCGCCGAACAGTACGCCGCCGTCGCCGAGGTCATTCGCTACGTCTACCAACTCAAGGGCAAGAAGCTGCCCGGCCAACAAGCGGCTTAGCCGTAGGCTTCGCGCAGCACTTTGAGACTCTTCGGAATCGCCGTCAGCGGATCTTCTCTTCCCTCGAACTCCAGCGAAACCCAGCCGCGATAATTCACATCGCGAAAGATCTTGGCAATCCGCGGGTTGTCGAGCTCGAGCGTGTACCACAGCCCGCCGCCGAAGTACGTTTTCGATTGCACCAGAATCGTTTTCGGCGCCATCAGCTTCAGGCGGTCGTAGGGATCTTCCAAAAAATTGCCAGTGTCGGACGTCACCTGCAGCCAAGGACTCTTGATCGCATCGACAATCCGCAACACACCTTCCGGCGTGCGACCGAGTCCCCAGTGATTTTCGAGCCCGAGCAACACGCCGCACTTCTCCGCGGCAGGAAGGCATTTTTCCAGGCTATCGATCACCCACTTGTAGCCGTCATCGTCGGTATAGCGTTCGATCGTCGGCTCGATGCCGCGGTTCTTCATCAGCTCGTCGAAGTCTTTGCTCGTCCCCCAACTGCCAGTGTTCACTCGCATCGTGGGAATGCCCATTTGATAGGCGAGCTCGATGCAATGAATCGTGTGATCGATGTTCTTCTGCCGCTTGGCTGCATCGGGCGACAGAAACCCTTGATGCGTGCTAAAGCCGCACAGCGACAAGCCGTTGACGAAGGCTCGCTTCTTGAGTTTCTGCAAATAACCGGGTTCTTCGCTGGTCATCTGCCGATGCAAGATTTCCACACCATCGAAACCCCACTCGGCCGAGAGATCGATGCACTTCTCCAAATCGCGGAGGGCTTCGTTCTTGAACTGCCAGAAGGAGTAAGTCGACACGCCGATGTGCTGACGAGGCGTTGCCATGCGCGGTTCTTCGGCGAGGGCAGACGAAGTGCTAAAGCCCGGCAGAGAAAGTGTCGCAGCGGCAGCGACTGCGCCTTTTAAAAGTTGACGGCGGTTGGTGGACATCGTCTCTGACCTCCTTTTAGCCACCGGCTTCAGCCGGTGGTAACTCGCGCAAAAAAATCTCCGGCTTTAGCCATTCGAAGATCGATGGCTAAAGCCGGAACGCTATCTCGATCAATCCACCAGCTAAAGCTGGTGGCTAATGGATGCAATCGAAAAACTACTTCCCAATCTTGTCTTTCCCCACCCACATCCGCAGCTTCTCGGGAATCGCGATGCTTCCATCCGCTTGCTGATAATTCTCCAGCACGGCGATCAAAGCGCGGCTGATCGCCACGGCCGTGCCGTTGAGCGTGTGGACGAACTGCGTTCCCTTCTCGGCCTTCTTCTTGTAACGCACATCAAGGCGGCGGGCCTGGTAATCGGTGCAGTTGCTGGTGCTGGTCACTTCGCCCCATTCACCCTTGCCGTCGTTGCGGCCGGGCATCCACGCTTCCAGGTCGTACTTGCGATAAGCGGGACCGCCGAGATCGCCCGAAGCCGTGTCGATCACACGATACGGAATTCCCAGGCCATCGAAAATCTCGCATTCGATCGCGCGGATCTCTTCCAGCGTCGCGTCGCTCTGCTCGGGCGCGGTGAAGGCGAACATCTCGACCTTGGTGAATTGATGCACGCGATAAATACCGCGCGTCGCCTTGCCGTGCGCGCCGGCTTCGGTGCGGAAGCAGTGGCTGATTCCGCAGAGCTTGATCGGCAACTGCTCTTCGCCGACCGTCTGCTTCGCATACATGCCGCCGAGCGTGATTTCGGCCGTGCCGACGAGGCTCAGGTCGCTGTTCTCGATCGAATAGATCTGCGTTTCGCCGCTGCCGCGGGGATTGAAACCGATGCCGATCAGAATCTCGTCGCGGGCCAGATCGGGCGTGGTCGTGATCGTGAAACCGCGAGCCATCAAGACATCGAGAGCGTAGCGCTGCAGCGCCATCTCGAGCAGCACGGCTTCGTTTTTCAAAAAGTAAAAGCCGTGGCCCGTCGTGCGCGAGCCGGCTTCGAAGTCGATCAAGTCATGCTTGGCCGCGAGTTCGACGTGATCGAGCGGTTTGAAATCGAATTTTTTGATCTCGGTTTTGCCGCGAGCCACTTCGGCCGCATCGTGCTCACCGCCGATCGGGGCGCTCGGGTGCGTCAAGTTCGGAATGAGCAACTGCAACGCGTGAGCCTGCGTTTCGAGCCGATCATGTTCAGCTTGCGCAGCATCCTTCTGATCGCGGAGCTTGCGGCCTTCTTCTTTCAGCCGTTCGCGCGTTTCCGGATCGGCTTTGCCGATTTGCTTAGCGGTGTCGTTGGCCTGGCGATTGAGTTCTTCGACTCGCAGCAGGCATTGCCGCCGCGCGGTTTCGAGCTCGACGAGCTTGGGAACGTCGCAGGTCACGCCGCGGTTCTTGCAGTTGACGATGACTTGTTCAGCGTTATCGACGATGTATTTGCGATCGAGCATTGGCGGAAGGGGGCCAGGGGCCAGAGGTTAGGGACTAGGAGTCTGAATGCAGTGGTGAATACAAAATTAGCGTTTGATTTTGGCGATCTCTTCCCACAGGGCAGCGCTCGCGCAAATGCCGCGGTGGAAATCGCCGAGGTTAAATTTTTCGTTCGGGCTGTGCGTGTTGTCGTCGTCGAGACCCCAGCCGAGCAGGAGCGTATCGACGCCGAGTTGCTGCTTGAAATTGGTAACGATCGGAATGGAACCGCCTTCGCGAATGAACACTGGCCGTTTACCGAAGCCCGTTTCAATCGCCTGTTCAGCCGCGGCCATGAAGGGACTTTCAAGCGGCACGACGCAACCTTGCGCGCCACTCATGTAAATCAGTTCCATCGTGATGCCCGGCGGCAATCGCTCTTTCAAAAACGTCTCCAGCGACGCGGCGATCTTTTTGGGATCTTGATTCGGCACCAGGCGGAAGCTGAATTTCGCGCCAGCCTTCGCGGGGAGCACCGTCTTGCCACCTTCGCCTTGATAGCCACCCCACAGGCCATGCACATCAAAGGTCGGCCGAGCCCAGCGGCGCTCAAGGGTCGAAAAATCTTTTTCGCCGTAGAGACCCGCCACGCCGAGCTGTTCCTTAAACGACTCATCGCTGAACGGCAGCGCGGCGAACTGTTTTCGTTCGCGATCCGACAGCGCGAGCACGTCGTCATAAAAGCCCGGCACCTGCACGCGACCGTTAGCATCGCGCAGGGCGTGCAATAAGGACGCGAGCGCGTTGAGCGGGTTCGTCACCGCGCCGCCAAACGTGCCGCTGTGCAGATCCTGCTTCGGCCCGGTCAGGCGGATCTCGAAATAAGCGATGCCGCGCAAGCCGTATGTAATCGCCGGTTGGCCGGGGGCGAATTGCGACGTGTCGCTGATCACCACGATGTCCGACTTCAGTTTGTCGGTCACGCCGGGCTGCTTCAGATAGTCGTAGATTCCCTTGCTGCCGACTTCTTCTTCACCTTCGATGACAAACTTCAGTTGCACGGGCAGCTTGCCGCGGGTCTTCAGCCAGGCCCGCGTGCTGAGAACGTGAGTCAGCATTTGGCCTTTGTCGTCGGTCGCGCCGCGGGCATAGACATTGCCGTTGCGGATGGTCGGTTCAAACGGCGGCGTGACCCATTCATTGAGCGGATCGGCGGGCTGCACATCGTAGTGACCGTAAACGAGCACCGTGGGTGCACCGGGAATCGCCGGGCTTTCGGCATAAATCAACGGCTGACCGATCGTTTCGATCTTCTCGGTCTTCAGCCCCATCGCCTGAAACTGCCCGGCAACCCAATCTGCCGCCCGGCGCACATCGGGATGGTACTTCGAATCGGCCGCCACGCTGGGAATGGCCAGCAACTGGCACAGATCCCGCTCAAACGTGCCCCGTTCGGCGTCCAGATATTTCCGAATATCTTCCATGATTTTGATGCTCTCCCTCGTCTCCCGCCTCTCGACTCTCGCCTCACCCAAGATCGGGCAATATAATACGAGCGGTTCGCCTCGCCTATTCCCGGTGCTGGGCTGCGGCAGCGAACCTGAGTCTATGCAGTGTCGCAGGAGGCCCCGAGTGTCCGAGCAAAAATCTGCCGCCGTTGCCGAACCCGATGTGGAAGCCGATCAATCGGCCCAGCGAAAACCGCCCAAGCGGCAGCCTCGCTACAACGTCATTCTGTGGAACGACGACGATCACACCTACGACTACGTGATCACCATGCTCAAGGAACTCTTCGGCCATAAGGAAGAACGCGGCTTTAAAATTGCCACCGAAGTCGACAAGACCGGCCGCGGCATCTGCCTGACCACCACCATGGAACACGCCGAACTCAAACGCGACCAGATCAAAGCCTACGGCGCGGAAAAGGGAAATCCGAAGAGCAAGGGCAGCATGTCGGCGACGATTGAGCCAGCGCCGGAGTAGTGTTCGTTGCTACGCGGTTGCTCCCTCGCCTCGGTACTCCGGGGAGAGGGGTGGGGTGAGGGGCCGAACAGCGAGTTCACTCAGCCAGTTGTGCTCGTTATTTCGCATCTCCAAACACTTTCTCCCCAGCCGCATTCATCCGCACTCCCTGTGCTTGATCAAACAGCATCACCCCAAGCTGTTGTTCATCTGCCAGCGCAATTGCGTCCGGCAAGCCAACCGCCAGCAGCGCAGTTCCCCAGCCGTCGGCGTCTAGGGCGGTGGGAGCCAGGACCGCGCAGAGCGTCGTGGTAGTGACATACGGCTTGCCGGTTTGCGGCGAGATGAGGTGATGCACCTTGGGATCCGCGCCGGGCTTGGTGCGATACAAGCCGCTGGTGGCGAGGGCGGAATCTTTCAACTGGAAGACACGCAGCATCTGCTGCGGATTGCGCGGATCTTCGATGCCGACGCGCCAGCTGCCGCGGGCGAGGAGTTCGCCGCCGACGTCGACTAGGCATTCCTGCACGCCGGCCTGCTCGAGAATTTTCTGCGCCTGATCGGCAGCGTAACCCTGCAAGATGGAACCGAGATCGATCTGCAACTGCGGATTGCTTTTGCGGAGCGTTTTCGCGGCGAGATCGACCGTGAGTTTTTCATAGCCGACGCGCTCACGCAATTCTTTTAGTTCCTCTTCGCTCGGCGCCGGTCGTTCGCCCGGCGGTCCATATCCCCAAGCGGCCACGAGCGGCGCGACGGTGATGTCGTAGCGGCCGTTCGACAGGCGACTCAGTTCCTGCGCGCGAGCGACGAGCTTGAGCAGTTCTTCAGGCTGTTCGGTCTCGAAGGTCGTTTCGCTCGCATTGAACTGCGCAGTCGCCGAATCCTGCCGCCAGTGTGAGAGACTGCTTTCGATTCGCTCGAGTTCCTTCGTCACCGCTTCTTGCAGCGGCGCAATCTGATGGTCGCCGCGGATTTTCACCGACCACGAAGTGCCAAAGGCTTTGCCGCCGATTTCGACGAACTTCGGCTCGCCAGCAATTTTTGGTTCTGATGCTGCCGGTTGAACTTTTGCCCACAACTGCGGGCCGAATAAACCGAGGGCCACGCAACCGACAAGCGCCGCCGCCAGCCAATCGCGGCGTTGAATCCGGTCGTGGTCGCCACCGCTCTTCACCAGACGAAGTAGTTCTCCTGTCGGACAGCCATAGCGACAGAATCCGTACGGCACGATGGTGGACGCGAACAAACCGACGAGCGCAATCGTGGCCGAGATTCCCGCCGCGCCGCCCAAGACCCACGCATCGAATGGTTCAATCTTCGCCAGGTCAAACCGCAGCACGAACGTCGCGAGGACTACGCAGGCACCGAGCAACAGCGCGGGAATGATCGCGAGTCGCCGTTGCCAGGCAGCCGATATTTTCAAGTGAAGTCGTTTGAAGTGGGCGAACAAACCTTGCGCCGCGCCATGCGGACAAAGTTGCTGGCAATAAACCTGCCGCCGCGAAACCCACGGCATGATGAGCGCGACGGCTGCGAGCAACATCACCGCCGGCGCGGTTCGCCACGGCAAGCCATGACGCGACCAACCGACAAAGAGCGCGATCGACAGCAAATCGCCCAACCAGTAGAGAAACGCCACGACGAGCACGACCTGCCACACCAGGCGAATTCGCCGATTCGATTTCAGCGAAGTGAACGCCATTGCCAGGCCGCCCGCGATCACCACGAGCAAGCCGGGCTGCCAATTCCAGGTCGGTTCTTTCTTCGGCACGACCTTGGTGTCGGCCAGGAATCGCCGGCGCACTCCATCGGCCACGGCAAAGCTCGTTTGCGTCGCGCCGGACACGCCTTCGATGCCTGCCGTTTTGAAATCGATCTTGGCCCACTCGTCGATGGTGCGGCCTTTCAAACTATCGCGAAACTCATCCGACGGACTCACGCGCTCGACATACAACTCGGTGTCGTAGCTCTTGCGAATGATGACATCGATCACACTCACGCCGTTGGCAGCCACCGCGATGAGCGACTCCGTCGGCCCTTGATAGCCGCGGGCGTTGTCGGAATAAGGCGAGGTGCGGACGACGTAACCGAGATGCTTTCCTTCTTCGTCGAAGGCCTTGTACCAACCAAGCCGCGGCGTGTCGGCTTCGAACTTGCGGGCCGCTTTGAAGAGTTTTTTGATGTCGCGCAGCTTGACCGGTTCGGGGAAGCGGAGCGAAACACTCGTGCCGCGCAGCCGCCGCTCGATCGCTTCGGCGAAAGCGAAACTTGTCAGGGTCGAGCCACCCACGCCGTCGATTTTTTCGCGGTGCGTCGTTTGATCGGCGCCGAGAAACTGCGGCCAGAATGTTCCACTCGCGCGGACTTGCTCGGCGTGGCTGGGCGTATCACCGCTGGAGAGCACGCGCACGCCTATGATGGTTTGCTGGGCATCGAGCACGATCAGCAGGTTGCTGGGGCCGCTGTAACCGATGATGTCGTCGGTCCGCGGTGAAGTGGTCAGCAGCAAGCCGAGCGGCTTCCCTTTGTCATCCAGCACGGCTTGACCGCCGAGTCGGGCGTCGCCGGCTGCGAACTTCACGGCCGTGGGAAAATACTCCTTCGCCGTGGCGAGTGAGATTTCATCGGCCGGTGGTGGTTGCCGGCCAGCTACAAATAAAATCGCAGCGACGGCAGCCAGCAAACCGAGACGAAAGGCCCGCGGCAGAATGGCGGCAGTAATCCACTGCCGCCAGCTTCGGCGAGCCTTCTCTTTTTTTACTTTCGGCGGTGGCGACGGTTCGCTCTCCATGCGACCGCCCTACTTCTTCAGCAGTTGAACCGCATCGGCGTGAATGAAACCGTCGGCCCCTTCGTTCGACAGGATGATCGCGGCTTTCCCTGCCGGAAACTCGAACGCGCCGAGCGAATGGAAGGCCTGCGGATCGGTCGAGTTCTCTTGCTGATTGAGTTTCAGCTTGAGTGGCTTTTGACCTTCGCGTTCGATGATGCAGAGAGCCTTCTTCGCGCGATTCTCATGCCCCACCCACGACAGCCGCACTTCATACTTGCCGGCTTCGGGCACGGTGAGTTCGAAGCGAGCCTCGGCTGCATCGTTGATCGAAGCATACCGATAGCCATTGCCCACGTAGGGGCTCAGGCCGGAACCTGCACCCCAGTTGCCGGTGAACTTCGCGGTAGCATCATCGACCGCAATGCCGCTGAGCGACTTCAACTCGATTCCGGGCGGCCCGGACGGTTTCGGCGCTTGATTCGGCACACCAGAGACTTTGTCCGCAGCCTTCGACAGGTACGGCGCGACGGCAATCACTTCCTTATCGGGATAGAGTTCGCCGCTGAGCGTATCGCGGCGCATCGCGCCGGGCTGCTTGAAGAGATCAATCAAATCGGGCAGGTAGCTTTCGTAAACATTCCGCGGCGAGGTGTTGTGCAGCCGGCACAGATAAGCGGCCTTGCCGACCACTTCGCCCATCATGCCGCAAGTGCGCATCACGCGCACCGTGCCGAGGGCTTCGTGATTCACGCTGATGCACCGGCCGGCCATGAACAGGTTTGGCACATTCTTCGAATAGAAGCAGCGATACGGAACCGGATATCCGTTCTTGCGATCGACGCCGGCGCCGAATTCAGCCCGTGAAATGAACGGATTGTCCGGGAATTTTTTGGCGTATTGTTCCTTGGGATAATGCAGGTCGATATCCCACGTCGTCGGCACGCAGCCGTCGGGAAATTCCTTCTGGCTGACGATGTCGTTGCGCGTGAGCACCACGTCACCCTCGATCAGCCGCGATTCGCGCGGGCCACCGACATAAGCAACCCACTTGAGGGCCGCCTTGGTGTGGGCGTCTTTTTCCTTGCCATGCTTCAGCGCGCTGAACGCGCCATACACAGCACGCAGGTTCCAGTCGCGAATGAACTCCAGGTCGTTGATCGAATCCTTGTTGAAACCCGACTCCCAGAACCATTCACCTTTCATGAACGGCTTGTCGTCGATCTTCGAACGGCTGGCCACGGTTTTTGGAAAGTCGCTCACATCGAGCGCGAGCGCCCACGGAGTTTCCGGCCACTCTTGTTCGTTGGCTTCGTTTTGCCAGTACCACATGTTCGACATGCCCATGCGGCCCTGCGGTTCAATGCTGTGCTTCGCGCCGGCAAGAGCGCCAACTACGCCGTGGCCGGTGCAGTCGCAAAACAGTTTGCCGCGGAAGATTCGTTCCTTGCCGGTCTTCACTTCGAGCGCGGTGACTGACGTGACTTTCCCTTCCTTATCGGTGGCGGCCTTCATGGCGAAGTGGCCGAAGAAGAGCGAGATTGATTTCTCGCGGAGGACGAGTTTTTCTTTTCGTTCATCGACGAAATCGTCGCCAGCGCCGGGAGAATCGGGCGCGTGATCGGCAAACTCTTCGACAATCTCACCGAGGTGCGGATATTTGCCGCGGAGCGTGCCACCCTGAGCCCACACGCGAACTTCGCTGCTGCCGTTGCCCCCCAGGACGAAGCGGTCTTGAACGAGAGCCACCTTCAACGATTGGCGTGCCGCCGAAATTGCTGTCGCCGTGCCGGCATATCCGCCGCCGACGACGACCAGGTCGAACTCACCGGCGTCTTCTGGTTCTTTGCCAAAGCCGAGCCAATTGCGACGAGTTGCTGCCAGATCCGCATCGGCGGGCAGTTTGAAATCTTTGTCGGAGGTCAACAGGATCGCATCGCAGCGACCATCGAAGCCGGTCAAGTCATGCAGACCGAGGGTAGTTTCGCCCTTGGGAAGTTCTACCTCGCCACCAGCGTGCCAATGCCAATCGACACCTTGCGTGCCAAATGTGGTTTCGAGTGGTTTGCCATTGATGAGGAGTTGAAACCGGCCCGGCGTGCCGGGAGCTTTCCAATGAGCGACCCAATCTTTGGTGCGAACCCACACCTGATATTTGCCAGCTGCGGCGACCTCGACCTTTGTCGACGCATCTTTCACCGGCTGACCCAAACCGTGCGCCAGCAAGTAGGGCGAACCAACGATTTGCGTGAAGGCAGTGTCGAGCGACCAGCCGCCGACATCGTCGAACGACTCGGCTTCGACAAAAATCGTTTCCGCCCGAGCCGCACCTGAAAACGAAACCGCCAGCAACGCACAACCGAGAATCGCCCACAAGAAACGTCGCATCACAAGCCTCAATCAGCATGGAGAGTCATACGCGCCGGGTCACGGCGGGAAGTTCCGTATTATAGCCGAGAGCCCAGCGGAACTCACTCTGCCCAGTTTCCTGGCTGACACGAAAGTCACGAGTCCACCAGAATGCGTTTTCGGCGAGAGAAAGATTTTTACTGATGCGGCGGATCGATTCGAAACGAGTCAAATCCATAGCGAACGGCCGGCTTTTCACTGTTTTTGTTGAAGATTTGCACCACTGTGCAAATTTTCGGACGCAACGAGTCAGATCTGGCATACGATTTCAGTAAGAACTGGCCCTGATTCACCGCAACCAGACTGGTACAATGCCGATAACGAAAGAGCAGTCAGCCGTTCGTCGCCGCGGCACGCAGTGAGTTGTGCGGTTGATTGCCAGAGACGTACATTTGCGTAAACAGCCTTTGGTGTGCATTCTGACCGAGGGACCTATTTTTACGGGATGGCTCGAATCACCAAGGTGCAGGTGCAGTAGCACGCCCGATTCCGCCAATCTCCCAGCGACTCCATCGCTGTCGAAATCCTCCAAAGGTTTGTTCTAAAAACGCCGGGCTCCGCCGAAAAAGCGGAGCCCGGTTGTTTTTCTTGCTGATTGTCGCCTTTCGCTCCGCGAAAGAACGCGTCTTTTAAGCGTCGCAGCGCGAACCAATCAGGCAGCGGTTCGCACTCTTCCAAGAGGCGTGCTTTCGCGGAAGCGAAAGACGACCATGACCGCCTTGAACGTTCACGACAATTTGCTAAAATCTGTGCTTCCCGGATCCGTAGCTCAACTGGTCAGAGCATCTGACTCTTAATCAGAGGGTTCTCGGTTCGAGTCCGAGCGGGTCCACTATCCATCCGGGATGAAAGCTTGTGCAGCAATGCACAAGCTTTTTTTATGCGCCGTTTGGATCCTTTGCTTGCCGTTTCCAACGAAACCGTCACCATTGCCAGCCTAGCCGGCCTTCTTTTCGGCGCAATAATTCAAACGACGAGGTCTTCATGTCAGATTCCTGCCAAGGAGGACTGCCGTGTCTATCGTCGCAACGAAAACGGGTAGCATTCGCCAACAATGGCCTGCTGCTCCGGATTTTCACTCGCTGCCCACTCCCAAGACGCAGCACCCGGCCGTGCCGCTGGTCAAGCTCTGCTACACCATGGTTCACGCTGCCGATGCCGTGGGAATCCACGATCTGGCCGACGGCGAGTTCCTGCCGGCCGATTCGACGCTCGAACAAGGCATCGAGCGGCAGCTGAATTACTTGTTGAATCAAGTTGGCTGTTTGCGGCCTGGTTTTCGACTGCTTGAGATCGGCTGCGGCTATGGTCACTTGCTGCAAATGGCCCAGCAACGCGGCGCGCAGGTGATCGGCGTCAATATTTCGCCCGAACAAGCGGATTATTGCAACGAGCGCGGGCTGAAGGTGCATTGCTGCTCCTATCGCGATTTGTTGCACGAGGCGAGTTGGCACGGCCAGTTCGATGGCGTGATTGCCAACGGCTCGCTGGAGCATTGGGTGCAGCCCGAAGATGTGCAAGCCGGGCGGATGAACGATATTTATCACGAGTCGTTCGCCATCGCGCACAAACTGCTCGACCCTCAGGACCACGACGCGCGTTACGTCACCACGGCGATCCATGTCAAACGCGATGTGAAGCCCGAGTACCTGCTCGCATCCTGGCTCAACCAACCGCTCGGCTCCGACCGCCGGCATTTCAGCTTGCTGCATCACTGGATGGGCGGTTACTACCCGGTCGACGGCCAACTTGCCGAATGTGCCAAACCGTTCTTCACGCTCGAAAAAGAAGTCGACGGCACCTTGGGTTACAAGGTAGCCAACGACTATCGGATGGCGCGGATGCTGCGCGGGCTTTATACCAATCCGACATTGGTTTGGCGGCTCCTCAATTCGCTAGTCCATCATCCGTTCGTCGCGGCCACGATGCTGGAAAGCTTTTTCATCGAGCAATCGTGGGATTGGCAGTTCCGCGGCGACAATCCACCGATGAAACTACTGCGTCAAACCTGGCGGCGAACCGAGATCGGCTAAGGTAAGAGAGCTACGGCAATTCCCAGCGGCAAACCAAACCGTCCTCGGGATCCATCACCTCGCCGATGAGCTGAAAGCCGCATTTTGTCAGCACGCGAATCGACGCGTTATCATCGGGCATGGTGTGAGCCCGTACGAGCAGCACCTGACCGCTCGCTTTGGCAAAATCGATCAAGCCCTTGGTTGCCTCGGTGGCAAAGCCGCGGCACCGCTGAGCTTCGTCGATGCCGTAGGCCACTTCCACCATGCCGCTGCTGTCGGGCGGTCCCTTGAACGCACAATTGCCGACGGCGGTTCCGGTTGCGCGCTCGATCACCGTGTAAGAAAGTGCCCAGGGATCGCCGGGGGTGGTCTGCTTTACCCGAGCGATCCAGTCGGGCGAAACCTGCGCGAAGACCTCCGGCGGTAGCGCTGCGACCCAAGCCAAAACTTCCTCGGGCGTTTGCAGCACCAGATCGAGGTTGGTCGTTGCAATCGAAAATGCAGTCATGGGTGTGATTTTCCACCTCGTTCGACGGGCATTCAAGAACCAAAGACGTGAGGGATTTTCTTTTTGACAAAACCCCTGCGAAATGACTATGGTTGTGGGCGGCGGGGCCTTCTCTTCCCAGGTTCTTCGCCATTTTCTCGCCTGTTGCTCACTCTCCTGCGCGACAATCCACTCCTTAACTGACCGATTGCGAGAGGGGAATTGCACGATGATTTTGCAGGGATGTCGCCGACGCGGTTTTACGTTGGTCGAATTGCTGGTCGTGATTGCGATCATCGGTGTGTTGGTCGCCCTGCTGCTGCCAGCCGTGCAGGCCGCGCGCGAGGCCGCCCGGCGGATGCAATGCAGCAACAATCAAAAGCAGCTCGCCCTGGCGATTCATAATTACCACGATACGTATTTGACGCTTCCTTGGGCTGCGTCGCAGGGGTTCGGCTTCACCTACCACGCCCACGTTTATCCGTTCATGGAACAGCAGCCGCTGTACAACATCATTCAGTTTCAAGATTCCGGCGAGGGAAGCGATAGTTCGCCGAACAGCACCTTTTCGATCGTCGCCAAAACGGTGGTGAAGGGGCTGAAGTGCCCGTCCGAAAAAACAGCCAATGTCTGGGCGCCGGCGATCAATGGTTTGTCGAATCGGGCCGTCGGCAGCTATGTCGGCAATTGCGGCAGCGATGTGAGCCTCGATACACCGCAAGCTCAGGGGACGATCGACGTCCGCTGCGGCAACGGCCCGATGCTCGTCTTTCACGTCGCTTCGGCAGTCAATCGCACGGAAGTCAAATTCAAGAACATCACTGACGGCCTATCGAATACGCTCCTCGGCGGCGAATCGCCGTTCTCGGTGGTCGATCCCTGCACCATTTGCGACCGCATGTATGGCTACAGCTACGATGCCGATGCGGCGAATGCTGCATCGGGCGAGGGAGACTTTTCCGAGGTGGTCTGCTCGACTTACTACAAAATGAATCGTTCGATGCTGAAGACCGGTCCGACGGGTGATGAACGCGAAATGTCCTTCGGCAGCTACCATCCTGGCGGCTGCGTGATGCAGATGTGCGACGGCTCGATCCGCTACGTCACTGAATCGGTCGACATGGCCATTTGGAAAGCGGCCGGCTCGCGCGACGGCGGCGAAACTCTGCAACTTCCGTAAACCTTTTTGAAGAGAAGTCTCGAACAATGCGACTGATGATTGTGACCACATTTCTGGTAGCGCTAATCGGCTTGAGCAGTGGTTGCTCGAAGGGCAACCCCACCGTTGCGCCTGCCGATGCAGTGAAGGTTCCTGCCGATGCGCCAGTCGGTGAGGAAAAACCATCGAACGACGAAAAGTAAGACGCCGCGCGGCTAACTTCAATGCTTCGGCGTGACTCGTCCCACGCCGAACTGGTCGCCGGTGGCGATCGGCAGTTGGCCGCGGAAATGGATTTCGACCATTTTCTCGCTGTGCACTTCGCGCCGCTTTTCGTCGGAGAGGCGAGCCACGATTTCTTTCGTCGCTGTGTCGAAGACTTCGCCCGTCGATGGATACGCAAACTTGCCATCGAGGCTAAAGGTGATCCAGCCGGGTTGCTCGCGCACGGCGACGCTTTGTTTTTGCTTCGGCGGATCGACCGTGTTGTCGAAGATGTGTACGCGTTGATTGGCAGCGTCGACCACCCACACTTCGCGCTCGTCGGGCGTCAGGCCGATGCCATGACTGGGGCAGCCGTGGCGTTTTACCGTTCCTGGCTCGAAGCCTTGTACCTCAACACGGTGGAGCTTCTTTTCGGTAGTGAGATTGGCGATTTCGAAACCGAGCAGATCGTTGACGCAAATGTAGGCTCGCGTCGCAGCGCCATTCACGACAAACGGCCTGATGGCGCCGGCCATCGGCCCGACCTTGCCGACCAACTCGTTAGTCTTGGTATCGGCAACGAATAGAAATGGCGACTTGAGACCGCCGAGATACATCCGCCGGCCATCGCGACTGACGACCGTATTGTGCGCGCCGCTCTTGGTTTCGACGGCAGTGATCTGCTTGCCATCGGTCGCATCAATGACGTTCCAGGTGTCCCTTTCGAACGACGGCACGTACAGCAACCGACCGTCGGGCGTGATCGACATTCGATCGGTGCCGTTAGGCGGCGCGGTTTCCCATAATGTTTTGTCGGTCTCCAGATCGAGGCAATAGAGCTTCGATCGCGTGGTGAAATACAACCGCTTCGTCGCTGCGCACGCACACACGCCCTTGATATTGTCGGGCATCGGCTCGGCGCTGGCCGGTGTTTCGATACGACGGACAAACTTGTGTCCGTCGTCGATATCAAACACCAAAATCCCCGCGCCGCCGAACTCCAGATAGTTCCGAATGCCGGGCGTCACCACATACAAATAACGACGCGGCGTCGGTTCCTCACCCGCGACGAGCAGCGGCAGCGAAGCAATCCAGACCACGGCGAGCAGCAGGTTTCGCAGCTTCATCGGCGATACTTTCTTCAACGATTCTTACTTACGGCAGAGCGGGCGGAGTTGGCAGCGCCGGCTTTTCGGGCGGCGTGAGTTTCAGCTCGAGGCGTTTCACCGGATCATCGCCCGGCGGCAACGCCGGGGCGGCTTCGTTGGCCGGAGCGCGACCTTCGAGGCGATTGATTCGGTCTTCGAGCGAACGAATGGTCGCTTGGAGCAATTCCACCTGGCTCTTGAGGGCGTTCACTTCTTCGCCGAGTCCCACCGGCTGACCGCCAGCGGGGCGAGCGAGGCCATCGATCACTTCGCCGACGCGGCGCACGATCGGCCGATCGCCGCCAGCGCCACCGAGAATGCCGCCGAGGGCGCCTCCGCCAACTGCAACGTTTCCACCGGCTGGATTGCCTGCTGGCTGAGCTCGCGCGTCGAGCGCTGCCGGAGCGAGTCGCACCGTCTTCCGCGTGAGGGTCGCGCCGCGGTAATAGCTCAGTTCCATTTCCTGACCAGCGCGGGCGGCGGCGACGAGCTCGACCACTTCATCGGGCGTGTTCACTCGTTGGCCATCGACTGCGACGATCAAGCTGCCGACGGGAATGCCGGCGCGCTCGGCAGGGCCGCCCACTTTCACGGCTGCGACGAGCGCGCCGCGCGAGGCGGTGAGTCCATTGGCAGTGCGGGCCTGCTCGGTCAATTGAACGACCGAGATGCCCAGCGAACCGCGGGCATTGCCTACTTCGGGAACGGCGGGAGGAGCGGCCGGATTAAATCCAGGCGCGGCATCCGGCGGCGGACCGGGATCTTCTTGATTCGCCCGATTCACCGGCGGTGTTTGCCGCGCGACGAGTGTGGCGTTCAAGGTCAACGCTTGTTGCCCGCGCAGCACGGTGAACGTCGCCTTTTGACCAGCCGCGACCTGATTGAGCACGGCTTCAAAATCGTCGAGGTTTTTCACGGCCTGGCCGTTGATGGCCGAGACGAGATCACCCTTTTGCAACTTGGCCGCTTCGGCGGGGCTGCCGGGCTTCACGCCCAGCACGACGATTCCCTGCTGGCCGTCGGTTTCATCGGCGGTCATGCCGAGATAACCGGGCTGAGCCACCGGCGCGGGATTGGCCAGCGGATCGGCGGGTTGATTTAGCTTGTCGAGCGCGCCGCCGAGGCGTTGTTCGAGTTTTTTCAGCAATTGGGCCGACGCGAAAGGCTGGGCCAACGGCTGAATGAGAGCAGCTGCAAAAGCTGCCGCTAACAAGAGGTTCTGACGACGCATGACCGCACTCCTTCCGGATTTCAAGTGGCATTCGATTCAATTCCGATTATCCGTTATGCTCCAGCGAAATGAAACTGCCCGCCATCGCCGTTGCCCCTTTGGAACTCTCCCCGGGAGTTCCTTCTGCTGGACTGCGGCGCGGGGCCGAGGCCTGGCCGCCGAGCGAGCGAGCGTTGCAAATGGCCGCCGTGCTTGAGCACATTCGCCGCGTTCCCTCGCGCTTTATCGCCGTTGCCACCGTGGAGCCGCGCGAAGCGAATCAGCTGCCGCTAGGAGCGGTGTTGGTTGAATGTTTGCCCGGCCGCGCGGCAGTAGTGATGACGCCGCAGATCGATGCGTTGTTGCCGGTCAGCCAGCGCGACGAACTGGCCAGCGCTTTGCTCCTGGCACTCGATGGCGTTCTGCAGCAACAGAAAATTCTGCTCGCTCAAGCGTTGACCGAAAGACGCGAGCATCCCACGACGGCCATCTTTCAAGCCGCCGGCTATCGAGTGGCCAGCGACCTGTTGTATTTGGCCGCCGATCTGACGGGAGCGGCCAACCGGCGGATTCCGGGTTTTCCGATTCAACCGCTGGAGCTAGTAGCCGTTTCGCACGACGAAGACGCGCGCTGGATTCGGCTCATCGAGCAGACGTATGAAAAGACGCTCGACTGCCCCGCCGTCGATGGCTTGCGGCCGACGCGGCATGTGCTGCAAGAATATCGCGACATCGGCGTGCCGCGCACCGACTGGTGGTTCATCGCCCGCTACAACAGCGAAGACATCGGTTGCCTGATCCTCGCCGATCATCGCCCCGCCGCGCATGCGGAACTCGTTTATATGGGCCTGACTCCCGATATGCGCGGCCGCGGCTGGGGAGTTCACCTCGCGCACCAGGCCCAACTGATTGCCGCCACGAGCGGCGCCCAGCATCTGGTTCTGTCGGTCGATGCGGCCAATCTCCCCGCGCTCCGCCATTATCAAACGGCGGGATTTAAATTCCTGGAACAACGCACCGTGCTGGTGAAGGCGATTATCCCTACCCCGTAGGTCAGGCACTTCAGTGCCTGACCGTGCCTTACCCAGCAACGCTGCAATCGCGCCGGCCGTCTGCTAAATTCTGAATCAGTTTCCAGTTCTCCCCACTCTGCGAGTTTGCTGCTATGTCCCTCTCCCGCCTGTGTTGGTTGTTCGTTTTCACGTTAGCGACGGTTGCTCCCTTCGCCGTGCACGCCGCCGACGAGATTGCCAATGGCGATGTCGTGATCGGCCCTGAGTATTCGCTCGATCCCGATCTGAAAGACAAAGGAAATCCCAAGGGGAAGCAGTTCGAGTTCTCGCTGAAGCTCGCCGACAGCAAGATTTTTCCTGGCACCGACAAAACGCTCGACGCCAAGAAAGCCGTGCGTGAATCGCGCAAGGTCGTCGTCTACATTCCTGCCGCGTACAAAGACGGCGACAAGGCGCCGGTGCTGGTCACGCTCGATGGCCCGAGCAATTTGAACTATGTCCGCAATGCTCTCGACAATCTCACAATCTCGAAGGACGCCAATCGCAAGTTGCCGGCGTTCATCGTCGTCGCGGTCGAGAACGGCGGCAACGATGGCAAGGGAAGCGAACGCGGTCTCGAGTACGATACGATGTCGGACCGCTTTGCCCGCTTCATCAACGATGAAGTCCTTGTCGCCGTGCAGAACGACGAAAAAATCAAAGCGGCCTTTCCGAAGTTCGCCATCACCGCCGATCCCGATGGCCGCGGCATGATGGGCTGCAGCTCGGGCGGCGCTGCCGCTCTCACTGCGGGCTGGTTCCGGCCCGATCTGTTCCGCCGCTTGATCACGTACTCCGGCACGTTCGTCGATCAACAAGACGACGACGCTGCCGAAGAAAAGGAGTTCCCGCTCGGCGCTTGGGAATATCACTCCAGCAAGAAGCTGATTGAAACCAGCGAGAAGAAACCGCTGCGGATCTTCACGCACGTCTCGGAAAACGACAACCGCGCCAAGGACGCCGAAGAGACCTATCACAACTGGGTGATGGCCAACAACCGCACCGCGGCGGCGCTCAAGGCGAAGGGCTACGAATATCGCTACGTTTTCAGCAAAGCCACCGGCCATTGCGATGGCAAGGTGTTCCAGCAAACACTGGCCGACACGCTGGTTTGGGCCTGGAAGGGTTATGAAGCGAAGTAGTTAGTATCAGGCAGCGTAGGTCAGGCACTTAAGTGCCTGACCTACGGCGCTTGCGCCACCACATCATTGTGCCGGTTACGTACAGCACGGCCGGCATGAGGCCCACGATGAAGAACAGCGAGCGGCCGACGATGCCAAACGCGTCGCCGCTGTGCAGGGCGACTTGGATGCGAAAGAAAATATCGCTGGCCGTGTGCTTTCGCCAGTCGCGCATGGCCAGGATCTCGCCGCTGTATTGATCGATCCACACACGGCCCACGCCGCGGTTCTGGCCGATTTCGCCCGCTTGCCGCACGTAGATTTTGTACGTGGCGTCTTTCCCTTGCGGCAGTTCTATCGTCATCAAGCGGCAGTCTTTCATTTCCGCGCGGACGATCTCCACGGCTTCCTCGGCAGTGATCTTTTTTTGCCCCGCCGAAGTCGGCGGCTTCGAATTCACCTTGTTCGGAATCGGCGTGAGGGGCGATACATAGTTCGCCAGCGGTTTCAATTGCGGCGCAAAGATAATGATGATGCCAGTCGTCGTGATCAGCAGCAGGAAGATCGTCGACAGTCCGCCGATCGTTTTGTGCAGATCATAAATCCGCTTGCCGCGGCGAATGGCAAAAGCGTTTCGCACGCCGGACTTGAGCAGCGGCCACCACAGCATGACGCCGGAAATAATCGACGCGAACATCAGCACGCCCATCACGCCGAGAATGGTCGCGCCCGTTTTGCCGCCCAGCAGATTGGTGTGCATCTGGTTGACGATGGCCATGAAGCTCTCGGCGCGAACTCGCTTGCCGGTGACCTCGAGCGTGATTGGATCGACGAAAACTTCGGTGTCGATCACGCCGTCGTCGGTCTTCTGTTTGAAGCGAACCTTGCTGACGCTCCCTTGTTCGTGCGGCACTTCCAGGCTCACGGCTTTGCCCAGATCGGGATGAGCCTCGGCCGCGGCGGCAAAGATTTCGGTGAACGACCGCTGCGGGCCGGTACTCTCGGTGATCATCTGCGCTTCGTTCAAATGCTCATCGAGGTCGCGCTCGAAGACGAGCATGCTTCCCGTCACACCCATCGCGGCAAAGAGCAAGCCCACGGTCAGCCCGAGATACAGATGGACCTTCAGCCAGATTTTGCGGGCAATGAACACAGCGCGCACTCGTAGAAAAAACGATCACGAAAGGGTTCGCTGGCTGGTTTCGCAGCGCTCTGGCAACGCACGAACTGGCGGGCGGAATGAGTCGGTATTTTAGTCGCAGCCGCCGTTTTTCGCGAGACATCGGCGACGAGCACCTCGCCGCACTTTCAACAAGAAATCGTTGCAAGCAGCCGCGCGGTGATTTACATAGTTGTAAGTTTTGAGCAAATTCGTGATCCAGCCATGCAGCTGATGCGTGAAAATTAGCACTTATGAAAATCATTATTACCGGCCCGGCCGAGGCGTTTGATGACGATACCGAAGAGCCGGTCGACGATCCCCGCCGGTTAGCTCCGCTTGATGGTTTGGATTTCAGCACCGATAAGTGCTCGAATTATTTGGGTAAGGAACTGGACGAAATCGGCCTGCGGGGCGGCGTCATTCGTTTGGCCGTTGAGAAAAAGAAGCTCCGTGTTGTCACCGAGTTCGAATCGCCGCGGAAGCTGACGCCGGCAGAACTAGCCAAGCTGGTCGACGATACGCGCGGCCAATGGAGCGATGGCATCGGCGAAGGAGAATTTCGCCACGCGCAGAAGTACAAGTTGCAGATCGACGTTTCGCCGTTCGGCCTGGGACCGACAACCGCTAAGCAGATTGCTGACGGCAAGAAAGTTGCCACGCCGCGCGGCATGCCGCTGCACAAAGCCCTCGAAGAAAAGAAGGTGAAGCTCGCGCGCGAATTATTGGCCAGTGGCGTGAAGCTCGACGTGCGCGACAAGTATGGCCAAACGCCGCTGCACATTGCCTGCAGCGAAGGGCTGCTCGATCTTGCCGAGGAGTTCATTCAGGCCGGCGCCGATGTGCGGATCAAGAATAAGTCGGGAGCCACCGCGCTCGAGAGCCTGTGTGTCTGTCAAGAAAAGTGCATGCGCACTCCGCAGCCGCTCGCCGTGCTGAAGCTCTTGCTCAAA
Source organism: Anatilimnocola floriformis (assembly GCF_024256385.1). Classification (NCBI taxonomy): domain Bacteria; kingdom Pseudomonadati; phylum Planctomycetota; class Planctomycetia; order Pirellulales; family Pirellulaceae; genus Anatilimnocola; species Anatilimnocola floriformis. The sequence goes on from NZ_JAMLFW010000001.1 coordinate 1,471,141, forward strand.
AAGGGCGTCGCCGTGGATGACGGCGACAAGCAAGGAGTCACGCCGCTGATGTGGGCTGTGAATCGTGGCCACCTCGAATTGGTGAAGGGCCTGATTAAAGCCGGCGCCAACGTGAACGCTCAGGATCGCGAGAAGGGAAACGAGAACCGAGTGCTGATGTACGCTTCCGACTTGGAGATCATCAAGCTATTGCTCAAGCACGGCGCCGATCCGCGCTTGAAGAATGCGTATGGCAACACGGCTTGGGATTCGGCCCTGCTGAACAGTCATCAGCGCGGCTACCGCCAGCGCGCCGAACTCCTGCAGAAGCATGGCGAGAAGTTGGATAAAAAAGAAAAAGACGACGAAGTAGGGAGGGCGAGGCTCCCGGGCCGTTAGTGCGAGCGGGCGACGACGAATTCCGCAATCATCAGCAGCACGTCCTTCGATGGCGATGGTGGCAGGCAATCGAGACGGCGGCGCGATTGGGCGGCGATGGCTTGGGCGCGATCGCGGGCGTAGTCGAGGCCGCCGTACTTTTGCAGATAAGGCGCGAGCGTGGCGGGAGTCGCTTGCTCGCTGCCGAGCAGTTCCAACAGTTGGGCGCGATCGGCGGGCGATGCTTCGCGCAATGTGTGAATGAGCGGCAGCGTCGGCTTTTGCTTTTCCAGATCCGTGCCCAGCGATTTGCCGGTGGCGTCTTCTTCGCCTTGCAGGTCGAGCAGGTCATCGGCGATTTGAAAGGCGATGCCCAGCTCGCGGCCGTAGAGATCGAGCTCTTCCACCTGGTCGGCGGGCAAGCCGGCGAAGAGTGCGCCGAGGCGGCAGCTGCAGGCCGTCAGTTCGGCCGTCTTGGCTTCGATGACTTGCAGGTATTCTTCCTCGGCGAGGTCGAATTGGCCGCGCGTTCCTTTTTGCCGTAGCTCCCCTTCGCAGACAATGTTCGTGGCATGGCCGATCAGGCGGCAGCCGAGGACGCTATCGATGGTGCTCGCCAGGTGAAAGGCGTGCGTGAAGAGATAGTCGCCGAGGAGCACGCTGGCTTCGTTATCCCAGCGAGCGTTAACGGTGGCGAGGTGGCGGCGCATTTGCGCATTGTCGAGCACATCGTCATGCACGAGCGTGGCGGTGTGCACCATTTCGACGACGGTGGCCAGCGTCAGGTGCTCCGGCACGATCTTGCCAGCGGCTTTCGCGGTGAGGAGCAGCAGGGCCGGTCGGAGCCGTTTGCCGCCCAGGAGGCAGCCGTAACGGACGAGCTCGTCGACGTAGGGATGCGGGTGGTGCATCTCGCGCCGGAAGATGGTCTCGACCTCGGCCAGTTCGGTGGCGATGGGTGCGTAGAGCGATTGCAGCGCCGGCGACAAAGCCGGCTCGGCGGTCAACGTAGACATGGGAACTGCATCCTGCCGCGTCATTTCGATTTGCCCAGCGAAGTTGCCAGGTTATTTACCGGAGTTGCCGGTTCTTCCTGGCTAATAACCGCAGCGGCGGTGGCGGCATCACGGACAAAATGCCCGCTTCGGCCACCCGACTTCTCGTCCAGCTGCACTCGTTCGATCACCAGGCCTCGATCGATGGCCTTGCACATATCGTAAACCGTGAGAGCCGCAGCAGATACGGCCACCAGAGCTTCCATTTCGACGCCCGTCTTGCCGGTCACGCGCGTGGTCGCCGAAATCGCCAGCGTCTGCTCGTCGACGTAGTCGAAAGCGAGCGATACGCCCTCGAGCGGCAATGTATGGCAGAGCGGAATCCACTCCGCCGTTCGCTTGGCGGCCATAATCCCTGCCAGGCGAGCAACTTCCAGCACGTTTCCCTTGGTCAGGGTCCCTTGCTTGATCCGTTCCAAAGTGGCCGGCTGCATCCGAATCTGCCCACTCGCCGTCGCCGAGCGCACGGTCACCGCCTTGGCCGAAACATCGACCATGCGGCTGGCGCCCTGCTCGTCGAAATGAGTGAAATCGTCAGGCACAGAGGAAAGGGGAGTGGTGGTTTGCGGCTCGTGCGGTTTAACCTAAGCACCAAGAATAACGCTCACCCCCCGGTGTGAACAGGCAGCCTGAACGCCCGACTGTCGCCTTTCACTCCCGTGAAAGGGGGCGTCTTGGGGCGGTTCCAAGTCGCTGCACGCTCCGCGATTAGAAGACGCGTGCTTTCACGGAGTGAAAGCCGACATTGCGGACAGTCTGCTTCTCTCCATGTTATAAGAACGCGCTAGACACGGCAGTATTCGCGGCACAAAATTTTGACGAGAATACCAAGCCTCTTCAGTAGCGCTCTTCCTATTCAGCAGTTCAACACGTGTTGTTAGCCGTTCGGCGAGGATGACAAGATGTTTATTCCAATTCCGGTTGTTGTGAGGCACGTCGTCAGAGTCAAAGGCGAAATGTTGAAGCTCATTACCTGTGAGCATTGCCAAACGGAATTTGGATTCGTAGTGCAACTAGAAGCGAGCGGAGAAGAGCACGACATCATCATGGCCGATGCAGGCGGCGCGAAACGCGCAACGAAGCGAGCCGAGCAAAACCTGCTGAAAAAAGGAAACAACGAAGTCCACCCGATTCCTTGTCCCCAGTGTGGGGCTTACCAGGAAGACATGGTGAAGTTGCTCAAGGAAGAAGGGACAAGCAACGCGCCGATGATTGCCGGACTAATTGTTGCGGTAATTTCGCTGATTCCCTTAGCCTGGCAAATGCCCGGCGCTTGGAAGTTGACGGCGGCAGGGCTCGTCATCGGGCTCGGAATGATGGGTTACAGCGATTTCGCCGCAGCCCTCTACAACCCCAATGCTGGTGACCCTGAACGCCGAAAAGCAACCGGCCGCAAACATACGGTGTGGGGACCAGAATTGGCAGAGTTGTTGAACGCCGGATCAGTGACCACCGAGCCGATTATGAAAATTGACGAATCGGATCCGGATGATGAGTAGCTGATGTTGGTTGTCAGGACGCCAGCCGTTCAAGCGAGGGCGAGGCGGGAGCCTCGTCCGCCTCGTCCTCCCCGCATGATTATAGTGTGCGGCGTGCATCGCGCGGCTTCTCACTCAGTTCATTGGACTAATCGTTCTCCAACGCAGCGATCAGCTTCTTGATTTCGTCAGCATTCAGATTCTGCGCCGTGCTGCGGAGCATGGACTCGAAATGGCGGATGCTGAGCGGATCGTATGGATAGCCGATGTTGCCTCGAGGGCCGACGCTAGTGGTGAGCAGTTTCGCGTCGGCATCCAAAATGGCGAACCAAGGAATCGAATCAACCCGTTTACCAAGACGGTCGATCGCTCGTCTTGAATTGGTCATGCGACCGTCGAGGACAACACAAACGTAGTCCTTTTGGACGAGTGTCTCCTGTTCACGCAGATACCGTTTGAGTTTGATGCAAGGAGCGCAGCCTGGGCCACTGATTTGCAACAGGACTCGCTTGCCGTCCCGTTTGGCTTGCGCGTAGGCCGCATCCAAAAGCTGCTCCGCATCTCGCTCGGCCATGTTTACGGCATGTTGCTCGAGAAACTTGGTGAGCCGCAGAACGTCAAACTTCTCCTCCGTTTGCAGGTCTGCTGTGGAAGTGGCCGCGACCAAGGTTCCTTGGTTGTCGAGCACCAGAAAGACCGCCTCTTTTTCGCCCGGTATTTTCACTTTGTGTTTTTCGAGCAGCGTTCGGCACTCATTGGCTTCGCTCGTGGTGTTGGCCCAAACAACACGGTATCCCGCCAGCGCGATCCCGAAAGATTGCACGCCATCCGGCGGGAGCTTGAAGCTGTCGGTGAAAAAATATCGCAGGGCAATCAATTGACGGGCGAGTTGAGATTCCGCATTCGTGGCGATAAGGAGCACACGCGTATCGGCCAGCGACGCGTCCTCTTGCCCTCGCTTCAAACGGCTGGCCAACTTGTGATCACGCAGGCCACTCTGATCGAACAATTCATCCAAGTTGCGCGGCCGATTGGGAAACTGCCGACCTTCCTGAGCCAATCTGCCGGCTTCGCGATCCAACTGACGCTGCTGCATCCCAAGCATTTGAATCTCGTCGGCCAAGACGATCTTCGCCTGACCGTCGGCGACGACATCATGTGCGGACCGCAGGACGCGTTGGCCCCGCTCCAGCGCCCCTCGCGCGGTGTCGTGGTAAGTCAGCAGCGTTTTGAGCGAGACGTCTGGCCCGTTGGGCCGATTTCGTTTGATTTCGGTCATCACCTTGGCAGCGTAGACATCGCTGGCCTCGATTGCGGCGGGATTGGCGGCGAGTCGCCGCTCGATGACTTCTAAGCTGGGCCAAACGCGACCGATCTGCTGGCGTGCGTTAGCAAGCGAACTACGAAAATCGGCGATCGCACTGACGACTTCCTTTGGCTCTTTGTCGCCCTGATCGAGGATCTGCTCTAGTTCTTCCAGTTTGGTGAGCGCGAGCTCTGGATTTGTTTCGCGAGCTTGCTCTGCCAGGTAAAAGGTCAACTCAGCGCGCTTCAGCAGTTCGCTACGGGCCACCGTTGAATTGCCGGATGGTTCCTGTGCCAGGCAAGGCCAAGCCAAGGTGAATGCCAACCAAGCCAAGACAAATTTCGATTGCATGAAATGACTCCGTGTCGCAAATCTTCGTGCCCCTGCCTCCTGTCCATGAATATAAGTTTAACGCCGAGTCATTTTCGAACGGAAGATGAGTCGAGCTGGTCAACTAGGTTCTGGCTACTGAATTGTCGTTTTTCGCTAAGGCCATGTTCACTCTGGCAGATCTTTTTCGGCAGCGTGTAGAATTACTCGCATAAAACCCACAGCCCGAGAATGGTTCTTCTTATGCTTTATTGCGTTGCTATGTAGCGGTTGGGTCTGGGATGGCCAGAGGCATCGGCAGCGGGAGGAATTCGCCGTCGACAACTTCTGCCGATTTACCGGTCATCGGGCAGAGGTTGCTCGCCTAGCCCTATTCACAGCAAAGCTGTATCCCATACCGACTGCTGGAGCTCAGCAAACAAATCCAACGGCAGTTAGCGGCCAGCCATGAAACGCGAATCGCGCGCACCCTTGATCGTCGCCGTTGTGCTAGTGCTCCTCCCGGTGCTGTATGTGGGGAGCTATTTGGCGCTGGTCGAGCCTGCCGATCGCCTAACCGTTATAGCGATAATTTTTATGAAGCGTCGGCCGCCATCGAACTACCGAACTCAAGGAGAATGGGAATCGGTCTTCTTCTGGCCGCTGGAGTAGATCGACCGGAAGCTGAGGCCGAGAGCTTGGCAGAGCGACTGGGACGGTGCTGCAGACGAATGGTATTCAGGCCCAAAATATTAAGGCCTCAAGCTGTGCAGAAATTGGGCGAGCCAAGTCCAACGATAAATCGCCACGTTAATTCCCAATGCTAGACTCTCGGCTGCGACTAGGGCCATCACGAATTGCATACTGAACTGCCCGAACCTCTGGGCGGAAATCCCCTGGTAAACGATCATGAGCGCCGGCAGCCAGACCGGAGAGGTCGTGATGGCGAGGACGATCGCAATCGCAGTCCAGAACTGAGCGCTGATCAGCAAGTCATTGGCCATTACTTTCTCCCACACAACCGTACTTGATCGCCCAACAACCGCCGCGGCGAAAGCGAAAGGCATGGCTCTTTAGGCTACGCAATCTCGGCACAATCGCAAGCATTTCGATCAAAAGGCTCGGCTAAGGTGCTGCTCTGGTAGTTCTGTTTTAAGGAGTTGGTCGAACATGGCCTATTGACTTAACAAGTGATCTTTTGTATATTATAAGGATTGTGGGTGCTGGGCGATTAAGTGGACCCGTTTTCGATTGGCACGGGAAGTGCCTAGGGCGGCGGCTCACTTCGCAATTTGTCTTGCCAGTTTGGCGCATCGCCCCACGTCTCAGGCCGGACTCGCCGGTCGAGGAATTCCAGCGGCCAGAAGAACCGATCGGTCTTTGGATAGCCAAATCGGTAGTTAGACCACGTCCAGGACGGTTCTAGCGTTTGTTGGTCCACATAATTCGGTCGAACAACGCTGCGGCCACTTGGCACGACCAGCGCCAAATAGCTCCCCACATACACCACCGGCAAGAGCAGCAGCACGATAGCGACGATCAGCGGTGCGCGGGATTCGCGTTTCATGTTATTTCGGCGCACCCTCCACAGGATCAGCTGCCAGGAGCGAGGGCGGCTGTACGAGCGCTGCCTCAAACATCTTAAGCGTGTTGACCAAGGTGTCGAATTCAAGCTTCGTGAGCTTTGACGGAACATTCAGCCATGCGACCTTGAGCGATGGCATCGTGATGGGCAAGTTAACGGTTTCGGCGACCACCCCCATGCTCGGCATGATCGGGTTTGTCGGCAAGTGATAAGTCGTTGTCGTCATTTGATTTGGAAGCGGAGCTTGGTTTCGCCCCGCCGTATTTGGGTATGACGTTGCTGAGTCGCTCGATTCATGCGAGTCCAGATCGTCATCATCGTCTTCAATTGTATCTGGTTCCGCGACGCGAGCATAGGCAACAGTTTGAGACAACTGCCGTATGAACTTATCAACATGGGCATCATTGAACTCCATTTCGCGGATCAGAAACGCAGATAGCGAAGCATTTGACGGCAGGTGTCCACCGTACTTTTCCCAGATCTTTCGATGTAGCGGGGGTGAAAGGGCAGCTGTCTTGATGGCCTTAAGCCGTTCCGGAGAAGACTCGTTTTCGGCAATCAGAATATCTAACGCGAGATTTGACAGTCGCACCTGACGCGACTCAGTTCCGCCGTCTTCCTCGACCAAAAGGCCAAATTGCTTCAGCGCAGCAACTGCACGAAGTCCGCCGCTGCTTGCAGCCGTTTCGTAGCCGAAATGCTCGCAGACTACAACATCCACTGGGACTGCATGCCGTTTCTCGTGGCGGTAAATGACCGAAGCCTTTTCGATTGCCTCTTGCAGATTGATTGATGGGTATGCTGGGCTGCGCAGTCGCTGTTTTTTCCGGTCGTCGGCCATAAATAGATCCTGGTTGAGTTCCTGTCTGATCGGTATCTGAGCCATATCATTGCAGACAAAACAGATTTGTCAAGAAACATCGCAGACAGGGGCTAGACTCGTGCCTCGACGACGGGTAAGATTTGGAAGTCGCAGCAATGGAAAGGATGGTGCGCGATGGCTAGAAGGGAACGCAGGATCAGCCAGTTGGTTGTCGCTGGTTGATCTGCCGCAGGCTCAGAAATGAGCGAGTCAGAAGAGGGGCCGGGACCGCAAATCGAGGCTACCCAAATCTGGCGAGATGACCTTTTTCAAGATCGTTAGAGTGGTGAATCGTTAATCCTGGTGCTGGTCGTGTCACCGACCAGATGACCGTCCAAAGGATCAGGACGGAGCTTCCAAAACTTCGCGATTCACCGCTCGCTTTTGCTTGCTAGTGCAAACATGGCTTTTCACTATCATATACAGCCTCGCTTTTCGAGGCTATGGCGTCTCCGCTGATTTTGTGGAGACCGGCCCGCGTCTTGGTGGCGCAGCAGATTTATAAACTGCCGAAGGGTACGGCGTCGCCGTTGGGATCGTAACCCCCGCTCTCCGCTCAGCCCTTCTTGCTAAGCAATTCGCGAATGGCAATTGTGACCGCCTGTGAGCGGTTCCAACCCTCTTTCTCGCGTAGCTCATCGAGTTGTGCCACTACGTCACTCGGCACTGTAACGGCCACCAGAACGGCCTTTGCGTCAGGGTCAATTGGCTTCCGGCCAGCGCCCTTCCGTTTGCCGCCGTGCGCCTTTTTCTTCCCTATTTTCCACTCCTTGAAAGAAATATAATCGAATCATGTTGACGGCGAACATGATTCTAATATAATAGAAATCAACGCGGGCCGGCAAGCCCACGAAAAAAGCCCAGTCCAACCCGGCAAGGTCGAACTGGGCCAGCAAAGAAAACCAGGCTGTTCGCCCGATTCCCCAGCGTAGTAACTGGAATCATAAGCGAGGCAGCCGCAACTTTGAAGGCTGTCCCTATGATCGGTCTCCCAGAATGCAATCACCCCCGGAGCAAGAAGAGCGGGATGACGAAGTGCGGAACGCAGCGCTACAAGTGCTTGGAATGCGGTAAGCGGTTCACGCACAGCACGAAGGTGCTCAGCGGCATGAGGCTTGGAGTTGAGAAGTCGGCGCAGGTCATCAGCATGCTTTGCGAAGGGTTGAGCATCCGTGCTACTTCGCGTTTGTCGGGTGTCTGCAAAGACACGATTCTCGAATTGCTGCTGACCGTTGGCCAGCGCTGCAAGACATTCCTCGAAAACGTGATCGTCGGCCAGCCAGTGAAGGACGTGAGCGTCGACGAACTTTGGAGCTTCTGCATGATGAAGGAGCGGACCCGCAAGATTAACAGCCTGCCGGTTGGCAGCTGCGGTGACAACTACTGCTATGTCGGCTTCGAGCGCAACACGCGGCTCATCCTCGCTTGGCATTCAGGCGAGCGGACTCACCAGAACGGTTTGGAGTTCGTGCAGAAGCTCCAGCGGGCTTGCGAGAAAGGCCGCTGCCAGATCAGCAGCGACGGTTGGAAGCCCTACAAGCACCTGATCCCGAATCACTTCCCGAACGCCGACTACGGCATGGTCATCAAGATATTCGCGAGCGCTGGCGATCAGACCCGCTACAGCCCCGCGAAGATAGTCGAAATGAAACTGCGGACTATCGCTGGCAAGCCAGACGAGAGCCGCATGAACACCAGCCACAGCGAACGTTTCAATCTGACGATTCGCATGGGCATGCGTCGGTTCACTCGGTTGACGAACGGCTTCAGCAAGTCGCACGAGCACCACGAAGCGGCCTTGGCTTTGTTCTTCATGCACTACAACTACGTCGCGATGCACGGCACGATTAAGTCGACGCCAGCACAAGCGGCAGGTCTGGCAGATCGGCAGTGGACGATTGCCGAAATGATCGAAGCGGTTGGCACCTACGTGAAGCCTGAACCAAAGCGACCATCGATCATCGAAGCGATCGAGCGGATAGGCGACAACTAGTCGCCAGTCGGCCCCGTCAGAAATGGCGGGGCTTTTTCATTTCTTGTGGTAAAATTATTTTCAGATTTTTCGCAGGTCCACTTAGTCGACCACTACCGGATTGTGTTTCCCAGGCGTGCAAGGTTAACCGCCCTTTTAGCCACCAGCTTTAGCTGGTGGTCCGAGCGCGCAGGGTGTCCGGCTTTAGCCATCAAGTCCTGCGGGACCCGTAGGAATGGCTAAAGCCGGGTGCCTTGGTTTGCTGACCACCAGCTAAAGCTGGTGGCTAAGTGGAAAGAAGGCCACCACTGGTGGATAGTGGTTGCGGCAAGATGAGGGTTGTGAAACTCTCCTGCGACCGCGAGTTCGTTGTTGTGAGTTCCCTAAAAAACTGTTGTAGAACTGCCTCAGAACTGTTGTGAAAGATTTCTGCAGAAAATAAAGGTTGCGCCGGCGGCGTTCGCCGCAAGTAGTTGGCCGGAAATGGTTTTCGGCGGCAGTAAAGTGCGCAAGAGTCGAAATCGAGTTGCTGCGAAAGTGTTGTGAAAAAATTGCCGTACAAGTCAGCAGTTTGTGCTTAAATGCTGGCGGTTTCAGGCCTTGCGCAGAATGCGATTTTCGCGCAGAAGTGTTGTATAACCGGCCGCGGATGAGAGCTTATGGCGGCGACCTTAGGCAGCGCGGCGGAAGCTGGCGACGGGGAGCAGCGTCGAGACGACGTGGGTCAGTTTGCCGTCGGCGTCGTAGAACTTGAGTTGGTTCTCTTCGACAAACCAGATGGCGTGGCCGCCTTCGCCGGTGAAGCGGCGGCCGCAGTAGTTGCCACCCTTGATGAGAATGCTCTCGCTGAATTCGCTGGGTTGCGGCATGCCCGCGCGGGCGAAGGCTTCGGCCACGAGGAGGCGCACGTGCTGAGTCATTTCCGCGTGAGGCATTTCGGTCACCGACTGAACGAGCATCCACAAACGACCCAAGCTGAACGTGGCAAAGGTCGCTGCCATCAATATCGGCGCAATCGCAGCGGCACATTCCGTTTTCGTTATCTGTTCCTTAACGTCCGCCCAGCTTACGCAGTCGGCCGATGTCTGCGAAACGCAAGCGATATGCTGGCAATGGTCGATGAAGAGAAATGACACCTGAGATTCAGCAATTTGCGGAGTTTTTCTCATGTCTGACGAAGCCCAACCAATTCGCCTGGCCGATCTGCACCCCGATGAGATTCAGGAGTTGCTGGAAGAGGCGGGAATCGAAGCGACCGAAGAGCAAGTGAAAATGATCTCGGCTTTTGTGGCCAGCGTTGGTGGTTTGGAAAACGCCCAAGGGCTGTTTGACGAGTTGAAGGAATTGCGGCCGGCCGCGTAGCGCTTGCGGCCTACCTGTTCGCCGCAGTTGTCGCGGAGTACTCTTTCCTGCTGCAAGCGGCGGCGGTTGTCTTTTTCTTGGGCTTGGACGAGCGGCCCGCGCTGTCGCGTGTCAACTTGTTGCGACTGGGTGCGACGGTGTCTTCTACCGAGAAACTTCGAGCTCAATATCTCGCACTCCTCGCCATCGTGGCGGCGGTTTGCTGCAGCGGTTGTCCCTCGCCAGAACCGAAGCGGTCCGGCTCGGCTGATCCAACTAAACCGCAATCGCCGAGCGCCTCGGCCAAAGATGACGCTGCTGCGATCGCTGCGCTCCAGGCCAAGGGCGTGACATTGAATCGCGACAAAGCCGGCAACATCGGTGAAGTGATTCTGTCTGCCGATTGCACCAACGACGATCTGAAGCACGTCGCCGCACTGCCGCACTGCACGACTCTCTCGGCCGCAGCGTCTGGCATTTCCGGCGCAGGTCTGGCCCATCTCAAGTGGCACCCTGGCCTGAAGATTTTACGTCTCGAGCAAAGCAGCATTCAAAACGAAGATGCTCAGCAACTGCTGGAGATTCCGAAGCTGGATGATCTCGATCTGAGGAAAACCGCCTTCACCACGCCCGCTTTTGTGACATTGGCCAAGCATAAGGCGCTTCGCAAGATTCGCGCGCCGCAAACCAAGTTTGATAACGAATCGCTGAAAGCGATTGCGCCGATGAAGCAACTCGTGGCGCTCGACCTGAGCGATTGCGAACTCTTGACGGCTGTGGGATGTGCCGCGCTGGGCGACTTGCCAAACCTGGAAATGCTGAAGCTCTCGGGTAGCGGCATCGACGACGGGACGCTTGATTTCATCGTCCCGCTGAAGAAGCTCAAGGTGCTCGGCCTGGCTCAATCGTCGGTGACGAAAGTCGGGCTCGACAAACTGGAACAGCATCCAGCTTTGAAAAAGCTCGACCTGTATGGTTGCCCGAATGTGAATTCGGCGGCTCTCGAAAAGCTCGGTACGATTCCGAACCTCGAAACGCTCGTGCTGCGGAAGACGACCGTGGCGAATGACGGTATGACGTTTCTCGCGGGGCTGAAGAACCTGAGAGAGCTCGACCTATCGGAAACCAGCATCGGCACGGGTGCTGATTTTGCCGCGATCACGGCAGTGCAGAGCCTCGTCGATTTTAACGTCTGGTCAACCGGCTTCGGTGATGCTGATATGCCTGCGGTCGGCCAGCTGAAGAATCTGGAGAGGTTGAATCTCGACAAGACCAAGGTCACCGACGTCGGCCTGGAAAGCGTTCAGGGGCTGGAAAAGCTCGAGTACATTCACCTCGGCAAAACGACGATAACCGACCAAGGCCTGGCTCATTTGCAGGGGCTGAAAAAGTTGGAGACGGTGATCGTGACCGTCGTCCCGGGTGTGACCGACGATGGAGCGGCGGCGTTGAAAAAGGCGATTCCGGGTGTGAACGTGAAGCGTTGAGATGGTGGAGCATGGGTGATGGGGACTCACCAACATCTTGGAGTGCCAGCGACATCGCCCGGCGCATTGCTGCGCGAGAAATCAGCGCTCGCGAAGTGTGCGAGGCTTACATCTCCCGCTGCGAGCAGACGCACAAAGCACTCAACGCTCTCGTCTGGAACCGCTTCGATGCGGCGCGCCAGGAAGCAACTGCCGTCGACGAAAAAATAGCTCGCGGCGAAAAGCTCGGTCCGCTCGCCGGCGTGCCGATGACGATCAAGGAGAGCATGTATCTGCAGGGCTCGCCGACGTGCATCGGCTTGACGAATCTGCGGGACAATATCGTTGGTGAAACGGGTGTGCTGGTCGCGCGATTGCAGCGCGCCGGCGCGATCATTCTCGGCAAGACCAACGTGCCGCAGTTGATGTTTTGGCACGAGTGCGATAACCCGGTCTACGGCCGGACGAATAATCCGTGGGACCTCGCTCGCACTTCGGGAGGCAGCACTGGCGGCGAAGGAGCCATCATCGCTGCCGGCGGCTCGCCACTGGGCTTGGGTACCGATCTCGGCGGGAGCATTCGAGTTCCGTCAGCGTGGTGCGGCATTCATGGCTTGAAGCCGACATCGCGTCGGCTTCCTACGTCTGGCGCGCTTCGTACTTTTCGCGGCCTCGAAGCGATTCAAGTCGTTGCCGGTCCGATGGCGCGGCATGTCGAGGATTTGGAACTCGCGCTGCAGGTTCTTGCCGATCACAGTGATGGGCTGTCGCTGAACGAAATTGAACCCTGGCCTTTGCGAGCGTCGCGCGAAGTCGATATTCGTAAGCTCAAGGTTGGTTTGTGGCTGAGCGATGATTGGGTACCTCCCTCGCCAGCGATTCGCCGCGCGGTGCTCGATGCTGCCGAGGTGCTGTGCTCGGAATACGACGTTGAAATTGCTGTGCTCGATGATGTGGTGAAAGCAGCAGAGCCACGCTTCACGAATGGTAAAGAGATCTTGGAGCTCTACTGCCAATTGCTGGAAGCCGACGGCAACGCTGATGTGCGGAAATTGGCCAAGGGAAGTCGGCTTGATTCGCGCGTGTCAAAGATGCTGCTGCTCGGTGGATTACGAAGTCCCGTGCGTGCGGTGGTCCGAAGTTTCTGCTGGCTGCTGGGCCAACGGCTGATGTATCAACTGATCGGCGCGAGTCGGCCGCAATCGACGGCCGAGCATTGGGAACGAGTCTACGAGCAACAGCAATTCATCCGCGGTTTTGCCGCACTGCTGGATGAGCAGCAAATCGATGTCATCTTGTCTCCGGCCTTCGGCGTTCCTGCGGCGCAGCACGGCAAGCCGTTCGATTTGCTTCCCGCGGCGAGCTATACCTTTCTGCCGAACTTGCTCGGTTGGCCGGCAGGTGTGGTGTCGCTGTCGACGGTTCGTGAAGACGAGCAAGTGGGCCGTGCGCCGACTCGCGATATGGTGCTGAAACAAGCAGCCGCCGTCGATGCCGGCAGTGCGGGTTTGCCAGTGAGTGTGCAAGTGATCGCGCGGCCGTGGCGAGAAGATATTGTCCTGGCAGTGATGGCGGCGCTGGAACGCGCGCTGCCACGTCCGCAGTTGTCCGCGGCGCATTTGGCTGCGATGGGTGCGCGGTCTTCTTAGTCTTCCGCGCTGGCGGAAGAGTTGATCAAGATTTGCCACTTTCTAGCTGGCGAATTGAAAATATTTCCCGCAAATCGTGCTGGCATTGTCTCCATCGAAAGGTGTATAACTCTGAGTGGCCAATAGGTCGACGAAGTCGTGCGTAGCGTTTGGTTCTGTAGAATCGGTCGTTGCTCCCCTCGCCTGTTCCGTTTGGCGGACCTAGAGCGGTCCCTTTCATCGGCCCTGAAAGTGAGTACGAGGGCCGGAGTTTTTTGTCAGGAGTTGTGCGGTGGCAATGAAGTTGTATGTCGGGAACCTGAGCTACGGGGTGACCAACGAGAAGCTGGAAGAACTGTTTTCGCAGTTCGGCCAGGTTCGTAGCGCTCAAGTGATTCAGGACCGCGACACCGGTCGCAGCAAGGGTTTCGGCTTTGTCGAAATGGCTGACGACAATGCCGCCCGTGAGGCCATCAAGGGCCTGCACGAGCAGCAGCACGACGGTCGCCCGCTGACGGTCAACGAAGCTCGCCCACGTGAAGATCGTGGCGGCGGCGGTGGCGGTGGTGGTGGCCGAGGTGGCGGTGGCGGCTACGGTGGTGGCCGAGGCGGCGGTGGCGGCGGTTACGGCGGCCGTCGTTAATCCAGCGCGCGGGCGATGTCCGCGAAGATTGTCCAACGAATAGAGTCTTCGAAGTTCGAACCTGCTAATCGTATATTTTGCGGCGGTGATTGCTTTTGGCGATCACCGCCGTTTTTGTTTCTTGTCGGTCTACTGCGATTCGATCTTTCGCTATTTCGAAAGAGCGGCGTTTAACGCTTTACCGTCGGCGCTGGGGAACTCAATCCCCAAGAGCTTGGCAATCGTCGGCGCGACGTCGATGTTTTCGACGCTCTTCAGCGTTTCGCCCGTGCGAACGCCGTTACCGCTGAGGACCAGCGGGGCATTCATCTTGTCGAGCGACGAAATGAAACCGTGCGAGCCGAGCGCGGTTTTGGATTCAGTGTTGGCGACAACGAACTCTTCGCCGATCGGCGTGCCGGCCACTGCGTAACCGTCCTTGGCAACTAGCACCGCGTCGGGTGATTGGTTGTATTCGCGCGGATGAGGAATGCCGAGTTCGGTAAAGCGGTCGGGGAAAATAACCTCGGCGACTCCTTCTTTGTCTTTCATCAGGTCGCGGAACTTTTCGCGATCGGCGGCGGCCGTCGCCGGGTTGGTGCAATACACCAGGCCGATGCCACCCTCGGGAAAGACGTGGATCTTGGCGTCCGACATTTTTCCCGCCGTTACGGTGAGCAACTCATTCTGCCGCAGCAACACGTTCGGGCAGATCGCTTTCGGCGTGGAAGTGAAGCCGTGATCGGCGAGGATGATGAACGTCGTCTTGTCGAAGATGCCGGCTTCCTTCGTCGCCGCGACCATCTTGGCTACGCACGAATCGGCGTAAGCATTGGCCGTGTAACCGGCCGGCGTTTGCGCGCCGAGCAAGTGATGCGTGGCGTCGCAGTTGAGCAGATGCACAAACAGCAAGTTCGGCTTGCGCTGGCGAATCAGATGGCAAGCAGCTTCGGTCCAGATGAGATCCTTGCCGACAACGCTGTTGGCCGCGAACGACGGTTGCGTTTCATCAGCGAGAATACCATCGATCACCAACTCCTGCCGCAGTCGCGGCGTCATGTGAATGACTTGCTCGGGGACATCGGGAAAACTGTCGTCGAGCGATTTGGAACCGCGCATGCAGGGCCAGTTGATTTCGGCCGTTGCCAAGCCCACTTCGTGAGCGGCATCGATGATCGTTTTTACGCGGATCAAATCCTGCTGATCCCGTTTGGGATCGACCACCGTCGGCACATCGATGGCGCCTCGCACCAACACGCCATTCGCGAGCACGCCGTGCTTCTCCGGCCGCACGCCAGTAATGACCGACGAATGATTCGGCCAGGTGACGCTAGGATTCGAAACCTTCATTCCTCCTTCAGCGACACTTCCCGCTTTGGCCAGCTTGCGAATCGTGGGCAGCGGCGCTTTCGGATCATTTAGCAGATACGCAGCCAAGCCGTCGACGCTGACGACGATGATGTGCTGGTCGCGATTCGCGGCAAAGGACTGAGTTGGCAACAGCAACGCAACGACAAACGCGAGCAAACAGAAGGAGCGCATAAACAACTCAAGGCGGAGACATTTTGGAGGGCTGCGAGTTCGCAGCTTGAAGCACAAAGTCACCGCATTGTAGCCCGGCTCGCTGCGATTGGGGCGGCGGCTACTTCGGCGCCGAGAGGCCGTACTTTTTCAGCAGCGCTTCGATATCTGCTTTCAGCAGATTTTCTTGCGGCAGGCGGCTGTAGTTGCTGAGGAGCGAAGGGAGCCGTTCCTTGACTTCATCGGGTTGCTCTTGCCGATCGAGCACGACTGCCTCTCCGGCCAGTCCGAGAGCACGAAACTCCCGCTCGGTTTGTTCGAGATTCGCGAGTTCGTGATAAATGGCATAGGCGTCGGTTAGCCGATTCTGTTGCAAGTACCAGAAGCCGAGATGCGACTTGGCGATGCGGGTGATGCGCAGCGCTTCGGGGCTGTTGCCCGGCGGAAAATATTCCCAGACCGCTTTCAGAGCCTGCTCGCGGTTCTGCTGGGCAAGCAGCGCGGCGAAAAGCTGCTCGTCGATCGTTTCATACTTTTTCATCGTCGCCTTGGGAATGTTGCTGGCGACCAGCAACGGCGGCGGCATGAGCGACCAGGCAATCATGCCGCCCACAGGAAAGGCCACAATCAGCAGCACAATGCCGATGAGCCATGCCCAGCTTTTTTGCCGCGTGAGAGCCTGCTTGAGCATGGCTCGCGAGAGTTGCTGCGTGGCTTCGTTGAGTCCCGTTCCGATAAAGGTGGCAGTCAAACCCCAGGCCGGCAGATCAGCGGCCCAATCGTCTTCGAGCCCTTCGATCTTGAGAGACCGCAACTCCTTGAGCAGTTCCACGGGCCGTTGATAACGATCATCGGCGCGTTTGGCGAGCAAGCGATGCACGATGCGACACAATCCGGACGGCACATCGGGCCGGATGGTTTCGAGCCGCGGCGGATCATTTTTCAAATGCTGCACCGCCACCGCGAGCGCGCTCTCGCCGTCGAACGGGGGCCGGCCAGCGAGAATGTGATAGGCCGTCACGCCCAGCGAATAAAGATCGCTGCGTGGGTCGACGACCTTTCCCTCTACTTGCTCGGGACTCATGTACAGCGGCGTGCCCATGGTCATGCCGATCTGCGTCAGATCGAGCTTGTCGCCGCCTTGGGCGATGCGGGCCAGGCCGAAGTCGGCGACCTTTACTTCGCCGGAACTCGACAGCATGATGTTTTCGGGCTTGATGTCGCGATGAATGATTCCTTCATCGGCGGCACGCTGCAGAGCGCCAGCCACCTGGCGCAGAATGAGTGAAACCTGCGGCGCATCGAACGGCCTGCCGCGATGGGCGAGCAACTGTTTCAGGTTCCGCCCTGGCACGTATTCCTGAACGATGTAGTGCACGCCTTCGGCCTGTCCCACTTCGTGTATCTGCACGATGTTGGCGTGGGTCAGCTTGGCAGCCGCTTGAGCTTCGTGATGAAAGCGGCGGACATAGGTTTCGTTCGCGGCCAGGCTTTGGCGGAGAACTTTGAACGCCACCTGCCGCTCGAGCGACATTTGCTGCGCGAGATAAACCTCGGCCATACCGCCGCGGCCGAGGCGACGGAGCAGCTGATAATCGCCCAGCCGCCGACCCACCAGGTCTGGCTCGCTCGCGACATCGCCGGGCAGTTCGGTCATGAAAGATCAGGAGGGAATTCAGGGGAGGGATCTGGCTAGAATCCAGTATGGGTTGCCCAGCGCCATTCGGCAACCTCGTCTGGATGAGTCTCCTAACGGCGGCCGATGGTTCATATTGCGGCAACAACAAATAGTCATCCCCGCGATTGAGCTACCCAATACAACGACGGAACGGCAATCATCTGGCCAGCCCGCGCCAGCAGCAGCCGAGCCAGCGACTTTAGCTTGCCGAACGGCCCGCGATTGCGAAAAGGCACAAAGGCCGTGCGGCGCAATTCGCGGACGGCGAACTGATGCTCCAGTTGCGTTCGCAAGCTGGCCACCGTAAAGGTCTGCTGATGGCCCCAGCGATGAAAGAGTGTGCCGCAGCAAGGACAAATGACGTCACCCGCTTTGAGGTTCTCGTTGTAAGGCACCGTGCCGAGAAACCAACCGCCGGGCTTGAGCACGCGAGAGATTTCCTGCAGGCCGGCGGCTCGCTGAGCATCGTGCAGATGCTCGAGCACTTCGGAGGCAACGACCGCATCAAATTGCTTGTCGGCGAGCGACATCTGCTCGATGTAACCAACATGCCCGGTCACGCCCGCCGTGGCTAACCGCTCGATGGCGACGGCATCGGGATCGAGCGAATGAACCTCAAAGCCACGAGCGAGTGCCGTTTGCTCGAAATGCCCGCTGCCGACACCGATGTTGAGAACCTTTGGTTTCGGCGACTTCACTCGACGGGAAATCGAGCGCACGATGTATTCGAGCCGCGGCTTCGCGGCAGCGAACGACTCTGGATCGGCATTTTGAAAATGCGACCAGATTTTGTCTTGCGAATGGAGGTGATCGCTCACTCCGGGTACTCCCGGCGACTCATCTCGTGGCGACCGTTTCGCTGGCATCGCGCGGAGTAAAGCGAAAGCTCTGACTCTGGCTGAAGAACTGCAGCGGATTTTCGTACACGATTTTGCGGATGAGACTTTCCGGATGTTTGCGGCGGCGCATTTCCATGATGAAGTCGGGCACAGCCGTCGGTTTGCTCGGGCCCCAATCGCCGGCCGAGTTCACCATCAGACGCTCCGAGCCGTACATTTCGATCATGTCGACCGCGCGAGCGGGCGTGCACTTGCTCACGGGATAGAGCGTCATGCCGGCCCAGAAACCTTCTTCCAGAACGTGGCGGATGGTGTGCTCCTCGACGTGATCGACGAGCACGCGATTGCGCTCGATGCGCGAGTCGCCGGTGAGCATATCGAGAATCATCCGCGTCCCTTGGTATTTGTCTTCCAGGTGCGGAGTGTGAATGAGGATTTGCTGTTCGTACTTGATCGCCAGTTCCATGTGCTCGAGAAACACGATGGCTTCGTTGCGAGTATTTTTATTGAGCCCGATCTCTCCGATGCCGAGCACGTTCGGCTTGTTGATGAACTCAGGAATCATCGCGATCACTTCGCGCGACAGGCTGACGTTCTCGGCTTCCTTGGCGTTGATGCAGAGCCAGCAGTAATGCTGAATGCCGTATTGCGCGGCCCGCTTCGGTTCGACTTCGGTCAGCTGCCGGAAGTAATCACGAAAGCCGTGAACCGTGCCACGATCAAAACCGGCCCAGAACGCCGGTTCGCTGAGTGCGACGCAACCCATGCGCGCGAGCGTCTCGTAGTCGTCGGTAATCCGCGAAACCATGTGAATATGCGGGTCGAAGTAATCCATATGCTTTCAATCTGTGGAGAGTTGTGCTGGCTGCTCTTTGCTATGCGTCGTTATCGCGGCTTGACCTTCAGCGTTTGCAGCCACGCTTCGTCATAGGGGCGCGAGAACGTCAGTTGCACTTGCTCGGCGCGGTCTTCGCGGACTTTTTTTAGTACGTCGAGGGCTTCGTGTACGCGCTTCAAGCGCGGATCATCGACGACGTTGTCATCCGAGCGTTCCAGGCGATCGAGCATCGCGGCGAGATCGAGAATGCGGCAGCGAATTTCCAGAAACTCGCGATTGAGCGTTTCCAAAGCGGTAAGCGACATGGCCATCACTTGCTAAGCACGGCTGAAACAGCCTGGCGGGTAGAACAGGTGGGTGATTGTGTTCGGCGGCGCGAAACTGGCAGAACGCGCGAAGGCCGACACTTCTCCCTAGTTTCCTGCCAAGGGCTGAGAAAATCAAGTTGCGGTGCGAGTGGAAATCTGGCAGGCGAATGTCGAAGAGGCCGCCCGAATGTTATTCCGGCCGTACTTCTTTCGGCTCGCCTTTCGGTGGAGGTGGCGGAGGCGGTGTCGGAGCATCGCTTCGTTCGCCTTCGGGCCGTTTGGGGCGATCGCCGCCTGGACCACGTCCGCCTGGGCCGCGACCACCAGGGCCGTTGCCTGGTTCACGTTCACCGGGGCCGGGACCAGGACCTTCGCCTTTGCCGCCGGGGCCGCGTCCACCTGGACCGCCACCTCCCGGACCACCGCGCCAACCACCTTCGCGGCCAGGCCATTGCTTCCAGTGAAATCGCCAGGTGAGTTCGCGCTTGAGCTCTTCGGGAGATTTGCGTTCCAGGCGTTCGCGCTGATCGGGCGGCAATTCGCTGAAGACCTTCTTGAGGTCTTCTTCGCTCGCGGCGGGCAAGACCTTACTGATCATCGCGCTGAAGATCCATTGCCGGGCGAGTTGCTGTTTTTCTTCTGGCGTTTTCGCCGAGTCGAGCGCGGCCCGCGTGGCACCGGACAGTTTTGGCAACAGTCGTTCGAAATCCTCACGCAGCGGCATCGGAAAATCATTCCGTGGCCCGCGCATGATGATCCCGCGCATCAGGCTGCGACGACGGCTGACTTCTTCTTGATCGAGAATCCGTTTGCGCACGTCGTCGGGCAAACGCTCGAGGTATTTGTCCTCGTGCTGCTTCATGTACTCGTCGAGCCAACCAAATATGGCATCAATGTCATCCTCTGGAAGTTGCTTGCCGCCGAGGTCGCGCAGTCGGGCTCGCTCCTGTTCTTGCATCAGTTCCTTGATCCGCTCGACGCGCTGTTCGGCTGGCAGCCCCAATAGATCGGCCCGCTGCTTGGTCGTCAGCGATTTCAACCATTCGTGATAACGGTCGAGCGTGCGATGCAGTTGATCGCCATGTTCCGAAGACGTGATCGAGGTGTTTAGCGCGCGTAGCCGATCTTGCTCTTCTTTCGCGAGTGCGTCGAAGCGTTCTTTCTTTTGCAGCAGCGCAGCTTTTTCTTCCGGCGACAAAGCCCTGAGGTCTTCACGCGAGGGAGGCTCGGCGAAAGCAGTTGCGGCGCTGATCGCCAGGCAAGCGGTGAAGAAATAGGAGACGAAGTTAGATCGCATCTTCACCTTCTCCTGCAAACAAACCTTCCCGGCGCAAGCGTTCCAAAAAGTCGACGCTCTCGGCATAACGAAGTTCATCGACCCGCTGAATCACCGGCAGGTCCTGTAGCAGCTGACGTTCGGGAGCATTGAGTTGGTAGCTGGCGAGCATGAACCCGGCCACGAGTGACGCGGCAATCGCCACACCGCCACCGGCGAACATCAGCCATTTGGTGCGGTGGGCATTGACCTGCAGTTGCTCGACTTCTTTCTCTTGCTGGATCGCGACCATCTCGACCGTCGAGCGGGCGAACTCGGCATCGGGCTCGGCCTTCGAGAGCATGTCGAGCAGGTCCCAAGCCTTTTGCAGCTGGGCCAGTTTGCGCTGGCAAGCCGCATCGCTAGCCAGTCGCTTCTCGATGCGCGCCCGCTCAGCATCGGGCAATTCGCCGTCGAGATAGGCGACCAGTTCCTCTTCGAGGATGCCGGAGTCGTTGGGTGTATTTCGTTCGTTCATAACATTCACCGCTATCGCTCAACCAACATTCCAACTCGTTAAACCCAGTTACTCAAACAATGTCTTCGGCATCGGCGGCGGCAAGTTCGCCAGGACGAACGCCGTTTTCGAAATACGGAGCCAAAATCACGCGCAAGTTTTCGCGCGCCCGCGACAACAGCGATTTGGTGGCTTGCACCGACATCTCCATCGACGCGGCAATATCCTGGTAACTCATCTCTTCGAACTTGCTCAGCAGCAGCGCCATCCGTTGACGCGGATTGAGCGACTCCAGCGCGAGCCGAACGACTTCCGCGGTTTCTGCTTTATCCAAAGCGCGGGTCGGCATCTGTCCGCTGGCCGCCAGCGCCATTTGATCGAGTTGCATCGGCGTAGAGTCGCTCCCCACGCGATCGGGCACACCGACTTCTTTGCGCCGTGACTTCGAACGAAGCGAGTTGCTCGCCACATTGTTGGCAATCGTGAACAACCAAGTACTGAACTTGGCCCCCGGCTCGTAGCGTTCGCGAGCCCGATAGACCCGCAGAAAAACTTCCTGGGCTAAGTCTTCAGCTTGCTCACGATTGTTGACCAGGTGTTCCAAAACGGTCAGCAGTCGGGCCTGATAACGCAGCACCAATTCCTCAAACGCGGCCGCGCTCCCCGCGCGCACCTGCAGCATCAGCCGGACGTCGGGATCGGCCTGTTCGTATGAAATAGGCAGATCGGCGCCGTTGGCCGCGGAATTGGGCGGATTCTTGGGTGGCAATGGACCTGGCGACAAGGCTGCTCCCTGATTCCTACAGTGGATTGGTCCGGAGGATTTTGCGTTGGCAGTTCCAGCCGATGGCGGCAGGTCACTGCACTCATGCAGCTTCCAGTTTACCGCAGTTGCAGGCCGAAAGTGCAACGAAGTCACCCTCCTCTCATTAAACCCCGGGCTCGAATGGGGGTTTCTTTTGGCGAATATTCGCTCCAGTCCTTGCAAAACGGGGGGAAGTTTGGAAGAATTTCGGCGGTTTGTGTACAAATGCTATTGAATCTGTACGGCTGTATATTACGATTCATCATAGTAGCCGACTAATTCAGCAAACTTCGTTTATCAGGCCACCCACAAGGACGCAAAATCATGGCGATGACAGATTCACTCACCAAGCGGCAGCTTGCCGTTTTCGAATTCATTCGCGAGCAAGTGCAGACTCGTGGCTACGGCCCCACGGTCCGCGAAATCGGCGCGCATTTCGAAATCAGCTCGCCCAACGGCGTGATGTGCCATCTCCGCGCTTTGGAAAAGAAGGGGATGCTGCAACGCGTCCGCAAGCAAGATCGCGCCGTAGCCCGGGCCATCGAACTGGCTCCCGAGTGGATCGAAGAAACGAAGGGGCTGCCGATGGTCGGCATGGTCGCCGCTGGCCCCACCACTCTCTCGTGGGAACAAGCCGAGCGCGTCGACTTCGGCGAGATGTTTCAGCGAAAGAATGTGTTCGTGCTGAAGGTCCGCGGCGACTCGATGATCGAGGCCCAAATTTCCGACGGTGACTACGTCGTTTGCAAAAAGACCAAGAACGCCCAGACCGGCCAGATGGTCGTCGCCCAGACCGGCGAAGACGAAGCCACGCTCAAGTTCTGGCACCCGGAAGCAAATCGCATCCGCCTGCAGCCCGCCAATTCGTCGATGTCGCCGATCTATGTGCAGAGCGCGACGGTGCTAGGAGTCGTGATTGGCGTTGTTCGTAATATGAACTAACGCTTGGTCGCTTCTCGGTTGAGGTCACAGCCTTGGCAAACGCAGATCGTTTCGTTTGCCAATAAACAGAATTCGCGCCCGCGGCAGCATCTTCATCTTCGCCGCGGTTTCGCCTGTCGCTCCACGATGCAAGCGTGCGGAGCGTTAGTCGTTCTGCTCGCGGACCATTGGTTCGAGAACCTTGGTGTTCCGCTCGACGGCGATTACAACGGTCCGTTGTTCGACGCCATCGGCACTACTCGAAACGATTGGCAGAACCTGCCGCTTGTCGGGCATGCTGAGGCGGATGGTGAACGAGCCGTCGCCGCGTAGTTTGACTGGTTCGCCGGCGAGCGTAACGCGGGCATCGGGCTTGGTCGCGCCGAAGACGATCATTTCGGCGTCGACGTTGAAGCGGAAGTCGCGATGCTTGTTCACGACGCGGTCGGCGCCAGCGCCGAACTGATTTCCCGAGGGTGAAACCATCGGCCGTTGCAGGCGTTCTTCGAAGAGTTCTTGCAGATCGCCGCTGGAGCTTTCTTCTGCATAGCCGCCGCTCATCGCGTAGATCTTTTCGTAGTTCTCGGCGATGTCGGTCCAGTTTTCATCGATGGCATCGGCAGTATCCGGGGCCGGCGTTGAAACCGAGTTGCTGCGGGCGATGGAGAAGAATTTGCCATTGGCGGCAATGTATCCCAGATCAGCGCGGTAGCTGTGCGGTGGGTTCGGCACGTCGATGTACCAGTTGGTCACGCCGCCGTGGACGTCGATCTCGCGGACCACACGCTCGGCCGTGCTGGTGGTCGCGCCGCCGTCGACTTCCATCAGGCGAAGGATTGGCCGGGCTGTGTGCCAGTGTTCGGCGAGGGCGGCTTCGGCCCGCTTGACGCTGGTCCGAGTCACTTGCCACGAAACCTGCAGCCAATAAGGATCGCGGACCATCAGGACGATGCGGTCCTTGTCGCTCCCCTTCTTATTGGCAATTGATCCGGCCTTGGTGTAAGCCGTCGACAGATCTTTCAGGCGTTCACGCACAGCGTAGGAGGCGTGGATCTTTTGGCTGATCTTGTCTTGCGCCTTGGTCGCGGCGGTCGGCTTTTCGGGCTTGGCCTTGGCATGTGGCTTGGTGTGGCTGCCGTTGGTGTGCGGAGCGTGAACCTTCGCAGCTGCCGGCGCCGGAGCGGGGCGAGCGGCTGGACGGGCTGGTGCCTTGACCACCGGCTTGGCTTTGGCGGCGGGTTTGCTGGCTGGCTTGGCGACTGCCTTGGGCGCAACTGCTTTGGCAGGAGCGGGTTTCGGCTTGGCTTTTTTCGGCTTGCTGACGCGCAGCAGGGCCTTTACCAGGTCATCCTTGCGCATGGAATTGCCGACGTTGACGCCGTTCTTCTTGGCCAGGCGGGTGAGGTCTTTGAGAGATTGCCCCTTCAATGAAGAAGCAGTCAACGACGAAGCTGTAGTAATCATGACGCTCACCTAGATCCACGAACGATGACACCCAAGCCGCGCACGGCCGATGTCTGGATTTGGTATCAGCGCCCTCCATGACTCATTTTGATCGCCCCAACACCGCGCAAAGGCAGACGTGCCATGCACTAAGGTTGACAACCGGCAGCTTGCCGAGATCCATCGACGGCAACTGTTGTTGTAACGATTAGTGTAATTAATGAGAGTCGCGACTGCAATCTCCCGCCCTCGAAGGAACGGCTTTGGGGCGGATAAAGCTCCCTCGGGGGCGGTTTAGTAGGATGAAAGCGACATTTCATCCCTCACTTTGAAAATTTCGAGATCTGGCCAGACTCTTTCAATGGCTTTTCGAATCGAGGGCGTTTTTTGGACATTTTGACCCCTGATCGTGAACCTTTGGGCTGCTCAAAAGTCCTTACTATTGCGATGGTTACGCGTCTGGACTCAGACATTGTGAAAAAAAGCACGAATTTTGAGCCCACTCGATTGACCGTGGCTGACAGCATCGTTACATTTACCCTCTTTCCCAGCGCTAACGGAATTGTTATTCCCAGGCCTTTTATCCCAGTTTTGCTCTGCTGAGAACGTTTCGGTCGCCCCTTTCCACCCAGCGATCCCCTCTCTCCTTGCGGTGTTCTGTGCGTCGTGGCGATGCCCAAAACTCGTATGGCGAGCTGATGCAGTTGGCCGTCTCGGCCAGTTCCATCGTCGGGGGCATGGTTCTTCCCGGATTGCTCGGCGCCTATCTCGATTCTCGGCTCGGGACGAATTTTTGCGTCCTGATCGGCATTGGACTCGGGGTGGTGGCGGGGACCGTCCAGCTGCTGGCGTTAGCTCGTCGCGGTGCGAAGTCCGGTAACAAGCCGGATGATTCCAACGACGACAATGAGGATTCAGGTCGTGACTCAGGCACGTGAAGTTGCTCCCCAGCCAATCTCGCCGCTGCGAGGTTGGGGCAGCGCGTGCGCCATTTTTGTCACGGTTGTCTTAGTCGCTCTCGCCGCTACCTGTGGCATCGCCTGGCAAATGGGTGGTCAGCGATTTCTTCCCTCGGCCCTCACCGCTTGGGCCTTGGTTTGGGGCGCTGCTCTGATCTCGCTCGTGATGGTTTTTCTCGGCAAGCAGATCGGCCAAGGGCTCGGTTTTGTGTTGCTGGGAATGGGTGTGCGAATGGGGCTGCCGCTGATGGCAGCCATGTTTCTCGATAGTCAATCGCCCGTTTGGGGCGAAACGAAATTGATGCTGTTTCTGTTGGGCAACTACTTTGTGGCCCTGGTTGCAGAAACTGGTCTCGCGGTGCAATTGCTCGGAAGCAACTCTGTCTCTGGCCTGGCCAAACCGGCGGCCTCGACGGATGCCCCTTCCAAAGCTTAACTCTAGCATCCAAGCAAAATAAACAATGGCTGACCCCGTACTCCATATCAAAGACGCCTACTTCTTCGAGATCCCGAAGAAGCTCTGGCCTCGCGCCTTCAACACGAAGCAGCAGGTTGCCGACGTCAGCAAGGTTTGGGTCGAGCTCGACGATCAATTTCAAGACTACGAGTTTCACAAGCAGTACCACGCCCTTGAAGGCTTGGGAGTGAAACTCCCTTCCGAAGACGAGGCTCACGACGCTTGGCACAACTGGGTGCATCCGCACGATGCTCATGGACACGGCGATCACCACGCTGCCGGGCATCACGGGCCAAACTTCGGCAAGCCCTTTGATGAGTTTCTCAACTCGAAGGTGGCAGTTCGGAAGACTGAGTTTGCAACCTGGAAGAGCCAGAAAGTTCAAGCCGCGTCAAAACTGCGATCCGAAGATATTCGGGACGCGAACGACCTGAAGTACGGCGACTATCAAAAGGCCGATGGCTTCAAAACCGACGCTTTCGATCCGTTCGTCGATAAAATGCTGACGGATGCTGAGTTTCCCGCTAAGTGGGAAGAAGCCAAGGTCGCCGCAGCCGATGTCGCCGGCTTCGTGAAAGACGAATCCGCAGAAACTAAGTGGAGCGACCAGAAGCTCGCCGATTACAGCGAACATCTCTCTGGCAAGATACTCATTCCTCAACCCTTCGGCCGGTTGCGAAACCTGCACGAACCGGAAGCCGGACAACTCACGATCACGAAATACATGATCGTGGAAGTTGCCGTCGCGCTGCTGATCGCGATCTTTTTTAGCTGGCTCGCCCGGCGCGTGATCAGTGGTGCTGCTCCCAAGGGGCGGATGTGGAACTTCCTCGAAGTGTTCGTGGTCTTCATTCGCGATCAAATCGCTGTCCCCGCCATCGGCGACGGGCATCATGATGAACACCCTAACGATCACCATCACTCCGGCGATGCAGCGAGCGTCGACGCGGGTGGTCATGCGATTGCCGCTGCTGCTAATGCAGGTCCGGGTCTGGGTGGCAATGGTCATGATCATGGCCATGCAGGTCACGGTCACGGCAAGAAGGATCATGCTCATGTCAGCCCGGCGAAGAAGTTTACGCCGCTGCTGTGCACGATTTTCTTCTTTGTGCTCGGCTGCAATCTGGCTGGTATGTTGCCCTGGATTGGTGCTCCGACTTCGACTTGGGGTGTGACGCTGGCGTTGGCTTTAGTGACGTTTTCCGCCGTGGTTATCTCCGGCATGGCCCAGTTTGGATTTTTGGGATTCTTTGCGAATCAAATCCCTTCGATGGACATGCCTTGGTACATGGCCATTGTTCTGAAGCCCGCGATTTTCTTAATCGAGTTTGGTGGTCTGCTGATCAAGCACGCCGTGTTGTCGGTGCGTCTGTTGGCCAATATGGTGGCCGGCCACTTGGTGTTGCTCGCCATCATGGCGCTCGCCTTCGGCGCTGAAGCTGCCAGCCAGTTCACCGTTGATGGATCCGTCAGTCCGATGTGGTGGGTCGCTGCAGGTGCTTCCATCCTTGGCTGCACGTTGCTGAGCTTGCTCGAATTGTTCGTCGCCTTTTTGCAGGCTTATGTGTTTACGTTGTTGTCGGCGCTCTTCATTGGCGCAGCAATTCATAAGCACTAAGTCATTCAATTGGTATATACGGGTTTTTGTATCGCACACTTTGGTTCCTTCCTGGAGATGTTGACCGTGAAGAAGTTCGCTTTTCTGACCCTGATGTTTTTCGCTCTCGTCCTTTGCGCCGCTCCGATCATGGCCCAGGATAAGGCTCCAGTTCCGCTCATCAGCTTTGACCGCTACATCGGCGCCGCCATCACGACGCTGGGCGCCGCCTTCGGCATCGGCAAGCTGGCCAGCAGCGCTCTGGAAAGCATGGCTCGTCAACCAGAAGTTGCCGGCAACATCCAAACAGCGATGATCATCGCGGCCGCTCTTATTGAAGGTTTCACGTTCTTCGCACTCGTCATTTGCTTCATGAAGTAATTGGCTTGTCGAAAGTACGTCGAGTTTCGCTAGAGACCGCTTGGAAGGTTCCGCCATGGTTCGTTTGCTCGGTTTGTTGTGCGTGGTCTGCGCGCTCTCCTTTGGGCCGACGGTTGCGTCTGCGCTTGCGCAGCACGAACCGGAAGCCAAGGCGGCAGCCAAGGGTGGTCCTGACTTGACGCATGCAAATGCGTCAGAAGGGCTCTCGCAGCCGCAGGAAATGCGGTTCGATCTGGCCATCGCCACCTTCATCATCTTTGTCCTCCTCGCCGGCATCCTTGCCAAGTTTGCTTGGGGCCCGATTGTCGATGGGCTCGACAAGCGTGAGCAAGGGATTGCCAAGATGATCGATGACGCGAAGCTCGCTCAGCAGCAAGCCGAGGCTCAGCTTCGTTCGTACGAAGTCAAGCTCGCTGCCGCCGCTGATGAAGCTCGCACCATGGTTGCTCAGGCTCGTCACGATGCCGAAGCGACTCGTGAGCGGGAACGGGCCGAAACCAAGGCCTTGCTGGAAAAGGATCGTCAGCAAGCCAAGGCCGAAATCGAAGCGGCGAAAAATGTTGCCCTGCAGCAGATCGCCGAAAAGAGCGTCAACACGGCGATCAGCCTGGCCAGCAGCATTGTCCGCCGGGAAATCAAGCCCGAAGATCACGATGCTCTCGTGACCGACGCGCTTGGCAAGTTCACGAAGCTCAACTAGTTCTGTTCCGATCCGCAACTCAGTCAGTAGCCACTCATGTCCGATACACAATCAGGCAAATTCGACGCAGGCCGGCAGCACCTAGGCACGGTCTATGCCAAGGCTTTGCTCGGCGCGGCGCAGGATGCCGGCAAAGTTGACGGCGTGCTGGAAGAGCTGAGTTCGCTCGAGAACGACGTCTTCAAAAAGTTGCCAGCCTTGCGGATGACCCTGGTGTCGCCGCGAGTTTCGGCCGATGAGAAGATCGCGCTGCTCGACAAGGCTTTCAAAGGGAAGATGAGCACTGTGCTCCTCAACTTTTTGAAGGTTACGGCTCAGCACGATCGCTTAAGCTGCTTGCCCGACGTGCTCCGCAGCTTCCGCGAACTGCTCAATGATGTCCAGGGAAAACTTGCGGTTACCGTGCGTTCGGCATACCCGCTGAACAACACGCTTCGCGATCGGATTGCGGCCAAATTGGGTGACGTGCTGAAGAAGCAAGTCACGATCAATGTCGAGGTCGATCCCGACCTACTTGGTGGTCTGGTCGTGCGAATCGGCGACACGGTTTATGACGGCAGCGTCGCGGCTTCTCTGCAAAAGATGAAGAGCGTCGCGCTGGAGCAAACATCGGCGGCCATTCGCGATTCGCTCAATCGGTTTACGGCTACCTAATTACTCAAATCACGTTCTGCGAACGAATCAGACAATAAAGACAACTCAGGTTTGTTATGAAATTCAACGCTGATGAAATTGCCTCGGTCATCCAAAGCGAGATCGAGCACTACGAGAGCCAGATCGATGTCCGCGAAGTGGGCACCGTGCTGGAAGTGGGCGACGGCATGGCCCGCGTCTACGGCCTGTCGAGCGCGATGAGCGGCGAAATGGTCGAGTTCCCCTCGGGCGTTCGCGGCGTGGTGTTCAACCTCGAAGAAAACAGCGTCAGCATCGCCGTTCTCGGCGATTACCTCGGCATCAACGAAGGTGACGAAGTCAAAGCTCTCGGCCGTTTGTTGTCGGTCCCGGTCGGCGAAGCGGTCATCGGCCGCGTGGTCGATCCGCTCGGTAACCCGCTCGACGGCAAGGGACCGATCGTCACCACTGAGTTCCGCAACGTCGAAGGTACTTCGCCGGGTGTGGCCGAACGTCAGCCGGTGAAGCAGCCGCTGCAAACGGGCATCAAGGCCATCGACGCGATGACGCCGATCGGCCGTGGTCAGCGCGAACTCATCATCGGTGACCGCAAGACCGGTAAGACGACGATCGCCATCGACACTATCCTCAACCAAAAGGGGAAGGGTGTTAAGTGTTTTTATGTGGCGATTGGTCAAAAAGAATCGTCCGTTGCCAACTCGGTCCGCGTCCTCGAAGAAAAGGGCGCGATGGAATACACCACCGTCGTCCTCGCCGGCGCCAGTGCTCCTGCCGCTTTGCAGGTGTATGCCGCTGCATCGGGCACCGCGATGGCTGAGTACTTCATGTACAAGGGCGAACACGCTCTGATCGTGTACGACGACTTGTCGAAGCAAGCTCAGGCTTATCGCCAGATTTCGCTCCTCGTCCGTCGTCCGCCAGGTCGCGAAGCCTATCCGGGTGACGTGTTCTACAATCACAGCCGTTTGCTCGAACGCTCGTCGAAGATGTCGGACGCCCTCGGCGGCGGTTCGCTCACTTCGTTGCCGATCATCGAAACGCTCGAAGGCGAAGTTTCGGCCTACATTCCGACCAACGTGATCTCGATCACCGACGGCCAGATTTACCTGCAGCCCGACTTGTTCTTCAAGGGTGTCCGCCCTGCCATGAACGTCGGTATCTCGGTGTCTCGCGTGGGTGGTTCGGCCCAGATCAAGGCCATGAAGGCTCGCGAAGTCGCCGGTGGTTTGCGTCTCGCTCTCGCTGCCTTCCGCGAATTGGAAGCGTTCGCTCAGCTCGGTACCGACCTCGACGCCGCCACTCAGGCCAAGCTCGACCGCGGTTACCGCATGGTGGAGCTCCTCAAGCAGCCGCAATATCAGCCGATGGACGTGATCGATCAGATCATCGTCATCTACACCGCCAACACTGGCGGTATGGACGATGTGCCGATCAATCAAGTTCGTCGCTTCGAGAACGAGCTCCTCGCCTACTTCAAGGACGTGAAGGGCGCTGCTCGCAACTTGCTGGCCGACAAGAAGGAACTGACTGCCGAGGTCAAGGACGCCCTCAACGCCGCCATCGGCGATTTTAAGAAGACGTTCAAGAAAGCTTAGTTCCCTCGCTTCACCCATTTGGAATCGATGAGCCATGGCCAAAGCGCGGGCACTTGATAAACGACGTAAGTCCATCCGCAATATCCGCAAGATTACGCGGACGATGGAATTGATCGCCACCGCGCGCTTCAAGAAAGCAATGGATCGCGCGACGGCGGCTACGGCGTATACGAAGAAGATCACCGAAGTAGTCGCCGGCCTAGCCAAGGCCGGTTTGCAGGTCAGCCATCCGCTCCTCGAATCGCATCCCGAAACGAAGAACGCGACGCTCCTGATTTTGACGGCCAATCGCGGTCTCTGCGGCGGTTACAACGGCAGCGTGCTTCGCGCTGGTCTCGCTCGCCTCGAAGAGTTGAAGCGGACCGTGCCGAACGTGCGGGTCGAAGTCTCCGGCAAACGCGGTCTCTCGGCTTTCAAGTTCCGTAAGCTCGCCGTGGACGAGAGCTATACGAAGTTTGAGGATCAACCGAAGTTCGAAGAAGTCGAAGCCATCGCCAATCGCTTCCTCGAGATGTACATCACCGGCAAGCTCGATCGACTCGACGTGGCTTACGTCAAGTTCATCAGCAGCAGCCGCCAGGTTGCCACGGTCGAAACACTGCTGCCGCTCGATTCCATCGGCGGAGCCGAGACCGGCACGGCCGCCAAGGGTGGCGATGTGATGTACGAATTCATGCCCTCGGCAGCGAGCATTCTGGAAGAAGTCGTGCCGGCCAGTTTCCGGGCGAAGCTCTTCAAGTGCTTCCTCGATGCTGCGGTGAGCGAACAGATCGCACGGATGGTTGCCATGAAGAGCGCCACCGAAAACGCGTCGGACATGATCAAGTCGCTGTCGACCACGTACAACCGCGCTCGCCAGTCGCAGATCACCGGCGAAATCATGGAAATCATCGGCGGCGTCGAAGCACTCAATAAATAACGCTGCTAATAACGCCTTCAATCCAAACACCAACAACTCAAACCATTCGTTAGTCAGAGTTCAGCTATGCCCACTGCTACCGCTCAAAACGTCGGTAAGATCACCCAAGTCGTCGGTGCTACGTTCGACGTCGAATTTCCCGAAGACCAAATGCCGGCGATCTTCAACGCCGTCACGGTGACCTCGAAGCACAAAGGCCTCGACATCGACCTCGCCGGTGAAGTACAGCAGCAGATTGGCGGCGGCCGCGTTCGCTGCGTCGCTCTCGGCTCGACCGAAGGTTTGTTCCGCGGCATGGACGTGATCGACACCGGTGGTCCGGTGAAGGTTCCCGTCGGCGAAGCAACGCTCGGCCGCGTGTTCAACCTCCTCGGCAAGCCGATCGATGGCCGTGGTCCAGTTGCGGCCAAAGAAAGCTGGGCCATTCACCGCGACGCTCCGAAGCTGGAAGACCTGTCGTCGAGCACCGAGCTCTTCGAAACGGGCATCAAGGTTATTGACCTCCTCACGCCGTTCGTCCGCGGTGGTAAGGCCGGTTTGTTCGGTGGTGCCGGTCTCGGTAAGACGGTTATTCTCACCGAGCTCATCGCTCGTATCGCCAGCAAGCACGGTGGTTACTCGGTGTTTGCCGGTGTGGGTGAACGCACCCGCGAAGGTACCGACCTCTGGCTCGAAATGCAGGAAACCGAAATCGGTTCGACCGGCCGCAAGGTTATCGAACAAACCTGCATGGTGTTCGGCCAAATGAACGAACCACCAGGTGCCCGTCTCCGCGTCGCTCTTTCGGCCCTCACCATGGCCGAATACTTTCGCGATGCGACTGGTAAGGACACGCTGCTGTTTGTCGACAACATCTTCCGCTTCTCGCAAGCCGGTTCGGAAGTGTCCGCGCTCCTCGGCCGTATGCCTTCAGCGGTGGGTTACCAACCGACCCTCGCCACGGAAATGGGTGCGTTGCAAGAACGAATCGCGTCGACCAAGAAGGGTGCCATCACCTCGGTGCAAGCCGTGTACGTTCCTGCTGACGATCCGACCGACCCTGCCCCGGCCACCGCGTTCGGTCAGCTCGATGCGTTCCTCTATCTCGAACGTTCGATCTCGGAAAAGGGTATTTACCCTGCAGTGGATCCGCTCGCTTCGTCGAGCCGTATTCTCGATCCGCAGGTCGTGGGCGAAAAGCACTACGCCGTCGCTCGCCGCGTGCAAACGATTCTGCAACGGTACCGCGAACTGCAAGACATCATTGCGATTCTCGGTATCGACGAATTGAGCGAAGAAGACAAACTCGTCGTGCATCGTGCTCGCCGTATCGAACGCTTCCTGTCGCAGCCGTTCTTCGTGGCCGAAGTCTTCACCGGTAAGGCTGGTGAATACACGAGCATTGCCGACACCATCCGCAGCTTCGACGAGCTCTGCTCGGGCAAGTGGGATCACCTGCCGGAAGACGCCTTCATGTACGTCGGCCCGATCGAACAGGCCGCCGCTCAAGCCGAAGAGCAAGCCAAGAAAGCCGCGAAGAAGTAGAGTTGACCAGTAGCTGGATTCACCAGAATTCAGAAGCCCCGCGAAAAGATCCGTTATGGCCAAGCCCCTGCAAGTCGTTGTCGTCACGCCCGAAGCTACGATCCTCGAACAAGAGGCGGAGTTCGTCGCGCTGCCGTTGTATGACGGCGAGATCGGCATCGCGCCGCTCCACAGCCCGCTCATCGGCCGGCTGGGTTATGGCGAAATGCGGATCAAGACCGCGGCCAAGACGCTGCACTACTACATCGACGGCGGCTTCGTGCAAGTCGTCGATGATGTGGTCTCGGTTCTCACCAACAAGGCCGTCCTGGCCAGCAAGCTCGACATCGCCGTCGCGCAGGCTCAACTCAACTCGGCGATGACCAAGCCGGTCAACACGCCGGAACTTCTCGCCATCCGCGATCGCATCGTCGCTCAAGCCCGTGCCCAGATTCATGTGGCCAAGGTGGCGAGCAAGGCATAGTCGTTAATTGCTGGTCAGCTCCAACCTGACCGACTTCTCTTTCATCGGCACTTCCACCAGCAGTGGTGTCTGATCAGGCCGAGTGTATTTTTGCGGAAATGTTGACGGCGGTGGCGGCTGCGGCCGGGCCGCTGCTTTCATCGCTTCATCGGCGGAAGCGAACTTTTGCAGCGGCGCAGTCGAACGTGGCGTGATCACGACTTTGTACTTCCCCGCCTTCACGCCGTCGCGCGGTTCGTTAGTCGAGATCGCGAAATTTCCCTGCGCATCGGTAGCGCCAGTCGCATCCTGACCGGCTTCCTGCGGCACGAATTGCAGCGCGGCATTGGCCACTGGTTGGCCGTCGAGCAGGACGACACCTGTTACCGGATGAAGGCCGGAGCGGCTGCAACCGGTGATCAGCACACAGCCGAGGGCGATGAACAGGAAACGCAAGGTCAACCTCTCGATCTATGTCGGTGCGACTCGCACTAAGGAACGGTCACGGCCTGGCCATCGTTGCGGCAACCCAAGTACTGATACGTTCGCATGTCGATATTTTGCGTGATGAACCGTACCGAGCCGTCGACGTGCGCAAAGTTCACGCCGCTAGGGTGGTTCGATTTGAATCCCCAGGTCACCGCCCAGTTCATAATGCAGCGAGCCGGATCGCCGGACGGGTTCGTACCCGCGTCGCAACCGCACGAGGTAAACACGCCGGGATCGGCTGCCATCCGGTCAATCTTCCAATTGATCGGCTGAATGGTTTGCCCTTGGGCGATGAAGTTGTCGCCGCCGGCCCAACCATAACTGTTTCCGTTGTAGCGCATGAATTCGCAGAACTCGGGCAGCGTCTCGCCGAGCAGAATCGTATTCGAGGTCCCATCGGTAACATCGGCGAGGCGAATGAGGGCACCCATCCGCGTAAACATGCCGACACTCTCCTCTGTCACCGCCGTCCCGCCCCACGACATGCTCGGTTGAAAGCCCGGATGCGTCAAAGGACTCAGCGGCGAAGGAATCGTATTGCCGCTGCCGATCTGGCCGTTGCAATGAATCTGAAACGGCGCGGGACAGCCCGACGGCGGGTTGTTGCAAGTTGGGCCGGTGCTCGCGACGTAGCTAGAGTATTTGGAGCTCTTCGGATCAAAGACGTCGCTCGGACAGCGGAGCATGGGGAATCGCGCGGGCAAAATTCCTTGCGTGGCTGCGTTGACGAGGCTGCCCGCGCCAACGACTCGGTCATACAGGTTCCGCTGTTCCATGAAGCCGAGCGTGACAAACATCCAACTGGTGTTGCCACCCTGTGGGAATGTCCCCGTCGAATAATTTCCCTTGGGAACGTGGTTATAAGTCGACTCGAAATTGTGAATGCCGAGGGCGTATTGCTTGACGTGGTTCAAACACTGCGAGCGACGCGCCGCTCCGCGGGCGGCCTGCACGGCAGGGAGTAGTAAGGCGACGAGCACCCCAATAATTGCGATCACCACGAGAAGTTCGACCAGCGTGAAACCGCCGCGATACTTGCTGGGCATAAGTCACCGGGTGGGAAGACCAGTTCGCCGGGATCGAGAGGATAATTCATTTGGTAATGGTCGGCGAAACCAATGTCAAACTCAAACTGCCGCGGATGGTATGATGGAGTGATTCTGAAGTAACCGCTGCCGCCCAGTCGCTCTCATGCCTCGCGAACATCTGCACTTTGTCACCGGCCGCCTGGCGGAGTTCGCCTTGCGAGCGGTCGTGACGAAGGTGGCTGCCGAGCGCGGCTTCGACTTTACGATCGACGTGCTGCCGATCACCGTCGCGGCCCTCATGTCGCCAGCGTGGATTGCCCGGCACATTCAGGCGAATGCAAACGCGACCAAAATTATTCTGCCCGGTTACTGCCACGGCGATTTAGCTCCCCTCGCGGCAGTCGTGAACGCGCCGATTCAAACCGGCCCGCGCGATCTGCAGCAGCTCCCCGAGTTTCTCGGCGGCAAAGGGGAACGGCCTGCGGAGTACGGCCGTTATGACATTCAAATCATCGCCGAGATCAATCACGCGCCGCGGCAGTCACTGGCGGACATCATTCGCCAGGCCAAAACGCTGGCAGCCGATGGCGCCGATCTGATCGATGTCGGCTGCGATCCCGGCGGGCCGTGGCTTGGGGTGGCCGATTGCGTGAAGGCTCTGCGCGACGAAGGGCTGCGCGTTTCGATCGACAGCCTCGATCCGCGCGAGATCGCGCCCGCGGTAAGAGCCGGCGCGGAACTTGTGCTCTCGGTGAACAGCAGCAACCGCGCTGCCGCCTGCGACTGGGGCTGCGAGGTGGTCGTCATTCCTGATGATTTTCCCACGCTCGTCGGCCTCGAAGGAACGATCGAGCTACTCGCCGAAGCCAAGGTGCCGCTGCGAGTCGATGCGGTGCTCGAGCCGATCGGTTTCGGTTTTGCCGCGAGCCTCGGCCGTTATCTCGAAGTTCGCCGACGTTACCCCGATGTTGAAATGATGATGGGCATCGGCAACCTCACGGAGCTGACCGACAGCGATTCGGCCGGCGTGAACACGCTGCTGCTCGGCTTTTGTCAGGAAGTGGGCATTCGCAGCGTGCTCACCACTCAAGTCATCAACTGGGCGCGCACGAGCGTGCGCGAGTGCGATCTCGCGCGGCGACTTGTTTATCACGCAGTTCAAAATCGCGTGCCGCCGAAAAGGCTCGAGCCGCGACTGGTCACGCTCCGCGATGCAAAGTTGCACGAAACGGCCGACGAAACACTGCGGCAACTCGCCGGCGCGATCAAAGACAACAATTACCGCATCTTCGCCGAACGCGGTGAAGTACACATCGTCAGCGCAAATCTACATCTCTCGTCCCCCGATCCGTTCCTGCTGATGGAACGCCTGCTGCATCCCGGCTTCGGCGGCGCGAGCGATACTCATGCTCCGGCTCAGCTCGATGCATCGCATGCGTTTTACTTGGGATACGAAATGTGCAAAGCCGCGACCGCCGTCGCGCTCGGCAAGCAATATCGCCAGGACGAGGCGCTCGATTGGGGTTATCTCACGATCGAGGAAGAGAGTCATCGCCTGAAGAAGAGCAACGTGAAAGCGGCCGGCAAACAAGGAGCCGGCGAATGAATCTGCCGATCGTCAGCGAATGGATTTCGCCGCTCCCTGCCGAAGAAGCCTTCGCGCGCTTGGCTGCGTTGCCGCATGTGCTGTTTCTCGATTCGGCGATGCGTCACGACACGCTCGGCAGGTATTCGTTTATCGCGGCCGATCCGTTCGAGATGTTGAAATTGCCCGCCGATGGCAGCGATGGCTTGGCGCTGTTGCAAAAAAAGTTGCAGCCGTTCGCCGCGACGACCGTCGCCGATTTGCCGCCCTTTCAAGGTGGCGCGGCGGGGCTCTTGAGCTATGACTTGGGCCGGAGTTTGGAACGAGTACCGCTGCCGCAGCACGACGAGTTCGAGTTTCCCTCGCTCGCAATCGGCTTGTATGACATCGTCCTCGCCTACGATCACTGGCAACGGCGAGCATGGTTCATTTCGCACGGCTATTCAGAGACTGCGCCGCCGGAACGAGCCAATCGCGCCCAGCAGCGGATTGAGCAGCTTCAACGCATCCTGGCCGCGCCGGCGAAGGTTGTTGTCAAAGAAACCAAGAAGATTGGTTCACTAGCGCCGAATTATCCTGTGCCTGGTCATCCTGGTTTGCTCAGTAATTTTTCCGCAGATCAATATCTGCAAGCCGTTGGTCGTGCGATCGAGTACATCCACGCGGGAGATGTTTTTCAAGTCAATCTCGCGCAGCGGTTGCTGTATCCCGCCGAGAGCGATTCGCTGTCGCTCTATCTGCGGTTGCGGCAGCGCAATCCCGCGACGTTTGCCGCGTATTTTGATTTTGGCGAAGGGCAAATCATCAGCGCGTCGCCAGAGCGTTTTCTGCAGGTGAAAGATCGCCGCGTCGAAGCGCGGCCGATCAAGGGAACGCGGCGGCGAACCGCGCGGGCAGAGGCCGATCTGTTTGCGGGGGATGAATTGCAGGAGAGCGAAAAAGATCGGGCCGAGAATGTGATGATCGTTGATTTGCTGCGGAATGATTTGTCACGAGTCTGCCGGCCTGAGTCGGTGCGGGCGACGCAACTCTGCGGCTTGGAAACGTACCAGTACGTGCAGCATTTGGTCTCCGTTGTCGAGGGCGAACTCGAAGCCGATTGCACGCCGCTCGATCTCGCGCGGGCTGCGTTTCCGGGCGGTTCGATTACCGGCGCACCCAAAGTGCGAGCGATGGAGATCATCAGCGAGCTCGAGCCGACGGCCCGCGGTCCTTATTGTGGCGGCATCGGCTATCTTGGGTTCGATGGCACGCTCGATTTCAACATTCTGATTCGCACGATCACGGCCAGCCGAGGCTGGTGGCAGTTCCCCGTCGGCGGCGGCATTGTGGCGCAGTCTTCGCCGCAGCGCGAGTACGAAGAGACCTGGCACAAAGCGGCGGGTCTGTTGAAAGCACTCAAGGAGTAACGGCAGCGCGTGATTTTGCTCATCGACAACTACGACAGCTTTGTGCACAACCTGGCGCGGTACTTCCGCCGCCTCGGGGCCGTCACGCAAGTCGTGCGCAACGATGCCATTGATGTGGCCGCGATTCGGCAACTCCGGCCGCAGGCGATTGTTTTATCGCCCGGGCCCTGCACGCCGACCGAAGCGGGTTGCTCGCTCGCGGTGGTGCGCGAACTCGGCGGCGAAGTACCGCTGCTCGGTGTTTGTCTCGGTCATCAAGCCATCGGCTCGGCGCTCGGCGGCAGCGTCATTCGCGCCTCGCAACCGATGCATGGCAGGACGAGCGAGATCCGCCATTCGCAGCGGCAGCTGTTCGAAAACTTGCCGTCGCCGCTGACCGTCGGCCGATATCATTCGCTCGTGATCGATCCACAGTCGCTGCCCGCCGAGCTGGAAGTCACGGCTACGACTGCCGATGGCACGATTATGGCCGTGGCTCATCGGCGCCTGCCGATGTGGGGCGTGCAGTTTCACCCGGAGTCGATTCTCACCGAAGGTGGTTACACGTTGCTCGCCAATTTCCTGCGTCTGGCAGGGATCGAGCCGACCGCGCCGTTGCCGCAAACGGCGGAAGAACGGCCGATTGAACCGGATGATTACGTCGTTCCCTCGCGGCCGGTCACTTTTTAGAAATCGAGCGATGAAAGAAAACTGCGATCGCCTGATTGTCGAAGGGCTGATGGTGACTACCGGCGCAGATGGCCGGCCGCACTTCGCGCCGATGGGGCCGCTTGTCGATCGCGAACTTCGGGCCTTCACGCTCCGTCCGTTCTGCACATCGACGACGTTCGCCAATCTGCAGCGCACGGGTACTGCCGTGTTTCATCTCATCGACGACGTGGAGTTGCTCGCGCGGGCCGCGATCGGCCGCATCGAAACACCGCCGGCAGTCGTGCAGATTGCCGGCAGCGTAAACTATCGTCTCGTCGACTGCTGCCGGTGGTTTGAGTTGCGCGTCGCAACCGCCGAAGTGGAACCGCCGCGAGCGACGTTTCACTGCGAAGTGTTGCAGAGCGGCAGCGTGCACGATTGGTTCGGATTCAATCGCGCGAAACATGCGGTAGTCGAAGCGGCGATTCTGGCGACTCGCATCGGCATCTTGCCGGCAGCGGACATTCGGGCGGAGATGGCGCGCCTGGCGATTCCAGTGCAGAAGACCGCGGGTGAGCAGGAACGACGGGCATGGGAGTTGTTGCAGACTCACATCAACGAGCGACTTGGTTCTTAGTCGCCGGCAGCCACCACAACACTTGCGGCTTGAGCGGTGTCCAAAGTCCCGTTTTCACGCCTGCCCGCGACAAGCCGCGGCCCGTCCACTGGTTGCAGGTGTTGAAGATGTGATAGTTGCCCGTCGATTGATAGAACCGATCGTACGCATCGTAACTCTTCTCACTCGCCATTCGAGCGCAGCCATTGTCATCGGCAACCACCGAAGCAGCGATGTAGTTCGTTAGCTGTTCGTATTGCTGAGCAGTGATCGAGACCTCGCGCCAATCAGTTGCTGGCGTGGTGTTCGGCAAGTACTCAACATGGAGAACGGATTCGCTGGGCCAGAATAGTGCGCCGATTGCCGTGCTCACTTTGAAATCTGCCCAAGTCGGCGTGTCGATGTAGAACGAGCGGTTACCCCAACCGACGGCCAGGTATTCGCAATCGCGTACATTGCCGCGAAAGTTCTGCACTGGAAATGTCCGCCGCCAATCGCGCGATGGCTGCACCACAGGCACCACTAGATCCGTGTGAATCTCGTTGCTGCGAACATAAATCAGCACGTGGTCGTTGCCGGTTGCCGGCTCAAAGTCGCCGTTGATCGGCACGCAGCCGAGCGCGAGAAAGCTGCCGTAGAACAGGCATGCGGCAAACAACATTCGCGCGGTCCAGCGGAATGCGAACCAGAAAGCGGCTTTGAGTTTGGCAGGGCTGGCGGCAGGCATGAAGAGGTTCCTTCTCTTCGTGGGAGCCCGTGGCGAGGTGATTTATTCCCTCACCCAGGCGATTCAGCGAATTCGCTTACTCATCCCCCTGCAACCCATACTGATCCATTTTCTTTCGCAGCGTCGTGCGATGCATGCCGAGCCAGCGCGAGGCGCCGAGGCATTCGCCCTTGCTCTTTTCCAGCGCGGCCGCGAGGAGCGGCGGTTCGATTTGTTGCAGCAGTTCGTCGTAGAGCGTTTGCGGTTCTTGGTCGCTGCGTAGCCGTTGCGTGGCCCATTCACGAATGAGTTTGCGGAGGCGCACTTCCACTGGCTCGTCGCTGGTGCTCCCTTTCGCGATCGGCTGCATCGGCGGCGGCCAGTGTTCGGAGAGAATCGGTCCCTGCCGCGCGACGATCAGGGCATGTTCGACCGCGTTGCGCAGTTCGCGAACGTTGCCGTGCCAGGGTCGGTCTTGCGCGGTGTTGATCGCGTCGGCGGTGAAGTTTCCTTGCGATGCGCCGGATGACAACAGGTGATAGAAGTGCGAAATGAGAAACGGAATGTCCGCTTTCCGTTCGCGGAGCGGCGGCAGGTTGATTTGAAAGGTGCAGAGGCGGAAGTAGAGGTCGTGACGAAAGCCACTTTCGCGGACCTTGGTCAGCAGGTCTTGGTGCGTCGCCGAAACGAGGCGGAAGTTGGTGCGCACCGGCTTGCTCGAGCCGACCGGCATCACTTCGCCGTGCTCGAGCGCGCGGAGGAGTTTGACTTGCAGCGGCAATGGGATATCGGCCACTTCGTCGAGAAACAGCGTGCCGCCATCGGCATCGACGAGCAGGCCCGAGCGATGTTGTTCGGCGCCGGTGAACGCGCCGCGCACATGGCCGAAGAGTTCGCTTTCGGCCAGCGTGGGGCTGAGGGCAGCGACGTTGACGGCGACGAAGGGCGACGCAGCACGCCCGCTGTATTGATGAATGGCTCGCGCGACGAGTTCTTTGCCGGAACCGCTTTCGCCGAGGATGAAGACGCAGGCGTCGCTGGCCGAGACGAGCGCGATCCGCTTGAAGACTTCCTGCATGGCCGGCGTCTTGCCGATCATCAGGTTCGAATCTTTGGCTTTACCGGTGGTCGGCGGAGCCGTGGAAACTTCGGCCCGCGTCAGCGCTCGCTCGATGACGCGTTCGATGGTGCGGGTGTCGAACGGTTTAACGATGTATTCAAACGCGCCTTGGCGAACGGCGTCGACGGCGGTGCTGAGGTCGCCGTGCGCGGTCATGATTACGATCTTGGCCGCAGGGAGCAACTGCTTGAACTGGGCCATCGCGGCCAGGCCGTCGATGCCGGGAAGGCGCACGTCGAGCAGGATTACATCGGCTGCAAAAGTCCGCGCGAGTGTAAACGCTTGCTCCGCCGACGAAGCCGTCTGCGATTGATGCCCCAGTTGTTTTGCCAGTTCGGCGAGTCCCCAACAGATGGTCGGTTCGTCGTCAACGATGAGAATCCCAGCCATGCCAGTTCGCCAGCTCCACCCAAAAGCACGTCAGGCCGTTCTCGCGCCGCCAGCGGACATCGCCGCCATGCTGCCGAGCAGTCTGCCGGGCCACGCTCAGGCCCAGGCCCGTGCCGCCGGGTTTATCGGAAATAAAAGGTTGAAACAGCTTCTCGGCCACGCGGTCTGGCAACCCGGGCCCATTATCGAAAATCGATATAGTCAGCGTAGTTGCTGTGAGCGTTGCTTCCAAGGTCACCAGCGGTGGGGAATCGGAGAACTTGCTCACCGCCTGGCCAACTGCTTGCGGCGACGTGGCCTGAATGGCGTTGATGAGCAGGTTGACGAGCATCTGCTCGAGCGCTTCGCCGTCTCCCTCACCGGCTGCGTTCGGCCAATCGGCGGGCGTTTGCAAACTCACGCCCAAGTGGGCCGCGGTCGGCTGCACTAGTTCGAGCGTATCGTCGAGTAGCGCGCCGAGCTCCAGTCGTTCACGGACCGGAGCCGCGGGCTTGGCGAGCGAAATTAGCCGCTGCACGTAGGTTTCGATCAGGGTCAGCTGCCGCTTGGCGACGTGCAGACGTTCGTCGGGCTTCGCGCCGCTGTGCGCCATGTCGCGCTCGTGCAGATCAATGGCGATGCGGCAGCCGGTGGCGGCGTTGCGCACCTGATGGGCAATGCCGCTGCCGAGGTTGGCCAGCGTTCGCAAGCGTTCGTTGCCGCGGACTTCGTCTTCGTATTGTGACAACCGCTGCGCGAGTTGATTGACAGTGGCGGCCAGGTCGCGAACTTCGTCGTCGCGTTGCGGCAGATCGATCGCCTCGTAATCGCGGTTCATGAGCTTGCCGACTTGATCTTGCAGCCGATGCACAGGTCGCGTGACCGACAGCGCCACGAGCCAAGCGGCGACACTGACCAGCGCGAGCGCCACCATGCCGATGAGAATCGGCCCCCAAGCCGCCTGACGAACGGCGGCTTGCACGGTGCGCTCGGGATAAAAAATGTGCAGACCAACAACCTGCCCGCCGACCTGACGACGATCGAGTTTCACGTCGGCTTGCAGATAAGCCACGGCGCCCAAGGTGACCGAGTCATGCAGCCGCAGTTCTTTCCAATCGGTGGGCTCGGCGAAGATGGCTGGATCTTGAAAGAGAGTGGCAGACAAACTGCTGGCGAGAATTTCCTTCCGTCCGTTGACGACGACGAGCTCCGCGCCGCACAGCGCGCTGGTGGTGCGAAGGACATTTGACTCAAGCGGAAAATTGGTCGACTCGAGGGTCTTGGCGACATCGCGCAGTTGCGCTTCGACATCGGCCCGGACGCGAGTCGCGGCTAGCCAAGCATTGAGCGCGCTAACGCAACCCACTGTGATCAGCAGGATGATCGCCATCGGCGTCAAGATTTGCAGCCGAAGTGGCCAACGCATTGCGGGTTGTCGAAAGGAGACAGGGTTCGAAAGGAGCTGAGAGGTAGCGAGTTGGTTTCTGTTCGATTCTAACTCAAGGCGCTCACGGACTGGCAAAAGAGCGTCCGCAAATTGGCCACGCCGCGACAGATTGGCAAACGCTCTCATCGTTGCGATCGCTGCTAGCGGCGCAGCAGGCAAATTTGCTTCAAGCCGTGTTCGCGGGCAGGCCGATACGATATTTATAAAAATGCCGGGAGGACGGCATGGCCCTCGGGTCATGACGTTTCAGGATAGAGGTCGTGATACGGCGATGGAGCGGCGTATCACGACCTTTTTTCGTTTCTTGGTCGCATCTCTGCGGCCTGTTTCGCCTGCGACAGCGGCTACCTTTCTCAGTCAAATCGGGCTGCTGCTTCGTCGCGAAGTAGTTGCAATGCCCCCCTTAGTGATGGAGAATTTCTGGCGACACAGACCAACTCATGTGATCGCCAGTCGGGGGTAATGCGTGTCTACCGCTTTAGATTCCTGTCATCGACGAAGAGTGTTCTCGATTTCGATCTTACGAACCGTCGCGAGCCTGCTCACCGTGATCTGCGGCGGCTTGCTGGCCGTTGCTCAGGAAGGCGCCACTGCGGCGAAGAAAGCGCCAATCCCCGCCAAGGATGTGCGCGACAAGCGACTCAAGGAAGTGGTG
Organism: Anatilimnocola floriformis; assembly: GCF_024256385.1. Taxonomy (NCBI): domain Bacteria; kingdom Pseudomonadati; phylum Planctomycetota; class Planctomycetia; order Pirellulales; family Pirellulaceae; genus Anatilimnocola; species Anatilimnocola floriformis. Next base: position 1,514,508 of record NZ_JAMLFW010000001.1, read on the forward strand.
GAGATCTTTCGCTTTGGCGAGGCCCGAACCGCGAAAGAAAAAGCGGATCTGATTGCCCAAGTCATCACCACGGCCCGCGACACCAAGGATGACGTCGGCGCTCAGTTTGCGATGCTCAATCTGGCCCGCGAACAAGCGGCGCTGAGCGGGCAAATCGAATTGGCTTTTGAGGCCATCGAGGAATTGGATCGAGTCTTTGAGTTCGACGTTGTGGCGCTGCGCATCAACTCGCTCGAACAGGCCAGCAAGTTTGCAACTACGCCTGAAGCCAAGCGCAAGGTGGTAGACGTCAGCCTGGAAACGATCGAGGACCTCGTCGAGGCGGATAAGTTCGAGCGCGCTACCGCGCTCAGCACGTTAGCTTCGACGCTCGCGTTGGGACTGCGTGATCCGGCCCTGTCCAAGTCAATCGTCGAGCAGCGCAAAGCGCTTGAGAGTACTGCCGTCAAATTCGAAAAGTCCAAAGGGGCTTTTGAAAAGCTGGCGACATCTCCTGTCGATCCACATGCCAATCTCGTTGCGGGAATCTACCTGGCATTTGCCAAACGCAATTGGGATCAAAGCATGAACCATCTCGCACTCGGGAGCGATCCGCTGCTTGCCGCCGCTGCAAAAGCCGAACTCGCGGCGCCGGATTCCGCCGAGGGTCAGGAACAAGTTGCCGAGGCCTGGTGGCAGGCCGGCGAAGGGCTGAAGGATGTCGAAGAGAAAAAACTCTGCTTCGCCCGCAGCGGTTATTGGTACAGCCAAGCCGTCGACAAGCTGACGGGATTGGCCAAGGCCAAGGCCCAGCGGCGAATCAAGGACGCTGGAGACGTTTCAGCTGCCGCCAGCACCGTGCGAACGGCAGCTAACGACAAGCCCAAGGGCGACAAGCCGGAAACAACCACCAAGAAAAGACCAGCCAAGGTCCCTCCTCGAAATGTGGTCGTGGTCGCCTCGGGCAACAATTCCAACGTCTTTTGTTTAAATGGCGTGGAAATCATGCGCGACATCGGCCGAAACAAAGCGACCGTCGGCGCCTGCGTCTTGAAGCCAGGCGACGTAATTACGGTGCGAGTCATCAATCGCTTCGACATCATGAGCCATTGGATGATGTTCCTGACGGAGAAGGGCGAGCGTCTGATTGAGACCTCGGATCGCTGGGAAGCCTATCTGCCAGTCGATCAAAACCGCTGGTGGGATGTTTCCAGCAAAGACACGAAACACGAACCGGCACAAATTGCGGATGACAAGCGCGAGTACGTCGACCTCATCAAGGCGTCGGCTGCCAGAGTGCTGCCGAATCAAAAGATCGGGCAGCCCATCTACAGTCGGCTGAAATATGACGCCGACAAGGACAGCACGTTCCTGCTGTACGTGGTGACCGCCGAGGATCTGGCGGTCAGCAAGTAGCGATCCGCCAACTACTTCTTGATCACTTCGCAGTTATTAAACTGCGGGCCGCCGGCTTGTCGAATGCTACTCCACAAGAGCGACAGAGAAAGTCACAAACCGGCACGCCGTCTTGTTTCAGAGCCGTTGCTAACTCGATGCCCTGTAGCAGTTCTTATAAGAACGCCTATGAATGCTGTCAGTGAAGTCGCACAGATCATTGCCATTGCATGGAAACCATCATCGCATGCCATGGCGCAGACCACGCCAAAACCAACTGCAGTCGCCAGCAAAGTAGCACATCGCTTCCAGTTTGACATAAACAGCAAAAAAACAGCTGCATAGTTAAATGTGACTAGCATGACAAAGTTAGCCACTTCGCCGAACAGGTGGCTCGACCAAAACATGAGAGGAGGTTCGGGAATCGACAATACGAAAATCACGCATGCTGCACATGTCGTAACCACGAAACAATCTGCGAGCGAAACATGAAATCTGCCAGTAAGCTTAAATGCCCGCCGAAGTCGCTCAACTGCAATGACTGCGGGTAGGCAAACTCCTGCACTGGTCACGACAAATTGCGACTGTTCCATTGCCGAGGAGGCAACAACGAAGAGGGCAAGACCAAGTATGCACCAGCGCGCCCTGTGATCGCCGAAGATGACTACCGCTCCAACCAGCCAGCACGCAATCAGCCCGGTCGCATCACGAAGAACTTCGAGGGCGATGAATTCGATTGACAAGTAGGACGCCGCGGGCCTCGTTTCGAAGGTCAGCGCAAGGCAAGCAGCCGCGGACAGTGCGCCGGCGGCCATTACAGCCGGCAATTTATCTTTGTCCGGGCAAGATGCAGTCATTGCTTAACGGCTAGCAAGTGATGCTGCTCCGCCAACTACTTCTTGATCACTTCGCAGTTATTAAACTGCGGGCCGCCTGGGGCGCGGGATTGGAAGTCGCAGGCGACGACTACTTCGCCGCTCTTGGCGAGGGCGCGGGCATCGGCAGCATTGGCGAAGGCGAGAATCACCTTCACTGACTTGCCGTCCTTCATCGCTGCTACCTTCAGGAAAACGTTGGAGTCGACGACTGAGTCGACGTTCCCTTTGATCCAGAAACTCTCTCCCTTGTGCTTTGCTTCGAAGGCCGCGTTGTCGAGCTGGAGAGCTTCGTTGCCGATGGCTTCGGCAGTGATTTCGTCGGTGCCGAGCGGCGGACGATCGGGAGCTTTGCCGGCCGGCTTCTTTCCATTGGCCGGAGGCGGCGCGGGGTTATTCAGGTTGAGTTGCGGCACGTTGTTGATGGCGTTCTTGTCGTTGGCCGGTTTGCCGCCCGCTGGTGCATTGCCTTGGCCGGCCGCAGAAGCTTCGGTCGTGTAAAGTTCGACCTTGGCATCATCGGCGGCGGCATAGATGCGATAGCGAATCCGTCCCTTGTCTAGCGACTTGGCCAGGTTGATCATCTGCTCGAACGTGGCATAGGCCTTTTGGGCCGGCTCGAACGTCATGTTCGCGGCCTGGGTCATTTTCTGTTTTTCTTTGGCGTCTTTCTGACCCTGCGCGGCCTGAATCATGGCTTGGCCGCTTTGCATGGCATTTTTGATTTGCCCCTCGACGTGCGCCACTTCCTTCTTGGAGAAGATAGTGGGTTTGGGAGCGACGGGTTCGAGCTTGAAATGCGGGATGACATTCACTTGCACGGTCTTGCCAGAATTGATGACCGAGGTATCGATTTTGACGCACACGGGCGTTTCGGTTTCGACGTTGCCGACCCAGAAAAAGGTCGTGTCTTTGTCGGCGATGAGTTCCTTGTTGTCGAACTTCACCTTGGGAACTTCGGCTTCGACGGAGACGAGTTCAAACATTAACTGCTTTTGCTCGGGGGGCATATCGATGTTGAACTTGACCGTCGGCGTGCGCTTTTCGATGCCGATGAGAATCGCTTCGGCGGCGGCTGGTTCGCGGAGAGCGAAGTCGACCTTGCCGCTGCCGGCACTCAGCGAGATGAGGCAGTTGCAGAGATAAGGAGCGGCTCCATTCTTGGCCCCTTCGGCAGTCCACTGAAACTGCAGCTGGTCATTCTTGATCGACATCGTGGCGATCGTGATGGTGTTGCCGACGCCGGTGTTGAGTTTGAAATCCCAATCGCGCAGCGACGTGCCGTTGTTGCCGGGCTCCATGCTGAACTGCATCTTGCCCTTGGCGTAGGCGGTGGCGCCCCCTTTGAGCATCGAGCTGATGACGGTGTTTTCGTCGGGGATCTTGCAAGGACCAAGCGTGATCGGCGCGAGCATTTCGGGCGTGGGCTCGGTCATACCGACCGGCAACTTCGGCAAGGAAACGCTGGTGCGGAAACCGACGAATGGATCGGGCGCCTTGGGTGGCGGAGCCGGCTTGGTTTCGGGTTTGGGCTTGGGTTCAGCCTTCGGCTTCTCGGGTTTCGGCTCGGGCTTGGTCTCCGGCATCGGCGGAGCAACGGGCGTTTCGGGCTTGGGTGGTTCGGTGGCTTCCGGTTTCGCCGGATCGGCCGGCATGGCTTCGGGCGCGGCGGGATTGGCTTCGGGGGCAGGCGTTTCTGGATTGGCCTCTTCGGCAGGAGCAGGATTGGCTTCTGCGGGGTCGGCGGGAGCCTCGGCCGGTTGTTCGACGGGGGCTTCGACGACGGCGGGCGCTTCTTCCTTCTTGGCGATTTGCTTGGGGTTGCCGCCACTCATCATGTACATGACGAGTGCGATGATGCCGCCGAGCACGAGCACGCCAGCGCCAATGCCGCCGCCGATGATGAGCGGCATTTGTGCCTTGGTGATCCCCTTTGAACTCTTTTTGCCTTTCTTGGCTGGTTCTGGTTTGGCGTCGGCTGCGGTGTCTTTCTTCGCAGCGTCTTTGGCGGGTTCTTTCTTCGCCGGTTCCTTTTTGGTCGGCGCTTTAGCGGCCGGGGCTTTGGCAGCGGGTGTTTTTGAAGCAGTGCCGCGACGCGTCGCCGGCTGAAAAGCCAAGCCCGCGAACGGATTGTCGTCGGCTGCGGCTTCTTCGGTCGGCGTTTCTGAAGGTGTCGGTTCCACCTCGGTATCAGCGGCGGCGATCACCGGCACCGCTTGCGAATCGCCCGGCAGCGCCTTGGCGACTGGTGGCTTTTTCGCTTTGGGAGGTGCGGCCTTGGCGGCGGGCTCCTCGGCTTTGGCTTTGGCGGCGGGTGCCTTTGCCGCAGGGGCCTTGGCCGCCGGTGCAGCTGTTTTCGTCGCACTCGCTTTGGCTGCAGGCTTGGCCGCGGGCGCCGCCGGGGCTTGAGCTGCATCGATGGCGGCGATGAGGGCCTGATCATCGTGAGGCCGATCGGCCGGTTTGGCCGACATCAACTGGCCGCACAATTGTGCGATGCCGGCCGGTGTTTCCGGAGCCAACTTGCTCAGTTGAGCAGCCGAGGCTGGGCCTTCGAGCGGCGCCTTGCCGGTGAGCAGAAAGTAGAGCGTCGCGCCCAGCGAATAAACATCGGCGGCGCGATCCGCAGGGCCTGTCTTCAATTCAGGCGCTCGATAAAGCTTCGCGGTGATCGCGGCCTGCTCGACGGAATCGTTTTTATCCGGCTCAACAGCGCTGGCCAATTGCCCAAGCGCGAAGTCGAGAATCTTGACGTTGCCGTTTTTATCGAGCAGCAGATTCGACGGCTTCAAACCGCCGTGGACGATGCCCTTGGCATGCGCATAGGCGAGCCCTTCGGCGGCCTGGCGAATGATGTTCCACGCTTGAGCGGCGGGGAGTTTGCCGCTGGTTTGCACCTGCCGCTGCAGGTCCTGCGCTTCAACGTATTCGAGCACGATGAAGTAGCGGTCGCCGTCCTGATTCACATCGTGAATGTGGCTGACATTGGGATGCTCGATGCTGGCGACACGGCGGGCTTCGGTCAAAATTCGCCGCAGGATTTGCGGCTGCGCGGTGTACTTGCGCGCGAGAACCTTGAGAGCCGCCTTTCGCTGCATCTGCATGTGTTCGGCGAGATAGACCCGGCCGAGTTCGCCGACGCCCAGTTGATCGAGCAGCTTGTAATTTCCAACCACCAGCGCGGTGAAATTGTGCAGCAGCTGACCGGCCTGCCACTTGGTGATCTTCCCCTCTTTGATCAGGTCGCGGGCCACGGCTTTGGGATCTTCAGCCGCGGCGTGCTGTTCGCGGATCTTGGCGATGCTCTCGGGATTCAGAATTTGGCTAGTCGCCAGCGCATCTAAAAATGCTTGAGCGGCGTTCGCGGGCATCACGTTGGCCATGGTGGACCTAAGGCATGCGGTCGGAAGGGAACCAGCTATGATTTTGCCTGCAAAGATTACGATTGGCAACTGTTTTCGCTTTGGGCGCGGGTTATTTTTGCATCCCAAGTCGAGCTTGGATCGACATTTACCGCGGTTCGTGTCGCTTGATTCGACAGAGCGCCACAGCGGCCGCCATTCGTTCCTGTTTTCGGGCTAGATGGCCGGGCCTCGCGGCATCTCACGTTGCTTTCTACGATGATGCTCAGGAGAACAGCATGCGAGCAGAAATCATTTCCATCGGCGACGAACTCACCAGTGGCCAGCGGGTCGACACCAACAGCGCGTGGGTCTCGCAGCGGCTGGGCGAATTGGGCGTGCCGGTCGCTTTTCATACGACCGTTGCCGATCACTTGCCCGACAATATCCAGGCATTTCGCCTCGCCTGCGAACGGGCCGATCTGGTGATCGCAACCGGCGGTCTGGGGCCGACGGCCGATGATCTCACGCGGCAGGCCGTGGCCGAGATGGCGGGAGTTGACCTGGTGGAAGATGCCGGCGCGCTCGAGCACATTCGCGCCCTCTTCGCCCGCCGTAAACGCGAGATGCCGCCGAATAATCTCGTCCAAGCACTCTTTCCGCGCGGTAGCCGCGTGGTTCCCAATCCGCACGGCAGCGCGCCGGGGATCGATTTTGAATTACCTCGGCCCGGCAAATCGCTGGCGCGAATCTTCTGCTTGCCGGGCGTCCCTGCTGAGATGCAGGAGATGTGGCAAGGCACCGTGGCCCCCGCCGTGGCGACGATGCTTGGTGCGCCGCGAGTTATTCACCATTACCGCGTGAAGTGCTTCGGCGTCGGCGAAAGCGATCTCGAAGCCATGTTGCCCGATCTCATCCGCCGCGGCCGCGTGCCGAGCGTCGGCATCACGGTGAGCAAAGCGACCATCACGCTCCGCATCACCGCCGAGGGGCCCACCATTCCGCTTGCCCGCGAATCGATGCAGCCGACGGTCGACGTCATCCATCAGTGCCTGGGCAATCTCGTCTATGGTTATGAAGACGACGAAATGCAGCACGCCGTGCTGCGATTGCTGCGCGAACGGCAGCAAACCCTCGCCGTCGTCGAATGGGGCACGGCCGGCCTCGTGCAGCATTGGTTGGGCGAATGTGCCGACGCGGCTGCCGCTTTTCGCGGCGGTCTCGTCCTGCGCGATGCGGCCGGCGTCGAGATTCTCTCCGGCCTGGCCGCCGAACTCGCTGGTGTCATGGGCCTCGCCAGCGCGCCCGCTATGAGCGTCGTCGCGCAGGCCGCGCGCGAACGATTCGCGACTGACTTCGCCCTCGCAATCGGTCCGCTGCCCGAAGTTGGTCAGAATCTGCAAATCGCCATCGCTGGTCCGCCGGGAGTTGTCACCCGCGAGATTCCCTACACGGGCCATCCCGATATTTTGAAGCCGCGGGCTGCCAAGCAGGCGCTGAATCTTGTTCGGCTGGCGATCTTAAACAATCCGCAGTAAGTGGCCGTTACAAATAGGGCGTCGCCAACCGCGCGATGCCATCTCGAATGCGGATGAGCAGTGGTCGCGAGTCGACGTCCTTCAGCGTGATCTTTTTCGCCGTGCTCAGCTTCGTGCGGATCAGGCCGTTCAGATTTGCGGCCAGATCGAGGTCGTAGCATTCGACGTTGAATTCAAAATTGAGTCGCAAGCTGCGAGCGTCCCAGTTGGCCGAGCCGACGAAGGACCAGGCGTCGTCGACGAGGACGATCTTCGTATGATCGAACGGCGGCTTGGTGAGATAGACCTCGCAGCCGCGCTCCAGCACTTGCCACAACTGCGCGGTCGATGCCCATTGCACGAGGGCCAGGTTGTTTTTCTCCGGCAGCAAAATGCTCACATGCACGCCGCGCATCGCGGCGACATTCAGCGCGGTGATGATCGTCAAATCGGGCAAAAAGTACGGCGTGACGACCGTCAGCGATCGCTGCGCCGAATTGATCGCGGCCAATAGTGTGAAGCGAATCAAATCGCGGCGGGAATCGGGACCGTCGGGAATGCCGCGGCAGAGCGCCGGGCCGTGCGGATGAATCGCGGGGAACCAGAGCTTCCCTTCGAGCAACTCGCCGGTCGCGAATTCCCAATCGCCAACGAAACATTCTTGCAGCTGAGAAACGACCGGGCCGTGAAATTCAAAATGCAGGTCGCGCACCGGATGCTTGCTCGGCGGATCGAGCCGATGCCCCGCGCGAATATTCATGCCGCCGGTAAAACCGATCCTGCCGTCGACCACCAGAATCTTGCGGTGGTTTCGCAAATTGGTGTAATGCAACTGCCACGGCACGAGCGTCGGCAGAAACGTGTTGAACGGCACCTTCCCTTTTCGCAACTCACCCTTGATCGACGGCCAACTGTAACGCGTCCCCACATCGTCGATCAGCACCCGCACATCCACGCCGCGCGCCACGGCCCGGGCCAGCGCATCCGAAAACTCCCGCCCGGCTGCATCGTTGTCGAAGATATAGGTGCACAGCGTAATCGAATGTTGCGCCGCTTCGATCGACGCCAGCATGCGTGCGTACGCTTCATCGCCGCAGTGCAGCGGCGTGACGGTATTGCCCGGCAACAGCGGCGAACCACTCAGGCCAAAGACAAACTCATTCAGCGACATCAAATGCAAGGCATCTTCTTCCAGCACCTGCTGCAATTCATGCGTGGCAGCCTGCTCGATTTGCAGCCGCTGATGCTTCGACTCTTTTCGCCGCAGCTTGCGAGCCTTGCGACGAATCCGGTTGATGCCAAAGGTGAAATACAAAATCGAACCGATGATCGGCGCCAACCAAATCACGCCGATCCAGCCGAGCGCAGCGCGATTGTCACGCTTGGTCAGCACCACATGCGCCGAAGCCATGATGACAATGGCCAGATCGAGGCCGGCGAGAAAAAACGGCCAGGCCCATTTGAGAAGATTCCAAAGCTCGTCGAACATTCGGGAGATTCAGTTCGTCAGACGAAAAGCAGATAAGTGTGCCGCACTGCAAGTATAGCTTGTAGAATCGTTTCCCGTGGCGAAGGTTATCGCGAGGCTGAAGATTCACCTGCTTCAGCCTATCTCTTCTGTGCGGTACCAGTCGAATTGATGTTCTGCGGCTGCCATCTTCAGCGGCCCGGCCAGCCACGAGATGTGGGGCATCAGATTTTCGTCGAAACTGAAGACTACCCCATCACGGCGAGTGACTGAATAGAAAGCCGCTGTCCTTGTCGGCATCAACCGCTTGGCCGGTCCCTTTACAATGGGTAGATGCTCGTGAACGATCGCTTCTTGGACCTTCAATATTTCGTCGTAGGCAAAAATCGTTTCCTCGCCTTGATCGAGCACCGCGAACCCCAACTTATAGATGCGCACTCGGAAGGAGAACAAAGTCATGATTCGCCAGAGCATGTAGGTGCCGCCAAGGGCGATAAGCACGCCGAACACGACCGATACCACTGCTCCGATCCAGTTGCCGATTCCATCAGGCCGATTGCCAGCCGGATGAAACAGCTGCACCAGCATGAAAACTGCGATGACTATTCCACCCAGGATTAAGAGTATCGCAATGATAATTCCTGCGATCAGATTTTCTCGGCCGGGGCGAGATTCGAGATGGAGCGCTCCCAGCGAATCGGCAGTGCGAGTCGAGGGAGCGAATTGAATTTCTTCGTTAGGCATCTAAACAAAGAATTCCCGAATCGGTTCACCATAAGGCAACAGCCGAATCGGCCGGCCGCTGTCGTTCAGATAGTTGCGCGCCGTGTCGATGCCGAGATGATCGTAGATTGTGGCGAGCACATCGTGCGGCGGTTTTGGGTTGTCTTTCGGAAAAGCTCCCTTGGCATCGGACGAGCCGACGACGCGGCCACCTTTCACTTTGCCGCCGGCGAGAGCGGCGCTGAAGACGTTCGGATAATGATCGCGGCCCGCGTTGTTGTTCACCCGCGGCGTGCGGCCGAATTCGCCCCAAGCCACGACCAGTGTCGTTTCGAGCAAGCCGCGCTCCTGCAGGTCGTTGATCAGCGCGGTGTAGGCCTGGTCCCAGCGCGGCAGAAATCCGCGGCGGAGCGAATCGAAGCCTTGCACGTGCGTATCCCACCAGCGGAGATCGACGGTCACCAGTCGCACGCCGGCTTCGACGAGTCGTCGCGCGAGCAACATCCGTTGGCTCCACGCCGGAGCGCCGCAGCGTGTCGGATCGCCCGGATCAAAGGCCGGCGCAAAGCCATACTTCTCGCGGAGTGCTGCCGGTTCTGAATCGAGATCAAAAGCCTTTTGTGCCTCGGGCGAGAGGAGCATATCGACGGCCTTCTGACCGAACCGATCGACGCCGTCCATCCGGCCGCTGGCATCGACGCCCCTCTTCAGCGTATCGAGCCCGGTTAGCAGTTGCCGCCGCGAATCGAGTCGCTCGACCGACAAGCCCTCGGCCAGCACAAAATTCTGCACCTGAAACGGCCCGGTCTGCGCCGGATCGGCGCCGGTTTCGAACGGCTTGTTGGCCACGCCCAAATAGGCCGAGCCCGTGCCTGGCACCATCTTGGGAATCATCACATACGCGGGCACCTTGGGATTGAGCCCGCCCAGTTGCTCGGCCACATACGCGCCGCAACTCGGATGCTTGTTCTCATCTGGATTGAGCCCCGGCCCGTAACCGGTAAAGCACATCTGGTCGCCAGTGCTGTGCCCCGCGTCGAGATGATTCAAGCTGCGGATGATCGACCACTTGTCCATGATCTTGGCAGTCATGGGGAGCATGTCGGTCACTTGAATGCCCGGCACGTTGGTATTGATCGTGCCGAACTCGCCGCGAAATTCCTCGGGCGCGTCCGGCTTGGGGTCCCACATATCAATATGGCTGGGCCCGCCGCGCATCCAGAGAATGATGACGTTGTTCTTTTGCTTGGTGCGGGCCTGATGACCACTTTTGGGATCGGCCTTCTGCTCGGCCGCTGCGGCTTCGCTCCGCAACAGATTGGCCAGCGACAAACCCGCCGTGCCGAGCACGCCTGCATGCACAAAACCCCGCCGCGTGAGCGACCGTTCGCTCGTCGTTTGCTCGCGCAGTTCCGAACACGCTCGCGCCAGACTCATCCGTTGCCATTCGCGGTGTGACAGCATTTGCAGGCTCGCTCCGGGTGGGAAGGAATAAGCGAGAAAGGTGGGGTGCATCCAACCTCTTTTATTTATCGGTTGGCGGGCTGAATTGCAACGTAATTTTCTGCGGCCAGCCGCAAAGAGTTTGCCGTAAGTCCTTTCAGGGGTGCCACTGGCCAGAGCCAGTGCTGGATTGGCGAGGGAACGTCGGCAGCTCGGCTCAACGGCGACACTGGCCGTTTTGGCAAGAGGTTATCTGGCGAACCAACGGTCGTTTTCAGATGGTCGTTGCCGAACAACCGTTGGATGACGAGATCACCTCGTGCCAAAATTCGCGAGGTTTACGTTGGCTCAAGAGAGCCCCTCCCCCTCGCCAATCGGCACTGGCCAACGAGCCAGTGGCACACGAAAAATATCGTCAAAAAACTAGTGGACAACCAGCCACTACTCTCCTCTAGTGGGACGTCGCGTCGTGGATTTTCAGTTTCCAAAACGAGGGGCAGAGTCATGGCCGAGGATCGAAAAATCGAAGGGCAGAAACCTGACAGCAAGCCAAAAAAGGAAAAGGACATCCTCAAGCCGATGCACGTGAGCGAGCGCGATAAGAGGATTTTTCACGAGGTGCGTGTCGACGGCCGATCGCAGACGGAGGTCGGCAGTAAGTACGGCCTCACGCAGCCGCGGGTGAGCAAAATTATCACGCGCGTCGAGCTTTGGTTGTCGCAGCCCGTCGCGAAGGATTTCGCAGAGTTGCCACGGGCCGATCGGCTGCGCGCCGTCTCGCGGCTCCACAAAATGCGACTCGACAAGATGTACGAAGAGGCCCTCTCGGCGTGGGAGGCTTCGCGCAAACCGCGAACCATTCGCAAGACGAAGATGGTCAAGGGCGAGTCGGTTCCCGACCCCGAAGTGCAATCGCAAAACGGCGACGCTCGGCTGTGGAAGTGCGTCATCATCGCGATGAAAGAGCTGTCGGCGTTCGAGGGTTTCAACGGCCGCGGCGAGGTCGATGCCTCGACGGCGGGCCGCGTGTGGGAACCGGTGCTGAAAGACGAAGCCGTCAATCGCGAAGTGAAACGCCGCACGATGCTGGGCATGTTCGACACGCCCGGCGACGAAGGAATTCCGGGGGCGTGGGGGAATGAGATGGCAGCGCGCAACGCGCAGCTTGCTGCCGATGGAGCCAATCAACCGGATGTCGGGAGGGCGACGCTCCCGCGGAGCCGCGCCGGTGAACCGGCTGACGCCGGTGGAGCCAATCAATCGACGGCGAACGATGATCGCGCGGAGGAATATCAATCGGCCTGCGACCACGGCTCGGCGGGAGCCTCGCCCTCCCTGAGCGAAGACTGTGCAGAAGTTTGCGACCCACCCGTTAGTGGCTGTTATAAAAGGTTATACGAAAACGGAAGTGAATCGTCTCAAGATGTTGAACAACAGTGTGTTACGACAAAAGAAAAACGTGATAACCTGTTATATATAACAGGGTCAATCCCCGGGAGGGCGACGCTCCCGCGGAGCCGCGCCGGTGAACCAGCCGCCGCCAGTGAAACCAATCCATCGAATGAGAACAGCAATCGAGCGGAAGGAAATCAACCGGCCTCCGACCACGGCTCGGCAGGAGCCTCGCCCTCCCGAGAAGCGCCCTCCCGAGAAACGCCCCAGGGAACGCCGTTCCGGCAATTCCCCTCGCCGGAATTCATGGCGCGAAATACCGGCATGCCGATCGTCACCGTTCGCCAAATGACGCCACCCTCGAAACGAGAATTCGGCATGCCGTATCCATCGTCCCCTAGTGAAACGTCCGGCTGACGTCGTCGACGGGGGCCGACGCGTGGTTCTTTGGCGGCTTCCCGACTAAGATGAAACGGCTGTACTTTTCTCGGCTGTGCGTTCCGATCGTGCATTCCACTTGTGCTCTCGCCGTTAATTGATTTATGCCCATTAAAGCAACCTGTGCCTGTGGTGCCTCCTTCGCCGCGAAGGATGAACTAGCCGGCCGAACCGTGGCTTGTCCGAAGTGCAAGCAGCCCCTCACCATTCCACGGCCGCAAGCGCCGGCGGCCCCCGCCGTGCCGCACGAAAATGCCGACTTATTCGATGGTTTGGGTCTGAAGGCGCGCGACGAGAGTCAGGGCCGCTGCCCCAGTTGTTCGGCGCCGATGGCGCCCAATGCGGTCATTTGCGTGAAGTGCGGCTTCAACACCAAGCTCGGCAAGCGAATGCAAACCATCAGCATGAGCAACGAGGCTCCAGCCGCCACCGGTGGCGGACACGGAGGCCATGGCGGCGACGCCACGGGCATGCTCATGGCGCGGGCCCGGGCCGCTGCCGAAGAAGATGCGATTGCCGAACGGGCCAAGACGCAAGAAGGTACGCCCGTGTGGATATTGGGCGCGGGCTTGGGAGCGGCCATTCTGTTCGGCCTGGTGATGTCGCTCATTCCGCAGCACGTCGCGCTCAAAGGGACGGGCACGGTCTTGGTGGTCGCCAACTTTCTGTTGGTGGCGTTTGCCGCCGTCGGGGTTTTTGTACAAGTGATTCCGAAGAACCCCGCGATGGCCATCGGCGCGCTCGTCGGCGATGTCATCATCAGTGCCATCGCTATCTGGCTGATCTTTTTTATCAGCGAAGAGACCATGCCCAAAGGCGCGACTCGTTTCTCGCTCATGCTGGTTGGCGTGTGCACCACGGGTATTGCGTACACCGATCCCGAGGGTTGCGCGAAATTTGCGTTCTATCTGCAGGTTGCCTATGCTCTGCGATTCGTCGGCTTGATCCTGCTGGTGGTTGCTTCTCTGGTGGTTCCCGCTGCAGGAGAACCGAAAATTAACCGCCTGCCTGATTTTCAGTCGCCGGTAGCGGTTTGCGTTTCTACCAAACATTCGTATCACGAGGCCAAGCTATGTTTCGTTCCTGCTTGTTCCTGATCGTTGCCGCGGCGGCGTGCGGTGCGGCTGTGCGTGCCGAAGAACCCGCTGCCGGTAAGCAAGTCGCGCAGCAGTTCACCACCAAGGATGACGCCGGCGAAGAGACCACGCTCCATTACTGGTTGTATCTGCCGAAGAACCACGATGGCAAAACGAAGTTGCCCGTGATGCTGTTTATGCATGGTTCGGGCGAGCGCGGTGATGATCTCGAAGTGGTCAAGAAACATGGCCCGCCGAAAGTGTGTACGACCAACGAAGATTGGCAGTTCATCACCATTTCGCCGCAATGCCCGAGCAACAAACGCTGGGATGCCGCCGTGCTGACGAAGCTGGTCGATCAAGTCGCCGCGGCGCAGCAGGGTGATGAGAAGCGGTTGTATGTGACCGGCCTCAGCATGGGAGGCAGCGGTACATGGGCGATGATCGCCGCGAATCCCGGCAAGTTTGCCGCCGCCGTGCCCATGTGCGGCCGAGGCAACGAAACGGCTGCCGACAAACTGGTGTCGCTGCCGATCTGGGTTTTTCACGGCGCGAAGGACACGGGTTCGCCGGTCGCGCTAAGCCAAACGATGGTCGATGCCATCAAGAAAGCGGGCGGCGAAAAAGTGAAGCTCACGATCGATCCCGATGCGGGCCACGATTGCTGGACGAAAGCGTATGGCGATCTAGCGCTGTATAAGTGGTTGCTAGAACAGAAGAAGAATTAATCCACTAGATAGCCGCGGGCCACGGCGGTAAATGACTCTACCTGGTCGCGCTGCCAGTCTTGGTCCTTGCGAAGTTCGCTGGCCAGCAGTTCCGCCACCGGAGCAGCCATGGCGATGGCAGCGCGGGCATTGAGAAACAAGGCCCGCGTTCGCCGCGCGAGGATGTCTTCAACCGTGCGGGCCATTTCGTGCCGCGCGGCCCAGACGACTTCGGCGGCGACAATCGGCAGATCGGGATGGAGTTGCCGGCCGAGTTTCTCGTCTTGCTGGATCAGCTTTTCAATCGCCGCTGCATCGGCGCCATACACCGCCAAGCGCGCTGGCTTGCTCGTTACTTCCAGCCAGCCGTGAATGTGCAGTTCTTTGGTAGCGCACTCCCGTGCCGGCAAACCAGCGAGCGCGGCGGCGCGGTTGACGCAGTCCTCGGCCATGTTGCGATAGGTGGTCCACTTGCCGCCGGTGATCGTCAGCAGGTTCGAGTCGTCGATGTGAATCGTGTGGTCGCGCGAGAGGGCGGCGGTGTTCTTGCCTCCGCCACTTTTCACCAGCGGCCGAATGCCGGCAAAGATGCTGAGAATGTCGGTCCGCGTCGGCGCCCGTTCCAAGTAACGGCCGGCCGTTTCGAGAATGAAGTCGATCTCGGCCTCGGTGGCCAGCGGTTCAAGCGGCGTGTCGTTGATCGGCACATCGGTCGTGCCGACCAGCGTGTGGCCATGCCAGGGAATGGCGAACAGCACGCGGCCGTCGGGCGTATCGGGCACCATGATCGCGTGGTCGCTGGGCAGGAACGAGCCGGCGAAAACCAGATGCACGCCCTGACTGGGCGAGACGATGTTCGTGGCCGCAGAATCCGCCAGCCGGCGAACACCATCGCAGAATGGGCCGGTCGCGTTGATGACGGCGCGAGCAGTGATCGATTTTCGTTCCCCAGACTCGAGGTCTTCGAAGTCAACACCGTTCGCCTTGCCGTTGCTATCCTTGTGAATCGCGGTGACGCGTGCATAGTTGAGCAACGTCGCACCTTGCTCCACTGCCGTCGCGGCGAGATTGATCAGCAGCCGCGCGTCGTCGAACTGGCCATCGGAATAAACCACGCCGCCGCGGAGGCCCGCCGTTTTGAGGTTCGGATTTTTCGCGAGCGCCGCGGCCCGCGACAGTGTATACGTGCGATTGAAGCCGAGGCTCCCGGCCAGCCAGTCGTACACCGTCAGCCCAAGGCCGTAGTACGACTTTTCCCACCAAGAATAGCTCGGCACGATGAAGGGGAGATCGTGCACGATGTGCGGCGCGTTCTGCCGCAGGCGGCCTCGCTCGCGCAACGCTTCGCGCACGAGCGAGACATTTCCTTGTCGCAAATACCGCACGCCGCCATGCACCAGCTTGGTGCTGCGCGTGGATGTTCCCTTGCCGAAGTCGTGTTGCTCAAGCAGTAGCGTGCGATAACCGCGCGCCGCCGAGTCGACGGCCGTGCCGACGCCCGTCGCGCCGCCGCCGATGATGACAAGGTCCCACGGCTCGGCGGAATCAAAAACCTCTCGGCGCATCGAGTCACGATTCATGCTTCGTCACCGGTGTTCCACTGCTTGCTGCGCTCCACGGCTCGCTGCCACTGCTTCCGCAAGGCCGCGGCCTGTTCGCGCGGCATCTGCGGTTCGTAACGGCGGTCGATTTTTTGCGCTGCCACGAGCTCGTCGGTTCCTGCCCACAGCCCGACTGCGAGGCCAGCCAGATATGCGGCTCCGAGCGCCGTCGTTTCGGTTTCCGCCGGCCGCACGAGGGGCACGCCGAGCAGGTCGGCCTGAAATTGCATCAGCAGGTCGTCCTTCGAGGCTCCGCCGTCGACCCGCATCTCCGGCAGCGCGAGTCCCGAATCGGCCTGCATCGCCGCAACCAGATCAGCCACTTGAAAGGCGATCGACTCGACCGCGGCTCGCGCGATGTGGGCCTTGGTGTTGCCGCGCGTCAGGCCGATCATTAGGCCGCGCGCATCCGAATCCCAGTGCGGAGCCCCCAGCCCGGCAAAAGCTGGCACCAGGAACACGCCGCCGCTATCGGGGACCGACGCCGCGAGTTGCGATACATCGCTACTCTTGCGGATGATCTCCAAGCCATCGCGCAGCCATTGCACGACAGCGCCGCCGATGAAAACGCTTCCCTCGAGAGCGTATGTCGTCTGCTCGTTTCGCCGACAAGCGACCGTTGTGAGCAAACGATTGTGCGACGGCAGGACTTTTTCGCCCGTGCTCTGCAGCATGAAACAGCCGGTGCCATACGTCGTCTTGGTTTGCCCCGGCTGCAGACACAGCTGGCCGAAGAGAGCCGCCTGTTGATCGCCGGCGATTCCCGCGATCGGCGTCGCCTGCGAGCCGAGCAAACCGCTGGCCACTTCGCCGTAGATTTCACTCGATGAACGAACCTCGGGCAACAAGCTCGCCGGAATGCCGAAGAGCTGGAGCAGCTCCGCATCCCACTGGCCGGTGTGAATGTTGTAGAGCATGGTCCGCGACGCGTTGGTCACGTCGGTCACATGCTGTTTGCCATGCGTCAGCTTCCAGACCAGCCAGGTATCGATCGTGCCGAAGGCGAGTTCGCCTTTCTCGGCGCGCTCGCGGGCGCCCGGAACATTTTGCAACAGCCAGGCGATCTTGGTGGCGGAAAAATAAGCGTCAATCAAGAGGCCGGTCCGCTCTTGAATGAGTTGCTCTTTGCCCTGCGATTTTAATTGATCGCACAGCGGCGAAGTGCGTCGGTCCTGCCAGACAATCGCATGGTGAATCGGCTGGCCGGTCGCGCGATCCCAGATAACGGTGGTTTCCCGCTGATTGGTGATGCCGATGGCTTGCACATCGCCGGCTTTCAGGCGGGCCTGCGCGATGGCTTCGGCAGCGACGCCGATTTGCGTCGACCAGATTTCGAGCGCATCGTGCTCGACCCAGCCGGGCTTGGGAAAATGCTGAGCGAATTCCTTTTGAGCAACGGCAATGATGCTCCCTTGCTTGTCAAAAACGATCGCCCGGCAGCTGGTAGTGCCCGCATCGAGAGCGAGGATGTGCGGCATGGAGAGGTTCCGCGTGATAGTGCTAAGAGTGGATCAGCACGTTTTAACATGCGGCGGTGACTGGGGACATGCGCCGATTACGGCCGCGTCGCGAGTGAAATGCCGCGGTTCAGCAAATCCTTCGCCCACGCGATCACGCGGTGACTCTGCACAATGGCGATGACGAAGAACATCAATGGGACTAAGGCGGCGGGTGCGAAGGACGCGATGCCGACGACCGCGAACAATATGAGGGCCAAGTAACTTCCCACAAGTCCTAGATAAACAGCCCAGAGTTGCTTGAAAATCGTCATCAGCCCGGCAACAAACCACAGTCCAGCGCAAATCAATAGGATCAGGCCAACTACTTCGAATTGAAGTAAGGTGTCGCCACGGGTAAAGAGCTGACCGCTTAGGAGAGGAAAGCTGATTGCCGAAACAACGACTCCGACCAACATCCAAAGCCCCCCAGCCCATGTATCTGCGAACGAAATTGCTGCAACAACGCGCGAGTATCACCGCTAGTCTCCAGCGGCAATCGGTCATCGACGACCGCCGGTGACGCGTATGGATTCACATCGGATGGATCATTTGAAAGAGTCATGAGAACTCAAATCCACGCTGTGACAATCCTTCACCAGCTGCCGTTGCCAAATTGCACGCCGATCAGAATCACCAGCACGATCACCGCGGGAATGAGCAAGACGACTGAGAACGCAGTGACCACAAGATAGAGCGTGTCGAGCCAGACGGGCCGCGGTTCGGCGACGACTTCGGGCGGTGGTTCGGCCGGCTGCGGCGACTCGTAAGGGTTCACGATCATGTTCGCTGCAATCCATTCAACGAATGCTAAAATCGATCGAGACCATCCAGCCAACGGAACAACTGGGCGTCGTCGTTGGCGTCGAACGAACGGACTGCGTCACCCAGACTGTGCTCGGTGACTGGGAACTTAGATTCTTTTAGTTTGGCCGCGGCAGCGTCGAGCACGCCTTTGTGTGGCGACTTGGCTGCGGCGGCCAGGAAGACCGCCAGGCGGTTGACGGGATCGGTCTCCGGCGCTTTCATGCGGGCGGGAGGGCTCCCCTCGGCGACGGCGACACCGCGAAACTTGTCGCGGTGCTCGGCTGCCGTGAGAAACGCCATCGTGCCACCGGCTTCGGCACCGAAGCTGGCCACACGCGTCGGGTCGATCGTATAGTGCGCACTGAGATCCTCGAGCGCCTTGCGAATGAAGCCGCTTTCCGTGGGATCCCACTTTTTCGGATCGGCTGATTGCGGCACGAGGACGATGACCTGATTTTTCTCCGCGAGCGATTTGAATCGCAGCGAGAGTTTCTCCTTGTCGGATGGTCCCGGCGGCGGCAGATACACCAGCACTCCCTGAGGCACTTGCGGATGATAGTTTTCGGGAACGAGCGCGAGGCAGTTGTTCTTTTCCTCGGGCAATTTGATTTCCACGATTCCGGTCGCCGCTTTTTCGGCCGGCTGGGGCAAGTCGCCGCTGACTGCCGATGGCAAATCCTGAGGTACATCGGCGTTGAATTTGGCGAGCTTCAGTTCGCCATTCTTCTCTTCGTCGCCGCGCAGCCATTTCACCTCGAGCTTGCTGCCGAGCTCTCGGCTGCTGATGAATTGCTGCGTCGCCGCGACATTCTCGACATCGAGTCCGGCGAGCGCAACGATGCGATCGCCAGCGTTCAGCCCCATCTCCGCAGCGGGTGAACCTGGAAAGACATACCGCACGCCGATCCCTTTCGCCCCGCCGCCGCGCATCGGCAGCACGCCGAAGAACGGATGCTCGTAGGGAATCAACTCGTCGGTCAGTTCGGCTTCGAAGTCGAGTTGCTTGTGGTCGTTATCGATTTTGCGCGTGACGGTCAGCTTGACCTTTTCGCCCGCGTATTTGGGGCCGAACGCATGTTTCAGCTGAGCCTGACGAACGATCGGTTGGCCGTCGATCGAAGTGATCACATCGCCGGCCTTCAGGCCTGCTTTTGCAGCAGGAGAATTCGGCGGCACCGCGACGATCTCGGCGGGGAGAACGTAGATGTCGCCCGGCTTGAGCGAAATGCCGATGAGGCCAGGATACAAATCCTTGCCACTCTTGAGCGTCGACAGGTGCCGCTGAATGTCGACGAGCGGCACCGCGAAGCCGATGCCGGAGTCGTACCATTCGGCGCCGCCGAGTTCGCCGCCACCACCTTGCGGCGACAGCGGCGCGAGAACGCCGAGCACGCGGCCTTGAATATCGACGAGCGGTCCGCCGTAGTTCGTCGGCGAGATCTTGGCATCGGTTTGAATGGCCTTGCTCCAGATCCGCTCCTTCGCACTCAGGATGCCCGCCGACATGCTCAGCTGCGTCGCATCGAATGTGCGACCGACAGCGATGGTCCATTGACCGACCAGCATTTCACTCCGCGGCACGGCGGTGGGCGTGGGGAGTTTTTCGTTCGTGGTCACCTTTAGCAGCACGAGCATGCGCGCGTGATCGCGGGCCACGATCGTGGCCGCGGCGCGGCTACCGCTGGGCAGTGTTACGAGGATTGACGTCGGCTTTTGGACGAAGCTGTAGGCGCTCGAAATAATGTAGCCGTCGGCATCGACGATCAGGCCGGTTGTCGGGCCGCTGGCGACGAACACCTTGCCGACTTTTTCCAAGCCGCCGACCGTTTCGATTCGCACCACGCAAGACGCGACTTTTTGCGCTGCGGCCGTGATGGCCTTTTCTTCCTGCTCGAACGGATCGTCTTGTGCACCGGCGGTGGCGGAAAACCATCCCAGCAGCAGACCAGCAAACAGCGGCAATAATTGGCGAACAGTCATGCGTCGGCTTTGCAGTTCTGCTTTATGGTTCGAGGGTCAATTGCACTTCGAGCAGTTCCTGCCCGCGCTGAATGGTCAGCCGCACCGGATCGACGCGATCGACAAAGGTCAACTCTTCAACCACTTGCTTATGCGAAGGGACGAGGTGCTCGTTGACGAACAGAATGAGATCGTCGGTTCGAATATCGGCCTTCGCGGCCGGCGACATCGGCTTGACCGATTCCACAAACGGCGGCGTCTTCGGCAGGAAATCGGGAACCAAACGAATGCCGAACTGCGCGAGCGTGTGAGACTCTTTCGGCTTCTTCGCGGTCTCGTTGCGACTGGCTGCGCGAAGTTTGCCGGCGCGGATGTCGACAACGGCCTGGGCGAGCTCGCCGATCGGAATCGCGAAGTTGAGCCAGGTGTTGGTCTGCGAATTGCGCAGTTCCTTGCCGATCAAACCGGCCAGGCGGCCCTTGCTATCGGTGAGTGCGCCGCCGGCGGCGCCTGGATTGTTCGTCATGGCGTCGACGACATACACCTTGCCGCGATAATTGGTCTCGAATGCTCCGCGCCGCGCAGCCAGATCGGCCTTCGCCGAAACGATGCCGCGCAGGACGCTCGTCGGCTCATTGCCTGTCGCCACGCCATACAGGTTGCTGAAGGCCAGCACACGCTGCCCTGCTTCCAGCGTAATGGCTTCGTCGAGGTTGAAATGCGGCAGATCCTGAGCATCGACCTTGAGCACCGCGATTTCCAGGCGAGGATCCATGCCCACCATCTCGGCGGTGAGCTTGCGTCCGTCGTCGAGAGTGGCAGTGATCACATCGGCATCGAGCACATAACTCCAAGCCGTGAGAATGTGCCCTTCGTTGCTGATCAGGAACGCACTTTGATAGGCTTCGAGCCCTTGCACGCCGCCCGCGCCGTAGAGCTTCACCATCCGCGGCTGGACCGTGGAGATGACTTTAGCGAGCGATTGCTGGGCCTGTGCGTTGGGCGTGAACCCGAGCAGTATCAAAGCGAGGAATGTGAAGTAGCGAATCATTTTTGGACCCCTTCCGCCAATTGCAGGTCGTTCCACGTCAGGGTGCCGTACACAAATTCGCCGCGGCTGACGATCATGCGGTGTGGCAGTTGCCGGCCGTTCACTTCGCGGTAATCGCCAAAGCGAACAACGCACGGATCTTCGGCGGGATCAGAAACCATTTCGAGAACGTGCAGATGGCCCGTCTTCGTATCGAAGGCCATCCGCATCTCTACCACGTTTCGTGTGGCCATCAGCACGTCGTACTCGGCTAGCTGCTCGCCGTTGCCGGTGAGATAAGGAGCCGTGCCGTAGTAATAGACATCGCCGAATTTCTCCGGCCCTTCGACGAGGAGTTGTCGCCATAGATGAAGTGCAACGAGCAAGCCGCCGCTGCCGGAGGGCGAGAGCTGATTGTCGAGATCTTTCTTCAGGTCGAGCGATGCCTTTTCGGCTGGGAAAGTGCCCGAGACCTGATCGTTGGCCAGCGTGACTTCGATGGCGGCCTTACCGCGCGAGTGCTCACCCTTGAGTATCCACGCGCCGGTCAGTTTCGAATAATCGGCGCCGCCGGTTGCGCCTTTCCAGACGCGATCGCGATTCAGCCGATTGAAGTAATAGTTCGCGTACCCTCGCCGCGGCTCGATCAGTTTCGCCACACCGGGCGGCGGAGGTTCAGCCTTCGGCCCTTCAGCGTGAGGGTCTGCCTTCGGCTCTGGCATCGGCGACTTGGGCCGTTCAATCTTCGGCTTGTCGCCGGGGATCTTTTCAGGATCGGGTTTGCCGGGTTGCGGCTTCGGGGCAGGCGCGGCTTTTGGTTTTCGCTGCACCAGCTCGAGCAACTCTTCCTCCGCATGCACACCGGTCAGCCGCACTCGGGTGGTGACTTCCTTGCCGTCGTACTTAAACGTCAGCGGCACTCGCCAGCCCTTGGGATAAATACCCAGCACGTTCTTGAACGTGTTGGTGGTATCGATCGCGCGGCCGCCGAACGAGACGACCTCAGCATCGTAACGCAGGCCGCGGCGGTAAGCGTCGCTGTCTTCGAGAATGTTCGAGACCAACACCTTGCCGTTGTCGCTCGTTGACACGCTAAAACCTGCCGTGGCGTGATCGACGATCCGGCCGCTCTTCAGGCAGCCGAGGAAGTGCTTGATCTGATTGATCGAAATCGCATAACCCACGCCGACGTTCACGCGGCCGCGCTTCTCGAACGAGCCGCGGCCGTTCACGCCAATCAAGTCGCCGTTGGCATCGTACAGGGGGCCACCGCTGTTACCCGGATTGATCGCAGCGTCGGTCTGAATGCAATCGGCATATTCCAGCAACGTGCCGGCTGGATACTGATAACGATGCGTCCCCGAGACAATGCCATACGTTACCGTCGGCTGAAAGTCGGTCGCCAGCAAAAACGGATTGCCGACCGCAAAGCACCAATCGCCAACCTTCACCTGATCGCTATCGGCGAGCGTAGCCACGGGAAAGTCCTCGCGGCCGAGCAGCTTGATGACGGCAACGTCGCCTGTCGCATCGATGCCGACGATCACCGCGTCGTACAGGCGGCCATCATTCATGCTGCATTTCATGAAGCTGCCGGCCGGCTGCACCACGTGAAAGTTTGTGAGCGCGTAACCATCGGGAGTCACCATCACGCCGGAACCACCGCCGTTGCCGCCGTTGGCAAACACCGCCACGGCAGATTTGCTGGCCTTGGCAATGGCGGCAATGCGTTGTTGTTCGGCGGAAAGAACCGATGATGGCACTTCCTGCGAACTTGCGAACGAAATCAGTCCCAGACAAAAACAAAAACTGAGGAGCGCTGTTCTCATTTCGTGAACCTCGCTTCTTGGAAATCGACGAGCGCGCCGAGTCCTTGCGATTCCGAATTGGCCTGCAGCGTCAGGCGTTTGACCTTGGAGACGTCGATATCGAGCGGCAACGGCTTGCGCTCACCGGTTGCGAGCAGCCGATGCGTGATCAAAGGCTTGCCGTCGCCGAGCACCACAATTTCCACGTCGCTGCCAGTGCCCGCTTTGCTGACCAGCAGCACATCCGCGCAGAACTTCTTGAAGCCCTCGGGGACGCGGTAAGTGACGGAGCTAGCGCCGGTCAGATTTACGTTCGTCGCGGCGACCGTTGTCTCGCGAGCCGTTACGCCAGGGCGTTTGCCTGCCGTGGGTGTGAACCATTCGGCGGCGGCAGGCGACAGACTCTTCGGCAGGAGAGCGACCGAAGCGACACTATTTTCCATCGGCAGTTCGGCGAGCATGGCTTCGTTGCCTGCCGAGAAATCGAGGCGACGGATCTGAGCGAGCGGAATGCGCAACATCACGCCGGCAGGAGTGGTGGCTACGAACTCTTCGCCTTGCAGTTCGAGCGAGCGAAGGTGCCAGTCGCTGTCGGCGCGATCTTTCATGCGGACCGCTGCCGGCGGCAGTTCGCGTTTTACGGGTTGAAAGAAAATGATCCCTTCCAACTTCTCGACCTTCACGTCGACTTTGTCGCCGTCAAAATTAAACTTCACGCTGTCGGGAGCGATGCCCAGGACCGACCCTTCGAGCTCATCGAGAGTCAGGGTTTGCACGATCTTCGGAGCGCCGGTTTCTTCGATTTCGCGGGTGACGCTTTTTCTCAGGACGAGCACGTCGCCCGACCGCGTGCCGCGGAGAATCTCTTTCCATTGATCGGTCAGCGCGGGATTGTTGTTGCCGAAGCGGACGGCGCGAATGGCGCGGGCGGGAATCTCGGGCAACTTGTCGCCGCCGACGAGTTCGATCACTGCCTTACCAGCCGCCAGTGATACGCCAGCCGCAGCGATCTGGCTGCCGTCGATCAGTTCCAGCCAAAGACCAATTTTTTCGAGCTCGTTGTTGGTGCGGGCAAATTCGACCGAGCGCAGCTGAGTTGCCGGAATGGTCTGTTCGCCAGTCGAGCTCTTCAGCGTGAGCTTTTCTGCCGATGCGGCAACCAGGTGGCCGCCGACATCGCTGCCGCGGAGCAATTTGACCTGCACATCGGCGGCGGGTGTGGCCGTGGCGAGCGCCAGGACTGCGTAAACGGAAATGATCCCCATGAGCGGCTACTATCCCTTACTTGACGCCGTCCTGGGCGAGGCGCTTGAAATATTCTTCGATGGTTTCACGGAAATGGGCTGGCAAGTCGCGGCCGATCTGTTGGAGCACTTCCTGCCGTTCTTTCGGCGGCAAGTTGCCCCAGCCGTCCTTCTTACCGATCGCGCGGTTGTCGCTTTTGCCTTCACCTTTTAGTTCGGCGGCTTTGCTGTCTTGCATCGCGTTGGCTGGCTTGGGCGCACCTTGGCTACCGGACGATTGCTGCTGCTGTTGTTGCTGTTGCTGCTGCTGTTCCATGTCCTCGATCATTTTTTGCAGCTTGGCGATGACCGCGTCTTCCTCGTCTCGAACCTTCTTTCCCGCACGGCCCAGATCGAGGCGGCGGCGAATATCGTCCATCAGGCGCGCCACTTCATCGAGCGAGTCCACCTTCAGTGGCTTGATGTCGGCTTCCATCAGGCGAGCGATGGTCGCGTAACGGCGGGGAATGGTTGATTCGTTTTCGAGCAGCAGCGAGACCTGCTTCAAGCACTTTTCTTTTTCCAGCAGCCGATGATGACCGAGCGCCTGATAGAAGAGGAGTGAAGCCGGATCGACAACGTCGGCGGGCTTGAGGTCGGCGACCATTTCAAGCGCTTCGTCGACGTGTTCGTGCTGCGTCAGCCAACGGGCGATTTGCAGTTTGAGATTGCCGCGGATGAAGACCGGCACGTTTTCGTCGGTGAGGATCGTGAAAGCAGGAACCTTTACCGCGCTGGCTGGCTGCTGAGTCAGTTCGTAGATGGCTGCCGCATCGGGTTCGAGGACGGCAAGCGAGGCGGCGACCCGTTCGAGTACGTCGCTCGGATCGATATCCATTTGACCTTCTGGCCAGAGGAGCGAGATCTTCAACTTCTGCGCTTCGTCGGCCGAGCGGGCCGTAAGCAGATCGTCGAGCTGCGACTTTACCTCAGCGGCTGAAGGCGGCGCCCAACTGGCCTTTTTCTGGAGTTCATCCGCGGGACCATCGGCGCCAAAGCATAGCGTCGTGACAAACAGCCCGGCCGTCATGACCACTGCCGTGAGGAGGCAATTGCTGCGTTGCATGGAATGCTTTCCCAAAAGGAATGAACTCAAACCCGAAAAGGGGCTACTACTTATTCTTCTCAAGGATGATGTCGCGGGTAATGCCGAAAATCTCTTTTTGGCGTTCACCGAGCGATTTCAAAGCGATTTTGAGGTCTTCGCTGCTGGCTTGGCCGACGGGATCCTGATCGTCGTCGAGCAGGCGGGCATAGCGGCTGGTCCGCTTGTTCACCCTTTCCTGCAGCGACTTGATCATCTTTAGCTCGGCGATCTTGTCGACCAGCGGCTGTTCTTGTTTTTGTTGATCCTGCTGTTGCTGTTGTTGCTGCTTTTGTTTTTTCTGGTCGGCATCTTGCTGGGCCTTCTCGAGGGCGGCGATCATTTCTTCGAGCGAAGCAATGATGTCCTCTTCCAGGCCGACCGTGATGTCGTCGACCTTGGTTTCGGCGAGGCGATTGGCAACGTCGAGCATGTCTTCTTCCATCTGCTCGACCGTGGCGGGAAAGGCAATGCTGGACCCTTCTTCCTGGAGCAGTGCGAGAGCCTTGCGAGCCTCGACGGCGATCTTCTGTTCGTCGAAACCGAGTTTGCCGGATTCGACGACGAACTGATCGCCCCGATTGGCCGCGGCGACCTGATCGAGCGTGCGGGTCTTTTCGTAAACCTTGAGTTGCATTTCGAGCATCTTACGGAAGCGGGCTTCGAGGGCCGCGAGCGTGCGCTGGACTTCTTCTTCGCGCAACTGCCGCAGAATCTGCTCGAGCTCGGCTTTAGCCTTTTCGAGTTCTTCCTTGGCCTGCCGTTGTTCCTCAGCCGATTCTTTCCGCTTGGCTTCGGCGAGTTTCTTCTGCGCGTCGCGCATCTTTTGCTCGGCTTGCTCTAAACGCTTGCGAGCAGGGTTGTCCTGCTTCTTTTGATCCTGTTGCTGCTGCTGTTGTTGCTGATCACCTGGCTGACCAGGCTTTTGTTCGCCCGATTCACTTGGCTTTTGCTCACTCGGTTTCTGATCGCTTGGCTTTTGATCGCTTGGCTTTTGATCGCTTGGCTTTTGATCGCCCGGTTTCTGATCGCCCGGTTTCTGATCGCCCGGTTTCTGCTCGCCCGGTTTCTGCTCTCCGGGTTTCTGCTCTCCGGGTTTCTGCTCTCCGGGTTTTTTGTCTTCCGGCTTCTGTTCACCGGGCTTTTGTTCGCTTGGCTTCTTATCTTCGGGCTTTTGATCGCCAGGCTTTGTGTCTTCTGGTTTCTGTTCTCCAGGCTTTTGCTCTCCTGGCTTCTCATCGCCCGGTTTCTGCTCCCCGGGCTTTTGTTCGCCGGGCTTCCCTTCACTTGGCTTTTGATCCCCGGGCTTCTGCTCTCCAGGCTTTTCTTCACCCGGTTTTTGATCACTAGGTTTCTGTTCGCCAGGTTTCTGCTCTCCCGGCTTCTGTTCACCGGGGTTCTCCTCACCTTCCTTGGGATCTGCCGGCTTCGCGCCACCTTCTTCTTGCTGCTGAATCTTCTTGGCGAGTTCGTCGGTACGTTCGGTCAGGTTCTTTTGCTCCTTGGCGACGCGCTCCAACTCGGCGCCCCCTTCGGTCTGACCTTCCAGCGACTTTTGCAGGCGGATCAGTCGTTCGACTTCCTTGATGTATTCCTTGATCCGCTGCTGCTCGCTCTTCAGGCGGTCGCTGCGGTCTTCGCTCATGAGCAGATCGAGGAGCGACTTCAGATCGGTCTGCACCGTGGTTTGGCCATCGATAGCCCGCTTGAGTTGCTTCTGACCGAGGAGCTTTACGACCGATTCGAGCTGGGTCTTGGTCAGTTTTTCTTTCGATTGCTCAACGGCCCGCAGCAGCAGCGCTGCGCGGCGCGGATTGGTCGCCCCTTCGATCGACGACATCTTGAGAAGGAGCTCTTCGAGCCGGGCATACTTACTGGCGAGCCGCTCTTGCTCGAGGGACAGATCATTAGCAATGGTGGGGGCACCAGGCGAAGCCGGTTGCGGCACGTCCTGCGCAACGATGGGAGCAGCCACCTGCCACACAGCCAGCAACGCTACGAAGGCCCCGGCCAGCGAGGCGGGGATGCAGTTGCGGGGGGCGATTTGTGCGACCATGGTCCACCGATCCTTATTCCACCGATCCCGATTGATCCGAGCCTTCGTTGTAGCCGCTTTTTTCAAGGGCCGCCAATTGATTATGGCTAAAACGAATAGTCCGGGTCATCAGCATTATTTATTGAGTTCTTCCAACGCTTGTCGTTTCCGCTCGGCTTTGGTCCGGTCGATCAGCTTTTCCTGATCTCCCAGCAAATCGCGTACGATATCAAGCAATTCGTTAAAAGTTTCCAAATCGAGCATCTTCTGCAGCACCGCGTCGAGTTCGGCGATGGTATCGGTGGCCTGAGTCAGGGCATCGTCTGCCAGGTTTTCGGGCGGGTTGCCGGCAGCTAGCTTCTCCAGGGCTTCGTCGAGGGCCTTCAGCTGGTTATCGAGGGCCGGGAACGACGTCGCGCAAATCGTCTTCAGCGGATCGGCGATTTGCTCCTTCAGTCGCTTTTTGCGGTCTTCGGTATCAACGCGATTGTTGATTAGCTCTTCACGAATGGTTTCAAAGCCAAGGGCCACGCCGAGCGTTTCTTGGCCGGACTTTTCACTCTGGTTAATCGCTTGCGTCACGCGACTCCGGCGGAGAGCGATCTTAGCCCGCAAAACGTCTTCGGGACTCTTCGCGCCTTCGCCCTCGTCAGCTGCCGCAGGTTCTTTGCCTGCTGCCATGGGCGAGAGGCTGGCCTTGAAGCGCAGGAGCGAATCGCGGAGTTGATTCATCTCTTCGACGACTTGCTCCATTCGCCGTCGCAGGCCGATCTCGCGAACTTCGAGTTGCGCTAGCAGTTCTTCCGGCGTGACGACATCGAGCGTGTAGATTTGACTCGCGCCTTCGTGCGGTTCGCTTCCTTTGAGGTTGAAGCGATCGCGTGCGCGAACATTGAGAATCAGTTTGCCTTTGGGTTGCAATTCGAGCGCTCGATCCTGCGAACGGAGCGCGCGGAAGTCGAAATCTTCTTCGACCTCGCCGGCTTTCTTCAGATTGAATGGCAGCGACTTGGGATCGACTCGATCAGCTGTTTGAATTTGCAGGCGGGCGACGGAAACGGCCTGGTCCTTTTCGCCCTTCTGCTCGATGCCGTAGTCGTCGGCAATTTTGCCGCGGAGCGGAATGAGGACGTTCGGTGTGACCGAACTGCCGATGCCTTTGAGGGTGACGTCGACCTGCGGTGGCTGATCATCGATGATCGAGAGGAAGACGCGATGCGGCTGTTCGGTGGTCACGCCGTCGGTGTCGATCAGCGAAACTTCAAGTGCGATATTTTTCGCCAGATTGCCCAGGTCACAGTGGAACCGCGACGGATCGGCTTGATCCATCACCATGGCATACTTCCAAACAACTTCGCGGGCCTTCGCAACCTGCACAGGATCTTTGGATTGCGCCTGTTCATCGGCTTCTCTTTTCGCCTCGGGATCGATGATCGTCGCTTCTCGAATCGGTTTGCTCGCGCGGAATTTTAGCGAAACATGCGTTCCCGCCGGTTGGAATTCACCCGACGGGAGATACTCCTTGTCGAGCTTCGGCAGGTAGCTGCTGGTCGCCTCGTCGACGATGTACGTCGGATAAACTAGGTCAAGCTTCGTCTCGACAACGGCTGGGCTTTCGACGACTTCGATGCGATAGTCGCGCACGCGGTGATCGTAGCCGACGACATCGAACGACAGCGTCGAGAGAATTCCCTTAAACGGTTTTTCTTCCAGCCAGAAGTTGCGGGCGCTCGCTTGATCGCGAAACAGCGTCATCGCAACGCGGCCTCGTTCGCTGCGAATCCCTTCGCGACCTTGGCTGTTGTAGTAAACGGTGCAGTTTTCCGGTGCTATTTTGGCGTCGGGTGGCAACTTGGCTTGCACGCGGAGCGTGACGTTGGCGCCTTTGGCGACTTTCACCTTGCGGTTTTCGTCGAACGGCAGCGACAACGGCCGCGGCGCGGGATCATCGGTCGTGGCCGGGCGTTGCACTTCAATGCCGACAATGCTGATCGACGCTTGGCGCGGCCAGGCTTGATCTTGCAGCAGGACAATCCGTTCGATGCCTTTGCGGAGCGTATTGGGGTTCGTCACGCCGAAAGCCGCAATCGAGCCGATCAGTCCAAACGCGAGAAACATGAATAGTACGAGGCGGCCGATGTTGAACACGCTGCCGTAGCGGATCTTCGGCAGCAAGTCGCGCGCAAGGGCCGACGTGCGGGCGAACATCTCTTCGTTGAACTCCATGTCTTCGGGCCGGCGCTGGCTTAGTTCGACGGAGGTCATCAGCGTATCGTTGAAATCGGTAAATCGGCGTTCCAGCAACATGGCCATGCTGCGGTCGCTGAGGGGCGCTGACAATCGCTCGAATACCCAGCGATAGAGGATGTAGCCAAAGCCGCCGGCCATCACCAGCAGCAGAATCGCCCGCGTCCACTGCGGCATTTCGCTCGCGCCGACGAGAACCGGCAAATAGTCGAGACCCAGGGCGATCCAGAACGTCGCTCCCAGCCAAATCACGGCGAGGGAGAGCCCCTCGAGCCACAAATAGGCCTGGATCCGCCAGCGCAAACCGGCCAGCACCGAGCGGACGTCGGCGGCGAGCGCCGAGTCTGCGGTGCGAGGCACGATGTTGGCTGTGGTTGACATATGCGTTAGTCCCCTCGTCGGGGAGATGGTTCATTGTGAAAAATCACGCCAGTTTGCTCAATCGCCGGATGAGCCATTCCAAACAGAGCCCACCGCAGATCAATCCCATCAGCCAAGTCATCAGCAGGCGATCAAAGTTGCGGTCGGGAGTCCCCGGCAGCACGTTGCGCTGATCTTGCGGCTTGATGAATTGGACGAGCGACTGGTTCGGTTCGTTTTTCTCCTGGCCGATCCATTTCCCTTGCAGCGCCGCGTCGAGGCCGACAAAGTACTTGCCGCCGGCGCGGTCGGTGAGGTCGATCAGCAGCTTGTCGTTCCGCTCGGGCCGTTCGGTTTCGAGTGCCGGCATGCGAACGCGGACGCTGCGCAGCAGAATCTGATCGGCCGCTGCGGGGTGCTGCAGTTCGATCTGGTAATCACCTTCTTGCAGCGCGATAAATTGCTCGCTGAAGGTGCCTTGGCGTTCGGCATCCTTTGTCTTTTTCATGACGAGCGGAATCCGCGTGCTATCGGGCTGAATAACCGTCGCGGCGACTTGTTCGGCGTGCAGCGGTTTGAACTGTGCATCTTGCAGCACTGCGCGAACGGCAATCGCGTCGCCGAGGAGGGCGCGGTCTTTATCCGTTAGCAGCACGCCGCGGCTGGAATCGCGGAGGCGACGCCCTTCGGAAGCCCAACGGATCAAACGGGTATAAAACGATTCGAAGTAAGTGTCTTCCACCGAGCGGACCCGCCACATCTCGCCGCTCGCCATGAAGAAGACTCGGCCCGAACCATAAAATTGGCCGGCGAAGTAAATCGGAAGCTCGTTATCGAGCGCAGTATCGGGGTCGCTGAAGCGGGCATACACGCGGGCCCCTGGCTTCGGATCTTTCACCGCGTAGTAACCAAACACGCCGTCGAACTGCGACCAGGCGCGCTTGCTGGCTTCGGCAGAATCATCGATCCAAAGGAACTCGGCTTCCTCGCCTTCGCGGCTGAAGTTGAGTGGCCAAGGCTTATCGGAACCAAACCGGCCAAGGCTGAGCGTGGCCGATCCTTGGAAGTAAAACGCGACGGGATAGAGGTTGCGAATCGTGTCGATCCGCGGATCACCCTTGCGGCGACTAGACCACTGCGGCGTGAAGACGGGACCGGCAACGACGATCAGACCGCCACCTTTTTCGGCTACGAATTTTTCGAGCAACTCGACTTGTTCATCATCGAGCGCTTCCCAGTCAGGATCGAAGGCAATCACCGCGTCGTAAGTGAACAGTTCATCGGGTTCCTTGGGGAACTCGGTCAGAATCTCGTGCGCGTCTTGCGAAATACCCGGCCTAGCCGATTGCAGTATGACATCGACGGTCGATTCCTTGTCGCGGAAGAGTTGATTCCGCAAAAAGATGAAATCGCGCGTCGGGCCGCCGGCGAGGAGCAGGACTTTCGTCTTGCGGTCGACGATCTCGACCTTGGTGATTTTCTCGTTGTCCCGCTTTTCGATCTCGCGGGCATCGGGCTTGATGCGGAGCTTGAACAGCCGCACGCCTTGCTCTTCGGGCTTCAGTTCGAACTCAACTGGCACGATCTGACCAGTCGTGCCGATGTTGACGGTCTTCTCGTCCTCAAGTTTCTCGCCTTGGCCTTGGGCATCGGTCGATACGAGCTCGGCGGTGAGCGCGGGCGAATTCAAGCCGACGCCTTGGACGTAGCCCTTGATGGTGAACTTGTCGCCGGGGAAGACTTTTTCGGGGGCTTCGACATCGACGACGCGGATGTTGGCCGGTCGCTTGTCGCTGCCGAGGCCGACGCTGTAGATCTGCACGAGCGAATCGGCGGCGACGGTAGCTGCAACGGTGGGATCGAGGCCGGCGTTGTTGCCGCCATCCGAAAAGACGACGATCGCCGCGATCGGCCCACCGCGTTCCTTGTCGATGAGTGCCTTTAGATTGTCGCCGAGGCGAGTTTCCACGCCGCGCGGCAACAGCGAAGCCGTCCAATCGATCGGTGGGAGTTCGGCGGGCTTCTCTTCTTTTTCAACCGAGCGAGCCGACGGCTTCGACAGGCCGAGGATCGCGCCGAAGCCGATTTCGGGATGGAGGAGATTCGCCGTACCGAAGATCACCGCGGCGACGATCAAGCAGACCACGCTCACCAGCAGCGAATAGGATTGCTGTTCCGCGCCGGCCCGCATGGTTTCTTTCGTGCGAAGCTTCTGCCCGCGGCCTTGCAGCAAATAGATCAAGCCGGCAATCGCAGCAGCTCCGACCACACCGGCGGCAATCATCGCGAGTCGCCGTGCTCCAGCGAGTGAATTATCGAGCTCTTGCTGCGGCGTCCGATTTTCGGCTTCAGCGTCTGCGGAGGGAAGTTTTGGTAACGAAGCGACCTCGACCGGTGCTTCGGCCTGGTCAAAGCGATAGACAACGACATCGTGCTGCTTGCGCAGTTCGGGCAGCAGCTTGCCGCTCTTGAGTTCGAGGACTAGTTGCTCGACGCGACTCGGCATTGCGGGGACCGACGTCGAGTCAGTATCGCGCAGCCCCATGCTTTGACTGGTATCGACGAGCAGCAAGGCCCGCGAGTTTTTCACTAGCGTTTTTTGCGTTCGCTTTTCGAGCTGCAAAAAGAACAGCAGGATGCCGAGGAGGGCGAACAGCCGCAGACCGCCGAGCAGGATTGCCGTGCCGGTGGCCAACTCAAAGCTGTCCTTGCGGTACATCCAAATGACGTACGAAACGATCGCAATGATTACGCCCAGCAGCAGCAACCAATGCCACCACTCGGAGAATGACTCCTGCCGCGCCAGCTGATAATAAACTGCTCCAGGATTCATCCTCGACCTCCGGCCGCAACCTGCGTCGCAGCAACAGAGGGGCGAAGAGGATGGTAACTGGTCGAGTAGGCCAAGGCTTGTTCGCCGATGAGCAACGCGACGAGAATTCCCATCACGAGCATGCTCAAGTTGTATCCAGAGGCCACCGCTTCGCCTTGCTGATATTGTTCGGCGATGTGATGTTGAGCACGAACTGGTACGATTTTCTTCAGCACTTCATCGGCAGTGAGGCGGGCGAGGTTGCCTTCGTCAGGATCGACATTCAGAGCCCAGCGGCGCAGATCGATATCCCCCTTCAGCAGCTGCGGCCAGGCCTCGTAGATGCCGGTGCGGTCGGTTTCGGTGTTGCGCCGGCCTTCGAGCAAGCCGATGCCGACATGCGCGGAGAGGAGATCATTTTCCTTCTCGGCATTACGGGCCACTTTGAAGCGGATGCCCTCTTTTTGACCCGGGAGGACGAAGTTCATCTCGCTGCGATATTGCGCGGCGGGAACTTGCACTTCGAGCGGGGTGCCGACGAGGCGCGGATCATCAAGACGCCGCGGCGAGGCAAGATGCGATTGCATTTTGAGCGCGAGCACCACGAAGCTGGGATTTTTCGCCCAGTCGTTCCAAATCGGCGCCGCGGTCGTCGTGCAGAGGAGCACTTTCCCCTTGCCGAACTGCTTCTCGATGAAGAGCGGGCTCTTATCACGCAGCCGGCCGATGATCGCGGTGCCGCTTTCGGGCGCGGGTTCCCACTTTGGCGGCAGGCGGCGGAATTTGCGAACGGTCACACCGCGGAGCAGCGGATTGGCTTCGGCAAGGAAGAAATCAAAGATCGGATGCTTTTCGAGATCGAGGTCCGGCGTCGAGCCGTCGATGTCGTCGATCAAATCGGCTTCGTCGGCGAGTGGCGCCGGCAGCAAACCCTGGCCGCCGCGATAGAGACTGTTGTTGTAATAGTCGGTCAGCGTGTTCGGGCCGACGAAGATCGCCAGGCCGCCGCCACCGCGGACGTAGGCTTCGAGCGATTCGGCGGCGCGACCATCGAGTCGCGGCACGTCGAGTAGGTAGATCGTTGAATATTGATTGAGCATCTCCGGCTTGGCGTCGCGGAGGAACGCCACCGGCTGATTGTCGGGCTGAATGCCCGTGTTCGACTTCTGCAACGGCCGAAAGCCGATCTGTAGATAGTAGGAGTGCAACTGCTCGGTCGTGCCGTCGATGACGAGTGTCTTTTCGCCGGTGGGAAAATTGATCACGCACCACCGGCGGTTGTCGGCTTCGATCGGATCTTCGGGCAAAACGGCTTCGACAACATGCTTGCCGGGCTGTGTGTAAAAGACCTGCACTCGGCGAGTGATGGTTTCGCCCGGGCCGATTTCGTCGATCAGCAGCGTCGCGATTTCTTCAGTTGTGCTGCCGAGTTGCTCTGGGCTTGCTCCGCCAGCGGCGGCTTCTTCGTAAACCGTCGAGCGAACTTTCACTTGTACTTTGCTGGCCGATTTTGTGCCGTGGTTGCGCACGCTGACGAAGACAAACAACGGCACACCGGCTGCCCGGGTTTCGTCGGCGGGGACGATGTCGACAATGCCGAGATTGGCAGCCGCCGAACGAGCACAGTCGACCAAGTGAATCTCGGCGCCGAGCTCTTGAATGTCGATAAAGGCCTGGCGGAGTTCCTGCGGACTTTCCCAATCTTTCTGCCGGAAGTCGGACAGCAAATAGACGATGCTCGTCTCGTCGCGTCCCTGACTCATCAGCTGTTTCACCGCGGTGAGCGAATCGCCAGGCGTGAGAGCGAGCGAAGTGGCTTCGAAGAGTCGTTGCTTTTGTTCGAGCGTTTCGTCGAACTTCGCATTCAGCGTTTCGGCATTGAAATCGGCTTGCGCGGCGGCGGAAACTTTTTCACTGCCGCCCTCTGCGGCGGGTTTGACTTGTGAGAAGCGAATGAGCGTCAGTTTGTGCTGACCGTCTTGCTGGCCGGCTTTGGTGACAATCGAACGCGTCGCCAGCCGGGCCATGTCGAGTGCACTCGCGCCGGCAATCCGGTCGGACATTGAGTAGCTATCGTCGACGACCACATAGTGATGCGTCACCTTGCCGCCGAAGAGTGCGAGCCATTGATCCTTGGTCTTCAGCTGCGCGAGCATGGCGACGATCAGCGCGATGATCGCCATCCGCGACAGCAGTAACAACAGTTGCTTCAGCCAAACCCAGGTCCGGTGCTTTTTGTAACTGGCCAGCAAGAACTCCATGGCGGCCCATTGGACGCGCTTGTGGCGCATCATGTTGATCAAATGGATCAACACTGGCAGGATTGCCAGCAAAAAGCCGCCGATGAGTGCTTGATGGACGAATTGCACGGGGGGAAGTTCTGAGTTCTAAGTTTTGAGTTTTGAGACAGGAACGTTTTCAATCTGCGATTTGCAATCTGACATCTGCAATTCCTCAGTGCCGGTTCATGACGGCGAGTCGTTTGCTTAAGTAAGTTGCTAGGACCGCATCCATGTGATCGCTGGTACGAACGAGGGCGTAGTCGCAGGCGGCTTTGGCGCATTCCCGGCGGACTTCGTCGAGAAAGGCTTGCAGCGCGGCGAGGTAACCTTCGCGGAGAGCTCGCGGATTGCAGTTCAAAAAGTCGTCGCTCTCGAGGCCGTCGAAACGCATCGGGCCGTTGAACGGAAAGTCGAGTTCGTCATCGTCCATCACATGGAAAACCAGAACGTCGTGCCCACGCTGCCGCAGCATCCGCAGACCTTTGATCAAACCAGGCCGATCGGCGAGCAGGTCGGAAACGAGCACCACCATGCCGCGCCGCGGCAAGGTTTCGGCTGCGGCCCGCAGCACGGCATACATGTCGGTCTTATCAGTTTGCGGCTGGGCGCCCAGGGCGGCGGTGATCGACAGAATGTGATTGTGCTGCGAACGATTCGGCACGGTCATGCGGACGCGATCGTCGAACGTGACGCAGCCGACAGAATCCTGCTGCCGCAGAATGAGATAGCCAAGCGTGGCAGCGAGCGTCGCCGCATATTCGAACTTGTTAAACACGCCGTTGCCGTAGGTCATGCTCTTCGAGATATCGACGAGCAGGTTGCAGCGGAGGTTTGTTTCTTCTTCAAACTGCTTAATGTAGAGACGGTCTTGCCGCGCCCAGACTTTCCAGTCGACGTGGCGGAGATCGTCGCCGATCACGTATTCGCGATGCTGCAGAAACTCGACCGATTGCCCAAAGTAAGGACTGCGGTGCATACCCGAAAGAAATCCTTCGACGATGTGCCGCGCCCGTACTTCCAACCGAGAGATCCGCTTGATCGCCTCAGGATGCAAATATTTTTTTGAATCGGGCATCGTTGGTCAGTTCGTCTTCTTTCGTGGGCGTCACCGAAACCAGCTTGTCGATGATGTTGTCGGCCGAAATGCCATCGCTCTGAGCGGCGAAGTTCACCGTCAAGCGATGTCGCAACACCGGCTTGGCCAGCGCGGCAATGTCGTCGGTCGTCACATGCGTCCGGCCTCGCAACAGTGCACGAGCTTTGCCGCCGAGAATCAAAAATTGCACGGCACGCGGTCCAGCGCCCCAGCCGAGTTGATCGTTGACGAAATCAGGAATGCCCGCGCTTCCCACACGTGTTTGTCGCACGAGTGAAAGTGCATAACGAATGACGTGATCGCTGGCCGGCACCTCGCGTACGACTTTCTGCAACGCGATGATCTCATCACCCGAGAGCACCGGCTGAATGCGATCGATCTGAATCGCCGTGGTTCGCCGCGCGACTTCGAACTCTTCCATGAAGCTCGGATAGTGGACGAAGACCTTGAACATGAAGCGGTCCTGCTGCGCTTCGGGCAGCGGGTACGTTCCTTCTTGTTCGATCGGGTTTTGCGTCGCGAGCACAAAGAACGGATCGGTAAGCGGATGCCGCGTGCGGCCGACCGTCACCTGGCGTTCTTGCATCGCTTCGAGGAGCGCAGCCTGCGTCTTCGGCGGTGTGCGGTTGATTTCGTCCGCCAGGATCATGTTCGAGAACAACGGCCCTTCGAGGAAGCGGCGTTCGCGAGCACCGGTCGAGCGGTTCTCTTCGATGATGTCGGTGCCGGTGATATCGGCCGGCATCAAGTCGGGTGTGAACTGCACGCGGCTGAACGTGAGGTTCAGCGAGCGAGCCAGCGTGCTGATGAGCAGCGTCTTGGCGAGACCGGGAACACCTTCGAGCAGGCAGTGACCGCGAGCGAAAAGGGAGATCAACAGTTCGTCGATCACCGCGGTCTGGCCGACGATGACTTGCGATAGCTGTTCGACGATCTTGTCGCGCGCTTCGCTCAAACGGCGGATCGCCGTGGCATCGGCCGCAGTAACACCGGCGGCCGCGGTTTGGTCAGCACTCATGGAATCTGGCTATCCGTAATAAGGGCAGGCTGATGTCGGTCGGGAGCAGGTCGTCGGCAGCCGCAGGCGAGAGAGGGCGAGCGGTGCTGCTGATCTAAGCCTAATTCCCGGAATGTGTTGTGGAAGTTTGCTGGGAGGAGATTACCGGTTATGCAGGTGGTTGGAGTGTGGGATTTGCCGGGACATACCCTGTCCCTGGGTTAGTGTAGCCGGATCGCCCGAAAGTTCATCCTAATTTAACACGTTTACCGATTGCGCGGTTCCGCGTTGTGGCCGGTGCCGGGCGATTATCGTTTCGCGCCAAAGCGGAAGCCGCCGTTGAGGTCGATGACCTGACCGGTGATGAAGTCGGCCGCGGGAGAGGCGAGAAAAGTGACGGCTGCGGCGACATCGGCGGGGGTTCCCCAGCGCTCGCGCAGAGATTCTAGTTTGGCCCGCTCCTGCCAGTAGTCGGAGCTCTGCTCGCCCCAAGCCGTACGGATCCAGCCGAGCGCGAGGCAATTCACGCGCACTTGCGGAGCCAGGGATTGAGCCAAGCTTCGCGTGAACGCGATCACGGCGCCTTTGATCGTGCCGAACATTTCGCCGGCGTCGCCGGCCATGCCTCGCTCGGCCTGATCCCAGCCGATGTTGAGAATCGAGCCGCTGCCGCGCTCGCGCATTCGTGGTCCGAGCAAACGAGATAAAGTCACGCAGCCGAGCACATCGACCTGCCACAGCTGCGCGAGTTTCTTTTCAAACGACCATTTCGCGGCATCGCCGGTCAGCACATCCGCGCCGGCGTTGTTCACCAGCAAATCGAGCTTTCCCTGCCACTGCCAGGCCGCGGCGGCAAGCTTTTCGATCGCTGCCGCATCGGCGAGATCGGCCTTAAGAATCGAAGCTTTTAGACCTAGTTGTTGGATTTCCGCGGCTAACTTTTCCAGCGATTCGAGATTGCGACATCCATGAACAATGACATCCGCGCCAGCCGTTGCCAAAGACAGCGCGATTGCTCGGCCGATGCCGCCGCTTGCGCCGGTGACGAGGGCTGTCTGGCCAGAAAGGTCAAGGGACGTCATAGCAGGCGACTTGTTTGCCATTGCGAATGAGCAGGCGGTTGCCGGCCAGGCAGAGGTTGTTCCAGGTGATTCCGGGGAGCGCTTCAATCTTGCCGAGCTCGCGGAATTTCTTGGGGTCGGCAGCGACGAGCATCAGTTCACCGTCCTCGCCCAACACCAGCAGTTTGTCTCCCGCCCCCAGCATCTGTCCATGGCCATAACGCCCGCCGCGCCATTTTTGTTTGCCGGTTTCCAAATCAACGCATTCCAAAATGCCATCGCTCAATGCATAAGCAAAACCATCGATCACTACCGCGTTGGTGAACTTGGTCTTGAGCACGCGGCGACTTTCCCAAATCGGCTCGGCCGAGCAACTCCCTTCCTCGCACTTGATTTGCAGCAGCGCGCCACCCGTGCCGTAGCTCTTGCTCACCAGCACGCGATCGCCCGGCAGCCGAATGCTCTGCGAGCAATTAGCATCGACGTTGCTGTGGCTGGGCCAATCGTGCTGCCACAATTCTTTGCCAGACGTCACGTCGTAGCCGGCGACTTTTTTCTCACTGACATACAATATCTGCTCTTCGCCGCCGAGCGTGGCGAGCACGGGAGACGCATAACTAACCTGATCATTGCCGGCTTCCCAGGCAACTTCGCCGGTTCGCTTGTGATAGGCAATCAGCGTACGCACGTTGCTGCCTTTGCCGCCTGCGGGAACGATCAGCAGGTCGCCGACAATGAGAGGCGAACCCGCTCGACCCCATTTCACCGCGGCTTCGCTGAGCGATTGCGACAGGCCGTAGCGCTCCAGTAAATCATCCTGCCAGACGAGTTTTCCCGTCGCGCCGTCGATACAACGCACCAGCCCGGTCGCTCCTTGCGCGAAGACCAGGCCGCCATCGATGACCGGGGTCGAGCGCGGGCCGAGTCCACCGATGGTCTCTTCGTGACGACCCGGCGCGGAGTGGTGCCACATCAGCTCACCATCCGCGAGCGAATAGCACGTGACCCATTCGTCGCTGCCGCGCTGTTCGAGCGTCACCGCAAAGCCATTGCGGCAAGCGAATCCAGACCAACCAGGACCGATGTCGCGCCGCCAGATTTCCTTCGGCGGCGAGTCGTTCCAATCGTCCGCTAGTTTAGCGTCGGGCAAATAATTGGTCCGCTGCGGACCCAGGAACTGCGGAAAGTCGTTCGCCGTTTCGGTACGCAGATCAACGGTCGGCACTGCGGGAACAGCAGCGGCCGTTCCTTCCTTTTCCGCGCCTGCTGGCTGGGGCGCTTTCGCGGCAACCGGTTTGCCCGCGAGGGCAGCTTCATGCGCTCGACGCCAGCGAGGAACGAACGTCGGCTTCATGTAGCCATCGACGCCTTCGTAACGAAACGTGGCCACGCCGATGATCGGCAGCAGCAGCGGAATGATGAAGCCAATACGCCGCGCCTGGAACGAAAAGCCGCTGAACCAGCAAAACCAAACGTACAAACTGAAAGCAGCGATGCCGCACGAAAAGACAGTGCCGACATTGATGACCGCGCCGTCGAAAAAAGGAATCGTTTCGCCGATGGCAGTGGCGTCGAGTTGCAGGTAAATGGCCAGGGCCGTGAAGGACGCGGCAATCCCGCCGGCAATCAGTAGCGAGCGTCGCGGACGCCTGCTCGCGATCGGCGGAATGGTTGAATTGGAAGCAACGGACATCGGACGATTCCTGGCAAACGCGGGACCCAAGTTCCCAGCGGCATCCCGCCTGGTATGTTTCAACCGCAACGGTCGAGGCAGGATAACAGGCGGCTATTTCTTCGCTTCCATCCGCCGATACGCTTCCGCGGCGAGGTTCTTCACCTTGCTGCGATCGGATTTAATTCCCGTCGTTGGATCATCCAAAGGCGCCTCGGCCAGCTTCTTGAGTGCGGCGATAATCGGCGCCTTATCGGCTTGCGGATTTTGCTCGGTCAGCGTCACTGCGCCTTGAATGCCGGCCACGAGAACGGCGACGCGCTTGCGATCTTTGTCGGCGGCGTAGCGTTCGTCTTTGTCCGCATGAGGATTCACGGGCGAGAGCATTTCCTTCAGCACACGTAGCGCCGTTTCGTCACCTTGGCGACAAAGGCCCGTTGCCGCGTTGTAGCGAGCGGCCGCATAGCCGTCGCTGAGCATGATCGTCAGCCGCCGTTTGGCTTCTTCGCCGCCGATTACGCCGAGCGTGAAGGCAGCCACCGCTCGCACTTCGGACCGCGGACGGTACTCGCTTTCTTTGTCGGCAGGTCGCGACGTGGCAGTGTCGTCAGTCGAGCGCGAGGCCTCGAGGACGGCTTGCACCACTTTTTCATCTTTCCGCAATACTGCAGGCCCCACGTTTCGCGCGAGCGTGGCGAGACCTTCGAGGGCGGCCAGTCGGACTTCGACTTCCATGGGATCGTGTTCTTCGTTCGCGAGCTTGGCCAACAACGGCGCGGCATCAGGAATCGTGAAAGCCCCCAGCGCGCGGCAGAGAAACATCCGGCGTTCGATGCGGGCGCGATCCCCTTTGTCGCCACCACCTTTGAGCGGTTGCTTCAGATCGGCTTCGACGAGCGAAACGAGTTCGGACACGAGTTTGTCATCGCGGCGGAGTTCGTCGTACCGCGGATCAGGGCTGCGGAGGAGCTCAGCGAGCGTGTAGGCGCTTTGCCAGCTCACATCGGTGCCGCGGCAGAGTTCGTCAACTAGTTTCTTGGGATCGTCACGCCCCGCCTGCGCGAGCCAACTAAACGACAGCCAGAGGAGCACAACGATCGAGACAATGGCCACCGGAATGAGGAACAGCTGCATGATGAACGCGCCGGTGGGCGCTTCTACCGGTGGCAGATGCGGCTCGTAGGGGCGTTTGGCTTCGACCGGCTTCGGGTCAGCAGCATCGGGCGAAGACATGCAAAGAACTCCAGCACAAACTCCGGGATCACAGCCATTTACAACGAGCGTCCCTTCAGTTTAGGCTCGCAGGCAGTTTTCTTGTAGGGGCCCATTGATCCAATGCAACTGCTCGATCTAACCTTGCCAACCGC
Source organism: Anatilimnocola floriformis (assembly GCF_024256385.1). Classification (NCBI taxonomy): domain Bacteria; kingdom Pseudomonadati; phylum Planctomycetota; class Planctomycetia; order Pirellulales; family Pirellulaceae; genus Anatilimnocola; species Anatilimnocola floriformis. The sequence goes on from NZ_JAMLFW010000001.1 coordinate 1,555,859, forward strand.
GGCCGAGAACCTGGCCCTCGACGAAGCGCTGCTGGAATCGGTCGACGACCAGCCCGGCGCTGCCGAATTGCTGCGGGTGTGGGAATGCCCGCAATGGGCCGTGGTGCTGGGACGATCGGGAAAAGTGGCCGAAGAGGTGTTTGAGTCGCGTGCGGGTGACGTGCCGATCTTGCGACGTACTTCGGGCGGTGGCACGGTGCTACTCGGGCCGGGCTGTTTGATGTATTCGCTGCGGCTGAGTTACGAGCGTCGGCCTCATTTGCGGGCGCTCGATCAGGCTCATCATGAGGTTCTTACCACCCTCGCCGCCGCGCTGAACCGCAAACTGCCGGACGCGAATGTTCGCCCACGCGGCACCAGCGACCTGGCCATCGGCGAACGAAAATTTTCCGGCAACAGCCTTCGCTGCAAACGGAATTTTTTGCTCTATCACGGCACGCTGCTGTATGACTTTGACCTGAGTCGCATCGAATCTTTGTTGCGACCGCCGCCACGGCAACCGGAGTATCGCGAGGAGCGACCGCACCGTGATTTTGTGATGAACCTGGCGTTGTCGGCGGGCGAACTGCGACAAGCCTTGATCGCGGCCTGGCAGGCGAATGAAATCCTTCAAGATTGGCCGCGGGAATTGACCGAGCGCTTGCTGCGGGAACGGTACGAGCAGCCGGCGTGGAACTTCGAGCGGTGATCGCCTATATTTGCCCCTTTCCACTCGTCTCCCGAACTATTAGACGCACCATGAGCGACGCCATCGATCTGAAGAGCTTCATTCGCGACATTCCCGATTTTCCCAAGCCGGGCATCATGTTTCGCGACATCACGCCGCTGCTCGCAGCGCCGGCGGCCTTTCGTTCGGCGATCGAAACGCTGGCCAAGAAGTTTGCCTCTGAGCGCATCGATGTAATCGTCGCCGCCGAAGCGCGCGGTTTCATTTTCGCGGCCCCGCTCGCGGTCGCCCTGGGCGCCGGCTTCGTGCCGATCCGCAAGCCGGGAAAGCTGCCGTTCAATCGGCATACGTTCAACTACGACCTCGAGTACGGCAGCGATACGCTGGAAATGCACGTCGATGGTCTGCAAGCCGGCCAACGCGTTCTCGTAATCGATGACCTGCTCGCCACCGGCGGAACGGTTCGCGCTTGTGCCCAGCTCGTGGAAAAGTGCGGCGGCACGATCGTCGCCTGTGCGTTCGCAATCGAACTACTCGCGCTGAACGGCCGGAAGATCATCGAGCCGTACGATGTGTACAGCTTGGTGCAGTACTAGTTAGCTCTGCGCGTGGGTTACCGCGCGCAATTCGCTATGACGTTTTGAGAGAGTGCTTCGGCGAACACGGCAACAGCGCGTTCCCTTGGCGATCGAAAAAGCCTTCTTGGAAGACTTGAATCAGGCCGTCCGAATCTGCAGCAATTTGACCGCAAATCTGCTCGCAAATTCTGGCCAGCCGCCTGTTCGCTCTGCTTAGTGGCAGCGGAGTAATCGTCGTCAATTGCACCGATTGCCGAACGTGGGCGATGACATGCTCGACATGGGGGCCGCCCCATGCAATCAGCTGCGACTCCCAAATGCTTCCCTTGCAGGGGTACTCTTCGTCATCTGCAAAAATTCGCCGCACCAATACGATCGGAGTTGCGTCTATGAGCAGGCGCAACCGGCCATCGGCCGTGTGGAAATCATGAGTTAGCCCAGCGACTCTTGGCTGAATGCATTGCACAATCGCGGCCGGGTTCGGCACGGAAATTTGCTTGCCATGAACGGCATACCACGAGCGAAGTTTCACGTGGCTGTCTCCAAATACAATTTTGCTCGCCCTGTTTCTAGGACTCGGCCGAACGGGAAAGCAGTAGTCGGATCAGTTCGCCGCACGCGGCAACGATCTTCTCAAACGATCCCGGCGCCACGACCGCGATCGATTCCTGATACAAACCGCGACCGTAGGTTTCCTGCGGTACAACATACGACGGCCCCCAGCCATCGACCAACGTCAACACGATGATCGGCGTGCCCGGAAATCGGCTGCGCAGCTCCGTTTGCAACTGGCTGTAGAGTTCGCCGCGCACGCCGAGCCAGATGGCATCGCCGAGTCGCCAGGCGTGAATGACGTACGGATACTGCCCTGGCGGCAACTCATCCATACGCCGCAGCATCCGCGTTTGCCGCTCAATTAACGCATGAGCGTCGCGAGCCGTTGCGTCGTCGCCAGCAGCGATGGCGGCTTCTTTGCGTTGGATCTGCTGCTCAAGAATCGCAGATGCTTCCGCGCGCGATGGCCGATCCTGGCGATACTCGAGTTGCAGAACTTCCTGCCGTAGGCCGCTTGCTCGCAATTGCTCGAGTCGCTCCGTTCGCTGCTCATGCTCCCAAACTCCTAGTGTCGCGCCAGAAACCTTCGGACCGCGATAGACCAGGCTCGACAATGGCGGCGGCATGGCAGTGAGCGTTTCGAGAGCCGCGTAGCCGAGTTGCTTACCATTGCGATCGGCGACGGCGGGATCGCCAACAAAGCCATCGCGGGGCCCGAGCTCGGCGGAGGCTCCTTGCAAAAAGATGCAGGGCGGTGGCGACTCTCCAACGGCTGTTGTTTCTCGCTCGATAACTTCCCGTAGCGCGCCGAGGTAGTCAGGGCTGATGAGTTGATTGTCCCAGGCGAGCGTCGTGGGATGGCAAGCGTAGTTGACGATCGTGGCCAGCAGTCGGTCATGTTCCGTAACGCTGGTAATGCGAGCGACCAGCAGCGTGTCATCGGCGGGCACGCTTGGATTGAAGCCGCAGACAAACTGTTTTCGTTCCTCATCCCAAAAGTCGCGATTCGTCGCGAGGGAACAGCGGCCATAGCGGTACGTGATCGTTGCCATGGTCAGATTGAACATGGCTTCATTCACCAGGTCCGCGCACTTGCCAGCCAAGTCGCGCAGATACGGCTCGATCAATTCGCCCCCGGGCAACTCAGCGCGATCGAGGCTCATCAATCCCGCGCCGTGGGTATGCGTGAAGGTGATGAGAAGCTGATGCAGCGGTTCTCGCGCGCGACTGAGAATCGTTTCGCGCAGCAGTTTGATTTCGGTTTCGCCGAAGAGACAATGATCGAGCGAAAGAATGACGAGCGGTTGGGGTTCGTCGTCGCTGGCTTGCTTGGTTGGCAACAGGAAGAGCGCTGTCGCCGTCAGCGGCCGATGAATGCCGGCAGCACGGTCGTGAGTCGCCGCGCCCCACATGCGGTGATAAATGCCGACCGGCGGCGTGATGTCGCAACGAGCCACGCCGACGGTGAGCAGTGACTGGGGAGTTTCGTGAATCATCCCCAGAGGATACACAAGCCTGAATCGCAAGCGAAGGAGCGTTTGCGATTCCTTCACTTGCCCTTCAGGCTTGCGAATTTACGACTAATCCCAGCTAAGCGTCGAAGCGCTTTGGTATTCCGTCACGCGGGTCTCGAAGAAGTTCTTTTCCTTCGAAAGGTCGATCGTCTCGCTCATCCACGGGAACGGGTTGCTGCTGCCGTATTGCACCGGCAGGCCGATCCGCTCCAAGCGGCGATCGGCGATGAACTGCACGTAGTCGCGGAATGAATCGGCGTTGAGGCCGAGAATGCCGCGCGGCAGCACATCGCGAGCGTAGGCGATTTCGAGTTCGACGGCAGCGCGAATGCGAGTGATCATCGCTTGCTGGAACTCGGGCGTCCAGAGTTGCGGATTCTCGTTGCGGATGCCGTTGATCAGGTCGATGCCGAAATTGAGGTGGATCGTTTCGTCGCGCAGGATGTATTGGAACTGCTCGCCGATGCCGGTCATCAAGTTGCGGCGATGGAACGAGAGTACCATCACAAAGCCGGTGTAGAAGAAGATCCCTTCCATGATCAGGTAATACCCGATCAGGTTCTTCAAAAAGGCTTGGGCACCTTCGAAGGTGTCGGTCGTGAAACCTTCCTGGAGGATTTCGTTCGTCAGTTCCATTTCGAAATCGTCTTTGGCGGCGATCGCGGGAACCTCGTGATACATGTTGAAGACTTCGCCTTCGTTCAAGCCGAGGCTCTCGACGACGTACAGGAACGTGTGCGTGTGCACGGCTTCTTCAAAGGCTTGCCGGAGCAGGTATTGCCGGCACTCGGCGTTGGTGACGTGCCGGAAAATCGCCAGCACCAGGTTGTTGCCAACGAGGCTTTCGGCTGTGGCGAAAAAGCCGAGGTTGCGAAGAATCACGCGGCGTTCATCGGCAGTCAGCTTGCTCGAACGCCAGGTTTCGATGTCTTTATTCATCGCCACTTCGGTGGGCATCCAGTGATTGGCGCAGGCATTGACGTAATGCTCCCAGGCCCAGCTGTACTTCAGCGGCATCAATTGATTGACGTCGACCTGATGGCAGTTGATGAGCCGCTTTTCGCGAGCATCGATGCGGGATGGAGGATTGGCGATCGTGTTATTGAAATCAACTTGATTGGCGGTGGTCATGAGTTTTGCTTTGAAGATTTTGAATTTCAGATTGTCGCCACCGGCTGAAGCCGGTGGCTAAGACGCATCCTTTCGCGGAGCGAAAGGGGACAGAGTTTACTGGCAAGCTTCGCAGGTGGGATCGTTGATCAAGCATGCCTTCGGTTCGCTGGCGAGCGGCTCGCGAGTGACTTCGACATCGCTCGACGAGCTCTTGTTCTTCATCCACTTGGGCTGAATACCGAAGCGGTTGACGTCCAGCGTCGACTTCTCGACCTGCGTTGCGGCGAGCGTGCGGAGGTAATAAGTCGTCTTCAAGCCCTTCGACCAGGCGAGCAAGTACATGTCGTGCAACTTGCGGCCGCTTGGTTCGGCGAGGTAAAGATTGAGCGACTGACCTTGGTCGATCCACTTCTGGCGGCGGGCGGCGCATTCGATGAGCCATTGCGGTTCAATTTCGAACGACGTGAAGAACCGCCGGCGCAGATCGAGCGGAATGCGACCGATGTTCTGCAGCGAGCCGTCGTAGTACTTCAGCTCTTCCAACATCTGCGCGTCCCACAGGCCGCGGCGTTTCAGTTCGCTGACGAGAACTTCGTTCACCTGCGTGAACTCACCGGACAGGTTGCTCTTCACATAGAGGAGCTTGTATTCCGGTTCGATCGATTGCGTCACACCGATCAGCGTCGAGATCGTCGCCGTCGGGGCGATGGCGAGTACATTGCTGTTCCGCATGCCGTGCTTTGCGATCAGGTCACGAACCGGTTGCCAATCGAGTTTGCAGCTGCGATCGACGGGAATCGCTTCGCCGCGCTCTTGCTCCAACACATCGACGGTGTCGATCGGCAACAAACCGCGATCCCACTTCGAGCCGGCGTAGGTCGGATACGAACCGCGTTCGGCAGCAAGTTCAGCCGAGGCTTGCAGGGCGAAGTACGAAATCGCTTCCATGCTTTCGTCAGCAAAAGCGACGGCGGCTTCGCTCGCGTAGCACAGGCCCTGCGCGTGCAATGCATCTTGAAAGCCCATGATTCCCAGGCCGATCGGCCGATGACGCCGATTCGAGCGTTCGGCTTCGGGCGTGGGATAGTAGTTGATGTCGATCACGTTATCGAGCATCCGCACCGCGGTCTTCACCGTGATCGCGAGCTTGTCGAGATCGAGCTTTCCGTCACGAACGTGTTCGCCGAGGTTGACGCTGCCGAGATTGCAAACGGCAGTTTCTTCGGGCGACGTGTTGAGCAAAATCTCGGTGCAGAGATTGCTGCTATGCACCACGCCGACGTGATCCTGCGGCGAGCGGACGTTCGACGGATCCTTGAACGTGATCCACGGGTGGCCCGTTTCGAACAGCCGCGTCAGCATCTTCCGCCACAGATCGGCGGCAGGAATGCGGCGGAAGAGTTGCACTTCGCCGCTGTCGGCCATCCGTTCGTATTCTTCGTAGCGTTCTTCGAAAGCCCGTCCGAATAGATCGTGCAGATCGCTCACTTCATCAGGGCTGAAGAGAGTCCACTCGGCGTTTTGCTTGACCCGCTTGAGGAACAGATCGGGAATCCAGTTCGCCGTGTGCATGTCGTGCGTACGGCGGCGATCGTCGCCGGTGTTCTTGCGCAGATCGAGGAATTCCTCGATATCGAGATGCCATGTTTCGAGATACGAACAAACGGCGCCCTTCCGCTTGCCGCCTTGATTCACGGCGACGGCAGCGTCGTTGACGACTTTGAGGAACGGAATCACGCCCTGGCTCTTGCCGTTCGTGCCGCTGATGTGGGCGTTCGTCGCCCGCACGTTCGTCCAGTCGTTGCCAAGACCGCCGGCCCATTTCGAAAGCATCGCGTTGTCGCTGACGGCTTTGAAAATGTGAGCCAGGTCGTCCTTCACCGTGCTGAGGTAGCACGAGCTGAGCTGCGGATGCGGCGTGCCTGAGTTAAACAGCGTCGGCGTAGCCGAAGTGAAATGGAACTGCGACAGCGTTTCATAGAATTGAATCGCCCGCTCTTCGCGGTTGGCTTCCTGCAGCGCCAAGCCCATCGCAACTCGCATCCAGAAGTACTGCGGCGTTTCGATCCGGCGGCCATCGATGTGCAGCAAGTAGCGATCGTAAATCGCTTGCGCACCGAGATAGCGGAACTGGCCATCGCGCTCCGGCTTCATCGCAGCGGCGAGCTTCGTGAGATCGAACTCACGCAGTTCCGTCGACAACCGACCAGCACGAATGCCGTCGATGATGTAGTGCTCGAACTGATTTTCATGGATCCGCGCCAGCGACTTCGGATCGGGGGTTTCGCCGAAGGCTTCGCGATAGATGACGTTGAGCGTCAAACGCGAAGCAACCACGTCGAAGGCCGGATCGCGTTCGATACGCGAACGGGCCGCCAGGATCTGCGCGCGATAAACTTCTGCCACGCTAATGCCGTCGAAAACCGAACGCATGACTTCTTCGAGCAAGTCATCGACGCTGACGAGGTCTTCCAGGCCGCGGGCCGCTTCGGCCAGACGCTTGCGAGCACGGCGCGGATCGAAGGGAACTCGCGTGCCGTCGTCGAGAACGACATGAATGGAGGGCGTTGGTTCGACGAGGGGCTCATCGATCCGCAGGGCGCGAATCTTGGCATGTTCGGCGCGATACAGGATGTAACAACGGGCCACGCGATAGTGACCGCGGTTCATCAATTCCATTTCGACGAGGTCTTGAATGCGCTCGACATCGACGCCGTTCCCTTGACCAGCCAGGGGAGCCACATCGTCGGCCACCGCTCGCGCGACACCGGCGATGTCTTCCAGCACGTCGCTTTCCAGCGGCTGACCGTCGGCCAAGCGCAGTTCGGCGCGAAAGGCATTGGCGATGGCGTTTTGGATTCGGCCCAGATCGAAGGGAATGACGCGAGCATCACGTTTGCGAACCAACCACTCATGCGGCGCGAGCAACATTCAAAGACTCCTCCGCTTCTCGATTCTGCGAATGAGAAGCAATGCGCGACCCACGCCGAATTCAAGGTGGTGGCGGCAGAGGTGATGGGTGCGCGCACGGGCTCACCAGGCATGAGCAGGCGCGCGGAAATACCATCGAGCGATGCGGCTGACTTTTCAACCGCGAGCGCTGTCCTCGACCGACCTTCCCCTAGAAGGCCCGGCGGATGAAACACGCGGCCTGACAGCAACCGGCTGTCAATGGACAAGCTGCATGCTTCGTTGCTGGCAGGTCTTCGGACTCATGGACGCTGCGGGTCTCAACGGTTGATTGAGGCCGCAATCTACTAGCCGTCGCTTCCCAAGAAAAATGCAAATATCCCGATGCGCGCAGCATTACCTGGCACAGTCTCAGACGGGGATTTTCGCAAGCTTCCTCAGTGCGATTTGACGGCGGTCGTTTCCACTTACCGCTGCGGGGCAGTCCCGGTTTTTCACCGGCGTTCCCTCTTGGCGAGGCTCTGAGCGTTCAGAGCCAACCAGCAACGCGACCCATCATATCGTGCAATCATAGTGAGTCAACCACAACTGGTAGGTTTCGCGAAGGCTCGATGAAGAAACGGCGCAAGCCCAAGTGGGGCATCGATTTGCCAGGAAAAGATTTCGCTTGGTAACGGTGAACGTTAGAATTGGCCACCAGTTCAAGCAGAGCTAGCGTGATGTTCGGTTTCTCTTTTTGGAGCGGGCAAATGAGCCGTTTTCCGTGGCGAAGCTTGTTGGTTGGCGGCTGCGTTCTTTCGGCAACACTCGGAGCTGGTTGCACGCAATCGGTGTCGAATTCTTCGCTGCAACGGACGGCAGATTCCCGACCAGCGCCAGACTCAACCGAAGCGGTAGAGTCGATCGAGCAAACGATTCCGGCCGAGCCTGGCCTCGTCACACCGCCGACGCCGGTGCAGCTCACTTCGTTCAAAGCTCCCGAGCAAGAAGCGATCTGGTCGAGCTTTCGCGGTCCGACGGGGATGGGAACTTCTGAGACGAAAGGATTCCCGCTCGCGTGGAGCCTGACCGAGAACATCGCCTGGCGGGCCGATTTGCCGGGGCCTGGCGCGTCGAGCCCGATTGTCTTTGGCGACCGGATTTATATCACCGCCTATTCCGGATTTTTTGTTCCGGGCGAGGAAGGGAGCAAAGAAAACCTCACGCGGCATTTGATCGCCCTGAAGCGCGCCGATGGCAGTCTGATCTGGGAACAAAAAGTAAAAGCCAGGCTCCCCGAAGAAGACCGCATTCGCGATCACGGCTTTGCAGCGAGCACGCCTGCCGCCGATGCCGACGGCGTGGTGGTGTTCTTTGGCAAGACCGGCGTGATCGCTTTCAATCACGCGGGAAACGAAGTCTGGCGGCGCGAAGTGGGCGACAAGACGCACGGTTGGGGTTCGTCGGCTTCGCCGGTGTTTTATAAGGACCTTGTCTTCATCAACGCCAGTGTCGAGAGCGAATCGCTGTTTGCCCTCGATCGTAAGACTGGTGAAGTCAAATGGCAGCAGAAGAAGATTCGTGAAGCCTGGAATACTCCCGTGCTGGTGCGTGCCGAATCGGGGCGACTCGAACTGGTTGTTGCCACGCAGGGAAAAATTCTGGCCTTCAATCCGGATACGGGAGAGCCGCTGTGGAACTGCGATACCGATATCACGTGGTACATGGTGCCGAGCGTCGTGGCCGCCGATGGCGTGGTGTTTTCGCTCGGCGGTCGATCGGGCATTGCGGGCCTGGCAGTGCGGGCGGGTGGCAGTGGTGATGTGACCGATGCCAATCGCCTGTGGACCAGCAAGAAGGGTTGCAATGTTCCTTCGCCCATTTATCTCGACAAGCATCTGTACTGGATGCATCAGGATTTGGGAGTGGCCTACTGTGCGAAGGCCGATACCGGCGAGATCGTGTATGAAGAGCGCATCGCACGCAGTCAGGTCTACGCCTCGGCGCTGCTCGCCGATGGGAAGATTTATTACCTGACGCGCGACGGCAAGACCTATGTCGTGGCCGCCAAGCCGAAGTTCGAACAACTCGCCTTGAACGACATGAGCGACCGCAACGACCGCAACAATATTTTCAACGCTAGCCCCGCGGTCGATGGCTCTCGGCTCCTCATTCGCAACGATAAGCACCTATACTGCATTGGTAAGTAAGCCTCTACGGAAACCCACGTAAGAGAAAGCACTGCCATGCGGATCGGAATTATCGCGCTGCTGCAGGAATCGAACACGTTCATCGCGCAGCCGACGCAGCTCTCCCACTTCGAACAAGACATGCTGGTGACCGGCGATGCCATGCGGGAACGCTTGCAGGGCACGCATCATGAAGTCGGCGGCATGTTTCACGCGCTCGAGGATTTGAGCGTTACGCCGGTGCCGATCTTTGCCGCGCGGGCTTTTCCGTTTGCTTCCATCGAACGTTTGGCGGCCGAAGAGCTGCTGCGGCGAATGTTCGCAGCGCTGGACGAGGCCGGAAGAATCGACGGCTTGCTGGTCGCGCCGCACGGCGCGACCGTGAGCGAGCCCTGGCCCGATTTCGATGGCTATTGGCTGACGGAACTGCGAAAAAAACTCGGCCCCGATCTGCCGATCATCGGCACGCTCGATCCGCATGGCAACTTGTCGCCAGCGATGGTCGCGGCTTGCAACGCCCTAATTGCCTACCGCACCAATCCCCATCTCGATCAGCGAGCCCGCGGCGTCGATGCAGCCCGGCTGATCGTGAAGACGGTACGCGGCGATCTCAAGCCCACGATGGCGGTGGCCTATCCGCCGCTGACGATCAACATTGAACGTCAATGCACGCACGATGAGCCTTGCCACTCGCTGTACAAGTTTGCCGACGAACAGTTGAACGACGACAGCGTTCTCAGCAACAGCATCATGCTCGGCTTTCCGTACGCCGATGTGGCGGAGATGGGAACGTCGCTGATTGCCGTAACCAACAACGATCTGGACCTTGCTCAGCGATTGGCCAATCAATTGGCCAACTACTTGTGGCAGCATCGCCAGGATTTTGAAGGTCACTTGCTCAGTGTCGATCAAGCGCTCGACCAGGCGAGTCATCTCACTGCGCCTCTTTGCCTGCTCGATATGGGCGACAACGTCGGCGGCGGTTCTCCCGGTGATGGCACTTGGCTGGCGAATGCGATTTCCGAACGTGGCCTGCATGACGCTTTCGTCTGCTTATACGACCCGGCTGCTGTGGAACAATGCGTCGCGGCGGGCGTTGGCGGCAAACTCCGTTTGGAAATGGGTGGCAAGACCGACAATCTGCACGGCCCGCCGCTCGTTGATGAAGTCGAAGTTCTCGGGCTCTACGACGGCCAGTTCGAAGAGACCCAGGCCCGGCATGGCGGGTTTACGAAGATGGATCAAGGGCCGACCGCAGTGGTCCTCACCAGTCGCGGCTTGACGGTAATGCTCACTACCCGCCGAGCCATGCCGTATAGCTTGAAGCAGATCACCACGTTTGGCATCGAGCCGGCGAAGTTCAAAGTGCTCGTCGCCAAAGGCGTGAACGCGCCCCTCGCGGCGTACAAAGAGGCCTGCAAGAGTTTCCTCAAAGTGAACACCGCCGGTTGCACGAGTGCCGACCTGACGCAGTTCGCCTATCACCGCCGCCGCCAGCCGCTCTACCCGCTGGAACGCGATTTCGAGTGGGCCGCTTCGTAGCGACAAGCTGCCAAGGCGATATCGCCGCCCGAAGTTGTCCACACCACAACAGCGTTTCAGAAATCTGAAACTGGCCTTAACTCCTCGCGGGGTAACACGTTCTTGCGAAAACAAACGGTTGTAGCGTCGTTATTTTACAACAACTACTTTGGGTGGTGCGCTCAATAACTGCAGTGCATGTCTTCCATTGATGCTGCACAACATTCGCAGCAGTCGCGCTTAATGTCTACCACACTGTCAAAGAACTTCTACCATCCTTTAGACAACATCGCGCGGACAACTCTGGTCCGTGGCTGGAAAGAAAGTAGCCGTTCACGCTGGCGCTGATTTCGGGAGGGCGAGGCTCCCGCCGAGCCGCGCCGGTCGAAAGCTGTCGCCTACGGCCTTCGCAATTCCACCTCGGCGGCTCGGCAGGAGCCTCGCCCTCCCGTCGCACGTCGCGACAACGTCGCTGGCGCGGAAAAATAGTATCCGTGCTCGTCCGCAGCGCATCCACAACTAGCAGACTCGTCGCAGTGAGTCGGGGATGAGGACTGTTTCCGCCTGGCGCGGCAGGTTAGGCTCGATGGAGCAACCTACTCTTCCGCCGAGGAATCTCGCCCCATGCCTTCCCCGCTTGGCAGCCTGCCGTCGATCAACGAACTGCTCGAAAGTCCGCCGCTCAAGGCGCTCGTCGACCGCGTCAATCCGGCCCGTGTGATGACCAGCGTCCGCTCGTTCGTCGATGGCATGCGGCTGGAACTGCAAACTGCAGTCGCTCAGCGACAAATCCCTTCACCACTCGCCCTGGCCGAGCAGATCGCTAATTGGATTGTGCGGCAGGATCAGGCCGGCGTCCGCAATGTGCTCAATGGCACGGGTATTCTGCTCCATCCGGAGCTGGGCGGTGCACCGCTCGCCGATGAAGCGCTCGCGGCGTTACGGAGTGCGGCTGCCAGTTATTCACGAATTCCCACGGCAGGAGCCAAACCGACGCGCGTCGAACAACTGCTGCAGGAACTCACGGGCTGCGAAACCGCGGTCGTCACGCCGAACGCCGCGCTGGCGATTGGCCTGTTGACCAAGGCGCTGGCTTACGGCAAGGAAGTGCTCATTCCTCGCTGCCAATTGCTGACCGCCGCCGATGGCTCGCGTGGGTATGAGTTGCTCACCGCAGCTGGGGCCAAACTGCAAGAGGTGGGGGCCGCCAACGAACTGACGATCAACGATCTGTCGCGCGCTGGCGACTCCGCTTTTCTCTTTTGGCAGCACGATCTCCCTTCGACTGCAACTCAGCCATCGCTCGCTGAAGTTGGGACTTGGGCGCAGCGCCATTCCGTGTCCCTCATCGTCGACCTGGGGAGCGGCGGATTGAACGATGGCGCTGCTTTCGGAATTGCAGCGCAACCGACGGCGGCTGCCGCGATCCAAGCCGGCGCTACGGCGGTCATTGTCCGCGGCGATGGCTTGCTCGGCGGACCAGGCTGCGCGATCATCGCCGGCAAGAGTTCGCTCATCAGCAAGCTCCTGGCCGATCCGTTGGCCCGGACCGCCAACACCGATAAGGCGACACTTGCCGCGCTCGAGGCGACCCTGGAGCTCTATCGCCCCGCTGCCGACCCGGCGAGCAATCACATCGAGCGCTCGATTCCGCTCCTCGGCCTACTTGCGGCATCGGCCGATAATTTGAAGCACCGCTGCGAACGGTTGTCGCCGCAGCTCGCTGCCTCGCCGGCGCTCGCCGCCGTCGAACCCCGGGCCGATTTTGCCTGGCTAACGGCGGCCAAGCTCGATAGCCAAAAACTGCCGACCTGGGGCCTGACGCTGCAGCCCGCACAGGGCACGGCTGCCGATCTGTTGGCGGCCCTGAGCAACACAACTCCTGCGGTCATCGGCAGTTTGGCCGGCGATCGCGTCTGGATCGATCTCCGCGCCATCTCGCCGCGCGAGGACCAGCAATTGGTCAACGCCGTGAATCAGCTGGCCGCCAAGTAACTGCGTGTCACTTGCTTGAGCGCCGGTGTCGGGGATCGCGACGCAGCTATCCCGGCAAAAGTATCGATTCTAACTGTCGTGAAAGCTAATCACGGCGAAAACGCGATTCTACGCGTTTTTTGAGCTCTGGCACATCGATTGCTTTTCAGTGCTCCGTCCTCAACGAGAAATCTGGCGAGGGCGCTGTTCGATGCCGTGGTGACACTACTCGGACAGCGCCCTTTTTGAAAATCTGGCGAGGGCGCTGTTTGATGCGGTGGTGACACTGCCCAAGCAGCGCCCTTTTTCGAAAAATCTGGCGAGGGCGCTGTCCGGTTCAATGGCAACATTGGCCGGACAGCGCTCTTTTTTCAAGCCAACTTACGACGACCGAAATCTGGCGAGAGCATGGTGCGAATTGGTGGTGACACCAAACGCCCCATGCTCTTTTTTTTGCGCCGTTGCCAACTAGCGCGACGACGCCACCGATTGCGGCAAGCGCACCTGATCTGCGACGGTTTCGGTCATGTGCTGTAGCGGCATGCCGTTGTCGCGGTCGTTTTCATCGCGGGGATTTTCTTCGCTCTTCTTGGCAAAGAGCAACTGCTGCAACTCGATCATCACGCTAAGGAGCGCGGGAACGAAGACCAGCGTGACCACCGTTGAAATGATCAGGCCGCCGAGGAGCACCGCGCCGATGCCGCGATAAAGTTCGCTGCCGGCGCCCGGTGCGAGCACCAGCGGCAAGAGACCCACGAGACCACCGAGCGTGGTCATGAAGATCGGGCGGATACGGGTGCGAACGGCCTCGATCACGGCATCGCCGATACTCATGCCGTCTTCTTTGAAGTGAATGAGTGACTGTTCGACGATGAGAATCGGGTTATTCACCACCGTACCGACGAGCATGATGAAGCCGAGCATCGTGAGCACATCGAGCGGTTGCAGCACCCACATATTGAGTAGCCACAGACCGGCGAAGCCGCCGACCGCACCCAGCGGCACCGTCATGATGACCACGAACGGATAGACCCACGATTCGAAGGTGGCGGCCATCAGCAGGTAAGTGATGACGACGGCGAGGAGCAGATTCGAACGGAGCGAAAACCAGGTGCTGCGAAGTTTGTCTGCCGTACCTTCCAGGCTGATGCGATAACCGCCCGTTAATCGTCCGCTGGCTTGCAACGGCTTGATCACATCCTTGGTGATCATGTCCATCGCCAGTTCGAGCGGCATATCCGGCGGAGGACTCACTTCGAGCGTAATGGCTCGCTGACGAGTGCGGTGATTCACCTGTTCCGGACCGGGTTCCAGGCGAATGTTGGCGATGGCTTCGAGCGGTACGAGCTGACCGGCAGGAGTAGCAATCGGCACCGTCTGCAAACTCTGTTCGCTGTTGGCATAGCGATCTTCGCCGACGATGCGGAGGTCGATCTTGTCGCCACCCTTGTAGTAATCGGCGGCGTACGCGCCGTCGACGAGGGCATCGACCGCGTAGCCGAGCTCTTGGGCCGTCATCCGCAGATCGGCAGCTTGCTCGAACTTCGGATAAATCCGCATTTCGGGATTCGCCAAGTCGAGGCTCGGCGTGGGGCGGATTTGCGCGGCGGGAATCAAACCGGGCATTTCAGGAGAGCCCTTCAACCGACCGAAAATCTCACCGCCGAACGCAACGAGCTTGTTGATATCAGGGCCGGTGATTTCGATATCCACCGTACGACCGCCCGTGAGACCTTGCTCGAACAAGCTCGCCTGCTTGGCGATCAAGAACGTTCCTGGCAGTTTGTCGCCGATCCTTTGAATGACAGGCACAAGATCCTTGGCCCGCGCGGGATCGAGCGAACGAGCGCCGATGAAGACTTGCCGGTTACGAGCGACGAAGAAGAAGTCGTTGATCACCAGCTTCTTGCCGTTGACCACTTCGGGGTCGTCGAGCTCCACATCCCAGAACGGCCGGAGCTCTTCTTCGACGAGGTTGCCCATCTTCAGCAGATGGTCGAGGTTGTAACCCGGCGGCGGAATGACGATGCCGAACACGAGGTTTCGGTCGCCGCTCGGCAGATACTCCACCTTCGGCAGCAGCATCCAAGTGAGGACGCACGAACCGGCGATCACCGCGCAGACGACGATGATGCGCGGGAACAAGCTGATCTGCAAACCGCGATTGAATCCGATTAGCAGATTGACCATCCAGTCGGCGATTTTGTCGGAAATTTTCAGGATGAAGTTAATCGGCAACATCAGCCAATTCACAAAACCCCAGAACCCCGTGCGGCGTTCTTTCTGCGGCTCGGCTTCGGGAAGAATCACGTTGCCGTGGCGATCTTTTTTGTGCGGCTTCAAAATCCGCATCGCAGCCGTCGGCACCACGGCCACGGCGACGAGCATCGAGAGAGCTACCGCCGCCGAAATGGAAATGGCGATGTCGCGAAACAATTGTCCGGCCTCTTCTTTGATGAAGAGGACCGGCAAAAACACGGCTAGGTTGGCGAGCGTGGCATTGAGCAGAGCGCCCCACACTTCACCGGCGCCGTTGACGGCTGCATCTTCGGGAGATTCACCCTTTTGGTGCCGGCGATAAATGTTTTCGAGCATCACGATCGCGTTGTCGACGAGCATGCCGACCGCGAATGCCAGACCGCCGAGCGCGAGCACGTTGAGCGAGCGGCCGAGCACGGCCATCACCAGAAACGCGCCGACGGTGCTGATGATGATGTGGGCAAAAATGATGAGCGTCGGCCAACCGTTGCGAAGGAAGACGAGCAACGTGAGGAACGTGAAAATACTTCCCCAAAACAAGTTGTCGCTCACCAGATTCATGGCCGAATAGATGTATTCGGTTTCGTCATAGACCTGTACCAGTTGCAGGTTTTGGTTCTTCAGAATGTCGGCGTTCAGATCGATCATCGTGCCGCGCACGCCTTTCATGACGTCGAGCACGTTTTCGCCGACGCCGCGCTGCACGTTGATGGCGATGCTGGTCGTGCCGAACCGCTTCACGATGCCGTCGGGCTTCTTGTAGCCTTCGACGACCTTGGCAATGTCGCGGACATAAACGGGCACGCCGTCGCGGCGAGCGACGATCGCATTTTCGACTTGCTCGGGAGAGCGGAATTGGCCCAGCGTCCGCACGACGTAACGGCGCTTCCCTTCCCAGTAGTCGCCAGCCGACGTGTCTTCGTTCTGACCGCGGAGAGCCACGCGAATGTCGTTGATGGTCAGACCGCGGGCGGCCAGATGCTCAGGATTGACGACGACTTGCAGCTCTTCTTCGCGACCACCGAGCACGTTGGCGTTCGAAACACCTTCGACGCGCTCCAGCGCCGACTCGATGTAGTCTTCGGCAAATTTGCGGAGTGTGGTCACATCGCGATCGGGTGGCAACCAGGCTTTGATCCGCGGTTCGGTGACCGCCAGATCCTTCAGCCGGTGCATCGTCAAGCCTTCGTTGTTCGAGTTGTAGGCCTTGTCGAGCGTGGCTTTCAGGTCGGGATGCTTGGCGGTGAACTCATCCTTTTCCTCGACCGTCGGCACGCGTTCGCCGAGGATCAACCAGGCGATCGGGCGATTGGCGGCGTTCGAAGTATTGATGACCGGTTCGTCCACGTCTTCCGGATAGCTCGGCACTTGAGCGAGCTTGGTGTTGACCTTGAGCAGCGCTTCGCTGACATCGATGCCGACCGGAAACTCGAGCGTGATGCGGCCCATCGAGTCCATGCTTTCGGAAGTCATTTTCCGCACGCCTTCGACGCTCTTAAGCTGTTCCTCCTGCTCGTGAATGATCTGCTTTTCGACTTCTTCGGGACTAGCGCCCGGCCACATCGTTTCGATGGTCAGCGTCGGCACTTCCACTTCGGGCGTGAGCTGCATCGGCATCGTGAAGAGCGACAAGATGCCGAACATCAACAGCAGGATCACGCCGACGGTGACCTTGACGGGATTGTTGACGAAGGTGGTGATCAAATTCATGTTCGGGTCTCGTCACTGCGAAGCAATGAAGGAGGGCAATTGGCGAGGATGCGGAGCAGGCAGGACGTTGAGCAACGGCAGACAAAAAGGACGACTAGGGGAAGCTGATGTTGATCGCTTCAGCCCGCACATCTTGGCCGGGGCGGAGCCGTTCGTTCCCTTCGACGACGAGCACGTCGCCGGCTTTGATTTCGCCCACGCCGACGCTGACCCATTGGCCTTGCGCGACGCCGAGCGTAACCGGAACCGGCCGAACGCTGCTCTTGCCGGCGGTAGTGTCAACGACATAGACCACCGGAGATCGACCGCCGATCGCGATCGCATCTTTGGGTACAAACGGCAAGGGCTTGGCTTCGCCGACGGGGAGCGTGACGCGAGCGAACATGCCGGCCTTCAGCAGCGGGCCACGTTCATCGACGACGTTCTCGACGCGGACTTTGACCGGAAAGGTGCGAGCACGAGCATCGGCTTGCGGATTGATGATGGCCACTTTGCCGACGAAGCGCTGACCACGGAGCGCGGTGATTTCGACATTCCCCATCACGCCGGGCGTGAGCTTGGTCGCGTAGTCTTCGAGCACGGCGATTTCGACATCGACGTTGCCGAGCTCAGCGATCTCGGCGGCGTGATCGCCTTGCATCATCCACTGGCCCACTTCGGTGAACTCGGCAGTGACCCAGCCATCGAACGGAGCAAACATCGTGTGCCGTTGAAACTGTTCGCTCAAGCGTTCGACTTCGGCTTCTTGCACCGCGATGCGGGCCTTCCACTGTTCGTGCTTCTGCTCCCAGGTGTTGCCCGTGAGGAGTCGCAGCACAGCGGCGGCGTTGTTGCGGGTCGCTTCGGCTTGCTGCTCGTGACTGACAGCTTCTTCGAGCGCTTCCTTGGTAATCGCATTCAGCAATTGCTTGGCCCGTTCGGCGCGGCCGTGCTGAAAGGTTTGGTTGGCTTCGGCGATGGCGAGTTGGGCTCGGGCTTGGGCGATTTCGTCTGCCCGCGAATTCTCCATTTCCAGCAGCGCGGCCTTGCGAACTTCCAGCTCGGCTTCGGCGGCTTTCTTTTCGGCGCCGATGATGCCGCGGCGCAGATGAGCGATGGGCGCGCCCTTCTTCACGAAGTCGCCTTCGTTGACCAGATATTCCTCGACGCGGCCTGAAGCGGCGCTGCCGACGACGCTCTTGCGGAGCGGGGTGACCGTGCCGACGAAGCTCTTTGGTTCATCGAGTGTCTCGATGCGCGCGGTGGCGACAAAGACGCGCGGCGGTGGCGGAGCGGCCGCGGGCGGACCCTTGGGAGCTTGCGCGAACGACGAGGCCGCCAGGGTGAGCAGAAGTGTGAAAGCAACGTTGCGTGTCATTTAGACGGCCTTTAAGGCGGAGAGTTCTTGATCGAGGTTTTTGCGAACGCGGGTGAGAAGTCGTTTGAGCGTGGCGAGCTCGCTGGCTTTCATGCCTTCGGTGGCCCGCGCGCGAACGCGTTTGACGCAGGCCACGATCTTGGTCCAAACAGGTTTGGCCGAGGGTTGCGGATGAATCAACTTGCGGCGGCGGTCGGTAGTGCACGGCAGGCGTTTGATCCAGCCGTCGCGCTCCATCCGATCGAGAATGCCGACCAGCGTGGCAGGTTCCAAATGCATCCGTTCGGCGAGCTCAGCCTGCGCGAGGGGCCCTTCGAGGGCGAGAAACCCCAGGACCTGACATTGCCGGTAGGTAATGCCCGTCGGCGCGAGTTCTTCGTTGATCGCCCGCTGGTACTCGTGCGACGTGGTCATGATCCAGAAGCCGGCGCTGTTTTCGAAATCGTATTCGAGCACGGCAATGGTTTCCGTATAAATGATTTGCGCCCTAACGAATAATTTATCTTAAAAGTAGCGGGTTAGGGATGCAAGTTTGACTTGCGCGCAAAGCAACCCCGCCAGGGGTTAGTAGCAATACCGGCATAGAACCGGGTTCTTACAGCAGATGGGGAATTCGCGCAGATTTTTTTAGCTGCCGAGCACATTCCCTTGCTCTGAATGGCTTTACGGCAACTCAGCCAGCAAATCGGTGAGGCTGCGGATGTGCTCTCCGGTGGATTCTGCGGAATTCCGCACCAGCCAACGTGCTAGCCAACCGCAGCGGTGAGGCGCCGCGACGTCATTTTCGAAGTCGTCGCCGACCATCAGGATGCGTGCGGGTTCGAGTTGGGTTGCCTGCTGGATGGCCCCGTAGAATCCGTCGGCTGGTTTGACCCAGCCGACACGCGAACTAACGAACTGATCCTCATCCGAAATCTGATCGAGCGGCCACAGCTCTTTGCAAATCCCGATCAGCCGCGAATCGAAATTCGACGCCACGCCGATGCGGTACCCGCGGCGGCGTAACTCGGTGAGCGTTGGAGCAATGTCGTCGAACAACTGCCAATGCGCCGCCTCGGCAAAATGTTGCCACAATCGCTGAAACGCGGCTTCGATGTTCTCTGTCGGAACGCCCGCCAATACTTGCGTGACAACGGCTCGCCAGAAATCGACTTCGGCCGCTTCGCTGGTTTGGCCGTCTTGTTCCAACCGGCGAAAAGATCTGGCGTTCGTCATCGCCGAACCAAACCGTGCGCCGAGCTCGTTGCGTGAGATTCTCAAGCCGAATTCTGCCGCGATTCGTTGATACACCGCAGCGACAGAGGGCTCGGGAAAGATCAGCGTGCCCACTGCATCGAACAAGATTAACCCAGGCCGGTTCACTTCGGCGTTTCCGGCATCGGCAAAACGCCGGAGCGTTTGGCATCGAAGGGATTGCCGAGTGGATCGAGCAGAGCTTCGGTGATGCGGCGGCGACGAACTTTGCGGACCTGGGCCCACACGCCGTCGACGATCACCGTATCGCCACCCTTGAGATTGTCTTCACGACCTGCATTAAGCCAGTCGTTGAGCGTCATCGTATCGGGGCTGTCGCCGCCGAGCTCGGGCCGATTCAACTGCGTGCGCAGCTGAGCAAGCGATACGCCGCCGCCGATCACCAGTTGTTGGCCAGCGGGGCTGATGTGTCGCGGCAGACGATCGAACTCATCCTGAATATCGCCGATCAGCTCTTCGAAAATATCTTCCTGCGTGATCATGCCGACGATTCGGCCGCCTTCGCCGCGGACGAGCGCCAAGTGCTGATGCTCGGTCGTCATTCGCTTGAGAGCTTCGCTGAGAGTCATGTTTTCCGACAGGCTGCTAATCTGCCGAACGATCTCGCGAATCACTGGGTTGCCCGGATGCGTCTTGGCGAGCAGCACCATGTCTTTGAACGTGACGTAGCCGATGATTTTTTGCGGATCGCCACGCTGCACGGTCACCGGAAACCGGGTGTGCAAGTCCATGTGGGCGATGATCAGGTTCTCGCTCAACGTAGCGTCGGCCACCACCATGACGATGTCTTCTTCGGGCAGCATGATCTCGGCGACCTTCATCGCCGACAGGCGACTCGCCTGCAGAATGATCCGTTCCTCTTGCATGCCGATGGCTTGGCTGGCGCGGAGCAAGTTCACCTGCGCTCGCAACTCATGCAAACCCACCGCTCGATGATCCTCTTTCTGCCGCATAAACGGCAGCCGTTCGACAATCGCGACAAATTGCGTGGTAATGGCTTCGAACAACCAAACGGCGGGGAAAAAGACGATGGAAAAGACCCACATCGCCGGGCTGAGGAGCAGGCAGACGAGCTCGGCGTTCTTTAGGGCGAAGACCTTGGGAATGAGTTCGCCGACGACGATCGTAAACGCCGAGATGGGGATCACCACGCAGGCTATGGCGAAAAAATCGGCCCAATCTTTATGAATGCCGACCGAGGCGAGGACTTTTTCAAAATAAGGTGCGAGACTTTCCTCGGCGGAAGCACCACCCATCGCAGCGGCAATTGCGCCCACGAGCGTAATGCCGAGCTGCACGGCGGCGAGGCTTGCTTCCATCCGCCCTTTCATCAGCAGCGACACGCTCGCGCCAGAGCGTTTTTGTTCGGCCAGGAGTCGCAGGCGGTCGGTCCGAACAGAGGCGAGCGCTAATTCATACGCGGCAAACAAGCCGTTGATAAACAGCAAGAAGCCGATGATCAGGATGACCGATAGACTCATTCCGCAAAAATTCCTGAGATAGCGCAGGCGAACCGAGTGCTCCCGGCAGCAGACCGCCTAGGCAAGCAGGATAATCGATAGAGCGAACAGAGATAAGGCGGCACGCATAACGGAGCGGCAATCTTTGTGGCGACAGCTGAGCGACAATGTGGCAGACGAAAGCGCCCTGCGGCCTGCCGCTCAGCGCAGGCAAGATCAACACATTGCCTTGTTCATCGGCCGCGCGATGTTAGAATAGTGTGAAGCTGTGGCAACGCAGCCTGTGATGGTCATTTTCCTTTGCGACGACCGTTTGCGGGATTCACGTCCCTAGTGCCGCCGAAATGAGCGAAATCCACCACGAATGCGGCATTGCCGCCATCTATCACTTGCCTGGCGACCTGCATCACTTGGTCCCTGGTGAGGGGCTAGAGGAAACAGCGCGGCTGCTCCCTCGCATGCTCCAGGACATTCAGAATCGCGGGCAACTCGCCGCAGGCATGACCTCCTACTGGCCGGGCAAGCCGCAACTGCTGACCACGCACAAAGAAATCGGCATGGTTAGCGAAGCCTTCAAGCTGAACCAGCGCGAAGAAGCCGAAGCGATCATGAATCGCCTCCTAGGTGTCGCCTCGATCGGCCATGTGCGCTACGCCACTTGCGGCGCCGACGATCGCAACTACGCCCAGCCGTTCGAGCGGAGCCACATCGAAAAAAGGAAGTGGTTCAGCTTCGCTTTCAACGGCCAACTGGCGAATGTGCAAGAGCTGAAAGACAAGCTGCTGTCGGATAAGTCGCATCACTTGACGCGCGACAACGACACCGAAGTGATCATGCACGAGATCGGTCGCGAAATGTCCGGCGATCGCCGGCCGACGCTGATCGAACTGATGACCAATCTCAGCCGCAAATTCGATGGCGCCTACAGCATCGTCCTGCTGAACGCCGAGGGGGACATGCTCGTCGCCCGCGACCCGCTCGGCATCAAGCCATTGTGCTACGCGAAAGAGGGCAACCTCTTCGCCGCTGCCAGCGAGAGCGTGCCACTGCTGAACCTCGGTTTTCAGCCCGAAGACATCAAGTCGCTGCCCCCTGGCTACGCGATCACCATTGTCGACGGCAAGTTCGACATCCAGCAATTCGCCGATCAAACCGGTCGGGCTCACTGCTACTTCGAATGGGTTTACTTTGCCAACGTGGCGAGCACGCTCGATGACCGCAGCGTCTATCTGTCGCGCACCGCGCTCGGCGAAGAACTCGCCCGCCTCGAGCTGCTCGACGGCAGCGTGGTGATCGACGAAAACACCATCGTCGTCCCCGTGCCGGACACCAGTAAAGCGGCCGCCGATGCCATGGCCCACCGCCTGCGTGTGCCGTCGCGCGAAGGGCTGATTCGCAATCGCTACTCGGGCCGAACCTTCATCGAAGGTGGCGGCAGCCGCAAGAAAAAAGCCGAGACCAAGTACACGCCGCTGCGTGAAGTGCTGCAAGGGAAGCGAGTCTTCCTCGTCGAGGATTCGATCGTCCGCAGCACCACGATGCGTGTGCTCCTCAATCGCATTCGCAAGTTGGGCGGCGCGAAAGAAATTCACGTCCGCGTCGCTTGTCCACCGATTGTCGCGCCTTGCTTCTACGGCATCGACATGTCGACCATCGACGAGCTCTTTGCTCCGAAGTTTATGAACGGCGGCGAATTGACCCCGGCCATCGAAGCCGAAATGGCCGCCGCCCTCGGGGCCGATTCGCTCCGTTATTTGCCGGTCGATTCGATTGCCAAAGCGGTCCGCTTTCCCAGCAGCAGCCTCTGCCAGGCCTGCATCACCGGCAGCTATCCGACGGCATCCGGCCAAAAGCTCTATCAAATCGCCCGCGAAAACATCGGCAAGTCCGCCGGCGATTCGCGGACCTACGAAACGCAGCAATCGCTGACGTTTGCTGAGTAGCACAGACGGGCTTGGTCAAGTTTTGGCGGCTGCGTGCGGCGAAAGTCTAGTTCAAGATGCAGCGCATCATCGAGCTTGCCTTAACGATCGTCATCTTGATTGGCGCGGTCTTCCTGTGGCGATCGACATCGACGCGCAGCGAACTCACACGCGAGCACGATCGGCTGGCCAACAAAGTCGGCCGGTTGCAAATCAAGGATCCCACGAAGATCCATCTCTTGGCGATCAACACCGACGATCCGCAGCACTTTGCTTGGCGCGCCTATTTTCCGCCCAACTATCATTACGCGTATTCTTGCAGCAGCGGCGGCGGTTCGGGCTCGAACAGTTCGGCGTGGGAAGGGATCTTGCGAGTGCGGGTTCGAGAAGTCAACGGAAAGACACTCCTTTCTCATGCTCTGCTGAATGGCAGTGGTCTGCGCAGCATCGGTTCTGAGCCGTTGACGAAGGTTCTCAAGGAACAGCCAGGAATGACGCCACGGCTGCAAGCCGAACAACTGGGCACGAAAGGACTGGTAATGTTCGATACCAGCGAAGTGTTGACCTTGGTCAAGTTGTCCCTCTCTGACGAAGCACTCGCCGATGCGAAACAGCATTTGAATGAGTGGGAACTGAAACAACTCACGCCGCACCTCGAACGGATCCGCATCGGGCCGCCCGGTTTTCCAGAGCGTGAACGCGACGGCAAGTAAGTATTGTCGCAGTAACAGCAGCACGAGCTATGCAAACGCCGACCGCGGAAATCAAATCGACGCCATCCCCGGTGAAGCGACCTCGTTGGCAGTTCACCCTCCGGACGATCTTGCTCCTCACTGCTGCCGTCGGAGTGTGGACGGCAGTGATCGTCAATCGACGAGAGATTCCACAGCTGGAGCAGCGAATCAAGGCGATGCGGTTGCTGGCGCGCGAACTGGATATCAAAGATCCGAATAAGATCGCCGTCGTGAAATGCCAGGAGCTGTGGTACGACGACAACGAATGGAAAATTTATCTGCCGGAAGGAAAATTTCAGGTTTCGCTGGCAACCCAAGAGGTCGACGCGCAAGATCTGGCCCCGCCAAGCAAATCTGCGCCGCTGCCGGCAGGAACTTTTCGGCTGTCCATCGCGCAAGAAAAACAGGGCAAGGATTGGCGAATTCGTGTTCTAAAGAACGGCCAGGAGTTCATTACCGTCGATGAACCGGCGACCTGGCATCCAGGGCATGGCTCTTCCGGCGGTGGCGCCTATTCGACGACCGAGCAAATGAATTCGAGCGAGCCCTTAGTCCTCTTCCGCCGGCGGTTCATGCAACCCGTGTCGGCGACTTCGAGCCAGACTCCGAACGGTCCTTGCGCCGGGGTTTTGCTCTGGATCGAGCCAGTGAAGTGAACGCCGCAAACTCGCGACTTGCAGGAAATTGCGCGCCAACTCCGTCAGAGGGGCGGACTTGCGCTCCGTAACACCAAGCGGAGTTGCGAGTCATTCTGCTAGGGATTCCCGGCGACCGGTGGCGACCAAAACCATTTCCCTGGTTGGTTCGTCTTAATGACAACCTGCTCTCGAAAAATGCAGGCATTGCTGGCTGCCGCCGGGTCGCACCATTCACCGTCGTCCCCAACTAAACTATTCCGGGCGGCTTGGTCCAGCGCAAGTGCAGGCGATCTCATCACTTGGCAAAACGTTTGCCCACAGGAAAATGACAATGCGTCAGACTTTTTGGCGGTTGGTTTCGACGTCCTCAACAAGGGTTGGCCGTTTGATGGCTGCGGCGACCTTAGGAGTGGGTTTGCTGATGGGGAACTGGCGAGCGACCGGTGGTGAGATCGATTTTCGCGAGGATTTTTCCCTGGCCCGCGACCGGACCAAGCCCCTCGCGCAGCTCATCCCCGGCACGGAAGACTATTACTACTATCACGCGCTGCATTACTTGGCGACCGAGCAGTATGAAAAGGTCGGCCAGCTCATGCCGCTGTGGGTTCAGCGGCATGGCGAGACCAGCCGCGTGTTTGAAATCCGCACTCGCCAGGCATTGCAAACGTATGAAAAGAGCCCGGAGAAGACTCTCGCTTACCTGCGGAATCGCCTCGGTTTGCACTATCCCTTCGAGCGCGAGATTCTAGGCGCCGAACCAAATCTGCCGACGGCGCTCGATCCAGCCATGATTTCGCGCGAGCAGTTTGCCAATCGCGCGGCTCCGTATTCCAACGACAACCTCGAACAGTACGAAGAATCGGCCTTCGATTGGCTGATCAAGCAAGCGCTCAATCCGCTGCAACGCCGCAGCCTGCTCGCACGGTTAGGCCGCCCCGATCATGCAAATCTGCCGAAGCTGATCGTCGACGATTTGAATCACGAACACTCCGGCGGCTTCGGTTCGCTGGCCATTCACAATCAGTTGCTCCTCACGCAGCTTGAGGAAATTCTCAAGCTCAAGCCCGATCTGCTGAACAATCAGAATTTCGTTGTTGCTTATCTCGTGCGTTTGCAGCCGACGGCCGATGAGGATCCGCGTCACGATCAACAAGTGCTCGCCGCGCTGCTCGATCGCCAAGCAAAGTTTGCCGATCGCCTGTCGCCAGCGCACAACAGCTTGAAGGCCCACGTTCTTTACAACCAACTCCTTCTCGATCGGCAAAAGGGCATCTACGACAAGGAGAAGTTCCTCGCCTATCTGAAGCTGCCGCGACACGTGGGTTATGTCTCGCGAGCGATGCAAGAATCGCAGCCGTATCGGCAGTTCCCGGTTGATCTGAATCAGAACTACGGCGGAGCGACGCTACTGCCGCCGATTGGTCAGGATGAGCCGCTGGTGCGGACATTCTTGCTCCACTTCCTGCGTGATGCAGCCGACATCAAGGAATTTGAGCCCTACGTCAACGACACTTACCTCAAGCATCTGCTGGCCGAAGTTAAGATCGTCAACGGCTTGGGGGATGCCGAGAAATGGGCCTCGCTCCTGCCGCCGGAGCAGTACAAGCAGCTGAAAGAGCGAGTCGACATCGACTTTGCCTTCACCAACAAAACCAGCTACAGCGCCGATGAAGCAGTCGCTCTCGACCTGCACATCAAGAACGCCGGCACGCTGATCGTGAAAGTGTTTGAGCTCAACACGAAGAACTTCTATCGCTCGAATCTGCGCGAGGTCGACACCGACATCAACCTCGATGGCCTCGTACCGAACTACGAACAGACGCATCAATTCACCGATGCGCCGGTGCGCCGCGTGCCGAAGAAATTTGAGTTTCCGCAGCTGTCGCGCCCTGGCATTTATGTGATTGATTTCATCGGCAACGGCCGCAGCAGCCGAGCGCTCGTTCGCAAGGGCGGCTTGAAGCAACTCGTTCGCACTTCCGCCGCCGGCCAGGTCTTCACGGTGCTCGACGACAAGCAACAGGTGGTGAAGAACGCCTCGATCTATCTCGGTGGTCACGAATACACGGCTGAGAAGGACGGCACGGTGATCGTTCCGTTCAGCACGAATCCCAACCGGGCAACCATCGTGATTTCCGCTCCGACGACGAACGAAAAGGGAGTGAAGAGCGAATACTCATCGCTCGGCAACTTTTTGCACGAAGCCGAAAGCTACGGCTTGTCGGCTGGTTTCTACGTCGATCGCGAATCGCTCCTGAAGCGAAAAACGGCCAAGGTGCTGATCCGCTCCAGCCTCAATATCAATGGCACGCCGGTGACGCTCGGTCTGCTGGAAGAAGTGAAGCTCCTCATCACGTCGACCGATCTCGATGGTGTGGCCGCGACGCAAGAGATTCCGAACCTCAAGCTGTTCGAAGACCGCGAGACGGTTCATGAATTCCAGGTGCCGCAGCGCTTGGCTGCGATTAACTTCCAGCTGACCGCTCAGGTAAAGCAAGTCAGCAACGGCAGTCAGAAGGTCAACCTGTCGGCGGGCGGCGTGTTTACGCTGAACGAAATCGACCGGACCGATAAGATCGAAGATTTGCACCTGATGCAAACCGCCAGCGGTTACATCGTCGAACTGCGTGGCAAAACCGGCGAGAGCAAAGTCTCGCGCCCAGTGAACTTCGTCATCAAGCATCGCAACTTCCGTCAGCCGCTGAATGTGACGCTGAAGTCGGACCCCAGCGGCCGGATCAATCTTGGTCAACTCATCGACATCGCGAATGTCACTGCGACTGGCCCGGAAGGCACGTCGCACAACTGGCAGCTCCGCATTGATGCTCACACCTACCCTTGGACATTGCACGGCAAAGTCGGCGATGTTCTGACGCTGCCATACTTGCCCCGCGACGGCAAACTCGCTGCCGCTGACGACGATGTGAGCAAAGATCAGCTGCGGCAAGAACTCTCGCTGCTCGAAGTGCGCGAAGAAAAGTTCGTCGCCGATCGCTTCGATCATCTGTCGATTAAGAACGGCTTGATCACGTTCGAAAAACTCCCGGCCGGCGATTACGACCTGTTCCTCAAGTCGCATCACCGCCACGTGAAAATCCGCGTCACTGCTGGCGAGCAAGCTGGCCGTTACGCCCTTGGCAAGTGGCGACAGCTCGAAACGCAGCCGATCGCCGCGCTGCAAATCAATGCGGTGAAGTTCACCGAAGTTCCTGCGAAGGACAAAGAACCCGCTGGCGAGAAACTGGTAATCGAACTGAAGAACGCCACGAAATACTCGCGCGTCCACGTCTTCGCCACGCGGTTTGTGCCGGAGTACAGCGCGTTCGATCAGTTGGCTCGCGTGCATGCCGCCGAACCGTATGTCTTCCGCTTTGCTCCCGCCGAATCGGCTTATCTGACTGGCCGCAACATCGGCGATGAGTATCGCTACATCATCGACCGCAAGTACGCGCCGAAGTTCCCCGGCAACTTGCTCGATCGGCCGTCGCTGCTGCTCAATCCCTGGGCCGTTCGTGCGACGCAAACCGGCGAACAAGTCGCGCAAGGGGGCGACGCCTTCCGCGCCCGCGGCGATGGGGCCAAATCGCAAATGGGCCGCACTTCGGAAGAAAAACCCGGTCAAAGCCAGGCCGGAGGCAACTTTGCCGATATCGATTTCCTCTCGCAAACCTCGGCAGTGCTCGTGAACCTGGCCGCCGATGAGAAGGGGATCGTCGAAATCGATCGCGTCGCCCTTGGCAGCCATCAGCAACTGCACATTGTGGCCGTCGATCCGTCGAGCACGACCTACCGCAGCCTCGAACTGCCCGAAGTCAAAATGGATTTCGTTGATCTGCGCTTGATCAACGGCCTCGATCCAAAGCTGCACTTCACGCAGCAAAAGCAGATCACCATCGTCCCGGCCGGCAAGACCTTTACGCTCAACGACATCACGACGAGCAAATTCGAAGCCTACGACAGCCTGGCCCGCGTCTATTCGCTGTATGCCACGTTGAGCAATGATCCCAAGCTCGCCGAGTTTGCGTTCATTCTCAACTGGCCGAAATTAAAGGCCGAAGAAAAGAAGACGCTCTACAGCAAGTATGCCAGTCACGAACTGAGCTTCTTCCTCTTCAAGAAGGATCCGCAGTTCTTCAAGGAAGTGATCGTTCCTTACCTGGCCAACAAGAAGGACAAGACGTTTGTCGATAACTTCCTCCTCGAGAAGAACCTCGACGAATACTTGAAGCCTTGGAACTACGGTCAGCTGAACACGGTCGAGCGGATTCTGCTCGCGCAGCGGTTGAAGGACGAACGGCTGAATACCAGCCGCTTTGTAAACGAATCCTATTCGCTGTTGCCGCCGAATATCGACAACTTCATTCGCTTGTTCGATACCGCCGTTCGCGGTGGTTCGATGGATACGAACGATGCGCTCGGCCTCGTCGCTGCGACGGGTCAGGCCATGAATGCCAACGGCTCGGCGCGATTCTTCGATGCCCGTGGTGGCGGATTTGGCGGCGGCTTG
Organism: Anatilimnocola floriformis; assembly: GCF_024256385.1. Lineage (NCBI taxonomy): Bacteria > Pseudomonadati > Planctomycetota > Planctomycetia > Pirellulales > Pirellulaceae > Anatilimnocola > Anatilimnocola floriformis. The sequence continues at coordinate 1,584,700 of NZ_JAMLFW010000001.1, forward strand.
CCCGGCGCTCCACCACCTGTGGTGAATGCCCCGTCGCCCCTTGATCCAGCCGCCCCAGCAGCAGCAGCCGACATGCCTGCCTTGCAACGCAAAGCCGGCGAAATGGACAAGCTGATGGAGAAGCAGGAAGCAGCCGCGAAGAAGGGAGCCGCGAAGGACGGTCGCGCCAAGCGCGACATGGCTGAGCGGGAAGTCGAGGAACTCCGCGCGGAGTTGAAGGACGTCGATCTCTTCTACGATGCCGACGGCGGCGAAAAGCTCCGTCGCAGTCAGATGCGTCAGCTCTTCCGTCAGCTCGAAAAGACGATGGAATGGGCCGAAAATAACTACCATCACCTGACCATTGATCAGCAGAACACGCACTTGATCTCGGTCAACGCGTTCTGGAAAGACTTCGCCGAACACGATCCGGCCACTGCGTTCTATACGCGTAACGCTGCCGAGGGTGCGCGGAACTTCCCAGAAATGATGTTCGCTCTATCGGTGCTCGATCTGCCGTTCGAATCGCCGAAGCACGAAACGAAATTCGATGGCGCTAAGATGACGCTCGTTCCCGGTGGCCCGCTCGTGGTCTTCCACGAAGAGATCCGCCCGGCCCCTGCCGCCGATGGCGCCACCAAGGTGCTCGTCAGCCAGAACTTCTATCGCCAAGGCGATCGCCATCGCCAGGAAAACGGCGAACAGGTTGATAAGTTCGTCACGGAAGAGTTCCTGGTTCACACTGTCTACGGTTGCCAGGTCGTTGTCACCAACCCGACGTCTGCCCGGCAGAAGCTGAACCTGCTGCTACAAATTCCCGTCGGCGCCATCCCGGTTCTCAACAGCCAGGCGACGAAGACGGTGCATATCCAACTCGAGCCCTATCACACGCAAACGCTCGATTACCACTTCTACTTCCCGACTGCTGGCAAGTACGTTCACTTCCCGGTGCACGTCGCGAAGAACGAAACACTGATCGCTTCTCCCGAGCCATTTATCTTCAGCGTCGTCGACAAGCCGACGAAGGTTGATACCCAATCGTGGGATTACATTTCGCAGAACGGCACGAACGATCAAGTGCTCGAGTTCTTGCGGAAGAACAACATCCAGAGTGTGAATCTCGTTCGTATTGCCTGGCGGATGAAGGATGCGAAATTCTTCACTGCGGTGACCGAGCTACTCGCCAAGCACCACATCTACAACGAACACATCTGGTCGTATTCGCTGCTGCACAACGTGCCCGCGGCGGCTCGTGAATACCTGCAGTACAACGACCGCATCGTGAACGAATGCGGCGGCCGGCTCACGAGCGCGCTGTTGGTGATCGATCCGATCGTTCGCCGTCAGCTGGAACATCTCGAGTACAAGCCGCTGGTAAACGCCCGCGCTCACGCCCTCGGCAAGCGGCGGCACATCGTCAACGACCGCTTCTTCGAGCAGTATCACCGCTTTCTCAAAGATCTGTCGTATCAGCGTGAGCTGACCGACGAAGATTTGCTCGCGGTGACTTACTACGAGTTGCTGCAAGATCGGATCGAAGAAGCGCTCGCGACCTACGACCGAGTGAATCCTGCCAATCTGGAAATGAAACTGCAGTACGACTACTGCACGGCTTATCTCGATTTCTTCACCGGCGAACACGCGGAAGCCCGCGCGATTGCCATGAAGCATGCGAACCATCCCGTCGATCGTTGGCGGAATACTTTTGGCACGATCATCCAACAGCTCGATGAAGCCGAAGGAAAGGGTTCGAAGGCAATCGATCCAGAAAATCGGAACGAGACGCAAGGTCAACTGGCCTCGACTGAGCCGAGCTTCGAGTTCCTAGTCGAAGCCAAGCAAGTGAAGCTCGATTATCAGAACGTGAAAACCATCCGCGTAAACTACTACGAGATGGATGTTGAGTTGCTCTTCAGCCGCAACCCGTTCCAGCAGGTCAGCGGCCAGTTCAACAGCATCAAGCCGAACCTGTCGCAGGAAATTGAAGTTCCCGCCGACAAGAAGAGCATCGCGCTCAACCTGCCGCCGGAACTCGCCAATCGCAACGTGCTGGTCGAGATCGTCGCCGGCGGCGTGACGAAGACTCAGGCTTATTACGCTCACTCGCTCACACTGCAAGTGATCGAGAACTACGGCCAGGTCAAAGTCACCCAGCAAGCCAGCGGCAAGCCTGTGCCGAAGGCCTACGTCAAGGTCTACGCGACCATGGGCAACGGCGAAGTGAAGTTCTACAAGGATGGCTACACCGACATCCGCGGCCGCTTCGACTACGCGTCGCTGAGCACCAACGATCTCGACGGCGCGCAGAAGTTTTCGCTCCTCGTGCTCAGCGATGACTACGGCGCGATGGTGCGAGAAGCGACTCCGCCGCAGCGGTAGTCGGCGTGGTGCAACTTAGTGGGAGAGCTCAGGTACTGCGGCACAGCGTAACGCTGCTGCCGCAATCAGGCTCAACCCCACCGCGACCGCGAGGGGGTGCGACAGCCCGAGCAAGTGCTCGGCTGTCGGGCTAAGAATCGCGGGCGCGATTGGTGCGCTGCCAGAAAGATCGAGTTGCTCAGGCGGAAGATTCCAATCGCGGATGTTCTCCCAGCCGAATTTCGTCCGCCGCCAGCCATCGTCGATGGCGGCTGCTTCGGCGCCGGTCTGTCCTGCCGCGAAGGATTGAGCCGCCAAAAGCAGGCACAGTCCGATCATGCCGACAATGCTGCGTTTGCCGAACAAGCGGCGCACAAGGGCGATGTCGATTTGGGTTGCAGCAGCGGTTCGCATGACTGCAGACATCGCAGCGCTCGTGCCTCGGCTCGGCGCTCTCTTCGCTGCTGTGCGCAACCGTCGCACTGCCAGCGACTTGCACAATCGCGGCAATTTTCGCAGTGCGTCGCGCGTGGCGATTCTGCCTCATGCTGCGTTTATGGCTGGCAACGCGTCACTCTGTCGGACTAAGGCAAATCCCTATGCTTGAGCGGCATTCTCATTTGACGCACGGCTGCCACGGACTAGGTTTCATCGAGCGGTGACGAGTAATGCGCGGCCTTAAATTGCGGACGATTCTGCTGAACGGCGCTCACTTCGTCAGAACAAATTTGCTGCCCCTGCCGTGAACGGAACACACATGCCGAATGCTACGCCTGGTCTGAAGGAACTGCTCGGGAACGCCCAACTGCCGGCCCTGCCGCAGAGCGCGATCCGCCTGCTCGAACTATCGCAAAACCCCGACAATGGCCCGGCCGAATTTGCCGTGCCGATCGAAGCCGACCCCGGCCTGACCGGCCAGGTGCTGAAGTTCGTCAACTCGTCGTACTTCGGTTTCTCGCGCGAGATCTCGAGCGTCAAGCTGGCGATTACGCTCGTCGGCATTCGCACGATCAAGAACTTCGCGCTGTGGAGCGCGGTCTTCAGTCTCATGCCGAATCCGAAGTGCGGGCCGTTCGACCTGAAGAGCCTCTGGCAGGATTCGCTCCGCCGCGGCTTGTTCGCTCGCGCCTTCGGCAAGCTCAAGGGCCTCAAGGATGCTGAAGATCTCTTCGCCGCCGCCTTGCTGCAAGACATGGCCGTGCCGTTGCTCGCCAAGGAACTGCCGACGCAATACGTCGAACTGCTGCAAGGCCGCAACAACGGCGAAGTCCGCCTGAGCACGCTCGAACAAGCCAAGTTTGGTTGGACGCACGCGACGGCCGCTGGCGTGATGGCTCGCAGCTGGAGCCTGCCGGAAGAGTTCGCCCGCCTGATTGAAAAGCATTGCGACTTGAACCAACTCGTCGATAGCGGCAGCAAAGACATCGGCGCCGTTTCAGTCGCCCTCTCTGCTTCGCTCCCCGCTGCCAGTGACAAAGTGTGGTGCGAACGTGAAACGTTCCTCGCCGCCTTTACGAAGGTCGCTGGGCCGGGCGTCAATCCGAAAGAAGCCCTCGCCAAGGTCGATCAAGAATTCACCGAGTTCGGCCCCGTGCTGAAGCTCGCCGCGCCGGCCAAGTCGCTGGTGGCTTACTTGGAAGAACAGACCGTGCCTGCTTAGCGGCTGGGCTCGTTACAATATCGAGAGAATGAAGCCAACGCGAACTCAGGTTCGCAGTTGGCTTCTTCTTTTTCTTGGCTGACGCATTTGTCGGCATGTCTCAGAGCTAGTCTCGAGTTGCACTTGCCAGATTTTCCGAACGGAGGTATTACACCCACGCGAAAAATCCGCTGACCTCTGTGAGTCGTTCGAACCATGCCGCGCCTGATCGATTGTTTCAGGATCGCCGCGTTGGCGGTGGTGATCGGCATCTTTTGGGCTGGGCCCTGCGCCGCGCAGCAGAATCTCTTTAACGTCCCTTCGGCGAGAATCACTCCACCAGAGGACGTCTTTTTTCAGCAGCAATTCAATTTCTTGCAAGACGGCGCGTCGAACACCACGATCGAATTTGGACTTTGGGAGGGATTCGAAGCCGGCTTCAACATCCTGGATGTGCCGCTTTATCTCGGAGGCGGCATCGCCGACCTCGACTCCAATAACACCGCCGATTTCCTGGTCAATTTGCAGAAGGGAATTCCGCTGAGCGAGCTGGTGCATCTGGGAATTGGCACGCAGTTGGGAGTTACTCAACTGGGGACCGCCCTGGATGCACAGCGGCCTACGGCGCTGGTCAACTTCGATTGGATCGTAGTGGAATCGGAAATTCCCGACGTGGGATTTTTTTACGGCGGTGCCTACTACGGCAACAAACCTTATCTCGGCAAGGGAAACACTCTGGGCCTGATGCTGGGAACGGAAGTGCCGATTGTTGAAGACAAATTTTCGTTCATGGCCGACGTCCTCATGGGTAGCAACGACATTAGCGTGGCCGTGATCGGCGGCGTGTACACCTTTCCTGGCACCCGCTGGCAGCTATCGCTGGGCGCCCAACTTCCCTTCCCCGGCAGTCACAACGACTTCGGCGCCGTGCTCGAGATCACGCGCGTGGCGGGCAATCCTAAGAGAGAATTGGGCCCGCTCGGCACTCTGCCCTAACGCAATGCTGAAGAGAGACTTGGCTGATGGCCAGCAACCGCCGTTGGCCAAAACCGCGGTTCGCGCTAGAATACTCCTGCCATGACGGCAACATTGCCCGCGATAGCTACAGCTGCCGAAAACCTTCGGCTGCTGCCCGATGCGCTTCGGCGTTATGAGGGCTTTGCCGAAGCGGTGGCGGCCCTGGCTGCAGGTCAACCCGCCACGTTCGACGGAGTCTGGGGCTCGAGCTGCGCGCTGCTGGCGGCCGCCCTGGCCAAGTCGCACGGTCGGCCGCTGCTAATTGCCACCGCGCACGACCGCGAAGCCGACGATCTCGTCGCCGACATGCCTCTCTTCGGCGTCACGCAGGCGGAAGTTTTTCCGGCTTGGGATCCAGCGTCTGAAGAGCGCGGCCTGCGCGATGAAAGCTACGGCGATCGAATCCGGCTGCTGAAGAAGCTGGTCGCTCCGGCTGCCGCTGGCAATCCGCCGATTCTGGTCGCGAGCATCGGCGCTCTGATGCAACCGGTGCCGAGCGCGGAACAGGTACGCAAGTCGACACGCACCATCCGCCGCGGCGAACGGATCGATGTCGAATCCTTGCTGCGGTGGTTTGTCGAAAGTGGATTTCACGCCACGAGCGCCGTAGAATTGCCTGGTGAGTTTTCTCATCGCGGGGGTATCCTCGATATTCTGGCTCCCGATTGGCTCGAACCAGTTCGTCTCGAGCTATTCGACGACGAAATCGAGTCCCTCCGCTCGTTTGATATCGCCTCGCAGCGCAGCTTGGAAGTTCTCGATCAAATCGAAGTCACCGTTCTACCCAAGGACGTACCGCCGACCGCACACCTGGCCGATTATTTTCCGGCAAACGCCTGGGCATTCCTGATCGAGCCGCAGGTGCTGAGCGATGAGGGAAAAAATGTCCTCACGCGAGCAGCCGATACCTCGCTGCATCATTCCGTGGCCAGCGTGCTCGCCAGCGTTGCTCGCCTGGCGGTGGCCACTTCGGCCCATCTGGCAGCCGGCACGCTCGGCGCGAGTTGTCATTTGCCGATCGAGTCGGTCGAGCGCTTCAGCGGCGATTTGCAGCGCGTGCGCGAAGAACTCGATCACGTCGCCGTCGACAACAATGTGTATCTGATCGTCGCTACCGATGCCGAGACGGAGCGTCTCCGCGAATTGCTCCGCGAAACAAAGCTGATGGCCACCGGCCGGCTGTTTTTCGTGATCGGCAGTTTGCGTGAAGGATTTCGCCTGCCGCGCGACAACTCGCTCATCATCACTGGCGGCGAATTATTTCATCGCGGCGAACTGCGGCGCATTCCCCGGCGGCACCTTGGCAAAGCGATCGACAGCTTTCTTGATCTGCGCGATGGCGATCTGGTGGTACATCTTGCGCACGGCATCGGTCGTTATCGTGGGCTGAAGCAGATCAGCAAGAACGGTCAATTTGAAGAGCATCTCGAAATCGAGTTCGACGGCGGCACGCGGATTTACGTGCCGGCCATCAAGATCGATCTGGTGCAGAAGTACGTCGGCGGTTCGAAAACGCGACCGACGCTCGCCAAAATCGGCGGCAAAACGTGGGTCAAACAAAAAGAAGCGGCAGAGGCAGCTGTCAAAGACCTCGCGGTCGAGATGCTCGAGGTGCAGGCCATGCGCAGCACTCGCCCCGGCATTTCGTTCACCGTTGATAGCGAATGGCAGCGCGAGTTCGACGCGTCGTTTCCTTATCGCGAAACGGTCGATCAGCTCACTTCGATTCGCGCGATCAAGTCCGATATGCAAAAGCCGCGGCCGATGGACCGCTTGCTCTGCGGCGACGTTGGTTTTGGCAAAACTGAAGTTGCGATGCGAGCCGCGTTCAAGGCGGTCGACAACGGCTATCAGGTGGCCGTGCTCGTGCCGACGACGATTCTCTGCGAACAGCATTACCACAGCTTTTGCGAACGAATGGCCGAGTTTCCGTTCGACATCGCCAAGCTCAGCCGGTTCTGCACGCCGCAGGAAATGCGCGAGACGGTGAAAGGAATCAAGAGCGGCAAGGTCGACATCGCCATCGGCACGCATCGCATTGCATCGCAGGATATCGAGTTTCACAACCTGGGCCTGGTGATCATCGACGAAGAGCAGCGCTTCGGCGTCGATGTAAAAGAACGGCTCAAGTTGCTTCGCGCGACGGTTGACGTCCTCACGCTCTCAGCGACGCCGATTCCGCGAACATTGCACATGTCGCTCGTCGGTGTGCGCGATATTTCGAATCTCGAATCGCCTCCGGAAGATCGCGTTGCGGTCGAAACCCGCGTCACGCGCTGGGACAACGAGCTGATCAAGCACGCGATCAATCGCGAGTTGACTCGCGGTGGCCAGGTTTATTTCGTGCATAACCGCGTGAACGACATCGAGCAGATCGCCCAGCGGCTGCGCGACATCGTCCCTGCCGCCCGCGTGCAGATCGGTCATGCTCAAATGGCCGATGACGAACTCGAGCAGGTGATGATCGATTTCGTGGCGCACGAGTTCGATATTCTGGTGGCTACGACCATCGTCGAAAGCGGTTTGGATATTCCCAACGCCAACACGATTTTCATCGACGAAGCTGATCGCTACGGTCTGGCCGATTTGCATCAGCTGCGCGGCCGCGTCGGCCGGTACAAGCATCGGGCCTATTGCTATCTGTTGACCGATCCCAACAAGCACATCTCGCCGAATGCTTCGCGGCGATTGCGAGCCATCGAAGAGTTCAGTGAAATGGGCGCCGGGTTCGCCATTTCGATGCGCGACTTGGAAATTCGCGGCGCCGGCAACTTGCTCGGCACGCAGCAAAGCGGCCACATCGCTACAGTCGGTTACGAGCTGTATTGCCAGCTGCTCGAAAATGCCGTGCGGGCCCTGCAAAACAGCACGCCACGGCTGAAACTCGATGTCGATATCAATCTGCCGTGCGAAGCCTATTTGCCCGACGATTACGTTCCCGATATTCGCCTGAAGATCGATCTCTATCGCCGACTGACGCGAATCAACGCGTTTCAAGAGCTGGCCGATTTGCGTTCCGAGTTCGTCGATCGCTTCGGTCCGCCGCCGCGCCCCGTCGAACGTTTGATGGAACTGATCGAGCTAAAGATGGACGCGACCCTGTGGTTTATTTCGGCTATTCATCGCGAAGACAAGTTCATGGTCTTTCAATATCGCGATCAAGCTCGCATCGAGCAGCTAGCACGGAAGCATAAGGGATTGCGGATCGTCGACGACAAAGCAGCGTACCTGCCGCTGCCAGCACTCAACCTGACCGGCGATCAAATGTTTGAACTCGTCAAATCTGTCTTGCGGGTCACAAAATGAACTGCTAAGAATTGACCGCCCGAATGCGCCAGGAAGTTGCGCGCTCGGATCGCGTACTCTCAATCACATCGCCACGGAAGGCCCACGCGTGAAACTGCGGCAGCTACTGCTGACGACAACTCCTGTCTGGTTGCTCACCTTGCAACCGGCGGTGGCCTGGCAGTATCAGCCGGGGCCGCGGCCCGATCCTTACGCTCAGCCGCCTGTGCAGAACACGAACTCGCCCTTTCAGTTCGCGCCCGATCCCAACGCGCCGATGCAGCCGGTCGGCCCGCCGATGTTTGTGCCTCCTCAGCCACAACCGCAACCGCAACCACAATTCGGGCCACCTCAGCAGTTCGCGCCGCCCCAGTTTCAGCCCGGTCAGTTTGCTCCACCGCAATTCGCACCACCTGGTCAGCCTGTTGGTCCGCCACCGCAGTTTCAGCAGCCGCAGTTTCAACCGCCGATGGCTGGCGCGCCGATGGGACCGCCTCCTGGCCAACCGCCAGCGAATAGTGCTTCGCAAACGCCGCTGATTCCCGGCTTCGATCCCACGGCTGAAAACGTCAATCCCGAGATCGCGCGCACGCTGTTCCAACCGAGTCAGATCGTGGCCACGGTTGGTAATCAATACATTCTGTATGGCGACGTCGAGCCGACGGTCAATCAGATGATCGAACCGGCGCTCAAGGCGAATCCTGGTCAGCGCGATCAGATCGAAGCGATGAAGCCGAAGTTGATCCAGCAGATCACGCGGCAACAAGTCGAATCGAAGCTGATGTATCTCGATTTTGAACGCGAAATCGAAGCTAAAGCCGGTCGCGATAAGATGAACGAGATTCGCACCGAAATGTCGAAGAAGATGCGCGACAATTTCGAGAAGCAGCTGACCGGCATGCGCGAAAAGATGGCCAAGTCGACGCCGGAAGAAATTCAAGAACTCGCCAAGCGCGATCCGATCGTCGCGCGACTCGCACTACTGATGAAGGAACATAATCTCGAGACGCTGGGCGATCTCGACCGAGTGCTGAGGCAGGGCGGCTCGACGCTGGAGAAACAACAGCGGTCCTTTTTAGAAACCTATCTCGGTCGCGACAACATTCAGCAGAAATTGAAGGTGAAGACCGAAGTCTCGCATCTCGAGATGATTAACTACTACCACGAACATGCGGAAGACTTTGCGGTGAAAGCCCGCGCCCGCTTTGAGATTCTGTCGGTCAAGTTCGCCAATTTTCCTGACAAGCGCGCCGCCGAACAGCAAATGGTGCAGATGGGCAACGACGTGATCTTCGGCACACCCTTCGCTGCTGTTGCCAAGCGTGGTTCGCAGGACATCAATGCCGCGAACGGCGGTGTTTATGATTGGACGAACGAAAAGAGCCTGGCCTCGGATCAAATCGACCAGGCCATCTTCAGCCAAGAGGTCGGCAAGTTGAGCCCGATCATCGAAGACCCTAAAGGCTTGCACATTGTGCGCGTGACCGAACGGCAACCAGCCGGCTACATTCCATTCACCGATGCTCAGGTGAAGATCAAGGAATTGATCAACCAGCAACGCCGCGATGCGGCCATCAAAGTCATCCTCGAAGGGATCCGGACAAAAACCGTCGTCTGGACCATCTACGACGCCGATGCGACGAACGTTGCGGCGCAACCGGCGGCGAATCCCAAACGCTAACGGGGTTGGAATTGACGATCGCCGAACGCGGCGGGATCGAGACCAATGCCACGGCGCTTCAACTCCGGATTCGTCGCAAAGAACGAATCAAAATCGAGCTTGAGTGCCGAATCCATCATGCGATCGGGCGAAAAGCCTGCTTTGTCGGCGGGATTTCCTTTCACTCCTGGATCGCCGGCAAACAGCGGATCGGCAAAGACAGGCTCGCTGACGTGCTTGCTCAACTGGCCGATCGTTTGGTTGCCTAGCAAGGCCCGTTGCTCCTGAGGAATGCAATCGCGCAGCATGAAGCAACTGCTCGGGCACCGATAGCTATCGACCGCGCCGTCGCAGCACAGCAGGGCTAGATTCAGGCGGGCTTTCTTGTCGAGCATGTCGGTGAAAATACAATTCTCCATCGTGGCCGCCTGATCCTTTTCGTTTCGTAGCACAAATGCCATGATCATCGGCTCCGCAAAAACGGTGTTCTCGATTCTCAGGTTCGGGCAGCGCCAAAAATACATGCCGCCGAACTTGTAGGTGTTCACGCAGTTTTTGATCAGCAGATCTTCGACAAACCAGGCCGCCACCGGACTAGCCGAATAACCGCCTCGCCCCTCAGAGAAGCAACGCGTGATCTGAATGTCCTTTCCCTGGTACAAGTGAAACTCGCCACTATTCAGCAGGCTCCAGCTGTCGTTGGGAAACAAGTTGAAGCTGACGAAATAAAAGCCGTCGAACCGTAGATGGCTCTTGCCGGCGGCAACAAAGGCGCTGTTGAGCGTCATGCCGTTGCCGTTGAGCTCGACGCGCTCGCCGGGCGCAGCGCGAAAAGTGATCGGGCTGTCGACGTCTCCAGTCGCGCGAATGCGGGCTCGTTCGAGATATTTGCCGCCAGCGATCTGCACCGTATCGCCGACGTTGACGTGGGCCGCGGCGTAACGAATGGACCGCCAAGCTTGCTCGCGCGAGAGCCCTGAGTTGGTGTCATTGCCGTCCGTCGCCACGTGGTAAATGCGAGGTTCGGCATTCTTCGTCAATGTCGTAAACATGATCGGCTCGTCAGCAAGCTCGACCGACTGTTTCAGATCCGTCTTCGGCAAAATGTCGTGAGGCGTTTCAAGCTTGGTGATACGAAAGTAGTACGTCTGACCTGGCTTGAGGCCGGTGAGGCTGTAAGTACCGAAACAATTGACGTTGAACGGTAGCGACTTTTCGCAAGCTGGCGTCTCGCCCCACGCCAACTGACAAGTGGCCGGCAGCGAAGTCACCCATTCCAGATTGGCGGTCGTCGCGCTAACGGAATGCACCGACGGTTTGGTGACGAGCCGTAGATCTTTGGTTCGGGCCGTGTTGCGGTAGGGACCGATCGGTTTTCCAAGAGCTCCACAAGCCGCGAGTTGCGGCGAGAAGGCCTCGAGAACGCTGGCAGATTCGCGTTTGATTATCTGCGACTGCTGATCGCGGGTGCGTTGAACCTCGGCCAGCGACCAGGGTTCACTGCCGATCAGCCAGACTTTCTTGTCGCTGGTGTAGCCGTTGTAGTTTGCATAGCGAATCGCGCTTTCATTGGAAAGTTGCACGGCAGGTGCTGCAGTGTTTTGAAATGCATTGCCGCGGAGGTCGACTCGTTCACAGCCGCGCAGATTTGCCGCCGGTTGCGCGGAGCGAGCAAACAGGCACTGCGAAATCGCGATCGTTCTGACCTGCAGCGCGTTCAACGGCGCATCGCTCGAGGCAAATTCACAATGCTCAAAAGCCAGGTTGATCCCATCAGTGACATTAGCATTCGCAGCGAAGGTCAGACGCGACAGCCGCACGTAGTGGCAGGTATGCAAACTAGCGCCATCGACTATTACCTTGCCAGTTCCACGACCACGAATGAAGATTGGCGCAGCCGGCTTGGCACGAACGCTAAGGGACAATTTGGGATACTTACCCGGCTCGAGAAACAGGGTGTCGCCTGGTTTCAGATCGCGCACCGCTCGCGGCAGCGTCTTCCAAGCCTTACCGGCTGACAGCCCATCGGCGTCGTCGTCGCCAGTGGCTGCGTTGACATAGAAAACGTTGGGTGCGTAAGGAATGGCTCCCTGATCAGCGCCATCTGGACCAGCACCGCGGAATCTCGACGTCCCCTGCAAGCGATAGTCGTGATGATCAGGATCGGCAAATTCGGCGCGCAGGTCGAGGTTGGCGATATCTTGTAGTCGAATGTTTTGTTCGGCAGACGCTGTTTTGCTGGCCGTGGAACGCCCTATCGTCCCCTGCGTGACATTGCTCACGCTCCACAGTCCGGGCGAGATGCAATTGCGCGCGACGTGAAAATATTCATAGCCGGTTTTGATTTTGATATCGGCCGTGCCATTTCCCCAGGATAGGTTCCCTTCGAGCAGACTCTTGTTCTTCTCGTCATTGCCGCCGTCATCGACACCGGGTGGCGCGCCGCCGGTGCCATAAATATTCACGCCATACATGCCATTCGCGTAGGCGGTTGAGTTGCGCACGACATCGCGACGAGCGGCCAGCAATGTGATGCCTCCCAGGTCGCCATTTGCGAATGGCGATTTATTTCCCCAGGCTTCGCAGCGCTCGACGAGATTGTCGCCACTGGCTGGCGCACTGCAGTTCAAACCAATCCCCCAGGCATTCAAGTAAGCCTTGCAATCGCGAATTACGCACTGCTTGCCGTGGACCAGAAAGATGCCCCACACGCCGCCCGCAGTTTCTTCTCGATAGTGCAGCAGTTCCATCGCGTGGAAACCGGTGAATGCGAGACCTTCGATCGTCACACGTTGCGGCCGGATCAAGTGCAGGCCATGCGTGGGAATCACCGAGACGCTGTAGCGATGCACGTCGGCGGGCTGCATGTCGGAAGTCGATAGATAAAGTTTGCCGGCCGCTGCATCGTGACAAAAAGTGCCGGGAATAAACTCGAGCTCGTCGTTGTTCGGCATGCGTTTGAGAATGGTCAACGTATCGATCTCGTTGACGGCGGGGATCGGTCCCGCGAACTTGAAATCGGCGACATAAACGAAGCGTTGCCCAGGCAACGGCCGAAACTCTGGCGCGGGAAGGTCGCCGCGCAGTGTCACCGTTCCCGGCAACTCGGCGCGAATGATCGTATCGTGCGCCAAGTCACCGAGCCCCGTTCGTTTGACGGCTTCAAAGTACTCTCCCGGCGCAATCGTCAGCACATCGCCGGGCTCCAAGGCATCGACTCCCTTTTGCACCGTGAGGAATGATTCCGCCGACGACTTTCCGTTATTGGTGTCGGCGCCGCGCTTGCTCACGAAGTATTCCGTGGCTATGGCTGCAGGCAATCCAACTAGCTGACAGAAAAGTACGGCAACGATGAAGGCGATTGGCAGGCGCATGTGGCGTTGACCTCACTTCAGGAGCGGCTTGGGAACCCAGGTGAAATCATCCCACGGCCAGACGGGGTGGGTGATTTGCTGAAACGGCAGATTCCAAAAATCGGCCGGCGCGGCGCCGGGAGAGCGTACGTTCAGAATTCGGGCGGCAGCCTCGCGATACGCAGCGCGAAAGCCGCAGGGACTTTTGGCGACCAGCAATTGGGCCGCGAAGGGCTCAAGTCCTGCTGCGCGAAACAACTCGGGCGCAAAGTGAGGGCCACTGCGTGTGGTCACCACGAGGCACACGTTGCCGTGGCGGAGAAGGACGCTGGTTCCCAGATCGATCTTCAAATTGCTGCCGAGATGGCCTGAGAGAGTGAATGCCGTCGGGAAAATCTTGTCGACCTGCATCGTCGCGGTGAGAGGCTGTACGAAGTCCGTTTGCGGCTGCGTGCCGAAAGTAAATTCACGTGAGACGCCAACTCCGGCGGCAACGGCTTGTTCGACGATGTGCGGCGCAAACATGGCGAGCAGCGCGGGCCGCGGCCAATCGTGCTTGAGTACTTCCGCGAGAAATGCCGTGCCGTTGCCGATCGAACCCGAGGTGGTGGCATCGGCGCTGTCGCTCAATACGGTCAAGCCTTCACCATGCAGCGCGACCTGAACAGCGGCAGGGAGTTCGGTGAGTTGCGGCAGGTATTGCTCGCGAGCCTGCCAAAGATCGGCGGCGAGTTCCTGACAAATCTCGCTCGCCAGTTTCTGGTCATTGTCGGTAACCACGACCACAGCCGAACCTAGCTGCGGCACATCGAGCCAAGGCTGCACCGTGGCAACGCCGGCCGAAAGGACTCCGGGCTGCTGTTCCCAAAATTGCAAGCGCGCTTTGCGAAGGGCTGCGATATTGCCTGGCTCTTCGGAGTTCGCCACTTCGGCTGGCAGAACGACCGGCACCGGTTGCCAGGCGACTGTCGGTCGCGCGCCATCGAGCAGCATTCGTCGGAGCAACTCGGCGCCGCGCCGGCCGGTGCTTTGCACATCGACATGCGGAATCGTGTGAAACAGCACCTGGGCATCGGCGGCTGCGATCATTGCGGGCGTGACGTGAGCATGCAAATCGAGCGTCGCGACGAGCGGCGTCGACTTGCCGATGACTTCGCGCACGGCTTGCAGGATTTCTCCTTCGACATCGGCATGCTCCTCGCTGACGAGTGAGCCGTGCAGCGCGAGGAGGACCGCATCGATCTTGCCAGCAGCCTGCACACTCTCGACAATTTCCTGCTTGATCCAATCGAAAGTCTCGGCAGTGAGCGTCCCTGCTGGCCAAGCGGGAAGGCGCACGAGGCCAACGAGTTCGGGGGGCGACGGCCAAGCGCGAAGCGACTGAATCATGCCGCCGAGTTCATTGGTCTCGGCCATTTCTCGCAGTATGGCATCGCCGCGCAGCACACCGAAGGCTTCGAAGTTCGCCCGCGTGGTGCGGAGCGGGTTGAAGGTATTCGATTCCTGCCAAAGTTGACCGAGCGCGATTCGCATCGTTATTCACCATTCTGCATTTGTACGAGTGCTCGCTCGAGTCGGCTGAGGATCTCAGCAACATCAGCCCGCGTCGTTGCCGCACAAAAGCCGTGATGGCAGGCCGCGCCGCCGTAGTCGTGAAAGTAAACTCCTTCGGCGATTGCGACAGCAATGAACTTCAACATCTTAGTGCGATCATGCGTTAGTGCGCCGCGATAGTCATGAATGCCTGGCTGCGCGAAATAAACGCCGAAGCGAGCTCCCAGGCCGCGAACATGCGCTGGCACGTGGTGCTTTTCGAACAATTGATTCAGCCCCGAGAACAATTGCTCGCCGACAAGGCGAATGTGCTCATAAAAACCAGGCTCTAGATAGGCTCGCACTGCGGCGAGCGCGGCGGCAACGACCAATGGATGGCCGTTGTACGTGCCACTGTGCTGGCAATCGCCCTGCGGCATGAGCCGGGCCATGATGTCGGTGCGGCCACCGAAGGCGCTGAGGGGATAGCCGCCACCCACTGCTTTGCCGAGCGTGCAGAGATCGGGCGTGATCTTTAGATACTCCTGCGCGCCGCCAGGTCCCATGCGAAACGCAGAGAGAACTTCATCGAAGATCAAGAGCACGCCGTGCTTCGTGGTCAGTTCGCGCAGCGCGGTGGCAAACTCAGCAGTTGGAATAATGCAGCCGGCGTTGTAATAGATTGGTTCGCAAATCACGGCAGCCAGTTCATGCGCGTGCTTGGCGAGTGCGGCTGCGAGCAGTTCGACGTTGTTGTAGGGAACCAGCACCAGCTGATCGGCGAGCGCGGCTGGCATTCCCTGTGAAGCAGGAAAGGCCGTTGGCGACGTTTCGGCGCCGAGCTTGTCGGCCGGCGTGTTGATGCTGAACATCACCTGATCGTGATAGCCGTGAAAATTTCCTTCGAGCTTGAGAATTTTCGTTTTGCCGGTGAAGGCCCGCGCGAGGCGCAAACAATGCATCGTCGCTTCGCTGCCTGAGCAGGTGTAACGGACCTTTTCTAAACAAGGGACGACCTCGCAGAGTGTGGCTGCGAGCGCCGCGTGATCTGCGTTTTCGTAGGAGCAGGGCGCGCCGTTGTCGAGTGACTTTTCGATCGCGCGGCGGATTCGCTCATCGCCATGGCCGAGCAACGTTGCGCCGTGGCTGCAGCAGAGGTCGAGGTACTCGCGGCCATCCAGATCCCACAATCGGCAACCGGCAGCCCGCTCGAAGTAGAGCGGATGGCCGAGGGCTTTGTTGACGCGTGTGGAGGACGCCACGCCGCCGGCCAGCGATTGGCGGGCGAGTTCGAACTGCTGCTGGCTGCGGTGGTGAAGCATGCGAAATTTTCGGGTGAGAAGGTGGCGGGCGGAGGCGCGGAATTCCGCTACGATAGCGCATCACGGAACGGCCCCTTTCTCCTCTCAGGGCCCGAGAAGATGGTATCTCATCGGCAGGCGAAACAACAGCAACGGCGGCGCACGCGGCAACTGCGATGCGAACTGCTGGAACGGCGGCACTTGCTGACCGGTGGCCTGCCCATTGATCCGGCCACTGCCTGGCAAGCGCTGGCCGCGATTCCCCCTTCGCCGACGGGCGCTCCGTCTTATCTGTCGGTCGACAAATTTACGCCCTGGCAACTCGATACTGCATTGGTTCGCGCACAATTGGCGACAGCGCCGCTGGAGTTCACGGCCGCGTCCGATCAACGATTAACTTTTGCGGTGCCAGGGCCGACGGGTGAACTCGCTCACTTCGCCTTGGTCGAATCGCCGATCATGGAACCGGCGCTTGCAGCGCTCTTTCCCGAAATCAAAACCTACGCTGGCCAGGGAATCGATGATCCGGCTGCGACCATTCGTCTTGATCTCACGCCACAGGGTTTTCACGCACAGGTGTTGTCGCCGAGCGGCACGTTCTATGTCGATCCTTACTACCATCTCGAGGATCGCGTCTATGTCAGCTACTTTCGCAGCGATGTCGATGCAGCCGCGCGCCAGAACGAGCATGAGTTTGTGCTGGGGACCGAAGACCGCGTGACGATAGCGTCGGCGGTCGTCTACGGGCCGACGCCGCTCAGTGAAGTTACGGAACGAAGCGCCGCCATCGAAGAATCGGCAGAAGCGGCGCTGCTGGCTTCACGACAATTTGAAGCTGCACAGCG
Source organism: Anatilimnocola floriformis (assembly GCF_024256385.1). NCBI lineage: Bacteria > Pseudomonadati > Planctomycetota > Planctomycetia > Pirellulales > Pirellulaceae > Anatilimnocola > Anatilimnocola floriformis. Next base: position 1,601,670 of record NZ_JAMLFW010000001.1, read on the forward strand.
CACAGGATCTGCCGGAAGTGTCGCCAGCGCCGGCGAAGACGTTCCTGCCGCGCAACGTTCCGGCACGCAATTGCGAACGTATCGCGCCGCTGTTGCTGCTACGGCGGAGTACACCGCATTTCACGGCGGCACGGTAGCACTCGGCCAAGCCGCGGTGGTGACGGCGATGAATCGCGTGACCGGCGTTTATGAAAGCGAACTCTCGATCCGATTAACGCTGGTCGCTGGCAACGACCTGCTGATTTACACCGATGCCGCGAACGATCCCTACACCAACGACAATCCCAACTCACTCCTGACGCAAAATCAAGCCAACATCGATTCGCGGATCGGCACGGCGAACTACGACATCGGTCACGTCTTCAGCACCGGCGGCGGTGGCTTGGCGGCGTCGGGTGTGGGCGTCGCGAGCCGGAAAGCGCAAGGCGAAACGGGCTCGCCATCGCCAATCGGCGATTCGTTCTACATCGACTACGTCGTCCATGAGATCGGCCATCAGTTCGATGCCAATCATAGTTGGTCGGGGACCACCGGCGCTTGTTCGACCGATAACTTCGCGTACGAAACCGGCGCGGAACCAGGCAGCGGCACCACGATCATGTCGTATGCGGGAATCTGCGGTGTCGACAATATTGCCGCGCACGCCGATGCCAACTTTCATGCGATCAATTTCGACGAGATCATCAACTACGTCGACAACGTCATTCCCAGCGTCGGCACGCGCACCGCGACGGGCAACACCGTGCCGACGGCGAATGCGGGAAGCGACTACGTCATTCCCGCCAGCACGCCGTTTGTACTCACTGCAAGCGGCAGCGATGCCAATTCCGGCGATGTGCTGAGCTACTCATGGGAAGAAATGGACGCCGGTGCGCAGAAACTGCTCGCGAGCACCGACAACGGCACGAGTGCGCTCTTCCGTTCGCGTCCGCCGACAGCGAGTCCCGTCCGTTACTTTCCGCCGCTGAGTAATGTGCTCGCGGGGACGAATGCAACTGGCGAAACGCTGCCGACGGGTGGGCGGACGCTCAATTTTCGTGTGACCGTGCGCGACAACCGCAGCGGCGGTGGCGGCGTGAATACTGACGATGCACGCGTGAAGGTCGTCAACACCGGCGCTGCGTTTCGAGTTACGTCGCCGAACACGGCTGTTCACTGGGCGGCGAAATCGACGCAACTAGTGACCTGGAACGTCGCGGGGACAAACGGGAATGGCATCAATGCCTTGCAGGTGAATATTCTGCTGTCGACGGACGGCGGCCTGACGTTTCCTACGGTGCTGGCGAGCGCGACGGCCAACGATGGGGCGCAGTTGGTGAATCTGCCGGCGCTGTCGACATCGTCGACTGCGCGAATTCGGATCGAACCGGTCGGCAATATTTTTTACGACGTCTCGGACATCAACTTCTTTATCGATGCGGCAGCCGCGGAGCAAACCGACTTTGGCGATGCGCCGAATTCGTATGGCACGTTGCTGGGAAGTAACGGGGCCCGGCATGCAATTGGAGGACCTCGGCTCGGCAATCTGATCGATGGAGAAGCCAATGGCGTGCCTGCGTCCACTGCGAGTGGCGACGGGAGCGATGACGATGGCGTGGCGATTTCGGCGCTGATCGCTGGGCAGGAAACGGCGATTCGCGTTTATTCTTCGACAGCGGGCGCGAAGCTGGACTACTTTTTCGACTTCGATGGCAACGGCGTCTTCGGCAATCAAGCGAATGAAGTGTTCGCGGCCACGCTGACGGCTGGTTCGCAGGTCATTGCCGTCGCGGTACCGCCTACTGCAACGGCGGGAAATACATTCGCCCGTTTCCGCATCAGCACGGCGGGGGCTTTGGGGCCAACGGGAACTGCCGCCGATGGCGAAGTCGAAGATTATGCAGTGACGATTTTTGCTGACGCGCCGGCGCTCGACTTCGGCGATGCACCGGTGAGCTATGCGACAACGAGCGGGAGTGTCGGCCCGAGTCATTTTCCCGTGGGGCCGCGACTTGGGTCCGTTGTCGATGCGGAAGCGGATGGAATCGCGACGTCGTTGAGCTCTGGTGATGGGGCGGATGAGGACGGCGTGAAGTTCACGCAATTGTTGGTTCCCGGCGCGAGTACGAGCATCAGCGTGACGGCATCGCAGGCGGGAATGCTCAACTACTTCTTTGACTTTGATGGCTCGGGAGTGTTCGGCGATAACCCGAACGAGAGTTTTCAAACGGCGGTAACGGCCGGCGTGAATACGTTGACCGTGGCCGTTCCGCCGGCTGCAATTATCGGTAACTTTGCAGCCAGGTTTCGCATCAGTACGGCGGGAAATCTGCTGCCGTATGGTTTTGCTGTTGATGGCGAAGTTGAGGACTATCAGGTTCGTACGATTACGACTGCAGTCGTCGCGGCGTTTCAGAATTTCGATAGCGTGACGACTCCGGCGTTGCCGGCGGGTTGGGTTAGTGCATCGACGGTGAGTGGCGGCGCTGCCAGGAACTGGACGACCATTAGCACCGGCAGCGATAGCGCGCCCAATCATGCATTTGTCGCCGGTGCTGCGTATGTTTCGACGAACTCGCTGACGTCGGCCCCCTTCGTGCTGACGACTGCCAATCAACAACTGCGTCTTCAACATTCCTACGGGTTTGAATATTTTTACGACGGCGGTGTGCTCGAGGTTTCGACGAACGGCACGACGTTCACCGATTTCGTCACGGCGGGTGGAACGTTTTTGTCGGGCGGTTACACTTCGACGCTCGGCAGCGGTTCGACGTTGGCAAGCCGCAACGCTTGGTCCGGTTTGTCGAGTGGTTATTTCGAAACGGTTCTGCAATTCCCCGCGTCGTTGCTGGGGCAGACGATCTATTTGCGGTGGATCGAAGGGACGGATAATCGAACGGCCGATTTCGGTTGGCGAGTCGACTCGATTCAAGCCGTACGTACGGCGCTGGCATTTGACTACGGCGATGCTCCGTCGCCCTATCCCACGTTGAGCGCGGCGAGTGGCGCTGCCCACGCGGAGGAGACTTCGCTGCGGCTGGGCGCGAATTTTGATAGTGAAGCCAACGGCGTGGCCAATGCGACTGCGGCTGGTGACGACAGCGGCGGCATCGATGATGAGGACGGAGTGACGTTTGCCGGGGTGATTCAGCAAGGTGGCATTGGCAGTGTGAGTGTCGTCGCCAGCGGCGCCGGGCTATTGCAAGGTTGGATCGACTTCAACGACGACGGCGATTGGAGCGATGCGGGTGAGCAGATCTTTTCGGACCAGGCCGTCGTCGCAGGGACGAACAACTTGACGTTTGCCGTCGGGGCCGGAGCGGTGGCAACGTCGCAAACCTTTGCTCGTTTCCGGCTCAGTTCGCAGGGTGGCTTGACCTTTACGGGGCAAGCGCCCGACGGCGAAGTGGAAGACTATCAGGTTGCCATCTTCACGCCGGCGACGTTTTTGGTGACTGGTGTCACGAGTACGACGACCGGAGTGATTGTTGATTTCAATCGAGACCTCGATCGACAAGTGCTCAATCTGTACGACGCGAATAGTTCGTATGGCGCGGCCGATCTCACGCTGGTGGGGGCAGCCAATGGTGCGGTGCGCGGCTCGATAGTGATCGATGCCAATAATCGGCGATTGACGTTTGTTGCGAGCAACGGCCGGTTGCCGCCAGATAATTACACGCTCACATTGCGGAGCGCGGCGAATAGTTTTCGCGACTATACGTTCATCATGCTCGATGGCGATTTGAACGGTTCGCCGGGTGGCGATTTTGTTTCGACCTTCACGGTAAATGTTCCCGCCGCCAATACTGTGACGATTGGTCTGCCCGATTTCGCCCGCGGACCACAGCAAGCGGTCAATTTGCCGGCCAACAGTTCGAGCGGGATTCCAATTTCGCTCAGCAATGGCGACGGCGTTACCTCGGCGACCTTCGAACTCCGTTACAACCCGGCGCTGCTCACCATCACCAGCGCCGCAGTGGCTCCAGGCCTGCCTGTGGGCGCCAGTGTGAGTGTAAACACCAGCACGTCGGGCGTTGCCGTTTTTAGTTTCACTTCACCCACTCCACTGCTGGCGGGAACGACGCGGTTTGTCGATGTGCAAGCTAGTGTGCCGGCGACTGCGACTTACAAGACAAAGCAGTTGCTGGATCTGACGAATGTCGTTCTCAACGGCGGGGCCATTCCCGCGCTCGACGATGATGCGCTGCAGGTCGTCGCCTACTTCGGCGATGTCACCGCCAACGGCGACTACACCGGCACCGATGCTTCATACATCGCCCGCAACGCGGTTTCGATCGATACCGGTTTCGCTGCGTTTCCGCTGCTCGATCCGCTCATCATCGGCGATCTGACAGGCAAGAGCGGGATCTCGGCGCAAGATACTTCGCTGGCCATGCAGCTTGCCGTGGTTATTCCTGTGGCCGAAGTTCCGGCCCTGCCGTCGCCCGGAATCTCGCTCGCGTTTGGGGGGCCCGATCCCAAGTTGAGCATTCCCGCGACACTCACTGCTCGCGCTGGTGACGCGATCGATATTCCAGTGAACCTCGACAGCATCGTCGATCTCACTGGCAATGGGCTCCGTTCGGCGGAACTGGTGATCTACTACGATGCCAGTTTGCTCGATGTGCAGGATGTCGTGCTCGGCAAGTTGGTCAGCGGAAGGAGTGATTGGTTTGTCGCGGCGCGGATCGATCAAGCTGCCGGCCGCGTGTTCATTTCGGTGGCCGGACAAACTCCGCTCGATGGCAGATTCGCCGGAGAGCTGGTGCAATTGCAAGCGCGCGTCAAAGCCGAGAGTCCGTCCGGGGCGACTCCACTCAACATCGCTGCCTGGGCACGCACGCCGACGTTTCGAACGCAACTCAACGAAGGCTATTTGACGTTGATCCCCGCGCCGACCGATCGACCAGACGACGTCGGCGTCGATGGCGTGCTCACAATCGTTTCCCCGGCAAGCACTGCAACAGCGCTGCTGGTGAATGGTCGGTTACAAGTTGCCGGCACCAACCAATCCGACCGCATTTATCTCAGTGAGAGCGGCGGGCTGATTCGCGTCCGCGTAAACAATCGTTGGTTGGGTGATTTTGCCATGCCGCAATCGATTGTGATTCGCGGTGGCGCGGGGCAGGACTATATCGTGGCGGCGATTGCCGTACCGACGGAATTTGACTCAACGGGCGATGAATTCGCTGCTAGCGACCTCGTTTTTGCTAGCGATCTATTGCGGGATGCCCTCGGTTTGTAGCGCGAATCGCCGATCTTCTGCGTCCTCGCAAACTTCCCTTGACCCAGTTGCCAGCGGTTTCTATAGTCCCGCCGCTTGCATCGCGGCAGGTTCGCAGGATTTCTTGAGTCAAAGTCGCGATTCAGCCCCATTCAAGCAGATTTTTCGGCAGGCAGCATTTTTGGAGAATGACCCGATGACAGGTACGGAAGCCCAACGCCGGCTGGTTCGCGAAGCACGCCGTCAATTTTTCGCCGTGGCGACATCGGCTGGCCTGTTCGCTGCTGGCCTGCTGAATCTCTCGCCCGCGGTTGCCCAAACCACTCGCGCAGTGGCCCCCGCCGCCCGCCCGCAACCGGCTGCTGCCGGTCAGGCCCCGCGCGGCAATGCTCCGGTCGTGCAAGCTCAAGGCGTGCCGCTCAATCAAGTCACGCCGCGCGTGACCAACGCTCCGGCGCAAACGGCCGCGATCAAGCCCAACCCCACGCAGCTGCAAGTGATGGCCGTCGTCAACGGCGATCAAATCAGCCAGGCCGATCTCGGCCGCGAATGCTTGTGGCGCTTCGGCAAGGAAGTGCTCGAAGGGATGATCAACCGCCAGTTGATCGCTGAGGCTTGCTCGCAGAAGAAGATCACGATCACCGCGCAAGACATCGAACAAGAGATCGAGCGAATCGCGCAGAAGTTCGGTTTGCCCAAGGACAAGTGGATGCAGTTGCTCCGCGACGAACGGGGCTTCAGCGAATCGCAATACAAGCGCGAAGTGGTGTGGCCGATGCTCGCTCTGCGTCGCTTGTCGGCTGACAAGACGCAGGTCACACAGGAAGAAATGCAAAAGGCGTATGAGTCGGAGTTCGGTCCCAAGGTGCGGGCCCTGCTCATCGTTCACAGCCAGAAGCAAATGGCTGAACGGTTGCTGGCCGAAGCGAATGCCAATCCGGCAACGTTCCGCGACTTGTCGAAGCAATACAGCGACGACCCGGGTGTGGCGTCGGCTTATGGCGTGATCCCGCCGATCCGGATGCACATGGGCGATGCGAATCTCGAACGGATCGCCTTCAGCTTGAAGCCCAATCAAGTCTCGCCGGTGATTCAGGTCGCCGACAAGTACTACATCCTGAAGTGCGAAGAACAGATCGAAGGTCGCATGTTGCCGGCCGATCAGATGACTGCCTACCAGGCCAAGCTGCAGGAACGTCTGAAGGAAGGAAAACTCCGCGGCGTGGCGGCGAATTTCTTCGAAGAAATGAACAAGAGTTCGCAGATCGTTAACTACTACTCGACGACCGAAGAACTGCGCAAGTCGCTGCCGCCGGGAACGGTCGCCACGGTGAATAACCGCCCGATCACCACGCAGGCTCTCACCGAAGAATGCCTCAGCCGTTACGGCCAGGAAGTGCTCGAAGGCGAAATCAGCCGCAAGGTTCTCTCGCAGGAATTGGCCAAGAAGAAGCTGGAAATCACCCAGCAAGATCTCGACGAAGAAGTGGCCCGCGCTGCCGAGATGTACGGCGTGACCGACAAGGACGGCAAGCCGGACGTTAAGCGTTGGCTCGAACAAATCACTGAACAAGAGAAGGCGCCGAAGGAACTTTATATTCGCGACGCCGTGTGGCCGTCGGTCGCGCTGAAGAAGATCGTCGGCAACCAGGTGATCATCACCGAAGAAGATCTGCAGAAGGCCTACGAATCGAATTACGGCGAACGAGTTGAAGTGCTGGCGATCGTCTGCGGCGATCAGCGGCAGGCTCAGCGCGTGTGGGACATGGCTCGCAACAATCCGAAGGATTCGTTCTTCGCCGAGTTGGCCGAGCAATACTCGGTCGAGCCCTCGTCGCGGAGCAACGGCGGCAAGGTTCCGCCGATCCAGCGGCACAGCGGGTCGCCCGAAATGGAAAAGGAAGCCTTCTCGCTGAAGGCCGGACAGATCTCCGGCATCGTGGCGGTCAACGGCCAGTTCATCATCATGCGTTGCCTCGGTCGCACGACGCCCGTCAGCGTCGATCAAGCCGTCGCTCGCAAGGCGTTGCACAAGGACCTCGAAGAGCGCAAGCTGCGAGCCAACATGAGCCGCGAGTTCGATCGCTTGTTGCAGACGTCGCAGATCGACAACTACATCGCCGGCACCTCGCAAAGTGGCAAGGAACGTGCGAACGGCAAGTCGCCGTTCACCAACGGTGCTGTTGCTCCGGCCGGTGGTGCTTCTGCCCCGCGAACCGCCGGTGGCGTGGCTCCGGTTTCGAACAACGTGCCGCGCTCGATGGGCACGATGAAGAAGTAATGCTTCTTCGGAAAATTCGACCGGCGAACTCCGCGCCGGTCGAAGGCTGTCGCTCTGGGCAACATATTTAGCTTGCCCGAGCGTTAGTCCTTAGCACGCCGGCCATATTTGTCGTTGAGATATTTGAACTCAGCGAGCGGATTGTATTCGGGGCCTTTGTAGGCCAGACAATGATGCTTCAAGTAAACGCCTGAATCGGCGTCACGGGCTAATGGCCAGAGGGTATTAATCTTCTTGCCGTCGCTGGGAATTCCGACCCAGCCCCCAGATACTTTGGCGTCTGCCGAATCTTCAAATTCCGGCACGTCGAAGTAGTAACGCAGCAATACATAGATATTGCCAAATGAGGCATCCGGCTCGGTTGCTCCCTGCTTGGCGAGAGCACTGTCGCGCAGGCTCATGACAATGCTCTTGGCATCCTGCGTCGAGAACTTTTGGAACTCCTTGCCGAGCCGGTCGAAAGAATCTCGATGCTTCGGGAGCTCCGCGGCAGGTATGGATTCCCACACGCGGAGTGTGTCTGCCGATTTCACGAACTCCGCAATGCTGCACGTCGGCTCGACCGAGATTGCTACTCGGCAGATAAACAATGCCAAGGCAATTGTGATCGATAGCATCCTTGTCATTGGCTAACCCCGGTTTGGATACCTGGCTTCAATCGTCCGTAGCTCGGCAATGATCGGCGGCAAGTAGGGCTGATCGAACCCGAACGTAAGCTGACAACCATCGACCATACGATCGCAGGCGTTTCCCTGAACCGCAATCCGACCGCACATGTTGCCGCTACTGATCAGTTCCAGCTGACCTTTTCCTATATGGAGCGAGGCGGTTCACCCGTCCGGCAAAATTCGGAGGGAGTAATCGTAATGAATGAGCAGGAACTGTTCGCGACGATTGGCTCCTCTCATTTGCCGCTGTTATGCTGAACGCGGTTGGTAAGAATCCGTTGCTGCGAGCTGTCGCGTGTCACTCATGAAGTCGCCTTTCACAAAACGCAGTGCGATTCACGTAAGCAGATCGCAGCTAGCGCACTGGTTGTTGTTTTATCTCGCATGCCTCGGTTCGCTGGTGACGGCGGCGGAGCCGAACCCTTGGCGGATCGCTCCGCCAATTCTACGCAAGCTTTCTGCCGACCACGAAGCGGCGCGCGATGAACTCTACACACTGATCGACAAATATCAGGATCAGTACTTCCGCGAGCGATACGTCGTGGATATTCCGTTCCGAACCAGCGGGATTCCTCAGGACTACTATTTGCTCATCTACGGCGGCTATGCAAGTTTTGCGAACGAAGCACAGCGGATTGAAGTGCACGTGAAGGATGGTCGGGCCAAGATTGAGCTGTGCGATCACGAGGGCATCTTTCGACTTGAGCGGCCGGCTGACGAGATCGATCGACTGGCCAGGCAACTCGCCTATGCATTCCACTCGACGCAGCGCACGATTAAGGACGATGGGCATTTTCGCGGGCGGGGGATTGGCAGCCATATGCCCCACCTCACCATCGAGATCTATTCGAACGACGACGATGCGCCCTGCCATCTGAAAACACCCGCGTGGCAAGCAACTAGCCACAGCGTTGAGAGTGGCGATGGCTTGAGTGGCTTCATGCATACTCGCCTCGCTGAACGGTTGCACCTGCTCGCGTGGCAGGAAGGAACATTGATCCCTGCGGACGTTGAGAAGCGAGATATCCTAGCTCGATTGAGTAAGGTGCCTGCGCTCAAAACTGACGAAGGTTTCATTCACCGAGTGGATTTGCCGGCGATCGAAACCATCATCTACGGCGAGTTGGCAATCAGCCGACGGCTATCCACGGCTGGCGCTGATCTGCAGCGACTTGGCTGTGCCAACTTGGCGACACATCTGGAGATTGCCACGCTCGACGATCCAGGACCGCGTATTCGGCAAGCGGTGCTGGAAAAGAAGCAGGACAGCTATTTGGCACATTGGGCGATTAAGTTCGCCCAAGATCCTCGTCGCCCCGAATTGCTGCAATCGCTGCTCGATTTGTTGCCCCTGGATGTGGATCACTACGACGTTAAATCGATACTCGCATGCGCCGCAGAGCGAAAACTGACTTCCGGCCAATTGGCACAGATCGAGCGATTTTATCGACAGACTCGCGACGAGCAAGCCAAGATGAGAGCTGCTCATGCCCTGTTGCAGTTGACGCACGACGAAGAGTACTTCGACTATCTCGAGACTCTGGCGCGAGCTCTGCCGCGCGGCGAACAGAACGACTTCGACCGTCCTAGTCGCGTGGCGGCAGCGCAACTGCTCGAATATGCGAGCCAGTCCGGCCACCATCGCAAGCGAGCTTACGCGCTGCTGAAGTTCTTGATCACGGAGTTGGAGAAGGATCAAAAGCCAGAGTGGTCGCAACTGACCGGTTATGCAAGCGCGACCGGTCAACTTGGGTCGCAGGCTGATTTGCCATTCCTGGAGAAGGTTGCCCGCGACGAATCGCCCTACAATGCAGGAGTCGGCATTCGAGCGATGGCGAAAATCGATCCGAAACTAGCGCTCACGCACTTACATCGGCGAATCGAGCAGAACTGTCGCGCGGAGGATGAGAATTATCGCTGGGAGGTCTCGGCCAACTACGATCTCATCCTCGCCGAGCGCGACCGGGCTGCCGTTCCGCTCTTGCAACAAGCCTGGCAGCGTCATCTGCGGGACGTGCCCCAACATGCTGACTCGGAGTCCTTCGGCCCCAAGTTTGTGATTGCCTACTTGCAAGCAGAAACGGTTGACCAACGTGTGGTGGCTGCGGTCGAAGTGGCCCAGAAGTGTTTTGAGTTGAGTACCGAAGTGCGAAAACGACTGGCCGATCAGTTGATCGCCGAAGGGGGCGATCCGGCTCGTTGTCGCGAAATAATTCAGTCCGACATCCGGCTACGTCCAGCGCGAGGCCGCTGAGATCCATTTTCGCTCATCGCAATTTCATGAAAATGTCACCTCACATCACCGCACCTCTTCGCCGTCGGGATTTTGTCTCGGCGGGCGCGGCGGGATTGCTGGGGTTGTCGCTGCCGCAGTTGATGGCAGCGAAAGATCTTGCCAAACAAGCTGCGCCACCGGCGAAGGCCAAGGCAGTGATCTTGCTGTTTATGTGGGGTGGGCCGGCGCAGCAGGAGACTTGGGATCTCAAGCCGAATGCACCGGCTGAGATTCGGGGCGAGTTCAAGCCGATCAGCACCAACGTGCCTGGGATTCAGGTCAGCGAGCACTTTCCGCTGCTGGCGCAGCGATGCGATAAGCTCGCGATCATCCGCTCGATGACGCACGGCGATGTGAACCACACGACGGCGACGCATCATTTGCTGACAGGTTTTCCTTATCGGCAAGGTGCTGACTTTCGCGCCGATTGGCCGCACATGGGGGCGGTGCTCGCCAAGCTCGGACGCGGCAAAGATCCGCTGCCGCCGTTTGTGCAGATGCGGCCGAAGATGCCTGGCGACGTGCCGCGGTTCGTCGAAGAGAGTCACGGCCAATTCGCCGGCTGGTTGGGATCGACCTGGGATCCGCTGACCATCGACGCTCGGCCTGATCTGCCCGATTACCGCGTCGGCGATTTTCAACTGCAGGAAGGCTGGTCGGCCGAACGTCTGCAAGGTCGTAAGTCGCTCCTCGGTAATCTCGAAGATCGGCTCACTCAACTCGAGAACCGCGGTTCGCTCGGCGCTCGGGCACGTCACTACAGTCGGGCGTTCGATTTGCTGGCGAGTGGCGCCGGGCAGAATGCTTTCGACCTCACGCAGGAGCCCGACAAGATTCGCGATCAGTACGGCCGCAATCCGCACGGCCAATCAGTGCTGCAAGCGCGCCGGCTCATCGAGCGCGGCGTGCCACTGGTGACGGTATTCTGGCCCAACGATGGAATTAAGAATGTGAGCGTCTATTGGGATACGCACAGCCGCAATTTCATTGATCACAAAGAGCGCTTGATGCCGCCAGCCGATCGGGCTTTCAGCGCGCTGCTAGATGATCTGAAAGAGCGCGGCCTCTTCGACGAAACACTCGTTGTGTGGACCGGAGAGTTCGGCCGCACCCCAAAGATTGGTCAGCGGAACAGCGATGCCGGCGCTGGCGCCGACGGCCGCGATCATTGGCCCAATTGCTTCACCAGCGTGCTTGCCGGCGGCGGCATCCACGGCGGGCAGGTCTATGGCGCGTCGGATCGTCACGCGGCCTATCCGGTCGACAATCCGGTGAACCCCGTCGACCTCGTCGCGACCATCTACCATCAACTCGGTGTGCCAGCCGATTTAGAATTGCCCGACACGCTCGGCCGGCCGCTGGTGATTTGCCCAGGGCGGCCGATTCAGCAACTCATTTCCTAAACAACCTCTCCGCCGCCGGATACCTGCAACCCGGGAGAAGCTTTGTGAATTCCTCAATCGCTCACTGGCTGCTGCTCGGCGGCCTCTTCTTGTTGCCGAATGTTTCGCAGGCTCGCGAATGGCAAGACGCCACCGGTGCGTTCAAGGTTGAGGCCGATTTGCTCGGCGTCGTCGAGGATCGCGTCAAACTGCAAAAACCAGACGGCAGCACGATCGAGGTGCCGCTGGCGAAGCTCAGCGCCAAGGATCAAACCTTTGTGAAGGAATGGCAAACCGCCAAGCCACAAGTCGCGCTCATCGCCAAGCTGTCGGACAAGGAGGAGAAAATGCGGCGCAAGGTGCTGTACGATCTCATGGAATTGAAACTGCCTGTGGCCGAAACGTTGCCGCATTTGATTAGGGCCGCGGAAGACTCAGACCTTAATCTGGCCGACCCAGCCATGCATTACCTGAGCGAAATGGGAACCGTGGCTCGGCCTGCATTACCCGCGCTGGAGCGAATCGCGGCGCGGCCGGACAAGAACGGCTTCACCATGGCAGCGGAATGGGCGATTTTCAACATTCGCTATCGGCTGCAACACTTTGGGGCTTCAGGCGCCGAAATGCATGGGATGGCCGTGCTGCCAGACGGAAAATCCGTCATCGCTTCCGGCACGGGTCGCGGCGAATCATCGCTCAACCATTGGGATCTAACCACCGGCAAGCTCATCCGCGAGTTCAAGCTGCCCGACGATTCCGTTGGCGAGATCGCTCTCACGGGCGACGGCAAACAGTTGGCCGTGGCCAACGATGACAAAATTCAGATCCTCGATCCCAGCACCGGTAACGTGATTCGCACGCTCACCGACCATGCCCACACGGTGGGCGATCTGGCTTGGAATCGTGATCAAACGTTGCTCGCCAGTACCGACGACGACAAGCAAGTGTTGATTCATGATGCCGAGGGCAAACTGGTCAAGAAGATCGCGGGGCATCGCGACACGGTCACGAGCCTGATCTTCATGCCCGGGGGAAAACGCGTCGTCACCGCGAGTGTCGACGGCAGCGTTATCAGTTGGGAGATTGCGACCGGTAAACCGTTTAAGGAATTTAAGGGCTACACCGGAACCGTGGGCTCGCTCGCGGTTCGCCCCGACACGAAGTGGCTGGCCGCTGGTAGCTCGGATGGCAGCGTGACCATTTGGGAGAGCTTTTCCGGCAAGCTCCTGAAAAAATGGCAAGCCGCGCACGAGGACTCGGTCTCAGCCGTCATCTTCAGTCCCGACAATCAATGGCTGCTGACGAGCGGAGAAAATTCAGTCGCCAAAGTTTGGGACGCGAGCACCGGCAAGTTGATCACCGATTTGGCAACAATAGGCCACGTTCAGTCGTGGTCGTTCGACAACAGCGGCGACCGCTTGTTCTGTGGCGCGATGGGATATGTCAGTGTTCTCGACTGGAAAGAGTTGAAAACACTGGCTACGAAAAAATAGCAAAGGCAGCGGCCGCGATTAATCAAACATCCCGTAACGCACGATGCACCACAGTGCATTGAAGAGATCCTTCACGCCGATCTTTTTGCCTTCGGCGTAGCTGCGGGCGTTGTAGCTGATTGGCACTTCAGTGAAGCGGACCTTGCGGCGACCGAGCTTGGCAGTGACTTCCGGTTCGAAGCCGAAGCGGTTCTGCTGGATTTCGAATTTCGTCAGCACTTCGCGCTTGAAGGCTTTGTAGCAAGTTTCCATGTCGGTCAACTTGAGGCCGGTGGTGACATTCGAGGCGAACGTCAGGGCCCAGTTGCCGAAGCGGTGGATCAGCGATTTGTCGTGCGGTTTCTCATGCAAGAATCGCGAGCCGTACACCACGTCGGCTTCGCCAGCGAGGATCGGCTTGAGGAGCGGCAGGATGTCGCGCGGGTCGTATTCGAGATCGGCGTCTTGCACGATCACAATGTCGCCCGTCGCGTGCTTGAAGCCGGTGCGGAGGGCAGCGCCTTTCCCTTCGTTCTGTTGCTTGAAGATCGCGTGCAGGTCGCCGGCGGCGTCGAGCTCTTGCAGGATCGAACGCGTTTGATCGCGGCTGCAATCGTCGACGACGATGATTTCCTTCGGCACGGGGAGGGCGGCAACGCGCGCGAGAATCTCGCAGATGGTCCGCTCTTCGTTGTAGGCCGGAATCACCACCGACAGCTTGAAACCGGCTGGCAGCGTGTAGTCGAGCGGCGGAATGTCGTAATTGGTCGGCTTGGGCAGCATGTCGCTCAGTGGGGTGCAAGACGACCGATTGTCGCCGCCGGGGCGCGATTCGTCCACGCCACTAGGGACGTTATTCGGCACGGGATGACCGCCAATCGTCAAGGGAGTTACGGTTGTGTAAATCGTCGAAGCAAAGAGGTCGGACATGGAAATCACTCGTTGGTTGCTGCGGGTGTGCAGGCGGCCGTTTGAACTTGGGTTGGTTGATTGACGTTGTAGGCGGGGAGCGCTGGCCAAGAGACATAGCCCTCGGGCGTTTCGGTGGTCAGCGGTCGATTGCGAACGAAATCGGGATTCGACGGATCGTCGTAACGGCTGCGGCGACCATAGAGGACCGATTGGCCATCCATGAAGAGCACGCACCATTCTTCTTCATTGCGGCGCATCACATCGCAGCCTGGCTGTTGAGCTCGCGACAGCAGGATGAGATCGGGCCGGTGATTTCGCAGGGCTTTTTCGGGATCAAACGCATTGCGCGGATCGCGGTAGCGATTGTCGGGCGACTGCTCGCCCAAAATGAAATCAAAATGCTCGTCGAGCATCGCTTGCGAGTAACTCGTGCGGCAACGGCCATCGACATGCACCAGCAAACCTTGCTCAAGCGGAGTCTTCGGACCGAACGCCGCAAGTGCGTATTGTGCCCAATTGAACGTGACCAGCATTTTGCCGTTCAGCTTCTCGCGGGCGATGTATTCCATGGCATCGACCGGGAAATTTTTGTGTTCGACTTTGAGTTGGCTCAACCGCGAAGCGAGTTTGCCGCCGGTGAGCAAGCAAGCCAGCAGGATCAAGCCGGCAAACACCGGAGCCATTCGTGGCGACAAACCGCTGGCCAGCGAGGAGTCGCACGACGTCGCGCCGACGCGTTCCAAAATCGACTGCCAATGCCGCGGCAACCAAAAGCCGCAAGCGATGGCGAAGAACGCGATGTGCCGCAGGTGAGTCATCGACTGCCAGCAGAGGAGCGCGAGAATTACGGTCTGCGTGAAGTCGTGACGCTTCTTGCTGAAGAGCAACGTGCTGACCCAACCGCAGAGCAAAATGACAAACGGCAAGGTCTCGAGGCTGAAGAAGTCCGGGGCGCGCCATTCGACGATTTCGGGCCGCGGCACTTTCAGATCGTCAAACAACCAAACTAGAAACTCGCTGCCGTAGGGGTTAATCAACGTGGCCGCGGCGGCCACGACGATCATTAGCGTGAAGCGTCGCAACATGCCCCAGCTGTCGCTGCCGCGGTGAGCGACGAACTCCACGCCGCGAAGGCACAGATAAGCAATCAGCACGCACAGACCGGCAAGGAATCCGCCGTGGGCGTTCGTCCACAGCACCATCAGCGGCACCATCAGCCACAGAGCCTTCAAGCGGCCACGCCCGTAGTTCAATTCATTTTCGCAGCCGGTTTGTTCGCAATAAGTCACGCGCTCGAGCAGCCTCGATAGTCCCAGGCGGCTGCAAGTGCTGCGCAGCCAGCTGCCGTTCAGCCGGTTATCCCCTTCCCAGCCGCGAAAGGCAAAGCCGAGGATCGCGAGTTCCAAAGTGAAGCAGGTGTACGAAGCGAGCTGCGGCCGCAAGCTCCAGTGATTGCCGAGCGTCACGGCGACGAGCAGCGCAGTGCCGCCGATGGTGATCAGGCTCGCGCCTTGTTTCTTGGCCGAGTACGCAATCAGGCCGATCACGAGAAAGCCGAGCAGCGCTTTCATCACGAGCAGGCCGCGGCCGCCAAAGTTGTCGTTTACCGCGAACAATACGAACTCGGCGACGAGCTCGTGGTTGATCCAGCGATAACCCTCGGCGATGTACGAATAAGTGGTCGTCGCCGGCAAGCCTTGTTGCCAGCAATCGCGGCCGTATTGAATGTGACCCCACAAATCCGGATCGGCGACATTCAGCGACAACGAGCAACCGCAAGCGAGCAGCACGGCCAGCAAAATGCCCCGATCAATCCACGTCGGCAGGTGGAAGCGAGTGCGAATGGCTGGCAGCATGCGAAAAATCCTTGCGTCGAAAGGGAACGGCAGCACCGCGAGTACGCAATGCCGCCCGGCAACTATAGAACGCTCTGCCGGCGCGGAATTGTGCGAACTGGGCTGCACAACGTGCCCGGCGGAACATCTCGTGCGGTCCTACCGCTTGGAGCGGTTATGCGGCGCGGCTAAAGTTTGACTGTCGGCTTTCGCGGGAGCAAAAGGCGACTGTTAACACAGGAAGTACACATGCAGCGCGAAGTAACGATCGACAACATCCATCTCCACCTTAGCCATCCGCACGACGCCACCGGCGAGTGGATCGGCCAGCGCGAGATCCTGCAGCAGCTGATGGCCTGCTGGTTGGTCGTCGACGAACGCGACCTGCCTCTCACGCCGCGGCTGGTCGGGCCGCCGGGCATCGGCAAGACTGCCCTCGGCATGGCCGGCGCGCAGCTGCGCAAGCAAGAGCTTTACATCTATCAATGCACGGCCGATACGCGGCCGGAAGATTTGCTCGTCACGCCGGTGCTCGCCGAGAGCGGCAAGATTGCGTACCACGCCTCGCCGCTGGTCAGCGCAGTGCTGCGCGGCGGCATTTGCATTCTCGACGAAGGAAACCGGATGAACGAAAAGTCGTGGGCCAGCCTGGCCCCGCTCTTCGATCAGCGGCGTTACGTCGAATCAATCGTCGCCGGCATCACGATTCAGGCTCATCCGAACTTCCGCTGCTGTGTGACGATGAATCAGGATGAATCGACGTTCGAAATCCCCGACTACATCCTGAGTCGCCTGCAACCGACGCTGCAGCTCGGTTTTCCGCAGCGGCAGGACGAGCTCGCCATTCTGCAATATCACTTGCCGTTTGCCGCGGCGGAGATGCTGTCGCTCACGGTCGACTTCTTGCAAAGCGCGCACGAGTTGAAGCTCGACTACTCCCCGCGCGACGGCATCAATATGTTGCGCTACGCGATGAAGCGACTCGCGCAGGATCCCAAGCATCCGCTGTCGAAAGACGCCGCCTGGCGCGAAGCCCTGGAAAAATGCCTCGGCGATGAAGCGCTCGACCTGCATGCTCTCGCGCAGCGCAAGCGTCGTTCGCTGGGCGATGCCAACGTGCCGCTCGGCTTGGGCGACTTCTTTTTCTCGCCCGATGATCCGCTGCATCCGGATCGCGAAGACGAGGATGAAGACGAAGATATTTAAGCGCAAGCAAATTCGTAGGGTGGGTCGAGCGGTACTCCGCGAGGCCCACCAGATGCGCCGAATTGCGTGAATTTCGGTGGGCCTCGCGGAGTACCGCTCGACCCACCCTACGGCCGTTAAGCAATCAGCTGCTTTTGCACGGTGCCGCTCACATCGGTCAGCCGATAATCTCGCCCCATCACGCGATAAGTCAGCCGCGTGTGATCAAGGCCGAGTAGGTGCAGGCAAGTGGCGTGCAGATCGGGAACGGAAACCGGATTGGCGGCGACGTTGTAGCCGAACTCATCGGTCTCGCCCCAGGTGGTCCCCCCTTTCACACCGCCGCCGGCCAGCCACATGGTAAATGCTTTGGCGTGATGGTCGCGCCCCTTGCCATCTTCGGCGAACGGTGTGCGGCCGAACTCGCCGCCCCATACGATCAGGGTCGAGTCGAGCAAGCCGCGGCGCTTCAGATCTTGAATCAGTCCGGCAATCGGCAGGTCGGTTTCGCCACAATGCAGGTCGTGATTCTTTTTCAAATCATCGTGAGCGTCCCAGGCCTTCGGCCCTTCGTTTCCGCCGCTGTAGAGTTGCACGAATCGCACGCCGCGTTCGACGAGTCGCCGGGCAAGCAAGCAGTTGCGGCCGAAGTGCTCGGTGACCTTATTATCGAGGCCGTACATCTTGCGGATGTATTCCGGTTCTTCAGCGATGTCGACGGCCGCCGCTGCTTCGGATTGCATGCGGTAGGCGAGTTCGTATGAAGCGATCCTAGCTGCGAGCGCGGTTTCGTTTGGGTTCTCGGCCAGATGCTGACCGTTCCACTTAGCGAGCAAGTCGAGGCGAGCCCGCTGTTGCTCGCGTGACGTTCCCGCTGGTGGACTGAGATAGGCAATCGGATCGCCGGTCGGCCGAAACGGCACGCCTTGATAAGCGGCCGGCATGAAACCGTTGCCCCAGTTGAGCGCCCCGTTCACGGGCGCACCGTCGCGATCCATCATCACCACAAAGCCCGGCAGATTTTCGTTCTCGCTCCCCAGGCCGTAGTTTACCCACGAACCCATGCTCGGCCGGCCCGACAGGCGGTCGCCTGTTTGCATTTGAAACAGCGCGGGCGCGTGATTGTTGCTCTCGGCATGCATCGATCGAATCACGCACAGCTCATCGCTGAGCTTGGCGAGGTGCGGAAACGGCGAAGCGATCTCCATGCCCGATTCGCCGTGCTTCGCAAACTTATATGGGCTCGGCAGCGCAGCGTTTTTGCTTCCCTTGCGGAAAACGTCGTTCTGATCAAAGACCGGAATCGGCTGGCCGCTCCACTTCTGCAGTTGCGGCTTGGGATCAAACAGATCGATGTGGCTCGGTCCGCCGTACATGAACAAAAAGATGACGGCCTTGGCCTTCGCCGCAAAGTGCGCCGGACGAGCCGCGAGAGGATTCTGCACGAGCGGCGCTTCGCCGGCGCGCAGAGCATCCTGTTCGAGCATGCCGCGGAGCGCGAGCGTGCCGAAGCCTGCGCCCAAGCTGGCGAGCATTTCACGACGGCTGAATCCTGGCATGATGATCTTCCCCACTTGGCTTTCTGCGACTTGGCTAGTCGACGTACAACAGTTCGTTGCAATTGAGCAGCACATGGCACAAATCGGCGACGGCCGCTTCGGTAGCTTCGGCGGCTTGTCGGCCGGAGTTTTGATAATCTGACTTCTGGGCCTGCAAAAAGTCCGCCGCTTCGGCGATGCGCGTGGCCGAGGGATCGCGACTCAGCGCGAAACGCAAAGCGACGCGCGCCTGATCATCGGCGGAACCTTCTTTGACGGAACTCAACACTCGCCGAGCGAACCAGCGGGCTTGTTCTTGCGTGAACTCATCGTTCATCAGCACGAGCGCCTGTGTGGGAATGGTGCTGTCCTGCCGGCGGTCGCAGGTGTTCGCGGTGCTCGGCACATCGAATAGCTCGAGTAGTGGAAACGGCATCTGACGTTTGACGTAGATGTAAACGCTCCGGCGCCAATGCTCGGGGCCTTCGTTCTTTACGACGGGCCATTTGTTGCGTTGGCTGGCGGCGAGCAACTCGGCGGGAATGCGCGGCTTCACGCCCGGGCCACCCTCGCGCGCGTTGAGCGTGCCGGCGATGGCGAGCACGTTGTCGCGAATCGCTTCGGCTTCGAGCCGGCGTTTGTTCATCCGCCAGAGGAGCAAATTCTGCGGATCGCTTTCGTTGCCGCGGCCGTTGCCTTGCGAGGCTTGCCGATAAGTGGCCGAGGTCATCAGTTGCCGGTGCATTGTCTTCCACTGGCCGCCGGTCGCGGCCATTTCGATCGCCAGATAATCGAGCAACTCCGGATGCGTCGGCAAGCTGCCCGTCACGCCGAAGTTGCTGGGCGTCGCCACGATGCCGCGGCCGAAGTGATGATGCCAGAGGCGATTGGCAATCACGCGCCAGGCAATGGGATTCTCCGGCGCGACAATCCAATCGGCGAGGGCCAGTCGTTGGCCAGTGCTTCGTTCTGACTTCGCGGGCGCGAAGTGCGCGGTGGGCGAAAAGATCCGCGGCACGCCGGCCTGCACTTGCGGGCCTTTGTTGTTCAGGTCGCCACGAAAGAGGACGAAGGTTTCGCGCGGCTTGTTGCTCGCATCGACGATCGCCATGACGGCCGGCTTTCCTTTCTCGGCCGACTTCTGTCCAAACTGCGGCGCGCCTTGGTCATCGAGCGGCACGTCCTTGCGGGTCACATTGTTGAAGACGGCCAGCAGTTGGTAATAGTCCGATTGCGGCAGTGGATCGAACTTGTGATCGTGGCAGCGCGCACAGCCGACCGTCAAACCGAGATAAACCGACGACGTCGTCGAGATCACATCGTCGAGCAAGTCGAGCCGATACTTCTCGCGATCCATCGCGTTGTTGCCCATGTTGTCGTCATTCGTCGGACCGTTGCGGCAGAAAGCGGTCGCCGCGAGCGAGTCTGCGTTGCTGCCCGGCAACTCGTCGCCGGCGAGTTGCTCGCGCACAAACTGCGTGTACGGCTTGTCTTCGTTCAAGCTCCGAATCACATAGTCGCGATACTTCCAGGCAAACGGCCGGTCGATGTCTTCATGGAAGCCGCCGCTATCGGCATAGCGTGCCAGGTCGAGCCAATGTCGGCCCCAGCGTTCGCCATAGGCGGGCGAGGCGAGCAGCCGATCGAGTTGTTGTTCGTAAGCATCCGGCGCGCGATCGGCGAGGAACTCTTCCACGTCCGCTGGCGACGGCGGCAGACCGATGAGATCGATGCAGGCCCGGCGCAGGAGCAACTCGCGGGAGACTTCCGGCGATGGCTCCAGCCCAGCCGTCTTCAACTTGGCTGCGATGAAAAGATCGACTGGATTCGCCGACCAGGCTTGCATTTTTTCATCAACCTCTGGCAACTTCGGCTTCGTCGGCGCTTTAAAAGCCCAGTGGTCTTTCCCTTTTGCCAACTGAGGCCGATCCGGGAGCGAGTCTTTTGGCAGCCCACCGATCCAACTGCTGATTGCAGCGATTTCGTCGGCCGAGAGTTGCCCTTCCGGCGGCATGTGCGGCTTCGAACCTTTGGCGAGCAACTGCGTGAGCAAGCTGGCGTCGGCTTTGCCCGGCGTGACGACGTAACCCGAGCGCGCACCGCGCAGCAGTCCATCGGCCGTCGTCAGATTCAGTTCGGCTTCGGGCTCTTCGCTGCCATGACAATCGCTACAGTGCTTTTGCAGGATCGGCAGGATCTGCTCAAACTTCGGCGTCTCGGCCCAGCAGTTCGCAGCGGAAGCAATGCCCAAACCCAGCACGGCCAGCGACCAAGCCGCGAGATTTCGCCAACGAATAGAGGCGAGAAGCATGGGAGGGGATTGCCTGGGGAGAGTTGCAAGGGGAAGGCTGCCGTCCGGACCACTACATTCTAACCGCGCGGGCTGCAAAATTGCACATCGTTTCTTCGCCGCCCGGGGCCGGTCCGGCGTTGCCGCTGCCGCTCGCGACACCTATAGTTCGAGCATGTCGAAACCTATTCTGACGGTCGATGATTTGCACGTTTCGTTTCGCACCGACGACGGCGCCGTCCGCGCGGTGAACGGCGTGTCGTTCGATCTCCATCCGGGCGAAACCCTCGGCATTGTCGGCGAATCGGGCTCGGGCAAGAGCGTGACGAATCTCGCCATGCTCGGCCTCATTCCCAAGCCGCCCGGCGTGATCGAGCGCGGCCGGGCGATGTTTGGCAATCAAGATTTGCTCAAGCTGAGCCTGGCCGAGCTCTCGGCGATTCGCGGCAAGCGGATTGCGATGATCTTTCAAGATCCGATGACCGCGCTGAATCCTTACCTGTCGGTCGCCGAGCAATTGATGGAGGTCACTGAGCTCCATCTCAAGCACACTCCCGCGCAGGCTCGCAAACACGCCATCGAAATGCTCGAAAAGGTCGGCATTCCCGCGGCAGCCGAGCGAATCGATGATTTTCCGCACCAGTTTTCGGGCGGCATGCGGCAGCGAGTGATGATTGCGATGGCGCTGGCCTGTCAGCCAGAAGTTTTGATCGCCGATGAACCGACGACCGCGCTCGATGTGACGATCCAGGCGCAAATGCTGGAGCTCATCGCCGAACTGCAAAAGAAAAACGGCACGGCGGTGATCTTGATCACTCACGCGCTGGGTGTGATCGCCAGCGTTTGTCACCGCGTGCTGGTGATGTACGCCGGCAAGATCGTGGAGCAGGCGGGCGTGTTTGAGTTGTTCGACAAGCCGCAGCATCCTTACACGCTGGGCTTGCTGAAATCGATTCCGCGGTGGGATGAGTCGCACACCGACAAGCTTTCTGCCATTGAGGGCCAACCGCCCGATATGTTGCGGCCGCCAACGGGTTGTCCGTTTCATCCTCGCTGCGAGTTTGTGATGGAACGCTGCAAACAAGAAATGCCGCCGCTCGAAAAAGCGATTCACGGCGGATTAAAGGCTTGCTTTGCCGATCTCACGAATATCACCTCGCCGACCAAAGCGGCCCGCGCCGCGGGAGCCCACGCATGAGCACCGCGACCATCGCTGAACCTGTTACGTCGAAAGCCAAAGTCGGCAAGCCGTTGCTGGAAGTGAAGAACCTGAAGGTCCACTTTCCCACGCGCAAAGGTGGCTGGTTTGGTAAGCCCGGTTTGCTGCGCGCCGTCGATGGCGTGTCGTTCACGATTCACGAGGGAGAAACGCTGGGCCTGGTCGGTGAATCGGGCTGCGGCAAAACGACAACCGCCCGCGCTGCGATTCATCTGCAAAAACCGACGAGCGGCGAAATCTGGCTCGGCGGCACGCGGATCGATTCGCTGTCGGCTGGCCAGATGCAGCCGCATCGCAAGCAGATCCAGATGATCTTTCAGGATCCGTTCGCCTCACTCAACCCGCGGATGACCGTCGGCCGCATCATTCAAGAACCGATGGAGATCTTCGGCCTGCACGGCAACCATCGCAAGCTCGAAGCCATGCGGCTGATGGATCTGGTGGGCCTGAATCCGCGTTTTCTCAATCGCTATCCGCACGAGTTCTCGGGCGGTCAGCGCCAACGCATCGGCATCGCCCGCGCGCTGGCCGTGCAACCCAAGCTGATCGTGTGCGACGAACCGGTTTCAGCGCTCGATGTGTCGATTCAAGCGCAGGTGATCAACCTGCTGATGGATTTGCAACGGCAACTGGGTCTCGCTTATCTCTTCATCTCGCACGACCTCTCCGTCGTGCGACATATCTCACATCGCATCGGCGTGATGTACCTCGGCCGCATCGTGGAACTGGCGACGGCCGACGCGCTTCATGCCCGGCCGCGACATCCGTATACACAGGCCCTGCTATCGGCAGCGCCGATTCCCGATCCGGTGCTGCAGCGCGAACGCAAACGCATCATCTTGCAGGGCGAAGTCCCCTCGGCAGATCGCGTTTACCCCGGTTGTCCTTTTGCCGATCGTTGCCCGATTGCCGAAGGCCGTTGCCGCGAAGTCGTGCCGTTGCTGGAAGGACGGCAGCACTTGGTGGCGTGTATTAAGGCACCGGCAGAGTAGCGGGGCGATTTGCCCAAAGAGCAGGCATTTCGGCAGGATCCCGTAGTTCGTAGCCATGCTTCGAACGAGGGCTGCAGAAGCTCGGGTGTGACGATTGGCGACTCGTCCGAAGCATGGCTTCGGACTACGTTTTGCTTGCCCAGGGAGGAACTGTATCTGGCGCTCTGACGCATGACGCACTCACGCCTGACCCAAGTTGTCTGCGGCCGGTGTCTATTGGGTTGCCGGACGGTCGGCTGGCGCGTCGACGGCGCGATGAGTGGAGATTTTTCGCCCTGTTCATTCCCACCGGCACCCACCCGAATAGGTTGCAATATCGTGTGATATTCCGGAGGCAATATCTCACCGAAAGCCGAACCTAACCTGATTACCCGAAATGAGTTATTGAAAATTCAATCTTTCGCATCATCTGCAATATTGCGGCCGCCCTTATTGGGGGATCGCTGTGTCCCAGGTGATGGTTTGCTGGCTGCCTGGCAGCGGCATACAATCCAAGCCCATCAGCAGAAAGGAACTTACCAATGCCCACCGTCGCCATTCTCGGCGCCAGCACCGATCGCTCGAAATACGGCAACAAGTCGGTCCGCGCCCATCAGGCCAAAGGCTTCACGGTTTATCCGATCAATCCCAAGGCCGACGAGATCGAGGGGATCAAAGCCTTTGCTTCGATCGCCGATGTGCCGGCGGGTACGATCGATCGCGTGAGCGTTTATTTGCCGCCGGCGATCGGCATGAAAGTGTTGCCCGATATCGCGGCTCGCGGTTGCGGCGAACTCTGGCTGAATCCGGGCAGCGAGAGCGATGAATTGGTCGCCGAGGCCGAACGACTGGGGCTGAACGTCGTGCAGGCTTGCAGTATCGTGGATGTCGGTTTGTCGCCGCGCGAATTGCCGTAGCGTTGGAATCATGAGCATGCACATCGTCAACGTCGGCGAAGCCGAGCCGTTCGTCACCAAGGATGGCTCGGAGATCCGCGAGTTGCTCGCGCACCGCAACTCGTGCATTCAAAAGCAGAGCCTGGCCGAGGCCCGCGTATCGCCGGGGCAAACCACACAGCCGCATTATCATCCGCAAACCGAAGAGATCTATTACATCTTGCAGGGCTGCGGCCGGATGTGGGTCGGCAAGGACATTCGCGATGTTGGCCCCGGCGATGCGATTGCCATTCCGCCGGGCGAGCCGCATCAAATCAAAAATACCGGTACGGCGACGCTCCTCTTCTTGTGCTGCTGTGCACCGGGCTACGAACATACGGATACGGTGCTTTTGGAAACGATGCCCACTTAGAAAGATGTCATGACCTCTCCCGCCAGCAAGTATTTCGTCACCAAGCCCGATTGTTCGCGGCACCAGATTTTTCCCGGCGTGATGATCAACACGGTCGCCGGCGAAAAGACCATGATCTCGATTGTCGAGCTCGAGCCGCGCTCCGAAGTCAAACCGCATCAACACCCGCACGAACAAATGGGCTACCTCGTCAGCGGCGAACTGACCTTCACCATCGGTGACGAAACTCGCGTGGTGAAGCCCGGCGAAATGTGGCGGATTCCCGGCGGCGTAGTGCACGGCTGCGTGGCGGGAAGCGAACCGACGCTTGCGATCGATGTGTTTAATCCGATTCGGGAAGACTACCGATGATGATCCGCAATTGGCTGCGCGTGCTCTCCACGGTTGCTTGCTGCGTGACTTGGATGAGCGTGTGCGCAGACGCGCGGGCTCAGGGCGACAAAAAGATCGAGCCGCGCGTCACTTTTGCGACGCAGACCGAATTGATCCGCTCGCTGGCGTTCACTAGTGACGGCAAACAGCTGGTGGTTTCGCCACAGGAAAACGATTGCTTGGTCTACGACGCGACCAGCGGCGAAAAGTCGGCGACCGAACTCAAGTCGGTTCGCGGCCCGACGGTTTTCTTGATGCCAGGAAAGACGCCGGGGACGATCTATTGCATCGAGAAACTCGTCAACCGCCTTGTTGATCTCAAGACCGGCAAAGACCTCGCCCAGCATGGCGTGGCAGTGAATTTCTCTCCCTGCGGCGGCTGGAATCGGAAATACGATCGCTTGTTCTTCGGCACCGAGCATGGCGGGATTGGGTTCCTCGCATCGAACCTCGCAGAGTCCGTCGGCGGGTTTTCGCCCACCGAGGCGCCGAATCTGGCGGCGCAAATTCGGGCCTGCGCAGTGGCCTACTCCGCCGATGGCAAACTAGCGGCCAGCGCTCGGCCGAATGGTCGCGTCTATTTGTGGACGGCGAACAATCTGGAAGAAACCGGTGCAGTGGGAGTTTCTGCGCATCGCGATATCGTCGATGCCCTCGAGTTCACTCCAACGGGATTGCTTTCGCTCGGGCTCGACGGTTACATCAAACGGTGGAACACCACTGGCGATGAAATCGGTACGTACTCGCTCGACAAGAATCTCGATCGCGGCTGGCTGCTCGCCGGCGGTCAGATTGCAGCCGTGGTGAAGAAGCCGCTGACCGGGCAGCTCGAGTTCTATCAGGTGCCTGCAAAGGACGGCGAACTGAAGCTGGTTGCTTCGCTGCCGGTCGGCGATCTGCTGGCTAACTTTCCCACGCATGTACCCGACTTCACCGTCCCCGCCATTGCCATTTCGCCCGACGGCCAGCGTTTGGCAGTCACAGTGAAAATGGTGGCCCGCGATTTGACGATTAACCGCGGCGGCATTTACGACGTCTCCAGCTTCATGCCGAAGATGCCAGCCGTGGAACCACCGCCGCGCGAAGTCGCCAGCGGCAAGCCGATGACCACCAAGCAACCGCCTGTCACTCCTGCCAAAGTGGAACGTGAGTTTCGCAACTGGAAGACCGCCGACGGCGCGTCGACGGTCGAAGCTCAATTCCTCGGCAAGATCGGCGACAACGTTCGCCTGAAGCGTAAGGACAACGAAAAGGTGATTACGATCCCGCTCGCTAAACTGAGCGCGGAAGATCAAACCTACGTCCGCGGTTTGCGCTAAGCCAAATCGACGGTGAAGCGCGAGGCCTGTCCCTGCTTGAGTCCATCATAGACGACGAGAATCTCCCAACGTTTTCCTTCATCTTTTAGCACCGCGAGCCCTTCGGCCTTGGCAGCGGTTTGCACGACGCCCGTGCTGGAAACCGGCGGCGGCAAATCGCCGATCAACCGCAGGCCAGTTTTTTTCGCCGGTGAACCGACGCCCGGCACGTGATCTTCACCGTCCCACCAGTAGAGGCGATAACTCCCCGGGCCATCCCCCATCGGCCCGGCGAGAATCACCACGCCGTTGCTAACATGCGCCAGATCGCGCACTCCGCGCCCACCCAAATCGACAAACAGCACTTCTGGTTTGGTGATTTTCTTTCCCACTTTGCAACGCATCACCGGCGTGAAGTTCCCACGCAAGATTGGGCCGCGAAAGCCGACGTAGACGTGCTCCCGGAAGAACGCGAGCCCTTCGACATCAACACCGTTCTCCTTGCTCGCCATCTTGCTGAATTGCTTGAACGGCTCGAGCTTGTGCAGAATGCCGCGCAAGCTAAACCGCGCGATTGTCCCAGCCTCACCATCGCCACTCAATGTGAATCGCAGCAGCACGTCGCGCGTCGGCTCGGCGGACGGCTGAGAAAACAATGCCGCGCGGTTCCTGGCGTAGGGCTTCGTCGGATCAACCCTCTTCCGCTTCGCTGAATGCGAACCGATAACGTAGATGTCGTTGCCCGCCACGGCGATCCCTTCCAGATCCATCTCCTCATCGCCGCCCCGCGGCTTATCGAGCACCACGGTGCCGCTGGGAACAGCGCGATAGTCGGTGCCATCGGCTTCGAAGATCTGCAGCACGTTGCCGCGGTCGGTCACTTCGTCGGAAACGATTAGCGCCTTGCCGTTCCAAAAGCCCACGGCACTTGCATCCTTGCCGCCCAGAATACCCTTTAGCTTGACGACGCCGCTGAACGTGATTTTTGCCATGACAGGTTGAGCTCCTAGACTTGAGGCAGGTAGGTAGGATCGCGAGATCAACATATCGAACCGCAATTGCTGGTTCAATCATTTGTGCGGTGTTAATTACTGGTGCTTTCAGCGGTTGAGATAAGTGCCTCGAATGCTGCGTGCCTGCCAAATCCGCAGCGTCTTCGCTGGCGCACGCTTTGCACTTATTCCACATGGCATAGTGCGCGCATCGACCATCGCCTTCACCTACCGGCTATTACTCGCATGCCTCGACGTTCAACCACCCACGAATCGCTGGCCACGTTTCATCCTCCCGTGCGCGAGTGGTTTCAGGAGAGTTTTCCTGAACCCACCGGCGCCCAGCAGCAAGCCTGGCGGCAAATCGAACAAGGTGAACACACGCTGCTGCTTGCTCCCACTGGCTCAGGCAAAACGCTGGCTGCTTTTCTAGTGGCCATTAATCGAATCATGTTTGCCGAGCGGCCGAAGGAGGCGGCTCGCGGCGTGAAGGTTCTCTATATTTCGCCGTTGAAAGCACTGGGGGCGGATGTCGAACGGAATCTGCGCGCGCCGATCGCGGGCGTGCGGGCCGTTGCCGAACGCAGCGGCACCGAGCATCACGTGCCGACGGTGGCCGTCCGCAGCGGTGACACATCGACGGCTGACCGCACGGAGATGGTGAAGCGGCCTCCGGATATTCTGATCACGACGCCGGAGTCGCTCTATCTGCTACTGACGTCGCGCTCGCGCGACATCCTCACTAGCATCGACACGATCATCATCGACGAAATTCACTCGTTGGTTCCGGGCAAACGCGGCGCGCATCTGGCGACGTCGCTCGAACGCTTGGAAGATCTCCGGCGGAAGACTGATCCCTCGCGTTCGCCCGCGCAGAGGATCGGCCTGTCGGCCACGCAGCGGCCCCTCGATGAAGTTGCACGGTTCCTGGCAGGCGCCGAAATCGATGAAGCGAACGGCGAAGTGACTCCGCGGCGCGTCAGCATCGTCGAAGCAGGCCGCAGTAAGCAATTGCAACTGCGCATCGAAGTTCCCGTCGAAGACATGACAAAGCTGGGCGTCGAGGAAGAACGCTTCTCCGGCCCGGCATCGGGTGGGCCGGTGCGAACTTCCATCTGGCCATCGATTCATCCGCGGCTAGTCGAGTTGATTCGTCAGCACCGCAGCACGATGATCTTCGTCAACAGCCGGCGATTGGCCGAGCGCCTGGCGGGAGCCGTCAATGAGCTTGCCGGCGAAGAAATCGCGCTCGCCCATCACGGCTCGATTGCCAAAGATACTCGCCTAGCCATTGAAGATCGCCTCAAGCTCGGCAACTTGCCGGCGATCGTGGCCACGTCGTCGCTGGAACTCGGCATCGACATGGGCGCGGTCGATCTGGTCATTCAGATCGAAGCCCCGCCGTCGATCGCCTCCGGCATTCAACGCATCGGCCGGGCGGGACATCAGGTCGGTGCTCCATCGAGCGGCGTGATTTTTCCGAAGTATCGCGGCGATTTGCTGGCCTGCAGTGCCGCGGCCGAACGGATGGTTCGCGGCGAGGTCGAGGAGACTCGCTACCCGCGCAATCCGCTCGACGTGCTCGCTCAGCAGATTGTGGCGATGGTCGCGCTCGAGCCGGTGAACGTCGAAGCCATTTACAACACGGTCCGCCGCGCGGCTCCGTATGCTCAACTGCCGCGTGCCAGTTTCGAAGGGGTGCTCGATTTGCTCGCGGGCCGTTATCCATCGCATGAATTTGCCGAGCTGCGGCCGCGCGTGAATTGGGATCGCCTGGCGGGCACGGTTTCGCCGCGGAAAGGATCGCAACGGCTGGCGATCTTGAACGCCGGTACCATTCCCGACCGCGGCACTTATGGAGTGTTCCTAGCCGGCGGAGAAGGGAAGACGAGTCGCGTGGGCGAGCTCGACGAAGAAATGGTTTTTGAAACGCGGCCCGGCGACATATTTCTGCTCGGCGCTTCTTCGTGGCGGGTGCTGGAGATCACTAAGGATCAAGTGCTCGTGGTGCCAGCTCCCGGCGAGTCGGGGAAGATGCCGTTCTGGCGCGGCGATGGTCCCGGCAGGCCGCTGGAGTTTGGACGCGCGATCGGTTCACTCGCGCGGCGACTCGTTCGCATGGATCGCGAAGTGGCGCAGAAACGGCTGACGACAGAACACGCGCTCGATGAACGGGCGGCGACGAACCTGCTGAACTATCTGCACGATCAGGCGGCTGCCACCGACGAACCGCCGAGCGATAAAACGATCATCGTCGAATGCCTCGTCGACGAAGTGGGCGACTGGCGAGTCTGCATCTTGTCGCCGTTCGGCAGTCGCGTGCATGCTCCCTGGGCGATGGCGGTTGCCGCTCGGCTCCGCAGCGAGACCACCGGCGAGGTCGATCTGATGTGGTCCGACGATGGCATCGTGCTGCGTTTGCCCGAAGCCGATGAGCCGCCGCCGCTCGAGAAGCTGTTGCCGCTATCCAGCGAGATCGAAGACGAAGTCGTTGAGCAGGTCGGCTCGACCGCGCTATTCGCGGCCCGCTTTCGCGAGAATGCAGCCCGCGCGCTGTTGCTGCCGCGACGCTTGCCAGGAAAACGAACGCCGCTGTGGCTGCAGCGCCGCAAAGCTGCCGATCTGTTGTCGGTCGCCGCGCGTTATTCGCAGTTTCCGATTCTGCTCGAGACATACCGTGAATGCCTGCGCGATGTGTTCGATATCGCCGGACTGCGGTCGATTCTGCAAGAGGTTGAGAAGCGGACGATTCGCGTGAAGCAAGTGGTTTCGAAGACGGCTTCGCCGTTTGCTTCGTCGCTGATGTTCAACTACGTGAGCAACTTCCTCTACGACGGCGATGCGCCGCTGGCGGAGCGGCGCGCGGCGACGCTGGCCCTCGATCAGGCACAGCTGCGGGAGTTGCTGGGAACGGCGGAGCTGCGGGAATTGCTCGATGCCGATGTCATCGGTGAACTCGGGCTCGAGCTGCAAATGCTCGAACGACGTTATCCGATCGGCGATGCGGATGGCGTGCATGATTTGCTGCTGCAGCTGGGTGATTTGAGTCGCGCGGAGGTTTTTTCGAGATTGGGCATCCCGCGAGACGATGCAGAATCACTTCTCGCCACTTGGCTGGATTCGCTGACAACGAACCGTCGCGTTGTGGAGTGTCGCATTGGTGGCGAAAGTCGCTTCATCGCCGCCGAAGATGCAGGCCGTTATCGCGATGCGCTCGGCGTGGCGCCGCCGCGCGGTTTGCCCGATGCTTTTCTGCAGCCGGTGCAGGCTCCGCTAATCGATCTCGTCGGCCGATACGCGCGGCGACATACACCCTTTCGACTGGAGGAAGTCGCTCAGCGTTTGGGCGCGAGCACTTCGCAGGTCGAAACGACCCTCAAGGAGTTGGCTAGCGATGGCCGCGTGCTGGAAGGCGAATTCCTCCCCGGCCGGCGCGATCGCGAATGGTGCGATGCGGAGGTGCTTCGCCAATTGAAGCGCCGTTCGCTCGCTCGGCTGCGAGAGCAGGTCGAACCGGTGGAACAGGCGGCCCTTGCGCGGTTCCTTATCAATTGGCAGGGAATCGCGCAGCCGCGGCGTGGGCTCGATGGCTTGCTCGATGTCATCGAGCAATTGCAAGGCGTCGCGCTGCCGGCGTCAGACTGGGAACGTCAGATCCTGCCCGCCCGTAGCATTGATTTTCGTGCGAGCGACCTCGATGAATTGTGCGCCTCGGGCGAAGTGCTCTGGCAGGGAGCGGGAGGCATCGGCTCGGAAGATGGTCGCGTGGCGTTTTATCTGACCGATCATTTCGCGCGACTCGCCGAACCGGTGACTCCCGTCGAGGGAAAAATCGAAGATCAGATTCGCGCCGCGCTCACGCGCCGCAATGCGATCTTTTTCGATGAACTGGCCCGCGACATCGGCGGTTTCAAAACGGATCTGGCCGACGCGCTGTGGCGGATGGTGTGGGCCGGTGAAGTGACCAACGATACGCTCATGCCTCTCCGTTCATTGCGCCGGCAAAAGCAGGCCGCGAAAAAGTCACACCGTGGCGGGAGGGGATTTCGTTCGCGGCGAACCACGCTTCAACCCGGTACGGAAGGCCGCTGGTCGCTACTGAGCGAATCGCTACGTAGCCCCGTGACTGCAACTGAACAGCAAACGGCGCGAGCGACACAGCTCATCGAGCGATATGGAATCGTCACGCGCGAG
This sequence comes from Anatilimnocola floriformis, assembly GCF_024256385.1. NCBI lineage: Bacteria > Pseudomonadati > Planctomycetota > Planctomycetia > Pirellulales > Pirellulaceae > Anatilimnocola > Anatilimnocola floriformis. Next base: position 1,633,065 of record NZ_JAMLFW010000001.1, read on the forward strand.
ATGGTGGGTTCCGAGGGGCTCGCCGGCGGTTTTTCAGCGATTTATCCAGTCTTCAAAGCGATGGAAGAATCAGGCCGAATTCGCCGCGGTTATTTCGTGGCCGGCCTGGGTGCCGCTCAATTTGCTGCGCCGGGGGCTGACGATCGCGTGCGTGAACAAGCCGACGAAGATCCTGCCAATCCGCCGCCGGCAATTGTGCTGGCCGCGACTGATCCGGCGAATCCCTACGGCGCAGCACTTCCCTGGCCAGAGCGAACCGACGAAGCGCGTCCCGCGCGAGCCGCTGGCGCTCGCGTCATTTTGCACAACGGCCATTTGATCGGATATTTGAACCGATCGAGCGAACAACTGCTCACGTTCCTCCCTGCCGACGAACCGCAGCGTTCGAAAGCGCAGGCCGCGCTCGTCGATGCGATTGGCAAGCTCGCCACCGACCGCACACCGGCGTTCCTTAGCATGATCGATCGCCTCGCACCGGAGGCAACAGCCATGGCCAAGCCGCTGCAAGCGGCCGGCTTCGTGGCGACGAGTCGGGGACTGCTGCATCGGCGGCGAGGAGCGTAAGGATGCCCGAAGGAGATACGATTCATCGCGCGGCGACGCGACTGAGAGCGGTGCTCGATGGCCAGCTCATCGAACGGGCCGAATCGCGCTGGCTCGGCGCGGTGGCGGCGTCGTTCCCGGGCCGCAAGATTCAAAGCATCGAAGCTCGTGGCAAGCATTTGCTGATCGCGCTCGACGATGATCGCGTGATCCATTCGCACATGGGCATGACCGGTTCGTGGCATATCTATCGTCCGGGCGAGCCTTGGTTCAAGCCGCCGCAGCGGGCCGCCATTTCGCTCGACTGTCCCGCAGTCTGCGTCGTTTGCTTCACGCCGAAGCTGCTAGAGGTGCTGACCGCAACAGCTTTGCGGAGGCATGACTATCTCAACCGCCTCGGTCCGGACTTGCTGGCGAAGCCGCCCTCCGATGAGGAAGTGATCGCGCGTTTTCGGCAGGGCAACAACTTGCCGATCGGCCAGGCGGTGATGAATCAAACCATCGTGAGTGGCATCGGTAATGTCTACAAGTCGGAGTTGCTGTTTTCGTTGCGGCTCCATCCGCTGTTGCTCGTCAGCGATATGTCGGATGAGCAACTACTGGAACTTACGACTCTGGCGAGTGAGTTGATGTCCCAAAATCTAAGTGGCCGGCCGCGAACGACGCGTCATTCGCTCGATGGCGGCCGCTTCTATGCTTACGGCCGCAGCGGCAAAGCGTGCTACACCTGTAGCACGCCGATTGAAGTGATCCGGCAAGGCGACGCCGGTCGTACGACGTATTTTTGTCCGCACTGTCAGGCTCTCGCGCTCCATTCCCCCTAGAATGGAGGCATGGCGAAGAAAAAGTCAGCAGCGGCGGCGACGGAAGCCTGCACCGAGCGAGTCGAGGTGGCCGGCCATATTATCGACAGCCTGATCTTGCCGAAAATTCTCGACATCATCACGGCGAGCGGCGGTGCGTTCAAAATCGAACGCATCACCATCGGTCAGGCGCGCAAAGATCCGAGCTATGCCTTGCTCGAGGTTACCGCGCCCAGCGAAGAACGACTCCAGCAGATATTGGCCATCATCGCCGATCATGGCGCGGTGGCGGTGTCGCAGGCCGATTGTCGATTGGTGGCAGCTGATATGGACGGCGCTTTTCCGGAAGGCTTTTACAGCAGCACCAATCAGCGGACTGAAGTTCGCCTCAACGGCGAATGGGTTGAAGTGCAGCTGCAAGAGATGGATATGGGAGTTGTCGTAGATCCGGCCGCACAAACGGCGACTTGTCGCGCGATGACCGAAGTGAAGCAAGGTGATCTGTATGTCGTGGGTCATGCTGGTACGCGCGTGCATCCGCCGGAACGACAGGAGCAGAAGCACGGCTTCGAATTCATGAACAGCGCGGTTTCGACCGAAAAGCCGAAGGGCGTGGCTATTCGGCAGGTTGCGACTGAGATGGTGCAAACCAAACAGCGCGGCGGCAAGACGCTGCTCGTCGGCGGGCCGGCGATTGTGCACACCGGCAGCGACGAACACGTGTGTGAACTCATTCGCCGCGGCTATATCAATAGCCTGTTCGCGGGCAATGCGCTTGCCACGCACGACATCGAGCAGTCGCTCTTCGGCACGAGTCTGGGCGTGCGACTCGATTGCGGCGACATCGTCGAAGCCGGTCACGAACATCATCTGCGGGCGATCAACCGCGTCCGCCGCTGGGGCGGCATTCGGCCGGCGGTGGAAAAAGGAGAACTGAAAAGCGGCATCATGTACGAGTGTGTGAAGCACGACGTGCCGTACTTGCTGGCCGGCAGCATTCGCGACGACGGCCCGCTGACCGATGTCATCACCGACTCGCTCGATGCCCAGCGGCAAATGCGTGAAGGGATTCGCGACATCACGTTCTGCCTGATGGTGGCCACCACGCTGCACTCGATCGCTGTCGGCAATCTGTTGCCGGCGTGGGTCAAGGTAGTGTGCGTCGACATCAACCCCTCGACGGTCATCAAGCTCAACGATCGCGGTTCGTTTCAAACAGTAGGTTTGGTGACCGACGTCGAGCCGTTTTTTCGGTCGCTGCTGGCGGAAATCGATCGGTTGGAAAAAGCAACATCATGAAACACGTCGATCGCATCCTCGAAACCTGTCTCTGCGTCGAGAATCTCGCAGCAGCGCGGAAGTTTTACACCAAAGTGCTCGGCTTGACGGTTTTCGCCGAGCAGAATGATCGCCATTTGTTTTTCCGCGTCGGCAATCAAATGCTGCTGCTGTTCGATCCCAAGGAAAGTAGCAAGCCGCTGGGAACGATTCCCGCGCATGGCACGCACGGCGCCGGGCATGTTTGTTTTGCGACGACTGACGCCGAACTCGCCGAATGGCAGCAGCAATTGGAAGCACACGGCGTGGCCATCGAGAGCATCCACGTGTGGCCCGAGGGACATCGGTCGCTTTACTTTCGCGATCCGTTTGGGAACTCGCTCGAGCTGACGACGCCGAAGATTTGGGGCATTGAGAATTAAAACGCAGTGTAGGCCGGAACAAGCGTACTCCGCAGTTCCGGCATGAATCGGCAACGACGTTGATCTGCAAGTCTGCCGGAACTACGCGGGGTACCGCTTGTTCCGGCCTACGACCATTACGATACGGCCGGCTGCTTGTCGGGGTGCAAGTAGATGAAGCTTTTACCGAGGCGACCGTTGTAGTTGCCGGCGGAGATGCGGAGCAGGCCCGGTGTGTTGACCGAGGCGGTGATCGCGGCTTGGGTGGCGTTGATGATCGACTGCAAGTCGCGGCCGTTGATGATGATTTCCATCACCGACTTCACGCCAGGCGGCAACTGTGAGTTGGCGGCAGGATCGTTCACCAGTTCGGGGCAATACTTTTCGTAAGTGCTTGCAAACATAAACTTGTATTTGCTACCGGCCTTCGAACCGCTGCCGGCGATGCCGCCCGGAAACGGCATGATCACGCCGGGACAATTCGCCACCGCGGCCACGCCTGCCTCGGCGGCAGCAACGGCAGCATCGACGGTTTCGCCGAAGTACCAAATGTTGCCCCCCATCAAACCATCGGCGAATCCAAACCGGCGATCGAGAATGAACTCACCGCCGAGAATCGGTATCCACCACATCTTCCGGCCGTGGCGGACGATTCGCTTTTGAAAGCCGTCGCCAAAGAACGCGATCTTGCGACCGAGTTTGAAGTATTCCGGCGAGTCGATCAGATTGAAGCAAGCCGTCGTCGGACAGGTGAGCACATTCTGGCTGATCCGCACTAGGGCGACGCGCTCGAGGGCAGTCAGGCGGTCTTTGCGAAACCGTGGCACGTGCAATTGCACAATCGCGCCGGGCCGACCATCGGGAGTGACGAACGATTCGTCGCCGCCAGAGCCAGGACCGACATAGCGATCGACGCCCGCTTCGCAGTCGCAAAGGATGGTGCTCGACGCATTGCCGGTTGCGGCGTTCACCGCGTGCTCAACCCATCGCCGATCGCGAGCCGTGATCAGAAACTCGGCGTAGATGCTGCGAAAGGCTTCGGCGTAGGTGTCGTCGATGATGGCAGGCATTAGTATCTCTCGCTCCCTCTCCTCGGTACTCCGGGGAGAGGGTTGAAGCGGCTTCACGCTTGGTAAATCGTTAGACAAAAGGCGTCGGCGAGTTTGATCGCAAAGTGAGTTGGGTACCCGCTCCGGGCCCCTCACCCTAACCCTCTCCCCGGATTACCGAGGCGAGGGGATCGGAGAAAAACTACTTCCGGCCTTGGCCTTCGTACACGGCAGCTTCGGTCACAACCTTATCCATGAAGACGTCGTGCTCGCTGACGATCAGGTTGTCGAATAGTTGACTCTCGTAGCAGAGGGCGACCAACGGGCAGTTGACTCGCACCAGCGGTAGAAGCCGATCGTAGTAGCCTTGGCCATTCCCCATGCGGCCGCCGACGCGGTTGAAGCCGACGCCGGGGACAATCACCAAGTCGAGCTCATCGGGGCGGATTTCCTTGCCCGGTTCGCCCCAGCGATCGTGTGGCGGCTCGAGAATGTTCCACTTGCCGACGATCAGTTCTTCCATGCTCTGCAGCCACCACAGGCCGAGCTTGTTGGCGCCGGCTTCGTCGACCGTGCAGTACGGGACAACAATCCGCTTGCCGCTGGCGATCGCAGCGGGCAGGGCCTGCTTGGTGCGGAGCTCGCTGCGGCAGTCGATATACCACAGCACCGTTTGGGCTCGCTCATATTCGGGCAGGCTCAAGAGCGTGGCGACCGCGGCCTCGCTTATTTTGTCTTTGTTCTTTTGAGCGGCGCGGGCGTCGTAAGCAGCCCGCCGCAGCGCGCCCTTGGCTTCCATCAGTTGGCTCATGGTCTCGCTCAACGGTGATCCCTCCAGAGATTGGCAAAATCCGCTACTAGCATCCGCAAACCGCTCCTTAAATATCGCGAACGCTCGGCGGCTGACAAGGGGCAGATTTTCCGACCGGGGATTTCCTGCCAACTGCGCGGGCTAGAGAAAGTCTGCGGCCCGAGCGACTAGCAGAGGTGCTGCGCAATTGGGCACGCCGCTTTTCTGCAATCGCCTTGTGCTTGGTGGCATCGTTCCCGCAATGGAGGTAGAAGTGCGCCGTAACTACCGCAAATGTCTTCATAATTCTTGCGCAACTTACTAGCTGAATTTGTGTGGCACATCTGTTGCTTTGTTGCTGTTGTTCGCTGTGGCCTGGCTAGTGCGCTGGGTTCTCTCCTCGCAGCGGAGAGTAACCTTTTGAGAGGATGTGAGCGATGTTGCGCGCTGCAGCAGGACAATCGGTGCGTCGGTCTGGTTTCACGTTGGTCGAGTTGTTGGTCGTCATCGCGATCATCGGAGTTCTGGTCGCACTCTTGTTGCCCGCCGTGCAAGCCGCGCGAGAAGCAGCGCGACGCAGCTCTTGCTCGAACAACCTCAAGCAGCTCGGCATCTCGCTGCACAACTATCACGATACGGTGCAACGCTTTCCTTACGGCTACATGGAAAGTGGCGGTTTGCATTTGCGCAATTGCTGGATGCAGCAATTGCTGCCGTACTTTGAACAGCGGGCCATGTACGACCAATTTGCCACGACCAACGTGCAATGGATCATGGATATTCCCGCGGCCATCAAAGATGTGCCGATCAAAACGATGGTTTGCCCCTCCGATCCCACGGGCGCGGGCGCTCAAGGCGCGAACGGCGGACGCCGGCCCGATGGTTATGGCACGCAAGGCAATTACGTGGGCTGCACGGGCGATGGCTTCATGTTGGGCTACTCAGAGCTGAAGGGTTTGTTCTTCTATCAATCGTCGAATCACTTTGGTTCGATCACCGACGGCAGCTCCAACACGCTGGCCTTTGGTGAGACGATCATTCGCGGCAAAACCGGCACGGGCTGGGGCGATGGCGGCTCGTATTGGGGCGGCGCTCGCTGGGGCGGCTATGGCTTCACGGCGATGGAATCGCCGAACACGACGGTCGCCGATCAGGTTTATCAATGCAAGTCGACGACGTGGAAAGGCGCGCCCTGCACTTCTATCAGCTCGTCCGAGACGCAGCGCAATTCGCTCCGCAGCCTGCATCCAGGCGGCGTGCAAGTGGGACTCGCCGATGGCAGCGTGCGGTTCCTGACGAACAACGTCGACATCAACACGTATCGCGCGCTGGCGACGATCGCAGGCGGCGAGACGTTCTCGGATTTCTAAAGATCCTCGCAGCCGAGTGATCTGTTTCTCGAATTCAATCAGAGGTGTTTGCGATGCGTTTGTGTATGCGTGATCTGAGTGGGATGTTGCTAGGCGCCGCTTTGTTGCTCACCGGTTGTGGAGCCAGCGATGGCACGGTGAAGGTCACCGGCCAGGTGATGTTTCAGGATCAGCCGATTCCCGAAGGCGAGATCTTGTTCACGCCTGCCGACGGCAAGACGGCCAGCGTGGCCGCGAAGATTGAGCAAGGCAAATTCATTTGCGAAGTGCCGACTGGCCCTGTGCAGGTGAGTGTCACTGCGTTTCGCGCAGTTCCCGGCAAGTTCGATTTGTCGAACCCGGGACAACAGAATCCGCTGCTCGAAATGTATATCCCGCCGCAGTTCAATTCGAAAACACAGCTGCGAGCCGAGATCAGTTCGGCGAACAAGGATTTGGAATTCAAGCTGTAGCCAAATCACTCACCGCCAGATTATTCAACGCTGCGCATGTACTTCAGAAAATCGTTCTCGAGCTCTTCCAGGCTTTTGCCGAAGAGCTTGAGGAATTGTTCCTGGCGAGCGGCTGGCTCTTGCATGACCAGCGGCGTTTGAGCGCTGAGAACCTTGAGATACTTTGCGTAAGTTTCGCCGTGGGTGTTGATCAGGTAATAGTTGAGCGCCCAGGCTTCGGCATAGGCATCGGCCTGAGTGGCCGGATCGCGGAAACGCTTGTCGTCGGAGAGTAGCTTCGACAGCGCGCCGGGCTCGCGGTTGCGCAGGTACTTCTTGAAGTTGATCAGGTTGTAACGATTGACCGCGCCGATTTTCTTCCATCCCTTGGCGTTGTCGAGGTCGGGCGTTTCAAAATAAACGGCCAGGCCTTCGCTGACCCAGAACGGCGTATCGGTGAAGCGCTGTTGCAGGCCGCTGTTGAAGGCCAGTTGGTGCGTCGCTTCGTGTACGATGGTCGCGACGTTTCGCTCGGCATTGGGCTGCGACAGAATTCGGCTGATGCGGGCCTGTGATTCTTCTTGCCCGGTCAGGTCGTACATGGTGACCATGTTCGTCGGTAGGCTGTAATAGCCCATGATGGTCGCCGTCGAGGCGCCGAGCTCGGTGCGAGCATATTGTTCGTACGAGGCGCGCGTATCGAACACGATCGCAGCGAGCGGGAACTCCGGCTCTTTCAGTTCAGCGCCCTTACTGGGCCAATAAACATAGAAGGCAGAATAAAGTCGTTCGTACAGCGCGCCCACCCACTGGGCATAGCCGAGCGAAGTGTTGTAAGCGATGGAGTAATGCTTCGTTTGATGAATCTTGAAACCTTGCGGCAGACCGGCGAGCAGTTGCTTGTTGAACTCCGCCTTGGTCAGCGGCTGAAATAGCTTCGCATCGCTGGAGCGGCTCAGAATTTCTTCCTTCGGCAGCGGCCACAACCTGCCGTCCTGCGTGAGGAGCAGCACACCGCCATCTTCGGCTTCGACCAGGATCTTGCCCTTGAGAATGCGAGTGAGGCCCGCTTGTTTGACCGTAACTTGCTCGATGGCAGCGACGGGCGCGAGGCACGCCAGGCAGATTAGCGCGGCGAGATGCCAAGATAACGTGGAACGAATCATAGTTCGCATGGGAGCAGACCCTCAGGAAGCATGCACAGCCCCTGTGCTCGCAGAACTAGTATAGTCTACCCCGCAAAGGCTGCGCGGCAGGTTGGGCCGCGGCGCGAGGCGGTTGGTAGCCTGGTGGATAGCCCGACGGAGGATACGCAGGCTGAGGATTCGGCTGCTGATAACCCGGCGGAGCCGCTTGTTGCTGCGGATAGCCAACGGGTTGCATGCCGGGCTGCATCGGCGGCGGATAACCGGGCGATGAGTATTGTGCCGGCGGTTGCTGTCCCGGTGGCAGGAAGTTGGGATCGGCGATGTCGACCATTCGGTGCTGAGCTAGTTGCTCGCGCGGGAAAGCGAAGGTCGCTTCGCCATTGGGGAACGGCTGATTGATGCCATAGCGCGGCACACGCAGTGTCACTCGCATGTCGCCCGAAGGAATGTGCAAATCAATCTCGTGCGGCAACGTCACGCCATCGAGTTGGTAGTGACGTTGCTGCGACAGGCGAGCATTCACCACCGGCCGACCAGCGGCATCGGTGATGCGCTGCTCGAGCAAGTAACCCTGCTTGTTGTGAATGAGAAGTGTGCGCGTCAGATCGCCGCCCGGCGTGTGCTGGCGACAAACCAGTTGCAACCGATCTTTGCCGGCCGTGGTCGGTTCGCCGATGACTTGTTCGGGCTTGAGATCGAGCAGGCCGAAGGCTTCGGTGATCATGCTGGGATCAATGGCCAGGCGTTGACGCAGCGGGCTCATCGCAAGGCGATCGTGACGGGCGAAGAAGACGTCGGGCGGACTTCCTTGCGAGGTCCAGAACCACAGCATCTCGTCATTCGAACCCATGTCGACGAGTTGTCCCATGAAACTCGAAGAGGCTTTGAAGCGGAAGCGGCCTGGCTGTTGCAGCGAGATATCGGCGCCGATATTGGGAATGCCCGAAACCGAGATCGTAGCCCCTTGCGTCTGCAACGCTTGAACTTTGCTGTACGGAACGTTGAGCGCCGCGATCAGTTCTTCCTTGGCGGGAATCGCGCTGAAGAGGACCGGCGGCGCATCGGGCTTCGCGGCCCAGGGCGAGTTGAATCCCGGCCAACTACGACAGCCGGGCGCAACGGCTGCGGTGAGAAGGGCAATGATGATAAAGGTGCGATTCAACGTTGCGTCCTTGCAACTTTGGTTTCGTGCGCGATCAGGTTTTGTCGCTAGTTTTTTCGCCGGGTGAGCCCGGCTGTTGCAATAGCTGCGCGAGTTGTGCTTGCAATTCGACGGCTCGTTCGGGTTCGGGCAAAACAACGGCCACGCGATACTGCGCTTCCTTGCGCGAGCAATCGAGGACCTGAATGGTTCGGCCTTGCGCGTCTTTCTCTTCCGCTTCGAGTCGCAACACGCGACGGCGAACGAGGAGCAGCGCCAGGACGTATCGCAAATCTTCCCGCGTCGGATCGCTTTCGAGTCCTTCGAAGAACTCGAGCATCACTTCGTGCGGCGCCCATTGCGGCTTGCGACTGGCATCGGCCATCGTTCCCTTCCACCAACCGATCGCATTTTCCGGCGGGCCTTTCCATTCGGCGGCCGAAAAGTCCTGCCTAACGACGTGGCCACCTTGCGGGATGAGGACCGAGAAAAACGCCTCCCCAGGCTGCAATTCGCGATCGGTCGCGGCGCAGCGGCGGGTGCAGCGAGATACTTCGAAGTCGATCATCAGTAGAATGATAGGTGTGAGCAGAACTTGGGGCGCGGGATAATAGGGGAATCGCAGGCTTTCAGCAAGACAGACTGATCCGTGTTGCTAGCATCGCACTTTCCACACGCAAATTTCGATTAGCAGATTGAGTGGAGTTTTCAGTCCAACCTTTGACAGGATGCCTCCTTCCGCTGCGCGGCATCGATTGCTGAAGCAATCGATGCTATCTGAATTCATTGAGGGCGATTCATGAGCATAACTCCTCACATCCTGATGTGCCCGCCCGATTTCTATGGGATCGAATACGAAATCAATCCCTGGATGAGCCGCAGCCGCCAGGCCGATCGCGAACTCGCCAAGCAGCAATGGTCCGATCTGAAATCGCTGCTCGAACAACTCGGCGCGAAGGTTTCGTTGCTCGCACCGGTCGCCGGTTTGCCCGACCTGGTCTTCACGGCCAACGCCGCGATGATCTATCGCCAGCAAGCAATCCTCGCGCACTTTCGCCACGAACAGCGACAGGGCGAAGAGCCACTGTGCGATCGCTGGCTGAGTGAAAACGGTTTCAACGTGCAGCGATTGCCTGACGGTCGTTATTTCGAAGGGGCCGGCGATGCCCTCTTCTGCGGCGAGACACTCCTCGCTGGCTATCGCATCCGCAGCGACATCCACAGCCAACAACTCGTCGGCAAACTGGTCGACAGCCGAGTCATCCCGCTCGAACTCGTCGACACGCATTACTACCACCTCGACACCTGCTGCTGCCCGTTAGCTCCTGGCGTCGCCATCTACTTTCCCGGCGCCTTCGACGACTACGGCCGCGCTGCGTTGCGCGAAGTCGTGCCGAAACTCATCGAAGTCTCCGCCGACGAAGCCCACAGCTTTGCTTGTAACGCCGTCGTGGTCGGCACGCACGTCGTCACCAACAGCGGTTGCCCCCAACTCCACCGCGACCTAACGGCCGCCGGTTACACACCGCATGCGACGCCGCTTAGTGAATTTGTCAAAGCCGGCGGGAGTGCGAAGTGTTTGACGTTGAGACTCGATGGGGAAGAAGCGGCGGGGTGGAAAGGCAATTAGGTAGCCCGCCGCGTTAGCAAGGCATTGGGCGCGGAGACTCCAGATCTGGCAACGTGCGACAGCACCACTGGAAGCTGGTTTGACTAAATTCTGCAGGCGAGTTCGCTGCTCAGCCCCTCACCCCGGCCCTCTCCCCGGAGTACCGGGGCGAGGGAGTGAGTACTGCGTCTTACTTCGCTTTCCCTTCCGCGTCGAACATACCTTCGAACAGGATCGAGCTGAGGTAGCGTTCGCCGGAGTCGGGGAGGATGACGACGATGGTCTTGCCGGCGTTCTCGGGCTTTTTGGCGAGGCGGCAGGCGGCGGCGACGGCAGCGCCGCAGCTGATGCCGGCGAGGATTCCTTCTTCGCGGGTTAGGCGGCGGGCGTATTCGACCGATTCTTCGTTGGTGACTTGTTCCACATCATCGATGAGCGACATATCGAGAATGTCTGGCACGAAGCCGGCGCCGATGCCTTGGATTTTGTGCGGGCCGGGCTTGAGGGGTTCGCCAGCGCGCTTTTGCGTGAGGACCGGGCTGGCAGTCGGTTCGACCGCGACCGTTTTGATGGCTTTGTGTTTGGTGTTCTTGAGGTAGCGCGACACGCCGGTGATAGTGCCGCCCGTGCCCACACCTGCGACGAAGATGTCGACAGCGCCATCGGTGTCTTGCCAGATTTCAGGGCCGGTCGTTTGTTCGTGAATGGCGGGATTGGCCGGGTTCTTGAATTGTTGCAGCAAGACGTACTTGCCGGGCTCCGAAGCGACGATCTCTTCGGCTTTGGCGATGGCGCCTGGCATGCCGCGGGGGCCTTCGGTCAGCACGAGCTTCGCGCCGAAGGCGACGAGCAACTTGCGGCGCTCGAGGCTCATCGTTTCGGGCATGGTGAGCGTCAGCGGAATATTGCGGGCGGCGGCGACGAAGGCCAGCGCGATGCCGGTGTTGCCGCTCGTTGGTTCGACCAGTTCTTTACCGGGGCCGAGCAGGCCACGTTTTTCAGCATCCCAGATCATGGCGGCGCCGATGCGGCACTTCACCGAGTAGGCCGGGTTGCGACCTTCGATTTTGGCGAGAACCGTGGCTCCCGCGCCGTCGGTGACGCGATTCAATTTGACCAGGGGCGTGCGACCGATCGACTGCGAATTGTCCGAGTGGAAATGCGACATGAAAGACTCCTTTGCCTGGCCGCTGCCTGGGCAGCCACTCCAAAAAAGAAAAACCAGCGGCCAAGATTGGCACCGCTGGCTTCCGGTCGTCCGGTCAGCTCTTAGATTGCGTGCAGAGTACTGGCGACTTGCGCATATTGTCAAGCAGACTCGCGGATCGAGACTATCGGCTGCCAAATCGCAATGTTAGACTGGTGGGCTTCCCTGATTCAGGAGTTGAGTCAGGAGTTTTGGCACGCGGCGGAGGGGTTTCTGCCGGCGGGTCAAAGTGCAACGGATGGTAAACCCGTTTTTGTTCCCTTGATTGACCATGTCTACGGCCCCTGACTCTCCTCAATCTGTATCGACCGAAAACACAACGCCCGCGGCTGCCGCCAACGAAGCGACGGCAGACGCCCAAGGCGATGCTGCCAAGCGCGGCCCCATCCGCGTGGGCCGCACCAGTGGAGGAACTGCTCAGCCCGGCGGCGGCGGAAGTGGTGGTGGTGGCGGAGGCGGCGGACAACGTCGCGATCGTGGACCGCGCCCACCCAAGCCGCAGCGCCCACGCCGCGAAGGCGAAGGTGGTGAAGGACAAACGGCCAACCAGCGCGAAGATCAAGAAGAAGCAGCCCTCGACGCCGCTGCCGATCGTCAACGCAATGTTCCGCGCGGCCGCGTGGAAGTTCCCAATCGTCGCGCACCACTGTCGGACGATCTGGAAGCCGAACTGCAAGCCGCGCTCGGCGGACTGTCGCTCGATGAAGTCGTTGGCGGCAATGCAAAGCCGACGGCAGGCCGTTTGGAAAATGAAACCCGCCTGCGTGCTCAGGTGATCGAGGTTCACGGCGACAATGTGTTCGTCAACCTCGGCGGCAAGAATCAGGGTGTCGTTTCGGTTCGCAACTTCGAAACGCCTCCCACGCCCGGTGACATGCTGGAAGTGATCGTCACCGGCTTCAACGCCGAAGACGATCTGCACGAAGTGAACGTTCCTGGCGGCAAGGTCGTCAGCGGCGATTGGCTGAACCTGGTCGAAGGTTCGCTCGTCGAAGCCAAGGTTACTGCCGCGAATACCGGTGGTCTGGAATGCACCGTCGGCGGCACGCGTGGGTTTATTCCCGCTAGCCAGGTTTCGATGTTCCGCGCTGAGAACCTCGCCGATTACGTCGATCAGAAGTTCTTGTGCGTGGTCACGGAAGCCAACGAACAGCGCGGCAATCTGGTTCTCAGCCGTCGCGCGGTTCTCGAACGCGAAAAGGAAGAAGCCAAGAAGAAGACCATGGCCGAACTCGAGCCGGGTCAGATTCGCGAAGGTGTGGTCCGTCGCATTCAAGACTTCGGCGCCTTCGTCGATATCGGTGGTGTCGATGGTTTGATCCACATCAGCCAGCTGAGCTGGGAACGAGTGAAGCACCCGAGCGAGATCCTCAAGGAAGGCCAGAAGATTCGCGTCCGCGTCGAGCGGATCGATCCCGAGACCGGCAAGATCGGTTTGTCGCTGAAGAACCCCGAGGAACATCCCTGGGCTGGCATCGAGCAGAAGTTCCCCGTCGGCACGATCATTCACGGCCCGGTCACGCGACTGGCTGCGTTTGGCGTGTTTGTGAAGATCGCCCCCGGCGTCGAGGGCATGGTTCACATCAGCGAGATGGCCCATCATCGCGTGCATGCAGTGACGAACATCGTGAAGGAAGGTCAGGAAGTCGAAGCCAAGATTCTCTCGATCGACGCCGATGCGCAGCGCATTGCTCTTTCGATGAAGGCTACGATCCAGCCGCCGCAGAAGGAAAACACCAAGAAGGAAGAAGCTCCCGTGGTCGATGAACCGCCGCGAGCTCCAGTCGTGCCCAAGCGGACCGGCGAACTCAAGGGTGGCACGCGGAATAAGTCCGGCGGCGATAAATTCGGGCTCAACTGGTAGCAGCCATTTTTCGCATTGCATTTACGCAATCTCTCAGGTAATTACCCGGACCTTGTCAATGATTGACACGGTCCGGTTTCTTTTCTTGCTTGCAGAGAGTGCGCTCATGCCTTCACGTCGTCGCCAGCAGTTTCAATCCACCTTTCGTCACCTGCTCGCTCTCGAATCTCTCGAAACTCGCGCCATGATGGCTGGCAACGTGACTGCCACCGTCAGCAAGGGGACGCTCCTGATCAAGGGCGATGCCGAGGCCAACGAGATCATCATCAGCCAGACTTCGTCGGCGGCGGGCAAGTACTCGATCACGCCGATCTCGGGCAGCAATACGACCATCAACGGTGGCACGGCCGTCGTTAATCTGGAAAACGTAGTCCGCATCACGATCAAGATGGATGCCGGCAACGACAAGGTCGGCATCGGCAACGATGTGGAACTGGTCAACGAGATCTTTGACGCCATGGCTGATCTGGGTGATGAAGAGCAAGGTTCATCGCAAGCATCGGCCGAGGAAGCCGATCCTGAAGAGGATCCGGAAGTTTCGATTTGGGACTTCTTCGGTGGCGACGACGACGATGACGACGGCTTTAATATTGAGGATCCCGATTTCACGCCGCAGCAGCTGGCTCAGTTGCCCACGCGCGTCACGGGGCAGACCATCGTCGATCTGGGCGACGGCGACGATACATTCCTTGCGATCATTCGCTCAAACAGCAATCTGAACGTCGATGGCGGCAAGGGCTCCGATGCCATCCTCAGCATGCTTTCGAACGTCGGCAACATGGGCATTACGGCCGATCCCTCCAAGGGAACGGGCATGGCCAGCGATGTGGTCGCGGTGGTGCTGACGACCGTGCGCGGCGATCTGGGCATCACCACCGAAGGTGGCGACGATGCCGTGCTGGTGCTCGGCACGAAGGTGACCAACTTTGGCGTGAACGCCGGCGGCCCCGCAACGAGCGCGCTGACCGACAACGACTTTGTGGTGATCTCGAGCCTCTATGCTGCCGACAATGTGGGCGTGCAGACCGAAGTGGGCGACGACAGCATTTTTGTCGACGATATCGTCGCCGACACGTTCAAAATCGTGGCGGGCGATGGCGACGATCAGGTTGAAATCTCGGGAGCAGCCCTTCTCAATCTGGGAATTGATACGGGAGTTGGCGAAGACTGGGTCTCGCTCACCTCGGGCGAAGGCTACGACCCGAACATTATTCGTCGCAACTTGACGATCAACACTGGCGCCGATGACGATCAGGTGGAAATCGAAGGTGGCCTGCTCGGCATGTACGTCGGCGGCACGATGGACGTGAAGACCGGCGCCGGCAACGACTCGTTCCTGCTCTACAACGTAGCCGTTGGTAAGAGTGTCGCAATCGACATGGATACGGGTAACGACACGGCAGTCATCGACAGCTTCGATGTTCGCAACGACCTGACTATCACGATGGGTGCGGGGAACGACATCTTGTCGGTTCACAATCTCGATGCCGATCGCTACTTCGTGAAGGGCGGCACCGGCAACGACACGCTTCACAACCTGGCGAACCACCAGGGTGAGTTCAAACACACGCTGTTCGAGAACGTCGACGACGGTGCGGCTTAAGCCGTCATCGCACGCACAGCCGTTACATTCGTCAAACATCGCGCCCGCGCACTGCGCGCGGGCTTCTTTTTGCGCAATCCGCCGATCAGGTGGCAAGTCTTGACTGTCGCGGTTTGACACCGGGTCGGGGCGACGTAGCTCTACCATGGACAATGCATGTGGGCAGATGCTGCGCACGTGCCGGTCTGTCGTAGACACCCTGTAAGGAAAGCTTGCCGCTCGATGGTGCTGTGGATTGTCATTGCTGTGGTCGCTGGCGTGCTGCTGACGGGCATTGGGCTCGTGGGATGGCGGCTGCGCGGCGCGTTCACGGCCGATCTGCCAGCCGTTGATCCACAAGAAACGCTCGGCAAACTACGAGAACTGGCGGGAAGAGTTGCTCAGCAGGTCGATGAGCATTCCCACAAGGTCGAAGAAATCAGCGACGAGCTCGCCGCGCTCGATAAGCCGGGCGAAGAAGACGTACTGGTTAGCGTCAATAAGCTGATCAACGTCAACGAGCAGATGAAGCAGCAGCTGCAGGCGGCCGAAGACCGTTTGCAGGCGCAGGCCCGGCAGATCGAATCGCATGCCGTCGAAGCCCGCACCGATCCGTTGACGCTGGTTGCCAATCGTCGCGCGCTGGAGGATGAACTGCGTCGCTGCGTCGATGAGTATGTTCGCAATGGTCACCCGGTCACGGTGATGATCGTCGACGTCGATAACTTCAAACGCTTCAACGATACGCATGGCCACCAGGCCGGCGATGAAGTCCTGCGTGGCGTGGCCCGCGTGCTGCGCAAGAACATTTTAGAAACGAACCTCGTGGCCCGTTATGGCGGCGAAGAGTTCGCGGTCGTCTTTCCGAATTCCACGCTGGCTGGCTGCCGCGAGATTGCCGAGAAGGCTCGCCTGGCAATTGCCTCGGCTCGCTTTCGCTACGAAGGTCGCGAGCTGAGAGTGACATCGAGCGGTGGCCTCGCGGAACTCGCCGTGGGCGAAACCGAAGCGGCCTTTGTGAAACGGGCCGATGAAGCGCTCTACGCTTCGAAGCATGCCGGCCGCAACTGCGCTCACTACAACGACGGCTTTGCCAATCACGTCATCAAGCTCGATAACGCGAAACCAGCGCCCAAGCCAGCCGCCTCAAGCAAGCCGGTGGTCGGCGACGAATGGCTGTACGATGCGGCTGCCGAAGAAATTTCGGAGAACGATCCCGCCGCGCAGGTTTCGAGCAAGCCGGAATTTTTCGACGGCCTGATCAAACGACTGGCAATGATCAAGCACTTGCCGAAGACCAAACTATCGATCCTGCTTGCGCAGATCGACGACCTGGAACGGATTCGCAACGAGCACGGCGACTCAGCTGCTTCGATCGTCGTGCGTGTCGCAGCGCAGATCTTTAAAGCTCACCTGCACGACATCGATCAGGTGTCGCGACTCGAGGACAACACCTTTTCGCTCCTGTTGCCCGGCGTGCAAGCCATCGATGCCTTGCAAACCGCTCAGCGAATTCAAACGGCCATCAGTCGCTATCCGCTGCCGAAGCGGGCTGGTGTGCCGCGCGTCACCGTCGCCCTCGGCGTAGCCGAAGCCGGCGCCAAGGACGATATGCAAACCATTCTCCGGCGCTCGCGTCGAGCTTTGGAATTTGCCGTTACCAATCAAGGGCCTCGGCTGGCAGCGCTGAATGCTCGCGATGAAGCAGTCCTACTGAAATCTGCCGACGAGTAATTCTTACCCTGGAAGTGCTCATTCCGGAATCTGGCCGAGCAGTCGCACCATCTGCAGCGCCGCTTCGGCACACTCGATTCCCTTATTGCCAACGTTGCCGCCAGCGCGATTGATGGCTTGCTCGAGCGAGTTGACCGTCAGCACGCCGAACGCAATCGGAATGCCCGTGACCAGCGAGATCTCGCCCAAGCTCAGGCTCACCTGACGGTTGATGTGCTCGTCGTGCGTGGTCTCGCCTTTGATCACCGCGCCCAGCGTGAGCACCGCCGCAAACCGGCCGCTCTCGGCCAGTCGCTGAGCGACAAGCGGAATCTCCCAAGCGCCAGGAACCCACGCGACGTCGATGTCCTCATCGGCGATGCCGGCCTGCGTGAGCGTTTCGATAGCTCCTTGCAGCAGCTTGCCCGTGATCGTGGCATTGTAGCGCGAAACGACAATCGCAAACCGGCCCGCAACAGGCCCCGTCGCGCCGTCAAAATATCGTGGCATGAGAACCGAGGGAAAAAGGAAATCGAAACGCGAAACCAAGTCAACAAATTACCACAGAGGACGTGAATCGTCAGTTCCCCCTCACTCGCGGAGGTGCAAACTTCAACTCCAAGTCGTCGCTGTATTCGAAGATGACAAACCGGCAAAGAAACTTGCTGCAAATTAGTTCGCTCCCTAAGGTAACGCGGCAATTCCCAGCCACTTGAGCGAGGTTTTCCCATGCCGATCAGCGTTGTGTGCGGTGCCTGCAAGGCGAAGCTGAATATTCCCGACAACCTCGCAGGCAAGCGGGCGAAATGCCCCAAATGTCAGACTCCATTTCAAATTCCTGCGGCAGATGCTCCGGCTGTCGTTACGCCGGCAACTCTTTCGCCGTCGCCGGCACCAACAGTTCCAGTCAAACAACCACCAGCAGCCACCCCAGTGTCGGTCGTCGCCAACGCAACTCCCGCGGAAGCGAAGAAGACCAGCGTGAATCCAATGATTCTCGCTGCGGCAGGCGGTGGTGGTTTGCTAATGCTCATCGGCATCGTTGTCGTCGCGCTCTGGCTAGCCAGCAGCGGTGGACAGGCAAAGCAGAGCAAGCTCGCGCAGGGAAATCCTGCTCATAGCGTCACGCCAGCTGAATCGCCATTGCCACCAGGGCCGCCGGTTGCCACTCCTGTAACAACTCCTCCCACCGAATCCACACCGGCTGTCAGCGAGTCGCCAGCTGTCGCAGCGAATGAACCATCGCAGGCAGCGAACAGTGTTGCTCCCGCAGGTTGGATCGACTTCGCGGATGAGGCGATGGGCTTTCGCGTCGCCTTCCCATCTCAGCCTAGCGACGACGAAACCGCGACACCCGATGACAAGGACGATGACCTCGCGGCTTCGTTCAAACGCGACATGCTGAAATCGCTGAAGGAGAAAGGGGCGCTGCGAATGTTGCGCGCGACGCATCAACAGCGAGTTTATTCGGCGCAAGCCACGCGACTGCCGCTCGTCGGTATGTCGCCCGATCAGTATTTCGACCGCCTGGAAATGAGCATCAGCACGATGCATCCCGGTTTTGAATTGGTCGGCAAGTCGCAGCGCGGTAAGCAAGACGGGCATCGCTACTGTGACTTCAAATTGCAGCAGACCACCGACCCGAAAGACTCCCAGAAGCTAGTGCGCATGATTCCCGCCAGCGGCATCATTTACGGCGTGGTCGTGGAAGGGAAAAAAGTCGAACCAACCGATCAGGACGTCAGTCGCTTCTTCACTTCCCTGAAACTCTCCGCGCCGAAGAAGGAGTCGGCGGTAACGGTCATCGCGAATCCAGATCCGACGAACGACAAGCAACCGAATCCTGAAGGTGACCCTGCAGCGCCAGCCAATCCCAAGCGGCCGACGCGTGCGCCGGAAAAAACCATCGAACTCCCGCCGCCCCTCGGCCCTCCGTTCGCTGGTAAGAAAACGGATTTCACTATCTGCTTTCCCGAAAAAGCCACGGTCAAAACCGTCGACACTTTCAAAGCGATCTCCGATGCCAAGCGTCGCAACGAAACGAAGAACCGTTGGTTGGATGACAAAGCGTTCTACGAGTCGTTGACTGCCGAGGTCGGGGGACGGACCTATCTGATCACGGCCTGGCGCGATCGCAAGCTGACCGGCAACGATGCCACCAATGCGCAACTGCGGCGGATCAAAGACCTGCTGGCCGATCAGGTAAAGGGAAACTCGCGACCGTCGATCGTGAATTCCGACTTGGCCAAGAAGGTGTCGGGGCGCTCCCTCTATACGCGTCGCTATCGGGCAGATGACAAGCTCATCGTCTATCAGGAGGTTCGTGAGGGGACCTTCTCCTGTGTGGTTCAAGTCGAAAGCCCGCGCGATGTCGATGAGCGAACCGATCCGCAGATCTGGGCCTTCTTCAATAGCTTGGAAGTGTCGCCGTAAGTTGCTTCGCCACGTAAAACCGCGCGAATCAAAACTGCGCAACAAAAAAAGACCGAGGTAAGTGAGCTTACCTCGGTCTCTAATTTTTTATCGAGCTGACTGCAGTAGTCGCTTAGTAGCGATCGCCACCGCGACCACCACCACCGTAGCCGCCGCCATCGCGACCGCCGCGGCCACCACCACCGCCGCCGTAGCCGCCGCCATCACGGCCACCGCGACCGCCACCGCCGCCGCCGTAACCACCACCACCTCCTCCGCCGCCACCATATCCACCGCGGCCGCCGCCGTAACCACCACCGCCGCCTCCGCCGCCGCCGTAACCGCCGCCACCACCGTAACCGCCGCCGCCGCCACCGCCACTGCGGGGAGCGCGTTCACGAGCTTCGTTCACCACCAGTGGGCGACCGTTGCAGTCCTGGCCATTCAAGCCTTCGATCGCTGGTTCGCAATCAGCGTCGTTCGACATCTGCACAAATCCAAACCCGCGCGAGCGTCCGGTCTCGCGATCCATCACCACTTCTGCCGCCGCAACTTGGCCGAACTCCGAAAACATGTTCTGCAGATCCGCAGAAGAGTACGACCAGGGCAGGTTGCCCACATAAATCCGCTTCATACACCAAGTCCTGTAACAAAAACCAAAACACAACTGCCGGCAAACCGTATCCGCTTCTCCAGACTGCCTTTCAAAAGACGGGCAACTGCTCCGGCAAGGGGGGAATATAACCGCTAGCGAAACTGATCAAAAGAGCAAGTAACCGAAAATTGCCGCCCTGCCAAGCCTGAAACAAACCACCCCGTTTTGCGCGTAGTATGATTGCAAAAACCCCCCGTCCTACGACACCTGGATGACGATCCAAATGACGCGCATTTACTCACTTGTTCTCCTTTTTGGTCTGACCGCCGTGCTGTTCCCAGCGATCGCCCTGGGGCAGGCGAAAACCAAACCCGCGCCGGCCATTCCAGGTCTGCCGGAGCTTCCTCCCGGAGTCGAACTGCCGCCGGAAGTCGAAGCTCAACTGAAGAAGGCACTGCAAGACGCGAAGGCGATGCAAGACGCTGCCAAAGCCAAGCAGCCAACGAAACCCGTTGCGCCCCCGCAGCCAGCTCCAAAGCCGACAGCACCCAAGGCAACTCCGCCGGTGGCTCCTGCACCGACGACGCCCAAAACCGCGTCACCAAAAAACTCGTCACCGAAAACGACTCCACCCAAAGTCACCGCGCCAGCCACTCCTGCCGCGACCACGTTCAAACGCAACGCTCAAGAAAAGTCGCTCGCCAAGATTGGCGACGTCAACTTCGGTAAGCGCGATGCAAAGAAGCCGCATTTCTGGATCAGTTCCAACGGCCGTCGCGTGGCCTGGTTGCTGCCGAAGGGAATCGCCGTTGATGACAAAACCTACGAATACCCGAACTTCATCCGTCAGCAGAGTCAGTACGTGATGAACTTCCGTTTCAGCCCCGATGGTCAGCGCACTTCGTGGGTCATTCGCCAGGACGGAACTCAAGGCGCCGCGCAGGGCGAAACGCTGGTCGTCGATGGCGTGCCCGAAAAGATTGGCTGGAACTTCATCGCCACGCACGATGGCGGCACGTTCAGCAACGACAGCAAGCACGTGGCCTACACCGCGCGACGTTACGCCAAGGGCGACGTCGAGTATGTGCTGATCATCAATGGTCAGGAGCGCGAGATCTTTCCCAAATCGTCGTCGTGGAAACTCACTTTCTCACCCGACAATCAGCGCGTGATCTGGGCCGAGGATACTGGCGACCACTACGAAGTTCGCGAGTCGAGCATCGATGGTAGCCAACCTCGCATCGAGCGGAAGTTTGGTCCGGCTCAGCTGACGATGAACTTCTTCTATGGTCCCGCCGGCGAGTTGGGCTATGTCGCCAGTCACAAAGGGGCCGAGAAGTTTCTGGTGTATGACGGCAAGGAACTGAAGCCGTCATTTAAAGAACTAAAGGGTCTGAAGCTGAGTCGCGACGGACACCTGGCCTTTGTCGCTGAACCAGAAAACTTTCGCGACGTGGTCGTGATCGACGGCAGGGCGAGCCCGCTCTATGGCGGCCTCGAACCCGATTACGTCGACAACAGCCTCGCCCTCAGTCCGCTGGGCGGTCGCTCGGCGTATGCGATTGAAAAGAGTCGCCGCCAAACTCCCGTGATCGATGGCAAGGAAGGCAAGGCCTACGCCCGCGTCGCGCAGTTCACCTTCAGTCCCGATGGCCAACGCCTGGCCTACTGGGCCGCGCAGAACAACAAACTGCACATGGTTCTCGACGGCAAGGAATCGGCCGCTTACGACGAGCTCGGCCTGCCGGTCTTCAGCCCCGACGGCAAATCGTTCGCTCACAGCGGCGGCGTCGGCCCGAAGCAGTGGGTTGTTCTCAATGGCCAACCGCAAAAGGCGTATGCCTCGGTCGGCGAACCAGAATTCACGCCAGACAGCAAACGTCTCGTCTACCTCGCCGATCTTTCGGACGACGGCCCCATGCTGGTCGTCGACGGCGGCAAAGAGGGCAAAGCCTACGACGCCATTCAAGAACAGCTCTATCTCAGCCCGGCTGGTCGCGTCGCCATGGTCGCCCACGAAGGAGAGCAACAGCTGGTGGTCGTCGATGGCGTTGAAGGAAATCGCTACGATCGCGTGCTCACACTCGGTGGCGGCAAGGTTACCTTCACCGACGAAAACCACTGGCACTATCTGGCCGTGAAAAACGGCGAACTGCTGCTGGTAGAAGAATCGAATGCGGAATAGCTCTTCGGCGAGAGCGGCTCGAGCGAATCCGCATCACCAAGAAACACACCGCCCCCGGTTACCTTGCGATAACCGGGGGCGTTTTTGTCCGGGGAGGTCGTCAGGATGTCGCGGGGACGAAAATGCGAGCGGTGTGTCGTTTCCCAAACCGTCTGGCGGAGCTGCTGAGCTTGCTTCTTATTTTTGTTGATCAGTTCAAACCTGGTGGGCCTCAGGATCACCTGCGACCCACCCTACGGTTCGTTCAGGTTTCTTAGAACCGGAACTCACCACCGATGTAGGCACCGTGCAGGAGCAACATGCCGTCCGATTCAATCTTCTTAGCGTAGTAGCTGTCGTTGAAGTCGGTCGGAATGTTGTGTTCGTACAGAGCCACACCGCTGGCACCCATGATGCGGTAACCGGCGTTGATCGAGAAGTGGCAGTTGATGTTCCAGCGAGCACCGAGGTCGAGCTGACCGATGCAAGCCAGGCGGTTCGCACCGTTGTTGATGTTGATGTCCGTGCCGTCGCCGAACTGGCCGATACCACCAGCACCGTGCAACGACATGTTCTGGCTGATCGAGTTGTTGTAGATACCAGCCTTGGCGAGACCGTACAGCTGGAAGCAATCAAACACGCTGTAGTTCACACCACCACCCAACTGGAAACCCCACAGGCGGTTTTGCAGGTTGACGTGGAAGCACAATTCGTTGGCGTCGTCGCTCCACACTTCGTCAGCACCGTCAGCATTGAAGCTGAAGCCGTTGTTGAACTGGAAGTAACGCACACCCATCATCCAGCCGCAGCCCCAACGCGGGCCACAGTAACCCGGGCCGCAAGAGCCATTCGCACAGCTGCCACCCTGGCACGAAGCCATGTTGCCGCCGATGAAACCGTTGCCGAAGCATTGGCCGAGCAGGTTGCCTTCGAAGTTGTTGTACGACTGACGGACGATGCCTTGTTGCATGAACCCGCCGACGGTCAAGTCGGTGCAAGGGTTGCCTGCGTAGGTAGCGCCCGTGAAGTCGATGCCCGAGACCAGCTGATTACCCAAGGTCGACGAGTAAGCAGTCGTGTCGCAGTTCGATGGGTACAAGCCCCAGTAAGTGAACTGAATCGCGTTGTTACCGCAGTTGAAGGTGCGGCCGATCGTTGCTTCCACGCCCGTCGTCCAACCCATGTCGAGCTGGCACGAGCACAACAGCCGCGTGCCGGCTGTGTCGCTAGTGATCAGGAAGCTGTTCTGCTGAGCCCGCGTCATGATCAATGCGCCAGCCGAACCATACCAGTAGTTCTGGCAAGGCGTGCCGCCGATGCCGCAAGCGGCGCCGTCGTCGTACACAACGTTGTCGCCGCCGTAGCTTCCCTTGGCAGCCTTCTGGAAGTCGCCGTTCAGCACGCTCTGGTCAGGCGTGGCCATCGGCGGAGCAGGCAGAATCGAAGGAGCATCGCTGGGGCTGGCTTGCGGAGCTTTGTCGTCCCACAGATCGTTGTGAGCAACGGGCGAGATCGGATATTGCTGAGCCGGCATCGGCAACAGCGAAGGTTGATAATACTGTTGAGCCTGGGCAGAACTGCCGAACCAACCGAGGCCAAGGGCGAGCGCAATAGCATGCGCAAAAGAAATCTTCATTAAGCGTACTCCTTACGGGTGCGAATTGATCGTGTTCACGGACACGCCACTCCAATGTGCGTGTTCCGGGATCAACTCGAAGTCGTCCTGGACAGGGACTCCATGTCCCGCAAGGGTATCCATTCCAAGGTCGCCACTTCATGTGGCTGCCAGCGACGTTGTCCATCGTCGCGTACTTACTGAATCGTCTTGTGCTGGCATCTGGTGCGCAAAAAAGCCAGCGGTCCGTCCTGTTTTTTCTCATGCATTTCGGCCGCGCGAAGTTGCAGACGTTACGCGTGGACTCTTGCTTGCAGCCGGACTTGCGGGCTGTGCATGACGTGCGCAAAAGACCGGCACAATGCCCGAACGAACCGCACCAGCGGTATAATGCGACCCGAAAATCAGGCCTCTTCCCACCCGTGAGACAACACGCCATGCCCTCTCGCACTCGTCAGTTGTGGGTTCTTCTCCTGTTGGCAGTCCTGTGCCCGCCCTTCAGTGTGCCATTCGCTGCGGCACAATCCGCGCCGGCGATACCACCGATCAAACGCGTCCTGCCACCCGAAGGAATCGCCATTCCGGCAGACGTGGAAAAACGCCTCCGCAGCGAACTCGACGCCGCGACCAAAGCCTACGAACCGCTGCAGAAGCATGAACTAGCCCCCGACATCGAAGTCTTCCTCAAAGCCGTCCGCTACGCCCTCGACCTGCACGAGTTCTACACCGACAAAGACTTCGCCAAGGCCGACACGCTGCTGAAGGAAGCCAATAACCGCATCAAGCAGCTCGCCGACGGCAAACATCCCTGGACAACGGCAACGGGAACGGTTGTCCGCGGTTATCGCAGCAAGATCGACGATTCAGCCCAGCCGTACGGCATGGTCATTCCGAAAGACTTCGATTTTAAGAAGTCGCTGCCGCTCTACACTTGGCTGCATGGCCGCGGCGATAAGGCGACGGACATTCACTTCATCACCGAGCGGATGAAGAGCGCTGGTGAGATCGCTCCACCAAACACCATCGTCGTGCACGCCTTCGGCCGGCAGTGTGTGGGTTACTTAAATGCTGGCGAAGTCGATGTAATTGATGTCACGATGAAGGCCGAAGAGCAATACGGCACGGATCCAGCCAAGCGAGTCCTCATCGGCTTCTCGATGGGTGGCGCCGGGGCCTGGCACGTCGGCGCGCACTACGCACATCTATTCCGTGTCATCGCACCCGGCGCCGGCTTTGCGGAAACCGCCAAGTATCAAAAGCTGAAGCCTGAAGACTATCCGCCGTGGTACGAACAAAAGCTGTGGGGACAAAACGACGCGCCGGACTACGTTCGCAATTTATTCAACACAACCGTCATCGCCTACAGCGGTGAACTCGACCGGCAGATTCAAGCGGCCCGCGTGATGGAAGAGGCCTATCAGAGTGAAGGAAGAACACTTACTCATCTGATCGGGCCTAAAACGGAACACAAATATGAACCGCAGACCAAAGCGGAATTGTTGAAGCGGATCGAGGAGGCACTTAGCGCTCCACTGGTAGAACCGCAACCACACGTTTCCTTGCAAACTCGCACACTCGCCTACTCGCGCCAAAAATGGTTACAGGTGCTGCAATTCAAGGAGCATTGGCAAGACACTCGCGCTGACGGTGCGATCGTAGGCCAGCGTTTTGAAATCACCACGAAAAACGTCGCGCGACTTGGATTGATCTTGCGCCCAGCTTTGCATGACGAGGCAGGAAGGGTGCAAATTAAAATAAACGATGCGGAAGTCAATTACACACGACAGAAGCGTAGCGAAATTGAATTCTGCGTGCTTGCTCGCTCAGGCGACAAATGGGCACCTGAAAGTGCTGATGATGGTTTCAAGCAAACCCAACGATTGCTGAAGCGTGTGGGCCTGCAAGGGTCGATTGACGATGCCTTTTGCCGGCGGTTTCTCGTCGTCACTCCAACGGGCAAAAGCAGCAATTCTCGTTTTCAAGCCTGGCAGGAGTACGAACTGTCCCACTTCCGCGAGCGGTGGAAGGCTCTCATGCGCGGCGACTTGCGTGAGAAAAAAGACTTCGAGGTCAACGCCGACGACATCCGTGAGAGCAATCTGATTTTGTGGGGGGATGAAGCTTCGAATTTGATAATCAAACGAATTGCGCTTGACATTCCGATCAAACGCAGCGGTGACCATTGGCTCGTGGGTGAAACAAAATTCACCACGGCCGATCATGCGCCGCAGCTGATTTTTCCCAATCCCCTCGACCCGAATGCATTTGCTGCGAGATACATCGTCCTCAACAGCGGCCTCACGTTCCGTGAAGGTCACGATCGGACCAATTCGCTGCAGAACCCCAAACTGCCCGATTGGGCGATGATCGACATCACGCAGAATCCCGACGCCAACTCGCCGGGAAAAGTCGTGAACGCTGGCTTCTTCGATGAAGAATGGAAACTCAAGCCGGCGGGAAAATAAGTTCTGAGTTCTGAGTTTTGAGACAGGAAGAGATCTTGTCTCAGAACTCAAAACTCCTCAACTCAGAACTACCTTCCCTACCGTCGTCGACGCAGCGTACCGCCGTTCAACGCGCCCGCTTCATGATCCGCCGTCCATTGATCAAGCAAGTGCATGATCGCCAGGTCATTCGCCGACGGCTGCTGATTGCCACTGGTCAGGCCAGCGGGGATTGAGCGCGAGTCGATCAGTTCGGCATTGTCGCCAGTGAAGATCTGATCTTCCGGCCGCTCGTCGTTGCCCACGGTCGCAATCAGTGTGGCCGGTGAACGAGGATCGACATACACCAGGTCGTTGCCGCTCAGTGCATCAATGGCGATGGCCGACGGCATGTCGAACGTTTGCAAGCGATTGTTGAGCCGCACCAGCAACTGCGATCCATCGGCCGATGGACGAACAAACACGCGGTCGTCAGCCGTGGTGCCTGTAATCAGCAGCCGGCCATCGATTACTTGAGCAGTTGGAGCAACCGGCGGAGCAGTGATCGTCAACACGCCATCGATTGGGTCGTTCGCAGCGTCAGTCGGCGCGGGGATGAGCGTGAGGAAGCCTTCGTTGAGCTGCGTCTGCCGGAAACGTGAGTTGGCGGCCAGGTTGATCGCCATGGCGCCGGCGGGGGCGTTTTCGCGTACGGTCGCGTGCACCTGCACAAACTCGCCACGGAACTTCCCTTCGAGCGGCCGCGTGCCGGAGAGCGAGATATCGATGCGTCCCGCGAGCGGATCGATCTTGGCAGAAATCATCCAGCCGCCGCGATTGGCGACCAGGCTACCGAGCGCAACATCGCTCACATCGAGCACAGCAGGATCGTAATAGATCACCAGGTCGCCCGAGGCCAGGCCGTTGCCGGTGAGGTTGACGATGCTGTCGATATCGACGGGAATGCTCAAGTCTTGGCCAGGCGTCGCAGTCAGGCTTTGCGAAATGCTCAGCTTCGGATCGGGACCGCCGGAAACGAGCGAACCGGTCGGCAGCGGCGAAGGAATTTGTGCGACCGGAATGTTGACCGCGGCTTGCAACATCAGCGAAGTATCTTGCGCGGTGATGTCACCATTGCCGGTGATGTCGGCGATGATGTACGGGTCCAGCATCTTGTATTTTTCGAGACCCGTATCGATGCCAACTGCCAAGCGAGCGATGAGCGAAGCATCTTGCCCGGTGTAACCGCCGTTGCCCGTTACATCGGCGAAGAAGGCGGTGACGGCGACGCCATCGTCGTCGATGGCTTGGCGGTTGTCGCTGAGCGTGATGTTGCGAATGTCGAGGATTTGCTTGGTGCCATAAGGCGCCGTGGCTGGAATGCTAGCCGGCAGGTCGATGAAGCGCGTCGTTCCTGGCGCGAGCGGTTCAGGGCTGTTGAAGATCACTTCCAGCACGCCCGCTTCGAACGAAAACGCCGACACGGAACTGCCGACCGGCAAGCCAGGGGCCACGGTTGGATCGCCGAACGTGATCAGCGTTGGATCGAACAGAATCTGGAACGACGCCGAAACGATTCCGCCGCCATCGCTGAACGAAATCGGAATGCCGGTGGAGGCAGTCGCCGGCAGATTGACGCTTTGCCGCGGACCGCGAGCGAAGTTCGGAATGCTGATGACGACTGGCCCGCTTTGCGAAACATTGAACGACTGCGTGTAGTCGCCGCCGGGAACGCTGTCGCCGTTGCCATCGAGAACGGTCCCCAGCGTATCGACAATGCCGTTGGTTGCGGCTCGCAGAGTGAGGTTGTAGTCGCCATCCGGCAGTACGCCCGAAGTGGCGATGAAGGTCAGCTTCTTCAGCGTGGGATCGAGGACGAGCGAACCTCGCACCGGCAGCGGCGAACCAACTCGTTGCAGTACAACATCGGGCGCACCGAACGGCGAGCCTTGCATGTCGTACAGGCTAAGCGCGCTGGCTTGCAGTTGGCGGTTGAACTCGGCGACGAAGCCCGTCGACGTCATCGACACCGATACGACCCGCAGCGTCAGTTCCGGCCCCACGGTAATCACAAATGTCTTCGGCAGGCTGGTGTCGAGTCCGCCCA
The DNA here is from genome assembly GCF_024256385.1 of Anatilimnocola floriformis. NCBI lineage: Bacteria > Pseudomonadati > Planctomycetota > Planctomycetia > Pirellulales > Pirellulaceae > Anatilimnocola > Anatilimnocola floriformis. The sequence continues at coordinate 1,661,310 of NZ_JAMLFW010000001.1, forward strand.
AAGCCGTTCCGCCGGAGTCCTGCGCGACGACTGTGATCGTCGAGCTTCCCGACATTCCCGGAGCCGGCGTGTAGGTCAGCGTGCCATCGCTCGCCACGGCTGGCGCGACCTGGAACAAACCTGGATTGGAGTTGTCGGTGACGTTGAAGCTGACGGTCTGCGTCGACTCGTTGCTGGGCCCCGGCGAAATCGAATTCGCCCAGCCAGTGACAGTTTGCGCCGGAGAGTTGAACACCACGCCTTGATCGCCGAGCGTGTTGAACGTCGGCCGGTCGTTCACTTGATTGACGATGACTTGGAAAGTGGTTGTGGTAATCGCATCGTCTGCGTTGAAGAAAAAGCCGTCGTTCCCTGCGTCGCGCACGGTGATGGTGATGGTCGCAGTACCAACCGCGTCGGCGACAGGGGTGAACTGCAACGTGCCGGTGGCATTCGGCGAAGTGTAGGTTACCGTAGGATTCGGAATGAGCGACGGCAGATTGCTGACAGCCGTCACCTGCAGCGATTGCACTTCGATCCCGGCCGAAATGCCCGTCAGACTCACGGACTGCTGGAGGGAGTCTTCGTTGATCGAAAGATTGGGCAGCGCGTCGATCGTCGGCGACGAGTTGCCGGCCAGCAGCACCACGTCATTACCATCGCCGCCAATGTAAGTCAGCCGCTTGGCGAGGCCATTCACATCGACCATCGTTCCTTCCGGCAGACCGTCAAAAGTGCCGATCACTGCATCCGTGCCGTCGTTCGAGACGACGATAAAGCCTTCGCCGAGTTGCGGCATGGTGCCACTCAGCACAAGTTGCAGACCCGTGAGATCGACCTGACCGGCGATGTTCAGCTGATTATATTGCGAGTCGACCGTCGGGCCGCCGATATTCAGCGTCAAGCGGTCTCCCGTCCCAAAGCTCACGATGCCGTTCGGGCCGGCGCTCACATCCAGACCAGCAGTCGTCGGCACGAGGTTCGTACCGGCGTTGAGATGCACGTTGCCGCCGCCGGAGCTGAGCGAGCCACCAGTAAAGTTGATCGCGCCGGCAGAATCAACGTTCACAATCGTCGCCGCGGCCCGCGTGATCGGCGTCGAGAATGTGATCGGTCCCGCATTGGCATCGCCGATCTGCAAAGTGCCCGCAGAGATTCGATCGAGTTCGGGATCCGAAAGCTCGAGCGTGTTGGTCGAGGTATCTGCCGTCGAGCCGAGATTGATTGCGCGACCCGCGCTCGTCCCCACGAACGTCACGCTTCCCAGCGTCGCCGTAATGGTCGCCGTGGAGGCGATCGCCACCGAATCGGCAGCGATATCGATCCGACCCGTGCCGGTATGCGAAATCGCAGTGGTCGTGCTCGGATCGCCAATAACCAGCGCCAGAGCGCCTGTCGTCGCCGCCCCTTGCAGCCGGAGCACACTGGTGCTGCCAACCATGATGGTTGCCTGATCGATGCGAATGCCCGTCGAGGTCGTCCCTTCGCCGCCCGTGCCGATGATTGTTGCGTTCTTATCCGACGAGCTGACCCGCCCTTGAATCAGCACGCCAATATTCGCGCCGGTTGTGCCTTGTCCGCCGGTGCCGGTGATGGTCAGCGGATTTAGAGTCGGCGCGATGATTTCACCACCCGCCGCCACGAGCACACCAACATTCCAGCCAGCCGCTCCGTTGCCGCCCGTGCCGAGCACTTGAACCGCGCCACCGCCGGAAGTGATCTTGCCCGTTACTGCTTCGGCTGACTCAACCAGCACGCCGTAGTTCAAGCCATCTGGGCTGGTGCCACCCAAGCCCGAAACCGTCACGCTGCCGCCGCCAGTGCCCGAAGTGATTGTGCCGCGGTCAACCCACACGCCGTACGCGCCGCTCGTCGCACCGTTGCCACCTTGTCCCGTGACTTGCACCGTACCCGTCGTCGAAGTGATCAAGCCATTCACGCCGGCCACACGCACACCGGCCGAGTTGCGTGTGTTGGCAGCCGTGCCTTGCACCACCACGTTGCCCGCGCCGCCGGCGGTGATGGCCGCCGCACTTGGGCCGTTCGATTCGACATCCACGCCGCGATTGCCAGTGGTCGCCGCGCCAGCGCCGCCGCCACTGCCAACCACCTGCACGTTGGCTCCTTGCGAGGTAATGATCGAGCCCGCGCCGATCACACGCACGCCATGATTGTCGTTGGCGGTGCTCGCGCCGCCGACGCCTTGCACGAACGTTCCACCCGTGGTGCCACCGCGAATCGCACCGCCGTTCGATACCAGCACACCCATTTGCAAACCGGCGTTGCCGTTGCCGCCACGGCCACGAACCGTCACCAGGCCCGTGCCTGTCGCTTGCAGCATGCCGCCGTTGACTTCCACGCCCGAGAAATCGCCCGTGCTCGCTGTCGCTTGCTGATTTCCTTCGACGAGCAACGGACCATTGGCCGTGACCACGCTCGAGCCCGGGAACAACAACACGTTGCGGCTGGCCTTGAGCGTCGCCGCGCCGCTGCCGCTCAAGATCAGATTGGCGTTCACACCGATATTGATGCTGTCGGTCCCCGGCGTCGCATCGTCGTTCTGCAGGTCAAGATCCAGGTTCACGTTCGGCGCAAACGTGATGTCCGCATTCAGATTGACCGTGTCATTGCCAACACCGCCGACAACCGTGAGGGCCGCATTGAAGGGGCCCTCAGCATCGAGCGAATTGAAGCTGATCGTGTCATCGCCACTCGCTGCGTCGATCATCAAGCTGGCGGTGGGATTGGCAAAGGTGATTGCATGTCCGAAAGTCGAAGTCAGCGTATTGAACGCGCCTGCTGCGTCGGTAACGGTGATCGTTTCGCTGCCGCCGTTGAGGAAAAAGTTGCGGTTGGCAACCAGCATGCCATCGAAAATCGGCTCGACGCCCGTAAACGAAATCGTGCCGGCTAACGTCCCGCCGAGTGTAATGCTCCCCGAGCTGGCGTCACTAATGAGATGATCGATCGAGGAAGTCGTCCCGCCCGTCAGCGACAGCGAGTCATTGTTTCCGGCGCCGCCGGAATACTGCACGCCGCCCGCTGGTATGAAATTGCCACCCGAGAAATTGAGCGTGACCGAGTCATTGCCACCCAGCGTGTCGATTACTAGGCCGCCCGTGACCAGCGCAATCGGCACGTCGATCGTATGGATATCGACAAAGATCGCGCCCCCTTGCGCGGCCAGGATGTGATTGGGGTCAGTCACGCGAATGTTCGCGCCATTGCGTGTGAGCGTCAGCGTGTCGTCGGTATCGCCCCCCAGAACATCGGTGATGAGCATGTTGCCATCGGTCACATCCACCATCGTGGTGCCCGGCGGATTGCCGATGATGATCACCACGTCGTTGCCGGTACCGCCGGTGTAGCTGATGCTGGCCGAGAGACCGCTATTGAGGAAGTTTGCGCCCAGACTTGCGCCCTGCGGCAGGCCATTGAACGTTCCTACCACGGCATCGGTGCCGTCGTTGTTGATGATCGTGATCACTTCGCCACCACTGACAACCAGGTTGCCCGTGGTCGTGAGATCGGCGCCCGAGAGATTCACCGCGCCCACAACATTCAGCTGTTGGTACTGCGTGTCGGCAATCAGACCGGTGATGTTCACACTCAGGTCGTCGCCGCTGCCAAAGCTGACCGTACCGGTCCCGGCATTGATGTCGACCCCCGTCGTCGCCGGCGTGAGCAGCGAATTAGGATTCAGCAACACGTTGCCATTCGCGGTCGATAGCGACCCGCCGTTGAACGTGATATTGCCACCCGAGTTGAGCGACATGTTCGTCGCCGCAGCGCGGGTAATAGCTTGCCCAACAGTCATCGCGCCACTGGCGTTATCGCCGATATTGAGCGTGCCTGCTGTGATGGTATCAAGCTTGGCATCGGTCAGCGCGAGCAGCCCGGCAGCATCTGCGGCTCCCAGATTGATCGGCGTGCCTGCAGTTGCGGGTTTGATCGTGACCGCATTGCTACCTGCACTAATGGTGACCCCCGAATCAATTTGCACGCCATTCGCCGTCAGCGTTAGACCGCCGTTTGCGCCTGTTGCTTTGATTCGCGAGCTATCGAAGATTTTAAGTGGCGCAGGATTCGAAGCGTCGGCTACGGCTGTGACGTTGATACTGCCGCTGGCGACCTCCATTCCGTAGATCGTGTCAGGCATAACAGAAATCAATACGCCCGAACTGAAGCTAGCGCCAGCTGCACCACCCGTGCCATTCACATTCACAGAGCCGGTCCCGGTCACTCGAATCCACAGGGGAGCCAGCGACACCCCGGTGTTACTACCGGTCGCCGGTCCGCCGCCACCAACGCCCGTGATTGACAAATTGCCGCTTGTCTTGAGGCCAGTTTCACCATAAACGGCCACGCCCGCATTGCTGCCGCCCGTGCCCGTTAGATTGCCGCCAAAACCACTCAACGTTACCGAAGTGGCATCGAAACCACTTTGGATATTAATGCCATGGTTCTGCATGCTGCCGAGAGCGCCGCCGCCCGTGCCGGTTAGACTGATGTTGCCGCCGATCAGGGTGCCGAGCGAAACCCCATAGTTGTTGTTTCCGCCGCCCAGCAACCCACCGCCGTAACCGATTGCAGTGAGATTTCCCACATTCGGCGCAGACGTGCTCACAACGCCGTAGTTGTTGCCGCCAGTGCCACCCCCACCTCGGCCTGTCACTGTTGAATTGCCCGTCAAAACAGCGCCGCTTCCGAATACCACGCCGTGGTTATTCGCGCCCGAGCCAGTCGTGTTACCACCCTGGCCATTAATGAACGCACCACCGGCACCCACAGTCACCGTCCCCTGCAGGTTCACTCCGTAATTGCCGGCTGATGTTCCTGAGCCGCCACCCGTACCATTCAAGCGAATCGCACCAGCCGAACCAATACTTGCGCTGCTGGACGAGGTGAAAAGCGAGACCCCAATCCCTCCCTGAGCGCCGGCGCGACCATTAACTACGATCTCGCCGCTGCCGGACTGTAGCCGCCCGTTAATATCCACACCATTGAACGATGCTGCGGTTGAAACCGCTTGCTGATTGGCATTCAGCACCAGGTTGCCGCTGCCGGTAGAGATCTGCCCCCCATTGATGATGATGTTCTGCGGCGTAGTGATATTGATCGTACCTGTGCCGCTCGTATTCAGGTTCGAATTAATCGAGGAGACGCGAACCGTGCCAGCTACATCTGCCGTGAAATTTTTATCGAGCGCCATTGCAAACGCGCCCACCGACAACTCACCGCCCGTTTTCAAGTAAATGTTGTTCGGGCTGGTGATCGCGCTGCTCCCCGCGGAAATATTGCCGCTGGCCGAGTTACCGATCTGAACTAGGTTTGCCGTCAAGCGATCCAACTCAGCATCATCCAACCCGAGCGCCGTGGTCGTGTCGCTGCCGCCGATGTCGATCTGTTTCCCCGCCGTCTTCTGCCGCAGGATGATTGTGCTCGAAGCAGCCGTAACAGTCGAAGTGATCCGTATCCGGTCAGCAATCACATCTACCAGGCCACCTGTTGCAACTGAAACAGCAGCGTTAGCACCGAAATCAACACCCATTGAAGGCGTGTTCGGACCCGGAGTTCCTTGAATCGTCAATCCACCGGTGCCAGCGTTCAACTGCGTTCCACTATCCATGATGAGCACACCAGGGCTGTTGCCGCTGCTGGTCGAGGTGCCGCCGGTGCCCGTGATGCTGATCGCCGCCGCAGCCAGCGACGAAATCGTCGCGCCGCTCTGTAATCGCACACCACTGTCGCCGGTGCTGGTCGAGCCGCCGCCACCGGTGCCTGTGATCGAAATGTTGCCGCCGCCCGAGGTCACCTTGGCGCCAGTGCCGCTGATCACCACGCCATGATTTGAGTTGCCCGTGCCGCTGAGATTGCGACCCGTACCGTTGATCGTCACCGAGCCGCCGGTGCCCGAATTAATTGCCGCGCCGGTCTCGACAAACACGCCGTAGTTCGTCGTGGCTGTCGTCGCACCGCCGCCGGTGCCCGTCACCGAAACATTGCCGGCCGACGAAGAAATGATCGACGAAGCGCCGGTCACATACACGCCATGGCTGCTTGACCCAGTTCCATTGCTCGTGCCGTTCACGGTCACGTTGCCAGCGCCACCGGCGAGAATGTTTCCTGCCGTGTTCACATACACGCCCGGCGCGAGAGTACCACCGCCAGTTGCGGTACCTGTGACACTCACGGCGCCGCCATTCGAAGTGATCGCCGAACCAGATGACGAGACGACGACGCCTGCATTCGCGCCCGACGCATTCGCGCTGCCACTTCCCGTGACCGAGACCGTGCCCGCGCTGCCAGCCGTGATCACACCGCGCCCTTCGACGCTCACGCCCGTGTTATCGGTGCTCGATCCCGTGCCGCCACCGGTGCCGGTCACCACGACATTGCCGCCACCGGACGTGATGAGCGAACTCACGCCCGAGACTTGCACGCCGTTGTTGCTGTTGCCGCTGCTCGCACCGCCGGTTCCTTGAACCGTTACCAGGCCCGTGGTCCCCGTGCCGATTTCCGCGCCGCTTAATACTCGCACGCCGTACTGAAGCCCGGCGACATCGCTACCGCCACGGCCTCGCACCGATACCGCGCCGCTCGCGCTGACCAGCTTGGCGTTGTTCAATTGCACGCCGCTGAAGTTGCCCGTCGTCGCGATCGGCTGTTGATTCGCCTCTAGCGTCAAGCTGCCCGAAGCCGTCGTGATCGTCGAACCGCTCACCATGTTGATGTCGCGGGCTGTCGACAGCAGCATCGTTCCCGTGCCGCTCAGCGTGAGCTTGCTGTTCGTTGTCGAAAGATTGATAGTTCCCGAAGCAAACGCCGCGATGTTCTTATTCGCGGCCAAGGTCAGCGACCCGGCAAACGTCACGCCCGCAAACGGAAAGACCGCGGTGCCAAGCACGATGCCTGCGTTGAAGTCGGGCATCTGATTGAATGTCAGCGTGTCGCTCGTGGTACCGTAGTTGACCGTCATGACTCCCGCAGGAGTCGGGAAATCGGACGTCAGAATCGTGGTCCCCGACATCCGCGAACGGCCGTTTCCATTCGCCGTGTCTTCGCTGAAGACAACTGGGTTGGTACTCGCGGTGGGCAAATTCACCACCAGGTCGGTGATGGTGCCCGAATTCACCATGGGCTGTTCGAGGCCCGTGTAATTGATCGTGCCGAAGTTCGCGAGCGCGATATTGCCGTCGCTCGCGCTCAAGTGGTTGTACGTGACATTCCCCTGCACACCGCCGACGATCGTGAGCTTATCGGCAGTTCCACTCGTCGGCGCGCCGCCGTTGTAGAACAGGTTGCCATTCGGCACCACGTCGCCGGTGGTCAGGTCCAAAATCAGCGAATCGTTGCCGCCGAGCAGCGAGATCGTCAGCGAACCGGTGATCACGCTGGCCGGCACGCGCAGCGTGTGGTTGTTATTAGTCACCACGCTCGGCGGAGAGGTGATCGGCGCCGTCGTGAAACCTTCCACGGGATCGACGAACTGATAATAGTCAACGCCGCTGACGTTGACTCGGCTGACGGTGAGCGTGTTGTCCTTGCCGGTGCTATCGGCATCGGCGATCGTCAGGTTCGGCCCTGAAAACGCTGCGGTCAACGTCCCGGCAACGGGAAAATCGAAACCGGCCGATTGCGAACCAACGCGGATCGTGCCGCTCCCTTCATCAATGAAGCGGGCGTAAAACGTTCCGTTCGTCGCGTCCAGCGAAATCGACTTCAGCCCCGTGGCAGCGGCTAAACCCTTCGTGTGATTGGCGGTCGGCGCATTGATCACGCCGGTGAGCCCCGTCGTGCCGATGGCCCACGACACTGCGCCTGCATTCTGCAACGCGCCCGAATCATACGAGGCCGAGCTGACAACGTAGTTGCCGTTGCTCAGCGGAGTGATTCCGTTCTGTCCCACTTGATCGCCGGTCGAACTGCCGACCAGACTGTTGGTCGCACTCACCGCGCCGGCCCGGCCCGATGCGCCGTTTACCCAGGTCACTGCGCCAGCGCTCGTCGCCGCGCCGTTGTTCCAGCTCGTGCTGACCACCACAAAGTTGTTGTTGGTCAGAGTGACGATGCCATTGTTGCCAACCTTATCGTTCGCCGTGGTTCCCACCAGGCTATTCGTCGCGTTGATCGTTCCCGCAATGCCTGCCGTACCGCTCGCCCACGTGACTGCGCCCGCGTCGGCAGCGCCGGTATTGTCCCAATCGGAACTGAGCACCACGTAGTTGCCGTTCGGCAGCGCTTTCATGCTACCGATATCGCCCAGATGGTCGCCGGCCGTGCTTCCCACGAGGCTATTGCTGGCCGACACCGCGCCGCTGCTCGCCGTGCTGCCGGTCCGCCAAGTGACAGCGCCGACCGCTGCCACGCCGTTGCTCCAGGCCGCCGAGCCAAAGATGTAATTACCATTGCTTGCCAGCGCCACCGCGCCCGCATAGCCGACCAGATCATTGCTCCGGCTGCCGTACGTGCTGTTCGAAGTGCTCACCACTCCCGAGGTGCCCGTCGAACCGTTGCCCCAGGTCACAGCGCCGGCATCGGCCGCCACGCCGTTGTCCCAGTAGGCACTCGCCACCACATAGTTGCCGTTCGAAAGTGCGGTAATGCCTTGAAAGCCGACGAAGTCGTTGCTGCCCGCACCAACTAGGCTGTTGGAGCTGCTCGGGTTCCCTGTCACACCGCTCGTACCGTTGCCCCAGGTGACGGCGCCCACGCTGTTATTCGTGCCGAGACTGACCCCCGGGCTGTTCACCACGTAGTTGCCATTGGTGAGCGCCACGACACCGCTGACGCTTACCTTGTCATTCGAGCGGGCGCCGACCAACGCGTTGGCCGTGCTGATGGTTCCCTTCACACCCGACGTTCCATTTCCAAACACGGCAGCGCCCGCATCGGATAGACCGCCATCGAAATCGGGAACGCTGAGAACGTAGTTTCCGTTGGTGAGCGCCGCGTTCGTGCCGGCGCCGACGTTGTCATTCGCCGATGAACCCACCAGGCTGTTGGCGGCGCTCAACGTTCCGCTGAGCCCGGTCGTGCCATTTACCCACGTCGCTGCACCGACATTTTGAATCCCGCCATTATCCCAGTTCGGGCTCATGACCACGTAATTGCCGTTGGTCAGTTGCAGAATGCCACGGCCACCCACTTCGTCGTTGGCTGTGCTTCCCACCAGGCTGTTGGTTGCCGAAACGGTTCCGGTGAGGGCAACCGAGCCACTGGCCCACGTCACCGCACCGGCGGATGAACTCCAGAAGGTGCTCATCACCACATAACTGCCGTTCGACAGGACTTTCGCCCCGTTGCTGCCGATTCGGTCGCCGGTGGTGGTGCCAATCAAACTGTTTCCGGAACCAATCGTTCCAAGCACACCCGTCGTGCCGCTGCCCCAAGTGATCGCGCCCACATCCGTGTTCGAACCGTTGTCCCACGAAGAAGTGAGTGCCACGTAGTTGCCGTTCGGCAAAGCCACAACGCTGCCCGTCGCACCGACGGCATCGCCGGCCGAACTGCCGATCAAACTATTCGCGGCGCTCACCACGCCATTCACACCCGTCGTGCCGTTGCCGAACGTCACGGCGCCAACGGCATTCAAGCCGATGTGCCAGCTCGAGGAATTGATCACGAAGTTGCCGCTGGCCAGCGCGGTGATCCCTTCGCGGCCAATCACGTCGAAATCGTTCGAGCCGCGGAGCGTGCTGATCAGATCGCCCGTTGCGCCGTTGAACAGATACACGGCCCCGGCGTTCAAGCCACCCGCGTCGTCAAACGGCGAAGTCACGACGACGTTGCCCGTACTGAGGGCAACCACCGAATGGCCAAACTGGTTGTTGGGAGCCGGATTCGGGTCAATAAATGTCACCGCCATCACGCGGCGATCTTCGAGCGGTTCGAACAGAAATCGCCGCCGCGTGCGCGCACTGCTCCCCAGTCGTTTTTCGGCGGCGCGCTCATGTTCCTCGCCGTTGTGCGCTGAGGCGCGGCGAAGGAGACGATTCCAGAGCTTCCGTAGTTGACTGGGCATGCGAAATGACCGGGGCGGCGAAGATCCAAAAACGGTATCGAAAAGAGGGCAGCAATCAGCGGTACGTCGGCCTGAGCCAACGACTTAGGTCAATCTGCGCGCGGCACTCCTTCGCAAGGCAAAAAGGGGCAAGGCGCAGAATAAGGTGGCGACATGTAAATAACAATCAGCGCGCTGCAATTTCGCCGTCTGAGAGGTCGTGATTGCCGGGAGAGGCGAGCAAACCGCGAGCGCAAGCCTCGGTCCATTGTAATCACGCCCGCCAAAACCGCTCGCTTCTGGCGCGTCCTACCCCAGACTTTTTCCGCTCGCGCAACCCCCAAATCACGTCAAATTGCCGCGACATGCTAGGAGAAGAAGGGCGTTTGGGATAGATACGCCGATTTTGCCGCGCGAGGCTTTGGAGGCAGAAGTGCGTCGGTTTTGTGATGCGGCGATTATGGAGGTGTTATAGAGCCCGTTATAGCGCTGTTATAACCGTTATTGGACGGTTGTCAGAATGTCGTTCGTAACTCGTGTCCAGATAAGATCTTGCAATGATTTTTAGATGAGTCGAAAAGTAAGGTGAGGGGTTATAGAAAACTCCGTCGTTTTCTCGCAAGTCGCCTCACAGAAACACTTTACACGAAACTAAAACTGTCAAAAGGGTTATAAATTATAACCCCACTACCGGACCGGTGGTTCGGCGGGTGTTTCAGTGGATTGCCGTGGCGACGATGGGCTGTTTCCACCGCCGCCAAATCCGAATGACGACGATCAAGCCGCAGCCTAGCAACACGCCGAACAGCACCGCCCAAGGGGCGATGGCAGCGGCAGCGACGACAATCGCCTCGCCCAATTGCCGGAGGGCTCGCAGCGAACCAAACCAGGCCGCCGCGACCCGATTGCCAAACGTCGGAGCCTTCGGCGGCTGATAGTCTTCGGGCTCGAACGCGTAAATCGAGACGGTGGAAAGATCGACTTGGCTGGCGAGCAGGCGGAGACGCCCTTCGATCCGCTCGATGTCCTCGCGAACGCGGGCCAGTTCGTGTTCGACCGTGACGACGTCTTTCAGTTCGCCGGCCTTTTCGTCGAGTAGTTTGAGAATGCGGCTTTCGAGTTGGCGTTTGTTTTTGAGGCGGGCCTCGATATCGACAAATTCCTCGGTCACGTCGGCCGTGGTCACTTCGTGCAATTCGGCCTTCCCCAGATCGGCCACCTGCTTGACGAATGAATGAAACTTGCCGGGCGGAATCCGTACCTTCCAAGTTGCCGCGCGGCGATTTTCCGCGGTTCGCTCTTCACGAAACTCGGCCAACTGCCCATCGGCGACTTCGAGCAGCCGCTGCAGTTCCTGCTCGGTCGTCGCCAACGATTTCACTGCCAGCCGCAGTTTGCCGGTGTAAATGAGTTTGCGATCGCCGGGAGCTTTCGTTTCCTTCAGATCCGCGGCAGCCACCTTCGTCAGGGCATTGATGTCTTGCCGAACGGACGGCGGCATTTCTTGCGCGGCGCAGCCAGCAATGATCATGAGGCAGACCGAGGTAAGAAACGAATACGAGCGCGCCGCTGCTATTGGCTTGGCCATCGCAGTCCCTCGAAAAGAAGTGGTGGAAGTAAGAGAAGTGCGGAAGAGTTGCGTTCCGCCAGTTGAGAGACAACGGCCGGCGAGAATATTCCACTGGCCGTTAGATTTCTCCAGACGACGACGTTTTTTGGCCAGGGTCTCGTCTGCTGTTGTCCGCAAAAGATTGCTATAATCGTTGCCGACCCGGGCGATACCGCGTCCTTCTTTTGATTGCCAGGTAAGCACACCGCACCCACCCCGCGCAGAAGCACTTCACAGGCCATGACCACCACTGTTTTCGATCCGTTTGGCGCCCGCGACACTTTCGACACCGGCCACGGCGAAGCCGGCATCTACCGCCTCAGCAAGCTTGAACAACTCGGCTTGGGCGCGGTTAGCAAGTTGCCTTTTTCGATTCGCGTGCTGCTCGAAGCCGCCCTGCGAAATTGCGACGGCTACATCGTGACCGAAGACGATGTGAAAGCCCTCGCCAGCTGGAACGCCGCCGAACCGGCCAAACGCGAAATCCCCTTCATGCCGGCCCGCGTGGTGCTGCAAGACTTCACCGGTGTGCCCTGCGTCGTCGATCTCGCCGCAATGCGTTCGGCCATGGAACGCCTCGGCGGCGATCCGAAGAAAATCAATCCGCTCATCCCTGTCGACCTCGTGATCGATCACAGCGTGCAGGTCGATTTCTTCGGCACTTCGACTTCGCTCGGTCAAAACGTTGAACTCGAGTTTCAACGCAACCGCGAACGTTACGAATTCCTCCGCTGGGGACAGCGAGCCTTCAATAACTTCCGCGTCGTGCCGCCAGACGTCGGCATCGTCCACCAGGTGAATCTCGAATATCTCGCCAAGGGCGTGTTCATTCGCAGCGATAAGAAGGGCCCGGTCGCGTTGCCCGATTCGCTCGTCGGCACCGACAGCCATACGACAATGATCAACGGCTTGGGCGTGCTCGGCTGGGGCGTCGGCGGCATCGAAGCCGAAGCCGTGATGCTCGGCCAACCGCTGTACATGCTGTTGCCCGAAGTGATCGGGTTCGAATTGACCGGCGAACTACCGGCCGGCGTGACCGCGACCGATCTGGTGCTGACCGTGACGCAGCAATTGCGCAAGGTCGGCGTCGTCGATAAGTTCGTCGAGTTCTACGGCCCGGGCGTACGGAAGATGTCGCTCGCTGATCGTGCGACGATCGCCAACATGGCCCCTGAATACGGCGCGACGATGGGCTTCTTCCCCATCGATGATGAAACGCTCAACTTCCTCCGCCGCACCGGCCGGACCGAACAAGAGGTTTCGCTGGTCGAAAAATACTGCAAGGCGCAAGGCCTCTTCAGCACGGCCGATTCGCCGGAGCTCAATTACACGAAGAAGGTTTCGCTCGATCTGAGCACCATCGAGCCTTCGCTGGCCGGGCCAAAACGGCCGCAAGATCGCGTGCCGCTGTCGTCGATGAAATCGACCTGGCAGAAAGCTCTGAAAGCGCCGGTTGCCGAGCGCGGCTTTCAACTCGACGATGCTGCCCTCAAACGCAAAGGCACCGTGCAAAGCAACGGCCACAGCGAGACGATCGGCCATGGCGCCGTGGTGATCGCTGCCATCACGAGTTGCACAAACACCAGCAATCCGTCGGTCATGCTCGCGGCCGGTTTGCTCGCGAAGAAAGCGGTCGCCAAGGGACTGAAAGTTCCCGCCTACGTGAAGACCAGCCTCGCGCCTGGATCGCGCGTCGTTACCGATTACTTCGATCGCGCCGGTGTTTCGGCGGCGCTCGATACGCTCGGCTTTCAAACCGTCGGCTATGGTTGCACCACCTGCATCGGCAACAGCGGTCCGCTGCCGGATAACGTCGCTGCGGCAGTCACGGAAGGTGATCTCGTCGCCTCCGCCGTCATCAGTGGCAACCGCAATTTCGAAGGCCGCGTCAATCCGCTCGTGAAGGCCAACTTCCTGGCCAGTCCGCCGCTGGTTGTCGCTTACGCTCTCGCTGGCACCACCGACATCGATCTGGTGAACGAACCAATCGGCCAAGGCGATGCCGGGCCGGTGATGCTGAAGGACATCTGGCCGACGCACGCCGAAGTGCAGCACGCGATCAACGAATTCGTGCAAGCCGACATGTTCAGCAGCCGCTATTCGCTTGCCTTCGACGGCAACCAAACGTGGAATCAAATCAAAGTCGCTGAAGGTGCGCTCTTCAACTGGAACGAAGCGAGCACCTACATCCAGGAACCACCGTTCCTGGCTGACTTCAGTGCCAATGCCAACGCGGTGCGTCCGATTCGCGGCGCTCGCGTCCTGGCGATGCTCGGCGACAGCGTAACGACCGATCACATTTCGCCCGCGGGCAACATTGCCAAGAAGAGCCCGGCAGGTGAGTTCTTGATGGCGAACGGCGTGCAGCCGGTCGACTTCAACAGCTACGGCGCCCGTCGCGGCAACGACCGCGTGATGGTTCGCGGCACCTTTGCCAACGTCCGCATCCGCAACTTCCTCGCCCCCGGCACCGAAGGTGGCGTGACGAAGTACCTCGGCGCGGGGCACGTCGCCGGCAAGCCGCCGGTCGCTGACAACGACGCCGGCCAAGTGATGCCGATCTACGATGCTGCGATGAAGTACAAAGCTGCCGGCACGCCGACGATCATTCTCGCCGGAGTGGAATACGGCACGGGTTCGTCGCGCGACTGGGCCGCCAAGGGCACTAGCCTGCTCGGCGTGCGAGCTGTGATCGCGGCCAGCTACGAGCGGATTCACCGCAGCAACCTGGTGAACATGGGCGTACTGCCGCTGCAATTCCTCGACGGCCAAACCTGGAAATCGCTCGGCCTGAACGGCGACGAAACCTTCGAAATCCTTGGCCTTGATGAAAGCCTCGCCCCCCGGACGCAAATCAGCGTGCAAGCCACCTCACCCGACGGCACGAGCAAAACCTTCGCCGCCGCCGTCCGCATCGACACGCCCGTCGAACTCGACTACTACCGCAATGGTGGGATTCTGCAGACGGTGGTGAAGAAGCTGATGGTAGAATAAGTATGTGAGGTATGCTTTAGTCATAGGCTGTCCGAAGTGCGGAGATTGTGTCCATGACGTTCGATATCCAAGCACTCGGGTTGGATCAGTTGTCGGCGGCTGAAAAGTACCAATTGGTTGAGGTGATCCTCGGCACGCTTCCAGAATACGTGGATCCCGGCGAACTTTCGCCGGAGCAATTGGCGGAAGTCGTCAAGCGACGTCAGGCAGCCGATCAAAATCCCGGCGTTGGCCGACATTGGCGTGACGTAATTGCGGATTTGCGTAAACAACCATGAGCCGCAAGTTCATCGTTCGGCCCGACGTTGACGAGCAGGTCCAGTCGATTCACGCCTACTTGAATGCGGCTCGCCCCAACAAAGGCGTTGAGTTCGTCGACGAACTGGAAGCGCTGTTCGAACGCATCGACGCTAACCCGTTTCTCTATGCGATCGTAGCGCATGATATCCGGGCAGCTCGCATCCAGAGAACTTCGTATGTGCTGCACTATTTCGTTACAGATGATGTAGTCGAAGTCTTCTCCATCATGCACGGTGCGCAACATCCACTCACCTGGCGGTCGCGGCGCTGATTCATTCATTTTCCACATAAACTGCCACCGTCGTCTCACTCACCGCCGGCCATTTGCCATCCTGCATGGCAGTCGCGCGGATCGTGGCGAGATGTAATCCCGGCTTCGCGTCGGCCGCGATCTTGAGTTTCAGCAGGTGCTGATTGGTGGCGGGCGGCAGCTGAACCGCATCAGCCGTGAAAATCGAATGCTTGTCGGTAACTAGCACCAAATCGGCGGTAACTGGCAGCTTCACCGTGCGGGAAACCTTCAGCGGGATATCGATCGTGCTGCCCGGCGCGGCGACGTATTCCTGCTGTTCGTGCGTGAGCTTCAGCAATGCCCCCTCGAGCGACATCACTATGAAGCCGTCCATAATGCCGGTGACATGGCGGATGTTTCCCTTAGGATCGGCGATCGGTGTGACGCCGATGACGTTCATCCGCGCGGTTAGGCTCGTCTCGAGCCACTCAGGCATGAAGATCGGATACTGCACCTGCTCGACGCCGGCTGGCACCGTCATTTCGCCGCCACGAATGCCGCGACGCTGCCGTTGTTGCGATGCAGCCATTTGCAGAATGACTGGTCCCTCGTAACCATCCAGTCGTTCGACGATCACATCGGCAGGATAAGTCGTGCCGCGATTCACGATGCGGCCACCGTCCTGCACGGTCGATTTCACTTTGACGCGGGTCTTGATCGTCGAAGAAACGAGAATCGGCGGGCTCTTCTTTTCGATCTTTTTACCGTCGACTTCCGTAGTCGCGATGATCGTGACGAGCGCGGCAGCCGCGGCGGAATCAGCCGCAGCATTGAGCGTCAAGTTGTGCGCCGGCTTGTCGGCAGGAATCTGATTCGCTACCGCCGGGGCCATCACATCGGCCGGTGTGACGCCCTCGGGTAAGCCATGCAATTGCAAGTTAATCGGCACTTTCCACGTGCCGATGCGATTGATCTTGATAGCCAGATCGGCTTTGCCACCGAGGGGAATATCGAGGCGCTCAGGAAACTGCAATTCGAAATCGGCCAGCGTGGCGACGTCGTCGATGGTGAGGCGATAAACGCTGGCCAGCGAAGTCGCCAGGCCGCTGACATCGCTCACGCCCAACTCAAATTCGCCATCGGCCGGTGCGGTGAATTGAATCACGGCATCGCTTGCGCCGGGAGCGTCGTCGTTGCGCAGCAGTTCTTTTCCTTCGAGCGAACTAACGATGAGTTGCGGATCGACAGGCGATTGAAAGCGATCGACCTCGGCAACGATCCGCAGCACTTGCCCCTTCTTGGCCGTGAAGCGATAGCGGTCGATGGCGAGGCCGCTGGTGGCGTCCATCTTGTCGAACGTCGCCGAGATGGCGGCAGGGATGGTCACTTGCCGTTGGGCAGGATCTTCGTTGCCGGGTTCGAGCGCATCGGTTGCGGCGGCCGAAAAAATCTTCGCCGCTGTTTTTCCATTCGGCAGATCGACGGCGATCGTTTCCTCGGCAGCAGCAGGCGCAGCGACATCATGCTGAGCGGCAGAAAGAACCGCGGGTTTGTCTAACCCCCAGCCGATGATTTTAAGCGAGTGCTTGTCGCCGGCTTTTACTACGAGCGGCAATGTCGCGACGATTTCGGGCGAGTTACGAATCGCCAGGCGATAAACATAACCTCGGTCGCCGGCGAACTCGATGTCACGGATCGTTGCGGTGTATGTCATGCCGGCTTGCGAGGCAAAGCGGAGCGTCACGCCAGTCCCCGCTGTGTCGGCGCCGTCGGCTAAGATCTTCCCCGTAGTGTCTTTGATGGTCAGAGCGCCGGAAAATGGCTGACCGAGCCGATCTTCGAGTCGGCAAGTGATTTGGGCAGCAGTTGGCGTCGTGAAGCGATATTCGTCGCTCTCGGTAATTCGCGAAATGCGCCCGCTGACGGCAGCCGGAATGCTGGGCAGTTCGATTGCATCCTTGCGATCTTCGGGCTCAATCGTTTCCGTCAGATCGCTGACCACAAACTTGCCAATGTTCGAACCGCCGTTGGCATTCGCCACTTGCCAGCGAATTTCACCTGGCGGCACATCGGCCGGGATAGTGATCTTCGCCGGCACTTCGCGCGGCAACGGCGGCTGGGCCTGGCCCGCTTTGTTGCCGAACCAATAGGGTGGCGGCGTGAGAATGGGTTCGCCAGCCGGGCCGGTGATTTCGATTTTCACCCGCGGATCATGCGGCAGGATCTGCATGTCGGGCGTCCAGTCGTACGTACCGAGGCGGACCTCGATCGTCGTGCCGGGATTCGCGGCGGGCGGATAGACGTAGCCGATCTGCGGCCGGATGTTGGCGGCGGCGACTTGGCCGACCGCTGAGAGCATCAGGAGATAGGTCAGCATGTTACACCAATCCAGGAATCACTCGCCCGCCGTTCACGATCGGCACGGGGCGGCCGAGGGGCGTGTAATAGGTCTTGCCGGTGTCGATACCCATTTGATGGAAGATGGTGCAGATCACATCTTCCACGCCGTATGGTTCGGTCGTGGGATACATGCAGCTCTTGTCGGTCGCGCCAATGACTTGCCCCTGCTTCACGCCGCCGCCCGCCCACAAGATTGTTTGCGTCATCGACCAGTGATCGCGCCCCGCGCGGGTGTTGATCTGCGGCGTGCGGCCCATTTCGCCCATCATGATCACGAGCGTGCTGTCGAGCAGGCCGCGCTCATCGAGATCGGTCACCAGTGCACTGAACGCGCGATCGGCTGAGGGAATCAGGTCTTCTTTGAGCGAAGGGAACTGCGAGAAGTGCGTGTCCCAGCTGCCGTTGTCGACGCCGACGAAGCGTGACCCGGCTTCGACGAGCCGCCGCGCGAGAAGCGCACATTGACCCAGCGAGGTGAGGCCGTAGCGTTCGCGAGTCTTATCACTTTCGGCCGCGATATCAAAGGCCTTTCGCGCGTCGGGCGCGGTGATCATGTTGTAGGCCTTTTCATAATACGTGTTCATCACGTTCGGCCGGCCGGCGATTTGAGCTTTGTTTTCCTGCTCGACGGCGGCGAGCATCTTGCGGCGCCGCTCCAAACGATCCGCTGACACACCTGGAGCGAGTCGCAAATCACGGACTTCGAAATCAGGCTGCACCGGATCGGTCTCGAGCACGAACGGCGCGTGAGCAGGACCATAAAAGCCCGGGCCGCCCGATTCCATGGGATCCGGCAGGTTCACATAAACAGGAATGTTGCCGCGCGGACCGAGCTCGCGCGAGACGATCGAGCCGAGCGACGGAAAGAGTAAGTTGTTCGGCGTTCCGCCAGCTTGGCCGTCGGCGAAGGCGGCTTTGTAGCCCGTCATGCAGTAGTGATAGCCCGTGTTGTGGCCGTTGTCCTTGTGACTGTGCGAGCGGACCATCGTGAACTTGTCCGCAATGCCGGCGATCAGCGGGCAGTGCTCGCCGACGAAGGTGCCGGGGACTTTCGTCGAGATCGGCTGATAGGGGCCGCGAATTTCGGCGGGGCCTTCGGGCTTCAGATCGAACATGTCGATCGTGCTCGGTCCGCCTTCGAGGAAGAGAAAGATCACGCTCTTCGCTTTGGCTTCGCGACCATTCGCCGCGACAGCTTCGAGCTCGAGCAGCCGCGGCAACGTGAGGCCGCCGATTAAACCGACCGAGCCGATGCGCAGTGCTTGCCGGCGGGAGATGCCGTCGCAGAAGGAGCGTCGCATGGTTTCTTCCTTGGTCCGACTTGGTTGGGACGGACCAATGGTCCGTCCTACGACTTAGTGGTTGTACAAAAACTCTTTGCTATTCAGCAGCACCCAAACGATATCTTCGCAAACTGCACGGCGATCAGTTTCCGCAGCAAACGCCGGCAGCAGTTGTTCTTTCTCTGTCGCCCGCGGATAGCGAGCGAGCACGGTCAGATACAGTTGATCGAGCGTCTCGGTCGGCGGCAAAGCTTGCTTCGCCGTGACCGCAGCATGGCCGGTGCGCGAACGAATCTTCGCCATGATCTCGGGCGAGTTCATCAGGTGCAGGGCCTGCGAAATACTCGGCTCGTTGCTCCGCTCGCACTCGCATACGGTCGCCCGCACGGGCCGGCCGAAGATGCGGAAGAAATAGTGCGGCAGCTTGTTGTCCCAAATCTGCACTGCTCGATAACCTTCCGGCCAGCCGTTGAAAACTTCCGGCGTGCCGGTCGCCTGGCCGATGCTGTCGAGCAGCACTTCGGCGGGCATTGCTTTGTAGGAGGCGTGCGAAAAGTTCTGCTCGTCGGCTGCGTTGCTGGCGGTCGTGCTGGACGACAGTTGATACAAACGGCTGTTGAGGAGCGTGCGGGTGAAGGCTTTGATGTCGTACTTCGAATCACGCAGATGTTTGGCAATCGCGTGGAACAGCGGCTCGTTCGATGCGGGGTTCGTCAGCCGCAGATCGTCGATCGGTTCGACCAAGCCGCGGCCGAAGTAATGCGCCCAGAGACGATTGGCCATCGTCGCCGCGAAGTAAGGATTCTCCGGCGCGATCATCCAGTCGGCGAGTTCCACGCGCGGATCGATCGCATCGGAAACGGCCGAGTCTGGCACAAAATTCTTCGGCACGGGCTTCGGCTTGGCTGGTGGTTTAGCTTTGCTTCCTGGCGGCGGCATTGGTGGCGCCGGAGGCTCTTCGACGACGCGCGGTTTGGCAGCCACACCGAGCGGCCGCATTTGCACGAACTCGTTCGTCCGCGGATGCTTCAGATCTTTCGCCACGACCGGCACCACGGCTTCGCCACCATCGGGAGTTCGTTTGCGACTCACGCCGCTGAACATCCCCGCGAGAGCAAAGTAATCTTCCTGCCCCCAGCGATCGCTCGGATGATGATGACATTGCGCACATTCGAGGCGAATGCCGAGAAAGACCTGGCTGAGGTTGCGAGCGGCGATTTCGGGCGTATCGAGCGCCTTGTAAAGTGCCGCAGGTCCTTCGGCTTTCACATTCCCTTTGGCCGTGATCAACTCGCGGACGAACACATCGTACGGCCGGTTCTCACTGAATTGCTTGTGCAGCCAGCGCGTGATCGCAACGGAGCCTTGCGGGGTGATTTTGGTTTGATCGACACGCAGCAAATCGCTGAACCGCATCGTCCAGTAGTCGGCGTACTCAGGCCGTTCAAGCAACTTGTCGACGAGCAGCGCTCGCTTGTTCGGCGTGGCATCGGCAAGAAATGCTTTCGCCTCAGCAGCAGTGGGCAGCATGCCGATGACGTCCAGATAAACGCGCCGCAAGAACGTCGCGTCGTCGCAGACGTCGCTCGGCTCGATGCCCAAACGCTGCAGTTTGTCCCAGGCCAACTTGTCGATGAAATTGTGCTCCGGCGGCCGGGCGAATTTTACGCCGGGCTGCGGAATCGTCACGCGGCTGACCGTCACCTGGCCGAGATAGCGCGCCAGGATCGCGGCCTCACCGGCGATCTCCGTCGCTTGAATAAAACCACGACCATCGACAGCGGCGATCGGCGACGCATTTGATTCGTATTCGGCTTCGGTGGTTACATCGCGGCGAGCACCGTCGCTATCGACGGCCCACACCCGCAGTTGTTGCGTTCCCTTGGCGAGCAGTACTTGCTCGGTCGGCTCGATTTCAATCTTCACCAGCTGCGGCGCTTCATCGGTGCCATACGGCGCTCCTTCGCGAATCCACCGCGCGAGCCGCCGATGACGAATGCTTCCTTCCTCAATCCGCAAACCGCCGCCATGCGGATCGCTGGCTAGGCCTTTGCGGAGGAGCAAACTATGATCGGGCGCGGCCAGTGAAATCCGCCGGCCACGACCTTCCTTCACGATGGCATCGTGATCGGCCTTCGGGTCGAAACCAAATACGGTCAGTTTGAAACCGTTCTGCCCTTCGGCTTTGCCGTGGCAGCCACCCATGTTGCAGCCGGCCTTGGTCAGAATGGGAATGACATCGCGCGAAAACGACAACAACTCGGGCTCTTTGATTCCTTTGATCGTGATTGCGACCCGCGTTTGCCCGCCCGTGTGCTCGACAATCACACCCGTCTCACCATCGGCCACCGGCGTCACCAAGCCGAACTCATCGACGCGAGCAATCGCAGCGTTTTCACTTCGATATTTTGCCTGCCGAGTCAGATCGACCGTGCGACCTTCTTCAGCCGCCTGACCGACGAGCAATTGCAAGCTCGCCTCGGGCTGATCGAGCGTCGCCATCAGAGGTGAAACGATAAACTTCTCCGCCGCGAATAACGAGCCCGAAAAACCGCCGCAGACGTTCAAGAACAGCCCGAAAACAACCGCAAATTGCAGCCAACATCGCGACGGCAGCGAGCGCAGATGCATGAAACAATCGTCCGTGGCGGGTGAGGGAGGACGAGGCGGGTTGGTCTCCAAAACCAGCCATGGGTTGGGTTCTGAGGACAAGCATCAATCTAGCACGATGGATCGGCCGGCTCAAGAAATATCGGCAGGTTTTGCGAAGGGCGTGAGGGGCGATTTGACAGTAACAACCCCGTCACTTCTGGTCCTTAATCACCGGCTTGATCACCGTCCCATCCATCAGGACCACCAACCGTAAGTGCGGTGGCATGCCGGTCGAACCACCTTGGAAGATCGCTTCGTAGGTGACCAGCCAATACCATTTTCCCGGTCTGTCAAAAGTCGGCGTCAACTCGGCCGACTTCAATTGCCACTTGAAATTGTCCTGGTCTTTGACGAGGGAGTTTTTCATCGCCAGCGCGAGTTGCAGCGCCTTCCGCGCGGAGATCGGCGGGTTCTCGGCGTCATCGCTCCAGGCCGGAGATCGTTCGACATCTTCGGCAGAAATCGTCACGAGATAGACTTTGGAAAATGCGTAACTCGCCAACGTTGTTTCAGCCCTTGAAAGGGAAGGGAAAATCACAAAGGCTGCAGCAATCAAGCAGGTACGGGACAGCATCCGCAGTTCTCCATTCGGTGAGGATCGCACGTTCTTGTATTCATTTTTTCAACCGCCAGTTCGCCGGCCGCAGTTTTCGATCCAGTCGCTCCACCGGCCAATACACTTGAGACATTAGCGGTGCATTCCAGCAATAGTAATCGTTGCGCGCGCGTATCGAGCAGCGAGAGCAAGCGAACTGCCTGCTTTTCCTTAATATCCTCACTCAATCTCAAATCTTGTGAATGCAGAGAATGAGAATTGACCGTGCGCATGCAGATAAGCAGCTGCCTTGGTCGCCACCGTGGCATTTCGTTGCTTGAGTACTTCCGAAAGGATGTCCGTATCAAGGAGGGCTGCATCCATAGGATTAATTGAAGGAACGACCGCCGGAAGTACGGACAATCGACGCTTCGATCTGGGCGATTTCCTCGTCCGTCATCCCCTCATAGATGTTGCACCACGCCGGCAGTGGCGGAGTCGCAGTCACCTAGTCCGGCGAGTTGGCGACGGGGCCAACGGGTTGAATATTGACGACGCTGATGATCACCTGCTGGTCCGTAGACAAGTGTTGGCCGATGACATGCTCCAGCGCTTGCCGGTCGGCTGGATCAATTTCGTTCACGTTGCGAGTGATGCTTTCCACGGTGTCATTCTACGTCAAATAGAAACGGTCCAGCAACGAAGAATCGATTTGCCGATTCAACACCGTCGTTCAAATCGCCCCCCTTGGCTCAATTTGCCGAAGTTTTTTCGCCTTCAACTGTTCATAAATCTCCGTCAGATCGAACTTAGCGAGCGCGTTCGGCACGAACGATGACAGCGGCCAGTCGTAGCCTTCGCTGGTGGCGATAGCTTCGTAGCTGGTGAGGTTTTTCTTGAGCGTCACGCGGCTGACGTGCGGCGAGAGGAAGGCCGCGAAGGCAGCGGGGATGGCTCCCCAGTGGAGCGCGGCGAGGTGGACCTCGGTGTAACCGTGCGCAGCGAGCCAATCGAGGACGGCGAGGACGTCGTGGGTTTTTTGGCCGACGTAGGGCTGGTCGAGCATCAGCGAATGAATCGCGTAGAAATAGTCGCTGCCGTAGGGGACCAGGAACTGATCTTTGCCGGCGGTGTTGGGACGCGACTCGCCGATGCCACGGACGTCGCAGGCGAAGAACGGCGTGCCGTCGTTGTCCTTGATGAGTTCGGCGACGAGTGGTTCGTCGCGCAGTTCGGCGTCGGCGCTGTGATGCGAAATGTAGAGGATGGCTGGGCCTTTACCGCGCGGTGGGCGTGACACGTGCGAAGCATCGCCGAGCCGCGTGACGAGCGCGAAGACATCGGGTTCGGTTTCCACCGCGTAAGTGGTCGCGGCCGCGGCGGGGTAGTTTCGTTTGCCGATCGGCCGGAGGATGCGATAGTCGGGCGGGCCTTGGCGTTCGGGGAGTTTTAACGTTGCTGCGATGGCAGCAGCCAGCGAAGTCGCGTCGTTCATTTTGCGCGCGGCGACTTGAGCGATCGCTTTGTCCTGCGTGAAGATGAAAAGTGACTTCGAGCGCAGACCGGCGACCTGGCCATGCGGCGTGCATTGCAGTACGTCGTCTTTTTCGATCGTCAGCGCCGGCTCTTCTTGCGCATCGCTCACGCCGGTTTGCTTGTTGAACCAACGATACATGGCCGTTCGATTTTCCTGCGAGTAACCATGTTCGGTCGGTCCGACGAAGAGCGAAATGTTTTCCGGTTTGCCGAGGGCGGTGTAGAGATGCTTCAGTCGTTCGTAGGCGAGCGTCGCGCCGCGGACATCGAAGTAGTCGCGCTCCTTGGCGAGGATGATCACCGGCTTCGGGGCCATCGCGGCCAGAAAGTCATCGTGATCGAGTCCGGCTGCGAGCACGCCGGGTGGGCATTGCTCGGTGTCGGCGGGGAGTTCGTTTTCGAGATTGCGGCGAAAAGTGGTGACGAAGCAACTCGGCGCAGCCATCGTCCAGCGCGACTCGACGCCGCAGAGCCAGGTCGTCATCGTGCCACCGCCGCTGTTGCCCGTGATGCCGACGTGCTTCGGATCGACTTCCTCGCGACTCAGCAGATAGTCGAGCGCGCGAATGCCATCCCAGGCCCGCCACGCGCCGAAGAACTCACCCACGAGGAACTGCTGATTGCCGGCGTAGAGATGTTCGCTCACGCCGTTGCCGCGGCGCGGTTTCAAATTGGCATCGACATATTGGAGCCGTTCGCCCTGGCCGATGGGATCGAAGATCAGCGTGACATAGCCTTGTCGAGCCAGGCCTTGCGCGAAACTCTGATAAGCATCGATTGCTTTCCCGGTCGCCGAATGGCCGCAGGAGCCGACGACACCCGGCAGCGGGAATTTTCTATTTTTAGGAACATACAAATTGGCTGTGACCAAGAACTGCGGTCGGCTTTCGAAGATGACTTTTTCGATGCGATAGGCATCGCGTTCGATGACGTCTGTGACGTTCGCATTCAGCGGCGTCTTTTCCTTCGGCAGATTGAACACCGTGGCGATGCGCTGCCGCACATCCTTCACGTAAGCTTCGGCGTCGGCTTGAGTTTTCACCGCTTGCTTCAGAGCGTTCCCTTTCGCTTCGGCTGCGCGGACTTGCCTGACGAAGTAGTCCTGCATCATGCGAGGAAAGCGATTGAGCGGTTCTAGTGACGGCGATTCCTTTTTCTCTTGGGCAAACGCCAACGAAGATTCATCGATGTTTGGCAACAGCGGCAGGCCTGCGGCGAGCGCGGCAGAAGCGAAGAAGTCACGGCGGCGTAACATGGCGGGCCCTCGCGGTTGGTGGGAGAGAGGCCGGTAGTATAAGCCTCTTCCCCGGCTAAATGCCAAACATCGCCGCAGGCATCTTGATAAAGATTTGATACGTCTGGCGTCGCTCTTGACGCCCTTTTTATGCGACTTCCGATTTAATTCACTCGATGGTGATCGAAGAGAAATCACATCGAGGAGAAATCAACCATGGACATCGTTTGGCTGGTAGCCGGCGCGGCTTTTTTCATTGGAACGGGCGGCCTGGTGCACTTCATCGGCAGCTTGCGAGCGGAGGACTGAGCGTGGACTGGACACTTGTCTTTGCGTCAATGGTCGTCGCTTTTTTGGTCGTGTATCTCACGGCCGCGTTGCTTGTTCCGGAGAAGTTTTCATGACCGTCAACGGTCTTTTGCAACTGGCACTCTTTCTGGGAGTGCTGCTGGCGTGCGTAAAACCGCTGGGCCTTTACATGGCCAGGGTGTATTCCGGCTCGGCGCCGATTCTGGAGCGAGTCTTTTCGCCGTTCGAGCGATTGCTGTACCGGCTATGCGGTGTTGATCGCGCCGAAGAAATGACCTGGCAGCGCTACGCGACGGCAGCGCTGATGTTCAGCTTTGTCAGCTTCGTGGCTGTCTATGCGTTGCAGCGCGCACAGAGTGTACTGCCGCTGAATCCGGAGTCGTTGTCGGCCGTTTCGACCGATTCGTCGTTCAACACCGCAGTCAGCTTTGCGACGAATACCAACTGGCAAGGCTACGGCGGCGAGAGCACGATGAGCTATTGCACACAGATGTTCGCGCTCACCGTGCAGAACTTTGTCTCTGCCGCGGTCGGCATGGCTGTACTGATTGCATTGATTCGCGGTTTCACTCGCCACGTGACCGACACGATCGGCAACTTTTGGGTCGACCTGGTGCGCGGCACGTTGTACATCCTGTTGCCTTTGTCGCTGCTGCTTGCCATCGCGCTCGTTTCGCAAGGCGTAGTGCAGACCTTTCGTTCGTATCACGAAGCGAAGCTGATGGACGCGACCGTGGATGCCAACGGCAACGCGGTGACGACGCAAAAGATCGCCGTCGGTCCGGCAGCTTCGCAGATTGCCATTAAGCAACTTGGCACGAATGGCGGTGGCTTCTTTAATGCGAACTCGGCGCATCCGCTCGAGAATCCGACGCCGCTGTCGAACTTCCTGCAAGTCGTTGCCATCCTGCTGATTCCCGCGGCGCTGTGTTACACGTTCGGCGAAATGGTTGGAGACCGACGACAAGGTCTGGCGATGCTGGCCGCGATGTCGCTGGTGTTTGTTCCGCTGTTGGTTCTGAACACCATCGCCGAACAGCAGGGGAATCCGGTTCTGAACGAGTTGTCAGTTGATCAAGCTGTCTCCAACCGGCAGCCGGGCGGCAACATGGAAGGGAAGGAAACTCGGTTCGGCATTGTGAATTCCACGCTATGGGCCGTGACAACCACGGCGGCGTCGAACGGTTCGGTGAATTCGATGCACGATTCGTACACACCACTCGGCGGTCTGGTGCCGATGTGGCTGATGCAACTCGGTGAAGTGATCTTCGGCGGCGTGGGATCTGGTTTGTATGGCATGTTGATGTTCGCGATTGTCGCGGTGTTTATCTCGGGACTGATGGTCGGGCGCACGCCGGAGTATCTCGGCAAAAAGATCGGCGCGTTCGAGATGAAGATGGCCACGCTGGCGATTCTGTTTCCGTGCGCGATGGTTCTGATTGGAACTGCAATCGCTGTGGTCACGCCTGCCGGCAAGGCCACGATTTTCAATCCGGGGCCGCATGGCTTTAGCGAAGTGCTGTACGCGTTTGCCTCGACGGCGAACAACAACGGTAGCGCGTTTGCGGGGTTGGGAGCCAACACGCCGTTTTACAACGGCCTGTTTGGCTTGGCAATGTTCATCGGCCGCTTTTGGGTAATGGTGCCAGCGCTGGCGATTGCCGGCTCGCTCGCTCACAAGAAAACTGTTCCCGCCGGAGCAGGCACGCTGCCGACGCACACACCGCTGTTCGTGGTGTTGCTAATCGCCGTCGTGATCGTGGTGGGAGCACTCAGCTATTTTCCGGCGCTCGCTTTGGGACCCATCGTGGAACACCTGCAGCTGCCGAAGCACTAGGAGAAATACACGCAATGACTAAAACATCTACACATCTGTTTGATAAGAAGATCTTCGGCCAGGCCGTTGTCGCTTCATTCGCGAAGCTCGATCCGCGCGTTCAACTGCGCAATCCAGTGATGTTTGCCGTTTATCTCGGCAGCATTTTGACGACGGCGCTTTGGCTCAACTCGTTTGTCTCGGCAGCGGGCGAATCGTCGGTCTTCGTGCTCGGCGTGGCGATTTGGCTCTGGTTCACCGTGCTATTCGCCAACTTTGCCGAAGCCATCGCCGAGGGGCACGGCCGCGCCCAAGCGGCGGCGCTGAAGAAGAGTCGCTCTGAAGTTGGCTCGAAGCGTTTTTGTTTGCCGCTCGCGCATTCTGGCAAACGGCGATCGACGAAGGAATTGCTAGTCGACGGTGATATCGAAATTCGCCAGGCCGACGAACTTCGCGTCGGTGATCTGATCTTTGCCGAAGCGGGCGATGCCATCGCAGCCGATGGCGAAGTTGTCGAAGGGGTTGCCTCGGTCGACGAGAGTGCGATCACTGGCGAGAGCGCACCGGTGGTGCGCGAAAGTGGTGGCGATCGCAGCTCGGTCACTGGCGGAACGCGAGTAATTTCCGACTGGCTGATCATTCAAGTCAAAGCAGCGCCGGGCCAGAGTTTTCTGGACCGCATGATTGCGATGGTGGAAGGCGCCAAGCGGCAGAAGACGCCGAACGAAATCGCGCTGGCGATTCTGCTCGCCGCGCTCACGTTGATCTTTTTGCTCGTGGTGGCGACGCTCCTTCCTTACTCGATGTTCAGCGTCGCGGTCTCCGGCCAAGGCAAAGTCATCAGCTTGACGGTGCTCGTGGCCCTGTTCGTCTGTCTGGCGCCAACAACCATTGGCGCGCTGCTGTCTGCCATCGGCATCGCCGGGATGAATCGACTCAGCCAGGCTAATGTCGTTGCCATGTCGGGTCGCGCCGTGGAAGCCGCCGGTGATGTCGATGTGCTGCTGCTTGACAAGACGGGCACCATCACGCTGGGCAATCGTCAGGCAACGCAGTTCATTCCTGCGGTGAGCACGAAAGAGCAAGAATTGGCCGAAGCGGCTCAGTTGGCTTCGCTCGCCGATGAAACGGCCGAGGGACGCAGCATTGTAGTACTCGCCAAGAAGCGCTTCGGGCTGCGTGCTCGCGACCTCGAACAAATCCAGCCTCATTTCGTGCCGTTTTCGGCCCGCACGCGGATGAGCGGCGTTACGCTCGACGGCCAGGAGATTCGTAAAGGTGCGGCCGAAGCTGTCGAAACCCATGTCCGCAGTCTCGGTGGTTTTTTGCCGGACGACGTGCGCGCCGCCGTACAACAAATTGCCAAAGCCGGGGGTACGCCGCTGGTAGTTAGTCGCAACGCACAGGTACTCGGCGCGATCGAGCTGAAAGACATCGTCAAAGGCGGCATCAAGGAGCGTTTTGCCGAGTTGCGACAGATGGGGATCAAGACGGTGATGATCACCGGCGACAATCCGCTCACAGCCGCTGCGATCGCCGCCGAAGCCGGCGTCGACGACTTCCTCGCCGAGGCCACGCCTGAGGCCAAGCTGTCGCTCATTCGCGAATATCAAAAAGGTGGCCGCCTGGTTGCCATGACGGGCGATGGCACGAACGACGCGCCGGCGCTTGCCCAAGCCGATGTCGCCGTGGCGATGAACAGCGGCACGCAGGCGGCAAAGGAAGCCGGCAATATGGTCGATCTCGATTCGAATCCGACAAAGCTGATCGAGATCGTCAACATCGGCAAGCAATTGCTGATGACCCGCGGCTCGCTCACAACGTTCAGCATTGCCAACGACGTTGCGAAGTACTTCGCGATCCTGCCGGCAGCCTTTGCGGCAACGTATCCAGCGCTGAAAGCACTCGACTTGATGCGACTCACCTCGCCATCGAGTGCGATCCTGTCGGCAGTCATCTTCAATGCTCTGATCATCATCGCCCTCGTTCCGCTGGCCCTCAAAGGCGTGTCGTATCGTCCCGTCGGCGCGGCTCAGCTCTTACGAAACAACTTGCTCATTTACGGCCTCGGCGGCCTGATCGTGCCGTTCGTTGGCATCAAAGCCATCGACCTGTTGCTGTCCGCCGTGGGCCTTGCATAAGGAATCGTCCGATGTTTCGACAATTACGCATTGCCACGTTGCTGCTCGTCGCGCTCACCATGCTGACCGGTGGCGTGTATCCTTTGATCGTCACGGCGGTTGCCCAGCTGGCTTTTCCACAACAGGCCAATGGCAGCTTGTTGAAAAAGGCAGATCAAACCATTGGTTCGTCGCTGATCGGCCAGCAATTCACCAAGCCGGAATACTTTTGGGGCCGACTCTCGGCGACGGCTCCGTATGCTTACAACGCCACGGCCTCGAGCGGATCGAATTATGGGCCGTTGCATCCCGATCTAAAAAAAGCAGCCGAAGCTCGCATAGAATTACTCACGGCGAGCGGATCGTCGAAGACAAACATTCCGGCCGACCTGGTAACCGCCTCCGGCAGTGGACTTGATCCGCAGATTTCACTCGCGGCGGCGGAATTTCAAGTCGCGCGAGTCGCCGCTGTAAGGAAAATGAAAGAGGAATCCGTGCGAGAATTAGTCCGACAAAACACCGAGGGGCGACAACTGGGTGTGCTCGGCGAACCTCGCGTAAATGTGCTCGCCCTCAATCTGGCCCTCGATCATTCGCAGAAAAAAGACTAACGCCGCATGCCGGAAGTTCGCCCCAATCCCGACGCCCTGCTGGCACAAGTCCAGGCCGACGAAGCCGAAGCGAAACGCGGTTCGCTGAAGGTCTTCTTCGGCTATGCGGCCGGCGTTGGCAAAACGTACGCGATGCTGGAGAACGCTCGCCGGGCAAAGGTCGAGGGCCGCGAAGTCGTCGTCGGCTATGTCGAGCCGCACGGCCGGCGCGAAACGGAAGCGCTGCTTGCGGGCTTCGAAACGATTCCGTTGCAGGAGTTGGATTATCGCGGCGTGACGCTCCGCGAGTTCAATGTCGATGCTGCGCTCGCGCGGCATCCCGATTTATTGCTCGTCGATGAGCTCGCACACACCAACGCGGCCGGCTGCCGCCATGAGAAGCGTTGGCAAGATGTGAAGGAACTGCTCGCCGCCGGTATCGATGTTTGGACGACGCTCAATGTGCAGCACATCGAGAGCCTCAACGATGTGATTGGCCAAATCACCGGCGTGGTTGTGCGCGAACTCGTTCCCGATCGCGTCTTCGATCTGGCCGACGATCTCGAACTGATCGATATCACCCCCGAAGAGCTTCTCGTTCGTCTCAAGGCTGGCAAGGTTTATCTCCCCGAGCAAGCACATCGCGCGATTCAAAGTTTCTTTCAGAAACCAAACTTGAATGCCCTGCGCGAGCTTTCGCTTCGGCAAGCAGCACGACGGATTCACACCGATGTGGAATCGGCCCGCCGCGAAAAGTCGATCAGCCAACCCTGGGCGACTTCGGAACGATTGCTCGTTTGCGTCGGGCCGAGTCCGACCACGGCCCGCGTCATTCGCACGGCCCGGCGAATGGCCGCGGCGCTCGATGCGCCGTGGCTCGCGGTTTCAGTCGATCTGACGGGTGAATCGAACAACAGTCCTGAGCAGCAGCAAGTCGCTCAACATTTTCGGATCGCGGAACGATTGGGAGCCGAAACGGTAACCATTGCCGGGCAGAACGTGACCGCCACGATTCTGAGCTACGCTCGTTCGCGCAACGTCACTAAGATTCTGATCGGCAAAACCAATCAGCCGCGGTGGAAGCGACTTCTCTTTGGTTCCGTCGTCGACGAACTGCTAGAGCAGAGTGCCGAGATCGATGTCTATGTGATTCACGGCGAGGAAGAGCCGAAGCAATCGACTGGCGTTCGCGGGCCGGTGGCTGCATTCGATATTCTTCCTTATCTCAAATCTTCGTTGCTGATCGCCCTGACCGGCGTCGCGGCTTACGCGCTGCAATCGTTGCACTTCGCCGATGGTGAGGCCAACACAGTTATGCTTTTTTTGGCCGCCGTGGCTTGGTCCGCATTTCGCTACGGCCGTGGTCCGGCGATTCTGGCGAGCGCTCTGGCGGTTCTGGCCTTCGACTATTTCTTTGTGCCGCCGGTTCACAGTTTCAATGTTTCGGATGTTCAGTACGTCGTCACGTTCGCGGTCATGCTCGCGATCGGCCTGGCCGTGAGCACGTTGACGTCGCGATTGCGGGCTCAGGTGCAGAGTACGCGTGAGCGCGAGCGGCGCACTGCAGGCCTGTATGAATTAGGCAAGAAACTGAGTTCACTCTATGGCAATCTGTTTCTGGTCAGCGCGGCCGGCCGCACCATGGCCGAGATGGTTGGGGGAGAAGTTGCTATTTATCTGCAAGGGCGATCGTCGACGCCGGAGCTCGCCTTCGGTCAGGATTCGACCATCGCCGGGCATGCGCTGAGTTTGCCGGTCGCGCGATGGGTGGTCGAGCATGATCAGATTGCCGGCGCCGCAACGAATACACTACCTAGCGCTGCGGCGCTGTTTCTTCCTCTCGTTGGCTCGCAGCGAACTCACGGTGCGATCGCAATCCGCGTTGATGATGCGCAGCGTTTGCTGGAGCCCGATGTGCGACGGCTGTTAGAAGCTTGCGCCAATCTGCTCGCGCTGGCTTTGGAGCGCGATCAGTTGGCCATCGACGCCGCCGAAGCCCGCATTCAGGCCGAGGCCGAGCAAGTGCGCAGCAGCCTGCTCAGCAGCGTTTCGCACGATCTAAAGACGCCGCTGGCCGCTATCGCCGGCGCTAGCAGCAGCCTGCTCGAGAGCGAGTCGATCGACGATCGTACGCGCCGGCAGCTGCTTGAGACCGTGAGCGATGAAGCGATTCGTCTCAACCGACTGCTCGAAAACATTCTGCAGATGTCGAAACTGGATGCCGGCGCCGCGACTCCCAGCCAGCAGTGGCATGTGCTGGAAGAGATCGTTGGCTCGGCGCTTCATCGCACCGCGCGACTGTTGCAGAATCATCCGGTCAAGGTGAACCTGCCGCTCGATTTGCCGTTAGTCTTCATCGATGGCTTGCTGATGGAGCAGGTCTTCGTCAACCTGCTCGAGAACGCGGCCCGCTACACGCCGGCCGGCACGCACGTGACGATCGCCGCCGCCGTTGATAACGCAAGCTTGCGCATCGCCGTTTCCGACAACGGCCCGGGGCTGCCCAGCGGCGCGGAAGAACGAGTTTTCGAAAAATTCTACCGAGCCTCACAAGCTGCCGATGGCGGACGCGGCAGCGGATTGGGCTTGGCCATTTGCCGGGCCATCGCCAAAGCTCACGGCGGCAACATTACGGCTGCTAATCTTCCCAGCGGCGGCGCGGAGTTCTTGCTGCGCTTGCCACTGGCAAAAGACGCGCCGCAGGTCGTGATAGAATAGTCATATGTCAGGCGATCATCACATTCTCGTCATCGAAGACGAACAGCCGATCCGGCGGTTCTTGCAAGCGGCCCTTACCAATGAAGGGTATAGCCTCAGCGAAGCCGTTTCCGGCGAGGATGGTTTGCGCAAGGCAACCAGCCAGCCGCCGGATTTAATCATTCTCGATCTGGGCTTGCCCGATATGGATGGCCAGGATGTGTTGCAGCGGCTGCGCGAATGGTATCAAGCTCCGATTATTATTCTATCGGCTCGCGATCAAGAACCGCAAAAGATCAAAGCGCTCGATCGCGGCGCCGATGATTACATCACCAAGCCTTTTGGTATTGGTGAACTCCTCGCTCGTATTCGCACTGCGCTCCGGCACGCCAATCGAGGCGAAACGGAAGTGACGAAGGTCGCGATCGGTGATCTGCAAATCGACCTGGCAGCCCGCATCGTCCATCGCCAAGGCCAGGAAGTTCATTTCACGCCGCTCGAATACAAGCTGCTAGTGACGATGCTCAAGCATGCGGGCAAAGTGTTGACGCACCGCTTCTTATTGCGAGAAGTTTGGGGGCCGCAGGATTCTCAGGAAAATCACTACCTGCGTGTGTTCGTTGCCAGCTTGCGACGAAAACTAGAAGCAGATCCCGCGCGGCCGCGATATATACTCACCGAGCAGGGGGTGGGATATCGTTTTGCGGCTGACTAGCGACCGGCAAGCACGATCGCAGATGCGCTATGACCGCTGCTAATAAATATTACTTTCATAGCAATATTTATTATTTGGCGTGAAATCGCTAATTGACGCTCTCGTTACAGAGCACTACTGTTAATTGGAGGGAATCTTATACCTTCTGCCAATGGAGTCTGGTGATGGCGCGCAAATCAAGATCTGGTGTAAACAAATCTGCCGCAATTCGCTCCTATAAGGCTGCGAACCCGACCGCCAGCCCCAAAGAAATTGCCGATGCTTTGAAGAAAGAGGGTACGATCACCAGTGCCCAGTTCGTGAGCACGGTCCTTTCGAACGCCAGAAAAAAAGACGCCAAGGTCGGCAAACGCGGTCGCCAAGCCGGGCGGCCAGTCGTGACGGATCTGCAGCAGCTAATTCAGGTGAAGAAGTTCGTCGACAAAATGGGCGGATTGGCCGCGGCCCGGTCAGCAGTCGATGCACTCGCCCAAATCTTGGGCTGAACCTGATTGCGATTGTTATTCGCGCGGCAAGCGTTTCGCAGCCCACACAGCGAGCTGTTCCCGAAAAATCTTGGCGTTGTGACGGATATCAACCGGCAACGCAGGATTAATGAAAAAAGTCTCAATCTCGCGTGTGTGCTCATAAGCGGCGGCTAGTTCGCTGAGTTCGCCGATCAGTTTGCGAGCAGCAATTCGATCCTTCGGCAGATGTTCGGGCCAAGGCTCGACGATGATGACGGGCCGTTGCTTTCCGCGCGGTCCAACACCGACGAGCGCGCTGCGGTAGACGTGCGGATGCTGATTGAAGATTGCCTCGCAAGGCTCGGTGAACAATGTTTGCCGCGCGGTGGTGACGCGGTGAGCTTTGCGTCCGCAGAACCAGAACCGCTCGCCTCGCGGATTGTCGGCTGGAGCCTGCTCGAGATAACCCACGTCTCCCATCCGATGCCAGAACGTTTCGCCGTCGGCCACTTTGTGGAGCGGGTTACAGTCGGTGCGGGTGACATACTCGCTGGTGACGACCGGACCGCGCACGAGGAGTTCGCCGATTTCGCCGCGGGGTAATTCGCGAGTCTGTTCGATGTTCGTGAGCGGCCCATCGTCGATAGCGATCACTTTCCATTCGATGCCCGGGAATCGTCGGCCGACACAAGTTCCCGCGCCGGTCGCGGTTTTGGCTGCTGTTTCGCGCAGCACCTCGCTCGCGGCGATCGAGGCGACCGGCAACGCTTCGGTCGCGCCGTACGGAGTGTGAATGTCGCCGTCGGGATGAATTGCATGCTTCATCCGCTTTAGCACATGCGGCGGCACGGGCGCACCGGCGGACATAATGCGTTTGAGCGATGGCAAGGTGATATTGTTTTTCTCGCAATGCTGGCCGACGACATTCCACAGCGCTGGCGAACCAAAGGCCTGCGTCACCTGCCAGTCGTTGACTGCTTCAATGATGTTTTGCGGATTCACTTTCGCCGGGCGCGTGGGATCCATATCGGGAATGACGGTGGAGACGCCCATTGCGCAGTTGAACAGCGCGAAGAGCGGAAAGCCCGGCAGATCGATTTCGCCGGGCTGAATGTGGTAAAAGTCGCGGATCTCATCGGCCTGGCGATTGAAGTTGCCGTGACGATAGAGCACTCCCTTCGGCGGACCGGTGCTGCCGGTGGTGAAGATGATCGCGGCGGGGTCTGCCGGCTTGGTGATCGGCGGCGTGAGTGGAGCATTCATCTCGCGCAGTTGCTGCAGCGTCTTGCCGCCCCAGAACCAGCGGCGGCCGACGGTGACGTTGAACTTGGCTTTTGGAAATCTGCCGCGCAGGAAAACCCGCACGGCTTGCGCGAGCGGGATGCCGATGAAACCATCGGGCTGACTGTCGCTCAGGCAGCGAATCAAGTTGCCGCGACCCATGCCGGGATCGATCAGCACCTGCACGACGCCCGATTTGAAGAGTGCGAAGACGAGCGCAATGAAATCGATGCTCGGCGGCACCATGAGCACCAGCTTCATGCCGGGCTGCACGCCCATTGCGTGCAATCCGGCAGCGATGCGGTTGGTGTCGTCGTCGAGCTCACGGAACGTCAGCGATTCGTATTTTCGTTTGCCGGCTGCATCGCGACCGCGCGGCATGGCGATGGCCATGCCGTTTGGATTATGGCGGGCCGTTTCGCTGAGACGGAAGCCGACGTTGTTCAGGGCTGCCGGGAGAGATTCAGAATTCATCCTCAGCAGTATCGGCCGAACTGTTTCCGGCGCGAAGGTGGCTGCCTAACGACTCGCGGCAGGCTTCTCCGCCGGCGTGCTTTTTTCTTCACCAAGCCGGGCAATCTTCACCAGCAACGGTTCGAGCTCGGCGAGGTAGTCTGCCTCCGAGAGCATTTCTTTTCGCTGCCGCAGCTCTGACAGTTGGCGCTCGAGCGCTGCCCGTTGTTCGACGAAAGCCGCGGGAAGTTTTGCCTCGCGCTCGCTGCGAACCAGCACAAACTGCCGCGCCAGTTCGCCATCGGCGGCAGCGCCGGCTTTCGATCTTTTCACCACACGCAGACCCTGAAACCAATCGGCCGGCGTGCCTTGCTTGTCGCCGTTGTCATCGAGCAGTGCATGCTCGGTCGCGAGGCGGCCATCCTTTTTGTAGAACTCGCGCAGTCGGGAACTGGCGAGCAAATAAGCTTCCAGCAGCGACGTCTGCTCGTCCTTGTCTAGATCGCCGACCGGGTCGGCGATGGCCGCCGATAGGTATTCTCCCAGGTGCGCAAAGTTATATTCGTGGCCACTCTGAGCCGCGGTAATCACCACGCGCTGCGGAGCGGCGATCTCGGCCAGAAACGGCCCGCTGCTGGAAGTGCAGTTGATCACCGCGAGCTGTCCTTCGATCGGCTGCAGCATTTCTTTAAGTTCCGCGGAGGAAACATCCGGGCCCTGCAAATTGAACCTCGCAACTTTGCCATCGAACGTGCCGTGGCCAATGAGCACCAGCCAGATCGGCTGCTGCGAGTCGGCATGTTGCTTGAACCAGGTTTGCAATTGCGTTTTCGGTTCGATGCCATCCTTGGCAGCTGCGATCTTCGTGAAGCCAGCGTTTCCTTTTTTCGCCGCCGCTTCCCAGCGATCGGCCCAGGTTTGAAACGGCTTTTCAAACTCTTCGCTGCCGGTTGCTCCCACGACAACGACGACTTGCTGCCGCTGCTCTTGTGCAAGAGCAATCGCCGGCAGGAGTGCGAACAAAAAAGCAAGCCGCAACATCAGGCCAGTCCTTTCCAACGCCGCAAACCCCATTCGCCGACCAGGCAACCGATGGCGAGCACCAATACCTGCCATTGATGCCAGAGCGGATACGACCAGGTTTCGACCTGCGGAATTTTTCGATTCGGCAGGCTGCTGACAAATCGATCGAGACCGTCGAGCGTGAGCACTTCGCCGCCAGAATCTTTCGCAAGTCGT
Source organism: Anatilimnocola floriformis (assembly GCF_024256385.1). Classification (NCBI taxonomy): domain Bacteria; kingdom Pseudomonadati; phylum Planctomycetota; class Planctomycetia; order Pirellulales; family Pirellulaceae; genus Anatilimnocola; species Anatilimnocola floriformis. Next base: position 1,697,733 of record NZ_JAMLFW010000001.1, read on the forward strand.
TCCAATAACCCGTGATTGCCCGTGAGCTCGCGGAATTCTTCGGTCTCGGGCTCTGCCGCCCAGCCTGTCTCGCGACTCCCCACATCGCTGCCATCGGGAGCAACGACCGAGACCGTTGCTCGATACGCTCCCGCCACGCGCGGCACGAACAGCGCGCGATATTCGCCCGCCGCGGCCGAACTACTGTCGGCGGCGAGTTTGATTTCGTTGCCATCGGGTGTATTCACCACGATGGTCACGGTCGCATTGTCGAGTGGCAGGAATTTCTTATCGCGGGCACGGATGATGATTTCACGGGCTGGCAAACCGGTACCGGTCTTCACCTGAGTTTCCACTTCTACGGCCTGCGGCACGTCGGCAATCAGCCAGCGGATGGTCTGCCGCCAGGCTTTTTCTAAATCGCTGGTCGCTGCATCTTCGCGGCGCAGATCCCACCGCCACATATCGCCCAGCAGCAGCGCCGCCGTTCTACCGCGGCCGAATGGTTGGACCGCTAGCGCGGGGCGCGATTCACTCGAGGCCGTTTCGACTTCGGCCAGCACCGAGGCCCCGGGCTTGATTGCTTCGACGCGATTGAGCGATCGGAAGGCCGGCATCGAAACGAGGCGAGCTTCTTCGTCCTGCTCGTTGGCCCGCACGCGAATCCACGGTTGCAGCCAACCTTCGCGTGTCAGCTTGAGATGCAACGGCTGGGTGTTGACCTCACCGCGACTTCGGTCGAGATAGACCGGAAGCATTTCCGCAATCGGCGTGCGAGCATAGCCCCCTTCGCCGAACGAATTCTTACCACCCATCATCAGCAGACCGCCGCCGCGCTGGCTGACGAATTGCTGCAGCAACGACAGTTGATCCTGCGTGAAGAAGCCGGCTTCGATGTCGTCGAGAATCACCGCCTGGTAACGAAACAAATCCTCGGCATCTTTAGGAAATCCCTTCAGAAGTTCGTCCTTGTTCTCCGTCCCGAGTCGCAGAATCACCGGCTCGTTGTATTGCTCAGCCGTCTCGTCGTTTTTGTTGCCGAAACCGCGGAAGAGCGGATTCGTCTTTTCATCAGTGCGACTGAGGAAGTTGAACTTCGGCTCTTTCTTGGCGATCCGCACGAGGCCAACCAAGTCGACTTCGTCGTCCTTGGCGACAGCTCGCCGCAGGAATTTAAATTCCCAGTTCGGCAGACCAGAAACATAGAGCACGCGATAAGGGCCGCTGCCGCGATCGACCGTCGCGAAGCGAGTGTTGTTGGCCAGCGTCGCCTCGGCAGAATTGGTGGCGTCGGCTTTTAGATTTTCTTCGCCGGCGAGGGCCGCCTGTACGCGATAAAAACTCACGCCGGGTTTTTCCGGCTTGATCAGGAACCGCTGCGAGAGTGACTCCCCCTCCTTGCTGACGGCGAGCGTTTGCTTCTCGAGCTCTTTGCCTTCTTCATCCATCACCCGCACGACGATTTTCTTGCCCGCCAGCGCTGCCGTTTCGACTTCGGCGACGAGCGTGACCGGCGCGGCTTCGAAATTCGTCTGGCTCACCGCGACGTGGGCGAGCGATAGATCGGCTGCCGGTTTGCGACCAGCGAGCGCGACGGGAAACAGCGGCGGCGAATTGCTGATGCGCAGTTCTGAGGCTAGATCGGTGGCGTTGCCGTCCGTCAGCAGCAAAATGCCGGCGACAGGCTGGCCGCGATAGCGATCAATAAGCTGCTGAACCGTTTGCGACAGCGCCGAGGCCTCGCCGGTGAACTCCAGCTGCGAAAAATCTTGCGTCGGCTGCAGCTGCGTATCGAACGTGTATTTGCGAACATCGAAATCAACGGCCAAGCGAGTGAGCCAACCTTCCTTCTCAACCAGACTTTCCTTCACCGCGCTGCCGCGCGATTGCCGAGCGCCGGGATCAGCGAGCTGCAAGCTACGACTATTGTCGGCGACGACGAGAAACAGATTGCTCCCGGGCCTGGGTCGCTGGCCGACATAAAGCGGATCGATCAGGCAAACCGCGAGCAGCACGATAGCGATGGCCTTCAAGCCGAAGCAGGTCGTCTTCAGCCAGGAAGTGCTGCTGGTTTGTCGATAGGTCCAGACGAGCAGCGCGAGCGCAGCGATCGTGAGGACCGCGGCCAATCCGAGCCATTGTCGCCCGCCGAGAATAATTTCGGCGAGAACCTGCGATGGAGCGAGCAATTCGCTCATTTGCCGCTCCCGAGGCGTTCGTAGTACTTGCGAGTCTTCTCGGAATATTCCGGCGGAACCGGGTCGCGATCGAGAGGCACGAGAGCCTGCTTCGAGGTGCGCTTGAGGACTTCTTCGCTGACTCGTTTTTCGAGTTCATTGAGTGGATTCAATAGCTGATCGCGAACGAGATCCCAATTCGGCGCCGCCGAATGTCGTTTGGCTTCCGCGCGGACGGCGCGGGCTCGCTCGCGGATTCTAGCTGCATCGGCCCGCAGTTGCGGATCGCCGACCATTTCTTCCACATCGCGCAAACGATCGGACCATTCGCGAAATCGTTCGCCGGTGAGTGGACCGGAGGTTTGCTCTTGTTCGTCGTTTTCGTACGGACCAGCAGCGCCGCCACGCGGATTGCCGTTGGCCTGCTGCTGACCGCCACGTTGGCCTGGCTGATTGCCTTGACCTTGTCCCTGGCCCGGTTGTTGACCTTGCTGACCCTGACCGGGTTGCTGACCGCGCTCACCTGGCTGTTGTCCCTGACCTTGCCCCTGTCCCGGTTGTTGACCTTGGCCTGGCTGCTGTCCTTCGCCGGGTCGTTGTCCCTGGCCTTGTCCAGGCTGTTGACCTTGCTCACCCGGTTGTTGTCCCTGCCCGGGGCGTTGTCCTTCGCCGGGCTGCTGCCCCTGACCCATCGGCTGCTGACCTTGTTGACCACCTTGTCCAGGCTGCTGTTGACTCTTCTGTTGTTGGCCGCCCTTTTGCTGTTGGCCACTGGACGGTTGCTGTCCGCGCTGCTGATTACCTTGTTGGCTCTGACCTGGTCGCTGCCCCTGCTGTTCGTCTTCTCCTTCGCGCGGCGCATTGCGATTTACTTCGTTGTTCAGTTCCTGCGCCAGCTGTTGCAGATCGCCACGAGCACGACGCAGAGCTTCGGTTTCATCACCGAGTACCCCTTCAGCGGCTTTTTCGATTCCCTCGCGTAGCTGCTTGAGACCTTCGCCGGCAACGGCCTCTTGTTTTTCCGCGTCTTGTGGCAGACCCTGGCGAACGGATCGCTCGGCCGATTGCAGGGCCTTGTCGATCTTCTGATCGCGCAGATTGCGGGCTGTTTCGTACAAACGTTGCGACAAGATCGGCTCGGTTTCTTCGGCCCGTTCGATTGTCTCACGCATTTGATTCTGAACTCCCTCGAGCCGTTTCCGCTGGTCGGTCAGCTCTTGGGCAATCGACTCACGGTCATTATTCTCCTCGCGCAGTGACGGCGTTTTCGACTTGTCGTTCGGCTTCGACTCTTGTTCGCCGCGGATTTGTTCGGCGATCTTTTGTTCTTTCTGTTCGAGCTCGCGAGCCGCTTCGCGCAGCTGCTGAACTTCTTCGCCAAAGCGATTGGCAGCCCGGCGGCGAAACTCTTCGCGGAGGTCATCAAATTGCTGTTCCGCTCGTGTTCCCGCAGCGGCCGCCTGACCGACGCGTTCTTGCTGCAGGGCTTCCGAGGCTCGGCGGACCTGGTCGCGCGTTTCGTCGAGCTGTTGTTGCTGCTCGGTCATTCGCTGCTGGTTCTCTGGCCGATCGAGTCGCGATTGCAGCTCGTCGGTGTCCTGCAGAATCTGCCGTTCCTCGTCTTGCAGCCGTTGCAGCTGGCGGCGAATGTCTTCTTTTTCCTTCGGCGTTTCGGCCGCTTCGAGGGCAGACTGCAGTTCCTTCAAACGGTCGTTCAAATCGTGTTGTCTCTGAGCGAGTTCACGCAGGCGATTCAGCACTTGTCGGTTCTCGCGATCGGCGGCCGATTCTTCCTGCCGTTCCTGCGCGGTCCGTTCCGTTTCGTAACGACTCTCTTCCTGCTTCAGATCCAACTGTTGCAACTGCTGTTGTTGCTGCTGCGAACGGGATTGGCTTTGCTGCTGACTTTGTTGGCCCTGCTGTTGTTGCTGTTGCTGGCGAACAACTTCATGCTCTCGTGCACGCAACTTGAGCAGGCCTTGATAAGCGGCCTGCTCGGCAGCGAGGGCTGACTGCAACGTATCGCGAGTCGGGCCATCGTGGGCTTGTTGTAATTCAGCAATTGCCCGATCCATTTGCTTGAGAATTTCTTCTGCATGGCCGAGTGATTTCTCGTCCTGCAACCTTTCGGCCAGCGACGACGCCTGCTCGCGAGCGGCGGATTGCGACAGGCGAACCTGCTCGGTGTCATCAACAAACGCCGGAGAAACAGCCGGCGCGATCTCGCGGCGGATGAGCTTCCACGTCGCATTCATGATGTCTTTTTGGAGCTTGGCCAATTGCTGGGCATCTTGGGCGTTCTGCCCTTGGCCTTGCTGTTGCTGCTGTTGTTGACGCTGCTGCTGAGCACCGCCGGGCGGCTGTTCTCCCTGGCGGAAGATTTCTTCGAAGGGCCGGACTTCGGCGAAGTACATATCCGACTGCGTGCGACGGATCTGGCCGGCGGCGTCGATGTCTTCAGCCCACCAGTAATAGGAAAGCAATTGATCGGGCTCGGCGGCGAGTTTTTCCAGATCGATCTGCTGGGCGAACTCGTGCTTCTGCTTGGGAGCGGCTTTCGTAGCGAGCGTTACATCGACCGGCGGCTGACCGGCGAGTGAGTAACTGAGGCCGACACGCTCGACGCCGAAGTCGTCGGTGACGCTGACCCGCGTGTGGAGTTCTTCGAGCGCCGAAACTTCGAGATCGCGCGCGGGAAAAAGCGGCTTTAAGACCGGCGGCTGATTCGGCAGCACATTGATAGTGAACTGATCTTGCTTCTGATTCTTCCGGCCCATGTCGTCGACCAGTTCGAGCTTCAGCCGGCGGGATTCCGTGAGCGTGATCGTTACTTCGTAGCGCGACGCGTCCGCTGAATCGGCAGTCAGTTCCAACGGCGGGGCGGTTGCTTCAGTGCGTGTGTTGGTGAGGGTGGCCGAAGTGACTGGCTTGTTCAGCAGGCAGCGAATTGTCAGCTGCGTGCCGGCGACGGCGGAGACCGTGCGGACGTCTTGAATGGTCCGCTCTTCGAGGCCCGTGTACTTCGGATAAACCAACGTCGCATCGGCGCGGACGAGCTTGGGATACTCAAACACCTTCATGCTGTACTTCGGCGACTGCTGGCCATCCGCGGTAACGAAATATTCGAGCGGTTCGTCAACGATCGGAATGCGGCCGCTGAAGACGGGATCGGCGAGACTCGGCGGCATCGCAAGAACTACTTCCTCGCCGCTCACCGATTGATAATGGAGCGTTGCTTCGCCGGGCATTTGCCCCTGAATGCGTGCGAGAACCAGCAAACTGGTGCCGCGTTCGACTTCGGTACTCCCCGGCTCGACGGTCATCACGAACTTCTGACCCGCCGGCAAAACCAGCGCAGCCGCGGCTTGTTGAATGGGACCATTGGGCGAACCGACGGCGATGAGGGCTCCGACGAGCGCGACTGCAAAGATGGCGAATAGTACCGCGTTGGCGATCCCCTGGAGCAGGAGTTGCCGCTGCGAGATGACGTTGGCCCACGGGTTTTTATAGGAGTGTTGCAGCGCTTCGCGCATCACGCTCGTTTGCAAATAGCCGAATTCACCGATGGTGGGATCGGGACGTTGTTCGATCGAGGCGAGGAGCGTGGTGCGAAGTTCGGGAAAAGCTCGTTCGACCTGACCGGCGAGCCACGTGTAATTTTGCCGGTGCGAAATGACTCGCCAGATCACGGCGGCCGCGAGCAGCGCGGTGAGCAGGACCAACAAAATGGCCGGGGCGGTGGTCGCCGTGAGCGTTTGTCGTCCCCAGGCCCAGAGCAGACCGCCGGCAACGGCAGCCACGATCCAGACGAGCGAGAGAAACTGAAGCAGCCGCAGCCAGCGCTCGCGGTTGGCGAGGCGGTCGAGTTGCGCGAGCAGGAGTTGCTGAATCATGCGACAACCTCCGTGGACAGTCGGGCGTCACTCGCGGTCGCAGCACCAAGGCTCGATGCGCGCGACGCCCACCAGGTTTCCAAAATCAAAATCGAGAGGCAACCAACCACCAGCCAGCGCCAGAATTGCTGGCGACTTTCGAGTTCGGTATCGCGGCGTTGCCGCTCGCGGTTCAGGCGTTCGGCAGCTGTGACGGATTGACCGATTTTCAAACCAAGTTGTTCGAGTTGCTCGACGGGGAGTGGCGTCGTATCGCTTTCGCTGGCAGCGATGTTCACGGCAAAGCGAAATTCCTGTTGACCGGCGCCGGCCTGATAAATGCCCGGCTCGTTCGTCTCGCGAAACTCTGTGGCAGCGGTTGGTATCGATTCCTTTTCACCGGATGGCGACTGAACAATCAACTCCGCCGTGCGATCGCGCGGCAACGCAACCGGCGCATTGACGACGCCCGATGCCAGCGCCCGCGAAGCGCCGCAGGCTTGATCGAGCAGGCTCCCAACGAGCGGCAGGAATTTGCTGGAAACGGCGAGCTGACTGTCGTCCGGCTGCCAACCGCTGGTCATCGCCCAGACTCGACCTTTGCCGAGTGAAGTTTCGAGCAGCCAGGGATCGCCATTGTCGAAGCGAGCGAGGACGCGCGTGTTTGTTTCGGCGGGCAACTTCACCGCGCGATGCTGCCAGAAATGGATGCGAGTGAAATCGTTGTAGCGAGGATTGGCGAACGGCTGAAAGATCGGATCGGAGAAGTTGATTTCGCCGAGGAGTTGAAATTCATTTTCCTTGCGCTCAGTGTTCGCTGGGAGCAACTCTGCGCCAGAGAACAAATTCGTGAGCGGACTGGCCGCGGCTTGATCCTTCGGCACGAAGAGGAGCACGCCCCCTTGTTCCACGTACTTTTGCAACGATTGCTGCGTGCTGCTGGAGACGCTTGTGGCCACGACCAATTGCGGCGCGACCGACGGCAGCGACGCATCGCTCTTGAGCGCGGTGAATGTCACCTGCCGCAGCGGATCGTCAGCTGTGGCGAGACGCAGATAGTACTGCAGGCCGGCGGGATCATCGGCTGTATCGTCGCCGAAATAGGTGAGCGCAATCTGCTGCTGCCGTGGCGGCACGACATAAAACGTGTTGTCGAACTCCTGCGAGTCGCCGCGGAGGATGAGCCGATCGGCGGTGAGGTTGTTTGGTTGTCGCGGCAGGCGAATGACACGGCTCTGGCCCGGCGGCACGTAGACAGGAACTTCGCCAGCCGTGCCGTTCGGATCTTTCGGATCCAGCCAGCGAACGAAGAGCTGATCGGCGGTCGAATCGGCTGCATTCGAGACACGCACCCGCGGCTCCTCATCCGCGGTGCCTGCTTCCGGCGGCAGGAACTGCAGCGTGGCGTTGCTGGTTTGCTTCAGTGCGAGTTGCCGCGGGACGACACGCACGTCCTTCGGCCATTCGAATCCTTGCAGCGATTCAATCCGATTGCCGCGCTGAAAATCGCTGATGACGACGAGTTGCGGAATGGCCTGCGACTGCGCGACGTCGTTGGCCGCGGCCAACTCGGCTGCGAGCGTCGTGATCGCGGAGCCCATGTCGCCGGCGGACCAGGTAAGTTCGATTTGTTTCAGAGCCTGACGAACCACGTCGGCGGGAGGGGCGGAAACTACTTTGCCATCGGTAGGAAAACCGACGATGTTCTGCACGCGGTCGGCAAAGGTATAGAGCGCAACTTCGTCTTGCGGCGCGAGGCCGTCGAGTTCTTTTTCGGCAGCGGCGATGGCTTGCTTCCATAAATCGCCGCGGCGCATGCTGGCACTGGTGTCAACGAGCAGCGCGACGCGCCGTTGCTGCAGATCGGTGACCGCGAGCAAGCTGTTTTCTCGCAGGAACGGCCTGGCGAAAGCGAACGCCAGGAGCGCGAGGGCGGCGAGTCGCATGAGGAGCAACAGCACCTGATCGAGTCGGCTACGACGGGTGAGACGCGGCGGCGTCGGGCTGAGAAACATCAACGAGCTGAACTGCTGCTTACCCTTTGGCGTGCGGCGGACCAGGTGCAGAATCAGCGGCAGGGCGAGCCCGCCGAGGGCGACGAGAAACAGCGGCGCGAGGATGCTCATCGGCTTCCTCCCGAGTGCCGAGCGATCAACCGGCCGCGACGCATCCGCGCGTGCAATAGATCGAAGAGGGCCAGCTCCAGCGGTTTGTTCGTCGGCAGATCGTAGAGGTCAACGCCGAGTCGCTGACAGATTTGCTTCAGCGCGTTCGCATGGGCGGTGAATTTCTCCTGGTACTGCTGTCGGGCGAGTTGCGGATCGACATACAACTCGCGGCCTGTTTCTACGTCGAGAAACATCGCCGCTTCGTTAAAGGGAAAATCGATCTCGGCGGGATCGAGAATTCGCAGAACGGCCACTTCGTGCCCCTGCGTTCGCAAATAGCCGAGCTCCTTTTCGAGCGTCTCTGGCGGCGCGAGAAGATCAGACAGAAGCACGACGAGGCCACGGCGACGCGCGGTTTTGGCGACTTGCTCGAGTGGTGCTTTTAGATCAGTGGCCGTTCCCGCCGTGGAGCGCTCGAGCGCGAGGAACAGCCGATGCAAATGTCCGGGGCGAAAGCGCGCGGGGAGGTACTCGCGAATCTTGTCGTCGAAAGTCACCAGGCCGGCTGCATCGCGCTGCAGCGACAGGAAGTAGGCGATCGTCGCGGCGGCTGTCTTGGCATATTCCGCTTTGTCGTAGGCCAGCGAGCCATAGCCCATCGAGCGGCTGAGATCGACGAGCAAATAGCAGCGAAGATTGGTTTCGTCTTCAAAACGTTTTAGATAGTAGCGATCGCTGCGAGCATACAAGCGCCAGTCGAGATAGCGCGGATCGTCGCCGGGCGTGTATTGGCGATACTCGGTGAACTCGACGGAAAATCCGTGATAAGGGCTCCGGTGCAACCCGCTGAGAAAACCATGCACCACCTGCCGCGCCCGCAGTTCCAGATTCTTGATCCGCATCAGAGTGGCGGGATCGAGATACGACGCGCGCGGGCCGGCGTTGCCGGATTGGTTGGTTTTCGAAATCAGCGGAGCGCGGGGCATGAGCGAGCAGTCTAGTTGCGAGTGCGCAAGCGAAACTTAGGTGGGCTTCGGCAACGGAACGTGATCGAGCAGGCGAGCAATGACCTGATCGACCGTCACCCCTTCGGCTTCGGCGCGGTAGCTGACCAGCACGCGGTGCCGCAGCACGGGATGAACCATCGCACGGACGTCTTCCGCCGTGGCGAGGTTGCGGCCGGCGAGGAGAGCGCGGGCCTTGGCGCCGAGGACCATGTATTGCGCAGCGCGAGTTCCAGCCCCCCAGCTGACCCAATCTTTCACAAAGCTGGGCGAATGTTCCTGGCCGGGGCGGCTGGCAGCGGAGAGACGGACCGCGTAACGAATGACATCTTCGGCGATCGGCACACGCTTGACGACTTCGTGGAAATTGCGGACGTCTTCGCCAGTGAAGAGAGCTTGAATTGGTTCGGGTTTGCGCGAGGTGGTTTGTTTCACCACGGCGACTTCGTCGTTTTCGGGCAAGTAATCAATCAGCACGTTGAACATGAAGCGATCGAGCTGCGCTTCCGGCAACGGGTAGGTCCCTTCCATTTCGATCGGGTTCTGCGTCGCGAGGACGAAGAACGGCTCGTCGAGCACGTACCGCTGACCGGCAACCGTGACTTGATGTTCCTGCATCGCTTCCAGCAGCGCGGCCTGCGTCTTCGGCGGCGTGCGGTTGATTTCGTCGGCGAGAATCACGTTGCCGAAGATCGGACCTTTGACGAACTGCATTCGCCGATGGCCGTCGCTGGCTTGCTCGAGGATTTCGGTGCCGGTAATGTCGGCGGGCATCAGGTCGGGAGTGAACTGAATACGCTGAAACTGCAAGTGAAACACTTGCGCGATCGAGCGGACGAGCAGGGTCTTTGCCAAGCCTGGCGCACCGGTGATCAAGCAATGGCCGCCGGCGAACAAGCTAATGAGCAACTGCTCGACGACTTCGGCCTGGCCGACGATGACTTTCGACAGTTCGCGATCGATGAGCGCGCGGCTGCCGCGGATCTGCTCGACCACTTTTTGTTCTAACTGAAACGCATCCAAATCGCTGGTCACATGGGCCTCGTTATTTAGTGAGTCATGGCGTAGGTCACGATGTTGATTCCCATCGGATACGAATATTTCTCCGACATCTCTTTGAAATATTGCGGATCCATTCCCTCTCGCTCCCAGCCGTCTCCGAGATCGGTGTTGTGGCAAATAATGACCATCATCCGCCCCTGATCGTCGAAAATGCCTCGGTAGTGCGGCTCTTGAGCGTCGGCTCGTTCGGTGGTCATGCCGTTGTACCAAGCGTGAATGCTCGGCACTTGCGGCTTCTTCTTCAGGTCATACACGCAGTGAAAAATCTCATGCTCCAGTGGCAGCTCCACGGGCTCTCGCGTAGGGAAGACGCGCTTCATGTTCTCGTACAAATTGGCGTATTCCTCTTCGCCCCAAAAATCGTCGACCATCAGAAAGCCGCCGTTGAGGAGATACTTTCGGAGCGCGGTGACCTCGGCATCGTTGAGATACATTCGGCCGGGTTCGATGAGGTAGATGAACGGGTAGTCGAAGAGGGCGTCGTCGGTGAGTTCGATGATCTTGCCGTTGGGATCGACTTCGAGCGAGGTGAGTTCATGCAGGCGGTACGAGAAATTGAGATCGCTGTCGGGATAATCGGTGGCCCAGTTGCCGCCACCGCGACCATAGCCGCTCATCGACTGATAGCGGATGCGAACGAACGTGAAGACGTCGCTCTTGAAATGCTCGTCGTTCTTCCACTCCGGCACGCCGTTGCGATCGACTAATTCCGGGCGAACTTCGCGACTCCAACGGCCACGCTGGGCGATGCCGAGGGCGGTGAGCGCGAAGAACGCGATCAGCGACGTGAGCAGGATGGTGGTGCGGCGAGACATAGGTTTATTTCCGAGGTGAATCGGCGGGTGCTTTGGTTGCCGGGGGCGGTGTTGTCGGAACCGCCGTGACGAGTTCGAGGAGCAGCTGCTGCGCGGCACGGTAGCGGGGCGTTTCTTCGAGCGCGCGAAGGGCGAATAACTTGGCTTCCGGTAGTTTGCCTTGCTTTTGCAGCGCGGTCGCGAGCTGAAAATTCAATTCCGCCGTATCGAAAGGTTCGAGCAAGAGCAGTGCACGATAGCTGTCGGCAGCGAGCGCGTAGTTCTTCGCTTGTTCCGCGGACCGAGCGGCCTGACGATGAACGGCGGGGAGGAGCGGATTCACGGCGATAGCGCGCAGAGCGTATTTTTCCGTCTCTTTCCATTCTCCGGCATCGGCGGTCAATTCGCATAGCCGCAGCAGACCATCGAGATCATTGGCCGAGAGAGAAGCGAGCTTGATGAGTGCTGCCTTTTCCGCTGCAGCGTCTTTCTCTTCTTTGTAGATATGTGCAAGGGCTGCATAGGGGCCACCGCTGCTGGCATCTTCGTGAAATAGCTCGAGCATCTTCTTGAGCGTCGTTTTTGCAGCGGCGAAGTCCTTCGTGGTCGCTTGCGTGACGGCCAAACGCTGCAACGCGGCGTAGTTGTTCGGATGATCTTTCAGATACGCGGTGATCACCTCTGCCGTTGCGCGGCGGGGAAGTTCTGGAGTGGCCCAATCGGCTTTCGGGGCCATCGCGTTGGCATACTCGCGGGCGTACTTGGCGAATTCCGCGTCAAAGGTTGCCAGCGAACCGGTGTAGCGGTTGAGCGATTCGTTGATCGGCATGCCGACGCTCAGATCGACGAGGACGTGCTCGAGTTTGTCTCGACCATACTTCTCGACGAAGAACTTGATGACGAGAGCGGATTCGAAATAGGCGAACTGCAAGTGCGCCGCTGAGGGTGGACTTAGAAATGCGCCGCTCAATTTGCTCACGGGGGTGAGATCGTCACCGAGGAGCATTTCTCGGTACTTTGGATTAATGGCTTGCCCCCAGGTCGCATCGGCGAGGCCTTCTTCGTAAACGGAAATTCCTTCGCTAAGCCAGCGCGGCATTTTGTTCTTCGTTTTTGTCAGCGTGACGACGTGACAGAACTCGTGCCAAAGGGTCGCTTCCCAGAAGGCGGGCGTGGTCGTTTGTGAGGCGGGACTTGGCGCCGTGATGACCGTGCCGAAGCACACGCCGAGGAAACCGGCCCCGCCGGGCATGCCGAAGGTGCGGATGGCAAAGTCTTGTTGCCGCGGAAACATCTCGACGATCACCGGCTGATCGAGCGTGATTTTGTATTTCGCGCAGAGATCTTTTTTGGCCCGCGAAAGTAACTCCAACACGCGCTGGCCATAGATGTCGGCTTCGCGAGCATCCATCCGCACTTGAAAGCCATCTGCTTCGAGTGTGCGGAACTTCGCCAGGTGTTCCTGTAGCGTCACTAGATTGTGTGCCAACACGTTGTAGCCGTCGGAGGCGTTTACTTCTTCGGCGAGTTTTAGACCCTCTTCTTCCTTGCCGAGGCGGAGTAAGTCTTGCGCGAGTTGCGTTTTGGCGACCAGATACTTTTCATCGAACTTCAAGGACTGTCGCTGATAAGCACTCCCTTCGGTGAAGCGGTACTTCTGCGACAATTTCCGGCCGATGAGATGATCGACTTCCGGATTGGTCGGCCAGCTCTTGAGGGCCGCGGCACGCAGCTGTTTTTCGACCGCGAGTTTGTTCTGCAGATGGGCAATCACCGCGCGATAAGCCAGACCGCGAGGATGTTGCGGATTGATCGCTGCGACTTGCAGCAGTACTTTGTCGGCATCGTCGTAGCGTTCCGAGTCGATGTGTTCGTTGGCGATAAACAGCAGGCTTTTCACGTGCTGTGTGTTGATGTCGAGCGCCTTCAGCACGGCCGCTTCGGCTTTTTTCGAATCGCTCGGAGCAAACGCCTGCGAGACGCCGAAGTGAGCCTCGGCGCTGGTGGCATCGAGCTTCACCGCTTGTTGAAAGGCTTCGCCGGCGAGCTGATAGTCGTACTTGTCGAGCGCCAAATCGCCGATGGCGAGCCAGATGTCAACGTTGCTCGGCATCCGCTTTTTGGCATCGTTGTAGATTTTCGTCAGCACTTGCTTCGGATCGGTCCGCTGGCTGAGCATCCAGCGGCCGACAATCAGCTGGCTGGCAATGTCGGAGTATCGCCAGGGCGATTGCACGAGCAGGGCTTTGATTTCTTCGTCGAACTTTTCGACCCGCTCGAGTTGCTGCGTGTGACGGCAAACATCGCGGCCAACCCAGCGCAGTTGTACGCTGTAGGTAAGCTTGGCGAGGGCCGCATCGAGCGACTTCGCCGCGTCGGCGTATTTGCCGGTTTCCATCTCTGCTTGGATCTTCAGCATCCAAGCCGGTTCGTGATATTCATTCTGCGCGACGAGCTCGCTGGCCGACGCGATGCACTCCGCATAGTTACCGGTGCGAAACGATTGGGCCGCTTCGGCCAAATCAGCCGCGGTAGCAGACGCAGCGAAAGAACTGGCGAAGAAAAGGAGAAGAGGTCCCGCAATAGAAAGAAGTTCGCCATGGCCGCGAGTAAAGCGGCTGAGAACGTTTCCCAAACGTTGCCAAGCGAGCATGCAGTTTCATCCTCGTTGCCGCCTCTGGCTAGACGGTGAAGCATCAAGTCTATTTCATGGAACCCCGGCAGACTACAGGCGGACTGGGCGTGCTTGGAAATTTCGGCTGAATGATTCGCGAGCGAATGAAGCGGGGGCTGGGGTAGGAAGATGGCGGGAATCAATCCTTATGAGTCGCCGCAGATCCCGATTGAGTCTGAAGCAGACCGGCCGCAGCCCTGGCTGCTTGCTTATCTGCAAATCATCGCAACGGGGGCTCTCATCTTCATTGCCGTTGGAGTGTTGGCGAACGGTGAGCACGCGCGGGATTGCCCAGAGTATTTTCGCATTGTGAAGAACTGGGAAGGTGATGATTGGGGCATTTGGATCCATGCCATCTTTCAAGGGGCGCTGGAATCTTTGGTCGTGGGGGTTTTGCTCTCAACATTGTTCATCGCCGTTGCTGGACGAATGACTCGCGTACCGATGACGTACGAGAAGGCAGCGATCAGAATACTCTGGATAGCTATTGGAGGAGCGTCTATCAGCTTCATGGCGGGGCTTATTGCCTCCATGTTCAGTGACGGGTTTCCCGATCTTTCGCGTAAGGTATTCTCGCAGGCTCCTACTGAACCTCGGCAGTTACTAAAATTTGCTCGGGTCAGCGTAAGCGTTTGCAGTCTGCAGCTGAGCACCGTTTTTTTTGCCGTGGTTCATCTGGTTCAGATGTATAGAGAAATCCGCCGAACGCCCGCACAACCCGCTGATTTACCGGCGAACTAGCGGCAAAGCTGCAATCAACATGCCGATGCAAAAATTCCCCTCGCCGATTAAGATGAGGTTCTCGGCAATGCGTTAAGTCCGGTGTTGAAGAACGGCGAGCGAAGGGCTCGGAACGGAAGTGAGCGGCGATGACGGCGGTAACTTTGACCTGCCCCTTTTGTGCGGGCAATATTCAAGTCGATGCGAGCATGGGTGGCCAGCAGGTCGCTTGTCCCCTTTGTCACAATGTGCTCGTGCTGCCGCCGCCGGAGGTGCTCGCCCCGCATCTCGCGCCCCAATATCAACAGCCTCAGTTCCAGCAACCGCAGTATCAGCCCCAGCCGAATTATCCGCAGCAGGGCTATCAACCGCAGCCGTCGTTTCCGCAGTTCCACCAGCAGCCGCAGCCATCGATGCCGCCAGGCTTCGGCCCGCAGCCCGGCTATGGCCAGCAGAACTTTCCGCAACAGAACTTCGGTCAGCCCGGATATCAGCAACCGGGCTACCAACAACCTGGGTTCGCACCGCAACAGAATTTTCCTCAGCAACCCGCACCGCAAGAGCAACTGATCACGCTCGGTTGCCCGGCCTGCCACAATCCGCTGCAAGTCACGGCCGCGATGAGCAACCAGCAAGTCGCTTGTCCCTACTGTTCGACTCCGATCCTCGTGCCGCCGCTGCAATCGCAGCCGGCGGTGCCAACTCCAGAACCGCTGGGCGAACTCGCGCCACTCCCGCCGGCGCCAACGGAACCCGCGCCGAAAGCGCCGACGCCGCCCGCCAAACCAACATCGAAATCGCGCGAGCCAGCGCGAGAACCAGCGGGCGACGAACGCATGCCGCCTTCGCGCTCGGCGCCAAAGCGTGAAGCCGACCCGCAATCGAGCGCACCATCAACGCGGCCGCGACCGTCAACACCGCGCGATGAGCGTTCACCTCCGACGCGCGACGAACGCTCGCCACCCACGCGCAGCGATCGTTCCGCACCAACTCGCGACGACCGCGCGCCGCCGCGCAAGGAACCAGAACGCTCGGCCCCGAAAACCGAGTCAACTCAAAAGGAAGTCCGCCGCCCCAGCGAGGAACGGGCACCAAAAAGTGAAGATCGCGCGCAACCGACACCGCAGCGCCGCGCACCAGAACAACCCACCGAACGTCGTCCGCAACCGACACAGCAAAAGTTGGAAGCCAAATCCGAGCCGCAAGAACCAACCCTCTCGGTCGACGAGTTGTTGCCCCCGACGGTGCTCCCGGGCATGAAACGCGAAATGGGAAAACGGGGTTAGCCAGCGACGAGCGGTTTCAAAGAAGTTCGCCGATTCGCGTTTCGTGTACGCACTGCGATCCCTTCCACCGTCTTCTCTTCCTCCCGCCTCTCGTCTCTACCCAACCTCACTCATACCCAAACCGTTCAAAATACCCCGCCCAGCGGCGACGAATTTCGCTGGCCGTTTCCTCATCCATGGTCGGGTGCTTGTTCTTCTTAAAGTCTTTTTCCTTCTCCATGTGCTGGATGATTTTTTCCCGCACCGGTTCGAAGTTGTTGAGCTGCAACTTCTGATAAATCTTCTCGCATTCGCCGACCGGGTCTTTCACCAGGTCTTCGTACTTCAATTCGTACAAGTCGCCGGGCGGGATTTCATTCCGTTGCTTTTCATAGCCGCGATACATTCGCTCGAAGCAGTCAAAAACATACTCGCGGTTGTTCTTATGATTCGCGACTTGCAAGCCTTGCACGTCGTCGAGCGATTCCCATAGTCGCATTGTTGACGGGAAGAGCGAAAAGGGATGCCGCGCGATGTGCACGAACTTCGCGCCGGGAAACCATCGCGAAAAATGGCCGATTCGGCCGGTGTGCGGCGGCGATTTCAGCAGCAGCTGTTTGTGCTTGGTGGTGAGCGTGATGAGCTTGGTGAAGTACATCAGCGCTGCTTTGAAACGCTCCAGATGCTCGGGCGAGCATTCGTCGAGGTTCAGCGAATCGGAATAATCCGGCGGCGTGTCGTTGGGAAACGCCATGCGCGCGTAAGGCGTGGGGGCGCCGAGCGCGAGGATCGCAAATTCGTCTTCCTGAGGCCGATCGAAACCTGCGGCCATGTTGTCCATCGGCCGTTGCTTGGGAACGAGCCAGGTCATTCGCTTGCCGACGAGCCACTCGGTGAGATAGGTGTGGTGCGGCGCCATGCACTGATACGTATTCGGCGTGGCGAACCGCGAATCGTTGCTCAGCAGTTCGTGCAGCAACGTCGTGCCGCTCCGCCAATGGCCGACGATAAAGACCGGCGGCGTTTCGATCCGCGTGCGCTCAATGTAACCGCCGAACCAAATGCGCTGAGCCAGCGCACAGATTGAATTGAACGGCGTGGTGGCGGTGATGATGGCCGCCATCGGCATGCGGAGCGGATGAATGCGAAAGCCGTGACGAGCGAGCAGGCTGAACCAATCGCTGATCCGCAGCGCGTGCCAAAAGCGTGGGCTGTACCACGGATAGGTGTTCATCTTCGACTTCTCCAAAGAAGCCGATTTCACATTGGCTGGCGTGTCGCCCATCGATTCCCTCGTTAAACGCTGGCCGTGTCGGCGAGCGAAGCGACTGCTTGGGACTGCGCACTTGCAGCATCAGCAAGGTCGCGCGCGTGATAACTGCTGCGGACAAACGGCCCGCTCGCCACTTCGGCAAATCCCATCTTGCGGGCTGCATTGCCGAGAAAATCAAACTCTTCCGGCGGCACGTAACGAACCACCGGCAAGTAATGGTCGGCTGCGGTGGCGCTCGGCATCAGATACTGACCGAGCGTGAGCAGATCGCAATTCACGCTCCGCAGATCGGCGAGGACTTCAAAAATCTCTTCCGTCGTTTCGCCGAGGCCGAGCATCAAGCCGCTCTTCGTCTTGATCGTCGGATCGAGTTCCTTGATCCGCTTGAGCAAATGGAGCGTCCAGCGATAGTCCGACTTCGGCCCGCGCACTTTGCGATAAAGTCGCGGCACCGTTTCGGTGTTGTGATTGAAGACTTCAGGCCGGGCCGCAACCACGCGGGCGAGAGCGGCTTCGTTGTTGATGAAATCGGGCGTGAGAACTTCCACGGCAGCGCCGGTCTTTTCGCGGACCGCGAGCACGCACTGATAGAAATGTTCCGCGCCGCCGTCGGCGAGATCATCGCGCGTGACGGAAGTAATCACCACGTGTTTCAAACCCAGTCGCAACGAGGCTTCGGCCAGGCGGGCCGGTTCGTCGCTTTCGACTTGCTGCGTCTTGCCGCGAGCGACTGCGCAGAAGCCGCAGGGCCGGGTGCAGACGTTGCCGAGGATCATGAACGTGGCCGTTTTTTGCGAATAGCACTCCATGCGATTGGGGCACTTCGCGTTATCGCACACGGTCTCGAGCTTCAGCTCTTCGAGCAAGCTTTGCGTCTGATGGTTGAAGTTCCCCTTGGGCACTTCCCGCTTCAGCCAGCGCGGCAAGCGGCGGTCGGCGAGTTGTTCTGGTTGTGGTGCAGCAACCGATCCGCAACCACCCGACGTGCAGTCGTTGGTCGGTTCGCGATAGAGAGGCAATTCACGCAACAGATTCACGAGATGCTGTTCCAGGAAATTCGGGGGCAATTTCAGGTAGGAGCGGATGGCTGGTATGCAGCTGATAGTTGCCGCAGTCGAACGCGGCAGCCAGCTGGGCCACCACGGCGGCTCGGACAGCATCCATTTTAACCGGGATTGCCGTCTCGGACAGGAGAGACGACGGCACCGGCCGGGTGGGGAATTCGAGGGAGTTTTTAGCAGCGGGCTGAGTAGCCGTCAGGTCGCGGTATTCCGCAGCGGGGACAGCTTCGATGCGGCGCATGCTCCGCAGGTCGGGGTCGACATTCAAAAATGCCCCATGCGTCGACACGCCGAACTTGACGGCCACGCCCAGCGCGGCGAGCAAGCCGCTCTTGCCCCACAGACCGAAATGTTTCGGCAGGGTCTGGGTTTGCACATTCAGCGTCTGAAGTGCATCGGCCAAACCGTTTTGCCACCGCCGCAGAAAATCGCCCACGCTCCAGCGATGCCAGCCGAGCTGTGTAATGACATAAATGGCTAGTTGCCCCGGCGCGTGCAACAAACAACCGCCGCCACGAGCGACATAGCGGACCGTCAGCTCGCGCTCGGCGAGCTCAGCGCCGGTGAGTTGCAATTGATCGCGCGAACCGCGGCGACCGATGGTGATCACATTCGGATGTTCGCACATCAGCACCGTCATGCGGCCATCGCCGCGGGTGACGGCGTCATAAGCCAGCCGCTTTTGAGCGGTCAGGCAGTCTTCGTAGTCGACCAATCCCAGGGAGAAAAAATGGGTGGCAAACGGCGGCAGTGCGGGCGCGCGACGCGACATAAGTAGAACATCTGGCGACGGGTAGATAAGCCGAACGAGGAGGGGCGGAGATTAGCAGAGCGTTAAGAATCGAGCGAGGTCAAGAAAGATGGGTTCGCTAGCGTCAGGTCCTTTGCAGAAGGACCCATTGTCGACTTTCGCTCCCGCGAAAGTCCAACGCAGGCGGGGTCGGTTACTGTCGTGTTTGGCAATCGCATGAGTTCTAGGAGAGCGACCTTCCACCGCTACTCTCCGAGGTCCGGAACATCGCGGAGCTCGTTCCTTGGCGCGCGTTGTCCTTCCTCCGTTTAACTTTCGCGGAGCGAAAGTCGACGATGGGTCGTTACCGAAGTGAGCAAAAATTGAACGAGGGGCAGCGATTGACAGCATGTGAACAAACGTATAAAATTGAGCGCCGACGACTATGCCGCGCTCTTTGAAAAGTTGGTGTTATTTGTGACTCGAGCCTCTCGCTTGCAGAAACCAATCGATCGCCGGTTGATGGTCTCCGGCTTTGAATGGTTACTTGTAGTAAGTGGTGCGAGGTGTTGTGAAAGTGTTGTGAGAACTGACTCGCTTTCAGCTCGACTTAATTGCGGCAAGTTGTTTCCAGCCTTGAGTTAGCAGTCTTGAATGTCAAAATTGACCGAAAACGCGCTGTTGTGAAAAACTTGCCTTCGGACAGCCATTTGTGGACGCAACCTTCGGCTGCATCGATGTTTAGGAAGGTTCTCGCTGCGGTGAAAAGGTGTTGTAAAACTTGTACCGTTGTGCGAGCGGCCGCTTTTTGCCCAGAAGCAAGATCCGGCGGGCAGCGGTAACATTGGTTTTGGTACCGCACATCAGCTGCTGCCCCGGCCAAGCAGGATACCCGCCTGTTGGAAACGACCCTGTCTGCGATCGACTGGCAAGCCGCGCTCACGCTCCACGACCGGTGGCTGCGCACGGTGATCCTTGCGCGGTTGCAAGAGCCGCAGGCCGTGGATGATGTGATGCAGGAAGTGGCTTTGGCGGCGGTTCGGCAGGCGGCACCGCTGGCCGATGTGGCGAAGCTGGCGCCGTGGCTGTATCAGCTCGCCGTGCGGCAGTCGCTGTTGTATCGGCGGAAGTGTGGTCGGCGGCGAAAGTTGGTGCAGCGGGCGATGGAGCTCACGCCGGTCGAGACGCGCGAGACGCCGGCTCAGCCGCTGGGTTGGTTGCTGGCGAGTGAACGGCGGGATTTAGTGCGGCGGGCGCTCGATCTGTTGCCCGCGCGCGATGCCCAGATCCTGCTTTTGAAATACACCGAGGATTGGAACTATCACCAGATTGCGGCGCATCTGGGTTGCAGCCATGCTGCCGTGGAAACGCGGCTGCATCGTGCCCGGCAACGGATGCGCGACGCACTGACGAGATTGAATGCGGAGGTGGAATCGTGAACGAACCAAAACCGAACGCAGAAGACATTGACGACGTGGTGCTCGATCGCCTGGTGGATGGCGAGTTGTCGCCAGCCGAATATCGGCGGGTGCTCCTCTCGCTCGAACAACAGCCGGCGGCCTGGCGGAAGTGCGCGCAAGCGTTTCTGCAAGCGCAGGCCTGGCGAGCGGAAATGAACAGTGTGCGGGCCGCGGCAGAAATCAAACCTGTTGCTCCGCCGCAGGCAGAACCCGCGCCGCAAAAGAACATCGCCGGCGATTGGTTGCGAATGTTTCTCGTCGCCGCGGCGAGCTTCCTGGCGGCGTACTTCGTGGTGCAGCAATCCTGGAAAGTTGTCGAACGAACTCAACCGGCGAACAACGTGCCAATTGCGAAAGCGCCGGTCGAACCGACTGCCCCGACACAAGCCGCCGCTCACAACAATCAGCCGCTCGGCAAGGTGCAGCTCGCTGTGAATCGCAACGGTAGTGAAGAGCCGCAGATGATGGATGTAGCCGTTTATGATCCAGAAACGGCGACCGAGATTTATAAATCATCGCGACCAGCTTTGCCCGATGATTTGTTGCAGGCCCTCACTGCCGAAGGTCACCGCATCGACCGTCAACCGCGACTCATGCCGATCCAACTTGACGACGGCCGGCAAATGATGGTGCCAGTCGAAGGTTATCGTATCGTGCCGGTGAACCGGCCTAGCTATTAGTCGGTTCGGTACTAAAACGCATCGTCGAGTTGTTCCTGCAGCGAGAACCACCGCTGTTCGGTGTCGGCGAGTTGCGTCGTCAGGTTGGCGACTTCGTTGTGCAGGCGGAGAGCTTCCTTCGGATCGGTGGCTTGCATCAGCTGAGCGTTGATGGCTTTTTTCTCGCCATCAAGCTTGGCGATGGCTCGTTCCAGCGTGCTCATTTCTTTGCGGATTTCGCGCTCGCTGCGCTGTGGCGGAGCGGCTGGTTTTGCCGGGGCTTTATCTGCCGTTTTAGCCGCGGCGCTCGCGCCTTTGGCGAGCGACTTGGCTTCCTTCAGCTCGCGTTCGCCGGCTTCGATCTCCTTGTTGACGTAGTAGACGTAAGCGTCGTAATCGCCGCGGTAGTTCACCACGTGGCCGTCGCGGACTTCGATGATGCAGGTCGCGATGCGGCTCATGAAGTGCCGATCGTGGCTCGTGAAAATCACCGTGCCCTTGTAATCGATCAGGGCCTGCGCGAGGGCTTCGATCGTATCGACGTCCAAGTGGTTGCCCGGTTCGTCGAGAATCAGAATGTTGTGCTGACTGAGGAGCAGCCCCGCCATGCAGAGGCGGGCTCGTTCGCCACCAGAGAGGACCGAGACTTTCTTCTTGACCGCTTCGCCGCGGAAGAGCATGGCGCCGGCCATGTCGAGGATTTGCTGAATCTTGGTTCCCGACGCGGCCTGGTATTCGAGATAGTCGAGCACCGTTTGCTTCTCGGGCAAGTTCGTATAAACGTGCTGAGCATAAATGCCGACCTGGCAGCCATGGCCCCACTTCACTTCGCCGGCGAGCGGCGAGAGCGAATCGACCAGCGTGCGGAGGAACGTCGTCTTACCCTGGCCGTTGTCGCCGACGATCGCAGCCCGGCTGCCGTGCTCAATTTCGACGTCAATGCCGCTGGCGATTTCGCGATCGGGATAACCGATCGACAAATTGCGGCAACGCACGGCAGGCCCCTTGCGCGGCTCGACTTGCGGAGCGCGGATGAGCGCGGTCGGTTCGTCGCTGGCGATGTCGATGACTTCGAGCTTCTCGAGTTGCTTGCTCTTTGACTTCGCACGGGTCGCGGTGCTCGCGCGGGCTTTGTTTTTGGCGATGAACT
Source organism: Anatilimnocola floriformis (assembly GCF_024256385.1). Lineage (NCBI taxonomy): Bacteria > Pseudomonadati > Planctomycetota > Planctomycetia > Pirellulales > Pirellulaceae > Anatilimnocola > Anatilimnocola floriformis. The sequence continues at coordinate 1,719,721 of NZ_JAMLFW010000001.1, forward strand.
CTTCGAGCTGCTTCCGCTTCGTCAGCACGGCTGCATTGGTTCGCTCTTCGTGCTCACGCTGCTCGACTTGATAGGCCAGAAAGTCATCGATCTTGCCGGGATACAACGTCAACGCGCCGCGCGCCAGATCGAGGGTGTGACCGCAGGTCGCTTTGAGGAATGCTCGGTCGTGCGAGACGATCAGACAGGCTTCGCGGAAGTCCTTGAGAAAGTGCTCGAGCAGAATCTGCGTGCGCAGATCGAGAAAGTTCGTCGGTTCGTCGAGCAGCAGCAGATTCGGTTCATGTAGCAGGAGCGCCGCGAGCTTCACGCGCGTCTGCCAACCGCCCGAAAGTTTCGCGACAGGTCCTTCGAGGTAAGCGCCTTTGAGTTCGAACTGCCCAGCGACTTCGCCGCACTTCCAATCGGGCTGGCCGCTGTCGCGCATCAGAAATTGCAGCGCCGACTCGCCCGGTTCAAACGGATCATGCTGGCGCAGGTAGCCGATGCGAAGTCGCGGGTGGCGAATGATTTCGCCGCTGTCGAGTTCTTCTTCGCCGAGGATCACGCGGAGCAGCGTGCTTTTGCCCGCGCCGTTGCGGCCGACGAAACCGACCTTTTCGTCGTCGGTGATCGTGGCCTCGGCCTTATCCATGAGGATCTGATCGCCATAGCGTTTCGACGCATTCCGAATCTGCAGCAGCACAGCCATCGCGAACCAACCCTCTTCCCGAACTTCCCAAGCAAAAGTCAAAAACCCATCGTACGTAAGGGGTTAAAATTGGTAAAGGCGGTTCAGCCGGGCAGTTGGCGGGTGGGAGCACCGGTTGCGGTTACTCCGGGGCGGCGTTTGCGGTATACAATTCAGCAGCCACTGTGGATTCGCAGCGGCGACACTGGAAAAAACATGACCACCGCGACCCAACCCACTCCCGCCGTCAAACCTGCGACCAACGTTCGCTTGCCCAAGCCGGCCGAACTGCCCGATGCCCCCGTCGTCATTTACGACGGCCATTGCAAGTTTTGCACGGGGCAGGTGAAGAATCTGGCCCGCTGGGATGGCAAGGGCCGAGTCGCGTTCATTTCGCTCCACGACGCCGAAGTCGCTCGCCGTTGGCCTGACCTGACTCACGAGATGCTGATGGATCAGATGTACGTGGTCGATCCACAAGGGAACCGCTACGGCGGGGCCGCGGCGTTTCGCTATCTATCGCGAGTGCTGCCGAAGCTGTGGATTCTCGCGCCGATCATGCACATTCCCTTCACGCTGCCGATCTGGCAATTCTGTTATCGCCAAGTGGCCAAACGCCGTTACCTGATGGGGAAGACGACGGAAGAAGCCTGCGATGATGGCGGGTGCAAGGTGCATTTTAAGTAGAGTGTAGGGTGGGTCGAGCGGTACTCCGCGAGGCCCACCATCAACCTCGGTGGGCCTCGCGGAGTACCGCTCGACCCACCCTACTTTGGTTACTTCCTCGCATCGAGCAGCGCCGGAATGTTGGTTGCCATCCAAGGCGAGGCAGTCGGCGATCGCTCGAGTATTCCCGCCGCAGCTTGGATCGTTTTTTCGGCAAGGTCGAGCCATTCGGGTTTCTTCGCCTGCTGGGCGAGATAGATCAAATTTCCCGCCGCGAGCGAATTGCCGGCCGGGCTCGCGCTGTCGATGGGATCTTTGCCGCGGGCCAGCAAGGCTTCGTGATCGGTCGAGGTGAAGTAGAAACCGCCGCCACGCGGGTCGGCAAAGAGTTCGATTTGCTTTTGCGTCAGCTTCTCTGCTTCCTTCAGCCAACGTTCTTCGCCAGTCGCGCGATGCAAGGCGATCAGGCCGTATGTGAGAAACGCGTAGTCGTCCAAATAGGCGTTGAACTTCGCCGCGCCGCTCGCATAGCTCCGCTGCAACCGGCCATCCTTCGTCAGCATGTTGGTCAAGACAAAATCGGCGGCCTTTTTGGCAGCGTCAATGTACTTCGGTTGCTTTAGCACACGGCCGGTGTCGGCCAGTCCGGCGATCATCAGGCCGTTGTCGGCGGCGAGGATTTTGATGTCCGTCAGTGGTTTCTTGCGAGTGTCACGGGCCTTGAGCAGCTTCTCGCGCAGCACACCCCAGGTGTTCACAACTTTATCTTCGGACCACTTCTTTTCTGCAGCGAGCTCGCTGTGAGATTGCGCGAGATTGAGGACGTAATACTTCTCTTCGAAGTTCGGATCTTTTTGCAAAGCGAACAATTCGCTGAGGATTTCGAACTGCGGATTCGTCAGCGAGGACTTCAGTTCTTCCTTGGTCCAGCGCTGGAACTTTCCTTCTTCGCTTTCCGACTCCGCGTCGAGGGCTGCATAAAAACCGCCGGTTGTGTCGGTCATTTCGCGGAGGACGAAATCGCACGTTTCATCGGCCACGCGGGCGAAGTCGGGCCGCTTGAGCAGTTGCGACGCTTCGGCATAGATCGTCGCCAGTTGGCCGTTGTCGTAGAGCATCTTTTCGAAGTGCGGAATCCGCCAGAGTCGATCGGTGCTGTAGCGATGAAAGCCGCCGCCGACATGATCGTAGATGCCGCCCCGCATCATCTTTTCGAGCGTGAATGTGAGGAGTTCTTTGCTGCGGGCATTGTCGGTGCGGCGTATGTGATCGAGCAGATAGATGAGATTGGCGGGCTCGGGAAACTTCGGCCGGCGCCACTGAATTTCGTCGTAACCAAAGCCGCCCCATTTTGCATCGAACTGCTCATCGAGCGCCGGTTGCACGGCGTTGTAGAGCTTGATGTCGATCGGCGTGAGCGACAACGCTCGGCGGCTTTCGAGTTCTGCCTTGACGATGTCCGTCAACGTCTGGGCATCTTCTTTCACGCGTTCGGGCTGCTTCTCCCAGGCAGCTTGAATGCGCTGTGCCACGCCAAAAAAGCCGGATACCCCTTCGCGATCGCCGTCGCGGGCCGGCAAGTAACTGACCCCGACGAACGGTTTGGTTTCCGGCGTGAGAAAGATCGTCATCGGCCAACCACCACCGCGGCGGCCCGTCGTGGCTTGCGTGTAGGCCTGCAGCGCTGCCATGTAAATCGCATCGAGGTCGGGCCGTTCCTCACGATCGACTTTGATGCAGACGAAGTTTTCATTGAGGTACGCTGCGATCTCGTCATCGAGAAACGACTCGCGCTCCATCACGTGGCACCAGTGGCAACTGGAATAGCCGACCGACAGAAAGATCAGCTTGCCTTCTTTCTTTGCCTTGGCGAGAGCTTCATCGCCCCAGGGATACCAGTCGACCGGATTGTGGGCGTGCAACAGCAGATAGGGGCTGGTTTCTTTGGCGAGGCGATTGGCAGGGTGTTTCCCTTCGCCGGGCTTCTTCGGTTCCTCGGCGTGGGCGAGCAAGAATGCCGCGAAAAACAAACAGGCCGTCAGGAGAATGCAGTTGCGCATTGATCGCCTCGAGAGGTTGATGAAGAGCACGCAATATACAGGACGCTACTGCAGCTGAATCAACCGAAATTCCCCACGCGGCAGTTCACTCTTGGGTTGCAGCCGCTCGTCGAACTGAGTTCCTTGCCAACCTTGGTCGCGGGCCTCGCGCAAGAACAGCTCGGCCATTCCGCCGCGGCCCGGATCGCACAGCCAAACCTGGCCGCTGGGACGAAGTCGGGCGCGCAGCGTATTCAGCAACGGCACATGCAACTCAGGATCGTAAAGGCATTCGCAAACGATAATTCTTTCGAAAGCGTGATCCGCGGTCGGACGCCACCAGTCGGTAACTTCTCCCGTGACGTTTTCGTAGCCATTGCCTCGTGCATTGGCGAGCGAGAGTTCCACGGCGAAGGGGACGTAGTCGCTGAATGTCACCGGCCAACCGCGGGCCGCGGCTGCAAGCCCCACAAAGCCGTTGCCGCAGCCAAGTTCCAGGACTTTCGTCTCGGCGGGCCATGGCTGCGCGAGCAAGATTGCTGCCATGGTCTTGGCGGCGGGCCAGAGCTCGGCCCAAAACGGGTCGGGCCATTCTTCCATGGCCGGCCCATCCTTCAAAAAGGCATCGGCATCGGCGGGCAAGAGCAGTCGCCACGAATGATCGGCGATGGTGACATTTTCCCATTTCCAGCCGCCGGGAATCGACAGTTCGGCGATTTGTTCTTGAGTTCGCGATTTCATGCCCAGATTGTCTTCATCGCGGCCCGGCCGGCAATTGCCCCGCCTCGCGGAAAACGTCCCTAATTGCTAATCTTTTAGGTCTCAACAGGAACATTTCAAACTGAGGGGTTGCCATGGCCGTCACCGCCGAACGTGCTTTCCGTCTTTGTCAGTTACTCAAGGGTGTCGCCACGCGGGAGCATCTGTCGCTGGCCGAGTATTTGAGCTCGATTCCTAAGCTCGATTCACTGAACGACCTGCCGGCCGGCACGACGGTGCTGATCCGCGGCGATGTCGACGCCAAGGTCGGCGCCGAAGTGGGCCAAGGCGATATCCGTCTCCGCTCGATGGTCGAAACATTGCAGTTCGGCCAGCAAAAGGGCTTCAAGCAAATCATCTTCGGCCATCTCGGTCGCAAGGAAAAAGACAAGCCGATCGGCTCGCTGGCCAAGGTTGCTGCCCGCCTCGGCAAATTGCTGAACTGCGAGGTGCCGCTGATCGAAGATTGGCTGGATGAAGCGACGAACACGGTGAAGGACCACGTGCAAGAGACGATTGCCAAGGCGCCGAACGGCAGCGTGTTTGTGCTGCAAAACGTTCGCGGCTACGACATCGAAACGGCCCTGTGGAAGGCCAAGCCCGATATGCTCTCGGCCGTTGCCGCCAAGCAAGCGACGTTTGCCGATTCGCTCAGCGAAAAAGTCGCCGAAGTCTACGTCAACGAAGCCCTGTCGGCTGGCAGCCTCGATGCGTCGAGCACCATCGTGCCGTTGGCGATGAGCCGCGTCGCGCTGGGCAAATATCTGACCCGCGAGTTTGAAGGGGCCATGATGGAATGCCTCAACGCTCAGTTCGTGGTTTTCAGCGGCATCAAGATCGACAAGCTCGACGATCTCGAAGCGATGATCAACCGCGGCAAGATCAAGACGATCATCTCGGCTGGCTCGCTGGCCATGGCATTGAAGAAGGCCGACGCGTTGCTGGCCGGTCAGACCTTTAACCTGGGTGTGACCGAAGACCCGGCTCACGCCGACAAGGCGTACTACATTCCGCCAGACCGCATCGAACAAGCCCGCCGCATGTTGCAAGCAGGCCGCAAGCAAGGGATCGAATTCGTCCTGCCGTGCGACTTCGTTCTCGGCGATGCCCGCGTGGTCGAAACGCTGCAGCCCGGCGATCAGCAATTCGACATCGGTCCGAAGACGATTGCCCTCTTCACCGACACCATCACCAAGTTCATCGCCAGCAAGAAGGGTGTCGAAGCTCAAACGGCTGCCTTCCACAACGGCGTGTTCGGCATGTTCGAAGACCCTCGCTTCGAAGCCGGCACGAAGGCTTTCATTGGTCAGCTCAAGCGGTTGACCGACGCCGGCATCAAGGTCTACGTCGGCGGCGGCGAAGGTGGCACGGCTCTCGAACGTTACGGCCAACCGAACTGGGTCACGCACTGCTTCACGGCCGGTGGTACCGTGCTGAATGCCCTCGGCAGCGAACCGGTGCCGTACCTGGTCGCCCTCCGCATGGCCGCGCAGGACGCATAACGTCTGAACGCACATTTTCGGATTGCCAAAACAGCCGCCAGGCGCTAGCCTCCGGCTTGGAACGGCCGTAGGCGATCTCGCTACGGCTGATTTCGATTGCTTCGATTGCAAGCAGGCTGAGTCGAATGAAGGATTGGTCCCTCACCCGCCCCTCTTCTCCAAAATGCGAGCAGAGGATGTTTAGGAAAATGGAATGCTTTTCAACGCCACCAAGAACCTGATCGCTACCGCCCAGAATCCCCACAAAGCCCCGAAAGACGTCGATCGCGCTCGAGATCAACTGTTCGAAGCGACTGCCAGTGCCACGAAGCTCGAACTAACCGAACAGATGACCGAAATCGCCAAGCACTTCGGCTTGAGCGATGTTTATCGAGGCGCGTTCCTGGCGCTAATCTGCGGCGCGCTCGTCGAGCAAGGTTGCGACCCGCAGCCGATGGCAGGGCCGCTGCGCACGCAATTAAAAACCATCCTCGAAGCCTGCGGTCGGCTGGCTGAAGCCTGCAAGGCGAAGATGCCGGCCACGACCGAAAAAGACAAAGACGAGGAAGCCGAGGACGACGAAGAGCAGGACGCGCACGATGCTGCCTTTGAGGAAGCTCGCCGGCAGGTCGCGCCGAAAATGCAGGCCGAAAACAACGCTTGGGAATCGCTGCACACGTGGTGGCGGCCCGCCGTCGCGGTCTACTCGGCAAGCGAAATGGCTCGCATGGCGGCCAGCAGCCTGCGCCCGCTCGCACAGCAGTGTGCGCCCTTTCACCAAGGCGCCCATTGGCTGAACGTCATGCTCGGCATCATGCACGAAGAGCCGATCCTGGTGCTGGAGCCGCAAACCGGCATCGGCATTGTCGGTCGCATCTCGGGCGTCGCCGATAACTTTCAGCTGCACACGCTGTTGATGGAATCGTTCCCCAGCAGCGGCATTGCGGCCGGCTCGCGAGTGCCGCGGTCCATCGCTGAAGTTGCTCGCGGCGCCGGCCCGCAACAAACCGAAGAGACGGTCACCGGCTTTTGGAATCTCTACAATTGGCACGCCGTGCAGGCCAACGGTCAGTTGCCACCCGCCGACGATTTCACCCACAGCAGCGTGTGGCTGTGGAATGAAGCCTACCCAGTCGATATTCCGCAGTTCGAAGGTCAGCGCGTCGTCCTCCTCGGCCCGCCGTCGATCGAACGGACTTGGAATGCGCTCCGCATTTTTGAGCACGTGCCGGCTTCGCTGAAGATCGAAAAGACGCTCAGCAGTGATGAAGTGCGCGGGTTGGTGCAGAAGATGGCTGCGGCGAAAAGCTAAGTCGCAATGCAAGCGAGGGTGGTTTGCGAGGAGACGTAACCGATACAATCAGGTTATGGATACGTCTCTCAATTTCCACGGCCAACTTCTCGCCATCGGCGTTGCACCTAAAGCCAAGGCGCCGCTGGAGGCCATCGAAACCGCGGTGATCACCGACAAGGGCATCGCGGGCGATCGTTACTCGGCGGGCAAAGGAGCCGGCCAACGTGGCCGTGTTAAGGATGAGCAGCACGTCACGCTGATCTCCGAAGAAGCTATCGTGGCGGCTTGCGAGGAATCAGGGCTGCCGATCACGCATTTGCTCACGCGGCGAAACTTGCTGGTTCGCGGCGTTCCGTTGGCCGATTTGCTCTCGAAGTACTTTCGCGTTGGCGAGGTGGTGCTCTTCGGCTTCGAAGACTGCGCACCCTGCGGCTATCTCGAAAAGATGACGTTCCCGTTCATGAAACAGTCGCTGAAGAACCGCGGCGGAATTCGGGCCGTGGTGGTCAACGGCGGCACGATTCGCGTCGGCGATGAAGTGAAATGGGTTACGAATGAGGAACGGCTGGCCGACCTCGCGAAGAGCTGAACGATCAAGAGCTAAGCGCCTACTGCTACAGCCAGGCCGAGAGAATCTCCTCGACTTCTTCTCCTTCGAGCGTATCGTGCGCCAGCAGATGATCGACAACGGCGGCCAGCGCGGCCCAGTAATCATCGCGACTCAACTGCCGATGCAGTCGCAGCGAAACTTGCTCTAGATAGCGCAGCCGCTGTACTTCATCGGCGAAGAACGGCGCGGCTGCTTCCCAGGCTACTTGCCAATCGTTGGCCCATTCGGCGACGAATCCTGGATGAAACGGATCGCCCGTGTGAATCATCTCCGCCACCGGCCCGGCGAGCGCGACCTGCACGTCCTTTTCGGCCTGCTCACGAGCCGGCCAACGCCCCCGGGGCCAGAGGATTTGCGTATCGCCATAGCGCTCCGGCCCGTCATCTCGATCGGGCTCGATCGTCACCGAGCGTACGCGTCCGCCGAGCAGCACTGCCAGCAAGACATGACCAGCTTCGTGATAAGCGACGAGTTCCGACATCCGCTTAATTCCGCTCCAGCAAAGTTGCTAAAATGCCTTCTCCGATGGATCGCATTTTATCAACTTGTCGCGCTCCCTCGTTCACCGGAGGATTCGTCGATGTCGCCCAAAAAGCAACGGAGTAACCACGTGACTGCCAAGCCTTCTCCTCAAAATTCCGCGCCCGCCAAAGAAACCGCTCCTGTTGCCAAGCCGGCCGCTGCTGCGCCCGAAGCCGCGCCAGTCAGTGCACCTGCCGATGGCACGCCGCTGTTGGCCGAAGTGCAATCGTTCATTCAGCGCCGCGAAGAGCTCGCTCGCAAACTGTCAGATGAGATCACTTCAACCGAGGAACGCCTCGCCGAACTCAAGCGAACCGCGGCTGCCCTCTTCCCGGAAAACAACCGCCCAGCACCGGTCGCCAATAAGGATAAAAAGGTCAAGAAACTGCCGAAGGCCAAACCGCTGCCGGCTAAAACCGAAGGCGCTGCGTCCGAGGAAACAAGCGCCGCAGCCGAACCAGCCGCCACCGATGGGGCAGCTAGTTAGTTACGAACGCAGTAGTTTATAAACCGCGAGCGCGGCAATCGCGCCCGCGAAGGGACCAACGACCGGCACCCACGAGTAAGCCCAATCGGAGCCACCTTTGCCCGCGATCGGCAACAAGGCATGAGCCAACCGCGGGCCGAGATCGCGAGCGGGATTGATGGCATAGCCCGTCGTCCCGCCCAGCGAGAGACCGATAGCCCAGACAATCAAGCCGACGAGCGGCGGCTTCATGCCATCGACCAGCATTGTGTCGCCCACGGCAGAAGCGATGAAGATCAGGGCAAACGTGCCGAGGAACTCGCTGAAGAAGTTCCATGGATAGTTGCGAATCGCCGGCGCCGTGCAAAACACGCCAAGCTTAGCCGCCTGGTCTTTCGTCTCCGCCCAATGCGGCAAGTAATGAAGCCAAACCAGGATCGCGCCGAAGAACGCGCCGCAAAACTGACCAGCGACCATCTCCAGAGTTTTTTGCCACGGCCCGTGATTGAGGATCGCGTCGGCGATCGGTCCAGCAGGATTCAAAGCTCCTTCGCCGCCGAGCGCCTTCGACACAAAGATGCCGCAGACCACGGCAAAGCACCAGCCGGCAGAGACGACAATCCAGCCGCCATTGTTCGCTTTCGATTTCGCGAGCAGCACGCCAGCGACAACGCCGTCTCCCAGCAGGATCAACGTCGCCGTGCCACAAAATTCGCCGATGAAGGGTGAGGACACGGCAGAGATTCCCGAGAGGAGAGAGGATTTGCGCGAGCCAATTTTACAACAAAAAAAGCCGCAACAAGCGATCGCTCGTTCCGGCTTCGATTTTTATTCAACGACGCACGTAGCGCCATTTGGCAAGCACTACTTCGCGTGCTTGATCGCCGCTTGAGCGGCAGCCAAACGGGCGATTGGCACGCGGAACGGCGAGCAGCTGACGTAGTTCAAGCCAGCGCGGTGGCAGAAGTCCACCGAGGCCGGGTCGCCGCCGTGTTCGCCGCAGATGCCGACCTTCAGATCCTTGTTGGTCTTGCGGCCCTTCTGCACGCCCATTTCGACGAGCTGACCAACGCCCGATTGATCGAGCGTTTGGAAGGGATCGGCCGTGAGCAGATCCTTCTTCAGGTAGTCGGGCAAGAAGCTATTGATGTCGTCGCGGCTGAAGCCAAACGTCATTTGCGTCAGGTCATTCGTGCCGAAGCTGAAGAACTGGGCATGCTCGGCGATTTGGTCGGCCGTGAGAGCAGCGCGAGGAATCTCGATCATCGTGCCGATGAGCGTGTCGAGCGATCCCTTGAACTTCTTCTCGGCGATGACTTCGTCGATCGTCTTCTGCGTCAGGTCCTTCAGATACTTCAGTTCGACCGCGGTGCCGACGAGCGGAATCATGATTTCCGGCTTGGCGTCGATCTTCTTCCCCTTGCAGATGATGGCCGCTTCGATGATCGCGCGAACCTGCATCTCGAGGATTTCAGGATAGGTAACGCTGAGGCGGCAACCACGATGGCCGAGCATCGGGTTCGCTTCGTGCAGTTGAGCGACGCGAGCCTTGATGAAGGCCGGCTTTACGCCCATCTGCTTGGCGAGTTCGTCCTGCGTCTTGGCTTCGTGCGGGAGGAATTCGTGCAGCGGCGGATCCAAGAGGCGGATCGTCACTGGCAAGCCCTTCATCGCCGTGAAGATGCCAACGAAGTCTTCGCGTTGGAACGGCAGCAGCTTGGCCAGAGCGGCCTTGCGAGCGTCCAATTCGGTCGCGAGGATCATCTCACGCATTGCAGCAATGCGGTCGTCGCCGAAGAACATGTGTTCCGTACGGCAGAGACCAATGCCTTCGGCGCCGAAGTCGCGAGCACGCTGCGAATCTTCCGGCGAATCGGCGTTCGTGCGAATGCCCAGCGTGCGGTACTTATCGGCCCACTTCATCACAGTGGCAAAGTCGCCGCCGAGCTTGGGTTCCATCGTGGCCATCGTCCCGGCGAACACTTCGCCCGTCGTGCCGTTGATGGTGATGACATCGTTACCACCATAGGTCTTACCCTTGATGGTCATCTTCTTGCCCTTTTCGTCGATCGACATTTCGCCGGCGCCGACGACGCAGCAACGACCCCAACCGCGAGCGACCACCGCCGCGTGGCTGGTCATGCCGCCCGTGCTGGTCAAAATACCGGCGGCCGAGTGCATACCGGCCACGTCTTCGGGGCTGGTTTCGCTACGGCACAGAATGACGCGTTCGCCAGCAGCGGCACGTTCGACCGCTTCTTCGGCGGTGAAGGCGAGCTTGCCCACGGCAGCGCCCGGCGAAGCCGGCAAGCCGGTCGTCAGCACGAGCTTCTTCTCGCGAGCATCTTCCAAAGCCTTGGTATCAAGGCTCGGCAGCAACAGCTGCGAAAGGTCACCGGCCGGAATGCGGCGGATGGCTTCCTTTTCGTCGATCAGCTTTTCCTTGACCATGTCGACGGCCATCTTCACGGCAGCGGTGCCGGTCCGTTTGCCGTTGCGGGTCTGCAGCATGAAGAGCACCTTCTTTTCGATGGTGAACTCGATGTCCTGCATGTCCTTGTAGTGCTTCTCGAGAATGTCCTTGATCTCGAGCAGTTGCTTGTGGATGGCCTTGTTCCACTTCGGCATTTCGGCGACAGGCTGCGGCGTGCGGATACCAGCGACGACGTCTTCGCCTTGGGCGTTGACCAGGAACTCGCCGAAGAATTCGTTCTTGCCGGTGTTCGGATCGCGGGTGAAAGCGACACCCGTGCCGCTGTCGTCACCCATGTTGCCGTACACCATCGATTGCACGTTCACCGCCGTGCCGAGCAAACCGCGAATGTTTTCGACTTCGCGATACGTAACGGCCTTGGCGCCCATCCAGCTCTTGAACACCGCTTCGATCGAAGCTTCGAGCTGGGTGTAAGGATCCTGCGGGAAGTCCTTACCGGTGTGCTTCTTATAAACTTCCTTGTAAGCGACGCACAATTCCTTCAGGCCTTCGGCCGGCACGTCGGTATCGGCAGTGACCTTGTACTTCTTCTTGATCTTGTCGAACGCGTGTTCGTAATGTTCGTGGCCGACGTCCATCACTACGTCGCCGAACATGTTGATCAAGCGGCGATAGGCGTCATACGCAAAGCGTTCGTTGCCCGTGGCCTTGGCCAAGCCTTCGGTCGAAACGTCGTTCAGACCGAGGTTCAAAATGGTGTTCATCATGCCCGGCATCGAGAGGGCGGCGCCGGAGCGAACCGACACGAGCAGCGGGCTCTTGTCGTCGCCAAACTTCTTGCCGAGTTCCTTTTCCAGAGCGGCGATGTTCTTCCGCACTTCGTCCATCAAACCGGCGGGCAACTTCTTGCCGCTCTTGTAGTAGCCGTCGCAAACTTCCGTGGTGATCGTAAAGCCCGGCGGCACCGGCAGACCAATGCTCGTCATTTCGGCGAGATTCAAACCCTTTCCGCCCAGCAGCTGCTTGCTCAGCCCCTTGCCTTCGGTCTTGGTCTTGCTGAAGTAATAGGTCATTTTGCCGTTGGATGCGGCGGCTGCAGGACGAGCTTTGGCCATGAAAATGCTTCCCAAATCGAAAAATCGAGCCTAAATCGCGATTCAAACGCGGTTCCCCGCAAGCCCACGCTCGCGGTACGAGTCAAAGCCCATCAAATCGGCAAAAACTCGCTAGAAATGAAGCGAAAAATGTACCAGTGAGGGACGATAGCGTCAATGAAGGGGTCGTAGGGCTGCGTGCTAGCGAGCCCGCCATCCGTCATACTGCACGGCATGACCCCATCGATCGTCCTCGCCGAGTCGCACCACTTGGTCGCCGTTCGCGCGCTGTTTCTGGAATATGTCGACTCGCTCGGCATCGATCTCGGCTTTCAAAACGTCGCCCAAGAGTTGGCCGAACTCCCCGGCAAGTACTCGCCGCCTGGCGGTTGCCTGCTGCTCGCACTTGTTGACGATCAGCCGGCCGGTTGTGTGGCCGTTCGTTCCCTTGAGCCCGGCATCGGTGAAGTAAAGCGGTTGTACGTCCGGCCGCAATTTCGTGGCCTCGGCTTAGGACCCGCGCTTGGCGAACGCATCATCGCCGAGGCTCGCCGTCTGGGTTACCAACGCCTCCGGCTCGATACGCTCAGTCCGCAAATGCAGCCGGCCATCGATCTCTATCGCCGGCTTGGCTTTCAACCGATTGCTCCTTACTACAGCAATCCGCTGCCGGGAGCATTCTTCATGGAGCTCGAGCTCGGCTGTGCCAAATAACTCACAACCAGATTTTCAAAGAACCTTGTGAACTTCATTGTGGATTCGGCAGCGACAACTTAGGTCATCGCACATCGAGTGAACGCGCGAACCGCATTTACTTCCACAGCCCTTCCACCTGCGCTCGCAACTTCACCAAATCCACCGACTCCCCAGCCTTGGGAAATGGATGCTGCAGCACGAACCAATGCTCGGTGAACGCCGCCGATTGCTGCGGCTGCAATACCTCGCGCGGGCCGATTGGTTCGAGCTCGATCCGCGCGCCAGCCGGATACCACACCGATAGCGTCAGCCCCGCCGCTTCGTTGTAAACGCGGTTCGGCTGCACCGACCAACGCTTCACAAACAGAACGTCGCCGGGCATGACATACGCCAGCCAACCCGCATAAGAATCGAAGCCGAGCTTCGGCTTCCGCGGCGGCGACAGGATTTCGAGGAAGCCGTCGCGCTCGCGGATTTTTTCGTCCTGGTTGCGAACGTTGATGATCGCCGAGTCTTCGTACATCGCGTACTTGCTCGGGAACTTGCTCTGACCCACTAGCGGAATGAGGCAGATGCCGCCGCCCGGCGAAAACGATCGGCCCCAATGGCAGACCTCTTTCGTATCGGCCGAAATATTCGTCATCAACTGTTTGCACGACAGGCCGCCGTTTTCGTTCAGCGTAAAGTATCGCCGCAGCTGCATGCCGCTTGCTTCGTCTTTCTCGCTCGTCAGCATCGCCGACGCTTCGCCGGTGATCTCCAGTTTCCAATCACCCGCCCACAATTTCGGATGGGCTGCAATCGTCAACTCCGGGCCGATGTCAAACCGCCCCGCACTCATCGGCCGTTGCTTCCCCGCTGGCACGCTCTTTTCGGTTTCATCGAACCACAGCGCCTGCTTGCCGCCGACCGAAAACTCCAGCACTCGTCCGCCGGCTGGACTCAAGATCGCCCGCGATTCGCCTCGCACCAGCTCCACGCCTTTGGCGTCGCCATGCGAACTGACAAACCGCGCCGCCGGTTCAGCTGCCAGGCAGACAGCTGCGACGCCAATGAACAACAAAGCGAGGAGGTATTTCATGGAGCGACTCAATCGAGAGGTTGATCAGCGCCAGGCGACTCAGAATGCCCAGCCGTCAGGGGGTTATAATATAACCAGTTATAACAATTCGTGAGCGACGGAAGCTCTTGGCGGTTCATCACTTGCGCAAAATAGACTGCGCAAGTCCATAACCTTTTATAACCACTCGCTAAGGATCTGCTAACCAGATAACTCCGATTTCATAACTGCATTTTTCTGGGGATTCGGCCGCAGCATCGGGCTCCTGGCTTTTTGCTAGAATCCGCCGATCAACCCAGGAAATGCGATATGTCGATCAACGTCAAAAAAAATGTCCCTTCCGGCACCATCATTCTCAGTCGCCCGGAAAAGCGGAACGCCCTCAAGCGGCAGATGATTCGCGATCTGTCGCAAGCCTTCACCGATCTTCACGGCGAGAAGCAGGTTCGCGCTGTCATTCTCATTGGCAGCGGTTCTGTCTTTTGTGCCGGCATGGATCTGGGCGAAATGCAACAAACGGCGGCCGAGCCGGATGCTCAGCAGCAGTGGTATGAAGACAGCGAGCTCTATCGTGAGCTGATCGAGCAAATGCTGCGGTTTCCGAAGCCGATTATCGCCGCAGTAAACGGCCCCGCCTTCGCCGGCGGCGCGGGGTTGTTGCTGGCCAGCGATATTGTTCTCGCTACGCGAGAGGCCAAGTTCGCGCTGCCAGAACCCAAACGTGGAATCGTGGCGGGAATGGTCTCGCCGTTGTTGGCGTTTCGCGCGGGTGGCGGCGCAGCGACGCATCTACTGCTCCGCGCGCAAACGATCACGGCCGCGGAAGCCCATCGCCTGGGCATTTACCACGAGATTGTGGCCGAAGATTTGATTTGGGCGCACGCTCACGAGATCGCCAAGGAAATCGCCGAATCGGCGCCGGAGGCGATTCAACTCACCAAGCGCATGCTCTACGAAAACATCGGCGAGCAAGTCTTCACGCACCTGGCTGCCGGCGCGGCCGTAAGCGCCACGGCTCGCACCACCGAAGCGGCCACCGAAGGCCTGGCGGCGTTTTTTGAAAAACGGCCGCCGAAGTGGAAATAGCCAGCGCAGCCCACGCTCGGGCGAGCGTGGCTACAACGGCTTAGGCATTCGGGCCAAACCGCTGATCACCGACGCCGAAGTCGGACGGGGCAATGCCCGGAGCGACGTCAACCGCTTCCCAGCAGAAGTTATCGTTGCCAGCGCCGCCGCTCAGTTGATCGGCCACATGGTCGTGCGTGATCGCACCCAGTGCAGACGAATCGTTGCTCGTGGCCCATTGAGCCAGCAGCGTCAGCAGCGCGGCATCGTTATCCGTGCCGTTGGTGTAGTTGGCCGGGCTGAAGGTCATGGTGTTGGCAGCGCTCGTGCGACTGCTCGTTTCACCAGCCACCATGCCGCCCACCAGCAGATCGTTGCCGTCGCTGCCGTCGAGCGTGTCCATGCCATCGCCACCGATGATCACGTCCGAACCGGTGCCGCCATACAGCTTGTCGTTGCCAGCGCCGCCGCTGATCAAGTCGTTGCCGTTCTGGCCGCCGATCACGTCGTTGCCCGCGCCACCGTACAGCCGATCGTCGCCGTCGTTGCCATCCAGCGAGTCATCGCCCGCGCCGCCACTGGCGTAGTCGTTGCCAGCGCCGCCGCTGACGATGTCGTTGCCGCCGCTGCCGTAGAAGACGTCGTTGCCGCCGAGACCGCTCAGCGTATCGTTGCCGCCGGTCAAGGCATCCTGCGGGTTCGGGTCGCTAGTCGTCGGAGCATTGTCACCCCAGATGATGTTGTCGCCACCGCTGCCGTTGATGCGGTCGTTGTCGGCGCCGCCCACCAGCCAGTCGTTGTTCATCGCGCCAGTGAGATAATCGTCGCCAGCCTCGCCGTAGAACTCGGCGGGAATGGTGAGATTGCTCTGCGAGAGGGTGTCGTTCCCCGCTCCGCCGTAGATGATCGTCTTGTTCGACGCGCTGTAGTTGCCGATCGTGGTCGTCATACGGAGCCGAACCTGGTTCGGATTCGCCGTGGTCGGATTTGCCGTCATCTGAATCAGGTCGGCGCCCGGAGTCGCCCGCGCGAACAAGTCGCCCATCTGCACGTTGGTCAGCAAGCCTTGATCGACCAGGTTGATGTCTTCAATCTGCGTCCAAGTCAGCGGCTGAATGCCACTCGCAACCACGGTGCCCGGCGAGAACGTCGAGACAACCACAGGCGTGGCATTCGTCAGTGCGCTGATATCGACATTGATGACATCACCGGCCACGTCCCCTTGCGGCGAAACCAGACCACTCGGCTGACCACCGTCAATCGCGATGGTCGTGCTCGTGCTCGGCCGAATCATCCGCGTCGTGCTCGGCGTTGCCAGACCGACGTTGTTGGCGCCCGTGCCACTGATGCCGACCGGGCTTTGGCCGAAGGTATCACCGCCGTCGGCGAGATTCGGATTGCCTGGAGCATCGCCGTACAGATTGACGTTGTTCACGCCGCTGGCCACGCCGGTCGGCGTGTTGTTGGCGCCCGTGCCACCGGCTTGATCCGAGGTATAGAGCAGGAATTGATCGGCGCCGGTCCAACCGCTGAGGTTGAGGGTGTTCAAGTCGTGCTGAGTCGGAGTCGTGTTCACGAGCCGAGCGTCGATCGAATCATTGAACGTCGTGCCGGTGTAGTTCAGCACGTCGATGTTGCGGAAGACCACGTCGGTGCTGACGGCAGTCGTCACGCCATCAATGAAGTAATCCTGCGATGAGCCCGGAGCAACCGCGCCAATGATCGCCGCGTCGGCATTGCTGCTGCCGGTGTTCACAATGGTCAGCGTGTCGGTGTTGCCACCGAGGTTGCCATCCGTGCCGTCGATGGTCACGTTGCCCGCAATGTTGTCGACCGAGTTGCCGGCGTCGAAGAGTTGGAAGTTGTCGCTGCCAGCGTTGCCGCGCAGCAAAGCCGCGACGGTCGCAGGGAGCGAGCTGATCCGCAGCGTATCGGCCGAGGCGTCGCCACCGGCGATACCGAGCAGATCGTTGGTATTGCCGCCGAGCACCGTCAGATTGGTGAGCGTGGCATTGTCGACGCTGACGACGTTGATCGACTCAGCGCCGCCGCCGCCAACCAGCGTTGCCGATTGATAGCCCGCGAACGTGGTCGGAGCAAAGCCGCCGTCACCGGCAATCGTCGTGGCCGGACCGCTGTCGGTCACGGTGAGATTGGCAGTTGCAGCCGTGCCGGTGGCATCGGCCAGCAGCGCGCCGCCAGCGCCATTCAGATTCACCGGTTCGACATTGGCAAACGACAGGAGCAGCGTTGGCGTCGTGAGCGTCGGGAAGGTACCAGCCGACGTCAACAGGTTGCCGCTATTGCCGGCATCGTTCGTATCGCTGAAGAGACCCGTGGTGTTGGTCGTCGTGTAATTCACGGTGAGCGAGTCGCTGCCACCCACACCGCCGTCGAAGTGAACCGTGGCATCATCGGCATCCCAGGGCGTGCCAGCCGGCAGTAGAGTCTCGAGCAACAGATCGGCAGCCGAGCCCAAGTGCGAGCCAGCGCTCACGCCGCCGCCAATGCCGCTGTTGTTCACGGCTGGTGCGGCACTCTTGAACTTCGGCAGCCCACCCGCCGTTTCCTGAATGGTGAACGAGTCGTTGTCGGTCGAACCGATGACCGTCAGCGATTGAATGCCGCTGGCAGCGCCGGTGAACACGTTGCCGCCGTTCACATCGAGCAGCAGATCGGTTCCTGCCGGATTCAGTCGGGCGTTGATCGTATCGGCCACGCCGTTCTGGTAACCCGAGAACCGCATGTCGAGCACGAGATGAAACGCCAAAGCGGCCGGATCGGTCACAACGCTCTCGATATCGCTATAGGTCAGCGAAGCTGCCAAAGCGCCGAAGTTGAACGAACCGCTGCGAGCCGCGCCCAGCGTCAACGTCGGAATGCCCAGCCCGATGATATCGGCAATCAGGCGATCGCCCACCGGATAAACACCCGTGATCGGGGCCAGGCCGTTCACTTGAATCGGCGTGAGGACATCACCCGCATCTTGATCGGGGCGCACATCGAACGAATCGCCGTTGGTATCGCCAGCCCCGTTGAACACCGCATTCAGTGCGTCGATGTCGCCATCAAATACCAGCGAGCCACCCACACCCGGATCGGCATTGCCGGCGTCGATGTTGACGGTCACGGTGCCAGCGGCAGCGAGTCGCGTGCCAGTGGGAATCGTCACATTGTCACCAGCCGACAGCGTGATCACGCCGCCAGCCGTGATGTTGGCATTCACGGCAATGTCTTGACCGGCAGCCGCGGCATCGGTTGCCGTCAACAGCACGTCGCTACCCACACCACTCGCTGCGATCACTTCGGGAATGCTAATGCTACCCGTCGTCGTGATCACCAGGTCGTCGCCACCCGAAACGCCGATCAAGGCCGAGATGCCGCCGAGCGTCAGATTGCCAGTGTTGCTAATGAACACGCCGCCAGTGCCACCAGCCGCTTCGAGCGCGCTGAGCGTTGTCTCGAGCGGATCAGCCACCGAACCCACGCCTGCGGTCGAATTCAGCACGATGCCGGTGCCGGTGATATTCATCGCGGCTGCGTTGTTATCGACAATCGCGCCGGCCGACGCATTGATGCGGCCATTGGCGGTCGTCACATTGCCGACGGGCACGTTGCCGGTCAGCACAGTCAACGCATTGCCTGCCAAGGCCAGCGTGCTGGTCGCGGCGCCACTGAAGGCCGAGATCGATTCACTCGCATCGAGTTGCAGCGTGGCAGCGTTGGCAACCGAGACAGCGCCGGCTGTGTTCAAAATTGCGTTGCCGCCTTGCAGCACCAACGTGCCCACGTTCACGCCCGTCGTGCCACCGTAGGTATTGGTGCCCGCCAGCGTAAGCGTGCCGGCTCCCACCTTCGTCAGATTGGCGGTCGCTCCCGAAACGGTGCCAGTCAAAGCCAGGCTGGCTCCGCCCGAAACGTCGTAGGTCGTGTTGGTGAGCATATTCACGCCGCCGCTCACGGTGTTCGCGCCAGCGGTTGCAAAGATGCCAGCAGCGCCATTCGCAGTGATCGATTCCGGCGAGGTGATGCCGCCCGTCACGGTCAGCGAAGTGCCCGGTTCGAGTTGCGTGTTCGACGCGCCATAAACCACGCCCTGACGGTTGAGCCGAATGTAGTCGAACTGGACGTGCGTGCCCGTTCCAGCGCCCGTGGTGCGGGTGATGGTCACCACATTGTCGCCCGTCGTCATCCCCACCGATGCACCCGTGAAGACAGGCGTGGTGACGAGACCATCGGCCGAGATCGTCGCCGCATGAACCGTCACGCCGTTCACTTGCACTTGAATCGGAATGTTGCCGCCGGTGAAGTTGCTCGCCACGATGTCGATGAGCAACTGATAGTTGTCGTCCCCTTCGACGGCTGCGGCGTTGAAGTGAATGCGGCGGGTCGGATCAGCGTTCGTGATCGCCCGTTCAAAATTCGTGAGCGGTTCGTCAGCTGCCACCACGCCGATCGGCGCCGGATAAGTACCGGCGAAATACCAGTCGTCATCCTTCACCGTGGCGCTACCAGGCGCGGCATTGATCGTGCCACCTTCCACGGCGAACTCACTATTGGCATTGTTATCGATGCCGACTTGCCATTGCTGAGCAAGAGCGCCAATCGTCACGTCGGACGTTACCGGAGTCGACGCACCCAGCGCGTTGTTCGAGTCGACGGTCAGCGTCCCTTGATGCACGAGCGTCACGCCGGTGTAGCTGTTATTGCCCGAGAGATTCAAATTGCCTGCGCCAGTCTTGACGACTTGGCTCGACGACACCGGCGGAGCGGCAGGATTCACGACCGGTAACGTCGTGCCATCGGTGACACCGAATTGGCCCGGTGAACCGATGCGGCCAGTGAAGGATTCGCCGCCCGTGTTTTCGCGATGCACATACAGCAAGGTGTAAGTGCCGGGAGTCAGAGTGCGCGTGGCCACCGTCGTATTGCTATTGCCAGGAACGGCTGCGTACAGCTGGTCGCCCGCGCCGAACGCCGCGTTGGCGCTTGGCTTGAGCCAGATCTGCACGCCGTCGTCGTTGTTGGTGCCGGCAAAGGTGTAGGTGCCTGGAGTGGTGACGGTCAGAGTGGCTTCGTACGTGTCGGTGAAGTTATCACCCAGCGTAATCGCCGTCGTGTAGATCGCGCTGAAGGCTGCCGCGTTGGCAAATTGCAGCGGGCCGTTGTAGGCGTTGGAGCGAGTCGGAACGGTGGTTCCATTGATGAAGTTCGTCGCGACCGTCGGGCTCAGCAAGTCCGGAGCAGCACCGGTAAAGACACGAGCAGTGAACGGCGACAGCGTGTAGTAGTCTTGGCTGATGTCGCCGTTGATATCGAAGTTGCCGGGGCCGGCGAGCAACAGATCGCTGTTGACCCCCGGATTCACCGCGCCGTTGAGCGTCAGCGTCCGCGCTGCCGTGTTGCTGGAAATCGTCGAATCTGTCGCCAATGCGATCGGGCCACTCAGGGTTACATCGTTCCCCATGCTTTGCAGCGCGCCGCCGTTGTTCAAGCCCAGGCCGTTCAGCAGCAGTGGTTCCGCCGCTGCCGTAATCGCACCAGCCGTCGCGTCGTAGCGCAACGATGCGTTGATGGCAACGCTCGTCCCTGCCGTCGTCGCACCCAGCGCGTTCGGCTGAGTAACGACCAACATGCCGGCGTTCACTGCCGTCGTGCCAGCGTAGTTATTGGTGTTGTTGGTGAGTGTGAGCACACCGGCCGACGTGTTTTTATTGAAGCCACCCGTGCCTGTGACCTGCCCCGTGAACGTTGTATCGCGCACCAGGTTCATGTTCGCATTGCCGTTGCCACTGAGAGTCAGCGACCCCGTAAAAACTGGGCCTGGTCCGAGGGCGCTACCCGATGAGCTGGTTGTAAAATTGGCGCCAGGCACCAAAGCGATATTGACGCTGTGCGTTTGCGGCGTAGCTCCGTAAACATCGAGAGTTGCTCCGGTTGCCACGCTGATGGTACCGGTGCCGTTGTACGCCGTCGTACCTTCCAGGCGGAAGATATTGGCGTTCACATTCACGCTGCCAGGATTCAGAATCGTGCCGTTGACGATGCACAGTTCCGCTCCGCCGACCTTCGTCAGCGTAAAGCCGTTCATATCGAACGTCACGGGATCAGCAGCGTCGTCACGAATATCCCAGCGACTGTTTGAGCTGAACGTGGCGTTGCCACTCAGCGACAAGGTGCGAATCACAGCCAGATTTGCCGCGGTGCGCGTATTGATGATCGCACCATTGCCACCCACGCCGGTTCCTTCGGCAGTGATCGGTTCGTTGCCGTCAGGACCGATGCGGAAGCCGTGAATATCGAGCGTGCCGGTACCGTTGATCGTCGTACCGCCCGCGATCGTACCGAGCGCGTTCTGATTGCCGACTCGCAACGTCCCTGCCGTGATGGCAGTCACGCCTCCGTAGGTGTTCGTGCCGTGCAGCGTGAGTACATTCGTGCCGGCCTTGGTGAAGTTGGCTGCCACGGTTTGGCTGACCACGCCTTGAACCGCAGCCTGCGCGGTGTTGGTGTTGATATTGAACGCGCCGGCGAGCACCGCCGAGCCGAAGGTCAAGGTCGTGTTCGCGCCGGTTCCCGTGCCGTTCACGTTCAGCGTGCTGCCGGCAGCTGCATTGAGCGAGGTGAAGGCAAAGTTGGGAACTTGAATCTCGATCGCAGCCGTGCCGTTGAGATTGACCACGTTGTTGAACGCGCCACCGGTCGTCGGTGCATAAGCAGAGAACGTTCCCACGCCGCTGCCGGTGCCCGG
The DNA here is from genome assembly GCF_024256385.1 of Anatilimnocola floriformis. Lineage (NCBI taxonomy): Bacteria > Pseudomonadati > Planctomycetota > Planctomycetia > Pirellulales > Pirellulaceae > Anatilimnocola > Anatilimnocola floriformis. The sequence continues at coordinate 1,741,328 of NZ_JAMLFW010000001.1, forward strand.
ATTGATGTTGGTCCAAGCCACGGTCGGCGCACCGACGGTTCGCTGCACATTGGCAATCAAATTCGAACCGCCCGTGCCTTCGCGAAACGCGATGGCAATCGGATAGGCCACGCCGGCCGTCAGATTAACCGCCGCTCCGGCGTCGTTGCCCACAGCGCCGATATAGGCCACGCGTTCACCAGCCGTCTGATCGAACGTGCCGTTCAAGCTGGTATCGAGATAAATGGCGGCTTCGTCATCGATGCTCGCACCACCGGCCTGATTGCCGACACCGAACTGATAAGTACCCGTAACCGACGGAGTGAAATAACCCCGTTGCAAGGTCATAAAGTTGTCGGTGGCCGTCATCGCAGCGCCGGTCAGCGGCGCTGAGTTCGCTGCCGCAAACGCGGCATCGTTACCAAAATTGACGGCGCTAGTCAGCATTTTGCTGCCCTGCGCGGCCACTCCCAGCAAACCACCTGTGGTGGTGTTATTGCCGATGCCGGTGATCAACGCCGTCGCTGCGCCGGTGTTGTACCAGCTCAGCGAGAGCGAATTTTGCAAGCCCACGTTGGTGGCCGAGCTCTGCGAAACGACTACGTTGGCGCCGTTATTCACGGTCAGCGCGCCGCTGCCCAGCGGATTGATGTTGCCGAGCCCCGCTGCGCCGGTCTGCAGATTGAGCGTCCCCAAGTTCACGGTGGCGCCACCGTTGAACGTGTTGTTGTTCGAGAGAATCAGCGTCCCCGCGCCACTCTTCGACAAGCTCGTGCCGCCAACCACGCCGCTTGCCGTGAGGTTCGCAGTGACGTTGAAATCAGTCGCTGCCACGGTCAACGGCATGCTGATCGTCGCGCCGGTACCTACGCTCACCGCGCTCGTCAGAGTTCCCGACAGACCAACAGCCGCACCGCTGAGGGTGAAGTCCGACGCTCCGCCGTCAGTGATGTTGATTGTCAGGTTGTTCAGACCCGCGATGTCGTTATTCGGTGTGTAACCCTGGGCCGCACCCGTATTGAAATTGACCGTCGCGGTGGCGAAGTTCAGCGTGTCGCCGCTCGTCACTGCCACTGCCGGTGCGGTATCAACGGCTGGATTCGTCGTCCAGTTGGCCAGGTTGCTCCAAGCGTTGCTGACATCCCCCTGCCAATACAGAACGGCCATCATCGAACGATCTTCGAGGCTTTCGAAGAAGGACTTCCGCTGTTGTTTCTTACGTGTGCGAACTTCAACCGAATCCCGGACTCGAGAAATACGACCTGACATGTAGATAATGCTCCGCAAACGCCAACAAGGTGGAGGGGGTTAATCGGGGATGGGCGACAGCCGTCGCGCTCAAGAGGCTCTTCCCGTTCGGCTCGGCCAAACTCGCAATGATCGGCACCGTGGAGAGGTGCGGTTCCTAGCTAAATCACTGCAGGAAGTAGACCCCGATGGGGTGGGGCCTGAGGGCGAATCCGTTCGTCCTTCGACGCTGAAAACATTACTTGGGTACTCAAGCGAGCCTAAATGTCCAGCGCAGTCCTGTGGATTCGATCATACTGAAGACCGAGGATTTTTCCAGGGATTGGGGGCGAGGGGTGTTAAGATTTGCCGCATTTTTTTCGCTTGCTAAGTTTTCTTTACGTCCTTTTGTCGCACCACAATCCTCCCAGATTACGCAGCCCTTCTACCCGAAACCTTCGATTCAAGTCATCCGACACGAACCACCGATAGGTTTTTACAGCGGCTCTAGCGGAGAGCCCGCATCCGGGGGGAATTCGAGTATCCGCAATGCGACCGTTGCTGGTCTACGGTGTGGCGCTGTCGGCGTGCCTTTGTGGCATGATGCCGGCTCACGCCCAGACTGCGCGACCAGCAGCGAAACCTCAGGCCCCGCAATACATCACCGCACAGTCCGACGTCATCATTCCGTTCACGGTTCGCGCCACCGATGCTCAAGGCCGAGCGCCGTCGCTCGTGCGGATCTATGTCTCGCTCGATCAGGGCCAAGGTTGGCAGCTGTATCAAGAAGTGAAGCCGGCCGAAAAGTCGTTCCGCTTCCGTGCCAAGCGCGATGCCGAGTTCTGGTTCGCGACGCAAACCGTCAATGCCGATGGTACGGGCGATCGCGGTGATCAGCGGGCGGTGCAACTCCGCCTGATCGTCGATACCACCAAGCCGCAGCTGCAAATCATTCCCAAGCTCGAAGCTTCCGGCAAAGTTACGGTTCACTGGACTGCTACCGATCCGTTTCTCGCGGCGAATACCATCCGCCTCGAATGGCAAGCCGCCGGCGCCGATGGCTGGCAGGAGATCACGGCAGAAAAGCCGCAATCGACGCGCGGTCAATTCACTGCGAACGCCAGTTTCCAGCCGCCGGCAGGAACGACGCAAATGATTCTCCGCGGCGAAGCTGCCGATACGGCTGGCAACAAAACGATCGTCTCGCAATCGTTCGCGCTGCAACCTGGCGGCGAAGAAGGCCAGGCCGCGCTCGTGCCCGCTAAGCCTGGCAACGCCGCGCTGTCGCAGCGTTGGACGCCCGAACAAAACGATCCTTACGCGCGCCTGCCGCAGCGAAGTGTCGATGGTCCGCTCCGCCCACAGCCGAACACGGCGCTCGCGCGCGTCGGTCCGCAAAACACCTTGCCGCCGCCGCGCGAAGAAGCCGGCGAACAACCTGCTTCACCGCAACTAGTGCGCAATCCGTACTCGTCCGCGGCCGAAACTTCGGCGCGACCGGCGAACACCGGCGAACTGTTGCCGCCACCACCCGGCAATGGCACGAGCGACGGCAACTTCCGTCCGTTCGAACCCGAGCAACAACAGCCGGCCTTCAATGCGCCGGCCAACGAAAGGCCACCGAGCGATTTGCCGCGGCCGGAAACGATTCGCTCTGAACCAGCGATTCGCCCGGAATCGATCAATGGCGCTGCGCCGCGGCGCGTCGAAGCGATTCCCGCACCCAGCGGCGCACGACCGCGGATGACGGCCAACAAACGCTTCAGCCTCGACTACGACGTCGAATCGATTGGCCCCGAAGGCGTCGCCGATGTCGAACTGTGGGGCACTGCCGATCAAGGTAGGACGTGGATGAAGTGGGGCTCCGATCCCGATCGCGTCACACCCTTCGAAGTCGAAGTCAGCAATGAGGCCGTCTATGGCTTTCGCATTGTGATCGTGGGTCGCAACGGCCTGGCGAGTAACACGCCGCAAGCCGGCGACGCCGCGGATATTTGGATCGGCGTCGATGTGAACAAACCGCGCGCACGACTCACCGGTGCTTCGCTCGCCGGCGGCGAACACGCGGGCAAACTCGAGATTCGTTGGGATGCTCACGACGATCACTTCGGCTCGCGGCCCATCACGCTCGCGGTTTCTGATCGTGCGGCGGGACCTTTCACACCGATCGCAGCCGGCTTGCCGAACACCGGCAATTATTTTTGGGAGTTCGATCCGCGGATCCGCCGGCAGTTGTTCATTCGCCTCGAAGCGCAAGACGAAGCCGGCAATCTCAGCGTCGATCAGTTGACCGATCCGATTCAGATCGAAGGCCTCGCGCCCCGCGGCCGCATTCGCGATCTCGCGCCGCAATCTTCACCACCGCCGCAAGCCTTCCGCTCACCGCTGTTCCGCTAACAAGTCGCGTCTTCGCTATGTAGGCCGCAACAAGCGGTACTCCGCGCAGTTCCGGCACGAACTGCGAGTGAACGTTGCATTGCAGCACTCTGCCGGAACTGCGCGAGTACGCTTGTTCCGGCCGACGTGTTCCGCCCCGCTTTTTCTATAAGCAACCCAAATCGAAAAGCAGCGCAGCGTGAGGAAAGACGCGTCTTTCGCGGAGTGAAAAGCAACGTCGCTCGACAAAAAGTCGCGGTTTTTAGTGAACAAACCGCCACCACGGCGCGTGATAGCACTAGGGTGCTAGCCCACAATGTTGCGATAGCGTTAAGGCCGGTACGCAAGATCAACGAATTGAATTGCCGTTGTGCGCGAGATTCTTACACTCTGAAAACATCGATCACAGGTTTATCGCTGCGAGGACGCAGAGAAGTTGTGATCGAGCATCAGCCTACGGATTGGCTGAGGTCACTCGATAAGGAGATCGCAGGGCGCCGCTTCTGGACGAACGGTGCAAAAGATCAACAGGCTCGCCCTATCTATGGGGCGAATGTCAGGGACTGACTGGGTGCGCTCCTCTCCCACCGCACCGGGTTTCTCACGACAACAAGACATCGCTGCGTGGCGATGCGCCGGTTGCCTTTTGTTCGTCTTGGGTGCTGATTCACGTTTGTTGAGTTAGTCGAGCGGCGTGAGAGATTTCGCATGGTTGCGGAATTGTTGCCTCATGGAATCTGAGGCGTGTCTACCGAAAGGAACTCGTCCATGTCGAAGAAGCCCGTCATTGGTCTGAATGCCGATTACCGCCCCGTTCAAAAGGCCGGCCCCGCGCTGACCTACGTCCCGGCCGGTTACTACAACGCCATTCAAGCGGCTGGAGGCATTCCGTTCATTCTGCCCCCGATGGAAGACGAAGACGACATTGCCGCTGCTCTCGAGCGACTCGATGGCTTTGTGCTCGTCGGTGGTGGCGATCTCGATCCTCGTCGCGATGGCTATCAACTGCACAGCAGCGTGAAGCTCATGGATCAACGCCGCGAAGAATTTGACCGCATGTTGGTCAAAGCCATCGCCGACATTCACTTGCCCGTGTTTGGCATTGGCGCCGGCATGCAGCTGCTGAATGTCTCGCAAGGCGGCAATCTTTATCTGCACATTCCCGAAGAACTTCCCGATGCCCTGCCGCACCGCGATCCGCTCGATCCGGAACACCGCCACGGCCTCAACATCGTGTTCGGCACGTTGATGGAACGTGTCTACGGCGACGGCGAAATCCGCGTCAACAGCACGCACCACATGTGCATCGACGAAGTTGCCAAGGGCTTCAACGTCACGGCTCGTTGCCCAGACGGCGTGATCGAAGCCATCGAAAGCTGCAACGAAGACTGGTTCGCCCTCGGCACCCAGTTCCATCCCGAAGCCGACTCGGCCACCGCGCTCGATGTCCGGATCTTCGAAGAATTCATCACCGGCGTTACCGCTCGGAAGAAGCTGCTGAAGATGGCTGCTGCTTAGTTTGCTCAGTGGTGAAACGATTCTGCACTAGATTCGCCATCGATACAAAACATCCATAAAAAAACATCCGCGACGATCGTTCGCCGCGGATGTCTTCATGGCCCGCTGCTGCCACTCAGCGGGTCTGCTTGAGGATCGACTAACGCGCTATTTATTGCGCGGGAACAAGCCTGGCCGAGCCGGTGGGCTGTTGCCGGGGGCCGATGGCGGCGTGACGGTCGGCGGAGCAACAGCTGGCGGAGCAACCGGAGCCGGTGTCACCGCGGGAGCGGTGTTGTTCGGCAACCGGGGAGCTTCCTCTCGGCGTTCGCGACGGTCATCAATTCGGTCGTCGCGACGATCGATGCGATCTTCACGACGTTCGACAGCATTGTCAAAGTTCGGCCGCAGAGCAGCGCGTCGTTCGGTGCGATTCACAAACTTCGGCACATCGACGTGTAGCGTGCGATTGGCTTGGCCGCGAGTAATCGTTACCGGCACTTCGCCCGCGTCGGCGCCCGTCAACCGTTGCACCAGGCCGGCGATGTTCGCCAGGCGTTGGCCGTTGAAGCCCGTAATCACATCGCCGCTACGCAGGCCAGCATAGTAAGCAGGCGAGCGAGGCACGACACGCAGAACCACGATGCGGTCGGTGTAGCGATCGTCGATGATCACGCCGAAAGTTTCGAGCGGATCGTGCTCGACGTACGAAAGTTCATCGACGAAGACGGCTGGTTCAACGATGATGACCTCTTCTTTGCCGTCGCGCATCACGATGACCTTGATCTTGTCGTTGCGGACGTCGTCGGCGAAGAGATAATTAATGAACTCATCCTGGCGGACTACATTGTTGCCGTTCACCGAGATGATGCGGTCTCCTTCGCGGAAGCCCAGCTTGGCGATCGCGCCTTTCGTAGCTACATCGCTGATGATGAGGCCCTTGTCGGCCGAATCGCGTTCGAACCATAGGCCGATGTCGGCAGCGCGAGTTCCTTGAGCATTGAAGCGAACGTTGGCGCCAATGCCGTGCTCCTGGCGGTTTTCGCGGCGTTCTTCACGGAGCGGTTGTTTCAGATTTTCGGGATCGCGAGCGTCGCGTGATAGGTCGCGGGCGGGATCCTTCGGATCGCGTGGATCGCGGACTTTGTCGCGAGTGTCGCGGATTTCTTCGCGCGATTCCTGACGGGTGTCACGAACATTTTCGCGGCCTTCGCGAACGGTATCACGAGCGTCACGCTGAGTGTCGCGGACTTCTTTCTTCGCGTCACGCACTTCGTCCTTGGCTTCTTTGGCCGCGGCGGGCGGATCTTTCGGCGGAGCATTTTGCGCCAGGCTCGGCGAGACGAGCAGAGCGCTGAGAGTTGCAGTCGGAACGGCGACGGCCAACGACCGCAGCCACTGAGATAAAGGGGCAGACATTTCGGATCTCCATCAATTCACAAACAAGATTGCCGCGAACATCCTGCGGCTGTGAGCGTGGATGGGCGGATTGCACACGTTGTGCCTGAAGCGGGCTGCCGCACGGCTGATGGCAAATCTTCACGCGAAATAGTCGCAAAAACGCCGCAGAAAATAACTCCTTCGAGCGGCGAAAGATTCGCAACGAACCAGTATGGCCCTGCCGCTTGGATGAACTTCAAGCAGTTTGAACGGCGGTTGGCCAACGAACGGAACCGATTTGACCCGCCGACGTTCAGCGCCGAGAATGCTGGCGCTGCAGCCGATGGAAATTTCAAATTCAGCGGAGAGTAATCGAGATGCTTGCTGTGTGCCGTTTGCTGGTGGTTGTGTGCGTGCTGTCAACGATCAGAGTCGTCGTCGCTGCCGATCAGCCGACCAAGCCCAACGTTGTCATCATTCTCTCCGACGATCAGGCGTGGACCGATTACAGCTTTGCGGGGCATCCGCACATTCGCACGCCGCATCTCGATCAGCTGGCCAAAGAGGGCCAGCTCTTTCTGCGCGGCTATGTCCCTTCGAGTCTCTGCAGGCCGAGCCTGATGACGCTCATCACCGGGCAATACGCTCATCAGCACGGCATCACGGGCAACGATCCGCCGAAGGGTGTCGATCGGCGCGAAATGCTCAAGCATGTTCGGAGCGCGCAAACGTTGCCGAAGCTGCTCGCGACCAAAGGCTACAGCAGCTTTCAATGCGGCAAATGGTGGGAAGGAAATCACGCCGAGGGCGGCTTCACTGCAGGCATGACCCACGGCGATCCAGCGAAGGGTGGCCGTCACGGCGATCTCGGCTTGAAGATCGGCCGCGAGGGTTTGCAGCCGGTCGCCGATTTTCTCGACAAGAACGGCGCGCAGCCGTTCTTTCTCTGGTATGCGCCGATGTTGCCGCATTCACCGCACAATCCGCCACAGCGGTTGCTCGACAAGTATCGGCCCCTGACGGATTCCATTCACGTTGCCCGCTACTGGGCGATGTGCGAATGGTGGGACGAAAGCGTCGGCGAATTGCTCGGGCTGCTCGATAAACGCGACCTGACGAAAAACACGCTCGTGGTTTATCTCGCCGACAACGGCTGGCTGCAGGACCCGGAATCGGCGAAGTACGCACCGCGGAGCAAACGCTCGCCGAACGAAGGTGGCATTCGCACGCCGATCATCGTTCGCTGGCCAGCCGGCGTCAAACCGCTGCGCGACGATACAACACCGGTCAGCAGCCTCGATCTGGCTCCGACGATTCTCTCCGCTTGCGGCGTGGAAGTTCCGAAAGAGTTGCCGGGCATTAGTCTGCTGGCGACGGAAAAGATCAAGCAGCGGCAATTTCTCTTCGGTGAGATCTTTGAGCACGATGTCGTCGACATCGACAAGCCGGCTGCATGCTTGATGTATCGCTGGTGCCTCGACATTCGTGACCCAGCGAAATCGCTGTCGAAGTTGATCTTGCCGGCCGATGGGAAGACGGCGGAGCTTTACGACGTGAAGGTCGATCCGCAGGAAGAACGCGATCTATCAACAAAACAGCCGGAGCGAGTTGAATCGCTCCGGCTGGAGTTAGATCGTTGGTGGAAACCGTAAGAGTGGTTTCAACTATTTCTTCGGTTCGCGTACTTGCAGCGTGCCGACAATCCACCAGCCGTTGTCTTCCGACTGGGTGAAGAGGCCGGTCGGGCCGAGGTACTTTGTGATCTTTTCGTAGGCCGGCAGTTTCGTGCCGTCGATTTCGTTCTTGCGAACGCCATCGTCTGGATCTTGGTCGAGCATCGCGTTCAGGATGCGAGCGAACATCGTTTCGGCTTGCGGCAACTTGTTGACCCGCAGCATTTCGTACGTGGCGCGGTACGATTCTTCGGTCTTGGCAAAGTAGCGGAAGCTGTCGTTGCCTTGGCCCAGTTCGACCAACCGCTTGTTGACTCGCTTGAAGTCATCCAGGTCGGCCAGGCTCGGGGCGCCCTTCTTCTTCGCGTTCTTGATCAGGTCCATCACGTAATCGGTGTGCGTGCCGACCACGAGGTGGCCTTCGAACACGGTCACGGCCATGTTCGGAAGCTTCTTACGGCCTTCTTCTTCGTCTTCGCCCTTCTTATCGGCGGCAACAAAGTCGGTCCCTTCGATCGAGAGCATCGGGCCGTCGTCGGCAGCCGTTTGTTCGTTCTGGATTTCCCAGATTTCCTGGCCTTCGAAAACCTTGCGAACGGCAGTCGGATCACCCTTGAAGAACTTGTTGACAGTCTCGGCAACGATTTTCGGATTGCTGACTTCGATCGCCACGAGCATCCGCTCGCTCCGTTCGTCGACGGGCTGCAGCACGTCGGAGAGGAGCGTGGCTCGTTCACCGAGGTGATTCACCAGGCCGGTGAAGATGTCGATCTTCGGCCCGTGCGGATCATTCTTGAGGCTGGCCCACATATCGTCGAACACGCCCGGCTCACCAGCGACCGAGTCAACCAGCGTTTCGGCGTAACCGAACGCATCCTTCATCTTCCAGTTCCAAGTCAGGTAAGTGCCGAGTTCCGGCATCGTCCAGGCCTGCGGCGTGAGCTTGTCTTTGGTGTTCGGGAAATCCAGCATGCGGGCCGCCTTGGCGAATTTATTGCCAGGAGCAGCCTTCTTGTCAGCTGGTGCATAGACATAGGTGCGGTGCAGCACTTCGTCGTTCGGCGTATCGAGGAACACATAGCCGCCGATGCCTTGAATCGCATTGAAGCCTTCAGCCTGCAGAATCTTCAGCAGGTCCGGGCCCTTCTTGGCTTCGCGACGGTTAGCAGCCCGCGAGGCTTCCATATAACCAAAGGGCTCGATGAACCAGCGAACGTGGTGGCTCAGGTTATCCTTCGCGCCCACTTCTGCATTGCGTTGCATCGTGAACTTGAAAGCTTCTACGCTGGCCAGGCTGTCGGCCGCGTCCTTCACACCAATCCGCTTGGCCATGCCGACCGCGGTTTGATACCAGTCGGTGGCGACCAGGAAGTTGTCTTTGATGAAGTAGTAGTCCTTCTCCGGACGGGGCACGCCCGGGCGGACTTTTTGCACATATTCCACGCCGTTCAGGCCGTCCATGATTTTGACTTCACGGCGGGTGGCGCCTTCCAGCTTTTGCTGGGCGTCGATCTTCTTGAGCAGCGTATCGGCTTTTTCGCGTTTGCCAGTGATATCTACGATCACGGCCATCGCGAACGAGTTCTTGTCTTTGGGGTCGGGCTGAATGCGGGCGATGACAGCTTCGCCGCCGTACAAGCCTTCCATATCATCCCAGCTGATGCCCATGGCGTTGCCAGCGGCGGCCATCTTTTTGCTGATCTGTTTTTTCAGATCTTCGATGAAGGGCGCCATCAACGGATCGGCGCTCAACTCGCCCAACTGCGTCGCTTGAAACTTGCGACGGGTTTCATCCACATCGGGTGTAGAAACAAACAGCTTGGTGGTGGCCGGGAGAATCGACTCCGCCGGTTGTGCAGCCACTGCCAGACGAGGGACAACACATAAAGCAGCGACGGCGAACAATCGAGGCAGCCAGGCAAAACGCGCCACTAGTAAACTCCTTCGCAAGAATCCCTCCACGGGGGAGAGGGGACCCAGAAGCGGCATCAAAACAGACACCAGCGTCCTGGCAGGCATGTTCATCATCGGCGGAACAAGCCGGCAAAAGTACGCGGAGCGTCTTTCATCCTTTATTGCGAAGCAACGGTATAACTTCGCAACCGACATCATAGCGAAGCTTTGACACGTGGCAAAGCTGGTGAAAGTCTGCGGCCGCGGCGGAACACACAGACACTACCTGCGCATTGGTGCTGGCAGTCGCGATCACACCATTTCTACGATCATTGCCACCGCGCCGCCGCCGCCGAGGCACAGCGATGCCAGGCCACGTTTCTCGCGTCGCTGATGCAAGGCATGCAGCAGCGTGACGAGCACGCGCGCACCACTGCAGCCGATGGGATGGCCCAGCGCGATGGCTCCGCCGCGGATGTTGGTCTTCTCCGGCGGTAGCTTTAATTCGCCGATGCAGGCCAGACATTGGGAAGCAAAGGCTTCGTTGAGTTCAAAAAGATCGATATCGCTCACCGATAGTTGAGCCTTGCCGAGCACGCTGCGGACGGCCGCAATCGGCGCGAGAAACAAATCCTTCGGAGCGAGGCTGCTGGCAGCTGCGGCGACGATGCGGGCTTTGAAAGGCGTGGCTTGAGCCTGGGCGAATTTTTCATCCACGACAACGACGGCCGCGGCCCCATCGCTGATCTGCGATGCATTTCCTGCCGTGGCGGTTCCCTCGCTGCCGAAGGCTGGCCGCAACTTCGCCAGGTCGGCGAGCGTTACGCCTGGGCGCGGCCCTTCGTCGCGGTCGACCACTTGTTCCGTTTTGCCGACTTTCACTTTGATGGGAGTAATTTCCGCACGAAAGGCGCCGGCCTCGGTCGCCGTGGCGGCCCGTTCCTGACTGGCGAGCGCGAAAGCATCTTGATCGGCGCGACTGATCGATTTACCGAGCGCGGTGTCGTCGGCGAGACAACCCATGGCCCGCTGCTCGGTCGCACACCACAGGCCGTCGTGAACCATCGCGTCGAGCGCGGTTTGATTACCAAACTTCCAACCGCTCCGCACACCCGGGAGCAAATGCGGCGCGAGACTCATGCTCTCCATTCCCCCGGCTATGATCGCCCGCGCATCGCCGGCGCGTATGGCTTGATCGGCGAGCATTACCGCTTTTAAACCACTGCCGCAAACCTTGTTGACCGTGACCGCGGAAATGTTCTCCGGCAAACCCGCCGCCAGCAATGCTTGCCGCGCCGGCGCCTGGCCAACGCCCGCTTGCAGCACGTTGCCCAGGATCACTTCATCGATCTGATCGGCCGCGAGACCACTGTCGGCGAGCGCCGCGCGAATCGCCGCCGCGCCGAGTTGCGGCGCCGGCAACGTCGACAACTGGCCGAGCATTTTTCCGATCGGCGTGCGCCGGGCGGCGATGAGGTAGGAAGAGGTCATGAGAGGTCTCCGTGTATTTGTTGATCCGATATATTGTATGCATTGTATGAACCCCCTCTCCTCGGTACTCCGGGGAGAGGGACGGGGTGAGGGGCTGAAGCGGAACAAACTTGGTTCGCAGCCTCGACCCCTCACCCTAACCCTCTCCCCGGAGTACCGAGGGGAGGGAACGATATTGTCACGACATTTCCAATGCCTCAGCTCAATCGTCCTCTCGGCAATTCCGGTCTGCTCGTTTCGCCCGTGGCCCTCGGCTGCTGGCCGATTGCGGGGATGACGAGTCTCGACGTTACCGAGCGCGACAGCCAGGCGACCATCGAAGCCGCCATCGCCGCGGGCATCAACTTCCTGGACACTGCCTGGTGCTATGGCAGCGATGGCGACAGCGAACGACTGATCGGCCGTACGATCCAAGGCCGCCGCGAACAACTGGTGATCGCCACGAAGTGCGGCATTCATTGGGGGCCGCAGGGAGAACGCATCTTCGATGCCTCGCGCGCTCGGATCCATCGCGAATGCCGCGAGAGCCTGCAACGGTTGCAAATCGAGCAGATCGATCTCTACTATCTGCACGCCCCTGACCCAAACATTCCGCTGGCTGAATCTGCTGCCGCGATTGCCGAACTGCATGCTCAAGGATTGATTCGCGCTGCCGCCGTTTCGAACGTCACCGTTGCTCAGTTGCAAGAATTTCAAGCGGTTTGCCCGGTCGCCGCGGTGCAGCCGCCGTACAACATGCTGCAACGGCAGATCGAAACCGATCTCGTGCCGTACTGCCGCGAGCACAACATTGCCCTCTGCATTTACTGGCCGCTGCTGAAGGGCTTGCTCGCGGGAAAACTGCCGCGGGATCATGTCTTTCGCCTTGGCGACGGCCGGCCGAAGTATCCGATGTTTCAAGGCGAAGAGTGGCAACGCAATCAAGATCTACTCGATGACCTGCGCGCGATCGCCGCTGATTCGAACAAGACCGTTGCTCAACTCGTCGTCCAATGGACGCTCGCGCAGCCGGGCATAACAGCTGCGCTCTGCGGCGCGAAACGCCCCGAGCAGATCATTGAATCCGCCGCCGCTTTGGCCGATGATTTCACCACTGCCGAACTAACCAAGATCAACGCCGCGCTGGCCCGTCGCGGCCCAGCCGTCACGCGCAGCGCGGTCTAATCTCTTCATCCCTTCCACCCTTCATCCCTGCTCCGCCCCATGAAATTCGCCATCTGCAACGAAACGTTTCTCGATTGGCCGTTCGAAAAGGCTTTTGCTTTTGCCCGCGACGTCGGCTACACCGGCCTTGAGATCGCGCCGTTCACGATTGCCACGAACGTCTTCGACATCTCTCCGGCCCGCCGCGCGGAAGTTCGCCGGCAAGCCGAAGACGCCGATCTGCAAGTGATCGGTTTGCACTGGCTGCTGGCTAAGACGAACGGCTTTTATCTGACGACGCCCGACGACGCCGTGCGGCAGAAGACGAGCGAATATTTTCAAGAGCTGGCCCGCCTCTGCCGCGATCTCGGCGGCAAAGTAATGGTGCTCGGTTCACCGCTGCAGCGCAACCTGCTTCCCGGCGTGACGCACGACCAGGCTCTCGACCTCGCCGCCGATTGCTTGAAGCGAGCGCTGCCGACGATTGAAGAGTGCGACGTCACCATCGCCATCGAACCCCTCGGCCCAGCCGAAGGCGACTTCCTCAATACGGCAGCCCTCGGCGTGGAACTGATCGAGCGCATCGGCTCGCCGCATGTTCGGTTGCACCTCGATTGCAAAGCCATGTCGAGCGAAAGCAAATCGATTCCCGAGCTTCTCCGCGAGAACCGGCAGGTCCTCGAGCACTTCCACGCCAACGACCCCAACCGCCGCGGCCCTGGCATGGGCGAACTCGACTTCGTGCCGATCTTTCAAACGCTCGCCGAAATCGACTACCGCGGCTGGGTCAGCGTCGAAGTCTTCGACTACGAACCGGGCGTAGAAGTCCTCGCCCGCGAGAGCATGGAGTACATGCAAGGCGTGCTCGCGGAGTTGCAATCCTAGAAAGAGCCACGCACGCAGTAAGTGGAATGGACTCGACTGCACTCACAAAGGTTCTGCTATGCATTTGCTTAGCCGCCAGCTTTAGCTGGTGGCAGCAAATCAAGCAGTTCCGGCTTTAGCCATTCCATTGGCTCGCGCGGGAACGACGGCTAAAGCCTGGCACTCGTGGCGTCTCTACCACCAGCTAAAGCTGGTGGCTAAGAGAGCGCGGGCCAAGTTTCACGCGCCTAACCCTTGGCTGACGCCGCGGGCTGTGACGCTGGCAACGCACTGAGCACCTCAGGAACGTGCTGTTCGCGTCCACCGGCGCACCACAGCCGGAAGCGGTCGAGGTAGAGATAAACGACGGGCGTCGTGTAGAGCGTCAGCATTTGGCTGAAGATCAAACCGCCCACGATGGCGATGCCCAACGGCTGACGGAGTTCGGCGCCATTGCCCACGCCGAGCGCCAACGGCAAGCCGGCGAAGAGGGCTGCCATGGTGGTCATCGTGATCGGCCGGAACCGCAGGATACAGGCTTCGAAGATCGCCTTTTCGGGCGTCATGCCGTGAGTGCGTTCTGCTTCGAGCGCAAAGTCGATCATCATGATCGCGTTCTTCTTGACGATGCCGATCAGCAGCAAAATGCCGATGAGCGCCATCACGTTCAGCTCGACGCCGCAGATCATGAGTGCGAGCAACGCACCCACGCCAGCCGAAGGCAAGGTCGAGAGAATCGTGAGGGGATGGATGTAGCTCTCATAGAGCATGCCGAGCACGATGTAGACCGTGACGAGCGCTGCCAGAATCAAAATGGGTTGCGTGCTGAGCGAATCTTGAAAGGCCTGCGCGGTGCCGGAGAATTTTCCCTGAATGCTTTCGGGCATGCCAAGATCGCGCGCGGCCTGCTCGATCTTCGGCACGACCTCGCCCAGCGAGGTTCCCTTGGAGAGGTTGAACGAAATGGTGGTCGATGGAAATTGACCGGAGTGATTGGCCGAGAGTGCCGAGTTGGTCACCGTTTGCCGATACAGTGTCTTCAGCGGAATCTGCGAGTCGCCCGGTCCGCGAATGAAGATGTACTTCAGAGCTTCCGGACTTTCGGCGAACTCGTCCTCGACTTGCATCACGACGTGATATTGATTCTGCGATTCGTACATCGTGGCCACCTGCCGTTGCCCGAAAGCGTCGTACAGCGTGTTGTCGATCGTCGCCAGCGTGATCCCCAGCCGAGCGGCCATGTCGCGATCGATCTGCAGCCGCGACTGCAAACCTTTGTTCTGCTGATCGGTGTTGACGTCGACCAGACCTTCGATTTTCCGCATTTCGCGGAGCAGCTTGGGGTTCCAGTCGTTCAGTTCCTTCAAGCTGTCGCCGCGCAGGTTGTATTGATATTGCGCGCTGCTCACGCGACCGCCGACGCGCAAGTCCTGCACGGGCAACAGCACCAGCGTCGCGCCGGGCAACTTCGAGGACTTCTCACGAATGCGCTTGATCACATCATCGACCGAAGCTTTTCGCTCGTTGAGGGGCTTGAGCGCAATGAACATGCGGCCGGAGTTGGTCGCGCCACCCATGCCGCCGCTGCCGCCGGTTTGAGCAGTCACTCCGTCGACCGCGGGATCGGCACTGACGAGCGCGGCAAATTGTTCAAGCAGCCGCGACATCGATTTGAAAGACGTGTCTTGATCGGCCATCAAGCTGCCGGTCAAACGGCCTGTGTCTTGCTGCGGAAAAAATCCCTTCGGCACGATCACGTACAAATAAACGGTGAGCACGAGCGTCGACAGCGTCACGAGCAGCGTGGCAAATGGATGCCGCAAGACAAAACGGAGCGATCGTTCGTACACGCCGAGAATCCATTCGAAAATCCGCTCGCTGAATTCATAAATACGGCCATGCTTGCGCTCGTGCTGATTCTTCAGCAAATAGGCGCACATCATGGGCGTGGTAGTCAGCGAAACGACCAGCGACACGGCAATGGCGACCGTTAGGGTCACTGCAAACTCGCGAAACAGCCGACCGACGATGCCACCCATCAGCAAGATGGGAATGAACACGGCCACGAGTGAAATGCTAATCGATAAAACCGTAAAGCCGATTTCCTGCGCCCCTTTGATCGAGGCTTGCATCGGCGTCATCCCTTTTTCGATGTGCCGGGCGATGTTTTCGATCACCACGATTGCATCATCGACGACGAAGCCCGTGGCAATGGTCAGCGCCATGAGCGAAAGATTGTCGAGGCTGTAGTCGGCCAAGTACATCATGCCGAACGTACTGATGAGCGACACGGGAACGGCCACGCTGGGAATGAGCGTCGCGCGCCAGTCGCGCAGAAAAATGAACACCACCAAAATCACCAGGCCCACCGAGAGCGCCAGCGTGAACTGCACGTCTTCGAGCGAAGCGCGAATGGTCGCCGTGCGATCGAGCGCCACGTGCAGGTCCATGGCAGCGGGAATTTGCGCGTCAAGCTGCGGCAGCAATTCGCGGACGCGATCGACCGTGCCGATGATGTTGGCATTCGGCTGCCGAAAAACGATCAGCAGGATCGACGGTTTGCCTTCGTAAATACCAAAGGCCCGCGTATCCTCGACCGCATCCGTCACTTTCGCGACGTCTTGCAAGCGAACCGGCGAACCATTGCGATAAACGACGATCAGCGGCGCGTATTCCTTAGCCGTCAGAAGTTGATCGGTGGCATTCAAAGCCCAAGTCGTTTCGCCGTTGGAAATACTCCCCTTCGGCCGATTGGCGTTGGCCGTGCCGAGCGCGGCGCGCACGTCTTCCAAACCCAGGCCGAGAAAGTTGAGGATTGTGGGATTCACATCGACGCGGACCGCGGGCGCCGAACCACCGGCGACGCTTACCTGACCAACCCCGTCCACCTGCGAGAGCTTTTGCTGCAAGATCGTCGCAGCAACGTCGTACAGCTTGTCCTTGGTGTAGTTGTCCGACGTGAGCGCGAGAATCATGATCGGCGAATCGGCGGGATTCACCTTGCGATAGGACGGGTTATTCGGCAAGTTGGTCGGCAACTGGCCGCGAGCCGCATTGATCGCGGCCTGCACATCGCGCGCAGCCGCGTTGATGTTGCGATCGAGATCGAATTGCAGCGTGATGCTCGTCGCGCCCAGCGAACTTGCCGAGGTCATCTCGGTCACACCGGCGATGCGGCCGAACTGCCGTTCGAGCGGAGTCGCCACGGCGGTGGCCATTGTTTCTGGACTAGCGCCGGGCAAGTTCGCGCTGACTTGAATCGTGGGAAATTCGACCTGCGGCAACGGCGACACCGGCAGCAAGACATAACCCAGCGCGCCGGCGAGCGTGACGGCGATGGTTAGCAGCGTCGTGCCGACGGGCCGCCGAATGAACGGAGTCGACAGGCTCATGCCTCGCCTCCGTGCGTCGCATGTGCCACCGCATGTCCTGGCAAATCGTTCTCAGGAACCGACGTGGTCTGCACTCGAATCCCGAACCAAGTGCCGAGGCGATCGAACCAGAGGTAAATCACCGGCGTGGTATAGAGCGTGAGCAGCTGGCTGAAGATCAAACCGCCGATAATCGTGATGCCGAGCGGGCTGCGCAGTTCGGAGCCGGTACCAGTGCCAATCGCGAGCGGCACGGCGCCCAGTAACGCCGCCATCGTCGTCATCATGATCGGCCGAAAACGCAACAGGCAGGCTTCGAAAATGGCTTCGTACGGTTCCTTGTTCTGATTGCGCTGCGCATCGAGCGCAAAGTCGATCATCATGATCGCGTTCTTTTTCACGATGCCGATCAGCAGGATGATGCCGATCAAACCGATCACGCTCAAATCGGAACGGCAGAGGAGCAGCGCGACGAGAGCGCCCACGCCCGCCGACGGCAACGTCGAGAGAATCGTGATCGGATGAATGTAGCTTTCGTAGAGAACGCCCAGCACGATATAGACGGTCACCAGCGCGGCAAGAATGAGCAGCGGAGTGTTCTTGAGCGACGCCAGAAATGCTTCGGCCGTCCCTTGGTAGCTGCCGACAATGCTCGGCGGCATGTCGAGTTCGGTCTTCGCCAGGTCGATTGCTTCGACGGCTTGTCCCAGCGAAACGCCTGGGGCCAGGTTGAACGAGACAGTCACCACGGGAAACTGCCCCTGATGATTGATCGTCAGCGGCGCGGTGGTTTCTTCGATCCGCGTGAACGTGCTCAGCGGCACGGCTTTGCCGTTCGGCGGGCGGATATAGATTTCGCTGAGATCGCCGGGCGAATCGCGAAACTCCGGCTGTACTTCCAAAATCAGGCGGTACTGATTCAGCTGCGTGAACATGATCGAAATTTGCCGCTGCCCGAAGGCATCGTACAGCGCGTCGTCGATCATCTGCGGCGTGATTCCCAGTCGCGACGAAATATCGCGATCGATGACGACCCGAGTTTGCAGCCCGGAGTTCTGCTGATCGCTGGCCACGTCGCGCAGCTGCGGCAGTTCGCGCAGCTTGGCGACGAACTTCGGCGCCCATTCGTCGAGCTCTTTGGAATCGGGATCTTCCAAGCTGTATTGATATTGCGTGCGGCTGACGCGAGTTTCGACCGTCAAGTCCTGCACTGGTTGCATGAAGAGGCGAATCCCCTTCACATCATTCACCAGCTCTTGCAAGCGGTGAATGATTTCGGTGGCAGATTCGTGGCGCTCTTCATGCGGCTTGAGATTGATTTGAATGCGGCCGCTGTTGGCCGTGGTGTTCGTCCCGTCGATGCCGATGAAGCTCGACAAGCTGTCGACGGCGGGATCCTTGAGAATCGCCTTATTCAACGCGAGTTGCCGGCGCGACATGGCTTCGAACGAAGTGCTCTGCGGCGCCTCGGAGATGCCCAGAATCACGCCCGTATCTTGCACGGGAAAGAAGCCCTTCGGCACTATCACATACAGGCCGATGGTGGCGAGCAGCGTGGCGAGCGAGACAAACATCGTGGCCGTTTGATGTCGCAGAACCCAACGCAAGGTCACGCCATAAACGCGAATGACCCATTCAAAGGCCGCCTCGGACATGTGGAACAACCGGCCATGTTTGTTCGGGTCGACGTGCTTGAGGAGCTTGGCGCACATCATGGGTGTGAGCGTGAGCGAGACCACGGCCGACATGAGAATGGTCACGCTGAGGGTCACGGCAAACTCGCGGAACAACCGCCCCACGATATCGCCCATGAAGAGGAGCGGAATGAGGACCGCGATGAGCGACACGCTGAGCGAAACAATCGTAAAGCCGATCTGCTCGGCGCCCTTGAGTGCGGCGTCGAGCGGCGATTCGCCTTCTTCGATGTAGCGCATGATGTTTTCGATCATCACGATCGCATCGTCGACAACAAAGCCCGTCGAAATCGTGAGGGCCATCAGCGTGAGATTGTTCAAGCTGTAATCGAGCAAGTACATCACCGCGAACGTACCGATCAGCGACAGGGGAACGGCGACGCTGGGGATGATCGTGGCGTAGAAGTTGCGCAGGAAGACGAAGATCACAAACACCACCAGTGCGATGGTGAAGAGGAGTTCGATCTGCACGTCTTCGACCGACGCACGAATGGTGACAGTACGGTCGGTGAGAATCTTGATCGACACCGCGGCTGGTAGCGCGTCTTTGAG
Organism: Anatilimnocola floriformis; assembly: GCF_024256385.1. Lineage (NCBI taxonomy): Bacteria > Pseudomonadati > Planctomycetota > Planctomycetia > Pirellulales > Pirellulaceae > Anatilimnocola > Anatilimnocola floriformis. The sequence goes on from NZ_JAMLFW010000001.1 coordinate 1,760,468, forward strand.
TTGCGGCAGCAGATCCTTCACGCGGTTGACCACTTCGATGGTGTTCGCGCCTGGCTGGCGCTGGATATTCAAAATCACCGCCGGCGTGTCGTTCATCCAGGCGGCTTGGCGTTGATTTTCAACGTCGTCGATGACATCGGCGACGTCTGACATCAACACCGGTGCGCCGTTGCGATAGGTGACAATCAGCTTGCGATACTGCTCGCTGGTAAAGATCTGATCGTTGGCGCCAATGGTGAAAGCCTGGCGCGCACCGTCGAAACTCCCCTTGGCCTGGTTCACGTTGGCGGCGGCGATCGTGGCCCGCACGTCCGAGAGATTCAGGCCCAGCGCCGAGAGGGCGGTCGGGTTGACTTGAATGCGGATCGCTGGCTTTTGGCCGCCGCTGATGCTCACCATGCCCACGCCGCTGAGCTGCGAGATTTTTTGCGCGAGTCGCGTATCGGCGAGATCTTCGACCTTCGAGAGCGGCAGCGTTTCCGAGGAAATCGCCAGCGTCAGGATCGGCGTATCGGCGGGATTGGTCTTCAAATAGATCGGTGGATTCGGCAGATCGCGCGGCAGGAAGGTCGAAGCCACGTTGATCGACGATTGCACCTGCTGGGCCGCGACGTCGATATCGAGCTCGAGCGAAAAGCGAAGCGTGATGATCGAACAGCCATCCGAGCTGGTTGAGGTCATCTGCGTGAGGCCGGGAACCTGACCGAACTGCCGCTCGAGCGGTGCGGTGACCGACGACGCCATCACGTCGGGACCGGCGCCGGGATAATACGTTACGACTTGTATCGTCGGATAGTCGACCTGCGGCAACGCCGACACTGGCAGCAAGCGATAGGCGATGATGCCCGCGAGCGTAATCGCAGTCATCAGCAATACGGTCGCGACCGGCCGTAGAATAAATGGGCGAGAGACATTCATCGGGCGTTACTTCGCGGCGGGCACCGGCTCACCAGGCTTTTTTCCGGCTGGCGAATCGGACTTGGGCTCGCGCTTCCCTTTTTCCTGAGCAGCATCTTTGCCGCCAGCTTTCGCGTCACCGGACTTCGCATCGCGAGTCGTAACCTTGGCTTTGGGCTGCAGCTTGTCGAGCCCTTCGGTCACCACCACTTCGCCTTCTTTCAATCCTTTTTCGATCGACGTTTCGGTTCCTTCCACCGGCCCAGGAATCACATCGCGCAGTTCGACCGTGCTATCGGCTTGCACCACATACACAAAATTGGAAGTGGGGCCGCGTTGCACGGCAGCCGAAGGAACGATCGTGGCGTTGTGCTTGGTATCGACGAGCAACCGCGTGTTCACAAACTGATTGGGAAACAGCGCGCCAGCGTCTTTGTCAACAATCGCTTTCAGACGCAACGTGCCAGTGGTGGCATCGACCTGGTTGTCGGTGGCCAACAATGTTCCCGTCGCCAGTTTGTTCTTGAAGTCGCGATCATAGGCTTCGACTTGCAGGTCGTCCCCCTTCAGCAAGCGAGCTTGCACGCGGGGGATTTCGTCCTGAGAAATCGTGAACGTGATTGCAATCGGTTCGAGCTGATTCATCACGGCCAGACCGCTCGGATCATTGGCCCGCACAATGTTGCCGACGTCGACCAAGCGCAGACCGATGCGACCTTTGAAAGGCGAGATGATCCGGCAGTAAGTGATTTGCAGTTCGGCATTGGCTACCATCGCGCGATCGCTTTTCACCATCCCTTCGGTCTGATGTACGAGCGACTCTTGGTTCTCGAGCTCTTGCTTCGAGATGCCTTTGCTCTTGAAGAGGTCGTAGTAACGCTCTAGCGTGTTCTTGGCCGTCTTCAGCGTGGCTTCGTCGCGGGCCAGTTGGCCGGCGGCCTGGTCGCGCTGCACTTCGAAGGGGCGCGAGTCGATCTGGGCCAGCAAGGTTCCCTTTTCGACGATCTCGCCTTCTTCAAACGGCACGCTGATCAACTCGCCATCGACGCGGCTGCGGATGGTGGCCGTCTTCAACGCGGTGACGGTTCCCAGGCCGTTGAGATACAAATCGAAGTCGCGAGTTGTTGCCGTGGCGGTGACGACGGGCACCACGCGGGGGCCCTTGGGGGCCTCGACCTTAGCGGCAAAATATACCGAAACCTTCGGCCACCATTGGGCGCGATAATACCAACCGGCCCCCGCGCCGATGGCGAGCACCGCTAGAGTGATCCAGGTGCCGAGGCGAGACTGCTTAGGCTCGCGCGCGGCTTCACGAGCGATCGGCGAGTGTTGGGTCGACGGCTCCGCGGGCAATGGCTGTTGAGCCGGAGGCGGCAGGGTTTCTTCCTGCGTGCGTTCCGGGGCTCGGCGCTCGGCTGCGGGCCGGCTTTTCGCCTCGGAGGGCGGAGCGGAAACGGGCGCGTTCCTGATCATCGTATGGTGCCCGAAATTACTCGGGCCAGGCAAAGGCGGGAAGTTTGGAGAGGCTATCGATCTACACTTATCATTGAACGCCACAGCGGGCTGCTGGGGTATCTGCCGTTAGGCATATGACAAGCTGGCTGCAGTAATGGAAGTTTAGAACCCCTGGCTGGTTCTCGACTTGGCGTCACTGGTTGGCTGGTGGAAAATCGATTTTAATCGAAATAACGGCGCGGTTGCGCCTGATTTCCGGAATTTCCTTACATGACATTTCCGCATGCCCGATCGACCCCGGCAGTGTCCAGCAACCGCTGGTTACTTGCCGCCGGTTTGTTGGTGCTCGGAACTGTGTTTTTTTCAACCGCCGCTCATGGGCTCGATCCGCAGCGGCCACTCTCGCAAGCCCTGCTTCGCATCTGGCAAACGCCCCAAGGGCTGCCGCGGGTCGTGATCTATTCCATCTTTCAGACCAAGGATGGCTATCTGTGGTTGGGCACTCAGGCCGGTTTGTTTCGGTTCGATGGCGTGCGGTTTGTGCCGATGTTTGCCGATCACGAGCAGTTGGCAAAATGCTGGATTCGGGACCTGTGCGAGGACAACGACCAGAACCTGTGGATCGCCACCGAAGACGCTGGCCTGATTCGCTGGCGGGCCGGTCGCGTCACTTCGTTTGGGCAGGCCGAGGGGCTTCCTTCGAATCATGTTCGTTGTTTGCAAGTTGATCGCCGCGGCGATCTGTGGATCGGCACCGATCGGGGCCTGGCCTGTCTGCGCGATGGCAAAGTGGCGGCGGTGAATCAGGAAAATCTCCGCTCGCTGCCGATTCACGCGCTCGATGAAGCAGCCGACGGAACGCTCTGGATTGCTACTGCCGGTCCCGCCGTTTGGACTTCAAATGGAACCGCGTTCACCAAGCAGAGTTTTAAAGCGCTGCCAGCCGAGAGCACGATCAACGCGATTCATGCTGGGCCTGGCGACACCGTTTGGCTCGGAACATCGGCTGGGCTACTGCGCCGCAGTGGCGAAACCGAGCGACTCTTTACGGTCGCCGGCGGGCTGGGAAGCGACGAAGTGCTTTGCCTGGCAACTGCCCGAGAAGCGGGGCTCTGGATCGGTACCAAAGACGGCTACTGCCGAGTGCAGGGAGATCGGCTCGAGAGTTTTCAATCGCGCGACGGCTTGTCGCAGAGCACGGCGCTCGCGCTCTGTGAAGATCACGAAGGGAGCCTGTGGGTCGGCACGAAGTATGGTCTGAATCAGTTCGTCGATCGCCGCACGCTCTTGCCGTTTACGACGAGCGAAGGCTTGCCCAGCAACGACACGGGGCCCGTGCTGCAAACCGAGCAGGGAGATATTTGGGTCGGCACGCTCGATGCGGGACTGGCGAAGTTTGCCGGGCGGGAGTTTGCCCTCGCGGCGACCTTGCAAGCCGAGCTCCCCAGCCAACGCATTCTGTCGCTCGCTGGTGATGCCGGCGATCTGTGGATCGGCACCGATGCCGGCCTGTGTCGTGAACATGCGGGGCAAATCGTCGAGCAGTTCACCACAGCCGAGGGATTGCCGGCGAATAAAATTCTGGCTCTCTGCCGCGATCAAGCTGGCGCGCTTTGGATCGGCACTTCAGGTGGAATCGTCAAACTGCACGCCGGGAAACTGGTCAAGCCACCAGGCCTGGATATGACGCGGCCGATTCAAGCGTTGGTCGCTCATCCCGGCGGATATTTAATCGCTGCCGTCGAAGGCGGTGAGCTATATCGCATCGCCGATGGCGAGGTGACTCTCTTCGACGAGCAACTTACCGGCTGGCGCGACGTGGTTGCCTTTCATGTCGATGCGCAACGCCACTTGTGGGTCGCCTTCCGCGACGGCGGCCTCGGGCTGATCGATGGCGACAAGCACTTCCGCTTTCGCGCGAAAGATGGACTCTACGATGACGACATCGTGGGGATCGCCAGCGATGACCGAGGCCGACTATGGGTGGCCTGCAGTCGCGGCATTTTTTCGGTACTAGCCGAAGAACTGCAGCAATTCTCGGCAGGGCGCATCAGCCAAATCAACTGCACGCCGTTCAGCCCGACCGATGCTTCGCGGACCATCGAATGCCGCCGCGGCGTGCAGCCCGCCGTTTGGAAAATGGAGGATGGCCGCATTTGGTTCTCGACGATTCGCGGCATTCTCGTCGTCGATCCGCAGCGTTCGACGCGCACGCTGCCGCCGCCGTCGGTCGTGATCGAAGAAATCAATGTGAATGGCCAAAGCACTTCGGCCAAACAATTGGCCACGCTGCCGCCGGGGCGGACCAATTTTGATTTTCACTACACGGCGCTCAGCTTCGCTTCGCCGACGCGGATTACGTTTCGCTATCAACTTGCCGGGTTCGATGCCGATTGGATCAACGCCGGTTCGCGGCGCGAAGCGTTCTACACCAATCTGGCCCCCGGCAGTTATCGCTTTCGCGTGCTCGCCTTGAATTCCGACGGCGTGGAGACAGAATCCACGCCCCTCGAGTTCACGGTCCGGCCGCACTTTTATGAAACCTGGGCGTTTTTGCTCTGCGTCGTCTTTGCGATCGTCGCCGCGGCCTGGATTGCTTTTCGTCTGCGTATGCAGCGCGTCAAAGAACGTTTGCAAGTGGTGCTCGGCGAGCGTAACCGCATTGCTCGCGAACTGCACGACACGCTCATTCAAGGTTTCTCGGGTGTGACCATGCAAATGCAAGCGCTCGCCGCGCGCTTGAAAAAGCCGGATGATCTGGCGACGCTCAGCGAGATCATTAGCGACGCCGGCAACTGTCTGAGCGAAGCCCGCCGCTCTGTCGCCGGCCTGCGCAATCCCGAGAATGCTGAATCGGGGCTCACTGCCGCCATCACGCAATCGGCCCGCCAACTGACCGAAGGGAGCGACCTGCGGTTGCAGCTGCAACTTGGCCCACTCGCGGGAAAATTCAATCCCGATGTCGAATACAACGTGCTGCGGATCGTGCAGGAAGCGATCAGCAACACCATCAAGCACGCGCAGGCCAGCGCTGTCGAAGTTCGTTTGAAATCCAACGCCCACGAAGTGGCCATCACGGTTCACGACGACGGCCAGGGTTTTGATGTGGCGCGGCATCTCGAGCAGGCCCAGCCGGGCCATTACGGCCTCATCGGCATGCGCGAGCGCGCGAGCCAGATCGGCGCCACCGTGCAGTGGCGCAGTCAGCCGCGGCAAGGAACGACCGTTCTGCTCAGCCTGCCGCTGTCATCCGCCGCTGCCTTGAAACGATAATTGGAACCGGTGAAATCATGACCGACGAAGCAGCGCCACAAATTATTCGCGTTCTGTGCGCCGACGATCATCCGCTCGTCCGCAAAGGGATCGTCGCCATCCTCTCGAACGAAGCCGATATCGAACTCGTCGCCGAAGCGGCCAACGGCCGCCTGGCCGTCGAACTCTATCGCAAACATCAGCCCGATGTGGTGTTGATGGATCTACGCATGCCCGATCTCGACGGCATTTCGGCCATTAAACAAATTCGGGACGAGTTTCCCGATGCCAAAATCATCGCGCTCACCAGCTTCGATGGCGATCAAGACATTTATCGCGCGCTCGAAGCGGGCGTGCGCGGCTATCTGCTCAAAGAAATGGTTCACACCGAAGTTCTCAATGCCGTGCGCAAAGTGTTTGCCGGCCAAAAGCTGATGTCGCGTGAAGTGGCTGATCGCGTGGCGGGCTACTTTCCGCAAAACGCCCTCACGCCGCGCGAAACCGAAGTCCTGAGCCTGGTCGCGCAAGGCAAAGCCAACAAAGAAATCGCCGCATACCTGGGCGCCGCCAGCGGCACCGTAAAGATTCATGTGCAAAACATCTTGGCCAAGCTGAATGCTTCCGATCGCACGCAAGCCGTCACCATTGCCCTGCAGCGGGGCATCATTCATCTAAAATAATTCTAAATGGCAATCCTTATGCCGAATGGCATATGACAATTTTCGCCCCGATTGGCACACTGTTGGTGCAAACCTAACCATGATTGTGCCAGATGAAATTGTTCTATGTTTTCAACCGCGCCGGCCAATTAGTCGGTCCGCTCCCGACGGCCGATTGGGATCTGCCCGAAGAAAAATGGCGAGCGCTGCTGTCTCCCGATCAGTTTCGTCTGCTCCGTCGGCAAGATACGGAGGTCGCCTTTTGCGGCATGCTCCTCGACAACAAGCAGCAGGGCGTTTATTTCTGCGCGGGTTGCGGACTGCCGGTATTTTCTTCGGATGCGAAGTTTGATTCGGGAAGCGGCTGGCCTAGTTTCTATCAGCCCTTGGCTGCCGCCAACATCATCCTGCGTCCCGACCAGCGCAATGGTTTGCAACGCTTGGAAGTCAGCTGTGCCCGCTGCGCCGGCCACCTCGGTCATGTCTTCGCTGATGGTCCGCACCCCAGCGGTCAGCGTTTCAATCTGAATTCGGCATCACTGCTGTTCGCCCCCAGCAACCAGGTGGCGCGCTTGGCCGATCCGGCTGCCGATTAACATTGTCGTCGTTTTCTCCGAAAACGATGGGCTGAGGTAAAACGACCGCGCGCTGCCGAAAGAGCGTCAGCGATTTTCGGCCGGTGGCGAGGGAAGGTTGGCGCGCGGTCTCGCAGCGCCTTGGCCGATGGAGTAAAAGCCGCCACCGAGTCCACTCGCCAAAACCGGAACTTCGCGGAGCTCGTTCCTGCGGCCGTGATAGGGTTACCTCAACCCATCGATTTCGGAGAAATCGACGACATTGTCGTCGTTCACTCCGTGAACGATGGGCTGAGGCTAACCAACCGCGCGCCGCCGAAAGAGCTCCGCGACTTTCGGCGTGTTTGGCAAGTGGAGATTAGAGCCCGATCGGTCGGCGAGCGGAACGCGGAAGCAAAAACCGCCGCCGAGTCCACGCGCCAAATCCAGAACTTCGCGGAGCTCGTTCCTGCGGTCGTGATAGGGTTACTTCAACCCATCGATTTCGGAGAAATCGACGACATTGTCGTCGTTCACTCCGTGAACGATGGGCTGAGGCTAACCAACCGCGCGCCGCCGAAAGAGCTCCGCGACTTTCGGCGTGTTTGGCAAGTGGAGGTTGGAGCCCGATCGGTCGGCGAGCGGAACGCGGAAGTAAAAGCCGCCGCCGAGTCCACGCGCCAAATCCGGAACTTCGCGGGGCTCGTTCCTCGGCGCGCGACAAGTTCAACTCAACCCACCGAATACAGAGTATTCGGCGACATTGTCGTCGTTCACTCCGTGAACGATGGGTTGAGGTAAAACGGCCGCGCGCTGCCGAAAGAGCGTCAGCGATTTTCGGCCGGCGGCGAGGGAAGGTTGGCGCGCGGTCTCTCAGTGTGTTGGCCGATGGAGTAAAGACGCCGCCGAGTCCACTCGCCAAAACCGGAACTTCGCGGGGCTCGTTCCTCGGCGCGCGATAAGTTCACCTCAACCCACCGAATACAGAGTATTCGGCGACATTTTCCTAACGCTCTTGTTCAAACTTCACCACTTCGCGCCCTTGAGCATCGAGTGCTCGTACGCGCAATTGTTTCTCGCTGGCGGTGAAGAACGTCACGGTGGCTTCAGGCAGACTCGGGCCGCCGCCGATCACGGTGGCGAATGGCGGCGTGTGGCGGATCGTCGTTTCGTCGGGTTTGGTTTTGTCGACAACGTGGACAATCTCTTTGTCCTTGGCGATCAGATCGTACTTGTGAATGTGTCCGGAAATGCAGAGGTCGATCTTCGCGCCGCGCAGCACCGGCTCCCACAAGTCGCGCGAGTGGGCTGCATCCCAAAAGCCGCGATAGTAGAGCGGTATGTGCGTCAGCAAAATCCGCCACGTCGCCGAACGCTCGCTGCTATTGGCGAAGAGCCCCGTCAGCCATTCTGTTTGCTGCTGGCGATAAGGTTGAAAGAGTTCCATTTTCTTCGAGCCGTCTTCGCCAGAGTCGGGGGCGATAAACCAACAGGGCCCGAGGAGAAAATCGAAATACGCCTTTTGTTCGGCAAACGGCGCGGCCGGATCACTGCCGGGAAAATCGACCAGGTGCGACAACTGCCCGGCAAACGAACCGCGCACGTCGTGGTTGCCGCGGATAAACAGCATCGGCTTGTTCGAACCATCGAAGAGACGGACATACGCTTCGAGATTGACGAGCGCTTGCCGCGCGTTGTTGGCCACACTCGGATCGTTCCACATATCGCCGAGCAAAATCGAAAACTCGAAGTCGCTTGGCTTGACGAGCTTCACCAGCGCCTCAGCCGTCGCGATGCGATCGTGCACGTCGTTGTAAATAACCGCCCGCACTTCTTTCCCCTGCGGATCGAAGGGCGTGAAGGTGTAGATCTCCGACGAACGCTCCTCGCCGTTCTCGCGATAGTCGACGCGGTAGTAATACGTCTGCGCGGCGTTCAGTTTTTCGAGTCGCGCCTTCCAAACTCGCCAGGTAACTTTGGGAATCGCCGAACTCGTGAGGCGCGCCGTTTCTGTCAGCGCGGTTTTGTCTTTACCCCAGCGCACACGCACGTCGTCGGCAGCGAGCGCGGCGAAACAAATCGTCATCGCGTCTGCCGTAGGGTTCTGCAGGTACGGCTGGATGTAAAGCTTGGCGTCTGCGGGCGCGTCAGTGGTTTGCGCAGCGGTTTCACTCACCAACAACGGTGTGAGGGTCGCTGCCGCCGTGCCCACCAAAAAGTCACGGCGAGTCGCAGAGTTCAGAACGTCGTCCATTGCAATTTGGCCCTTGCGGGATTTAGTCACAGCTTGCCCGAACCGACAGCCTGCGGGCTTCCAAATTTCGATCGACGCTCGTTGACTTGGCAATTGCATACATGTACAATATAACACTAAATTGACTCGGCTGAATCTTCGGCCTGGCGGGGGTGGTTACTGCTGCGCGGAAGCCAGTTATGCGGGCGAAGGAATGCTTGGTTGGTCGGTGATCGTGCGACACCCAGATTAGTGGTTGTGAAGTGTTGTGAGCTTTTTGGGGTGGTTTGATCTAAGGCGATAAGAGTGTGCGACTTACGAGGTTCAAAAAGTGCAACAATCTGTTGTGAAAAGTGTTGTGCGAACGACGCGAGCCGGTTGAGGTTTTTCTCGCAAGAGAGGACGGGCTGCGGCAACTATTCATGGCGTAGCAGCTGCGGAACATTGATTACACGGATGCTCATCGCCTTTCCCCCAGCAGGAGATTTTCACATGAAATGGACCAAGATGTTTTCCGCCAGCTGCCTGGCAGCGGCGCTCGCCACGACCACTACGTTTGGCCAGGACCAACCTGTGGAGGTTCGCGTCCGCGCGATCGCCGGACCTGATGGCAAGGTGTTGCAAGTGCTCGAAGAACGGGTTCTCGGCAAGGACGACGAGAAAGCCGAGAAGAAGGAAGAGGGCAAAACCGACGGCCAACCGTTGCGGGCCCGCATCTTCCGCCGCGCTCAAGAACTGGGCGAAAAAATTGCCGAAGCAGCTGAAGGCGCCACGGTTGAGATTGCCAACGAAGACTTCTGGGGTGAAATGCCGCAGTCGGATTATTGGATCGGTGTGCAGATTGCGCCCGTTTCGGCTGAAGTTCGCAAGCACATCCCAGTGAAGCACGGCGTGTTGGTGCAGCAAGTCTATCCCGACAGCCCGGCCATCAAAGCCGAACTGCAAGCCGACGACATTCTGCTGCAAGCTGGCGACGCGAAGATCGAAACCGGTCCCGACCTGGTGAAAGCCATCGACGCTGCCAAGACCACGGAGGTGCCGTTCCTCGTCCTACGCGGCGGCAAGGAGATCAAGCTCAAGATCACGCCCACCAAGCGCGAGAACGAGAATGAAAGACTGCCCGTGCTCACCGCTCCCGCCGTTCGGCTCGAACGGTTGCACGCCGCTCAAAAGCAGTTCGAGAAAGCCCTCGAAACGTTGCGAGCCGAAACGCAGCCTGAGCAGGGAAAAGTCGACCTCATGCTGGTCCGTCCCGGCGCCTTCATCATGCAGAGCGACGTTGCGAAGTTGCCCGACGATGTGACGGTGCAGATCACAAAAGAAGGAAACAAGCCGGCGAAGATTCAGGTCAAGAAGGGTGACAAGAGTTGGGATGCGACGAGCGATAAACTCGACGCCCTGCCAAAAGAACTTCGCCCCGCCATCGAACAGATGCTGCATGGAAACGGCCCGCCCTTTGTGACGACGTTTACCAATCCGTATATGAACGTGACTCCGCACACCGCCCGAGTGCAAATTCCCGGCGGCAACGGTCCTACGGTGACGACGATCGCCCCCAGCGCGACCGTTCCTTATGGCGTTGCTCCGGTTCCCGCGCTGCCAACCGTGCCGGGCATGCCGGCTACTCCGCCCGTCGTAGCCAAAGCGGCCACGGCGTGGGCTCACGCAATCGGCCCGAACAATTCCGACGCCAAGCTCGATCAGATCTTGAAGAAGCTCGACTCGCTGGCCAGCCCCGATCTGGAAGCGATGAAGGCCGAACTAAAGGCCCTGCGCAAGGAAGTCGACGAACTGCGAAAGAAGGCTGATAAGTAGTGGTTTGTTGTGGGCCGCAACTGCGTTAGGCGATGACGGCATGCACCACGCGGCCGTGCACATCGGTCAGACGAAAATCGCGACCAGCATGTCGATAGACCAGCCGTTCGTGATCGAGTCCTAACAGATGCAAAACGGTCGCGTGCAGATCGTGAATGTGAACTTTGTCGTCGACCGCGCGAAAGCCGAAATCATCGGTCGCGCCGTGTGCATAACCGCCGCGCACGCCACCGCCGGCTAACCACATCGTAAAGCCGTAGTGATTGTGGTCGCGGCCGTCCCCCGCTTCGGAAGTGCTGGTGCGGCCGAACTCGCCGCCCCACACGACGAGGGTATCTTCCAGCAACCCGCGCTGCTTCAAATCGGCCAATAGCGAGGCGGTCGGTTGATCGATGTCTTTGCACAGCCGGCGGACTTGCTCGTTGTGATTGTTGTGCGTGTCCCACGGCTGACCGTTGCCGTAATAGACCTGCACAAAACGCACGCCGCGCTCGACAAGTCGCCGCGCGAGCAAGCAGGCGTTTGCATAATGAGACTTGCCATACTGAGCCCGCGTTGCTGCCGATTCGCGGTTGATGTCAAAAGCATCGGTCGCGGCAAACTGCATGCGGTACGCGGTTTCCATGGATCGGATCCGCGCGTCGAAGCGGGCATCGCCGCCGCGCTCGTCGGCATGTTGCTCGTTGAGCTGTTGCAGCAACGAGAGTTGTCGCTGCTGATCGGCGGGCGCCAACTTGTGGCGGACGTTGGGGATCATCGTGGCCGGATCGATCTGACTGCTGTTGATATACAGCCCCTGATGTTCGCCGGGCAAAAAGCCGCTGGTCCAGAGCTCCGCGAACCGCACCGGTCGACCGGGGCAGAGCACGACGTAGCCCGGCAGATCACTGTTCTCGGTGCCGAGGCCGTAGGTGAACCACGCTCCCATGCTCGGCCGGATGGGCGCCATCGTGCCGTTGTTCATCAGGAACAGCGCGGGGCCATGGTTCGGATTGTCGGTGTGGCAGCTGCGGATGACGCACAAATCATCGGCCCGCTGCTGCAGATTCGGCAGTAGTTCGCAAATCGGCAAACCACCTTCGCCGCAGTTCTGAAACTTGAACGGCACGGCCATCAATCCGGCGGTCTCGCGCTCGGTGCGGAGTTGCACTTCGGCGGGGCGCTGCCCGGCAAACTTATTGAGCGCCGGCTTGGGATCAAACAGATCGGCCTGAAATGGCCCGCCATTCATAAAGAGTTGAATAACCCGCTTGGCCCGCGGCGCGAAATGCGTCTGCGACGGTGCTACTTCTGCCGCGGCAGTTTCAGCGGGCATCATGCCCGCGAGGGCAATACTGCCGAGTCCACCACCGAGCGCTTGCACGCATTGGCGGCGTGAGAAAGGCGGCAAGTTTTTCATGGGTTTGCCTCGCTAGTCTACAAACAGGAATTCGTTGCTCGCCAGCAGCACATGAGCATACTGTCGCCAGGCTTCGCTTTCACTCGCGCCGCCGCTGCGAAGTTGCCGCACAAACTGACTGCCGAGTTCCACTTCGCGAAGTGATGCCTCGCGCTGAAACAAGCGGCGATAAACCACTTGCAGCCGACCCGTTTCGCTTTGCGAGCCAGTGAGAACTTTCTCCACGAGCTGCCGCGACTGTATTTCGAAGAACGGGCTGTTGAGCACAAACAGCTGCTGCAGCGGCGTGATGGTTGGCTCGCGCTGCGCGCTCGATGCCACCGGATCGGGAAAGTCGAATAGCCGCAGCAGCTCGCTTAATTCGCGGCGTCGTACGAGGCCATAAACCGTGCGGCGATGATTCGTCGCCTGATCGAGTTCCAGCGGCGGGCCACCGACGTTTTCATTCAACTCGCCTGCGACGAGCAGCAGCGAATCCCGCCATGACTCCACATCGAGCCGCCGCGGCGTCATTCGCCACAGCCATTGATTGTCGGGATCGATTGCGAACTGCGCGGGATCACGACGACTCGACTGCTGGTAGGCAGCCGAGGTCATGATTTCGCGATGCAACCACTTCAGTGACCAGCCGTGAGCGACAAAGCGCGCGGCGAGATCGTCGAGCAATTCCGGATGCGACGGCGGCGAGCCTTGCAGGCCAAAGTTGCTCGGCGTCTCGACCAGGCCGCGGCCGAAATGATGCTTCCACACGCGATTGACCATCACGCGGGCCGCGAGACCGCCGCCTTCGTTGGTGATGGATTGCGCCAACTCGAGTCGACCACTGCCTTGGCGAAAGGGCTGCGAAGATTCATTCGAAAGAACCGTCAGAAACCGCCGCGGCACGACGGCAGCCGTGCGTGCGGGGTTGCCGCGGATGTGCAGCGCGACATCCTGCGCCACGCCTGGTTTGTAATCGAGTCGCGTGGCGTTCTGGCCATTGGGCAACACATGCAACGCCGCATCGACCACTCCGCAAGCAATGGCCAGATCGAAGTGCGGCGTTTGTTTTGCAGTCGCGAGTTCGGCTTGCAACTTCGCCAGTTCGGCCTGTTCTTCGTCGGTCGGTTTGGATTTTGCCGCGAGCGGCTTGATCTTCGCCTCAAGTGTCTTAGCTTGTGAGCGAGCAGCCAGCGCAGGAGCGGCCTGATCAGCAGCCAGCAACGGACGATCGGCTTCGCGGATGCTCGCGAGCACGCCAGCGAGTGCGTAGTAGTCGTTCGTCGTGATCGGGTCGAACTTGTGATCGTGGCAACGAGCGCAGGCGATGGTCAGCCCCAGAAACGTGCTGCCGATGGCATCGAGCTTTTCTTCCCATTCCTCGGCGACGACTTGCTTGATGACCTGATGATCGAGCTTCAGCTCTTTCCAATATGAGGGACTCAAACCCAAAAAGCCGAGCCCGGCAAAGTCGGCTGGCTGAGCATCGGGCAACAGATCGGCAGCCAATTGCTGCTGCACGAATCGATCGTAGGGCGTGTCGCGATTCAGCGAATGAACGACCCAGTCGCGATATCGCCACGGTTGACCTTCCCCCTCGCGCCACTGCTCCATGATGTCGGCATAACGCGTGAGGTCGAGCCAATAACGGCCCCAGCGTTCGCCGTAATGCGGCGAGGCCAGGAGTTGGTCGAGATACTCTGCGTACTGAACGTCGAAAGGCTTACCATCAGGGATTTGCTTGAGATCAGCTTCCGCAGACGGCAAGCCGAGTAAATCGAAGGAAGCGCGGCGGAACAGCGTGCGTGCGTCTGCAGCGGGCGAAGCCTTCAAGCCATGCTGCTCACGTTTAGCATTCAAGAACCAGTCGATTCGATTGCCGCCGGCGAGTTGCGTCTCATCCGGGATGGAGTGTTCGCGCAGCGGGTGAAAAGCCCAATGCTGCCGTCCCTTCGCGAGGTCGATTTCCTTCTTCGCCGTTTTCGTAGCAGCCGCCGTGGGATGCGGTAGGCCGAGCTTTACCCATTCGGCGAGCGTGGCGATTTCGCTTGCGGGCAGCTTGCCGGTCGGCGGCATTTGAAAGCCGGCAGGATCGTAGCGGACGGCTTCTATCAGCAGGCTTTTGTCTGGTTCGCCCGGTGTGGCTGCAGCGCCGCTGTCACCGCCAGTGAGGATCGCGGCTCGGTCATCGAGCAACAGGCCGCCTTGTTTTTTTGCCTTGGCTGTTGAATGGCATTCGTAACAACGGTTCGCCAAAATTGGCCTGACCCGTTTTTCGAAGAACTCGATCTGCTCCGGAGCGAATTCCGTTTCCGCGGCATCCACGCGCAACGACGTCAGCCAGGCCGTGACGAAGAACAGCAACAGGCGGATGGATATGGACATAGCAGTTACGCGCGGCGGGCGGGAAGGGGTAACTGGTTTATAGTCCGCTTGTCTCACACCAGCAAATCGTGAATGACTTCGCCATGAACATCGGTCAGGCGGAAATCGCGGCCCGCGTATCGGTAGGTCAGTTGTTCGTGATCGATTCCCAGCACGTGCAGCAGCGTTGCGTGGAGGTCGTGGATGGAGACGCGATTCTCAATCGCCCGAAAACCGAGTTCATCGGTCGCACCGTAACACAGACCGCCTTTGAAACCGCCACCGGCCATGAACATCGTGAAGCCGTAAGGATTGTGATCGCGGCCGTCGCTACTTTCGGAAACGGGAGTGCGGCCGAACTCGCCGCCCCAGACCACGGCAGTTTCTTCAAGCAGGCCGCGGCGTTTCAGGTCTCGAATCAACGCAGCCGACGCCTGATCCATGTCCGGACAGCGGCCTCGCAGATTTTTGTTGATGCGGCTGTGATCATCCCAAGGCTGACCGGGGCCGTAGTAAACATGCACCGAACGGACGCCCCGCTCGACCAATCGCCGAGCGAGTAAGCAGCCGTTGGCGAACGGTGTGTTGCCATACTCCTGGCGAATCGATTCGGGCTCTTTGCGAATGTCGAACGCGTCGGTCGCTTCCGACTGCATGCGATAAGCGGTCTCGAGCGCCTGAATGCGGCCTTCCAAAAACTCGTCGTGGCCGAATGAACTGAGATGCTCGCGGTTCAACTCTTGCACCAGATCGAGTTGCCGGCGTTGCTCAGGCGCGGCGAGTTGCTTGTTTTGTAAATAGCGGATCATCTTCTCCGGTTCGGTTTGCGAACAATCGAAGCCGATCCCCTGATGCTTGGCCGGCAGGAAGCCGCTGCGGGCATTCGCGCCGGCGCCACCGCCCGGACTGAGCACGACGAAGCCCGGAAGGTTTTGATTGTCCGAGCCGAGGCCGTAATCGAGCCACGAACCCAGCGTCGGCCGCGTGGCCGAGATGTTGCCCGAGTGCATCAGACTGCGAGCCGGATTGTGCGTGGGGTTAAAGGTGTACATCGAGCGGACGACGCAAATGTCGTCGATCACCTCGGCCAATTTCGGCAGCAACTCGCTGACCTCAATGCCCGACTCGCCATGCTTCTTAAATGCAAACGGCGACGGCAGCAGACCGCCGGTCGTGCGCTCAGTACGAAGGTTCGCTTCCGGAGGCCGCTGCCCGGCGTACTTTTCGAGCGCCGGTTTGGGATCGAACAGATCCATCTGCGAAGGGCCGCCTTGCATGAAGAGCACGATGTTGTGCTTGGCCTTCGCGCGCGGAGCTACGACCGCCGCGCCGGCGCTCGGCTGCGCCAACATGCTCGCCAGCGCGACCGATCCCAGGCCGGCCGACAGCGACTGCACAAACTCGCGGCGCGAAGTGTTGTAGAGCGACGATTGCGGAATCAGGGCCAAAAGATCACCTCGTTCGAAGCGATGAGGGCTTGGGCGTATTGCGTGAGTGTGGCTGATTTCAAAAATCTATCGGCCAATTGCTGTTCTTGCTCGGTAGGTTCACGCGAAAGCAATCGGCGATACAGGCCGTTGATTTTGGCACTGGTATCGGGCTCCTGCTCGACAAGCCGAGCCAGGGCTTCGGCGCGTTCTTGCACAAAGGCGCTGTTCATGACAAACAGCTGCTGCAGCGGCGATGTGGTGGCCTCGCGCTGCGGACTGTGCATGGTGGCCGCGGGGAAATCATAAAGTTGCAACATCGTGCTCAACCGGTCGCGACTGATCCGGCCGTAGACCGTGCGCCGCACGCCGCCTGGTTGATCGAGATCGAACGACGGCCCTGCCAGGCGTTCGTCGAGATTGCCGCTGGCCTGCAGCAAGCAATCGCGATAGGCCTCGATATCGAGCCGCCGCGGATTCATCCGCCACAACAATCGATTCGCTGGATCGATCTGAGCCGCGCTCTCGCGCGTTTGACTGGCCTGGCAATAAGTGGCCGACAACATGATTTCGCGATGCAACCATTTGAGCGAATAGCCGTTCTCGATAAAGCGGGCCGACAGATCATCGAGCAACTGCGGATGCGTCGGCTTATCGCCTTGAGCGCCGAAGTCGCTCGGCGTTGCCACCAACGGCTTGCCAAAGTGCCAGGCCCACACGCGGTTGACCATGACCCGCGCGGAGAGGGCGGCCGCATCACCGAAGATTCGCTCCGCAAGTTCACGCCGGCCTGATCCTTGGTGAAACTTCGGATCGCCCTTCGCGAGCACGCTTAAAAAACCGCGCGGCGCTACGGCGCCGGGCTTCGAAACATTGCCGCCGGGGAGCACGTGCAAATCGCGCGGCTCGCCGGGCCGAATCTCGAGCATCGTCAAATCAGGATCCGCGCCGTCGACAAAAAAGCCGGCGTCGTAAACCGCGTGAAAGAGCGGATCGGTGTTCGCATTGCGCCGCCCGCGGCCGCGATCTGCCTGCTGTGGCGTTTGATTCTTTGGTTCATCCGGATAAGGATTCGGCCGCTTCGCGAGTTGCGCCAGATGGGCATACATCTCGGGATGCTTGTCGCGCAAGCCCGCGTTATCGTCGCGCATCTGCTCCATTTCGGCGGTGTAGCGAACGACCTTCTTGCGGGCTTCGCCGACCTTGGAGCCAGGATCGTCACGCATCAGATTGGCGACATAACTGCGATAAAAAATACGCTGTGTGTCAACCATGAAGCGAGTTTCCGCGGCTGGGTCGATTTCGGCGAGCGGTCGGGGCGCTTGCACGGTCGACGCGAAGACACCAGCCAGGCTGTAGTAATCAGCCGTGGGAATCGGATCAAACTTGTGATCGTGGCAGCGAGCGCACGACACGGTCAGCCCCAGCAAGCCGCGCGTTACGGTATCGACGCGCTCGTCCCAGTCATCGGTGTAAAGCGTCTCGACCACATCTTTCGACAGCCGGCCGTCTTTGTGATAGCCGGGCGATGTTCCCAGAAAACCGAGCGCGACCAGATCCTGCCGCGAGGTTCCCGGCATCAAGTCAGCGGCGAGCTGCAGTTTGACGAAGCGATCGTAGGGAACATCGGCGTTGATGGCCGTGATTACCCAATCGCGATAACGCCAGGCAAAAGGATATGGCGGCGTGGTGGCTTCGCCGGTGAAGTTGGTCTCGCCGTAGCGAACGACGTCGAGCCAGTAACGGCCCCAGCGCTGACCATAGTGGGGCGAAGCGAGTAACTCTTCGATCACGCGGGCGTACGCACCGGGAGAGTCATCTTTGGCAAACGCTTCGACCTGATCAAACGTCGGCCGCAAACCGGTCAGATCCAAGTAAGCCCGCCGGATCAACGTGCGGCGATCTGCGATTGGCGACGGCTGCAGTTGATTCTCTTGCAACTTGGCGAGCACAAAGCGATCGATCTTTTTCTTGGTCCAGCCGGCTTCATCTTTCAACTCGATATCACTGGCCGTGACCGGCTGAAACGCCCACCAGCGACGGCCTTGTTCGAGATCGATCTTCTTCGCCGTCGTAGCCGCTTTGACATCACCGCTGCGTGGATCTGGCGCACCCATCTTCACCCACCGCTCGAGCGCGGCGATCTGCGCCGCCGTGAGCTTTTCCGTCGGCGGCATTTGAATGTCGGACTCGGTCCAGCGCACGGCTTGGATCAGACGACTTTGGTCAGGATCACGCCCCGAAATGACATCGCCACTCTCACCGCCGGCGGCAATTCCCGCGCGCGAATCAAGCAGCAGGTTTCCCTTCAGCTTCTTAGCCTCCGCCGAATGACAGCTGTAGCACTTATCGACCAGAATGGGCCGGATGCTCTTCTCGAAGAACTCAATCTCTTCAGCAGTGGGCTTGGTATCTGGTTTGGCGGTAGTTTGATTCGTGCTCTGCGCGCAGGCCTTTCCCATCGCGACGAAAAGCGCGCACAAGAAAACTCCGGCAACAAGAGATTGCTTCATCCACGCGATCATAATCGGTATTCTGGGCCCTTGTCTCGCTTTGCGACGACGCCAGGTGGCAAAATTCGAGACTTCGACCACCACCGCCCGATGTACGCCGCTATCCTAAGCAGCACGCATTGACTCTTGGGCAGAACTCTCCTTAGCGCAGGTATAACATGAGAATCCTTTCCTCTTCCTTTTGCAGTTTGCTGCTTTGCAGCCTCGTTTCGGCGCAAGTGATTGCGGCCGACGATTCTGCTGCCTACAAACCCATCGAGCCTAAGCCCTTGATTGCCGGGCATGTCGTGGTGCCGCTTTTTCCACCCGGTCATCCTGCGCTCAAGGCCGGGCCGGGCTCTGATCAAGAGGAGAAGTTCAACATCAACAACGGCAAGGTCGGCGCCGTTACGAATATCCATAATCCGTCGATCGAGGTGTATCTGGCCGATCCTGCGAAGGCGAATGGAACTTCGGTGGTCATTGCCGCTGGTGGTGGCAACAACACTTGCAATGTTGGTGGCGAAGGAACCGACATTGCCGCTTGGTTCAATTCCCTCGGCGTCTCGTGCTTCGTGCATCGGTATCGCTTGAAGCCGTATGTATCGGCCGTCGACGCTTTGCTCGATACTCAGCGGGCCATGCGTACTGTTCGGGCTCGCGCCGAGGAATGGAAGATCGATCCGAATAAGATCGGCCACATTGGGTTCTCGGCGGGTGGCGAGCAAACCGCTCGACTTGCACTCACGTTCGATGAAGGCAAATCCGACTCGGCCGATCCGGTTGAGCGGGTCAGTTCGCGCCCCGATTGGATCGTGCTCGTTTATCCCGGCTGGGTTCCCGGTTCATTGAGCCTGGAAAAGGTGCCGACCAACTTGCCGCCGACGTTTCTGGTGTGCCCTGGCACGGGCGACGTTTTTCACGCCCAACAAACCGTGGAGTTCTACAACGCCCTCTTCGAAACCGGTCGGACGATGAAACCCAAGCCGCTGAATATCGAAATGCATATTTACGGCGAAGGAAAGCACGGCGGCGCGATCTCGGCGCGACAGGGCATTCCGTACGGCAAATGGCAGCTTCGACTCGCCGAGTGGGCCACCGATTTGAAGTTGCTTCCGGAGGCGAAGTAGTTCCCTACCAAGCCACTGCTTTAAGCTTCGGCCGCAGAGCATCTTGCCTGCGGCCAAAATCAAGCGACGGTCGACTGCGACCCTTCTACCAGCGTTTTTTCGCTGATTCGCGACTATTTCGCCCTGCGCTCCGGGCGGCAGTAGCGCTTTTTTGAATATTCGCTGCGAAGTGCTTGACACTAGTTTGCGGCCTTTTATACTCGACCGTAACTGAGATCGACTCTCAATATCAACGGAAGCCAGCCCACCTTTCGGCTCGCCAGCTTCTCCGGCGCGGGATTCTCCTCCCCAGCATTACGTCGGCTTGATCTCAGCAGTTTTGACTCCTTGGTGGCCCATCAAGTGGGGCGGTTTCGGTTGGTGTTGGCGAGTTAGCGGGATGTACCTGCGCGCACAGCGACGACCAGCAGGGCAATCATCTTTTGCTGGCCGGGCCCATCCCGGGAAAGGTTTCTATGTTGAAGTCGTGGAATGTGCGACGTCGTCGCGAGTCTGGTTTTACGCTGCTCGAACTCATCATCGTCCTCGTGGTGCTCGTCGCCCTCGCGGCGCTCGTTGTGCCGCTGCTGGGCTGGGTCCGCAAGCAGGCCGAATACGCCACCGGCGCCGCCGGTGCTGCCGAAGCGATGAACAATCTGGAAATCTTCCGGTCATCGACCGGCCGGTATCCCGACCGCTTTGATTCGCTGGTGACGACCACCGGTACGCTGTACCTGACCACGTCGACCGGCGCGTCGGTTTGGCCGTCTTCGGAAATCCCGTTGAGCACGATTGCCAATGTCGCTACCGCCAGCGATATGACCATTCTCAACTACTACCTGACGAATGACGGGGCTTTGACCTCGTTCGTCAATCACAACCTGACCGCGAGCTCGACCTACAGCGGTCCGAATACCAGCACGGAAGGTAGCACGGTTTACACGGTTGGCGGCACGATCACTCCCGCTGTGACTGCGGTTGCCGCCAGCGATGGACCGGACGGTCTACCAGGTACTTCCGACGACGTTGCCGCAGTGACCGGCGTGCCCGCCGTGTTGCAAAACGTGGCGATCGTCAAGAACGTCACCACTACCTCGACGACTGGTACGTTGGCCCGACTCATTCGCGCCGCCTACCCCAACCAGGCAAATGCCACGATCCCCGTCATCCCGACTGGTCGTTATTTGGTCGCTGTAGGTATCGGTGGCCGCAATAGCGCCGTCGGCACCACGATGAGCAGCCCGCCCCAGTACAGCGGTGCTGCCGCTGGCAAATATGGTCGCTTCATTGCCTTCTTCGACGTTGGCCCGGGTGCCACTGGCCGTGGTCAAGTGCAGCTGAAGTGCGTCACCGACCCGACCTTCACCACCATTGCTCAGACCACCGACCGCTATAAGGGTTCGGGGCCGACCGAGTAGTACGAGCGGTCTGCAAAGTTCCGCCGGCAAAGCAAATGGATGGGCATTGTCTGAAAGTTCGCGGGCCATCAGCAGCAAGATGTGAATGCTGATGGCTTTTTTTTGCACTGCAATGGTTGACTGGGCGAACACCGCATGAAAACGCATCCCGCAAGCACGAGAAACGGTCTGACACTGCTCGAAATGATGGTGGTGCTGGTCATTTTGCTCGCTCTGAGCACGTTGATAATTCCTGTGATCAGTTGGATCGGCCAACGCTCGCAACTCGTGGCCACTCGCGAGACGTGCAATCGGCTCCGCGAGGTCCTGGTGAATCAATACATGCCCGACATGGGCGAGTTGCCCCGGCCGCGGGCTGCCCTGACGACCGGTATGTCGGCCACGCGGCAACGGGGGCCGCAGTTGGTTTATTTGTTCGTCAATCCCGATACGCACGAAGATGGCGATACGACCAACGACTTTCTCACGCCCACGAACATGCTGAGTGGGCGTCGCTGGCAGGGTCCGTATCCGCTCCACTCTGGTTCAGAGTATTTCGTCACCGATACCGATACCTCGCTGACAACGGGCACTAACTTTACGAATCGCTACGGCGTTGGTGACGCGACGACATGCATTGGTGATCCCACGATCATCGACGCCTGGGGCAACCCCATCGTCATTCAAGAGCCCGACTTTAACAGCAACAACATCACGGACGAAATCGATCGTCAGCACACGCGCTTGGTTTCGGCCGGCCGCAACGGCATTATCGACACGCCGCCCGATGTGTTGATGCCAACGGTGGCGCAGCGCGTGGACGACGTGGTGGTGTTTCTCTTTCGTCACGATGAATTCGGCGACGCTCATCTGAACATGCAGCCGTAGTTGCCAGATCTCCATTTCACGCTCTTTCGAGAATCAGGTTCACGCGACCACATGTGCATCGTGCCGCAACGCTCGAAACACTTCACCGGCTTGACGCTGTTTGAAATGGTCGTCGTTTTGACCATTTTGATGGCGCTGTCGGCGATTGTGGTTCCCGCGCTCTCGCGACGAATGGGTGACGCAAGGTTGACGGTTACGCAGCACAGCCTGCAATCGGTTCGCGATGCCGTCGCGAACGGTTATTACCAGGATCAATTCGAGCGTTTGCCGCTGACCCTGGATGCCAGCCGAGTGTTTCATCCGCAGTTGGTTTATTTGTTCGTGAATCCCAGTACCTACGGCTCGGTTGCCATTGGTGGCGGCTTGCCGACGCTTGGATTTGATCCGTTTACCAAGCGTGGTTGGAATGGCCCCTACCTGCAGGCCGGAGTGGGAACGCCGAAATATGCGGTTGATACGTCGCGCGGTTTCACGCGGTTGTACGGCGAAGATGGCGATGCCACGGCCGTCGATGGCTGGGGTCAGCCGATCGTGCTGCAGCAACCGATTTCGTTGACGGATGCGAGCTACTCGACTGATCTGCGAGTGACTCGCGTCGTCTCGGCAGGACCAAACGGCGTGCTCGAAACGCCGCCGGACGTGCTGTATCCCTCGGCAGCGCAAATTGGCGATGATGTCATTTTGCTGGTCGGAGCCAGCTTATGAATCAGCGCAATAACCTCGGCGCCATTCAGCGAGTCGGTCTGTCGCTGATGGAACTAGTTGTGGTGCTGGCGATCCTGGCTGCCATGGCGACGGCTGCCACGGTGGCCACTGACAAGTTTCTAGCGCAACGACGCTTCGAAAAAACACAAACCGGATTGGACGCCTTACGTCTGGCTGTGCTGGGCCGTCACGAAACCGCGACGGAGCAAGCACCGAGCGTCACCGAGGGCTTTGTGGCTGACCTGGGCCGCCTACCGATGGCCATCGGTGATGATCCTGCGTTGCAAGGCGCAGAACTCTGGTTGAATCCGAACAATTTGCAGGCTTACGGTCTGAAGCAGTCGACGCTTGATTCGGAAGTGTGGCTGGCCTGCGGTTGGCGAGGTCCTTATTTGCGGCAGCCGACCGGCGCGGTGCGCTACAACGATGGTTGGGGCCGTCCGTTTCGGATGCTTTCGCTCGATTCCGGTGGTGCCGTCGTTCCAGCCGCAGCGGGGCAGCCGATCACCGGTGTGGCCAGCTTCGGCGCCGACGGCACTTTGGGCGCTGCGCCCACGAACACTGCTGCCTGGAATCAGGATATGAGCGTGCTATTTCACGATCCCATGACTCCCGCCGCGCAGCATTCGAGCGTCAGCATTCAAGTCACCGTTTGGCAACGCGATGGCTACGGCGAATTGCAAGTTCCGGTCGATCCGACCAATGCCACGGCGGCCACTTCGGTAGAGGTGCGTCTCTTTGGCCCCGACGGCCTGGGTGGCCTGGGAGTGATGCAGCAGGTTCGCACTGGTCCTTTCACGACCGAACCGCCGCGCGTGGCATTCACGAATGTGCCGATCGGCCCCAAAGTGTTGCGGGCTTATTGGACAGAAACCGCGGGCCTGCGCAAGACGGTGCCGATGCCGATTGAATTGACCCGCACTGGCAAAACCGAATGGTCGCTGATCCTGCCTGCGACGATCAGTGTGCCGGCCACACCACCGAGCACACCTTAACTCTGCGGCGCGAACTCGCGTTGCAGGAAAGCTGATTTTTCATGTTTGGATCGAGCGAAAACCTGGTGATCGTAACTGGCTCGCACGTGGCAATCGCCACGACGCGGGGCAGAGCGGTTCGCTCGTTCGCGTCCCAACAGCGCGAACCGAATGCCGACGTCGTCATGGCGGTGGAAGCTGCGCTGTCGCTGGCTCCCTCGCGGTTGGGCAAGATTTGGCTGCTCGTGACCGATGTCTGGAGCCAGCCGATCACCATTGCCGCCGATGTGGCGCGGCGGATTCCGGCGGGCCGCCTGGCTCAGTTTGTGTGCTTTGAGGTAGAGCCGCTCTCGGGCATTGCGCCGCCGCAGGGTGCTGCCGGCGTGGTGTCGCTCCCCACCACGGGTCGCGATCCCTCGTTCTGGGTCACTGAAATCGATCGAACGCTGCTCGAGCAACTCTCGAGTCTGATCGAATCGCGCGGCGGCAAGCTCGCTGGCTTGCTGCATCCCGCTGGTGCTCCGCAGCCGATCCTGCAACCGACGCAGGGTCAGCGGCAATGGCAGCGCATCGAGCTGTGGCCCGACGCGGTCGTGTGCTTGGCCGGCACGATTGGTCGCGCCGCATCGCGGCGAGTATTTTCACTCAACGAGCTCGATTGGGAACGGGACGCTGGAACTTGGTTTGGCGTGCAATTGGCCGCGCACTCGCGCGGCGATGCCGCCTCAGAACCGTCACTAGAAGTTTTGACCGCGGGCTTCGGCCAACTGCCGACAATCGCCCAAGGACCACGCGCCACGGTCGTCTCGCTCGACGACGCAGCGCAACTGCAGGCTTGGGCGGGGGCGTGGGCAGGGCAACTGACCGTCAAAGATGTCGTCCCCATTGTCACGTTGCCCAAGCCGCCGATGTCGGCGCGCTCGAAAACCTTCGCCACCGCTGGGCTCGCCGCTGCCCTGCTGGCGATCTGTGTTTCACATTATCAATTTGCAAGCCAATCGAATCGCCAGACCGTCAGCAAAGCGCAAACCGAAACGGACCTCCTGACCGAGCGTCAAACTCGCATGCAAGAGACCGTGAAAGAGGTCAACGAATTGCGAGCGGACCAGGCGAAGTTGCAAGCGTCGCAGGCCAAGCTGGTCGAAGAGGTGGCGCTCTTCAAGGCAGCGACGGCTGATCAAAAGAAGCGGATTCCTGAGTTGCTGAAGACGCTGGCCGAGGCGTGTTCGGAACAAGTGCTCGTCCACAAGATTGAGTCGGATGGTCGAAACATTCGCGTTCGCGGGCGTTGTGTCGCCGGACAGCAAGCCGATCAATTGGCCGAAGCGATCGCCCGCAAATTCGCCCCCTACGGTTTGGCGGTATCTCTGCCCGACAAACAAGCGCTGAAAGCCCAATCGGACGGCGGTCCGCACGAATTCACATTTATCATTTCCGAAGCGCCCGCGAGAAATGCTCCCTAACCGCCTGTGGCGGACACTCGCGAGCAAGCTCGCGCGGAAAGGTTCCTCATGTCTGATCCAACTCGCAAAACCGGCTCCAGTGATTGGTCGCTAATTCTGCCCGGCCTCTTGGTGGGCGTGACCTATGGTGTTTGGGCGTTGATCTGGCCACCTTACCACGCGCAGCTGAAGGAAGCGCAAACCAAGCTGCAGGTGGCCCGCGCTGGCCAGGTGAGCGACGCATTGCTTGAGCAAAAGCAACAAGAGAAGCTACAATTGCAGAAGCAAATCGCCGACCTGCGCAAAGCAATCAACACCAGCCGCGAGAAGGCCGAGTTTTTGAGCGGCAAGGAGGAAAACCGCATCGGGAAGATCTCGCTCTTGCAAGATGTGCGCGACCGATTCGAGGAGCACGGCTTGGTAGTGACCGTCGACAAACCGCGTGAGAGCCAGCAGGTCGATTTGACCGAGACCTTTCGCCGGGCTCAGTCGAGATTTCTGACCACGATTGCCGAAACCGCCCGTGCCACCAAACCACCAGAGCCGGTAGTCATCAATCCGCAGATGTTTCCTGACGGCATTCCGCCGGAGTTGCGGGCCGGCGGAACGATTGCGGCTGCCCCTGTCGCGCCAGTCGTTGCTCCGCCTGTCGAGCTGCGTGAGCTTGAGGTGTGGGGCAGCTACAACGATATGCAAGCCGCCCTCGCCAAGATCTCGCAGGAGTGCGGCGAATCGATGATCGTCACGGTCAGTTTCGAACGGCATGTGACCGGCAAAGATAGGGTGCATCTGCAGTGGCAAGTGCTTTGCAACCTGCGCCCCGCCGTCGATGCCCCCGAAAAATTCGATCCCAACAATCTCGCCGCCAACGCACCTTAGTTATCCGGTTTTTTCAGTCGCATGCCACGTTTCGTTTTTGCAGCTCACGACCGCGGAGGACGCACCCAAACCGGCGTGCTCGAACTGCCGTCGTACGATGCTGCGGTCGATATGCTGCGGCAACGGCAATGGATTGTGCTCGACATGCAAATCGAGCAAGAGGCCACGGTGGGCGCCGGCTTTTCGTTGGAAAAAGTCTGGCAGTTGTTTCCCGTTCGCCTGGGCGACATCGAACTGAGTTTGCGGCAACTCGCGGTGATGCTGCGCAGCGGTCTCACCCTGCTCGAATCGCTTCGGCTGTTGACGGAGAACTCGAATCGCGCGTCGATGCGTCTCACCTGGACGAAAGTCGCCGATGAAATTCTGAACGGCGAGTCGCTCGGCAATGCCATGACGAAGCATGCCTGCTTTCCTGCCGCGGTGGTGCAACTGACGCGCGTGGGTGAGCAGACCGGCGAACTCGATGTCGTCTTGACCCGCTCGGCAGAATCGATCGAAGCGTGGCGGCGACTGCGTTCGCAGATTCTCACCGCGATGGCTTATCCGTTGCTGGTGTTCATCGCGGCTTGCGGCGTGTCGGCGTTCATGGTTTTCAACGTCATTCCCAAGTTGCAGACGTTTCTTACGTCGATGGGCAAGCAGTTGCCCGCGATCACGCAACTGCTCGTCGATATCACCACCTTTATCAACAATCACATCTGGTATGGCGTAGGCGGCGTGACGGTTTTAACCATCGTCACCGTTGCCGCACGGTTGTGGCCGACCAGTCGCGAGTTCACCGATCGAGTCCTCCTTTACGTGCCGGCGATTGGGCGAGTGTTTACCGTGGCGGGCACGGCGGCGCTGGCGCGGAACCTGGGAACACTGCTCCGCAGCGGTGTGACGGTGCTCGATTCCTTGCATTCGGTCGAGCAGTTGCTGGCCAATAAGCATCTGGCTCGCGTGATCAGTGAAGCACGCACCGAAGTGGTGCAAGGACGCACCCTCGCCGACGCTTTGCGCGGCCGCGGCGGCTTCACGCCCATGATTTGCAAGATGATCGCCATCGGCGAATCTTCAGGCCGCTTGGACGACGTGATGGATGAAGCGGCCCGCTATTACGAAGATGATCTGCGACGAGCGATCAGCACATTGGCAGCGCTCGTCGAACCGGCGATGTTGTTGATCGTCGGCGGTATCGTGGGATTTGTGTACATCGCGTTCTTCATGGCTATGTTTGCCGCGGCCCGCTAACCACTTCGCGCTTGGCTATTTTCGGATCGAGCGCGGGTTCTTCGCTTCGACCGGAATCGCCCCTTCAAACTCGTTCTCCTGGCCATGCGGACCACGATACCAGCCCTTGTAATCGCGGGCCGGTGGCGGCGGGAGCGGATAGATATAGTCCGGCTTCCAGCCGCGGAAATAATAGTTGCCGTAGTAACCGCGCGGATAATAGACCTTGTCCTGCATCTCGGCCGGGCCGGCGTACAGGCGAAAGAGCGCGTGGCGAGTTGCTCGATATAGTCCTACGCGCTGTTGGCCTTCAACCGGTTCTCCGCCCAGACCGTCGGCATATTCCACTGGCCCTGGCGATAAGATTGGCGCGGGACCGAGCGCTGGTTCAGGCGCGACAGGCCGAGGGAGCGGCGGAGCTGGCAGCAAGGGATCGGCTGGCGGCTCGGGCGGCACTTCGGCTTGGGCCGAGGCCGGCCGCAGCCCCGCATAATAGTCGAGTTGCTGAGCGACACACGTCGTCGCGAACAGGCCCGAGGCGGTCAAGACGCACGCAGCGAGAAACGAAAGGGGCAAGCGAGGCATGGGCAAAACTCCCTGTGGCAGTTGGCAACGAAATCGGGCTGCGAAACCTTAGAACTGCAAGGTGCGTAGCTCTTGCTCGCAGGATGCCATCCGCTCTTTGTTCTTGGCGTGTTCAAAGTACTTCGATTGATTCCAATAGGTCTGGGCCAGTGCTTCCACGTCTTGCTGAGCGCGGAAGTGTCCTTGGGCTCGTTCCAGCCAGTTCATGCCGTTCTTTTCATCGCCGAGCATCAGATAGGCGAGTCCCAAATCGGCTTCAGCAGCGGCCCGGTTGGGCCACTGCACTTCGGGTTGCGCGGTCAAGCCGCGGCGCAGGAGTGACAGGCCTTGCTGGGTCATGCCTTCGTGCAATTTAAGCGAACCGAGCTCGGCGGCCGCAGCGAGCGAGACCGGCGAGTTGTCCTTGGCCCCGGCGAGTTGAATCAGCAGCGCTGTCGAAGTCGAGGTTTGACCGAGCGCGGTCAAAGCCTTGGCCTGCGTGAGGCGAGTCCAACCGGTGGCGGCTTCGACCGTGCCGAGCGCTTCGGCTCGCTTGAGCAGCAGCAGACCTTGCTGCGCTTCATGACGATTCAACCGCCATGTACCCAGGCATGCCGCGATGATGGCCGGCACCGACGGCTTGTCGCTGCCATCGAGCTGCGCCTGCACGATGTTCATCGCCGGTTGCAGATCGAGCGGCACACTCGGCCCGCGATACAACTGCGTGAAATTCTGCAGCACTTGCGGCGGAAAATCGACGCCCACTGGCTGCAGATACACGGCGCGATCCCAGAGCGTGGGATCGATCAGCGGTTTGGGAAGCGTCAGCAGATTGCTGATGAGCGTCGTGGCGGCAGTCCAGGTTTGCACGGCTCCGCTATTGTCGCCCGACCGGCGCTGAGCTTCGCTGAGGAGCAACATGACATGCGCCGACTGATGCGGTGCGGAGTCGCGAGCTTGCGCGGCCGCTTGTTGAAAGGCGGCGGCAGCTCCGGCGGGTTGATCGGCCAGCATGCAACTTACACCAGCGAGTTGATAGGCTTCGATCATCAAATGGACCTGCCCGAGCGGCTGCGTGGCTCGCACCAGGTCGATCTGCATTGCTTCGGCAAATTGACCGTTACGCAGGCATAGCATCACCCGCATCCGTGTTTCGCGATAGTTTTTCAAAGCATCGGGCCGAGCAGCCAGCGTTTGCATGCAGACTTGCCAGCTGTACGCCGAATTCGTCGCCGAGCAGCATTCGTCATACGCCTGTGCGAGCGAGCCTTGGCTCTTCAGATCGGCCGATTCCGCTGCGGCATCGCGCAGCGCATCGAGAGCCAGGTCTGGATGCCGCTGCACGTACAACCGTGCGGCACCGAAGCGGTTTTCCTTGATGAGTGCTTGGAAGCGATCGACGAATTGCCGCTTGGCGGCGATATCTTGCTCGGGCTGACCGAGCGCGAGCGCGGGGCCATCGACGAGCACCTTTGTCGCCGTCGGCAGCGGCTTTTCGACCACGTGCGGTTTCTTCAGCGGATCGGACGTGGTCTTTTGTGGGAAGTAATGCGAGCAACCGGCGTGCAATGCGATTGCCGGGACGAGCAGGGCTAGGAAGTGAATCGTGCGCATCCGTGCGCTCCTTGAATTCGACTTTGATCGCGAGGGGGGATTAACAACGAGTGATTAGTAGTTCTTGGGTTCCACATTGTGAAACCGGAAAATCGTCTGCAGCGGATTCGTCGGCGGGTTCGGCCGTACCGCTTCATGCGGTGCGAACGATCCCAGTGTGCCGACCGCGTCGGGAGCGTTGGGATTGATGCTGAGTAAATCGACCAGGTGATGGCTGACCGCAGCGGTCTCCGACGGCGTGTTGAAGACGTAAGGGCGAATCATCACGACGAGTTCGGTCTTGCTGCGGCGAGTGTCTTGATTTCGAAAGAAGAAACCGATCACCGGCAACTTGCCGGCAATTGGAACTTCGTCACGCTGATCGCTCACGTGTTCTTCGATCAAGCCGCCGAGGGCAACCGTCAAACCGTCCTTGGCGACGACCGTGCCGCTCACGGTTCGAGCTGCAACGGTGTCGATCGTCTGCGGCACGAAGCCCGTGTTGGTCGGAACGAGCACCGTCGAGCCATTCGAGACAATATTCGATTGCTCCTGCAGGATCCGCAGCGTGACGGTTCGGTCGGCATTGATATTTGGTGTTACCAGCAGCGTTGTTCCAACGGGACGAAATTCGATGGCCGTGGTGCCCGCACCCAGGGCAGCACCACCGATGCCGTTGTTGATCGCCTGCGGTCCCGAGAAGCTGCGATTGAGCGGCACTTCCCGACCGACAAACAGGCGGCTGACTTCGTTATTGGCTGTCAGCAAGAGAGGTGTAGCCAATTCGGTTACACGGTTCTTGGTTTCCAGCAACTGCATGCGATAGCGGAAATTGTCGCTGACCACCTGAAACAGCATGTTGCCCGGAGTGACCGGCAGGCGTTGAAAATCGGGAGCCGGAAAACCTGCTGCGGTTGACGCAGGGTCATTGGTCAAAGGGCTAGGACTTCCGGGGCCGGGCGGCAGAATATCGCCCGTGGTGAATTGGCCGGTGGCCGCAGCGCCGCCGAATTGGTAATCGAA
Organism: Anatilimnocola floriformis; assembly: GCF_024256385.1. NCBI lineage: Bacteria > Pseudomonadati > Planctomycetota > Planctomycetia > Pirellulales > Pirellulaceae > Anatilimnocola > Anatilimnocola floriformis. The sequence continues at coordinate 1,790,780 of NZ_JAMLFW010000001.1, forward strand.
CACTGAGTTGAAGCCGTCGCTGAGATCGAGCGACATAATCTTCACTTCCAGCAACACGAGCGGCGTGGGCACGTCGAGTCGTTGAACCAGATCGGCGATTTGATTCATCGTTTCTTCGTCGCTCGTCCGCACAATGATCTGGTTTTGCCGGCGAATCACGGTGATGAAGATCGACGCTCGTTGCTGCCGCATCAATTCGTTCACTACCGACTGATCGCGCTGATTATTGGATGAGCTGACGAGGGCCTGGATCTGATCGGGCGTCAAACGGCTGAGATCGACGCGATCTTCCGGCCGCGAAGAAGCGGCATCTTGGGTGGCGATATTGCGACCGGCTTGGGCATTTTGCAGCAGGTCGGTACGCGTCTGGCCAGCAAAACCGCCGCCGAAGTTGCCTCCAGCGCCGCCAGAACCACCGATACCGCCTCCTCCTCCAAAGCCACCACCACCGCCGCCACCAAAACCACCACCTCCTCCTCCAAAGCCACCCCCACCAAAACCACCGCCGCCACCACTGGTATTGCCGCCACCAAACAGGCCGATGCCCATGGCGCGCCGGTCGACCAGATCGAAGCGGTTAAATCGCTGCGATAGTTCTTGAAATTCCTGCTGTTGATTCGAACCAGTGCTGAGAACTACCTGGCTGCCGTAGATGTCGCTAATTGCTTGCGCGGCATCGTAAGCATTGGGATACAGCAGCGTGAAAACCTTGGTCTTCTCTTCGCGGAAGTTGCGCAGGTTGAACTCGAACTCTTCCGTGGTGAAGATCGAGATGATTCCCGACGCAACATCCTCGCGAAAGAACAAGCCGTGCGTCTTGGTCATCGCCTCGAGGGCTTGCCGCGGCGTGACGTTACGTACGTAGATGGAAATGGGAATTTCCGCTGCGGCCGAAGACGCCACCACATTGATGCCGGTTTGCTCCGAGAAGAGCAGCAGCGCGTCGCGCAGCGGCAGCTGCCGGAGTTCCATGATCGCGAGGCGTTCCTCCGGCACTCGGGCTCCCGGGCCAATTGGCTCTTGCGAGCGGCTCACGTTCCCAAGTGCGAGGGCCAGCGTGCACACCAAGCAGCGCACTATCTTGGCTGTTGTTCGATCGTCCATGATCTTATTTCCCACGGGCATCCTGCCCGAATTGTCTGTGGCGTTGCGATTGTCGTCAGGCTCAGGGTTGTTGAACGCAGAGGCGATTACCGCAGGTGGTACTCGTGTCCTGTTTCATCAACGACCACGACGACCTCATCCGCATTGAATGCTTTGACGATGATGGTGGTCCCGTTGTGACGGATCTTCTTTCCCTCTTTCACGAGCGTCTGCATGTCATTGATCCGCAACACGCCGTAAGCCCTTCCGCTGGCAGTGACGATGCGGCCGCGCACTTCGAGCAACAGCTCTTCGTTGTTGGCCCCTTCAACGCGCGTAGGTGGATCGAGCAGCGGCTGCAGTTCGGGATTGACGCGAGTGGGATCCCGACCGGGCCCCGATGGAGCCGGCAATTGCCGTTGCGGCGGGCCCTCGGGTGAAGGCGGGCCAGGTTGCATGGCCACGGTCCGAGTGAGCGGACGACTAGGCGTCGTCGGCTGCATTGCGATCGGCCGCATTGGAGCTGGGGCCGGCAAGTTTGCCGGCTCTTGCTTTTGCGCGCTGGGATCCGACCGCGGCGGCACGGGAATCAAGCCATCTTGCGCGCGTACGGTCCACACCGCCACAACGGCCATGCCGAATAGAACCAATCCAGTCAGCTGGTATTTCATTTTCATCACCGGGGGAAGTGACTTGCTTACGTAATTGTTTTTGGTGACTCACCACGAGGCTACGGAGGCGAGCACCTCGGCTGCGGATGTCAGTCCGCTTTGCATTTTCATCAAACCATCGTCCACGAGTTGTGGTTGTTGCTGCAGTCGCAATTGAGCGATGAGGGCAGTCTCTTCGGCGCCGCTCGAAATCATCCCGGCGATGCGTTCATCCACGGGAAGCATTTCAAACACACCCAGCCGGCCGACATAACCGCGATTTGCGCAGTACATGCAGCCGACAGGATCGAACACCGCTGTGCCCGCCGCTGGACGTGACAATGTTTCTGCCTCGGCGTGCGTGAGCGGTCGTGAACGATGACAGTGTTGGCAAAGTCGGCGGACGAGACGCTGAGCCACTGCCAAACGCAACGTGGCAGCAATCAGGAAGCGATCGATTTCCATATCCACCAGACGGGTCACTGCGCTCACCGCCGAGTTGGTGTGCAAGGTGCTCATTACCAAGTGGCCCGTGAGGGACGACTTGATCGCAATGTCGGCCGTTTCGTGATCTCGAATTTCGCCGATCATCACCACGTCGGGATCGTGTCGCAACACGCTGCGCAGAGCCTTCGCGAAGCTCACCTTATCGGCCGAGTCCACTTCGACTTGCTGCACGTCGGAGATTTCGTATTCGATGGGATCTTCGATGGTGATCACGTTGTAAGTCGCGCCCGCGATCAGCTTGCGAATCGCCGCGTACAGCGAAGTCGTCTTGCCGCTGCCGGTTGGCCCGGTGATCAAGATCAAGCCGTGCGGCCGATCAATGGCGTGCGAAAAATTCTTCAGGTCGGCATCGCTCATGCCGAGTTTTTCGAGCGTCAGAGATTCGGTTTGCACCGCTAGTAGCCGCAGCGTCATCCGTTCGCCGTGCCGCGTCGGCAAGGTTGCGACGCGAACGTCCACTTTTTGATTTTGACCGCCGAACGTGTGTGTAAAGCGACCGTCTTGCGGCGAGCGACGTTCGGAAATATCCATTCCCGAGAGAACCTTGAAACGGCTGACCATGCTGGCGTGCAAGGCGATGGGCAGCGGGCGATAGTCCTCGAGCACGCCGTCGACGCGAAAGCGAACTTGCAGCTTGTCGGCTTTGGGATTGAGATGCACATCGCTCGCCTGGCGAACCAGCGCGGCGCTGAGCAATTCATCGCAGAGCGAGACCGCGTCTTCCGATTCGACGTCTCCCGTACGCGGTTTGCCGGCAGCGGCGGCGCCCATACGTGCCGCTGCTTCCGCGTTACCATAAATGCGATCGAGGGCCCGCTTGAGCGATGCCGGCTCGGCGTTGTAGAGCTTCAGTGGTTGCTGCAGTTGCCGCTGCAAGGCTTGAATGGCCGAGGCATCGCGCTGATTGGAACAAGCAACGCAAACCTGTCCTTGCACGAGTGCAAATGGCAGCAGTTGCCGCCGCACCGCCAGCGAGGCAGGCACGCGCAGGGCCCAGGCTGGGTCGACTTTGACCTGATCCATGTCCAGCAATGGTTCGACTGGTTCTGTACTCATCGGTTGGCTCCCGTCGAGGGCCGACCGCCCGCCGGTGACGGCGAGCCATCGGTCGCTTGAAAGCCCCGCTGCCGATAGAGCAAAGCTCGTTCTCGCAGCACATTCGAATTGCGGGCCAAGGTTTGGGCGGTCGTCTCGCTGATGAAGCCCTGCATCCACAAACGGGCCAGATCGTGTTCGATGGTTTGCATGCCGACCGAGGTGCCGGCTTCGATGGCCGAAATGATTTGACTGCTCTTGCCGTTGGCAATCAGGTTGGCAACCGCGCTGGTGTTCTTCATCACTTCACTGGCGACCACGCGGCGGCGGGAAAGAATGCCAGTCACTTCGGCATCCTTCAAAACCCGCGCTCCATCGGCGACCAGCAACTGCTGGGCGATGATCCATCGCAGCACCAGCGCCAACTGCTTGCGAACGCCGGTTTGCTCGTCGGCAGGAAAGACCGAGACCAGACGCTCGACCGCGCCGATGCAATCGCCGGCGTGAACGGTGGTCAGCACCAAGTGGCCCGTTTCCGAAGCCGTGATCGCCGTGCGAATCGTGTTGAGTTCGCGAATTTCGCCGACGAGGATCACATCGGGATCTTGTCGCAGGGCGGCTACCAGAGCATCGTTGAAACTGCTCGCATCGATTCCCACTTGCCGCTGGTCGACTAGGCTCTTGGCGGGCGGATGAAGGTATTCGATCGGGTCTTCGATCGTGATGATGTGGCAAGGCCGTGTGCGATTCACGCGGTCGACCAGCGTCGCCAGCGTGGTGCTCTTACCGCTGCCCGTTGGTCCCGCGACGACCACCAGACCGTGGCTTTGATCGCAAACCTCGTACAACAAATCCGACAGACCGAGTTCGGCGAGCGTGTGCAGCCGGTCTTCGAGTCGCCGCAGTGCGATGCTCAGTTCGCCTTCGCGGCGGTAAACGTTAAAGCGAAAACGGGTCGAATCGGTGAATGTAAAAGCACCATCGGCCGAACCGGTCGCTGTTAGCGCTTGTTCAAAATGCGGGCCGATCAAACGGATCGACAGCAACTTCAGGGCGTCAAGCGAAAGAGGAGTGGAACCTGGAATCGGCGCGAGTTGGCCGTGCAAGCGCACGTAAGGAGGTCGGCCCGAAGAGAGATGCAAATCCGACGCGCCCGATTGCACGCACATTGCCAGCATGCCATCGAGCGCTTGCGTGATCGCAGCGACAGATTGCTGTGTAGCGATGTTCGATGTGGGGTCGATTGCAGAATTCATTGCCAGTCCAGCCAAGTTCGTAACTTCCACCTGAAGCGGCGGTAGCGAAACGAAACCAAGTATTTCGCTGCCGCGCTCAAGGAGCGCTAGCTAGCTGGCTGGCGGCAGCTTCACTCCTGAAGAGCAGGAGCGAAGCGCAAGACTGACTTGCTGGGCTAGTAATTCTATTTTCGGCAGACTTTGACGATTACATAAATTGTAACGACAAACTTTCGTCGCTAGCAACCGTCAGCACGCTTTTTTAGCTGTATTGCTGGCATTTTCCGGCTTGCACCTTGTCCTCAGCCCACCTGGCAAACCTGCGGTTTTACCACTCTGCCGCTGACCTCCGCTGCTTGACTCCCCTCTGCTAGCAGCCCTACAACCACGATTGTTGGCAGAACCGATTACTCCAGGAGAATGCATCATGAGCAAGCGAATTCTGAGTGCAGGGTTGGTTGTCTTGGCCGCGATGGCAAGCGTGGCGCTGGGCCAGACACCGGAACTGATTCTGACGACCGACAGCGCCCTGCTGTCGACCGTTACGAACAATGAAGCCGCGGTGGATAGTCAGTTGGCCGCGCGGGCGATCGAGATTCGCGGTATCGCGAAGAAGATCGTACGCACGGAGAGTGGTTACGTATTGCAATTCGCGCCCGACAGCATGACCGACAATTTTGTTCGGCTGCAAATCGATTGCGAGTTTCCAGCCGATCAGCGCGATGCGTTGGGCAACATCAGTTTGCCCGCGGCGGTCACCATTCGTGGCGCCGTCAAAGCCAGCCTGTGGACACCGCGGTACGACAACCACAAGTACTACAAGGTGGTGATTCGCGACAGCCAACTGACAGCGTCGGCGCCGCTGCTGCGCTAAATGCAGCGCTTCGCCGATTGTGGAAATGCGTCGAGTGCAAACTGGCACTCGACGGAAATCAATTGCCCGGCAAACGGACCACGCCGGTGCAAACGGCTTCGACCGACGTCAGGTCATGGGTGACCAGAATCGTCGGGACCGGATATTTCTTCAGGGTTTGAGCCAGGTAGCTGATCACGCTCTTCTTCAACTCGGGATCGAGCGCGCTAATTGGTTCATCGAGCAGCAGAATCGACGGATTGCTGGCGATCGCTCGGCCTAGCGCGACTCGCTGCCGCTGGCCGCCACTGAGTGACGCGGGAAAACGCTGCAGCAAATCGCCCAGTTCGAGTGCATCAATGAGCGGGCTCAGGCTGGCTGTCGCAGCCGTTCCGCGCGACGCGCCGTAACGCAGATTCTTATCCACCGTCATGTGTGGAAACAGCAAGTAATCCTGAAAAACCATTCCGATGCTGCGCCGATACGGCGGCACGTTCACGCCGCGGGCCGAATCAAAAAGCGTCTTGTCAGCGAGCACAATCTGCCCCGCTTGCGGCCGAAGGAGTCCCGCGATCAGGTGCAGGATGGTTGTCTTGCCCGCGCCTGACGGCCCGACGAGCGCTGTGATGCCTCGCTCGACGGCGAACGACTGATCCAGCTTGAAACCGGTTGGATACCTGAAGCGGCAGTTGAATTGCAAGACGCTCATCGGTTTAGTCCGCGGCTCCTTGCAGTCGCCGCCGACCTAATCGTTCGAGTAGTTCTCCCGAGAGTAACGCCAGCGCCGAGATCCCGATCGAGACCACGATCAAGCGATACACATTGGCAAACCCGTCGGGTGCATCGAGCTGGGTGTAAACAAACAGCGGAATCGTCCGCGTCTCGCCGGGAATGTTGCCGGCGATCATGATCGTCGCGCCGAACTCACCCATGCTGCGGGCAAAGGCCAGCACGCTGCCGCTTAAGATTCCCGGAATCGCCAGGGGAAGCGCGATCGTGAAAAAACTATCGGCGGGCTTTGCGCCGAGGGTTTGCGCTGCGAGGAGCAAACGGTTGTCGAGAGCTTCAAAGGCTTGGCGGATGGGCCGGACCAGAAGCGGAAAACCGACGATAGCCGAAGCCAGCGCGGCCCCTTTCCAGTCGAAGATCAGGCGCAGCCCGAGCGTATCCTCCAGCAGACGCCCCAGGTAGCCGCGGCGGCCAAAGAGAATCAAGAGCAGATAGCCGGTGATCACCGGAGGCATGACCAACGGCAGGTTGATCACCGTTTCGAGGATGAATTTGCCCGGGACACGCACCTTCGCAAGGAGCCAGGCAACGGCGATGGCGAGTGGCAGGCTGATCGTGACCGCGGTGAACGCCACGAGCAGCGTCAGCCGTGTCGCTTGCCATTCTTCAGCACTCATCACTGGTCACTTGATACGGCTGAAGCCGGCTTGAGAGTAAATCGGTTCGGCGCGATCCGCTTCCAGATATTCAAAGAAAGAAACGGCCGCGGGATTCTTCGCACCATGCTTGAGGAGCACCAGGACGTAGACAATTTCATCGTGCAGCGCCGGATCGAACTCATGAACGACTTCCACGTTCGGCGCCACCTTCACATCGGTGGAGTAGACAATTCCAGCCTCGGCCTCGCCTCGTTCCACAAAGCTGAGTGCTCCGCGCACATCCTGCGCGCGGGCAATCTTCTGGTCGGCGGTCAGCTTTTCAACAAGTCCAAGTTTGGTGAGAGCCTGATCGGCGTACTTCCCGGCGGGAACTTTTTCGCCGGCGAGGGAAATTTTCTTCACCTGATCTGAGAGCAAATCCTGCGGCGTTTTGACTTGCGCCGGGTTCCCCTTTGGCACGATCAGCACCAGCTTGTTCGTGAGGAGTTCTTTGGCTCGCTCAGCAACGCCCGCTTCTTGCACCTTGGTCGCCCATTCGCGACTCGCACTCAAAAACAAATCGGCGGGAGCTCCCTCAATGATCTGATTCGCCAGGCCACTCGAAGGTCCCGCGTTCACCTTGATCGTGACGGCTGCATCCTGCGAATAGCTGGTGCTTAGCGCTTCCATCAGTTCCTTGGTGCTGGCCGCGGCCGAGACCAGCACTTCGCCGGCAACCGCAGCCGATGCCGATGCGGAGTTATTCGCAGGAGCCGGAGCTGGATTTGCGACCGGCTTTGCGCCGTCGCAAGCCGCTAGCGCTCCGCACAATAACAGCACGACAAACCGCGTTAGCGGATGAACTGATTTTGGCATGAACGCTCCTGACTTGCTTGGGGCCATTCCCGGGAGGGCGAGGCTCCCGCATGTGATCGGGCACCATCATAACGTAGCGTGTCATAATCATGCCACTTGGCGAGCGAGCCGATTGCAGCGCGTTAGCGGACAAATCGCAGCGTGTCTTTGCCCATCGACGATGCGTACAGAATGTTCGCTTGCGGATCCCAGGCATAGTTCGGGCCGACCGGGCCGACGGTAAATGTATCCGGCAGCGGCGCGATCGGCTTCCAGTTTTTGCCGCCATCGGTCGACTCGTGAAAGCCTTCCTTGTTCACGAGCATCATTTCGGTGGCAGTTTTGCCGAAATAAGGACCGAAGACGCACGGCGGTGAACCGGCCAGCACTTCCCAAGTCTTCCCTTCGTCTTTGCTCGTCAGCAGCCCTTTGGCCGATGCCCAATAGATCGTGCCGTCGCGCACGATCGACACGCGCGCGGTGGGCGTGATGTCAGAAACCTCCGTCCACGTTTGCCCGCCGTCAGTGCTCCGTAGTATTCCTTTCTTTTTGCTGGCCAGCAGAATCTTGTCGCTCACCACCCCCAAGTGCGAAAAGCCGGGCTGCAGATCGGTCCACGTTTGCCCCTCATCGGTCGAGAGCGTGAGCAGATCCTTGTTCTCATGGCGAAACGAGAGAAACACTTTGCCGGTCGCATGCCAATCGACCGCGCCAAAATCGAGATGGCTGGTCTTCGACGCAGTCCATGTCTTGCCGCCGTCGGTCGTCAGCGCACTCGAGCCATAAATCATGAAGCACATCAGTCGCTTGCCGGCGGGGTCGAAGTTGAGCGCGTAGCCCGTCTCCGTTCGTCCACCGATCTTCTTGTCGTCGACGCGGGCAAATGTCTCGCCGTGATCGGTGCTCAGCCACATGCCGTTATCAGGAACGACCATGAAAACGTTGCCATTCGCCGGGTCGACCGTCACGCCAGCTGTCTTGCCGGGATAGCCAATCTTCTCGACCTTGGCGAGCGTGCTGTCGGAAATGACGGTCCATTTTCCTTTTTCCAGTTTTGCCTCCTGCGCAAAGCTGTTTACGGCTATGCACAACAACATCACGGAGAGGAATCGAATCACGGCAGGGCTCCTTAATGAATTGCAGATTGAAGATGTCAGATTGCAGATCGGAATACAGATCTATTTTTGAGAGACGCACCAGAGGTGTTTTTTGCCTTTAAGAACTAGCTTGCCGTCGCTCACCGCGCCGGATGGTGCTGCGGCATCGCCCAAGTCATTCGTTGCTAGTAGTTCGTACTTCGGAGCTGCCTGCACGACGAAGGTTTTGCCGGCGCTGGCAAAATAGAGCTTGCCATCGGGAGTGATGATGGGGCTTGAGGACACCGATACGCCGTTGAGTCGTTGGGCGTATTGTTCCTCGCCGGTGGTTAGATCGACGCACTTCAGCACGCCCGGATTGTGCAGGCGAAAGAGCAAGTTGCCGACGATGGCCGGCGAAGAGAGGCCCTCGGGGATTTGATCGAGCTTCCATTTCACGTGTGTGGCCGCGACATCGCCGCTGCCGTCGGCGGCGACGAGAATGCCAGGTCCGCCCCGACCGCTGTCGGTGTAAACCAAGCCGTTGGCAAAAACCGGCGAAGTGACATCGCCGGGTGTTTTGCACCACCACAGCTTCTCGCCGCTGGCCGGATCGAGCGCTTGCAATTCACCCGAAGCAGTCACCAGCAGCTGCGATTTGCCAGCTGCTTCGATGACGACCGGCGTGGTGTGTGTGAAGGCGCCTGTTCGTTTTGATTCCCACAGCATCTTGCCAGTTGCCGGCTCGAAGGCAGTGAGGGTCGATTTCTTTTGATTCCGATCAGCCAGGACGAGCAATTGGCCGCGATGCAAAATCGGGCTCGAAGCAATTGCCACATCAAAGGCTTGCCAATCGGGCAGGTCTTGTTCCCAGGCAATCTTTCCCAAGAAGTCGACCGCGGCCAGCTTCGACGAGCCGAACACGACATACACTCGCTCGCCGTCCGTTACTGGCGTCGGCGCGCAATAGCCGCCGCGCAAGTCCGAGAGCTTCCACGGTCCTGGCGGCACCGCCGTGTCCCACAGCTGCTCTCCGTCATTCAGCCGAAAGCAAGTCACGCGCTGCTCAGGCTGTTCCTCACCCTTGCGATCTTTGGGCCAGAACGCGGTCGTCACGAAAACTCGATCGCCCCAGATGATGGGGCTCGATTGATTGTGATCGGGCTTTCCCTCGGCCAGCGTGGCGGGGAGCGGCATCTTCCAGAGCACGTTGCTGCTGTCGTTGGCGTTCCAGGTGAGGGGCAGGTTTTTCTCCTGGCTGATCCCCATGCCGGTCGGTCCACGAAAGCCCGGCCAGTTTTCAGCCGCCGCAACCGAAGTCGCGATCAGCAGGATTGGGAGAAGTGCTCGTACACTGCGCGTCTTCATACTCGTCGCCCCGGCGAGATTTCGATTCACGAAGTCGCCGCAAGTATGGCGGGGGGCAGAGTGGGATGCAAGAAAAGACACGCGCTCGAACGACGGTCCGTAATTTGTCGCAGGGTTGCGGCTGCAGTACTGACGGGCTTCCGTTGATTAAAGTGTCCCGATACTTTAGTCGGATGGCCTCACCAAGCGGGATAATTCAATTGAAGTCGATTTCCAAGTTTCTTCTGGCGGCTCTGATGTTGGGAGCCGGTGCGATGCACTTCGCGCAGTCTGACTTTTTCACGAGCATCATGCCGCCGTATCTTCCGTGGCATCGCGAGTTGGTCTACATCAGCGGAGTTGCCGAAGCAGCGTTGGGCTTGTTGCTCATCGCCCCACGATTCTCACGCCCGGCGGCTTGGGGCATCATCGCCCTTTTGATCGCCGTGTTTCCGGCAAACATCTACCTTTACCAGCACCAAGAGTTGCTTCCCGCCCCGCCCATGGTCCATTTTCTTCGGCTTCCCCTGCAAGCCGTTCTCATACTTTGGGCGTTCTGGCATACGCGGTAAGAAAAATCCATCCGCGGCAGGTTGTGCATGTCGAAGTGCGCGGTGCTAAGATGAAGGCCCACCTAAACGGTTTCAGCTCCCACTGGATCCGTCCCACCCTTTACATCGTGAGCTTCGGAATCCTCCGAACAACGTACCTTAGCGCTCGGAAAGCCCGTCAGCCTATGCGCACTCTGATCAGCACGATTCTGTTGATATCGGCAGGCGGAATGGCTTGCCACGCGCAGGCCGCAGACAGCACATCGCCGACTTTCGCTGAGGTGCGTGAAGCTGGGCGAGCGAAGTCGCTGTTCTTAAAGGAAGCCGAGAAGAAGGCGGAGTCGACGCCGGCCATTCCCACCGCCAATCTCGATCACTTCCGCAAATCGATCGGGCCGATCCTCGCGCAGAAGTGCGTCGCTTGTCACGGTCCGGATGCGACGATGGGAAATCTGCGCGTCGACAAGCTGAATCCCGATTTGCTCACGGGGACCGACGTCGATCGCTGGCGAGGCATCTACAAGGTCCTCAGCAATTCCGAAATGCCCCCCGAAGACGAAGCCGATTACAAGCTGGCCGATGCCGATCGCAAGTTGATTGTCGATTGGCTTAGCGAAGAGATGAGCAAGGCCTCGTTGGTTCGTCGCAGCCGCGCCGAGCACTCTTCGTTTCGCCGCATGACGAAATACGAATACAACTACGTCCTGCAAGACCTACTCGGCCTGTCGTACCCGATTGCCAACAGCTTGCCGCCCGAGACTGCTTCGGAGGACGGTTTTAAAAACAGTTCCGACTTGCTGCAGATGTCGCCGCAGCAACTCGAAGCCTACCGCGATCTCGGCTTGAAAGCGCTGCAGCGCGTGACCGTGATTGGCGAACGGCCCAAGCCGACCACTTATCTCATTTCGCCCGCAGAAATGATCAACAAGACCAAAGGGGATAAGGCCAAGCGGTTCAACAAGTCGGACGATAGCTATCGCAATCAACGGCACCGCACGCACCTGCTGAATCAAGAGACAGGTGACGGCAGCCAGTTCACCGAAGGAAGCGTCGCTCCCAAAGCGGGCGAGTTCGCCGGCCATAATCCGGATGCTTCGCCGGTGGTCATCATCCTGCCGCGCAACAACGAACTGAAACTAAACCTCGATCGCTTCCTGCCCGACGAAGGGATGATGCGCGTGCGAATTCGGGCTGGCCGCAGCACGAACGACCCCGACGAGTATGCCAGCTTACGACTGATCTTCAGCGCTCACACGAGCAACAACGCCAACTTCTCGAACATCATCAGCCAGCGCGACCTGCCCGTCACCGCGGCCGCAGACAAGCCGGAGTTCGTCGAGTTCGACATCCCGCTCAGTGAAATCCAGCGCAATCCGTTTCGCAAACTCGAAACGACTTTTCCACGGCGGGATGAGTTCCTGCACATTCGCAATGAATCGAATGCGCAACGCAAAGAGCCGCTGCAGGTCGTCATCGATTACATCGAAATCAGCGCGCCCCACTTCGATCAATGGCCGCCACAGAGCCATCTCAACATCTTTATCGAGAGCCAGAATAAGAGCGACGAACAGGCTTATGGCCGAGAAGTACTCGCGAAGTTTTTGCTGCGCGCCTGGCGACGGCCTATTGCGGCGGAGGAGATCACTCCGTTCATGGAGTTGTTCGCCAAGTTTCGCGCGGATTTCGATTCATTCGAACCAGCGATGCTGGAAGTGCTCGCCACGGCCTTGGCCTCGCCGGAGTTCCTCTATCTGACTCAGAAGTCGCCCGCACCCGAAGAGAAGAAGCCGGCCACGATCAGCGATCAGGAATTGGCGACTCGGCTGTCGTTCTTCTTGTGGTCGAGCGTGCCCGATGATGAACTGCTGCAACTCGCTCGCGAAGGGAAGCTCAAAGATCCCGTTGTGTTGAATTCGCAAGTCGACCGCATGCTGGCCGATCCGCGGGCCGAACGCTTCTCGCAACATTTTGTGGAACAATGGCTGGGGCTCGATGGACTGGAGAGCGTCACGCATGTGAAGGACGCCGCGCTCCGCGAGGCGATGCGACAGGAGCCGATCGCGTTTTTCCGCGAAGCCCTCCGCAACAACAGCAGCGTGATGGACTTTTTGCATTCCGATTACGTCGTCGTCAACGAGCGACTGGCAAATCACTACGGCATTCCGAAGGTCTTCGGCACCGAGTTTCGCAAAGTGGCTAGTTCGGCCGATATTCATCGCGGCGGCGTGTTGACCGCGGCTGCTTTGCTCACGATGAATTCCGACGGCAGCGATTCGCATCCTCTCAAACGCGGCGTGTGGCTGCTGAAGCGCGTGCTGCTCGATCCGCCGCCACCGCCACCTGCCGCGGTACCCAAAGTCGACCTCACCGATCCTCGCATTCTCGAGATGACGCTCAAGGAACGGATCGCCGACCATCGCAACAAGGCCGCCTGCATTTCTTGCCACTCGCGCATCGATCCCTGGGGCATCGCGTTCGAGAACTACGACGCGCTCGGCACTTGGCGGACAAGCATCAAGAACAAACCGGTCGACGCCACGTCGACGCTGTTCAACAAACAAGAACTCGCTGGAGTGGATGGCCTTAAACGGCACTTGCTGGCCGATCGGCAGGATCAATTTTCCCGGGCCATGGTTCACAAAATGGCTGCGTATGCTCTTGGTCGGCCGCTGACTTTTGCCGATCATGCCGATATCGACGGCCTGACGGCCCAGTTTCGAAAAAAGAACGACGGCCTGGCCGATTTGATACATTTGGTCGTGAGCAGCGATTTGTTTAACTCGAAATAGAGCTAGTAACCCGACGAACGTTACCTCAAAGAGCGAACAATCATGAGCTTGAATCGTCGAAACTTCCTCCGTGGCGCCGGCGTCGCTTTGGCGTTGCCGTGGCTCGAGTCGTTGGCCGTGGCCGGTCCCGTTGCGAGCGCCACCCCGAAGCGGTTTCTGAGTGTCTATCATCCGGACGGCGTCGGCTTGCCGCTGAAGAGCGATCCGGCGTGGAAGGATTGGAGTTGGTTCCCGCGCGGCGGCGAAAAAGATTTCGAGCTGACGAAGGTGCTCGATGTGCTCGAGCCGCTACGGAGCGAAATCACCATTTACTCCGGCCTGTCGCACCCCGCCGCTCGCAAGGTGCATGGCCATTCCAATGCCGATCAATATCTGACCGGCGCGAACATCGGTGGCGATGGCCCGTACAAAAATTCGATCTCGGTCGATCAGGTCATCGCCGAGCATGCGGGCGAGTTCACGCGGCATGCGTCGCTGGTGATGTCGACCAACGGCGGGATTGGTGGCCCGCGTGGTGCGCAGACGCAATCGTACAATCGCGAAGGCCGCCCGATTCCGGCCATGAACAAGCCGAAGCAGATTTTCGACACGCTGTTTGTCACCAGCGGCAAGGATGCTCACGCTCGCCTCGCCCGCAGTAAGAGCGCGCTCGATCTGCTGATTGAGAATACGCGGTCGCTGGAGAAGTCGTTGTCGAAGCAGGATCAGCAAACGCTGAAGCAATATCTCGATGCGGTCCGCGACACCGAAGTGAAGCTTGCCAAAGCACAGAAGTGGATCGACACGCCGATTCCGACGATCGACACCAGCAAGCTCAACTTGCAAGCCACTCCGGAAGAAGCTCGCCTCTACTTCCAGACGATGTATGAACTGATTTATCTCGCCTTTCTCAGTGATTCAACGCGAGTCGCCACGTTCCAGCTCGGCCGCGAAAACGGCGAAGGGCCGCACGACCTACTCTCGAAGGCCGTCGGCCTGAACGGTGCGCATGGTCTGACGCACGCCGTCAAACAACCCGACGGCTGGAAGAATCTCGGCACCTACAACCGCTACCAGGCTGAAGCCTTCGGCGTCTTCGTTCAACGACTCAAGGAAACTCCCGAGCCGACCGGCCACGGCAACATGCTCGACAATACCTTCGCGATGCACGGTTCGGCGTCTAGTAGTTTTCACCTCTCGCGCAATTATCCGATCATTTCCGCCGGCGGGAAAAACCTGGGCTTTACCAACGGCCGCTACCTCAAGTTCGGCACGGGCAACGAAGACAACCAGGCTGGGGCGGGGATCGATACCGACGCTGGCTGGCAAAGCGACGCCAAGGTTCAAGAAGAAGCACTCGCCCTGCTGTTCACCACTCTGTTGCAGCGCTTCGGCGTCGAAACCGATTCGTTTGCGGGCATCACGGGAACGCTAAACCGGGTTTAAGAGTTCTCCTGCTGCACATGTCTTACCTCCGCCTCGCTGCGCTCGGCATTTGATTTCGTTGCGCAGCAACGAAAAGGTAGCCCGACGCGTGAGCGAGGGATTGGGCGAGTGGAGTCAGCCACCACCAACGTGCGACAGCACCTCCGTTTTTGTGCTTACGCACGTTGCCGAACCCAATGTCCTCGCGCCCAAACCCTCGCTCACGCGTCGGGCTACCTTGCTACTTGACGCTTCGAAATCATCGATCGCGGATGGCGGACGGCAAGAGCGGACCGGAGTTGTCCGCGCGGGTGTGTCTATTGGATGCCGGAGGTTGGGTGACGACGTGACGCGCGAGGTGAAGTGCCATGGGCCAGAGCTAGTTGGAGCGACCTGTTCGGGCGATTTTAGAGCCACCCGTTTTAGCTAGAATAAAGGGCGGCGTCCATAATGGAACGCGTTGCTAGCATTGAGTTTCGGGCATTTTGTGGAGGGGTGGCTGATTGAAAACGCCAACGCTGGGGCGGTTGAATAGAGGTTGGAAAACGACTTCTCGATTCAAACCGGAGACCCAGCGATGGCAATTCATTTTACCGTGAGCGAACGCCAGCAGTTGGCGGCATTGGTCGCGTTGCGAGTTTCGAAGATCGCGATTGCGCGCCGGTTGCAACGTGCCCCGTCCACCATCTTTCGTGAGCTCAAACGCAATTGCGGTGACACGGGTTACCAGGCGGGCTCGGCTCAGCAACAGGCGGTGATGCGGCACACGCACCGTCATCGCAAGATGGATTCTCCGGAGGTGGCCGAGTATGTGAAGTCGCGACTGGAGCTGCGCTGGTCGCCAGATCAGATCGATGGCCGAACCAGACGGGACTTTCTCGACGACCGCCTGCGGCGGATCTCGCGGCAAACGATCTACAACTGGCTGAAGCAACCTGCAGGGAGCGAGCATCGCCAATACCTGCGTTTTTATCGGGAAAAACCGCCACTTCGGCGTCGCGTCGATCCTGCTCAGACGCTCCCCAATCGGCCCGCCATCATCGGCCGCCGCGAACGCTTCGGCGACTGGGAAGGCGACACGCTCGTCGGTCGCAAAGGCATCTCGAAACCCGTGCTCTATAGCATCGTCGAACGGGTGAGCGGTTATCTCGAACTGGCGCGTGGCGAAAACCGTGAAGCCGACACGGCCAATCGCATCCTTCGCCGTCGCCTCAATCAGTACCCACCCAACTGGCTGCAGAGCTGCACCTTCGACAACGGCGCCGAGTTCGCCAAGGTCGGCGAGCTCGAAAGCGTGTTGCAAATCGAGGTGTACCACACGCAACCCTACAAAGCCTGGCAACGTGGGACAAACGAAAACACCAACGGCCTCATTCGCCAATACTTCCCCAAAGGAACCGACTTCCAGCAAGTCAGCCAAGCGGAGCTGACCACGGCTGAAAGCCAACTCAACACCCGCCCTCGCAAACGGCTCGGCTACCAGACTCCCCAAGAACTCAAAAACAAGTACTGCTAGCCACGCAATCCATTTTGGACGCCGCCAAAGTGCGATATGGGAACCCCGATATTGCAGTGGATTTTCGGCGTAAGTCGTTTGGATGGAGTCTTTTACAGGGAATTCGAAAAGTTGTATCACCTGTTATAATCTGGGGGTACGAAAGGGGGGGGCAGGTGTTCCAGAATTGCTGGCCACTGCACCGCGCGGCTCGGCGGGAGCCATTCCGTCGCTCGCCGCAACAGCGTGCCGTTTTTTTGCCGCTCGTTGGCGGCTACTCCAATGCCTTCGCTCCGAACGCCGTTTCCACGAGAACGAATTTCCCACCACATGGGAGACGCTCAAACTGGTCTCGTGTTTGCGGCGGCTTTTCCTTGCTCTTGCCTGCCGGGCAAATTAACATAATCGGTACGGAGCGCGAGAGTTGCGCTCGGGGTGCGCTTTATTGGCGGGTATCTACGGAGTTTGGCAATGACACGGAGCATTCGATGGCTGGCAGCGGCGGCGGTGGGCTGCTTGCTGTTCACCTCGGTCGGTTGGTCGCAAGATCAGCTGCTGGACGAACTTTACGGGCGGGGTGTGCATAACTATTTTGCACGCAACTATTCGCAAGCCCATACTTTTTTGACTGAGGCGGTCCAAGGCGGCAGCCAAGACCCGCGGGTCTATTACTTCCGCGCGCTCGCCTATAGCAAGCTCGGCCGGCCCGATGAAGCCAAGGCCGATTTTGAGAAGGGGGCCGCTTTCGAAGTGCAAGCTGGCGACATCTATCCCATCGGCCGTTCGCTGGAACGGGTGCAGGGAAATGACCGGATGACCCTCGAAGGTTATCGCCGCAGCGCCCGCATTTCTGCTCGCAGCAATACGAACAAACGAGACAATGTCCGCTTCGAAGAAATGAAGCGGAACGAACAAGAAGTGCTGCGGAATCCCGGCGCGGCTGGCAATTTGCCGGCCCCAGCCCCGGGAGCACCGGCTGCTCCTGCAGCTCCGGCCCCGAGCGACCCGTTTGGCGCTCCGCCCATGGCTGATCCATTTGGTGGTGCGGCTCCGGCTGCTCCTGCTGCACCCGCGGCCCCTGGCGCTCCGGCCGATCCGTTCGGTGCTGGCGCCGCCCCGGCAGCTCCTGCTCCAATGCCTGCCGCCCCCGCAGCGGACCCATTTGGTGCTGCTCCAGCGCCGGGTGCTCCGGCCCCAATGCCTGCTCCGGCAGCCGATCCATTCGGCGCTGCCCCAGCGCCGGGTGCTCCGGCTCCGATGCCCGCTCCTGCTGCCGATCCATTTGGCGCTGCTCCAGCGCCAGGTGCTCCGGCTCCGATGCCTGCTCCGGCAGCCGATCCATTTGGTGCTGCCCCAGCGCCGGGTGCTCCGGCTCCAATGCCTGCTCCTGCTGCGGATCCATTCGGCGCTGCTCCAGCTCCCGCCGCACCGATGCCGGCAGCTCCGGCTGCTCCAGCAGCAGATCCCTTTGGTGCTGCTCCGGCAACCGCCCCTGCCGTACCCGCTGATCCGTTCGGCGCTGGCGCTGCTCCCGTTGCCACCCCAGTAGCCGCTGGCGGTAAGTCCACCATGGGTTCGCTGTTTCGCGCTTTTACCAAAGCCATTCCCGGTGAAGCGAGCGCTCCCGGTGCTGCTCCCATCGTCGATCCAGCCGTTCGCCCAGCCGACAACCAAGTCGATCCTTTCAAGGATGACTCGCCGGCCGCGCCTGCTGCAGGTCGCCCAGCTGCGGCCATGCCAGCCGCCGATCCTTTTGGCGCTGCTCCGCCTCCCGCAGCCCCGACTGCACCGGCTCCGGCCGCCCCAGCACCCGCAGCAGCCGATCCTTTTGGCGCAGCCCCGCCGCCTGCTGCTCCCGCAGCTCCAGCCCCGGCAGCTGATCCGTTCGGCGCTGCTCCGCCAGCGCCAGCCGCTCCTGCACCAGCTCCTGCCGCCGATCCGTTCGGTTAATCGTCTGGCTCCGCTCGACTCCGCCATTTTCAGCGCCGTCATCGTTCCGATGACGGCGCTGTTGTTTCCGCCCGCCCGATTCGCTCTCACTCGCCTTCAACGATTCGCCGCTTCGCCTCGCTTCGGAGCTTTCGTATGAGTCGCTTGTCCTCTCTTGGTTGCTTGCTGGTTGCTCTGGTCGCCTCTTCGGTGAACGCGGCCCCGGCGATCAACGGTCTTTCGCTCCGCGGTCTCACGATCGGCAAGTCGGTGTCGATCACGATCGATGGCAGTGAGCTTGGCGACGATGCACGCATCGTTCTCGACGCGCCGATTGCGTCGCAAACGATCAAACCGGGTAGCAAAGGCAACCAGGTTACGATCGAGATTACCGTCGATAACGCGACTGCACCGGGGCTTTGTCTGTTGCGAGTTGCCACGAAGAACGGCATCTCAAACCCGCTCACGATCGGCCTCGATCGCCTGCCGCAAGCGATGTTCTCTGAAATGATCACAGCCACGCCGATCGCGCTGAGTGGCGCTATTCCGAACGGCGGCATCTTGCGCACGAAGTTTGAGGGAAAGAAAGGCGAGGTCATCGCGCTCGATTTGGAAGCGCAACGCCTTGGCGCTATGCTCAAGCCCGTGGTGCGATTGCTCGATCCGCGGGGCACGCAGCTCGCCTATAGCCCACCGTTGCGAGCGCTCGGTGGCGATCCGCGCTTGACCACCGCCTTGCCCGCGGATGGCACCTACACGATCGAGCTGCATGATCAACTCTATCGCGGCGCAAACCCGAGTCACTTTCGTCTGAAGGTGGGCGCCTTGCAGTTTGCTGATCAGGTCTTGCCTCTCGCCATGGCCAAGGGGAGTAAGGCGAATGTGAGCCTGCCGAACAGCAACCTCGCGGGTGAAGTGCATTTCGATGCCTCGGCTGCTCTGTTTCCACAATTAACCACGGTCGCCGTGCCGCCAACCGCGGAGCGGCTGACGGGCGCTGCGCCGCGGATCTTCGTAAGCGACATCGCCGAAAGCGTCGAACCAGCTCGCGAGGGTAATCAACTGCCGAAACTACCCGCCGTTCCAGTCGGCGTGAGCGGCGCGTTATCTGCCCCCGGCGAAGAAGATCGCTACGAACTGCCGGTCACGCCGGGCAAAAAACTGCGGTTCGAAGTTTTCGCCCAACGTTTCGGCTCGCCGCTCGATGGCGTGCTGACAGTTTATGGTCCGCAAGGCAATGCGCTGGCCAGCAGCGACGATCGAGCGGGAACAGCTGATCCCATGCTGGAATTCATGGTGCCAGCCGGCATGATGAGCGTGCAGGTAGGCGTGAAAGACATGCAAGAGCGTGGCGGCCCGGCATTTTTATATCGCATTGAAGCGCGCGACACTGCGGCACCGGACTTTGCTTTGAGTGTCGCCATCGATCGCTTGAACATTCCCGCCGGCGGTACGCAGGTGCTGCAAGTGCAGGTGAACCGCCTGGGTTACAACGGCCCCATCGATTTGCAGTTGCACGGTCTGCCCCATGGTCTCACCGTGAATGGCAACAAGATCGCCGCCGGGGCCGCCATCGCACTCGTCACACTGACTGCGAATGCAGACATCGGCGGCACGACGAGCCTGATTCAAATCGCCGGTACCGCTTCAGAACTCGAACCGCCCCTCTCGCGACTCGCTCTAACGCCCGATTTGCCGGGCTCCAGCTATCAACCGCAGTTTAAGCAGCAACTCGCTCTCGGCGTGACGGCCGCTTCGCCGATTCAGTTTGCCTGGCAAGGAGCCGACACCGATGCGTTGTTGCTAGGTGATAAGCTTCCCGCAAAACTAGCCGTCAGTCGCGCCGGCAAAACGCCAGGCAACGTGCGCGTGCGACTCCTCACGACGCAGCCCATGCCAAAGAAGACGATCAAGGAAAACAATCAAGACAAAGTGGTCGACGATATCAACAGCGCGCTGCGTCTCGAGGGTGATCCGCAACTCAAGGTAACCGAAGCCGAGTTAGTCGCGAACATTCTTGTCCCCGCTGATCTACCGCAACACGCTTGGGATCTGGTGTTGATCGCCGATCTGCTCGCGGCCGATGGCAAGACGGTCGTCTCGTCGATCGCCGCGCCAGTTCGCTCGTTGTTGCCGGTCAGCCCATTCACGGTGGAACTCGCCGGCAGCGACACCGCCGAAGGAAAGGCGGGCGCGGGAACAACCGGCAAATTGGCGGGCAAGATTCAGCGCGTCGGCTCGTTCAAACAGCCGATCGTCGTAACCCTGGAAAATCTCCCCAAGGGCTACGCCGCGCCGCAGGTCATCATTCCCGCCGATCGCGCCGAGTTTGAGTTGCCGCTGGTCTTCCCGTTTGGCAGCAAGCTCGGTGAATTGAAAGATGTAAAGCTCGTCGCCGTCGCCGCGCCCGTCTCGGCGAATTCCGTTCGCAGCCGAGGCCTGCCGGTAAAGATTACGGTCGTTGCCGGCGAAAAACCGACAGCCGAACCGCCGCTGGAGGTTTTCGAGGACGACGAGAAATTCATCGCCCTGCTCAACGAAGGCAACGGCAAGGCCGTGCCGGAAAATCGCGACAAGTTCAGCGGCCAAACGTGCATCCGCATCAACGGCGACCAACGATACAACGCCAAGCTCCCCGGCTTGAGTGTGAAGGTCCGCGAGAATCCCGGGCCCGGCGAAGTGCGCTACATTCGTTTCGCCTGGAAGAAAAACGGCGGCAACACGATCTGCCTGCAACTCAATCACGACGGCATGTGGGGACCGGGTGGCTCGGGCCGCGAAGGGGCGAAGTTTCGTTACCATGCCGGCCCCGGCGGCGAATGCTACGGCGGTTCGCTGGTGATCGATGAGAAGTTACCGGTGAAGTTTGAAGTGGTGACGCGCGACCTCTTCGCCGACTTCGGCGAGTTTACGCTCGATGGCATCGCGTTCAGCGCCGTCGATGGCCAAGCTGCTCTCTTCGACCATTTGTATCTCGGCCGCTCGCGAGACGATTTCGACTTGATCAAAGAGAAGGGCAAATAGGCTCGGCTTTTCAATCAGAAGTTAGTAATCAGCAATCGAGCCATCCGGCAACCGGCCGCGCGTGGGCCATTCCGGCGGCAAAGGTTGTTTCGCGAGTTCTTCCAGCACCTTCTCGTCGATCTCGCAGCCGATGCCGGGTCCTTCAGGCAACGAGGCGTAGCCGTCTTTGTCGAGTGACCAGTTTTTCTTCACGAGCCCTGGTGGCGTGATGCTGGGGTAGTACTCGTGGATCAGGAAGAAGGGAATCGCCGCGCTGACATGCAGGCTGGCCGTCGCGCCGAGGTCGGTCGTCACGCAGTGCGGCGCGAGGGGCACGTGATAGGCTTCGCCGAGGATCGCAATCTTTCGCATCTGCGAAATGCCGCCGGTGTGAGCGCAGTCGATCTGCAGAATGTCGGCGACTCCTTCTTGCAGGTAGGGAATCACTTCCCAAATGGTGCGGGCCTGTTCGCCGACCGCGAGCGGGATGTTGATGTGCTTCTTGAGCCGCTTGAAGACCTCGATGTTCCCGGGTACGGCGGGCTCTTCGATATAGAGCAGATCGTAGGCCTTCACCGCCGCGGCGAGTTGCAGCAGGAACGGCGGTGGCAACGCACAATGCGCATCGAACATCACCACACCATCCGCGCCGACTTGCTTGCGTGCATTCTCGATGTTCTTCACGATCCCTTCGATCTGCGCAGGAGTGCCGGAGAACGGCTGCGGCCCGGCACCGACCTTCGTGGCTTTCGCCGAAGGGTACATCCGCACCTTGTCGCGCGTCGGCCCACCGAGCAAACGATGCACCGGCACGCCCCACAGTTTGCCGGTGATATCCCACAGCGCCATATCGATGCCGGCCAACGTGTGCGTCATGAACGGCCCGCCGCGCATGTCGCGATGCGAGCGATAAATCTTCTGCCACAGATGCTCGATCCGCGTCGGATTTTCGCCGTCGAGCAATTCGAACAGCGACTTTACGAGGGCGGTCGCGACCGTTGTTTCGAGCTGATCGATCTCGCCCCAACCGGTCACGCCGTGATTCGTTTCGACTTTGATGAAAACCTTCCGCTTCACCGCCGTTGGTGTAATGCGGATGATCTTCAGCGTGGTCGTTTTGTCGGCCACGTTGGCAGCGGGATTGTTGTCCAACTGCGCGCCAAGGGCAGCGTTCATGTCGCCGCGGAAGGCGTTGAAGGTGAGTGTGCCAGCAGCAGCCGCGAGAAGGTTGCGTCGTGTGGTCATCGTTGCCTTTCACTGTCGCCTTTCGCTCCGCGAAAGGACGCGTCTGTTCAAGGTGGGAGAAAATGGGGAGGTGAGTTTGTTGCGCGTCGACGTGCAAAAGACGCGTGCTTTGACGGAGTGAAGGCCGACATTAGTAATCCGCGATCGAGCCGTCTTTAAGTTTTTGGCCGGGCCATTTGTAGGTCTGCGGTTTCTTCGCTGCTTCTTCGAGTGCTACTTCGTCGACTTCGACGCCGAGGCCAGGTCCGGTGGGCAACGCGGCGTAGCCGTCTTTGTCGACTTCCCACTTGATGCGCATGATCGAGCCGGGGTTGAAGCCTTTGTTGTCGGGATAGAACTCGTGAATCAGTAAGAACGGAATCGACGCCGCGACTTGAATGCTCGCGGAGATCCCCAGGTTGCTCGCCGTGCAATGCGGCGCGAGGGGTACGTGGAAAGCTTCCGCGAGCGCAGCGACTTTGCGCATCGACGTGATCCCGCCACCGTGGCAGCAATCGGGCTGCAGTACGTCAAGGCAGCCGTTCTGGAGATACGGAATCATCTCGTAGATGTAGCGATCGCGCTCGCCGGCCGCGAGCGGAATGCTGATCTGCTCCTTCAGTCGCTTGAAGACCTCGATGTTCCCCGGCACGGCGGGCTCTTCGATGAACAGCAGGTCATACGGTTTGAGAGCCGAAGCAAGTTGAATGAGAGTGGCCGGCGGCAGCGCGGAATGAGCATCGAGCATGACCGCGCCGCTGGGGCCGACTTTTTCGCGCGCTTGCTGAACCCGTTTGATGATGCCCTCGATGTCCGCTGGCGACGAACTATGTTCCAGCGGATGACAAGGAACTTTTTGGGCCTGCGGCGTGTGATAGACGCGAATGCGATCGCGCGTCGGCCCGCCGAGCAGGCGATAGACCGGCACGTTGTGGAGCTTGCCGCAGATGTCCCAGAGCGCCATGTCGATGGCTGCCAGCGTGTGCATCATCAGCGCGCCGCCGCGCAGGTTGCGATGTGAACGATAGATCTTCTGCCAGAGATATTCGATCCGAGTCGGATTCTCGCCGTCGAGCAGTTCGAACAGCGACTCGACGAGCGGTTTGCTGACGCGGGGATCGACTCCCTTGAGATCGCCCCAGCCAACCGGGCCGTGGTTCGTTTCGATCCGCACGAAGACGTTCGGATTGACCCACGTCGCGCGTAGGCCGGTGATTTTCAGCGTCGTCAATTTATCAACGACATTCGCCGCCGGATTTTGCGCGGCGGGCAAGGCTTCATTGATTAACGCAGTTCCCGCGGCAATCGCTGCCGCGGAAGCGATGAGGTCACGGCGGGTAGGCATAGGCAGGAAGTTGTAGGGTGGGCCGAGCTGTACTCAGCGAGGCCCACCAATACCCGAGTTCGGTCGGTGGGCCTCGCCGAGTACGGCTCGACCCACCCTACACTCTACACTTCGTTCAGCGGTTCCTTGCCATCGCCAAATTCCTTCGGACGATGACTCATCTTGTCCATCATCGACAAATACAGCCGGCACATCTGGCGGTTCGGCTGATCGCGGTAGTTCAGGATTTTGCCAGTGGCGATCCGTCCGCCGCCGCCACCGACCATCACGACCGGCAGCTGATCGTTGTTGTGATTGCCAGTCATCATGCTGCTGCAATACATGAGCATGCTGTTGTCGAGAGCGGTACGCGAGCCTTCCTGAATCGCATCGAGCTTGCGGGCGATGTAACCGACCTGCTCGACGAAGAATTGATTCACCTTCAGCCAATCGGCGGTGTCGCTGTGCGACAGCAAGTGATGGATCATGTAATCGACGCCCAGGTGTGGGAAGCGGAGCGACGAGTGGTCGTTGTTGAGCTTGAGCGTGGTGATCCGCGTCGTGTCGGTCTGAAAACCGAGGACGAGAATGTCGCACATCAGCTTCATGTGCTCGGCAATGTTCTGCGGAATGCCATCGGCAGGGCGCGCGATGTTCGGCTTGTCGAGTGTTGGTCGCCAGCCTTGCAACTCACCCTTCTTGCCCGCGCCGGCGATGCGCTGCTCGACATCGCGGACCGAATCGAGATACTCATCGAGCTTCCGCTGATCGCTGGTGCTGATCTGCCGCCGCAGATCGCGGGCATCGGAGAGTACCGCGTCGAGCACGCTTTGATCCCCCTTTTGCACTTCGTCTTTGAAAAGACGATCGAACGCCAGCGCAGGATAAAGCTCAAGCGGAGTAGGTGTGGTCGGCGATGTCCACGAGATATGCGAGCTGTAGAGCATCGAATAATTTTTGTGGACCGACGGATTCGATTTTTCGCAAGCCAGGACCAGACTCGGCACTTTCGTCGATCGGCCGTACGTTTGAGCAAGTAGCTGATCGACGCTCGTCCCCGAACGAATGTCGCCGCCCGATGCGAGCGGTGCACCGGAAAGCAAGTTGCCAGTCTGCGAACTATGGATGTTTCCCTTCAAAGCCTGTTCGTTATAGAGGCCTTGAATAAACAGCAGCTTTTCGCGGAAGTCATGGAGCGGCGCGAGAACCTTGCCCAGTTCCATCGCCGAGCCTTCGCCCTTGGCCCACCATTCCTTGCTGTGAAAGCCGTTGCCGGAAAAGAGAATCGCGAGGCGCACCGGCGCTTCGCTCGCTTTTTCGGCGCCGGTCTTTTCATCGCCCCAGACATTGATCGATTCGAGCCACGGCAAGGCCATGCTCACGCCCAGGCCGCGGAGGAGAGTACGGCGGGAAAAAATGTGTTGTGTCATGTGTGATGTCCTTACTTCTTATTCTTCAACGACCTGATCCTGGCCGCGGATTTCTCGGAACTGGCGACTCAGAATAATTGTCTCAAGGGCGAGCTGCATTTGATAGTTGTTGGTCTTCAGTTTGGTTTGCATTTCGGCGAGGAGCGGCTCGTCCGAAAGCTGCACGCTGCGGCCCAGGGCGTAGCCCAGCAACTTGCGACAGAACTGGCGGACGAAGGCCTCGCGGCGGGTGTTGGCGATGTAGTCCTGCAGACCGGCCAGGCCGTTGAACTTCACGCCGTCGATCGTTTGCACCGAGGTATCGCCGGGCTTGGCTGATCGCGCGCCGATGGCATCGAAGCCTTCGAGCGAAAAGCCGAGCGGATCGATCCGTTTGTGGCAGACCGAGCACTTCGCGTCGGTGGTGTGCTTCTCGACAAGTTGCCGAACGGTGAGTTCGGCGGACGGCAGTTCGTCGGGCAACTGCGGCACGTCTTTCGGTGGTCGAGGCAAGCGTTCGCCGAGCAGGACTTCGCTAATCCAGTTGCCGCGCAGAATCGGACTCGTGCGCGACGCGCCCGACTGCTTGGACAAGGTTGCGGCCTGCGCCAGAATGCCGCCGCGGTCGTACTTTTTCGCTTCGGCAATTCGCTGCCAGTTCGGCCCAACGACATTCGGAATGCCGTAGAGCTTCGCCAGGTCGGCGTTCACGAACGTGTGATCGGAACTGATGATATCCAGCACACTACCGTTGTTTTGAAACAGGTCGGTGAAGTAGCGGATCGATTCTTCATACATGTCGTCTTTCAGCGCGGCGAACTGCGGGAAGTGGCGTTCGCTCTTTTCGTCGTGCTGATCGAAGTCGTAAATGTGCAGCCATTGGCAGGCAAACTCTGTGGCGAGGCGACGCGTTTTGTCGCTCTTCAGCATGCGCTGTGATTGGGCAATCAACTGCTGTGGATCACGGAGTTTCCCCGCAGAAGCAACGGCGAGTAATTCTTCATCGGGCTGCGACGACCACAGGAAATAGCTGAGGCGACTGGCCAGTTCGAGATCAGTGATCGGCCCTTGCTTGTTACCAGGGACGGGCTTTTCGATTTTGTAGAGGAACGAAGGAGAAACCAGCACGCGGGCCAGCGTCAAACGAACTGCTTCTTCGTGCGGAATCTCTTGTGAGCGAAGTTTACCGTAGAGTTGTCGCAGCTCTTGCTGTTCGGCGGGCACCAGCGGGCGGCGATAAGCCTTCGCGGCAAACGCCTGCAGCTTGGATAAGTGCGCTGATTCGGCGTCGATGAGCGACTGTCGATAATCGGCGGCGCGCTTGGCAAATGGCTCGCGGAGCGGTTCGAAGACTTTCGGATTGGCATCCTGCGTTGCGTATTGAATGAGTTGTTCGAGCGCATCGACCAGCGTCAACGAATCCTGGCTGACGAAGTGCAACTCGGCCCACAGGTCATCGAGCTTTTTCCGCTGGGCATCGTCGAGCATCAGGCGAACGAGATGATCGTCTTCGCGGTAGAAAAGCATGAGCGTGACGACTTCGTCTACGGGCACGATCTTCGTGTAGCAGAGAGCGGCTGGGAACAGATCGCGAAAGGCATTCAGATCGGTTTCGATGCGAGTCTTCGCTGCCGAGCCGTCGTTGACCAGGATCGGTGCGCTGACGGAAGTCTGGCGGTTGTCGCCTGTCCACGCGCCGCCGCCCATCACGGTTTTAGCTTCGGCGGGTTGCAGAGCTGCGCCGAGCGTTCGTTTGCCGACGACGATCTCGTTTTGCGCGCTGCCTTCTTTGCCGGTGGTAGGTTCGAGCAATGTGGCCGTGATCAGTTCGCAACCGGCGACGAGCGCGGCAGGGAGACGAATCTCGAGAACCGACGGCGCGCGAACGCAAAGAGAGTTTCCATCGATGGCTGTGCCGTTCGGGTGTTTGCCGAAGAGGGACGGATCGAGACCGTATTCGTTTTTGACGGATTCACTGCCGGGAACTGGCGGCGCGGGGCGAACATCGCTGAGCACGCTGCCGAGAAGTGGGCCGCTGAGGGAGGTCAGCTGTTGATGAAGGGCGGCGTCGCTTCCTTCCGAACCGGCGCTCAACAACAACGTCTGCACCGCGCCGGCGAGTTTCACCTTTTCATCTGCGTTGCTGGCCGTTTGCCATTTTGCGAGGACTGAACCGGCGGGAATCGCTGGGGTCGTCGGTTGCGGCTTGTCGGCTTCGGTGAAGAAGTGCCAAACGTTCTTGTTACCGAAACTGTCGTCGTGCGGATTGCCGGTGAGGACGTTGCTGGAAATGTCTTTAGCGAGATTCCAAACGCGTTCCTTTTCGCCTGGCGAAGACAACTGCCAATCGATGTTGGTCAGATCGCAGGAATGATTGTTGTCTCGAGCGCCGATCGACAGCGCGATCACATCCCCGGTTTGCACGGCGACGTCTTCGAATGGCCCGAACTTCACTTCCTTGGCGCCTTGAGCAATGCCAGCGGCGAATTGCCGGCGGGTCGCGCCGCGGCGAAGTTCGAGCGACCAGGTTACGCCGTTGCCACACTCGGTGTGAGCGTGTGTCACCGTTCCGCTCATCGATAGTTTGCCGGTGACCGGGCTCTGCCAGCCGACGGCGACGCGAAGCGTCGGCGAGGGATGAACAACGACGCCGTGCGCCCGCATGTTGCCAGGAATGCGAACGTGCTGGTCGGATGAATTGGCAAGAAGCAGAGGAGTTTGATTACTCCCCCAGCCTTGTACGAATTTATACGCACCGGCTTCGTCGAGCTTGGTAGTGAAGTGGCCCTCGATTTTCGTAGTAGCGCCGCTGCCGAGGCCCAGGTAGTTCAGCCAGGCTTCGAGCGGTTGCTGATCGACTTCGTGTTTCTTGGCGAGCGCGGCGGCATCGAAAGTTCCCTGCGCAGCCTGCGCTTCGGCGCAGGCCGCGAGATACTTTGTTGTCGACGACAAGACGCGAGCCCGCCGTTCGGCCAACTGCTGAGTTACGGCGCGGACATCTTTCAGCAGCAAATCGGGCCGGCCGGGAGCAACGAGCCGAGGCTGCTGCCAGACGACGAAATCATTTTCATTGCCGTCGCCAAGATCGCTGGTGACGAGCGAGAGGACAATGTCTTCCCCGGCCGATGGCGGCGGCAGCTTGAATTTCAGATCTTGTTTGCTCGTCAGTGGGCTGAGAGGTTCCAGCCAGCGCTTCGGCCCGCCCACTTTGCCGATGTGGCCGACGGAGCCGAACCGCCACAGCCCACGCTGCCAGGCGGCGATCTCGGCCGTGAGTGCGGCAGAATCTTCGGCTTTGGTCGCCGCGGCCCAGCGCTGACGCAAACCACTGAAGAGCAACGACGGCTTTTCATCTGTCAGCTGTTGCCACAGCAGGCCGAGATATTTCGCATTGAGTGAACGTTCCGCAGCAACCGCAGCGATCGTTTTTTTGCCGCTGCGAATCGCTTCGCGCTCGACAATGGTCGCAGCGAGGTACTTTTCGACCGGCAATCGGCCGCCGCCGTTGGTATTGAAGACGACGCCCTGCAGGTTCACTTGCTCGCCGCCGGTGGGATCGGTGAATTGGCTGTAGAAGTTGCGAATATCGGCCAGCGTTTCGTTGGTCCAATCACTGCGAGTCGTGTAACGCGAAAAGCGAATGCCCTCGGGCTGCAGCACCGCATGCGCTGCCATTTCCTTGGCAGCGTCGAGATACTTTGTTACGAGCGCCGGAGACATGACGAGCGCGTTGCCGGTGTTCGTAAAGCCTTCGCCGGCAGCGCCATCGACGGGAAATTCCTTGGCCGGCGACAGATCGTTCACGCCGAGCAAATCGCGGAGCGTGTAGGTGTATTCGGCATTGCTCAAGCGGCGAAGCACCACTTTGCCGGGATCGCCGGCGCGGGCGGCTGCTTCGGTGGTGAGAAAACTCCGAACCCACTGCTGCAACACGCGGCGATCAGCTTCGGTTGGCTGCGTTGCGTCCGGCGGCGGCATTTGCAGGCTATCGAGCATTTCGCCGACGCGCTGCCAGGTCTGCGGGTGCTTTTGCAGATCGGCGAGCGTGGCGAACGTCGTCAGATCGAGTTCGGCTTCCATTCGTTTGGCGGAATGGCATTCCTGACAGTAACGCATCACGATCGGGCGAATTTTTGCGGGAAAGGATTCGCGCAATTGGGCCGGCGTGAGATCTTGCCCGCGCAGCAAACTCGCGCAGGCTATCAAGACGAGCAACGAACTAATTCCACGAAGCGATTTCAGGAAGCAAGAGTTCATAAGCGTTTGTAACTTCATCATTTCAGACTTCGGTATCGGCCCCATCGTAGCGAGCCGCTCGCGCGATTGCCACGCGCGAGCGGCTTCACTCGCCGCGGGCGGTGAATTAGAATCTGAGTGTCGTCGTTTCACCTCTTATCCTCAGGTTGCCTCATGAATTCCCGCCAGCTGCCACTGGGCCTGTCTATTTTGCTTGTTGTCATCGCTGCTCTCCCCGTGCGGGCTCAGTTTGCAGAGTTGACCAAGAAAATCCCGGGCTCGGCCAATGTCGCCGCGTTTGTCAACGTTGATAAGCTGATGTCGAGCCCCGCGGCCATGAAAAATGGCTGGTCGGAGAAGCGCGACAAAGCCTTCGCGAGTGGCGTGTCGTTCTTGCCGCCAGATGCGAAGTATGCCGTGCTGGCGATGGAGCTCGACGTGCAGATGTGGACTCCCATGTGGGAAGCTGCTGTCCTGGAACTCGATCACAATCCTGATACCAAGAAGATCGCCGAAATGACCGGCGGCGCGGTCGACACCATCGAAGGGCTGTCGGTTGTCGATCTTCCCAGCGATGCATACTTGGTGAAGTTCAACGGCAACACCGGCGCGTTCATGGCCCCGGCCAATCGCCAGTCGGTGGCCCGTTGGCTGCGTCAGGTGCAGGCCAAGAACGACCTGAATGTTAGCGGCTATTTGTTCGAAGCCTACAAGTACGCCAATGATCGCGGCACGCCGGTGATTCTGGCGCTCGATCTGGAAGACGCGTTTCCGCCAGGGGCCATTCAATCGCAACTAATGTCGCCCGATGCGGCCGACTTCCTGAAGAAGAACAACATCCCACTCGACAAAGCCGTCAAGCTTTGCTCGAACGTCCGCGGCATTACGCTCGGTATTACCTTTGCCGATCAACCGTACGGCAAGGTGAAGATCGACTTCAAGGATGATGTGGCGATGACTCCTGAAATGGCCAAGCTGGCCATGCTGCACGTCTTTAGCACGCACGGCGTGATGCTGAACGAATTTTATGAGTGGAAGCCCGAAGTCGAAGGCAGGTCGATCGCCCTCGAAGGCTATTTCACTCCCAGCGGCATGCGTCGCGTCGGTAGCTTGTTCAATCGTCCGCCAGCTCTGAAGATGCCCGCCTCGGCCAGCGACGTGGTGCCGAAGACCAAGCAAGAACTGATGCGCGATGCCTCGGTGAATTACTTCCACCACATCGAAGGTTATCTCAAGGATTTCCAAGAGGTGAAGACCGGCGCCCAGAGCATGGGTTCGTACGGCGTGTGGATGAACAAGTACGCTGGAAAGATCGATCAGCTGTCGGCGCTGAATGTCGATCCCGACCTGTTGAACTACGGCGCTTATGTGTCCGATACGCTGCGGCAGTCGTATAACGCGATTCGCACGGGGGCTGCCCGTTCGCGGATTCGCGAAGTGAATACGCCGATGCAGTACGACTACTACACCAATACCAATACCTGGGGCTACACCTATCGCGACGGCTGGTACGGCGGCGGCGTGGTGCCGTGGGGCAATACCTACACGACGGCAGTGCCTGATCAGCAGGCTTACATTCACGCCCGCACGGCGGTGAAGACCGAAGAGCGCGTGGAGTCGGGAACGCAGGCCCGCACGATATTCCAGGGGATCGAGAAAGCGACCGGCGACATCCGCCGCTCGATGACGACCAAGTATATGGTTGATTTCTAAGCCGCCATTCGCAGGCATTTTTGACGAACGGTCGCGGTATTTACGCTTGGTAACCGCGGCCGGCAAAACCGTCAGCACCCGCTTTCCGTGACATTCTGACGTCGCAGCGGGTAAATCCGGCAGCTTGCAAGCTTTTTCGGCTCAATAACTTGCGTCACCGCGCGCCGATCCCTGGCCCCTGCCGCAGATTACCGTTTATACTTAGGTCATGCTGCCAGTGCGGTCCCCGTAGTCCGGGCAAACGTGCTGGGCGGCAAACTCGCTGGGGCTGGCTCGAATCGTTCGGACCAGCCTTTCTCGACACCCCGGTGCGGCCCGCGCCGCTCTGCAATGATCGAACAGAATATCACTCTGGCCGACCCTAATCGGGCGCTCGCCCTCTTCGGCCCTCGCGATCAATATCTCCGTGCCCTAAAAGAAACCCTCGGTGTGACCCTCAGTCACCGCGACGGTGTTCTTCGCATTCAAGGAGAAGAGCCTGCCGTCAACAAGGCGGCGGCCATCGTCGAGCAATTGCAAACGCTGCTGAAGGAACGAGGCGAACTCGATCCAGAGACGGTCGGCGGTATTTTGGCAGCTGCTGGTGGCAAAGCCCTCGGCGTCGTCGCGCAGCCGATTGATATCATTAACGTGGCGAAGCGGATTCAACCCCGCACGGCCGGCCAGGCTCGTTACGTCGATTCGATCCGCGCACACGACATCACGTTCGCGGTCGGTCCGGCTGGCACTGGCAAAACTTATCTGGCCGTGGCTCTCGCGGTCGAAGCGCTGAAGCATCATCAGATGCGAAAGATCGTGCTCGTCCGACCCGCCGTCGAAGCCGGCGAAAGCCTCGGCTATTTGCCGGGCGATATGTTCGCCAAGATCAATCCTTACCTGCGGCCGTTGCTCGACGCGCTGACGGAGATGATTGATTACGACCAGATGAAAAAATACATGGAGCAGGACGTGATCGAAGTCGTGCCGCTCGCCTACATGCGCGGCCGCACGCTCAACGAAGCCTTCATCATTCTCGATGAAGCGCAGAACACGACCGCCTCGCAAATGAAAATGTTCCTCACTCGCATGGGTAACGGTTCAAAAATCGTGATCTCCGGCGACGTGACGCAAGTCGACTTGCCCCGCGCAAGTGCCAGCGGTTTGACCGATGCGCTGCAGCGGCTGCGCGATATTCCGGGCATCAACACGGTTCACCTCGGCAAGGGAGACATCGTGCGGCACAAGCTGGTGCAGGAAATTGTCCGGGCGTACGAGGAAGAACCGAAGTCGCCGCCCAAGAAGAGCACGCGCTAGTCGCGAATTGCCAAACCGTGTCGAACACCACCATTTCCCGACGACTCCGCAACAGTAAGATGGCAGCGCTGCCACCGGGCATGTTTGCGCGCAGCTGGGTTGTGTTGCGGCGGACCGATGTGCTGATTCGGATCGCGCTGTGTGTTTTCGCGGCGCTGGTGATGTGGGGAGTGACGCAATCTTGGGCGCCGTCCTTTTCCTATCGCACTGGCTACATTCCGAGCCGCGAAATCATCGCCCGCGTAACCTTTGAAGAAAAAGACGTCGCGGAAACTGCCAAGCAGCAAGAACAAGCCAAAGCTCAGGCAGAATATGTTTACGAGCACGATCCGCGGCCGCTGGAAGAGTTGCGGCAGGAATTGAAAAACAAAGTCTCGCAGCTCGCGAGCGTCGAAACGTATGACAAGGTCGACCAGGCGCTGTGGCGAGAGTTTTCGCCGCCGAGCGAAACCAAGACTCCGGAAACCGAGCAAAAACGCTTCGAAGCGCTGAAGGCCTACTTTGCCGCGGGGATGGATTCGGGCCGTTTTGACGATGCGGTTAAAAAAGCGTTTGCTCCACTCGAACGCAACGGCTTGATCGATGTGCTGCAACACACCGCCGCCCAAGGGAGCCAGCAAGCGATTCTCATTTTGCCAACCGGCAAGCCGAAGTGGACGCATCGTGCTCCGATCGAGGAAGTGCTGGTCAGTAAGATCAAGCCGCAATTGCAACAGCGATTGATCGAAGAGCTCAAAGTCTTCGGCGGGATGAACGACGGCAGCCTGACGGTCGCCGATTTGACGTACACCTGGCTCGATCAGCGGCTGGCAAAGTTCCGTACCCTCGCCGTGCACCAGGTCGCCTCGGAAGAAGAGAAGACTGCCGCGGCGAAGGCCGTTCTGCCTGTCATTCGCCAATACAAAGCGGGCGAAGCTCATCTGGCTCCCGCATTTGAACCTCTCGGCAACTTGCAGGTCGCGCTCCTTCGAAAGGAATACGACGCCTGGCGTAAGCAGACTGGCCTGTCGGCCAAGTTCGCGCACTCCGCTGCAACCTTCGGTATGTACTTCGCGCTCTGCACGCTTTGCGGCTTCTATATTTTGAACCGCCGTCGCAAGCTGGTCGAAGACCTCAACAAATTCACCGTGCTCTTGGGCTCGGTCGTCGTCACGGTTGTACTATGCTGGATCGCTTCCAAGGATCAGTGGCGGGCCGAAATCATTCCGCTCATGCTCTTCGGCATGACGGCGGCGATCGCTTATGAAAAAGAACTCGCGCTGCTACTGGCCGCGTCTGTGTCGCTCATCGTTTCGTTTGCGCTCGATCAGGGACTCGCGGAGTTCGTGATTCTGGTCTCGTCGGTGGCCGCCGCGATTCTGTTTCTGAAACGGATTCGTAGCCGCACGAAGCTGATCTACGTCGGCGCTATCTCCGGCCTCGTGGTCATCGCGACCACGCTCGGCGTCGGCACGCTGGTCGGTCAGGCCTTTGGCGCTACCGATGGTGCGCTGACGGTTGTCGAAGATTGGCTCCCCGAAAACTGGACCAATCGATTTTTCGTGACGCTCGGCACCGGCGCTCTCTGGTTCGGGGCGTGTTCGCTCCTCGCCAGCCTGCTGATGACCGGCCTGCTGCCGTTTATCGAACGCGTCTTTGACGTGCAGACCGACATCAGCCTGCTGGAACTCGGCGACGTGCAACATCCGCTCTTGCAGCAACTCGTTCGCCGCGCCCCGGGCACTTATAACCACTCGATCAACGTCGCTTCGATCGCCGAAACGGCCGCCGAAGCCATCGGCTGTAATGGCCTGTTGGTTCGCGTCGGTGCGTACTTTCACGACATCGGCAAAATGCTCAAGCCGGCGTACTTCGTCGAGAATCAAGGGACCGAAGGGAACCGCCACGAATTCCTGCAGCCTGCCATGAGCACGTTGGTGATCATCGCGCATGTGAAGGACGGCGCCGATCTCGCCCGCCAGCATCACCTACCCCGGACGATCATCGATTTCATCGAGCAACATCACGGCACGACGCTGGTCGAATATTTCTACCGCCGCGAAGCCAAACGGCTCGAGTCCGATCCTTCGCTGCCGGAACCCGATGAATCGACGTTCCGCTATCCTGGCCCCAAGCCGCAGACCAAAGAAACCGCCGTGCTGATGCTGGCCGATGTGGTCGAGAGCGCCAGTCGCGCCCTTTCCGACCCCACGCCGGCCCGCATCGAGAGCCTTGTGCACGATCTCGCCATGAAGCGCTTGCTCGATGGCCAGTTCGACGAATGCGGCCTCACACTGCAAGAGCTGCGCGTGCTGGAAGACAGCCTGGTGAAGTCTCTGACCGCCGTCTATCACGGCCGCGTGAAGTACCCCGAGCATCAAACGGTTTAGCGTGGTCGATAAGATCGAAATTGCCGACGAGCAGGACGCTCACGTCATCACCTACGAGCGGTTGATCACGGCAGTGCGCGAGATTCTCTTTGACGCTGGTTACACTGCCGGCGAGGTAAGCATTGCGATTGTCACCGACAGTGCGATGCACGAACTTAATCGCCAGTATCTTGAGCACGACTATCCCACCGATGTGTTGAGCTTCGTGCTGGAATCAGAAGCCGAACGGCTCGTCGGCCAGTTGATTGTCAGCGCGGATTATGCAGCCCGCGAAGCGCCGACTTTTGGTTGGACCACGGACGATGAGGTTTTGCTCTATACCATCCACGGCGCTTTGCACCTGGTGGGGCACGATGATCAAGAGCCAGAGTTAAAAGCCGAGATGCGCGAGCAGGAGAAATACTATCTCTCCAAGTTCGGCTTGAGTCCGCAGTATTCGTAACTGCTCGGCCTCGCTACTTTTTAGCCGGTGAATAGCGGCGGTTGAAGATTTCCGGATCGAACGGATCCCGCGGCTGCCATGGTTTGTGAACTGCCGTTGGCGCTGGCGTTTGGGGGGGCGAGTGGTGCCCGTGCGGCGCGGGAGTCTTGGGCGGTTCACCGAGTTTCGGTGGTGTTGTCGCATCCCAAGGAGCTGGCACTTCGGCCACGTGTTTTGTTTCTGTGGTCCGCTGCTGCATGTTTTCGCCGGGCGTGGCCCGGAGCGGGGTCGTCAGCTGGGCCGCTTGCGGATCGATCGTGGCCGGCGTCGGCGCATCTTTGCGATAGGCAAGTTGTTCGACCCAGGTCTGAAGTTCCTGTAATTGCGAACGGCTGCGGACATCCAAGGCCGCGGCCGTGCCGCCGCCGTGAGGAGCTTGTGGCTTGTTGAGTAGCGCGCTGTTCGCCGGTTCATCGCGATCGACGAACTGTAGCACCGCATACAGATTGCGCTGCGTAAACTTCTGGGCGGAACCAATTCCCGCCGGAGGACGCAGCAGAACCAATTCACTCGTCGAGTTCGCGCCGTGGCAGTGGCTCGTCGCGCAGCGATTGTTCAAGATCGGTTGCACGATCGTCGAAAACCGCTCCAACGCCCCCTTAGGCAGCTCGCGCAACGTCTTTTCGAGTTGCTCCCCACTCACGATCGTCGAATTGGCCGACTTGGCCTTGATCGGCGCGGGCGCTTGCGTGGCAAGCTGCAAACGGCGGTCGATCCCTTCCAATCGCTTGTTGTCGGGTTCGGTGGCGAGCGCGAGTGACAGTTGCTCGGCGCATTGGCGATGCAGATTATGTCGCAGGCTCCATTCGGCCAGATCGAGGTGTGGCCCGGCGCCATCGCCCGACAATCGCCGCAACTTATAGTCATATGCGCCTTCGATATCGGCGCACTGCGTTTCGACTTCCTTAGCTGCGATCTTTACTTCGCCGCCGATGCCGAACGTGACAATGTAGTTGTCGCCAGCCCGTGTGATCTGTCCTTGCAGCATGTGTCCATTGCGCAGCAACAGCAGTCCCGCCTGAGGAGTCAGGCTGGTGAATTCCTGCGCGACCGACAACGCCGGGAGCAGCAGAATCAACAGAATGGTGCGACGACAAAATGACATACGGCGCGGAGATTAGAGATTGGCCGCAAGTGGGTCAAGAGAAATCAAACAAAATTTACAGCGTTGCAACGCCAGCACTTGCCGCCATGGGATGAAAGCGCGGAAGTGCAATCGCGAGTAAATATCACGCGTTGCCGACTTGCTAATTCAAGAACGATCTTCCGTGCACTACGCAGCCTGGCGAATGCCCAGCAGCGGCTGCAATGGCAGCGGCAATTTCGCCGCATGAATGGCCGGATCCTGCGACAAAGCTGCGGCTAATTGATCGAGTTGTTCGACGGCCGAAAGGGCCAGATCGAGAAAGATATGTCGTCGGCCGCCGAATTCGCACACGCCGCCACCGGTCCCGCCGAGCCATTCTTGCCGCACGCTGTAACCGAGTTCTTCGGCCAGACGGATCATTCGTTCGCGCATTTCGACGGTGTGCATGGCTGCCTCCTTGCAGCGATTTCTCTCTTAGTTCACGGCGGATTGTAACCCGTCAAAGTCATGCGAGCCAGTTCGATTCGTCGATAAGACAACGTCCCTATTCGGCCCTGGCAAATTTCTTGTCATCAACCGGGCAATCCAGGCGAACTGCATCAGATCGAGGGCTTCGTGAGCATGACCAGCTCGTCCCGCACCGTGACACCGTCAGCAACGCTAGCAGACGAAAACGCCGATCTCCGGCGGCAGGTAGCTGTGCTCGAGGAGCAGCTCCTCCAGGCCCAGAAGCTGACTTCGTTGGGCGAGTTGATGAGCACGACGACGCACGAGTTCAACAACATTCTGATGACGGTGATGAACTACGCGCGCATGGGCATGCGTCATAAGGACGAACCGACGCGCGACAAAGCTCTGGACAAAATCTACAACGCCGCGACTCGCGCTGCGAAGATCACCAGCAGCGTACTTGGCATGGCCCGCAACCGCACGATCTCATTTGCGCCGACGGAACTGCCGCAGCTGATCGAAGAAACCATGACGCTCCTCGAACGCGAGATGAGCAAGTATCGCATCGCTGTCGAACTTCAAATCGGCGCTGCGCCGCCGGTGTGGGCCGTGGGAAATCAGCTGCAGCAGATCCTGCTTAACCTGATGATTAATGCCCGCCAGGCCATGCCCAACGGCGGTCAGTTGATCGTGCGCGTGGAACACGACACCGCGACGAACATGGTCGACTTGACCGTGCGCGACAGCGGCAGCGGTATTCCCGCCGACAAGCTGCGGCAGATTTTCGATCCTTTCTTCACCACCAAGACCGGCCCCGATGAAACGGGCAAAGGTGGCACTGGCCTTGGCCTGGCCGCGTGCAAGCGCATCGTCGAGGCTCACCGCGGTCGCATCCGCGTCGAAAGCACCGTCGGCCGCGGCACGGCCATCACCATCAAACTGCCAACCTCGCCGCCGGCTGCGAATACCAACGCGGCCTGATCTTTCATTCGACAGTTGGCCACGATTGATTACCGCCGGCGGCCTTGGCGCGGCGGAGCTGTTCATCGGCGTTGCGAAAGGCAGCGGGCTGAGTGTCGTCCTGCGGTTGGTCAAGCACCGCCCAGCCAGCGCTGAGAGTGACCGAACGCGGTGCGTTGAGCCCGGCAGCGCTGCGGATTTGCTCGACGGTTGCGGCCACTCGGTTACTCGGCACGGCGGAAAGTATCAACGCAAACTCATCGCCACCCCAGCGAAACACAAAGTCGCCGCGGCGGACAGCGGCTGAGAGTCGCTCGGCTACGCTGATGAGCTGCTGATCGGCCAGGGCATGGCCGAAGTCATCGTTCCAGCGTTTGAAGTTGTCGATGTCGAGTAAGGCGATGACGGTCGCATGGCCGTTGCCCGCGGCAATGTGGGCCGGCGTGTTTTGCAGTTGCTGCCACATTTCATCCCAAGCCCGGCGGTTGGCCAGGCCGGTGAGCGAATCCGTCGCGGCTGCTTGCCGCAGAAGTCGTTGTTGTCTTTGTTCGCGGAGCAGTTGTCGCCGCTGCGCCACGATCTGGCCGAGCAATCGACAAGCGAGCACGATCTCGCGCGACGTGGCATCGGCCGGAAGTTGTACATCGGCGGGAGCAGTCTGGCCGATCAGGACAACGCCGATTTCACCCCGCTCCAAGCGTTGCACCGGCAGGTTCAACCGCTGTGGATCGACTGGTTGATCCGACAAAATGACGTGGATGTCGTCGAGCGTCAGATTCTCTGAAAGCTCCAGCGGAGCCAGCGCATCGATCCCCGCCGAACCGAGCGTGTTCCGCCAGGCCGCGAGTTTCGCGGTGTTATTCGAGACGAGCAGGATTGGCCGGGATCGACTCATGAGCGGGTTGGCCCGACTTTCGCCGAAGTGGATGCGAGTTGCCGCAAGGATTCAGCTCGAATTTTAGCGAGAAATGCCGCAACATTCTGCTAGAATAATGGTTGAAACAGAAACTCCCTCCACGGCTTCGTAAGCCGGACAATTGGTCCGTCCGCGAAGCGGGTGCCGA
This sequence comes from Anatilimnocola floriformis, assembly GCF_024256385.1. NCBI lineage: Bacteria > Pseudomonadati > Planctomycetota > Planctomycetia > Pirellulales > Pirellulaceae > Anatilimnocola > Anatilimnocola floriformis. Next base: position 1,829,569 of record NZ_JAMLFW010000001.1, read on the forward strand.
GCTTGGTCGTCTACGCTCGCTGCCCTTCGACGGACCGATGGTTCGTACTACTTTTTGAGCAAGGAATCGGTTCGCGCATGCCTCGACGGAATCCATATTTCGCCCTCTGGATCTGCCTGGCATTTTTCCCTGCGCTGGCCGTCGCACAAGCTCCGGCCAAACTCACGCCCGCACAAGCTGCCGCGGCCGCTGAACAAAGTTACCGAGCGCAGGTCGTGCCGTTTTTGAAGCAGTATTGCCTCGAGTGCCATACGACCAAGAAGCCCGACGAAGAGATTCAATTCGAAAAGTTCAAGGACGCCCCTTCGGTCGTTGCCAATGCGAAGATCTGGCAAAAAGTCCTGGAGATGCTGAACTCCTCGGCGATGCCACCCGATGACAAGCCGCAACCCAGCGACGCGCAGCGGAAGCAGGTCATCGCCTGGATCGAAAAGACGATCTACAACCTCGATTGCGACGGCACGCCCGATCCGGGCCGAGTGACCATCCGCCGCTTGAACCGCGCGGAATACAACAATACGATTCGCGACTTGCTCGGCGTCACGTTCCGACCCGCTGATGATTTCCCTTCGGACGACGTCGGCAGCGGTTTCGACAATCAGGGAGATGTTCTCTCGCTGCCGCCGCTCCTGTTTGAAAAGTATCTCTCGGCGGCCGAAAAAATCTCTCATTCGGCGATCATCGCTAACTCTGCCTCGCTCGTGAAAACGCAGAAGATGGGTCGCAAGCTGGAAGCGGTCGGCGGCAAGTGGGAACGGGGCGAACACGGCTGGGGACTCTATTCCAACGGCGGTGTGAAGGGCTCGTTCGATATCGAGAAGCCCGGCGAGTACACGCTGCGAGTGATCGCCGGCGCGCAGAACATCAATCGCGAAGACGCCGAGATGGAACTTCGCCGCGGCGACAAAGTCTTGAAGAAGTTTGAGGTCCACGCGCCGCACGACAAGCAGAAGGGCTACGAATTCAAACTCAAGTTGCCCAAAGGCAAGCTCGAACTATCAGCGCACTTCACCAACGACTTCTACGACGAGAAGGCAACCGATCCGAAAAAGAAGGATCGCAACTTGTATGTCACCTCGCTTGAGGTGCAGGGGCCACTCGAAGTTGCCGAGAGCGACTATCCGGAATCGCACCGCAAGTTGATCGTTACTAAACCTGCTGGCGGCGTCACTCCCGCGCAAGCCGCCTTGGCGAATCTGCGGCCTCTCATGCAGCGGGCGTTTCGTCGCAAAGTCAGCGAGCAAGAAATCCTGCCCTTCGCCGAACTCGCCGCGCAAGCGGTAAAGGATGGCGAGTCGTTCGAAGCCGGCATGCAGATCTCGCTGCAAGCGGTGCTCGTCTCGCCTCATTTTCTCTTTCGCCTGGAGCGCGATGCGCAGCCGAACAACCCGCAGCAGATTCACGACATCGGTTCGTACGAACTGGCGACCCGGCTGTCGTATTTTCTCTGGAGCAGTCTGCCTGACGACGAACTTTTCATCCTCGCTAACCAAGGCAAGCTCAATCAGCCCGATGTGCTGAAGCAACAAGTCCGCCGCATGTTGCAAGATCCAAGGGCCGAAGCGCTGACGCAGAACTTCGCGCTGCAATGGCTCAACTTGCGGATGCTCGATACGACTTCGCCCGATCCCAAAGTCTTTCAGGGTTTCGATGACAAACTAAAAGCCGACATGCGGCGCGAAACCGAGATGTTTTTCAATACCATGGTCAAAGAAGATCGGAGCATCGTCGATTTTTTGAATGGCGACTTTACCTATCTCAACGAACGATTGGCGAAGCACTACGGATTAGAGGACAAAGCGAAGTTCAACGGCGATGAGTTCATTCGCGTGAGCCTGGCCGGTTCGCCCCGCCGCGGCGTTTTGTCGCAGGCCAGCGTGCTGACACTGACATCGAATCCGGGGCGAACTTCACCGGTCAAACGGGGAAAATGGATCCTGGAAAATATCCTGGGTGCTCCGCCGCCGGATCCGCCAGCCGATGTGCCACAGCTCGATGCCACGCAGAAGGCCAAGCCGAACCTTTCGCTACGCCAGCAACTTGAACTTCACCGCCAAAACGCGGTTTGTGCTTCTTGTCATAAGACTATGGACGCTCTAGGCTTCGGGTTAGAGAACTTCGATGCCGTGGGCCGCTGGCGCGACAAAGATGGCAAGGATGCAATCGATTCGTCGGGCGTCCTGCCGAACGGCGACAAGTTCCGCGGCCCTAGCGAACTGACTGGAGTGCTGGTGCAGCGAAAGCAGGAGTTCGCCCGCTGCTTTACCGAAAAAATGATGGTGTACGCGCTCGGCCGGGGTTTGGCTCCGTATGACCGTTGTGCCGCCGACGAAATTGTGAAGGTTGCCGGACAGGAACAATTCAAAATATCCGCCGTGGTGACGCAGATCGTGCTCAGCGATCCGTTCCGCCGCCGCCGGGGTGATGGAGGGAAACCATGAGCGAATTCAAGGCGACATTTGGCGTGAATCGACGGACGGTGCTGAAAGGGCTTGGCTGCACGCTGGGCCTGCCGTTGCTCGAAGCGATGTTCCCCAGTTCGTCGTTCGGCGCGCCCAAGACAAAAGCTCCGGTGCGGATGGGTATCGTCTTCTTTCCCAACGGCGCCATCATGCCGGCTTGGAAGCCGAAGGAAACCGGCACCAGTTATGAGATGCCCGAAACGCTCACGGAACTCGAAGCCGTGCGTAAGGACATCTCGATCATCACCGGCTTGGCCCAGGACAATGGCCGCGCCAAAGGAGACGGCCCGGGCGATCACGCGCGCTCGGCAGCCTCGTTCCTCACCGGCGCTCATCCGTTCAAGACCACGGCTGCAAACATCAAGGTCGGCATGTCGGTCGATCAAGCTGCAGCCATGAAGGCAGGCGAGTTCACCCGTCTGCCGTCACTGGAAATTGGCATCGAACGAGGTCGCGACGCCGGCGGCTGCGATAGCGGTTACTCGTGCGCTTACAGCAACAACATCAGCTGGAAGAGCGAATCGACGCCGATGGCCAAGGAGATCAATCCGCGAGCCGCGTTCGAGCGCCTGTTTGGCAGCAAGGAACAAACGGCTGACATGGCCAAGCGGAATAAGGTCCGCAAAAGCATTCTCGACGTCGTCGGGGCGCAAGCCGCCTCGCTGCGTAAAGATCTGGGCCAAACCGATCAGCACAAGATCGAAGAGTTCTTTACCAGCGTGCGCGAGATTGAACTCCGCATTCAACGGGCCGAAAAACAAGCCGCCCAAGCGCCGCCCGATTTCAAAACGCCAGAAAGCGCCCCGAGTGATCTGCGCGAGCACATCCGCCTGATGTACGACTTGCTGGCCATCGCTTTTCAAACCGACACGACCCGCGTCGCCACCTTCATGCTCGCCAACGAAGGGAGCAATCGTTCCTATCGCAGCGTGGGTGTAAACAGCGGCCATCACGAGTTGTCGCATCACCAGAATGACAAAGAGAAGATTGATCAGATCAAAAAGATCGATCGCTTTCTTGCCGATGAGTTTGCTCGCTTCGTGAAGAACCTCAAGGACATCAAGGAAGGAAGCGGCTCGCTCCTCGACAACTGCATGATCCTGTACAGCAGCGGTCTCAGCGACGGCAATCGTCATCGCCACGATGACTTGCCGGTGGTCCTCGCCGGTCGCGGTGGTGGCAGCCTCAAGGTCGGCCAGCACTTCGATACGAAGCGCGAGATTCCGATGAATAACCTGTTCCTGTCGATGCTCGATCGGATGGACGCCGGCATCACCGCCTTGGGCGATAGCAACGGACGGCTGACGATGATCGATTCGTAACTAATTTTGCCGTAATCATTCCACGGCAAGGACTGTCGTTCCCGCAGCCAATCAACTGAATCAGCCGCATGCCGTCTTCGACTCCTTATTACCAACCGGTTTCGCCAGCTCAGCGGGAAAACGATCAGCGCGTCTTTCGCTGGATGGCAGCCGCTTATCTGGGCGTCGGCGCGACGCTCTGCTTCGTGCTTGGCGTTGCGATCTGGGGTGTTTATCACGACTTGAGCCAGGTCCGAGTAACCTATCTCAGCGTCGAAATGAACCGGCTTCGGACGCACGCTTCGCGCACAGCGGCGCTTATTCAGGATGAACTCCATAAGGAGGACAAAAAGTCGCTTGATGAACTGGAAAATGACTTGTTTCTGCGGAATCATTGGGAACGCTACGTCATTCCCGATCGCTCGCGCGTCTATGCGGCCGTGGTGGGGACAAACAACATCATCATCAAGCACAGCGACAAGTCGCGCGAAGGCAAGCCGCTGGAAAGTGTCTGGTACGACCGCCCCGTACTCGAAGCGGGTGAAGACGTCGTCGAGACGCACTCGCAAGCGCTGGCCGGCGGCGTGCCGGGTTACAACGTCAACTCGCCGATCTACGTCAACAACGTTTTGATCGGTACCTATCACTCCGCGCTTCGCAAGGACTCGGTGGAAAAAGCCGTCGTCGATCGGCAGTCGCCGACCAAACGAATCTGGACCTATCTCCTCACTCTCATCGGCCTGATCGTTGCCATTTCTGGCGGTTCGCTGTTTTTCATCAGCCGGCGGATGGTCATGCTGCACGAATCGGTCAAGCTGACCCGCGCCCGTCGTTTTGCGGAACTCGGCCAACTGATGGCTGGCATCGTGCACGAAATTCGCAACCCGCTGAACGCCATGCGATTGAATCTGCATGTCCTCTCCCGCCGCCAGGAACTCAACGAGCCCGCCCCGGAAGAACATGGCGAGATTATTCGCGAGACGAATTACGAAATCGAGCGAGTCGAAGGGCTCCTCCGGATCCTGCTCGGTTATGCCCGCCCCGATAATCCTCGCAATGAGATTCTCGACGTCCGCTCTGAGGTGCAAGCCACGCTGATGTTTCTGCGGCCTTTGCTCGAGCGGGCCGAGATTCTGGTCAAGGCAACGTTCCCCGAGCAGCCCGCGCTCGTCGTGATGGATCGCGATCGCTTTCGGCAGATCCTGCTGAACCTGATCAACAACGCCCGCGAAGCCATGGACATCGGCGGCTGCATTCAGATTCAAGTGAAGTTACTCGGCGAGAAGGTCGAAGTCGTCGTTGCCGACGATGGCCCTGGCGTGCCATCGTCGCATCGCGAACGGATTTTCGAACCATTCTTTTCTACCAAAGAATTAGGTACCGGCCTCGGCTTGGCCATCGTCCGCCGCTTTGTCGAGGAAGGCGGCGGTTCCATCACTTGCGAATCCAATCAGGCTCAGGGCGCGTTGTTCCGCCTGCGGTTCGTCGCCAGTCAAACTGACCCGGTCCCCACGAACTCTGCACTTTCACCTCCTGCCAAATAGCAAAGGATCTCTCTTGGCCAGTGCAAGCAACAGTGCAATCCAATCACGAATTTTGATTGTCGAAGATGATGACAGCGAGCGCGAGGCCCTCGCCCGCGTGCTGCGGTTGGAGGGGTACGCCGTAATCTCGGCCCGTTCGATTGCCGAGGCCTTTGAATTGTCGGTCGACGGCGCCGATCTGGTCATCAGCGATCTATGTCTCAAACGCGAATCGGGCATCGATCTGCTGCGTCGTTGGAAATCGCGTCAGCCCAACGGTCCATTTTTGCTCGCTACCGCCTTCGGCACGATCCAGACGGCCATCGACGCGATCAAGCTCGGCGCCGACGACTTTTTGATCAAGCCCGTCGATCCCGTTGCTCTATTGGAACTTGTCAAGCGCTTGCTGCTCCGCCGCAAGCCCAGCCTGCTCGCGCCCGAAACGCCCAGCCTGGCTGCCATCGTCGGCAAGTCGCCGGCAGTCGAAGAAATTCGGCAGAACATTCGCCGCGCCGCGGCCACCAACAGCACTGTGCTGATCATGGGCGAATCGGGGACCGGCAAGGAATTGGTTGCCCGCGCGATTCACGCCTCGAGCCCACGCTCGGGCAGTCCGCTGATCGTGATCAACATGGCAGCCGTCCCCGAAACGCTGGTCGAGAGCGAACTCTTCGGTCATGCGAAGGGCGCCTTCACCAGCGCCGTGCAAACTCGCGTCGGCCGTTTTGAGCAAGCCAATCACGGCACGCTGTTCATCGACGAAATCGGCGACTTCCCGCTCCACATGCAACCGAAGTTGCTGCGCGTGGTCGAGGACGGCCTCGTGTCGCCCCTCGGCAGTGAGATGGATATCCAAGTCGATGTTCGCCTCGTCGCCGCAACCAGCCGACCGCTGCTGAAGCTCGTGCGCGGTGGTGAATTTCGCGAGGATCTTTACTATCGCTTGAATGTCATCGCCATCGATCTGCCGCCCCTCCGGCAGCGCCGCGAAGACATCAGGCCGCTTGTCGAGCACTTCCTGAAGCAACTCGCGGCCAACCCCGCGATCGTGACCCACCAGGTCGCGCCCGATTTGATGCAGCGGCTCGAGAATCTCCCGTGGCCTGGCAACATTCGCCAACTTCGCAATTGCCTGGAGCGAATGTGCGTGATGAGCCAATCCGAGGAACTCACTGTCGCCGATCTGCCGAACGACGTCGCCGAAGAAACGCCAATTCCGTCGGGCGATTTGCGAACCATGGAGCGATCTGCCATCATCGATACGCTCCGCCGCTTCGACGGCAACCGCACTCGCGCCGCCGAAGCCCTCGGCATTTCCGTCCGCACCTTGCAGCGGCGGTTGCGCGATTGGGGCGACATCGATGTAGCCGAATAACCTCAGTACGGACCTGCTATGAACTCATCCGCCCATGCTGCCAGTCGCATGATCGCCGATCTGGTGATCCCAGCCATTCCCGACGACGAGCGCCTCTGGGTGCCGCAAGCGAAGGGCGTCTGGTTTCGACCGCTGTTCTTCAACACAGTTAGCGGCGAGTGGGTCAACCTCCTCCGCGTTCGCCGCAGCGGCGTGTTGAGTCGTCACCGCCATCCCGCGCCGGTGCACGGCTTTGTCCTCAAGGGCGAATGGCGCTATCTCGAGCACGACTGGGTGGCCCGCGAGGGAACCTATGTTTTCGAACCACCAGGCGAAGTTCACACGCTCGTCGTCGACGACGACTGCGCCGAAATGATCACGCTCTTCCACGTCTGCGGCGCCCTCATCTATTACACCGAGCAAGGCGAGCCGGCCGGACACGACGACGTTCACACCAAGCTCGACATGTGCCGCCGCCACTTCACTGCCACCGGCCTCGGCGAAGACTACGTCGACCAATTCGTGCGCTGATGCGTAGCAATCTCTCCTCTCTGTGTGCTCTGTGCATCTGTGGTGTTTTCGTTTTTGCAACGAGCGCCGAAGAGCCACATCCTCTGCTCGCCAAACACTGCGTCACCTGCCACAACCCCTCTGACCCCAAAGCAGGCCTCGACCTCACCAACTCCAAAACCGCCCTCGCCGGCGGCGACACCGGTCCGGTGATTCTGCCCGGCAAACCCGCCGAAAGCCTCCTTCTCGAACGCGTCACCGACGGCTCGATGCCCCCCGAGCACGACGGCCGCCGCCTCACGCCCGCCGAAGTTGCCAGTCTCAAAGACTGGATCGCCGCTGGCGCGAGGTGGCCCGTAGAAAAAGTTCTCAGTCAATTCGAATTCACCACCGAGCGCCGCGCGGGTTTTGATTGGTGGTCGCTGCAGCCGCTACGAACTCCGTCAGCTCAATCGATCGATGAGGTGCTCCTCGCGAAACTAAGCGAGAAGGATTTACGTTTTGCTCCTCCCGCAGATCGCATAACACTTCTCCGCCGCGCATACCTCGATCTAATCGGTCTCCCTCCCGAGCCCGTCGATGTCGCTGCCTTCGTCGCCGATCGCGCGCCCGATGCTTTTGAAAAAACGCTCGACCAATTACTTGCGTCGCCCCACTACGGCGAACGCTGGGGCCGCCATTGGCTCGATGTTGCGCGCTACGGCGAAAGCGATGGCTTTGAGCACGACAAGTACCGCGAGCACAGCTGGCCTTATCGCGACTACGTCATTCGTAGCCTGAACGCCGACAAACTGCTGTCCGATTTCATCATCGAGCAAATCGCCGGCGACGCGCTGCCGAATGCAACGAAGGAGCAGATCGCCGCGACCGGGTTTCTCGTTGCGGGCCCTTGGGATGAAATTCAAAACGTCGGCGCGAGCCCCACTGAAAAACGTCGCGCTCGTGAGGAACAGCAGGAAGAGCTGATCGCTGCCGTTTCGCAAAGTTTCCTCGGCCTGACGGTGAATTGCGCTCGCTGCCACGATCACAAGTTCGATCCAATCCCTCAGACCGATTACTACCGCCTGAAAGCCGCGCTCGATGGCGTCGATCATGGTTTGCGACCATGGCAATCAGCCGCTGAATCGCAAGCCTGGGAAGCCGAACAAAAGCCATTGCAGGAGGAACTCGCGCAGCTGAAGTCGCGCATCGCTGATGCCAGCAAGTCGCTCCCCGGCGATGCTCGCCTCGAAAGAGGAGCCGAGCAAAAGCTCGTCGCCGGCAAGTTCGGCCAGACCTTTTCACCGCAACACCACGCTGTCGCAGCGCCGCCGTCGGCTGCCTATGAACTACCGCCGTTGACCATCGAATGCTGGGCCAAACTCGACGGCAAGAAGAATTTCAACGTTCTGGTTGCCTGCAATCCGAAGTCGTCCAGCGAACATTGGGAGCTCTACACCTACGCCGGAAGCGGTGAACTCAGTTTGTATCTTCCCGGCTGCAAGCCCGCCGAAATCAAGTCGGGCGTGAACGTCGCCGACGGTGAGTGGCATTACCTTGCCGCGACGATGACAGAGAACGAAGTGCAACTCTTCGTCGACGGCAGGTCGGTTCGCACCACCGCTATCGAGCGACACAGCAAAGCGACTTCGGGCAAAAAACACACCGGCGGCCAGCTGCAGTTCGCCTCGCTCGTCGAAAAGTCGATCGGCTGCGAAGGGCTGATCGATGAAGTCCGCCTCAGCCGCGGCGTGCGCAAGATCGATGCTGTTCCCGCCGGTCCGTTTGCAGTCGACAACGAAACGGTCGCTCTTTGGCATTTCGACGAAGCCCCCGGCGATTTGTTCCGCGACTTCGTTCGCGCAGCGGAATCAGCCGATGCCGAAGCCACTCGCGCCGAACTCGATAAACTCACCGAATCGCAAAAACAGCTGGAATCTAAACTCAAATCCCAAACGCGGCCGCAGATTTACGCGGGTGTTCGCAAGCAACCCGAACCAACGCTGCTCCTCATTCGCGGCGATCTCACCAAACCTGGTCCAGCAACCGCGCCGGGAACATTAACCGCGCTGCGATCATTCGCTAGTACGGAGATGGTCGCCGATCTGCCCGAAGCTCAACGTCGTTTGACGCTCGCCAAATGGATTACTCATCACGACAATCCACTCCCCTGGCGAGTAATGGCCAATCGCCTCTGGCAGCACCATTTCGGCCGCGGCCTGGTGGATACGCCGAGCGATTTCGGATTCAGCGGCGGCCGACCATCGCATCCAGATTTGCTTGATCACCTGGCGCACGAGCTTCGCCATACTGGCAGCTTGAAAACGCTCCATCGCCGTATCATGACCTCGCTCGCCTATCAGCAATCGAGCGTCGTCCACAATGCGCAGGCTGCGGCTACGCTTGATGCCGACAATCGCCTGCTGTGGCGATATCCGGCCCGTCGCCTCGAAGCTGAAATCGTCCGCGATGCGATGCTCGCCGTGAGTGGACAACTCAATCGCCAGCAGGGAGGCCCCAGTTTCAAACCGTTCACCGTGACGGTGTTCAACACGCACTTCTACCATCTGCATGACCAGGACCGTGCGGAGTTGCAGCGGCGCACTGTCTATCGCGCCGCCGTCGTCACCGGCCGTAATCCACTCCTCACCGCGCTCGATTGTCCGGCCCCTTCACTCGCGGTGCCATTGCGGCAAGAAACGGTCACGCCGTTGCAAGCTCTCGGCCTGATGAACGATTCCTTCGTGCAACGACAAGCGGCGCGACTGGCCGAGCGCGTCTCTTCGCAAAAACAACTGCCAGAGCAAATTCGCGAACTCTACTCGCTGACTCTCAGTCGCGAACCTCTGGCCGAAGAAATCACCGACGGCCAAACGCTGATCGCCGCACACAGCCTGCGAGAGCTCGCCTGGGCGCTGCTGAATAGCAGCGAATTCCTCTACCAGCGTTAGAGAGCATTGCTGACGTTTTCTGTTCGCGGTACGGTTACAATCCTTACTCGCTGATAGCGGTTGAACGTTCTGAATCTGAATTGGTGCGCAATGAAACAGATGATCTTTGCTGGGTTGGCTTTCTTCGGGCTGTTCGTTGTGTCGAGCGCAGCCGAACCCAAGCCGAATGTCTTGCTGATCTGCGTCGACGATCTCAAGCCGGTGCTCGGTTGCTATGGTGACCAGCTGGCCAAGTCGCCGAACATCGACAAGCTCGCAGCCCGCGGCGTGCGCTTCGAAAACGCGTATTGCAATCAGGCTGTTTGTTCGCCATCGCGGAACGCGCTGCTCGTCGGCTTGCGATCGCAGACGCTGGGCATTTATGACCTGGCCACAAATTTTCGCAAGTCGCAGCCCAGCGCGATCACGTTGCCGCAGCACTTCAAGCAGAACGGCTACCGCACCGAAGCGCTGGGGAAGATCTTTCACGTCGGTCATGGCAACAACGAAGATGCTGCTTCCTGGAGTGTGCCGCATTTACAAGTGAAGAGCATCGGCTACGCGCTGAAGGAAAATAATTCGGAGCCAACGCGCGAAGGGGCGCTCTTTGAAAACAAAAATCCCGCCAACCTGCCGAAGGGTGCCGCCTATGAATCGGCCGATGTCGACGACTCGGCTTACGGCGATGGTAAGGTTGCCGAAGAAGCGATCAAGCGATTGCAAGCCGCAAAAGATCGGCCCGATCAGCCCTTCTTCATCGCCGTGGGTTTCGTCAAACCGCACCTGCCGTTCTGCGCACCGAAGAAGTATTGGGATCTGTACGACCCGAATCAATTCAAACTCGCCGAACAAAAAACTCCGCCGGTGAAAGCTCCTGAATACGCGCCGCAGTTTGGTGGCGAGCTTCGCAACTACAAAGACATTCCCGCCAAGGGCGAATTGCCCGCCGATCTGCAGCGGACACTCATTCACGGTTACTATGCCGCGATGAGTTACATGGATGCTCAACTCGGTCGCGTCCTCACCGCGCTCGAGGAAACTGGCCAGGCGAAGAACACGATGATCGTTTTCTGGGGCGACCACGGCTGGCACTTGGGCGATCACGGAATGTGGTGCAAACACACCAACTACGAACAGGCCGCCCACATTCCGCTGATCGTTTCTGCTCCGGGTAAGCTCGCGGGCCGCAGCACGAAGTCGCTGGCCGAGAGCGTCGATGTGTTTCCTACGCTCTGCGAACTGGCTGGCCTGCCTGCACCCAGCGGCGTTGACGGCCGGAGCTTCGCCAGCGTCATCGCCGATGAAAAGTCGCCGACCAAAGATGCGATCATTCACGTCTATCCCCGCGGTAACCGCCTCGGCCGTGCCGTGCGTACCGAGCGTTATCGTCTGGTGGAATGGAAGGTGATCGGCGCCGCGCCGGAAACGGCCGAACTTGAACTCTACGACTACGCGAAGGATCCGCTTGAGACGGAAAACATCGCCGCCGATCGTCCCGCTGTGATCGCCGAGTTGCGAAAAATTCTCGCAACCCAGCCCGAAGCGAAACCGCAGTACAAAGCCGCCGAAGAAGCAAAACAACCGGCCAAGGGCACGCCTCGCGCGGATCTTTTCGCGCGCAAAGACGCCGACAAGAATGGCAAACTGAGTCGCGAGGAATTCCTCGCCAATCAACCTGATCCTGATAAAGCACCTGCCCGTTTCACTCAGTTTGATACCGACAAGAACGGCGAACTGAGCAAAGAAGAGTTCATCACGCAGGGTGGCAAGAATCCGGATGCGAAGTAAGTCACGCATTTCAACTAGAGCTGGAGCAATCGTGTTCAAAATCCGGATCGCAACATTTTTTTGCCTGGTGCTAGTTTCTTGCGTCATCACTAGTGCGCAAGATAGCGACAAACCACTCCCTTCCTGGAAGGCCAGTCCCGCCCGGACGGCGATCCTCGATTTCGTCGCTTGCGCGATCAATCCTGACTGCGGTAGTTTCATTCCGCCAGCGGAACGGATTGCTGTGTTCGACAACGACGGTACGTTGTGGTGCGAGCAACCGATTTATATTCAGTTTGCTTTTGCCATCGATCGTGTGGTGGCTCTCGCGCCGCAGCACCCCGAGTGGAAGACCGAACAACCCTTTGCCGCCGCGTTGAACAAGGATCTGAAAGCCGTGGCCGCCAGTGGCGAGAAAGGTTTGCTGCAGTTGCTCGCTGCGACGCACGCGGGGATGACGACCGAGGAATTCGATCAAACGGTCAAGGAATGGTTCAAGACAGCGAAGCATCCGCTTTACAAACGGCCGTACACCGAGCTGGTTTATCTGCCGATGGTCGAATTGCTCGAGTACCTGCGCGACAACGGCTTTAAGACGTACATCGTTTCCGGCGGCGGCATCGAATTCATGCGGGCCGTTACTGAGGAGATCTACGGCATACCGCCGGAGCAAGTGATCGGCAGCAGCGGCAAGTTGAAGTACGAACTCAAAGACGATAAGCCGGTGTTGATGCGGCTCGCTGAAATTGATTTCAATGACGACAATGCGGGCAAGCCGGTTGCCATTCAGAAATTCATCGGTCGACGACCGGTCCTCGCCTTTGGCAACTCCGATGGCGACTACGAAATGCTCCGCTGGGTGACAGCGGGCAAAGGGCCGAGGCTCGGTCTGATCGTGCATCACACCGATGCGGTTCGCGAAGTAGCCTACGATCGCGATTCGCCCATCGGGCGGCTCGATCGGGCGCTGACGGAAGCTCCCGATCGAGGCTGGCAAGTCGTTGATATGAAGCGCGACTGGTCGGCAGTATTTAAATAGCCGTTTAAGTCACTTACCGCTGCAGGTCATCCACCCGCAGGGCATTCTGATTGCCCGCTGGTGCAGCGGGAGCACCCATCGCGCGGATCGTACCGCGGGCCAGGCACTTCGTAACACCGCCCGCGGGGAGATCGGTTTCGATCTCGATTACCTGTTGCACTTCACCGGTCATTTGACCAGCCGTGAAGGTCACGGGGACGAGATGCACGGTTTTGGCCTGGTCGTTGGTCTTGAATTGGAAGGCTTCGCCATCGCAACGGACGCCCGTGATCTTGAACGGCGTCTTGGCCCTCACGACGAGTTGCTTCGTCACGGTGCTGCCGGGCTCCAGCACACCGAGAAAGAGCGCACTCGGGCTGACCGTCAGCGGCGGCAACACTTTGCCTTCGACCGTGAGCGGCACGGTGGGAATGTTGCGATCGTCGGTGACCAACGTCAGCGTATCGTTGATAAAGCCGGCCGGCGCATCGGGCTTCACTTTGACGGTCATTTGATAAACCGTTTTGCCCGCAGTGCGATTGGCATTGCTCAATTCGACTTCGAGGTGTTCATTGGCGCTGCGAACATCGGTGATGTTCCAGTTCGAGCGGCCGTAAAACGTCACGGCCACTTGCTGCTGCACGGCGGTCCCTTGCACGACATCGCCGAAGACAACGGAGCCGGGCTGGAAGTCGACATCGTTATGAATGTATCCCGAAACGGTCAGCTGCACCTCGGCGCGGAAGGGGCGATCGATGACGACAGTAATCGTCGAGTTCCGCTGTCCTTGGAACGACTTGGTGTTGAACGTGGTGACGATCGAGCCCTTTTCCCAGGTCTTCAGCGTTTGCTTGGTAATGCTGGGCGTGGTGCAGCCGCAGCTGCTCCGGACCTCGGCAATGTGCACGTCTTCTTCGTACGTGTTTTGGATCTCGAAGGCGAATTCGGTTTTCGCACCGTGGGCGACATGCCCGAAGTTGTGCGAGGTCACGGTAAACATCTTCTGCGCCCAGTCTTTGGCTTCAACTGTACCGCAGAAACAGAATGCCAGCAGCGTGCAACCCGCCAGCAGGGCTCGTCGCCCGGCCCGCGTGTTGGCTTGCTGTGTGCCTGTCAGGTTGCGAATCATGTATCTCCTCCGCTGTTCGCCGCGCTCCATCCACGGATGAGGCGGGCAGCACAGTGGCCCTACCTTGGATTCTCTGTCTAGCTTATCGCCGATGCAATTACCGGTTGCCAGCATCGGCCTCAATCGGCGCCCCTACGGCGCGCATCGAGATGCCGCATGGATAAGTATTCGGCCAGTCGCCGAGCGGGCTGCAAGACTTTTTCACGGGCGGTATAAGTGAGATAGGACAGGTAAAGTTTGCGGGCAGATTGTTTGGAACTGGGCCTGCTGTCACGATTGCTATCGTGAGAACCATCTGTTTTAGTCGCCCGGCTCGTCGGACCGGCAGGAACCGTTTTCGCGGTACACTTCCGCCGATCCGTGGGGTACGATGTTAGCCGCCGTTGTCCCTGTCGCTATTCAAGCGCAGTCAGCGGCGGATGATCTGCAGGTTGAAGGAGTGGTTATGAGTTTGGCATTCGTTGGTCGCGGGTCTTTTCTAACGCTGGCCATGGTGATGATTGCTGCGGTAATCATTGGCGGATCTGGATGCATCAATGAGTCGACCCAGCCAAAGTTCAAGCCGGTCGCCGAGGTCAACAACACGGCTGCCGTCACCGAACCGGCCATGAGCGACAGCAACCCGGCGAACGAAGAGACTCCCGCCGCGACGGAAAAGCCCGGTGACAAAGAAGTCGCCGTGCAAGCACCAGCCGAAGCCGGTAAGGATCATCCCTTCCGCCGCAAGCTCGAAGCCCCCGATTTTCCCCGGGGGATGGAATGGATCAACACCCGTCCTCTCGCGAAGAAGGATCTCAAGGGGAAGTTCGTTCTCCTCGACTTCTGGACCTATTGCTGCATCAACTGCATGCACATTCTGCCGGAGCTGAAGAAGCTCGAAAAACAGTTCCCTAACGAACTGGTAGTCATCGGCGTACACTCGGCCAAGTTCGACACCGAGAAGGATAAGGACAACATTCTCGCTGCCGTACTCCGTTACGAAATTCAGCATCCCGTGGTGAATGATCACGAACACGCCATCTGGGATACCTTTGGCATCAACAGCTGGCCGACCGCGCTCCTCATCGATCCCGAGGGGAATGCCGTGTGGGGCCGCAGTGGCGAGTTCAAAGTCGACGACGTTGCCGAAGTGCTGAAGATGGCCATTCCTTACTATAAGGAACACAAGCTGCTCGACGACGCCAAGCCCTTCCCGCTCGATCTGGAAGCTGGCAAGCAAGCCGAAACGCCGCTGCGTTTCCCAGGTAAGATCCTCGCCGATGAAAAGAACGGTCGGCTCTTCATTTCCGACAGCAACCACAATCGGATCGTGATCACCGATCTCGATGGCAAGCTGCTCGACGTCATCGGCAGCGGTGCGATTGGCGCTAAGGATGGTTCGTTCGCCCAGGCCCAGTTCGATCATCCACAAGGTTGCGCGCTGCAGGGGAACACGCTTTACATCGCGGACACCGAGAACCACACGCTTCGCAAAGCCGATCTGCAAGAGAAGACTGTGGTCACGATCGCTGGCATTGGTCAACAAGCGAAGCACGCCTGGCCCGGCTTGGAAGAGTTCCGCCTGACCGGCGCTCTGCCGGAACGGTGGGCTGGCCCGACGAAGACCACTGCGCTCAACAGCCCGTGGGATTTGTGGATTCATGACAAAAAGTTGTTCATCGCCATGGCCGGGCCCCATCAGATTTGGGTCATGCCGCTTGATGAATCCGAGATCGGTCCCTATGCCGGGAACGGCCGTGAGGACATCGTCGATGGCAAACTTATTCCGCCCACTCCTTACGAAGGTGGCTTCAGCTCGTTTGCCCAGCCCAGCGGTCTGACGAGTGATGGCAAGTGGCTGTACGTCGCCGATAGCGAAGGGAGCTCGATTCGCGCGGTGCCGTTTGATCGCAAGCAGGAAGTTCGCACCGTCGTTGGTTCTGAAAACCTTCCGGGCGGCCGCTTGTTCGCCTTCGGCGATATCGATGGACCCAAAGAGACTGCCAAGCTACAGCACGCCCTCGGCGTGACGTATCTCGACGGCAAGATTTATGTCACCGACACCTATAACAACAAGGTGAAGGTGGTCGATGCCAAAACGGGCGAAACCACCACGCTCGCTGGCACCGGCAAGCCTGGGAAAACCGACGAGCCGGCGATGTTCGACGAACCGGCCGGCATCGCGAGCGTCAAAGGCAAACTCTACATCGCCGATACCAACAATCACCTGATCCGTACGATCGACCTGGATTCGAAGAAAGTCGGCACACTCACGATCAGTGGGCTCACGCCGCCCGGTGCGACGAAGGTGACGGTCGACAAGAAGCCCTCGTTCAAAGGTGCTCTGGCCGAAGCGGCCCCAGCCGCCACGCTGAAGGCCGACAACGGTGAGATCAAGGTAAAGGTTGACTTGAAATACCCAGTCGGTTGGAAGATCAACAAGCTGGCCCCGATGTCTTACTGGGTCGATTCCGCCAAACCGGCCGGCCCTGTGAATCGCGCCGCCTTCGGCAAAAAGAAGCTGGCCGATCCTGTCGCCACTTTCGATGTCATTCTGCCGGTGGCTGGCGCGGGCGAGGATGAAATCAGCGTCTCGCTGAATTACTATTATTGTCAGGACGCGGACGAAGGAGTCTGCAAGATCGGCTCGGTGGTTTTCACCCTGCCGCTCAAGATCGCCGACGATGCGAAGGAAAGCACGGTCACGATTTCGCACGCGATTCCTGAATAATGCTTTTCAAACTGCAATCTGCCATCTGAGATCTGCAATCCAGTGATCGACGTCAACGGCGCTGCCAAAAAGATCATCGCCAACGTCGAACAGGCGATCGTTGGCAAACGCCAGCAACTAGTGCTCGCTCTGTGCGCTTGGCTCTGCGAAGGACATATCCTCCTCGAGGATGTGCCCGGCGTTGCCAAAACGATGCTGGCCCGCGCATTGGCCCGCAGCGTCGGCTGTTCCTTCAAACGGATTCAATGCACGCCCGATTTGTTGCCTGGTGACGTGACTGGCGCATCGATTTTCAATCCGAAGACGACGGATTTTGAATTCCGCGCTGGTCCGCTCTTTGCCCAGGTTGTGCTCGCCGACGAAATTAACCGCACCACGCCGTGAACGCAGGCAGCTCTCCTCGAAGCGATGGCCGAGAGTCGTGTGACGGTTGATGGTGTGACTCATAAACTCGGGCCGCCATTTCTGGTCATCGCCACGCAGAACCCCGTCGATCATGAAGGGACCTTCCCGTTGCCGGAGGCGCAGCTCGACCGCTTCCTGATGAAGTTCAGTCTCGGTTATCCCGCGCTCGAAGAAGAACTGAAGATGCTTGAGATGCTGCAGCACAAGCATCCCATCGATGCGCTGCAGCCAGCCGTCTCGGCAGAGGAAATCGTCGCTTGTCAGCAAGCAGTGCGCAACATTTACGTCGATGACAAGGTCCGCCGTTACCTGATGCAGATCGTGCATGACACGCGCACTCACGAAGATGTGGCCCTTGGCGGCAGTCCGCGGGCTTCGATCGCGCTCTTTCGTTGCTCGCAGGCTATGGCTGCACTGCGCGGACGAAACTACGTGCTGCCTGATGATGTGAAACGCGTCGCGGCCGCGGTTCTGACGCATCGCGTGATTGTGAAACCGGAGAGTCGGCTCCGCAAAGTGACTGCGGCCAAACTGGTCGAAGAGATCGTGGCCGAGATCGCTGTTCCAGTGCTGGAAGATCCGAAGACGACGGACAAGCTGGCCGAGAAAATCACATGATCTGGCCAGCCGCGATCGTGCTGATTCTGATCATCGCGCTGATCTTTCGGCTCGGGCTGTTGATGTATGCGATGTACACGTTGCTCGGTGTGCTGCTGCTGAGTCGCTATCTCACGCATCGTTGGGCAGCATCGTTGCAGGCCACGCGCGAGTGCAACCGCTTGGCCGCCGAAGAGGGTGACGAAATCGCGGTCATTATCACCATCGAAAACACCGGCAACCTGCCTATTCCCTGGGTGATGGTCGAAGACCTGATTCCGCGTGAAGCACTCGTGTATTTGCCGCCGCGACTTGGCGTAACCGGCCCGCGGATGAAGCTCACGCATCTTTGGCCGCGGAGCAAACGGGCGATCCGCTATCAGCTGAAGTGCAACCGTCGCGGCTACTATCAGCTCGGGCCGCTCGTTCTGGAGACTGGCGACCTGTTCGGCCTGCATCGGCAGTTTCGCGTTCTCACCGAACCACAGTTCCTACTCGTCATGCCCGAGGTCATACCGCTGACCGGCTACGCCATCTCTTCGAAGCGGCCCATTGGCGAAGTCCGCATGACCTATCGCCTGTATGAGGACCCGACGAGGATCAGTGGCGTGCGGGCTTATCAGGAAGGGGACTCGCTGAATCGCATTCATTGGCGAGCAACCGCGCGGACCGGCGTGCTGCACAGCAAGATTTATGAACCATCAACCGTTGCCGGCACGACGATCTTGCTCGACTTTCACAAGGACTCGCATGAGCAGCGTCACGAACCTCGGCGCAGCGAACTCGCCATCACTGCCGCTGCCTCGATCGCGAATGCCGTGACGCTGATGGGACAGCAAGTCGGCATGATTACCAACGGTCGCGATGCTGCCGATCGCATCCGCACTGAAGGCTGGGCCAGCGACTGGCGAACGCGCGAATCGGCCCAAGTCGCTGCCGGCGTCCGCGAAACCAGCGATCGCCTGCGGCCCATCGTCATCGGCACTCGGCGCGGTGGTGATCAACTGACACAGATTCTGGAAATGCTCGCCCGCCTCGAACTTACCGACGGCTTGTCGCTGACGCAAACGATCCTGGAAACCTCCTCGCGCATGCCCCGCGACGCGACGGTCATCGCTATACTCGCGCAGGTCACTTCCGAGATTGCCATCGCACTCGGCATGCTCCGGCGTCGCGGTTTGGTCGTCGTGGCGATTCTCAACATCTTCGACATCACGGGATTTGCCGACGCCGCCGGACCGCTCATTGCCGAAGGGATTGAAACGCGACAGTTGGAGAGCGAGGAATCGGTGGCGGAGATTTGTGCAGCTTATTGGCTGCGGTGATTATTTCATTATTCTCATGAAATTCGAGTAGAATGATGAAATCGAAATCGGTGCAGAATGAATATTGACCATGTTTTGCAGACTTTTAACGACTGTGGCGTACGGTACATGCTGATCGGAGGGATGAATTTCGCGCTCCGTCATCAACCTTATACGACGTACGATATTGATCTCTGGATAGAGGATTCGGATGAAAACGTCGTTGCATGCGATACGGCATTGGCAAAGTGGGGCCGTACCGATTCCGAATGGGATTTAACACGAAACCTACCGCCGAATTGGCTGCGTACGCAGGGCGTCTTCTCGCTACATTCACCTCACGGTGCCATTGACATATTTCGAGCTGTAAAGGGGCTCGGTGAATGGGAGGACAGCTTCGGTCGCTCCATCCAGGAGAAAACAAATAGCGGAAGTGTTTATCAAGGGCTCGGTGACGACGATATGATTCGTTGCCAACTGGCACTTGATGCTTCTCATCGAAAGGTGGATCGGGTCAGAGTCATACAGGCGAAGTTGCAAAATAAGGGTAATGAAAATGACGCCTGACCAGGCAACCGATCTCGTTCAGCATGAAGCGGAGAAACGAAATCGCCACGTCAGCCCAGAAATGCGTTGGCAACAGTTTCAAGCACTCTGCGCCTGGCTTGATTCGCAACAGCCAGTGCCACGTAACAGTCGCGCAGGTTGTTTGGCGGCTGCGGCGAGACGCGAAAAGGCAGATCAGAAGTCGACGGAGTAGACCAGCATCATGTCTCGTCGCGCCCCCGAAACTCTCGTCGATTGGCTAGTCGTTGGGATCGCGCCGTTCTTGATCATGTTGCTGGTTGGCAGCCTGGTGTTCTATCTCGTCGAGGTTTTCTATCTCGGCGAATACCAAGCGCGCGTGCTGTTCGTTCTCGGCATGTTTGTGATGGCCACGGTTTGCATCGCGCGAATTTCGATGGAGGAAGGCGCTGCCTATGCAGCCATGTATGCCGCGCCGCTGGCGATTGCTGTGGGTCTGGCGCTCGCCGCGTTCGTGCAAGTCAGCGGACCGCTGGCCGCGCTCGGGCCGATGCTCAACTGGGGGCTGATGATTCTCATCTGGTGGTCGGCGAATAAGCTAACCTGGGATTGCACGCTGATCGAAGGAAGCCGCGACTTTACCGGTCAAGGTTTGATGCAAACCACCGGACTCGATCGGTATTTTCGCGTGCAGAGGCCGCAAACCGCACCGGCGACAGAGCCTCCATCGCCGCCGCCCGATCTTTCCGGAACCAGCACTACCGAGCGTCCCGCTTCGCTCCCTGTTTGGAAATGGTGGAATTGGACGCGGGGTGAGGAACGGCCACATGCGCCGGGCGTGTGGGTCGTTTATTTTTCGATCGCCGCACTGCCCCTGTTTGGCTTGGGGCAGTGGTTCATGCCGGCGAACGCGCTCGACCTGCGCCGGCGGGCATTCTGGCTGCTCGTGGTCTATGTCGCGGCCGGTTTGTCGCTGTTGATGGCGACCAGTTTCCTCAGCCTCCGTCGTTATCTGCGCCAACGCAATCAAGAGATGCCTGGTGAGATGGCCGCCGTTTGGCTCGGTACGGGCGGAGCGATTATCGCCATCTTGCTGGTACTCGCGTCGCTCCTGCCGCGCCCTATTCCGGAATATTCGATCACTCACCTCGCGCCACAAATTCAATCGCCGCAGCAAACCGCCTCGCGTTGGGGTTGGGGCAGCGAAGGAGCGAAAAAGAAAAACGTCAACTCGCCGCAAACGGCCACGAAGGGCGAGGTTGATCCCGCCACGAAGCAAGGTAGCTCACAAGGAAAGCCGACGCCAAACGCACAAGGCGCGCCTGCCAAGAACGCATCAGGTTCATCAGGTACCGACGGCAAGAACTCCGGCGGCCAAAGTCAGAGCAACAGCCAGACTAAATCCGGCAGCCAGCAAAACGATTCGAAGCAATCATCTGGCAATCAGTCGAGCAATTCAAAGCAGCCAGCAAACTCTTCCGGCGAGCAGAAGCCGCAACCTCAGCAGAACAATCAGCCATCGAACGAAGCGAATAACCAAACGCGAAGTAATCCGCAGCAACAGCCAAACAATAGCGATAAAAAATCGTCCAGCAATCCATCTACCGCCAATCCACCGCAGCAAACTCCGACCAGCAATCCGCCGCCACGCAGCACTCCTCCTGATTCACAAGCCACACCGCCGCTGCCGAATGAGGTCCAAGTTCCGCAGAAGAATTATCTGCAGCAGGCCTGGAACATGGTCTTTACCTATCTCACGTACGTGCTGAAATGGGTGTTCTATCTGCTGGTGATCGGCGTCGTCGCTTACTACGCCTGGCAACATCGCGAATGGCTGCTGGCCGCGTGGCAGCAACTCCTCAAGGAACTGCGCGAGTTGTGGGCGAAGTGGTTTGGACAAAAACCAACCACGACATCGGCGGTTGCAACGGCTCTGCCTCCGCCGCCCAAGCGTTTCGCGGAGTATGCCGATCCGTTTTCTTCGGGACTCGCCGCTCGCTGGACGCTAGCAGAACTCGTTCGCTATACCTTCGAAGCACTCGAAGCCCGTGGTCGCGAGCAGAATTGTCCCCGCGGCAATGATCAAACCCCGCTCGAGTATGCAGCAGCCGTCGGTCAGGTCGAGCCGGGCTTTGCCGGCGAAGTTCATTCGCTAGCAGATCTGTACGGACAGTTGGCTTTTGCCGGGGGCAATTCTTCGCCGCAGTCAACATTACTTTTACAGCAGTTATGGCTGCATTGGCGGCAATTTCCTGCAGCGAGCTCGCAGACCTAGAATCTTGACGTTGACCGCTTTTCGACCTCTTCCTAAGCTCACCACTGCCTGCCGTTTCGAATCAACGCTTGTGCAAGGATGCACCGCATGAACTCGCCGTTCGTTAAGAATATTCCCCTGCTCGACGTCAACCGTGGTAATGCCCCGCTGCGGGAAGAATTCATCGAAGCCCTGACCCGCGTGGTCGATTCCGGGCGTTTCCTCTTCGGCCCCGATGTGCAACAGCTTGAGCGTTCGGTCGCTGAACGTTGCGGCGTCGAACATGCGATCGCTTGTGCTTCGGGCAGCGATGCGTTGCTCCTCGCTCTGCTCGCACTCGACATCGGCGATTACGACGAAGTGATCGTGCCGAGCTTCACGTTCTTCGCCACGGCATCGGCGGTGACTCGCGTCGGCGCCACGCCGGTGTTCGTCGATATCGAGCCCGCCACCTTCAATCTCGATCCCGCCTGCGTGAAGGCCGCCATCACGCCGCGGACGAAGGCGATCATCCCCGTTCATCTCTTCGGCCAATGTGCCGATATGTCGTCGATCATGTCGCTCGGCCTTGAGCACAACATTCCCGTCATCGAAGACGCTGCTCAAGCGATCGACGCCAAGCACGGCGGTGCAGCCGCAGGCTCGATGGGCGCGATCGGTTGCTTCAGCTTCTATCCGACAAAGAATCTAGGCGGCATGGGCGATGGCGGCCTGCTGACAACCAACGATCCCAAGCTGGCCGAACGTCTGCGGTTGTTCGCTGCTCACGGCATGAATCCGCGTTATCACCACAAGGTGATCGGCATCAACAGCCGGCTCGATACCCTGCAAGCCGCCGTGCTCAATGTGAAGCTTAAGCATCTGCAGGAATGGTCTGCTGCTCGCACGACGAACGCGCTCCGTTATCACGAAGGTCTGGCCGCGAATCACGATCTCGGTTTGCCGATCGCGTTGCAGGGAAACGAGCACGTGTGGAATCAATACACGGTTCGCGTGCCGAATGGCCAGCGAAATGCGGTGAAGCAACGCCTCACCGAAGCCGGTGTCGGCTGCGAGATTTATTATCCGATTCCGCTCCATCAGCAGGAATGCTACCGCTCGCTTGGTTATCGCACTGGCAGCTTGCCGGAAACCGAACGGGCCGCAGCCGAAGTTCTCAGCCTGCCGATCTTCCCCGAACTGACCGCCGAAGAGCAGTACGTCGTGATCGAACGGCTCGAAGAAGCACTAGCGCCGCGCCGCGCTGCCGCTGCTTAAGAGGAGGAACTCTTGTCGCTCCTCTTCACCGTCGTCTTTGCCTCCGGTGCCCGCAGCACGCATCACAAATTGGCTCTCGATGCGCTGCGGCATTTGCGGATGGCCGATGCGCAGTCGTGGATGGACGTGTTCCTCCGCTACAACGCGTCGTATCTCGACGGTGCGAAGGCTCCCGATACGCAGTTCAAGGATTTCAAGAATCATGTTCTGCACGTGCGCGAGAACTACTGGGGCGGCGCAGTTGCTGCCGCTGAAAAGTGGTACGCCAAATCGCTGCAGGCCCTGAAGACACACGACTGGGAAGACGCTGTCTATTCGATTGGCGTGATGAGCCATTATTTTTCTGACCCGCTGATGCCGCTGCACACGGGGCAATCAGAGGACGAAGGACCAATCCATCGCGCGGTCGAATGGTCTGTCTGCAAGTCGTACGGCGAACTGCAGCATATTCTCGACGAAGATCAGGGCGGTTATCCCCGCTGGGAATGCCCTACTGGCAGCGATTGGCTCGCACAGATGGTTCGCCGCGCCGCCGATCTTTCGAATCCGCATTACGAAACGATCATTGATCACTACGATCTCGCCGCCGGCACACGCGATCCGCTCCTCGGTCTCGACCAAACGCTCAAAGACGTTTTTGCCAAGTGCCTCGGCTATGCCGTAATCGGCCTGGCGCGGATCATCGAGAAGCTTATCGAAGAAGCCAACGTCGATCCGCCGTGGGTCGATGTCACGCTGCAGGGGGTGATGGCGGCGGCCAAGATGCCGTTCCGGGCGATTGCAAAAAACATCGAGGATGTGCACGAGCGCGAAAAGCTCCGGCAGATCTTCGACGAGTTTGAGCGGACCGGCAAAGTCATCGAAACTTTGTCGCCCGACGATGCAGAGGTCCGAAAGGCCCACGCCGCCGAAGTGCTCCACACGCCGCTGAGCGTGCTCGATTCGCAGCCGATCCGTAAACCGGGCGAACGCCATGGCCAGGGTGTTGCTGTGCGCGAACGCAGTGCGCGTAGCGTCACGGTCCCCGTGATCGACAATCGCAAGCGCTCGACCAACGTGCCGCAGCCAGAACCGGCTCCGGCCGAGCCGAAGTTCGCGTCGGCAACGAAACTCCCTTTCACTCCAGCTGCGAAAACGCCTCCTAAAGAATCCGTCAAAGAGCCGGTCAAGGAAGTTGCGAAGCAAGTCGTCAAGGAATCACCCAAAGAGAAGTTACTGCGCTACGACGCACCGACGGAAATCGAAGAGCCGATAAAAGCAGTCGCGCCGCCGCCCCCGGCTACGCCGAAAAAGCCAGAACCCGTTGCCGTGGTGAAAGAGCCAGTAAAAGAGCCGGCGAAAGAACCCGTGAAGGAGAAGCACGCAGCTCCCAAGGCTATCGAGAAACCAGCGGAAAAGCCGCCCGAAAAACCACCGGCCAAGGCCGCTGAAAAACTTCGCGTCGATCCACCCGCCGAAGAAAAACCGGCGCCCAAGAAGACTGAAAAGAAGCCTGCCGAGACCAAACTCAAGTTCTACCTCGATCGCAGCAAGCCGATTCAAGACGCTCCTTCGATCGGCAGCAAAACAGCCGATCGCATGCGTGCTGCCGGTGTGAACACCGTCGGCGAACTCCTGTCGTCGCATCCCGAAAAGCTTGCCGCCAAACTCGATGTCGCGCACATCGTGGCCGACGTCATCCGCCAATGGCAGGCCGAGGCGACGCTTGTCTGCCGCGTGCCGGGGCTGCGCGGTCACGATGCACAGATTCTCGTGGCCTGCGGCATCGATCAGCCCGCCGAACTCGCCGAAAGCGAAGTCGAGGACTTGTTGGAATTGATCACGCCCTTTGTCGAGAGCAGCGACGGCCAACGTGTCCTCCGCGGCAGCGAACCGCCTGATGAAGAGGAAGTTTCCGAGTGGATCGCCGCAGCCGGCCAGGCTCGCTCGTTGAAGGCTGCGTGATTCTTCGGCCTATTCGGGGATCGGATCGTCGCGACGGACCTTCTTTCCTTCCCACACCGCTTCGTCGGTCGCCTTGTCGTACGTCAGCACGCGCTGCGCACTGTTCGGCGCCGGTGGCCGGTCGATTTTCGGCAGCCAGCGACGATGCTCTTCAACGACCGTGGCGAGTTCTTTCTTGCTCGCTAAGTTCGTCCATTCGTGCGGATCGCTCTCGTGGTCGTACAATTCCTCGCTGCCATCGGCGTAACGAATGTATCGCCAGCGTTCACTGCGAACGCCATGATTTCCCTGGTTATGGCTCGTAACAGCAGGCCGTTCACGCTTCGCTTTCGCATCTCTCAATTGCGGAATGAGGCTGATTCCTTCTAAATCAGTCCTCGCCGACAAACCGCACAAATCGCTAAGCGTCGGATAGATATCAAGCAACTCGGCTGGCGAAGCAACGCGGCCGCCGGCGGTCACGCCCGGCCCGGCAAAGATCAGCGGAACGCGCGTGCCATCGTCCCAGAGCGTGTTCTTGCCGGTGATTCCCTTCGATCCCAGGTGCCAGCCGTGATCGCCCCACACCACGACGATCGTGTTTTCAGCAAAGCCGTTCTCCGCCAGCGCTTCCAGAATCCGCCCAATCTGCGCATCGACAAAACTGGTGCATGCGAGATAGCTGCGGCACAGGTTCTTCCATTGATCGTTCTCTTGCACCCACTTCAACCGCGGCTCGGGCAAGTTCCAATGGAGATACCAAGAGAAACGCGGCGTGTCGTCGCGATCGTCGGCTTTAATGATCGGCAGCAGGCGATCGTCGTTGGGAAACAAGTCGAACCACCGCTGAGTTGCATAGCAGGGAACGTGCGGCAGGAAGAATCCCGCTGCGAGAAAGAACGGCTGATCGCGCGGCGCGGTTTTGATCTGCTCGATCGCCCAACTGGCCACTTGATAGTCGCCTTTGTCTTCATCGCGATGCGGAAAGACTCCCCAGTCCATAAGCGGATGGTCTCCCATCGGCGTAGGCGGAATCAGTTTCCTTTCTGGCTTCGCCCCAATTCCACCAGCAGGCCCCCACACATCGAACTCCTGCTTGCGCTGCTGCGGACCGCCCGCGCCGCCGTGATAAATCTTCCCCGCAGACAACGTGCGATATCCGTGGGAGTGGAAGTGCTGCGGCAGGGCGACACGATCCTTCCAATCGTCAAGCGTGCGAAACCAAGGAGCCAAGCCATACACGCCGGTCGTCGTGGGCCGCAGGCTGAGCATCAAACTGGTACGCGATGGATTGCAGAGTGGCGCCTGACAGTGAGCATTCAGAAACGTCGTGCCCCGTTCAGCCAGCTTATCGAGATTCGGTGTCTTCGCGAGCGGATGACCGCCCAAGTGCCCGATCCAATCATTCTGATCGTCGATCGCAATAAAGATGACATTGGGTTTGGCGTACGCTGTCGGGTGAGCGGCTTGCACGCAGATTGCCATCACAGCGAGCCAAACATAGCGCAATCTAACCACTGCCATCTCCTTCTTCCGAATCGACCGGCCTGAATTCGCAGGGTATTCTAATGCCCGACACCTCAGAAATCTTGGGAGGCGATTATGCCTGCAGACCTGCAGCGTCGTGCATTCCTTCAACAGTCGATTGTTGTGGGCGCCGTGAGCGCAACGCTCACTTCAAAGCTAAGCGGGCAAAACGCCACGAAAGAAGCCGCTTGGAAAGCCGGTGTCGCCAAAGCCGTCATTACGCCTGAGAAAAGTGTCTGGCTCGCAGGCTACGGTACGAAGCGCGCGCCGACGGGAAAGATTCACGATCTGTGGATGAAGGCCCTCGCGCTCGAAGATACAAGCGGTAAGCGCGTTGTGCTCATCACCAGCGATTTTCAAGGCGTGCCGAAGAGTATGAGCGATCGGGTGTTCGAGCAGTTGAAGAAGGACTTCAGCCTCGAACGCACGCAGGTCATGTTCACCTTCTCTCACAACCACTGCGGTCCGCGATTGGGCGATGACCTGATTGATTACTATCCGATCGAAGCCGAACAAGTCGAACTAGTCGAGGAATACACGACGGCAATGGTGCAGAAGACGGTTGCACTCGTCGGCGACGCGCTGAAGAAACTAACGCCGGCGAGTCTGCAAATCGGCGAAGGAAAAGCAACGTTCGCGGTCAATCGCCGCAATAACAAGGAAGCCGAAGTCGCCGCGCTGCTTGCTAAAGGGTTGCCGCTTGTGGGACCAGTCGATCACAGCGTGCCGGTGATGACCGTGACCCGCATGAACGGTGAGATTGCCGCAATCTTGTTTGGTTATGCCTGCCATCCAACCACACTCAACTTTTTGCAATGGTGCGGCGACTACCCGGGCTTCGCTCAGCTCGAAATCGAAGCCAAGCATCCCAGCACGCAAGCCATGTTCGTCAACACCTGCGGCGGCGATCAAAATCCATTGCCGCGGCGGAGTGTGGAACTCTGCCAGAAGTACGGCCATGAACTGGCGATCGGAGTAGAAGAAGCAATCAGCAAGCCGCTCACGCCGGTCGCGTCTGGATTGAAGACTGCATTCGAGATGCTCGAATTGCCGTATCTGAAAACAGTAACGCGCGACGACCTGCATCCACTTCTGCAGGATGCAAGTGCTGTGCGAGCCCGCTGGGCTGCGCGGATGCTGCAAAAGCTCGATGCCGGCGAGAAGTTTACGGCGTCTTATCCTTACCCGCTCCACGCCTGGCAGTTTGGCAAAGAATGGTTGATCGTCGGGCAAGGCGCCGAGACGGTTGTCGACTATGCGCTGCGATTTAAAAAAGAGTTCGGCGCGGGAACGTGGGTCTGCGGCTATGCCGACGACATGATTTCGTACATCCCTTCGCGTCGCGTCTGGGAGGAAGGGGGCTACGAAGGAGGCGCCAATCTTTTTGAGTATGGTCGTCCTGCGTTTCGTTGGGCAGGCGATGTCGAAGATCGCATCGTGGCTGCGGTGCGAAAGCTCGTGAAGGAAGTTCGCGGCTGAGTTTCGAACGCGTCAGCCATCCGCATACCAAATGCGCACCACCTGATGCCATTGGCTGGGCGAATCGCCGCTCGTGCCGAGCGAAGTATCGCTCGAACCTTCTTCGAAGCGGCTCCAGATGTTGGGGAGCAACAACGTCTCGATGTTGAGGACGTGGATGCCGTTTTCCTTGACCCAGTCGTTGGCAGCATCGACGGCGACTTGCAGGGCTTCGTACGTGGCGACCTTGAGGAAGCCTCCGGGCGTAAGCATCTGCGGCGTAAAATCCTGATAGCGAATGACCATGCCGCTATTGTAACCGGAGCGGCGGCGAGGTGAGATCGAAACCGGCCGCCCGACGACGAGCTTGCACCACCCCCGGCCGGCGAACCTCAACCGTCTCGCCAGGCCGCAGTTCGAGACCCGCGATCACAACTCGCTCGCGATCGACGCGGACTTCATACGGTTGACCGGTGAGGGGGCAGCTTGGCGGCGTGCCGAGGGGCAATTCGCAAACGGTGGTGAGCACGATCAGCCAGGCTTCGCAGCGCGTGCGGTCCTCGGCCAGGCGGCGATGAACTTCGCCGACCTTCGTCAGCAGCAGCGAACCGGCGACGAGTGGATACTCTCCCGATTCGGACCGCGATTGCAGTTCGAGTCGCAGCTGTTCGACCAGGTTCTGCCGTTGAAAGTAAGGTACTCGAGCGGCAGCAATTTGCTGTTCAATCGCCCTCAAGTAAAAGAGCTCATCTGATTCGATGTTTTTCAAAACAGCCGTGGCCGTGGTCGCCGCGATTCCCTTTTTTTGCAACTCAGCCAGCTGCGCGCCGGTCAGCAAAGCATTGAATTGGCCGGCGCGCGCGAGTTCATACGAAAGTAGACCATGCGCTCGCTCGGCAATCCAAACGCGCTCGTCGCTGGGCCAGTCGGTGAGGTTGTTCCTGATGAGTTGTTGCAGCCGTTGCAAAGTCTCGGGTGTCGCAAGCGGATGGTTCGCGATGGCGTGAATTGCTTGCAGTCCATCGGCCCGCAGATCGACCGCGGCCAGGCGCGCGTTGAGATCTTGCTCGCGAGCAAGTTGCCGGCTCAGGTGCAGAATCTTTTCCACCGGAGCAAGGGCAGCATCGGGCTGTTGCTCGGCAAGCATGTCAGCCGTGGCAAACGCTTCAATCCGGCAACCGGTCTGAATGGCATCGAGCCACTCGTCATCGGCGACGAGCGCGTCGGACATTTCTAATTGCGGTCGCGGACTCGTTTCACGCATGGCGCGATCGAAGCGTTGCCGCGCAGCTGCTTGCTGCTGGAGAAGTTCGCGGGCCTTTTGCAGCGCGCCCGGTTCGAGCGATAGAGAAACGGCGGGCCAGAGGGAATTCACTTCACGTTGAATTGCCGGTCGCGAGAACGACGGATAGGCCGTGACGAACGGTGCGTAGTGATTGCCGTCAGTCGCGTTGTCGATTTGCTGCGGCGTTTGCCGGGCGGCTTCGATCTTTTGGAGTTCGGCTACGAGTTGCGGATGACTCGAACTACGCAATCCAGGGAGCGACACCAGCCGGCGAGCTTCTTGCGATAGGGCATCACCGGGCGCAGGCGTGCGCGAACAACCGCTCATTGCGGCGATAACGCAACAGGCAATGCTCAGGAGATTGATGCGCCAGCGTTCCATCGCGGCCCGGATTCAGGAGATTATCGGCGAGTGCTAGCGGAGTATCCCTAGCATTTGACGACTATTACCAAAGTCGGGCGGCCCGCTCAATGTCAGCAGAGAGCTTACTTTGTATCGTTCGTCGACTTGATCACGGCCTTCGTCAGCAGCAGGTAGTTTGCGCCGCGGAATTCCGTCAGCGTGCCGCTGATGGTCCATTCTTGGCGAGCCCGGCTTTCGGTGAGAACCTGCGCGACCCGCTCGAGGGCCAGGTTTTCGAGCAGACGGTACGATTCACGACCGCCACCCGGAAAGAACGTCACGCGATCGCCGGCGATTTCGAACCGTCCGGCAATATCACTTAGGCGCGAACCTTCGCGCTGCCGGTCGCCATTGCCGCGCTCATCGGTGCGGCGGTGAGCCACGGGGCGAGCGATCGGCGCAGGAGCAGGTTCTCCGGCGATGACGGTGGCGGTGATGAACAGAACGGCAGGCAGGAAACGCATCAAATTCATGGCAGGAATTTTTAGCTGGCTGGATGTGTCACGAAGAGCCGCGCACGAAGCGAGCGGAGGTGCTCTTTTCACAGATGCCGAAATCTAGCTCGCGGCCGATTGTGCTGCCGGAAATAAGCCGGCGATGTTGCCTTTTTGCCACATGTGGCGAGCGGGAAACACGGCTCGTGCGGAAAATTCCGCGACAAATTGTCCGCCACCGAGCGCAAACCCCGCTGCCACGTGGGTTTGAAGTGAAACCCGATCCCTGGCCCGGTTTCCGGTCCGCAGGTTGCGATTGCTTCGGGCATGAATCAGCGCATCGTCTTATTTCTCGCCCTCGCCAGCCTTGGCAGCCTGCGTGCGCTGCCTGCTCAAACGCCGATGGCGATTAAGATCGAGCACACTAGCGGCCGTCGGTGGGAAGGGCTGATCGATGCGCGCTCGACGCCAGAGCAACTGATGCTGCGCTTTGAGCGCGGCACGGCGGTTCTCCTGCGGCCGATTCCTTGGAGCGAGATTCGTACTGCGGAAGTCGACGGCAAAGCTGTGACGGTTACGGAACTCGCCAAGAGTTATGAATCGCTTGCGACCAGCGCCACGCCCTTCGCGGAACGAACGAAAATCACGCCTGAAGTGCCAGCTAACGAACAACCGTTGCCACCACCGCCCAACAAAGTTGCTGCGATTGCCTGCGATGCGTTGCTCGCCAACTGGGACGCCGATGTCGAAACCGACGGCTTGGCGATCAATCTTCAACCGCTCGATGCCTGGCAAGAAATCACCGCGGCGGCTGGCACGCTGGAAGTCGAACTTTACACACTGCAGGCCCGCACCTTTCATCACGCACCGAACAGCCGAGGCCGTTCGGTCGAGCCGATCGCTCGCTGGTCGCAAGCTGTGAACTGGAACGATTACCGATCGCGCGGCGCGTACATTCAACTGCCGTTTCAAGCCGCCCATCCGGAATTCGATGGCAGCCTCGGCTTCTATGGACTTGTGCATATCAAATTCAGCGTCCCCGGCAGCGGCGTGTTTGAGCAGACCATCGATGGCGTGCGAATTCGCCCCTGGTCGCCGATCCGCGATTCTTTGCAGCTGAACACGGGGTATCGCTTCTTGCCCCACGAAGGAACAGGCCGCGGCAAGGCATCTTGGTCGGCTGACAATCAGTAGGCCCGTTGTTAGAGAGCTACGGCTCCGACAGTCTGTCGCAAGCACTTCGAGGGGGCGACGCCACGGAATCGGTCGTCCTGCGGCGACTTTTTGGCGTATGTTTTCGATGGCCCTGCATCCGCCTCGCTGCAACTCGCTTGCCATTTGAAACAGATTGGCCTGCAAGTCCGAGTTGAAAGATTCAGGCCCCTGTGCCTAGAATGAGCCTCGCAATCGAAGACCTCGCAGGGACTGCGAGTTACGTCCAATCAACTGGATGCAACTGCGCGCCTGGAGAGTCCGTATGATTTTTGTGATTCCGTCTGTCGCGGCGGCTTTTCAATCTCTGCTGGTATTGAGAAGGCCATTTCTTTTGCAGCCCGATGGGAATCGGCTGCCAGTGTCCTGAGCGAATCCCACTTTTCGCTCACTCGGCCCGATGCACCAAACTATCCAAAGGAATGCCCCATGGTTGCTGCTCTCGAAAACACCGAATCGATCGATCTGCCGGTTCTGCTCAACGCCATGAGTGCTCTGAAACGCGGCGACTTTTCGGTTCGCTTGCCGCATAACTGGACCGGCGCGGCGGGGAAAGTCGCCGATGCGTTCAACGAAGTGATCGAGCTCAACGAGCGGATGGCTCGCGAGCTCGAACGGATGGGCCGCGTCGTTGGTAAGGAAGGAAAGCTGACGCAGCGGGCCTCGCTCGGCGATGTGCGCGGCAGCTGGGCCGATTCAATCGACTCGGTGAACGAGCTGATCAACGACCTCGTGCGGCCGACGCGCGAAACAGCCCGCGTTATCGGCGCCGTGGCCCAGGGTGACTTGTCGCAGCTGATGACGCTCGAGCTCGACGATAGGCCGCTGCAGGGTGAATTCCTCGGCACGGCGAAGACCATTAATAAGATGGTGGATCAGCTCAGCTCATTTGCCTCGGAAGTGACCCGCGTGGCACGCGAAGTGGGTACGGAAGGCGAACTCGGCGGCCAGGCCCAGGTGAAGAATGTGGCCGGTACGTGGAAGGACCTCACCGACTCCGTCAACTCGATGGCCCGCAACTTGACCGGGCAGGTGCGGAACATCGCCGAAGTGACCACGGCTGTGGCCAACGGCGACTTGTCGAAGAAGATTACGGTCGACGTGAAGGGCGAATTCCTCGAACTGAAGAACACCATCAATACGATGGTGGATCAGCTGCGGTCGTTTGCCTCGGAAGTGACGCGCGTGGCTCGCGAAGTGGGTACCGAAGGTCAGCTCGGCGGACAGGCAAAGGTGGAAGGCGTGTCGGGCACATGGAAGGATCTCACCGACTCGGTGAATTCCATGGCGAGTAATCTCACGGGCCAAGTGCGAAACATCGCGAACGTGACGACGGCGGTGGCGAAGGGCGACTTGTCGAAGAAGATCACCGTCGACGTGAAAGGCGAGTTCGGCGAGCTTTCGAACACCATTAATACGATGGTGGATCAGCTTAGCTCGTTTGCTTCCGAAGTGACCCGCGTGGCCCGCGAAGTGGGCACCGAAGGTCAGCTCGGCGGTCAGGCGAAAGTGGAAGGTGTGTCGGGAACGTGGAAGGATCTCACCGACTCGGTGAACTCGATGGCGGGTAACTTGACCGGCCAGGTGCGTAACATCGCCGCCGTGACGACTGCCGTGGCCAACGGCGACTTGTCGAAAAAGATTACAGTCGATGTGAAAGGTGAAATTCTCGAGCTGAAGAACACCATTAATACGATGGTGGATCAGCTCAGCTCGTTTGCGGCGGAAGTAACCCGCGTGGCCCGCGAAGTGGGTACGGAAGGAAAGCTCGGCGGCCAAGCTAAGGTGGAAGGTGTTTCCGGAACTTGGAAGGATCTCACCGACTCGGTGAATTCGATGGCAGGTAACTTGACTGGTCAGGTGCGTAACATCGCCGCGGTGACGACTGCCGTGGCCAACGGCGACTTGTCGAAGAAGATCACGGTCGATGTGAAGGGAGAAATTCTAGAACTGAAGAACACGATCAATACGATGGTGGATCAGCTCAGCTCGTTTGCTTCGGAAGTGACTCGTGTAGCCCGCGAAGTGGGTTCGGAAGGAAAGCTCGGCGGCCAGGCTCAGGTGCGCGGTGTCGCCGGTACTTGGAAGGATCTCACTGACTCCGTGAACGGCATGGCCGGTAACTTGACGGCCCAGGTGCGTAACATCGCCGAAGTGACGACCGCCGTGGCGAATGGCGACTTGTCGAAGAAAATCACAGTCGACGTGAAAGGCGAATTCGCGGAGCTGAAGAGCACGATCAATACGATGGTGGATCAGCTCCGGTCGTTCGCTTCGGAAGTGACCCGCGTGGCCCGCGAAGTGGGTACCGAAGGAAAGCTCGGCGGTCAGGCCCAAGTGGAAGGTGTGTCGGGTACCTGGAAGGATCTCACCGACTCGGTGAATTCCATGGCCGGCAACTTGACCGGCCAGGTGCGTAACATCGCCGCGGTGACGACTGCCGTGGCGAACGGCGACTTGTCGAAGAAGATCACCGTCGATGTGAAGGGCGAAATTCTCGAGCTGAAGAACACCATTAATACGATGGTGGATCAGCTCCGCTCGTTTGCCTCGGAAGTGACCCGCGTGGCCCGCGAAGTGGGTACCGAAGGTCAGCTGGGTGGTCAGGCGCAGGTGGAAGGCGTGTCCGGAACCTGGAAGGATCTCACGGACTCCGTGAATTTCATGGCGAGCAATCTCACCGGCCAGGTGCGCAACATCGCCGCGGTGACGACGGCGGTCGCGACGGGCGACTTATCGAAGAAGATCACGGTCGATGTGAAGGGTGAGTTCCTCGAGCTGAGTAATACGATCAATACGATGGTCGATCAGCTCAGCTCGTTCGCCGCCGAAGTGACCCGCGTCGCTCGCGAAGTGGGTACCGAAGGCAAACTCGGCGGTCAGGCCCAGGTGAAGGGTGTTTCCGGAACCTGGAAGGATCTCACCGACAACGTGAACTCGATGGCTGGTAACTTGACCAGCCAGGTCCGCGGCATCGCGAAGGTGGTGACCGCCGTGGCCAACGGCGACTTGAAACAAAAGCTCACTGTGGAGGCGAAGGGGGAAATCGCCGCTCTCGCCGATACGATTAACTCGATGATCGAAACGCTCGCGACGTTTGCCGAACAAGTCACGACGGTGGCCCGCGAAGTGGGCGTCGACGGCAAGCTAGGCGGCCAGGCCAAGGTGCCGGGTGCGGCGGGTACGTGGAAAGGCCTCACGGAAAACGTGAATCAGCTCGCCGCGAACTTGACGACGCAGGTGCGAGCTATCGCCGAAGTGGCGACCGCGGTGACCAAGGGCGACTTGACCCGTTCGATCACCGTGGTGGCTCAAGGAGAAGTGGCCGCTCTCAAGGACAACATCAACGAGATGATTCGTAACTTGAAGGACACCACGCTCAAGAACAGCGAACAGGACTGGCTGAAGACGAACCTCGCCAAGTTCAGCCGCATGCTCCAAGGGCAACGCGACTTGACGACGGTCGGCCGCATGATTCTCTCCGAACTAGTGCCGGTGGTGGGGGCTCAGCAGGCCGTGTTCTATGTGCATGAAACGATCGACGAGACTGCCAAGCTGACCCTGCTTGCTAACTACGCCGACCGTGGCCAGGACGCCCTCGGCAAACGAATCGGCATTGGCGAAGGCCTCTGCGGTCAGTGCGCCCTCGAAAAACAGAAGATCCACATTACCAATTGCCCGCCGAACTACTTCCACGTTTCGTCCGCCCTCGGTTCAGCTCCGCCGCAAAGCATCATCGTGCTGCCGGTTATTTTCGAAGGGGAGCTTAAGGGCGTTCTCGAACTTGCTTCGTTCGAGAAATTCAATCCGACGCACCAGGCGTTCCTCGATCAGCTGACCGAGTCGATCGGCATCGTGCTCAACACGATTGAAGCGAATATGCGTACGGAAGGGTTGCTCAAGCAATCGCAATCGCTCGCGCAAGAACTTCAAAGCCGGCAAGAAGAACTACAAAACACAAACCAGGAACTGGAAGAAAAGGCCGGTCTCTTGGCGCACCAGAATCAGGAAGTCGAACGCAAAAACCGCGAAGTGGAACAAGCTCGCCAGGCTCTCGAAGAAAAGGCCAAGCAACTGGCCCTCACTTCGAAGTACAAATCCGAGTTCCTTGCGAATATGTCGCACGAACTGCGGACGCCGCTCAACAGCTTGCTGATTTTGTCGGATCAGCTGAGCAAGAACAGCGACCGCAATCTCACGCCGCGGCAGATGGAGTTTGCCAAGACGATTCACTCGTCCGGAAATGATCTGCTGATGCTCATCAACGACATTCTCGATCTTTCGAAGATCGAATCGGGCACGGTCATGGTCGACGTTGGTGAGCTGCGACTGAGCGACCTCAATAGCTATGTCGAGCGGACCTTCCGTCACGTCGCCGAAGCCAAGGAAGTCGAGTTCAGCATCGAGCTCGATCAGCAACTGCCGAAGACGATGCTCACCGACGCGAAGCGGTTGCAGCAGGTTATCAAGAACCTGCTGTCGAATGCGTTCAAGTTCACGCATCAAGGCCGCGTGAAGTTGACCGTCAAACCGATCGCTTCGGGTTGGAACATCGACAACGACGTGCTGAACAACGCAGCGGGTGTGTTGGCCTTCGTCGTCACTGACACGGGTATCGGCATCTCGCCCGACAAGCAGCAGATCATTTTCGAAGCCTTCCAACAGGCCGATGGTTCGACGAGCCGCAAGTACGGTGGCACTGGCCTCGGTCTCGCCATCAGCCGCGAACTTTCGCGGCTCCTCGGCGGTGAAATTCGTCTTACTAGTGTGCCAGGCAAGGGAAGTACGTTTACGTTACTTCTGCCGCAAACGTATGTGTCGCCGAAGATTTCGCGCAAGGCCAACGTCGATCGCACGGAATTTCCGTCGTCGACAACCCCGGCCAATCTGGTTCCGCCGCACCGCGAAATTCAGGAAGAAGTCCTCGAGCCGGAGGTCGGTCAACTCGTCAACGAAGTGGGTGACGATCGAGCCAACATTCAACCCGACGACGCCGTGATTTTGATCGTCGAGAACGATTTGAACTTTGCGCGGTTGCTGCTGCAATCGGCGCATGACCGCGGCTTCAAAGGCCTAGTCACTTCGCTCGGAGCTGCAGCGCTGACGATGGCCCGTGAATACCGGCCGAGCGCGATGACGCTCGATATCTGTCTTCCCGATATTGACGGCTGGCGCGTGCTGGAGCGTCTGAAGAATGACAGCAATATCCGTCACACGCCCGTTTGGATCGTCTCGACCGAAGAGATGCGCGAACGAGCCCTCAGCTCCGGCGCCGTCGATTTCCTCACGAAGCCGATTCGTACGCAGGCCGATCTGGATCACTTCATGGATTCGGCTGGCGACTTTGTTCGACAGACGCAAAAGAATGTCATTCTCGTCGAAGCCATTTCGGATTCGAATGACACGACAAGGCTGCTGCTCGAACAAGAAGACCTGCGTGTGCAGCAAGTGACGAGCAACCGCCAGGCCCTTGAATTGCTTACCGTTGGCAAGTGCGACTGCTTGATCTTGAGCGGCAGTGTGGCTGATTTGCCGCTCAGCGAAGTCGCCGCGCAGCTCGCTCGCGATCCGCGCTGGGCGCGGTTGCCGGTCATCTATCGCACCGATGTGGTGCCATCGGCAGAGAATCAGGTGGCACTCAAATCGCTGGCTCGTTGTCGGGTGGTTCGTTCTGCTTATTCAACCGATCTGTTGCTCGATCAGGTGGCCGCTGCCGTGCATTATCCGCTCGCGAAGCTCGCGCCCGATAAGCGGGAGATCTTGCGCAACCTTCACGATTCAGACGGAGTGCTGGAAGGACGAAAAGTGCTGATCGTCGATGATGACATTCGCAATATCTTCGCGCTGTCGAGCGTGCTCGAATGGCGGAATATGTTAATCTACTCTGCAGAGACTGGCAGCGACGCCATTCAAGTCTTGCAGAACCATCCCGATATCGATGTCGTGCTGATGGACATCATGATGCCGGAGATGGATGGTTACGAGACGATGCGGGCGATTCGCCAGATCGCACATTTCAAAAATCTGCCCATCATTGCCGTAACGGCGAAAGCGATGAAGGGGGATCGCGAAAAGTGCATCGATGCGGGGGCTTGGGATTATCTCGCCAAGCCAGTTGATTCGGATCAGATGTTGGCTGTGCTGCGAGCCTGGTTGCGCCGGCGGGAACCGGTGAGCCCGGCTATTGAAATGCAAACGGCCACGAGTTACTAAACGACCTGAGGAGAACTTGGATGATGGCTCCTTCGCCGGCGGACCCAGGCCCACTGAAGCCTGGCCCGCTCAAACCTGCTGCGCGTCCTGCCGACGTCGCTCCAGAGAGAGCCGCCGGCGACAAGGTCAACGTGCTGATCGTCGATGATCAGCCCGACAAGCTCCTCGCGCTCGAAGCGGCCCTCTCCAGTCTGGGTGAGAATATCGTGATCGCTCGCTCGGGTCGCGACGCCCTAAGGCGACTCCTGGAGCGCGATTACGCGGTCATTCTGCTCGACGTCAACATGCCCGAAATCGACGGTTTTGAAACGGCAGCGATGATTCGTCAGCATCGCCGCTGCACGCACACGCCGATCATTTTCGTCACGGCGTTTGGCGACGACATGCACACCGCGCAGGGTTATTCGCTTGGCGCGGTCGATTACATTCTGTCGCCGATCGTGCCCGATATCTTGCGCACAAAAGTCCGGGTTTTCGTCGAGCTTTTCCGCAAGACGCAGGAAGTCGAACGGCACGCCGAAGAACGAGTGAATCTCGCACGCGAGCAGGCAGCTCGTGCCGCCGCAGAAGAGACCAACCGGCAGCTGATTTTTCTCTCCGAAGCCACCGCGGCGATGACGCGGCATCTGAACATTGATGCCATCATCGCCGAAATCAATCGCGCTGCCGTGCCGTTTCTCGCAAACTTTTGCGCGATCGCTCTATTGGATGAACAAGGTGAAATCGGCAAGTGCGACGCGGCCTGGCAAAGTCGCCTGGGGCGAACTACGTCGTGCCGCGATAATCTGTGGGAGCACTTCCCCGAGCGACTCCGCACTGCCGTGACCGAAGTAGTCGATCAACGGACAGTCCATTTCGGTTTGGGTTCGGTCGCCACTTCGGGAATGAACTCCTGTCTGCCGGGGCGTCCCGAAGATGATCCGCTGGAACCTGAATTGCGCATCTCGGCAATTCTGCCACTCATTGCCCGCGGTCACACCATCGGCGCCCTGGTGCTGGGGCGGCAAGGTGCCGGCAGCGGCGTGAACGAAGGTCAGTTGAGACTGGCCGAAGATTTTGCGGGCCGGGCCAGCATCGCCATCGATAACGCTCGGTTGTATGAAAACGTTCGCGAGCACGATCGTCGCAAGGATCAGTTCCTGGCGATGCTCGGCCATGAGTTGCGCAATCCCTTGGCGCCGATTCGCAATGCGGTGGAAATTCTGCGCCGCGAGCATGAGTTGCCAGCGGCGGCGGCCCAGGGTGCGCAAGCGCGAGACATGATTGACCGGCAGGTCGCCCACATGACGCGGCTGATTGATGATCTGCTCGACGTCTCGCGCATTGCGAACGGCAAAATCCGTCTCCGCCAGGAGCGTTGCGACCTGACCGCGATTGTACTGTCGACAGTCGAAGATTTTCGGCCGGTGATCGAGCAGAATGGCTTGGAACTGGTCGTGGAACTCCCCGCGCAATCGCTATGGACCTCGGGTGATCCGACGCGGCTCAGTCAGATCCTGGGGAACCTGATCAACAACGCGCACAAATTCACCGACGAGCCCGGTCATATTCTCATCAGCCTGCGGGCCGATCGTGACAACCGCTCGGCGATCTTGACGATTCGCGATTCGGGCATCGGCATGGATCGCGAAACTCTCCGCTCGATCTTCGACGCATTTTCGCAAGCCGATCGCTCGCTCGATCGGAGTCGCGGCGGCTTGGGCCTCGGTCTCGCACTTGTCAAAGGTTTGGTCGAGTTGCATGGCGGCACGGTGTGCGTCAGCAGCGAAGGCCTTGGTCATGGAACGGAGTTTCGCGTGCAATTGTTTCTCGATAAAACGGCCGAGCCGCCGACGTCCAAACCGAAAGTCGCCGCGCCGACAGGCAAGTCCTGCCGCATTCTGGTCATCGAAGACAACATCGACGGCGCCGAGAGCATGCGGATGCTCCTCAAGCATCTGGGCCACGATGTGCGGATCGCTCACACGGGGCCGGCAGGCGTGACCGCGGCCACCGACTGGTTGCCGGAAGTTGTTCTCTGCGACATCGGCCTGCCGGGCGGCATGGATGGCTATGGTGTCGCTCGCTCGTTGCGAGAAAACAGCAATCTCGATGGTCTGCTGCTGATCGCGCTCACCGGTTACGGCCGCGACGAAGATCAACTCAAAGCCAAGGAAGCCGGCTTTGATTTTCACATGACCAAGCCGGTCGATTTCACCGTGCTGCAGCAGGCGGTGGCGTCTTATGCCGCGTTATGTAAGCAGTGATGATTTGCCGCCGCTGCGAAAACGCGAGACGACGAAGATTGCCCCAAACACGACCATCACCAGCAGCGCGATCTGCGAGTATTGCCCCGCATGGCGGTTTTCGTGCGTGCGGGTGACATCCCAGTTGAGCTGGAACATTTCATCGGTCGTTTGCGGCCCATGACGAACCGTCGCCGACGGATCGGGATTGTTCGGGTTGTCTTTCGTGTTGTCATAGACGGCCGTTGCTCGAATGAGCGTGCCGCGGGGGAACGATTTCGGCTCGGCAAAAATGTAGCGATGCTGCCAGTTGAAGTCGTAGTG
Source organism: Anatilimnocola floriformis (assembly GCF_024256385.1). Lineage (NCBI taxonomy): Bacteria > Pseudomonadati > Planctomycetota > Planctomycetia > Pirellulales > Pirellulaceae > Anatilimnocola > Anatilimnocola floriformis. The sequence continues at coordinate 1,869,597 of NZ_JAMLFW010000001.1, forward strand.
CGGGATGTTCAGTAGCGTCTCGCTGTTGGCTGTGATCCGCATGCTGCGGCCGCGTACGTGCATGTGCGGCACGAGCGAAAGGAGCGTCAGGTCCTCTTCCAGTCGCCATTCATTGAGCACGGTGGTGACTTGGTGCGGCGGCAGGATGATGTCTTCCTTGATCATTGGTCGCGTTGCGGCTCGCTGCACCACTTGCCGCGCGTCGACCAGTTGCAGACCGATCGTGCTCTGATCGGTTTGCGGCGTGCCGATGGTTTGATAGTGCACCTCCAGCACCAGCTGCCAGCCAGCTGGAATCAGCTTTGCCACGCCGGGCGGCCAGGTCGTGACTGCGTTGCCGGGGCCCATGATCGCAAAGTATTCGTCCTGCATCGCGTCGAAATACATTCGCTCTGGATCGCCGTTCTTCGGTCTCAGCAGCGCGGTGAGATGATGCACAACCGCGGAATTGCCCGGCCGAATTTCTACTGCTTGGACCCAGGTGTCGTGCGCAAAGTCATGCGTTAGCACAAAGTCTTGATACTCGAGTATTCCTTCGGCTGGCACGTCGAATGGTTTCTCCATGCGCAAGACCAAATCGGGACGAATCGACCAACCGCTTTTAAATCTTGGTTCAGCCGGTTCCACCGAACCGCGCGGAGCGCCAGCATCGAGCCAGGCAAAAAGTGTCTTTTTCTCCGCCGCACTCAAGCCGCGAGCATTGCGAAATTTGCCATGCGCCGGATCCGCATGCCAGGGCGGCATGCGGCCGTCGTTCACCACTTCGCGAATCATCTCTCGCCAACCGCTCACATCTTGATAGGTCAGCAGCGACATCGGTCCCACTTCGCCGGGACGATGACAACCGGAGCAATGCCGATGCACGATTGTCGCGACATCGGCGAAAGTCAGTTCACCGGCGGGCGGTTTCGGCAGCGTAATGCGGCAACCCACGGCGGTGGTTTTCGGCAGGCTGATGGGTTCGAAGGCAAGAGTCTCGCGCAGCGCTTCGGCCAGATCGTGACGGTTGGGCTGCGAACGATTCGTGCCGGGCGAGTACTGATCGTCGATCCGCCCCTGATAGGCGACGATGTCATTGATCAAGAAGAAAACTTCTGGCGAACGCGTCGCGCCGAGTTTGCAGAGCAACTCGGAATCGCTGCCGAACGGAAAGTTCAAGTTCTTGCCAAACGTGGCCACTTCGGCTGGCGTATCTTCAGCATTGGCACTCACGCCGCGAAACTGCACTTGCGGATATTGTCGAGCCAGTTCATTTAACCGGCCGGCATACAGCTTCGCCAGCGGACATTCCGTGGCCAGCACGACGATCACTTCGTAGCGAGGCGGCGTGCAGCCGGTGTTCGTTTGATCCCAAGCCGTTGCCGGCTGGTTCACAGCCAGCGAAGCGATCAGAGTCAGAAAAAAAAACATGGCCGCGGCCCTCGAGGAATGACGCAATCCAGCAAAAATACGTCACTCCCGCCGTTGCCGGCGTGCGGATTTTGCGGATTGTGCTGTCAGGCCGGCCTGTGACATTGTCAATTTTCCTGCGGTAAGGAAGAATGCAGGCTCAGCGAGGAATTGCCCCTAGTTCGGACGGGAGATGGTGGTGGAAATTAAGCGCAACCCGACACGCCGGGTGAAGATCGGTTCGATTACGCTCGGCAGCGATCAGCCGATTGCCGTGCAGAGCATGACCGCGACGCACACGCAGGACATTGATGCGACTGTCGAACTCGTGAACGACCTGCAGCAGGCCGGGGCCGACGTAGTACGGATCGCCGTCGATAGCAAGAAGGACGCCGAAGCTCTCGCCGAGATCCGCCGCCAGACGACGGCAAACCTCAGCGTCGATCTGCAGGAGAACTATCGCCTGGCCGAACTCGTGGCGCCGCACGTCGACAAGGTTCGCTACAACCCGGGTCATCTTTATCACCACGAACCAACCAGGCCGTGGCAGGACAAGGTGCGTTATCTCGCGCAGGTCGCCGTTGATAACGACTGCGCGATGCGCGTGGGCGTGAATTGCGGCAGCGTCGATCCAGCGAAGAAAGAAAAGTACGACCCGGCCGATTCGATCACGCCGATGCTCGAAAGTGCTTGGGAACACTGCGACCTGCTCGATGGCGTGGGCTTCACGCGGTATTGCGTTTCGCTCAAGGACAGCGACCCGCGCAAGGTGGTCGAGGTCAACAAACGCTTTGCCGAAAAACGGCCTGACGTGCCGCTGCATCTCGGTGTGACCGAAGCTGGCCTGCCACCGGATGGCGTGATCAAAACACGGATCGCCTTCGAGCAGCTGATCGGCCGCGGTATTGGCGACACGATTCGGGTGTCGCTCACTGTGCCGAACAATCGCAAAAAGGAAGAGATCGAAGCCGGGCGAAAGATTCTGGCCGATGTCGCCGCGGGGCGTGTTCGCAGCGTCGTCGACTACGGCTTGAAGACGCTGAATATCATTGCCTGCCCCAGTTGCTCGCGCGTTGAGAACGAAGCGTTCATCGATCTCGCGCAGCAAGTGAAAGAAATGTCGCGCTACGCCGAATCGCACGCGATCACGATCGCCGTGATGGGTTGTCGCGTGAATGGTCCTGGCGAAACCGACGACGCCGATCTGGGGCTGTGGTGCGGGCCGAACTTCGTAAATCTGAAGCGCGGCGGCATCGAACTGGGCGCTTTTCCCTACGATCAAATCCTGGGGAAGCTTAAGTTTGAGCTCGATGCGCTGATTGCCCAGCGCTGATCAACAGAGCCAACCGACTACAACTGGCCCGGCCGTTGTCCGACGGCGATTTCCAATTCCATGCGCTGACCGGCGCGCAGCACGGTGGTTTTCACCCGATGGCCGATCGGCGTTTCGGCGACGAATTGGCGTAGCACGGCGGGGTTTTCCACATCGCGCTCGTCCCACTTCAAAACGATGTCACCCTCTTGAATGCCGGCGATCGAAGCCGGTGAACGTTGATCCGGGAGATTGATCACTCGCAGCACTACAGCGCCTTTTGGGGGCACAGCAGCAGTGCTGCTCGCCACGCCGGAGTCGACTTCGGCGAGTTCGACGCCGAGCCAACCGCGGGTAACCAGTCCCTTTTCCTTCAGGCCAGTTATGATCTGCCGCGCGATGTGGCTGGGAATGGCAAAGCTGATTCCCTGATACGAATCGCCGACGATGGCAGTGTTCACGCCGATGACGCGGCCTTGAGTATCGACCAGCGGACCGCCGCTGTTACCGGGATTCACGGCGGCATCGGTCTGCAAAAAATCCTGGTATGGCGAGCGGGACATTCCCGTGCGATGCTTGCCGCTGATGATGCCGCTGGTCACGCTTCGCTGCAAGCCAAACGGGCTGCCGACCGCCCACACAAAGGAACCGACATCGGCCTGCTCACTGTCGCCCCACTCGGCAGGAATCAAACCATCGGCGTCAACTTTGAGCAGGGCTAGATCGGTTTCGCGATCCTGACCGACGAGGCGGGCGAGAACGCGCCGGCCATCGCTCAGCAAAATTTCGATTTCTTCGGCGCCATCAATCACGTGAAAATTCGTCACGATGTGGCCTTGATGATCGACGACAAATCCCGAGCCCTGGCCATCGTGCGGAATCTTCCACTGGCCGAGTGCCCCGCCAGCGGCAGCAACGTTGCTGATCTTGGCTTGGGCCATGATATGGACCACGCTCGGCCCGACTCGCTGCGAAACCAACTGAGATGCCCGCGACAATTGGGCCAGTGGTTCGCCCTGCAGTTCCGCCTTGGCTAGTTCGTGCTCGGCCCGCTGCCGTCCGCGCGACGAGGCGTATTGAATCTGCTCGACCATGTGGGGCACAAGATAAGTCAATGCCAGCAACACGCCGAGAAAAGTAAGCAACCACAGCAATTTCGCCCAAGCCAGGCGAATGCGAACTTCATCGCGGAGTGGTATGCGCTGTTCTGCCGGCGCTGCGGGGCGCGGTGCAACTGGTGGCAGTGGCGTGACTTGCCGCAACCGATCGGCGAGCTGAACGGGCTGCGGCAGCAGAACTGGCGCAGAGGTATCGCCTGAATCGTCGGAGATGTGCAGGACTGGATCCATGCCCCGTCTCACCCGCTGGTGCTGTTAGAAGAAGTAGGCTCATTATAGGCATACTTTCTGGAACAGCCCAGCGATTTTTGTGGACGGATTACGGAACCGCCAGGAAAAGCCCGCCGCTAGCCCGCAAAATGGGAAGTCCTTTCGCTATTTCTTCTCCACACCCGCAGCGGCGGGATCAGTCGGAGCTGATTCGAACAAGACCTGGGCCATCGTAAACTTCGAGTTCTTTCCGTACTGGGCAACAAACCCGTAATGGTTGCTGCGAGCGAGCAGGTTGAGGTTCGGGGCCTCGAGATTCATTGCACTGCTAGAGCCCGAAAGGGGAACATAGTTAGAAAAGCTCCAGGGTATCGTTCCCGTCGAGCGCAAGCGTTTGGTCGTCCAATCTCCCCGCAGCCACTGCTGCCCGATCAAGTGAAACTCCTTCCCCTCGACGAATGGATAACCACAAGCCGGCAAGTCGCAAACATGTTCAACCGTGGGGCCGGGCAGTGTCAGCCGAAACAATCCGTAGTGCAATCGCATGGGAGGGACAGCATCGACGAAATAGACTGCCCCATCCTGCTGCCAGTAGGTGATGGCTTGGTTGGCAATCCGGAACTCAGCTTGCAGTACTTCCACCTTCAAGGTGTCGAGATTCAGTAGCAGAGGATGCTTGTCATGTGCGCCTGGCCCATCGCTGCGGCTGATGATCAGCGTTCGTTCCTGCTTGCCGCTTGGTCCGGCAGGACCCTCCAAAGCAAACACGTGCGAGGGAAAGAATGCCAACTCCGGATCGCGCCATTGCTCCCGATCGGTGGCGACTACAGAAGTTTTGGCTTCGTGTAGCAATTTGACATTTGCCCCTGACTCTGGAGAGAAATCGATCTGCGCAATCCAGGTGCGGCCGAAACCTCCCACGGCGATGATCCGTCCCGGAGCCACCGAGGTGATGGCCATTTGCTGCGGAGAGTTTTGGTTCGAACCCTCTTCCAACTTGATGCCGGGTAAACCATCGACGTGCGTAATCTCGTAGATCTTGTCGTTGGTCGTATCGATTACCAAGATGCGCGGATAATCGTAGCGAAAAATGGCCGTTATCCAAACAAAACGACCATCGCAGCAGATGCCAGACCTGGATCGTGGGCTTTGAGCAGCGGGAAATACGAACTGGTTGTATCCCGGGATGGTCCAGACTCGCTTGAGTTCCCCTTTCTTGCGCATGAGATAGAGATCGTTGTGCCGCCAGACAACGTCCAAGCCTGGCGTGGCAGCGAACAAGCCCTCCATCACAGGGAGCGTGTCTAAGAGTTCGGGCCCGAGGATCGCTTTGGCGGGGTGATCGACCGCGAGAGTAATTGGTTCCAGGCGGATGCGTTGATCGCTCAGAGGGATCGATGACTGGTGCGTAGTTGGGAGCGGCCGGTCAAAGCGATGGCGAGCCGCCAACATTCGCAGGTGGGCGACGGCATCCAGTACTTTCTGATTTCCCTCTTTTTCCAAAGCATCCAGATGCTCAGCGAACGGCGCTGAGTTGAAGTTACGTCCACCAGAGCGTGTCGAAAGTAGAATCGTCAGATTTTTGGCGTTGGGCAGGTGTTGTAGTTCAAAGATGTATTTGCGGCGCTGCGCCAGTTTCTGCCGCAGGTAATTGAGTTCGTCTACCCAGGGTGGTGGATTGCCGATTTCGAAATCAGCAACGAGTATGCCTACAGTCTTGCTCGCTTGTTCATCCAGTCCGTGTTCGGCTTGCCAATGCAGCAGCGCGAGGCACTTCTCCATCCGCTGGGCATGCACGCCCCGCAAAAATTCTTTCATTTCCTGTGAATAGTAAATCTGAATCCCGATCGGGATCGAAGCGAATGAATCGATGGTATTTAAACCATTTTCGTGATAGTTGACCGTTCTTCCGCCGGTGTAGTAAAAGGCCGCGTGATGATCGAGGGCCCGAATAAAAAGAGCCGCGACCGCTTTCACCGAGACAATATCTGAGGGGCGAATTGCAGTGGGATAGCGCAGCCCCAATCGTGTATTGGCGATCATCGCGTCATGATGCATTTCCGGCTGCTTGGGATCGAGCAACAGACTCGCCTGGCACATTGCCAGCGCGTCTTCCCACAAGCCGAGCTTGGAAAATTCCTTCGACCGCCGCGCCAGTTGCGCGGCTTCAACTTTCGCATCGCCTGGCGGCACTTCCTTGCCGGTGAGACGCATCACGACGTTGCCGGTTTTTTCGCGGAGATACGTCGACGCTTCCTCAGGCTTCATCGTTTGTTGATTCGCGCCGAGTTGTTTCTCGCCTTGTTGCAGCGTGAGCTTGATCTTGATGGTTCGCTCGGCGTCTTTGCCCTCGTTTCGATATTGCCCGAGCAGATACGTCGGCATTTGTCGTTTGATTCCAGCGTCATCGCCAGCGATCAGCAACTCGCGCTGCAGGGCTTCGGCTTCGGCCAGTTCCACTACCACGACGCCCGGGTGCTCCTGCATCCGTTGCTCCACCAGCAGGCTGAACGCGGCTTTCAGCTCGTCGTACTCGGGCTGCAGGTCCTCGCTAACGAACGGCGGCACGGCATAGATGGCTTGGATGGGCTGACTCTGCAGGGTGAAGCCTTGCTCGACAATCTTCAGCAGCTCAGCGACATCTTGGCCGATCTCTGCGCCGAGGGGCACGCGGCGACGAACCAATCGCAGACCGCGGGAGACTTCCGAAATCACAATCTCGATGTATGGCACTTTCTCAGCGACGCCGCTGCGTACGAGCACCAGCACATCGGCTTTCAACATTTTTCCGAGTTTCGCTCGCTCACCGCCTGAGGCGGGGGCGAACAGCGTTTGCAGTTTCTTCTCATCGAGAATTCTGTTGATTTCGGTCCGCTCAACCCAAGTCGCCAACTCGCCAGTAAGCAGTTGTGCTTCGAGCAGCGCCACGGCTGGCGAGCGGTTGAGATCGATGAGTGCCGCCGTTGGTTTTGCTTCGGCAGCGGTCGGCACAAGTGCCAAGCTTACCAAAGCGAGCCCAATAAATTTCCAGATTGGCAGGTTTACTGGAGTTGTCATGTTGGAATGGTTCGCAGAAGAGATAGAACCCTGGCTACAAAACCGGCAGACGTCGGCCGCTCTATTGAAGATCTTTCGTTACCGACTCAGTGCTCGGTTCGGTATCAAAAATCACTTGCTTGTGAAAAAACTTCCCTTCAGCGCCATATTGCACGAACCAACCATAGTTGCTGCTCTTGGCAATCACGTGCAGGTCGAATGAGCCAGGTGCGCGCACTGGCAATCGTCCGCGGCGATCGAGCGCACCTCCGTACCACCACGGCAACAAGCCGGCTGGCTGCTGCAACTTGGTCTCCCAGCCTCCGATGAACCACTGGCTCCCCACGAAGTGCAGCGATTCGCCATCCTCCACGAGAAAGCCGTTGTTCTCAACTTCGCGAACCGGTTCAACGCGCGGACCCGGCAATGTCAGCCGGTACATTTGTGTCCGACTAAGGTCATGCGGAATTGACCTGAGAAAATAGATCGCGCCAGCGTGTTGGCAGTAGTTCAGTGTTTGGAATTTGATGCCCAACTCCGATTCGAGCACCGTCACCTGCTCTCCATCAGGATCAATCATCAAACAGTGGTCTCCCACAGTCGACAGTTCCGCTCGACGCCCGAGGCAAATTCTGCGCTGGGCTGGTTCGCTCGCCGTGGCTGGCGTTTCGAGCAGAAGCATGTACGTCGGCAAGAATGCAACCTGAGTGTCTCGCCACTGGGTGCGATTGGTGGGATCGACCTGAGTTTTCGCTTCGTGAAAGATCCTAATTTTGGGGCCAGTCTTGGCCGAGAAGGCGATTGTGCCGATCCATGACCTGCCAAAGCCCCCTGCAGCGCAAACCCGCCCGGGTTCCAGCGGCACGAGAGTGATTGGCTGCTCCCGCCGTGTTCCATAGTCATCGCTTTTCAGGCCCGGCAGTCCATCGGCATGCGTGATCTCGTGCACCTTGTCTGTCGTGGCGTCGATCACCAGCACTCTCGGATAGTTCTGGCTCTCGTTCACCGTCACCCAGATGTAGCGGCCGTCGTAGCAAACATTGGACCCCGTACTTCCTCGAGTCGGCAGCACTGCTTCCTTGTACGGCGGAAAGCTCCAGATCCGCTTGAGGATCCCTTTTTCACGCATTACGAATACATCGGTCTCAGACCAGAGAAGATCGAGGCCAGGCTTGATTGCTCGAAATCCCAGCGCGTTGTTGAGCGTGTCGGTGACATGCTGCGTGGGGTAGAGAGGTTCGAGCGGGTTTGCGATGTGGAGAGTGATCGGCTCGAAGCGAACTCGTTTGCCGCCCGCCGGAACGGGTGCGAGCACCTTGTCGCTTTCGTACCGAGTCGTGTTCTTCAGCTTGTCAAAGTCCGCCCATTCCTTTCGCAGTGTCGCCACGCCGGCGCGCACGTGCTCGTTGCCCTGGGCTTCCAGCAACTTCAGATGCTCTTGTCCTTCGCGATTTTCTTGCGAGGCCAAATGAAATAAGGCGAACAAAACAGTCCGTTTTGCGGTTCGTGGCTCGTCGGCAAGGGCCAGGATCTCCTGTCGCAGTAAGGCATAACTGCCAGCCGTATTCACATCGCGGCTGGCATAGTGCAGCGCATCAGCCGCTGCTCGATCATCGCCCCGTTCCAGGTGCCAGTGATACAGCTCCAGCATCACCTTGCGGCTGCGCGCCAGAACGCTCAGCAAGTACTCGCGCAGCTGTGGCGAGTAGAGTTCGTGCATATCGAGACGAATCTGCTTCATATGCAGTGAGTTGATGGTGTTGTGCCTGATGCTGCGGTTGACTGCATATCGCGACGCATCGCCTCCCGTGTAATAAAAAGCCAACTGGTGATCCAAGCCGCGGAGATAATACCCCAAGGAAATCTTCGCTTCGCCGACGCCGTCCAGAGCGAAGATCTTGTACCTCGCGGCGATGTTCGCGTTTGCCACGACTGCATCGTGGTGCATATCGGGCTGCTTCGGATCGAGCAACAGGCTGGCTTGAATCAACGTGAGCGCGTCTTCCCACAAACCGAGTTTGGAGAACTCCTTCGACCTCCGCGCGAGTTGCGCGGCTTCCTGCCTCGCATTTCCCGGCGGCACTTCTTTGCCGGTCAAACTCGCTACGACGTTACCGATTCTTTCGCGGAGAAACGTCGACGCCTCGGCGGGCTTCATCGTTTGTTGATTCGTGCCGAGCTGTTTCTCACCTTGTTGCAGCGTGAGTTTGATGTTGATGGTTCGCTCGGCGTCTTTGCCCTCGTTTCGATATTGTCCGAGCAGATACGTCGGCAGTTGCCGTTTAATTCCAACGTCATCGCCAGCGATCAGCAACTCACGCTGCAGGGCTTCGGCTTCGGCCAGTTCGACCACGACGACGCCGGGGTGTTCCAGCATTCGCTGTTCGACGAGCAAACTGAATGCCGTCTTGAGTTCGTCATAATCAGGCTCTAGATCCTCACTGACAAACGGCGGCACGGCGTAGATGGCTTGGATGGGCTGACTCTGCAGGGTGAAGCCTTGCTCGACGATCTTCAGCAACTCAGCGACATCTTGACCGACATCTGCGCCGAGCGGCAGCCGACGGCGAACCAGTCGCAGACCGCGGGAGACTTCCGAAACCACGATCTCGACGTAAGGCACTTTTTCAGCAACGCCGCTGCGCACGAGCACGAGCACATCGGCTTTCAGCATTTTGCCGAGCTTCGCGCGCTCTCCGCCGGAGTCGGCTGCAAACAGCGTTTGCAGCTTCTTCTCGTCGAGAATCCTAGTGACCTCAGTCCGCTCAACCCAAGTCGCCAGGTTGCTCGCAAGAAGCTGTGCTTCGAGCAGGGCCACGGCCGGCGAGCGATTGAAGTCGATCAGCGCAGCCGTGATTTTCTGTACCGACTTGCGGTCGGCGGGCTGCGCGAGCACTGGCAGCGCTTCGCCTGCGATGGCAGCGCATAGCGCGCCGCCGGCAGCGAGCGCGACGATTCGCCAATTGATAAACTTGCCGGTGTTTAACGGCAGCGGTTTGGCGGGCGCTCTGATGGGAATGGTCATGGAGATTCTCGCGGCGATTGCGGAGGGACAGGTTGCGCCTGGTCGTATGCCTGCGTGCGGATGCGCGACGCTTCTTTCAAGATCGCCAAGTCCTTGCGGCCGAGGTTGGTCTCAAAAAGTTCCAACGTGCGGATGCGCTTCTGTTGCTTCAAATCTTCAGCAATGGCGCCGGTAAATCCTCGCCCTGCAAGCGTTAGGATGCGGAGCGAATTGATCTTCTTCACCTCATGCCACGTGCGATCGGTGAAGGGTTTGGCTCCTGCGGGTCCTTCGAGATGCAACGTGTGCAAGCCGCTCAGTTGCAACAGGCACGGGACACCGTCATCGTTCACTTCGGTGTACACAAGCGCGAGATTGGTGATCTCAGGATGTTGTTTGACGATGGACTCGAGCGTGGCGTTATCGAGCTTGATCTTGTAAAACCACAACCCACGCAACTGATGCACATCGCCCAGCAGTTGATAGTCGTCCGCGGTGCCTTTCCAGAGTGGACCAAATTTGATCCACAATTCCTGCGGCGAATGAGGGCGGTCATCTCCGGGAGCAACGACTGCGCCGAGTTCCTCGAGCTTCTTGAGGGCGGCGAAATGCCTTTCGTACTTCTCAGTGGGGACGCGCGGCAGAATCCCAGGCAGACGCTCTTCGGCCGAGTAACGCGGCGTCAACTTGAGCTGCGAAGTCTTGCATTTTGGAGGATCCAGCCCGCGATCATACCACTTCGATGTCACCAAACCGTACCGTGGTGATATGCCCACCGTGCCAATGAAGGCGTAAACATTCCTTCTATCCTGATAAGTGGTGGTTTGCAGTGTGCGAAGGTCGAAGGTCCACGCCGACATACTGTTTGCCGAGAGGAAGACTTCGCCGTAACGTGCTATCCCGTCGTACCCTAACGGTACACCTGCAATTTCCTCTCCCGAGAGCGACTGGCGAATCCAGGCTGCTTCCGGATCGGCTGGAGGTTTCCAGAACTCGACTCCATTTTCAGTATGCACGAGCAACTTGCCATCATGGCAATGCAGATAGTCGCCGGCATCGTAATTTGGCCTGTAGATATAGACCCCGGGGTCCTTCTTGCCGTAAATCCGCCCGGGCATCAGGCTAATCTCGAGCGTTTGCAAATCGATCAACCAAGGCCGCCGTGATTTCTGCCCCAGCAATGGCGTTCGAGCTACTAGCAATTGCGGATGTTGATCCTTGCTTTGCCAGCTTGCTACCCACTGAGGCACGAAGGCCACGTTGATGTCATCCTTCGCCTGCACATCGGCAATCCCGTTCTTTGCTTCGTGCACGATGCGAACAGCCGGCTCGTTCGGCTTGGCGCTCAAAACCGCTACCCAGCACCGGCGCTGTGAATGATCATTTTCCCGGCAAAACATCCCAATCGCGAGGCACCTGCCTGGTTCGATTGGATGGATACGAAGACTCTGGTCGAACTTATTCGACTCAAGCGCGGCGTGACTCTGAATTAGATCGTAGGGAGGCAGACCATTCGCAGTCGTGAACTGAGCTACTTGCTTCCCTTGCAATGAAACGAGTTGTATTCCTTTACCGCGCGTCGCCACCCAGACATTTTCACCATCCCATTTGAACTGGTGTGCCCGTCCCTCGAAGCCACGGATACTTCGAAATTCCAGCGGATCTTCACCAAAGATTCTGGTAAATCCTCCCACGTCGCGCAGAGCCCAAATTCCGAATTCAGTCCACCAAAATTCCAGATCCGGCCGCGCGGTGGCAATTCCTTGCCAGGGTTGCACTATTTCGGGCAACTCAACTTCATGGATGCCTGGAGGCAGGAGCGGCGTCGATTCGAGATCTCTGAATCGATAGTAATTGCCGAGTGGCTGGTGCTCGCCACCTGGCGGATAGGGGCTGTTATCACCACTTACCACGCCAACTTGTGACGTTCTGCTGTTAATCACTCGATCGGCGTAGTCGAGCATCTCGTCGGGGCTGTACCTCGTGTAAAACTCATATGCCCGCGATTTGCGAAAGGGACTGACGTCGTCGAGCTTATACCGAAAATCTGAGCGACCTTTTTGAAAGGCAGGCGCATCGGGAAAATAATACGTCGGCACCTTATCTCGCAAACGCTCGACATATTGCCGCAGTTCTCGAAACTCCTGTTTGATCTGTGCGGCGTATTCCTGTTCCTTTTCGGGTTCGTGCATAAAGTTGCGCAGATAATCCGGCAGCGGCTGGGGCTTGAGTGCACGCCGGTTGAAGGAGTGGCGACTCAGCGCTTCGCTACGGAATAAACCTTCGGCCACCCGTCGGTAAAACGGACCCCAGGTCGGTCCGGCTGCGGCTTCGATCCGCCGCATAGCCGCGATGGCGGCCTCTGGGCGCTCGTCGGGAAAACGCCAACGCGTATGCAGACTCCCGCCGTGATCGGTGAAGACCATGCGAAAGAACTCTGGAACCGGCTTGTCCTGCGGAAACACCTCGGCGAACAGCCAGCACCACAGCGCCATGCCACGTTCCCAATCTTCCTCGGTCTCTGGCAGTTCGGATCCTGGCGGGACGGATGGTTGCGCACCCTCGGTAATTCTTAGCGTGCCCGCTTCCGCTGCAATGTGCAGCGCCGTCCCGGTCCACCAGGCGTGCTGGATGTCGGGGCTCCAGGTTTGTTTGCCGCCGGCGAGGACTTTGCCTTCGACTCCTTCCCACAGCAGTGGGCGAATCATGCCGTCGGTGATTTTGGGATCGAGCTGCGCGAAGCCAGGATAGAGTCGCCGGACCAGCAGTTCGGCGTTGTCGCGCGAGCTGGAGCGGGGACCGTTGACAAGCTGCACGACGAAATCGGCTTCGCGCGGGCTAAGCTTCTTCGACTTGATAACCCGCTCGGCGAGTTCTAGCAGCGTCATCCACCGCCGCTGCGTATCGGCTGGCGAACTGGGCAGGCGTGACCAACGCGCCTGGGCGGTGACCACTTTGAGCTGCAAATCAAAATCATCGGGCGCGAGCAGCCAAGCCGCTTCGCGCATGCCGATGACCTGTTCCCACTGGCCGAGCATGGCAAATTGATCGGCTCGTGCTTGCAGATATTTCACCTGCTCTGCAGCGGTGAACTGTGTCTTGGCTTGTTGCTCGGGCAGCTTGGCCAGGATTTCCTTGGGCAACTCTTGCTGCAGCCAGGTGATCAATTCCGGCAGCGGCCGATTGAGTTTCTTGAGGACGCGTTCTTCTTCACCAGCCGCGGATAATGCGACTTTGAGCGAGCCTTGCGGCGCGGCGCCTTTCTCGGCTTTCATCACAAATTCACCGCCGATGGTCAGCGCGACGAGCTGTGCTTTCCGTTTCTCGTCGGCGATTTCGAGTTCGCGGCGGATGCTCCGCGCTTCCTCGAGTTCGACGGCCACGACGCCTTCGCGGGCCATCAGTCCTTGCTGCAGTAACGCTGCGAACGCCGATTGGTACTGATCAAATTCAAACGTGAGATTCCGCGACACAAACGGCGGCACGGCGACAACAGCCCGCACTCCCTTTGCAAAATCGCGCTGCGTCGACAACACGCACTCAACCAACTGCGGCAACGTTTCTTCCAGCTTGCCATCGGCAGGCCAATACTCAACGCGGAGTCGCATTCCATACTTGCTCTCGCACACCACGGCGCGAATGAATTGCCGATCCTCGCGTTTTTCGTGGGCCAACATCAGCAGCGCATCGGCCTTGAGCATGGCGCTAAGCTTCAATCGCAACTTGGTCTCCGCATTGCCGAAGGCCTGCGCCAACTCCTGCTCCTGAATGATTTTTTCCAGATCCTGCCGCGATACGAGCTCTACTTTATTTTTCTGCGACAACTCCGCCGTCACCAAATCCGGCAAACCAGTCGCCTCGACGGATGCCGTGGCAATCACTCCCCAATTTTGCAAACCAGTCCGCTCCTCGGCGGTGCAAACGCAAGTGGCGGTCAGGATCAGGCTGACCGCAATAACAGACAAACAACGCATGAATCACCGAAAAACTAGCTGACAAAACAAACAAAGCGCAAAACTAAGTGCGGATTACTTGGAAGGAGTAAAATTGAGGCGATAGAGTTTCTCGTCACGTTCCTTGCGGACCATCACAACCGGACCGTAATGGCTGGTGTGGTAGATCGCGCGGATCTCGCTGGTCTTGCTCAAGTCGACGCCGAAGTTTTCATTCACACCTGAGCCGAAGGCCATTTGGCCTGAAAAAAACCAGGCAGGTTTGTCAACAACGGTCTGCAGTGCGCCGGTCGAAACATCGGCAAGTAACCACTTCTTGCCGATGATGTGCACTCCGCGTTCGTCGATTGACAGCCAACCCTCGGGGCAGCCTTTCACGAACGTTTCCTTTTCCTTGCCTGGGTAGCGCACCCGCATTAAATCAGGTTGCTGGGGCGACCGCCCTTCGAAAAAGTAAACAGCGTCATCGGCCTGTAGACTGAGCCGGCGTGTATACAAATCAAAGACGCGAGTGCTGTACTTCACAACGTGCGCATCCTTCGTAACGGGATCGATGATGAGCGGATGGCTCGTCACGATGCCAGAGTTCGCTTGCCGGCCGATAAAGATCAGGCTGTGCTTGCCACCAGGCTGTCGCAGAGTGAAAACCTGCGCGGGCGTGAACGAGAGACGGGGATTCTGCAGCTGATCAGCCTCGGCGCCGGTGGCGATCTCACGGGCTTCGAAGATGATCTCGAACTTCGGCTTTCTGGCCGCGGTTACTTCGGCAGTCGCCACCCATGTTCGGCCGGAGTAGCCAACGACGCAGATTCGCCCTGGTTCGATTACTGCCAGCCGCATTTGGCCTTCTTGCACTTCGAATTCGGGCATCCCGTCCTGGTTCGAAAATTCGACGGCTTTTTCCCGCGGCGTCGATCGCCACCAACATCCAGTTGCGCGGCTCACGCGAGCCTGCAAACCAGACATAACGCCCGTCAAAGACCACCGAAGAAATATGCAAATTGGTGGGATAGGAGTAGAAGTCGCTCCATTCGCCTTTGGTGCGCATCGCCGCCACTAAGCCGTTGCTGCTGAACACATCCATTCCAGGGAAGGCCGGCCAGCCGCCATCGAACGAAACACGACTCCGCGTACTCCGTTGCCTGTTTTTGATCGTGAGCAACTCCAAGCGAGGATCGAGTTCGGTCGGCTCAGGAGGAGGCCTTCGCCTGTCGATTTCGGCCTTGTTCTGCCGGTTCTTTTCCAATTGCCGCCGCATGACCTCCGCCGTTGCTTGCAGATCGGCGCGAGGAGATGCAGCGAATTCGTCGAGCAACTGACGCAACTCCGGTGACTCTTCATGGATCGCTCGCCAAAAAAACATCCGGCGAAAACGCTCAGGAAGTTCGCGTACACCTTCCCATTCCCGCGCCAGTCGACGGGCCATTGCGAATTGCTCTTCGTCCGGCATATTGCTGAAGGCAGAGGCTTCCCATTGACCAACCTCGTCCCGATCGCCATAGCCAGCATCGGCGCGGAATCGCGCGATCCGCAGCAACGTTTCCGTGCAGCGGCGCATGGCAGCGGCTTTCAGCTCGACGAGTTCCGGCGGCGTATCCTTGCGGGGGCGCAGTGGGCCGACACCAAACATCAAGAACTCGACGACCGGATCGGTGACCACTCGCCGCTCGAGCTCGCTCTTGAGTTTCGGCACGACGCGCAGATAAGCTTCGAAGTGCTCGTGCCCACGATCGGCCAAGGAGATTTGCTGAATCAAGAATTCATTAGCTTGCTCGTAACGCAGGCTCCAAATGAAGTTGCCGCTGACGATGACGGCATCGCGGCGAACATCGGTTTGCTCGGGTGCGAGCAACAACGACGCTTCGTGCAACGCGAGTGCTTCGGCCCAGTTTCCGACTTTTTGAAACTGCCGACCGCGGACTGCCAGTGCTTTGGCCTCGTCTGCGGCAGAGAACTCCCGCGGCGCGAGCGCTTCCTTAGTTTGCAGCAGTGAAATCAACTCGCCGGTCTTCGTGACGATCCAGGCCGGCATTTCCGCGGGCGGCAGGTCCTTAGCGCCCTTCAGCGTGAGTTGCATTTCGCTTTGCAACAGCCGCAGGCTCATTCGCATGGTTTGGCTGTCGCCGCTGCCGTCGTGGCGATAACGGCCGATGACGTGCAGCGGCGGTTTGGTCAGGCGCGCGAGTTTCCTTTCTCCGGCGAGCGTCAGTTCTTTGGCGATGGCTTGCGCTTCGCCGAGTTCCACGACCAGCACGCCCGGCTGCGCGAGCAACTGCTCTTCGACCAGCTTGGCATACGCCGTTTGCAGATAGTTGAATTCAAAACCCAAGTCCTCGCTCAGAAACGGCGGCACAGCGACAATAGTTTCGATCTTCTCGGCATGTTTCTTCAGGCCTTGCTCGATTAATTCTTCGAGCGCGCTCACGGTCGCTTCGGTCGCCGTTTCGCTGCGGATCGACATTGTGCGTAGTCGCAACCCCTGCGTATCGCACACGACGCATTCGATCTGCGACTTCGCCTCCGGTCCGGGCAATTTGACTAACCGCAGCAGCACGAGCACATCGGCTTTCACCAGTGCACCGAGCGAGGAGCGAGCTTCGACACCGCCAGCAGAGAACGCGGCATGTAGTTCGCGCTCGGCGAGCAACTTATCGATCTGCGAGCGTTCGACCCAAGTTGCGTTGTCGCTAGCGAGGAGTCGAGCTTCGAGCAACGCAGTGACGGGGAGCTTGCTGGTATCGATCAACGCACACACGGGCGATGCGCCGGCGCGCACGCTGATCAGCAGCATGCTAAGGAAGCAGAGTTGTGTGATGCGGGAGAAGCAGGTCATGTTGATTCGCAGTTGTCGATCAGTGGGCCGGAACAAGCGGTACTCAGTGCTGTTCCGGCGGAATCTGCGAGCGAGCGTCCTAGCTCACGGGGGCGAACTATTTCGCCGGCGTCACGATCTTCGGCAGGATGCGTTCGGCGAGGATCGCAGCCGCTTCTTGCAACGCTGCTTTGCCGGCGACTTGCTCGGTGGTGTCGATCACGCGACTGGTTTGGCGGTCGATGGCGAGGACCTTGCCGGTCTTGCGATTGACGGCTTTGATCTCGACTCGGCCGCGCACACTCACCAGATTGCCGACGCGGCCCGCGGTTTCGCTGAAGCCTTCGCCGGTGATCAGGATGTCGGCAGCGCCCACGGCAGCTTCCTTGTTGTCGACCACTTCAAAGCCGAGGGCTTTGCAGATCATGCCGATCTCGGTTTCGGCGGCGGGATCGATCGTGGCAACCGCGACGTGGCGTTCGGCGATTTCGATTCTCACGACGGGTTTCTTGGCAGTGCCCAGTTGCTTCTTGAGGGCTTCGATGCGATCAGCAATCGCCACCGGCTTGGCGACGAGGGTCGAAGCCTTCTCATCGACGGCCGTCGTGATCTGCTCGGCGAGCTTCTCGATCAGCGGCGCGAGTTCATCGCTGGTCTTGCCGTTGACCGAAGCACCGGCGACACGAGTCGTTTCCGTTCCCATGATTTTGGCGACCAGGTAGATCTTCTTATCCACTTGCAGCACCGAGCCGGTGATCAGCAGCTTCGCGCCGGTCAGCTGACCGACCTTCACGGCTTCGTCGGGCTTGACGGCGCCCGAGAGGCTTAGCGATTGTTCGGCAAGAGTTTTATTGAGCTCATTGCGGTCGACAATCATCAGCTTGGGATTGGCGACGAGTTGGGCAAAGAGCACTTCGGAGACCTGCGCGCCGTAATCCTTCACACCCGCGCCGCGCTCTTCGAAGGGAAGAATCGCGACGGGATAAACCGCGTTGTCATCTTCGGCGGCTGATAACCAGCCAGCACACGAGCAGAGCGCGAGAAGCGCGACTAGGAGCAGGAATTTTTTCATGGAACGACGCCTGTATTTGCAGAGGGAATGGAATTCGGTGTGACGCAGTCGATCAATTTGGAAAACAGAAAACGGGGAGTGGGCCCAGCATCCCAGTATTCGATGAGCGGAAGAGCCACGACGACCAGCTTGGCCTGTCTGGTCTGGCTATCTCGCGGTTTTGGAGCAAATTGCAGCTCGAACCAACTCCAGCCGTCGCCTGTTGCGACTTCCACGGCGATGTCGGCGCCGCGGCCAGTGAGCGACAAACTCTGCTTGGTAGCGACGGGTTTGTCGAGCCACTGCTCATCGTCAAGTTGCTTGTCGAGTTGGTGAATGAAACTGGTTCCCTGCATCGCGATGCTGAACTTTTTTGCGCCCGGCTTGGGCAATTCAAATTCACCCGCGGTGGGAGCTAGGCACAACACAGGAATGTCATGCGCGACCGGTAGGAGCAGGTCCAGAGCTCGCTCTTCGCGAAAGGAAACTCCTTCGCCGACCAGCAGAATCCCTTCCTGCAGTTCGCTGATGGCAGCGACGTTAAAAATCTGTTCGTAAGGAAACTCCGCCGCCGTGAGAACCTTCGCCGTCTTGCCGGCAGGGTCGTAAAGTTTGATCTGCAGCTTCTTCAGCGTCTCTTTGCGATCATGGAAAGGATCACGCGGAAAAATGTGGAGTGGTTCTTCATAACTGGCGACCGGCTCACGTTCGCCGTCGCGATACAAGTGAGCGATCAGACGCGTCGAGAAAATCACTCCAGGATTCACCGTCGGCGTCTTAAATCCGAACTCGACTGTTTCGCCGCCGTCGTAGGCGACTTCACCTTTTAACAGGCCGAGCCGCTCGCTACTGGAAAGGCCCCAGTGAAGTTTGCCTTTGACGGGTGCTGCAACGGTTACTTTGAATTGGATTTTGACTTCTTCATCGGCAAAGGCTGTGATCCACGGTGCGGTGCGAGACAACCCTGCCTTGGCTGCCACCGGTTCAGCGGCTGACAAGTGGGTGGCGAACATTGCCAGCAGCAACGCTCCCAGCAACTTCCCGCAAAATGAACCGTGACGTGGCATGACTGGACATTCCTCTTTTAGAGACCTTTGTCAGCGTTGTTTTTGGGATCCGCGGCAGAGGTGATCGCTGCCGATTGCCAGACTTGGTATTCGCCGGGGCCGTCGTTCTGCTTGAAGACCACCGCTGGTCCGCCGGACAAAACCGACGTTGTCGACCAATGCGGTCCGGCCTGACCGCTCATGGCGAGATCGGTGTCGACCGCGACGGATTGATCGGGCAGGATGTGTGTCCACAGCCGCAGGCTTTGGCCATCGGCGGGGTTTTGCATTTCGATGACTTCTTCTTCGCGCGTAACCACATTGGTCGAGAAGACCGGCTGCCAGGCTTGCGAGCGCGAGTTGCGATGGAAGACCACCACACGCAAGGCAATCTGCTGTCGCTTTTGATCGGCGGCGTGGGCTTCTTCGTCGAGCCCCATGAGCAAGTTCTGATTTAGTTCGGCCAGCCAGGCGACGCGCTGATCGAACAACCGGCCCGATTCACTGGCAAGGAGCCGCAGGCGCTCGGCAGGAATGGCTGTGGCTTGAGCGAACTCGGCGTCGTTGTTATTAGTGTTGGAAACTGCATTGGGACGAAACATCAGCAGATAAACCGCGGCAATACTCAATGCAGCTGCCACCGCGGCGGCGACGATCGCGCTGCGCGAACGTCGGGCTGGTTGTGGTTTTTCGTCGGCTGCTTCGATGCGCGCCTGACGGCAAATCGCCGTCGACAGGTGCTGCAGTTCGTCGCGGTTCAGCGATTTCCCTTGCGACCATTGCCGTACGAAGGGATCGGTATCGTCGGGAGTATCCATATTGGGAATGTTCAGGTCGTCCACTGTTGCAGCCTCCGTTTGAGGATTTTGCGAGCTTCGTGGATTCTCCAGTAAATGGTGTTCACGGCAACGCCTTCGATTTCCGCAATGGCTGGCGACGGCATGCCATGCACGACCGACAGCACCAAGGCCGAACGCAAGTTCAAAGGAAGTTCCTCCAAGGCAGCATCGATCTCTTCGGCTAGTTCCGATTGCAGCGCGGACTGATCGGGGGCGTCGGTTACCGGCGTGGTCAATTCATCAACCTGGTTTCCAACTGCCGTTTCGCGCGAGTCGCGGGCGAGGCGGTTCTTGGCCAGATTCGAGGCGATCGAAAACAGCCAGGTGCGAAACGCCGAACCACCCCGAAACGAACTCAGCGAACGGATCGCTCGCAGGAAAGTTTCCTGCGTCAGATCCTCCGCCAGCGGTCGCTTCAGCGCCAGTTGAAAACAAAAACCCGACACCGCTGGCAGGTGACGATCAACCAATCGCTGCAACGCCGTATCGTCGCCCCGCAGGTGGGCTGCGATCAACTGATTGTCGGTGGCGTCATCCATGCGGAGAGTTACATGGCGGGCAGGGCAGGATTGGTCTCGGCACTCACCAGCGTTTGGTGGGCTGGAGTATTAGACAAGAGTGTTGCCGAAACCTTGGCGCGAATTCCAGAAATTGATTCGCGGCGAGAAAGAGACTCCGATCCTGCCAAGGTCGGGTACGGGTTTCATGGCGCAAAATCCGCGCCGGATCGCAAGAGCTCCCCCCTCTTTCATACCCCCAGATTATAACAGCTGATGCAAAATTCGATTTGCTCCGCAAGTCATTGCTACGAAAAGGCTAATGACAAAAAGCGGGTGTGATATCTGGCTCTAAATATCACACTTTATTGTGGCTATTTCGGGTGGTCAATCTGACTGGCGGCGACTGTTAGAAATTCGCACCCACCATCAACCGGAAGTTCGCCGGGGCTCCCTGATAAACCTGGTACTGATTGACCGCAGAGGTCGCGTACTGAATGTCAAAAATGTTCTCGAAGTAAGCCGTCATATCCCACCGGCCATACTGGCCGAAGACGCCGACGTCCCAACGACTGTACGATGGCAGTTGGAGGGGCGCGCTGTAATCGCCGCGGCGTTCGCCGACGTAGACATAGCCCAAGCCGAGGCCGAGGACGCCGCCGGGGGCTTGGATGACATCGTAGCGCGTCCAAACATTGCCGTTGCCGAACGGCACGCCGCGGACACGGCCGTTGACCGACAGGATACCCGGGGGGCCTGATTGTTCGACATCGGCGTAGGTGTAGTTCGAGACCGTCCGGAACCGTTCGTTCCATTGGCCGACGAGATTCAACTCCACGCCCTTGCTCTGTTGCTCGGCGGTGTTGACCACGTTGAAGTTGGTAATCTGAACCGCGACATTGTCGCGATCGATCACAAAGCCGCTGACCGTGAAGATCAGGTTTTCGTCGAGCAGGGTCTTCAAACCGATTTCCCACATCTCGCCCGTCTCGGCTTGCAGCGGCGCCTGTGCATAGATGGTGCGACTCGGCGGCGCGAACGACTGCGTGTAAGCGCCATAGATCGACATCGTCTGGGGCACGAGGTCATAGGTCACACCGGCCCGCGGCGTGAAGTGGCTGTAGTTATCATCCGCCGGCGGTGGCGAAAAAACCGGAAAGCCGCCGAACAGAAGTTGGCGATCGTTCTTCACATCGATCGTGTCCCAGCGCACACCGCCGGTAAACGTCAGCCGATCGGTCACAGGCACAAGATCTTGCAGGTAAATACCAAACCGGTTTTGGTAATAGCCGGGGTTGTTGGTACTGAACGACTGAGTGACGGTCCCTCCCGGAAACGGCTGCGCGCCGGTCGCGGGATCGAACGTCAGCGCAGGATCAATGCCTGGGATGGAAGTAGTCGAGCTGTTTTGATTCGCCACCAGCCAATTGGCTTCAGTGCCGAGCAACAAGTTGTGCGTGAGGAATGGTCCATCGATCTCGCCGGTCAAGTTCGCGATGATCGAGTGATCCTGCTCGCGCTGCAGCGACGTCTCTTGCGTACGATTGAGCGTTCCACCCAGACCAGGGGCGCCGGCATAAAAGCCCTGCGGAGTCAGCACCGTGGTAAATCCGGTTTGCGGCGTCGTGCCGCGCGAGGTTGCATCATAAAATAGCGAGGTGCCGCCGACGTAAAGTTGCCACTGCTCGTTGAAGCGATGCGTCAACGACAGTGTCGAGCGATAGTCGTGGAACTGGGCGAAGTCGGTCGGCGAGCCGAAGAACACGTCCGGCGCGAAAGCCTTCGTGTTGCCGTTCACGGCAATCGTGCCACTGTCGCGCATCCGCAGGTCTTGGTGAAATTCACCTTCCCAGGTTAGCGCAGTATCGCTGCTGAGGAGCTTGGTGATGACCGGAGCAATGAACTCACGCTCGTTGTAACCAAAGTTGCGGAAGCTTTGGCCGTTCTGATAAGCACCGTTGACGCGCACCAGCAAGTCGCCCGCTTCGTTCGTGCTATTCACGTCAAACGCATACCGCTGCAGGCTATCGCTGCCGAGCGTCACGCCGCCCCAACCAAAACGATCGGCCAGCGCGGTCTTCGTCACGACGTTGACGGTGCCGGATGGCAGCGCACCGCCATAGAGCGCCGAAGCCGGCCCCTTCAGCACATCAATTCGCTCGACGTTGGCAAAATCGCGCGGCGTGTAGGTCGGATCGAGAAAACCATTCTTGCGGAAATTGAACTGCGACACTTCCAAGCCGCGGAGGAAAAACTGATCGGGCATGATGCCGCCCGTCAGGCTCGGCGCGTTCTGGCTCGACTGCACCGCACCGCCGATGTCGCGCAGGATATCGCTGAAGCTCAGGGCTTGCTGATCGCGGATCATGTCGCGCGTCACGGTGTTGATGGTGCCCGGATAATAGAAGTCCGGCATCGCGACGATGCTGCCAACATTCGAACCGTACGAGTAGTAACCAATCGGCTCCGGAGCGCGGAAGAGATTGTCGACCGAGGGAATGTCGGGCAGGAAGTAATACTCTGCCGTTTCCGGGTCGAGCGGCTGAACTTCGGGCTCTTGCGCATGGGCCAGGTTCAGGCCGACCGCGCCAGCAACTGCCAGCGCGGTGATGGACTTCCGTAACCAAGCGCGCAATGTCATCGGATCTGCCCACATCCTTGAGGCACAAACACTCCCGCCGCCAATTCTGGTTTTATCGACAACGAGCGCAAGGTCGTTTACCCGGCTTGGCGGAATGCCGCCGCGACAGCAGTGCTGACCTTCGCATCGCAACGATCAGGCAAACTTTGCGGGGGCGGCGAACTTTCTCCTCGCCTGCGTGTCTCACTCGTGAGGGGAGTACCACCATGAAAACCACAACCGAAACCAGCTCCGAGACATCCGTTGCCGCGACACTCGCTCCCGAGGACGTGGCCTGCGGCGACTACGTGGCTTTGCTCAAGGTGACGTATGAATTGCCGACGTATCTGTGGGACGCAGCCCAAGCTCTGATGCCCGCGGATGAGCTCGTCCGCCTGGCCCTGATCCCGCCAGATTCTGGCGTGCCCCTCAAGGTTTTTGCCGTCTGCTTGCCATTCGTGTATGTCAAAAGCTATGCGGGCGAAATTAAAACGCTTGACCTGCGACGAGAGCAAATCGTGCGACTGCACCACGAGAGCGCAAAAGCCGTTTGGAAAGAGCTGAAACCTGATAAAACAAAGAGCTGTTAGTCAGCTTCTTTTTTATTCGGACATTGATCGTTCCTATGGCCTTTGCCAGTCTCTATCGGGAAGTAGAACCAACTCGCGACGAAATCGAGCGGAGCAGCGGCTTGCTGCTCCTTGAGTTCGGCGCGGATTGGTGCGGACATTGCCGCGCCCGGGATGCGGTGCTGCAACAAGTCCTCGCCGATCGCACGGATGTGCAACACATGCGCATCGCCGACGGGCGCGGCAAGCCGCTGGGCCGGTCGTTTCGCGTGAAGCTCTGGCCGACGTTAGTGCTGCTGGAAAATGGTCAGGTGATCGGCGAATTGGTTCGGCCTGCCGATGATGAAGTCCGACAGTTGCTCGATCGCTGACGCTACGTCAGAAAGTTAGCGCGAGGTGTTCGGCTTTTGCCGGGCGCAATCGTCAACCATTCGCCCTGACTGCGTTATTCCGCGGCCAGCGGAGCTTTCTTGCTCACAATCGGCGGACACTTCGGCGCCATTTCCGCATTGAGCGCAATGAACGGGTGCTCCTCGGGCGGCACATCGTCTTCGGCATAGATGGCCTCGACGGGACATTCCGGAATGCAGGCGTCGCAGTCGACGCATATTTCGGGATCGATAAAGAGCATCTGCTCTCCCTCAAAAAACGACTCGACCGGGCAGACAACGACGCAATCGGTATATTTGCAGCCGAAGCAACGGCTGGTCACGACACTCGACATGAGCTAAACCTCCAAGCGGTGAACCTGAAACGGACGAACGGCCACTCTTGGTACATCCAGAGGCTGGCCGAAAACCGGACAGCTAAAACCGGCCGCGGAAAACTTTTTAAGCAGTCGCCATGACAACTCAGCCTCCCACGGAAACGGCCCAGCTCTTTGCCCGTTGCCTGGCAGGCGATTCCCTGGCCGAAACGCAGCTCTTCGAGCGCTATGTCGTGCGGCTGACGATGCTGGCCCGGTCGCGACTTTCGCAACGGCTCGCGAGTCGCGTGGATCCCGAAGACATCGTCCTCTCGGCGTATCGCAGCTTTTTCCTGGCCGCGCGCGAAAACCGTTTTGATCTGAGGCACAGCGGCGATCTGTGGCGACTGCTCGTGAAGATCACGCTCGCCAAGGTTTGCGATCAGTCGGAACGTCATCAGGCGCAGCGGCGCGACGTGGCCCGCGAACAAACGGCCCCCGATGACTTAGAAACACGTCAGCCCTGGCTGGTGGCGCTGTCGCGCGATCCTTCGCCTGCCGAAGTGGCTCAAGCCATCGAAACGATGGAACAACTCCTGGCCGCGCTCCCGCCGGTCGCAGGCCAGATCGTGCAGTTGCGTTTGCAGGGCTATCGCCAAGATGAAATTGCCGGGGAACTTGGTTGCGCGGAGCGAACCGTTCGGCGCTGGCTGGAGCGCGCTGGCGAATGGCTCACCGCGGCGAAGGCAGGCGACGCATGAATCCTTCCGATGACGTGATCGCTGATTGGGAGTTGCAACTCGAAAGCGAGTGGCAGCGCTCACTCGTCAGTTATTGGCAAACACGGCATCTATCTGCCGAATACGATGCGGCGACTTGCCAGCGCGTGCTCTTTGAGTTGATCGCGCTGCAAATGGAATACGCTTGGAAGCAGGGAGAGAAAACCTCGCCGGAGCGAATGGCGAGTCACTACGAGCCAAGCTTCCGCGAACTGCTGACGCCAGAACTCGAAATCAAACTCCTCGCCGAAGAATTTCGCCTGCGCTGGCGATTTGGCGACAAGCCAAGCGCGCAGCACTTTCTGCAACAGCAGCGGGCGATTTCGGGGCTAGCCGTGGCGATCTTGCAAATGGAAGTGGAGCTACAACGTGAGTTTGGTTGGCAGCCGACTCAGACGGAAACAGCGTCATCCATTTCCTTACTCGCAGCCGCAGCGCCGTTGTCATCGGCCGATTTTCTGGTGCAACGGTTTATCGGCGCCGGTTCGATGGGACGTGTCTATGTCGCGTGGCAGCACAGTCTCGGGCGACGCGTGGCGATAAAGTTCTTGCGCAAGCACTTCGTCCACAACGCAGCGGCCGTCGAGCGGTTTCTGCTAGAGGGAAAGCTTGCCGCGGGATTGCGGCATCCGGGCATCATTGTCATCCACGGCTTGGGACGCACACCGGCGGGGAGTGTGTTCATCGTGATGGATTGGATCGATGGGCCGCCGCTAACGCCGATCGATCCGCAATCACGTGTCGAGTTGAAATCAACTCTCGAGGTGATCGCCCAAGCGGCCGATGCGATGGCTGCTGCGCACGCAGCGGGAGTGATTCATTGCGATCTAAAACCGGCAAACATCTTGCGCGGAAACGACGGCCGAGTCGTGCTAAGCGACTTTGGACTGGCGCGGCGGTTGAACGAAGAAGCAGTGGCCTGGCCGCGGGGTGAAGGGACGCCTGCCTGGATCGCGCCGGAACAAGTCGACGGCTGCTGGGGAGAGTTGGGCGCGGCGACCGACGTGTTTAATCTCACGGCGACGCTGGTTTGGCTACTAACGGGTCGTTCGCCGCATGCCGGCGAAACGACTCCAGCATTGCTCGCCTCGGCAGTGAGCGGGCGGCCTGTGTCGCCACTTGGCGACGGAGCGAAGAATTTTCCCGTCGCGCTCATCGACTTGTGCGCGGCGGGTTTAAGAAAGAATCCAACTCAGCGATTGGGCGGCATGGTCGAACTAGCGACTCAGCTGCGAGCCATCGCTAGCGGAAGTTAGTTGTAACGACCGAGGGCCTTGTTGGCGCCGTTCGTCCACATGGGTTGATTGCTACGGCGGTAGCTATTGGAGTAGCCGTTGCTGTAAACCGCAGGGGCGGCGGCAGGCTGGTACGAAAACGAGCGGTAGCCGTTGTTGGCTTGAGCGACAGCGGGTGCAGCGGCCGCGGGAGAGGCGGCGGCCGGTGCAGCAGTAGCGCAACCATTGCCGGCATAGGCAGACAGGGGCAACACAGCCACAGCAGCCAAAGCAAGGAAAGAGAACATCTTCATAAAGCACCTCTTAAACGGACCAGAGACGGTAAGACATCGAGGGATCCCGCACGTCTTCACGAGCAGGTGACTCTGGATGTACGACTGCAAACAATCATGGCCGACAGCCACGAAAAGACAACGCGACAATATTACAAAGTCGATAACGCAGTGCTAACAAAAGCGTTAGAAAGAAGGCGGCTTTTGCTACTTGCCATTTAATCGGCAAGAGCGGTCGCCGGTTGCCGCGCGTCGAGGGTTAAACGGACGCCGTGATAGCCACGGCCGCCATTGCGATGAGCCCGCCATTCGGTCTCGAGGGCCAGCGCGTCATGAATGCCATAAACGTCACGCAGTGCGCGATCGTGACCGTGGTCGAGCACGCGCTCGATGAACTTTACGAATCGCGCGGGATCATCCCGCCGTGCCAGAAATGCGGCGACTGAAACGCTTTGGCCGTAAAAGCCAGGCACGCGATGTTGCGCCGGATATTGCTCGAGCGCGAAGAGTTCACTGACGCGAAAGTCGTAACGACTGGCAACCGCTTTTTCCAAATCGCGCTGATGCAACTGCTGCTTCTCAAAAGTATCGGCTAGCATCGCGGCTCCTTCATCGGCCCACCGCGGCGGCTGACGACCTTGAAACAGGTCGGCGAAAATGACGTGTGTCATCTCGTGCGCCAGGGCGGTCAGGCCGAGATCTTCGACGCCGAGCAAGTCGATCTTCCGTTTGGAAACGGCCTTTTCTTTGAATTCGATCCAACTCGAACCGCGAGTCATTTCGCCACCGCGACCGACAGCGGCCAGATAACTTTGCTTCGTCGAATGCACCACAACCTGGCAACGGGGCGTCCAGGCATCTCGCGGCTTCTGCAGCCAATAGGTTTGCAGCTTGTCGCGCCAGCGTTCGCACAGTAGCGCCACTTGCCGGGCATCTTGAGTGGCCGAAGCGCCGTAGACTTCGAAGTTTTCGGAACGGGCCTGATTGGCCGATCCGGTGATCGCAGGATCTGCAGCGAGGGCCAGATACAAGAGCAAGAGAGGCACGAAGCAGTTCCGCGGCGATAGGACGTTGCAATGTTTTGCATTCCTTAATCAACTTCCGCGCCAGGTCAGATCTCGCCGTGCCGGAGGCAGATGCGATCGCCCGCAACTCGTTGCGCCTTTGAGAGTTGGCGAATTGTTACAAGTTTGCGAGCGTGCGATTGCAAGCCGATTTGAAGAAGGTGATGCCCTGAGCCTGGGCATCGCTTGCCAGAGAATTCAGCAGCTACGAATTCGGTATCGCATGCTAGTAATTTGGGCGGTTTGCTCGTCTTCATAGAACGCGTAATGCGCTGCGGCAGAGTGCCTGCTGTTGACCTGTTTGGCCGAAACGAGCCTAATAAAGGAACTGCCCGTTCGCAGCCCACCTGTTGCAGCCTTTCCCGACGAGGATTTTTATGCGGTCGACGATTTCCCTGGTCCTGCTCGTGGCTTGTGCCGTGACGGTTGCCGCGCAGGAGGGATCGAAATTCGGCGGTAAGAAATTCAACTTCGATTTTGGCGCAGGAGCAGCGCCGGCGGGCGAACTCGACATCGCGGCGAAGTTTTACGTCACCAAGGATTCGGCGAAGGGCCGCCTGGTGGTCGAAGCCACGATCTCGCCCGAGTGGCACACCTTTTCAACGACGCAGCCTTCCGGCGGACCACAGGCGTCGACGATCAAGGTCGCCGATTCCGTCGATGTTCGCCTGACCGGCCCCTTCACCCCCGATCGCGATCCGCACAAAGAACCCTCGACCGCTTTCACCGACGACGCGGGCAAGCCGCTGACCGAGGAAACGTTCGAAGACAAAGTGGTCTGGACCGCGCCGATCGAACTGACGGCCGGCGTGAAGCCGGAATCGCTCGAAATCGCGCTCACCTACAACGGCCAGATCTGCCACGGCACGGGGGGCTGCATTCCCAAGACGATCAAGGCCACGGCGAAGTTCGTGAGCTACGACGAGCCACCGCAAACGGCCGGCGTGTTTCATCAGCAGGGTAGCAACGTCACCATCAGCGGCCGCCTCGAGCCCGGCGTGGTCACGCCCGGGAGCAAGGCCAAGCTGATCATCACTGCCAAAGCCGAGCCGAAATGGCATGTGTATGAATTGCAGAATCAGGTGGGCAAGTCGACCAACCAGCCGACCTTGATCGTCGTTTCGCGCAAAGGCGATCTCGCTGTCGGCGAACCTCAACCGTCATCGAAGGCAGTGCCGCCGCACGGAGCCGAATCGGATTTGCCATATCACGAGGGTGAAGTCAGCTGGACCAGCGAGATTGAAGTTCCCGCCAGCGCAAAGTCCGGCGAAGTTGAACTCGGCGGCTTCCTTGGTTTTCAAACCTGCTCGGGAACCAATTGCCAGCCGCCGCAAGGCGCGACCTTTCAAGTCAATTTGAAGATTGCTGAAAAAGCGGAGAGCGCGCCGGCGCTGTTGTCGTTTGTCTCCACTTCCTACAAGAACGTCAGCGAGCAAGCGCAGCTCTTCAACGCCGGGCAAAACCGTAGTTCGGTTGCTGCCAACACAGCGCCCTTGCCGCTACCGCTGCTCATTCTCGTCGCGCTCGCTGGCGGTTTCTTTTTGAACTTCATGCCCTGCGTGTTGCCGGTGCTCGGTTTGAAATTGCTCTCGTTCGCCAAGCAAGGGGGCGAAAGCAAAGGCCGCATGATCGCAATCAATCTGGCTTACACGGCGGGGTTGATGGTGATCTTCATGCTCCTTGCGGTGCTCTCGATCACGCTTGGTCTCGCTTGGGGCCAGCACTTGAGTTACCTCTGGTTTCGCATCACGATTTTGACCGTCACGTTTGCGATGGGGCTCAGCCTCTTCAGCGTCTGGGAAATTCCCGTCCCCGGTTTCGCCGAAGGCTCGCACAATCTGCAGCAGAAGGAAGGTCTCGCCGGCGCATTTTACAAAGGCTTGTTCACGACCATCCTTGGCATCTCTTGCAGTGGGCCGTTATTGGGGGTCGCGCTGAACGCCACGATCGGCTTGCCGCCGATTTATACGTTGCTGGTCTTTTTCTTCGTCGGCCTCGGCATGGCGTCGCCGTTTCTCGCTCTGCCGTTCGTGCCGGGCATCAACAAGCTGTTGCCGAAGCCCGGCGATTGGATGGAAACGTTCAAGCAAGTGATGGGCTTCGTCATCATGGGCGCCGCGGTCTTCTTCTTCTCGGCGATCGAGGACGAATGGAAGATCGCCGTGCTCACGCTGTTGCTCGGCGTGTCGCTGGCTTGCTGGTGGGTTGGCAAGGTGCCGCTGTATGAACCCGTCGGCAAGCAACTGAATGCCTGGATCACCGGCGGCGCTGCCGCGGGAATCATCGGCGTGGTGGCGTTCAATTTCTTCGGTCCGCCGCCGCCGGAAGCGCGAATCGAATGGCAGAACTTCAGCATTGCGAACATCACGCAGCAAGAACAAGCCAACCGCACCGTGCTTGTCGACTTCACCGCCGATTGGTGTGCCAACTGCAAAGTGAATCTGAAGTGGGCCATCGAACGCGCCGACGTCAAACAATTGATCGACGAGAACAACGTCGTCGCCATGAAGGCCGATTGGACTTCAGCCAATCCGGACCTGGAAGAAGAACTGAAACGCCTCGGCCGGAAACAAATTCCGGTCCTCGCGATCTATCCTGCCGGCAAGCCCGATGAAGTGCTGGTGCTCGACGGCCTGGTATGGAAACAACAGGTGATCAGCACGATTCGTCGCGCCGGCCCTTCGCAAACGCCGCTGGAGAAAAAGTCACAGCCGGCGAAATCGTTGACGGCGAAGAACTAGCGCGAATCGCAATCCTTAGCACTTCGCCACGGCAGCCTTCATTTTTTCGAGGCCTGTACGCGCGACGAGCAGCGCGTCTTGCTTCCAGTACTCGGGATTAAAGAGCTCGAGCGAAAGCGTGCCCGCAAAGCCGTTGGCAAACAGCGTTTTCAAGATCGAGGTGAGCGGCGCCACGCCATCGCCGGGATAAACGCGGTCCTTATCGGCAATCGTCGCCCGCGGCGGATCAGCCGGGTAATCGTTCATGTGAAAGCAATGCATGGCCGAGCCGGCAATCAAACCGAGCCCATGAAACTCACTGCCACCCTTGTGCAGATGATAGACGTCGGCCAGGATCGTCGCGGCGGGATGCTTGCTCTCGACGGCGACGAGCATCGTTTCGCCCAGCTTGCTGAGAACCGTCGAGAAGCCCCAGACCTCGATCTGCGGAATGACCGCCATCGCAACACCGAGCTTGAGGAGCGCTGCGTAGCGCTCAGCCGCTTTGAGCAGGTCGAGATCGGTCTGCTTCGTTGCGCCCGCTGGCGGAGCAGCGATGTGCGTGCCGCCGATATTGTGGATCAGTTCCATGTCGGACTTCGCCGCTTCGAGTCCCTTGGCCCGCTTGGCATCGTCATCGACAATCCACTCGGCAAAGCCGATGGCGCTGTCGACCTTCAAGCCATGATCGGTGATCCGCTTGGCAAGGTCCTTCAGGCTGCCGCCGGCCATTTCATACTTCCGCAGATCGCCCATCCAGGGTTCGATCGAGTCGTAACCGGCCTTCGCCGCGAGATCAACCTGATCGGGCACGCTCAGTTGCTGTCCGCGGATCGTGCTCATGTTGAGGCAGTAACGGAGCGTCTTCGGCACCGTCACTCTTGCGTCTTCGGCCAGCAGATATGACGGACTAGCCGTGACCGCACCTAGGCCCAGTAAGCCTGCTGACTGCAACCAGCTGCGACGGTCGGAAAAAATCGAATTCATCGGTCACTCGCGCGGATTAGAAATGGTTTTGCGAGGCTCATTGTTGGCCGCGAGAGTCGAGATTGCAATCGGTTGCGACGGGGCGAAATACCGGCAAGGGATTTGCTTGCTATGATGCGCCGATTGAAACGAGATCGCGGTCGAGCGATCGCAATCGGCTCTCCCCAGGAAATGCGACGATGCGAATTGGAACGCTGCGAAATCTGCTCCCGCTGGCATTACTATTAGTTCTCAGCGCTGCCCACTCGGTCGCCGCTGCTGATCGGCCGAACGTACTGTTCATCGCGATCGATGATCTCAATCATTGGGTGGGCCATCTCGGCCGCAACAAGCAGACGAAGACGCCGAACATCGATCGCCTCGCCGGTCAGGGCGTGGCGTTCACCAAATCGTATTGCCTCGCGCCGGCCTGCAATCCTTCGCGCGCTGCGCTAATGTCGGGACAACGACCGAGCACCACGGGCTGTTATGTGAATGGTCAAAATTGGCGGCCGGGCATCACGGAAGACATCCTCCTCAACTCCCACCTCGCTAAGAATGGTTACAGCGTGTTTGGAGCCGGAAAGATCTATCACGGCGCCGGCGATCGCGGTGGCCACTGGGATGACTACTTCCCCGGCAAAGGCAATCCCACCACGCACCCCGATGCCAAAGACACCGGCGTCGGCGGCATTCAGTTTTATCCCGTCAAGGAAACCGATGAAGAGATGCCGGACTATGGCGTGGTGAGCTACGGCATCGAGCAACTCAACAAGAAGCACGACAAGCCGTTCTTCCTCGCGGTCGGTTTGGTCAAGCCGCACATGCCCTTCAGCGTGCCGAAGAAATGGTACGACCAGTTCCCGCTCGACTCCATCGAACTCCCGCCGCATCGTACCGATGATCTTTCCGACGTGCCGCCCGCCGGCGTGAAGATGGCTGGCCCGAACGGTGATCATGCGAAGATCGTCGAATCGGGCCGCTGGAAGGAAGCCGTGCAAGCCTATCTCGCCACGATCGCGTTTTGCGATTCACAGGTCGGCCGCTTGCTCGATGCGCTCGATAAATCGCCGAACCGCGACAACACCATCGTCGTCCTCTGGAGCGACCACGGCTGGAGCCTCGGCGAGAAGTCGCACTGGCGCAAGTTCGCGCTGTGGGAAGAACCGACGCGCACGGTATTCGTCTGGAAGGTCCCGGGCGTGACCAAGCCGAGCGTCTGCGACCGCGTCGTTGATTACAGCTGCATCTATCCCACCGTCTGCTCGCTCACCGGCGTGCCGCTGCCGTCGCATCTCGATGGCAAGTCGATCGACCCGCTATTGAAGAACCCCGCCGCGACTTGGGATGAACCCGCCATCACTACGCACGGTTTCAAGAATCACACGGTGCGCACGGCTGACTGGCGGTACATCCAGTATGAGAACGGCGACGAAGAGCTGTACCACAGCGCGCAGGATCCGCTGGAGTACACCAACCTGGCGAAGCTGCCGGAACACGCCGCGAAGAAAAAGGAACTCGCCGCGCTGCTCCCCAAAACGAATGCCAAGAACCTGCCATTCAACAATGACGGTGAAGGTAAGAAGGGCGGCAAGAAAAAGAACAACGACGATTAGTCCTCGGTTCTCTTGGCGGGCTGCTTTTTGTTTTGCCCTTCGTTCTGATAGGTCTTCCACCAAGTCGGCCCTTCGGCTTCGATTTCGGCGTTGAGCTTTTTCAACTCGGCCTGCATTTCGGCAAACTTCGCAGGCTCCTTACTCGCGAGATCATTCTCTTCCTTTGAATCCTCACTCAAGTTGTAAAGTTCGAACTTCGTCAGCGGCTCGTTGGCCACGATTTTCCAATCGCCGATCCGCATGGCGGTTTTCATCGGCGTCGGCGCGATCACGCACCGCCAGTAGAGCGGCCGATCGCGCTTGACCGGTTTCTGTTCGAGCGCCGGCAAAAAATCACCGCCATCGAGCACGCGATCGGTCGGCAACTTCGCGCCGGCCAGTTTCGCGGCAGTGACGAAAATGTCGGAGCCGATCACCGGCACGCTGCTTTTGGTTCCAGCTGTGGCCTCAACCCCCTTCATGTCTTTCGGCAAGCGGACGATCCCCGGCACGCGAATGCCACCTTCGTAAACGGCTCGCTTGCGGCCACGCAATCCGCCGGTCGAACCGCGACCGGGAGTTTTCACGCCGTCCCCTTCGGGGCCGTTATCGGAAGTGAACATCACGAACGTCTCGTCCGTCAATTTGAGGTCGTCGAGCGTCTTCAGCAGTTTGCCGAACGCCGCGTCGAGTTGCGTGACATTGGCGTGGTGCTCTTTCTGCATTTCGTCGGTGAGGTCGGGATACTGCGCCTTATATTCCGCCGCGGCCTTGATGGGATAGTGCGGTTCGTGCGCCCAGACGCAGAGCAGAAACGGCTTGTCTTTGTTTCGCTTTTCCTTGAGCCACAACGCGGCTTCGTCGACGATGATGTGCGACGAATAACCCTCGATCTTTCCCACCGGCTTGCCGTTGCGAACGAAGTTCGTGGGGTTCTCGTGACTTGGCGCCGCATTGTTTTGAGTCGCCAACCAGTAGTCATAGCCGTGGTCGTTCGGCTGCGGCTGCGTGGGTTGATTGAAGTGCGAATTGAGATGCCACTTGCCGACGTGGCAAGTTTCGTAACCGACTTCCTTCAGCAGCTTCGGCAGCGTGAGCTCGCTGGTCCGCAGATGGATCTCGCGGTTCTCGGGAATCCAGGTGAACACGCCGTTTCGATAGGGCGTGCGACCGGTAAGAATCGCCGACCGCGAAGGGCTGCACACGCCGCTCGCCGCGTAACACTGCGTCAGCTGCACACCCTGCCTGGCAAAGGCATCGAGATTCGGCGTCTTGATCAGCGGATGGCCGTAGCAGCCCAGATCGCCATAGCCGAGGTCATCCGCAAGTATAAGCACTATATTAGGTACACGGCCCGTTTTCGTAGAATCGCCGGTGTTATCGGCGGAAAATGCCGCATCCATGGTGGCGGCGGCAATGATCAGTGTAGCTAGTCTGTGTAGTAAACGCATAAAGTATCGAGTGGAATGGGTGACGCCTTCGGCCAGCGAGCAATATCGCGGCCGAAGAACCTGCGGTCAATTAAGCAGAAAGGAAGGACAGACTATGGGGCGAAAGCGAAAGGTGCGGCGACAGCAGCACGGTTCCGTCTGGCACTGGAAGCAGACGGATGCTTGGTACTACACGTTGCCTGGCACAAAGAAGCGAATGGCTCTGTTCGACGAGCATGGCGAGCGGATCAAAGGCCTGGCTAAGAAACTCGCAGCCGAACAGGCTTTGGCCAAGATCAAGGTGGGGATCGCAGATAACGGCCCAGGCTTCACTCCCGAAGCGGAATGGATTGTTGCCCGCGTCTGTTCCGACTACATCCAGTATTGCGAACGGGGAGTTCCCAAAGGGACTACCACGGCCGGGCACTTACGCAGTACTAAGTCATGGCTCAACGACCTTTGTGCGTACTGCGGCGCCTTGCCTCTTTCGCAGCTGAAGAAAGGGCACATCACGACTTGGATTGAAACGCACTCGTCTTGGCGCAGTACGGAAACCCATCGAGGCGTGTTGTCCATAGTTCTGGCAGCCTTCAATCGGGCCGAAGAAATGTTTGGCGTCGCCAATCCACTGAAGGGCCTTAAGAAGCCGACGCCGAAACCTCGCCTGCAGTCGATCAGCCCCGCTGACGAGCAGATTATTTACGCGAACCTCGAACCGCAGTTTCGCAACTTCCTGTTTGCCGCATTGCACACGGGCCTCAGGCCCTTTTGCGAACTCGCCCAAGTGAAAGCAGAACACGTTGAACAGACGCCGCGGGGCATGATGTGGCGAGTGTACTCCAGCAAAACGAAGAAGACTCGCAAGATTCCCGTGCGGCCTGAGGTCGCCAAACTGGTCCTGCAGCTAATCAAGGATGCGCCTGCCGGCTCCGGCCGGCCACTTTTTCGGAACACTAAGGGGAATCCTTGGCAACGAACTGCCGGCGTCGTTCGCTTTTTGAATCTGCGAAAGAAGCTAGGCTGGTACGGCGACCCGGTGCGAGGAAAGTACACGTGCTATAGCTGCCGCCACACCTTCGTGCATCGCATGCTTTCTGGCTATTGGACAAACGGCTTGGGTTGTTCGATCGAGACGGTTGCGGAGCTGATTGGCGATACTCCGAAAGTGGCGTTTGATCACTACGGCCGAGAATGGGGCCAGCATTATCAGGCTCCGTTGTGGGCTGCTATTGGCGAACAACCTACGGGAACGAGCAGCCAGAAGCCATTGGCGGTCAAGCTTCGAAGGAAGGTGGATACATGACCGCTAACAAGGAAGGAAATAAGACGACCCAAAAACAAACACGTCGCCGAGCGCACGGTTCCGCGTGGCACTGGCAGCAGACAGACGGCTGGTATTTCACTTCGCCTGGCACAAAGCGCCGTGAAGCCCTGCTTGACTCGTCAGGCCGGCGAATCAAGGGGAAGTCCAACAAGCAAGCAGCAGATCTGGCTTTAGCCCGATTAAAAGCAAAATCGGATTGGAAACCCGCATCGGAAAGGTCAATTGAACAGTCAGAAGTTTTGCTAGTGGGAAAGATCTGTTCCGAATACATCGAGTACTGCGCAGAGCGATTTCTTGGCAACCATATTTGCGCCGAACACCGCGATCGCGCGCGCCGCATTCTGAACGATCTGGCAAGTTATTGTGGCGCTCTGTCGGTTATCGAATTGCAGAAAGCTCATCTGGAACACTGGCTTGAGTCACACACGACTTGGCGCTCGCCTGTGACTCGTCGCAACAACATCACCACGGTAATCGCGGCGTTTGAATTCGCGCGGGAAAGCTACGGTATTCCCAATCCGTTACAGGGCTTTTCAAAGCCTGGTCCACGGCCACGTTTGCATTCGCTCAGCCCTGCTGACGAGCAGGTCATGTATGGTGCGACCGACAAGCCTTTTCGAGACTTTTTGTTCGCAGCTCTGCACACCGGGCTTCGGCCGTTTTGCGAACTCGCGGGACTGCGAGTTCGGAATGTCGAAGTCCAGAGCGGCGGAATGCTTTGGCGAGTGTACTCGTCCAAAACAAGGAAGACCCGAAAAATCCCAATCAATTCGGCCGTTTCGAAACTGCTGACTAACAGACTAAAAACGGCAGAGCCGGAAGCAATTCTGTTCCCGAACGCTCAGGGCAACGTGTGGAAGAAAGTAACCGGCGTGGCGAGGTTCTTGAAGATTAAGCGAGCTCTTGGCTGGGATGTTGATCCGCTCCGCAAGGCCTTTTCTTGCTACACGTGTCGCCATACATTCGCTCATCGCCTTCTCTCGGGATATTGGAACAACGGTTCAGGATGCACGATCGAAACCTTGGCAGAGTTGATGGGCAACACACCACAAGTGGCGTTTGCCCACTACGGTCGTGAGTGGGGCATGCATTACCAGGATCCACTATGGACGGCCATCGGTGTCGACTGAGATGAGAAGCTGTTGCTCAGATTCATTCCCAAGCAAAACTGGGTTTTGAATAGAGCGGATCAGACACCTCAAACACCAGTCACTTTCCCGAAGAGCCTCTGTGGTTGGGGCGTTTTCGGATGTTTCTATCCGATGTAATCTTGTACTCGAATTGGTCTTACAGGGCCAATATTGCCCCCGATTTTCGATGCGGAGCAGAAGCCGTCGGCGGAATCCAGTCGTAGTCATGCCGCGATGTTACGCGGGTACGGCCAATGTGCAACGACTTCAACTTGACATGATTCAAGAAGGTGACGGCGCAGGGGATTGCGGAGAAGTATCGGATCTCAACGAAGTGCGTTCGAGATTTGCGGCAACTGCGTGCAGAGACGGGCCAACTCACACCGCGCCAAAGCATGCAACGGAGCAGCAGCGGCCCGATGTCGTTGATCGCCGCACGTGTTGGTGCTTCTGGCGGGCCTCGCTCGATTATCGCCGGTTGGTGTTTCTCGATGAAACCGGAGCCGACACGAAGATGGCGCGGCGGTTCGGCCGTGCGTGGCGTGGCCACCGCTTGGTGGCTCACGTGCCGCATGGACATTGGAAGACACGACCTTTGTCGGCGGACTGCGCGCGACGGGCCTCACCACTCCGCTGGTGGTCGACGGCCCGATAAATGGGTAACTCTTCCTCGCCTACGCCCAACAACAACTCGCGCCGGCGCTCAAGCCTGGCGGCATTCTGATCCGCAACAGTGATTCGGTCCGGCTCGCCTTGGGTTGGCGCTGAACCCGAGAACCTTACACAAGTTCGTGGATCAGATCGGCGGTGGATGCATTGGCGCAAGGATATTCATGCCGATAACGGGCGACGATCTGCAAGTAGACATTCACTGCCGATAAAAAATGTCCTGTGTAGCAAGTCGAGCGCACTAGAGTTGTCGCCGGCGTGAACCTGACCGTCGGAGAGAGCATAATTCAGCATGCCCTCGGCATCGGCGAATAGCGCCCAAACGTCTATATATAGAAACGATCGTTGCGCACACATTTCGCGCAGCATTCGATTCAATGTCTGCGTAAATCTGCTGCGTGCAGAATTGTCTCCCACAAATGGTAGGGTCGAATCTTGCCGAGACAATTCAACTCTGGCCGGCGGTATGACGCTGACCACTCCAAACTGCACGCGCGGAAAATGATCCGCATTGCGCTGAAGTGCATTCAGGTAATTGGTCACGAGGGTAGTGAGGATTTCTTCTTCGCCACGCCCAGCCTCGCACTGTCGCGCTACGTGACAGCGGCAGTCAACCTCGCCGTAGCACCACAAAACACGATCACCGGGCGCAATCGCGTGGCTGGAGACATCGAGTCCGTCGCGACCGATACGGTGCATGGTTACCGAATCCATGCGCTGAATCCGTACCCCGGGGAAACCTCCAAACGTGTATTCGCTATGGCTGTCCCCAAATATCCAAAGTTGCTTGCTTGTTGCGATTGGCATTGCCTCGGCCGTGACATTCAGGCTGATTAACTGCCCGCGAAATCTCACTTCACTGGCATCTCGAAATAGACCAAATGTGGGATGCCTTTGGATGTTCACAAAGCTAGCGGAGCGCAAGTACTTCTCCAAGAATTCAGAGGTCCAGCCGGCCAGATGGTAATCTTGGTTGTCGACTTGGCCCCCAAACATCATTCGCATTAAAAGAAAGCGTTCTTGGAAAGTCAGCTTGTCTCTTGCTACGAAAATCCTCGCCAGCACGTCCAGATCGGGCACTGAAATGTAGACCTTGCCGCCGGGAATAAGAATTCGGTGGCATTCGCGCAAAACCTGAGGTGCTTCGGCTGCATAGTCGAAGTGCTCGAATAAGTCGGCGAAGTAGATTTCGCTGAACTCATGCGATGAGAACCTGGAAAGGTCTAGCGGATCGCCGACATGGTCGACATGCGGAGCAGGAACTCGAGCGAAAACCTCCCAATCGGAGTGTCTTATTTTTCCGCCTAGATGCAATTTGCGTAGTGTCACGGAATCGTCGCCCAGTATACTAAGCGAGCATTGCGGCTGACGGCGACGTAGTTCATTGAATGAGCGATCCGCGTTCCCAGAATGTTCATTGCAATCGACGTGTACCTATTGATGCGGGACGCGCCTTGTCGAAATGATTGCGTGAAGCATACCGATTCAACTTGAAGTCGCAAGGCTACCAGACCCATGTTGCAAAGCCATTAGTTGACAGGCTTTGCTGGTCCTCTCCGCTGCAGTTCCACTCAATTGCTAAACGCGTTTGCGAGTTGCGATGAACGAGTTCAACGCTAACCAGGCTGCTAACAATCCCTTTGGCGGCGCATTCAATGGGCAATCAGGCCGGCTCGCAATTTTTGAAGAGTTGGAGCGAGCATTTACCTTTGCGGGAGCCGTGGAAACGGGCACTTACACAGGATCGACTACTGAATACCTGGCCAAGACGAAGATCCCAGCGATCCAGTCGTTTGAGAGTTCGCGCGAACGGGCAACTCAGGCTGCAGTTCGCTTGGCGGCATACCGGCAAGTTCAGGTGAACAATGTTGACTCCGTTGCCGGGCTCACGGAACTGGCAGCGCGAAATAGCTTTCCCAAGACAAATGTATTTTTCTATCTCGATGCTCACTGGGAAGAGAAATTGCCACTCGCCGAAGAGGTTCGAATCATTCTTAAGCACTGGAAACGCTCGATCGTGATGGTCGACGACTTCGAGGTGCCAGATGACTCAGGCTATGGCTTTGACGACTATGGCCCCGATCGCCGCCTGGCTGAGTCTCTGATCAATTCGCTACTGCCGCCGAAATGGCAATTTCTATATCCCACGATGCATAGCGGTCAGGAAACCGGTCGCCGCCGCGGCTGTGTGGTATTTGCGACCGATCGCTTCACGTGCATCTCGCTCCAGAACATTCCCTTGCTGCGCGCCGCATTCTCGGCTTAGCGTTTTCCGTTAGCAAAACCTCGACAATCGGGCAGCCGCTTTGGCGCCCCGACTAACTTCCAGGTGCGGACGTTATTAAAACCGGCCGCGTTCAACAGGGCGGCCAAGCAACTCAATGTTGGACACCACCAATTGGTGGTGTTGTTTCCATATTCGTTGCCGGGGTAGAACTCCATTACCACGTCATTGTTCGAATACCCTTTGCCAATTCCACCGCGATAAGGGCTGAAGTCATCCAGAATTGCCGATTCAAGGAATATTTCTTCATTGCACACAGCGGCCAAACGATCGAGCGCGAGTAATGGATGCCGCAGGTGATAAATCACCCCAAAGCAGAAGACGACGTCAAACCGGCCAAAGCGGGCCTCGGTGACATCGTAGACGGAGATTTCCTCGCGATGGCACTTCTGCGAGTCATACCCAAATGCCTCGCGGCAAAGATCGAATGTCTCCCATGCCTTTCTATCGGACGAATTCAGCGTTCCCAGGTAGTCCGAAAAATCATCAATCGCGACAACTTCTGTGGCGCCGCGTTTGATCGCTTCAAACGTCCAATATCCATCCCAAGCGCCGACATCTAACACACGCTTGCCGGTTAGATCGGCGGGAATTCCATATAGCTTGGCATTGAGAGGCGCCCACCCCGGAGTTGTGACGCCGCCTGGCAGTTCAACGCGATGGTACCAAAAGGGGTACGAGGCAACTTTTTCTGCAAGTGTCGGTTCTTGAGCGGTGTCGTTCATGAGCTGCAATCCAATTCACTGAAATGATGGTTGCAATTTGCCTGCGTTTCTTGCACGATACACGCCCCTCCAAACCATGATCGGTAGAGGTGCGGAGTCAACATACCGATTCACACTTCGGAAAGCAAAGCTATCAAAGTCATGTCGCAAGTCGATTTTCCGCCGAAATGCGGTAAGCGCGCTCTCATTACCGGCATCACGGGCCAGGATGGCTCGTATTTGACCGAACTGCTGTTGAGCAAGGGGTACGAGGTATTTGGAATCATTCGCAGGTCATCGTCGTTCAACACGACGCGCATCGACCACATCTATCAAGATCCACACGCGACCGATAGACGCTTGGTTCTGATTTATGGAGACCTCTCTGACGGTTCGTCGCTCAATCGAATCGTACGGGATGTTCAGCCGCATGAGATCTACAATCTCGGCGCGCAATCGCACGTGCGAGTATCGTTCGACACACCCGAGTACACGGCCGATATCACGGGCCTCGGCACGATTCGGCTGCTTGAGGCGATTCGCGAAAGCGCGCAGTCGTGCAAGTTTTATCAAGCTTCGTCCTCAGAACTCTACGGCAACGCCCCAGCGCCACAAAACGAGCTCACTCCGTTCGATCCCCGCAGCCCCTATGCCGCTGCCAAGGCTTACTCGTTTTACATCACGCGAAATTATCGCGAAGCTTACGGAATGTTTGCGGTCAACGGCATTCTCTTCAACCACGAGTCGCCGCGCCGCGGCGAGACCTTTGTCACGCGCAAGATCACCCGCGCTGTCGCCAACATCAAGCAGGGCCGGCAAAAGAAGCTTTACCTCGGCAATCTGGATGCTCGCCGCGACTGGGGCTTTGCGAAAGAGTACGTTGCCGCGATGTGGAAAATGTTGCAACAGCCTGAGCCAGATGACTACGTGATCGCCACTGGCGAAACTCATTCCGTTCAGGAGTTCGTCGAAGCGGCCTTCGGTCATGCAGGACTTGAATGGCGCGATTTTGTCGAGATCGATCCCAAATACTTTCGGCCTTCCGAGGTCAACATACTCTTGGGCGATGCCACGAAGGCGGAGCGCGAGTTGGGCTGGAAAGCCGAGACGACTTTCTCGCAGTTGGTGCAGTTGATGGTCGAGTCGGATATGCACGAAGTGAAACTGGAAATCGAAGGTAAAGGTCGATGAACTGGGAAACCACTTCGGTAGTAGTGACAGGCGGCGCAGGCTTCCTCGGGTCGTTCGTGGTCGAGGGCTTGCGCTCGCGTGGCTGCACAAATATTACGGTGCCACGTTCCGCAAGTTGCGACTTACGCAACCGCGCCGAGATCAGAAGCCTCCTGGAAGCGTCTCGGCCAGACCTGATTTTTCATCTCGCGGCCACCGTGGGTGGAATCGGCGCCAATCAGGTCAACCCTGGCCGTTTTTTCTTCGACAATGCAGTCATGGGTATCGAGTTGATCGAGCAGTCGCGGCAACTGGGCATTCCCAAAGTAGTCATCGTGGGCACCGTCTGTGCCTATCCAAAATTCACGGCCGTGCCGTTTCGCGAAGACGATTTGTGGGACGGCTATCCAGAGGAAACCAACGCTCCGTATGGCCTGGCGAAGAAGATGTTGCTCGTGCAAGCCCAAGCCTACCGTCAGCAGTACGGGTTCAATTCGATCTATCTTTTGCCGGCGAATCTTTATGGTCCGCGCGACAATTTTGAGCCTGCGAGCTCGCATGTGATCCCAGCGCTGATTCGGAAATGCGTGGAAGCCAAGCAACAAGGCCAGCCAGCCATTACACTTTGGGGCGACGGCTCTGCGACGCGTGAGTTTCTGTATGCCAGCGATGCTGCTGAGGGATTGCTGCAGGCGGCTGAGAAGTACGACGGCGCAGAGCCAGTCAATCTTGGTACCGGCAACGAAATCTCCATTCGCGAATTAGCCAAGCTAATTGCGGCTGAGGTCGGCTACCTCGGCAGCGTCGAGTGGGACACTTCCAAGCCGAACGGCCAACCACGCCGTGCCCTCGACCATCAGCGAGCCGAGAGCCTATTTGGTTTTCGCGCAGCCACCCCGCTTGTGGTCGGCTTGCGGCAGACTGTGCAATGGTATCTGGCGCAGCTCTAAGGCAAATTGGCGTACATTTGCGAGAAGGCGTCCTCCAGTTCGCGCGTGAATCCCGCCACATCGCAGATGTCGCTGGAGAAAAAATGTTCTCGTTGTTCTTCACGCAGACCTTCGAGCAATTCTAACGCCGACGCCAGATCGACCGCAGCTTCGACATATTCCTGCGGCGTCTTCGCCACCAAGTCGTCAAGTCCCAGCCGTCTCAGCAAGCCGGACGATGCTCGTCGGCAGTACGTCTCGCCTTCCAGAGTGATGATCGGCACCGACATGGTCAGTGTTTCCAACGTCGTCATCGTCCCCTGGTACGGAAACGAGTCCAATGCGATATCGACGTCGCCGATCGCTTCCAGGTGACTATCGAGGCTCGGTCGAGACTTCCAAAAATGGAGCCGTCGCGTATCGATTCCTTCGGTCGCGAACACGGCGCGAACGTATTCTTGAATGGCGGCGGATTCATAACGGTCGCCATATTTAAATGCCAGGACGCTGCTCGGAACGCGACGAAGGACTTCGGCCCAAGTTCGCAGTGCAAGAGGCGATATCTTGGCGATGTTATTAAAGCAACCAAAAGTCAGATACCCGTTCTTGCGGCGCGGCAGTGGCGAAAGGGGTGGCAGCTTCTGCGGTCGGGCATAGCACAAAAAGCCCCTGCTCAAGCGGATCAGTTTTTCACTGTGCCATTGGTCCGTTTGGCCGCGCGGATCGCAATAGTCATCGGTAATTCGATAATCGATTTCGGCCAGCCCAGAGCTGTCGGGGTAACCGAGGAAAGACACTTGGACGGGCGCGGCACGCTGGGCAAAGATTTCCAAACGGTTGCCGCCGCCGGTAAATCCTCCCAGGTCCACGAGGATATCGATTTCATCTTTCTGAATCTGCTTGAACAAATCCGCGGAAGAGGACTCGTGAACCTTGGAAAATTTGGTGGCCGCGTTGCTGGTGCGAACCGTCCATTCGTCGTGTTGAACGCCGTGGTGGTAGCAATGAATTTCGAACTTCGTTTTGTCGTGCGTGGCGATGATGGGATGCATCAACTTGCCCACAGGATGTGTGTAGAAGTCGGCGGCCACGTAACCCACGCGCAGAGGCCGCACATTCCGCCGTCGCGCGATCGGTTTCAATTCCGGCTCTCTGCGTTTCCAATACTGCGAAAGTCGAAAGTGCTCGGCGGCGATCGAGTCGGGCGTTTCCCGATCGGAATAGTGCAAGTACATCAGATAGTTGGCGGCGGCTACGTAGTACAGGGGCCGCAATTCTAACGCACGTCGTAAATAGTGCAGGCATTCGTCAATCCGGCCCGCCGCGATCAGGTCTTCGGCAAGATAGAAGCAATGCTCTGCATTCTTGGGCTCGAGTTCTGTCAATCGCCGACG
The DNA here is from genome assembly GCF_024256385.1 of Anatilimnocola floriformis. Taxonomy (NCBI): domain Bacteria; kingdom Pseudomonadati; phylum Planctomycetota; class Planctomycetia; order Pirellulales; family Pirellulaceae; genus Anatilimnocola; species Anatilimnocola floriformis. The sequence goes on from NZ_JAMLFW010000001.1 coordinate 1,913,403, forward strand.
ATACGGGATCGTCTCGAATCGTCGTTTGGCGCCGCTCAGTGCGAGCACCATGTTCGAGAGTGCGAGGGCGAAGTTAGGATCGAGTTTCAAGGCGCGTTTGAGCTCGACCTCGGCCCATTCGTTCAACTCAAGCTTGTGCAAACAATAGCCAAGATTGTTGAGCGCGAGCGCGTGAGCCGGCTTGGCGGCAACAATCTGCTGATAGATCGGAACGGCTTGCTCAAACTGTTTCTCGTTCGTCAGGCGGTTGGCTTCCGCAAACTTTTGCTCAACGTCTGGCGCGGCAAAGGGAATATCGCCAGTAACGAGATAGTTGGGGCGCGGAGGACGAGGGTGCTCGTACCCTAAAATTTGCAAAATATCCTGGTAATCGGAGTTTTTGCTCAGGCGATCCAGCATGTCTTGCTCGACCTGAGGGAGCGGTCGTGGCTCGATCGTTTGGATGTTGAACGACATATTGCCGGTGATCTTGTCATACGAGCGCCACCGCTGCTGATACTTCACGTCGAAGTTGAGTCGCAGCTTTTCGCACATCTCATTCAATCGTTGATCGGGTTGTCGGCAGAAGTCTTCATAGCGAATGAAGCCGATCTCCTTTGCCTGTTCCGCGAAGCGGCGCATTCCGTGCAAAACCTGCTCTTCATCCCAAGGCTTGACCACATCAATTGCCCGCAGCGATACCAGCTGTTCTAACGGGTGGCGAACTGTAGCGGTGCGAACAACATCAAATGATTTGTCAAGCATGACAGAAGTTGTCATCTTATAAGACGGGGTTGATAGGAACGGCAGTCCCGTAAAGTCGAGATGCGTCCAGTCGCGAATCACCAGCGATTTTCCTTGGCTGCGACACCGCTCTTCGATGAGGCTGATTGCCTGCAAAAACTCCTGGCCGGGATCCGCGTGCTGTCGACGGGCCTCGTCCTCGCTTAGCAGCTGAAACCATTCTCGTGCTTGATTTCGCGGGCAAAACGAGTCCAAACCCTGCGGATTAATTTCGCTGAGGAGCACCACATTGCTCATTGCTGCCAGGCAGCGACTGATCAACGTGCCGCCGGTGCGAGCGAGATGATGAACGACACGAATGACGGGCTTTTGCGATTGGAGTGTGGCCATATTGAGAGGTGCGTTGAAAATTTCCAAATGATTTTTCTACACAGAATTGCATGCAGCAGACGATCTGCGACTTAATTGTCAGAATGCTGAACAAATGATTGACATTCAAAAGTGATCACTATATACAATGCGGGCCACCGTAAGGCATGGCTGTCTTACATCTAATTTGGGACCCTGCAAAAACCTCTCTCCTGGTGCCCTCTATGACTTCGTCGCCTCGTTGGAAGAAATTGCTCGCACAACTCGGCCTTGTTCGCTCGAAGAATAACCGCCCCCAGCGCAATCTGCGACTAGAGAGCTTGGAACAACGCACCGTTCTTGATGGCGACCCTAATACCTTCTCGATTTCTGGCCTCGCTGCCGATGAGCCGGCACTGCCAGGCGAGGCGACCCAGCTCTCGTTCAATATCACCTTCACCGACGCCAACAACACTGGCGGATCGGTGAAGTGGCGCGTGCAGCAGGTCGGCGCAACCGGCGAGGCGACGGAAAATCAAGACTTCACATCTGCTCAAGGCACGTTGAGCTTCGGTTCCGGCGGTGGCACTACGCAGGTGCAGGTGCCGGTACTGTTCGACGGGATCAACGGTGAGGCAGATGAAGTTGTTCGCGTCGAACTGTACGACGCGGTGAACGGAAGCCTCTACTGCGACTACGTCGGCTTCGGCACGATTCATGACACCGTGTATGGTTCGAGCGGTGGTTCGTCCGGTGGATCGAGCGGTGGTTCGTCCGGTGGATCGTCCGGTGGATCGTCCGGTGGATCGAGCGGTGGATCGAGCGGTGGATCGAGCGGTGGATCGAGCGGTGGATCGAGCGGTGGATCGAGCGGTGGTTCGTCCGGTGGATCGTCCGGTGGATCGTCCGGTGGATCGTCCGGTGGATCGTCCGGTGGATCGTCCGGTGGATCGAGCGGTGGTTCGTCCGGTGGTTCGTCCGGTGGATCGAGCGGTGGTTCGTCCGGTGGTTCGTCCGGTGGATCGAGCGGTGGTTCGTCCGGTGGTTCGTCCGGTGGTTCGAGCGGTGGTTCGAGCGGTGGTTCGAGCGGTGGTTCGAGCGGTGGTTCGAGCGGTGGTTCGTCCGGTGGATCGAGCGGTGGTTCGTCCGGTGGTTCGTCCGGTGGATCGTCCGGTGGATCGAGCGGTGGATCGAGCGGTGGATCGAGCGGTGGATCGAGCGGTGGTTCGTCTGCCGCAAGTTCGATCGCGGGATCAGTCACCGTCGATGGAAATGCGACTTCGAGTGCCGCGAAGGGAATGTTCACTCCCTCAGGTGCCACTATGGAGCGGGAAACGACGGATGTGGAACTCCTGTACGTTAAACACTACTTAAAGCAATACGACGGACCCACGCAGTTCAAATCGGATTACACGGTCAATCTCAAAGCTGATGGCTCGTTCGATCCAACCGGCAGCACGATTAAGTTGACCACCGTGAACTACACTTCACGCACATACGTGACAAGGAATGACGCAGACATTTCGGCGGAAGAGGAGGCCGCGCTGGTCGCGAAAGGCAAAACCGTTTACAGGGAAGGCGGCAATGCCTACATCTTCTCCAAGCCGAACTCCACGAACAGTGGATGGCAGACACTGACGATCCCGATAACGGCAGCCATTTTGGTGGAGGGTAAGCTCCAATCCTTTCAATTCAAAGGCGATAAGTGGTACGGTAACCCACCATCCGGCCTTATCGATAAGGGCATTGAGGGCGCCGTTGATTTAAAAATGGGCACAGCAAATTTTACGTCGAAATATCAAGATCCGATCAGAGGCGGGATCGCCACGTTCGAGACGACAGGTACTATTAAATCGAGCGGTGGTTCGTCCGGTGGATCGAGCGGTGGTTCGTCCGGTGGATCGAGCGGTGGTTCGTCCGGTGGATCGAGCGGTGGTTCGTCCGGTGGATCGAGCGGTGGTTCGTCCGGTGGATCGAGCGGTGGTTCGTCCGGTGGTTCGTCCGGTGGATCGTCCGGTGGTTCGTCCGGTGGATCGAGCGGTGGTTCGTCCGGTGGATCGAGCGGTGGTTCGTCCGGTGGTTCGTCCGGTGGTTCGTCCGGTGGATCGAGCGGTGGATCGAGCGGTGGATCGAGCGGTGGATCGAGCGGTGGATCGAGCGGTGGATCGAGCGGTGGATCGAGCGGTGGATCGAGCGGTGGATCGAGCGGTGGATCGAGCGGTGGATCGAGCGGTGGATCGTCCGGTGGTTCGTCCGGTGGTTCGTCCGGTGGTTCGTCCGGTGGATCGAGCGGTGGTTCGTCCGGTGGTTCGTCCGGTGGTTCGTCCGGTGGATCGAGCGGTGGTTCGTCCGGTGGATCGAGCGGTGGTTCGTCCGGTGGATCGAGCGGTGGTTCGTCCGGTGGATCGAGCGGTGGTTCGAGCGGTGGTTCGTCCGGTCCCTTTGCACTGGATAAGATTGAGGGCACGCTCACTCTTGACGGTAATTCCACTGCCAGTGCCGCTAAGAGCGCCCCGGGCACGACAGATGAGCAACTTTGGATTGACACAGGTTACTATAAGCAATACGACGGGCCCACAAAGTTCACAGCCCAGTACACTGTCAATCTCAACGCTGACGGCACGTTCAAAGCAGCCGGCAGCACGATCACGTTCACCATGGTGAACTTCACTGATTGGAGTTATATAACAAGGCCAAGTGCATCCATTTCACAGGCTAAAGAGGATGAATATGTAGCGGCTGGTAAACGTGTTGTCAGAGTTGGCGAAAAATGCTTCATCTATTCCAATGAGAATCTCCTCACACAGCCAGCATTTAGTTCGGTGGCGATCCCGATTACCGAAGCCACTTTGATGGATGGCAAACTCGTTTCGTTCAAGTTTGTAGGCGACAAGTGGTATAAAGACCTGCCGGCCGGGTTTACCGATAAAGGTATCGTCGGTGAAATTGATTTGACAAACTCCACGGGTAAATGGACAGCGAAATATCAACAGGATGCTAACGGCACGATTGCTATATACGACGTAACAGCTACACTTGTGCATTAGGCAACCGCCCGCGAGATGATCCGAGTGGGGGGCGTTGAGCAAGTTCGCCCAGCCAAAGAAGCCACCGCTCCACTATCCCTTTCAAGAGAAGCAGGTGCATGATGACCCGATTTGTGTTGGCTGCGGCCCTTTTGAGCTACGCACTCACCTCGGTAGCCCTGTCTGCGGACGCGCCGCCCGTTTACGTGAAGATCCTCATACCCGATGATCCCGGCGCTCCTGTTGTTGAGGGAGATTCGACCGTTGTTGAATCCTGGATTATTAAGTGCATCGATAAGGAACAGCGTCAGTCCAAGTTCAGAGCGGTAACCGGATGGGTGCGGCTCGTCGAGGAGCCCTTCGATGCCACACCCGTGTGGCGCGGAGCAACCCTGGACGGAGTAGGCGTGTGCCCCGTTTCGGCGGACGTTTTCGAACGCAAAGACGGCCAGATCAAGATCACGCTCCAAGGATGGACGCCTGGCGGGGCGAGGGCCACGGTGACACTCCAGGACGAACCAGGTAGCCGTGAGGTGGTCCCGGTCACCGAAGCCAAAACGAAACACGGGGTGCCCCACGTAGCCATTTTCATCGGACTTTACGAAAAGCGAAGTGACTAGCAGACGTTCGATATGGTTTTACGCGAAGGGGGAATGCGAGCAAATTCACGGCTATGTGCTGTTCATGGTGAACACCGGCCTGCGTCCCGACCGAGGGCGCACAGCACGAATCCGACACTCGCGGATCTTGATAAACTCCGGCAGCGCTTGGTGGGTTGGTCCCGTAACGCGGCCATTAGAGAGCAGGAACTGGACCACATCGGCGTTCTCGGGAAATGACCATTCGGCCGCGTTCGACGTCCCGAAGGTAGCTTCGACGCGAGCGATTAGGCCTCCCGCCTTTTTCTTGTCGTGGGTCTGGAAAGATCGCTTGAACCGCTTGTTGCCTAAGCGGATGCAAATGAAATACACGCCACAGGCGTCCAACTCGTGCCAGGCCATCGCCGAATCTCCGTTGCAAAATCTACGGAGGAACCGGCCTGAAACCTATCGACGCAATGCACAACGAAACCCCCGCTGCCACGGTTTTGCCACGGGTGTTACCGAGTCGGCCGCAGGGGGCCTGTCACCCGGAATGTGCAAAAATGCCTCAAAATAAGAAGTACCAGAGGCCGGACTTGAACCGGCACGCCCTTGCGGGCACAGGGTTTTGAAATCTGCCAAGCCGATTCGCCACAATTTTTGCCACCCACGCAATACTTCACCTCGCAACTGCTAAACGTGAATAGACTGCCAAATCATAAAGATGACCACGAATAGCGTAAATGCGAGCACGAAGAATAACAAAAGTCGTACGAAACGCTTTGTAGGTTGAGTGAGTTTGAGCAGTCTCAATCTGTCCTGTCGAATAACATCACTTTCCTGTTGCTGCCTGCGGTAATCTACTGCGAATTGAGAATTGCTATTGCCTGAAACATCAATTTGAAGGGGTTGGCTGCCTGTGGTTCGCAAACGAATTCTCACTGACTTCGTGTACTGGATCGTACCCAGCGCCGAACAACGGGGTGAGGTTGCTTTACACGCACCAATTAGGGATTGGCCAGTGTTCTCGAACAAGTGTTCCGAGTCCGGCCGCTGCGCGCGGTGCGGTTGCGGCGTATGTATTTCTAGTACCGTCGCAGGCACCGGACATTGCTGCAAAGCAACGGAGGCGAGATTCATCGTGATGTCGCCCCAATAAAACTCCGTCGGATCGACCAACTCCGTTTCACTACTTTTCACAAAACCGCAGACGACGACGTATCTGCCGGGTCTGCCTTGTGGATCGCGTCCTCCGTTTAAGAAGCGATAGTAACATCGCCAGTCCTTAGAAAGGTCGTAGATGCCACCCCACAACGTTGTCGCTTCGAGTTCGTTTGGATGCTGCGGAATGTCAGCCGCTAAGCCTTCGTAGTACGTTTCAACAAGCTGCTCACGCGCAAGTTGCGGGTGATACCATGTCCAATAATTGCCATCGGCAGTTTGGAAAGCAGGATCGTAAAGCGCAAGTAGGATCTTCATGGGTCTTGGCCAGGGTCGCTACTTTTGTCGTGGATGCTCGAGAAACTGTTGAACCGCACGCGGACTATCCGTGTTTTGACGGCACCCTCGAAGGCAAAGCACAAGAAAAAGCCCGCCCCAGAAAGCCCACTTCAGTAGAGTCGCTCCTTCCTTTCGCGCCCAAGTAAGAAACCTCGTCCAATCTTCTTCGACTTCGTTTGAGACTGGCGGCGAAATGTCTGCGTTCAATCGTTCGATCGGCAACGATTTTTCAGCCAAATGCGTTGCTTGCCTTGCTGCACAAACTGCCATCCAATTCACGAACTCCGAAAACCCCTTACATCGCAGTTGGCCATCCGGAACGCGCCTCGGCCTCCCAAGTTCGTCGGGCTTCGTAATCGTTGCTCCCACCGCTGAGATTCGAAAGATGGGAACCGCGTCGTCTTGCAAATACCGACCGGCAACATGGGGTAGATACTTCTGCGCCACCAGTTGGAGACTCGCTTCCTGTCGCAGTTCATCGCGATACAGGTCAGCCTGGGTGAAGACTATGCACATCGGACGTGCCGGACACGTTGCATGGCGATAGTCCATGGCCCCGCGTAATAGCCATTCATTTTTCAACCGCTTAACTGCATCTTGCTCACCAATAAAGTCACGCAAATTGACAAGGAATGCGACTGCATCTGCAGTACGAACAATCTCAGCCAACGCTTGCAAGCGAGTGGGAAGATTTTCATCCGAAACCTGCTCTTCGGCAAACAGTAAACGCAGGTCCTGCCCGGCCGAATCCACCAGTCGCAGCGTCCCCGTCTCACCGTATTCAATCTCAAAAAACCATTCCAGCTGCTGCCAGTTGCCCGGCGGTGTCGATGGTGGCCACTCGGATTGCTTGAGCGTTTGCCACGCTCGTTCCACGTATTCCGCTGTCGTTATATTCTGCGGGTGAAGGCGCATGAGGTGCTCTGAATTCGGACCGTAGAGTTTGCAAAGGACCGTCAGCAGTACGGTCTTGCCACATCCTTCGGTTCCGACGAACGCAATTCCAGTCATGGTCCTAGTTTCTTCCCGAAAGCGTGTCAGAGATTTGCTGTCCCGCTGGGCTCCGCTGCGAAATCAGTTTCCATCGCGACCAAGTATCGGGCCGCCACGGCGCCAGCTCTCGCGGTGCAGTGGAATGGATGTATTCCTGATGCCAGGTGCGCCAGTGATCAGCAAGTTGCTGAACCTGCCTACTCAGAGCCGCCGCGCGCAACTGTGGGTTCGCCAGTTCTGTTATCCGCTGCTGAAGCAAACCAATGCCGGTCGCTTCTAAATGCGACGGAGCAGCCGTTCTGCTTGCCGGCAGCAGCGGGGCAACAAACCGGAACTGAGGCGTGTGGCCCTTAAATTCGCCCTGAAAACGCCGACAGAAACGTTCCTTGTCTGTCGGCGACCATTCTTCCCCGAGCGTGACGATGATGTCGTCGCAAAGTTCTGGAAAAAATCTCTCGCGAAACTCTACTTCGCGTTTGCCAATACCCTGTTCGCCCAAGACCACCCAAAACACTTGTGAAACTTGCTCCTGCAGATACACCCGAACAGCCGCTTCATGAGAACCAGGATTCGCATCGAGCTGCGCCGCTCCAAAGCCAGGTGTATCTGCCAGAATCAGGCCCTGCTGAAGGAGCGGATGCGGAATATGCACAGAGAGTTTTGGTTGCCGCGCGGCGGCGTTCACCGACCATCTCGCTAATATTTCATGCAACTGCCTGGCATCAGACCAGGCTACGAACTGCTGCTCGACCGAGTTGCCTTCCCGCAACGATACAAATCGCTGATCGCCGTAGCAGAACTCAATTGGCAGCGCCGTGCAGGGTCCATTGCGGCGTGGAGACAGGTCTTCGCCTAATAACGCGTTCAGCAATGTTGATTTACCGACGTTGGTCAGTCCCACGACGGCAATTGCATAGCGCCGCCTCGCTTGCGTCACACGTTTGCAATGCTTGAGGACGGAAATTGAAACGCGATACAGCGCTTCGCGCAATGTAGGTTCTCGCTGGTACTCAGCAGACTCGCTAAAAAGCAAGTAAAGTTCGTCCAGCAAAATTGGTAATTCGTGCGTGTCGACCTGCGACATGATGTTTGCTCGCAAGGTTTAGGCTTTGGAAACTGGAACGGATGCCACTAGTTCAGCAAGCGATTGAGAGGATGCCTGCAATCGTTGCGGCCCCGCTTCATCGGGGCGCTGCGCGAGCAATTCCTGGATCGTACGTTCGAGTTCATCCAGCTGAGAATCGATACGGGCGCGAAATTCACTCAGGATGTCGTCTCCCATGTCTCGCAACTGACTGATCCGTTGTTTCCGAAGCCGTTCAAATATCTTGCCGATCTGAACTTGCCCTGCTTCGTCAAGCTTCTGCCTCGTTTTGAGCTTTGAAGTGCGCCAAGCGAAAGGTACTGCGGCAACGCCCAGACCAATCAAGGTCCAGCCGACTGGCCCCGACATTGCGACCCACAACGGAGTAGTCGTCAGGGCGACTGGAGCTGACACGGTGGCTGTCCCGGTTCCCAAAAATGAAAATATGCCTGCAGCGTTTGGAAGCAGCACACTTCCCAATGTGCTGATCAACGAGGGCGCTGCAACTGTCGTGGTGGCGGCCGCTATTGCCGCCGCGTTCGCCGTAGCAATACTCGCAGCCGCTGCCTGACCAGCGATCATTAAGCCACTTCCAAGTGCGAGAGACGCCACGCCTCCCGCAACCTCCCTGATCGGCTGGTCATCCGGCAGGTGCGGCGTATGCATTCCTAAGAAACCCAGCTCGAGACGCGGATACTCTTGTTGCAGATTTTCAGCAAGTGTTTGAAGGGAAGTCTCTAGTCGGTTCGTCGCCGGCCGCATGTCTTCTTCTATACGCCTCTGAATCAGAGTGGGCAGTTCCTTGGAGAGTTCATCGACAGTAAAAAGATCGGTGTCCGCAATTTGCCGAGCGATTGCGGTTCTGCAACGGCTCTCAATCTCATCCAGCTCACGTTCGAATTCGTTCAAGGCTCGGCGCCACAGACGTTGGAAATTTTCTTCCGTAGGTTTTCGCGACAGCGCAAGCCGCGGCCGCTCTTGTTCCAGTTCTTTCAGATCGGCGGCCAGTTCCGCTGCCGACTTGCGTGAGCCGGAATTGCAACTTCCAAAGACTGAGCCCACGGCTGAACCGCTTGCAAAACGCGACTACGGAAACGCTCAGCGAGTAACTCTCCCTTGTGCTGAGTGAGAAAGCTTCGCAAATCCGCTGTCAGGGTTTCAAGTTGACTCCCTGCATAGTCTCCCGCGAACGCCAGTTTGGCGCTAATCGTGTAGATCTTCGGGACAGAAATGTCCAATTGGGCAAGAACCGCGCGGTTGTGCGGAATAGCGTCCCGTACATCAGTTTGCGAAGACTCATCGACTCGGTTCATTGCGAAGAAGATTTTTTGAACATCGGCCTCTTTTAATTTGCGGAGCAGGACGAGTTCGTCTTGATCGAGCGGCATTCGCGCAGTGACGAGAAAGATCACGGCATCGGCTTGCGGAGTGAAATGGTGGATCAGGGCGTCGTGATGCTCATGCATGGAGCCTGCGCCAGGAGTGTCAATCAATTCCACAGCGCGATCGAGTTGCGGAAACGGTCCGGCAATTTCAACGAGGGCGACTTCTTTGGCATTCTCAGGATTGTTTTCTTCGGTGACGTAACTGCGCACGTCACCATACGGAACGGTTGCGAAGTGCCCATCGCGAAAATGAACTTTCACGCACTCTTGCGATTCGTAGCGGAAGCTGCTGATCGCGCTGGACGCGGGCAACTTGTCGATCGGAGCAAGTTCATCATCGCTGCGGCCGAGCAAGGCATTGATGAGAGTGGACTTTCCTCGCTTGACCTTGCCTAAGACGGCGAGTCGGAAACGAGCAGATTCGAACTGTTCGATTGCCAGTTGAACTGCGGTCTCGCAAGCTGGCTGCTGGTGAGCGGTGGCAAGTTTGGCGATTCTCTGAGCCCACGAGATGAGGGAACGACGGTGCTCTTGATCAATGAGTTGCATTGCGATCTCCGAGAGTGAGGGAGATGCGCACAGCTCGAAGAATCTGCAGAGCGGCGGTTGGTGAGCGCATGAAAAAGGACGCTGAACCAAGCCCGCTCCCGAGGCCCCCGCCAAGGGGCGCAGTAGAACAGTACCTGGCCAGCGCCCCTCGCGGGGCGTGGCACAAAGCACTGCTTCTACTGAAAGAGCCTTGCGGCTCAGTTTGGCGGTTTCTCGGAAAGCAGTTCTCGATGCTCACGCATCGTTCGAAATGTCAGCCAGCTGTGCCGAAGCGCAGGTGGCCGTTATGGTTTAGTTCGTCAGTCGTTTTAGTTCCTTGGAAACGAAAAAATGGCCCGCTGAACTTCAGCGGGCCAGTGGTGAGTCTATCGCTGTCCGAAGCAAAATTCCAGAGCGACAATTCGAATCTGCAACCGACCAAATGCGGATGGCTTCTTGATCAAACATCACGAGACACAATCTGTACGTGATGCCCTCGGCCTAGGCGAGGATCTGAGCAAGCGCGCTGATCGCAGACTCGGCTGCTTCCCTTCCACCTAGCTGATCGACCAACTTTTTGGCTCTGATGAGTTGCTCGATATTTCCTCGGTTCACCGTCGACCAACGGGCTTCGCCAGCCTTACCTAGGCTCCCGATTTCTTTGTGGAAGCGGTAGGACTTGCCACTTTATAAACGCGATTTATTCAGGCCTTTTTGGCTTTCTTGGCCATCAGACGGACTCCAGCGAGCGACTTGCAAATGAAAATTCTTCAATAATCGAGCCTCATTGAGAGCATGATTCTCATCAATTTCCGCGTCAGTCGCTTGCTTCGCGACCAAGGTGGTTAGTCGAGCGGAAATTTCGCTCAGATTAGCTAAATTTGCTGCTTGAATGCGTCATAACTAAATGGGAGTGCACTAACATTTGGCACATAATGCTTCACGCTCTATTCAGAGAGAAAGCGTCCGGCGCAGTCAAGTTTGAATTGCACGACAGCACTCGATTTGGCGCATATCGCTGGGGTTTGAAAGCCGAGACGTTTGCGGGGGCGTTGGTTCAGCAATTCCTGCGTTTTCTCGATTTGATATGCGCTGATTTCGTCGAAACGCGTTCCCTTCGGGAAGAATTCGCGGACGAGACCGTTGGTGTTTTCGTTGGTGCCGCGTTGCCATGGGCTATGCAGAGCCGCGAAATAAATCTCGGTGAGCAGGTGTTTTTTGAGCCACTGGTGATCCGCGAACTCACTGCCGTTGTCGAAGGTGATGCTCTGCCGAAAGTGCGGCGGATACTTGAGCAGACGCCGAAAGATCGCTCGGGTGACCGTCTTTGTTTTGAGGTTCTCGACATAGATCAGTTCGAGCCAACCGCAGCGTCGTTCGACCAGGCTGATGAGCGCACCACCTTGATGTTTAGGCCCGACGATCGTGTCGCCTTCCCAATCGCCGTAACGGCCACGCTGCTCGATGATGGCAGGACGATCGGCGATGGCGCAACGCTCTTTGCCGATAGATTCACGGTGCCGTTTGCGCGTCATGGCCCGCCGCAGCAGTTTCCTCCAGACGCGCCTATGATCATCGCCGCGGGCCCACGTGTAGATCGTTTGCGCCGTGAGGTGAAAGCGTCGATCCTGCGGAAATCGCCGCTTCAAATCCCCCGCGATCTGCTCGGGCGACCAATGCAACCGGAGATGCTCGATGACAAACTCACGCACCTCAGGCCGTTGCATCTTGCGACTCTTCTGTCGCGCCGCCACGCGCCGACGATCCGCATTCAGTTGGGCTTCATGAGCCAAGTAGTGTCGACCGGTACTGTTGCGTTTGAGCTCGCGGCGGAGCGTGCTCTCGGCCCGCCCGATCGTCTTCGCGAGCCACGCAATCGGTCGCCCTGCTTCTCGCTGCACGGCTAGAAACTCCCGTTCACTCGCGCTAAGCTGAGTTGCCATCGTTGAGGCTCCGTTTGAAAACCAGAGGTGAGATTCCGGTATTCAAACCCCTCAACGATGGCACTTCAAATCAACTGCTATCACGCAACACTACCGAGCGTTTCTATTTTGAACGCGCCTATTGCCGCGAACTCTCCAGTTCAAAAAATGTGGAGCGTCGGTGCGGCAAAGCAATTTGATCGGCAGCTTCTGGCAATTCTCCGTTCTATGGAGTGCTCAACTATTAGCTAATGTTGACGCTCCGCGATTGCAGCCCTGACCGCTTCAACGGAAACCACCACGCGAAAGCCAAACAAGCTATCTCGATACGGCACATCTTGTGAATCTCGGTAGGCTGTGCGGCAGACATCCGCGCCGTACAGCCAGCAGCCGCCGCGGACCACTCGCGGCGAAAACGCATTCGACGTCGGGCCACGAGGATCGCGGGCGGGTTGATCGCGAAACTGCGCATACGTATTCAACTCAAAACAATCCTGCGTCCATTCCCAAACATTGCCGTGGATATCGTAAACGCCGAACGGATTAGCTAATTTTTCGCCGACCGGATGTGTGCGAGCTTCGGAGTTGTCGTAACACCAGGCGGCTAGGAGTAGTTTTTGTTCCGCATCGCCGGTTGAGAACTGCGTGTTCGTCCCCGCGCGGCAGGCAAATTCCCATTCGGCTTCGCTCGGCAGGCGATAACCATTGCCGCTTTGCGTGCTCACTGTCTGGCCAGTCTGGCGATAGACCTCTGACATTTTCTCCCGCTTGCTCAAACTCGCGCAAAACAACGCGGCATCATTCCAGCTGACATGCTCGACGGGAAACTGACTTGTATCGAGATCCTGCACCAGATCCTTGCCATCTCCCGTCGCGGAAAAATGCGCCGGGTTGATGCCGATGATTTCCTGATAATTCGCCTGGGTTACTTCGTGAGCGCCCAGATAAAACGGCTGCGTCAAAGTCACCAAGTGTTGTGGCCCCTCGCTGCGCACACAATCGCGCCAATGCTCATCATTGGCTCCACTAGCAACCAGGTGCTGAATGACGGCATCCGTACTTCCGCGCCGATACGCTCCCGGCGGAATCAAGACAAATTTCATGCCCAAGCTATTTTCCCATTCAGGCGGAGCCCCTAGAAACGCAGCCCATGCGGCTTGAAGTGTTTTCGCTTCGGCAGCTGAGAGAGGCACGACGGCTGGCTTGGGTGCCTCGGTGGACCAGGCTTCCCAGCCCTTGGCAATTGCAGCTGGCTTCGCGGGGCCGTGGGTATATTGCAGCGTGGCACTGCCACCCGGCGGCACATCGATCTTGGCTGGTCGGTTTATCAGGAACCAACTCGAAATGCCGAGTGCAATGGCCAGCAGAGCGGCCATACCGCCCCCGGCCAAAGTCCAGTGATTTCTGATCCAGGCAAGTTGCTGTGCGCCGAACTTGCGGGACGAAAGTGCGCGGGCAATTTGAATCGAACGTTCGGAAACGGGATCGGTCGATTGCGTTGAATTTTGCAGCGACACGGTGGGTGGCAAAGCGTCCGGCGCTGTGTCGAAGGGCTGCGGTTTCTGTAAGGTGGCGAGATCCGCCTGCCGACCAGTCTCTGGAAGTTGCTGAAGCTCGATGGAACCCGCAGAACCAGCGGCCGGTAGTGGAACTCCGCGAAGCTGAGCAGAGAGACTTGCGAGAACGGTTGCGACCTCACCCATCGTTTGCGGGCGCTCGGCAGGCTCCTTGGCGACGAGTTTTTCAAACAGCGACACCAAATCGCGCGGCGCATCGTTGCGCAAGCTCGCCAACGAAGGCAGCGCGCCCTGCTGATGCGCCAGGAGTTTTTTCGCCAGCGTATCCCCTTCGTACATATTCTTATTAGTGAGCAACCGAAACAGGGTGCAGCCCAGCGAGTAGATGTCGGCCCGGGCATCAGCCGTATGAGTGTCGAAGGCTTGTTCGGGGGCCATGAAATCAATGGTTCCCATCACAATCCCCGACGCAGTAAGTCCCTCTTGTGCGGCGACGTTATCGTCAATCCGTGCCAGTCCTAAGTCTAGGACCTTCACGACACCCTTCTTGTCCAGCAGCAAATTCGCCGGTTTTACGTCTCGATGAACAATGCCGTTCTCGTGTGCAAAGGCCAGTCCGAGCGCCGCCTGCCGGACATAATCCAACGCGGTGGCGATGGGCAGCGGACCTTCGAGCGCAACGACGCTCGCCAGATCGCGACCGTCAACCAATTCCATCACCAGATACCAGACGCCGCGCTGTACACCGGCATCGTAAGCCTGCACGATATGTGGATGCGACAACTTGGCCGCCGCTTCCACTTCGCGCTGAAACCGCTTGACGGCTGCTTCGTCTTGCGTGAAGGCCGGTGGCAACAGCTTGATCGCCGCCAACCGTTTCATATGCCTATGCCGGGCCTTAAACACTTGCCCCATCCCGCCGGCACCGATTTTGTCGAGGAGCACGTAATCGCCGAGAACGAGTGGCGTTTGGCTGCCGGAAAGAATTTCATTCGCCTGAAACTTCGTCAGTCGTTGCTGTTCGCTCAGCAGGCAGGCAAAGGCTTCGCCATCGGCGGGCCGTCGCTCACGTCGAAGCGAACTCCAAATAGCCTTTACCTCGTCGGCGGTAAGCAATTCCGCCGCGACCAGTGCTTTCGCAAATTGTTCGACACTCTTCAACAACGTCGCTCTCCATTAGCCAGATTCTAGCCAGCAATCGACGGATTCGCACAAACACAATTCCGGGCGACGGTCCGGAATCCCAATGGGATTCGAGGAGAGTGGGCAATCATTGTGCTACTGAATAATGCTCCGAATCAAGTCGCTCAGGGATTGACACTGAGATTACGATTCGCTGGTGTTGGCGATAAAGATCTGGAATCTGATTGTCGAAAACGTCGGACTCGACTCGGAATTGGACCGTTAACGCGTGCACGAGTCGTTGCCCCCCTTGTTGGTAGCAATGGACCGCGCAGCGGCGATCGAGCCTGACGCGCAGCGTCATCAAGCGATTGTGGCCCTTATGGGCCAACTCCGTGATAAGTCCCAGCGAATTTGCTAGTGCCTCTTCCAGCTCTTGCATCGAAGACCAAAAAAGCTCGTCGAGTGCCCGTGCGAGCCGAAGTGGCGCGAGTAATTCTACAACGGCTGAAATCCGCCGAGGCTCACGCACCGAACCGCGCGGCCAGTCACACGCTTCCACGATATCGTTGGGGGTTTGAAAGTCGAGACGTTTGCGGGGCGGTGGTTCAGGAGGTTACGCGCTGATTTCGTCAAAACGCGTTCCTTTCGGGCAGAACTCGCGGACCAGGCCGTCGTTGTTTTCGTTCGTGCCGCGTTGCCAGGGGCTGATGAAAGCGAAGTCTTGGAAGGACTGCCAATCTAATCCCCCTGGTGCCACACCGCGACTGGCGTCTCGTCGCCAGCCGCGCTACAGATGCGATGCCTCAACAGATTGTCAGGTCCATCGACATTCGTGGTGTCGTCCCAGATTTCGACGTAGTCTTCCCACAGCTTCGCATGGCGTTGATTGTCGGCGCACGGTTCCCAGATGCAGAGCGTGTCAGATTCTTGGATCAACGCGGACCGCCAGCCAGGGAAGTTGCGGTCGAGAAACTGCTTGAACTTTTCGATCTGTTGGCCGCTGGCAGGCGAAAACACAGCCGGGTTCAGCTTAATCATTCTGAGTGTTGACGCTGGGGGCCCAAGGAAATGCTCATTGCGACGGGCTGGGCAGGGTGGTGCGACAGATTCTGTCACATGCGATGGCCGCCTGGAAGCGGGAGCGTCTCGATGCTTGACGAAACTGCTTCGGCCACAAAAGAAAATGCCACGCAGCAACGCACCTGCCCCGTGGCGTTATTGAATGGCCCAGCGCAGGGCCACTGCGCCGGGGCCCGAGTAAGTTTTCTGGCCGAAAGCCAGCCTCTCTGCCCATTGACTGATTCTGTCACCGGAAAAATGCCACGCAAGCGGCGGATGAACCTTATCTCACCCCGGTGGCTGGTAGGGGTGTGGTGTACCGAGTTTGATCGACAACGAACGTCCACACCTAACTCGAAATGCCGTCATTTTTCAGGTCATTGCTAAATAAATGCGAAAAATGCGTCATATATAATTGTGGAATGACTTAACATTCGCACTCTGTCGCACTTTCTCGTGCAGCGACATGATGCTCGTAAACGCATGCCATCCTCACTCCTCCCAACTGGTCAAAGACATCTTCCCGCAATGGCCGCGGTTTAGCGTTACAGGTGCAGCTTCACCAAGTCGTGAATTCATGCATTGCTGTCTGCGCTGTCGTAATGCCGTAGCGTTTTGCAGCCAAGTTTTTTGCGAGTAGGAGGCAGTACGAATGCGCGCCGTTATTGCCCGCCGTGCATCTGTACTGCCACTTCAAACGGTTCTTCAATGTGCGACTCTATCTCGAAAGGAAAAGCCATGTCGTGTGTCCAAGCGCTCGGAGCGTCTTCGCTCCTGTCGCTGCTACTTACCCTCGCATTAGTTCGCGAGATTCGCCTGCGGCGGGCGATGCAAACCTTACTCGTCCGCATCTTCAAGTGGAGATCAATGCATGAAGTCTCACTACGTTCCATTGGCCGCGGCCATGCTGACAGCCATGCTGCTGTTGATGTGCGGCTGCAGTCCTCCGGATCAACGACTGACGGAACTCGCCCAGTCGAGTCTTGAGCAACAAAGTCGACAGAGCGAAGCCGTTGCCGAGAACAGTCGGCAAATTGCAGAGTCAACGCGCGAGTTGGTCCAGGCAGAAGCCGAAGCGCGTGAGCAATTCATCCAGTCTCGGCGGGAATTGCAATCCGAGATCGCCGAGAGTTACCAGCGGATCGACGAAGCTCGTGCGCAATTGGAGGCCGAGCGACGATCGATCGCTACTCAACGGCATCGGGATCCCATCATTGCGGAAGCGATTGGCGGGGTCGCGCTGCTCATCAGCGCCCTGCTGCCTTTCCTCATCATTGGGCTGCTCTTGTATTCGCTCAACCGAAGTGGCCCGGATGAAGCCGCGGTCAACAGTTTCCTGATCTCAGATGTTTCTACGACTCGGGTTTCTCCAGACGTCCCGCATCTCAGTGGATCGAATAGCGGTCTGGCTAACCACTGACCGGTAACGACCCGGTTCCACAATTCTCAAGTTAATGGAGGTAGACCTTGTCCCATATCGTACAGATTCAAACGCAGGTGCGTGATGCTGCGGCCGTCATGGCTGCCTGCCGCCGGCTCGGTTTAGCACCGCCAATCCATCAGGTTGCCAAGCTCTTCACCAACACCGCAGAGGGCCTCACCGTACAACTCCCCGCATGGCAGTATCCAGTTGTTTGCGATCTCACCAATGGCCAGCTGAAGTTTGACAACTTTAATGGCAGATGGGGAAAACAGCAGGAGCTGGATCGGTTCCTACAGGCATACGCGTGTGAACTAGCGAAAATCGAGGCCCGCAAGAAGGGTCACACGGTCAGCGAGCAAACGCTCGCCGATGGTTCGATCAAACTCACCATCCAGGTGACTGGCGGTGCCGCATGACGAAAATCATCGAAGTCGTGGTATCGCCCAAGGGCGAAACGAAAATTGAAACCAAGGGATTTGTCGGCGGCGAATGTCGCCAGGCAAGTCGTTATATCGAGCAGGCCTTGGGGGCTCAAGTGAGCGAAAGGATTACGACTGAGTTCCACCAACACCAGGCTCGTGACCAGACGATTAAGGAGGGCCAGATATGAGTCAGGTCCGCCGGCGTGTTTTGCGCCCTGTACCCGAGCCGCCCTCCACTGGTCGCCAATTTCATCGCCGCGAGCGCCAACAGGAACAGCTTCAAGTCGATCGAGTGGCGCTACGGCGCTGGATGACCAGGCTTAAGCGAGCCTTCAACACGGTGAATCGGCTGCACACTCGGATCGCCCGCTTGGAGCGTCAGCTCGCTCGCTAGCGGCAAGTCCAAACAAGTTTCAGTTTCTACGGCCGATGCGCATCCCTAACGGAGTGCGCATCGGCCGTTTTTTTGTTTTCCAGGAGAATGCCTATGTCGCCTACCGAGCGATTGTCAGAATTGGTTCGAGCCTGTTTCACCGGGCTGTGGATTGAATCACACGAACATGAAGATGCGTTAGCAGAAGTCGCCATGCTCTGCCGTAGTGAAGGATGGCGGCTGGCTACATGGGATATTGAAGAAGGGCTCCGACTGCAGGGTCAAGACTCCAGCGCGGATACCGGCACCAATGATCCCCTGGCCGCCATTCGCGCCCTGTCCGCATTTGCGACATCAGATCAGCCGGCGCTGCTGGTGCTGGTGAACTTTCATCGGTTCCTGCAAAGTGGCGAGGTCGTACAGGCGCTCGCCAAGCAGATCGCCCACGGCAAACAGAACCGCACGTTTGTCGTCATCTTATCGCCGATTGTCCAAGTGCCGGCTGAACTGGATAAGCAGTTCGTGGTCATCGAGCATGATCTGCCCGGACGCGAGCAGCTGGCGGAGATTGCCCGCGGCATTGCCACCGAGCGCGACGAGTTGCCCGCCCCGACGGAGTTCGACCGCGTGATTGATGCGGCGAAGGGGCTGACGAGATACGAAGCTGAGGGAGCTTTCAGTCTATCGCTGGTGCGGCACGGCAAGTTACGCGCGGACGTGCTTTGGGAACAAAAATCCCAGATGCTTAAGAAGAGTGGCCTGATCTCTCTGCACCGCGGCAACGAGACCTTCGCCGAAATCGGCGGACTGGATGCACTCAAGGCCTTCTGCTTGCGGGCGATGCGCCGGCAAGGTGAGCCGCAGCAGCTGCGCGAAAACCAAGTGCTCCGTCAGCAAGTGGCTGCACAGCTATCGGGAGTGCAAGCGGTATTAGATGGCCTGCTTGTCGATCGCCCGCGTCGCAACATTTTGCGCCGTAGCAAGTGAGGCGCGACCACCATGGAACTGTTGATTGAACCGAACGGGCACGCCCGGTGTGTGTACGGCGAGGCGATCGATTTAACGCAACTGGGAACCTTAACCGTTCGCCGTGGTTCGCATGTGGAACCGGACAATCACGGGCAGTGGACCTGCGACCTTTCGCCCGTTTCCGGGCCTACTCTCGGCCCCTTTCCGAGTCGTAGCCAAGCACTGGCCGCCGAAGTGACCTGGCTGTCTGAACATTGGCTGATGCCACCCAGTTAGGTCTCTCTAGTTTTCATCTCATTGCAAATTCGTCGGCCTGCGGTGCGCGCATGCGCAGCGCGGGCCTTTCCCATTTCGTTTGTTTTTTCCAGGAGATTTTCGATGACCCAAACTGAACTGAATGAAGCCGTGGCCGACGCCACGGGAGAATCGTTGCGCACCATCCGCCGCCGCGGCTTCAGTGTCTTCACACCATTTCAGCCGTTCAGCCCTGATCACGACGATGACGTCTTACCGAGTGTCGTTGATTGGGATGCACTGGAACGCGACCAGCGCCGGAGCGCCGCCTAAGACGCCTCTGCGACGAAGCTCTAGGCGGCAGCCAGCGAGGCTGCCGCCGTCTTTCCGTCACGACCACCTCTTTCGGAGACATCCCATTGATTCAAATTACTCGCTCACTGGCCAGGCACATCCGTGCGGTCATCAAGAAGGCACTGCCGCGCCAAGTTGCGCAGCCCGTGCTGAAATTTCGCGCTGGCGACACTGGCCTGTTCGTTGAAGTCCAGGGAAGCAATCAAGCGTTGCAATTCTACGATCCTCGGCCGCAGGATCCCGAAATCCTATTTGTTCCCCTGAATGTTCTCGAAGATGTTCAGGGACCCAAAGAGGAACCGGTGTTATTGAACAGTCGACGAGCCGGCGTGATCGGCGCCTGCTGGCAGGACAAGGGAGTGTTTCAAGAGCTGGAATACGATTCCCTGGAACCGGCCGCTGATGCCCCACCGTTTCCGGTCCTACCCGCGCAGTTCGCGGAGAATTCGGCTGACCTGCTCGTCGCGCTGCGGGAGGCTTACGAAACGACCGACCTCGAAAGCAAGCGGTATGCGCTCGGGAGTATCCAGATTCGGGGTAAAGATGGCGTCATCGCAGCCACCGACGGCCGACAGCTGCTCAAGCAATCCGGCTTCACGTTCGGGTTCAGTGAAGAGCTATTGCTGGCGCACACGAAGCTCTTTGACTGCAAGGATCTGCCTCAGGATCAGCCAATCCGAATTGGCAAGACCGAGGACAAGGTTGCATTTCAGGTCGGACCCTGGACTTGCTGGGTGGGAGTGGCCACCGAAGGCCGGTTCCCCGATGTTGATCGTTCGATACCGGGAACGCAGTACAGCAAGGCGACACTGAAGCTGGCGCCTACGGATGCCAAGTATTTCGTGGACAACCTGCACCGGCTGCCCACTGGCGAGACGCACCGCGAGCTGACGCTGGATCTAAATGGCAAGGTGATCTTGCGCGCATCCTCACTGAGTACCCCGCGGCCGGCGGAGATGTTCTTGCGAAACTCCAGCAAACAGGGAGACGACATCCAGATCTGCACGGATCGCAGATTTCTGGCCCGAGCCGCCAGCATGGGGTTCCCCGAGATTCATTTCCCGAATACCACGGCACCGGCAGTAGCCACCGATGCGAACCGCACTTACGTTTGGATGCTACTTGATCCCAAGGAGGCACTGAAACCCAGCGAGGACTGCCTCCGCCTCGAGTCGCCATTCAGTACTCACACAGCGCCACGCCCGCGCCCCGCGACGTCGCTCCGCAAGTCCACGGACTCGGTGCCCGCAGAAGGTAGCTCGGCGGCTCATCCGGCGGAGCACTCGCCGCGAGTAACCCGAATGACAGCTCGTGCGATCCCTGAGTCGGCACCCAAGCCCATGCCGACTGCCGTGGACCAGGCGGTTGCCGTTCGTAATCAGCTGCGAACGTCCCTCGGCTCCCTAAACGAACTGATTCGCACGATGAAGTCCGAGCGGCGAAGCCGAAAGTCCTTGAAGCGGGCGATGGAGTCCATCAGACAGATGCCCAATGTGGCGTAATCGCGATCCCGATCGCACGGCCACCTCCAGTGACCTTGCCGATTCCGCCCCTCCCGGGCACTTTTCCACATTCCTCAGCGAAGGAGATCCGATGCATCAGAATCGAAGGAGAACACAGCGTGTTCCGCAGTTACAGTGGCTAGAGGACTGCCTTGACTGGATCTTGCGAACACTGGCGCAGATCCTCTGGTCGCTCGTACCAGGACGGCGGTGAACGCATGCCGTTTCATGGTGCCCGTCATTTTGGCCAGGTGGCAATCGTGATTGCCGTCGCCACACTGCTTTCCATCCCTGCCGTCGGCATTTGGGGAGTGATCGGCGCGGCTGTTGCCTTGTATTACCTGTTATCGTTCTATAACGCGTTGGAAAAGCGCGACCTGATCGACGCAGATCTAAGTCGATCGAGGCGAAAACGCGGCCGAAGAAGTGTTGCGTGAACCATTACTGCCTGTCGTCGCTAGGCTCTGGATTTGCAATTCAGCGGCCAGGCGACGGCAGGCAGCGGGTTAGGTTCGATCCGGACGCCCTAACGGCACGGTGATGCCTGGAAAGTTAGTTTGCGGCAATGGCGGGCGCCGAGTCACGAGCCGTTTTGGCTTCACCCGCATCAGTTCCAGCAATCGCTCGACTTCGCTCGCCGAGATGCGAATCCGCCCGTGGCCCATGGGGCCGGCCTGCAGGTAATCTATGGTGACCCGTTCGCCCCGGATCTGCAGTAACCCATAATCCGATTGGCTGAGCCAGTCGTAGAGCGTCGTGACCGTGATCCCCAGCTGTCGAGCAGCTGCTGACGGAGAAAGGTATTCTTCGGCCATCGAGAGTCCCTGCCTGTGAACAAGTGTCACAAGACAGGGGAAAACCGGTCGGCAGAATTTTGAAAATGACCACCTTTCTTGGCGATGAACTTAGCGCTCCCGCTCCTCGCGAATGATTTTGCCGGCTTGTCTGATCGTGAGACAAACGGGCGGCAAGGCACCGTGCTGCCGACAGAATCGATGAATCACGAGAGTCTCGTCGGCGGCGAATTCGTGATCGTAGTTAATCCTGCATCGACCATTCTGGCAGCGCATTCCACTCCTGACTGCCAATATTTCGAGCCAGTCTTCGAACTCCGCAGTGGCTGAGCCTTGATCCTGACGGGCGGCGGCCGGCGATCCTGACGCTGCCTTGGCTCGGTCCTTTGATCGGCAATCCGCCAGCCGGCGGGCGCCGACCATCTGTACGTAATAGTCCAGCATTCTCCACAAAATGGGACGCAGCTTCCGATTGGCCGGTTCGCTCCAGATTCGCGTCAGGATCGGACGCAGGAAATGACTTCGCTCCCAAATGAGGGGAAGCGTTAAACCGCCCAGGTACGGCTGCGGGAAATACAGTTGCTCGAAGTCAACACGATCCAATTGGTGGAACTGCGGCGAGATGGTTGCCCACACGGCAGCTGCAAATTGATGCTGACAATTTGCGGCGAACCAAAGCCCCTGCCCGGTAAGTTTCAGTAGTGCCCATTCCACGTGCTCGCGCTCAAGTCTTCCTCCCTGGTGGCCATGCAAGTTCGCTAGTGCCTTGACCAAGTTGCTGCGACTACCTTGAAACCAGTTGCGAAACTTGCTGTCGGAATCACCCAGGTGAGCATTCCAGAGCGCTCGTAATCTGGCTGTGACAAACCATTCTGTCTGTCGCGGATGGGGCGGAATCTCCGGGCTCATGTCTAGTAAGGCCATCCGCACGAGTTGCTTCACTTTTGCCGCACTAAGACGCAAGGGATTGACTTCAGCGGCTGCCATCAAGCCGTACGCAGTCCGCAGTTGTCCCCGAAAATCATCGGTTTCTTCGCTCTGAACGGGTACGTGCGGCGCGGATTCGAGAAGTTTGTCTCCTTCTTCGAGCAATTGGTCGATGGACCACTTCCGCCCCCGGCCGTCGGCCTTCAGCCCCAAATTGGCTGGCAAGATGTTTTTGTCGTTCTGGCGATCAATGCGCCCGCTGGGCCGGATCTTGAGTTCGGTGATCGACGAGAACTGCCGCTTCAGATGCGCCTTTGTCTGGGGCATCCTCTGATTCAGCTTGAGCATCAATTCGAAATCTTCGCGATCGTCAGCCGAAATGGCTGGCGTGCTAGTCAGAATCTCGAAACCAAAGCGTCTCGAATAGACCGAGTAGTCGCTCATTCCGCTTGCGGGCCACAGCCGCTGCTGAATATTGGCAATCGAAACCAGTTGGAACGGCACGACAAACGCTGCCAATTCAGGGAAGAGCTGCAAGTCAGCTCGCCAGCCACATTCCTGGGAACAGCCCGACAAGCGCTCGCCAAATGGCACGGGCTTTTGCGCATTGCCTATTTCCATGCTTCCGTACCGGCCGGAAATGACTTGTGATTCATCCGGGCCGGCCGAAGCCCTGTTTTGACGATTTCGTCTGCTCATTCTGCTCTGCCCCTATCGCCGGTATCGACCGCCCCGTCCTTCCGCCTGCAGGCGATTCGCTCGCGTCAAACAAAGCGATTCCCAAACGCGCGAGTTTACCTTCCAAGTTTAGCCGATCGAGCCAGCGGCTGGCCCGATCGGCATCCTGGACCAACCTCATCCACCCTCTTTTTCGCGAGAAATCTCATGACTGATGACCATACGCTGGCGACGCAGGCCGGTGAATCACGCTTGGAACAGCTTCTACGCGCAACCGGTTTTCCCCTGGGTATAGAGCCGACCGAGTCCGACTTGCTGCGAGCTGCTGAGCAGCTGCGCCGGCGGAAACGGAAGGACCTGTTGCGTTTTCTCGGGCGACTAATCGCCCGAAGCATCCGGCTAGGCTCACAACCAGGGAAGGAGCTTTGCAGTGTTAACGACCAAATTTGAATTGCACTTGCCGTATCGCGTGGTGATCTACCTGCGGATGTCTTCGGACAGACAGAATCCGCGTTCTCCTGATCAACAGAAGGATGTGATCGAGGAGTTGATTCGGCGGATGGCATTGCCCTGGCAGACCGTGGCGGTCTACCGGGACGATGGGATCTCGGGCCGGCTGACGCGAAAGCGCCCCGGCTACTCACGGATGATGAAAGACGTCAAGAGCAAACGCATCCAGGCGGATCTGATCCTGGTCGATACGTTCGAGCGTTTAACTCGCTCTGACGAGGGCGCTGCGATCCGGCGCTCGATCCAGCGAATGGGCCTCTTGGTTTTGACGGCGGACTCGGGGTTTGCCGATCCCACAACCACAGCCGGTCGGGCCCTGTCGGCGTTTGAGTCGATTCGCGCGAGCGAAGATGGCCGCATCAAGGCCCACAATGTCTTGCGCGGCAAGCGGGATGCGGTGCGGCAAAAACAGTGGCCAGGTGGCGCGGCTCCGATCGGTTTTCGATTGCGATCCGTCTACAAGCAAGTCAATGGCCTGGACGAGATCGACCACCGTGTCCCCGAACCTGACCCGAATACCCGCTGGATCGTCGAAGAAATCTTCCGGCTGGCGGATGAGTTGGGGTATGGAACCGGCCGGATCGCGAAGGCCTTGAATAATGACCCGCGCATTCCCGATGACCTGAAGCCATTTCACCCAGCCACGATCGGTGAGACGCTGGATAACGAAATGCATATCGGCGAGTACATCTGGGGACGCAACTGCACAGGCCTCGTCGACGAAGTGCGCAAGATCAACCCTTTACCGAAGGAGGAATGGGTCCACATCGTTGACTTCTGCGAGCCGATTATCGACCGGGACCGCTGGGACCGAGTTCAAGCGCTCCGTCAAGCGCGCCGGGAAAAATGCCCCAAGCGCGACGATTCAAAGCAGCAAATCGTCGGCCTGACTGCTCCTGGCTTGGCCCTCAAGTACCCACTCACGGGCCTGGTCCACTGTGCGCATTGCAAACGTCGCATGACCGCGCAGTCGAGTGCTCCCTACCAAACGGTTTCTGGTGAGGAGCGACGCTACGTGAACTATGGCTGCTCTGGTATCGCGGGAGGGCTTTGTCACAATCGCCAGAGGGTACCGGAAGATTGGCTGCGAGAGACAGTGATCGAGCTCATGTGGAAGCGCCTTGAGCTGGATGATTGCAGTCCCGACCAGCCGGCGATGGTTGAGTTGATTGAAATCGTTCGCCGGGAGCTGGAATCCTACGATGCGCAGCAGCCAGATCCTTCCGCTGCCCTGTTAGCTGAAAAGCAGGGGTTGGAGGATGCGCAGCGCGGCTGGGTCCAATCCCTGGGAAATCCGTCTCTCTCGCCTATTGTTCGTCAGAGCATCGAGTCCGAACTCGAACGAGCGATTGCCCGCTGCCGGCAAATTGATGCTGATCTGGGGTCGCGAGTGGCCAGCCAACAGCAGCGGCAACAAGCCCTGGATCCGCAGGAAATCTCTCAGCACCTCCAGCAACTGGCAGAAATGCTGAAAGGCAGTAATGCCTCGGCAATGAATCTGATGCTATCTCACCATATCGATTCGATCTGGTGCGATGACGCGGGCCATGTAACCGTTCGCACCTGCAAACTGGGGGCACTGGCGGGGGACTTGGACTTGTTCATTCGTGACTCGACGAGTTCACCTGTCGATACCGACGCCACTCCGGCCCGTTTTCTCGCGAATCCGCGCCGCCGTGCTCGCCTGGACATCAAGGGAGCAATCGATGATGACGACGTGGCCGCGGAGGCGAACGAATTCGCGGTCGACACCGAACGCTTCGCAGGCTTAGGTCCCGAATGGTTCACGGAAGACCATTTTGAGGTACCAGTGACCCAGTCCTGGGCCGAGGCGAATGCGCTGGCGGTTGCAGAATTCCGCTTGAGAAGCCATGCCTCCATGGAGGTCACGGCCAAGTACTTCGGGAAAACGCCGCCCACCATCCGCGCCGCCTTGCGGTATGCCAAGGAGAAGTTCGGCATTGACGCTTTCGGAAAGGCGATTAGTCGTCTCAACTTGCCCAACTGGCCGCGCAGCAACGCTCAAGCTGTGAGGGAGTTCATGAGCCAGCCGAATGTCACCATGAAGATGGCAGTGGCGCATTTTGAGAGAACCGAACCGACGATCCGGAAGGCGCTGGAGTTTGCAAAATCGTTGCAGAAGCCGGACGATGGTGAAGCTAATGAGCGATCGGATGCTGCTTAGCGGAATTAGAAGGCCAGGCGGGGGCGAAAGCCTCCGCCTGGCCTTGTTTTTTCTTAGATATCAGAACGAACTGCGAGACCGAACTGAAGATCTCAAGCTGAAGCTTAGCGCGGTGGAATCGCTCGATTAGAACGCGGATGGCGAACTGCGGGCTCGATGGCCCAACTCTTGCCCCTACTTGAGAAATCCCCTCGAAGTTATTGCGAAGGGATTCTTGTCCAATCAATTCGGGGTGACGGGATTTGAACCCGAGCTAACCCGCTAGGCCAGTAGTGCGTTGCGAGAATGTTGCCTGCTGCAAATGCGCTGCATCATGGCGGCACAGATCGACTTCCTTTGTCGCAATCTGAAGCCAATCTTCAGTTGCTAGTTGATTCATGGTACAAGCTTCCAACCAAGCAATGTCGCAACGTCGTGCAGGGATGCCTTCGCGAAGTGGGGCGCGTTCAAAATAGAAACGCTCAGTAGCATTGCGTGATAGCAGTCGATTTGAAGGACCATCGTTGAGGGGTTTGAATACCGGAATCTCACCTCTGGTTTTCAAACGGAGCCTCAACGATGGCAACTCAACTTAGTGCGAGTGAACGGGAGTTTTTAGCGAGAAGCTGGGCGACCGATTTCGTGGCTCGCGAAGACGATGGGGCGGGCCGAGAGCACGATCCGACGCGAGCTCAAACGCAACCGCACCGGCCCGTATTATTTTGCCCATGCAGCGCAGCAGAAAGCCGCGTGTCGGCGTGTGGCAGCTCGCCAGAAGAGCCGCAAAATGCAACGGCCCGAAGTGCGTGACTTTGTCATCGAGCATCTCAAATTGCACTGGTCGCCCGAGCAGATCGCTGGAGATTTGAAGCGTCGATTTCCGCAAGATCGACGCTTTCACCTCACGGCGCAAACGATCTACACCTGGGCCCGAAGCGCTGATCACAACCGCGTCTGGAAGAAGTTGATGCGACGGGCCATGTCCCGCAAACGTCGCCGCAAATCCACCGGCAAAGAACGTTGTCGCATCACAGATCGCCCCGCCATCATCGAGCAGCGTGCCCGTTACGGCGACTGGGAAGGCGACACGATCGCTGGCCCCAAGCATCAAGGCGGCGCGCTCATCAGCCTGGTCGAACGACGCTGCGGTTGGCTCGAATTGATCTATGTCGAGAATCTCAAAGCAACGACGGTCACGCGGGCCATTTTTCGCCGTCTGCTGAAGTATCCGCCGCATTTTCGACAGAGCATCACGTTCGACAATGGCAGCGAATTCGCGGACCATGCGTGGCTCAAAGAATACCTGCTCACCGACATTTATTTCGCCGCCCGCACAGCCCGTGGCAACGCGGCACCAACGAAAACACCAACGGCTTGGTTCAAGAATTCTTTCCCAAAGGAACGCGGTTTGACGAACTCACCGCGTACCAGCTCGAGAAAACCCAGGACTTATTGAACCAACGCCCCCGCATACGTCTCGGCTTTCAAACCCCCACGATATCCGCTAAATCGAATGCTGCCGAGCAATTCAAACTTGACGGCGCCTGGCTCGACAGTGATGACGAATTTGAAATGTAATGTTTACGACATTTACAGAACTAAAGTAACACGATTCTAATGAGATCGAAGCAAACAGTCCGCGATATCACTTCGCGAACTACTCTTGCCTTGGCCAATTCCGAACACGTAGCAATAGCGGGTCAGGCGGATTTTGCGAAACGCGTCCAGGCCGCTGCCGACAATTGATCAGCGGCGTGAACGTCGCATGCGAATCACGATTGAATCCACATCATCCTCGCCATAACCAACCCTTGATTCGCGACAGCCACCCTTGCTCCTGATTCAGCGGCAGGGGAGCGGCAACGGACGAATCCGGCGCTTCCGTGTTTTGCCCTTGTTCGTAGTGCTTCTGCTTTGCTCGCTTGTCGCGTTGTTGCTCCGCCACGATCTGTTCGTTCGACCATGAAGGCGCTTCGCGCACCCGGCCGCGGTCGATCACGTAATGTGACCGACATGGCAGAGTCCAGTTTCCTATCGACGGCCACAAGGACACAGTTTCGCCGTCGTACGTTAACTTCCAGTCGGTTGGAGTAAATGGTGTGACAACTTCTGACCCGCACCCGCAGCAGCACAGGTGCGATGCCGTTCCATACTCCATCGATACGTAGAGAACACCCGGCTCCATCGTTTCGGGGATGTTTTCGATGAATCGGTGCTCAAGGAGTTTATGACGCATCATGTAGATCACCGTTCAAAAGCATGTTGCCGTCAGTGGTGTAGGTGCAATGGTGCTCCTGCTCCAGGTCGCGGTAGAAGCTGCGAAGCTTTTTCCATTTAATAACGGCAAGCACCGCGTTCAGCGCGTTGAGGTCAGCGACCTGGATGTTGGACGCGTAGATGTTGTCAGCCGCACCGTCATCAAACGAAACACGGTCCTTCACATGCTCGCGCTTTTCGGGCGTGCTTGCAGTCACCCGAAGGATGCCGCCCAGTGAGCCCTCCTCAAGTTCAAGCCCCATTCCGACATCAACGAAGGACGCGCCAATGGACTCCAGCTTCTGAACGATCTGACTCTTCGCTTCACCTGCATCCATGCAGAGGAATGCAAACGTCACACCATCGAGTAAGTTCAGATTGCTTCCATCAATCCGCGCCTCGTTTGCGACAATATTCCTGTGCATCTTGGAGTAGATTCCCTTCAGGTAATGCACCTTTGATTGGACCTCCCGAAGCTCTTCGATCGATGGCGCACCGGGGGCTCGAAACGCGTTGTGCTGAAGAAATTCGTCTTTGTCGAAAAGTCGAATCTCACGCACGGGCGTCTTGGCGACGAAGTCGAGAACATACGACCCCGTGCCGCCCAATCCGATGATGACTATCGTGTCGCCGGCGAGGCGTTCGGTAAGAGCGCCTATGCCGGCGCGGTCGGATGCGGTCTCTGCGTAGTTGAACACGCTATCGTCCTCATCGTCAGGAGCACGAAAAGTGCGAACGGTCGTACCTGGCTTGAGGTTCGCCGCCGGACCGGCAAGCAGATCCGCGTAGTGAGTCATCTTTTGATAGTAGTCGGGGTAGCCTCCTTCTGGCTTCGTCGAAAAGTGGAACTTCGCCGTGAGCCCGTGCCCGAGGTCGTGGTGTCCGCCGCCATTGCCGATACCAGTGAGCGGCACGCCGTTGATGTCGCAGGGAAACTCACCGTCGAACCACACTTGGTGTGAGTCCGGTTTCTGTGTGACGTCTCCCGCCAGCGTGAGGCCGGAGAACAACGTTCCGGTTTTGATTTCGCGGCTTGCCGTTACGTAAGGCACCTCGCACAAGATCAGGAGCCCGCCCCTGATCTGCACGAAGTAGCCCTCTTCCCGGAGCCGTTTGAGGTCGTTACTAAGACTGAATGGTCCGGGTGACATTGAAAACTGTTCCTTTCCTTTTAACTTCAACCACACCGCCAGCACCGAGTTCGCCGGAGTGAGGCGTGGAAGCGGCGTGGCGATACGTCATTGAGAAAGCGGCATTGGGGTCTTGGGCACCCGGAAATGCAAACTCAACGACCTGCTCAAACGAAACTTGCGACGCATTCACGATCTTCGGCCGTGAGTTGACGATGATCTCATACGTCAGCACGGGCCGCAGAGCCGTGAAAAAACGCTCGATGCCCGGTTCAGTAAGGTCAATGAGATCGGTCGGTTCGATCAACCGGTCCTCGCCGCCCCGCACTTCGAGAAATACAACCTGATCGTCACCGGCACCAGACAGTTTGTGCAACGCACGGCCGCTGATAACTACTTTGCCCCACTGCAGTTCTTTGTCGTTCAGGGTGAACTTGAACTCGCGGTCGGTGCGAAACGCAATAAAACGCTCTGCTCCTGCTCCGCGAAGATCGAAAGGTTCATCGAGGCGTAAATCTTCGAAATCACCGCCCGCAAGGATTGCGAACAGGCTGTACCCATCGCCGACGTTAAAGCCAGCGGCGACCAGGATTTGGCGACCGAGGGGGACTGGATCCGTCAGCATTGCCGATCGGAAGTTCAGCGTCTCGTCACCGACTTCGATGCGGTACGAGCGAGCGGCGCGAACCGCGCGTCCTTCCCGAACCGCAGTTCCAACATCTTCCACATCGATCAATTCGTTCTTTTCTGCGTCATTCATTTGACTTCTCCTTTGTTCTTTTCGACGGCATCTGCGTCGTACAAAGGAGTAATCGCTGCCACCGGCACAGACCGGTAACTCAACGAACGAATTTTTTTTGAAGAGGCCCGATGGGCAGGCTTCCGCAAACGAAAAACGCGGGGCAACGCGGACAAGTCATCTGCTCGTCGAGCGGAAACTTTCCAGAACGTACGGCGTCCAGCATCTCAGCGATCTTGGCTTTCCGATTCGAAAGCACTGTTCGTGACATATTCACTGTCGTAATTTCGCCGTCAGCTAAGTGAACGAGCTCTACGGTGCAGCCTGCCGAGTGATCTGTGGCCGCAATGTGAAATGCCGCCGCAGTGAGGTCGTTTCCTTCTTTGGACCGCTTGTGCCCGGTCCTCACCCGACGAAAAACTGTTCCACCGGCCTCGTCGGTGAGCAAAAAATCCGGCGTAACAATAATCTCACCCCCTGACACCGGAATACGAAGCACGGGCGGCGCCGCACGCTTCATTCCGGCTGTAGCAGCCACGAAATACTGCAACAGGTCCCACGCAATGGCTTTATACTCTTCGCCGTAGCCGTCCGGTCCCGGCCCCTTAGTCTCCCAGGCTTGATCAAGCAGTAACTGAGTTGCTGCTGTGGAAATCGGTTCCGTTCCGTTCGCAGCGATAGAGTCAAGAACATGCTGAACTGCAACGTGCAATCTCATGAACGCAGATTCAGTTCGGCGTCCGCCGATTCCTAGAATGTGCGTGTAAAAAAATCTTCGCGGGCATCTCTCGTAAAGAGATAGCTGATAGTCTGAAAACTCGAATTTCCCGTCAAACCGAAGATCGACTTGCAGCTCTCCGGCAGTTGGAGGCATTTTTCCTTTCGGTGTTAATCGGCCGATCGAAATCGTCGAACCGAGACGGTCAATGAACGGCGACCGCGGCCGTGACCGACCATTTGCGGTTTGCGTCGGTGAATAAAGACGCAAGTGATCACGTGCTCGCGAGATAGCGACAAAAAAGAGGCACTCTTGCTCTTCAACATGCGCCGATGCAACGGCCTCTTCCGCCGAACCCGAAGCACCTTGAATTAGACCGATCGGCGGAAGAATTCCACGCGAGAAGGCGGCGCTTGCGGGACGAGGAAGGCTTGCCGCCGTAAGTCCTGGAATATGAACAACCGGAAACTGAAGTCCCTTGCTGCCGTGAATCGTCATCAAACGCACCGCATCGAGGCTCTGCGCCGCTGCTGGGAGTTGTCGCAGGTCACGATCGTCAGAATTTAGAAGAAGACTGCGAATTCGATCGAGTACTTTGACGATTGGCAGTCCTCTGCCAGGCACCTGGGCCCTCAAGAAATTCATGAACTGCCAAATTGCGATACCTCGTGCTCGCGAACGTACATCGGTTTTTTCTGCGATCGTCGCAACCATTCTCGTACGATCCAGCAAGATCGTGGCCAGGACTGTCCACGGCGTTGCCGAGGGTTTGAATCCCTCAAATAGTTGCGACAGGCGATGAATCGCATCGATGCCTTGACCAGATAACTTCGGAATCTTCGCGAAGTCCTTAGTCCACTGGAGTGCTTCATCGCCATGCTCGGCAAGATAGCCCAGAATGCACGCAACGTCGCTTAGGCTCATCGCGTAATCATTCATGGTGGCGATTCGCACCAATCCCATCGCTCGCCGATCAACGAGTAGGGAAAGCAGTGACAACAAGTCCTTAACTTCGTCGCGTTCAAAGAGGCTGCCAAGGTAAAGAATCGGAATACCGAGTTGCTCCAGGCCTTCTGCGAAACGTGAAAGTCTATCGTTTCCAGCGCACAGAACGGCCTGACCACGGTAGCCGTGCGCCAAGCCACGCATCTCCTCGATGGATTCTGCAACGGCCAGAATCTCGTCGTCATCGGATGAAACGGCCGTGTATTTCGGCTTTTTACCTGAAACCCCGCGCTCAGCATCCAATTTTGTGTCTGAACCAGCTGCAACTTCCATTGCTGAGGCAAACCGAACGAACGTATCGCGAACCTCTGCAACGCTTCGGTAATTCACGCTCAATCGGCTTCGTTTGCCTCCGGGAAAGTCCTCCTTCCCGAAACGCCGTACATTAAAAGACGAAGCTCCGCGAAACCGGTAAATCGATTGTTTTACGTCTCCAACTACCCAGAGATTCGCTCCCTCCTTCGTAAGTGAGTTCAGCAATCGCACACTGCTTCGATTCACGTCCTGGAACTCATCAACAAGTACATGCTCATAGATGTTTTGCAGATGCTGTTTGACCTGTGGAAACGAATCGCAGAGACGAACAGGCAATGCGACCAAATCGCCGAAGTCGATGGCTCCGCGCGACTTTTTTAACGCCTCATAGGCCGCATACACCCTTGCGACCTCAAGGCATTTCTCTGCTGCGAGAATCTCTGCCTCGCTGACCGCGACCGACCTCATTTTTGCAGATAAGTTGTGGTATTCAGCAGCGTCAACTACTTCGTCTTTCGCCCTCGAAATCGCGTTCAGTATGCGTCCCAGCGGCTCCGAAGGATCGTTAAGACTCTTGAAGTACTTAAGTCCAAGCCGCGGATACTCGTTTTCGAGTAGCTCAATTGCATCGGTCCGATCAAGCAGTTTTGGCTCGGCTGGCAGCTCCAATAGTTCATGAAAACGGTGAACCAAGTCGAGCCCGAAGCCGTGAAACGTCCCAATCCACATGGACGTTACCGCATCGGGAGCAAGAGCGGATATTCTTTCTGATAACTCACCAGCCGCACGATTTGAAAAGGTCAGGACAAGTATCTTGGAGGAAACGACGCCTTCGCCGAGTAAAGCGCAAACACGACCGACAAGCGTTTGCGTCTTGCCCGTGCCTGGCCCCGCTTCCAGCAAAAATGGCAGACCACGATGCTTCACCGCGCGTCTCTGAGACTCATCCAGCGGCCGAACCGGGGCACTTTTACTTGGAGTAAGGTCAACGGTTGGCAGAAGCAATGCATCGAACAACTGCTGCGCCACGATAGAGTGCGGTGCTTTGCAACGTGTGGCGATTTGCACCGCAGTTTCGCCCGCAAGATGCAATTTGCGAAGCCATCCTCGCGGAAGTAGAAATTCGCGAGCGAAAAGATCCATCTGAATCTCTCGCCGCTCACGATGACTATAGTCGATCACTCTCTCTACACCGACCGGAGCAGCCTCAGAGGCTCGAAATGGATCGGCACTTTGAGTCTGCCAACTCTCAGTGCCTCCTCCTAGTGCGACGTGTCCAATTTCATGGGCGACGAGAAAAGCCTCGATGAACTCATCCGCAACTTCCTCGTGCAGAATCAGAAGTGCATCAGGATCGTACAGGGCACGACCCCCGTGGAGACGAACATCACCACGGGGAACTTTTTCAACCTCAATTCCACGTCGTACGGCCTCCGAACACGCAAAGGAGTAGGGGGAACGAGGGTCACCTCCCATCGCAACCGCATTCTCATGGAGGCGTTCTGCGGTTTGTCGACTAACTTCGGTCGAGTCCATCCATGCCCCAGTCTTTCAATAGGAGCTTCCGATCGTCGTCGCTCATCTTGGTGTCTTCGATGAGTTTTCGAAGGCTAACCCGTTCCTGAACTGCAGGTTTTCGATCTGCCTTGAATTCTGCGGTCGATAAGACTCTGGGCGGACCCTGAAGATAAGTCCGAATAATTGCGACCGTTGAGCTTAATGCTTCAGCTAATCGAGCGAGCACGACCTCCGGTATCGAGGCGGGATCGGCCAATCTATCCCGTAGTGCCGACACGATTGATCGTGGCGCTCGCATTTTTGCTGCAAGTACCACAAAATCTTTGCCCCTAAATCGCACGAATGGATCGGTTGGCTTTTGGTCAGCTGGATTGCAAGACAGCAATTTCTCCCAAGCAGCGGCAGCGCCATTATCCTCGAACGCAGGCTCATTGAGGGAAGGAAACACCTCTGCCATTTCTATCTCGTGCAAAATGTCGAGGAATTCCTCAGCAAGTTGCGGATACGCCAGCAGATATCGATCCAACGTCGCACGATCATGCGAAGGTTCTACTGAAAACGCGAAAAGAATGTCGTCCTTAGATTCAGATTTGCTCACCTTCCAGTCTCCTCTTCGAGGGATTTAAGGACGATCTGTACTGCTTCATCCCGCCTCTTTCGCAGCGTTTTATCCGTGCAGCCCAACACTTTTGCGGCCTCGATCTGTGTATACCCCTTTAAGAGCAGCTGGATAACCCGGCGATAATCAGGGGGTAAGGTGTTAATCGCAGCAAGTAGCCGTAACCGGTAATTCTCGTCTTCGTTTTCCCGCATCCGGTGCAGAGCTTCGTCAATCGCCTTTGGCACTTCATCGGCAAGCTCAAGCGATTCTTGGCTATTTGCACGCGGAAGCACCCGGCGCTGTCCATCCACTCGCAGCTTTGACAGGGCTGAATTGAACTGTGCCTCGAAGAAATCAAGTCGTTCGCAGTACTCGACTCTATCCGCACAGAGAAGCTTCATCAATTCATCAAGAACGTAATCCTGCAACTCCAGGTCAAACCCAGCAATTCCTGCGGCGGCAGTGGGGGCGGCCCCTCGCCGTTGGCCGACTCTAACTGCCTTGGACACGCGCCTACGAAGTTCCTGAAAGAGCTTTTCGAAAGGACCATAATCAGCCTCTGCATCCATTCGGCGAAGGAAATGAAGGATGCACTCTGTTGGCACGTGTTCCGAGGCGTCTCGATCCGTAATCTCGAGACGCCGCGCAACCTCCGCAATAGGCACTTCGTAAAGCGCAGTCAACTTTGTCTCGACACGATCCGGTCGGCCGTAGGGAGTGCCGTCTTTCTTCTGTTTTCGAAGAGGTGCAACCAATTCAGTCTCCTTTACTGCCGTGTCCGGGATTCTTGTGTTCGGGAGGAACAAGACCTTTGAATACTGGCTTTGGCTTAACGAGCCCGGTTTCACGGGATATCTCTGTACGATAAACACCGAAATGAGCATCGATGTGGGTCTCGCAGTACTCGCTTCCCCAACTCCCCCCGCGAGCGGGTGCGAATGCGACGGTCATCCAAATCTCGCCAAAGTATCGACCGTCCCGGTGTAGCGAGGGAGGGTACGGAAAGTCGTCCCACTCCAGGAAATAACCCGGCCGCAGGGAATCATCAAATACAAGCGTTGAGGTATGGGGCGTACATTCGAGGCAATAAGGAACCGGTGCAGGCAGTCCGAAAACCAACAACACCGATGCGATGATGGGCTCGCTGATTCTCAGCGGCCATTCACGCCGCGGCCATTCACTTTCGGCAAAATCAAACTATACATAGAATTGAGCGAAATGGCCAAAGGCGTCTTGAGTTCTCTGGGGTGATGCTTGCTCCATCTCAGCTTCGATGATTTCGAGGCCTATACCGACGCACTCGGTGACGTCGATGCTCGTCTGATGCTGTTGCGTCAGGAGCAGCCAAGGTGGGAACTCGATTCTCTGATGGCTGGGCGATTGCATATCCAGCATGGGCAAACCGGCAGCCCGCTCATCGCCGAGGCAGCCGCTGATTCAGGGGGGCATTTGTTCTGGGTGCCCGTCGCCGGACGGCACAACATCAATGGGAAGGCAAACGACGGCCGAACGGTCTTGGTCGTTCCTGGCGGCGCTGACTTCACAATTGCGGTGCATGGCACCCACGAATGGCTGGCAGTGTTTATTCCCCACGATGCAGCCACAGCATCCGACGAAGCGACCTGCTCATCCTGTTCGCGTATTGAGCGACCCAGCGATAAGCAGGTAGCACGATTCCGGAATCTGCTCGCTGCAATCGTCAAGTCGGCCAAATGCGAGCCCAGCATCCTGACGGCACATGCCTCAACTGCATCGATCCAGGCCGAACTGCTCTCGGTTTGTTCATCGTTCGCCGAGCAGAAGCGTCGCGCTGCCAAAACCGGTCGGACCACTGATCTCGCGGACAGAGGTCGTTCAATTGGCAAAAGCTCTGATGGATCGTTGCGACGACGAGACTTGGTACGTTGGCGATCTGGCGGAGGCCGTCGACATTTCTCCCCGAACGTTGCAGACCGTGTTCGTCGACTATTACGGCATTTCGCCGCTCTGCTATTTCACGCTCCGAAAACTACGCCAGGTGCGTGCGGCGTTGCGGAATGCAGACGCAGATGTGACAACCATCACCGGTGTCGCTGCACGCTTCGGATTCTGGCAATTCGGGCGATTTGCAGGACAGTACCGCAGCCTATTCGGGGAGCTTCCAGGTTTCTGGCGATAGTCAGACTTCCGAATGACTCCGGTACGCGCTGACTGTGAGCGTGTTGACGGGATTTGAACTCCTCAACACCGAGTTGTGAAGCAACTTACCTGTAAATCGGTCATTCCCCGGCACAATCTCGAACAGTCGATTGAACTGAAACGGAGAGGCCTTGGATAGCTTCGTGATGGCAAATTACCCTAGAAGCTGAGCGAGCGTGTTAATAGCCGATCGCGCGGCATCAATTCCACCAAGCTGGTCCACCAGCTTCTTCGCTTGAATCAGGTTTTCCAGCCCACCAGTAGCTGCGGCAGGCTTGCGGCCGGGTTTCGGGCCACGCTTGCCAACCTTCCCGCCCTTCTTCTTGGCATTCGAAAGCACGGTGCTGACGAACTGCGGCGAAACGTCCAGTCCCGTTTTGCCCAGGGCCTCGGCAATCTCTTTTGGAGATGCGTCAGGGTTTGCAGCCTTGTAATCGCGAATTGATGACGACTTGTTAGGTCCGCTCTTCTTTTTGGCCATGTGTAATTCTCGCAATTTGCGTGAAAGCTATGACAGTAATTGTCACTGTCGCAATCGTCAACGCCCCGAACGCCGGCTGGGTTTCACTGCCATTTGAGTTCGGAACCGCCAAGCAGATCACCATCGAACAGCGATTCCATCACAATCGACATCGCCTTAAAACAGCCCGGCAGCCCTCCGCAGTAGGTCGGTTCAAGAGCGAAGGTCATGCCCTGCAAGTTGCGTTGCAGGATGCAGGACATCAGGTCAGATTCGGGGTTCATTAATTGCCGAATCTTCTTAGCCGCAAACCAACACAACGACGCATAGTACGATGATCCGGCGCATAATTCCCTCCATGTAAACCTAGCACACGGAATTCCCAGCGATGAACTGGGGACAGCCCTCAGAAAATGCCCTGTTTTATCCGGTGCGTGAACGCACCAGATGAACCGGAATCGTATCACGCAGCGATCCTCTGATCGTGACGCAAGCTCCTCGTTCATTTCGTCATTGAATGGCGGTAACTGAAAGTAACACCTACGCTTTGGCAATGTCGCTTTCAAAGCAGCCGGTGAGCTACTGGCGGTCGCGGGGGATAATTAGTTGGCGCAGGAAGCTCGGGATTTGGTGGCGCTTTGCGGAACTAGTTCTGTTTTGCCCTGTGTCTTTCACTTTCGCTGCGTGGGAGGAACGCTTGCTCCCGAAAGTGCTACCGCGCACGCCTTAGGTGCTTCAACCCTAGACGAAGCGACTTGCCACCTGCTGGTGCGCTGGGGATTCATTGCCGTAGCCTCGTGTCGCCAGTCAACATCATCAGTTGCCCAATCGCCAAACTCGCACTGGGCTAGGCTCCAACTTACGGATACCACTAATTTAGTGCTGCAACAAACCTCCAAATTGTAATTGGCTCTTGTTAAGATTGGCTTTCTGGACCAATCCCTTTTGGCGATGAAGGTGGCGGATGAATGATCGGCACAACTCTCCTCCTCCTGAATCATTTCCATTCGCGGATTCGATTGACCTTTATACATGGCGTTCGGAGTTGACGGATCGGCTGCGCGTTCTATTGCATACCAAGCCGCTACTCGACTTAAAGCGCAGCGACAATCTGCGCTCCGTCGAACTCAGACATTACGATTCGCTGGCGTTGGCGATCAAGATCTGGGATCTGATAGTCGAAAACGTCGGACTCGACTCGGAATTGGACCGCCGGCGCGTGCGCGAGTCGTTGACCCCCTTGTTGGTAGCCATGGATCGCGCAGCGGCGATCGAGCCCGACGCGCAGCGTCATCAAGCGATTGTGGGAGCGATTTTGTCCGCCCTCACCAATGACGACGACGGCTGCCGGCCCTTTACCACTGCTTATCAGGACTTGGAGAACGGACAAGCGGTTGTGCGGCAACTGGAATTCCGCTTGCTCTGGGACTATCACCACCCTGCTGGTGGGACTGTCCTGCGACTTTCGAATGAAGCGATTAACTTGTACCTCCGTGCTTGGGACCTGGACATCGAAGATGCCCAGGCGGCAGCTGAGGCAGTGGTATTTTCGCAGCTTCAACGCGGAAAGTTTGAGGAAGCCGCTCAGTCCGCTAGGAATGCTCGGCTGCAATCGCTGCGCTACTGGGACAAGATCATGCGGATCCTCCGCGATACACGGCGCGACGTGCGCCGGGTCGACTGGCAATTATATGTACCGCAATTGCTAGGCGAGGCGCTGCTTCATATTAAGACGCGGACCGATATGGAGGCGAGCATCCTGGACACGGCCCGCGAACGACTCGATGTGCTCGAAGTTGACAGCAACGCGAGACCTGTCGCGGAGGTCTGCCGAATCGTCGAGGAATGCCGGCAGCGACACTTCGCGCTACATGGCCAGTTGATGGGTGCTAGGAACACGTTTTTGGACGAGCAGGAGCGACAAGTGTTTCGCCTGAGCACCGCCATCGACTTGCCGGCGCTTGCCGCAAATGTATTGGAACCATTGTTGGCCATGCATCGGCCCGCAGCGCTGAAAGTTCTGGACGATGCCGCCGCTCCGTTGCTGGGGGCCATTGCTCCGCAAATTGTGTCGCTCGCCGATTTGGTGACTTGGATGTTGCAGCCTAAGCGTGGTGCGCCAGCGGACGAGTGTCCGCTGGAAGAAGCTGACTTGGTTCACTACGCCAGCGAACTGCTGAGATTCCCCGAAGAGATCCGCCGTCGCGGTGACTCGCTCTTACAAGACATCGAACACCCGACACGACTGACTGACCTCCTAGCGGCTGTCAGCGAATGGAATGGTCCCCACGAACTTCAGGAATACCTGGTCGTGGCAACGCTTCATCGTTTTGCCCCCGAGCTAGGTGAGATCTCCGAGTTGTCTGTTCACCGCGATCCGAGTGGCACATTGCAGACCGAGCACTTCTTCGGTGATGAACTTATCCTTGCTCCAGGAAACACCTTTTATGCCCAATGAGCCTGCCGACGCCTATTTGGCCGGGCGTCTAATTCAGTGGGGACTGCGCGTTAAGGAACGGCCAGCCCTACAGTCAGAGTACAAAGAACTGATTGACCGATTACAAGATCGATCGGAATTTCGCACGATCGTGAATCAGGTCGCGCAGGGGTTAGGACTGCGCATTTTGGACTGGGGAGAGCATGGGTTGGCACTTGCGCCAGAGGGCGATTCGCCATTTGCCCTCAAAGGCGCTAGTTTCCGCTCCAACCGGGCGGACGCCGACGAGCGCCTGCTCGATGGCTTGGTCCAGGTAGCAATTGCTGCAACTCTCTTTCCGACGCCGCAGGAACTGGAAGAGGATGCCGTGGTTGCCAGGCCGCCGGTTGTTGTCGATGAAATTGACGAAACCTTGCGCCGCATCTGCGAGAGCCTGGCCGAACATGCCAAGGGCAATGCTGATCCGAGCGCGGCCGACGTCAGCGCGGGAGTCTACGAGGCTTGGCGCGTCTATCAAAGTCGACTTTCGATGCAAGAAACTCGCGATGAGCGAGCGGCACCTCGCTCGACCCATCGCATCATCGAGCGGAATCTTGTCCGACTCACGGAACTCGGGTGTTTCGTGCAGCAGCGTAACGAAGTTCCGACCTTCCAGGCCACTTGGCGGTATCACGTCCTGGTCAAAGAACTGGCTGCAACGACGTTATACGCGCGTATTCAAATACTCCTCGACCAGCCTGCCACTTCGAGCGCTACCGCGGGACCACGTGTATGCCCAAAATAACTCGTCTGCGTTTCGCCTCCGTGGGCCATCCTAATGCGCGCTTCGGTGATCTGCTGCTCGACTTTCGGGACGCCGAGGGCCGCCCCGTTGATTCCACGCTCTGGCTGCGCAATGGCGGCGGTAAGTCGTCGATTTTGAACCTCTTCTTCGCCGGCGTCCGGCCTAATCGCCGCGAGTTCCTCGGTACTTCGGCGGAGACTAAGCGCGAACTCCGCGAGTATGTCCAAGCTTCGGATCACTCGGTCATCGCTTACGAATGGGAACTAGATGGTCCTCGCGGCCAACTAGCATTCGAGGACTATGGCGAGCGATTTATCACCGGCACCTTCTACGACTGGAAGGGTACCGACCTCAAACGCTGGTACTTTGCCTGCCGGGTGACACCTGAGGAGCCGCGTTTGACGATCGAGGGGCTTCCCCTTTATCGTGAGGAGAATGGGAAGCGGGCTGCTCGTCTCACGTCCACCAGCTTTCGACAAGAATGGCATGCGCTCCAAAAGCAGCATCCCAGCCGTCACGTACTGATTACGGAACATCAAGGCGAGTGGCGCGATGTGCTGGAGCGAGCTGGCATCGACCCAGAGTTGTTTCGTTACCAAGTGATCATGAATCACCGCGAAGGAGGCGCGGATGAGTTGTTCCGCTTCGATACCCATGAGGATTTCGTAGATTTCCTCTTGGAACTGGTGCTCGATCCGGCTCTTGCTGATACCGTGCGCGACAACCTGGAAAAGCATCGGGACGATCTCCGGCGGTGCAACCACCGCCTCCGACCGGAACGCGATCTACTCCAAGGATTACTCGGTCACCTAAGCCCGATGACGGCGATTGCCGCCTCACGAAAATACTTGCAGGGGGTGGCCGGAAACTGCCAGAGCTGGCTGCTATTCCTCTCGGCGCACATCCGGGATCGGTTGTCGGAATGGGATCAGGCCGCAACGCACTTTGCAGAGGACTCTCAGCGTGAACGTCAGCAGGCCGAGGAACACGGGGTAGCCGCTAAGGCTTTACGCATGCGCGCGGCCGCCCTGACGCTATTTGCGGCCAATGAGCGCTTGCGTCTCGCCGCTAAAGAACATGAGGCGAGTCAGGCTCGCCATGAACAGGCGAGCCGTCAAGCAAAAATCTGGCAGGCGGCGATCCCGCTCAAGAACGCCCTGCGCTTTGAGCGCAATGCCGCCGAATATCGTGCTGCACTGCAGCGCCTTCAAACCGAGCACCAGCCACTCATGGACTTGTTGACCGCTGCCGCCGACCGCTATGCACACGCCCTCCAGGCAAGTCTCGATGCGCTGCGCAGGCAGGAGTCCGGTGCTGCCGAGCGAATCAAGGAAATGCAACGGGAAGCTCGCGAGCTTCGTCATTCTGCCGGCCTTTGCAATGCAAATATCGCCCGGCACGACGCGAACATCGCGCACATCGAGACACTGCTCAACGAAGGTTCGCAGCGCCTCCAATCGCTCACTGCCGCCAGTGTGCTCTTGCCGAACGAAACGGGAATTGACGGAAAGGCGAGGCTTAGCAATTTCCTGTCGCGGCAGCAACATGCGGAAGCTGCGCTCGAAGCCGCGCTCAAGGAGCACCGTCGTCAAAAAGACGTTCTCTCCAGCCAGAAGCAAGAGGTGGCGCTCGACCACGCGGCCGCCGTCGCAGAGGAGCAAACGGCCCAGGCAAAGCTTGATGCGGCGACCGCTCAACGCCGCGAACTGGAAACAGAGCCCCTCCTCTGCCACATATTGGAAGTTGAGTGCGCCGACTTGGAGCAAACAAACGACACGACACTCAGTCTCGTACGTCACCGTGCGGGATCGGTCATGCAACAACTCGTCGCTTTGCGTGTCTCGATGCAGGAGGACCAACGCGCGGTGCATTATCTGAGCGACGGCGGGCTACTTCCCCCCACACGCGATGTCGAGCGGCTGTTGGCAATTTTTTATGGGCGGGTTCGGGCGTGGTCCGGTTGGCTCTATCTCGCGGAAAACGTCACCGCCCCCCGTCCAGCGGTCCAGGCTGCGCCTCAGACCGCGCTTGGAATCGTAGTTGCCGATGAGGACTTTACCACCGCGTGTGCACTGGCGGCAGAATCCGGAATCGAGTTCGAAATGCCGCTGGTGCTGGCGCCGGAGCGTTCGGTACAGACGAATCAACTGGCGGATTGTCTGGTGCTTGGCCCGCACAGCGACGCTTGGTTTGACCGATCCGCCGGACAGCAGGAACTGCTGCGTCGGGAGACGCAGTTGGAAAAGACCGGCAGCCAGATTAGCGATGCGGAAAGTGACCACAAACAGGTTGTCGACCTCGATGTGCGCCTGCGCGCCTTCCAGCAGGCCTACCCACGGGGTTGGTTTCCACAACAAGTGTTGGAACTCGACAATTTGCGTTCCCGAGTTGAGGCTGAGAAGGAGCGACAATCAGGCATTCAAACGCAGATCAGTGACACCGAGCGTGCCATTACTCAGAAAGAGGGTGAACTGACAGATCTCCGGCGGTCGTTGCGTGAGTTGGAACGCCATCTCCAAATGGTCCAACAGTATATCGACCAGTTCGAAGAAAAGTCGTTGCAGCGTCGTCTGGAACTGGAGGCTGCCAAACTTGCCATCAGAGCGAAGCGGAGCGAACAAAAGCGTTGCCTGGAGGATGCAGAGGCCGTCGAGCAGAAAGAAGGGTT
The DNA here is from genome assembly GCF_024256385.1 of Anatilimnocola floriformis. Taxonomy (NCBI): domain Bacteria; kingdom Pseudomonadati; phylum Planctomycetota; class Planctomycetia; order Pirellulales; family Pirellulaceae; genus Anatilimnocola; species Anatilimnocola floriformis. The sequence continues at coordinate 1,956,293 of NZ_JAMLFW010000001.1, forward strand.
GGAACAAAGTGGACTGGCGGCCGTTCGTCATGACTTATCCCAATCGGAATTGCTGCTATCCCAAATCGCCTACCGCTCGGCCGCACCGCGGACTCACGAGCCTGGGCCGATCCAGCAGCTACGAGACGAATACATCCGACACAAGGCGCAGTACGAGGAAAACGTCGGGGAAGAAGGATTGCTGCAACTGGCCCGCGAGAACGAAGAAAACGCGCTTCCGTTGCGCCGAAAGTACTCCGAGCACTTAGGTAACCTTCGCGAGGAAGAAGTATTCGCCGCACTCCAGACGCTGGCTGATCCAGACCATGCCGACCTGGCTTACGAAAACGCCTACCAAGCGACCTTCGTCGTGCTGAATGCCGTCAAGACCAGCAAAAATGCGTGGGAGCAAGCCGGTGAGAAACAGCGCACCGCATTCCAAGTTTGTCGTGATATGGGCGCGAGCGAAATCCTGGAGGAAGGCGATCGTCCCGCGAGCCTGGAGATTGCAGATCAGACCATCGCCTCCACCGAAGCATCCGCTCAGCAGCAAATGGAACTTCAGCAACGGAGTCTCAGCTTGGCCGCGGCAGCTAGTCAGTCACAAAGTGATGCGGAGCACTCGGCTGAGGTCATGCGATCCTTGAGGGATCAAATGAGAACGATCGAACGCAGCCAAGGCGACGTATTGGCACGGCTAGTGGCCGCGGGGGCAGTGCTCCCGACGATCAATGCACTAGCACTAGCCGACCTTGAAATACGACCGGAACTGCAGAGGCTTGACACCACGCTTGCCAAACTCAAGGAAGACGACGCGGAGATCACGGCACGGCGTCAGCGAATTGTCAAAGACGTCCGCCAGTGGGTCAGCGATCAACGGTTCGACCAGCTGCAGAGCCAGGTCATTCGCCAGTTCCGCAGTTGCGACGAGAGCCAACTAGAAGAGCATGTTCAGCATTTTTTAGAACAACTTGCACTGCGTTTGAAAACGATTGATGAGAAGCTCGACGAAGTTAGCCAGAATCGCAATCAACTGGTCAGTGAACTGCAGGCCATCGCCGGCGATGGTTACAGCGTGCTGCGCTCGGCCGCTAATCTGAGTCGACTGCCTGACAGTGTTCCCGAGTTGGCAGGATCTCAATTCCTCACGATCAGTCTCAATTGGCCGGAAGATCCGGCGGAACAGCGAGGACGGTTGGCCGAACTCATCGACGAGTTGGTTGACGAGAAGCAAATGCCCACTGGCCTCAAGTTAATTCAGAGTGCTGTGCGCCGACTAGCGCGGCCGGTGCGGGTGCGAGTGCTTAATCCCGATCCGAATCACAAGGGTCAGCGGCTGGAGATTCCCGAATTCGCCAAGTTCAGCGGAGGTGAACGCCTCACCTGTGCTGTCTTGCTGTATTGCACATTGGCGCAGCTGCGTGCCAAGCGTCGGGGCCTGCACCATAAGCCCTCTGGCGTGTTGCTTCTTGATAACCCTATCGGCAGCGCGTCGCGAGTGACCTTTATCAATCTCCAACTCGATGTGGCGCGCGCGATGGGAATCCAATTGATCTACACTACAGGCGTGAACGATTATGAAGCGCTCCGACCGCTTCCCAATCTGATTCGGCTCAGAAACGATCGGGTGAACCGCAACAACGGCCAGCATATCGTCGAGCTAGATTCGGATACCCCGGTGATTCAAGCGGCGAGAGTCGCGCGACGGGATAGCTCGGACGACTCTTCCGCCGCGCCGGAGGAGTTGCATGCTCAATGAACTAGATGTGGCTAGGCTCCACACATTTGCTAGTGAACTTCGCCGATCGGAACGGCGTTGGGTTGATGCGCCAACTCTCTGGTTGGCCTTCTCCACAGCGTTTCCGACGCTCGCTCAGGCTGCTGATAGAAGGCAATGGCTGGTAGCGGCGCTTGAAGAGTTAGCGGGGCAACAGATCATCCAACTCCCGCGTCCCAAAGGTAGTCGCTGGGACCGGACGCTGCGTCCCGCGACGCCCACCGCAGTTTACTTGCTGCGCACATCCGAACCGCCGCAAGACACGAATTGGAAGACCTATCCTTGGCATGCTCGGCTCCGCTGGGTCGCCGAGCTTACCCGTATGACCTCAGAAATTGAAGAGTTTTTCCTCCGCGTCCACCAAGGTCTCGTGCGCGGCGACTTTCAAAGCCGGGCGCCGCTGAAGTATCGCTCGCTTCAATTGACTGGCCGCGAGAAGCGACTCGGAGAGCTGGCGCAAACCACGCTATTCGCCAAGGGCCGCTTGGACCTGGAAATGCTCGGCTGCTTTTCCGAAACGCCGCCGCTGGCCTACGAACGCATTTCAGATGTGTCGTCCATCATCATTTTTGAGAACGCCGATGCCTTTTCGCTTGCCCGCACCTCGCTGCGATCACTTGCATCGCCCCCTTATGGTATGGTCGGGTTCGGCGGCGGCAATGCGATTTCGCAATCGCTTCCCTCGTTATTAATGTTGAGTCGACCCGTACAGCGAATCTACTATGTCGGCGACCTCGACGCACATGGCCTGCGAATCGCCTCCAGAGCCTCGCGCGCCGCCGTACGAGTCGGATTGCCACAGGTCGAACCCGCCGCCGAGTTGCATCAGGCGATGCTGGAATCCGCTAATCGCTTTGGTCAGCCAGAGGGCTGGAAGGACAAAGCCAGGCAGCGTCCGAGTGAAGACAAACTTCGTTCGCTGCTTGCCTTCTTAGGTCCGTCCGTTCGAGAAATCGTCGACAAGATTCTGACGGCAGGTCAACGAGTTCCCGAGGAAGTCCTCGGCCCGCAGGAACTCCAAGCTGCCTGGAGTTGACCGCCAATCGGAGTCAAAGTTTCGTGATCGATCCCGAATAATTGCCGTGGCCGACCCAACGGCAAAGTGAGAAGTAGCGTCGACTAAGTAATGCGTAACGTCTTGATTCGATCAAGCCGATAGGTCCTCACTTGCTGAGCCGTGTGAGAAAACGCCCGAAGGTATTGGCGCTTGTGATATTGGACTAATGCGAGCGGCGTGACAGTTAGAACTGATTGGGACCGAACTTTTCCAGCGTAGACCATGATCACTGGGTGCTTGTCTTCGATAGCCGAAGTTAAGGCTTGGAATCCTTCGGGCAAACTTGCAACACGGTAATCGACATCGGAAAAATGCCGCGGAACTACGAATTCCAGCAAATCTCCGACAACCCGAAGTTTGCCGAGCAACCCAAGGATCACGCCTTTCAAGACCTCAGCATCGGCCATTGCGCGGTGTCGGTCGCAAACAAGAACTCCCAGTTCTCTCGCCACTGATTCAAGGCGACCGTTTGCAATGCCGGGCAACATTCCTCGCGCCAATTGTAACGAGTCAAATATTGGCGGGGTGGGCTTTTCTACGCAGTGGGTATCCATTGCCAACGCAAGAAAACCAAGGTCGAAGGGTGCGTTGTGGGCGAAGAGAAATGCGGAAGGGCACGAAAGGAACTGAGCAAGCTGGGGCAATACGCTTTCCAGAACCGGTGCGTCTCCAACGTGCTCTGATGTTATGCCATGAACCGCGGTTGCTTGCTCGGGAATGTCGCACTCTGGATTGACAAGACAGTGAAATCGCGCGGATTCAGTTCCATCGATCCTAAACCGAATTGCGGCGATCTCCAGCACTTTGCTCACAGCAGGGTGCAGTCCAGTCGTTTCTAGATCGAACACGATAAAGTCAAAAGTCGACAGAGGAGTTTCTGCGGGAAATGGCAGCTGGACCGGTTCGGTGACGAATTCAGCTTCTTCATCGCTATCGTCTTGAATTGCCGCGAGTTGTCCTGGAGCCAGATCGAGGTGACTCGAACTCTGGAATCCCAGCGATTCGAGTTCGCTGACGGCTGCAAGGACTTGACTCGTTGCCTCGTCAATATCGATATGGTCAGCGGCGAGCGCCTTAACCAGCAGAGATTCGTCCAAGAACCGATCAAATTTTCGTAGCTCGCGAATCTTCGAGGATTTCGCGATATCAAGCGACGAGAGGGTGGCACACTTCAGTTGCGTCAGAACTTTCAGGAATGTTTGCTGCGAAAGCGGAATTTCGAGCGCGACGTCATGGTCGATTACTTTGAGGTTGAGGCCTTCGAGAATCCACCGCAAGGTATTTTGTGTTGTAGAACCGACCCAAGTGAACCAAAGCAACGAGTTGTCAGCAGTTTCAATAAAACACTTTGTACCAATCCGTGCCTCGCTCGCAGTGATCCGGGCCTCTTCGAGCAATTGCGCAGATGTTTGGTCCACATAGTTATACTGCGAAGACCCAAACAAGATTTCCCGCATCTTTTCCCGAACCCGCTGATGTACTTGGCCTCCGCCTCCCAAAAACCGAGGCGGTTTTCTGCCATGCGCCGGGCGCACCAGAATTTCGACACGCTTGGTGTCGATCGCATCGACTTGCCACCGTCTTCCACCCAGAAGCAAGTGATCGCCCTCCGTCGGAAGCAACATCGCCGGCAGCGTTCCGATCAGGCGGTCATCATGGCGCACTGAGAACTCGAGGCCGGTTTCAAAGGCACTGTAGAAGTCGAAGTCATGAACGACCCGCTCGCCATCCGGGGCCAGGATCAACGTCTTGTCGGGAGTCTGTTCGATAAGCTGAGATCTGCCGAGCGCGCGAAGTACTTGGGCAAATAACTTGGCGTCTAGTTTTCGGAAGGCACCCTCGCTTACCAGCCGCTGAAACAACTCTTCGGCGCGGGACCCACCAGTTTCAGTCAAACAGCTCAATATCTGTTGCGTCAGCGTGCTAAGATCCATTGAAGCGATTGTCGGCGGCTCAACCCAGCGTTCGCGCATGAGCTCGGCAGTTGCGATCGCCTGCAGCAGCGAAGCGTGCAATCGGTCCACCAAGTGTGCTTTTGCACTGGCCCGCCGTTCTGTCAACATGACTCGCATGCAATGGGGCTCGTCGTCCCGACGTCCGCTCCTTCCGAGTCTCTGCACTAGCGAGTTCACTGACCAAGTCGGTCCGATCTGGCCGACAGTCGTGACGTTGCCAATATCAATACCAAGTTCCAACGTAGATGAGCAAAGCGTTGTAGCGGGAAGACTACCCCTCATTGCCAGTTCGGTGTCCTCACGAATCTCACGGCTCACGGAACCGTGATGCACCCAGTACTCTTGAATGCGGCCCGATCGCTGGCAGATGGAGTTGAGTTCATCTGCGAACTGTTCAACTTGTTCCCGCCGATTACAGAAAATCAGGTTCTTTCGCCCCGCGAAGTGCTGATCAATGTTCGCCAGCAATGACGCCGGGATCTGGGCGAATCCTTGATCGTCGCCAGGCGCATCGAGCGTCTTTTCAGCTCGGTCTTCATCGTTCAAAAACGTCTGGATGCCAAACAGGACCCGCTTTTTCTCATTTGAGTCGACTATTTGTGCGACCGACGATGGCTTGTCGGGAGCAATCCACTGCTTGTAGGTTTCAATCGCGTCGCCAACTGTCGCTGACAAACCGACAATTCGGAAACTCGTATGGGTGTAGCGCCGCAATCGGCACAGCAGACTTCTGAGCTGCAAACCGCGCTCGCGGCCGATCAACGCGTGGATTTCATCAATAACGACGTATCGCAGTCCCTGAAACATGGAACTTAGAAACTGTGAGCGATTCACAAAGAGCGACTCAATCGATTCCGGCGTGATGAGAAGCACACCACGCGGATCTGCAGTTAATTTGGCCTTCTTTCCTGCGCCGACATCTCCGTGCCAACGATGAACCGGAATCTCCGCCCGCTCACAGAGCGCATCGAGCCGCCGAAATTGATCGTTGATAAGCGCCTTGAGCGGCCCAACATAGACCGCGCCGATTGAACTCGGCTGGTTTAGGACGAGGTCCGAAAGAATGGGCAGAAATGCTGCTTCCGTTTTACCGGACGCGGTACGAGCGGAAATCAAGAGGTGCTGATCGGTCTGCAGAATCTGCTGAATGGATTCAACTTGAATCGGCCGCAGGCTTTGCCAACCCAGGTCCCAAAGGGAATTCTGGATCGGTCGCGCCAAGAGTTCGAACGCGCTCATCAGAGACTGAACTCGCTGAGATCGGTTTCCGACGTTTCAGATTTGCCCTGTATGCTATGGGGATCTGTAGGTGAGACGAACTCCTTGGATCGAAGCAATTCTTGCCACTTTGTCGAAGTGTTCTGCTCGAGAATCCCCAAAAGGTTTACAAAGTCTCGCACAGTCTGGCGTGGCGTCTGAAAGTACGCGGCGCCCATCCGCTGCTGACAGTCCTGGAGGTAGCTGATGATTCCCTCGTCAGAAATCAAGTGCTTGGTCGGATCACCCCCAGCAAAAACACTTCGAACATTGCTCAACAACACGAAGCAGTCTTCGGGACTCAGATTCTGCAGTTTGATGATTGGGGTGGAGAAATCCCTGCGATCCTCCGATGCGAAGCGATTTGGTGCAAGCCGAGTTTGCAGTGCCTCGTAACTGTAGAGCCCGCGACGTTTGTCTTCGACACACTCGTCCGTTCCCGCCAGCAAAAAGCAAAGTCCTTCGGCGCGCCCTTGGAGGCAATCGTTGATGATCCGCAAAATCGCCTCGAGATTCTTGTTGCGCGCGATCGTATTTGTGAGCCGATGTGTCAGCACCACAAGTTCATCGATGTTGACCAGCAGTCCCTTGTAGCCGGCGAGCCGCGCGAAGGCGGCCCACAGCTTCAAGTAGTCGTAGCCGTTGCTGTCGTCGATAATCGTGCGTACGCCAAGGGCTTCGCGGGCTTCTGTCTTCGTGGCATACTCGCCCCGAAACCAGCGAAGCGCTTTGTCCTGCAGGTCTTCGTTGTGGCTTTGATACGCGTCGTAGTACTTTGTCATTACGGTAGCAAAGTCAAATCCAGCGACTAGGTCTTGCAGGCCACGCAGTTGCTTTGTGATTTGAAGGCGAGTGTCCTCCGCGTCACCGCCGCCAGTTTTCACTTCGTGGTCGATTTCGCCGATCCATCGCTCCACACAGCTGTGAAGTGCTCCGCCCTCGGGCTTCGCGCGGGTAGCAAGGTTGCGCATCAATTCAGCATAGAGCGCCCGACCCTCGCCTCCGGTGCCATACAGTCGTCGGTCGGTAGTAATGTCTGCCTGCAAAACGATAAATTTGCGCTGCAGTGCTACATTACGAATGAGGTTCAGAAAGAATGTCTTGCCACTCCCAAAACGCCCAACGATGAATCGTACGGTCGAGCTGCCTTCCTCCACGATTTGCAGATCCTTAACCAGCGCCTCAACTTCCTCCTTTCTGCCAACTTGGATGTGGGGGAGGCCGATTGCCGGCACAACGCCGGCTTTCAGCGACTGAAGGATGGCAGTGCGTTCCCGAACCGGAATCTTCGACATTGGGTTCACTTGCGCAGGATGTGGGAATGAATGACGAGCTGATCTCCTTCTTCAATCAACCAGTCGCCAAATTGCTCTTGAGACCATTCATTGATTGACTCGATCGCCCCGTTCAGCATTACATGGTGCGACTTGGCAAGTTCGCGAGCCTCTGTGATTGTCCATGCTGGCTTCGTGAGGAGGGCGCGGAAGAACGGCTGATAGCGAATGTCCAGGCTTGCGTCAGCCGAGTGCTCCGCATTTAGAATCGCAGCCCGATCAATGACTGCGGTCGATTCGCTAGCAGGCCTCAGTGTAGCGGTCGATAGCGTCAATGTCGAAGCGAGCGGCGCCGACGAGATTTCTGGTTCGTCTTCGACATCCATCGCATCCTGCAAGATTCGGGCAACTTCCTTTGTCTCATCCATAATTCTAGACACAGCACGCAGATCGAGGCGAAATTCCTCGGGTTTGGCAACTACGGTTTGCTTCGGAGCTTCGATCGGCTTTGCTGTTGCGAGGGGAGCAAGCAACTTGTCCAGGTCAGCTGCGTCAAGTTCCAGCTGCGAATAAAGTCGCCTCAGTGACGCCATTTCCCCAGAGGTGATCACCTGATCGGCAGCCGCAATGCCAACCAAGAATTCACCAATTAGTCTGCGCTGCTGCTTCCCTAGCTTTTTGCGGATCGCAGCGGAGACTCGAGCCTCCTTGGGCGGATTTAGGCAAAGCAACTGTCGTCGGCATTGAAAACGTTTCACCTCATCCGCGGTCAAAGTGAACTGGTCTTCAAGTTGCTTGGCGATAATCGCCAACTCTTCCTCATCCACTTTGTCGTCTGCGGCCGCGATATGCACGCCTAGTTCGAGCAATAGGGCCGCCGCCTGATAGGTTGCGGCATTTGATCGCTCGACTGACTCCCGCTCGAAAAGTACAACATTGTCGTCCCAGCGATAGTTTTTTCCCGTCAACCGCGCGTCGGGTTCAACCCCAATCGCGAGGCAGTCCGCGGTCGACAGCAATCTGTCGCACTGCGATTTGAGCAATGTTGTGCGTTGCTCGAATCCTTTCAAGGCGGCCAGTGCTGCAACTGGAACAACGGGCAGACCGTTCGAGCTGGATCGATCGGCCCAGAGCTGAATCCACTGATCCGTTTCGGGATGCTCCCCGATGCGAAGTTCGCTTGGCAGCGCCTCAAAGGCATCGGCGCTGAGAGGTCCCTTCCCGGTGCGGCTAACTTTGTCGAAAGCGCGCAATTCTTCGATGCATTGTTCCCAAATCTCCAAAAGGGGTTTGAACTGTGACGAGATTCCCAGCACGTCAGGGAGTTCTAGTAAGGAGCGGGAGAATTGACCTGCCAATTGCGATTGATTCAGCGTCGCACTGGCCGCGTGGTAGTGCACGGGGCGGCTGCGCTTCGCCGATTTGAGCAACACTCCATTTCCAAATCGATCGTAATATCGCTTCGCAAATAACTCCTTGAAGCGAGTTTCTTGACGCCGGACGACAACGCTAGACGGAGTTCGAGGATCAAGCTGCGCCGCGAGGAAGGCGACATCCACCGGCAATGGCAAAGACCTCTCCTGAAAATAGGCCAGGCATTGCGCGAGCAGCTGTTCGTCCCACTTCGAAGTCGACGAGATTGCTGAACGGAATAGCTGATCGGTGAGCCCGCCAAGCCGGCCTGCCAACGCAACAGTGATCCACAAAAGTGACGCAGAATATCGATCGAACGAGCGAGAGTCGCGATAAATCGTTCGCAGTCGCAGAACTTCTTCGATGATTGGCAGATGATCCGCCCCATCAATCAGTACGCGTCGCTCCAGCCCGTAGAAGTAAATGAAAACGTAGCCGAGTTCAATCGCTGGATCGCGTCGTCCTCCCGCAAGCCAGTCCAGGTATTTTGCGCGTTGCTGGGATGTGGCTTCTGCATAACTGGGCCAGTAAGGAAGGCGGTCCTTGGGATTTGCGCCGGGTGGAGCGATCGGCAGTGAACCGTCGATTAGTGAAGCGTCGGGGGCCTTGAATGAAGGCAGGCCTGCTGTGACGTAAACCAACGGCTCGCTAAGCGCGAACCGACCCAAATTGAGGGTTGTGCCTCGGCCGAAAAAGTCACCGGCGCCTGGTCGGAGGTTGGCGCCTTGCTCATTGAGAGTATGTCCGCCCCGGCGCGATACTGGAGAAATGAAAAAGTTGGATAGGGAAAATCCTGGTTTCTGCGGAATCGACTGGACAGTCGTACTCTCTCGTGACTTCAGCGGGACCACAACGGCTTCGCTTGCAACTGCGCCATGCGGAGGTGGGGTTGCTGCTTTCGTTGACTCCACCGTTTGCAACTTCGGAGCAGAATTAGTTTCTTTAGACTGAATCGGAGCTGAAGACGACACGGGGCTCGTCGCAGAATCAGAGTCCGCAATTTTTGGCGAATCGTTTCCCAGGAATTCTTGGAACCGGGCAAGGTTAAGGCTACGCTCACTGTGATACTTAACCGCCTCACCGATTTGCGGTCCTAATTTGCGCCATTGCCAAACGCCGAGTTCGATTAAAACTGCCGCAGCAACCAAAAACATACTGAGGCAAGCGCCGAAAGCAATCGTGAGAATGATTGCCGCCGTTATGTGCCCAGCAACCAATAGTGCAAAGAGCAAACCAGGGTGGATATCTTCTTGTCCCAACCCGTCGTCGTCGCTTGGTCCGGGAGTTGGAGATGATGAGACCGAAAACGTTCCATGGCAATTCGGGCACTGCAGCGATGTGCCAATGTGCTCGGTTCGCAAACTGAGGAGTTGCCGACAGAATGGGCAAGCTGCGTTCATAACGGCGTTAGGCTCAATTGCATTTGGCAGGCGACTCGCCGAGTATCATAGCTGCTCTATTTTTGGTTTCCACTGTTGCGACTGCAATGAACGGAATTATCGGATTCTGCGTTGAAGCGGAGCCGTCCGGCATCGGCCGTGGGACTGGACGGTTCCGTAGTGCTTGGCAGCAGTCCTCGCAGGCGGGCTCACGCCGTAACAAATACGGTTTCGGCAGATTTGCAATCTGGCGACAATGCGAGTGAACGCACTGACGGTAGAATAGTGATCAGCACTGCCTCGTACGGTCTGACCGGCAGTTGCGCCACATCGCTTGGGACGCCAAATGGAACGTGGCAATCGTTGGTCAAGGAGTGCAGCGTGTCGAAGTCAGAGATGGACCAAGTCCAAGAACAAGCCCGCCAGGTCTTCGTCGCCGCCGGGAGACTCGGCGCGGATTTCTGCGAAGAATCACGCTCGCGCGCTTTCTATTATGACGCGTCGGCTTGGGAACGGCATAAGCCGATGTTCGATCAGATGTGGAATTCGCTGCTTCAGCTAAGAGCCGCGATGCAGTATCCGCCCCTCGGTTTGGAGCAAGTCGTCGAGCAACTCAATGATGCTGCTCGTATCGCCAAGAGGATGCGCGCAGCCATCCTACCGCAACAAGCCCCGGCCAGCTGGACGGGACGGCCCATTGGCGTCGTCCTCGGGGTGACAAATCCTGGTCCGCCACAGTTCACCTCGTACATGGAATTCTTTCCCGACCTGAACACGGTTGCTGAGCGTGGTTTGAGGGCCCTGCATGGGATTGCCCAAGCCTCGTCGACGGAAGATCCTTTTGCGCTTCTGGAAATAGAACGGGCGGCGGACACTGAGGATTTCACACTCATCAACCGCTTTCCCAATACGGCCGAGGGACACGTTCGCTTTCTGGAATTCGTCTATCTGGAGATCCGCGAACAGGCCGATGCGCTGCGCGCCGGAAAGTACACGCATGCGAGTATCGAAAACCAGTTGCGCCAGGGAGTGAAGTGGAGCGAGGCAAAACGTCGCGCCCAAGAGCTGAGCGAACTTCCGGCGGCGTTGGCCCAAACCCTGGCGAGCGTGCTGAACCGGACCCTCGATCTAGGCACCGTCGCACAGATCGAAGAGCTACTGAAACCGGTCGTGCGGGCGCTGCGTGACTTTCTCGAAAGGCATCGGTCGGCGCAGTTGGCGGCAGCTTTGAAAGCGGTACGCCACGAACTAGAGATTTGGAATAGCCTCAACTCTCCCAGCGAATCCGGGTATCTGCTGGAACGAGTGCCCAAAGGGCATCGATTGCATGGAGCGATCGCCGCGCTGCAAGTCTTTTTCGGCGGGACGCTACCGCGCCAGGTGGCGGGACACTGGCGAAAATTCCTGGAACTGACGCGCTCCGACGATGAAGACGCTGAATCCGAGGCAGAGTGGTTGATAACTTGGCTGGACGGCGAGCTGAGGAAGCTGGGTACAGCGCTCAAGGCATCCGACTCGCAGGCGGGCGAGAAATCGAAAGTCCTAGAGGACCTCCTCTGGCCCTCGGACGCGTGCGCGATCGCGCTCACCGCACGCTTCCGCGGGCAGGCCCACGACGCGCTGGTAGAGCGACTGCAAACCATTCTTGATAAGCAGCTTCCCGACAGGCCGCGAATGACGATTTTGCAGTCGCTGCAGGATCGCGGCTGCGACCTTTTGATTGAGTGGCGGGACGGAACCAAGCACGGGATTCAGTTAAAAAGTAACTTCGACATCGAAGAAAAAACGTTCACGGGCACGACCATCGTGCAAATGCAGGACTCGCGTCAACACGGTCTGGCGAAACTGTATGTCGTTTTCTGCGGGGACCTCACGTCCCAGTCGAACCGCCAAAAGGTGAGATCCATCCTGAGTCGGATGAGCGCGATGAACGATCCCTACCTGCTGGGGGTCCCGCCGGAAAGAGCTTTGCCGCTCCTCTTCCCGGCGACGTGAGTTCATTTTGTGCGCGAACCCGCGCGGCAGTGTCGGTTCTGTCTTGGTCTCTCGGTTCCATCTTGATCCCAGCAGAGAGGAAATGCTGATGTCCTTGGATGACAACTGAGCTACCGATTCGCATTGATCGGCAAGCCGCGATATCCGAGCGAGCTACTGGTTTTTCGTCGCCTTTACTGATAAGTCACAAGTCCTAGAATAGTCTTGCGATGCAGTTCGGAAAGTGATTGTGGTTCCTATCGGCGTCATGGTCATGTCGCCGGCGCGATACGCAACTTCTTTCAATTGGCATTAGGGAAGGGCAAATGCCTTTTCGTGCTTAGCCGCTTGGCAATGGATAGCTTCATTCAGAATCCATCCGTCTCGGCGTGCATGGCCGCAAGTTAGTAGGGCAGGGCCTGATTCGCACCGCTCGGCCTCGTCGCGCCGCCAACGGTGAAGTGCTCATGATCCGCGGCGCCCACAAAACAATCTCCGGACTATCGCCGTCACTTTGGAAAATGCGCCGCGCTCCTATTTTGCCGGCTTTGTCGAACCAAGTGGAGCGGCGTCGCGAGCCCGGCTCAATTTGCTCGAACCCAATCAGGCTGGAAAGATCCCGGTGGTTTTGATTCACGGGCTGTTTTCCGATCCGCAAAGCGGGGCGGATATGATCAATGACTTGCGCGCTGTTCCCGGTTTTTTAGATCGTCACCAGCTCTGGGTTTTTCGCTATCCCACCGGCCAGGGATTTCTTCAGTCCGCAACGATCTTGCAAGCGGAACTGCGAGCCGTCGTGGCGGCACTCGACCCTGAACAAAGCGATCCTGCTTTGAGAAACATGGTGCTGATCGGGCATAGCATGGGCGGGCTCGTCGCCAAACTGCAGATAACTCACTCGGAGGATTTGATCTGGAACAAACTTGCCAATCGTCCTCTGGAGACAATCGTAACGACAGAGGAAGCGCGGGCGTTCCTAGCCGAGAACTGCTATTTCGATCCTTCCCCTCATGTCGATCGCGTGATTTTTATCGCATCGCCTCACGCGGGGTCGTTGTCGTCGAGCGGACTGATTGGACGTGGAGCGGCCATGCTGGTGGAACCATCACCCGCACAGGCGGCGATGCACGAACAAATGATTCGCGACAATCCTCAGACTTTTAACCCATTGATTGAAGCGCGCATGCCAACGAGCATCGACGTGCTCTCTCCTCAATCGCCACTTCTAGACGTCATGCGGAAAATGAAGCTGAAAGCTGGCATTAAGGTGCACAGCATCATCGGGTGCTCTCATCCATTGTCGCTCGACGGCCCCTCCGACGGAGTCGTGTCGGTGCGTAGTGCTTCCCATCCTGGTTGTAAAAGCGTGCTGGCCTTCAACGCGACACATGCACACGTGCATCGCGCACAGCAAACTAGCGAGGAAGTCGTGCGCATTCTGAATCGGGGATACGACTACCATGCGAGCATGAAGCCGCGCCCTGAATCTCGGGCTCGACTGGCAATCGAAAAGTCCCGTTAAGCGGAGATTTGTGAAGTTTACTCCTGATCGCTTTGTGCAGTTTACTCAAGGCCTAGGGTTTCGCTCCCACTTTGTGAAAGGCAGACATCTTGCCCGCTGCCAAGCCCCGTTCCGCGTCCAAAGAGCCGTAGAGCTGGATGAACTTCGCCACCAATCCCGTCCAGCCGGTCTGATGACTTGCGCCTAACCCTGCACCGTTATCGGCGTGAAAGTATTCGAAGAACTGCAGGCAATCCTGCCACTGAGTGTCAGACTGGAATTTCTCCGTCCCGCCATTCACCGGACGGCGGCCATGTTCGTCGCGCAAAAAGATTCGAGTAAGCCGGTCCGAAAGCTCCTTGCTCACCTCGAACAGGTTCAGCGTGTTGCCGGAACCGGTGGGGCATTCAATCTTGAAGTTGTCACCGTAGTACAGATAGTACTGCAGCAAGGCGCGGATGATCATGGCGTTGACTGGCATCCATACCGGACCGCGCCAGTTGGAGTTGCCGCCGAACATCCCAGTATTCGATTCGGCCGGCAAGTAGTCCACTCGGTACTCTTGACCATTCAGGTGGTAGACGTAGGGATTTTGCTCGTGGAATTTCGAGATTGAGCGGATGCCGTAAGGCCCGAAGAACTCGTTCTCGTCGAGCATCCTTGTCAGGACCCGACGCAGTCGCTCTGGATTGAGCACGGCGAGCAAGGAGCGATCGTTGACGCCGAAATGCTCCGGGCCGACGGGGTGCATCATCGTTCCGAGTTCCGGAATCCGCCGCAGTCTTGAGGCCATCCATCTCGGGCATCTCGATATCGAGAATCACGAGGTCGGGATTGAGCATCTTCATCTGGTCGAGCGCGAGCTTGCCCGTCGCAGCCGTGCCGGCTACTTCGATGTTGGATTGTGAGGTCAGCTCTTCCGTGACGATTCGTCGGACAACGAAAGAATCGTCAACGACGAGGACGCGAATCTTCTCCATGAATCCTGTTCCTCGTGGCTATCGCCCATTGACCGCTCAGCCCTGCAACTTTGTCACCAGATGTTGTAGCTCGACCGCCATGCGCGCCAATTCGTCGGCCGATGCCTTCGTATTTGCTGCGCCGCTAGTTGTGCTGCGCGCGGCTTGGGCGACCCCGGTTACATTTTGCGCGATCTCGCGGCTGCCGAGGGCCGCTTCATTCACATTGCGAGCAATTTCAGCCGTCGTCGCTGTTTGTTCTTCGACGGCGCTGGCAATGGTGCTTTGAATGTCGTTGATGTGGCTGATGATGGTGCCTATCTGAGCGATCGCGTCCACCGCTCCCTTTGTGTCCGATTGGATCGCTTCGATCTTGCGGCTAATGTCCTCCGTGGCCTTGGCGGTTTGCTTGGCGAGTTCTTTCACTTCGTTGGCAACCACGGCAAAACCCTTCCCCGCTTCACCGGCGCGGGCGGCTTCGATGGTGGCGTTCAGCGCCAACAAGTTCGTCTGCTGGGCAATCGACGTGATGACCTTGATCACATTGCCAATTTCGGCGCTGCTGGCCCCCAATTTCGAGACCGTAGCGTTGGTCTTCTCGGCCACTTTGACAGCAGAGGTCGCGACGCGGGCAGCTTCGTTGGCGCTCTTGGCAATTTCCCGAATGCTCGCTCCCATCTCCTCCGTGGCGCTGGCAACGGTGCCGATATTGCGGCTTACCTGTTCGGCGGCGGCCGACACGACGCTTGCTTGCGACGCCGTCTCTTCTGAATTGGCCGCCATCAGTTGGCTGACGGACGTTAACTCTTGAGCGGCGCTAGAAAGTGAATGAACCGTATTTCCCAACGACGATTCGACTTGCTTGAGCTGCGTAATATCGGTGGCATACTTCACCACTTTGAAGGGACGGCCGGCATAGTCCAGAATCGGAAAGTACGACCCTTCGATCCAAACTTCCTTGCCGTCTTTGCCCAGCCGCCGAAACCGCCCAGTCTGCTGACGGCCAGCCGCCAGGTCGAGCCAGAATTGTCGATAGGCGGCACTGCTGGAATGGGTTGAATCGACAAACAGGCTGTGATGTTTTCCTATGATCTCGTCGAGCCGATAACCCATTGCCTGCAGAAAGTTCTGGTTGGCATTGGTGATGACGCCGTCCAATCCGAACTCCACAACCGCCTGGACACGGCCAATCGCTGCCACCTGGCCTTCATTGTCGGCGTTCCGCAGGAGGGTTTCGGTCACGTCGGTAGCGAACTTGATGATCTTGAAGGGCTTTCCGTCGCGATCGAGGATCGGGCTGTACACGCCGTGAATATAGATCTCGCGTCCACACTTGGCGATGCGACGAAAATCGCCGGTGATGTCCTCGCCGCGATTCAAGCGCTGCCAGAAATCGCGATACTGTTCGCTATTGCGGGTCGCCTCATCGACAAATTCGCTGTGCCGCCTCCCTTTGATTTCGTCGAGCGCGTAGCCCACGCATTTCAGAAAGTTCTGGTTGGCGTGAATGATCGTGCCGTCCAATTCAAACTCGATCACCGCTTGCGAGCGTTGAATGGCGGCAATTTGACCCGCGTGATCGAGTTCCAGGCGTTGTTGGGCCGTCTGCCGTTTGGCATTAGATGTTTTGACAGCGGCCGGCGGTTTGGTCGATCGTTTCTTGCTCATTCTCTTTACTCGTCGTGCAGGAGGAATTCTCTGTGTAGCTCTGATTAGGTCTTGGTTGCGGGTTGGTTCGTAATCGCGACGATTCGCTCGGGGTCCAGAATCACCAACAACCGGTCGGACAATTTGTAAACGCCTTGAATGAACTCGCCGGCCGCTCCTTGGAGCGTTTCCGGCGGCAGCTCGAATTGCTCCTGCGAGACCTCGAGCACATCGCCGATATCGTCCACGAGCAAACTGACCGCGCCGTCGTCGGTTTGCAAAACGATGTTCAACGGCTCACTGATCTCAGCGAGTTCGGGTAAGTGCAACCGCCGCCGCAGGTCAATCGCCGTCACAATTTGCCCTCGCAAATTGATGAGCCCCCGCACCGCCGGGTGCGCGAGAGGAACGCTTGTCAGCGGTTGACTACGGACAACTTCCTGCACCCTTAGCACGTCGAGTCCGTAGCACTGCCCGGCTAGATAAAAGGTGCAAAATTGTTGGGGAAGGGACATTCGTGAGGGCTCGGTTGCCGGTTATTTGACTGAATGCAAATGAGGTGGTTTCGTAGCTTCGATCAAGGCCGCGACATCCAAAAATTCGGTGACCTGGTCGTGGACGACTGCCGTAAACAGCACGCCCTCGCGATTGGCGAGCGCGCGAATGGCCAGCGGATCGTTAACGATGTCCAAGATGGCCCCGACGATCAGCCCGATCCGCTCCGCACCAGCGTCGTAAACTACGACCGAGACCAGATCGCTAAGCGCCGCCGGACCTGGGCCGCACGGCGACGGTGGAACTGCTAACGCGGCCAGTCCGGCTGAAACATCAAGCAAGGGGAGTATCTCACCGCGATATTGCACGACGAGCCGTTCACCCAGTGACTCCAGGCGAGAGCGAGAAAATTCTTCGAGGCGGGCCACGTCCGCGAGCGGAACCGCCATCCGTCCGCCGGCCGTCGGAGCAAACAACAACAGCGCATGACTTTCGATGGGAGTTGTGATTTCGGCAGTCTCCTCACCCAGCGCACGTCCTCTGGCTCCCGAAATGACGCTCGCTCGCTGCGCCAACCCGACGGGATCGAGCACTAGAGCAACTCGCCCATCGCCCATGATCGCCGCACCGGCGAAGGCCGAGATTCCCTTGAACAGCTTCTGCAGCGGCTTAACGACGATCTCTTCCGTGTCCCGAATCGCCTCGACCACGAGCCCAAAGGGCCGCTCGTCGGCCTGCAGTACAACGATGTTGAGCTCGTCACCCTCTTTGCGCAGCGTGGCAAGCTGCAGTTGCTCATCCAGAAAGACCAGCGGCAGCAGTTTTCCTCGCAAGCGATAAACAGGCACGCCGTGCAGCCGTTCAATCCCGTGCTGCGCATGCTCGGCGTCGAGCCACACGAGTTCCAGCAGGTTGACCTGCGGAATCGCGTACCGTTCACCGCCGCTCGCGACGATCAGCGCAGGAATAATGGCCAGCGTCAGGGGAATCTTGGTGCGGATCGTGGTTCCCTGACCGGGAGTGCTTTCGATATCGACCGTGCCGCCGATTCGCTCTAGGTTGGTGCGGACGACATCCATTCCCACGCCGCGACCGGAAAACTGCGTCACGCGATCGGCCGTGGAGAAACCGGGCACGAAGATCAATCGCAGCAGGTCTTGCCGCGACATGCGGTCGGCGACTTCCGCCGTGATGAGATTTGCTTTGAGTGCTTTGTCGCGCACTTTCGTTTCGTCGATGCCGCCGCCGTCATCGGAGATCTCGACGATCACCTTGCCACCTTCGTGAAAGGCGACCAGTTTCAGCCAACCTTCTTCCGGTTTACCGTGCGATTTGCGGACAGCCGGCGGCTCGATCCCATGATCGACAGCATTGCGAATGAGATGCGTGAGCGGATCCCGAATTGCTTCGATGAGCGTTTTATCGAGCTCCGTCTCTTGGCCGTCGATCTCGACGCGCACTTGCTTTCCGCAGGCGACCGACAAGTCCCGCACGATGCGGGGGAACTTACTCAGCACATTGCCGATCGGTTGCATCCGCGTTTTCATCACGCTGGTTTGCAACTCCGTGGTCAGCAGATTCAATTGCTGCACGGCTCCGAGAAAACCGCTGTCTTCGTGTGATTGGCTGTGCTGCAGAATTTGATTCCGCGCGAGCACTAACTCGCCGACGAGCGTCATCAGCTTGTCGAGCAGGCCGACGTCCACGCGAATGGCAGCATCAGCGACATGGCTTGTTACCTTCTCTGCGGACTCGCCGCTGGGCACTGGAGTGTCCGCGAAGGTGAACTCGAGTTCAGCCGACGGCGATTCGCTAATCTCGAGGGTGGAGGCCGGCGGCGGCAACTCGATGCGAGTCTCCAGCGTCGGAGCGGGTATCGCCGATGTGGCTGGCAGAGGCTTTGATTCCCCAACGTTCTGTTGCCGCAGGCGATCGACCTCAGCAGCGACGCCGGTGTAGTCACCTGATCCTTCTACACCTGTCGACTCGATGTTCGAGAGTATCTCGCGAATTGCGTCCACCACCCGCAAAAGCGCCGTCGCGATCGGCGGGTTGAATGTGATTTCCCCTGCTCTCAACTTGCTGAGCAGATTCTCCGCTGCATGAGAAACCTCTTGGAGCTTGACCAGCCCCATGAAGCCAGCCGTTCCTTTGACGCTATGGAACGTGCGAAAGACTTGCGCGAGCGTGCTCTTCTCAGCAGGGTTGATCTCCAACTTGACCAGATCCGAATCGAGCAGCGCTAGATTCTCATGGGTCTCCAGCAGGAATTCGCGGAGGATTTCATCATCGGGCGACATAGTCGATTCACTGGCCCCGCGTTACCGCCGCGTACAAACCTCCTTGATGCTCTTAAAAAATCGAATCCAAAAGTGGTCCTACCACACTGGCCGGAAACGCCTTTTCTACAATCGCAATCACGCCCAGCTTCCGCACGGGATCGAGCACCCGCGATTCCGTTTCGGTCGTAACCATGATGATCGGAATCGCGGCTGTGGGCGGATTCTGCTTCAAATAGCTGACGAGCGCCCTGCCATCCATCAGCGGCATATTGTAGTCCGTCACAATTAAATCGCAAATTTCGAGGGCTGCCACGGCAATGGCAAAAGCGCCGTCGGGGACCTCCTGAAATTGCGTGAAGCCGAGTCCCTGCAGTACAGTCCGGACCTGAACTCGCGCCGTCGCACTGTCATCGACGATCAGCACTCGCAGCGCGGCGCGATTGTTTTTGCCCGGCGTTTGGCCGCTGGCAGCGGGTACCGGCGTCAATGTCATTGAGGCGCCCGTCACCTGTTTCACCGCATCCGCCAATTGCTCTGGCGTGAAAGGCTTGTGGAGCAATTGCACGCGATGCAAGGCAATCGATGCTGCGGTATCGGCTTCGCTCCCCTCGCTAGTGATCAGCACGAAACCGGGCGATTCGCCCTTGAACTCCGCGCGAATCTGTTCCGCCAATTGCAGTCCATCCAGATCGGGCAAATGAAGCGACGAGATCACCGCCTTGGGGCGCAGTTTGCGAACGAGTTCGATGGCGTCATGGCCTTTCGCTGCCGCACCAAGCACCGAATAGGATTGGTCCTGCAGATAACCCTTGATAATGGACGCCTGCACGCGCGATGGTTCGACGATCAGCACCGAGGCTTGGGAAGAGCTAGCGCCGCTCTCCATGGTTTGCTCGGAGATCCGAGTGTGAACCGTGGAGCCCGAGGAGCCACTATCACCGAACGTGATCTCGAGGCCATTCCCAGTGTCAATCTCATCGACCGGGAGATTTTGGGAAATGGTTTCTAATTCCGAAACCACTTCCGCCATCGACTGAATGCGCTCATCCGGTTCTATGGAGAGCATCCGCTGGAACAGGCCGTCCAACTCGGCGGTGACTTCGGATCGCTCCGCAGTGAGCGATGGAATCTTTCCATCGCGATGCTTGAGCAAGACCGACATCATCGTCGGTCCGCTGAATGGTGGCCTTCCCACCAGCAGAAAGTAAAGTGTGCAGCCCAGGCTGTAGATGTCGGCGCGGTGATCAATCGTGGTGGAATCAACGGCTTGCTCTGGCGGCATGTAGTCGGCTGTGCCGATCACGCCGCCAGCCATGGTTACATCGAAACCACTGGCCGGACCCGTTGCGCCATGATTAAGCCGGGCCAGTCCCAGGTCGGTCACTTTGACGACGCCCTGTTCATCGAGCAAAAGATTGTGCGGCTTGATGTCGCGATGAATGATTCCTTGAGCGTGCGCATAAGCCAAGCCGCGAGCTGTCTGCAGAATGCAATGCACTGCGAGGGAAACAGGAAAGACACCCTGATCCGCGACGCAAGCCGCCAGATCGCGCCCGTTCACAAGTTCCATCACGAGAAAATGGCCAACGTCCGATTCATCGGCGTCATACGCCATGACGACATTGGGGTGGCCCAGACTCGCAATCGTTTCCACTTCACGCTGGAAACGCTTTACGAAGATTGGATTCTGCGAGAGCTTACCCGCGAGTACCTTGAGCGCCACGAGCCGCTTCATGCGGCGGTGCCGGGCCTTGAACACCGTGCCCATCCCGCCCGCACCCAAACGTTCAAGGACGTCGTAATTCCCGATCCGCAGCGTCGAACCGCGTCCTTCGTTAAGGGCAGCAACTTGAAACCGAGTCAGCAAATCTTGAGTCGTGAGCAATTTGGCGAGTTGCTGCGAATCGTGCTGTGCCGTCGCCAGCAACGGCTGCAGTGTTTCTTCGGCGACCAGACCACTTTCCTGGAGAGCTTTGGAAAAGGCCGCAAACGACACGGATTCGATATTCGCTTCCATAGATAAATGAACCGTTCGGTTTCCGCCACGCAGGGGATTTCTCAGGTAGCAGCTTCATCGCTGACCAAATTACAGATCGAGAACCTTCGACAACAACACAGTGAGTAGGTAGCCATCGTAACCGCCGACAATACGGCTTCCAACTGAATTGAACTTCAATAGCTCTCAGCCGATGCCCCGCGGTTGATGCAACACATAGGACAAGCTGCTTTTCGTTGCCATTTGATGATGGCGATTGCGGCGCAGGTAGCCGCAGAATCACTCGAACGGGAATAGTGATGTGCGATTGCCACCTCCCTGGTCGGAACTCTCCTATTAACCGCGCTCTCTTCTTGGCCGATTTTTTGGCACGCGACTTCTGCTGTTAACCACCGGGTCATCCCCTTGCGCGAAGGGATTTTGATAACTAGCTAGAGAAGCTAGGAAAGATCGAACCGCGGTTCGAAGTCGAGCTATGTTTCAGATGGCCAGCGCTCACCTTCGCTGTGCAAAAAAGATGAGAATTCTTGGATACACAGCGGCTTTCCTAGTTTAACACGATGGTCAACGTTTTTCAGTCTCTCTGGCTTGTGATCGCCGGCGCCACGCAGAAGGAGCTCGCTCGGCAGGTCAAATATCTGAAGGTTGAGAACGAAATCCTGCGGTCGAGGTTGCCGCAGCGCATCACAGTCACGCCAAAGGAACGCGTCCGCCTGATCAAGTTCGCACACAAGCTCGGCGGGAAGGTTCTATCCCAGCTCGCGACGATCGTTCACCCATCCACGATCATGCGCTGGATTGCCGCAGAGAAGAAGAACAAGCCCAAGCCGAAGCCCCGGGGCCGGCCGCGAACTCCGGAGCAACTTCGAAAGCTGATTCTGAAGATGGCCAAGGAGAACGAGTGGGGCTACACCCGGATCATGGGTGAGCTGAAGAAGCTCGGGATCAAGCCGCCCAGCCGGAACACGGTGCGGGCCATCTTAAAAGGTCACGGGTACGATCCCGGGCCCAAGCGCGGCGAAGGAACCTGGGACGAGTTCCTCAAGCAACACGCCGCCTCGCTGTGGCAGTGCGACTTCTTCTCGAAACGCATCCTGACGCTCCGCGGCATCCGCGAGGTGTTCGTCCTGGCATTCCTGCACGTCGAAACGCGGCGCGTAGTCCTGTCACCGGCGACCTTCCACCCAGACGAGTCCTGGGTGGTCGGGCAGATGGAGCAATTCGTGCAGAAAGCTCGTAGCCAGAAGCTCCGCGTCGCCACCATCCAGCGAGACCGCGGCTCGAAGTTCACCTCTGCCGTCGATCAGGCACTACGCTCGAAGCGGGTGAAGGTGAAGAAGAATGAGTTCCTCGCCCCGAACACCAACGCCTTCGTCGAGCGGTTTGTGCAGTCGATCCAGCAGGAGTGCCTGGACCGATTCGTTGTGTTCGGGAGCGGGCACATGGGCGCGATTTGCTCTGAGTACCTGGAGCACTATCACACGGAGAGACCTCATCAGGGTGCGGGCATCGATAACGAGTTGCTGAATCGGAAGAAGATGCGAGGCCGGCCGAAAAAGAACGCTTCGTTAGGCGACATCGTGCCGCTGAACGAGATTCGGTGCTCGGAGCGGTTGGGTGGGCTGCTGAAGAGTTATTGGAGGAAGGCGGGGTAGATCATCCCAATTTCGAAGCTCTCCTACTAACCTCGCTCTCTTCTTGACCAATTTTCGCACGCAAGTTCTTCTGTTAATCGCTGGTCATCCTGTAGCTGATCCCTGTTTGTCCGCATCATAGAATCCGGCTAACATAAGGGAGTTCTTCCCCTGGAGACTTGTAATTGAAGGTCGACGAATTTGCCCGTGCGATGATCGCCAGTGGGCTATCGTCGGCTGACGAAATCAAAGCCCTTTGGGCTGCGCTGCCAGCAGGTACTCGCCCCCGCGATGGACAGGCGATGGCGCAACTCCTCGTCGAGCGCGGACTCCTCACGTCGTTTCAATCGCAAGAGCTTCTCAGCGGCAAGCCAGGCCCCCTGGTGCTGGGCGATTACATCCTCCTTGCCAAAATTGGCGCTGGCGGAATGGGCCAGGTCTTCAAGGCTCAACATCGCCACCTTGAGCGGTTTTGCGCGATCAAGTTGCTCCCAACCGCGCTCACGGCTGATGAAGCGGCGGTGAAACGCTTCCAGCGTGAAGTGAAGGCGGCGGCCCGGCTCTCGCATCCGAACATTGTGCAGACCTACGACGCTGGCGTGCAGCGTGGCAATTGGTATCTCGTTATGGAGCTCGTCGAAGGACGCGATCTCTCCGCAGCCGTCGCTTCGGGTCCGCTGCCGGTGGACCGGGCGATTGACTATGTCCGTCAGGCTGGACGCGGGCTCGCGTACGCGCACGCTGAAGGGATCATCCATCGCGATATCAAACCGGCCAATCTGCTGCTCGACAAAAAAGGGACGATCAAGATCCTCGATATGGGCCTCGCTCGCATCGATAGCGCCGCACCTGATGGACTAACACAATCAGGTCAGGTAATGGGCACGGTCGATTACATGGCGCCCGAGCAGGCCTTCGAGCCGGAGTTGGTGGATGGACGCGTCGATATCTATAGCCTCGGTTGCACTCTCTACCGACTGCTGACCGGCGGGAATCTCTACGGCGGCGACACGATGCTGCAAAAGCTCGTCGCCCATCAGAGCAAGCCGATCCCATCGCTACTCGCGCACATTGCCGGGCGAACCCTGCCCGCGAATTTCACGCCATCGCTCGACGCCATCTTCCAAAAGATGGTTGCGAAGAAGCCGGCTGACCGTTACCGCACGCTCATCGAAGTCGACATCGCGCTCGCCGGCCTCGAATTCAGTCAAAGCCCAGCCTCATCGGCAACTAACATCGACGCGCCGACATCGCTATTTACGAACCCAGCCAAGGCCGCGACACCCGTCACAACCCTCACGCCGCCAGAGTCGATCGAGCGCACCGACCAAGACGTATCACCTATTGTTACCCTGTCACAACCGCTCGTCGAAACCGAGCCTGTCTCCGAGCGTTCGATCCAGATCGCTTTCGGCCATACGCCACCGCCAGACGTTGTCACGTCTCCTGCCGGCGATCTGCCTTGGTGGCGTAGTCCCTGGGCACTCGCCTCTGGCGGAGTCGGCTGCTTGCTGCTCCTAGCCTTTGCGTTTTGGTTCATCATCCGGGACAAAGATGGCAACGAAGTTGCCCGAGTCAAAGTGCCCGCCGGGGGCACGATCGAGCGTCAGGTCGACCCGTCTGATAAGAGGCCCGGGCCAGCCGATCCCGCTACACCGAAGCCTGCCGAAACTATGCCGGAAGAATTGTCCCCGGATTACGCGGCGGAGCGTAAGGCAGCGGAGTGGGTTCTCTCAGTGAATGGTAAAGTGGCGTTCGAGGATGCGAGTGGGAAGGTAATTCGTAAGGTGTCCGAATCCTCGACCACTTTGCCCGTCGAAGACTTTGCGATTTCAGCGATCGAACTAATCAATCTCGGTTTAGACGATCAATTGCTCGCGAATCTATCTTCGTGCACGCGGATCAAGAGTGCAGATATCAGGGGCAATCGGTTTACGTCTATCGGACTGCAAAATCTCAGCAAATGCCGGCGACTGAACTATCTCTCTGTTGCAAACAATCCGATCGGGGCTGGATTTGGAAAGTTGCTGCAAAATTGGCCACACATCGAAGCTGTTTTTACCGCGAGCCGCTCTATTGATGACGCGGCAATGGAAGGAATGCCAATTCTTCCGCGTCTTTGGGTGTTGAGCCTGGAAGGCTCTTCCCTGAGCGACGATGGCTTCGCCAGTGTTCTTCGATGTTGTCCGAGATTAGGGGTGATCGATATTCAGAGCACGAAGTTTGGCTGGAAGGGGCTGAAAAGCGCACCCACCTTATGGAAAGTAGGCTGTTCAGGTTCGCGGCTAACTAGGGAGTCGGTGCAAACGCTTCTAGAACTCCCGTCTCTCGCTACGCTCTACATTGTGCCCGATTGGACAGATGGCGCGATTGCCGAATTATTGCCGCTTAAGTCTCGTCTGAAGCTCTTGGTCCTAAATTCGGATAAAAATTTCCCCGGCCTCAGCGAAGATGCGCTGCTGAGCGTTGCGCAACTCACATCGCTGCAAGAGTTCCTATATTTAGGTCCGAAGGGAGTCTGCACGGATAAGGCACTCCAGTCGCTCGCTAAACTACCAGACCTCAGACGACTCGAAATTGAGGGCCCAGCGAATAGCGAAGTCACGACCGAGGTGGTGACTGAGTTCCGTCGCCAGCGTCCCGATGTGAGATTCAATTGGCATCCGACCCAAGGCGCTCGCGATTTCCCCGCCCTCGTCGCCTGGCCCGAAGGCCCCGATGGTGGCGTCGCTCCCTGGGACTTGCCGACCGGCGCGCCGCCGCCGGCGATCATCCCTTTCACGCCAGAGCAGGCCAAGCAGTATCAAGAAGCCTGGGCCACTTATCTCAAGAAGCCCATCGAAATCGAGAATGACCTCGGCATGAAGTTCCGGCTGATACCGCCGGGGGAATTCGAGTCGCACAGCGAGAACGCAGATTCGTTGTATCGCATTTCCGATCCGATCTATTACGGCACGACCGAAGTAACTTATGGTCAGTTCGCGAAATTTGTGGAGGAGACACATTACAAGACCGAGGCGGAAATCTATCGCAATGGTCAAAATGCGACGTTCGAGCTTGATTCCAATGCCAACTGGAAATCGGCGTTTGAAACTGATCCGCGCCGCCCAGTCACGCATGTGCAACCGGCAGACATTCAAGCCTTCTGCGAGTGGCTGGGCAAACGCGATTCCGCCAATTACCGAGTCGCCTACGTATCGGAATGGGAATTCGCGACTCGTGCCGGAGGTGCCGGCGAGCAAGGTTACGAGCGCAACGGCGAAGATTGGTTGCAGTACGAAGTGCTCTCCAGCATCGACGGCAAACTCAAACTCCCGCAGTTCGTTGGCTCCAAGAAAGCCAATCCATTCGGCCTATACGACATGATCGGCAACGTTCACGAGTACTGTCTTGCCAGTGGAGCGGGCAATCATCTTTACCGCTTCGACGTGCGAGGTATGTCTCACGGCAATACGACTGAGGAGAATGGGTTTCCCAATATCGGCAAATCCTGGGGCGCGCCGCATATCAATAAGAACGTCGGGTTCCGTGTGGTGCGAACCGAGAAGCAGTTGCCGTCGCCTCTCACGCAACCTTTGCTCATTCGCCGCGGACAACCACTCAGTCCGCATGCTTCCGTTTCGCGTCCAGCGAAAATTACCGGCCTGCGAAGTTGGTCGGTCGAACCGAAGTTGCTCACCGATGGCCCTCTTTCGGTTGCCATCAATCAAGATAACCAGGTCGCGACGTCCGGATACGAAGTCGATGGGGCGACCCGACTTTGGGGGAGAAGGGGCGAGGTGAAAGAGTTGCTACTCGGAAGCGATACCTACAAGACACGCTCCGCATGGTCGCCCGATAAAAAATGGTTGGCAGTGGCCGGCTTCAACGGATCGCTCGATCTCTGGGGAGGCGCGAAACGCCAGCGGATTCAAGCCATTCCGCCAACCATAAAGCAATTCGACGGTTGCAGCGGAATCATGTGGTCACCGGATAGTGAATCCATCGCACTCTGTGGAGAAGTTAGCTCGCATTTCCGAGTTTTTTCACTCCGGACCATGCAGACCCGAGTGATCCCGGGCCCAGAGCCTTTCTATTTTTCCTGGTCAAACGACGGAAGCATGCTGGCAGCAACGCACTTCTATGGCGGCGTCGATATTTATCGCACTAGCGATTGGCAGGTGATCAAAAGCTTGCCAATTAAACTGCCGCGCGACGTCAAATTCGGCGGCTCGATCGACGCTCCGATTCTGGCAGTCTCCGCTGACGATTTCACGCGTGTCTCCTTGTGGAATGCAAAGACCTGGGAGCCGTTACCAGCGTTAGAAAGGCCAACCGAATATGTGGAGGCTCTAGCTTGGTCACCTGATGGGACGAAATTGGCAGGGGGTTATGAGGAACTAGTGGTATGGAACGTCGAATCGGGCAAGCTTCTCTGGTCGAAGGGAACCAGTTCCAGACACGGACTCGCCTGGACTCCCGAGGGAAAGCAGGTCATCACTGCCTCACAGAGCGTACCGCGATACTTTGACGCCGAGAGTGGCACCGAGATTCCTGGCGCGCCGCTGACGAGCCTGCCACTTCATTCGCACAAATACCGACCGTTCAAATCGACGCCCGATTTGGCTCGCATCCTTCTGCAACCCGATCCAGATCGCGCCGCGCTGCAATGGTGGGATGCGCGGCAAGGTGTTTTGCTACGAGAGTTCACAGGATTTCAACGACCGTTTAGTATTTCGCCTGACGGCAAGCAAGTTGCGCTGACGGGTGGTGCGGAGGCCAAAGGAAGCGTCTTGTTCTTTGTTCCGGACAAGCCCGAGCCGCAATTGAACACTCTCATCGTTGATCCGAGCAGCGAGATCACAAACATTGCCTGGTCGCCCGACGGCAAGCTCGTCGCAGCGGCGGGTCAGAAGACGATCAAACTTTGGGATGTTGCTGCGCAAAAGATTAGGGGGGAGATCACTGCGTCCGAAGTGGTGAAAGAGTTGATTTGGACCGCGGAGGCAAAGCAATTGGCCTTTTTCGGCGAATCGAAAGTCGAAATGCTGGACGTGGCCTCACTTCAACGAAAAATCGTCTATCGAGCCGCGGGAAAAGAAGGGATTTGGCGCTTGCTGTTATGTCCAGGCGAGGACCGATTCGCCGTTGGTGAAAGCAACGACAATGTCTATCTAGTAGATGGTGCGAACCCGGAAAGTGCGTCCCTACTCCCAGTTGCCCGCGACTGGGTGGTTCAGAATTGGACTCGCGATGGTTCAGGCGTCATTTGGAATCATCGATCGATGCCTGGCGTTTCCCAAATCTATAACGTCACTCCGCGCACTGTCTCGCCCAATCCCGCATTCCCTGTCGCTCAAAGCCAATACGGCTCGAAGGCGGTCTGGATGGAGCCGCATCCCCGCCTTACTTTCGCCGACGACGCGAAGAAACATGCCACCGGCGTGATCCTGCCTCTCGTCGCGAAGGATCACTGGCTCGTGCTCGGCCCGACTGGCCATTACCGTGGGACGTCGGGCGTGGAGGACCATATTGTGTATGTGGCTCAGACTGAAGAGGGCGAGTATCTTACGCTCGCGCCGTCCGAGTTTCAGAAACGGTTCGGTTGGCAGAATGATCCGGCCCAAGCCTGGCACACTGAGCCTTAGCGTGACCGTTTCGCCAAAATGCAGCGGGACCGAGAGTCGAAATTCCGGCAGCTGTAGACCAGGCACTCCGCTCGAAGCGTGTAAAGGTGAAGAAGAACGTCGAACGGTTCGTGCAGTCAATTCAGCAGGAGTGTCTGGACCGGTTCGTTGTGTTCGGGAGCGGGCACATGGACGCGATCTTCTCGGAGTACATGCAGCACTACCACACGGTGAGACCGCATCAGGGCGAGGGGATCGCAAACGAGTTGCTGAATCGGAAGAAGAAGCGAGGACGGCCGAGAAAGATTGCTTCGCTCGGTGAGGTTGTGCCGCTGAACGAGATTCGATGTTCGGAGCGGCCGGGTGGGTTGTTGAAAAGTTATTGGAGGAAAGCGGGGTAGATCATCCCACTGTTGAAGCTCTCCCACTAACCTGGCCCTCTTCTTGGCCGATTTTTTGGCACGCGACTTATGCTGTTGACCTGAAGTTCAGCGTGCTGTGGACACAGCGCAGTCTCGACAAACTTGCTTCGGTCACAGACCGCGAAAAACTTATCGAGGCGTCGTTCCAAGTCCGACAGCGACACCGATTCCACCGATTCTCGCTGGCAATCAGACGCACCAATTCTTTGGTCCATACCGCATCTCCCAGTGCATGGTCGCCCCTTTTGAAACCATCACTTCGACCTTAGAAAATCTGTTCGCCACTCGCCTTGTCGGTGTACGTATCCTTGGGCAGGCCCGCTGCGGCGACCTGCTTTGCGAAGAACGCGTCATCGCCAGCACCACCGAGGAGCACATCCACCGCGTTGTCGTGAATGACGTTCGTGCCGTCGAGACGCGACGAGCCGTTGAGACCGCCCGGCGTACCCGTGAGGTGAGCGACGCGATCGGCGTAGCTGGCCGCGGAAGCCCATTCGGCGAGGATCAGCGCGAGCGCTGCGGCGTTCGTGTCGTACACCGTCTTGCCGGAAATCAGCAAATCGCCGTTGGTATTGCCGGTCAACTTGTCGAGGCCTTCGCCGCCGACCAGCACCGTGCGACCAGCGCCGCTCTTCAGCGTGTCATTCCCCAAGCCGCCGAGCAGCAGCGACGGACCAGCGCCGCCGTTGATCGTATCGTTCCCCGCGGCGCCGTCGACCTTGAGTTCACCAGTGAACGTCGTTGCCGTTACTGTGTTATTTCCAACGCCATCGGTGATGTCCGCGGCTTCGATGCTCGCGAGCGTCACGTTACCGCGGCCCGTGTGCGTGAGCAACGTATTAGTCAGCGTCGTCGTCGCGACGTTGTCGAATACCACGAGCTTGTCGGTGCCACCGCCGCCGGTCAGCGTGGCCGTCTTCGTCCAGCCCGAGATGTCGAACGTGTTGTTGCTCGCGCCGCCAGTGAGCAGGGCGTTTTCCATCGTCGAATGGGCGATCATTGGCAACGCGCCGCGAATAAACAGCGTGTCGCTGAGCGAGTAGTTCACGTCGTTGCCGGCAATGATCGTATCGGTACCGCCGCCACCGGCGAGCACCAGCGTCTTCGTCCAAGCCGTGAGATCGAACGAGTCGTTAGCCTGGCCGCCGTTGAGCCGCAACGATTCGATGGTCGTCAGGGGCAGGTTGTAAGTGGTTGTGCCTTGCGTCCGCTTGAGCAGCGCATCGCTCAGCACGAAGTTCCCCTCGCCCGTGTAAGCCAGCGTGTCGCTTCCCGCGCCCGCATCGAGCAGCACGATCAAGTTGACGTTCGTCAGCGTGAAGATGTCAGCCGTCGGCGTGCCGGTCAGTTCGACTTGTTCGATCTGCGTAAACGTGTCGGTCGACGTGCCGACCTTCGACGAGGTTTGCGTCAACGTCACGGAACCGGCGAGCTCGAGGAACCGGTCGAAGTCCGCGCCGCCCGCAATCGAATCATTTCCGAGGCTACCGTAGATCACATCGTTGCCCGCATTGCCGGCCACCGAGTCATTGCCGTCGCCGGGATAGATGACGTCGGGACCATTTCCGCCGGAGATCGAATCGTTGCCCGCATCGCCGTAGATCGTGCTCGGCTTATTAATCGGCGATTCGATGCTGATCGAATCGTTGCCGCTGCGGCCGAAGATGAGGATGCTACCGAACGAATTGAGCGGGAACGTGCCGATCGCGATCCGCGGCGCGATGTAAACCGTCACCGCGCCCGGATTGAACGGCACGGTCGTCGGTGCCGTCGTCTGCCGCACGACAATCGCATCGTTGATGTTTTCGTTGCCATTGATGAGCAGAATCTTCGGCCCTTCGGGATTCGTCGGATCGTTGATTAACATCGCACTCCCGGCCGGCGTGCTCAGAATGTCCAACTTATAATCTTCCACTTCACCGTTGAGCGCTTCACCGGTCGGCAAAGTGCTGCCCGCCGTGCTGATGCGGAACCGAGCGTACGTACCGCCCGCGACAGCACCATCGGGCACGGTCACCACCAGTGAATTATTTCCCGCGACCACATTCAAACCGCTGGCAATCTTCTCGCTCGCATCGAACACATTGTTGCGATTGAAATCGATCCAAGCATCAAGCTTGCCCGCAGCCGAAGCGTTGACCGTGATATTCGTATTCAGCCGAGCCACCAACGTCGTCGAGCTGAACGTCACACCTCCTTCGTCGTCGGTCTGGAGGAGATCGTCCCCGTCAGCACCAGTCGAGAATTGGCTGACGAGTTCGAAATCGCGCGAGCCAAGCAACGGACCGGAATTCGCCGTTCCGCCGATGAAACCAGCGCCTTCGAAGTGCGAAGCCACGCCATAGCTGGCCGGCGCATCACCGAAATCAAAGTCATCAACGGGCGTCACCGTGAGCGAAACCGTCACGACGTTCGAATCGAGCGCGCCGTCATTGGCTTTGTAAGTGAAGCTGTCCGGCCCGTAGTAATTCGCGGCCGGCGTGTAACTGAACGAACCATTGGGGTTCAGCGTCAGCGTGCCATGCGCCACATCGCCGACCAGGATGGCAGTCAGCGTCGCTCCGTAATCGACGTCCGAATCATTGCCGAGCACACCGGTCGCGTTCACGGTCAACGTGTTATCTTCAGCAATCGTGTACGAATTTCCCGTCGCCACCGGCGCATCATTTTCACCGTTCACGGTGATCGTCAGCGTGCTGTTCGAGGTCAGCCCTGGTTCGTTCTCATCGGTCACCGTGTAGGCAATGACGACGGTCGCGGTTTCACCCACGGCCAAGGTGTCGAAGTAAGTTCCAGGAGTGAACGTGATCGAATTGCCGGCCATCGAAACGAGGCCCGATGCCATGATCGCCGGCGCTGCTTCGTTGCTGCGCGTGATCGAGGTGACTTGCACCGAGGCTGCCACCAGGCTCAGCACATCGGTTGTGTCTGGATCGGTATCGTTCGTAATGACGTTCGTCGTGACGGCAGCATTTTCCGTGGTGCTGTTTTCATCAATATTTGCCGTCGGCGCGTCATTCACACCGCTGATCGTCACGGTCACGGTCTTCGTCGAACTGCCGCCGTCATCGTCCAGGACGGTGAAGGACAGGGTTTCGGTCGTCGATTCGCCTGCTGCGAGATATTCGAACGAGCCGTTCGGATCATAAGTAAACGTGCCGTCGATCGCGATGCTGTAAACGGCCCCGAGCGGGCTCACACCACCATCCGCAACGGCCGAATGCGTATCGAGCGTCCCTACATCGGTGAGTCCGGCCAGCACGTTGATCGGCGTGATCGGCGTGTGTTCATTGGTCGTTGCCGATTGTGCAATGGCAATTGGATCGACGTTGTTGACCGTTACGTCAATCATCGCCGGTTCAGCCAGGCTCCCCCCATCATCGTCGCTCAACGTCGCCGTGATCGCGTGAGGATCACTGCTCGTATCCGACGGATTGTCGTCCAAATACTGATGCGGCAACGAGAAGGCCCTTGTCGTTGGATTCCAGTTGATGCCATCTTCCGCCAAGGTCAACGCGGTTGTTCCGAGCGAGAACGCCTGCGTGTTAGCGGGCGACAGCGAGTCGCCCCAGTTCAGATCGAGCGTGAAAGTATCGAGCGTCCCCACATCGACGACCGTGCCCGTCAGTGTCGTGCTGCCGTTTTCACTAATCACGCTGCTCGACAATGCCAGAGCAAGTGTGGGAATGACGTTATTGACCGTAACACTAGTCGACGTGGGCACATTCGCCCCGCCATCGTCGTCCGTCACATTGACCGTAATCGTATAGGGATCGCTGCTCGAACCTGACGGATTGTCGTCCAGATACTGATGTGGCAACGAGAGGACCCGCGTGGCCGGATTCCAGTTAATGCCATTCTCCGCAAACGTCAAAGCCGTCGCGCCAAGCGTAAACGTGGCTGGCGCATTGCCGGGCGAGAGGGGATCGCCCCAGTTCAAATTCAACGTAAACGTATCGAGCGTACCTGGATCGGTAATCGTTCCCGTCAGCGTCGTGCTGCCGTTTTCTTGAATAGTCGCGCTCGACAAACCCAGGGACAGCGCGGGCACTACGTTCTGCACCTTGACGGTCAACTGGCTCGTCAACTCGCTCACCGCGCCAGGAATCAGGGCCAGCCCGTCGATCTCCCCCACGCCATTGGGGCCGATCAGAGTCGCCGCACCTGTTTGCGGATCGATCGCCCACAGGCTGTCGAAATAGGTCGCCAGCAACCGCTGGTGGCTTGGATCGTATTCCAATCCAAGGTACCCTTCGCCGGCGAGCGAACTGATTAGTGTGACTGCGGCAGTAGTCGTATTGATCCGGAACAAGTTGCTTTCCGTTGCCCCATACAGCACCCCATGCTCGTTGTCGTAAGCCAATCCGCGGAACTGCACACCCGTATTGCCGATGGTGGAAATCGCGCCGTTGGGAGTCACGGCCAGCAGCGGATTGCTTGAGCCGCCCAAGGAAACCGTGTACAGAATGTTGGCTGCTTCATTGGCTGCGAGCGAATGCCAGTTCGCGGCGCCACCTTGGTTGTTGATGGGAGTGAAGACGCCCGAAGTTGCATTGATCGAGCCGAACGCCGCCCCCGAGCTCGTGAAAATGTCGGTGGCGTAAAGCGCTCCACCCAGCGCAGCCAGTCCGATCAGGCTTGGATCGCCGCCGACGACCGTGTGGATGAGTGTGGCAGCGCCGGTTGTGGTATTGATCGAATACAAGCCATTGGCGGTTGAGGAAATTCCATACAGAATGTCGCTGATATCGTCGTCCGTTAGCGTTACGCTAATGTTGTAATTATCGCTGGGTGTGCCCGTCGGATTGTCGTCCACGTACTGATGTGGCAACGAGAAGGTCCGCGTCGTGGGATTCCAATTGATGCCGTTCGCCGCCACCGTCAAGGGAGTGGCACCGAGCGTAAAGGTTTGCGGATCCGGCGAATTCGGATCGCCCCAATTCACGGTGAGCGTGTAGTTTCCACCCACGTTCAAGTCCGCAAAGCTTCCCGACAACGTCGTGGTTCCGCCTTCGCTGATCGTCGAACTCGAGAGCGACGTAACGAGGTTCGTTGGCGCGACCGCATACGCATAGACCACGTTCTCGACGTTCAGAGCCATCGTTTGCGTGAAGTTGTTGTTCAACGTCAGCTGATCGGTCCCACCCAAACCGTTGACGGTGATGGCGGTAATCCCCGCGAGCGACACGGTCGTCGTCTCGATCGTGCTGCCGCTCAGAACAACGTTGGGACCGACCGTCGTAAGCGATACATCGTCGGCGTTCTGTGTCAGGTTGAACGTCAGAGTTCCGCCGGTTGTCGTATACGAAAGGGGATCCAAGCCGGTGTAATCGATCGTACCCCCGCCCGGGACCGCAACACTGCCGTCGTTCGCATTCGTGTAACTGAAGACGTGATCGCCGCTCGGCGCATCGGTGATGGCCAGCGTGTCGTTGCCTCCCGCACCGAGATTCAGGGTCGTTTTGCCGGTAAGCACCGGAATGCCTGTCGCCGTAACGCTGTTGTTCCCGCTCCCCGCATTGAGCGTAACGTCGGTCACGCCGGCAAACTTAATTGGAATGCCTGTCCGCCCAATACTGCCCAGGAATCCTGGGGTGGCGCCTGTCAATGAATAATTGAGATTGCCAGTATTGCCCTGATCGTTGATTGGCAGAGTCGAAGGGTTTCCTTGTCCATCGAGGCTGATTGGATTCGTGATCCCGTCCAGCTTGTTGGCAGCGCCAAGATTGTAGACGTCAAGACCGTTGCCGCCATTGAGCAAGTAGGTGGAAGTCAAGCTGTTATTCAGGACGTTGAACGTATCAACCTGACTACCGCCTTGGAGGACGTCCATGCCCGTGAACGTCAGTTTGCGGGCAGTTTCCGAGTTGCGTTCGTAGGTGTTGCTGGCAGCTTCGTTGATGGTCCACGTACTGGGGTCACCGATGCCTGTCAACTGATCACCGGCGGTGCCCGTCTTGGCATTGATGACTTCGACGCCACTAAACGCCGACACGCGTCCACTTGCGGTCAAATTGCCGTTGAATCCTGTGGTGTCGGCCGACGGAGCACCCAAATCGACGGTCGCTGGATTCACGCCGGTGATGTCCAACGTGTCGGTGCCAGCGCTGAGATTGAACCCAATCGGGTTCGTGACATTGGTCAGCGTGGGCAGGCTGGCGATCGTCAATTTGTTATTACCGCTACCAGCATTGAGGCTGATGCTGGTCAAGCCCGAGAACGTGGCAGCAAAACCCGCGGTCCGGCCGATCGTGGTGGCCGTCAACGTATAGTCGATCGCGGTCGTGTTACCCTGGTCGTTCAGCGTCAAGTTGGCGCCGCCGTTGGCGGCACTATCGTTGATCGTGATATTGGCAATGGAATCGAGCTTGTTCGCCACAGAGCCCAGGTTGATCTGGTCAGCCCCTTTGCCACCATTGAGGGTGTACGCAACCACGGTGTTGTTGCGAACGTTAAGGGTATCTGGTCCGTCACCGCCGGTCAGATTCTTAAAACCCGAGAACTTAAGATTTGTGGCCAGCGTGCTCGAGCCAGCATCATCGATTTCCCACGTTGCGCCGGCAGCAATGGCGCCGGTGAGCGAACCCGATCCGTCTCCCACCAACTTTGCGACGTTGGAGAACGCGATGGTCTTGGTGGTTTCCGTGCCCGTAGCGCCAGTCCCGGCGACGGCAGTCACGGTCACTGCTGAATTAGCGATGTTGGTCAAATTCAGCGTATTGGTATTTGTACCGCCATCGTAGTTCACGTGATTGGTCAGCGCTGCAGGCTTCACGGTTAGCGTGTCGTTGCCGCCGCCGCTGTTGATGTTGATTTGGCCGGCAAAGGATCCCGCGAGAATGCTGATCGACTTGTGGTCCGCGGAGAGAGTCCAGCCTGCGGGCGCTAAGGAGAATTTTTCCACCGCATCGCTGACGGTAATGTTGCCGCCAATGACGGACACAGTCAGGTCATTGTCTTTGCCAGTGGCAGCGGTATCGGTAATGACCAGATTGCCGCCAGAGAGCGTCGCCGTCAACGTACCCGATCCAGCAGGCACCGTATCCAGTACAGAGTCCAGGCTTGTGCCAGCTGGTAAGGTGGCAAATGGAGTCGCAGCAGCAAAGTTTCCGCCCGCAGTGATGTCGTAAATGTTTGCGACGTTGTCCGCCGCCGCCAGGAAGCGTCCTGTCCCGTCAAACGTTAAACCATTGAAGGCTAGTCCTGTCGCGAATGCGGTCGCGGCGCTAAAGCTTCCCCCGGCCGTGATATTGAATACTTTTTGGCCAAATCGGTCACTCACGTAAATCGCGCCGCTGCTAGATTGCACGATGTCCGAAACGGTACCTAACCCGCTGGCAAATGGAGTTGCACCTGACAAGTTTCCGCCGGTCGCCAAGTCGGTAACCTGACCGTTGGAATCTTCACCAACCAGGATTCGCCCATCGGACAATTGCACCATGTTTCGAGGACCACTCAGCCCCGTGGCATAGGGTGTCGCGCCGGTGAAGTCGCCGCCCGCGGTGATGTCGGTGATTTCTCCCGAGTTAAATTCGGACACGAGTAGACGGCCGTCATTGGCCAGAATCAGGCCAGTGGGCACTGTTAAACCCGTGGCAAACGGGCTGATGCCACCGGCAGAGTTTACGGCGACAACGGCTCCAGAGTCGAACAAAGCAACGTAGGCCGTGCTCAAGTCCTCCGACCACGCGATTTGTCCGAAAGTCCGGTCGCCAAGACTCGCGAAGGGGCCGGCAGCCGAAAAATTTCCGCCACCAGTCACTTCGTACAAAGCTTCCGGAGGCAGCACGGTGCTGGCAAACACATCCCCCGGCGTGAACGCCATCATGGCGCGGCCTTCGAGCGATTCCAAAAAAGCGCGGCGGACTCGCTGGCGACTGGCGGACTGCTGCGGCTTACGAAGGCGCGACTTGCCGAAGGGATTCACTGTCGAAACTCGATTCCAAAGCGCGCTAAGCGGGCGAGTCATTGCCGGTGTCTCCAAGAAAATTCAAAGCAGAATTGCAAAAGCAGCCAAACAGCAGATACCGAACTCCTGCGCGTACACGCAGCAACAGCTAGCAGGGCTGCTCGGTGGAGGAGGATTCCCTTTTCTTCAACCATAGGGAAGGCACATGATAACTGCCACTTTGTCGCACGAAACCACCCGAACGGGGTTCTTAACGACCGCAACGGCTGGCTTTTGGCGGCATTATCAACTCATTTCGACAGCGTTAAACCCATGGCTGATATGTGGTTTCACAAGCGAACATCTTCTGGGAATCTACAGGAATCGCACCAAAAGGGATTTCTAGAATTGCTGGCGAGGAGGGGCCTTCGGACGAGCCCGAGCTGCAAGAAGCCTCCACGCTACTAAATCCATTCCGCGATGCGGTTAGACTACGGTGAATGGAAGATACTTAGTCGTCACGGCGCGGCAACGCACTCCGCTACTTCGTTGCGAGAGTTGTTGACCACCTTGCTAACGCGGCGAGCGGATATCCCGGCAGTTTCGTAAGGCACGAGTGGAATCTCATCTCCGGCTAGCCAGGCCTGGCGATCTTCCGGGTGCACAATGACTGGCATGCGGTCGTGGACCTCAGCAGCGAGTGAATTTGCTTCCGTAGTGATCAGCGTAAACGTCTGCACGGGCTCAGCGCCAGCGACCGCTGGATCCTTCCAAGCTTCCCACAAGCCAGCGAGCGAAAACAACTTTCCGCCACCGAACTCATAGAGGTACGGCAGCTTCTCCTTCCCCTCGCGCAACCATTCGTAGTATCCGTCGGCCGGCACCAAGCAGCGACGCGACTTGTACGCCGATCGAAACGCCGGCTTGGTCTTGATCGTGTCGGCCCGGCGTTGAGGCAAGAGAACGCGATCTTGGCGTCCTTCGACCAACTGGGAATCAGTCCCCACTTCAGCTGCACGATCTCGCGTTGGTCGGCTCCGCGCACGGCCAGGACGAACTGGCCTGGCGAAACGTTGTAACGAGGCACCGATTCAAACCCCGGCAGCGGAGCCTGGAACTCGTTGACGATGGCGTGCAGGTTTGTTCGAAGGGTGATGCGTCCACACATGAGTGATTAACCCCGACCGCCTTCACAGCACGTTTCGCAGATCCGGTGGCAGCGCGAGCACTGGAACTTTGCGCGGATTTCGATGAGTTGACCGCCGCAGACTTGACAAGCAGGCCTGCATTCAACGGGTGGTTTAGTATCGGGCTGACTTTAAAACTCTTTATCGGCCATTTGACTCATCCATTTCGTCGATCCCGCAGCGCCAGTTTGTACTCACGCTCCGATTTGCAGTTCAGCATAAGCGAGTCCCGGTCTGCACGCTGCTGGGCGAGGTAATCCAGCACCTGCTGAAGTCTCCCTGTGCGCAACCCTCTTCGTAACAATGCTCTCTTTTTGAAATTCTCTAAGTGGCTTTGAGAGCAGCACTTGCTGATTCCGAGTCCCGTTCAGTGGCCAAAACGGTTGCAACCTTCTTCGAACTTGTGACGCATCCGGTTAACAGTGGCGCGCATTCTCTGCTCGCTCTCGAGCATTGTTGAGCAAAGTCAACGCGCCCGACCAACCGACCAAAATCGACGTAAGTTTGAGATGGCCGACGGTCCCGGCGGGGTGCAAAAAAGAATGCACCGCAGTGTGCGGTAGCAAGCGAAATTTCTTCACCGACCAACCACTGTATTTTTGAAAAACCTCACACCGAACTAACCTCCCTGTGCGCAACCCTCTTCGTAACAATGCTCTCTTTTTCGATTCTTCTAAGTGCGTTTGAGAGCAGCACTTGCTGAGTTCGAGACCCATTCGGTGGCCGAAACGGTTGCAACCCTCTTCGAACTTTTAAGACAACGAGTTAACAGCGGCGCGCATTCACTGCGCTTTCTCGTTTCAGATTTTCGACATCCACGTTTGGCTACACACGGATTACGGTGTAGCTAATTTTCTGAACAGAGCGGTCGAATCAGGAGGTTCGAGCAAAGTTCAGCATCTACGGTAAAACACCTCACGAACGAACAGAAGCGCGAAGGCGCCATGCAGCACTACCCCCGGCCACAGCAACAGGCCCACCGACTGGTTTGTCGCGCCCATGCCAACCAAGTAAATCGTGATCAACCCGTTATAGGTTAACATCCCGAGCAGTGGACTCATCGGGCGAAAGTTGTCGTCGCGATTGAATGGCAACCTCGGCCAACAACCGACGCCGAGGGCGACCAGCGCGAAGCCGGCGACGCGACTAACTGCGAGCCCCGCTCCCACGACCTCTTCTTTCAACAAATACTGGACAAAGAGCATAGGGGCGACCATTAACGTCAGCCCCGTTACCATTTCCACGATCGCGGCTGAGACGAGTAGCCGGTGCGTCACGATATTCATGCTGGACCGGACTCTACTGAGGCGGGGACAATCGTACCAGTATCCAGCGCTCCGTTTTGCTATTTTTGTGTAGCAACGCAGGGGCCTCGCCTTGGGTGAGGTTGCCCAGGCCGGCTTCCATGACATTGGTCGTGTTGCCGCCAACCGTCCATGCAATGCGTTGCGTCTTGGGGTCGACGCCGCCGTGAATTGGGTATGAGCGGTCACTCACTTCGTCCGTATAGTTACCGCGGACGACGCCCTTCGGATTGACGGCGATCTGCAGGATCAACTGTGGATGCTGCTGATCGTTTTTGACCATCGCGAACACGCCGACGGGGAGCCACTTTTCGTCGGCCGAAACCTGAGCGTCGGTGCCGGCCTGAGCGAGGTCGGAGGCCTGTTGGCTGAACTCTTCCGCGGTGCCTGCCGCCACGCCGTCGATCACCACGTTGCCGTTCAAACAGGTAACGTTGTTGCCATAGTCATACGACACCGGCTTGTTGGCGTAATTGCAATGCGCGGCGACCGCGCCCCAGGCCGCGGGAGTCCAGGCGGAACCGGCGGACCAATTCGTGGCCTTCCAGGCATCGGCGTGTGTGGTGTGCCAGGTTGCGCTATACATGTCAGGCCGATCGAACGAGTTCCGCACGGCCGCATAACCGGCGGCAGCTCCCGCAGCGCCTGATGCTTGCGGCTGATTGCGATTCGCGGCAGCAGCTCCGGCCGCAGCACCTTCGGCGCCCGAGGCTGGAGGTTGATTGCGACCAGCGGCCGCCGCGCCGGCAGCAGCGCCTTCCGCGCTGGAAGGTTGAGTGTTCTTGTTGTTCAGCGCGTCAGCCCCCGCAGCTTTGTGCGGATTCGAGGGCTGTTGCTTGCTCTCGGCCCAGTTGCCACCTGGCGGCTTACCAGCGCCGGGTCGACCCGCGGAACTGTTCCCCTCTGGCCGCCCTTCCGGCTTGCCAGGTTCCGGCCGGCCACCCTTACCGGGTTCTGCACGACCCGGTTCTGCACGACCCGGTTCTGCACGACCCGGTTGAGCTCGACCTGGTTCCGATCGGCCCAGCTCGGGCTTCCCAGCGCCGGGCCGTCCGCCACCTTGCTTCCCTTCACCGGGCCTCTCGCCGCCTTTGCGGGCCTGGCCCTGAGCGAAAGAAACCGTGAGGCATAACAACAATCCAATCGTGATTCCCAACCATTGCCGTGTCATGATTCTTCATTCCTACGAAGAGAATTCGAACAAAAGAACACAATGCACGCCGTCCAACGGTTGGGCATTTCTTTGCTGTTACTATTTGCTGCTGCGAGCTTCGATCATTTTCTGAATCTGGGCCTTCACCGCTTCCATGTTAAAGCTGGCTCCCTTTTGCATCGGCGGGAACTCGACGAACGTCTCGGCGGCCTTGCTCACTTCCTTTTGCACGAACGTGAACCGCCAGAACTCGGTTGCGAACCAGTTGTAATAGGCGAGCGAACCTTCCTTCCCCTTGGGCAGGCCTGTCCGTTCAAATGGATCGAGACGAAGATTGACCAGAATCGGCCAGTCGACCTTTTCCGTCGCGCCCAGCCAGCCGCCGGGCTGATCGGTGAAGCGATACTTGTAATCGTTGATGCGGACGGCGCTGAGCGTCCCTTCAGTGAAGTAGAAGATTTCCTGGCGATTCGACTTGGAGGTTTTCCCCGTGATCAGGTCCAGCTGGTTGTAGCCGTCGAGATGGACTTTGTAATCCGTGCCGTCCAGCTTCGCCCCCTTCTTGAGATCGGCAACAATCGTGGAGTTGCCTGCCGCGGCGGCGAACGTCGGGAACCAATCCAGACCGGAGAAAATACCATTTTCGACCTTGCCAGCGGGCACTTTGCCGGGCCAGCGCACAATGGCTGGCGCGCGGAAGCCACCTTCCATCGCGGTCCCTTTGCCGCCGGCGAACGGCGTTTGACCACCATCGGGCCAGGTAAAGTTCTCAGCGCCGTTATCGGTGCTGAAGACGATGATCGTGTCGTTTTCCAAACCGTTGTCTTTCAAATACTTCATCACCGAGCCGACGATGTCGTCGAGCTGCGCCATGCCGGCTTCTTGAATGCTCCATCCATTTTCGGGCGTGCGGAGCGACTCGTATTTTTCCGATAGGTGCGTGATAACGTGCATCCGCGTGGGATTGAGCCAGAGAAAGAAAGGCTGATTGGCTTTACGGGCCTTGTCAACAAACTTCAGGGAGAGATCAAGGATTTCGTCGTCGACGGTTTCCATCCGCTTGGGATAGAGCGTGCCGGCGTCTTCGATCTTCTGCTTGCCGATTTTCCCCCAGCGGGGCTGCACGGTGGGATCGTCGGTTTCAGTGGCCCAAGAGTGGACCATGTTTCGCGGGCCGACGGTGGCCTTCAACGCGGGGGGATAGTTACGATGCGACGGATCTTCCATCGCATCCAAGTGATAGAGATAGCCAAAGAACTCATCGAAGCAGGATGAGAAAAGTAGTAAGTCCACAACGAATTCATGCTCGCTTGAGTGGCCTTCGAG
This sequence comes from Anatilimnocola floriformis, assembly GCF_024256385.1. NCBI lineage: Bacteria > Pseudomonadati > Planctomycetota > Planctomycetia > Pirellulales > Pirellulaceae > Anatilimnocola > Anatilimnocola floriformis. The sequence continues at coordinate 1,997,758 of NZ_JAMLFW010000001.1, forward strand.
TTTGCGGCAATCACTTCGGACTGATTCAACCTTCCACCAGGTCGGGAAAATGGCGCGCACCTGAATCAAACCCAAAAGCGCGACGGCCAACCGAACTGATGCTCGGCATCGACAGATTCAAAAACGACTTCTGTCCCGCCAAAGAAAACCAGAATCAACCCCATTGCGAACTGCCGAATCGAGAGAAGAGAAACGCATGTTACTGCTGCGGATCCCGCTTTGCTAGGCGCAGTGCTGAACCTCTTCGAACTTCTGGGTCAACTAGTTAACAGCGGCGCGCATTCTCTGCGCGCTCCCGAATGTGGTTGAGCAAAGTCAACCAGCGCCGGCACCACGACCAAAATCGACGTAAGTTTCATATGGCCGACGCGTCCCCCGGGGTGCAAAAAAGAACCGACACTCACGATTCACAGCCGAAAACACAGCATAATTCGATGACCAACATTTTTCAGTCGCTGCTGCTCGTGATCGCCGGCGCCACGCAGAAAGAGCTGGCCCGCCAGGTGAAGTACCTGAAGGTTGAGAACCAGATCCTCAGGTCGAAGTTGCCGAAACGCATCACGGTGACGATGGCGGAACGGAATCGCCTGATCAAGTTTGCCGCGAAGCTCGGCGGCAAGGTTCTACGGCAGCTGACCACCATCGTCGCGCCGTCCACGATCCTCGGCTGGATCCGGGCCGAGAACAAGCAGAAACCGAAGAAGCGGAAGCGGGGCCGGCTGAATACGCCGGAGCAGATCCGCGAGCTCATCCTGCTGATGGCTAAGGAGAACGAATGGGGCTACACCCGGATCATGGGTGAACTCAAGAAGCTCGGGATCAAGCCACCCAGTCGGAACACCGTCAAGAAGATCCTCAAGGCCGCGGGCTTCGAACCGGGTCCACGCCGCGGCGAGGGAACCTGGGACGAGTTTCTCAAGCAGCACGCAGTATCCTTGTGGCAGTGCGACTTCTTTTCCAAGCGGATCCTGACGCTAAAGGGCATTCGCGAAGTCTTCGTCCTGGCGTTTCTGCACGTCGAGACCCGGCGGGTGATCCTCTCGCCGGCGACGTTTCATCCCAACGAAGCCTGGGTCGAGGAGCAGTCAAAGTCCTTCGTGAAACTAGCCCGCGGCCAAGGGTTACGCGTGCGAACACTCCAACGCGACCTGGACAGCAAGTTCACAGTGACGTTTGATGCCCAACTCAAACGCAATCGGGTGAAGATTAAGAAGGGTGCCTACCGCGCCCCGAACACCAACGCATTCGTCGAGCGGTTTGTTCAATCGATCCAGCAAGAGTGCCTCGACCGCTTCGTGATCTTTGGCGAGACGCACATGGATCATGTGTGCGAGGAGTATCTGGAGCACTACCACACCGAACGCCCACATCAGGGCGAGGGGATCGCGAACGAGTTACTCAACCGAACGAAGAAACGTGGACGACCGAAAAAACAACCTGCCCTCGACGTTTCTTTGCCGTTGAATGAAGTTCAGTGCTCGCAACGACTGGGCGGACTGCTGAAACACTATTTTAGAAAAGCTGCTTAGTCTCGACCGCGCGGTGTGATGATCTTAGGACCGGAGATATGCTGGGGCCCTGATTCAACCACATCCTCACTTCACTGCGTTCGCACCCTCCTAATTTCCAGCGAGCCAAGCTCCGCCCGCACACCGAGGGGGCTCGATAAGGGCGAAAACTCTCAGGGCAGCGGTAAATCTTGGGGAGATGGCTTCAATTGATAAAAGCCGGACTTAAGGGATTCCGCACGTGTGAATGAGTCATTGAGATTGAGCGTGGTTTCTGCCCCGCCCAAAACGAGATATCCATCGGCTCTGATCACTCGCGCAATACGACTGAGAATCGTGCTCTTCACGTCGTTGTCGAAATAGATCATCACATTGCGGAGTAACACGAGATCCCAAGGGGGCATGGTCGGCCACGACCGCACAAGGTTCAAATGAGAGAAGCAGACGGCCCCACGAACGCGGTCTTCGAGTTGCCAAAGGCCAGCTTCCTGTCGAAACCATTTCAGCAAGAGCGGCATCGGCAGCCCGCGGCTAACTTCTACTTGCGAATAGCGCGCAGCACGAGAGCGAGTGAGCATCTCCTGCGAGATGTCGGTCGCTGAGAAGTTGATGTGCCAGCCAGCGAGTTCAGGGAAGTACTCGTGAAGCAGAATCGCGACCGAATAGGGCTCTTGTCCGCTCGCACTGGCGCCGCACCAGATATTCAATTGCCTCTGGAGCTGACGGCGCTCGATCAATTGCGGGAGCACGATCTTCCGCAGTGTCTCGAAGGGGTGCACGTCGCGAAAGAAACTGGTCTCGGTCGTGACCATTGCCTCGACCACTTCGGTGGCCAAGCTATTGGCCCCACTACTTCGCAATCGGTCAACCAACTGATCGACGCTTGCGATGCCGTGCCGTTGCGCCAGCGGCCAGAGGCGTGACTTAACCAAATACTCCTTGCCTGGCTCGAGAATCAACCCGCTCTGTTCGCGCAGCAGTTTGGAGACAAATTCGTAGTTCGCAGATGTGAGCGAGATTTCAGCCACGGCTGACTCTCACTCGGCGCACGATCTCACCCGCCAGCAGGGAAATGGGAAGAATCTTGTCCGCCAGACCAGCGCGAGCGACGAAGCCCGGCATCCCCCAGACCACGCTGCTGGCTTCGTCTTGAGCTAGGATTTGCCCGCCGGCAGAGCGAATCGCTTCGCAGCCTCGCAGGCCATCTTGTCCCATGCCCGTCAAGATGACGGCGAGGCAATGCGGACCATAGACACTAGCCACCGAGCGCAGCAGTGGATCTACCGCCGGACGGCAGGCATTTTCCGCCGGTTCTTGTTGTATCTTGGTGCGGATCCGGATCCCCTCGCGTGCCAGGGTCAGGTGATAATCGCCGGGTGCGATCCAGGCCTTGCCGGGTTCAAGCTCCATCCCCGATGTGGCTTCGACAGTAGGGATGCGGGAGTTTCCGGTCAGCCGTTCGGCCAGCATCTGCGTGAACATCGGCGGCATGTGCTGGACAATTACGATGGGAACAGGAAAGTCCACTGGCAAGGCGGCGAACAGCTCCGCAAGCGCATTCGGCCCGCCGGTAGAGGCGCCGATTGCGAGCAGGTCGATGCGGGCTGGCGCAGGCCGAGCGCTTGGAATGGAGGGTGCCGCCGGAGCTTTGACGTTGACGACACTCGGTTTTGGCTCCCGTTTGCAAAGCGCACGAATGGCGGGAATGAGTTCGCTGCGGATAACCTGCCGCGATGCTTCCAGGCCGCCAGCTCCGCCCGGCTTAGCGAAGAAGTCGGAGGCCCCGCGGGAAAGAGCTTCAAGCGTCGCTGCGGCTCCGAGTTCCGTCTGGGAGCTGAACATGATCACGGGCGTTTGAGGATGACTACGGTGGAGGTGAGTCAGTGCCGTGAGCCCGTCCATCTCCGGCATTTCGATGTCCAGGATGACGAGATCGGGATTCAGCGTTCTCATTTGGTCGAGCGCGATCTTGCCCGTGGCAGCCGTACCGGCTACTTCGATGTCCGTCTGCGCTGCCAATTCCTCCGAGACGATTCGTCGGACAACGAAGGAATCGTCAACTACGAGGACGCGAATCGTTTCCATGAATCCTGATCCTCGTGGCTATCGCCTGTTCATCAATTAGCTCTGCAGCTTCGTCACCAAACGTTGCAGTTCCACTGCCATACGCGCCAGTTCGTCGGCGGAGGACTTCGTGTTCGCTGCGCCACTGGTCGTACTGCGTGCAGCTTGTGCGACTCCCGTTACATTTTGCGCGATCTCGCGGCTGCCGAGGGCCGCTTCGTTCACATTGCGAGCGATTTCGGCCGTCGTAGCTGTCTGTTCTTCGACGGCGCTGGCAATGGTGCTCTGAATGTCATTGATTTGGCTGATGATCGTTCCGATCTGAGCAATCGCGTCTACGGCTCCCTTCGTGTCTGATTGGATCGCCTCGATCTTGCGGCTAATGTCCTCCGTGGCTTTGGCGGTTTGCTTCGCAAGTTCCTTGACTTCGTTGGCAACCACGGCAAAGCCCTTGCCCGCTTCACCGGCGCGAGCCGCTTCGATGGTGGCGTTCAGCGCCAACAAATTCGTCTGCTGGGCAATCGACGTGATGACCTTGATCACATTGCCGATTTCGGCGCTGCTTGTTCCCAACTTGGAGACGGTTGCATTGGTCTTCTCTGCCACTTTGACGGCAGAGGTTGCCACACGGGCGGCCTCGTTGGCGCTCTTGGCAATCTCCTTGATGCTCGCTCCCATCTCTTCGGTGGCGCTGGCGACGGTGCCGATATTCCGGCTACCTGCTCCGCGGCAGCCGACACCACGCTGGCTTGCGAGGCCGTCTCTTCTGAATTGGCTGCCATCTGTTGGCTGACTGACGTCAATTCTTGAGCGGCGCTGGACAGAGAATGAACCGTATTTTCCAACGAGGATTCGACTTGTTTGAGCTGGGTAATATCGGTGGCATACTTCACCACTTTGAACGGACGGCTGGCGTAATCCAGAATCGGAAAGTACGACCCTTCGATCCAAACTTCCTTGCCGCCTTTGCCCAGCCGGCGGAACCGCCCCGTCTGCTGACGGCCGGCCGCCAGGTCGAGCCAGAATTGTCGGTACGCGGCACTGCTGGCCTCGGTTGGATCGACAAACAGGCTGTGATGTTTTCCTTTGATTTCGTCAAGCCCGTAACCCATCGCCTGCAGGAAGTTCTGGTTGGCATTGACGATGACGCCGTCCAAACCGAACTCCACGACGGCCTGCACTCGACCAATCGCCGCGACCTGGCCTTCGTAATCGGCATTCTGCAGGCGAGCCATGGTGACGTCGGTGGCGAATTTCACAATCTTGAAGGGCTTGCCGGCGCTATCGAGGATCGGACTGTACACGCCGTGGATGTAGATCTCGCGGCCACCCTTGGCGATGCGGCGGAAATCGCCGGTTATGTCCTCGCCGCGGTTCAAGCGCTGCCAGAAATCGCGATAATGATCGCTATTGCGGATCGCCTCGTCGACAAATTCGCTATGCCGCCTCCCTTTGATCTCGTCGAGCGTGTAGCCCACGCATTTCAGGAAGTTCTCGTTGGCGTGAATGATCGTACCGTCTAGCTCAAACTCGATCACCGCTTGCGAGCGTTGAATGGCGGCAATCTGACCCGCGTGATCGAGTTGCTGGCGCTGTTGGTGGGCCGTAGGCCGTTTGGCGTTGGATGTTTTGACAGCTGGCGGCGGTTTAGTCGATCGTTTCTTGCTCATTCTCTTTACTCTTCGTGCAGGAGTGATGCTCGGTGTAGATCTGATTGGGATTTGGCTTCGGAAAGGTTCATTACCGAGACGATTCGCTCGGGGTCCAGAATGACCAACAACCGGTCGGGGAGCTTGTAAGCGCCCTGAATGAACTCACGGGCCACTCCTTGGAGCGTTTCCGGTGGAAGCTCGAATTGCTGCTGCGAGACTTCAAGCACGTCGCCGATGTCGTCCACGAGCAAACTGACCGCGCCGTCGTCGGTTTGCAAAACGACGTTCACCGGTTCATTGTTCGCTCCAACGTCCGGCAAGTTCAAACGCCGTCGCAGGTCAATCGCCGTCACGATTTGTCCGCGTAAATTGATGAGTCCTCGCACCGCAGGATGCGCGAGCGGGACGCGCGTCAGCGATTGGCTGCGGACCACCTCCTGCACTTTCAACACGTCGAGCCCATAGCACTGCTCGCCTAGATAAAAGGTGCAGAATTGTTGCGGAAGCGACATCGGTTATTGATCAGTTACTCGTTAGTTTGTTGGCTGCAAATGATGTGGTTTCGTGGCTTCGATCAAGGCTGCGACATCGACGAATTCGGTGACCTGGTCGTGGACGACGGCTGTAAATAGCACGCCGTCGCGATTGGCGAGTGCGCGCACGGCCAGCGGATCATTAACGATGTCCAATATCGCGCCGACGATCAGCCCGATCCGCTCCGCACCGGAGTCATAAACCACGACAGATACAAGATCCGAGGGCGACGCCGGTCCCGGGTCGAACGGCGACGATCGGACTGCCAACGCGGCCAGCTCAGCTGAAATATCAATAATGGGGAGTATCTCACCGCGGTATTGCATGACGAGCCGCTCTCCCAGCAGTTCTAGGCGAGAGCGAGGAACTTCTTCCAGCCGGGCCACGTGGGCGAGCGGAACCGCCATGCGGCCGCCGGCGGTGGGAGCAAACAACAACAGCGCATGACTTTCTATTTCCGTGGGGCCTGTGGAAATCTCCTGCTCTCCTAAGGCTCGGCACCTAGCTCCTGAAATCACGCTCGCGCGCTGCGCCAACCCGACCGGATCGAGCACCAGTGCGACTCGCCCGTCACCCATGATCGCCGCACCGGAGAAAGCCGCGATTCCCTTGAGCTGCTTCTGCAACGGCTTGACCACGATTTCTTCCGTGTCCCGAATTGCATCGACCACGAGCCCAAAAGGCCGCTCGTCGGCCTGCAGCACGACGATGTTGAGCTCATCACCCTCTTTGCGCAATACGGCAAGTTGCAGTTGCTCGTCCAGAAAGACCAGCGGCAACAGTTTTCCGCGTAAACGATAAACGGGCACGCCGTGCAGCCGTTCGATCCCGTGCTGCGCGTGCTCAGCGTCGAGCCAGACAAGTTCCAGCAGGTTGACTTGCGGAATCGCATAGCGCTCGCCGCCGCTGGCTACGATCAGCGCAGGAATGATGGCCAGCGTCAGGGGGATCTTGGTGCGGATCGTGGTGCCTTGTCCGGGCGTGCTTTCGACGTCGACCGTGCCGCCGATTCGCTCTAGGTTGGTGCGGACGACGTCCATCCCCACGCCGCGTCCGGAAAACTGCGTGACGCGGTCGGCCGTGGAGAAACCCGGCACGAAGATCAGTCGCAGCAGGTCTTGTCGCGTCATGCGGGCCGCGACTTCCGCCGTAATTAGATTTGCTTTGAGTGCTTTGTCGCGCACTTTCGTTTCATCGATGCCGCCACCGTCGTCAGAGATTTCGACGATTACCTTGCCGCCTTCGTGAAAGGCGACAAGTTTCAGCCGCCCCTCCTCCGACTTACCCTGCGCTTTTCGGACGGCCGGCGGCTCGATGCCATGATCGACGGCGTTGCGAATCAGATGAGTGAGGGGATCACGAATGGCTTCAATCAGCGTTTTGTCGAGTTCCGTCTCTTGTCCATCAATTTCGACGCGCACTTGTTTTCCGCAGGCGACCGACAAGTCACGCACGATCCGCGGAAACTTGCTCAGAACGTTCCCGATTGGTTGCATCCGCGTTTTCATCACGCTGGTTTGTAACTCCGTGGTCAGCAGATTCAGCTGCTGCACGGCGCCGAGGAAACCGCTGTCTTCATGCGATTGGCTATGTTGCAGAATCTGATTCCGCGCGAGCACTAGCTCGCCTACCAGCATCATCAGCTTATCGAGCAACCCGACGTCCACGCGAATCGCCGCATCAACGACGTGCGTGGATACCTTTTCCGTGGGCTCCAAGTTGGCCGCTGGCGAACTCGTCAGCGTGAAGCCGATTTCTCCCGACGGCGATTCCTCCGAGGAATTGTGCTCGGTGCCAATCTCTTGAGTAGAAATAGGTGGCGGCAGTTCGATGCGAGTCTCCAACGTCGGAGCTGGAATCACCGAAGTCGATGGCTGAGGCTTCGAGTCCCCATGCTGCTGCCGCAGACGATCGACCTCGGCCGCGACCGCTGTGTAATCTCCGGATCCCTCTCCGCCCGAGGACTCGATATTTGTCAGAATCTCGCGAATCGCATCTACCACGTGTAAGAGCGCGGTGGCAATGGCCGGGTTGAATGTGATTTCACCAGCTCTCAACTTGGTGAGCAGGTTCTCCGCAGCGTGAGAAACCGCTTGGAGTTTCACCAATCCCATGAAGCCAGCCGTTCCTTTCACGCTATGGAACGTGCGAAAGACCTGCGCCAGCGTACTCTTTTCGGCCGGATTGATTTCCAGCTTGACCAGATCAGAATCGAGCAGCGCTAGATTCTCATGGGTCTCCAGTAGAAATTCGCGGAGGATTTCATCGTTCGACGACATAGTCGATTCACTTGCCCCGCGTTACCGCCGCGCACAAACCTCCTTGATGCTCTCAAAAAATCGAATCCAAAAGTGGCCCCACCACAGTGGGCGGAAACGCCTTTTCGACGATCGCTACCACGCCCAACTTTCGCACGGGATCAAGCACCCGCGGCTCCGTTTCGGTCGTGACCATGATGATCGGAATCGCGGCCGTGGGCGGATTCTGCTTCAAATAGCTGACGAGCGCCCTGCCGTCCATCAGGGGCATATTGTAGTCCGTCACAATTAAATCGCAAATTTCGCGGGCGGCCACGGCAATCGCATACGCGCCGTCAGGGACTTCCTGAAACTGCGTGAAACCGAGTCCCTGCAGCACTGTCCGGACTTGAACACGCGCTGTGGCACTGTCATCGACGATCAGGACCCGCAGTGCAGCGCGATTTGGTTTGCCTGGCATTCGGCCTGCAGCCTGCGTGGGTGTCAATATCATCGAGGCACCCGTCACTTGCTTCACGGCATCGGACAATTGTTCTGGAGTGAAGGGCTTGTGGAGCAATTGCACGCGATGCAGGGCGATCAGGGCCGCGGAATCGGCCTCGCTACCCTCGCTGGTGATCAGCACGAAACCGGGGGATTCGCCCTTGAATTCCGCGCGAATCTGCTCGGCTAATTGGAGTCCGTCAAGATCAGACAAATGAAGCGCCGAGATCACCGCCTTCGGGCGTAGTTTGCGAACGAGTTCGATGGCGTCATTCCCTTTCGTTGCAGCGCCGAGAACCGTATGTGATTGTTCGTGCAGGTAGCCTTTGATTATGGAAGCTTGTACGCGCGAAGGTTCGACGATCAACACCGACGCCTGCGAGGTGCTGGGGGTGCCGCTCTCTATGGTTTGCTCGGAGATCCGAGTATGAACCGTTGAGGCCTCTGAGCCACTATCGCCAAACGTGATCTCCAAGCCTTGACCAAGGTCGATATCATCCTCCGGGAGATTCCGGGCGATGGTTTCCAATTCCGAAACGACTTCCGACATCGATTGCATGCGCTCATCTGGCTCTTTGGCGAGCATCCGTTCGAACAGGCCGTCTAACTCCGCCGGTACTTCGGTTCGCTCCGCAGAGAGCGACGGAATCACGCCGTCGCGATGCTTGAGCAGAACAGACATCATCGTCGGCCCGCTGAAAGGTGGCCTTCCCACTAATAGAAAGTAAAGCGTGCAGCCCAGGCTGTAGATGTCGGCCCGGTGATCAATCGTTGTGGAATCCACCGCCTGCTCAGGCGGCATGTAATCGGCCGTTCCAATTACGCCGCCAGCCATCGTCACATCAAAACCACTGGCTGGTCCTGTCGCGCCGTGGTTAAGCCGGGCCAAGCCAAGGTCGGTCACTTTGACTACGCCTTGTGCATCGAGCAACAGGTTATGCGGCTTGATATCGCGGTGGATGATCGCTTGTGCATGCGCGTAAGCCAAGCCGCGAGCTGTTTGCAGAATGCAATGCACAGCGAGGGAAACGGGGAAGACTCCCTGATCTGCCACGCAAGTTGCCAGGTCGCGCCCGTTGACAAGTTCCATCACGAGAAAATGGCCGACGTCCGATTCATCGGCGTCATACGCCATGACGACATTGGGGTGACCCAGACTCGCGATGGTTTCTACTTCACGCTGGAAGCGCTTTACGAAAATGGGATTCTGCGAGAGATTGCCCGCCAGCACCTTGAGTGCCACGAGTCGCTTCATGCGTCGGTGTCGAGCCTTGAACACCGTTCCCATTCCGCCCGCACCCAAACGATCGAGAACGTCATAATTCCCGATCCGTAATTCCGAACCACGGCCCTCACTGAGGAGATTCACTTGAAACCGCGTCAGCAAGTCTTGTGCGATCAGCAATTTCGTGAGCGATTGTGAGTTGCTCCGAGCCGACACCAACAATGAGTTCAGCGCTTCCTCGGCAACAAGCCCACTTTTCAAAAGGGCCTCGGAGAAGGTAGCGAACGACGCGGTTTCGAGGCGGGTGTTCGAATCCATTGGGGAAATGCCGCCCTAAACATGAATAAGGATCTAAGAGTCAGTCCCACACGGGGGCTTTGGAATCAACATTATCACTTGGCGGGGAGATGAGACTCAAGAATTACTTCTAAACCAAGCACCGAAGAGCGGTGATTGTACTGAGGAAGTGCATCGCAACTCAATGCATCCGCCTTGCCCTGCAGCGAGTTCACCACTTCGGCACCGGCAACGGGCAGCGCGAGGTTGCGAGCCAGATTTTCGCCCCAATAAAACGGCCGCATTTCAGACAACTGCCAGCTGAATACGAACAGAGATGATCACCACTTCGGCTTCGTGCACGCCGTCGTCGCGGTGAGTACCTTCCGCGGCAAGCTTGGCGGCGCGCCGACCTGCTGCAACTGGCTCTGGTCGAAGTGGCAACGGCAATTTCGCCGAGCACGGCAAAAGCTTCTTGGATCGCTTGCCACGCCTCGCACCAAAATGAAAGCACGACATCGAATCGCAGCAAGCCAAAATATCTAGGCTTTCCCCGAAGCTACCCCAGAATCTGCGCCAGCACATCCACAGCCGCCTTCGCCTTCTCCAGTCCGCCGATCTGATCCACAAACTTCTTCACCTGGATCAGCTGCTGAATGTTATCCATGGGAACGGCCATCGGCTTGCGACCGCGCTTGCCAATCTTGCCACCATTCTTCTTGGCATTGGAAAGTACGGTGCTGACGAACTGAGGAGACACGGTTGCGCCGGACTTGCTCAGCGCCTCAGCGATCTCTTTCGGAGGCGCTGTAGGATTCGCGGCCTTGTAATCGCGGATGGCGGCGGACTTGTTGGTGCCTGAACTTGCTTTGCGGGCCATGATCAATTCTCCGAAGTTAGAAGGGAATTGATCTAAACTAGTCAGGCATGCATTGTGACACTATAAGTCAAACGGGTGGTAACTGCGCCTGTATACGCACGCAACCTCTGTTAACTCCACACCGGTTTGGCATCATCGAGCGGCGTTCCGTCCTCCCGCTTGGTAAGTATGTTTGTGACCGCTGCATCCGTAGCAACTGTAAACCCGTGTTCATGCAATGCTCGCTGCAGTTCGAGAAAATGCTGCTCAATTCGAGCAACACCGCGCACTTCGTATATCTCGCAGAAGACATTGGAGCCAGCGATTTCGTCAGCTGTGCAATCAAAATGTCCGTCGGTCACGTTCCATTCAACGGCACGGATTCGGAGGTAGGGGGTCTCAGTCGAATTGCGTTTTGCCTGTTTTGTGAAAGTAAGGTACAGGCCAGGATAGGGCACGAATGGTAGCGTGATGCTTCCTTCTGCCCTCAGGATCTTGTGCTGTTTGTGCTTCGTGCGGGGCCGAATTGGTCCAGCTGCCAAAAGGACGATATTTACTTTGAAAGTCGAATCCACCGTAATACCTCTTCCTCGCAGATTTCATCGACCGGAAGTTTTCGCTATTGAACTGGATATTCCTTGGGCCTCACTCTCACATATCCCCAGCCAACCTGCCCTGTGATCGCTTCGCGCAAGTCATGCCCGCCACCCAGAATCAGAAATGCCGTCTTTCCCCCCGCCACGATTCGCTTCACGATTGCGCCGTCGCGGGCTTTGACCCTCGCGTCGTCAAGTTTCTCAGAGTCATTTGCCTCGTGTTCGGCGCCTTCGGCCGGCAGCAGCTTGATCGGCTTTCCATCGAGCAGAAGCTCAGCTGCTGCACCAAGCCTCAGCAGCGTTCGCTCGTGACTAGAATCCTCGGTGCCGTTGCGTCGCAACAGAGTGTGGTAGGGAGCCAAGGATTTAATCTCGGCGGCAACTATTGCTTGGTTCCGATCTGTTAGGCCTTCCTGGAACACCTCCGGCACGCCAGTCAGCACCTGCAACTTTGATTTGTGAACCGCCGCGACTTGCTCCAGCAGCTTGGCATGTTCGACGTCAAGTTTTGTGCCCTTTAGCCCTTCCGCCTTGCCGAGGGCTTCCTTGCTGACATAGTGCCAGTCGAGCACGTGAACGATCAGTTTTTCGCCAGGAAGAACTCGCTCAACCTTGGCGACGCCGGGATTCTTGGCGATCGCCTCGAGATCAACGCCGATGAGTAGCAGGAGCAGGATGGCGGGCATATCACTTACGGCGCGGCAACGCACTCCGCTCCTTCGTTGCGAGAGTTGTTGACCACCTTGCTAACGCGGCGAGCGGACATGCCCGCGGTCTCGTAAGGCACGAGTGGGATCTCGTCACCAGCGAGCCAGGCCTGCCGATCCTCAGGATGAACAATGACTGGCATGCGGTCGTGTATCTCGGCGGCGAGGGAATTAGCTTCGGTAGTGATCAGAGTGAAGGTTTGCACTGGCTCGGCACCGGCGACTGCTGGATCCTTCCACGTTTCCCACAGCCCAGCAAGCGAGAACAACTTGCCGCCGCCGAACTCATAGAGGTAAGGCAGCTTCTCCTTCCCCTCGCGCAACCATTCGTAGTATCCGTCGGCCGGCACCAGGCAGCGACGCGATTTGTACGCCGAGCGAAACGCCGGCTTCGTCTTCACGGTGTCGGCTCGTGCGTTGAGGCAAGAGAACGCGATCTTGGCGTCCTTCGACCAGCTTGGGATCAGTCCCCATTTCAGTTGCACGATCTCTCGTTGGTCGGCTCCGCGCACGGCGAGCACGAACTGGCCTGGTGATAACTCGCTCACGCAAACATAGGTCGAAATCTGCATGCGCCAAGAAATCCTGTGGCAGCACTAACTCAAACAAGCGCGTCGCCTGGCACATGTGCAATTGGTCGGCACACACGGGGCACGATCCGCGAAACCTCAACACTTCCTTCCCTGATTCTCAAAACAGCGCTTGATGTTCTTCCGAACTCATGGCTCATGTGTGTCTGTCCGCAGGCTGTTCTGCGGGCAGCAAACTGCAGCAAAAAGGGAGAACGAACGATGTCCCAGAAAACCAGCACGAAGAAACCCGCCAAGGCCACGAAGAAGTCAGTAAAGTCGAAGGCCGGCGCGAAGATCAAGCCAGCTGCGACGCCTACGACGAAGCCCGGTGAATGCCCGAAGGGCGGCTCGCACGAATGGACGGAAGAAGGGAACGAGACCTATTGCTCGAAGTGCAAAGAGCCGAAACCGAAGCGTGGTAAGGCCAAGGCAGCGAAGCCGGCCGGGGAAACGAAGATGTCCGCCCTCGACGCCGCCGCCGAAGTTCTAGGGTCCAGTTCCGAGCCGTTGAACACGAAGGCGATGATCGAAGCCATGGCGGCGAAGGGACTCTGGACGAGCCCCGGCGGCAAGACACCCCACGCCACGCTTTACAGCGCGATCATCCGCGAGATTTCGGTGAAGGGGAAAGAATCCCGGTTCAAGAAGACGGATCGGGGCAACTTCGCCTTCAACGGATAGACGTCGAGGCCACAGTTGGCCACACGACGCCCCACGTTCAAAGCGTGCGGCGTTTTGTCGTTGGTGGGCCAACTTCCCGCGCCACGCAAACGCGGGCCACCGGCGCAAAGACACGGCCGGCGCTGGTGTTTGCACCCAAATCTTTCGCGAATCCGAGCGAACAGCGTTTGATGGCCTTCCCAAACCATGGCTCATGTGTGTTAGAACAACCAACTACACCCAAGGCAACCATGTCCGACAAGCAACTTCGCCACTCCTTCGCCACCATGGTCCAAACCGCTCTCAAGATATCCGCGACGCCTATTACAACGCCGTCAGCGGACTGCGGACCCTAGCCACAGCGTTGGAGGCGCGGACTCAGAATGCTCGAACACGGAGATGAACGAACTGCTCGCTGAACACTTGCTTGCCTGCCAAGCTTCGGAGCTGATGGACAACAGCCAGCTCGGTCGGGTGCTCTAGGCGAACGGCCAAGAAATGCGAGGTCTGCCACCTGCTCGCTTACATCTCGATGTGCACTGGCTTCACAATTCCGCTTGCCAAGTCGTAGACCCCGCCAGCAACATGCAAGTTTCCGCTGCGCACGAGCCGCCTGATTACCGGGGAAGACTCGGCAATCAGTATCGCTTGATTGCGCACATTCTCTTCGATGGCCTTCGCCAAGTTGCTTTTAGCAACCTTCACCGCAGGCCGGATGTGCTGAAACAGGCCACTTATTTGCCCCGGGACCTCTTCTCCTTGAATGGTGGCCGCCACAGCCCCACAGCTCGTATGCCCGAGCACGTACAGTACCTGACACCCGAGAATATGCGTGGCGAATTCCAGGCTCCCTATGATTTCGCTGCTGGCGACATTTCCCGCGATGCGAGTGACGAACAAGTCACCGAAGCCTTGATCAAAAATGATCTCGATTGGCACACGCGAGTCAGCGCAACCCAAGAATGCAGCGAACGGCGTTTGCCGTGGAGCCACTTCCTGTACTCGCAACAGGTCGCGATTCACTGCGAGTGACTTCTGGGCAGCGAATCGTCGGTTGCCTTCATAGATTCGTTCGAGCGCATCAAGTGGCGAATCCGGACTCGATTGAGTCGGCGCAGTGAAAATATTGGAATCGGCACTTCGGTAGTTCGTGCACGATTCAGATTCTAAAGACATCGTGAACTCTTAGCCCTATGGGAAGAATGAAATATCAGGTCGCGGAGCGGCGAATCGGTGTCGGTGCGCGACGAGATTTCCCGGCAGGCAAAACTCGGTGTGCAGCAATCAAAAAAACGCAGTGATCGAGTAGATTCGGCGGGCAGGGCAGCACCGATTGCGTATTTTGATTCACGAATTATACTTCGCTCGTTTATACCAAATGACTCTGCGATGACAAGGGCAGGCATGAACAAGTCCCCACCAAGTGCGATAAACACTGCTTCGCATCCAGCCTCGCCATCGTGGACCTTCATGACCAACCACACACATGTGCTTTGGTGCATCTATCAGGAACCAGAAATTCGCCTCCGAGATGTGGCGGAACGCGTGGCAATCACCGCACCACTCAGCCAAACGCAAACCAAGTCGGCGACATGCATTCAGCTCCCGCTCCTCATTGGGTTGTCCGCGATGCGATAGCAAATTTCATTCGCGGCATTGTGATGTCGCACATTCTCACGTCGCTACCGCAATGAAAATCTCAGCCGGCAATCTTCTTCCGGCAGCATTTCGACGCGAAAGGCACGTCTTCGGCGTGGTGCGCTGCGATTTTATCGAACACGTCCTTGCGTGCGTCTGAAGCCACAGGTTTTGGCTCAGAGTTTCTCGCGTGCTGGCAATGTGGGCAGTACCACTCACCGAAATAGCCCACGCGGCCCAGCATGAGTCGCACCGGGTAAGAGGTTCCGCCGACCGCGATCTGATATTGATCCAACTGAAACGTCTTCATGTGTGCACCTGGCGGGGCTGGCTGGGTACACGGGTCTCATCGTCCGGGCGGGGAATACCCCTATACGACAAATCGTCGCATGGCGGATGGCCGCCACTTCGCATTCAGGAAAAAGAGCGAGCCCACCGGAAGAGCGGCGGGCTCATGTGCTCTTTTTGACGGAAACAGCACGAATAGACGATAACATCGCGGTCGCCGAAATGTCAAACTGCGGGTGCTGGATTTTAGTGGACCTAGCTGGGGAAAGCAGAATTAAGGGGAATCGGTTACTAGAAAGCGGGCGCGATGGGGTCGCCCCCGGCGTTACCTTCCGGTCGGTCTGCTCCAGGGGCCAGAGGAACCTCGACTCCCCATCACCGCCACTCCGGTAATTCGAGTGGTTAGCTCTTGGCCAAAATTTGGCCACTCCTGCTCATATATCAACTCGTAATTTTCTCTGGAACCACCAGCGCGAAATAGCTCCCCACGTACAGCACCGTACTGCACACTAAAAAAAACTATGCGAACTGCACCGCAGCCGCCGTGGCTAGTCAGGTATTCCGTTTAATACTGCAATTTTGGCTCGCAGCAGAGTCGATTCTTCCCCTGCCGCTGACGGCGCACCGTGAACAATTACGCTCGTCGTTCGAGTCCATCGGTAACAATGTTCTTCGCGCGTTATGAAGGCGACTTGCCGATTCGAACTGGTGTCGAACAATTCCAACTGCGCAATTTCGCCGTGCAAGGTACGCCAAACGAAGCGCCTGGTACTTTCCGATCCGCTCATCGCTCTTTCCCGTCCCATCTCGCTGACCATAGTGCGTTGGAGAGGTTGCTAATTTGGAAGCGTTATCAGCGCTTGCTTCACGGCTTCTAAGATGTCATCTATCGTCGCCCTGCCTTTGACCATGAAAGAGTTCACCTTCTGCGCTCTTGCACGTTCAATCAGAGCGCCTTCCTCGATGCCGGTCAACACTACGACTGGAATTGAGAAGAGCCGAAGATACGACCGGATCACTTCCAAAAGCGATGGCCCGTCCATTTCTGGCATCTGCACGTCGGTGATGATTAGGTCGGGGGTTTCGGCAAGAACGTGCGCAAGTGCTGCGCGACCGTCGGGAGCCTCGGTGACCGGCTTTCGAAAGCAGCTTTGCCAGGGGTGTACGAAACTCTTCAGAGTCTTCGACGAGGAGAATGTGAGCCATTGGTTAAGGAATAATCAACGTGCTCGGCAGGCAAGCAGAATCACCCAAAGCCTGCCGGAATGGAGGGCACTGGCGTTCGATAGCAACATTCACGCCATGAAACCGTCGCTGAAAAAATCAGCCGCTTGCCGGGACTTGCCCGCAGCTGGGCGGCAAAAATAGAATTGCCGGAACACGCTTTCCCCAGCCATGCTCCCCAAAGCCAAGGAAGTCAGCCGTGACACCTGATTCATGCTTATGCTCGAAATGTGGCAGCGTCATCCACCCTCCTCAGGAAGTCGTCAAGGGGGCGAAGGGCCGAACGCTTCGCGCTGGGGTATGGTGGTGGACCAGTGACCTCGCTGGCTCTTCGGGCGTGATGGGAGTTGAAGACGGTCGGTCTGCGATTGAAGGCTACACCTTCACGCGAATCGCTGATCTACAGACCGCCAAGAGCGTGGGAGCGACTAGCTCTTCTCCTTGATGTCTTTCTTAATTTGGCCAACATCTTCCTTAACTTCCTTCAGCTCTTCTTTGATTTCCTTAACATCTTTGTGAACCTCTTTCATCACGTCTCTTGCTTCAGCAATTACTTCCCCTTGTTTCTTAATCAGATCTTCCGATTGCTCAAGTCGCTTGTCCATTGTCACTATCTTCGCAAGTAAGTCTTTAATAAGTAGAGGGTCCGTTGTTTTAACAAGGTGGCTGTCGAACCCTGCCTCAATGGCTTCTTCGGGTTCTGAGTAGGCCGTAAATGCAATCAACGGCACGTCGCGCAAATGATCGTCTAGCCGGATCAATCTCGCTAGATCGTAGCCGGTCATTCCGGGCATTCCAATATCCGACATGATGCACTTGGGCTTGCTCGATCGCGCGGCGCTCAAGCCTTCTAGTGCCGAGTAGGCGATTCTCGCCTTATAGCCCCAGTTCCGAAGCAGCAACGCGAGCACTTGCGCAGAATCAGCATTATCGTCGATGACGAGTACATCGTTGCCTTCGAGAGACATTCGTGTTCCGATCCGCTTGGCTGCTCTTGGGCCGAGACTGGCTGGAAGCTACCTTAACGTAATACGTGCAAGTCATCCATGCTGCTTTCCTCTTGTGCAGTTGCTGCGCCGCTGTGCCGCAGCGCTTAACTTTACACAGGACAGAGGTTGCCTGCAGGAACGCAATTACGGTTGGGCAGGTGCAGAAACCCGACATCGCACGGGGGCTCGTCCTTCGCCACCAATCCTGCCGTGTTCGGCGATGAACTCTGCGCCCTCGTCCATTCCCAGCGTTTCGACATACAGATAGATTCGCTGCATGCAGCGATCACCTTCTTGATTGCCGTCGTATTCGTAGATGGCCATCTCGGTCGGGCTGCCGCCAACCAGTCGCCCAATGAAGATGGGAAACTCGATTTCCTGGGTGGCGAAGAGCTGCGTCGCGTTCAGCGGTCCGCCGACAAAACTCACGATGAAACTAATGGGAGCGGTCATGCACGCGATTCTAGCCATGGTGAGTTGTTGTCGTCTGTCGCTCGAAACGCTACGCGACCGCAGACAGAGCTAAACAAGACGCGACAGGAACCTGGCCGACCACATCAAACGATTGTCGAAGGACTTCGGCTACAAAGTCGTCACGCCCAAGAGCTACACGCGGAAGTCAGCGCCGAATTAAGTGGACCTAGCCGGGGAAGGCGGAATTAAGAGGAAAAACGGCGAAGCGACAGTTTTAAAAGCGGAACCTCCCACGCTATTGGCCTCACCTTCCGGTCGATCTGCTCCAGCGGCCAGAAGAGCCGACTGCAAAACTCACTCTGCCAGCGATAGTGCTCAATAAACGTAATACCGCCACCAGTCGACCCAGCCAACGGAGTCCCGCCCGGCACCACCAGCGCGAAATAGCTCCCCACGTACAGCACTGGCAGGAGCAGCAGCACGATGGCGACGATCAGGGGTGCGCGGGATTCGCGTTTCATGGCCGCATTCTAAACGAAAAAACCCCGGCACATGCTTTGACACATACCGGGGCTGTCCGTGTGAGCAAACCCTGCCGGAATGCCAACAACGGCCAATCGAAAACACCCACCGCAAGCGGACAGCAAGAGAATCCGTTCAAAGTCGCCGGGCGCTTGCGGCGGGTTTAATCTGGCAATCCTTTCAAAATGGCTATCTTTGCTCGCAACAGCGTTGACTCTTCACCGGATGCTGGTGGCGCGCCGTGATGCAGGAGAGTGGTTGTTCGGGTCCACTGGTAATTTCGGTCGTCGCCCGTAATCACTGCAATCTGACGACTGCAGTACCAGCATGCGCTCGCCGCACCCATCATACGTCGCGGTCACAGCAAACCGTTTCGTCTGACACGGATTTCGAAGGCGGGCGATTCAACGGAACGGGGATTGCTCTCCTGGCACGCAAATTTGAATTGCATCGGCTGCCGACCACATTACTTCGGACCGACTCGATCGAACTGTACACGGAAAACACGATGGAAACGCTGCTCGAATTGCTGGAAGACGAAATCAAGGACATCTACAACGCGGAGAATCAACTAACTAAAGCCCTGCCGAAAATGGCCAAGAAGGCCGCTTCCGAATCACTCGCGGATGCATTTGCCGCGCACCTCGAAGAAACCAAGAGGCAAATCGAGCGGTTGCAAAAAATCGGCGACTTGATGGGAATCAAACTCACCGGAAAAAAGTGCAAGGCGATGGAGGGGCTGATCGAAGAAGGTAAAGAAGTACTCGAAGAAGATGGTAAGTCGGCGGTGATCGACGCAGCCTTGATCGGGGCTGCTCAACGCGTCGAACACTACGAAATCGCTGCGTATGGCACCGCGAAGGCGATGGCCGAGCATCTGGGGCTGGAAAAGGTTGTGAAGTTGTTGCAACAGACGCTGTCCGAAGAATCGGCCTGTGACGAGAAACTCTCCAGCATCGCCTTGGAAGAGGTTTTGCCTGCGACGGATGGCGTCGAGGAAGAAATTGAAGAGAAAGAAGTCGCACCTCTTAAGGCGAAACGAAAAAAAACGGTTGCGCGCTGATAGCCATTCGGGCTAACGAATTATGTAAGACGTCTAGGTCGCACTGTTTACTCAGGGCGGCCAATTATCTCCGGGCAGAAGTATCGACGGAATCCGCGTCCAAACTTCAGCTCGCCGATCAGCGCCTCGAAGTAGGACGACGAGCACAATAGAAGCGACTTGCCGAGCTCACGCGCGAGGACGGTCGCGGCGAAGATCCATTCGAGGCGTTCCTTCTCTCGCTCAGTGAGCTTGGGTGCATACGTACATAGTGCTCCATCTTCATGATTGAATGAGAACACGACTTGAAATGTCTGTTGAACAGCCAATGCAGCTAACTTCCCCTGGTCGTCGTGGTAGGTGACGTTGAGTGCAAAGTCATCTGGATAAGCGAAAAAGTAAGTTGCGCTGTCGCGTGTCATGATCTCGACGGTGCACTTCCTACCCCGTCCCTGCTTCTTGAACAGCTTTGAGATCTCGTCAGCCAACTTCGCTGTCTTAGTCTCAGGAGCAACCGGGGCCTTTCTGGGCAAGTCATCTCGTTGCCGCCATCAGGCGAGACGATCTACGTGGTGTATCACTTGTGCTCGATCGAAGACGCGGCGGTGCTCCAGCCAGACTTGGATCGCTCGCCCCCATGTGCCAAGTTCTTCTGGCAGGATCGCTTCGAAATCGTAAACGTTGCATAGAGGGGCGGCCGCGAAGATGGCTCGGATGCCGGAATCGCAGGCTAAGTCGGAAATGCTGCGAAGTACGCTCTCGATCTGATTCCGTTGCTCTTGTTGCAGTCCGTTCAGATACTCCATGGCGCGCTCTACTCGCTCGTTGCGTTCCAAGAGCATCCATGGAATCTGGCATTCCGAGTGCCCTAGCTCCGCGAAAACTTGCGCAAGCATTTCTTTTGGAGCCATTCGCAGTACCGTCGGTAACGTCCGAGTCATCTGATCTCCCTTTCACTACTTAGTTAGAAACGACCACCTTTCCGGTTTCGAAGAAGGAAATGCGCGCAACGCGACCACGCGTTGCCTCGATGAGAAAACGCTGGGTGAGTTGCACGCAACGATGCCAGAAACGCTCTCGTCAGTGAAAGCTCGGCATTTCAAGATCCCGCACGCCTGGCCAGTCATGGGCTCGGCTGTTAACCAGCGGGTCAGTTCAGGGACAAGTGCAGTGGACAGAATGCCAGACGCAAGATGCGACGCTAGCATTTTTCCGGAATTGTTTCCGCAGCGTCGTCAGTTCGCCGCGCGACCGGGTTTTTAACAAGGAGAGAACTCACTTCTTCCGCACGGAGGCCCTATGCTTTTCCTCGACCCGCCCCACGAACTCACGCCGGAGCAGCGTCTCGAAATCATCGCCGCCATCTTCGCCCGCGGCGTCCTACGCCTGGCTGAACTCGATCTCATTGACGAGTCCGAAGAATCCTGACCAGACCGCTTGATTGATGTTCCCGACAGAGCGTCACTGTGTCACCGGTTAACGGGCGGAGAGGTTCCGCCGTGCTGGAACTCAAAAGGAGACTACTTATATGGTGCGTGGAATCGAGGCCGAGTTGGCGGAGTTGCCGTCGCTGACGGTCGGCCAGCTCAGAGAGAAGTTCGTCGAGGTCTTTGGCGAGCCAACCAACAGCAGGCACAAGGACTGGCTGGTGAAACGGATCGCTTGGCGGATTCAAGCGAACGCATTCGGCGGCTTGTCGGAACGGGCGCTGGCGCGAGCGAAGGAACTTGCTAACGAAGCCGATCTGCGGATCATGGCGCCGAAACAAGCGAAGGCATCGGCGGGGTCGGTGACGAAGGTGGTGGCGTGCCCGGTCGACTCTCGCGTGCCGCCGCCGGGTTCGGTTATCTCGCGCGACTACAAGGGCAAGAAGCTGCTCGTCACCGTGCTGGTCGATGGCTTCGAGTTCGAAGGCGAGAAGTTCACGTCACTCACGGCGATCGCCAAGAAGGCTACAGGGCAGCATTGGAACGGCTTCGGATTCTTCGGTTTGCTCAAGGAGGGTAAGAAATGAAGAAGGTTCAAACGAAACCCGCGGTGATCCGATGTGCGATCTATACCCGTAAGAGCACCGAAGAAGGGCTCGAACAGGAATTCAACACGCTCGATGCCCAGCGTGAAGGTGGCGAAGCATTCATCAAGAGCCAGCAGCATGAAGGCTGGGTCTGTGCACCTGACCGATACGACGACGGTGGTTTCACTGGCGGGAACATGGAACGCCCCGCGCTGAAACGGCTGATGGCGGACATCGAAGCCGGGAAGGTCAACGTCGTCGTCGTTTACAAGGTCGACCGTTTAAGTCGTAGCTTGCTCGACTTCGCCCGAATGATAGAAGTGTTCGACAAGAAGAAGGTGGCGTTCGTCTCGGTCACTCAGCAGTTCAACACCGCGACATCCATGGGCCGGCTCGTGCTGAACGTGCTTCTTTCCTTCGCCCAGTTCGAGCGTGAGATGATCTCGGAACGAACGCGCGACAAGATCGCCGCGGCACGCCGAAAGGGAAAATGGGTCGGT
Organism: Anatilimnocola floriformis; assembly: GCF_024256385.1. Taxonomy (NCBI): domain Bacteria; kingdom Pseudomonadati; phylum Planctomycetota; class Planctomycetia; order Pirellulales; family Pirellulaceae; genus Anatilimnocola; species Anatilimnocola floriformis. The sequence goes on from NZ_JAMLFW010000001.1 coordinate 2,019,783, forward strand.
GGCATGCCGCTACTCGGCTTCGACGTCGAGAACTCGAAGCTCGTGCCCAATCCTGCCGAGGTCGAGATGGTCCGCGAGATCTTCGGTCTGTACGCCGAGCAACAAGCGATGACGAAAGTTGCTCGCCAATTGAACGAGCGTGGCTGGCGCACGAAAACCTGGACCACGAAGAAGGGGCGCACCATCGGCGGTCTGCCATTCACGAAAGGGCGATTGTGGCAACTGCTCACCAACCCGGCCTACATCGGCAAGGTGAAGTACAAGGACGAAGTGCATCCCGGCGAGCATAAAGGGATCGTCGACGAGGGGCTGTTTCTGAAAGTACAGACGGCGCTGACGCGCGGCAAGCAAGATGGTGGTGCGTGCAGCCGGAATCGTCACGGCGCGCTCCTACGCGGGATCCTCCGCTGCAGCTGTTGCGACGCCCCGATGCACCACGTCTACACGAAGAAGGGTCCGAAGCAATATCGGTACTATGTCTGTGCTAAGGCGCAGCGGGATGGGTGGGATACGCGGCTGGCGAGATCGAGGGATTCGTCGTCGAGCAACTGAAGTCGCTGGCGGAATCCCCAGAACTGCTGGAGGCGACGCTGGCCCAGGCCCGGGCGCAGCAGGCCGCCGAAGTCGTCGACCGTCTGGGTGGCGAACTCCAGAAACTCAATCGCCAGCGGATCTCGGTAGAACAGGCGGTACGACGTAGCCCCAGTGACGGCGCAGCGGCGGAGAAACTCGCCGGGATCAAGGACACGATTCTCGCGAAGGAAACCGCCCTGTCGCGCGCCACCGCGGCCACGATCGACGAGGCTAGGGTTCGGGCCGCGCTGGGCGACTTTGACCGCCTCTGGCACGCGCTACCTACCCGCGAGCAGGTCCGCGTGATCGAGCTACTCGTAGAAACGGTGGGCCACGATGGGCGTGACGGCACCCTGGCGATTTCGTTCCGGTCAGTTCGCATCAACGAGGAGTCGGTGGCATGAAGGTGAAAGTGCAGTTCAAACGGCTGGCGAAGGGTAAGAAGAAGCTGGAGACGGTGCAAGAAACCAAACCTGTCGTTCGCGTTCCCCGGATCGCCAAGCTGATGGCGCTCTCGATTCACTTTGATCAGTTGATTCGCGACGGGAAGGTACAAGACCAGGCGCAGATCGCGGAGCTCGGACACGTGTGCAGGCCTCGTCTCACTCAGATCATGAACCTGTTGGCGCTTGCACCAAACATCCAGGAACAAATACTCACGGAGCCCGGCGCAATCACTGAGCGGCAACTTCGCCCGATCGCCGCAATGCCTTGCTGGAAAGAACAGTGCCGATTGTGGTCGTTGCTAAACTCAACCTAGTCACGAAAACTTCGGCATTCTCTTTGCAGCCAAAACTACCCAAAGGAGCAATGCCATGACCGATGAAACACCAGTTCCCGAGCGGATGTACAACGCGATTCAAGAAGGTGACTTGCTAACGTTCAAGTCCCTGTTCGAGCTGCATCCCGAACAGCGCCATTTACCTGATGGCCGAAGCATGTGGTTCTCCGACGCTGCTTCTGCCGGGAATCTGGATGTCATCAAGTTTCTGATAAGCACTGGCGTCGACATCAACGAGCCCGCCAATAGCGATTCGGTGGCGAGCCCAGAAGGTGTGGTCTATCGCGCCGCGGCTGATGGTCACTTGGAAGTAGTGCGGTGGATGCTGGACCAAGGGGCGAAGATCAACTTCAATGTCCATGGCAAAACACGGTGCTACGCCTTGATTCATGCAGCACGAGAGGGAAATTTGCCGATGGTCCAACTTCTGTTGGAGAAGGGAGCCGCGACCAATTCATGTTGGGCGGAAATGACCCCTCTCGACCACGCGATCGATAGCGGCAGCGATGAAGTAATCCAGATTCTTCGCTCAAATGGAGCTAAGCAGGCGAAAGAGCTCTAGTCGTTAGCGGGACCACCAAGCGGGCACCAAATTTCCAGGATGAAAATAGGCTTTTTGCCACTGTCCGCAAATGTCCGAAGTCGTTTGTTTTCAATGGGTTGCAGTCCACGGCCGTCCGCCTGTTTTTGCCCACTTTCAGGAATTTGGCGGTAAATTGGAGGATTTGAAAATGCTCTCATTTCGCAACCACCACGGGACTGCAATGTCGCTACGTTTCGTATCCGGGCAAAGGCTCGAAGCCTAACCCGGTCAGTTTTGCCGCTTCGATCGCTTCGCGAAATTCTGCTGAGACGATTGTCTCGGTGTAGCAAAAGAAGAAGTGCTTGCCAGCAATCTCGCGTGCCGAGAATGCGTACTCATCCACGTACATCACTCCGCCAGAATCATAGCGAGTGACTTGTGCATCCTTTGAAAGTTTCGCCGTCACCAGTGAGTGAAGCAGGTAGACCACATCTAGCCCTGGACCTCCTTTCACATTCACCGGCAAGGCTTCCACGGCGTCACCCAAAAATTCGGTGACGGTAGACAACGCCGCTGGCGTTGCAAAGTAGTTCCCCCCACCGAACATGAAGTCTCCTTGCTTCTTTTCCTTTTCAAATTTCGCGGAGAACCTTTTCCAAGTTTTCGCGAGCGGAGCGGTTTCAGTGAGTTGTGCGTACCGTTTGGGGCCAGTCGCGTCTTCGAGCGCGTGCCACGGGCTTTTGCCTCGCTTGTCGTAGCCAGGCGTCAGAAGTAACAAACGGGAACGCGAAGAGCTTTGTTTTGCCATTGTGTCGATCTCTTTCACCATAGATGCGAGGCGCAAAAGCGTACCACGAAACTCAACTCAACGTCTCAGGCCTTCGCGTTCAGTGCGATGACTGCCATACCGGCTAAGCAAAGCGCCGCGCCGGTGACGTCCCACAACGATGCCCGATCAAGAAGAGTAGCGAGCGACCAGTCTCAGCGAAATGGTTAGAATGCAGCCATGAAACGCGAGACCCGCGCACCCCTGATCGTCGCAATCGTACTGCTGCTCCTGCCGGTGCTGTACGTCGGCAGTTACTTCGCGCTGGTGGTGCCGGGCGGGGTTCCCGTCGCGGGGTCGATCGGCGGCGGTGCAATTACGTTTATTGAACACTATCGCGGGCAAAGCGGGTTCTGCAGTCGGATCTTCTGGCCCCTGGAGCAAATCGACCGGAGGGTGAGGCCGGTGGCGTGGGAGCCGTTGCCAGTCCTTGACCCTCGCTAAACCATTCCCCTTAATTCGGCCTTAATTTGGGGTTTCGCGTCTACGTCCACTTAATCCAGCACTGCCATTGCCCCGCTTTCGCATGACTCCGCTCGCTTCTCGGGCGCGGGTGACGCAGATCATGAATCTGCTGAACCTGGCTCCTGAAATTCAGGAGAACCTCCTTTTCTCAATCGAGAAATGCGGACTCACGGAACGGTGTGTTCGGGCAGCTAGTTGCCTGCCCAGACTGGAGTATGCAGCGGAAGCAAGCGGTTCGCCGCGTATCGAGTTCGGGCGATTCGTTTTCCGTCGCGCGTTACTGAATCACTCCCCGCCTTCGTGTGGCTTATCTCGTCAGCTTTGAAGCGAAAGCTGCTGGTGACAGAATCTGTCATAGCCTATCCCGCGATCCCTTCGACTTGCTGTCTGATGATTAAACTGAACCCGACTGATTTTCCACGCGCCAGCGCCCAACAGATCGAACGTTTCAAGCTGTTTCTCGACCGCAACTTTCCAGGATGGCGTGACGCATTGGTCGAAGAAACCGACACCGTGTGCATTTGGTCAGCCGCTGAGAATTGGCGACACGCGAAGCTATGGGGCGACTTCGTTGAGCTTTGGGACGATACCGACCACGTCGAAGGCCCAGACAACCTGCTGATGCATCGCATATGCAACGTGGATGGCGATATTACGCAAGTCGCAACCTGGCGCCGCGGCGATTGAGAAGCGGCGCGGCGGATTGCCCTGAAAAACACTGTTGATCAGCGTACTTTTGCCAACTCCCGTTCGCCCGGCGATGAGCACGTTGGCGTGTCCTCGCTCTCGCAGCGCTTCTTCGAGCGCATTCTTAGCGAGTCCGCCAAAGTTGATCATGTCCATCGTCGTAATCCAATGAAACGAAATTGAGGCCAGACTTCATTAGACTCGCCCGCCCCGAAAAAAGCACCAAGACTGTCGCCGAGGATCCGGAGCGCAGCGGCCACTCGCTCAGCTAAACTGAAAAGTGGTCGAACTGAATCAGACAGGAGCACTCACATGCGGCGAAAATCAACGAGCGGGATTGCGGGCGTTTTGATGTTTGCGATCGTTTGTCTGAGCGCGATCATCGCGGCTCGGGCGGAGGACTCTTCAGTTAAGGCGAGTTTGGTTGACGTGCGAGATGGTAAGCCGCCCTTAAAATTCCACGGTGTCCGGCTGACTATCGAGAACAAACAAGAGAGGCCGACCTGGATCGTGCTGCCTTACTGGGGCGAGCGATCGTTGCCTGCAAAAGGCATTTTTCCGCTCGATGAGCATGATGGTCCAGGGTTTGGCGGCAAGGGCTTCGTGGGCGAAGGCGGCTCGGCCGTCGAAGTTCTCATGTATGGAGGCGAAGGGTTCAGGGCGTTTCGTTTGCCAGGGAAGGGCTCACTTCAGCTTGACGGGTATGAGATCGAGTCGTGGAAAGAGATTGACGCCATTGATGTGATCGAAGCACGCGAGCTGAACGTGAATGGAAAGACGCCGCTGGAGAAATGGCTACCCTACGCGACCACGTCCGATACCAAAGTTAAGATCGGAAGCCAGCAGTTGAACGGCGATTGGAAGAACCTCGATTGGGATGCGAAGAAATCAAAATCTAGGACCGATTACCCGACAGAGAAGGTCGAAAAGGTCGTTGCGGAAGATTTTCGAGTCTTTAAGGTCAAGTTCGAGACGGTGAAGTAGCTTCGCGACTCTCGAACGGTAAAGAACTTCTTCACCGCGCCGCTACGAAATAGCAAACGCATCAGGCTCAGCAATGCCAACCGCCGCAGCAGGTGATTTTGATGTTCGACGACGGGAGGGTTTGCGAATGGGACAAGGCGCGTCACCGGAAGACATCCGACAGCTCACCCGGTACTCGTACACGCATCTGGCTGCGTGTCTGCCGTTCGTCGCGCTCGGCGGGTTCGGGGTACTCCCACCGTGGGTGTTCGCTGCTGTGTCCGCGCCGCTTGGAGCGATCGTCGGCTGGTTCACCCTTCGGCCGCCGCGCGCTGGGGTTCTAGCCGGTATGGCGGGCATGGCCGTGGCGGGAGTGGTGAGCGGCGGATCGGCTGCCCTTGGCGTCGTTCTCAAACCTGGCGTCATTACCAACCCTCGCCAAGCAATCGCGCTTAGTCCGGGGGCGGTGGTAGGGTGCCTGGTCGGCTGGCTAGTGTGGGATTCGCTCCGAGGATCGCAGCCTCCGGCAGGCGAGCAGTCTCCAGACTCCAAATAAGTAGCTCGATCTACAGCCAGCGCCGGCCGAGTACTCGAGTGGGGCGACTTCCGAACCCGCCGTTAGCCGCCCGCCCATACAGCAATTGAGAGTTTCTGCGATGTTGCTACAGGCCGTGGCTAACACGCCGGGTATAGGCTTCGATCCGGCCGGCCATCGCGAACAGCACCTGGAAGTCGACGAAGATGCTCCTCACCCATTGAACGGCAGCGCGCGTATTCAGCACTCGAGATCGCGGTTTTCCGCCGCTCGATTTCAGAGACATCGTCCGAGAGCAACTCGGCGATGAGCGGCCAGAAATTGATGTAGTCCGGGTTGGCCCGGTCCCCTCGAACCAAATCCGCAGCAACATCGTTACCTTGGCCGGTATACGAGTTCAAAACGGTCAGTAAGCGGTCACCTTCGCGCAACGCCACCGGACCGACCTCGCGATCTTGAAACCCCAGCACACAGACCGCGTCAGAATCGTCGCAGTAGCAGGCGATGCGCAGCGGCGAACTCGACAACACGATGGCGGCGCGCCCATCCCCGTGGAGCAGCATGTCTCGGATGAACTCACGCCGACCGAGCCCACCACCAAACAAGCATCGGGCGAAGCCGGTGGCACCCGTGGTGAAATAAAGGCTCGGGCACATCTGACGGAGTTTTCGATCGGAGAGTCGTAATCCCCCCGCGTTAGAAGCAAATGAGCCACCGTTGATCTGGCGCCGCAACTCCTTGGCATGCCAGTACGAGAACGCACCAAGCGCACCGAGGCCTTGCCCGAGTAGATCGTCCCACTGACCGCGAGGCCGGATACTCATACTAGCCCTCTTTGTCCCAACGATTAGGGTGATGGAGGTTTCCCGCCCTTCGCTCACTAGCTGTAGCCGACGACCAGAGTTCAAATCAAAAGGACCGTTGTCGCCCGGTCCAGTTCAACGTGTGGTTATGCGGCAAACAGCTCACGCCGTAGTCGCAGAAGCTCGGGACTCTGACTGACCTCAAACAATTTCGACCACTGGTGCTCCGAAAGAAATGACCAGTAGCCGGGTCGGAAGGGCCTGCAATTGACCGGCTGGCCGAGGGTGTGCCACACGTCGTCCGCGATCACGCAGTCTCGCTCGAGTATCCGCTGTCCGTTTCCGGTATCGAGCAGGAACTCCTGCAAGTCTTCCATTGCGTGGTGCGAGGCCAATCGGGCGGCATAAGCGTACGAGAACTGCGGTGCCGTCAGGAGGCGGTGATAGAGACGTAGCTCGGCTTCTTCCTGTTCGATTGCGTCTTTCTCGTTTGCGATCCCGTATCGATTCAACTCCCGCGAGTCTACGCTGATGCCCGTCACGCCGTAGACCTTCTCCAATCCTGCATGCCACACAGCCATGCGCCCGGTGACTAGGGTGTGCTGATGACCCTCGAAGTGGCGCATGAAGCATTGGGACGCCTTAACCGTTTTGCACTCAGCCCATAGCTCAAAGATCATCGCCATGCTTTATGCCAAAGACGCGGTCGTGCCGCATAACTACTTGACATGCTAACCTGTCCGCGCCCAACGAAGTGAAAACGATCTATTTGCAATTAGTTAAGTGCGTTACGCGCCGAATGTCAACGGATGAGTAAACCAGCAAAACCAGCAATTCTCGCGCAGCCTCGGTCGTCAGAGGGGCGTGATTTTGGGACTTTCTTGTCACAGTCGCCGCCAACATGTGTCTAAGTCGCTGGAGTAGTGTCTTTGCAGCCTTAGCCACGGAGCCCAGTCATGATCAACCCATTTTCGGAAACTGCCGAATCCAACACGACCGACGTTGAACTAGTCGACCAAGCGAATAGTGGCGACCGCGCGGCGCTGGAGCAACTCATCTTGCGGCACCAAGCGTGGATTTTCAACATTGCTGTCCGTATGGTGTTTGACCCGCACGATGCCGAAGAAGTGACGCAGGAAGTTCTGGTCAAGGTCATCACCAAGCTCAGTACGTTCGAAGGAGAAAGTAAGTTTCGCACTTGGCTGTATCGCATTGCTACGAATCATGTGCTGAATGTGAAGCGTCGCAAATCAGAAACGCAGGCGACAACGTTTGCCGACTACGGCGCGGCGATCAACAGCACGCCCGACCTTGAGTTGCCTGACCCTCACGGGTTGTCAGTTGATTTGCCGATCTTGGTTGAAGAAACCAAGAACAGTTGCACCATGGGCATGCTGCTCTGCTTGGATCGAAAGCAACGGCTAATCTTCACGCTGGGAGCGATCCTGGGCGTCAGCGATGCAGTGGCGAGCGAAGTCCTCGAAATGACCTCCGATAACTTTCGGCAATGCCTGGCCCGCGCTCGCCGGGATCTATACAGCTTCATGAATCACCAATGCGGACTAGTGAATAAGAACAATCCCTGTCGATGCTCCAAAAAGACCCGCGGTTTTATCGAGCATGGGCACGTCGATCCCGCCCGCTTGCTGTTCGTGCCGAAGAATGTGGAGCGCGTTCGGGAAGTTGCCGATGACACGGCCCACGAAATCGACGACTTCGTGGAACATCAGCACGTCGCCATTTTCCGTGAACACCCTTTTCTCCAGCCGGCAGATGAGATTGGCTGGGTCCGGCGGATCCTCCAGCGTCCCGATTTTCAGAGAATGCTCGGTCTCAACTGAGAAATCTCACGCCGAGTTGTCACAGTCGGAATTGGCGAGTGTCTCTGAGATAGACGGAGTGATGAGCTCCGCAAATTTCACACTGGAGAGACGATCATGACACTGCACTTGCCGCAACCCGTTGACGCCTATTTCACTGCCGACAAAGCCGATGGCGAGGCGGTTTCCAACTGCTTCACGGCCAATGCCGTTGTGAAGGATGAGGGCCACACGTATCAGGGCCAGGCCGCCATCAAGAAATGGAAGGACGATGTAGCAACCAAGTACACGTACACGTGCGATCCCTTCGCGTGCGAATCGCAGAATGGCAAGACCGTAGTTACTTGCCGGCTGCAAGGCAATTTTCCCGGCAGCCCTGCCGACCTTCGGTTCTTATTCCAGCTCACGGGCAACAAGATCGAATCGTTGGAGGTGATTCCGTAACGCGCTCTCTGGTTAGTAAATGCGTCCCGACCAGCACCCCGAGTTGGACAAAGCCGTTAACCAAATTCCAGGCGGCAACGGAGAGCGCAGAGAGTTTTCGCGAGAGTGGTGGCTGACGCGCCGGCGGACTAAAATGGGGAGCGCAGAACGGCGACGTCGAGAGATCGCTGCGGTCGCCGTAAACCCTTGCAGATACGCTAGTAAACGCGAACGGCCAGAGAAACTCTCTGGCCGGCGTGGTGCGTTAACCCGAGGGTAGCCACGGGTTAGGGATTTTGGAGAAGCTCCCCTAGCAGGACTCGAACCTAGGCCCCAGCAGTTAACAGCCAAATCACTTGGTGGCCACCCACGTCGGAACTTATTCCGTTTTTGTACTGCTTTAGCTCGCAGGTACCGCCGAAAACCGCTTGAAAATGAGAGTCAATGAAAGGGATTGAAATGGGGCGTTTTCGGGCCTAAAAATGCTGGAAATCCCCGGTAAATCTCGCGAAAACGCAGGCTCGTTTTCCTTGGCTGAAAATCCATGTGTCGCCGGTTCCATTTCGGTCACGTTCGTCGCCGGCTGCCTGCAATTCCTTCTGGGTTGAGCGCGGCCACTGTAGCAAAATGTAGTTAATTCACCTGAAGATTGCGAAATCTCCCGCAATTCCGAGCGGTACAACCTGAGTACTGCAGAACGACTTTCAGCGGTTATCTTCGGCAAATCAGTACTCAGCTAGGTTTCCTGCTACTTGTCATCCGCGAGCATCAGCACGATGTTTGGTGCACGACTGGCGGGCGGTTTCTCTTCGCAATTTGCCCCTCGAACAGACATCGAGAGGCAGCAGATGGTGAGGATGAGTGGCGCAAAAGAGCGTAGTAAACGACCAAGCATGAACCACCAGGCTGATGGAGAGAAACTGGAGAACGAGCGCCAGTATCTGTCGAGTGAATTGGCAGGTCAACGGTGAAGCCGCGACCTGGCAACTCGTTCGCAATACTCCCAGCTGGAAGATGCCCTTATTTCAATTGCGAACTAGCATCCGTCTCCGCGTCGTTCGGCCGGATCGATTCGAAGTAGCGACGGATGGTTTGACGATGGCCCAGCGGAATTGGTTCGCTGTCGAGCACGTCTTCGGAGATCTTTTTATACTTCGCATAGTTCTCGCGATATTCGCGCTGCGACTGCTGCGAGCCTTCGGGCGAGTGCGTCGTTTCGGTTTCGACTTCACCTTCGCCCGATTGTTGCCCCTTGATCTTTTCCTGCTTGCCGCCGAGCTTGGCGGTTCGCTCGCCGAGTTCGCCATCGCTCCCGGCCAAGCCCCAATTCTTGCCGCCGGGCTTGTTCGATTTGCTTTTGTTCTTGCTGGTGCTTTCGCACTCGCATTCGCCCTTGCATTCACCCAGGCAATTGCATTGCTTGGTCAGCAGATCGTGCAGCTTCTTGCGTTTCCCTTGTTTGCTCGCTTCGCCGGCCAGTTTTTGGCTTCCTTCAGAGAAACCCTTCCTGTCGTTGCCGAGGCCTGACGACATCTGGCTGAGGGCATTGCTGAGAGAATTCTGGCCGCTGCTATCGGCTTGTTTGGCGGCTTTTTCCAGCTTTTCCTTCACGGCTTTTTCGGTGGCGCGATCGAGCTCCGGAGCCTCGGCTTTGGCGAGTTGTTCGGCGGCTTTTTCGTACTGACCAGCCGACAGCGCCTGACCGGCCTCGGACAATTGCTCGGCAAGCGCGAGCGCTTCACCGACGGCTTGAAACTGTGCATCCATCGAAACGGGATTGCGTTTGGCTTGTTCGCTTTGCAACGCGGCCTGCATTTCGGAAAGCTTGGCGAGCGCCTCGCGCACGTCGGTGCCGGGCTGCTTGAGTTCCTCAATCGCCACGGCCAGTTCTTTGACGAGCTTTTTCAAATCCTCGTCTTTTTCTTTTTCGGCATATTGTTCGAGCTCAGTCAGCTCGGCGGCAGCGCGTTCTGCTTGAGCAATCACCACATCGAGCGGCGCTGGCTTGCTGGCCGTCGCGGGTCGATTCCAACCGCCGACGATCACGAGCGACAGCGTGGCGATGAAGGCCGCGGCGGCGTACGGAAGAACGCGCGGCATGTGCCACGGCACGACTTCGTGCGGCTTGATCGATTGCAGATGATCGAGCGCGTCGGCAAAGGCCAAGCGCTCGACGACAGGCAGATGCGAGCGAGCACTGAACTCGAGCGCCGTGCTCGCGCGATCCTTGAGTGCATAGCGGGCATCCACCGCGCTGGCCGCGTGTTGCCAATTGAGTTGCCAGCAGCAACCCACGATCGCAGCCGTCGCGCTGCCGACCAGCGGCAGTGCAACCGGAATCCAACCGGCCAACTGCCAGTCGAACAGCCAGTTGGCGGCGGCCAAAAACAGCCCCGGCGCCGAACCGAGCAGAAGTCCCCAGGCGGCCAGCCACGCTACCCGCACGAACTGCTGGCGGGAAAGAACAGGAGCCAGTTGCCGCTGAACCTTCTTGTCCATGACCATTCTCCTCGGATGTCCGCAGGTGGAACGAATATGGTTTTACCAGGGGGGTGGTTGAATGCCAACACAAAGCCGAGAAATCTCAGCCGTTTCGACCAGGGCTCGCGCGTCGCGACGCAGCCCCCCTTTCATACCCCCAGAATATTGCAGGCAATCGAAAGGCGTATTCGATCCGTAAGCCTTTATCATAATTATGGTTAGGGATGAAAATCGCCACAATATCGCGGCTCGAATATCGCACTTTATTCTAGTTAAATCGGGTGGTTTTCTGTTCGGGGCAAATCAATCCATTTCTGCGACCACCGGCCCTGTGCCGGTGGGGCGCTCACTGGCCAGCTACCCAAGCCCACGCTTCGCGACGACCTTACGATTTCACTGCCGTTCTCGCCGTCGGCCGTGACTGGCTTGACGTCTTTCCTCCGCGCACCTGAACCACCAACGGCCGCCGACCGAACAGCAAACTCAAATCAACCCGCCGCAGGAAGACGTCGAGCACCAGCAGCACCGCGGCGATCGTCACGAGCCAGGGCCACAGCGGTGTTGGTCGCAGGGCGGAACGCTCGGTCGGTTTGAACAACTCGGCTGCGGTCGGTGCGAACCGGCCACCCGAGACTTCGGCCAGTTGTTTGAGGAGCGGTTCGTTGGTTGGCTTCAATCGCAGCTCGTCGCTGTAGCCGACGTGCATGCCGCGCGACTGCCGATAGATCGCCTGACCGTCTTTCTTCTGGGCAATCTCCAGGTGATAAGCGCCGGTCAGCGGCGTGTCGACCGTGCCGGTGTAACGTCCCGGCGCGGTCTGAGCGAGCGTCAACTTTTGGTTGCCCAAGCGCGGGTCGATCAGCGTGAGTTCCGTTTCGGCTTGATTGAGAAAACGGCCCGCCGCATCGACGGCATCGAGCGTGACGAAGGCCTGGCCGCCGCGCTGCTCGACTTCGACGACGACGCCCTTGGCTTCGTTCTTGCGCATCGTATGGCGGACGATCTGAGCCCAGAACTTGGCAAACTCCGGCCAGGTCAGCCACTCGGCGGCCCAGCGCGTTTTGGCATCGGAAGTAAACGCAGCCGACATCCCCAAACCGTAGCGCCACCAAACGAGCAGCGGATCGCCTTTCTCGGTTGCCAGAATCAACTCGCACGTCGGCTTGGGCCGCGTCTTCACATAACCGAGCAGGAACGGCGCGTTCTCGACGTCGAGTCCCTTCAGCGCTTGCGTCGCGCGAATCACCTGCGGCACGAAGGGCTGTTCATCGATCGCGCTCTTACTCGCCGTCACGGTTTCTTTGGCAAAGATCTGCGGAATGTTGGCCGGGTCGTCGGTGAAGTAATACCGGCCGCTTCCCGCCTTGGCGACTTCTTCCAGCACATCGGTCGCGGAGTCTGCGCCCACGCCGACCGTGCTGACGGTGATTTTCATCTGATTCATTTCGGCAGCCAGGCCAGCGAAATCGCCCGGCGACGAAACACCATCGGTGAGAATGATGACATGCTTCAGCCGGGCTGTGGTTTGCTGCAGCATCTCGTGAGCCCGCTCCATGGCGGGATACATCGTCGTGCCGCCACTGGCTTCGATGCGACTGATGTCGTCGCTGATGCGACCTTTGTTGCTGGCCGATTGCATCTCGCTGATGGTGAACGTGTCGCCGTCGAAGGCCACCACGCCGATCTGATCTTTGCTGCCGAGCAGTTCGACGGCCGAGCGGGCCGCCGATTTGGCCATTTCCATCTTGTCGCCCGACATCGAGCCCGATTTGTCGATGACCAGCACCATGCCCAGTCCCGGCTTCTCCTTTTCCTTTTCAAAATCGCTGCGGACCGGCAACACTTCTTCGAGCACCGATTTGTAATAACCGCCGAGGCCGAACGACTGCTCGCCGCCGAGCATCATGAAGCCGCCGCCCAGGTCCTGCACATAGGTGCGGGCAATCTCCATCTGCCGCTGCGACAGCGCCGTGGCCGGCACGTTCGAGAGCATCAGCATTTCGTAATTCTGCAAATCGGAGAGATTGTCCGGCATGCCGGTCGGCGGCCGCACGTCGACCTGGATCTCTTCCTGCTCGAGCGCGGCGACCAAATCGCGAATCAATTTGGGATCGCTCTCGACGATCAAAACGCGCGGCTTGCCCGCCGTATAGATCAGGCCGCTCGCACTGTTGTTATCGAGCAGCGCGTCGCTCGTCAGGCCGCTGACCTGCGCGGTGAAGGCCGCCAGCCGTTCGCTTTCGATCGATTGCTGAAAACGAAAGCGGTTCTCACCCTTCTTGATCGTTTTCTTCTCATTCACGACTTGATGATCGCCACGAAAGACCTGAATCACTCCTTCGTCGTCGTGATTCGAATCGATCACCACTTCGACAAAGAACGGTTCGCCTTGGCGAACCTGAGCTGGCAGGTTCACGGCAGAGATTTGCGTTTCCAAATCCTGACGTGTCGGCAGCGGAACGGTCGAAACCGGCACGCCGGCGCGGAGCACGGTTTGCAGAGCATTCCCCAGCGTTTCGTTGCCGTCGGTGACGAGCACCACTTGCGGCACGTATCCGGGTGGCACGGCAGCGATCGCCGCTTCGACAACGGCAGCGATGTTCGTCCCTTCCTTTTTCGGAGCGGCCTGTTTTGGATCGGCCTGTTTTGGATCGGCCTGTTTTGGATCGTTCGCTTCTTTCGGGTCTTTGGCCGGTGGAGGATCGAGCGACTTCAGCTCCGTGCTCAATTGCCCCGGCGACATTTCAAACGGCAAGTAAGCCAAGCGATTCGCACCGGCCTGCGCGACGGCATCTTTGAGGAACGGCTCGATGACTTTGTTGGCCTCTTCGCCCACACTCAAACTGCGATCGACGCACACCACCACGAACTGCTCATGCGTGGGGCGCGAGAGCGTGAGCCCGGCCAGCGCGAGCAAAAGCAGCAGAACGATGATCGACCGCGTAACGAGCGACGTCTGCCGTTGCCAGCGCGGAAAATCGACCAGGCTGCGATAGAAGTAATAAATGAGAATCGGCAGCAGCACGATTCCCAGCAAGCGCCAGGGATGAGTCAGCTCGAGTGTGAAGTTGCTCATGGTTCCTAGCCGATCCACCGTCGTTGGTACAGGAACCATTCACCAATCGCCAGCAGCCAGGCCGCGGCGATGAGATAAAACCAAATCGGCCGCACGAAGAAGCTCGCCGCTGCAATGCCGGTTGCAGATTTCGCTTGCCAACCGGCAGGCACGCGCAGATCGCTTTCGGTTTTGCTGCTCAGATTGCAGGCGAGCTCTTCCAGCGGCGCGACAGGTGACGTCGAAGCTTCGATTACGGCGGGTTCGATCTTCCAAATACCAACTTCATCGAGCGGGCCGATCAAAACCTTCTCGACCTTCTCTGGCAACGGCCGCACTTCGCCGTTCGGAGAGCGCAGCACCGCCGGTTTGCCCGGCGGTAGTGTGACATTCGCAATCGCGCCCGAGACAACTGCTTCACGCATTTCACCAGCGGGACCTGCAAACCAACTGAGGGCGTTGGTCACCAGAATCGGGAACGTCGTGCGAAAAGTGAGATCCCCTTCGTCGAGGTTCACCGTCAGGACTAGTGCGCGGCGTTTTTCATCGATGTGCGCGAAGTACAGCGGATCACCACTGACCGCGCCGACCAAGGTCGTTGCTTCGGCGCGCGGCCTGAGCTGGCGCGCTTGCGGCAGGATGACGTTGTCGAGCCGCACGTGACGCATCAGCGGCGACTCGGAGTCTTGCTTGGTGACAATCGGGTTGGCGAGGGGTTCGCCCACTTCCCACAGGTCGCTCCCTGCCAGCGGATCGACGACGAATGAAGCTCCCGGCGGCAGTTCCTTCGGCACGAGGCGATGAAAGACATGCCAGACTCCCGGTTCGTAACTCGTCGGCAATTCCTTGGTCATTTTCAGCTCGACCAGCGGATTGGCTTCGAAAGCTTTTTGCAGAAACAGATTGCCGGGCGAGACGAGCAGAATTTTTTGCGTGTGCCGCGTCGGCAGAATGGCCTGCGCGCGATTGTCGGCGAGCAAAGCATCGGCCGTGGAGAGTTTGGCCACAAGCAAGCCGCCGGAGGGGGAGGTTTTTTCGAACGTGCGACTCCAGGTCTCTCCCGCCGCCAGCTTCAGCGGCAGCACATCGACCGGATTGTCGTTCAGATCGAGATCGAGTCGCGTCTCGGCCGGTTCGTCGGCAGCGTTGCACACTTCCACGAGAATTTCATAGCCCACCGGATCGAGCAAACTCCGCCGCACCTGAAACTGCGTGATGCCGATGTTCGCGCGCTGCGTGCCGATGGGCTGCAACTTCACGAGCGGATCGTCGATGAGTTTTTCCTGTTCCGCAAACCCGCCGTCGGAAAAAACGAGCACCTGCCCCGCTTTCGACTCGCCAAGCAGTCGTTTAGCGAGTTCGACTCCCTCGCTCACTCGCGTGGGGCCATCGGTCTTCGGAATATTCTGAATCGCGGCTTGCAATGTTCGTTCGTGATTCGTTAAACCGCACACGACGCGCGGATGCGTGCCAGCCGCGATGATCGCCATCTCGTCGTGAAAGCGGAGCGAGCTGACGTAACGCCCCGCGGCCTGCTTCGCGCCGGCGAGTCGCGTGGGAGCGATGTCGGTTGCGTTCATGCTCGCCGAATTGTCGATCACCACCACAATCCGACGCGCTTGCAGTTTCTCGCTCAAAAAGAACGGCTCGGCCAGCGCACCCACCAGCAACAACAGCCAAATGATCTGCATGAGCAGCGACAACCAATGCCGCAGGTTCTGCCACAGCGACCGCGGAGCTTTTTCGTCGAAGATCTGCCGCCAAAAGATGGTCGTCGAGACCGGCACCTGTTTGAGGCGGATCTTCAAAATGTAGAACACCACGATCGGAATCGTGAGCAATGCCCAAGCCAATGCCAGTGGTGCAGCGAGCGACATCAGCTGATCGCTCCCGCAGCCCGCATCATCTGCAAAATGAGTTGATCGAATGGAATCGCCGTGGTCGCTTGCGTGCAACCCATGCCATACGTATTGCAGTAGCGAGCGACGCTGGCCTGGTGCTCGACGAATAATTTCTTATAAGCCACCAGATTCTTCTCGGTGACCGTCACCTTGCGCGTCGAATCGTTTTCGACGTCAAACAATTCGACATCGCCGAGAAAGTCCGGATTCGCCTCTTTGAGATCATGCAGTTGAATGACATGCGGTTCGTAGCGACGATGCCGCAACTGATCGAAGCCCATCTCATAGCCGGCCGGCGCAAACAGATCGCTGACCACCACAGCCAGGCCGTTGCGCTGTTTGCGGCGCAGAAACTCCCGAATGGCCGCCGCGGGATCGGTCTCGGTCCCCTGCACTTCGAGGTTCTCGAGAAAATCGAGCAGCGCCAGAATCTGGGCCTTGCCGCGCGTGAGCGCAAAGTTGCCGACGATGCGATCGGTAAACGCCACGACTGCAATTCGGTCGAGATCGGCCAGCGCGATATAAGCCAGCGCTGCCGTCAGTTGCCGGGCCAGGTCGAACTTGGCTGGCTCGCCGAAGCCCATGCTCCGCGAGCAATCGAGCAGAAAATAAACGTGCAGATCCTGCTCTTCCTGAAACCGCTTCAGCAGGAAGTCGCCGTGGCGGGCGTAGACATTCCAATCGAGATAGCGGAGGTCGTCGCCGGCCACATACTCGCGATAGTCGGCGAATTCGATGCCGGAACCAAACTGCATGGTCCGCCGCTGCGCGAGCAACGAGCCACGAAAGACTCGTCGCGATACCAGCGACAAGTACTCCAGCTTGCTCATGAAGTCGGAACCGAACAATTCCACGCGGCGATTCCCGAAGAGAGGCGCGAGAAACGAAGAGCGAACTAGGCGGCCAGCGGAACGTCTTTGATCGATTGCAAAATCTTATGCACCACGTCGTCCGTCGACACACCTTCGGCTTGCCCCTCGAAATTCAAGATCAAGCGATGCCGCAGTACGGCGGGAGCCACATCGCGTAAATCGTCGCGCGAGACGTGATAGCGGTTGTCCATAATCGCACGAATCTTGGCGCCGAGGATTAAGGCTTGCGCGCCGCGCGGACTCGAGCCGTAACGGACGTAACGCTTGGTGATATCGGCGGCCAATTCGTGTTCGGGATGCGTTGCCATCACAATCGAAATGCCGTAACGGCGAACTTCGTTGGCAATCGGAATCTCGCGGACGAGTTGCGACATTTCCAGAATCCGCTCGCCGCTCAAGACTTGTTGCGCTCGCGGCTTCGCTTTTTCCGTCGTGCGATCGAGGATCGTTTCGAGTTCCGACGTCTTGGGAAACTTTACGAGCAGCTTGCAGAAGAAGCGATCAAGCTGGGCTTCAGGGAGCGGATAGGTTCCTTCCATTTCCAGCGGGTTCTGCGTGGCGAGCACAAAAAACGGCTCGCTCAGCCGATGCGTCGTGCCTGCGACCGTCACACTGTGTTCTTGCATCGCCTCCAGCAGCGCCGATTGCGTCTTCGGCGTGGCGCGGTTGATTTCATCGGCCAGCAGCACATTGCCGAAGATCGGCCCGGGTTGAAACTCAAAGCGTTTGCCGCCGCCGGGAGTTTCCATGACGATGTTCGTGCCGATCAAGTCGGCCGGCATCAAGTCGGGCGTGAATTGAATCCGCTGAAATTTCAGACTCAACGCATCGGCCAGCGTGCGGACGAGCAATGTCTTTCCAAGGCCCGGCACACCTTCCAATAGCACGTGTCCACCGGCGATGAGCGCGGTGAGCGTATCGTCGAGAATCTCGTGCTGGCCGACGATTACTTTATTAACTTCGTCGCGCAGGCGCAAAAAGTCAGCGCGAAAGGCATCGAGTTGACCACGCATTTGTTGCAAGTCGGAATCGCTCATCGTTGCCCTATCAATGATTGCAAGTGCCATGCTCATCGACTAAGAATCAAAGTCTTGCACTAATTCGCGCGAGTTTCAACTCGCCATTCATTTGTGAGAGGACTCATCATGCTCTCGCCCCGTTTTGGTTCGCAACTCTTATTTGCGGCGGCCTCGCTTACTTTTCTCGTTGCGTCGTATCCACATCAGCCTGTTGTCGCCCAAGACGAGGCGGCCGGCGAGGAAGAATTCGCCAAGCAACAGGCAGTCATCGAGCGGTACTTGTTGGTTCTCGAAAAGAATCCGCGCAAGAGCACCGCGCTCGACAAGATTTATGGCTTTTATGTCGAGTCGGGACAGCTCGAAGCGCTCGTCAAACGTTTCACCGATCGCACGACCAAGAGCGAGCAAGACCACAACGCCTGGATGATTCTCGGCTTGATCGAAGCCGA
Organism: Anatilimnocola floriformis; assembly: GCF_024256385.1. Lineage (NCBI taxonomy): Bacteria > Pseudomonadati > Planctomycetota > Planctomycetia > Pirellulales > Pirellulaceae > Anatilimnocola > Anatilimnocola floriformis. The sequence goes on from NZ_JAMLFW010000001.1 coordinate 2,037,959, forward strand.
ACGTGGCCGCGATGCAGTCGCAGTCGACGCTTTCACTAAGGCCGTGGCAACCTCAAAGACCGCGCTGCCGGCCTTTTATCTAGGACAGTTGCTGGTGCTGGTTGGTCAGCCCGAAAAAGCCGTGGAAGCTTTAGAACTGGCGATCGAGCGCAAACCACTCGCCACCGATCAACTGGAAGTGTATCGCGCTCTCGGCCGAGTCCACCAGCGTGCGCAGCGAACGAAAGAAGCACTGCAAGTTTGGGAGCGACTCGAAAAGCTGTATCCCAACGACGCCCGCGTGCAGGAGCAAATTGCTGCGACGCTGGTCGAAGAAGCCCAACCGGCCCTGGCGCTGCCGCGCTATGAAACGCTCGTCAAACTTACGAAGGACGATTACCGCAAGTCGGTCTACCGCATGGAAGTGGCCGATCTCAAGGTCAAGCTCAACCGCAGCAAGGAAGCGGTCAGCGATTTGGAAGGGCTCCTCGCGACGCTCAATCCGACGAGTTGGTTGCATCGCGAAGTCCGCCGCAAGATCGACGATGTTTATTTACGCACTGACGATCAGGACGGCCTGGCGAAGTACTACGAAGGTTGGGTGAATACTCATCCCGAAGATATCGATGCCATGGCGCGGCTCGCGCGGCTGCTGGCTCGTCAGGCCCGCGTGCCGGAAGCAAAGAATTGGCTCGACAAGGCGCTCAAGCTCGCTCCCACTCGCAAAGAGTTGCGACTCGCCTTTATCGAGCAATTGGTCGAGGACCAACGTTTCACCGAAGCTGGCCAGCAGTACGAACAGCTCGACAAATTGGATCCGAACAATCCGGACTACTTGCGCAACTGGGGCAAACTGATCTTGCGCGATACCTCGCGCACCAAAGAAGCCCGTCTGGCCGAGGCCGAGAAGATTTGGCGCCGACTGCTCGTAGCGCGCCCCAAGGATCCGCTAATTGCGACGCAAGTGGCGGATCTTTTTCGGCACAACGATCTGCAGCAGCCGGCCCTCGAGCTGTATCAAAAAGCAGTCGAACTCGCGCCCGATCAGGCTCAGTACCGCGAGTACTTGGGCGAGTTTTATCACCAGCTAAAAAAGCCTGCCGAGGCGGAAGCAACCTGGCGGCCGATCGCGGAAGGGAAGAATCGGAACGCCACCAATCTCGCGCGGTTGGCCGAGGTCTTTGCTTCGTTTGGTTACTTACCACAGGCTTTGCCGCCGATGCAGGAGGCCTGCAAACTCGATCCCAAAGACTTTTCGCTGCACGTGAAGGCGGCGCTGCTATATGTCAAAGCAGAGAAGCCTGACGACGCTCTTGCGGCCTTGTCGATTGCGGAAAAACTGGCCCAGAACGATGAAGAAGCCGAAGCGGTTCTCGTCGAGCAACTCAAGATCTATCAGCTTGATGAAAGTCTGACGAAACGGACCACCGATCTCGCCGCTGCGCAAAAAGAAAAGCCCACGGCGAAGGGCTTGTTCTTGCTCGCGCGATTTTACGAAACGTCGCGCCAGTATCCCGAAGCAGCCCGCGAGATTCAGGCCGCTCTGCGACTCGAGCCGCAATCCATTCGCAGTCTGGCTGCGGCTGCGCGGATCGACGAGCAAGCGGGCGAGTTGCAATCGGCGGCGGAATACAATCGCAAGCTCGCCGTCATCGATCGCCGCGGGCGTGGCGAATATCTGAAAAAGGTTTCGCAGCTCGAAGCCCAACTCGGCCGCACCGCCGAAGCACTGCAGGCCGGCCGCGACTTGATCGCTTCGGCTCCGGGCAATTCGGAGAACTACGAGTACTACGCCGAACTTTGTTTTCGCTTAAATCAGCAGGAAGAAGGTCTGCAAACGCTGCGGCGGGCGATGCGGGTGAATCCCACCGAGCCGAAGTTGCTCCTCACGCTGGCCGCAGCGCTCGCCAATCAGTTCCGTACTGACGAGGCGGTCGAGCTCTATTGGCAAGCCTTTGATAAGAGCAAAGACATCGAAGAGCGGATCAACGTCGTTCAAAAGCTCTGCGATCTTTATTTGCAGCAGAACCAGTTCGATCGTTTGCTCGAACGACTCGAACGGCAACGCCGCGATGCGGAAGAAAAACGCGAAGCCACCATTTGTCTCGCCCAGGCTTATCACTCGGCTGGCGATTTCGGCATGGCCAGGCAAGAGCTGGAAGGGCTGCTGTCGGAAAACACCCGCGATACGCAGCTGTTGCAGCAATTGTCGAAGCTCGCCGAAGCCGAGCGTGATTATGCCAGCGCGGTGAGGTATCAGGAGCAGTTGGCAAAAGTCGCGCCCGGCGCGGAGACGGAATATCGTCTCGCCACGCTGCTCGCCGACAACGGAACGTCGCAAGAGAGCGCCGCGATCATCGTCCGTTTGACTCGGCAAGAGGAAGATCCGGAAAAAGTATTGAAGTCGATTGATGGCTTGATCACGAACAGTCAGAAAGCGACCGCGCAGCTGATCATCGAAACCAAGTTGCGCGAGGATCCGAAGAACTGGGAACTGCTGTATCGCGAAGGCGTTTGCCTGGCCGAAAATCCCGCTGAAGCAGCCAAGCGTTTCGAAGCCATTCTCGCTCTGACGATCCCCGATACGACTCCGTCGGTTGGCGAGAAAGCTCGCCTGGCTAAGCAGGCCAAAGCGGCCGCGACAAATCCGCAGTACCTCGTGGCTCGCGCTTCGCGACTCGATCACTCCAGCAGCATCCGCAGCGCCATCGGCATCATGCAGGCCGACTATTACAGCAGCCAACCGCAGCGCGCATGGGGCCCCAGTTACGTATGGCAAGCCCGCATGGCGGCCGTTGGTTGGCTCTACAAGTTTGCCCTCGATGCCAGGCAGCAGCCGGAGCTTCTCAAACGCTTCGAAGATGCTGCCAGCGGCGTGAGTCCCGCACCGGGCGCCGCTTGGAATTGGCTCTACGCTTCGTCCATGGCGGGTGAGTTCGATCGAGTCGAGAGCTATGACAAATTGGTCGCCGCGAGTCGTGCCTTGGCCAAGGCGGGCGACCCGGCGGGGCAATTGCTATTTGCGACTAGTCTGAATCAATCTCGTCGGCCAGCTCGATCGAATCAGCCCAAGCAGCCGCAACAACCGCCGTTGTCGGCTGACGATTTGGAACTGCTGCTGACGAGTTTCGACTCGTTGTGGAAAACGAAATCTGCGGGGGGCGCGCTCGACTATCAAGTGCCGTACCTGGCAAACGGCGTGGCCAGAGAACTGAAAGCCGCCGGCCGGGCCGAAGAAGGCGAGAAGCTGTTGCAGCAGATCATCGCCACGGCGAAGACTCCCGGCGAAATAGCGATGGCCATGAGCATGCGCATCGAACTGGAGAACTCCGCTGAACTGCTGAAGATGTTCGACAACTGGGCCGCGCAGGTCTTGCAGCAACCCAAACTAGCACCGGCGAGCATGCACGACCAGTCGATCCATGCCATGTCGCAATTGATTGGTCTCGCCGGCAGCGAGAAAAAGTACGACGTGATCGTGGAAGTGCTCGATCACTACTTCAAATACAACGACGCCCGCGCCGGCAAGCAGCGTCAGGTAGCAAACCGCCGCAACACGCGCTCTCCTACTCAGAGCAACGGGTATTACTTCATCTGGAACGGCACTCAGCAGAGCGCTATCAACGCGGTATTTCCGGCAGCCAGCATTTATACCGACGATGCTTGCCTGCAGGTGCTGCGCAATGCCTTCGAAGTTTACAAACGCCACGACGTGCTGAGTGATCTCGAAGATTATCTGCGCAAGCGACAGACCGCCGCACCCGAAGCGGATCGCGTCAACTACTCGTTTGCGCTCATCGCGCTGCAAGCCTGGAACAACGAACGCGAAGCCGCCACGGCCGAGCTGATTGCCGCCAGTCGCTTGATTCCCCTCGACGTCAATGTGCGGATGCAAGTCGTCCGCGCATTGGCCGATACTAAGGACTACGACCAGGCCCTCGAAATGCTCAATGAGATGGTTCCGTCTGATCAGGATGCCATGCGCGAACGAGAGATGCTGGCTCTCGATATCGCGGTACGTGTGGGCGATCATGCTCGCGCGCAGAAAGCAGCCGAGCGGATGTTCGGCTTGCGGATGGATGCGGAAACGCAGGTCCAACTCGCTGGCCAAATGCGCCGCCTCGGAATGAACAACGAAGCCGATGCAGTGCTCGCTCGCGCGCAGCGGCAAGGCGGCAATCGACTGGCGGCGCTCGTGGCTTTGATGAGCTCACATCAAGCCAACGGCAAGGGGGATACGGCCTCGCAAATTGCGTATCAAATCCTCCGTCAGTCGCGCAAATCAGCGGCGGCTGCGCGAGGAGCGTTGCCGCGCGGCGCTTCGGTCGATGATCAATATCGCACGGCGGCCCTGCGGGTGCTCGGTTCCGCCGGCAAGCTCAAACAAATGATTGCCGACCTCGAACAACAGCTCAGCCGATCTCCCGACGCCACGCATCTGTACGACACGCTCGCCGAGTACTACGAGGCCGCCGGCGATCAAAAGCAGAGTCTCGACTTGATGGCGAAACGCGTGCAATTGCGCCAGGAAGATTACGTCCTGCGGCAGCAATACGCCAACAAGTTGTCGCTAGCCGGCAAGTTGAGCGAAGCTTGTGATGAGTACAAGATCGTGCTCACGAAGCATCCGCGTGCTCTGCGCGATCGCAACTACGACATTGCGTCGACGTTTCGCCGAGCCAAGCGCGAGCCGGAACTGCTGCAGCTAATTCAGAACATGGACTTCGTTCAAATCGGCCAGCCGTACGCCATCATCGACCTCGCCAGCAGCCTGCTGCGTGCAGATGAAGGGCCGGCAAACAATGCGGCGACGATCTTGCTGATCAAGAAAATGTACGTGGCATTTCCGGAGAATCGGCAATACATAATGTCGTACTTCGGCAACGGTAACGATAAGCTCTGGATGTCGCCAGAGCTTTACGAGGTCGGCAAGCAAGGGATAATCCCAGCTCCCAAACGGATCATGCAGGATCCGTGGGCCAGTCTGAGCCAGATCTATTCCTACAGCCCCGATGGCGAAGTCTTAGCCTCCTATCGTCGCGTGTTTGATACGGCTGCTTCGCTTCAGAAGTTGCCCGAACTGCGCAGCGAGTTTGTTGCCGCAGCAAAAGATAATCCCGACTGGAAAGCGGGGCCGGTCTTGATCGCGCTGCTCGACCTGCGCGCCGGCAAGATTGAAGAAGCACGCCAGGTAATCGAACCGCTCTTGGACTTGGGCGACGAGATGCCGGCGACTGCCAAGTGGATTGTCGGGCTGGAAATCGAAAAACAGCCGTCGCTGAAGAAGCTGGCAATCAAGCTTTATGAACAGGCGATGGACGATCCTTCGCGGCAAATGCTGATGAATGGTTTTGAATACAGCCCCGGCCCGCGTCTGGTACGGTCGTACGTCGCCGAAGGCCGCCGCGATGAAGCCCTACGGTTGATGAAGAATTCGGAGAAAGATTCTGACGACGATCAGTACGATCCCTCTTATGCTGCCTATCGGCGCATTTCACGACTCACCGAAACGGCGCAATCGTATCAACGCCTCGGCTTTGAAGTCGATGCCTTGCGACTCTATCGTCAGGCGGCGCTCTTCAATCTGAATGCCGCGAATTCGCCGTATACCTCCAACGTGGAGCAGTATCGCCAGCAGGCTCAGGAGAACATGACTGCGTTGCTCGAAAAGCTGGCGACTTCGAGCGATGCTAGTTTTATCAAGGAGCTCCTCCAGCCTCAGACCGCTCGCGAGAATGTGCCGACGCTCGACTTGATGATCGGCGTGCAGAACGACCAAAACGGCATTCCTCGGCTCGATAGCCAGTTTCTCAATTTGCTCACGCAACGGAAAATGGCGAGCGAGTTGCAGCTGGCGTTGCAAACGACGCTCGCCGAATTGCGCGCCAAGCATCCGGGTGAGCTGAGCGTGCTGGTCGCCACGGCGATGATCGCCATTCGCGGTTCCGATGCCGCTCAGGCGACAGCGGCACTCGCGGAACTACAGTCGGCCTTGGAGAAATCTCCGCTCGACGAATTGAAGCCCGGTCAGCGACCCAATGCTCGCCAGCGTGAGCAAGCGCAACGGCAACTGGGAATCTGGCCCGTAGCGCTCGAGTGTTTGAAGCAAAAGCCCCATGAGAACGTGGGCAAGTTCTTGGCAACGAGGGCTCTGGCGGCGGCCGAACGGCAGATTGAGCGCAGTTACCCGCTCGCGATTCTCCACGTTCGTTCCGAACAGGCATTTGCCGCGGGTGACCGGCCCGGCGCCGAAAAGTATCTAGCCGACATCCTGCAGATTGCCCTCGCTCGTCCCGGTGCTGCCAAGGACAAGATCGCCCCCATCACGCAGTCGCAATTCAGCCTGGGGATTGCCACAGCGCACGTTGCGCTCGAGCGTAATTTTCCAAATGTCGCGGCGCAAGCAATTCGCGAGATGCTGCGCGGCGGCATGCCAGTAACGGACGCGATCCAACCCAGTGCCGCCAGCCGGCGAGGCATCATGCCGAGTCCGGGCGATAGTAACGATGATGCGAGCCAGATTGCCAATGCCGTCGCCGACGAACTGACGAAGTTGTCGATGCACTGGCGGAAGAAGAAATTGCCACCGGCGGAAATGTACAGCGTGCTGCACGACATCGTCTTGCCCGCCGATCGAAAGGGAGTGATCAGTGTTTATCCGCGGCCGCTGAATAACTTTGCCGAACCGGAAAGCTTGGGCTGCGAACTGGCCCGCTGGGCGGTCGCCAGCGGCAACAGCAAGTTGCTGCGCGAGGAAACCGTTGCTCGCGCCGAATCGTCGAAAATCGCTGCCCAGGCCATGCAAACGTTTCTCGCAACCGAGAGTGGCGAACAAGCCGCGGCGCTCGCGGGGCTCGAACAGCTCAAGGCGAGTCTGACCGCTCAGCCGGGATCCGTCGGCATTCAACTGGCCGCCAATGCCGCAGCCGTGGCCCTGAAGCGGAAAGAATTGGAGCCGGCAGCAGTCGCCGTCTTGACGGTGATTGGAAACTTGCCGGAACAGCAATCGTCGCCCGTCTCGGCGAGCATGCTGCTACCCGTGCTGACACGTCATTACATTCGCAATCAGCAAATTGCCGAGCTGAAGACGTTATGCAGCACGTATCTGGATTCACGACAGCAGATCTACGCGCGGTACGGCAGCGGCGGATTGTATGAGCAGCGCAGCGATTTGACCCGTGTCGTGAATCACATCGCCCAGGCCGGAGACGCGCGGTTGACGCTCGACTACCTCGGGCGCTTTGCCGATCTGCCGAGTCCCACGCAATCGTACGGAGATGCTGGGTACGATCTGTCGCTCTTGCATCTCACCTGGCAGTTGCAGGCACTGCCTGCCGCCGAGCGCTACGTTCTCCTCAAAGAATGGACGTTGCCGACGGAAACTCGCCGCAGCGTGCGCTTCGTCGCCGGTTTCAGTGCCGGTTTGCAAGTGCCCGAAGTGTTCTTGCCGACAGAAATTGCTAAGCGCGGCCCCGCGCCGTCGATTGGCTTGCTCAGCAATTTCTCGCAACTGGTCAACACAGCCGAGGAACTCGGCAAACTCGACGAACTGAAACAGCTGACGGAACAAGCCATCGCCAGCAAACTGAAAAACGCCGAGGCGCTGGCCACGCTGGTGGCGATTGCCGGCAACGATGCATCGGTGAGCGAGCGTTTGAGCAAGCTCGAGGCGGTGGTTCGGAAACGCGTGAAGGACCTGGCCAAAAACGCGGCTCGCAATGAACTCATCGAAGAAGAACGGGGCACGGAAATGACGATCGTCATCGCCGCGCTGCAACAACCCAACTTCCGCGCCGCGGGGGCTGCGCTGGGTCAGGTGGTGCTCGCCGATAATCGCCGCGCGGGGCGTCCCGTTCGCGTCGCACATCTCTATCGTTGGTTAGCCCTCGATTCGATCGCGGCGTCCAATCCAGCCGAGCTCGCACAATTGCAAACTCCGGGGCTCAAGCATTGGACCGTCGGCAGGCCGCCGCAATTTACGAGCAACAACTATCCGCCCGCATGGTGGGCTGCTTTCGACCAGCAAATCTCGCACGTCACCGGCTTCGAATCCGACGGCTTGTATTTTAATTATCCACTCACCGGCACGTTCGATTTCACCTTTGAGGCCCACAGCTACGATTACTCGCAAGCCGAAATGGCCTTTGGCGGGCTGATTGTGAACCCGCAGTATTGGACGCGGACCTTGATCGTGCGTCCCCTCTCGCAGCACGAGACCGTGACGCGGCCGATCGCTGCCGACGGCCGAGAATGGTGGAACCGCTACCGCATTCAGGTTACCCCGCAGGAGATCCGTTTCTATTGCAACGACCATCTGGTGTATGTCGAACCAGATCCCAGCCCCACCTCTCCTTGGTTGCAATTGATGGCGTTCAATCAACGGCGCACGAACTTTCGCAACTTGAAATTCAGCGGCTCGCCGGAAATCCCCGCCGAGGTCTCGCTAGTGAGCGGCAATCGTATCGATGGTTGGGGCACGAACTTCGGTTCGTTGCCGCAGCGCATCGTGCCGCGTGAGCCCAAGCCAGCCGCCGATGGCACGCGGTCTGCGGTGCGATCTCGCTCATCATTGTCGGCGCCACAACCCGATTGGTTCGCCGATGAGGGAGTGCTCAACGGTCGTTTTCTGCCCGGCAGCGGCGAATCGAAGCAGTCGCATCTGTTTTATTATCGACCGCTCTCCGCGGGAGAATCGTTTAAATACGAGTTCCTCTACGAACCGGGAAAAACGCAGGTGCATCCTGTTTTGGGCCGGCTCGCGTTCATGCTGGAGCCGGAAGGCGTGCGGTTGCATTGGGTTCAAGCCATGGTCTCGGTCGCGGACCCGATTGATCTGGAATCGCTCCATTCCGTTGCTGCCGCGGCCGAGGCGAGAGCGTTGCCGCTGAAGCTGAACGATTGGAATTCGCTGGAAATGAAATTCGCCGGGGCCGAGGTCGTGCTGATCTTGAACGGCCAACTCATTCTGCAACGCACGTTGGAACCAGTCGTCAGTCGTTGGCCCGGGTTGTTCTACTATTCCGGCCGAACGGCTGCGAAGGCGCGCAACATTACCCTCTCCGGCTGGAAGACCGAGCTAACGAAGACAGAGTTGGCGAATCTGCTGGAAACGGAACAAGCCGACGCGCCGTCATTTGCGAAAAAGCGTTTCGTCCTGGTTCGCGAGGAAGAATTCGCCGATGAAGTGAACGAAGTGATTGCAACAGCCAAGCGCTTGCCAGCCGAAGAACGTTACTCGGCGCTGAAAGCCTGGGTGCTCCCGTCGCCATCGCATCCCTCGTTCCGTTTGCAGGTCGATTTCACCCCCGTCGATCAGCCCTGGCCGACGCTGGCAAATACGGCAGCGCTGCAGGGAGCGCGACAACACGTCGGCGGCGAAATCGTTTCGCCGGCGCTCGAATTGGTTCGCGTGGCGGCAGAACTTCGCAAGCTTGATGAGCTCGACGCGCTGGTGCGCGATGCGGATGCAACCGTGCCTGCTTCGGCACGCAATCGTCGATCGCTGCAAATCGCAATTGCGATTGCCCGTGGCGATGACAACGGCGCGCTGGCTCAGTTGAACGTGCTGCAGGAAGAACAACAGTCATTGGCAACTTCGGTGCGCGTGACTGAACGTTATGCAGAAACGCTCGCCGTGCTGGCCGCGCTCGAGCGGCCTGCGCTGCGGGCTGCAGCGCGGGGACTGGCGAATCAGTTGGTCGAAAGTCAGCAAGATGGACAGACGCTGCAATCGCAGGGGCTGTACTGGGAACGAATCGTCCGCGCACTTCGCGCCCGAGCGGCATGGCTCAGCGAACCCGCGCAGCCTACGAAGAATGTTGCACAGTGGATCCCCGTCAGCCAGCCGACGGCCGATACGCGCAGCCGTGGATTGCCTCCGGCAAACTGGAGTTTGCAGAAAGGGAAGGCCGAGTTCTTCACCGGTCACGGCTCCGATTCGATCTACTTCCAATCGCCGCTGAGCGGCAATTTCGAACTTCGCTTGCGGCGCACCAGTTACGGCTGGAAGGAGATTTATCCGTTCTATGGCAGCGTCGGTATCGACGTGTTGCACGATGGCGCGGGCATCTGGCGCAACTTGTCGAATCAAAGTCGCGAGCGCACGAACTTGCCCGCCAAGATCGAGAACTGGGGACCGCACATCGACTACCGGCTGGTGGTGAAGGATGGCGAGTACACCGCCTTCTTCAACGACAAGCAGGTTCACAGCGAACGGATTTTGCCGAGCGCCGATCCGTGGCTGTACATTCAGTCGTACGCCCCGCATTACAGCGGTACGGTTGAGAACGTACAAATCCTCGGCACGCCCACCATTCCCGAGAAGCTCGAACTGTCGACCGGCGACGACTTGCGAGTGTGGCGACACAATTACTTCGGCGACGCAGGCAATCCCGATACGAGCTGGGAAAAGAAGAACGACGAGATCACCGGCGCTGCGCTGACTGCGTCGAAGGGAGCGAACCTGCAAAGCCTGATTCGCTACCATCGGCCGCTGCTGGAGGACGGCACTGTCGAGTACGACTTCTACTTCGAAGCCGGCGCCGTCGAAGTCCACCCTGCCATCGATCGAGCAACCTTCTTGCTGTCGCCCACAGGCGTGAAGTTGCACTACGTGACCGATGGGCCCTTCAATCGGACTTCACTCCTGCCCGACAATGAGGTCGCATTGCCCGGGGCCAGCGATCAGGTGCCGTTGAAGAATAAGGACTGGAATCACGCCCGGCTCGACTTGGTGGGAGACACCATCCGTCTCTCCATTAACGACCAGCAGGTTGCGCAGTACCAGCTCGAAGCTACCAATCAACGGCACTTCGGTCTCTTCCGCTACAGCGATCGGACCAGTGCACGTGTGAAGAATGTCAGCTATCGCGGCAACTGGCCCAAGGAATTCCCTGCCGTTCAAAACCAATTCCTGGCCAAGTGAGTACGAGATTTACTCGCGGCCGTGGAACTGCTCTTCGCGCGGCAGGGCGTTGACTTTCCAGGTGGCGGGGTAGAAGCGGATCACGCGGTTCGGGCGAAAGCCGTCGAGCAGCTGACAGCACTTCACCTTGATCTGCACGCCGCTGCTGCCGGGTTCGATCGGCGTCTGGCCGAAATGCAGAATATTGCCGCCTTTGCGATCGTTGACGGGGTCGTACGTCATCAGGCTGTCGCGGGCGACGCAGATGCCACCTTTCGGCGCTTTCGGATCGTCTTCACGACTCGAAAACGGCCAGCCGTGTGGCTCTTCGTTGATCAACTTGAGCTCGTCGAACAGCTTGGCATCGACATTGCCAAAGAAGGTGATCGTGACGATCTGCGGCTCGTCTTCGACCGCGGTGATCCAACCGGGAAGTCCTCGCTCGCGAATGTGCGTCCGGTGAATTTCCAGTTGTTGTTCGCTAGCTAGCTTCCGCGCAGTCTCGTCGAGCCAAATTTCCAAAATGCGACCGGGACCGTAGAGCGTGGCCCAAGTGATGTTGAACTGCACCAGCTGACCAGGCTGCAGCGCATCTAGTTTTGCAAAGCCGCTCTCCTTGAAAACGCGCGTGCTCGCCGAGAAGTCAAACACCTTCGGCTTGCCGACAGCGTTGCCGCTTGCCTGCAACGTGACGGTCAGCTTCTTTTCGGCGAGATCGACAGCATCGATCTTCCACACTTGCTGCTGACTGGCGTAATGGCTGAAATCATCTTCCAGCTGAAAGCAGCGTGTGAAGGCCGCATCGTTCGTCACACGCCGATAAGCACCGGCGGGTGGCGGCGACTTATCTTTCGGATCTTTCAGATAGAACTTGCCGTGCAGGTGCGTGCCGAGAGGAATGTCCTGCAGCGCCGCCGGTGCGCCGTGATAAAAGATCGAGCCGTAAGGGAGCATCGCGGCATCGATAGGAAGATCGAAGTGGCCGGCATCCTGGCTGTCGTCGCGATCGACGCGCAGCCGAAACCGCCGCTCGGTGTGATCGGCCTGAATCAGCTCGCCTGAGATCGCATGCGCCGAACCAGCGGGCGGGAATTGGCCTTCGACAAGCTGAAACCACGGCAGCGCTTTGTCCCGGTTCTCATCGGTGCGAAACTTCGCGGGCTCGGCGGCGTTCAGCGCGGTAACGGCGAAACAGAGCAAGGCAAACAACGAAATGCGGCAGCTGATCATGATATTGGGCGAGGTACTTACTTTTCGATGGCAGAAATCGGGCTGACGCTGTCTTGGAATTTCTCGGTCTCCACATCCACTCGCTGCAGCATGTTGAGCAGCAGGTTGCTGAGGCGAGCATCGGTGTCGACCGGCCGCGAGCAAACGCGGTAATGGCCGTTGGCGTCGGCGACGTTGTATTGACCGATCTTCGGCAGGTTGAAGTCGACATGCTGGCCGTGCTTGTGACCCAGCGCGCGGCCGCCGGCGAGAATCGTCGGCAGGTTGGCGTTGCCATGGCTGTGGCCATACGCCATGCCGCTTCCCCACAACACTTGCGTTGAATCGAGCAGCGGCTGACCATCCTCGGAGTGGGCTTTGAGCTGATCGAGGAAGTAGCTGAGCTGGTCGACGAGGAACGTGTCGGTCTCGGTCAGGCGGCGGAGTTGCTCTGGGTCGCCGTTGTGATGCGACAAGCCGTGGCGGGCCTGCGAAATGCCGATATCGGGGATCGCGCCGCCGTTCGATTCGCTGCAGATCATGCAAGTGATCACGCGCGTCGAATCGGTGCGGAGGGCGAGAACCATCAGATCGTAGAACAGCCGGTAATATTCGCGGACCTGGCTCATGTTCAGCTTGCGCGTCAGTCGAGCTTCATCGGCGGGATCGATTTTGGGCTTAGGAATATTCAGCCACGACTCGGCCCGCTGAGTGCGCACTTCCACCTGGCGCACGGCGGTCAGATATTCATCGAGCTTGGTGCGGTCTTCGGCGCCGAGCTGGCGATTCACTCGCTGCGCGTCGTCGGCGACGGCGTCGAGAATGCTGCTGCGGCGATTCAAACGGCGGCTGATCGTGCTCTTGCTTTCCTTTTCCACGCCAAAGAGCATGTTGAAAATCGTGCGAGTATCGCGCTCGGCGGGAAGTTGAATGCCGTCGCGCGACCAGGCGAGGGAATGTCCTTCGATGGCGAGTTCGAGCGACGAAAATCGAGTCGCCGCTCCTTGCACTTCGGCCATCAACTGATCGGCTGAAACGCTATTGCGAAAAGCGCCGCCATCGCTGGGAACATCGGCGCCGGTCAGCCAGACTTTATCGCAATTGTGGTGCTTGCCGAGCACCTTGGGATGATGCAAGCCGCTGATCGGCGTCACGTCGGCCCGATGTCGTTCGAGCGAAGCCATCGGCTTCGAGAACTCAAAGTCTTTGCCGGCTTTTTCGATTTGCCAGGTGAGCGTATTCACGCCGTTGGGAATGTAGAGAAACACGCTCCGCTTCGGCTTGCTCTTGGCCGTTTCGGGAGCAGACCGGCTGGTCCCGGCCATGCAATTGAGGAGCGGCAGCGCGAGCGAAACGCCCGCGCCACGGAGCAATTGCCGGCGATTGAGATGCCAGCTGTTCCGATTGATGTTGGTCATGTTGGTTATCCGTAACGAGGTTGGGCGGGGAGGTTGGTTATCGTTTTTGAAACAAGTCGGAGAGGACAAACGCTTCTACCAGAGCGCGGAGGCGATAGTCCTGGGCACGGCTTGCTTTGGCGATTTCAGCCAAGGCTTCGCGATCTTCGAACGACACGCTCCGCCGCAAGCCGTAGGTGGCAAGCTTCTCGACGAACGCGGCATTGAAGGAGTCGAGGTCGGCGAGCAGCAGTTGCTTGAACTCTTCCGGCGTTTGGTAGGTCCGGCCATCAGCCATTTTGCCGGCAGGGTTCACCAGAGGATTGTCGCCGGTCCCTTCGACGGTCTCTCGTGTTCGCCATTGACCGATGGCGTCGTAGTTTTCAAAGGCGAGACCGAGCGGATCGATCTTGCTGTGGCAGGCAGCACAACTGGCGTCGTGAATATGCGCTTCGAGCTTTTGCCGCAGCGTTGCCTTCGGCGAATCGACCGGGTTCGGCGCGATCGGATCAACATTGGCTGGCGGCGGTGGTGGACTCTTGCCGAAAATCGCTTCCGAAACCCATTTGCCGCGATGCACCGGGCGATGTCGCGTGCCGTCGGAAGTGAGCGACAAGATCGAGGCTTGCGTAAGCAGGCCGCCGCGGTGACTATTGGCAGGGAGCGACACGCGCTCGAATTCGTAGCTGCCTGAACTCGGCAAGCCGTAGAACTGCGCGAGCCGCGCGTTCACCATCGTCCAATCGGAATGCAGGAACTCCCGCAACGTCAGACCACGATCGAGCACTTCGCGAAAAAAGGCAGTCGTCTCTCCAACCATGCTTTGTTCGAGCGACTTGTCGTAATCGGGATAGAGCTTCTTATCCGGCGGAAACATGCCGACCTTCCGCAAGTGAAGCCATTGCGAGGCAAACGATTGGCTGAAGCGTTCGGCTTTTGGGCTCGCAAGCATTCGTTGCACCTGCTTCGCGAGTTCGGTCTTATCGCGCAGCTTTCCTTGTTCCGCGAGCGAGAAGAGCTCGTCGTCGGGCATCGTGCTCCAGAAGAGATACGACAACCGGCAAGCAATCTCCCAGTCATTCAACGTGTTGCGGTTCGCGTTTTCATCTCCTTCGGCAACGAAGAGGAAACTCTTCGAGCAGAGAATCGCGAGCATGCCCGCTTTAACCGCATCCGGAAACTTTTCACCGGCGGCGAGTTCGGCTTTCACGATGCCGACGTAGCTGTTTAGTTCTTCGTCGGTGACTGGACGGCGGAATGCGCGCCGGGCCAGCTTCGATAGACCGCTGCGGACTTGCTCGAGGTTTCCTACCTCCTGGGGCCAATACTCATCGCGACGTTGCTGTTCTTCGGGAGTGATGAAGGGACCGCGGAATGAAACCGAATCCAGAATGAGAAACGAATAGCGCGGCCGGCCTTGCTCGTCGGTCAATTTCATTTGCCAAGGAATGCGCCCATCCTTGGTGCTGACGAAGGGCTTGTTGCCGTGGCGACCGGAACGGAAGTTGTTCGATGGTCCGGGAATGCTGTTAATCACATCGATGCTGGCATGGCCCTTGGGCAAGTGCGCGCGAAACGTCACCGTGATCGGCTTGTCTTCGGGAGCGATGATGTCCTGTTCGAAGAGCACGCGATCGAGTTGCTTCTCGTAGACGAACAATCGCGGTGCGCGACTTTTTTCGGCCTTGAGGCCGCTCAGCTTGAAGCTCAATTCATAGATGCCGGCCTCGGGCAAGTTCATGCCAGCGCCGCGAAAGATGTCGTTGTGCCACATTTCGAAGCGGACTTTGTCGAGCAACCCCAACTCGCGCAGTCGTTCGCGATGCTCTTCGTTGATTTCATTTTCGGGAACGGCCCGTTTGGTTACGTCGAGGAACGCCGGTGGCGATTTGCCGGGCTGCTTGACCGGATAGGCTTCGGCGAGCACCGTTTCGGCCGCGGCTAGATACTTTTCGACGTTCGACGGCGAGAGAGTCATTACCGAGCCGATCCGCTCGAAGCCATGCCATTCGGCATCTTCTGAAAAGCCGCCGGGATCGGTGGCGTCGAAATGCACACCGATCAGATCGCGGACCGTATTCACATATTCGTCGCGCGTCAGGCGGTTGTAGGAAACACGACTGCGTTTGGCCAGGCGAGCCCCTTCGCCTTCTTTAATGCGGGCGGCCAGCCATTCGACGATGGCGGCGCTTTCTTTCGCGGATGGGCGATTCTTCGCATCCGGCGGAGGCATTTCGCCAGAGCTGATTCGCTCCATCACTTCGGCCCATTGCGGCGTGTTCTCCTGGCCGACCTTGGACGACAGCTTGTCGATCCGGAAATCCGCTTCTTGCTTTTCAGGACCGTGGCAGCGAAGGCAATGAGCCCGCAAATAGGGCTGCAGATCGGCTTCAAAATTCGGGGCAGCCAAAAGAACAGCAGGGATCCAGCCAAACCAAACCGTCGCAACGGCAAACATGATTTGCCGCAAGCGGCGACTCGCACCCATACCAACTCCCATTATCTGCGCAACAGCACTGAGAAAATCGTCCGCTGTCACTCTACTTTCTACCACACGTCGCGCCAACTCAACGCTGAATTGCCCACCGCTACGCGGGCAGCTAAAGCCTTCATAGATCCCTTAACAACAATTTCTTCTACGAAATACTAGAAAACCGCTGGGCGTTTAGTTTACGATACCTCCACAGCCTCTCCATCCAATTCGGGGGCGCGTCGTGCCTAGCTGCGACTCGTTACCGTTTCGGCGGCTGTTGTTTACAGCCCCCTTCCTCGACTCGCGAGGTCGCACCGCGTTGTTCAGCCTCAATGAACAGCCGTTTCGTTGAAAACGAATTGCTCGTGAACGGGTTCCTCTGCGCTTGAGTTCCGCGAGTGCAGTTGAAATCGTTCACGACGCAAGGATGTGCCCGTGCGCGCTGAGAATTTTGTGTTCGGAGTTAATCGATGTCCCCTCTCTCCACCGATGCTCGGAAACCCATGTCACCACGTCGCCAGCCTGCCGCCAGCCCGAAACGTAACAGCCACCGTACGCTCAGTCGCAAATTGTTCTTTGAGCCACTCGAAGAACGGAGAGTTTTGACCGCCGCGAGCGCCGTGGTATCAGCCACTGCTCTGGCAGGCATGACTCAGCTGTATGCGGTGAATGACAACCAGTTCGATTTCAACGACGCTTACCTAGTCAACAACGCGGCGAGTATCCCGGTTGGATCGTTTGATCGGGTCGCGTACTACATCGAGCTCGGCCCGGTCGGTAACACGAAGTGGGTCTGGGTGTCGATGGACACCTTCAATAGCGATCCGCTACTCCTCGGCGTGCCGAAGGCCGGCTCGAACATCGTGCAGAACGGCACGGTGGTGCAGAACATGAAAGTGGAATCGAGCGCCGGTTCGGGCGTGACGCCCATTTCAGGCCCCGGCAACACGGGCATCATCGAGTTCTGGGCGAGCAACTACGGCCAGAATGGCGGCGGGCTGTTTGGTTCGAACGATGGCTTCTTCGATTGGAAGGATAGCGGCGGCACGACGGGGGGCGGTCACGGCGCGTTTCAGGTTTTTGCGTTCACGAGTCCCGCGCAGACGAGCGCGAACACAATCTTTGGCATTACCGCAAACGGCGGCGCCGGCATCGGCAATCAAAATACTCCCGGAACCGGCGATACCGACTGGACGTTCGGTAACGGTACCGGCACGTACGCCATTCGTAATATGGAAGTGTGGGTCGGCAAGGAAAATGCGCCGCCGACGATCACCAATCTGAGCGGCGACTCGCAAACTTATACGCCCGGCGTTTCGGGCGTGCAGGTGATCGATCAAGGGACGGCAGCCGTTGCTACCGATCCGCCGCCGGTTGGAGCCAACGGTTGGAACACGGGCAATTTGACGGTCAGCATTCCGGCCGGTGGTGTGCCGGCGGATGACAACCTGGGTATTCGGAACCAAGGGAACGGCGCGGGGCAAATCGGCTTTGCGGCGGGGACGGTCAGTTTCGGCGGCACCGCCATTGGCACGGCGACCGGTGGCACCGGTGGGACCAGCTTGGTGGTCACGTTCAATGCCAACGCGACGAGCGCTGCCGTCAGCGCGCTGCTGAGCAACGTCACGTTTTTGAACACCAATGTGGCGACTTCGGCGAGCACGCGGCTCACGCGGTTTGTGTTGACCGATGGCAATGGTTTGTCGAGCACGGCCAGCGATGCGTCGATTGCCATGAACGTGGGTGGCGCGGTGGCGACCTACATTTGGGACGGCAACAGCGACGGCGACGGCGACGGCATTACGTGGTCCGATCCGGCCAACTGGAATACGAACATCACGCCCGATGCCAACGACATTGCCATCTTCCGGACGGCTGATCCGGGGCCGGTGAACGTCGGCGCCAATACCTTTGTGGGCGAAGTCCGTTTCGACGGCGCGGCGAGTAACTTCACGCTGCAAAACGGCACGTTGAATACGAACCGCATCGATCAGCAAGCCGCCGCGACCGGCACGAACACGATCACTGCGCAGATTTCGTCGGTTGTCTTCACCGGTATTGTTTCCGGCGGTCAGTTGAACCTGGCCAACAGCGCGAACTCGGCGACGATCGGCGGCGGCACGTGGACGATCAATGCCGGCGGCAAGATCGTGACCACCACTGGCGGCACGAACACCGGCATTGGCAAAGCCAATGTAGACGCTAACGGCGGAACGATCGAATTCGCGGCTGGCGGTTCAGCGTCGGTGGCTTCGCTCAACGAAAAGTGGTATCCGAACGTCTTCGCCGATACGAACCTGATCATTGATGCGGTGGCAGCAAACAATGCCGATGCCTATTTGAATCTGACTCCCGACAGCACGAGTTCGCTGACGACGAACCTCGGCAATTTCGACACGAACGCGCTCATCGCTCGTTCGCCATCGAACTTGGCTCCGTTTGGGAATCGCTTCGGCGCGACGTGGACTGGCAATTTTACGGTCGGCGGCGCTAGTTCCATTCCCGCCGGCGATGTGTCGTTCGGCACGAGCTCGGACGATGGCAGCGCCATTTATGTCGACAGCAATAACAACGGCACTTTTGAGTCGACAGAGCTAGTCGTCGACAACCGCGGCGGCCACGGCAATCAATCGCGCATCGGCACGGTAAATCTGCCGGCCGGCACTTATCCCGTGTATATCGCGTACTACGAAAGCAGCGGCGGCGGCAACATGGAAGCCCGCGTCGCTGCGGGCAACGGCGTGGCTTATGCCTCCCAGACCATCATCAACCCCAGCACGCAAACCGGCGTCTGGTCGACGGTGGCCGTGGCCCCGGGCAATTTGACCAACAACATCCGAGTCCTCGCCAATTCGACGCTCATCCTCGGCGCGACCCTGCCGGGCTTGAAGTTGAATCAGTTGACGATGAACGCCGGCACAACCCTGCAAGTTCAATCGCCTGATGGTGGCCAGGATCTGGAATTTGCCTCGGTCGTGCTGAACGGCAATGCGGTGATCGATTCGACGAACAAGCCAGATATCACGCTGCGAAATATTTCGGAAACGGCTGCGTCCAGTCTGACGTTCTCGGGTACGGAAGTCGTCTTTTTGCCGACCGCGAATTCGTACACCGGTCTGACGACGATTAATTCCGGCGTGACTGTGAATGTGTCGTCGAACAATGCACTCGGTACGGCCGCGGCTGGTACCGTCGTGCAATCTGGCGCATCGCTACGTTTGTCAGGAGGCTTCGTTTATTCTTCGGCCGAGGCGCTGACTCTCAATGGCACAGGCTCAGCCATTTCGGACGCCGCGCTCAACAACCTGTCGGGCAACAACGACTATGCAGGCCCGATCATACTGGCGAGCGCGTCGAAGATTCGCGATGTGGCCGGCACGATGCGTTTGCTGGGACAGATCGATGCGGGGAGCAATAACCTGGAACTGCGCGCCGATGGCCAGATGGAAATCCTGGCCGGCTTGTCCGGCAGCGGCGCCATTACGAAGACGGGCGGCAATCGTACGATCGTGCAAGCCGCTGCGAATGCGGGAACCACGTTCAGCGGACAACTGAATGTGAATGAAGGCGTTTGGGATGCGCGGGCCAATAATGCGCTCGGTACCGCGGCCGGGGCGACGATCATCGCCAACAACGCCCGGTTGGATATTCAAGGCAACATCACGCTGGCGGATAACATCAGCGTTACCGGCAACAGCGGCGGTGCTGGCGGCATTCGCAATGAAAATGGCAGCAACGTGCTGAGTGGCAACGTCACCCTCACCGGCGCTACGGAGTTCTTTCTTAACGACACGCAGCTGACCATCAACAATGCCATCGCCGGCAATCAAGTGCTGACCAAGACTGGCGTCGGCACGTTGATTCTCAAGCAAGACAACAGCCTCTCGAATTTTCTGCTCAACGGCGGCGAAGTCCGCATCAGCACCGTCAACGGCTTGGGAAGCACGGCAGCAGTCAGCGTGGATGGCGGCGAAGCTTTGGAATTTGATGGTTCCTTGAACTACAACAGCGGGACCACGCTGCAGTCGATTTTTGTCAACAACGGCACGCTGACGGGAGTGAGCGGCACGACGACTCTCGACATTCCGATTACGCTCGGCTTCTTTTCTACGCTGACGGTGGGTGGCGCCGGCAATCTGGTGCTGCAGCGTTCGTTTGGCAACGGCAACTCGCCCATCAACACCAATGCGCTGAATCACTACGGCTTTCGCCGCGACGCTGGCGACGCCAATTTCAATCTGAACGGCAATGGCGGCGCGTTGAACGGCTTGAATCCGACCGCGGCTCCGTCGTACACAGGGCAGGCGTTGTTGACCTCGGCGCTCAACTTTCCAAACGAAGCTTCGTTTCTCGCTTCGGGCGTATTCAACTTCAACATCGCCGGTTATCAGGACAATTACGTCAACGTCTGGGTGGGATATCTCAACTCGACGGAAATCGGCAACTGGCAATTCCAGCGCACGTTGCAAGACGACTGGACCGGGATGTGGGTCGATATCAATCAGAACGGCGTTTTCGAATCGACGGTCGCTGGGCTGGGGTCGGACCGTGGCGAGCAACTCGCCTACAACGATGGCAACGTGAAGACCGTCAATCTGACGAATCCGCTGGGTACTGGGCGCTATCTGGTTGCTTTCACGCAGTTGGAAGGCGGGGGCGAAGCGAACGCGGCGTTTCAATACAAGAGTCCTTCGGGAGCGAGCCTGCAAATCATCAATCCGGGCCTGGCCGCTCAAACGGGCTTGTGGTCGCCGCTGGCTCCGGCCCTGCCGACCAACAGCGTGGTCAAGACAGGCACGGGTACAGTCAGTTTGCTGGGGAATAATACGTACAACGGCCTGACGACGGTGAACGCCGGTACGTTGATCGCGGGGAACAATGGGGCGTTGGGCTTGAACAATGCGGGCACCGTCGTGAACGACGGCAGCACGCTGGCGTTTTCGAGTGCAGCCGGAATCACGATTTCTGGCGAAGCCATCACCGCCACTGGCGCGGGCGCTGCTGGTCAACCGGGCGCGATTGCGAACATTCTGGGCAACAACACCTACACCGGGCCGATCACGGCAGCTGTTGTCAGCGCGGGAAATCTGGGGATCGGTTCCACCGCGGGAACCCTTACGCTCAATGGCACGATCGATCAGAAGTTCTCGCAAGTCAGGTTCAATGGCGCTGGCAACTTGCTGGTGAATAGCGTGATCAGCGGTAACGGCGCGGACTCGCTGGCGTCTGGAATTCAAGAAACGATTTACAAGAGCTTTTCGTTTCCGACGAACAACGACGACGCTCAGGACAATATCGAAGGGATTCGGAGCACGGCCCTCGGTCCACAGGATGCCCGCGGCATTTTGCTGGGCGACTTGACCTACGTCAACAACGACGCAGTTGCGGCGCGGGCTTTGGCGCTGGGAGCTACCAGCTTTCCGAACAATACCGGCTGGACGATGATGTGGATTACATCCTTCACGCCCAACGAGAGTGGCCAATGGGGATTCCGCTTCAACACCGTTGATGATGACGCTTCATTCTGGCTGGATACGAGCGGGGCGGCTGGCGTTTTTGAACTGACCGATCGCTTTTACAACCGCGCTTGCTGCGGCGCTAGCGGCGACATTCTGACGCCGACATCATTGGTGGCGGGGCAAACGTATTTGCTCGGAATTGTGGCTCGCGATTTCAACGCCGGCAACTTCACCAACATGCAGTTCAAGTCGCCCACGGCGGCTGGAGTTACCGGCGGCAACTGGGTGACGATCAACGCCACCAATTATCCGACGACGTTCCGCACGATCACTGTCGCGAACAATGCCGTGGTGAAGAATGGCACGGGCACCGTCACGCTGGCCGGCGCGAACACCTACAACGGCGCGACGACCGTGAATGCCGGTACGTTGGTAGCTGGCAATGCTACGGCGCTTGGCACGACATCGCCTGGCACGACGGTGGTCGCTGGTGCGACTCTGGGGCTGACAGGCGGCATTACGCTGGCCAACGAACCGCTCACGCTCAATGGCACGGGGGCTGTGGGCCAACCGGGTGCGCTGGTCAACATCAGCGGCAATAACACGATTTCTGCGGCCACGCCGATCAACGTTGTGCAGGCGAGCGCCGGATCGGTGGGCATTGGTTCGGTCAACGATCCAGGCACGGCGTTTATCGACACCTTGACCATCGCCGCGCCGATCAACTTGCAGTATTCCAAGCTGATTGTCGACGGTACGGGCGATACCGTTCTTAACGGCGCGATCAGTGGCATCGGCGCCGACCTGATTGCGGCTTCGTATTCCGATCAGGTGTTGACCGACGCTCCTCAGGTCTACTACAGGTTTGAGGAAACCAGCGGCACGACCATGGCCAATAGCGGCACGACGGGCGCCGTGAATAACGGCACGGTCTTTGATGCTGCCGCCACTACGATCAATGTTGCCGGGCCCACCACGCAACTCGGGCGGGCGGTGCGCTTTAACAACAGCGCCAACACCGGCATCACGACGCCGTTCTCGCTCAACGGCTTCACGAATCAGTTCACCATCGAAGCCTGGATTCGTTCCACAAACAGTCAGGATGGTCGCAGCGGCATTGCTGGGCAGAACGATTCGTTTGAATTCGGCTTTGCCGACGCCACGCACTACGACATGTGGAACCCCAGCGGTGGTACGTTCCAAGCCAATTACAACACGGCGGACAATGGCCAATGGTTCCACGTCGTCGTGACCGGTGATGGCTCGAATCGTCGCATCTATGTCAATGGCGTGCAGGTCGCGGTCTCGGCGACCGCCACCGGCGACTACGGCGATTCCGGATTCTTCTTCAACATTGGTGGTCGCGGAATTCAAGACGCCGCCGGCAACGGCTGGGATGGCGACATCGACGAAGTGGCTGCTTACAACACGGCTCTGTCGCCGGCGCGAGTTCAGGCCCACTACGATGCGCGCAATGCGCAAACCATTCTTGCGACCAATAACCTCGTCAAGAATGGAACTGGCAAGCTGACCTTGGCTGCCACAAACACCTACAACGGTCCGACTACGGTCACAGCGGGCAATTTGGTCGTCAACGGCTCGATTGCAACCAGCGCGACGACGGTGCAAACGGGCGCCACGCTATCCGGCTCGGGAACCACCGGCTTGCTCACGGTCAATGCGGTGGGCACACACGCGCCAGGTAATCCCGTGCAGATCCAGACGACTGCCGGCAACTACGTGGAGAACGGCGCGCTCCAAATTCAAATCGCAACTCCCAGCGGCAATGTCGCCGGGACCGATTATGACCAAGTGCGTATCACCAGCAACGGCAGCGTGGCGCTCGGCGCTACGTCGACGCTGGCGGTGAGTTATACCGGCACTCCGGGAACATTTGCCGCTCCGGCTGGGCAAGTCTACAAGATCATCGACAACGATGGCACGGTGCCAGCTGATACGACCGGTACGTTCAGCGGACTCGCCGAAGGCGCGATTTTCAATATCGATGGCCGTCCGTTCCAAATTCAGTATCACGGCGGTGATGGCAACGATGTCGTGCTGGTCGCGCAAACCGTGGTCCCCACGACGATCTATGTGAATGACCAGTTCACCGGCAGCGGCGCGGTCGACGGCGACTTGGAAACGGCGGGCGTGCAATCGGCGACGATTGGCACGACAGCGTTCGCTTCGGTTGCAGCCGGCCTGGCGGCTTGGCCGGGATACGTCGGCACGATTGTGGTCAACGGCGGCACTTATGCTTCGGCGCTGCTCGCCGGTGGCGGCGATGTGACGCTGCAATTGGTGCAGGATCTGACTGCGGGCGAGTTGAATGTGACGTTTAACAATCTGAGTGGCGATGCCACCGATAAGATCATCACGCGGTTCAACAACGTCGCCAATGCAAATCTGATTGTCACGACGGGCTCGTTTGCGGGCGTAATCTCGGGCACGGGTGGAATCGTCAAGAATACGACTGGCACGGTCACGCTGACCGGCGCGAACACTTATGACGGGCTGACCGATATCTCGGCAGGCATTCTGCAGATCAGCACTCCAACGGGCCTTGGGTCGGCGGTTGGCGCTACGACGATCACGAGTGGTGCGCAGCTACGTTTGAGCGGGGGAATCACCGTTGCCGGCGAGTCGGTAACTATCAATGGCGTGGGTGACGTCGGCCAGCAAGGTGCGCTCAACGGGCTTTCCGGCAACAACACTTGGGCCGGACCGGTCATCATCGGCACGACGGCCACGAACAACCGTGTGGGCTCGACGGCGGGCACGCTGACGCTCAGCGGTGTGATCAGTGGTGGTCAGGCCGGTACGTTCGGTGGGCTCACGGTGCGCAACGGCGCGGGTGTGACGGTCGTAACTGGCGGCAGCAATACGTATCTGGGCGACACGACGATCGTGGTCGGCACGCTGCGGATTGCCGGCGGCAACGATCGGTTGCCGACGGGAACTCGTCTCGCGGTTGGCAACGTGGCCAATGCCTCGCCAGCACAGTTTGATTTGAATGGTTTCAATCAAACCGTCGGTGGGCTGGGCTCGATCGACTCCAATATGGTGATCGAGGTGACAAATACCGGCGTCGCGGCAACCTTGACGGTGAATCAAGCCGCCGGGACCGACGCTTACAACGGCGTGCTCACTGGCGCCTTGAGCCTGGTGAAGACAGGGGCAGGAACACTCACCCTCGGCAGCGCTGGCGGCAATGGATCGAACACCTACACAGGCACGACGCTCGTCTCCGGTGGGCGGTTGAACCTGGCGAAGACGGCTGGCCAAAACGCGATTCCTGGCAATCTCGATATCACGACCGGCGGCATGGTTTCGTTCGGCGCGAGCAATCAGATTATCGATACGGCTACGGTCACCGTCAGCGGTGCCGCGAGCGTGTTCAACGGTTCGGGCTTCAACGCCGGACAGCTGGGCGGTTTGCAGGAGACGATTGCCAATGTGACCGTCACTGGCGGCACCTTCCAAACCGGCAGTTCGTCGACGTGGAACATCACGGGTACGGGCTCCTTCACTGGCGGAGCCGGCAATACGATTTTCCTGGGGAACAGCGGCACGTCGATTTCGTTCGGCACGCTGAGTTTGACTGGCATGACGGCCACGCCCGGCGCGGCCGTGCAGGTGAACAACAGCTTTGCCATCTATGGTGGCGGTCCCTCGATCGGCACCGTGACGGTGGGCGCTGGTGGACTGACGCTCAACGGCAGCGTGCTGAATTTGCGTCGCAGTGCGACTGCCGGACAACCGGGCAGCCGACTGGTGCTGAACGGCAATGTGACGGCCAACGGAACATCAGGGATTATTCTCGATGCTCTCAGTGGTACCGTCGGGGCAAGCGATGTGGAACTGAGCGGTTCAGCAGGAGCTGTCAATCGTACGTTTGACGTCGCAACTGGTGGCGTGCTGACGGTGAGCGCGAACATTACCAACGGCGCGGCCACACCGGGATCGATCACCAAGGTTGGTGCAGGCACGCTGTTGCTGAGTGGCGCGAATACGTTTACGGGAACGACGGCGGTCAATGTCGGGACCACGCAGTTGCAAGGTGGCGCTGCGATTGCAGATGCCGGCGGCGCAGTAAGCGTGGCCCTAGGTGCTACGCTGCAACTCCTGTCGAACGAAACGGTGTCGAGCTTTGTCGGCGCTGGTGATCTCGTCGGCACGAATGATTCGACTCTGGCCCTCGGCGCTTTCGCGCTGACGACCACAGGCTCGGCAGCAATCGCCAATGTGACGAGCAGCGGCGGTTCAGTCATTGCAGGCACCACCATCACCGATACCGATGACGACAACAACGTCACCGGCACCGGCATCGTGCTGCAAGCTGGCGCGGGAGTCGGCACGGCGGCCAATCCGATCGAAACGACGCTAGGCAATCTCGAAGCGAGTGGTGGAACGGGCGGCGTGTTCATCGCCAACACCGGTAACCTCATCGTGGGTGGCGTGAGCGCTGCCGTAGGCGTTTCTGCGAATGGCGACGACGTGGTGCTCACTTCGACTGGCAGCGTGACCGTTGCCGAGAACATCACCGTGACGGGCGCTGGCAATGAAGTGATCATTACCACCACGGATGCAGCCGCGGCTGGGCAAGACATCATCGTCAACGCGGCGGCGACGATCAGCAGTGGGGCGTCGGGCGTTACGCTCAACGCGGGCGACAATGCCACGATTAACGGCACGCTGGTGAGCGCGACTGCCATCATCGTGAATGTTGACTTCGGCAATGCCGACCCTGGAGTTGGCGGCGGGCTGACCTTTGCCGGCGATGTCGATGCGCCGCTGGCGACCTTCAACGGCTCGACCGATACGGCGGGCGACACGTTTGACGTGCGGCCTGATCAAGATGTGGCCGGTGTGCTGACGCCGATTCAGATCTTTGGCCTCGCTCCGACTGCCAATCCCAATGGCGATACGTTGAACCTCAATATCATTGGCTTGGGTATTCCGACCTTGGTGCTCGGCCCCGGCAACCGCAACGGCGTCTTCAGTTTTGGCACTGCGGCTGCGGGCGTGCAGTACAACAACATTGAAAATGTCGGCACCAGCCCGGCGCAGCCGTTTCATGTCGTGCTCGATATGAAGTTCTCAGGATTTGAGGATGGCGCGGCTGACTTGATCGTTGCTCAGCTGAATGCGGGCAATAGCCTGTCGCTCGACGTGAATGGCAGCAACGTGTTCGCTGGCCCGAGCAACATCATTCAATCGCTTACGATCATCGGCTCGGCTGACAACGATACGCTGCAGATCAATGAAACGGCTGCTGGCTTGCCGCGCTTTGCCGGCGCGGCCCCGACGGTGAATAACTCGAGTCTGGGTGGCGGTGCGAGCGCTGGTTCCCACTTGGGAAGTGCAGCCGATCTGCTGCTCGAGACGCTGCAGAGCGCAAACGGTCCCTGGGATGCAGGCGACGTCACCATGCATTTCGATGGCGCTGGCGGCACTGACACGCTCGCGGTGAAATTTACTTCGCCGAACAATACGGGCTACTTCAGCGACACCAACGATGCTGGCAACAGCGGCAACCTATCGGCAGCGACCGGCGTGTTCCCAGCCATCAATGTGCCGTCGTTGTTGATGTCGTTCGCCAACATCGAGCCGATTCAACTCACCGGCGCGGGTGGTTCGTTGCTGACCGACGCGAGCGGCACGGCAGCGACTTCGTCCCTCACGCTCACCGACATTGGTACACAGACTCAGATCGTGGGCGACGGCGGTTTCGCGCCGACATCATTCACCGGTTACAACGCTGTGGCGGTGGTCGGCGGCAACGGTGCTGAAACGTTGAATCTCGTCAGCGTCGACAACGCCGCACTGGCCTCGGTCGCGCTCTATGGCGGCAATACCAATAGCCTGCTGGGGATTCCCGGCGGCGATGCCTCGGCTGACACGCTGCGTGTGCAATCGCTGCCAGCCGGAATCGCGGCTACGCTCAACGGCAACGCCGGCAGCGACTTGTTCCAGCTATTCGACTCCACGAACACCGTCGACAATATCGCGGGGACCGTCACGGTCGATGGCACGGACGGCAGCATGGCGGGTAACACCGACACGCTCACGATTATCGACACGGGCGATGTGACCGGCGACAGCGCGCTCATCGGCGCGGTGAGCCCGGGGACATCGGCAGATTATTTTGTGGATGGTATTTCGAGCGCCGCCACGATGGACGTCGTCTTCCGGAATATCGACGTGTTGAATTACACCGCAACCGCGGGCGCCGACACGATTGACGGCCGATTTGTGAGAACGGTCCCGGCGAGCGACCTCGATACCGTTACGTTGAATGGTTGGGTGGGCGCCGATCAGTTCCTGTTGTTTACTTCCGATCAGGCCGGCGGCAGCGGCGCCGGAGTAACTCCGACGGGTGTGGCCAGTGGTGTCGGCGTGATTAATCTGAACGGCGATGCTCCAGGAAATCCCAACGGGATTGACGGCAACGATATCTTCGGGCAAACCCCGCCTGGACTTTTGGGAACGGGTGCAGGGAACGTTGGACTCGCGGTGCCAGACACCGTGCGCAGCATTCGCCCCAGCGTCAGCACGGCGATCTCGGTCAATGGCGGTCAGCCGACGGGCCCGGCCTTGCCGACAGGCGACACGATCGGCGACGTACTGAATCTCGACCTCTCTTCGTTGCCGCCGAGCGCCGCGCTCGTGCTGCCGACGGCATCAGGAGCGGTGGTGACCGCAGGATTGCAGCCGTTGACGTTCGCTCAGATTGAAGACCTCAATCTGGTCATCGATCATCAACTCGCCAACGTGCAACTGGGCGATACGCTGGTGGTTGGTTCCAGCGGTCAGGACTTGATTCAATTCACTCAAGCCGGCACCGCCAGCAACCCCAATCTCACACGCGTGCGGGTGAATACTCTGGTCGTCGATTTTACGGCCACCGGAAAGACGTTGACTTACGGCGGGGCCTCGAACGACTACCTGACGCAAGCCAATGTCATTCTGCCGGCAGAAATGCACGGCGGCGACGGCGACGATTACATCTCGGGCGGCATGGGGAACGATTTCCTCGTCGGTGATTTAGGGAATGATCAAATCAATGCCAGCGGCGGCGACAATGTGGTTTGGGGCGACAGCCTGGTGGCTGGCGATCCTTCTCCGCAGAATTCTGCCGTGGGTGGCAATGACATTCTCAGCGCACTCGGCGGCAATGACTACTTCTATGGCGGCGGCGGCAATGACCAGGTGAGTGCCGGCGGTGGCAATGACTACATCAACGGCGGCCAAGGGGATGACTTGCTCGATGGCAGCAGCGGTGATGACCGCATCTATGGCGGCTTGGGTAACGATGTGCTCGGCGGTTCGGAAGGAAACGACCTGCTGAGTGGCGGCGGAGGAAACGACAACCTGCTGGGCGGCGTCGGCAACGACGTGCTGATTGGTGGCACTGGCGCCGATAACCTCGACGGCGGCAGCGGCAACGATCTCCTCATCAGCGGCAGTGTCGATAATGAAAGCAGTTCCTGGACCAGCATTGGTACGGTGAACGACTTCAGCGCCACCACTTACTCCAATTCTGCCGACAACGACGCGGCGTTGCTGACGCTGCTTAATCAATGGAGCATGACCGGAAACCGCAGCAGCCTCGGCACGATCACGCACGACGGCGCCAACGATGATCTGTATGGAGGCACCGGTGACGACGACTTCTGCTGGGAAACGGCAGATGTGCTCCCCGCGTTGACTCCTTCCGACTTCAACGCCCCCGGCATGAACAGTGACGAACGCTTTGGACCGACCTAGCCGTTGGTTCAGCCATTGAGACAAGAGAAGGTGCCGGGACAGCAAGCGAGTTTGCGCTGTCCGGCACCAGAACCCGATACTTAGGTCCAATAGGCATCGCGCTGTTTCTAACCTTCAATATCTCCCGGCCGAACAACAACATCGCAGATCGATTGTTGTTGATTCGCCAGGAGAACAAAGGATGGAAACTTCCAAAAATGCCGGTTCTGCAACTCGTCCTCCGTCGTCTGGCTGGCGTCGGTGGATGCTCTTAGCGGGAGTGGTGATTGGCGTCGGAGTGGGCGGATATGTCTTATTTCCGCTCGTGCTCACCGCGCTGAATACCGTTTCTACCGACGACGCCTACGTCAACGGCCACGTGACCTTTATCGCACCTCGCGTGGCGGGCCATGTGAGTACGGTGCTGGTTGATAACAACCAGCGCGTGAGAAAGGGCGACTTGTTGGTTCAACTCGACAAGGAGCCTTACCAGGTTCAAGTGAACATCAAGAAGTCTGCGCTGATCGCCGCGAAAAGCGAGCTGACAACCGCGCTGGCCGAGGCCCGCGGCCTGGCTGCCCAGGCCCGCCGCAGTCGCTTCAAGCTCGATCACGCGATGGAAGAGGTGCGGAATCAAGTCGAGCTGGTGAAGTCGAACGTCGCGCAACTGAAGGTTGAGGAAGCGAATCGCGTGCTCGCGGAGCAGGATTACGCCCGCGCCGAACGACTCGTGGAAAAGAACGCCATCAGCAAACAGGAGTTTGATAAGTACAAGGCGGTGCTCGAAGTTTCGAAAAATCGCGTGACCAGCGCCGAGCAGACGATTCAGCAGACTCGCACGAATCTTGGTCTTCCCATCAATTACCAAAACCCCTTGGAGGTGCCAGAGGATCTGGATGAGACATTCTCGACGGTCCAAGAGGCGCTCGCCGGACTGTACGGCAGCATTACGCAGTTGGGCTTTACTCCGCCGAGTTGGAATGCGACGCCGACGCAGGTGAAGGCTGCATTTTATGCGCAGGATCCGGATAAGAATCTGGATCGCATTTTCGAACGGCTGATTCCCGCATCGCCGGCCGTCAAACAGGCCGAGGCCAAGGTCGCCCAGGCCCAGGCCGATCTGGCTCAGGCTGAATTGGAGCTTCGCTATTGCGACATTCTCAGCGATATCGATGGCCAGGTGACGAGCCGCAATGTGAATTCAGGAAATTATGTCCAGGTGGGTCAAGGCCTGCTCGCCGTGCGCTCGCTCACCGAAATCTGGATCGATACGAACTTCAAGGAAACACAGCTAGCGGATCTGCGCATCGGCCAGCGAGTGCGCTGCGAAGTCGACATGTATGGCAGTCGGCGGGAATTTACGGGGCGTATTACCGGCTTCACCATGGGGACGGGCACTACGCTTTCGTTACTCCCGCCGCAGAACGCCACCGGCAATTTCGTCAAGATCGTGCAGCGATTGCCCGTCCGGATCGAGCTCACGGATTACGACCCTGAAAAAACTCCGCTGTTCATCGGCCTGTCGGTTGTGCCCTACGTGTACATCAAAGAGCGGCCGATGGGGCCGCATGCCGGCGAAGTCTTGCAACCCTTTGCCACGCTGCCGCAAGTGGCAGCCGAAGCGAAACCATAACGCACGCCGGTCGGCAAAAAAGGCAAAGGGAGCACGCCTCATGAGCACCATCGCACTTGCGCCGGTGGCTGTCGGTCGCCCGGCAATCCAGGCCTGGTTCGTCGCTGCCGCGGTGATCATTCCGACCTTCATGGAGGTTTTGGATACAACCGTGGCGATCGTCTCGCTGCGTTACATTGCGGGCGACTTGTCGGCGGCAGTGGTCGACGCCGAATGGATCCTCACCAGTTATCTGGCAGCAAACGCCACCATCTTGCCGATTTCCGGCTGGCTTTCGGCCCGCCTCGGCCGCCGCAACTATTTTCTCGGCTCGATCGCAGTCTTCACCATTGCCTCTGCTTTATGCGGCATGGCCACCAGCCTGTGGCAGATCATTTTGTTTCGCGTGATTCAAGGGTTGGCCGGCGGCGGACTGCAGCCATCCAGCCAGGCGATCTTGATCGACAGCTTTCCGCCCGAGAAGCAAGGGACGGCAATGACGATGTTCGGCATCGCGGCGTTGACGGCGCCGGTCGTCGGTCCGACGCTCGGTGGTTACCTGTCTGACTATCACAATTGGCGTTGGATCTTTTTCATCAATATTCCGATCGGCTGCTTCGCATTTGTGCTGTCGTACTTCACCGTCAAGGATCCCGAATATCTCCAAGAGGAGCGAGCGCAGCTGAATCGCCTGCCCCTTAATTTCGACTACGTCGGCCTGGCGCTATTGGCACTGGTGATGGCTGCTTGGGAAGTGTTGATCACCAAGGGACAAGAGTGGGATTGGCTCGCCGATCCGTTCGGAAAAGTACAGACGCTGCTGCTGGTGATCTTGGTAGGAGGGGCAGGCCTGGTCGTGTGGGAGATGCGCAGCAAAAACCCGGTTGTCAATTTTCGGCCGTTGGGCGAACGCAACTTTTGGTTGTGTTGTCTCATCATCTTCTTCGCCTACTCGGTGCTCTACGGCGTGAGCACCACCTTGCCGGGGTTGCTCCAGACGCTGTTTGGTTACGACGCCTATCACTCCGGGCTGGTGATGTCTCCGTCAGGCCTCGCGTCGGTCACCATGTTGTTGATCTGCGGCGCGCTGCTCGGTCGCGGCGTCGACGCCCGCTGGATGATCGGAGCGGGCCTGCTCGTGGTGGCGATCGGCGGGTATTGGATGTCGGTGATGAATCTCGAAATCAGCCCGTGGCAAGCGATCTGGCCGCGTGTGGTTTTGATCGCCGGCTTGGGAATGGCTTTCGCGCCGATTAACGTGGCTGCGTTTCTTTACACGCCGCGGCATTTGCGCGCGGCGGCGGTGGGATTATTCGCACTGCTCCGCAACGAAGGTGGTAGCTTCGGCACGTCGATGGCCCAGACCGTGCGGGTCCGCCGTGATCAGTTCCACACGTGGCGCGTGGGAGAGTTTCTCGATCCGTTCAACCCCGCCGTCAATTCTTACTTGGAGCGAGCGCAGGCTTTTTACTTTCAGCAGACCGGCGATGCGCCATTGGCGCGACAAATGGCGTTGCAGAGTCTGGCCGATCTGCGGGCACAGCAAGCGTCATCGTTGGCCTTCTTCGATGTCTTTCTGGTGGCGGCTGTGCTGGCGCTGTTGCTGGCGGTGCTCGTGCTACTCATGAAACGCTCGGTGGCCGAAAAGGGCGCCCATATCGGCGCGGAATAGATTCTCAGTTCATCAACACGCCATATTCAAGGAGCATTTCGATGAAGATTCTCATGGTGCTGACTTCGCACGACCAGCTGGGAAATACGGGACGCAAGACCGGCTTTTGGCTGGAGGAATTTGCCGCTCCTTATTTCACCTTTCTCGACGCGGGAGCTGCCGTTACGGTCGCTTCGCCCAAAGGAGGCCAGCCACCTCTCGATCCGGTCAGCGACACGCCCGAGGGCCAAACCGAACTGACGCAGCGCTTCAAGCAAGATTCTGCCGCTCAGAAGGTGCTGGCGAACACGGTGCGACTGCCTGACGTCAAAGCCGCAGACTACGACGCCATTTTCTATCCCGGCGGACATGGGCCAATGTGGGATCTGGCCGAAGATCCTCGTTCCATCGCGCTGATCGAGGACTTTTACAACTCCGGCAAGCCGGTCGCCGCGGTCTGCCACGCGCCAGGCGTGCTGCATCGTGTGCAGTTCCAGGGACAGCCAATCGTCAAAGGAAAACGCGTGACGGGTTTTACGAATGGCGAAGAGGAAGCCGTCCAGCTCACCACGATCGTCCCTTTTCTTGTCGAGGATGAATTGAAGCGCCTCGGCGGCCTCTTTGAAAAAGAAGCCAACTGGGTCCCCTTCGTCATCACCGACGGGCGGCTCGTAACTGGCCAGAACCCGGCGTCCTCGCAGGCGGGAGCCAAAGCGTTGTTGAAGCTGCTGCCGTGAATCTCGCTATTCCGATCGTCGATCAGCAACAGAAAGCAGGAGCAAACGATGTCACAAGATCCACATTCAACGCCGAACGCGCGACGACGGAGTTCGATCGCCCGACTAACCCGCTGGACCGTAATCGGCATCGCATGCGCAGCGGCTGTGGGCGCCGTTGCGAACCTCGGCGGGTGTTTTAGTCAGGGGCCTCTGACACCGGCCATGTTCATCGACCGTTTCGAACAGATTGACGGCGTGCATGCTGGGTTCCGACGCAATTATGCAAAAGGGATTGGCGTTGCCGGTTTCTTTGAGAGCAACGGTAACGGTCTCCGCCTTTGCCAGACCACTATTTTCGAACCGGGACGCGTGCCGGTGCTGGGACGATTTTCGCTCGACGGCGGCAGGCTAAACCAAGCCGATCTGCCCACGACTCGGCGCGGTCTTGGGCTGCAGTTCTCTCCACCCAACGGCGAGGAGTGGCGCACGGCGATGATCAATTTTCCCTTGTTCCCCGTTCGTACGCCGGAGATTTTCTTTGAGCGCCTGCTCGCGTTCAAACCAGATCCCGCGACCAGCGCGCCCGATGCGGCTCGGGTGAAAGCATTTGAAACGCGTCATCCTGAAACGATCGAAGTGCTCAAGAAAATCGCTGCCGAACCGCGCTCGTCGGGATTCGGCAACACCACTTTCCACGGCTTGAACACGTTTCTCTTTACGAACGCGGCCGGCAAGACTACTCCGGTGCGTTGGCTGCTGAAGCCAGAGCAACCTTTTGAGCCTGCCGGCGGCGCGCGGGCAGAAAAGAACTACCTGTTCGACGAACTTATTGCTCAAGTCCAGCAACAGCCGATCCGTTGGCGGTTGATTGTCATCGTGGGAACGGCCAGCGATCCCACCAGCGACCCAACTCAAGCCTGGCCGGACGATCGCGAGCAAGTCGACGTCGGCACCTTGACGCTCGATCGCGTCGAAGCGGAAGAAATGAGCGCCGCAACCGATACCATTTTCGACCCGCTGATTTTGCCGCCGGGCATGTCCCCTTCCGATGATGCGATTCTCGGCATTCGTTCGTCGGTCTATTCGGAATCGTTTACTAGACGCATCCAAGAGAAGAAGCAACCGAGCGCGGTCACTCCCGCCGACGTGAAACAGAATCTGCCGAACAAATCCACCCACCCCGTTCCTTAGTGCAAATGTAGTCAGCGCACGCTAACTCACAGGAAGAATGATCGATGACAAACACCACCTCCAAACGTATCCTGCTCACGCGGCGGTCGCCCGAGTATTGGCGAGTGACATTCAATTATCCGCCACTCAACATCTTTGGCCCGGAATCGATTCCCGAACTCAGCGAGATCGTCACCGCGCTCGAGTCCGACGCACAGGTGAAGGTTGTCGTCTTCGACACTGCCGTCGAAGGCTACTTCCTGACCCACTACGATTTTCTCGCGAGGCCTGAGGATACGACGCAACTCCCGCCGGGCCCGACGGGATTGCAACAATTGCCAGACATGCTCGTGCGGCTCAGTCGCGCGCCTGTCGTTTCGATTGCGAGTATCCGTGGGCGGGCCACGGGCGTCGGCAGTGAGCTCGCACTGGCCAGCGACATGCGCTTCGCCAGTCGTGAGAAGGCAATCCTGTCGCAATGGGAAGTAGGCGCTGGCTTAGTGCCCGGTGGCGGCCCGATGGCTCGTCTGCCGCGCTTGATCGGACGCGGGCGGGCCTTGGAGGTGCTGCTCGGGGCGGACGATATCGACGGTGATCTGGCCGAGCGATATGGCTACGTCAACCGTTCGTTTCCGGACGCGGAACTCGATGGTTTCGTTGATGGCCTCGCCACAAGGATTGCCTCGTTCGATAAGCAAGCGATCGCGGAGACGAAGCGACTGGTCAATGCGAACAGTCTGCCCGCCGACGTGGAGATTGCGCCCGAGTGGGGCGCGTTTCTGGGCTCGCTGGGCCGACCTGCCGCGCAAGCGAGACTTCGTATGCTCTTCGATCGTGGCTTTCATCAACCGGGAGACGTCGAATCGCGATTGGGGTATCACGTCGGCCAACTCGGCGCAGCTGGCTAAGTTGAGGCCGACTCTCCGCCGCCGCAACACGCGCGCTAGGCAGACCGCGTCGGATGCTTCGAGCGCGCTGGCAGCGAGAGCGTCGGTTGCGAGGGAAGTGCAAAGCAAAAACTGGCGCCAGGCCCATCGTGCGGCGTGGTCCACAGTCGCCCGTCGTGGTTTTCGACAATCGAGCGGCTGATCGACAGTCCCATCCCCAGGCCGCCAGCCTTGGTCGTGTGAAAGGCCTTAAAGACGCGCTCGCTGTTTTCACGACTGAGCCCGATGCCAGTGTCGCAAACGGTCGCCATCACTTCGTGCCGCTCTTCGCTGTACTGAGTGCGAATGATCAGTTCACGGCTTTGATGGTCGACCGTCGACATCGCTTCGATGGCGTTTAAGATCAAATTGAGCAACACCTGCTGCAATTGCACTCGGTCGCCCAGTACATTCGGCAGATCGGGCGACAAATCCAGTCGCAGCCGAATCCACTGTTTCTCGATTTCGCTGCGTGCGAGCGCGATGACTTCGCGGACCGTTTCGTTCAGATCGAGTGGCTCTTTGGCCAGATCGGTTTTCTTGAAGAGTTTTCGGATCCGGTCAATGATCTCTCCAGTGCGATTGCCATCGCGAATGATGCGCTGAATTGCCTCGCGGGCTTCCTTGAGACTCGCCGAGTCGTCTTGAATTTTCGACAGCCAGCGCAGGCAAGCGTTTCCGTTGATCACGACACCGGCAATCGGCTGATTGACTTCGTGCGCGATCGATGCGGCTAACTCTCCCAAAGTGGTGACTCGCGTCGCGTGAGCCAATTCTGCCTGCGCCTGGCGCAAGGCCTCTTCGGTACGTTTCTGATCGTCGATGTCGGTCGTGGTGCCGACAAATTTCAGAACTTTTCCGGCCGAATCGCGCAAGACGACTGCTTGCTGCAGGTGCCAACGATAGGCTCCATCCTGAGCGCGGAGCGAACGCGTTTCCATCGTGAAACCTTGTTCCGAATGCACGCCCTCCCAAAAGATCTTGGCTGCCATTTCCCGATCATCGGGGTGAACCGCCGTCATCCAAGCTTCGGGATGTGAGCGGATGAAGTCGAGCGTTTGACCAGAGAATTCCAGCCAATTGTCATTCACGAAATCGGGCGTTCCATCAGGCTTGAGCGTCCAGGCAGACACGGGCAAATGCTGTAGCAGGCCAACCTGGAGTTGCAGATCGGTAAGCAACGCCGCATTTTCCAAAGAGATGGCGGCTTGCGAAGCGAGCACGTCGAGGATTGCCGCTCGGTCTGGAGTGAACGCGTGCGACGCCAGATTGTTTTCCAGATAGAGCGCGCCGATGACCTTGGTTTGTTTGAGAATCGGCAGGCAAAGGACGGACTTGGGGCCTTTGTGCCGGATGTATTCATCCTCAGACTGACTCTGACTGGACGACGCATCATTGAGGATTACTCGCTCGTGCGTTCGCAAGACGAACTGCAGCGTCGACTGAGGCAGATCCGTCGAACTGACCCGCTCGTGACGAATCGAAATCTCCACGCTGTCATGCCAGGAATTCGCTTCGGCTTCGATGTACGGTCCATCCGCGTGCAACAAGATCAGTAGCCCTCGTTGAGCACCCGCATACTCAACGGCCAAACGCAGCAGCTTCTCGATGAGGCTCGGCAGATTCATCTCGCTGGAGAGAGTCTGAGAGGCTTTGATGACGGCCTCCGCATCCATTTGAATGACGGGAGTATCGATGGTGGAACTGGCCACGTGCGCAGCGAAGCCCGCGCGAAGTTGCGAGAAGCGGGCCTCGAGTTGATTCACCTTGCCCCGCGCACCCCATTGCTCGTAGCAGGCGCGAGCGTTCTTTAGATAGGCATCGGCAATCGTGGCAAAGCCTCGCGACCTGTAAAACTGCGCCGCGAGTTCGTTGGCAATCGCCTCATTGTGAATGAAGCCGCCCACGTGCGCGGAAAGAATTGCCTTTTCGTAGAGATGCTCTGCCTCGAGTGTCTGGCCGGTGAGCCGCGCGATTTCGGCATTCACCAACGCGATCCGATTTTCAAAAATGGTGGGGCAATGTTCGGCCCATATTTCGAGTTGCTGCTGGTGTTCGCGTAAGGCAGCCCAGTGCTGCGGCTGTTCGTCCACCGTAGCTGTTTGCCACACGGCGGCGTGGGCCAGCGCCGCATAAAAACGGTAGTCCCCGGTCTCGACTTGTGATCTCGCGGTCCACAGAATCTGACGCGCTCTCGATGCGGCAGCGACGGCCGCCGCATAGTCGCTGGCGATGTATCGGGCCTGCAGTTTTCGCGTCCAGTAGAAGAACTCGGAGAGCACGAGCGCGGGATTGCTCGCGTAATGAGCTTCGGCCTCTGCTTCGGTGTAGTTGTCGTGGTCAAAGCAGCCGAAGGTCGGCGTCAATCCGCGAAGTGTCCGGATCAGACCCAGATGGGCTCCGCAGTTGGCAACCACCAGGCCAAAACCTTGTTTCGTGGCGAAAGCCAGCCCCATTTCCGCTTCGCCTTGCACAACCTTGAGGGCATCTCCTACGGTCAGATGATTGGTGATCAACACGTGCCAACTGTAGGCGGAGTAGGTCAGGTCTCCTGTCTGACAGGCCACGTCGTACGCGCGGCGAACCAGTTCACGGGCCTCGGCTGCGTGCTTGGCCCAGGGGAGCAACGTACTGAAGGTGATGAACGTTCTGGCTTGATAGAGCGGGAACGTTCCTCGTTCAACCAGGTCGTAGCCAAGTTGGCCGAAGCGAAATCCATCTTTGTAGTTGTTAAAACGTGGTCCCGCGAACATGGCAAACCACACATAGCCAAAGCACGATCCATCGCAGTTGCCATGCTCCAGGCTCAGGTTCACCATTCGGCAGACGGCCAGCGAGGCGAGATTTTCGTCGTAGAACATCGCGGGATGCACGATTTCGGTGAAGACATCCAGCATGTCGAAGATATCTGGATCAGTGAGGAGCGGTAGGTCTGCCAGTTCCTCGATCCGCCGGTTACCAATCAGCGACCA
This sequence comes from Anatilimnocola floriformis, assembly GCF_024256385.1. Lineage (NCBI taxonomy): Bacteria > Pseudomonadati > Planctomycetota > Planctomycetia > Pirellulales > Pirellulaceae > Anatilimnocola > Anatilimnocola floriformis. The sequence continues at coordinate 2,076,178 of NZ_JAMLFW010000001.1, forward strand.
GATGCGATCGTATTCGCGCAGGACGTCGGCGCGGGTCGGATGGTGCGACCAATCCGTCCCGCTCCGCCGGAGGTAATCGAGGAACACTTCGATAGCCAGTTCGCTGCGATCCAAAGCCGTGTACAAGGTAAGTCGCAATCGCGTTACCACTGCGAAATCGTGGCGAGGCTGCGCGCGCAGTGCCAACATCGTCAGCCGTTCTTCGGCCTGGACCATTTCTGCGGTTAGCAACTCACACTCAGCTGTCAGGCATTCGATGGAGAAGATGAGATCGTAGTTTCTGTTCCAGTCTTCCTCCGTCAACAACGAGCGAGCTGCTTCCAGGTACTTCAAGGCCGAGGCGTAGGCTGTTGAGAGTTTCGCTCGTTTCGCCGCCACCAAATTCAAATTCGCGACCTGCTCGCGCTCTTGGGCAGAAGTAACCAGCTGCAGGCCGCGGTTCAGTTGATTGACAATCTCGAAGATGACTTCGTCCCGATGTGCTGGCGGCGTGTGTTGAGCCAGAAGTCTGCCGATTCGCAGATGCGCCTGCGCTCGCAGCTCCACCGGAATCATCGAGTAAGCGGCTTCTTGCACTCGATCGTGAAGGAAGCTGTAGAACGTCTCCGATGGAAAAACCAGGCCAGCCCGGACCGCTTCCCAGAGGTGCTCATGTAGTGCCCCGTTGCCACTCGGATGAACCATTTGCAATATCCGGAACTCAGAGCGATTGCCCAAGCACGCAAACTGCTGCAGTGCGTTTTGCGTCGCTACGGGCAAGCGGCTGAGCTTTCCGATCATGAGCTCCACGACATTGTCGGTATAACCTTTGTTGTGGATTTGCTTCAGATCCCAAGTCCAATGCGCCGCTGCGTAGTCGAATGTGAGCAAACCCTCCTCGGCGAGCGTCGTGATGAATTGAATGGCGAAGAAGGGATTGCCGGAGGTTTTGTCGTGAATCAGTCGGGCGAGTGGAGCTGCGTGTGCGGAGTCGCAGCGAAGCGAATCGGCCAGGAGTTGTCCTAATTCTTCGCGGCCGAGCGGAGCCAGGACGATATCGTGCATGATCGCGCCGGCCTCGCGCATGGCTGCGAGTTTTCGCATCAACGGATGCGTTGAATGGACTTCGTTGTCGCGATAGGCGGCGATCAAGAGCAGATGACGGAGATCGTTTTGCGACAGAAGCTCTTCCAGCAAATCGAGCGTGGCAGCGTCGAGCCATTGCAAATCATCGAGGAAGAGGGCCAGCGGATGTTCTGCGCGGGCGAAGACTTGGATGAACCGCCGCAGCACCAGATGAATGCGCGCCTGCGCATCGCGCGGAGGTAGTTCGGGAACGGCCGGTTGTTCGCCGATGATATGGACGAGTTCCGGGATCAGCTCTACGACCAAGGCGCCATTTGTCGCCACAGCGTCGCAAAGTGCCGCGCGAAACTTGCTCAGCTCCTGTTCGCTTTTGCTCAGCAGCGGACGGATCAAACTCTGGAACGCTTGCGCCAAAGTTGCGTAAGGGATGTCGCGCTTGTACTGATCGAACTTGCCGGACGCGAACAACCCGCGGGGCGGGGTTAGCGGTTTGTGCAGCTCGTTGACCACCGCCGATTTGCCGACACCGGAATATCCCGAGACGAGCACGAGTTCCAACCGACCGCCGGCCACGATGCGATCGAAAGCACTGAGCAGCGTGCCGACCTCGTGCTCTCGGCCGTAGAGTTTTTCCGGAATCAGGAGGCGGTCGAGGTTGTCACGTTCGCCAAGTGCGAAGTCGCTGATGTGTCCCTGCGTCTGCCATTCCGACAGGCAGCGGCGTAGATCGCTCTCGGCTCCGGCTGCCGATTGATAACGATTTTCGGCCGTCTTCGCGAGCAGCTTCATGATGATGGCGGAGACTGCAGCGGGGACGCTTTCCAGCCGTTCGCGCGGCGTGGGTGGATGTCTCGCCGTGTGACAATGGACCCATTCCATCGGATCACACGCAGTGAACGGCAGGCTGCCGGTGAGCATCTCGTAAAGTGTGACGCCCAAAGAGTAGAGATCGCTCCGGGAATCCACGGTGCGATTCATTCGCCCGGTTTGCTCCGGCGCCATGTATGCCAGCGTTCCAGCGATGATTTCCGGCGGATCGGGAGCCTGCCGATGGCGAGGAAACCGCGAAGCCAAACCAAAGCCGGTGAGCCAGGCTCCGCCCGATTCCGTGCTCACGATGAAGCTCGCGGGTTTCACATCCTTGTGTACGAGGCCGCGCGCGTGCAGGCTGCCTAGCGCATTGGCAAGACTAATCGCCAATCGCAGAAAATGCGGAACCGGCAACGGCGCGACCATCAACTCATCAAGGAATTGGCCTCCCGGATTATTCATCACCAGCGCAGTTCGGCCACCGAGTATCACCAAGTCCGCTGGCTGCGTGGCCCAAGCGACATCCAATTCGCCGCGCAATGCAAAAGCGTGCTCAAGCCGGGCGAGGCTGCTCGCCGCCGGTTGTTCACGCGCGGGTGTCACTACCAACCAAGATTGCAGGCTGCCTGGATCTTGGGCTCGCGCAATTACAAACTCACCATCCTCCCGAAGATGCGTAAGCTCGCAGAGTGCCAGATCTTGCATGACTCTTTATCCGGTCGGCAGCGGGGCGTGTGCGATCAACGCGGTTCGTAGTGGAAGAGATGCCCAGCGACGTTTGTTCAACCCGAGAGCGCTTGCTTGATCGCCCCTAACAGAGAATCTTCGCTGAATGGCTTCGAGAGGCAGGCGATCGCGGTGTCGGCCATCACGCGAGCAACGTCATCTGCCCCATGCGCCGTGATAAAGATGATCGGGATTGTCTGCCGGCGATTGATCAACTCTTGTTGCAATTCTAGTCCGCTCATCTGGGGCATGCACACGTCGAGGATCAGGCAGTCGGTTTTGGCGGGCGAATCCGAATCCAGAAAACTTTCGGCCGAAGAAAACACCGCCGCTTCATAACCGAGCGATTTCAGCAGACCAAACAACGATTCGCGCAGTGATTCGTCATCGTCCACCACGGAAATAAGGGAAGCGGGCATGGATTGTTGTCGGACCGAAGAGTGGTTTTCGCCAGAGAGGAAGGATGCGTGTCAAACCCGCAAGTTGCGAGTTGAGCTGCCAAGAGGTGTCGCTGTGCGCAGACGTTCGGCCATTCTCACCAGATCGGCGAGAGACTCGGCCTGCATTTTTTCCATCACTTTGCCGCGATGAGCTTTCACGGTGATTTCGCTGATTCCCAACTCGGCGCCAACTTGTTTGTTCAGCCGGCCGCTGACAACCAGCTCCATCACTTCGTGCTCGCGCGGAGTAAGCGAGGCAAAGCGCTCGCGAAGTTGCTGCATTTCGCTTTGCTGCGCGAGTATCGTTTGACTGCGGGCGATGGCCTGGCGGATCGCACTCAGCAAGTCGACGTCATTGAACGGTTTGGCTAGAAATTCGATAGCGCCGGCTTTCATGGCGCGCACGGTCTTCGGCACATCGCCATAGCCAGAAATGAAAATAATCGGCATGTCACCGCGATCGTCGGCAATGCGTTCTTGAAGTTCGAGGCCATTCAGACCGGGCAGCGTTAGGTCGAGCACCAGGCAACTGGGAGTCGAGGCGCGCGGATGCGCGAGAAACTCATTGGCAGATGGAAAGCCTTCCGGCCGCCAGCCTTCGCAGCGGATCAGAGATTCCAATGATTCGCGCACGGAGACATCGTCGTCGACGACAAATACGATGGGCGTTGCATTCGACATCAGACACCACGGTTTCGCGCTGGTGCGCAGTGATGAACACGAAGGGTATTTCTGTTCGCTAACCCCGTCTCCGCGGTCCAGATCGGTAAAATATACCCACCCGCATTGAAAATCTGCATCCTACTTTGGTATTGGGTTGGATTCCGCAACCGATCTTCGCTCGCCGATACTTTCATCCGATCATTCCCAGAGAAAAGAAAGGTTAAGATCGAGTAATGCAAAGGCCGCCGACCAGCGCTTGGAAACCGACGAAAGCCCAGATTCAAGCTGCGGCCAACAAGCGCGTGCCGGATCTGATTGCCGAAAATCTGATCGTGCTATTTGCAGGCATTAACCCCGGACTTTATACCGCCGCGGTCGGTCGACATTTCGGCCGACCGGGCAATCGCTTTTGGCCCGCTCTCTACGGCGGCGGTTTTACGCCGCGACTCTTTTCGCCGTTTGAGAGCTCTCTGTTGCTCGATCTCAAGTTCGGCATTACCAATGTTGTGTCTCGCGCCACGGCTCGCGCTGATGAACTGACGAACGAAGAACTTCGCGCCGGCGGCAAGCGACTGGCAGCGAAAGTCAAACGTTGGCGTCCCACGGTCATCGCTTTTGTCGGCATTGGTCCTTATCGGATTGTCTCTGGTAACACGCACGCCGGCGTCGGATTGCAAGCAGACACCTTCGGCGGCAGCCACGCTTGGGTTCTCCCGAACCCCAGTGGCCTGAATGCTCATTATCAGCCCGCTGCCTTGGCGAAACTCTTCGGCGAACTCCATACCTATGCGATGGCAGAGCATGGCAATTGATTTTGTTGACCCCAGAACGTTGCCGATGATATAAACAGCAGCTGATTGGAGTTCGGGCGGCGATCCACTCTTCACTGAGGGAGTTGGCGATGCTGACGGTGCGAGGAAAAACTCACCAATTCTGCGACGGTCTGTCGCGCCGCACGGTGCTCAAGATCGGCGGCCTGGCCATGGGTGGCTTGAGTCTGTCGCAACTGCTGCAAGCCGAAGGGGCGAGCAACAAGCCGCAGCGGCAAAAGGCGGTGATCATGATTTTCCTGGCGGGCGGGCCTCCGCATCAGGACATGGTCGATCTGAAGATGGATGCCCCCGCTGAGATTCGGGGCGAGTTCAAACCGATCGCCACGAAGGTTCCCGGCATTCAAATTTGCGAACACTTGCCCGGCCTCGCCGCGACGATGGATCGCTGGACGATCATTCGCTCGCTGGTTGGCTCCGAAGGTCGGCACGCGGCCTTTCAATGCAACACCGGTTGGCCGGTGCAGCAGCAACCGCCCGGCGGTTGGCCCTCGTTTGGTTCGATCGTGGCGAAGTTGAAAGGACCAAGCAATCCAGGCACTCCGCCGTTTGTGAATCTTTCGACCAAAACAAAAAACGGCGCTTGGGGCGATTCGGGGCAGGCCGGTTTCGTCGGCCAGGCGTATGGCCCGTTCACGCCCAATAAAGATGGCGGTGGTTTGTCGATCGGCACGGTTTCGACCGAGCAACTCGCCGACCGCCGCGCGCTGGGGCAACAGCTCGATCGCTTCAAACGAACCGCCGACGCTACCGGCGCGATTGCCGGCCTCGATGCTTATCAGCAGCAGGCCTTCAGCATTCTCACTTCCGGCCAACTCGCCGATGCGCTCGATCTGTCGAAGGAAGATCCGAAGGTGCTCGATCGCTACGGCCGCGGCTCGCCCGAGAACGCCGGCTATGGCGATGCGGGACCGCTGATGAACGAATATCTGCTGAGCGCGCGGCGGCTCGTCGAAGCGGGCGTGCGCGTGGTGACCCTCGCGTATGGCCGATGGGATTGGCACGGTCGACCGCACGGCACGACGTTCGACAATTCCCGCGATCACTTTCCGCAACTCGATCAAGGGCTGACCGCGCTCGTCGATGATTTGACCGAGCGCGGCATGATCGACGATGTGTCGATCGTCGTGTGGGGCGAATTCGGCCGCACACCGCGGATCAACAAGAACGGCGGCCGTGACCACTGGCCCAACGTCGGTTGCGCAATGCTCGCCGGCGGCGGCATGAAAACCGGCCAGGTCATCGGCGCGACCGATCGCCTCGGCGATCACGCGAGCGAACGGCCTGTTCATTTTCAGGACATCTTTGCCACGATGTATCACCGCCTGGGGATCGATATCAATCGCGCGACGGTCAACGATTTGAGCGGTAGGCCGCGGTATCTGGTCGATCACACGCAGTATCAACCGCTGCGCGAAGTGATTTGAACGTTGCTTTTCGTTTCGCGAAGTCGTCGATTCGCTCCGCGATCGATGAATGGCCCCAGCGTCGCTGTGATTCGTTGCCTCGCGCTCCCACCAAGCCAACGATTTGCGCCCGCCGCAAGTCACCACGGTTCATCGACCGCGGAGCGTTCGACGCCTAGGAAAGCCGACCATGAAACTCGAACTTCTCCACACGCTGAAGCATCCCAACTCCGTCTACGCGGTGGCGTATTCGCCCGATGGCAAGCAGTTGGCGACGGCGAGTCTCGATAACTCGCTCAAGCTGTGGGACGTCGCCACCGGCAAGGAACTCGCGCGACTCACCGGCAATGGCGACGGCGTGTGTGGCTGTGCATTCTCTGCCGATGGCAAGAAGTTGTATTCGGCGAGCCTCGATCGCAGCGTGAAAGTGTGGGACGTCGCTGCGGCCGCCGCGGAAGCTACCTACACCGGCCATGGTGGTTATATCGAGAGCTTCGGCATCTCGGCCGATCGCACCACGATCGCGACCGGCAGTCACGATAAATCGATTCGCGTGCTCACGGCGGAGAATGGCGCGCTCGTCGCGACGCTCAGCGGACACGCCGATGCGGTGTTCTCGGTCGCGCTGTCGAGCGATGGCAAGCAGTGCATTTCCGGCAGCAACGACGGCACGCTGCGGCTGTGGGATGTGGCCAAAGCTTCGAGCCGCACGTTGACCGGCAACGATGGCGTGCCGCAGGCGGTTTGTTTTTCGCCCGACAACAAAACGGTGATCTCTGGCGGCAACAGCGGACTCATCGAGTTCTGGAATTTTGCTTCCGGCGAACGTTTTCAAACTCTTGAGGGTCATGCGAGCCCCGTGAAGAGTCTGGCCATCGCGCGCGACGGCCAACTCCTCGTCAGCGGCGGTCACGACGCCACTGTGCGGCTGTGGGAACTGCCGAGCGGCAAACTTCTCGCAACGACCGAAGCCCACAAGAACAACGTCTACGGCGTGGCGATTTCACCCAACGGCAAACAAGTGGCTTCGGCGAGCTTCGATCGCACGATCAAGATTTGGGCGATCGTCTAACGTTGAAATCGTTCTTCAAACGTAGGCCGGACCATTGGTCCGGCCAAGCCGCGGGTACCAAGCCCGTTCGTCTGCAAGAGCAACCCCAGACGGACCAATGGTCCGTCCCACGGTCAACGATGTCGCAAATGCGATCGTTGCTTCTGCGAAATTTGCAGGATCAACAATACGGTGACTAACAAGAACAGCAAAGCCATGATCACGAGGGCCGCGCGCCGATCGGGTGTGCAACTGCGGCACCAAGCAATTCCATTTAATTTCGATGGCCCAGTGTGCTCATCGCAACAGAACCGGCCGCAGTGAGGACAAGCCCGCGTGGCGATCCGATTGCATTCAAAACAGCGGTTCCCTTCGGTTTGTCGTGCGGCCGAGCGAGATTTGCGCGCTGGCCGATTGGCGTTTGGCTTGGGCTCCTCGGGGCCAATGTAAATCGGCGCATCCGTCAATTCGGTTACTGCCGCATCGGTCGAATTGACCGGACAGCCACAATGGGGACAGGCCGTCGCCCTCGTCGAAACTTCACGCTGGCAATCGGGGCAGGAAATGAGTGGCAAGGGTTTACCTCAAGACAGTCGTCGAAAGCGGTCGAACGGCGCTCCGCAGAACCATAGTGTGCGCGGAAATTCCAACGATTTTCGAGCGACCTAATTTTGGATACACAACAACCGAGATGCGGCATCTCTTGCAGGAAGACATTGCACCGCTTTCTGGAAATCCTGATTTGAACAGACTACTCTTTGTTGGTGTCGCCAGTTTCAGATCCCCGCTCCAAATACTCGGTCTCAAGGGCCCATCGAATATTCGTCATTACCACATGATAGATATTAAATATGAATGACTTCAATTGAAGCAGCAAAAATAGAAAGAAGCCGACATACGATGACATGAGCAACGCGCCGAGTATCGTGCCAGGAAGAACCGGCAACGATACCCAGTTTGGCCATAACCAAGCGTCAAATAGCGGACCACACTGCTCGCGAAACGGAGTGCCTTTTTGCAGCAACACTAGAACCAGAAGTGAAACTACGGAAAACACTAAATACTCAACGAATACCCGCATGAACACGAGAAAGTTGTACTTTAAATAAGATAGGCCGCACTCGTGATGCAATTCTGCCATCCGACAAAAGAGCAGTCGATCAGATACCGACGCAAAGAAAGAGAACCCGGCCAATAGAAACCCAAGGAGTGAGATGCTGCTGGAAATGCCAATCACAGAGATCGCCGATAGACTGTCAAGCAAGTCGGTGCATTTCACTGTCCATAAGCTTGCCACAAATGCCGATAGACCGCCCACGCAAGAAATCCAGAAGTTAAAGCGAGAAAATGGGATTTTCAACGAGTTGCGGTAAAGTGCGAAAAGCGTTTTCTCTTTCAGCAAATCCTTCAATATGGCAGCCTGCTCTGTGCTGAACTGCCTACTCATCGTTCTGTCCTTTCATATGTTCGTTATGAATCTCCGCGAGTTGCTGTTTCTTGTTGTCCGCAGCTTTGCCGACGGTGATAACTTCAGAGCCGAGCAATTCGAAATATTTGTCGATGGCCTGTTCGATGTTCTTTGACATCGCTTTCGTTTCCTTGGGAAGAAGGGCTTTGACTGAGAACTCGCTGTTTGTTCCAACAAGCTCGTCACCCTGGGCGTCAACCCCTCGCATTTCAACGAATGCATTGCCCTGTTTTGCCGCCTCCACATGCTCAAGGCAACCCTGTTTGTTTAGTCCGGCATTGTTTCTGTGTACGACGACCGTAGTTGTACTGCCAACTTCTTCTTTGCGTTTCCGCAGATTCTTGAAGAAGTCTTCGTTGTCAAGCTCGTTGTTTGTTGGGGCGAGTTGCACTTTTAAATTTTTCAAAATCTCAAATCGATCAACGAACGTTTTCAGCGACTCTCGTGAAACCAAAGGTATGACGCTAACTTCAGGAATGGGTATCTGAGCTTTAATAGCTCGCATTGAGATTGGCTTAAGTCCAGCTTCTGCCTGCGAATAGAGTGAATTGTGATAGTTCATGACCGAGTTACGTAAGAGGAATTTGAACGTACTCGCAAATTGATTCATCGAAGGTGCATTCGGAACTTCTCTGACGTAAAGCAGGCGATGAGTGGATAGCAGCAAGATTGCGATCGAACTGGGCGCAGATTCCATGGAATCTTCGCTCTGTACAATCCCCTTGTTGGAATCAAAGATTTGATGCCTACGCAAGACGGTATTTTTTACGAAGCGGCAGGTAAGTGCCAACGTGTCAATATCACCAGGTTTTAGATAGCTAAACTTTTGACGGGTGAAGAAGTATGACGTATCCCGATAGCTTCGCGTTGTGTCCGCAAAGAACGCTGGGACTACAACTGGCGTAAGAAGGTCATTTAGGACCAACTTTTCTCCGAATTTGCAAAGCAGATTCCCGATTTCTAATTCCAACTGCCGCGGCATTTGTGGACTCTCGTTCGCAAATTGAATGCGAAAACAGCGTTCGCCGGATGCTCCGTAGTGGCCAAAACGACGAGTGGGCGAGGACACTCGGGCGCAGCCTTTGGGGGGAAGCTTACCACCCGACTAAGTTGATATCCAGCAGACCGCAATGTATTGAAGACGCCGCCAATCGAGCAGCGGGAAACTGCCCATGCGTCGATTTCATAAATGTGCGTTCGACATTTTCGCTGCGGCAAAACGCCAGTTGCGAACCTGCCACCGAGCCGCCACAATTGCAGTTCTTTCCCACCACCAACCTATTTGATTTGCTGACCAGGAGTTTGCTTTATGCCGCGTCCGGTTACCCTCTTCACCGGCCAGTGGGCCGATTTGCCGCTCGAAACGATGGCCCGTAAGACGAAGGATTTCGGCTACGACGGCATCGAGCTCGCCTGCTGGGGCGACCACTTCGAAGTCGACAAAGCCCTCAGCGACGACGGCTACTGCAAGCGGAAGCGCGAGCTGCTCGACAACGTCGGTCTGCAATGCCACGCCATCAGTGCCCACCTCGTCGGCCAGGCCGTATGCGACATTATCGACGAGCGCCACAAGCTGATCCTGCCGCCCTATGTGTGGGGCGACGGCAAGCCGGACGGCGTGAACAAGCGGGCCATCGAAGAATTGAAAAACACCGCCCGCGCCGCGAAGAAATTCGGCGTGGAAGTGGTCAACGGTTTCACCGGCAGCAGCATCTGGCACCTGCTGTATTCGTTCCCGCCGGTGTCGGCCAAGATGATCGATGACGGCTTCAAACTGTTCGCCGAACGGTTCAATCCGATTCTCGATGTCTTTGCCGAATGCGGCGTGAAGTTTGCGCTCGAAGTCCATCCGACCGAAATCGCGTTTGACATTTACACTGCCGAGCGGGCTCTCGAAGCGCTCGATCATCGTCCGGAGTTCGGCTTCAACTTTGACCCCAGCCACTTGCATTGGCAGGGCGTTGATTCGGTCGAGTTCATTCGGGCGTTCCCCGACCGCATCTATCACATGCACGTGAAGGATGCGATCGTCACGCTCAACGGCCGCAGCGGCATTCTCGCGAGCCACATCAACTTCGGCGATCATCGTCGCGGTTGGGACTTCCGCAGCCCGGGCCGCGGCACGGTGAACTTCGAAGAGATCATTCGCGAACTGAACCGCGTCGGTTACCAAGGCCCGCTGAGCGTGGAATGGGAAGACAGCGGCATGGAACGCGAATTCGGCGCTAAGGAAGCGGCTGCCTTTGTTCGCCAAAAGGACTTCGCCCCGAGCGGCCGTGCGTTCGATGCGGCGTTTGAAAAAGCCTAGTCAGCTCAGACTGAGATCACAAATTCAGAGAAGGACGGGCCATTTGGTCCGTCCTTTTTTCGTCAAAGAGCCACGCACGCAGTAAGTGGAACTCGACCTCCTAGAGCCCCGTCTTCTCGAGCGCCACCAACAGCCGATACCGCTCCACGATCTCTGGCGCAGCAACGAGCGGCAAGTTCTTTTCCAGCACGATTCCTTCCAGCACATTTAGCAAACGGCGGAACTTCACGCTGCGAATTTCCCGCTGGTCTCCTTCTTTGTCAGCCGTGGTCGCTTGCTGCCGTCGTTCGTCGAAGAGCTTCCAGCTGGGAAGTTGCTGCAGCTCGGCGAGCAGCGATTCTTGATTCTCTGCCTTGAGGAGCGACGACTCGGCCCACTTCTTCTCGTCGCCCAATTCTGGATACTTCTCGCTGACTTCCTTCAGCAGGTCGCGCCGTCCCGACGATTGGCGGCCGCGACCACGACTGGCCGCGCGACGGCGACTTTCGTCGTAGCCTCGCGTCACGGCAGAGACGTCGTCTTGTAACGATACGTCGAGCGTCTTCGCCAGTTGCGTGGCCATGTGCTTCGACATTTGTCCGCCGTGCATCAACAACGATTCGACCGAGCCAGTCATGGTGAATAGCTTCGGCGGCTCGGGGCCATCGCGCGTTTCATCGGTTGCTTCTTCGGGAGTCAATCGGCTGTAAGTCCGCAAGAGAACTTCGGAGCTGCGGAGCGGAATGTCGATCGTCTCGCCCGCAACTACCATGTGAGCATACGCCTCGGCAAACGAGATCGATCCATTGCCATCAATGTCGCAACCTTTGATGGCCACGCCGTTGCGAGTCTTGCCGGCCATCGCGCCCCAGAAGTAGCTGCTGAACTCTTCGTCGTGCTCGACGTCGGGCCGGCAACCAGCGGCGGGCAAGTTGTGTTGCTGGGCAAAGAAGCCGACGCGCAGCTGCGGCGACAGGCCCTTTTTTTCATCCAAGCCGTTGAAAATCGTGTGGGCAAAACCGCCGCAGTAGCACTGGGCCATCACCATCACCACTGGCACGTCGGTGGGTAACTGATCGAGCCAACCGGTAAATTCGCGAGCGGTGAACTTGCGGTTGTTCCAGCAATCGATGGTCGTATTGAAGCGGTCGTCCTTCGGTCCTTCGCTGCCGTGCGCGGTGACATAGACCAGCATGCGGTCGCCGGTGCGCATCGTTTTCGAGAGCACATCGAGTTGATTGCGCACGAGTTTGGGATCGAGCGCTCCGACCAGCGGTTGCACGCGGTGATTGCGATAGGTGACTTTCTCTTCGCTGTTGCGACGATGCAGCACGGCCAACAAGTCGGTGGCCGGCGCGATACTCTTCGTGGGCTTATCGGCGAGCACTTGCAGATCGGCGCCGGGATCGTTGCCATCGGCGAACAGAATGTCGTGCCGCCGCGGGCCGCGATGTTTGTCGGTGAGCAGCTGTTGATAGAAGACGACGTTCGCTTCGAGCGAGGCCTGATTCCCTGCTTTGCTGTAGCCGCCGCCGATGGTCAGGAAGTAATCGGTCGCCGACGCAGTTTGGAAAGTGCCGGCCAGGAAAATCGCGATCACAGCGGCGAGGGGACTACTGCGAATTGAGCAGGCCTGGATTGCCATGGTTTGCCGTTGGGAAGGTTATTGCGGGATGAACTCGGATTCTACGTCGCATTTAACCAACGAAGCAACACTTCGTTTCTCTCGGCAGGTGGGCTAATTCCCTTTCTTTTTGGCGTTTTTCTTGGCCGCGGCTTGAGCCACGGGCCAGGGCGCGACGTTCGAGCGCTCGGCCCACTTTGTATAGAGCTCGCTCATCTCGCGCACTTTTTCGGGATGCTTCGCGGCCAGGTTCTTGGCTTCGATGCGATCCTGCGCAATGTCATATAGCTCCCATTCCTGGTTGTGCTTGGCAACGAGCTTCCAATCGCCGACGCGCACCGCGCGGTTCCCTTCGTGTTCCCAATAAATGGCGTCGCGCTTGAGCGGTTCATTCTGAAACGCGGGCCGTAAGCTCAGGCCGACGAGCGGCGTGGCTTCGGCGGGATACTTCGCTTCGGCGAGGTCGACGCAGGTGGCCATTAAGTCGATCAAATGCCCCGGCTGTTTGCGGAGCTCGCCCTTGGCGGTGATTCCCTTCGGCCAGTGAGCGATGAGCGGCGTGCTGATGCCTCCCTCGTGAACCCAGTGCTTGTATTCGCGGAACGGCGTGTTCGAAACGTTCGCCCAGCCCTGACCATAAGCGACGTAGGTGTCGTACGGGCCGGGGATCACGTTCGGTCCCTGGCGAACAGGATAGCCATCGCGCGTTTGCGGCGGCGTATTGGTGTTCGGCAGCGCCGTGGGGGCAATCGGTGGCAGCGAAGGTTTGTCCTTGCGCGGGCCATCTTCGCGGTTCATCGTCACGTTGCGGCCGTTGGCTTCGGCGCAACCGCCGTTGTCTTGCAGGAAGAAAATCAGCGTGTTGTCGAAGCGGTTGGTTCGCTTCAGCTCGGCGATGATCTTGCCAATGCCTTGATCCATGCGGTCGACCATCGCGGCGTAGACTTCCATGCAAGCGATTTCGCGCTCGCGGTTTTTCACGGCATCCCAATCGCCGGCCTGCGGCGCCAGACCTTGAGCCTTGTCGATCAGACCGAGCTCGGCAGACTTTGCGAGGCGCGCTTTGCGAATCGCTTCGTAACCGGCGTCGTACTTGCCTTTGTATTTTGCAATGTCTTCTGGCAGCGCGTGCATCGGCCAGTGGGCAGCCGTGTAAGTGACGTACAAAAAGAACGGCTCTTGCTGGTGGTCGCGCTCGTGCTCGCCGATGAACTTCACCGCGTGATCGCTGATCGCATCGGTGAAGTAATACTGCTTCGGCTGATACTCCGCATCGGCATAGGGCGAGATGAGCGTGTTGTCGCGGCAGAGCGTGAACGGATCATAAAAGCTGCCGGCGCCCGAAATCATGCCGTAATACCGCTCGAAACCACGCTGCAGCGGCCAGTTGTGCTTGTCCCCTTCCGGTTGCGTGTTGCGCGTGACGTGCCACTTGCCCGAGGCATAGCTGCGATAGCCGGCGGGCTTCAGCACCTGCGCGATCGTGCGGCAATCGGCGTTGAGGTTTCCCGTGTAGCCCGGCTTGCCGTGGTCATCCATCATGTGGCCGACGCCGGCCTGATGCGGATACAGACCGGTGAGGAGCGAGGCTCGCGTCGGGCAGCACCGGGCCATGTTATAGAACTGCGTGAACCGCAAACCACCGGCTGCGAGTCCATCGAGATTCGGCGTTTGAATCTCGCCGCCGTAGCAGCCGATGTCGGAGAAGCCCATATCGTCGCTCATGATGATGACGACGTTGGGACGCTCGGCGGCGGTGAGATTTGAAGCCAGAAAAAACGCGGCGGCAAACAGGAGGCAAATGCGATGCATAAAAAACTCCGCGCGGGAAAGTCGCGTTGAGAGAGGTGTTGTCGGACAGAGCTACTGAGCCCCAATGCCGAGCTCGCGCAACTTGCCGCTCTCGAGCAGGCACTGAGCCCGTTCGACTTCGGCGTAGTAGTCGCGGCGAACCAGCAACCGGGCGGCCGCTTCGTCAAAGACGCCAATTACTTCGCGATGTAGCTGCAGCGCCGACGCCGTGACCTGCGCGGTGATCGGCCCTTCGACGGTATCGCGTACCGCGATCGCTTTGTGGGGACCAAAGGCCAGAAACAAACAGCGGCGGCTTTCCAAAATCGTGCCGACGCCCATCGTCACGGCGAGGCGAGGAACCTTTTCTTCGCCGCCGAAGAAGCGAGCGTTGTCGCGGATGGTTTCACTCGCCAACGTCTTGAGTCGCGTGCGGCTGCCGAGCGACGACCCAGGTTCGTTGAACGCAATATGGCCATCGGTGCCGACGCCGAGAATCTGCAGATCAATGCCGCCGGCTTCTTTGATCAGCTGTTCGTACTGCCGGCAATGCGCTTCGAAATCGAGCGCCCGGCCATCGGGCACGTGCGTGTTCGCCGGCGCGACGTTGATGTGGTCGAACAGATTCACCTGCATGAAGTGGCGATAGCTCTGCGGATGAGCCGGCCCGAGGCCGACGTACTCGTCGAGGTTGAACGTGCGGACCTGCGAGAAGTCGAGCCCTTCTTCCTGATGCAGGCGGATCAGCTCGCGATAGAGCATCTGCGGGGTGCTGCCGGTGGCCAAGCCGAGGGTGCAATCGGGCTTACGCTTAACGAGATCGGCGACGAAGTGGGCGGCCCGGCGGCTGGCTGCTTGAGAATTGGTTTCGATGATGACGCGCATGGCGGGGTCCTTATACTCGAAGTATGAACCATGCTATGCGGAGCAGCGCAAGCTGACGAGGGGAGTCGGCCGACCGAGCGCGCTCCATCGTTCACGGAGTGAACGACGACAATGTCGTCGATTTCTCCGAAATCGATGGGCTGAGGTGGATCATCACGGTTGCAGGAACGAGCTCCGCGAAGTTCCGGATTTGGCGAGCAGACTCGACGGCGGTTTTTGCTTCCGCGTCCCGCTCGCCGACCGAGCACTCTAACCTCCACTCGCCTAACTCGCCGAAAGTCGCGGAGCTCTTTCGGCGGCGCGCGGTTGGTTGACCTCGATACGTCGAGCACGGAGTGATCGACGACAATGGCTACGCATCAACTTCGTAGGCCTGCTTCAGCCAACGGCGAACTTGCAGGTCGATATCGCTCAGTTTCGTGATCGAAACGCGATGAGTGATGCGGTTCTTTTTCGCCGTGCCGCCGGTGTCGACGAGTCGCGCGGTGAAAGGTTCTTCTTGCAGCGCAAAGCCGAGATCGATGCGCGTGTTCGAGGCCGGCCTGATCTCGGCAAAGACATGGTGGCGGTACAAAGGCACGATGGTTTTGCACGGACAGATCCGCACACTGTCGCCGAGCGATTGAGCGAGCTCAATCAGGCGATCGTGCAACGGCTTCAAGCCTTGCCGCGGCCCGGCATACATCTCGGCGACATATTGCGGCGCGGTGGCGAGATATTCTTCGGGCGTTTCCGCGGCCACGCCTTCGCCTTTTCCAAACGCTCGTTCGGCCAACCAGCCTGAGGTGTTCGTGCCGAAGTTGAATTTCTTCTTCAGCCATTCCTGGCAGTCCTGCTTATCGTCTGGTCCGGCGGTGCGAATGTGCTTCAGCCACTCTTCGACATCGCGGCCCGTTTTTCCCTTGAGCTCCGAGATCCACTTTTGCACCATCGCGATGCCGGGATGCACGCTGTAGAGACTCGGCTTTGGAGCCGCCACGATCGCCGGGTTGGCAAGCAGCTTGGCTGGCTTTTTGGCGCGACGCCGCTTCACGGCAACAGCGACGGAGGACTTTTTTCGCGCAGCGGTAGTCACATTCGCAGACTTGGCAGAAGGCATGGCGAGCTCGAAGTGGGTAGGCAGCTGAGAGAGAGGCTGGGGTTAGTATTACATCTGCCGGGGGGCGGGTCGAATACTTTTCAGCCATTTTGCTGCGAAAAACCGGCTTACGATGCCTCGCCGAGTTTGTCGCGCAGTCGCAGCACGCCACGATGCACCAGGCCGGCGACGCTCGGCGGCGTGCGGTTGAGATGCGTCGCAATCTGGGCCAACGTCCAGCCGTGATAGTAGTGCAGCTCGACTGCCTCGCGCTGTTCGTCGGGGAGCGATTCGAGCGCATCGGCCATCCGCAACAGCAGGTCATTTCGCTGAGCCCGATCGCTGGGGCTCGATTGTTCTGCCGCGAGCCAGGCTTCGAGCCGGGCCGACGAATCGTCAAGAACCTGTGCGAGCGGCAACTCTCTTCCGGCGTCTCGTTTCTGCCGGCCGAAGTCGCGCACGACGTGGGCCAGATGATTCGCCAGAATTTGCCGCAGCCAACCTGCCATCTCGCGCGAGGTTGCTCCCCGAAAACCAGCAAGTCCTTGATAGGCCTGAATCAGCGTCTGCTGCACGACGTCCGAAGTATCGACCTTCGGCGCTAGTCGCGGCGGCAACTGCATTCGCGCGAGCAGCCGCAAGTACGAGCGGAACTGCTCGGGGTCGAGAGGGGCATTGGCAGATGACATGCTCGAATTGTATTCAATTCTGCTCGTCGCCGTTGCCGCTCGTCGGCCACGGCTTGGGTTCGGCAGGATCCATCACGGCGAGCAGATTGCCTTCGATGGTCTGGCAGAAGCGTTCCAGCGGGAGGTCGTTTTCGTCGAAGCCGAACGGGTCTTCGATTTCGACGCCGATTTCCTCGATGCCAAAAAAAACAAAGGCCACGAGCAGCGTGCCGCCGACGGTCCACCAATGCAGCGGCTCGACGAGCACGAACGGCAGCGTGAAGCAATAAAGAATGAGTGCTCGCCGCAAATGCACCATGTAGGCAAACGGAATCGGCGTCTTATGGATTCGCTCGCAGGCGCCGATGTAGTCGATTAGCAGATTTACGTTTTGATCGAAGAGCATCAGCATCTGATCGCTGATGACTTGCCGGTTGCGGGCGGTGACTGCGGCGCGCGAAATTCGCTGCGCGACGGCCAGCGGCATGTGCTGCGCGGCGAGCACGGCGCCAACGTCTGCTTGAGGCAGGTCCTTACTGCTCGGCGCGAGGGCTTTTGCTCCGCGCAGAGCCGACATGGCTGCATACGGGAACGACGCAGTCCAGAGGATTAATTCGCGTTGCAGTTCCGGAGCTGCCGTGAGCAGGGTGGTGGCCTGGCGGGCGAGGTTGCGACATTCATTGACCATGCCGCCCCACAGCTTGCGGCCTTCCCAGAATTTGTCGTACGACGAATTGGTGCGAAACACCAGGAGCAAACCGAGCGCGGTTCCGATGAGAGTGTGGACGGTCGAAGGGACGGACAACGAGAACCCATGGATCCACGGGGGCAACAACTCGTGAGCCGCCGTCACGAGCACCGACCAACCGACGCAAAGGGCGACCCGGCCCATAATTTCCGGCAGCATCGAGCCGCGAATATCGAGCAGGTGCGATCGCCAATCGTGCGGGTTGTAACTAATCATGCCGCCGAATTTACGGGCTGCGACGACGTTCGCCAATGGGAATTCGGGGGTGGAGTGACATGCCACCGTGTGCCACTGGCCAGAGCCAGTGCTGGATTGGCGAGGGAACGTCGGCAGCTCGGCTCACCGGTGCCACTGGCCGTTTTGGCAAGAGGTTATCTGGCGAACTAACGGTCGTTTCACGCCAGCGGCGCTGTCGCGGTGAGAGCGAAGGGAGGGCGAGGCTCTGTCACGCGACATAAAGTTATGCCGTTAATCGCGACACATAGTTTTGCCGTTAATCGCGACATAAAGTTTTGCCGGGTTGTGGGATTCGGTAGCATGAGTTCGTCTCGGGCGTCTGGTGAATTCGTTGCTGCGGAGATTCGATCATGCCTCGTGCTTTGGCTTTGGCGGTTCGGCGGGCGATTTGGCGACGATCTAAGAATGGGCAGTCGGTGGCGCTCATCGCCCAGGAGTTGGAGTTGTGCGAGCGGACGGTGAGGAGCTTTTTGCAGCGGTTGCGGGCGCGGGGCGAGGCTGCGTTGGCGGCCAATTATCAGGCGTGCGGCAGAGAGCGTTCGCAGGATGCGGAAGTGGTGCGGCGGCGAACATTGCGATTGCGTGAGCAGCATCGGCGCTGGGGCGCTGAGCGTTTGCGAATTGAATTAACGCGGTGGTTTGTTGCGGCTCAACTTCCCAGCACGCGCACATTGCAGCGCTGGTTGCGGACCACGCGGCCTGCGCCGAGTGGTCGTCGCCAGGGCACGCGCGTGACGCGAGCAGAGCAGCCGCACCACGTTTGGCAGATTGATGCTGCGGAGCAGAAGCGACTGGCCAGCGGCGCGCCGGTGTCGTGGTTGCGCGTGGCCGATGAGTGCAGCGGCGCGGTGCTAATGTCGTTTGTTTTTTCCCCTCGGTCACTTCACGCAGGTTCCCGTGGTTCGCGTGCAGGCCTGTTTGCGGCAGGTTTTTAGCGAATATGGAAGGCCGCACGTGATGCGTGTCGACAACGGCGCACCGTGGGGTTCGTGGAGCGATCTCCCCACCGCGCTCGCGCTATGGCTCATCGGCTTGGGTATTGAGATGCACTGGAACACGCCGCGCCGACCGCAGGAGAACGGCGTGATCGAACGAAGTCAGAGCCTGGTGAATACTTGGGCGGAACCGCGGCAGTGCCGAACTGTGCGTCAGTTTCAATCGCGACTGCGGCATGAAGATCGCTTGCAACGCGAAGTTTATCCCGCAATTCACAAGCAGCCGCGAGTCGTGGCGTTCCCCGAGCTGAAGCATTCGGGGCGCACCTACACGGCAGGTTGGGAACGACGTCACTGGAACTGGGACCGCGTGCTTGAGCATCTCAGCACCTATTGCGTGCCCCGTCGTGTCGATCAGTCGGGCAAGATCGGGCCGTATCACCGCAAGCTGTTTATCGGCGCCCGACACGCCGGCCGCGACGTGTACCTGAGCTTCGACCCCGATCGCTTGGAATGGCTGGTGACCGATGAACCAGGCAACCAACTGCGAGCGATATACGCCTCCGACTGGACTCCACACGCCGTGCGCACTCTCCAAGTGCCAGGGCCGGCGCAGCGTCGCAAATGAAAACACTGGCGTAGACAAGTGAACATGAAAGCTAGCTAGATCGGCAAAACTTTATGTCGCTATTAACGCGGCAAAACTTTGTGTCGCGTGACAGGCTCCTGCCGAGCCGCCGAGGTGGAATTGCGAAGGCCGCCAGCGACTGCTTTCGACCGGCGCGGCTCGGCGGGAGCCTCGCCCTCCCAAAGGCAGCGACAGCGTGAGCGGTTACCCGTTGGCTCGCTGACCCACCTCCCGTCGCCGATCGGCACTGGCCAACGAGCCAGTGGCACGCGAAAAATATCGTCAAGAAACTAGTGGACAACCAGCCACTACTCTCCTCTAGTGGGACGTCGCGTCGTGGATTTTCAGTTTCCCAAACGAGGAGCAGAGTCATGGCCGAGGATCAAAAAATCGAGGGGCAGAAACCTGACGGCAAGAAGCCAAAAAAGGAGAAGGACATCCTCAAGCCGATGCATGTCAGCGAGCGCGATAAGAGGATTTTTCACGAGGTGCGTGTCGACGGCCGATCGCAGACGGAGGTCGGCAGTAAGTACGGCCTCACGCAGCCGCGGGTGAGCAAAATTATCACGCGCGTCGAGCTTTGGTTGTCGCAGCCCGTCGCGAAGGATTTTGCCGAACTGCCGCGGGCCGATCGCCTGCGAGCCGCCGCGCGCCTTCACAAGATGCGACTCGAAAAAATGTACGACGAAGCTCTCTCGGCGTGGGAGGCGTCGCGCAAACCGCGGACCATTCGCAAGACGAAAATGGTCAAGGGCGAGTCGGTTCCCGACCCTGAAGTGCAATCGCAAAACGGCGACGCTCGGCTGTGGAAGTGCGTGATCATCGCGATGAAAGAGCTGTCGGCGTTCGAGGGTTTCAATGGCCGCGGCGAGGTCGATGCCTCGACGGCAGGCCGCGTGTGGGAACCGGTGCTGAAAGACGAAGCCGTGAATCGCGAAGTGAAACGCCGCACGATGCTCGGCATGTTCGACTCGCCCGGCGATGAAGGAATTCCGGGAGCGTGGGGGAATGAGATGGCAGCGCGCAATGCGCAGCTTGCCGCCGATGGAGCCAATCAATCGACGGCGAGCGATGATCGCGCGGAGGAATATCAATCGGCATTCGACCACGGCTCGGCGGGAGCCTCGCCCTCCCTGAGCGACGACTGTGTAGAAGTTTGCGACCCACCCGTTAGTGGCTGTTATAAAAGGTTATACGAAAACGGTAGTGAATCGACGAAAAGTGTTGAACAACAGTGTGTTACGACGAAAGAAAAAAGTGATAACCTGTTATATATAACAGGGTCAGTCGCCGGGAGGGCGACGCTCCCGCGGAGCCGCGCCGGTGAACCAGCCGCCGCCGGCGGAACCAATCCATCGAGCGGGAACGGCAAGCGAGCGGAAGGAAATCGAGCGGAAGGAAATCGAGCGGCCTCCGACCACGGCTCGGCAGGAGCCTCGCCCTCCCGCGGAACGCCCTCCCGAGAAACGCCCTCCCGAGAAACGCCCTCCCGAGAAACGCCCGCCCGAGAAACGCCCGCCCGAGGAACGCCCGCCCAGGGAACGCCATTCCGGCAATTCCCCTCGCCGGAATTCATGGCGAGAAATACCGGCATGCCGATCGTCACCGTTCGGCAAATGACCCCGCCCTCGAAACGAGAATTCGGCATGCCGTATCCATAGATCGAGTGGAGCCACCCAGGGGCTAGCATCTCGGTTATGCTGGTTTTCAGGCATCGTTTTGAGGTTGGAATTCGCCTTTTACGGAATGCCAGCAGCCTGATATAGTCCGCGCCGTCGTAGCTTTGCTGGTTTCGCTGCCCGTCTTGAGGGACGAAGCATGTCTGCTGCTTGGATGTTGATCTGTCTCACGTTCGCCGTCGATCCGGCGCCCGCTGCGCAAAACGCCGCGGCCGATGAGGCTCCCGATGCGGTCGTGGTTTGCCCGCGGACGTTTGTCGGGGCGCTCGAACCGTTGCTGGCCCATCGCCATGCGCAGGGGCATCGGTTCACCTACGTGCCGAATAACTGGAGCCCTGAAGAGATCAAGGCTGGCATCAAGAAGGCCGCCGCTCGCGGCAGCCTCAAGTATGTGTTGCTGGTCGGCGATGCCGAACCATCGGCGGCGACGAACGTGCTCACGCGGCAGCGCTGCATTCCGGCTCACTACGTCGATGCCAAGGTGAATGTGAAATTCGGCAGCGAGCCGCAGATTGCCACCGACAATTGGTATGCCGATTTGGATGACGACAATCTCCCCGATCTGGCTATCGGTCGCATTCCGGCCGACACGCCGAAGCAGGTGGCCGATGTTGTCGCGAAGATTATCGCTTACGAAAACTCGCTCGATTACGGCGAATGGCGACAGCGGATCAATTTCGTCGCCGGCGTCGGCGGTTTCGGCGGCGTGATCGATCCGATGATCGAAGGGACCACGCGCAAGTTTCTCACCGACGGCATTCCGGCGGGTTATACGACCAACATGACCTACGGCAGCTGGCGAAGTCCGTTCTGCCCCGACCCGCGCAAGTTCAGCGACGTCTCGCTGCAGCAGCACAACGACGGCTGCTTGTTCTGGGTTTATATCGGGCACGGCGCGCACAACTCGCTCGACAAAATCGTCGTGCCGGGCGCTCGCTTTCACATTCTCGATGTGAATGACGCTCACAAGCTGAAGTGCCAGAATCGGTCGCCAATTGCGGTGATGCTGGCCTGTTACACCGCGGCTTACGATGCCGAAGAAGACTGCCTTGCCGAGACCATGCTCGCCGCGCCGGGCGGTCCGGTGGCTGTGTATGGCGGTTCGCGCGTGACCATGCCGTACGCGATGGCGGTGATGGGATCGGCCCTGATGGAGCAATATTTCAAGCAACGCCCGGAGACACTAGGCGATGCGATCTTGAATGCGAAGCGCGAGATGGTCAAGCCGCTCGACGAAACCAATCCGCTAAAGAACACGAACCGCCTGTTGCTCGATGCCCTCGCCGGCATGATGAGCCCCACGCGGCAGCACCTGGCCGATGAACGTCTGGAGCACATGCACCTGTTCAATCTCATCGGCGATCCGATGACGAAGCTCGCCCATCCGGAAGTGGTGAAGCTAACCGCTCCTCGCGATGCGAATCCGGGACAAACGATCGAAGTCAGCGGCGAATCGACCCTCGGCGGCAAGGCCGTGCTCGAACTCTGCTGCCGCCGCGATTGCTTCAAGTCGGAGCTGCCGGCCCGCGATCATTTCGATCCTTCGAACGCTGGCCTGGCCGCGCTGCAACCTGTTTACGAAGCGGCCAATGACCGCAGCTGGGCCAAGTATCAGCTGCAACTGCCGGTCGGCGCCTTCACGACCAAGATCGTCGTGCCCCAAGAATGCCTCGGCGCTTGCCACGTGCGCATGTACGTGCAAGGCGAAAAAGCCCACGCACTCGGCAGTGCGAATCTGTACGTCAAACCGGTGAAGCTGGTCGAACACACGGAAGCGAACTAGTTGTAAGGAGCCTGCTGCGATGACCACGCCTCATCAACCGTCGTCGACGCCGTCCAAAAAGACGCTCGCGCCGAGTTCGGTCGCGCGCGAGTTGCCCCGCGATGAAAACGCGCGGCCGCTCGAGCACTTCATTCCGATTCGCAAAGCCGACCTCGTTCGCATCTTGAGCAACGATCCCGGCTTGGAGTTGCACGAGCGCGAGTCGTTTGCCCATTTCTGCAAACTGCTCGAAGCGACGCTGCATCACGACTTTCATTCGCACCTGGATGAACTGAAAGATGCCTACGCACCCTTCGATCCCGATGCCGAACCCAAGCCGCGGGAAAAACTGACGCTCGAGCAGCGCGAGAGTCATGCGCAGAAATTATTTCAGCGTTTTGACGAGCTGATGACGAAGGCAAACTTTCGCCGACTGTCGGATGAAGAGTTGCAGTACTCGCTGAACACCAGCAACGAATCGGGCGTGACGATCACGGCGAACCTCGACATCTTCGACCGCCTCGATATCTATGTGCGCGGCGATGTGATTGGCAAGAAGACCGTGCGTAATTGGTCACGCCTCGGCAAACCAAAAGAAGTCGAAATCTGCACGTATCAGCGGCTAGCCGTGATGTTTCGCCTGAAACCGGGCGCCGACAGCAAACAGCCGATCGATCCCTCGGCGGTTGTGCTCAAGCTCTTCAAGAACATTCCCAAGTCCGATATCGAAATGCTGCTTCCCGGCACCACGGTGCGCATGACGCTGTTCGACAAGGGCAAGATCATCATTCCGACTCTCTCGGGCGTGGTGATCACGCTGGTGAAGATTCTGCAGGGAGCGGTCGCGCTGGCCTTTGCCAGTTTGCATGGCGCGGTGGCGTTTCTGGCGCTGATCAGCGGCGTGTTTGGCTATGGCTTGCGGTCGTTCTATGGTTATTTGAATACGCGCGATCGTTATCACTTGAACCTGACGCGGAGCTTGTATTTTCAAAATCTCGATGGCAACGCCGGGGTGATTCATCGCCTGCTGGATGAAGCCGAAGAACAGGAATTTCGCGAAGTGGTGCTGGCCTGGTGGTTGCTGCGGCAGAGTGGTTTCGCGGCACTGACCAGCGAACAACTCGATCGCGCCACCGAAGCCTGGCTCGAAAAACAGCTGGGATTGAAGGTTGATTTTGAAGTCAGCGATGCCCTGGCTAAGCTGCAACGGATGAATCTTTGCCGAGAGTTGCCGGGCGGGAAGTTTCGCGCCGTGGATCTCGAAGCGGCGCTGGTCAGCTTGGATCGCGCTTGGGATTCGCAGTTTGAGTTCAATCAACAAGCACAGTCGACATTGCCGATTCGGCGGGCCGCGTAGTTGCCATGGCTGGAGTTGCTGCTGTCGTCCTGCGGGGCGAAAAGTTTCTCGTCATCCGGCGTTCGCAGACGGTGCGTTCGCCGGGCAAGTACTGCTTTCCTGGCGGCAGCATCGAGGCTGGAGAGACCGAAGCACAGGCCGTGGTGCGGGAGTTTTCGGAAGAGCTCGGCGCGCCGATCCGGCCCATCGTGCGGCTGTGGTCGAGCGTGACGATCACTCACGTTGCGCTCGGTTGGTGGCAGGTGGCGCTCGCGGAAGATCAGCCACTCACGGCGAATCCGCTGGAAGTCGAATCGATTCATTGGTTGACGCGCGAAGAAGCGCTCGCACTGCCGGAGCTGTTGCCGAGCAATCGCGACTTTTACGATGCCTGGCAGCGTGGCGTTTTCACGTTCCGAAGTGAATCAGGCGGTTGACGGGAGCAGATCGTCAATCGTCTTCACGAGCAGCGCGTGTTCGACTGGTTTGACGAGGTGGGCATCGAAACCGGCTTCACGCGTTTGGCGGCGGTCGGATTCCTGGCCCCAGCCGGTGAGGGCGACGATCTTGATGCGCTGGCCCCACGGCTGCGTGCGAATCGCGCGACAGGCCTGGTAGCCATCCATGATCGGCATGCCGATGTCGAGCAGGATGATCTCGGGTTGAAACTGCTCGGCCTTGGTGACGGCTTCCTGGCCATCGTGCGCGGTCTGCAGTTCGTTGCCCGTGATCTTCAGCAGCATGGCGAGCGTGATGGCTGAGTCGCGGTTGTCGTCGACAACCAGAATCTTTCGCCGACCTTTCTTCGTGGTTAGTTCAGTATCGACCGGCGGCCGCGGCTGTGGACCGGCGGCGAGCGCCGGAAGTCGCACGGTGAACTCGGTTCCCTGGTTTGTTCCTTCGCTGTGAGCGGTGACGGTTCCTTCGTGCATTTCGACGAGGCGTTTGACGAGCGTCAAGCCGATGCCGAGGCCTCCTTGCGCGCGATCCAAGGTGCGATCGAGTTGCGAGAACATTTCAAAAGCCCGCGGCATGAGTTCCGGCGGAATACCGATGCCATTGTCACGGACGCGGATTAGCACGTCGCCGTCGCCCCGTCGCACGCTGATGGCGATTCGGCCGCCGGGCTCGGTGTATTTGCAGGCGTTGGTCAGCAGATTGCCGAGCACCTGCACCAGCCGAGCGGAATCGGCATGCACGTGGATCGGCTGCGCGGGGAGATCGATCTTGAGTTCATGGCGCGCCGAGTCGATTTGCGGCTGGCAGGCTTCGACAGCGTTGTTCACAATGTCGGCGACGGAGACGCTCTCGCGGCGGAGCGCGAGACGATTGCGACTGATGCGGCTGACATCGAGCAAGTCATCGACAAGGCGAACCATTTGCGACATCTGCCGCTCCATGGTTCCCCGCGATTGGGCGATGACTTCCGGATTATTGTCGGCCCGCTTCATCACTTCCAGCGAGTTGCGAATCGGCGCGAGTGGGTTGCGTAGCTCATGCGCGAGCGTGGCCAGGAACTCGTCCTTTTTGCGATCTGTTTCTTTGAGCGCTTGTTCGCTCTGCTGAAGTGCGGCTACCGTCACACGCAGTTGCTCGTCTTGTTGCGCGAGATCCGTCGTGCGCTGCGCGACTCGCCGTTCGAGTTCCGCATTGGCTTGTTGCAAGGCTTGTTCGGCTTGCTGGCGAGCCTTGATCTCGCGCTCGAGCTCTTCGGGACTGCGCATCGCGAGAACATTGGGCACGACACCGAACAGCGAAAAGACCGTCGCCCATGACACTACGGCGGTGAAGAGTTTGATCATTCCGGCCAGACGATACGCGGGCCAGTAGAAGATGATGGCTTCCATCAGATGCGTCGTGCCGCAAGCGAGGATGAACGCGCCGAACAGCAGAAAGATGGTGCGAAACGGCAGGTCTTGGCGGCGGAAAAGAAAGTAAGCCAGCACGAGTGGGATCGCGACGTAAGCGCCCCATACACCGAGATCGGAAACAATGTGCAGCCAGCCCAGCCAGGGCGTTTCACTCCAACCGCTGCCACATTGCCAACGCGCGGGAAAGCCGGCAGGGCTGAACAACCGTGCGAGAAACTCCACGGGATCGCTCCGTCATCACGAACTCAGTTCCTCTTCGCACCAGCCAGGGCATTCCTTTGACTGGCAAAAACACTTGGTGCGAAGAAGGGGGCATTCTAGCGGATGAGCGAGGTGGTCAACAGCGGCATGCGGGTTATGCGTTGCCGCTCAAATCGGCCTTCAGGTTGATTGCTTTGCCGCGCAAACCGGGAATGAGCATCGGCGTTTCGTCGCGATAGCGGGCGTACGACTGGCCGTGATAAGCGAGCAGGTCGCGCTCTTCCCAGCGAATGGCAAGGAGGATGTAAACGAACATTCCGCCCGCAAACAACAGGTGCGAAACGGTCATCGTCGGCGCGGCCCAAAAAACCGTGAGCCAACCAACATATAGCGGATGGCGAATCCAGCGATATGGTCCCGGCGTGCGAAACGGCAGGCCCGTGTATTCACGTCCTTGGTAAAAGAGCCAGACTTGTCGCAGGCCGAAGAGATCGAAATGGTTGATCAACAGCGTCGAGCCCACCACGATCAGCCAACCGCTCAAGTAGAGAGCGTAAGTGGCCGTTCGCAGCCATGGCGATTGCACATGCCAGATCACGCCGCCGATGGGTTCCCACAGCGCGACGATCAGGCCGAGAGCAACGCACGACAGCACGAGGTAGGTGCTTCGTTCAACCGGTTCGGGAACGTATTTGGTCCACCAGCGTTTGAACCACGGCCTCGCCATCACGCTGTGTTGGACCGCAAATAGCGTCAGCAAACCACAGTCGATCAGAATCGCCAGCAGCATACCGGAGACCGACGTACTGCGCGATGCCGAGTCGATGGTCCGCTTCAGCCAGAAGTTGCCGAGAAAGCAAAGGGCAAAAACGGAGGTAAACAAAAATAAGGCGTAAGCGAACAAGCCATACGCCAGAGCAGCCAGGCGATTTAACACGGGACGACCTCGGTAGGCGGGTTGGAAGGAGCAGCAGAGTTACCAGGCGCGACTTCTTGCCAAAAGTGACAGGGAATTTCGCCGGGGACTAACAGCACTATCCGCAAGCCATGACCGCCGCGGCCAAAAATTACGAGATTCCTTCGGGCCCACGTACCGTGTCGCTAAGTCGAATCACTTCTTCCACCGGCAGCACAAAGACCTTGCCATCACCGATGTTGCCATCGGGGCCGGTGCGGGCGACCTGGGTGATGGTTTCCAGCGTCGGCTCGAGAAAATCCTCGTTCACGGCGATTTCGAGAGCGACCTTCCGCAGCAGATTCGTTTTGTATTCCGCGCCGCGATAGGTGGCCGCCTGCCCTTTTTGCCGGCCAAAGCCCTGAGCATCGCAAACGGTCATCCGCTCGACGCCAATTTTGGCGAGGGCTTCTTGCACGGCCCGCAATTTGGTCGGTTGAATCAAGGCGAGAATCAAACGCATGCCAGGTTCCTGCTTCGGCAAAGCTCCGAAGAATCTATGGAGAGGATTTCGTAAAGTATACTCATCGCCACCGTCTCTGCGGCGGTGGTTCATCCGCTTTTGCCTTACTCCTTTGATCGATTCAAAATGCTCCCTCGCATCATCGCCGATACGCCGCTCAATCCCGTCATCGAAGAACTGCTCGCCGGCAAGGTCGAGATTCTGCCGTGGGTCGTGGCCCTGGACGGCTCGCGCGAGCCGATCGACGGCCTTTACACCTACGGCCATCCGCAGGTCGACGGCGAAATGCTCGACCGGCTGCCGGGGTTAAAAGTCATCAGCAACTACGGCGTGGGTGTCGATCACATCCGCCTGGCCGATGCCGCCGCGCGGGGCATTCCGGTCGGCAACACGCCGGGCATTCTCGACGGCGCGACGGCCGATATGGGATTCACGCTACTGCTGGCTGCAGGTCGGCGACTCGTCGAGGGCGATCGCTACGCTCGCGGCGGAGAATTCACGCGTTACGATCCGGGTTACATGCTGGGTCGCGAAATCCATGGCAGTACCCTCGGCATCATCGGCATGGGACGCATCGGCCGACAAGTGGCGAAGCGAGCCCGCGCCTTCGATATGAATGTCGTCTATCACAACCGCCGGCGCGATGAACAAGCCGAAGCGCTCTACAGCGCACGATACTTGTCCTTCATCGACCTGCTGACAACGGCTGATTACGTGATGCTTTGCTGCCCGCTCAGCGAAGAAACTCGCGGTCTCATCGGCCGCGAACAACTAGCCCTGATGAAACGGACAGCGATTCTCATCAACATCGCCCGCGGCCCGGTCGTGAATACGGCGGCCCTGACCGAAGCACTCGCAAGCCAGCAGATTTACGCGGCGGGCCTCGACGTGACCGATCCTGAGCCACTGCCGCGAGACCATCCGCTTCTCAAGTTGAACAACGTTACCATCGCGCCGCACCTGGGGAGCGCCACCGAGCAAACTCGGCGTCAAATGGCGGAAATCTCCGTCGAAAACCTGCTGCTGGGATTGGCCGGGGAACCGCTGAAGCACCAGGTTCTTTCGTAACAGTTATGCCAGACCCCCGCTTTGACAGAATTCCTTTCGCCACCGATACTTCAGTGAACAGCAACTCGCCGCTTCGTGATCCAGTTCGGACATGGTCAACACCCTCTTCCTGCCCGAACTGCGCGAAATGCTCGCCGAGCGCAATGCGCACGACCTGCACGAGTTCTGCATCGCCCTCAACCCGGCCCGCCTGGCCGAATACATGGAGGGCCTCACGCCGGCCGAGGCCTGGCAGGTGGTGCAATATGCCGAGCTGAAGCTGCGGGAAGATATCTTTCTGTACTTTCAGCACGAACGGCAGATCGAGATCATCGAATCGCAGGACAGGGCCGAAGTGGCCGAGCTGCTCGCTGATCTGCCCGCTGACGATCGCGTCGACTTGCTGTACGACGTGAAGGAAGACGTCGTCGAAGAGATTCTGCCGCTGCTGCCGGCCGATGAACGCCGCGAGTTTCTCCGGCTGCGGGCTTATCCTGAAGCCTCCGCCGGCGCGATGATGACCACCGAAATGGCCATGATCGAGGAGGAGCTCTCGGTTCGCGATGCTCTCGTCGCGCTCAGCCGCGAAGCCGAGCACGTCGAGACGATTTACTACATCTACGTCGTCGACAAGGATCTGCACCTCCGCGGCGTGGTCTCTGCGCGGCAACTTGTTTCATCGCTGGGCAAGCCTGATCTGAAAGTCTCCGATCTCATGGAGACTGACATGATCATGGTCAATGCGACCGAAAACAGCGAAGAGGTGACGCGGCTCGTCGAACGCTACGACTTGCAAGCCATTCCCGTCGTCGACAATCAACGGCGGTTGGTCGGCATTATTACGCACGACGACGTGCTCGATGCCGTGCGTCAAGAAGCGACCGACGACGCGCAGCAGATGGCCGGTATCGCGCCTCTCGAAGATAGCTACCTGCAAACCGGGCTGTTCGAACTCGCTTGGAAGCGCGGCATTTGGCTGAGCATTCTCTTCATCGCTGCTGCAGTAACCGCCACGACGCTCGATACGTACGAAGACAAGCTCAAGCAGTGGGCCTGGCTGATGATGTTCGTGCCGATGATCATGTCGAGCGGCGGCAACAGCGGCAATCAATCGGCGACGCTGATCATCACGGCCATGACGGCCGGCGGACTCGGCGTGAAAGACTGGCGACGCGTTGCGCTACGGGAGTTGTGCGTCGGGCTGATCCTTGGCAGTGTGCTCGCGGTGTTTGGGGTGCTGCTGTCGACCGTTCTCACGCTGCGCGATCCCGATGCTCATAAGCAGACGTGGTGGCCGCTGGTGATTCCGCTCACGTTAGTATTAGTCGTGACGAGCGGTGCCGTTTCTGGTTCGATGCTGCCGCTGATCTTCAAGCGTCTCGGCCTCGATCCCGCGCTGATGAGCAATCCATTTGTCGCCGGCCTGAGCGACATTCTGGGAATCGTCATCTACATGACCGTCTCGATGCTGTTGCTGCGGTAAATCGATCCGCGTGAACGAAGTTGAATTACGACGACGATGACATCGACGAATATGCGGACGAAGAAGCCAATGAAGAGGATGATGTTCGCTGTGCTCGCTGCCGGAAGTGGATTCCAGCGTTCTCAACACGCTGCCCAGAGTGCGGCATGAACTTCCACGGCGAAGCGCAGGACTTCGACGAAGAAGAGCACGAATATCAGACCCGCGGTCTTCCGCTGTGGGTCATTCTCACCGCGATCGTGCTGCTGGCGCTATCCGTGATCAGCGCCTTTAATTTGCACTTTTGGTAAGCCTATTCTTCCACCGCCACGCGCGGTTTCAACAACACATCCACCGTGTGTTCTTGGTTATTCCGGCTGTACTTCACGCTGACCTTGTCGCCCGGCTTGTGGGGGTAGACCGAGATCGTCAGGTCGCTGAAGTCGCGCACCTTATGGCCGTCGACCTCGAGGATTTCATCGCCGTCACGCAGACCTGCGTCGTGCGCGCCCGACTTGAAGAACACCGATGTCAGAATGCATGCCCCTTCCATGCCGGCGTTAATCCCTAGCATCGCCGAGCTGCGGCAGATGACAGACAACTCAGGCCGTTGTTGCCGCAGCTTGCGGAGGGCCGCGCCGGAGAATGGCGTGTCGCGCAGGTTGAGCGTGGTCAGTCGCGGCAGCGCGCCGATGTGCGGCAAGGCTTCATCGGTCAGCTTCGCTCCGTGAATCGACAGGTTGTAGATTTCCGGGATGTCCTTGAGAACGGCCAGGTCTTTGTCGCCACCGCGGAAGCTCTTATCGAGAACCAATTCCGCGTAAGCTTCGCCTTCGACCTCTTCGCCGTCGAACGCGATCGGAAACGGCGCGAAGGCCGGTTCGATCAGCGCGATGTCGTCGGCAACTTCAAAAACCTCGGCGACCGCGGGAGCTTCTGCCAGTTCAACTTCTTCCAGCGCTGGGGGACCAGCGATTTCAATGCCCGGCAGCGGTCGCACTTCTTCGAGCGCTGGCAGGGGAACAGCATCAGGGGCGTCAGGAGCATCCGGCGGCGGCGGTATGAATTCCGGCAAAGGCAGTGGAGCCGCGGCGGGAGCAATCAACCGGCCGAGCAAACCGAGCAGCCCGCGCTTCGGCGCGGGCTCTTCTTCCGGAATCGCTTCCAGGGCAACGGCCGGCAGGATTTCGATTTCTTCTTCCACGGCGACAACCGGTCCCGCGATGAAGGCCTCGACCTCGTGAACCGGTTCGCCTTCCCAGTTGCCGGTCAGGCCACCACCGAGCGCGCGAACTTGAGCGACCGCGCGGGTGTGTTTGAATTTCTTTTGCTGAGTCTGAATGTCAGCGACCAATTTGCGGACCGCGGGCCGTTTGCTGCCGAGCTTCTGCAAAGCCGCAGCCACTTGCTGCAGCGTGGCTTCGTCGTTGGCATCGGCGATGCGTTGCAGAATCGAACCGGCCCGCGTCGAAACTTCGGTGCTCGGATCGGTCACCGCTACAGCCAGACGCTCGATGGCGATCGGCCCGGCTTCGCTCAGCAGCTTTGAAGCATGCTCGCGAACGGAGTAAGAATCGGAGTCGAGCTCTTGCACCCAGCGGGAGATATCCTCCGCTGGCGGGCTATTTACTGCCAGCTTTTGCTCAGCGCACACGAAGCTGCCGAGGAGGCAAGCCCCACCTGCAACCACCAGCCGCGTCGGCCACCGCAACATCGAATGATGCCGCATAAGATGTTCCCTACTTAAAAGCCCTGCCGCCCGCCCGGCCTCAATTCTATTACGTGTGTGGACAAAATGTCGAGCGCGATTCGAAAAACCTGACCGGACAAACGCCACAATCAGCAGTCACTGCCTGCACAACCGGACCGCAAATCCGGCTGCGGGTTCACCGCTATCGACCTCAAAACTCACCGCCACGCGCCCCCATCTGGCTAGCAGCCCGACTCCAAAATTTGTTCGCTGGCGAAAGTACAACAGTTGTTGCAGATTTTTGAAACCACCAAAGCGTAAGCCGCTCTAGCACTTACAAAGAAACAGCCCAAAAACTCCACAACAGTTTTACAACATCTGCGTTGTCATCTGTTGCGCAACTGTGAACTGACGAAACTCATGCCCGGGCAATCACTTGCCGCAAACCAGCCCAGCGCAACCCCGTAATCGAAGCTACTTCGCTCACAATGCCGCACAACAATCGGTCGCACCGCACCACAACGACTTCACCGTCTGCCAGCGATACGCCGCAAACCGACGGGCGCTTATCCGCTGCCGAAAATCAGCCCAAGCCACCATCTTGTCAAGGATCAAGATCGCCCCCGTCGCCAGTGGTAAGTGTACCCATGTCCACACTCTAGGTCGAGCACAATTCCACGCGGATTTTGCCCAGCCGTGCGGTAGGATGGCAGCCATGGAATCACAACAGCCGAACTCTGCTCGCGTTACCGTAGCCGCGCTGGTGATCGTGCTCTTCGTCATGCCACTACTGTATGTGCTTTCCTTTGGCCCTGTAGTGGGGCTCACGCTACGCGGATACCTTCCAGAACAACCGGTCCGCGCGATTTACTATCCCATCAGGATTCTGCACGACAAAGCAGGACCGCCGATCGCCGATCTGTTGGAGAAGTATGTGGAAATCTTCGAACCGTAAAATCGAACGCGCAGGACGGCGAGCCGCGCCGGTTACATGCAGACCTCGCCGGCCTTTGCAGGTCTACCTCAACGGCTTGGCTGGAGCCTCGCCCTCCCGAATGATTGAGGTAATCCAGGTAATTGGCGCTATTTGTTGCCGAGCAATTCTTGCCAAGCAACGCAGCAACGTTGCCCGGGAGTTAATCAACGTACGTAGCCGCGGCGATGCGAGGCGAAGTTCCCTTCGAGCCGCATTTTCGGCCTGAAACAAGCGTTTCCGGCGGTTAGTTCGCCCGTAGTGCGCGAGTGCTCGACAGCTTCTGGCATAGTGTTTGCGAAACTGAGATCGCAACGGACGCTGAGAACGTTGCTTCGGCTGGCTCTGATCGCCAGCATTTGTGCCAGGCGGCGAAGCAATCACCCAACGGATTTGGTCGCGGGGTTCCAGCGGAGAATCGATCGGCATACGTGGCCTACCTACAGCGCCGTCGATTCACTTGAGTGGACCTTCCTTCTCTAAGGTTCACTCCACTGCACAGTCGCAGTGAAAACTCGCTGTACTGAACTGCCAAGTGGCAGTATCAGGATCGCAGCAACATCTTGTTTGCCTCTCCCAACGAAAGGGATTCGCATGGGATCGTTTGGATTTTTGATCGACATGGATGGCGTGATCTACAAAGGGAAGCAGGTGGTCGAGGGAGCGAACCGCTTCATTCAAAGGCTGCTCGACGACCAGGTGCCGTTCGCCTTCCTCACGAACAACAGCCAGCGCACGCGCCGCGATGGCGTGATCAAACTAGCCCGCATGGGCATTCACGTCGATGAGAGTCACATCTTCACTTGCGCGATGGCGACCGCGCGGTTTCTCGCGGCGCAAAAGCCGGGTGGCACGGCGTTCGTGATTGGCGAAGGTGGTTTGCTGCAAGCGCTGCACAAGAATGGTTACGCGATTGTCGACGACGATCCCGATTATGTCGTGGTCGGCGAAGGTCGCACGTTCAACATGGAAATTGTCGAAGCCGCCGTGCGAATGATCCTCCGCGGCTCGAAGTTGATCGCGACCAATATCGATCCAAATTGCCCGACTGCGCACGGCTTGCGGCCGGGTTGCGGCGCGATTGTGGCGATGCTGGAAACGGCAACCGGCCTGAAGGCCTTCAGCGTCGGCAAGCCGAGCCCGGTGATGATGCGCGCAGCACGCAAAGAACTCGGGCTGTCGACGGCTGGCACGATCATGATCGGCGACACGATGGAAACTGATATTCTCGGCGGCGTGTCGATGGGCTATCGCACCGTGCTGGTGCTGAGCGGTTCGACGCGGCGTGAAGATCTCATTCGCTACGCCTATCGGCCTGACATTGTGCTGAACTCGATCGCCGATCTATCGGACGAGCAAAACTACCAGCGCGTGATCGAAGGTTTGTGCGAACCCGCGCCGGTGGCAGAAGCCGCAGCGTAATGCGGCATTAGCTGTAATACGTTCGGTCTGTCCCCATGAAGGGCAGACCGAGATCTCCTGCGGCGTCGTTAGCCGAGAGATAAAAGTCGTCATCGCCGGTGTAGCCTTGCAGCGAATCGACCGCGCCGTCGTTACCAACGACCACGGACGTCGCTACGCCGGCAGGATGGGCCGGTGTCCACGCGGCGAGCAAGGCCATCAGCGCGAGATCGCTGGCATCACCGACCAGCGTGCTGCCGCTGATCGTGACATCGCCGGCAATCAGCAGATCACTCCCCTCGTCGCCGTTGAGCGCGTCGCTGCCGACGCCGCCGATGAGCAGATCATCGCCCGTGCGGCCCACCAGCGTATCGCTGCCGCTGCCGCCGACGAGGACGTCGTCCCCTTCATCGCCGTAGAGTTGATCATTGCCGCCGCTACCGAAAACGCGGTCGTTGCCGGCGCCGGCTGAAACAACATCGTCACCCTGGCCGGCGTGCACGTAGTCGTTGCCCGCGCCGGGAAAGAGTTGATCGTTGCCGCCGCCACCATACATCACGTCATTGCCGCCGAGGCTGCTCAGCACGTCGTTGCCGCCGGTGTTCAAATCCTGTTCGCCGAGCGTATCGCCCCACACCACATTGTCGCCGCCACTGGCGTTGATCTGATCGCTCCCCGCGCCGCCGATGATCAGATCGTTCTGCAATCCACCCGACGCGTAGTCATCCCCTTCACCCAGGTCGAGCGTCACAGGAACCTGCAGGTTCGTCGCAATCACATAGTCGTTCCCTTCGCCGGCATTCACGATCAGTTGAACGCTGATGGGATAAAACGCGGATCCGCGATCGGTTCGCACTTGCACGATGCCTGCCGAAACGGGCGAGATGATGATGATGTCTGGATCGGGCGTACCGATCACCAACAGATCGCCATTGCTGGGCGTGACGACCGGTTGCGTCCCTTGAATAGTGATGCGCACCAGACCATCGTCGCTGTTCAAGCCGTCGGAAACCGTAAAGCTGAAAAGATCGAGCCCCGTCGCACCGGGGAGCGGCGTGTAAGTAAATGCGCCGGTCATTGGATCGAAGGCCGTGATCGTTCCCAGATTTGGATTGCTACCGATCGAAAACGTCAACGCTGGTCCATCGGGATCGGTCGCCGAGAGAGTGCGACTGACCGGCGTGTTGATCAGCGTGGGAATGGTGCTGTCGTTTGCCACTGGCGGCTGATTGGGAAGAATCGTGATCGTGAAGGTCCGCGGCGAGCTCGTATCGCTGCCGCCATTGGCCGTGCCGCCGTTGTCCTGCGCGACGAGCGTGATCGTGGCGATGCCTTGCGCGCCGGTTGTTGGCGTGAAGGTCAACGTTCCGGCGCTGCTGACGGCTGGCGCGACGGAGAACAAGCCCGGGTTCGTGTTCGCCGTCACATTGAAGGCCACGGTCTGGCCCACTTCGTTCGCGGGGCCTGCGCTGATGGCGGTTGCCCAGTTCGGAATGGTTTGCGCCGGCGAACCATTCGGCCGAGAGATATTCGGGCCGGCAACGAACGACGGCGCATCATTGACCGGATTGACGGTAATCGTGAACGTCTGCGGATTGCTCGTATCAAGGCCGCCGTTGTCGGTCCCGCCATTATCGCGAACGCGGAGCTCGAAAGTTGACGAACCGTTGGCGTTGGGGGCGAGCGTGTAGGTCAAAGTCCCCGTCGGCGAAACGGCGGGCGCGACGGCAAACAAGGCCGCGTTCGAAACATTGGCCACCAGGTAGGCGCTGACCGCTTGCGTGTTTTCGTTGTTCGGCCCGGCAGAAAAACTGGTAATGAAACCGGTCACCGATTGCGCCGGCGCATCTTCATTAACGACTGGTGGAGCAGCCGCGGTGAACGTTGGCTGATCGTTGACCGCAGTGACCGTGACGGTAAACGTCCGCGTCGTGATGCCGTCGTCGGCGTTGTTGGGAATCAAATCGAGGCCGGAATCGCGCACGGTTACCGTGATCGTCGACACGCCGTTGCCATTCACCGGCGAGGTGAAAGTGAGTGTGCCCGTATTGTTCGGCGAGGTGTAATTGACCGCGATCGGTACCAGCGAGGTATTCGAACTGCTCGCGCTCACGCTGATGGCTTGGGCTGCCGCGTCGCCGCCGTCGGTGATGCCGGTCAAGTTGATGGTTTGCAGCGGCGCACCTTCGAGGATCGTCAGATTACTGACGGCATTGATCGTCGGCAGCGCGTTGAGCACCGGAGTTACGGTGATCGTGAAGGTCAGCGGCGCACTTGTATCGACACCCGAGTTTGCCGTGCCGCCACTATCGCGACCGACGACGGTGATGGTCGCCGTGCCCGGCGTGCCCGAGACGGTGTAAGTCAGCGTGCCGTCGGCAGCAATGGCCGGGGCAACCGAGAACAGCCCGGCGTTGTCGTTGCCAGTGATTTGATACGTAACGGTTTGTCCCACTTCATTGGCAGGGCCGACCGAAACGACGCTGGCGAAATTAGGAATGGATTGCGCCGGCGCGGTGATCGCTATTGTCTGATTGCCGGCCAGGGCGATGGTGGGCGCGTCGTTCACGCTGTTGACCGTGATGGTGAACGACTGCGGCGCGGTGGTATCGACGCCGCCATTGGCAGTGCCGCCGTTATCGGACAACGTCACGGTGATCGTCGCGTTGCCGAAGGCGTTCGCGGCCGGCGTGTAAGTGAGCGTGCCGTTGGCGGAGATCGCCGGACCAGCCGAGAACAGCCCGGG
The DNA here is from genome assembly GCF_024256385.1 of Anatilimnocola floriformis. Classification (NCBI taxonomy): domain Bacteria; kingdom Pseudomonadati; phylum Planctomycetota; class Planctomycetia; order Pirellulales; family Pirellulaceae; genus Anatilimnocola; species Anatilimnocola floriformis. The sequence continues at coordinate 2,113,104 of NZ_JAMLFW010000001.1, forward strand.
ATTATCATTGCTGACATTAAACGTCAACGCTTGGCTGGTTTCGTTGTTCGCGCCCGTCGTGATCCCCGTCGCGAACGCAGCGATCGACTGCGCTGCAGCATCTTCGTTTACCGTTTGATTTGGCCCGATGACGAACGTGGGTACATCGTTCACGGCGGTCACGTTTACCGTGAACGTAATCGTGCGAATGCCATCGTCGGCGTTGTTCGCGATCAAGTCGAGACCGGTATCGCGCACATTGACCGTAATCGTCGACGAGCCGTTGCCATTCACGGGAGAAGTAAACGTCAGCGTGCCAGTCGAGTTCGGCGACGTGTAATTCACTGCGATCGGCACGAGTGAGTTGTTCGAACTGCTCGCGGTGACAGTGAGCGCTTGCGACGGCACATCGCCGCCGTCGGTGATGCCGCTGAGGTTGATTGTCTGCAGCGGCGCGCCTTCGAGAATCGTCAGATTACTGACCGCATTGATTGTCGGCTGCAGATTGACCGGCGCTGCCGTCACGGTGATGACGAACGACTGCGGCGCGCTCGTGTCGACGCCGCCGTTCGCCGTGCCGCCGTTGTCCTTGGCGACCAGCGTGATCGTGGCAGTCCCGTTGACGCCCGGTGCGGGCGTGTACGTCAGCGTGCCATTGCTCGAGACGGCAGGCTGTCCACCGGCGGTGAAGAGGGCTGAATTGGTGTTCGTCGTCACTTGAAACGTAACCGTCTGCGCAGTTTCGTTCGGACCAGCCGAAATGGCTGTTGCCCAGCCCGTGACAGTCTGCGCTGGTGCGTTCTCCGAAACGAGTTGATTGGCGCCTATGACAAAGCTCGGCGCATCATTGATGTCGCCGATCGTGAACGAGGCCGTACCGGTGCCCGACTGTGGCGAGGGCATGCCGGCGTTCTGGCCATCGTCTTGAATCGTGTAGCTGAACGACGCATTGCCACTGAAGTTGGCGGTCGGAGTGAAGACCACATTCGAGCCGACGATAGCGACCGTGCCGCCGACAGGGTTCGACGCACCGGTGAGCGTGAGCGTTTGCGAACTCTCGTTCGCGGCCCCCTTCGAGTCATTGGCCAGCAGCGTGGCGATGGGAATGGTGATCGGGCCGCCACCCTGCACGCCGAGTTCACCGAGCAAGTCGGCGACCGCGACTGGTGGGTCGTTGATTTCGTTGAGATTGATATTGAACGTATCAATATCCTGGGCCGAGCCATCGCTTGTCGTGACAGTTGCCAGGATCGGCCCTTCGGCAGACAGGTTGCGATCAGCGCCAGGAGTAAACACCAACGTTTGCAGGGCTTTGTTGATTTCCAGTTGCGGACCGGTGATCGTCAGCGTCGCGCCGCCGTTGGAAGTGCCGACAACCGCTGTCCCGCCGTTGCTGCTGGCACTGAACAGGCCGAGCGCAGCCGCAGTGACCGAGATGGTGAACGTGAGATTGTTCGTCCCTGCATCGGCGTCGCTCACGCTGATGGCATTCAAGCCGGTGAACGGCAGCGGCGTATCTTCGGTGCCGAGCGCCGCGACCGGTACGGTGTTCACGGGCGGCTGATTCGGAGGGAGCGTCGGCGCAAGGGCCACGCCGCGAAAGGCGGTATGCGTGGCTGCCGTGGCCAGAATGGTGGGAGCTCCGCTGATCGTGGTGTTGTAGCCGCTGGCATCGACGATTGAGACCAGTTCACCGCCACCTGTCGCGGTGTTGCCTCCTTTGCGTGTGGCAAAGAGCGTGACCGTGCTGCCGTTCACCGTGCCGATCAAGCCGCGATAGTCATCCGCGTCGACGCCCAGCGAGCCATTGGCGACCCAGGTGCCCCCCACCTTGCTGAATTTGCGCAGGCCGTTGGCATCGTCGTTGGCGACATACAGCACATCCGCGCCGGGCTCGGTTGCCGAAATGTCGGCAAAGAAAAAGGCGTTCGGCGTCAGCATGGCATCGGGCGCGCCTTGCCCTGGCAGGCCCGACAACAGAGTCGGCAATCCAGCGATCGGTGTGGTGGGGAGGCCAGTGCCCACGGCAGAAACTCCATACCTGCCGTTGCCCCCTTCGGTTGTCATGTACAGCTGGTTGTCGTAGATCACCGTGGCGCGACGGATCGTCGGACTCGAACTGATCGCCACGGTGCTGGTCGATCCCAGCGTCGTGTATTGATTCCCCATGCCGAAGCCGCCGTACCAAATATCCACGCCGTTGGTGCTGGCGACTGAGCGGATGACACTGGTTGCCGCGAGCGAGCTGATAGCCGTGGTGGTGTTGACATTGCCCGCACCATCGACTCGGCCAATCACGCGCGGCGTGGCACTGTTGGTCAGCACCGCGCTGCCATTCAAATCGGCGCCATAACCACCCAACATCAAGTAGCGACCGTCTTGCGAGCGCGTGAGTTGTCCTTCGTCAGGAATCAAACCGCTGGCGACGAGTTGATTGTTGCCGCCGCTCGCGGTTGTCGGCAGGGCCACCGATTGCACCAACGTGCCGGTGGGGCTGTATTCATCGAGAAATACCGGCGAGCCGTTGTTGGTCAAATTCGCCCCAGTCGAGCCGACGCGATAGATGACCAGATTTCCTTCCGTAAACGCGGCCATCAGGCTGCGATCTTCCAACTGTTCAAGGCTCGCGCAAAACGAGCGACGCCGCGACTCACGCTGCCTCTGTGAACTTTTCAACCGAGACGTGCGCGTACGAGTAGCGGCGGCGAACATGGTGTAAACTCCGAAGCGGTCGGGCGAGGTGCAGGGAGGCGGCGGGGAGAGCGATAGGATCGTAACCTTATACTCCAGGATCATATCAACCGCCAGTCTCTCACTGGACATTTGCGGGGCAATGCCGATGAGCAGTTCAATTCCACGCCGTCGCCAGCGAGCCTTCACACTCGTCGAACTGCTGGTGGTCATCACCATCGTTGGTGTTCTCGCTTCGCTGTTGCTGCCGGCCGTACAAGCCGCGCGCGAAGCCGCACGCCGACTGCAATGCCAGAATCACATCAAGCAGCTGATGTTGGGCGTCCAGAACTACGAAGACTCGCTGAAGATGTTTCCGGCCTCGGGCATCGTCGATACGACTTACACGAATTCGTTCGAGCAGTTCAACGGCAAGATGTTCAGCTGGATCACGCTGACCCTGCCGTACTTCGAACAGTCGGCGCTGCACAACCAGTTCAACTTCAGCGATTACATGGTGAACCAGGAAAAGGATCCGCAGCGGGCTCAGCCAGCCGTGCTGCTTTGCCCCAGCGATATGGCCAAGGGGCGGCTGTATACCGATCAGCAACAAGTGCGCGGCAAAGTGTTCGGCAAGGGAAACTATGCAGCCTATGCATCTCCTTTTCACCTCGAACTTTCGCACCGTTACCGCGCGGCGTTAACTTCGCATCGTCCTCATACGCACAGCCACCTGGCCCCGGAAGGCGCTTCGAACACGCTCGTCTTATCCGAGGTTCGCACGCGGGCGCAGACCGACGATCAGCGCGGCGTGTGGGCGCTGCCCTGGTCGGGCGCGAGCTTACTGGCCTTTGACATGCATGACGAAATCGTGGACGTCGAACTCAGCAACTCCGGCTTCAATCCTTGGTCGGCGAGCCTCGGCAATACGCAGCCGCCGAATAGTCAGCACACGACCAATGTCGATATTCTGCTGAATTGCAACGACGTCGCCGATTCGCAACTGCGGCGGATGCCCTGCGCGACATATAACGATTCACCTTTTCACTACTGGTCGGCGGCGCCTCGCAGCAATCATCCAGGCTGTGTCAACGTCGCCTACGCTGATGGCCACGTTGGGATTCTCCTCGACAATGTCGACGAGTACTTGATGGCCCGGCTGATTAGTATCGAAGATGGCGAAGCGGTCTCGCCCCCTTAACGTCGCCACTCTAGGGCCGGCGCATCTTCACCGGAAAGAACAGCGGTTGATCGTCGTATTTGCCGCGGCCGAACTCCAGCAACCAAGCCTGCGTCTCGGGCGAGCGGAGAAAGCTCGCTAACTGCCGAGCCGCTACGTGACGCGGATCCTTGGCATCGGCGACGTTGGCGACCACCACCACATACGGCCGGCGCAACCGCGGATCGCCTTGCACCATGATTTGCATTTCGTGCTTCTCGATTTTCGCGTTGAGATATGGAATACGACCGACGAGCGTGTAGGCGCTCGCGTCTTGCGCCTTCTTCAACATTTCACGATGCTTGTCGGACGGCAGCGAGATGACATTCGCCGGATCGATTTCGATTTCGCCAGCCGCGAGCACATCGGCCATAACTTCGTTGGCGCCGAGGCTGGCGTGCATCAGCAGCTTGCTTTTGCTGGCGACGATTTTCTTAAGCGCCGCGACCGCATCTTTCTCGCCGCGCACGCCGGCCGGATCGGCCGGTGGACCAACCAGCAGCAAGTCGTTCTTGGCCCAGGGTTGCGGATCGACTCCATAGCCATCGGCGACGAGATTGATGATCGTATCGCTGGCATGCATCGTGATCAGATCGGCTTCGCCGGCGATGAACGAACCGACGATCTCGCGTTTCGGACCGCGGGCCACCATTTCCACTTTATGGCCGGTCGCTTTTTCGAAACGCTCTCCAACGGCTTGCCACAGCCCCGTGTCGTTCATGCCGCCGATCACCGCGCAGCGCACGACTTGCGGTTTCTCTTGGGAAAGGAGCGACGAACCACCGATCAGTAACAAAGCGATCGACAAGCCGCGCACGATGTTCATGAACCACTCCGAATGACTTCCACTTCGCCGGCATCGGCTGCGCGATAGCCCGGCAAACTGTTGACCAGGCTACGATATTCCGCGCTCCGAATCGTTTTCACGAGAGCCACAATCCGCGGATCCGCCGCCTGCCGATGCGAGTAGCAAAGATCGTATTGATCTTCACAGATCGAGAAAAATCGCAGCTGTGCCTCTTCGCTCGCCAGCCGCAAACAGATGCCTGCCTCGGCCCACTCGTTGACGATGGCTTCGGCCACTGCGCGATGATCGCGGGCCGTGCGCTGCGGCAGGCGGGAATCGCCGCGGAGCTCATCCTGACATCGGCGAGCACCGGCGCCGGGCAATCGGCCGATCCAGCGGAGCGAACTCTTGGTTGCTTCGCGCAACGTACGCACCGCGGAATCGCTCGCCACGGCCAGCCCTTCTTCCCACTGCGCGGCCCGCAACAACTGCCACGATTCGGCGGGCAAGCGGTCACGCACCAGCGCGGCATTGCCGGGCGATTCATTCACGCGACTCAGATGCACTCCCGCCGCATGCACGAGCCCCTGCGCAAGGAGCGCGAGCGATTCGCCACTGGAACGCGACAGAATAAGGAGTCGAAAGGGCGACTGCCGTTCGTACAAGTTGACTAAAAACTGCGCCGCCGGATCGCAAGTCGCGATAACCAGCGTGCGCTGAGCGATCTCTTGTTTGTCGTCCAAGGGAGCCGGCTGTTGTGCGACACCGTCCGGCAAACGCTGTCCTGCGGTCGGCATTTCAACGGGATAGGCCAGCGTTCGACCGCCGACCTCTCCCAGCCAATAGCGGGTCGGAAAATGATTCGCCGGCCAGGCCCACTCCGGCGGCGTCGCCTCGGCAAAGTGTCCGAACAGCTCTTCAACGGCGCACTCAAAGACCCGCGCCAGTTGCAGGGCGGCATCGACCGAGGGAGTGAGCCGGTTGCTTTCGATCGCACTAATGCCGGAGCGAGAAATGCCCGCCCGCTCGGCCAACTCGGCCTGCGACCAGTTGCGAGCTTCACGAAACGACTTGATACGATTGGTGAGTGGCACGTCTGTCATGATCGTGGCGTTATAGTTCACGATCGTACCTGTTGCCAGCAGAAGCGCGAGATTCTCCTCGATTCGGCCCGCACTTGCGCGGGGCTAGCGCTTTGCTTGCCTCGCCTCCGACCGGCACTTAGAGTAGACGCGTCTCCCCCCGTTGCCCGCCTCCATTGCAGAAGGTTCTCGCATGCCTGGTCACGTGTTGCCTGGTTATCGGGAGATGCTCGCGCTCTTCGTTTGCCTCTTCGCCTCTTTTGTATTCGCCGAAGATAACAAGCCGACCGAAAAACCGTTCACGCGGCCGCCGACCGAGTTCAACTGCAAATTCACGCAGTTGCCAATCGAAATCGATGGGCTCGCCAAAGACCCCGCTTGGGAAACGGCCGAGGTGATCGATGGTTTTCATCTCCCTTGGCTCGGCGCGAAGGCTCGCGCGGGTCGGACCGCGACGAAGGCCAAGCTGTTGTGGGACAAAGACAATCTTTACTTCTTCGCCGAAATGGAAGACGCCGATCTGTATGCCGATGTGAAGGAGCAGGACGGTATGCTCTGGTCGAATGATGTGTTCGAACTTTTTTTCAAGCCCGCGGACGACAAGGAAGGGTATTACGAGTTTCAAGTGAACGCAGCCGGTGCGAAGCTCGATATGTTCATTCCACGTCGCGGCGGCAGTGCGTATCAGCGATTCAAGGACGATGCGAAATTCGACTTCAAAGCGGCGGTGAAGCTCAAGGGCTCGCTGAATAAATGGTCCGACAAGGACGAAGGCTGGACCGTCGAAGGGAAGTTTCCCTGGACCGATTTTCTGAAGACCGGCGGCCGGCCCGATTACAACGAGAAATGGAAATTCACGCTCTGCCGCTACGATTACTCGGTCGATTTCGAAGGGCCGGAGCTCTCGACGATCGCGCCGCTCAAGCAGGCCAATTTTCATGCTTGGGAAGACTACGCCACTTTAAAATTCCTGCCGCCGCAGGAAGAGCCGCAGGGGAAGAAGTTCGGCATTTATCCCCAGGGATACAAGCCGCTGACCACGTCGAAAGTGGTTGGCTCGCCCGATCCGCCGCTGCCGTTTCGCACGACGGCCGCTTATCCGAAATTGCCGATGACGTTTCCGATCGGCGCAAAACTGATTCCCGGCAGCGATGTGATGCTACTCATCGCGCAGAACAAGTCGTACGGTCCTTCGATGCTTAATCGCTTTCGCGATGACGCCGAGACGACCACGCTTGAGGAATATCTGCCGATCGCCAACGGCGGCACCGCTTACGGCTTGGCCTTTCATCCCAAGTTTGCCGAGAACGGTTTTATGTATCTCGGCTGGAATGGCGCCTTCGATACCGACAAACTCGACGACAAAGGGAAGCCGATCAAAGGACCGAAGATGACCCGCGTCACCCGGTACAAAATCGATACGAAGTCGCCGCACAATATCGACCCAGCGTCAGCCGTCGAGATCATCGCCTGGGTCAGCGATGGCCACAACGGCGGCGATGTAACCTTTGGCAACGACGGTTTTCTTTACATCACGAGCGGCGACGGCACGAGCGACAGCGATACGAATCTCGCTGGCCAAACGACCGATACGTTGCTTTCGAAAGTGCTGCGGATCGATGTCGATCATCCCAGCGAAGGCAAGCAATATTCAATTCCCAAGGACAACCCTTACGTCGGGGGTGATGTCTTTCGCCCCGAGACATTTGCTTATGGCCTGCGCAATCCCTGGCGGATCACGACCGATCCGGTGACCGGCCACATTTGGGTCGGCAACAACGGTCAGGATTTGTGGGAGCAGGTTTATCTGGTTCGCCCGCGCGACAACTACGGCTGGAGCGTGTACGAAGGGAGCCACATTTTTTATGCCGAACGAAAGCTCGGTCCCGATCCGCACACCAAGCCGACGGCGGAGCATCATCACACCGAAGCCCGCTCGCTGACCGGCGGCGTGGTTTATCACGGCAATAAGTTCCCCGAGATCAAAGGAGCCTACATCTACGGCGATCACTCGACGGGCCGCATTTGGGGCATCAAGCACGACGGGCAGAAGGTGACGTGGCACAAGTTGCTCGCCGACACGGCGTTCAACATCACTGGATTCGCGCTCGACAAGAACGGTGAGCTACTAGTTCTCGATCACCGCAACAACGGCGAAGGAGGCATGTATCACCTGGAAGCAATTCCGCCGACCAACGAACAGCCGAAGTTCCCGCGCAAGCTGAGCGAGAGTGGACTCTTCACCGATGTCGCCAAGCACGCGATGGTCGATGGTGTGGTGCCTTACTCGGTCAATTCACCGCTGTGGTCCGATGGAGCGTACAAAGAGCGCTTCATCGCGATTCCGGCGAACAGTGACAAAGACATGCGGATCGAATTCAACACCGGCAAGAGTTGGAACTTCCCCAACGATGCCGTGCTGGTGAAGTCGTTCGCCCTCGGCGAGGGAACGTCGCGGCGGTGGATCGAAACGCGTTTCATGGTCAAACAGCAAGGGGAATGGCTGGGCTATTCGTATCGCTGGAACGATCAGCAAACCGACGCCGACCTCGTCCCCGCCGAAGGAGCCGAACAAAAAGTCGGCGATCAGTTGTGGCGGTTTCCGAGTCGCACCGAATGTATGGTGTGCCACAGCCGTGCCGCAAATTTCGTCCTCGGCTTATCCGAACGACAGATGAATAAGGAGCATGATTACAACGGCGTCGTCGAACATCAGTTCGATGCGCTGTCGCGACTCGGTTTGCTCAAGATCAGCGGCGGCAACTCGGATTATCCCGCTCAAATCAAAGCGGCCTGGAAGACTGCTGGGCTCGATGAAAAGCAAATCAACGAAAAGTATCGCGAGCGAACAACCACGCGCGATCAACGGCCGATTCCTGCGACGCAATCGACGTTCGTAAAGAAGGCCGACGAGTACAAGAAGCTGCCGAATCCCTACGACGACAAGGAACCGCTCGAAGCCCGCGCGCGGTCCTATCTGCACGCGAACTGTGCGCACTGCCACATCGAAGCCGGCGGCGGCAACTCGCAGATGAACCTCGCCATCGAAGCCGAGTTTGCCAAGATGAAACTCGTCGGCGAAAAACCGCTGCATCACAAGTTCGGCATCGAGAATCCATTGCTCGTCGCGCCGGGAGAACCCGATCGCAGCGTGCTCCTGCATCGCCTGTCGCATCGCGGCGAAAAATCAGGTCAGATGCCGCAGATCGGCACGAATGTCGTCGATGCGGCCGCGGTGAAGTTGTTTCGGGATTGGATTACAGAAGTGAAAATGCCGGTCGTGGAGCCGAAGCCTGAGAAGAAATAGTCGTCGACCGCTCCGCGGTCGATGAAACATGTTCACTGGCGATATCACACCTGGGGTGAATGGAGAGGCGAACTCCATTCATCGACCGCGGAGCGGATCGACGACTTTAGCCCCGGACCGCGGCGAGGGAACCTATCAGCGAGATCCCCGTTAGATTGCCTTTCACTTTCGCCAATTCCTCCGGCGTACCTGCAAACATCACCTGGCCACCAGCATCTCCACCATCCGGCCCGAGGTCGACAATCCAATCGGCCGATTTGATGACGTCGAGGTTGTGCTCGATCACGAGCACGGTGTTTCCGCGATCGACGAGTCGCTGCAGGACCGCGAGCAGCAGACGAATGTCGACGAAGTGCAAACCGGTCGTCGGTTCGTCGAGTAAGTAGAACGTTTTGCCAGTATCGACCCGCGCGAGTTCGGTGGCGAGTTTGATCCGCTGGGCTTCACCGCCGGAGAGCGTGCTGCTCGGCTGACCGAGTTTCAAGTAACCGAGTCCGACGTCGCAGAGACTGGCGAGCGAGCGTTCGATCTGCGCGAAGTTGGCGAAGAAGGCATGCGCGTCGCTGCACGACATCTCCAGGATCTCGGCGATGTTCTTTCCCTTGTAGAGGACCTGCAGCGTCTGCGCGTTGAAACGCTGGCCGTTGCAGACTCCGCAGGGGACAAAGATGTCCGGCAGAAAGTTCATTTCGATCCGTTGCAGCCCTTGCCCGAGGCAGGCTTCGCAACGGCCTCCGGCGACGTTGAAGCTGAAACGGTTGGCAGCGAAGCCGAGTTGCTTCGACTCTTTCGTAGCGGCAAAGACCTTGCGAATTTCATCCCACAGCCCGGTGTAGGTCGCGGGGTTGCTGCGGGCCGAACGGCCGAGTCCGCGCTGATCGATTTCGATCACTTTGTCGATCTGTTCGACGCCGGTGAGTGACTCGAACGCGAGCGGCTTCGGCGCCACGCCGCCGAGCTTGCGAATGAGCGCCGGGCCGAGCGTTTCGTTGATCAGCGTGCTCTTGCCGCTGCCGCTGACCCCCGTCACCGCGATGAACGTGCCGAGGGGGAAACTCGCGCTGACGTTTTGCAAGTTGTTCGCCGAGCAACCTGTGATGGTGATCGCCTTCTGCAAGTCGGCTGACCGGCGTTTCGCAGGCACAGCAATCACTTCGCGGCCACTCAGAAACGCGCCGGTGAGCGACAGGGGATTGGCAATCACTTCGGCAGGAGTTCCCTCGGCCACGACCTGGCCGCCGCCGCTTCCCGCGCCGGGGCCCATGTCGATCAGCCAATCGGCTTCTCGCATCATGGCTTCGTCGTGCTCGACGACCAGGACGGTGCTGCCGTTGGTTTGCAAGTCGCGGAGCGAAGCGATCAGCCGATCGTTGTCGCGCGGATGCAAGCCGATCGAAGGTTCGTCGAGGATGTAGAGAATGCCCGCGAGTCCCGCTCCGATGCCGGTAGCCAGTCGCACGCGTTGAAATTCGCCGCCGCTGAGCGTATCGCTGCCGCGGCCGAGCGTGAGATAGCCGAGGCCGACGCGTTGTAGAAAGCTGAGCCGGGTTCTGATCTCGCCAAGGATCGGCTTGGCGATTTCGGCGTCCTGGCCGCCGAAGCGAAGTTCGGTGAAAAACTTTGTCGCGGCGCTTACCGACATCGTTACGATCTGCTGAATGTTTTTCTCGCCGACGCGCACGCCCAGCGCCTCGCGCCGCAGGCGTGAGCCGCCACACTCCCGGCAGTCAACTGCTCCGCGCAGCGAAGCGAGCTGCGCTTTGCGAGTTTCATCGGTCGCCGTGGCCAAGTCTTGCTCTAGCAAGGTGAACACGCCCGGAAATCGATCCGGCGTCTCGGCAGATTCTCCATCGAGCAACTGCTCGTAAACCTTCTCCGGCAATTCATTCCACTTCGTCTCTTCGGATAGACCATTCTTCTGCAGAAAGGCCTCGACTTTCGCGCGCAGCTTTTTTACCGGCGCGCTCTTCACGCCCTTCCACGGTGCGATCACGCCTTTCGCCAGCGACAAACGGCGATCGGGAATGACGAGATCAGGATCGAACTGCTCCAGCACGCCGAGGCCTTCGCACTTTGGGCAGGCGCCATACGGGCTATTGAAGCTGAAGGTGCGCGGCTCGATTTCGGCGAGGTTCACCTGGCAATTGGGACAGGAAAACTTGGTGCTGAAGAGGCGATCGGTCCACAGCCCTTCGGTGGTGGTGCCGGCTGTTTTGGCTTGCAGTTCTTTTTCCGGTTCGAGATAGCAGGCGATGAGCGCGCCTTCGCCGTGTCGCGCGGCGAGTTGCAGCGACTCGGAGAGTCGTGAGTCGACGCCGGCGCGAACGACAATGCGATCGACGACGGCTTCGATGGTGTGATTCTTCTTCGCATCGAGCGCAGGAACCGCATCGAGCTCGTACAACTGCCCGTCAACTCGCACGCGCACGAGTTGCGCTTTCCGCACGGCGGCGAGGGCTTCGGCATGTTGTCCCTTACGGCCGCGCACCAGCGGCGCCAGGATCAACAGCTTGGTTCCTTCCGGCAGAGTGAGGAGCGTTTCCTGCACCTGTTCGAGCGACTGCGTACGCACCGGCTGACCGCAGACATGGCAGGAGACATCGCCCAGGCGGCTAAGGAGCAGGCGGAGATAGTCATAGATCTCCGTCGTCGTTGCCACGGTGCTGCGGGGGTTTTGGTTGCCGGGGCGTTGGTCGATGCAAATGGTCGGCTGCAGACCTTCGATGGAGTCGACATCGGGCCGCTCGAGTTGCTGCAGGAACTGGCGGGAATAAACGCTCAGGCTCTCGATGTATTGCCGCTGCCCTTCGGCGTAGAGCGTGTCAAAGGCCAGGCTACTTTTGCCGGAGCCGCTGGGACCGGTGATGACCACCAGTTGGCCGCGGGGGAGGTCCAGATCGACGTTTTGCAGGTTGTGCGTGCGGGCGCCGCGGATGGCGATAGCAGCTTGCGAGGGAGCTTGAGTTGGCATCGGTGCATGATAGGGAGGAAGGGATGAAGAGAGGAAGGGATGAAGAGAACCCTTCCTCTCTTCCCCGTTTTCCTCAATTGATCTTCGCGGCGACGGCACTTAAACTACGCACAGGGGTTCACTTCCGAGTTTTTTCATGGCAAGTTGCCACCCTTCTTCTCCAATCGCTCACCTTTCCTGGGACTTGCGTATGGCAGTGCTTCGTCAATGGTTGGCAATCGCCGGGCTGCTTGGCCTGGTGGTCTGCGGTGTTATTCCTGCCGCGGCGCAGAATGCGGCTCCCAATGCCGCAAAGAATGAACCGCCCAAGCTGCCGGAGCCCGAAGACATCAGCCGCGAGACCAAGGACGGCGTGGCATTGAGGATGACCTATTTCCCGGGCACCCTCGGCAAAAAGTCGGTGCCGGTCATTCTGCTGCATGGTTGGGGCGGCCAGCGCGGAGATCTGGAAGGGCTGGCTCGGCTACTGCAGTCGTATGGTTACACGTGCCTGACGATCGACATGCGCGGGCATGGCCAGAGCCTGAAGATCAAAGGGGTCGACAAGGAAATTGACCGCGAGAAGTTTGTGCGGAACGACTTGCGGAGCATGTCATATGACATCGAAGCGGGGAAGAAATTCCTGCTCGAAAAAAATAACGCCGGCGAGTGCAATATAGAAGCCCTGGGAATTGTCGCCTGCGACGTAATGTGCACGGCGGCCATGCAGTGGTCGATCGCCGATTGGGCCGCGCCGGTTTTGCCGGCCTTCAAGCAAGGTCAAGATGTGAAAGCCCTCGTGCTGCTGTCTCCCTCGCCGACGTTCAAGGGTTTTGAGGCGAACGATTTCTTCACCAATCAAGTTACCCGCAAGCAACTGTCGGTCATGCTGGTGTCTGGAAGCAGTGACGCCAAGTCCTACGCAGAAACCAAACGCCTGCACACCAAGTTGCAAGGTTTTCACCCCAAGCCGACCAATGATCCCGAAACCGACAAGAAGAATCAGGACCTGTTCATGGTAACTCCTGATACGGAACTGCAAGGCTCGAAGCTCATTAACAAGGCCCTGCCGATTGCCAATAACATTGCCAACTTCCTGAAGCTGCGGCTGGTGGAAAAGCAGGATACCTACAGCTGGACCGAACGGAAGAGCCCGTTTTAGGCCTTGGCACGAGCATTTCGCGGCAATTTCGCGAACATTGCAAATCCGTCGCTAATTGAAACTCCCGCACATCAGCGGTATGCTGCGGGTAGCAGATCCTTTCCCCAACGGGGCAAATCGCGCCGTTGTCAGTCACTTTGCGGAGTTTCCTCGTGAGTCATTCTCCTTCCAAGTCCGACTCTCCCTCGCGTCGCGACTTCATTCGCCAATCAGGCTTGCTCGCCGCTGGCGCTGCCATCGCCGGGCCGTTGGCTGTTTCGCGCTCGGCACATGCTGCTGGCAGCGACACGATCAAGATCGGTTTGATTGGTTGCGGTGGCCGTGGCACGGGCGCCGCCATTCAAGCGCTCAACACCTCGGGTGGTGAAGTGAAGATCGTGGCCTTGGCCGACGTCAAGGAATCGAGCGTCGCTCAAGCTCACCGCGGCATTTCGGGTCAGCACAAAGACAAGATCGACGTGCCGAACGAACGGAAGTTCGTGGGCCTCGACGGCTATCAAAAGGTGCTCGAAACCGATTGCGACATGGTGATCCTCGCCACGCCGCCTGGTTTCCGGCCGACCCACTTCGAAGCCGCGGTGAACGCCGGCAAGAATGTCTTCATGGAAAAGCCCGTCGCCGCTGACGTGGCTGGCGTGAATCAGGTGCTGAAGGCCACCGCCGAAGCCAAGAAGAAGAACCTGGCCGTTGCCGTCGGTCTGCAGCGCCGCCACGAGCGCAAGTACATGGAGACGGTCGCCAAGATTCAAGAAGGCGCCATCGGCGACATCATTCTCGCCCGCGCTTATTGGAACGGTTCGCGTCCTTGGCTCCGTCAGCGTCAGCCCGGCATGACGGAAACTCAGTTCCAGATCAACAACTGGTACTACTTCAACTGGCTGAGCGGCGATCACATCAACGAGCAGCACATCCACAACCTGGACGTGATCAACTGGATCAAGAACGGCTATCCGGTTGAAGCGCAGGGCATGGGTGGTCTCGTCAATCAGAACGAAACTAAGTACGGCGAAATTTTCGATCACCATTTCATCGAATATAAGTACGCCGACGGCACGATCATGTACAGCCAATGCCGCCATCAACCTGGCTGCTGGAACTCGGTCGCTGAATACGTGCACGGCACGAAGGGTCGCGCCGACGTGAGCGGCTCGAAGATCTACGACGAAGCCGGCAAGGTACTGCACGACTTCGGCAAGCTCGGTGGCGACGGCCATCAGCAAGAACATCATGATCTTTTTGCCGACCTGCGAGCGGGGCGCGTTCCGAACGAAGGCGAATGGGGCGCCAAGAGCACCATGACCGCCATCCTCGGCCGCATGGCGACCTACACGGGCCAAGTGGTGAAGTGGGATAACGCGTTGCGGGAAAACAGCTCGCTGGCGGACTACCAAAAGCTGCTGTCGTTCGACCAGGAAGCCCCGGTCAAGCCGCTGGCCGATGGCTCGTACCTGCAGCCGATCCCCGGCAAGGGCATGGGCAGCTTCAGCGTGCCAGGCAAGTCGTAAGGACTCTTCTCGCTCCGCGAGTTGAATTGAATTCATGAGCCTCGGCGAATTGCCGGGGCTCTTTTATTGACTGTTTGAAAATCCAGAAATCATGTCTCGCATCGTTTTAGCCATGTCGGGCGGCGTCGATAGCAGCGTCGCCGCGCACCTGCTATGCGAGGCCGGGCACGATGTCATCGGCGTCTTCATGCGACATGGTGAGGAGGCTCTTGAGGCCTGCAAGGTAGATAGCGCGCCGAAGTTCACCCTGCCAATCTTCAATCCCCGCGCCGATCACAAGCAAGGCTGCTGCAGTTCGAGCGATGCCGAAGACGCGCGGCGGGTGGCCGATCGGCTGAACATTCCCTTCTATGCGCTAAACCTAAAAGCCGAGTTCAAGCAGATCATCGACTATTTTGTCGACGAGTACTCTCGCGGCCGGACGCCCAATCCGTGCGTGCAGTGCAACAACTGGCTGAAG
The DNA here is from genome assembly GCF_024256385.1 of Anatilimnocola floriformis. Lineage (NCBI taxonomy): Bacteria > Pseudomonadati > Planctomycetota > Planctomycetia > Pirellulales > Pirellulaceae > Anatilimnocola > Anatilimnocola floriformis. The sequence goes on from NZ_JAMLFW010000001.1 coordinate 2,128,225, forward strand.
TTCGGCAAGCTGTTCGACTATGCAGACAGCGTCGGCGCCGAGTTCGTCGCTACCGGGCATTACGCGCGGATGATTCAAACCGACGCGGGCCCCGCTATCAGCCGCGGCGTGGACGACGGCAAGGATCAGTCATACGTTCTCTTCGGCATCGAGCGGAAGTGGCTCCCGCGGATGCTGCTGCCGATCGGCGACTTCATGAAGCCGAAGATCCGCGAACTGGCGGCACATGTGGGCTTGCGTGTGGCCGACAAGCGTGACAGCCAGGAGATCTGTTTCGTTACCAGCGGTCATCACGGCGATTTCGTCCGTCAAAGACGCGCTGAGCAAGACACCAGCGGCGAAATCGTCACGACTGCCGGCAAAGTCGTCGGCAAGCATCCAGGCATTGAGGGTTTCACGATCGGCCAACGTAAAGGTTTGGGCGTGGCGATGGGCGAACCTTATTTCGTCGTTCGTATCGAACCAGAAACTCGCCGCGTTGTGATCGGCGAACATCACGAACTCGCTCGCCGCGAGCTGACTGCCGATCAGTGCAACTGGCAGGTCGAACCGCCGACCGGTGAATTCCGCTGCACGGCGAAGATTCGCTACAACAGCCCACCGGCGACGGCGGTTGCTGAATTGCTGCCGGAGGGGCGGTTGCGCGTTGTCTTTGACGAACCCCGCCACGGAGTTTCGCCTGGGCAGGCCGTTGTGATCTACGACGGCGATACGGTTATCGGCGGCGGGTGGATTGAGTAAAGCGGCTGCAAGAAGGTAGCCCGTAGCGTTAGCGAGGGTGCCCGCCGGAGGCAATCTGCGCGAACGTTTCATTACCGCTAGTCTTTCATGAAACGTCGCGGGTTATCCTGCTCATCCCGCACGTAGAACGTGGCAGCTTCGACTCCTTCATCATTAAAAATCCAGCGAATGCTCCCACGATCCGCCCACCATTCTGCAACTGCCTGCTTAATTGGATTCGCGTCTGCTTTCAAAAGTTTGTTCAACTTTTGAGAGCACCAGGCTTTCATTTGGGCTCGCATGATTTTCGGCGTGCTCGCTGATACGACGGCATGCACATGGTTGGATCGACAGTTCGCTGCAAACAGTTGCCATTTCTTGTGCTGGCATGTTTCCGCGATTTGTCGATTTACATGATCTCGCTGCACCTCGTCTAGCCAGACGGCGTCGTAGGTCATCATCGCCTGAGCTTCCAATTCACGCAGCGGGTCAGGCAATTGCAGCCCCTTCTTATATTCCACCCAACCTCGTGAATCTCCGGGAAGCCATGTTCCATAGGTCGACCATGTAAACAAAAACGCGATCGGTGGTTCGTTGGACATGGCTGGCGATTTCCAAAGGCGGCAGGAGTACTCCCTCGCTCACGCTACGGGCTACCTGCCACTTCTTCGGCACGCTTCATCACGCGGATGATGTTGCCGCTCATCAAAGCGTGGATTTCGTCGGCCTTCCAACCGCGGTTGAGCAGTTCCTGCGTGATCAGCGGATAGGTCGAGACGTCTTCGAGTTGCGCCGGGCATTTGCTGATACCGTCGTAGTCGCTCCCAAGGCCAACGCATTCCTTGCCGGCGACGCGGGCGATGTGCTCGATGTGGTCGACGACGTCGTGAATGTCGCCGGCAGGATAGGGATTGCGGGCCTCCCACTTTTTCCTCTCGCGGCTGTAGTCTTCTTCGTTGGGGAACTTGGCCCGCAGCTCGCGCGAGACGGCGAACATCTCACTAAGGATCTTGGCCGATTCCGGCACCACGAAGCCGGAGAAAAAATTGACCATCACCACACCGCCGTTTTCCTTGACGAGCTTGAGGACATCATCGGGGACGTTCCGCGGATGGCCAGCGATGGCCCGCGCCGATGAATGCGAATAGATGACCGGGGCCTTGGTGACCTTGAGCGCAGCCCGCATCGTGGCATCGCTGACGTGCGACAGGTCGACGAGCATGCCGAGGCGGTTCATTTCGCGAACCACTTCCTCGCCGAAGGGACTGAGGCCGTTGTGCTTCGCGGTGTCGGTCGCCGCGTCGGCCCAGCCGAGCGTGTCGCTGTGCGTGAGCGTCATGTACCCAGCGCCTAGCTTCTTCAGCCGGCGAAGGTTCTCGATCGAATCTTCGATGCAATGGCCGCCTTCGACGCCGATGAGCGAGGCGATCTTCCCCTCTTTGCGAGCCGCTTCGATATCGGCCACCGTCACTGCGGCGGTAAAGGTCTGCGGATAGCGCTTGATCATCTCGCGAACGAGCTCGATCTGCTCGATCGTTTTCAAAAGCGCCGTGCCGTCCTTCGAAGTTTCGGCGGGTACATAAACGCTCCAGAACTGCGCGCCGACGTTGCCCGCCTTCAGCCGCGGAATGTCGGTGTGCATCTTCGGCTGGTCGACTGCGATGTCTCGCTTATCGAACGAACTGCTCGCTTCCTTTCGCATCTCCCACGGCAAGTCGTTGTGGCCGTCGAAGACAAAACCGGCTGCATGCACGCGGCGACCTTCGTCGGTGAGAACGACTTTGGGCCGTTCCTTCTTCGCTTCTTGAGCGAAGCAACTCGTCGCTGCGAGTGCGACCGTGGTAGCAGCGGTAGTGCGGAGAAATTCGCGGCGGGATGGTTGGTTCATGGGTTGTGAGTAGATGTATGCCGGAACAAGCGTACTCGCGCAGTTCCGACAGGATTGGCAATCGAAGATGAAGCGCGCTTCACGCCGGAACTGTGCGGAGTACCGCTTGTTCCGGCCTACTGGGCTAGACTGCTAAGTTCCCGCAAACGACGGACGTTTTCAATCACCAATCGGGCGGCAAAGTCGATTTCTTCCGCCGTGTTAAATCGGCCGATGCCGAAGCGGAGGCTGGCGAGGGTGAGATCTTCGGTCTGGCCGATCGCGCGTAGGACGTGGCTCGGCTCGGGATTGGCCGAGGTGCAAGCGCTGCCGCTGGAGACCGCGACGTCGCGCATGCTCATCATTAACGCTTCGCCTTGAACGAGTGGAAAGGCGAGGTTGAGATTGCCGGGCAACCGTGTGGAGAATAAATCCTCGGCGGAGGGAAGCTCGGGGCCGTTCAGCAAGCAATCGGGAATGGCAGTCTTCAATTGCTGAAATAGCCGTTCACGCAACTGATGCTGACGCAGTGCCGCGGCTGGCAACTCCTGTAGACACAAGTCGAGAGCTGCGGCAAAACCGACAACCAGCGGTACCGGCAGCGTGCCGCTGCGCAAATTGTATTCCTGACCGCCGCCATCGATCTGCCCTTCGAGTCGTGTGCCGCGGCGGACGTAGAGTGCGCCGATTCCCTTCGGCCCATACATCTTGTGCGCCGAGAACGACATCAAGTCGACGTTGAGTTGTGAGACATCGACTGGGATCTTACCGACCGCTTGGGTGGCGTCGCATTGAAAAGGAATGCCGCGTTCACGGCAGATCGCGCCGATTTCGGAGATGGGTGCTATCGAGCCGATTTCGTTATTGGCGAGCATCACGCTCACCAGACAAGTTTCCTCGCGCAGCGCGGCGGCAACTTGTTCAGGCTTGAGGATGCCGGTTAGCGGATCGCCGATTTGAGTAACCGGTAGCAAAGTAACTTCAAAGCCCTTCCGCGCGAGCTTCTTCAGCGGATCGAGCACGGCTTTGTGTTCGGTCGTGACGCTGACAATGTGATTGCCGCGGCGACGATTCCGTTCGCACGTGCCGCGAATGGCCAGGTTGTTGCTTTCGGTAGCGCCGCTGGTGAAGATAATCTCGCGTTCATTGGCACCGATCGCGGCGGCGATGCGAGCGCGCGAATCATCAGCAGCGGCTTTCGCTTCCCAGCCGAAGGAATGACTGGTGCTGCCGGCATTGCCATAGATCTGCGTGAAAAACGGCAGCATGGCGTCGACCACGCGGGGGTCGACGCGGGTCGTGGCATGGTTATCGAGATAAATCGGCAGTTGCATTCCACTCATATTAACTCACATACTTAGCTGCACACACTCCATCTCTCTCCAGGAGTTTTCGATGAGTCGCTTCCTGCCCGTTGTGCTCGCTCTGTTGTCCACCGTCCCTGCGAGTGCTGCCGACGGCACGCTGAAGCTCGCATTCAAGTACGACGGCGTTCCACCCAAGGCAGCCGTGCCGGCGGGTGTTGCGGCGGTGCCGTTTTGTGCTCCGCTTGGGGTCGTCGAGGAAGGGCTTGTGGTCGGAAAAAACGGCGGTGTGCAGAACGTCGTGATGTGGATGCAAACGAGCAGCAAGTTTAAAGCGCCGGTAAACCCGGACATCAAAGACTTGCCGAAGGAAGTGAAGGTCGACAACAAAGGCTGTCGCTACGAGCCGCGGATCACGCTGCTGCAAAACACGCAAACGCTCGTCGTCGGCAACCCCGATGCGATCGCACACAACACCAAAGGTGATTTCTTTGCGAACAATTCCTTCAACGAACTGATCCCGGCCGGCGGTTCGCAGTCGTTCAAACTTCCCAAAGCCGAGAAGGTGCCGATGCCGCTGAGCTGCTCGATTCACACTTGGATGGGTGACTGGGTACTCATCCAGGACCATCCTTACTTCGGCGCGAGCGACTCGGCCGGCGTGCTGACCATTCCGCACGTGCCGGACGGCAAGTACACGTTTATCGTGTGGCGCGAAAAGGGCTTCGTGCAGAAGGTGAAGCAGAAGGACAAAGAGATCGAATGGAAGAGCGGTCGAGTCGATATCACGATCGCGGGCGATACCGATCTCGGCACGTTCTTAATTAAGTAAGTCGCCTAGCCGATGAGCGTCATCGGGTGACCGAGCACAATCGAGCCGCCGTGGGCCGTCAGGTCGCCCATGCGCGCGGCGGGCATGCCGCTGAAAAAAGTGATGAAGCTGCCGAGCGCGATGACATCGGGCGGGCCGACGCAGACGCACATGTCACCGACTCGGGCTGGCGGCATGCCGCCCACCAGCGTGGGAATGCCACCCGGCGGCAAGATCGGTCCGCCGACGTGCGGCACGAGAACCGTGATCATCGGACAAACGTGCATATCAGTGACGCGAGCGCAAGGCATGCCCATGGCGTGGCTCCTGTTGATTTCTGGCTGTAGTGAATTATCGCCCTGAAATTGGCACGGTTGCGGAAATTATTCCGAAACAGCTCAACCTTTGACCATTTCGAGGCCGACTCGCAGAAATTCGCGATACTTATCGGGGGCTTTTTCGGGTTGCTTGGCCACGGCAGCAAGCAAAATGGCTCCGGTTGCCGCGTGAGCACATTGGGTCGGTCCCGGCGCAAGTGGCGGCGCTGGCGGTGGCGGGCCCATGCTCCCTTCACTCCAAAAAGCGGCCATCGCGACCCAGCTGGCCGCGGTACCGTGATCGGCTGCTTGCGAGGCGGCATAAATCTCACGCCGCAATCCTTCGCTGCGGTCGCCCAACCAGCGCTGCACTAGGTCGAGTGCATTTGCGTCGATTTTCGACAAGCCTTCGCCGCAACCAATGTTCACGCAGCGGTGAGCCCACTCGATGACAGTCAACTTGCCCATTGCGAACGCGAGAACGCGAATCGCATCGAGAAATTTTTCCTGGCCGGCGAGTGATTCAACAAATTGCGGTGTGTTCCAATCGGGCTTGGCGAGTTTTTTCGTGTCGTCGTCGACGGGCGCGATCTGCACCACATCGGTAGCCGTGGCGATGAGCAAACCGACGCTCCCCTCGGCCGACGGCATGCCGGCATTCACGGCAATCGGCGCCGACGGATGAGCATGCGCGTGCGGAGCTGGCGCGGGAGGTGGAGTTTGGGCCGGCGGCGGAGATGACGGCTGAAAAGTCGATTGCGGAGTATTCTGCTGTGGCGGTTGCTGCGCCGGAATTCGTCCGCTCGTGCCACCGCTGGGAGGCGGGGCTTCGTGTTTTGTGGTTGACCAGGTCGGCTGCACGGCCGGCTTGGCATATTCCGGCATGGCGGGATTTGAAAGTTCGCCTTCCTCGCCCATCACCACGCGAAAAATGGCCTGGCCGGCGCGGATTTCATCACCGTTGTAGACGAGCGAATCAGTCACTCGTTCGCCATTGCGAAAGCTGCCGTTGGCGGAGTTCAGATCTTTGAACTGGCATTCATTTCCCAACCATTGGATGGAAAAATGGACGCTCGACATTTCCGGATTTTCGGGAAAGTTGATGTCGGCCGTCGTTCGCCCGACGTACATCAACTGCCCTTCGCGAAGAGTGATCTTGCGACCCAGGCCGGGGCCTTTGATGACCTGCAAAAACGCGCGCATGGAGTCCCGTTTCTGGAAATGGACCGGTCGGCATTCGGCGACATGAGAGGCCGCCGTGCGACTCGCACTAACTTACCTGCTGCGGAGCGACGTTGCCAAGGGTTGTTCCCCCAGCGCAGGCGGAGCAGTTTTGCAACAGCAGCGTGCCAGAAGATGCATTTGAGAGTGCGCAAAGAAACGCCCCGCATCCTTGCAGGGCTTTTTCGGGAAACAGCTTTGATTACTGCAATTGATTGCAGCATTTAGTTACTGCAGCTTAGCGGTACCGACGGCAGCAATACCACATGCCGTTCGAACCTTGAGCATAACCGACGTCGACCGTCGCCATGCCGCTGTTGGCGTAGCAGCAAATGGCGTAGGCGCCTTCTTTCGTTCCAGCCATGCCGCAGCCTTCGTAGCCGGGGTTGCCGCCGAAGTGGCCGACGTAGCCATTGGCAGCCATGATGTTGGCCACACCTTGAGCCGACGAAGTGTCGAACTTGCTCTTGACGACGGTGGTGGCAGTTGCGGCCTTCGCTGTCGTGGCAGTGGCCGTGGTTGTTGTGGTGAGCGACACGGGAGTCGCCTTCACCGGTTGCGCCTTGGCAGCTTCCGTGGCGGGCGCGGTTGTGGGGGCGGGTGCAGTGGTAACGGGCTTCTGCACGGTCACCGGTTGCGAATAGGCGGGTTGGTAATAGTTTCCATTGCTGCGACCGCGGCGAGCTTCAGCCGTGTTAGCGACAACAACGAGTACCAGTCCGCAAACCAACAAAGCAATCCGTTTCATTTCAACAAACTCCATCAAAGAAAATCAAACAAACAACAACAACTTCATGCGGCCTCACATGACTGTGCTCCTTCCAAGACATGCTCCTGTAGTCAGTCACTTCCGTGTCTGACAGGCTTTGACGCGCGCAGTCCAGGCAGTCGCCGCCACTGCCCGGTGGCAGCTTCAGCAAATTCCATGAACCTGGCGCGAAATCACCGCGCAACAACACCGCATGAACAGGCCGTCGCCTGATCGAGCGTGCCATCGCCATCGCGGCACAACATTAACGGCAGGAAATCGAGGCTCGCTTCGCGAGCCGATAGGTGGGGTTAAAATCGGCGTGGTCTGGTCGGTTGTCGACCAAGGAAACAGCCACGCAAGTAGGAATGAATAACGGGCACTTTGCCCCTAAAACCCGGCTTGCAGATGTTCGTCATCAACACCCCACAAGCCAACCGTGGCCAGCAATCTAGCAAACGGCCGTAGACCGCCAAGGCCCGCTTGACACGGCCCACGATTGCGGGTTTGGCGCGGGGCGAGCAAGAGCGTGTTGATCGCGGCGTGCCAAAGCATCACTGCTGCCTCTGAATTCTGGCGAATTCAGCTACTTTGCAGGCGACGTCAGCCCCTTGCTTCTCGCTTCAATTCGCACGATGCTGGTTGGCTCGAAAACAATACGGGCTCGCAGCATCAAACACGCGAGGGTGTGCGATGAAAGTGGAAATCTGTGCCGATAAACAGGACTTGGGCAAGCGGGCCGCAGCCGCGGGCGCCGCGCAAATCCATGCCGCCATTGCCGATCGGGGCGTGGCACATGTGATTGTGGCCACCGGGGCTTCGCAGTTCGAAATGCTCGGCGAACTGGTGAAGACGCCGAACATCGACTGGTCGAAGGTCATCTTCTTTCACCTCGACGAATATGTCGCGATGCCGATGACCCATCCGGCTTCATTTCGGAAGTATCTGAAGGAGCGTCTCGTCGATCAGCTGCCGCAACCGCCCAAGGCCTTTCATTATTTGAACGCCGAGGGTGACGCCGCCGCCGAATGTCGCCGCCTGGGCGAACTCATCGAGAAGCATCCTATCGATGTCGCCTTCATCGGCATCGGCGAGAACGGCCACCTGGCCTTCAACGATCCGCCGGCCGATTTCGACACCGAACAGCCCTACATCGTCGTCAATCTCGACGACGCCTGCCGCCGGCAGCAGTTCGGCGAGGGCTGGTTTCCCACCTTCGAAGCGGTTCCGACACGAGCCATTTCGATGTCGGTCCGGCAAATCCTGAAATCGAACATGATTGTCTGCAGCGTTCCGGACGAGCGTAAAGCGGCTGCCGTGAAAAACTCCCTCGAAGGAGCCGTCACGCCGCAAGTCCCGGCCTCGATCCTGCAAGAGCACCCTCGGGCCACGATCTATCTCGATCCACCCGCCGCTTCGACCTTATCCAAACGATAAACTCTTCGTTTTGCATTCTGCCTTCTCACTTCTGCATTTCTTCTGCCTTTCCTTGAGGTCTCCATGTCCGACGAAACCACCGAACGCCCCACCGTGATTCTCTCTGGGTTCGGCGATGAAGCAGCCAATCAAAAGACGGCCGAGCAACAGTTCGCCGCGTTTGCCGCGCTGGGCCTGCAGTACTATTCCATTCGCTTCATCGACGCCGGCAACGGTATTAAGAATGTGATGCAGCTGACGACGGCGGAGATCCAAAAGGTTCGTCACCTCGAAGATGAATACGGTCTGAATGTCGCCACGCTCGGTTCACCAATCGGCAAGGTCAAGCTTCTCGACCAAGAGGATGGGACGAAAAACCGCTACGTGCCATTCGAAAAATACCTCAACGAAGACGTGAAAAAGGCCTGCGAACTGGCTCACGCCTTCGAAACCAAGCTCATCCGCGGCTTCTCCTTTTATCATCCCAAAGGTTCCAACCCCGCCGATCACCTGCCGCAAGCCATCGATCAACTCGGTCAGATCGCTGAGCTCTGTCACCGCAGCGATTTGACGTTCGGCCTGGAAGTGGAAGCCAATCTCGTCGGCCAGACCGGCGATTTGCTCGCCGAGATTCATCGCCAGGTCGATCATCCCGCCATGGTGCTGATCTTTGACGGGGCGAACATCGCCACTCAGGGCTTCAGCCCGACCGAGACCTTCGACCAGTACGAAAAGATGAAGAAGGGGCTCGGCTGGATGCACATCAAGGACTACCGTCATCCGCAGCGGATGGCGCGAACGACGCACGTCGACGAAGAGGCCCTCAAGCACTTCGTGCCGGCCAACCTAGGCGACAGCGCTCACGAAGCCATTCTGCGGGACTTCAAGGAACTGATTCCCGCGATCGAAAAGAAGCTGACCATGCGGGGCATTCCCGGCGTGATTCTCGATCTGGAACCGCACCTCAAGGGCGGCGGTCAGTTCGGCGGCTTCAGCGGGCCCGATGGCCTGGGCGTGGCCCTTCGTGGTTTGTGCAAAGTGCTCGATTACGTGGGCATCGACTATCACCTGCGCGATTTTGACGACGTGCGCAGTGCCCGCGGGTTCTAGTTGGCCCCTACAACCGGCATCGGCAGCAAAGCCTCAAATCGCCACCGCCCCTGCGGCGGTGGTTCACCGGATTCTGCACTACTCGGTAGCGCATGTAAGAAGATCCGAGGAGTGGTGCAGAAGCCGGTGAACCACCGGGGCGAGCCCGGTGGCGGAATCTACTCGTGAACTGAGTCGACGCGGGCACACTCGTAAACGTTTTGTAATCTCATTGTCATATCAACCGCCATCTACTCTTCGCGGCGAGCAACTCAGCATCGCACGCACGGCGGTTGCCCGCTGAAGAACGTCGCAACGCTCATCGGAACGTATGATCGTGAGTTAAAAAACGCCTTGATTTGCCGAGCGAAATCGCTGTTCATGGTTTGGCATCGATCGCTCCGTTTGCTTAGCCGCGCATCGTCAGCGCACAACCGACGAGCTCATTCACGCGCGGAACGTCGCGTCCAATTTGCACAGCGTAGCGACAGCAACAGGCGACCATTTCATCGGTCGATTTCTTCACACGCCGCGCCGATGGAAATATTAGGGTCGGCTTTCTGTTCCGTTGTGAAAGACGCCAAGCCGCTCTGCATGCGGCAGGGGTACTCCGAACGATGTCTGACTTGAATCTGTCTTCTCTGACGATCTCGATCGACCTGGAATTGGAAATCGGCCAGGCCACCGCCAGCCAACTCGACTGGCTCGACGACCTGACTCCGGAACTGGTGGCTTTGCTCGACAGCCACAAGATCGCCGCCACCTGGGCTGTGGCCGATCCGGCTCGCTCGGCGGCAACCGACTCGATCCTGAGTTCCGACCTGCCGCACGAAATGGCAGTTCTCGGCGATCGCACCTGGCTGGGCTGGGGAGCCGGTGGCTCGCGAGCCAATCGGGAACTGGCCCGGCGGATCTCCGGTGCCGCGGCCCGGCAGATCTCGATCCGCACGCTAGTGCTCCACAACGAATCGAGCTTCGCCAATGGGTTGCAGCTCAGCGAACTCGGTATCCGCACGGTCCGCCAGCCGATCGGCCACGAAGTGCTTCGCCCGGTCTCGCTCATGGGCCTGGCAAAAGGTTTGGCCGTGGCGGAGCAAGTGCAACGGCTGACTTTGCCGAAGTGGTGGAGTTGGTGGGAAGGTGAATCGCAGCTGACGGCCCGCTGCCGGCAGCGAACCCTGCTCCCCGAGCGGGCCACACGTCATCTGGGGCTCGATGCTCAGCAACTTTGCTCCGCTGGCCCGCGCGGCCTGCAACGCCTGGCCAACCTGCTGGAAGAACTGTGCGAACTCCGCAGCCGCCGGCAGGTGCAGTTGCTTACTTTGCAGCAGTGGCAAGAACGGCGCGTCGTGGCCGAGAAGCGGGCTGCTTAGCTCCGCGATTCTATCTTCGCTCATCCTTCATCAACCCAAAAGTTCTTAGCGCTATGGCGCTAAGAACTTTTTTGCCGTTTTATTTGGAGTTGAGATATCGATTGACTTTGAAGCACCGGTGTTAAAGACTACGAGGTCTACTACCTCGATTTACTTGCATCCTTTGCACCTCTTCCTGCACCGGTGCTGTTATGTCTATCCGGAGCGTTCGGCGGGCGCGGCCATCATCCTCAGCGAAGAAGGATCGTCAGCGTGCGTCGCCGCGCTTTCGTCGGCCGCAGTTGTGGGCCGAGAAACTCGAGCCGCGGTTGTGTCTGTATGCGGAGTTCGTCGAAGCCTATTCGTCGGCCGATTCGCTGATCGACGATACCTATGATGATATCGTTTTCGACAACGCAGGTAATTATTACACCAGCGGCACAAAGTATGTGACGAAGTTTGCAGCCGATGGTTCTATCGTCTGGAAGTCGACGGTTGTGGATGGAGCGGAAATGGCCGTTGATGCGATGGGCAGTGTCTATGTGACCGGTCGCACCTCCGGTACCAGAACGTTTGCTGGCCCGACCAATAGCATTAGCGTTACGACGGTCGGTCAGAGTGATGTCTTCGTGGTGAAGTTGGACTCATTCGGCGATCCCGCGTGGGTCAAAACGATGGGAGGCTTGCAGCCCGAATTCTTCGGCGGAATCGCGGCAACTCCCGAGGGTGATGTGGTGGTCGCGGCCACCTTTCAAACCACAGCCTATTTCGGGCCGACCACGCTGGTGAGCCAAGGCAACCGCGACATTTTTGTGAGCCGGCTGTCGACGAACGGCGATTTTCAGTGGACCAGGCAGATCGGTGGACCTGACTCGCAAGAAGCCTTTAGCGTGGCGCTCGACGCCAACGGCAATGCTTACGTCACTGGTGAAACGCACGGCGTGATGAACCTGGTCGGAAGCAGGATCAGCCTGAGCACTTACCACCAAGCGCTGGTTGCCAAGCTGACACCAACGGGCGACTGGGCCTGGGGAAAGGCGATGGGCGCCGCGCCAAATTGGGCCGATGGCCGCTCGATTGCCATCGATCCTGCGGGTTATGTGGTGACGGTCGGTGGCTACGGTGGCCCAGCCGATTTCGATCCGGGGCCAGATGACTACTCGCTCCCCACCAATGCTGCCGGCACTCCGTCGGACATGTTCCTACAAAAGATGGACCTGGACGGTAACTTTGTCTGGGCTCGCGGCATTGGCGGTGGAGTCGCCAATCAGGTCGTCGTCGGCCCCGACCGGAAGATTTATTTCGTTGGCAACTACGGAACCCAAAGACTTCAATCCCTCGAGCGACGCCTACTACTTGAGTGGCGGCAGTTCCTATCTTGCCACCTACACCCCCGAGGGCAACTTCGTTGCCGCCCGCAGCCTGGAAGCCGCCGAGACAAACAGCGTTGCGGTTGCGCCCGATGGCTCGGTTTACGTTTGCGGAAAGTTTCGGACCACCCGCGATTTCGACCCGGGGCCTGGAGTGTTCAACCTGACGGCGACGCGTGATAGCGACGCGTACATTCTCCGCTTGAAGGCGCCGGGGAGTTCGGTGGATGGCTACGTCTGGCAAGATGCGAACTACGACGGCTTGCAACAGTCGACGGAAAACGGTCTGGCAGGTGTCGTCGTCGAGTTGTACGCCACGATCAATATCGTCCCCAACGACATATACGACGACAGCCGAATTGCTGTGACCACAACCGATGCCGACGGCCGCTATTCGTTCGGCGACCTGGTCAGCGGCAAGTATTTCGTCGTGGTTCACCCTCCGGTCAACTATTCATTCACAGTGGCGAACGTTGGGACGGATGACACGATCGACAGTGACTTTACCAACGTTAGCGTGAGCACCGTGCTCACGGTCCAGGCATTTGAACACGTCTCGCATGTCGATCTGGGCCTGCTGGGCACGTCTCCAAAATGGGGATTTGCGTTGCGGGCAGGTACAACCACCGACGATACCGGCATCGCCGTGGCGAGCGATACCGACGGCAACATCTTTGTCGCAGGTCAGTTCACAGGAACCATCGACCTCGATACTGGCCCGCTGCAATACAACCTAACCACGTTTGGCACCGATACCGACGTCTTTCTCGCGAAGTACACTCCCGCTGGCGCACTGATTTGGGCCCGGAAATGGGGAGACAGCGACGACGAGTCGCTCGCCGATATCAAAGTCGACAGCCAAGGGAACGTCGTTGTGGCTGGCAGATTTGGATACTCGCTCGATTTGGACCCCGGTCTCAATTCTACTTTGAGAGTTAAGTCTTCTTCTTGGGACGATGTATTCATCGTGAAGCTCGACCCGCTGGGAAATTACCTGTGGGGCGGCAACATGGGTGGCACGTCGGACGAGACTGCCGCCGCTCTCACCATCGACAGCAACGACAACGTCTATCTGGCCGGCAATTTTTCCGGGACCGCTGACGTGAATCCGGGCTTGTCGACCGAGAACACTCCCATCCCAGCCAATTACACGCCGCTGACTAGCGCCGGCAGCTACGATGCCTTTGTCATCAAGTTGACGGAAATCGGTGACTTGGTTTGGGCCCGCAGCTTTGGTGGAACCGGCGACGATGGCATGCGTGACCTCGACGTTGACGCTGCGGGAAACGTCATATTGACTGGCTATTTCAGCGGAGTTGCCGATTTCAATCCCGCAGCAGGTACGGGAAGTGTGTTTAACCTCACCAGCGCCGGCAGCTTTGATTCATACGTGTTGAAACTGAACGACGCCGGCAATTTTGTCTTGGCGCTGCGTCAGGGAAACACCGGCGCCGATCAGGACAGCAATTCGATCAGCGTTGACTCGGCTGGCAATATCTACACGGTCGGCGGATTTCAGGGGACGGTGAATTTCGATCCGATGGTGGCTGGCGCGCAACTTTCCAGCGCTGGCGGCTTGGACATCTTCGTCGCCAAGCGTGATGCCCTCGGCAAGATTCTGTGGGTGAAACGATACGGTAGTGGTGCGACCGATGTTGCTTATGGTGTCGATACCGACGCCGACGGCAATGTGTATTTGACGGGGCGGTTTGGCAACACGGTGGAGTTTGGCGATGTCGACACGCGGGCCACTCTCACAAGCAGCAATGGTTCGAGCGACTCATTCATCACCACCCTCACTCCCAGCGGCGAGACATTTTCGGCCTTCCGCATTGGCAGCGGCTTAACGGATCAGGGCAACGGTATCGCCTTTGATCAAGTGAGCCGCTCGATTGTCTCGACCGGTAAGTTCAGCGTGACCCCCGATTTCGATGTCGCGCCGACGACGGATTATCCGCTGACGAGCGCCGGTGGCACGGACATGTATCTGTCCGTCTTCCGCAAGAATTTTGCCCCGCGCTTCGTCAATCTTTCGTCCTCCACCATTTACGAATCGCAACTGACGCAGATCGTCGGCACCATTTCGGTCGTCGACGACAATCAGGGAGATCAGTTCACGTACGAATTGCTCGACAATCTAGGCGGAAAATTTTCGCTCGTTGGCAATCAACTGATTGCCAATTCGGCGTTGATCGACTTTCAGGCCGAGTCGTCATTTCGCGTCAACGTCCGCGCCACGGATTTGGGTGGGTTGTCGGCGCCCGGGTCGTTCACGGTTGAGGTTGTTCCCAAGGATTCCGAACCGATTTTGCCGCCGGTAATCGGTTTCGAGCAAACGACCACCGGCTTCACGCTCGACTTCAGTCGCGACCTCGATCCAACAACACTCAATTTGTATTTGACGCAGGGAAGTAACCTGGGCCCAGTCGATCTGGTGTTGCGCGGCTCGGCGAGCAACGCCGAGCCGATTCGCGGTTCGGCGGTAATCAGCCCCGATCGGCGAAGGCTTACCTTTATTGCAACCGCGAGCATTCTGCCGGCCGATATCTATACCGTGACGCTTGGCACGAGCGAGGGTGGCAAATTCGTCCGTTCTTTCGGTGTGGCAACGCCGCTCGCGAACGCAGTGAAGTTAAGCCTGCCGAACTTTTCCCGCGGTCCGGCGCAGATGGTGAACGTGCCTGCAAAAGATGACACAGCGGGAATTCCCATCAGCGTGAGCAATGCCGCGGGAATTACATCGGCGGTCTTTCAGCTGCGCTACGATCCGGCGCTCCTCAATATTCAAGGCATCGCGGTCGCGCCCGGTATGCCCACTGGCGCAACGGCTTCGCTCGTCATCACGACACCGGGCCTGGCGACAATTACTTTTGCGAGCACGACGCCGCTGACCATAGGTGCTAAGCAATTCGTCACGCTGCAGGCCAGCGTTCCCAGCACCGCGACTTATCGGGCGAAACACATCCTCGATCTGACCAACATCAGTTTGAACTCGGGAGCGATCCCGGCGATCGACGACGATGCGCTGCATGTGGTCGCCTACTTTGCCGACGTGACGGGCAACGGCGCCTATAGTGCACAGGATGCCTCGCTGGTGGCCCGTAATGCCGTCGGCATCGATACGGGGCTGCAGGATTTTCCGCTGCTCGATCCTGTCGTCATCGGCGACATCACCGGCAACGGTTCTTTCTCGGGCGACGATACTTCGCTCATTCTACAAGCCGCCGTCGGCATTTTTGTCGATAAGATTCCCGGCGGAGTATTCTCCGGTTCATTCCTGCAAGGTGGCCCTGATCCGAAGTTGAGCATTCCGCGCAATCTTAGCGCCTCGCCTGGGCAAACTCTAAACATTCCGGTCGACATCGACAGCATCGTCGATCTCACCGGCAGCGGACTAAGCTCGGGCGACCTGGTGATCTATTACGATCCGCAGGTGCTCGACGTCACTGATGTGGCTCTTGGCAGTCTCCTGAGTAATCGCAGCGACTGGATGATCTCTTCGCGAATCAATCCGCTCGCCGGACGAATCGATATCACGCTCGCCGGAACCAGGCCCATCGAAGGACGCTTCCGTGGCGAGTTTGTGAAATTGCAAGCGACGGTGCGCGCAGGCGCGACGACCGGCGCTTCGGCCATCAATATCGCGGCCAATTCGCGCAGCCGGCAAACGCAACTGAACGAAGGGGGCCTGACGCTCATTCCAGCGCCTACCGATGCCAGCAACGATGCGATCGACGGTTTGCTGACCGTGATCAGTGCTGCGGCGCCTCCCGAAGTGACGGCGCGCGTAATCGACGGCCGTCTGCTTATCACCGGCACGAACGCTGCCGAACAGATTTTCGTCGGCTACGTTGATGCGGAGCGCGTGCTGGTGCGGTCGGGGCGTCGTTTGCTCGGAACATTTGTAGCGCCCCAAGGCATCGCCATCGACGGGGTGGCTGGCAATGATCTTGTCTATGTTGACCCGCGCCTGCCGGCGACGGTCATTCAGCAGTCGTCCATCGGCGCGGATCACGATCTAATTTTTGCTGCCGACAACAGCCAGCTTATCGAGACAGAGCTTCCACCGTCCAACATCGCGACAGCGGCCGGCCAACAACTCTCTAACCAGGAGTTAGCCATTCTGCAGATACTCGCCAACTGGCGCGCAGAGTATGAAATCGTCAGTGCGCCCGCGCCGGGCGCTCGGTCCATGGCAATCCGTCGCCGGTAATCCCCGAGGAGTTGATTGCGTCTTCAACGGCTCATCAGTCGTTCGATCTTGCCGAAGTACCAGCTGCTGAGCGGGAAGTGGCTGGCCATAACGACTAGCAAGGCGAGCACCATCGCCAGATTGCCGCGGCTGAAATCGAGTTGCACGAAGATGGCGTTGAAGAACGCGGCGCCTTCTAGCAACGCACAAGCGACGATCGTGCGGACTTGAATCGTCTGCGCTGCCGATTGGATCTCGATGAGTCGTTGATATTCAGAGTCGGGCTTGAGCTGCGGCACGATCAAGAACGGCGGGACCAGCAGCGCCAAGACTCCTGCTACGACAGCGCTCGCCATGGCAATCGCTTGCGGGATGGTGAGTTGTCCGGGTATCACGACCAGTTGCTGCGGCAGCTTGCCCGCGCGCAGGTGCAAAAACAAGCAGAAGCCTGTGTAGCTTGTGACGCCCAGCAGCAGCGCGCAGACAATAATCCGCAACACCATGAGCGAGCCGCGCAGCTGTTGTCGTTCGTCTTCAGTGAGTTCGGGCATGGAAATTTTTTGCAGCGAGTACGCTTTGTTCTCAGGCGGGATTAGTGGCAATCTTCAAGTCGGCAGCGAGGCGGGCGGGGTCGATCGCGGCCACGTTGGTTTTTTGCTCATCTGCACGAACAGCGGCGATCCCAGCGATTTGTCCGGTCGTCATCCAAACCGGCTCCATGCGTAGCACCGACATCGCGACGTGCGTGCAAGACATCGCCACGGGAACCAGCAAGTTGTCGATAGTCTTCGGCAGCAGAGCGCCATAAGGAATCTGTCCGGGTTGCGCAGGTCCCTGCGCTTTCTTGGGATACCAGAGGACTCCTTCCATGAAACCATCGACGGCGAAACGGCGGTCGTGGCACGGATGCACATCGAAGGAATGTTCGCCGAGCGCGATCGGATTTTCGACGCGCGGCGTCTGCCCTTTGTCATCCGGCATGAAGTTTCGCTGTGTAATCAGCGCCCGGCCGGTGATTCGCCGACCTTGTCGCACATAAATCTGCCAAGGCCAATGATCGTTGCTGGTGAATTCCTGTTTGTGCAGGCCGAGCGGCGCGACCTGGCTGCGGATGGCCTCGGGAACATGTGGATCGTTTTGTAAAAACCAGAGCATGCCAGCCCCATGTTCGATGTGAAACCGCGCCAGTCGTGCGCGATGTGCTTTGCTCGCTTCGGGCCAGGCCCAACTGATACCGGGGCAGTTCAAACTGGTGAGCCATTCGATGTGACCGTTGGCTTCGACTTTTCGCCCCGGCAACGTCACGCCGCTGCTCCAGCGCGTGACTCGGCCACTTTTGAAATCGTCGAGCAGCGGCAAATAGTCGGGCAAGTGCTGTTCGTACGAATTGGGCTTCTCAATCGGAACTCGTTGTTCTTTGTCGTCGGTGAAAATACATCGCGCACAAAAGGCCTGAATGGCTGGCGAGGCTTCACCCGTGTCTGCCGTGATGATTTGCTTGCCGGTGCGGAAGTTCATGTAATGAATGCCGGCGAGCGGCTCGTCGAATTCATCGCGCGCTTCGCGTCCGACGCGATACGGCACTTTCGCCGCCGCGGCGAGGTCGCCTTCGTAGGTGCCGTCGATGAACGTCTTCGCCGCGATCATCTGCTGAGCGTTTTTCGCGTCGCTGAGTTCAACCTGTTTGATTTGGCCGCCGTCGATGGTGGCTCGCAGCAGGTGATGCGCCGGGAGGAATGTCAGATTAGGTTCGTTCGCGATGATCTGCTCAAAGACGAGTTGAGCGACCGACGGTTCGTAGTACCAGCCGTCATGAATGAGTTTGAATTCGGGCGAGGTCTCGCCGAGGCGTTTGACGTATTCCGCTCGCACGCGCTGCGTGAACTCCAGAACGAAGCCGCCGAACAAATGTCGACGCACTGCATCAGTCGTGCAGAGTCCGCTGGCTGCCATGCCGCCAGGATGAGGCTGTGGGCAGGCAAGCGTGACCTTCAAACCACGGCGGGCTGCTTCGACGGCGGCGGCGATTCCGCCGGGAGTGCTGCCGTAGACGAAGACGTCAGTAGTTTTTTTCTCGGGCTGATGCGCGAGTGCGTTTGACGCGAGAGCGGTGATTGAGGAAGCAACGAGGAAGTCTCTGCGTTTCATTAGTTTTGGTATCCGCTTCGGCCCCTCACCCCAACCCTCTCCCCGGAGTACCGAGGAGAGGGAGTAACTATTTATCTATCTCGATAACTAAATGAAGGCCCGATCGAGATGCGTGTAACCTCCATCTACGTGAATCAGCTGCCCCGTCGTGTGACTTGATCGTTGCGAGAGGAGGAAAACCACCATGTTGGCGATTTCTTCGGACTTCGTCATCCGTCGCTCGTAAGGAATGCGCTGTTCGATCTTGCGGCGTTCACCGGCAGGATCGCCGAGCGTTTGAATCCATTTTTCGTAGAGCGGCGTCCAGCACTCGGCGACGATCACGGCGTTGACGCGGATGTGATACTTCGCGAGTTCGATGGCCCATTCGCGTGTCAGGGCATTGCGACCGCCATTCGCCGCGGCGTAGGCCGAAGTATGTCCTTGGCCTGTTTCGGCGACCTTCGAGCCGATGTTGACGATCGCGCCTTGGGACTTTTTCAGTTCGGGCAAGGCATGCCGGACGACTTCATAGTAGTGGATCAGATTCCGCTGCAGCGAACGGATAAAGTCGTCGACGTTTCCTTCCTCAAGGCCGATGTTGTCGTTCACGCCGGCGTTGTTCACCACGCCATTGATGCGGCCGAATTTGGCGACTGCTTGTTTGACGGCGGATTCGCATGCGGCGGGATCGGTCAGTTCAGTGGCGATGCCATGCGCACGGCCACCAGCAGTGACGATTTCGGCGACGGCGGTTTCATTGTCGGCCTGGTTGCGGCCAATGATCACAGCGATCGCTTTTTCAGCGGCGAGCACATCGGCGATCGAGCGGCCGATTCCTTTCGCGCCGCCGGTGACGAGGACGACGTGATCTTGCAGTTGTAGGTCCATGGGGCTCTCGGATTGCTTCGGCGGTGCGTCGGAAGAGGGACATGATAACCAGCCGCCGAGTCCTATTGTCAGCCAGCGGGGAACATCGCGACAATGTGACCACTTCAATTGATCCTGCGCACACGCAGCAAACACCCCGGAGCTTTCATGGAAGCCTCATCGTACGAATTTCTCAAGCAACTGCTCCACACGCCCAGTCCCAGCGGTTACGAACGGCCGATTCAGGACGTCGTTCGCAAATACGTTGCTTCGTTCGCCGATACGGTTCGCACCGATGCTCACGGCAACGTCATCGCCTGCAAAAATCCCGAGGCGAAGGTACGCGTGATGTTCGCCGGTCACTGCGATCAGATCGGCATGCTCGTGACGCACTTTCACGACAGCGGTTTCATTTACGCACAGACGATCGGCGGTTGGGACCCGCAGCAACTGATCGGTCAGCGAATGGTGATCTGGGCCAGCGGTGGGCCGATTCCGGCGGTCATTTCGCGCAAGCCGATTCACTTGCTGACGGACGAAGAACGTAAGCAGGTTGTGAAGCTCGACGATCTGTGGCTCGATATTGGCGCCAAGACCAAGCAGGAAGCTCAGGAGTTGGTCCGCATTGGCGATCCAGTGACGCTGCAACTCGGCTTGGTCGAAATGCGGAACGGCCTGGCCAATTCGCCGGCGATGGATAACAAGACTGGCTTGTGGACGGTGATTGAAGCCCTCCGCCGTGCCTCGCTGCAATCGCTGCAGGTCGGCGTGTATGCAGTGTCGACGGTGGCCGAGGAAATCGGTCTGCGCGGCGCACAGACGAGCGCCTTCGGTGTCGATCCGCACATTGGCATTGCAGTCGATGTAACGCACGCGACCGATTGCCCCACGATCGACAAGCGGCAGCAAGGCGATATCGCTCTCGGCAACGGCCCGGTGATCTTCCGCGGTCCGAACATGAATCCAGTCGTCACGGAGCGACTGATCGCAACGGCGAAGGAGAAATTGATTCCCTTTCAAATGTCGGCCAGCGGCCGAGCCGTTCCCAATGATGCGAACGCGCTGCAGTTGAATCGCGCTGGTGTCGCGACGGGCCTGGTGAGTTTGCCGAATCGGTACATGCACTCGGCCGTGGAGATGGTGGCGCTCGAAGATCTCGACCGCGCTGCCGATCTGCTGGCGGCATTTGTGGTTGGTTTGAACGGCGACGAAGACTTCACGCCGTAAGTTTTCGGCGATCCGTTCGCAACAGCGTTTCGTGCAGCAGCAGGATTGCGACTGCCAGGAAGACGCCGAACTGCGCGATGGCTTCCAGGCTGACGTACTGCGCGAGAAAACCGGCGATCGCTGGCATCGCAGCGCCGCCAATCGTGGCGGCGCTCACTTGAAAGCCGATCGCATGGGCTGCGTGATTGGCGCCCAATCGCGCCGGTGTGCGCGACATCAAACCGGGAAAGATCGGCGCCAGGCCGATGCCGAGCAATACGAGGCCGGCGATGGAAACGGGCAGCGGTGCAAACGCAAACAGCAAGGTACCAATGACGGCGGTCACCGTACAGGCGCGCAGCATTCGATCGACACCAATCCAATTCGTCAGACCGCCGAGGAAGACGCGCCCCGCGCCGATCGAGCCGTAGTACACGCCGACGAGCACGCCGGCGGTCCCTTCAGCGACATGCCTCGATTCGATCAGCAGCGTGCAGGTCCAACCGCCGACCATGAACTCTAAACCGGTGTAGAGCGCGAAGGTCGCAATTTGCAGCCAGACGAGCGACTGACTGAGTGTCTCACGCATCGAAACGGGCAATTCCTGCGCAACTTCTTTGGTCGTATTTCCCGCATCCCACCATTTCAGCGTCATTGCAAAGACGAGCACCAGCGCCAAGACCAGCGATCCCACGATCGCATATCCGAGTCGCCAAGAATTCGCATAGGTCAGCGCTGCCGTCATCAGGAATGGCCCGAGTGTCGCGCCCAAGCTATAGCAGGCGTGCAGCCAATTCATGTGCACCGGCGAAAAATGGCTGGCCGCGTAATGGTTCAGCCCGGCGTCGATCGCGCCGGAACCTAAGCCCCAGCAAAAGATGCATGCCAGAAAAACCGCAAACAGCGGCGCGCTCGCATTGCCGAACATCGCGAGGGCCACGAGCAAACTGCTGAGCGTCAGCAACAAACCGATGCCCAACCGCTGCGCCAGCTGCCCGGCGAAAAAGCTGGAGAGAAAATAGCCAGTGCCCAGCGCAACCGAGATCGAACTGAAGGCGACCTGCGGCAGCTTGAACCACTCGCGCACGTGTAGCCAGGCGACACCGGTCACCGCATCGGGCAAACCGAGGCTGATGAAAGCGATGTAAGAAATGACCAGGAGCAGCACGCCGCTGCTCGCGCCGGTTAGGGCGCTCTTCTTGGTGACATCCGTTTCTGCTGCACTCATCCTGTCATTAGAACAGATCGTCGCCCGGCTCGCGGCCTAGTAGTTCCGCCGCTCTCTTCCAATCGCGGTCTGCATCTTCCTCGCGGCCGAGTTCTTTCAGATTCAAACTGCGGTGATAGTAGATGACCGCGTCGTTGTGGTCGCGCTCTTGCTGTTTCTTCGCGAACTGTTTGTATTCGCGCACTTGAGTGGAGTCGGCCTTCTCGTGAGCCTTGTGAAACTCGCGCACGAGCAGCAAGTTTTCCACCGCTTCGTCAAAATCGCGTTGGGCCGCGGCAAAATCTGACTTTTTGAAATTGACCAAGCCGCGGGTGTCGACGCAGGCCATCACGCTAGCGCGGCATTCGGCCAGCATTTCAGAGGCTTCGGCAGTTTTTTTCTTTGCCGCCACAGCAGCCGACATCAGATTCTCGGCGTCCTTCAAGTTTGCTCTTGCGCCGGCAACGGCCGTGTCGGCATCGGCGAGCGCTGCGTCCAAGTCTTTTCCCCCGAGCGCTCGCGCATAGGCCAAACCGTTCAGCGCCTCTTGCCGAGTGGGAGTGCCGATTTTTTCGCTTAGATGAACGAGCTCCTGACTATCGGCGATGGCATCCTGGTAGCGATGCAGATGCTGATACAGGCGACTCCGTTCGGAGATCCAAGTCATGTACCAATGCGATCCTTCCTTCGCGCCGGTCAGCTGATCTTGCACATATTCGAGTGCCAACTCGTATTTACCGTCTTCCTTGTTCCAAAGGTATTGGGCCCGCAAGTACTGCTCGTCCTTGGGCTGCTGCTTGAGCAGTTCGTTCAGCATTTCCGTGGCGCGAGCTTTTTCACCCGCGTCGCGCGCTTCGAGCGCGGAGGCAAATTTCCAAGCTCGTCGCTGATTGGGAATCTCGGTGATCAACACGACGCCGCCCAAGAGCAACGCCAGCAGCCAGAAAAAGCCAGGACCGCGCCGCTGGGGCTTGGATTGGTTCGTGGTGGATTGAGATTCGTTCATGCAGTCTTCGCTGTCGCCGCTAGCGAGTGGAATCGCGGAATGGATGTCTGCACGCAGCATAACACCTGAGCTTGGGTAAGCTGTATGCCGGGTACGAGCTTTGCTGAATCAATCGACGGCGGCGGGCCGATGCTGTCGCAATTGGGGAACGGACCGATTGATGGCCCAGTTCACCTCAACTGGTAAATAATTCTGAACAGGTTAGGATGTTCGGTTGACCTACGCTGGAGGCGGGCGGTCACGAACCTCACACATTTTTTCTGGGAGACCCGCCCATGTTGCTTCGTAATCCTCGCCTGCAGAAATTGATTGGCGGAACATTCATCGAATGGCTGGGCATCGATATGGCCGCCCGGGCCGAAATGCTCGCCCTGATGATGCACAAGGATTGGAGCAAGCTCAAGATTCTTCGCCGAGCCCGCCGCGAACGCTGGTCGATGGTGACGAACTTCGAGTCGTTCATCGTCCACTCGCTGGCCACCGGTTTTGCCAAGACGCCCGGCGATTTTGCCGAAGTGGGCATCTATCAAGGAAGCACGGCCAAGGTCATTTGCGAAGCCAAGGGTGACAAGACCTTCCATCTGTGCGATACGTTCGAAGGGTTGCCGGAACCCTCGGAATCGGAAAAGCACATCGAAAAGAAGGGCCGCTTTGCCTGCAGCATCGAATCGATTCAGAAGTACCTGAAGGATTTCAAGCAGCTGGAATATCACAAGGGCTTTTGCCCCGACAGCGTGAAGGGCGTGCTCGACAACCACAAGTTCAGCTTCGTGCATCTCGACGTCGATTTGTATCAAAGCACGAAGGAGTGCATCGAGTACTTCTTCCCGCGCCTCATTCCCGGCGGCGTGATTCTGTCGCACGATTACTCGATTCTGCCCGGCGTCCGCCAGGCCTTTGCGGAGTTCTGCGAAGGACGGCAGGAACAAGTAATCGAACTGCCGACGACCCAGTGCATGTTGATCAAGACGACGATGTAGAGCACGAGGGAGGGCGAGGCTCTGTCACGCGACATAAAGTTTTGCCGGGTTGTGGGATTCGGTAGCATGAGTTCGTCTCGGGCGTCTGGTGAATTCGTTGCTGCGGAGATTCGATCATGCCTCGTGCTTTGGCTTTGGCGGTTCGGCGGGCGATTTGGCGACGATCTAAGAATGGGCAGTCGGTGGCGCTCATCGCCCAGGAGTTGGAGTTGTGCGAGCGGACGGTGAGGAGCTTTTTGCAGCGGTTGCGGGCGCGGGGCGAGGCTGCGTTGGCGGCCAATTATCAGGCGTGCGGCAGAGAGCGTTCGCAGGATGCGGAAGTGGTGCGGCGGCGAACATTGCGATTGCGTGAGCAGCATCGGCGCTGGGGCGCTGAGCGTTTGCGAATTGAATTAACGCGGTGGTTTGTTGCGGCTCAACTTCCCAGCACGCGCACATTGCAGCGCTGGTTGCGGACCACGCGGCCTGCGCCGAGTGGTCGTCGCCAGGGCACGCGCGTGACGCGAGCAGAGCAGCCGCACCACGTTTGGCAGATTGATGCTGCGGAGCAGAAGCGACTGGCCAGCGGCGCGCCGGTGTCGTGGTTGCGCGTGGCCGATGAGTGCAGCGGCGCGGTGCTAATGTCGTTTGTTTTTTCCCCTCGGTCACTTCACGCAGGTTCCCGTGGTTCGCGTGCAGGCCTGTTTGCGGCAGGTTTTTAGCGAATATGGAAGGCCGCACGTGATGCGTGTCGACAACGGCGCACCGTGGGGTTCGTGGAGCGATCTCCCCACCGCGCTCGCGCTATGGCTCATCGGCTTGGGTATTGAGATGCACTGGAACACGCCGCGCCGACCGCAGGAGAACGGCGTGATCGAACGAAGTCAGAGCCTGGTGAATACTTGGGCGGAACCGCGGCAGTGCCGAACTGTGCGTCAGTTTCAATCGCGACTGCGGCATGAAGATCGCTTGCAACGCGAAGTTTATCCCGCAATTCACAAGCAGCCGCGAGTCGTGGCGTTCCCCGAGCTGAAGCATTCGGGGCGCACCTACACGGCAGGTTGGGAACGACGTCACTGGAACTGGGACCGCGTGCTTGAGCATCTCAGCACCTATTGCGTGCCCCGTCGTGTCGATCAGTCGGGCAAGATCGGGCCGTATCACCGCAAGCTGTTTATCGGCGCCCGACACGCCGGCCGCGACGTGTACCTGAGCTTCGACCCCGATCGCTTGGAATGGCTGGTGACCGATGAACCAGGCAACCAACTGCGAGCGATATACGCCTCCGACTGGACTCCACACGCCGTGCGCACTCTCCAAGTGCCAGGGCCGGCGCAGCGTCGCAAATGAAAACACTGGCGTAGACAAGTGAACATGAAAGCTAGCTAGATCGGCAAAACTTTATGTCGCTATTAACGCGGCAAAACTTTGTGTCGCGTGACAGGCTCCCGCCGAGCCGTGGTCGCGGTGGTAGATATCGCGACGCTGCACTCCTCTGTTCAAAATCAATCGATCGTCCTAGAGGGACATGAAATCGCGGGCGCGGCTCGATAGGAGTCTCGCACGCTCGGGTGGCACCCAAAATCTCTACCGAGAAATTTCGCAGTCGTAGTTGTTTTTACAATTACGACAGGTTTATGCTGTTGAACAGACCGCAAGGGCATTCGATTCCTGCGGCGCCCTTTTTCTCAGGGGTAACAGCGAATGCGTCTCTCTCAACGCACGGTTCGTGAGCGCACTCCGGGCTTTACGCTCGTCGAGTTGTTGGTGGTAATCGCCATCATTGGGGTCTTGGTCGCCCTGCTATTGCCCGCCGTGCAAGCGGCCCGCGAAGCGGCGCGGCGATCTTCGTGTCAGAATAATTTGCGTCAGCATGGCCTGGCGACGCAGAATTTTCACGACACTTATTTGTTTCTGCCGCCGCTGCGCATCCATGGGGCCGAAGGGTGGGCCAGCTATTGGGTGCTGATCATGCCCTTCATGGAACAGCGGTCGTTGCAGGAGAAATGGGATCTCAAGCTGAAGTATGCGGAGCAGTCGCAGATCGCTCGCGAATCGCAGATCAAGAACAACTACTGCCCTTCGCGCCGTCCGGGCGGATTGAGCAAGTCGGAACAATTTTGGGTAGCCGATACCACAGCGCCGCCAGAACCGACGAGCGCGGGAACAACCGAAGATCGCTTCGGCCCCACGAACAATTTGCCCGGCGCGGTCGGCGACTATGCTGCCTGCGTGGGCGACATGCGGGGCATTCCGAACGATCCCAACGCGCAGAACTGGTTCAACACCAACAGCAACGGCGCGATCATCATCGGCAGTCCCATGCCGGTTCCAGCCGCCGCTTCGGCGGGCGCACAAGTTGTGATGTTCAGCAGCAATACTCGCCTCGCCGCGATCGAAGATGGCACGAGTAACACGTTTCTCGTTGGCGAAAAACATGTACCGCTGAAAATGTTCGGCCGGCTGAAGGTCGGCGACGGACCAATCTACAGCGGCGCGTGGTCGGCCTTTCCAGGACGAATCGCCGGGCTCGAAGATCCGCTGGCGCGCAGCCCAACCGACATCACGCCAAGTGCTGGGGTTGTCGACGGCATCTATGCCCGCAAGTTCGGCAGCTACCATCCGAGCGTTTGCCAATTCGTCTTCTGCGACGGCAGCACGCGGGCCATCAAGACTTCGATTGATGGCGTGAGCTTGCGAGCCCTCGCTGTGCGCAACGATGGCGAGGTGATCAAGTATGACTAACGTCGTGCGGAGCCTAGCTCTGCTTTCGATTTTTGCGTTGCTGTTGCTCGCGGGTTGCAATACGAACGGCATTCACCCCGTTCGCGGACAAGTTGTTTGGAAAGACACGAAGCAACCGGCCAGCGAACTCGCCAATTCGCTCATCTCGTTCGAACAAGCCGAGACTCAAACGAGTGCCCGCGGCCAGATTAAACCGGACGGCACCTTTCAACTGACGACGAACGACGAAAACGATGGCGCCAAGGTCGGCGAGCACTTGGTGCTGCTTGTGGAGATTGGCCGCCTGCCGCTGGCCTCGGATCCGACCAAGCTGTCGCCGGGAAAAATCCCCGCCCGCTACGCGACTCCGGGTACCGACTTGCGCGCGACGATCAAACCTGGATTCAATCAGCCGACGATCGAGGTGGAACGGTTGGGGAAATGAAGCTGCGGATTCTGAGGCAGGGGCTGGGAACTGGGGGCTTGGGACTAGGGAAACACAGGACAATTTTGTCCTGGCATTCCCTAACCCCCAGCCCCTAACCCCCAGCCCCTAACCCTCAGCCCCCACTAGAATGTCTCCGAAACCGGTGACCGGTTTTCGCCGCTCGCGTCCGGCCCTTAGTACGCAATCGCTGGATTCAATTCATGGCTGCTGGAGGCCGGTGTTACGGCTGTTTCCGACCTGCGGAAGTTTGCTTCTGCGATTCGATTCCGACGATCGACAATCGGACGGAAGTGCTGATATTGCAGCATCGCCGGGAATATTTTCATCGATTCAATACGGCGCGGATTGTCGAACAATCGCTCCGCAATTCACAGCTGCTAGCCGATCACACACACAATCTGGCCGAGCGATTGCAACTGAAACCGGGGGCCGGGCTGCTTTATCCAGGACCGAGTTCGATCCCGATTGCGGAGTTGCCGGCCGAACAACGGCCGCAACAGCTGGTCATTCTCGACGGTACGTGGCATCAAACGAAAACGCTGCTGCGCGATATTCCCGCGCTGCAGAGTCTGCCGCGTTATCAATTGTCGCCGACCTCTCCCAGCCGTTACCGCATTCGCCGCGAACCCGACGAAGCTTTTGTCTCCACCATCGAAGCTACCGTCGCGGCGTTGCGTTTGCTCGAGCCGGAGACAGTCGGCCTTGAAGGTTTGCTGCAAGCCTTTGAAAAAATGGTTGATGTGCAATTGGCGCATCCCGGTTCGATCACTGGCGCGCGGTGGCAGGCCCGCCGCAATCGCAGCGTGCGAAATGTTCCGCTCGCACTGCAGGGAAACTTGCAGAACATCGTCGTGGCTTACGGCGAGGCGCCGCCCGGTGAACGAGGCGCTGGCAAGCGAGCGCCGAGTCCGCCGCTGGTGTGGGTTGCACGGCGACTCAGCGACGGTGCGGACTTTGCCTGCACCTTGACCCCGAGTCAGCCGCTGAGCGATGTATTTCTCGGCCATCTGGAATTGGCGCGCGGTGATTTCGACACAGCCGTCTCGATTGAAGAAGCCCGCCGCCGCTGGGCTGCGTTCGAACGGCCCGGCGATGTAGTCACGGTGATTCAGCCGGGTACTGCTGAACTTTTTTCGCACCTCGCCGGTCGGCACAATCGCTGCCTGGTCCTCAAAGCGGTCGATTTGAAGTCGCTGCCGGACTTAGAGACGGAAAGTCCAGCCGAGATCAACTTCGCGCCGGCGCAAACGCTGGGTCGCGCCACCAAGCGACTTGCTGCCGCGATTACGCTGGTCCAGCAACTGAGCGCACTGCTCGCACGGCGGCAGGCACTGCGAGCATCGTCAGACTGAGGGCGATTTACTGGCGACTTGCTGCAGTAACAGTTTTTCTGAGGCGTCGAGCCCATCGGGCCCCGCTTCGATCCCGACTGGATCGGCATGGAGAAGCACTTTCAAAAACACGCAGGCAGCCAGATAGCTGCCAGCGAGCGAAGGATGACTCTCGTCGCGATCGTGCAGAACTGGGGGCTCGTGTTTGGCGAGGAACTGCTGCCAAACGAGTCCCACGGGTACGACGATGGACTTGAGTTCGTTGCCGACCGAAGTGTAGGCATCGGCGATTACTTGTTGTGCCTCGGGAGCATGCTGCCGAGCCCAGGTCATGTAGAGGACGGTCTTCGCGCCGGACTTTTTGATAACCTCGTCAAACAGCCGCACATTTTCTGCCATCCGCTGCGCGTTCTTCACCGGCAGCGTACTTTGCTCCTGCAGCACGACATAGTCGTACTTGCCCTCAGCGATTTTCTCGGTGGCTTGTTCGCGATTCCAGTGATTGCGAAGCGAAGCTCCGCCGACCGAGACCAGTTCATGGCTGACCTGCACCCCGCGCGCGGCGGCCAACTGGGCGATTAACTCCGGCAAGTCATTCCGCTGCGTAAAGCTGTTGCCAATAAAGAGAATCTTGACGCTCGTGGATGATTTTTTCTTAGCCATGGCCGCAGTCAAAAGTAGAACGGAGAAGCCTCCGCTCATTGTAAGTACGCGCACCCAATCTCCCTATCTCCCAACTCCGCATCCCAACACGCGCCCGTCCCTTTTTCCCCGTGCCCGCGAACCTAGGAGCTATTCCTGGCGTCCTGTGGTATAACTAAGGAGATCGGTAAGGCTTCCGCATCGGGTATTCCCGGCAATGGTCCGGGTTAGGAGGGGTTCACGCCCAGCCTGGTTTACCAACCGCGTGCTGCCGAGGATAGGCACGCATGCGGCGACAGCTTTCGAGCTGTGAGCCGACTGGTCGTGTTACTTTCCTACGCGGAGGTGCATGTATGACGACGGCAGTTCTCCAGCGACCGACGCTGGTGCTCAATCGCAACTGGCAGCCGGTTCGAGTTTCGACGGTGGCCCGCTCGCTGGTCTTACTTTGGAACGGCACGGCGAAGGTTGTCGACCCGACCGACTTTCAGCAGTACGACTGGCAAGACTGGTCGCAACTCAAGCCGCTCGACGGCGAGCCTTTCATCCAGGCTATACATTCGCGGATGCGAGTGCCCGAAGTCGTTTCGCTCACGGTCTACGACCGCATGCCGCAGATGGACGTGGCGTTCAGTCGCCGCAACCTGTTCAAGCGCGACCACTACCAGTGCCAATACTGCGGCGTGCAGCCGGGGGGCGACGATCTGACGATCGACCACGTCACCCCGCGTTCGCGCGGCGGTCTTAGCACGTGGGAAAATTGCGTGCTCGCGTGCGTCGAGTGCAATAAGAAGAAGGCCAATCACGGCCTCGCCGAAGTCGGCATGCGGCTGAAGAAGACGCCCATCCGACCGAAGTGGAAGCCGCTGTACGCCATCAGCAGCATGCCCATCGCGAGCTGGACGAAGTTCATCAGCGAAGCGTACTGGAATGTAGAACTCGAGCCGTAGGCGTGAACGCCGGGGCTGGGGGCTGGGAACTAGGGGCTGGGGAAATGCGTTACAATTGAACGCATTCCCTAGCCCATTTTTGTTTCTGCTGCCTAGGCTTCCCCCGCCCTAGATCCCAGTTCCCAGCCCCTAGCCCCCACCACCCATGGATTCCCTGACTGCCGCGCGCTGGCAAATGACCATCTCACTGGCGTTTCACATGGTCTATGCTGCCGTGGGAATCGGCTTGCCATTGTTGCTGGTGATGGTCGAAGGGATGTATCTGCGAACGGGCCAGGAGCAGTACAAGAAGCTCGCCAAGAAATGGTCGAAGGTGATGGGGCTGCTGTTCGCCGTCGGCGCGGTGAGCGGCACGGCTCTGTCGCTTGAGTTGGGTCTGCTGTGGCCCGCGTACATGGAAATCATGGGCGCGGTTGTCGGCCATATCTTCGGCCTCGAGGGTTATGCGTTTTTTCTCGAAGCCATTTTCATTGGCATCTACCTCTACGCATGGGACAAGATCAGCCCGCTCGCGCATTGGTTGAGTGGTGTGGTGATTGCGACGACCGGCATGCTGTCAGGCATCTTTGTGCTTGGCGTGAACGCTTGGATGCAGCAGCCGGTGGGTTTCGAGATGGCCGATAAGGTCGTGACAGTCACCGATCCGATCGCGATCTTCAAGCAGCCGTTGTGGTTCTACATGGCGTGGCACAGCACGCTCGCTTGTTACTTGTCGGTCGCATTTGCGGTCGCTGGTTGGTATTCCTATCTCGCGCTGAAGGGGCGCAACGACGCTTACGTTCGCTCCGGGCTCATCGCGGCGATGTTGCTCGGCGGAGTGTGCGCTTTTCTGCAACCAATGAGTGGCGACTTACTCGCCAAGTTCGTTTTCAAAACGCAGCCGACGAAATTCGCTGCCATGGAAGGACAATTCAAAACCGAAAAGCACGCGCCGCTGCGAATCGGCGGTTGGCCCGATGAAAAGACTCGCGAAACGAAATACGCGATCGAGATTCCCGGCGGTTTGAGCTTCATTGCAACCGGCGACTCAACGGCGGAAGTACCGGGCCTCGATCGTGTGCCGGAGCGCGATTGGCCGAATATCGAACTGACGCATCTGGCGTTTCAAATCATGGTTGGCTCGGGCACGGCGCTGATGTTTGTTTCGGTTTGGTTTTGGATTGCCTGGTTTCGGTACCGAGAGAACGTGCTGAGCAGCCGCTGGCTGATGCGGGCCCTGATTGTTTGCACGCCGCTCGGGTTCATCGGTCTGGAATCGGGCTGGATGGTCACCGAACTCGGCCGGCAACCGTGGGTCATTCAGGGGCTGATGCGAACCAAGGATGCCGTCACTCCAGTGGCTGGCGTGCAAGGAATGTTTGTCGCTTTCACGCTGCTGTATGGATTGCTGACGGTGATGGTCATTGCACTACTCTGGAAGCTGGCTCAATCGAGCAAGGACGGCGAGGTGGCGAAATGATTTCCACCGAGCTCCTGGTGAACATTTCTGCCGCGGCTGCGCTCTTCGGCATGATGGCTTACGGCATGTTCGGCGGCGCCGACTTCGGCGGCGGCGTGTGGGATCTGTTCGCGACTGGTCCACGCAAAAGAGAACAGCGGCTCGCCATCCAAAAAGCGATGGGCCCGGTCTGGGAAGCGAACCACGTCTGGCTGATCTTTGTCGTCGTGGTCCTCTTCACTTGTTTTCCGCGAGCCTATTCCAAACTTGCTATCGCGCTGTTTGTGCCGTTCCATCTGGCGCTGGTGGGGATCATTCTTCGCGGCGCGTCGTTTGTGTTTCGTTCTTATCAAGCCCAAGAACCCAGCGATGCAGCCGATACCAGCATCTGGGGCGTAGTCTTCGGCGTGGCTTCGATTATTTCCCCCGTGCTGCTCGGCGCGGCGTTCGGTGTTGTGACCGAAGGCTTGATCCAAGTGAAGGACGGTCAAGTCGAGGCACATCCTGCGTTCTGGCTCACGCCTTATGCACTTGCGAACGGTCTGCTGGCTCTGGTTACGTGCGCGTATCTCGCCGCCGTTTATTTGACGAACGAGACCCAAGGCGAACTCCGCGAGGATTTTAGATATCGCGCGATTCTCGCCGGAACCGGCACCGCCGCGCTCGCGGGTATTGTGCTGGCGCTCGCCTGGTTCGAAGCTCGCTGGTTCGTCGATCGCATGCTCTCGCCGCGAGCACTTCCAGTGGTGATCGCCGGTCTGTTCTGTTTCGCCGCTTCGGCTTGGGCAGTCTTCACACGGCGGTATGTTCTTAGCCGCGTCTTTGCCGCTGGCGAAATCTGCATGCTGATTCTTGGCTGGGGTTTGGCTCAACACCCGTTTCTGGTTTATCCCGATCTCACCTTTGAGACCACCGCAGCGCCGCACGCAACGCTGCTTTTTCTGGTTCTCTCCCTGCCAGTTGGCGGGCTGCTCCTCGTGCCATCCCTGTTCTACTTGTTCCGCGTGTTCAAGTCGTAAACCAGTTCGCCCTCGGCTGCGTAGTAATGTCGTGGCCGAAAGGCAAACTCTTCCACCTCGCTAGTGCTGGTATCGCCAGCAAAGCTTGCGCAGGCGGAATAAGTGGACTGGCAATGTGCTTTTTGGATCAATTAGCGCGGTTATTGCTTGCTGCCACGGTCGCGAGTCCTATGATTCACTCGACTTGAAACGAATTCGAAAAATTCCGGATATAGGGACAGCCGTCCATGACACGCACTCATCGCAACTCGCTCTTCCTCGTCGCCACGCTCGCGGTGCTCGGCCTCGCTTCGACCAGCCAAGCCGCCTGGCCGCGATATCGGGTTTCGTCTTCGTACTCGCTGCCGAGCGCGCCGGCGATGCGGCCGGTGTTTGTGCCGGTGTATCCAACTGACAAATACCTGCAAGCCAATCCGGGCGTGGTGCCGGCGACCTACGCACCGCCCGCTGTGAACGTGCCAGGCATGGGAGCACCAGCTGCGAATTATCCGCCATCGCTCGTCGCGCCGCCCGCCATTTCGGTGCCGAACAGCTCGTTCTACCCGCAGACTTATAACGCGCCCGCCTACAACACGCCGGCGTATACCGCGCCATACAGCGCGCAGTACCAACCGCAGTACACGCCCTACAACTACAACGCCGCGCCGCTCACGCCAGCGCCGACTGCGTCGTACTACAACCCGCAACCTTACACGCCCTACCAGCAGCCACGGCCGATCCAGCCTTACACTGGTTCGACCTACGCACCGCAGCCGACGCAGGCCTACGGCAGCTACTATCAACCGACGCGGCCCAGCTCGTTCTACTCGCCCACGCCGAACTACTATCCGCAGCAACAGCCGATCAACTACGGCCAGTACTAGTTCGTCACGCGATCGCTGATCACACTGCACCGAGTGCCACTCAACTGGCGCTCGGTGTTTTTGTTTCTTGCGTAATTCTCATCCCGCTCACGACCGCCACTTCCCCGCGAGTTGCTGCCAACTCGCCGACAATCTGCTACAAACTGTTGGAAGAGTTCATCCCTCTCCCACCACACTTTGGAGATTGTCATGCTTCGCAGCTTTGGCTCGTCCCTGTTACTTTTATCGCTCTGCGCGTTGCCGGTTTGGGCGCAGGTTTCCGCGCCGCCGGAAGGCGAGGGCATGAAATCGATCTTCAACGGCAAGGACCTGACCGGCTGGGATGGCGACCCGCGGCTGTGGAGCGTGAAGGATGGCGTGCTCCATGGCGAAACGACAGCCGAAAACGTCGCCAAGGGAAACACCTTCATCATCTGGAAGGATGGCACGACCAAGGATTTTGAACTGCGGTTGTCGTTCAAGATGAATGCCTCGAACAACTCGGGCATTCAATACCGCTCGAAGCACATCACCGAAAAGCCGAGCAACAACTGGGTCGTGCGCGGCTATCAGCACGAACTGCGCAACGAAACCAAGTTCCCCAACACCTCGTCGTTCATCTACGACGAAGGTGGCAAGCGCGGCCGCATCTGCCTCGTCGGCGAAGAAGCCACCTGGGAAACCGACGGCAAGAAGGTGAAGAAGTCGGACCTGATCGACCAGGCCGGTTTCGACAAACTGATGAAGCTCGACGATTGGAACGACGTCGTGATCATCGGCAAGGGGAAGAACATTCAGCACTTCCTCAACGGCCGCCTAATTCTCGACTTCACCGATAACAATCCCGACCTCGCCCTGAGCGAAGGCATTCTCGCACTGCAACTGCACGCCGGCAAACCGATGTGGGTGGAGTTTAAGAACATCCGGATTCGGGAAATCAAGTAAGTAGTTTTCAGGCCGTAGGCGTTCCCACAAGCCTGAAGCGCCAGCGAAGGAATCTCGCTAGTTCCTTCGCCCTCAGGCTTGTGAATTCGCCGGATTCCTTTCCCAGGCAATAAGATGTCTCGAAACGCTTGGCTGATTGTTTTACTGATCTCAATGTCGATCTCCGCTAGCGCTGCGGATCCCAGTCCGAAGCGCTACGACCTGACCGCCCGCGCGAGTCAGATCGACTCGCGCGTGAAGGCGCATCCCGAGATTAACTTTTTCCTTGAGAAGGATGGCAAGCCGCAGGATGTACAGCATGCGTGCGTCGACACACGCGTGAAGTCGCAAGGCAAACTCGTCATTTGGTTGATGGGGCACAGTCAGCCACTCTTCGAGCGAGTTTCGGGTTATGGATTGCATGCCATTCAAGTCCACTACGCGAATGGCTGGTTCGGCCAATTCGGCAAAGAGCCGCCGCCGGCCGATGACAAGTTTTTAGGGAAGATTCGCCTGGAAGCTGCTACTGGCGAGGACTTCAGCGATGTCGTGAACATTCCCAAGCCGGACGGCATGCAGGAGCGGGCCCTGCAGTTTGTGAAATGGCTGGCGAAGGAAAATCCTGTCGGCGAATGGCAACAGTTTCTGACCGCCGATGGCAAAGATCTGAAGTGGGATCGTGTGATCATGGCCGGCAGTTCGCACGGCTCGACGACTGCCGCGCGGTTTGCCAAGCATCAGAAGGTTGATCGCGTGGTGATGTTCTGCGGCCCACGCGATCAATACGAAACCTGGCAAGGACTCCCCTCGGCGACGCCAGCCAATCGCTACTTCGGCTTCAGCCACGTGCTCGACGGCGGTTGGACGGGAGATCACTATTGCCGGTCATGGGAACTGCTCGGCCTCGGCGAATTCGGCCCGATCGTCGATGTCGACGAAACGAAGGCGCCTTACGGCAACACGCGACGACTGATCACGGCGGCCGATGTAAAGAAGGATGCCAACCGTGCGCACAGTTCGGTGGTTCCCGGCGGCTCTGCGGTGAAGAACGCCGAAGGAAAATTCATTCACGAAGAAGTGTGGAAGTATCTCTTCACCCATCCGGTCGAAGAAACCGGCGCGGCGACCCCACATGATCCAGGTTGCAAGTTGAACTTGCGGAAGACGGAAACGAAGTAGCTTCGCGAACTTTTAAACGGAAGCGAATATTTCTGCAAAAAACCATAAATTGGCAAACGCAATTCCGCCGAGCCAAATTGCCAAGCCGAGCAACTCCCAAGTTAGTAGCGGCCAGCCACGGAACTTGAAGGTGGCAATCACAGCAATCAATGCAGTCGGCGGAAAAATGAGAATCGCTAAAGCCGCCAGCAACATGATCGACTCCGCTCGCAAGAGCAGGACACACACCGCGTTCAATGCGGCGTAACTCAGACCCACGACGAGTGGCGCAATCGCGTGAGGACGTGGCGGCCGGTTGAAGACAATCTTTTCGATCATAAGACAGAACGCAGTGACCATCGTCAGCGAAAAGAGACCTGTTGCTGACCAGAGCCCGGTGCCGAGGAAAAGTGCGATGAAGAAGGTGGCGAATAGCAAACTGGAGATACTGTATTGCCGAACAGGCTGTGGATGATCCTGTGCCAAATCTGGTCGGCGATTGCGAGTCCATCCCGTCGCCCAAGCTGCCGATGGGATCACCACTAGTAACGCCAATGGAAAAAGCGGGCTGCCGAGGAAGCATTGGATGCCCGCCTGCAAGTCAAACTCCCAGCGTCGTGCTTGCCGCTGTAATTCGCGGAGTTCCTTCTCACTGATCCCACGAACCGAATAAAAAATGGCAGCATGCAATTTCGCATTCGTTAGGTCTGCCTCCTGAAGATCTGCGCCAGTGAAATCGGTTTCCTCAAGGTCTGCATCTTGCAGATTTGCAGAACATAGTATTGCACCCCGGAAATTGGCGCGGACCAACGATAGTCCGTGCAGGTCGGCGCCAGTCAGGTCAGCGCGTTCGAAGTAGCCAGTGCCATATTCGCGATTTACACTTGCCAGCGCGCAGCCCGCGAGATTGGCTTGCTTAAAGTCAGAACTGGTGAGGAGCGTCGTCGAGAGATCATTGCCGCCCAAATTCGCGCGCGTCAAATCGCACCACTGAAGTTGCGTACGCGTCAAAGTGGATTCTTGAAGATTAGCACCTCGCAGGCTGGCCGTGACGAATTCGGCATCGGTTAAATCCGCACCGCTGAAATCAGCGCCATCGAGAATGGCCGCGCCGAACTGTGCCTTCGCAAGCTTCGCTCCCGAGAAGTTGGCCTTGCGCAGATTCGTTTCCAGGCCCGCCGTGTGGACGCCACGGAAATCGACGCCGCTGAGATCGAGCCCCGCGAAATCGTTGCCGAACCTGGCGATCAAGTCCATCGCCTTGCGGTCTGATTTGCACTCGGCAGCCAGGGCTGCAATGGCCGCGGGCGTAATCGGCTCGCTGCCTAGCACCGAAAGTGTGCTGAGCAGCGAGGAAAGTAGAACCGCACAGATTGCCTGACGAAGCAATCGATGGTCCCGTGCCAACCGCGAGTGAGAGAAATTAAACGGCTCACGAGAAAAAGGTTAGGCAGAGACTATTGCGCGGGTAACATTTCCAGCTCCGCGAAGATGGCGCGGTGGTCGGAAGCAATGGCTTCGTTGAGCACGCGTACTTCGATCACTTTCCAACGCTCGCTCGGCCGGTAGAGAATGAAGTCGATTTGCTTGGATGGCTTTTCGACAGGAATCGTCGGCAGCGGTTTGTCATTGGCCTGCGTCCAGGCTGCGGCCAGATCTAACAGCGTTTTGCTCTCTGGTGTGGCGTTGAGATCTCCGGCCAGCAGCGCAGGTTGATCGGCGTGCGCGGCGGCCAACTCGTTGATCATCTTCACCGACGCCAACCGTTCTCGCTCATCGCTGCGAAAGTCGAAGTGCGTGGCGTAGAACAGCAGAGGCGGCTTGCCCTCCGCGATTTGCAGTTCGGCGGCGATCACACCCCGCTGTTCGCTTTTATCAATGTTCGGCAGCAGATGATTCTTGTGGCGAATAATGGGAAAACGCGAGAGCAGCAAGTTGCCGTAGTGGCCTCCTTGCAGTTCGATGTTTTCGCCGAAGGCGGCGTGCATTTTCGTGAGGCGGGCCAGTTCGGCGGGCTGATCTTCGCCGCGCGAGCGTTTGACCTTGCGATCGACTTCTTGTACGGCGATGACGTCCGGCTTGACGGAGAGCATCACCTCGGCGATCCGCGGCACGTCGAGCTTCCGATCGACACCCTCGGCGTGATGAATGTTGTAACTGAGCACGCGCAGCCGTAGCGGCTCCTCGGCTCGCGCGGTGCAAAGTCCGGCGAAGATGCAGATGAGCCACAAAACCGAGTTTAGTGATGTCTTCATTTTCACTTTGCAAATTCTGGCCGTTCGCTGGCCTTCTTCAGCGTGGGTTGCGGCTTGGCTTTCGCGGCAGCCACATCGGCTTGCAACAGTTCAACGGCTTTGCCGAGTTGCATGTCTTCGCCGCGCGGCATTTGGCCAGGTTCGGGCCAGAGGATGACATCGGGCACGGCGCCGTTGAGTTCGAAGTCTTCACCGGTGTTCGACAGGTACCAACCGCGCCCCGGCGTGCGAATCTGACCGATGTCCATAATCCGCGCCGAACCGGTGCTGATCACTCCGCCCGCCGTCGGCACGCCGACGAGCTTGCCGCGGCCCAGAGTTTTGATGGCGTGAGCAAAGATCTCGGCATTGCTGAAGCTGTTTTGATTGCAAAGCACGATGATCGGTTTGCTCCAGGTGGCGTAGACCTTGCGATCCTGCGGATAGCCCACGCCCCCTTGCCGGCCGAGCGTGATGGCGTGCACTGGCTGCGAGAGCGCGGTCAGAAGATGATCGGCGATCGAGCCGCCGCCGTTTTCGCGCACGTCGATCACCAGGCCCTCTTTCCCCGCGCCGGCGACGTAGAGGTCTTCGTCGAACTTCGTGAAGTTCGAGTTGCTCATGGCTTGGATGTGCAGATAGCCGAGCTTCCGTTGCGACAGCTCGTCGACCTTTTTGCGGTTCTGCCTTATCCATTCTTCGTAGAGTCGATTGCTCAGCAAACTGCTCGATGGCACCGGCCGCACAGTAACTTGTCGTTCCTCGCCCTTCGCGTTTTTCACCGTGAGCCGAACATCGCGATCCGGCTTGCCGTTCAAGACTTGCGTCAGGTCGTAGGACGGATCGACCGTCACACTGTCGATGGCGAGCACGATCTCACCGGCTTCGACCAGCGAACTCTTTTTCGCCGTTGGTCCGCCGGGGATGACATCTTTCACTTTCAGGCCGGGGCCCTTGTACTCCGGATCAAACCGCAAGCCGAGATGAACGGTGACTGGCCTCCATTCCGTGGGCGGCTTGGGTGCGGCCGGCGTGGGCGGTTCGGGATCGGGTTCGCCTTCGGCCCAGAGCGACAGCGGATCAAACGTGGCGTCACTCAACCGCGCGTTATCATTCGGATTGCCTGCCGAGAGAGGCGTGAAGCCGAGATGTGAACCGTTGAGTTCGCCGAGCATCAAGCTGATGACCGTGGCCAGCTGACGTTCATCGGTCGCGCTAGCAGCGACGTCGGAGTACTTGCGGCGAATCTCGTCCCAATTGCGATTGCCTAACCGCTGGTCGTAATAACGATCGCGCATTACTCGCCAACATTGATCAAAGGCCGCGCGATTCCGTTCGGACCGGCTCGTTTGATGCTGAGTCGTGAAGTTATACGTGCTGTTCTTGCCTCCCGGCACGTTGCTCGTCGGCACGCCGGTTTGCAGCCAGACAATTTGATTTCCCTCGGCCAACCAGCGTGCGCTGCTGCCGGTGCCCGTGATGAGTGAAGTCGGTTTCAGATTCTCTGGGAACTCGATCGAGTACAGGCCGCGTTTGCCTTCGACCGTGCCGGTGAAAGCGAGTTTCTTCGAATCGGGGGACCAGAAAAGATTGGTCTCGGTCGAATCAGGAATCGACACGCGGCGAATACGGTCGTGCAGACCATCCCAATCGATCACCACGGGCTCGGCCGGTTTCACGCTTGGCGTCATGGGATTGTTTCCCGAGCTACCACCAGCCGAGTTGCCAGATCGCGAACCACCCTTGCGACCCTTCGTCATCTTTTCCACGGCTGATTCGAGCTTGCGATCGCGCGAAGCCTGTTCAAAGTCAGCAGCCCGCAGGTACGCGACGTGAATGTCGGTTTCTTCTTCTTGATGCCGGCCGCTGAACGCGATCAGCTTGCCGTCGGGCGACCAGACGGGCGAATGATCGACGTCGGGATGCCGCGAAAGATTCACGGCCGGCAGCGACGCATCGAGCGGCGCGATCCAGACATCGGAGTTGTAGTCGTCGTCGATGGCTGAGTAGCACAGCCATTTGCTATCGGGCGACCAATCGTATCCGAATGACTCGCGGAGCTTGAAGCGCTCCTTCGCTTCGCCGGCGGGCGTGATCGTCCACAAGTCGGTATCGCGCAGATAAGCGAGCTGGTCGCCGCTGGGGCTCCACTGCAGCTGGCTCTCGACGTGCGCATCGTCGGTCATGCGTTGCAGGTTGAATTTGTTGTTCTGCCACCAATACTTCGCTTTGTCGG
Source organism: Anatilimnocola floriformis (assembly GCF_024256385.1). Lineage (NCBI taxonomy): Bacteria > Pseudomonadati > Planctomycetota > Planctomycetia > Pirellulales > Pirellulaceae > Anatilimnocola > Anatilimnocola floriformis. Next base: position 2,167,953 of record NZ_JAMLFW010000001.1, read on the forward strand.
TGCGCTCCGCTTTCCACAGATCGGTCTTGCCGCCAGCGTCGCTGACGAACCACAGCGCATCGCCACTGGGAGCGAATGTCAAGTCGCGCTCTTCCTCCGGTGTATTGGTGATCTGCTGCGGCTCGCGCAGTTCGGTGTCCATCACCCACACATCGCCACCGGCAATGAATGCGACTTCGAGGCCATCCTTCGTCGTCGCAAAATCGGTTGCAGCCGTGAACGCGCGGCGCAACTCGGGCGGCGTGGCGAGATCGGCTGAGCAGCGAATGTCGATTTTCGTCGGCGCCGCGCCACCGGGTTCGTAGCGATAGAAATCAAACAGCCGGCGAAAGACAATCTGCTGGCCGTTGCGCGATAGCGTTGGAAAGACCACGCCGTCGTCTTTGAAGGTCGTCAGCTGTTTCGTGGCTTTGGTTTCGAACGTGTATTCGCACAGATTGTTTGTGCCATCCTCAGCGCCGACGAAATAAAAGCCCGAGCTATCGGGTTTCCACAGCGGCCAACGCGAGCTGTGCGCGTTGTGGATCAGCTTCGTGAATTTCTTCGCTTCAAGTTCGTACAGCCAGATCTGCGCCGCCTGCGAACCGTAGTAACCTTTCCGCCACCAAGCTTCGCCTTCGCGGGTGAAGAGGAGCTTCTTGCCATCAGGAGAAAGTTGCGGATCGGCGCCATAATCGTCGAACAGCAATCGCTCTTGCACTCGCCCTTCGCGGGGCACGACGAAAAACCGATCAGGCCGGCGCCAGTAATGATCGCGCTGCGCGGAGGTGAGCAGCCCCGTGCCATCTGGCAACCAACCTTGTAGCTGGTAGCCGCCCGTGTGGTGAGTCACTTGCCGCGGCGTGCCTCCGGCGGCGGGCATTAAATAGACTTGCTGACTGCCAGGCCGACTGCTGATGAAGGCTAGCTCTTCGCCATTGGGCGAGAATTCAGGCGCAGTGTCGAGGCCGGCGTCGGTCGTCAAACGCGTCGCCAGTCCGCCCGCGACCGGCACTTTCCAGATATCGCCCCGCCAGCTGAAAGCCAACGTCTGACCATCGGGCGAAAGGGCGGGCTCGGTGGCCAGGCGGATTTCTTCATCCGCTATCGCTGCCATCGCCCAGCCTGAAAAAATCAAGGTAACAGCAGCCAGCGACCGCAAACCCTGCAGCCTGCCCATAGTCATATTCCAGATGAATTCGGTGGATAAATTGCTGCGCCTGATGGTAGTCGGCGGCATACGGAAAGCAATCGGCGCAGTTGGGGCGAAGTTTGCCGCTTGTGCGTGCTCTTCTACATCTGCAGCATTGCTAGCCGCAGCTCGCAAGCAATCCGGCAACGTTTGCCAAATCCGCATCGTGAGCGGTACGTGCCCAATCCGATAAGTAGAAAGTGAGAATCGCCTGTCAGCGCGATTTCACGGCAGTGCGATTTCACGGCCCCGGTGTGAAGCGGACCGAACGATGCAAACAAAGGCTCAACCCCGGATTGGAATCTCGGCACTCGCCGTGCACGAGCCGTCCTGGGCGCTGAGTAACTCGTGGTTCAACGGCATGCCGCGCAAGTTTGCGCAGCATACGGGCATCGAGTCGCGGTTCGTTGCCAGTGAAGACGAAGTTGGCCTCGCCTGGCAAGCTGTTCGCAAACTGCAAGGCGAATTTGGTTGCAACCTGCGCGACTGCGCGGCCTTGGTGTTTGTCTCTCCGTCGTTTGTGCCGATGACTCAGGCTCACCAGCACCTGAGCGATGAACTGGCCCGCCGCGAACGAACGCGCCGCGCTGCCCGCCAGGTGGCTCGTCGGTTGGGGCTATCGAACTGCAGCGTGACCGCCGTCAATTGGTTCTGCAGCGGTTATCCTCGCGCACTATCGCAAGTGACACAGCGGATTCTGCCCAAGATCAAACTTCAGTCGCATCAGTTCGTGCTCGTCGTGACGGCGAGCAAGATCAGCCGCATCACTGACTACGGTTGTCCTCAAACGGCTGGTCTGTTTGGCGATCTCTCGACCGCCACGCTCATCGCCCGCACCGACAGCCGCGAGTATCCCGTCCACTTCGAACTGTTGCACGCGGCTGCCGAGCGCCGGCCGACGAGCGCGCCGTATTTCAATTTTGAACTGCGCAAAGATGTCATCACGCCGACGAGCGACGGCGGCCAAAGCAGCGAAGCCGAACGCTTGGTCTTCTCGCTCGATGGCATGGGAATCGCCGATGCCGCGCCGCGAGCGATGGCTGGCGCTCTCGAAGGCGCGCTCGCTGCTACGGGCATCGCCAAAGAAGACGTCCGCTACGTCCTGCCGCATCAAGCCGGCGCTGCGATCGTTCGTCTGGCCGCGATGAAGATGGAACAACTCGGCATCGCCGGCGAAGTGATCAACGGCCTCACGCGCCAGGTCGGCAACGTCAGCTCGAGTTCCGTGCCGTTCGGTTTGAAGAAACATTGGTCGCAGCTTCGCGGCCTTGTCGCTTGCCCCACCGCAGCCGTCGGTTCGCCCGGCCGGTCCGAAGTTCTGCAGGGCTGCATTCTGTTGCGAGCCACCGCGCTCCACGAACGGAACGTCGTAGCGGTTGCGTAGAACCGCAACATCGCCCGCGGCAGCTCATTCACTCGCTCGATCAGGGGTAGTTGAGCAGCGATTGCCCATTTAGGATGGAACGCTTTCCATTTTCCTGACTCGGCCGAACCAGACCGCGCGAACCTGAATGGTTGTCTCGCGGTCTACCGTCCTATCCCTTCCTCGCCACGATCCTTCGCAGCCACTTTTTGCAGCAACGATGAACGCACTCAACAAAATCAGCAGCCGCATTACTCAGCCCAAAAGCCAAGGCGCCTCGCAGGCGATGCTCTATGGCACGGGCATGACTCCCGAAGACATGAACAAGGGGCAGGTCGGCATTTGCAGCGTGTGGTACGAAGGGAACACCTGCAACATGCACCTCAACAAGCTCTCGGACGAGGTGAAGAAGGGCGTCGTCGGCGCGGACTTGATCGGCATGCGGTTCAACACCATCGGCGTGAGCGATGGCATCTCGATGGGCACCGATGGCATGAGCTTTTCGCTGCAATCGCGCGACCTGATCGCCGACAGCATCGAAACCGTGATGGGCGCCCAGTGGTACGACTCACTGATCACCATTCCGGGTTGCGACAAAAACATGCCGGGCTGCATCATGGCCATGGCTCGGCTCAATCGGCCGTCGCTCATGATCTACGGCGGGACGATTCGTGCGGGTTGCTTGCCGCCGTTGCATCCGAAATTGGATATCGTTTCGGCGTTTCAAGCTTATGGCGAATTCATCGCGGGGCGGCTTCCCGAAGAGGAACGGGCGGGTATTATTCGCCGCAGCATTCCTGGCGCCGGCGCATGCGGCGGTATGTACACCGCGAACACGATGGCCTCAGCGATCGAAGCCATGGGCATGTCGCTGCCGTACAGCTCGTCGATCCCTGCCGAAGATCCGCTGAAGATCGGCGAATGCATCGCGGCTGGCAAGGCGATTCGCAACTTGATGGAAAAAGACATCAAGCCGAGCGACATCATGACTCGCGCCGCGTTTGAAAATGCGATGGTCGTGATCATGGCCACCGGCGGTTCGACGAACGCGGTGCTGCACTTGATCGCCATGGCCCGCGCGATCAACGTGAATCTGACGATCGATGATTTCCAGAAGGTGAGCGACCGCGTGCCGTTCATCGCCGATCTCAAGCCGAGCGGCAAGTATGTGTTCGAAGACTTGCATAACGTCGGCGGTATTCCGGCGCTGATGAAATATCTGCTCGAGAAAGGCTACCTCGACGGCAGCTGTATGACCGTGACCGGCAAGACGATTGCCGAGAATCTGAAAAGCGTGAACGGTCTCGCCGAAGGGCAACGCGTGATCGTGCCGCTCGAAACGCCGATCAAACCGAGCGGTCACATTCAAATCCTTCGCGGCAATCTTTCGCCGGAAGGTTCCGTCGCGAAAATCACCGGCAAGGAAGGGATGAAGTTCTCCGGCCCGGCGCTCGTTTACGACAGCGAAGAAGACATGCTCAAGGGCCTCGAGCAGAAGAAGATCAAAGGTGGCGAAGTGATCGTCATTCGCTACGAAGGCCCGCAAGGCGGCCCTGGCATGCCCGAGATGCTCACTCCCACCAGCGCCATCATGGGCGCCGGCCTCGGCGACAAAGTGGCCCTGATGACCGATGGTCGCTTCAGCGGCGGCTCGCACGGCTTCATCATCGGCCACGTCACGCCGGAAGCGCAACTCGGCGGCCCGATCGCACTGGTCCAGGACGGCGACATCATCACCATCGATGCCGACTCGAAGCGCATCGACGTGGCTGTGTCCGACACCGAAATGGCCGCTCGCAAAAAGGCCTGGAAGATGCCCGCCTTCAAAGCGACCCGTGGCACGCTCTATAAGTACATCAAGAACGTGAAAACGGCGAGCGAAGGTTGCGTGACGGACGAATAGGATTGCAGATTGAAAAACAGAGATTGCAGATTGAAAAATGAAGCAGTCGTCGGAACATACGCTGACCGATCCTGCCATCAATCCCTACGAATCGCCGCAGGGGATCGAGCTCTCGGTTGAAACGGCTGAGGATCAAATGATCCCAGCCCTGCGTGGGCCGTCGATGGGGCTGCTGTTGTTGGCGGGAATGCAGTCACTTAATGTGCTGACGATTCCGATCTGGCTCTACCAATTTTTCGCAGGCGCGAATGTTATGGAGCCGGCACTGATCACTTTGATGTCGTTGCCATCGATCTTCATTTGTTTCGCTGCACTCCGTATGCGGCAAATGAGATCGCTGCGACTCTGCCGAGTGGCCGCCATCATGGCCTGCATCCCGTTTGTCACGCCAACGATTGTTGTTGGTATTCCGTTCGGCATTTGGGCCACGGTGGTCCTTTTCAGGTCGAGCACCGCGGCAGCCTTTGAACGGCAATCGCAAGAGTAATCGCGAATTACGCCAAACCCTGGCGGGCGACTTTCTCGTCGCCTGCAAGTTGCCAGAAGGCGATCGAAGCCGTGATCATCGTCAGGGCGAACATAACGTGACCTGTGGCGAGCGCGATCGACAACCAAATCGGAATGGCAATGATCAACAGGATCGGTCGGGCAAAGCGATTCCAGATTAGGACTGGGAACAGGATCTCGAAGTAAACGATCGCGTGCGTCCAGGCGTTGACCAGCATCGGCGTGCCGCGGAGCGACGTGAGATTGACCGGGCGCGAGCGAGTTTGCGCGAGCAGGTACCAGATGGCGTCGCCGATCCACCAGTTCTCTTGAGCCAGCTTCGACATGCCCATCATGAAGATGAGGGCTGCGAGATGGACTTGCAGCATGCGGAGCGTGAGGTTTGCGAGTTGGCTGGGCTGTGGTTCCGCCGTGGATTTCTTCCGCGCGAGCCAGGCATCGACGCTGAAATATTCGCTGCAGGGGCCGATGACGAGATAAAACAGCAGCGGCGCGAGGACGGGTTCTGCAAGTCCGCTGATCATGGGCACGCGATGAACGAAGCTCAGTAGGATCGCTAACGTGACAGCAGCGGAAACACGGGCGAATAAACCAACGGCCAGGCAGGCCGCAGCGGCGATGCCGATGTATTCGAAGATGCGAACTTCGCTCGGAGTGCGAGCGAAGGCCAGCAACGTGTAGTGATAACTCACGAAATCGGGAGAGGTGGTGAGGTTCGTCACCGTGGCCTGTGGCAGCAGGCTGTTCGGCCCAAACCAGCGGAGCAGATCGGCGTGTTGCGAGAGGAACCACACAATCAAGACCAAGCCCGTCATGATGCGGATGAGGCTGAGGGGTTTTGACGAGGCCGTGCCGAACCAGAATTGGTTCCAGCCTTCGCCCATCGCATTGAACCACTCTTCGGAAAAAGTCGCGGCGTTTTGTTTCAGCAACATGATTAGGAACCTCCCTGACGCGGAGCGACTTCGTTGACGGCCGAACGCTTGATGGCTTGCACCTGGTTGTCTTCATCGAGCCAGACGTCGGCTTCATAAATCATCACGTCATAGCTGCGATCGGTGGCATCATCGCGCTTAAAACCGGTCCCCATTTCTTCGAGGTTCATGGGTTGGCTGCGGCGGCGAATGCAGTGAATCACGCAACGCCGGGCGTCGTTTTCTTCCATGATCCGTTTGCCGAAGGCGCGGGCAATTTCGCCCGTCGTATCGTCCTGCGGGTTTTGCGGATCGGAGCCCAAAGCCATGATGCGGCCGATTTTGAAGTACCGCTTTTGTTCGTCGAGCAGCTTCGAGCCGCGGTCAGGCAGCGTGACCGACTTCAGAAGCTTCTGGGCCGATACCGGCTTGTCGCCGTCGGCATACAGGTCGACGACAAAGACCACGTCGTCGGTCTGTTCGCCGTAGGTCAGGCTGTAGGGAGTGGAGTCGGGATCGAAGTTGAGCAGCTGGGTATAGAAGCCGAAGATCCGCACCAGGCGATTCTGCAGCGGCGACCGGCCGTTGTTGGAGGCAAGAACGACAAAGACGCAGGTGAAGTGCATCACCAACAGCACCGTGATGATGCTGCGCGTGGTCGGATTCCACGGCCCAGCGGGCTTGGGCTTGTCGGGTTTGTTTTGATAACTGCTAGCCATCGGGAGGGAATCCGGTGGTGAGGGGAAAGTTGCTAAGCAAGTCTAGGTTATGCGACGCCCAGTGCGGCGAAAAAGCAACGGGGCAATGGTGAGAGGCAGGCAGGCGGGAGGCGGGGCAAGAAATGAAGAAAGGCTGAATCCCGCCGTGAGATTCAGCCTTTCAACGAAATTCGTCGGATACCAGCTCGCGTCAACAGGGAAGACGCAGCTGGTCAGAGCCTGTGGATCCGAACGAGCAAAATTACTTAGCAGGAGCGGCTTCAGCGGCCGGGGCCGGAGCAGCTTCGACAGCGGCCGGGGCGGCAGCGCCACCGCAGCAAGCCGAACCACCGCAGCAGCTGCTGCTGCAGCACGAGCTGCAGCAACGACGACGGCTACGACGGCCACCACAGCAGCACGACGACGAGCAGCAGCTCGAACCGCCGCAGCAGCTCGAACCACCACAGCAGCTGCCACCGCAGCAAGCGCTGCTGCAGCACTTACGGTGACCGAAAGCCGAAGCTTCCGAACCACCGATGAGGGCCATGCCAACCAACGCGAAGAAAATCGCGACACCGAGAACAACGATACGATTCATGCTTAAAATCTCCACTTGCCTTAAAGGTACCTTCAGGCGAAACAACTCAAGTTGCCGTCAACATGGGAATACCTCGCAACGCGACGGCGTGAAATCGAGCGAGGTTCAACCTTCTGTACCCTGCGGGCCCGCAGACTTTTCTCGGGGTGGTTTTGCCCTGTTGCGAAACCTTATCACCTACGAAAACTGCAGTGGTCACACAGGCTAGGCTGCTAGGGTAACAGGGGGCTATCTAATGTCAAGCGGTCAACGTTAATTTGCGTAGTCTGCGTTGACTTTACGCCGTGCCCATTACCGTACCCTTACAGCATAGCTCTGGCGGTTGTGACAGGAGCCGAAAAACGAAAAAGGCCGCCAGGGAAGATGTTCCCCGCGGCCTGCGGCTCTCCGCACGTAAGCAGTGTGCGGATAAAGACTTATTAATATGTCGGTCGGTTCGACTACTTAAACTGCGTCGGACCACCCGGGGCCAATTGTGGCGGCTGTGAGGCTTGTTGGGCGGCGGATTCACCCGCTGCTTGAATGGCGGCGACCGCTTCTTGTTGTTTTTTGAGCATATCGGCGGGATCCTCAAAATTCAGGAATTGAGGCCCCTGACCGGGGACTAGTTCGATCGCAAAGCCGGCGATCCGCCATCCCTCGGCTTGGCGACGCAACACCCAAATAACCGTGTGGGTATAGGTCGTCATTCCGTCGCTCTCGGCCCACTGTGCTTGCACGTGTGCGCCGTTCGGATTCATGGGCAAGTACTGCGGGGCAGCCACTTGAAATTGAGCATGTGGGGCGGCGACCGGTTCGACCGGCATGTTGTGACGTTTGGTTTCCTCGCGAGCTTGCGTGGTGAGGAGCGTCTCGACCGAAACGCCATCGGCGGCTCGCATCGCTTCGAGGAACACCGAGACCACTTGGTCCGGCGTCGCATCAACGGCCACTTGTTTGGGCTCGTACGCCGCGACAGCAGCGCCGCCGGGCAGGGACGTGGATTGAGTGGGAGCCTCGAGCGTCGGTGGGGTGGCGTCAGACTTGCCGCATCCGGTGACACCGGCGACGAGAAGCATCAGAGGAAGCAGCCAGGCGAATCGGTTCATTGTCAGACATCCTTGTCTTTACTTACAGACATACTCTCAGGGCGCGGATTTTCCTCGGCCCTCGCGGAGTCTCGCAAAGGCCGCCAAATGGGTCAAGGCGAATGTGCATTCTGCGGCAGAGGGTGCTAGCTGAAACATTGTTGCGAGTTCGGCCATCTGTTAGCATGAACAGTCGCAACAGCCGCTGCTGATTCGAGTTCAGCCCGTTGCGCCCCGCATCCGCCCGCCCTCCTGGTTGACCATTTATGCTGCTCCGCGTTTCGCGCACGCCGCTTCTCGTTCTGTTGCTGATCTTGTCGGTCGGCGCTGCCCGCGCCGAGGAGGCAACTCAGCCCGCCGTCGACTTCCAGAACGAGATCCAGCCGATCCTGTCGCGCCATGGCTGCAACTCCGGTGGTTGCCACGGCAAGGCGAGCGGACAAAACGGTTTCAAACTGTCGCTGTTCGGTTTCGATCATCCGTTTGATTACGAAGCGATCGTCCGGAGTGCTCGCGGCCGCCGTATCAGCCAATCGGCGCCGGAAAATAGTCTGCTGCTGATGAAGGCGACCGGCGAAGTGCCACACGGCGGCGGTCAACGGCTTGATCCCGATAGCGAGAGCTATCGAACGCTGAAGAACTGGATCGCTGCCGGTGCGCCGGCGTCTTCGCCGAATGCGCCGAAGGTGGTGAAGGTTACCGTCGAGCCGCAACAACGGATTTTCGGCCAGGGCGAAACGCAGCAACTAAAAGTGACGGCGGCGTATTCGAATGGTGAGAAACGCGATGTCACCAAGCAGGCCGCCTTCAACAGTAACCTCGATGTCGTGGCCGCTGTCTCGGAAGACGGTTTGGTTCGCGTGAATGACGAGCGCGGCGAAGCCGCGATCATGGCCCGCTACATGGGTCAGGTCAGCGTCTTCTATGCCATTCATCCGCACGGCAAGCCCCTCGCGGAGATTCCTGGCTGGACGGCGAACAACTACGTCGACACCCATGTCGCAAATAAGTGGATGAAGCTCGGCTTGCTGCCGTCGGCAGTTTGCGACGATGCGACGTTTCTACGCCGGTTGTCGATCGATCTCTGCGGCCGCTTGCCGACGAGCGAAGAGGCCCGCAACTTTCTCGCCGATCAGGACACGAACAAACGCCAGAAGCTGATTGACAAGCTGCTCGACTCGCCCGACTACCCGGCGTACTTTGCTACGCGCTGGAGCACGATTCTTCGCAACAGCAACCTCGCCGGTGCTGACCGGGCAGCGTATGCATTTCATTCGTGGATCAAAGACAATCTCGCCGCGAATCGCCCTTACGATGAATTCGTTCGCGGCATCGTCGCCGCGGCCGGTGAATGGCAAGACTCACCCGCCATCAATTGGTACTGGCAAAGTCGCGACGATCAATTGCACACCGTAACTGCCGACACGGCGCAAGTTTTTCTCGGCCTGCGTTTGCAATGTGCCCGTTGCCATCACCATCCGTATGAACGCTGGAGCCAGGAAGACTACTACGGCCTCTCAGGCTTCTTCACCCGCCTCGGCCGCAAGAGCTTCGGCGAACCGCCGCCGTATTTTGCTTCGTCGCAAGTCAGCACCGGCGAAAAGAATCCGCTGACGGGCAAAACGCCGGAGCCAAAGTTCCTCGACGGCGAGTATGCGAAGTTCACGCCCGAAGAAGATCCTCGTCACGCGCTCGTCGATTGGATGTCGAAGCCGGAAAATCCGTTCTTCGCCAAGGTTTTCGTCAATCGCATGTGGGGTCACTTCCTCGGCCGCGGCATTGTGCATGAAGTTGACGATCTGCGCGAGTCAAATCCGCCGTCGAATCCGGAACTGCTGAATGCTCTCGCGAAGGACTTCGTCGAACACAAATTCGACATGAAGCATGTCGTGCGGACGATCGTCAGCAGCAAGGTGTATCAACTCTCCAGCGAACCAAACGAACACAATCAGCACGATCGCCAAAATTACGCCCGCTATTATGCTCGGCGGATTATTGCGGAAGTATTCGCGGATGCCGTCGATCAAGCGACCGGCACCAAGACGAAGTACAGCAACATGTCGGCCTCGAGCCGCGCCGTCGATTTGCCGCACGAAGGCTTTGGTTCGTACTTTCTCGATACGTTTGATCGTCCTCGCCGCGTGAGCAGTTGCGAATGCGAACGCCCGAGCGGTGCGACGCTCGCGCAAGTCTTGCTCCTCGCCAACAGCGACGACCTGGAAAATAAGATCGCCGACGGCAATGGCAAGATCGCCCGCCTGCTGAAAGAAAAACGGCTGGCGAAGGACATCATTGACGATATTTACCTGGGCGCCCTCGGTCGCTTTCCCGCGGCGGACGAACTGACGAAGACTCACACCTTCGTCGAAAGCCTGCCGCAGGACAAACAGCAGCAAGCCCTGGAAGATGTGTTGTGGACTGTGCTGAATACGCGCGAGTTCATGTTCAATCGGTAAGAGTGGTTTTCAGTTCTGAGTTTTGAGTTCTGAGACAAGAAGCAAAAGTTCCATGCTCACATTCAATGGCAATTCGATTCAGCACTGCGATCGACTTCCCCGCCGCAACTTCATGCAGATCGGCGGCCTGGCCCTCGGCGGTTTGACGCTCGCCGATCTGCTCCGTTACGAAGCGCAGGCCAAGGACATCGACAAGCCGTCGAAAAAGAAGGCGGTCATTCTGCTCTATCTCGCCGGCGGACCGAGTCATATCGATATGTATGACCTCAAGCCGGATGCCCCGGCTGAGATCCGCGGCGAGTTCAAGCCGATCAAGACCAACATCGCGGGCTTCGACGTCGGCGAGCATTTGCCGATGCACACCACGGCCATGCATCAGATGTCCGTCGTCCGCTCGGCCTATCACACCAACGCTGGCCACGGTATGGGGAGCCAGTGGATGCTCACCGGTTGGCAGCCGACGATCGAAGTGAACGACAACATCTTTCCGTCGACCGGTTCGATTGTCGCCAAGATGAAAGGACCGAACGAACCCGGCTTGCCGGCGTATGTCACGCTGCCGAACAAGACGCCGTTCAGCAAAGCGGCATACCTCGGCGCTGAATGCAATCCGTTCACGCCGGACTCCGATCCGAACCAGGACGGCTTTCAGGTTCGCAATTTGAAACTGCCGGGCCGCGTGCCGCAGGAACGGCTCGATCGCCGTCGCAATTTGCTCGGCCAACTCGATCAGGTCCGCCGCGACATCGATACCAAGGGGGACATCGTCGGCATCGACAAGTTCTACCGCGACGCGATGGAGATGGTCACCAGCGATACCGCGCAAAAGGCTTTCAATCTTAAGGCCGAAGATCCAAAACTCCGCGACAAATATGGCCGTCACGATCTGGGCCAGTCGTGCCTTCTCGCGCGGCGACTCGTCGAAGCGGGCGTCACCTTCGTCACCGTGCAAACCGGCGGCGGTTGGGACACGCATGGCGACAACTTCAATCAACTGAAGAACAGCCTGCTGCCAAAATACGATCGGGCCCTTACCACGCTCGTCGCTGACCTGCACGACCGCGGCCTCGACAAGGATGTGCTCGTTATCAGCTACGGCGAGTTCGGCCGCACGCCGCGGATCAATCCGCAGGCTGGCCGCGATCACTGGCCGGGCGCGATGAGCGTCGTCTTCTCCGGCGGCGGTTTGCAGATGGGGCAGGTTATCGGCGCGACGAACGACAAAGCCGAGTACCCGACCGAAAAGCCATACACGCCCGGCTGCGTGCTGGCCACGATGTATCACGCTCTCGGCATCGACTACAAACACGCGTTCTACGACCATGCTCGCCGGCCGATGCAGATTCTGAACGAAGGCAAGCCGATCGCGGAGCTCGTGTAAGCGGTCATGTCGGGCATCGATCCGAAGGTCGACTACGCGTTCAAGAAGTTGCTCGGTTCCGAAAGTTCGGCCGATCTGCTCATTTCATTTCTAAACGCCGTTCTTAGCCGGGAGTACCCGGGGCTAGATCCACGGCAACACCGCCGCATCGAGCAAGTCGAGATCCTCAATCCGTTTCAACCGCAAGAAACGGATCTCGATAAGTACTCGGTGCTTGACGTAAAGGCCCGCGATGACCAGGGGAAGCTCTACAACATCGAAATGCAGATGTTGAACTCGAGCTTTCTTACCAGTCGACTGCTGTATTACTGGGCCAGACTTTACGAAGATCAACTCGACGCTGGGCAAGAATACGATGAGCTCTGCCCGGCGATTTCAGTTTGCATTTGTGATTTCACTTTATTTCCGCAAACGTCGCGTCATGCTGGAAGAGCTAATGAATCTGCAGGCGACATCTGTCGAAGCGTTGCAACTGATGTCCATCGCGGAACTCCAAGCCCGTTGCAGCGAGTTGCAATCCATGTGGACTGCTCGTCAAGGTTCGCCTCCGCCAACGCCATAAATCTCTGGAAGTGAAGCATGCGAATCTCGTTTGTCTTGATCATTACTATTGCCCTCTCGCCCGCGTTGGCTCTCGCCGAACTTCCCTCTCCCCGCTTCGACCGCATCACGCCGCTTGGCGCGGTGGCGGGGAGTGAAGTTGAGGTGCAGGTTCAGGGGAGCGATATCGAGGACCTGCAGTCGCTCGTGTTCGACAACGCTGGCATCACCGCCAAACCACTCGATGGGAAGGACCTTAACAAAGATCGCAAGTTCACGGTCACGATTGCTGCCGATGTTCCCGAGGGAACATATGACGCGCGGCTGTTGAGCAAATGGGGCGTGAGCAGTCCGCGGTTGTTTGTGGTTTCGCATGGCATGGCCGATGTGGCCGAGAAAGAACCGAATAACGATCCAGCCACGGCGCAGCTGTTGTCGGTGAATTCCGCGCTGAATGGCCAAAGCGATGGCAATGATCGAGATGTCTTTCGCCTCGCGCTGAAGAGTGGCGAGCGTGTCACCATCGATTGCCAATCGGCACGGCTCGATACGCAACTCGATGCGGTGATGCAGGTCCTTTCCGCCGATGAAAAGCAACTGGCGAGCAGCGGCGATTACTTTGGCCGCGACCCGTTCATCGATTTCACCGCGCCAGCCGATGGCGACTATCTGATCGTCGTGCACGATCTGTCATACCGCGGCGGCTTGCCTTATCGACTCATCGTCAGCAATCGGCCGTTCGTGGAGAACGTCTTTCCCCGCGCGATTCAGCTCGGCAAAACCGTTGAAGTCACCGCTTGGGGTCGCAATCTGAACGGCCAAAGCGAAGCAAAATTTTCCTTGGCAGCGCCAGCCACGGCTGCGATCGGCAGGTACACATTTCTGGAACATCCGACGGCTCACTCCGTGGCGCCGACGGCGGCCACCTGCACACTGAGCGGTTTTCAGTTTCGGCCCGATATTGGCGGACCTTCGCTCACACCGCAAACGATGCTCGTCGTCGATTCGCCGGTCACGCTCGAGCAGGAGCCGAACGATACGCTCGAAAAGCCGCAAGCGATCACGCTCCCCGCCGTCATCAGCGGCAAGTTCGATCAGTTGCGCGATGCCGATTGGTATGAGTTCAGTGTCGAGGAGAACGGCGCTTACACGGTCGAGGTCTATTGCGAACGAATCGCCGGCCAGGCTGATCCTTATGTGGTGTTTGTCGACGAAAAAGGGAATCGCTTTCAGCAGTTCGACGACTTCGGCATTCGTACGAACGCCTTCGATGGCCATATTCGCGATTGCTCGGGCGTTGTGAATCTCACCGCCAAGCAAAAGTACAAGGTCCTCGTGCAGGATGTCTATCGCCGTGGCGGGCCGCGCTATCAATATGTCTTCGCCATTCGCAAGCCGCAGCCCGATTTCTTCGTGGCCGCCATTCATCAGCAGAATCCCGGTCCGGGCGGCACCACGGTCCGCGCCGGTTCGGCCATTCATCTCGATCTGATCATTCATCAGACCGAGGGCTTCAAAGGTCCGATCACCGTGACCGCCGAAAATTTGCCCGCCGGCGTACACAGCCAGCCGACGACGATCTACGGCAACCATGGTGCGGTAGTGCTCTATGCCGATGACAACGCGGCCAACTTCGATGGCGTGATCAAGCTCACCGCCACCGGCCAGCGCGGCGACGAAACGATCACCCGCGAGGTCCGCAGCTATGCCCGCGTCTGGCAAGACAATCCCGCCTCCAGTCGCCCGCTGCGTGACGTCTTTCTTTCCGTCCGCGAAACGGCTCCGTTCGGCCTGCAGTTTGATCAGGATAAATTGACTGTCGAAGCCGGAAAAAAGGTCGACGTAAAAATCCTGCTCAAACGCCACTGGCCCGATTTCACCGGCGCGGCGAGCCTGCAAACCTTCGCTTTCCCCGGCCAGATTAAAGCCAACCTGCCGCAGTTCACTGCCGGTGCCAACGAAGGTACCATCACGTTCGAAGTGCAAGCCAACACGCCGCCGGGCGACTACACGCTCACCTTGCTCGGCCAGGCTCAGGTGCCGTTTGAGAAAGATCCGAAGAAGGGAAAGGCCAACACGCTGGTAACACTGGCGTGTCGGCCGATCACGATCACGGTAACGGCGGCTGCGAAGTAATCAAGCTCGTTAGAGATTGTGCCAATCACGACTCGCATGCACGATTCTTGAGACCTCAATTCCGCCGTTCACCGCGCGAAAGAAGATGACGTAATTTCCCACGCTAAACATGCGCGCTGTTGGCGCGCCAAATCCGGAACGCGATTCGCCAAGATTGGGCTGTGTTGCCAACAACTCGCAAGTTTCCTGGATTCGTTGGACCCAGCGGCGCGCCGCCGCGGGTTTGTCCCGAGCTATGTATTCGGCAATGGCCAGTAAATCCTCGTTCGCCGCCGGAGAGTAAAATACTACCGGCATGCCTATTTTCCACTTTCGATTTGCTGGATCCGGCTTTCCAATTGAGCATAGACTTCGGCCGCAGGTATCCGCTGACCGGCGTCGAGTTGCTCGAAACCTTTCGCGACTTCGTCTCGCAACGCTTCGCGAGATTGCAACAGCCTCAGTCCCTCGGCGAGCACTTCGCCGGAGCTAAAAAACCTTCGCTCCGAAACAAGTCGCTCGACGAATGGCACCAAGTCAGCGGGAATCTCTGTGGTCATACGAGCTCTTTCGTCAGTTTAGATTCAGTCACTCGGTTTTATCTTACCAAGACTTCCAGCTCACTTCGCCGTTTTGTGCCAGCGAATTCAGCCGCGCAGCGATCGGTCGTAACCCGCGGCGTGAGCCAGGGAGAAGCGGGTACCGATTTCGCCTCGTAGTTGATTCGGCCTGCACTTGCCTAACCCCTGGCTCACGCCGCGGGTTATGACTGGGCGAGTCTACAACTTCTTGATCTTGATATTCCGCAGCGCCAGCGGCAAACCGTGGTCTTGAAAACCGATCGCGCCGGTGGCGGGGCGGGTTTTCAGTTTGTCGTTTTTCAGATCGACTTCGTTGACCGTTTCGCCGTTGAGTTGGATCGTGACTTTGTCCCCCTTCACGGTGATGACGAAGCGGTTCCATTCGTTGGCAGCCTTGGCCGTGTTCTTCGTCGGCGGCAGGCCGGGGATCACACCGCCGCTGTCGTGGTCGGTCAACTTGGCATCGGCGGCTTTGCCGTGCGAATCGTAGATCTGCACTTCAACGCCGGTCGACACCGGTTCCTTCACATTGCCGACGTGAAAATAAAACCCGCTGTTGCCACCCTTCTGCACTTTGTATTCAAAATCGATTTCAAAATCCTGATACTCGGCCCCCTTCAACCACAGATAAGAGTCGTAGCGTGTCCAGCCGCTCTCACCCTGCCGCGGCTTGAGTGTGACGACGCTGTCGGCGTCGAGAATCCAATTTCCCTTCGTCTCCCAATTCTTCGTCAGGTCGCCGCCGGCGAGCAGGTTGTCCTCGGCGCGAAGGGAGGCAGTGAGGGAAAGGGCGATGAGGGCGAACCAAGCGAGGCATTTCATGAGGGGACTCCAGAGGAATGATTGAGGAAGAGGCTAACGTACTGGAAAAGAGCCCCGCACGCAGTAAGGGGAGCGTGAGGTGGAAGGCCGAGTCCGTTCGGATTGGCCGAGTCCATTCCACCTACTAAGTGCGTGGCTCTTTTCTACCCCTCACCGCGCCATGTAAGAATTCCGGGCCGCACAGGAAAAACGATGATGGGGCTCTTCGGCTCAAAACCGCAACCGCCGCAACCGCCGAGTCCAGACAAAGGACTTCCGGTTCTTCCCATCGATCTCACAAAGCGCTACGACGTGTACTTGCGCGACGGCACGCACGAGCGGCTCTACGAAAATATTCGCTTCGTCAGTCTGCGATCCTTCGACCGCATCACCGACTTTTCACCCGGGACACTGAGCTGTTATCTCGAAATTGAGGCGTTGGACGGGACCCAATGCCTCATTCCGACAATCCAAATCACGGCCGTCTGCGCGCATGGAGTGAAAATGGCTAGTATGCTTCTGCGAAGGAAGAATTCTTAGCAGCGAACGCTGGTTGTGGGTCGGCAAGCGGTGAAGGAATATTAGGGGAAAGGGTGTCCATGTTGACACGCGCAGAGGCATTGGAGATCGCTAATGGCGCCATTCCCGAAATAAATTCGGGGAGGTTTCACGCGATGATCTGGGAGGAACATACAGTTGAGCGCGACCACGTATTCGCGTTCCTTTGTAACACGAAAGAATATAAGGAATCCCGTAATCCACGACACTCGTTATTCGGCGTCGGCCCGATTATTGTGAGCAGACGCACAGGGGCAGTCGAGATCTGCGGGAACCGTGAGTCCAAAGATGTGATTATCGATAAGTTCGAGCAAAAGGCGGCTGCGGGGGACTGGTAGACAGGCAGAAGGTCCTGCCAGATTTGACTTCCCCACCCCCGCATGTTCAGATAGAAATCTGCCGATGGAATATCGGCCCCGCCTCCTTGCCGAAGTTTGAGCTCGGCCCCGCCTGCCGTCAGATGGAGCTCTCCCGCCCATGTCGTTAAGCACACGTTGCTCTGGTCCTACGACTCGCCGTTCGTTCTTGCAGGCCGGCGCGGTCGGTTTGAGCGGTTTGGGCCTGACCGATTTGCTGCGTTTGAAAGCAGCGGCGGCGAAGGGGGGCAACGATCCCGATACCTCGGTCATTTTCCTGTGGTTGCCCGGTGGGCCGCCGCACATGGAAACGTTCGACATGAAGCCGGACGCGCCCGAGGACTATCGCGGCATCTTTCGGCCGATTCATACGAACGTGCCGGGCATCGACATTTGCGAACATCTGCCGCAGCTCGCCAAGATTGCCGACAAGTACACGCTGATCCGCTCGATCGCGCACAACTTTGCCGATCATGGCGGCGGTCACAAACGGTTTATGACCGCCCGCGATCCGAAGCAGCCTGATGGTTTTGTGAATGACTATCCCGCCGTCGGTTCGATGATCGCCCGGATGCGCGAGCACATCGATCGCGGCTTGCCGAACTACATTTGCGGCACCGATAACGGTCGGCAACAGATCGATACCTTCAGCCTGGGGACTGCCTATCTCGGTCAACAGTACGCGCCGTTTCCTATTCCTGGCGATCCGAGTGCAAAAGACTTCAAGATTCAAAACGTGTCGCTCGCCGCTGACATGGAAGATCGCCTGACCGATCGCTCGCGGCTGCTGCAAGGCCTCGACAAAATGCAGCGGCAGGTCGACACGGCAGGCAGCATGCACGCCATCGATGAGTTCAGCACCAAAGCGCTGAGCATGCTCACCAGCCCCAAGGCCCGCGAAGCCTTCGATATTTCCAAAGAGCCCGAGTCGATCAAAGATCGCTACGGCCGGCACGCCTGGGGACATCGCGCGTTGATGGCCCGGCGACTGGTCGAAGCCGGCTGCTCGTTTGTGACGATGGTCCTCGAGAACCCTTACGTTTCCGGCGTGTCGTTCCTCAAGCAAGGGACGTACAACTGGGACTCGCACGCGGTCAACTGTCACTTGTTCGACGACTCGCTGGTGCGGTTTCCGATCTTCGACAAAGTCATCGCCGCGCTCATTCAAGACCTGTATGAGAAAGGTCTCGACAAGAAAGTGCTGCTCGTCGTCACCGGCGAATTCGGTCGCACGCCGCGCATCAGCAACGTGGTCGGTTCGCAAACGGGCGTGATGCAGCCGGGCCGCGATCACTGGCCGGGCGCGATGAGCGTGCTGGTTTCCGGTGGTGGCCTGCGGATGGGCAAGATCGTCGGTGCGACGAACACCAAGGGCGAATATCCCGTCGACACGCCCCTTACGCCGAACGACTTGTGGGCCACGATGCTCAAGCATCTAGGCATCAATCAAAATCACAACTTCATCGACCACCAAGGCCGACCGATGCCGCTGCTGCCGTACGGCGCGCCGATCGCCGATTTGGGGTAGATTGATCGCATCGTCATCACCGCAACGCGGTGACACACCACAGCCCAGGGTCGACGCGCCAGCGGCGCACCCTGGGTAAGTCCCACGATAAATCAGGCACCCTGAAAGGGTGCAACAGGCGCCGGCTCCACATCTGTAGCACCCCTTCAGGGTGCGACTTCAATTTGTTAAGTAACCCAGGGTGCGCTGCTGATGCAGCGACCCTGGGCTGTGGCGTTTCACCGCGTTGCGGTGGAGCAAACCTTCCCGAACTCGTTTAGTGAGGCCTTTGATATGCGTTCATTGATCCGCACCATGGCACTGTTGGCAACGATCTGCTGCGCGACCTTGTCTGCTCAGGAACAAACGCCGAAACCACCGCTCAAAATCACGCCCGGCCAGGTGATCGTGCCGACCGATCGCATGCAGCGGCCGTGGGGCGAGCTCATTAGTGTCGACCTCGCCACGCGCACGGGCAAGTTCCGCCGCGAGAATACCGACGAGGTCGTCACGTTCACCGTCATGCCGTACGCCGAGCTTTTGCATCATGCCACGCTCGGCGACTTGCAGGATTTTCGCGTCGGCGAGCGAGCGATCTTTCGCCTGCACGAAAACGAAAAGGGCGAATGGGTCTGGCTGACGTACATTCAAGACGAAATGAACATGATGAACGGCCATAAGGAGTTCTATCATGTCGACAAGCTCGATCCGGCCAGCGGCCAGATCACCGTGACGCAAGGCAACACCGACAAGAGCTACATCCGCGAAGCGGGCATCGTCATCAACACTGACGGCGAAACGCGCTTCTGGAAAAACGGCGAGCCGGCGAAATTCAGCGATCTGAAAATCGGCGATCAAATCCGCACGAAGACCCACGGCGTGGGGAAAGGCAAAACGCGCATCGCCTGGGAAGTGTTCGCCGATGAAGCCAGCCTGCTGAAATTCCAAGCCGAGCAAAAAGCCGTCCACACCGAGCGAATTCAAAAGGAAGGTGCGCCGGGATACATCGACGCTGTCGAAAAAGACGCCCTCACGCTGACGCTCTTCAACGAAGGCGAAGTGCAAGCCAAACAGCTAAACACCGGCAAGCAAGTCCGCCTCGCCCCGGCGGGCGTCGATAAGAAGCCAACCGCCGAGCCGATCGCCGCGACCGTAAAGTCGGTGAAGCAAATGGGCCGGCTGTGGAAAGTGGAACTGACAACGACCGCAGCCACATCGACGTTCAAGCCGACGGAAGTAGCGCGGCTGTGGGTTGAGTAGGCAGCGCTCCAGGCACGCTCACGCGTCGGGCTCCCTATGCGTTGCTGCGCAACGAATCAGGTTACATAGCGGATTTACGCCTGACCCAAGTTGTCCGTGCCGGCGTGTCTTTGATGAGCCGGATGGTCGGTCGCCGAGTCCGCTGGTCGCAATGAGGAAGCGAACTGAACAGGAGTCTTTGGCACTGTTCAAGCGAACTTACGGCCACCCATTTTGGTGGCAATAAAGTGCGGAATTATATACTTGACGGACCAGGCCCGTTTGGCTAAAATTCAGGCACACAAAGGACACTGCCATGAATCTTAGCGAAGTCGCCGCACTGACCGAAAACGAAGCCCGCGAATACCTAGAGAAGATTCGTTGGGCTGAGGGTCCGGTTTGTCCGCACTGCACCAGCAAGGAAGTCACTCTCCTCGGCGGCAAGTCCACCACCCCAGGCACCTACAAGTGCAAGGCCAAGGAATGCCGCAAGAAGTTCACGGTGCGCGTCGGCACGATCTTCGAGAGCAGCCATATCACGCTTCGCCATTGGGTTATGGCGTTTCACCTGATGTGCAGCAGCAAGAAGGGAATCAGCGCTCACCAAATTCATCGCAGCATCGGTGTGACCTACAAGACGGCTTGGTTCATGTGCCACCGCATCCGTCATGCGATGGATCAAGGCAGCATCGCCATGACTGGCGAAGTCGAAGTTGACGAAACCTACGTCGGTGGAAAGCCCCGCAAGAACACTGGCAAGAAGAACTTTCGCGGCATGGGGACCGAGAAAACGCCGGTGGTCGTGCTGGGTTGAACGCAACGGCCGCGCTACTGCGAAACCGATGGAAAACGTTACGGCCAGAACGTTGCGTGCTGAGATCGTCAAGACGATCGATGTAAACGCCACGCTGATGACTGACGAATCCGTTCTGTATAAGCAGACCGGCAAGATGTTCAAGGGACACCACACCGTGAACCACAGCGCCGGTGAATACGGCCGCCGCGAGGGTGGCGTGTGGATTAACAATAACACGGCGGAATCGTTCTTCGCCTTGCTGAAGCGCGGCCACTACGGCGTGTTCCACAAGATGAGCAAGCACCACCTGTTTCGCTACTGCAACGAATTCGCTTTTCGCTGGTCGCACAAAAAGGCGACCGATAGCGAACGGCGCGACGCTGCAATTCGAGGGGCCAGCGGCAAGCGGCTTACTTACAGAAACTCCGCGAAACTAAGCGGTTCATCCGGCGTTTCGGTAAGCGGCGGCCTGCCTAGCGTCTAGAAACGCCTCGCGCTGGTCTTTGTTTTGCCAGTGGACGATATCCCTGGAGCGCCTCTTTAGGAGCTTCAGGGAATAGTCCACTTTCTCGTCCGCAAGATCTTCCTTCGTAGCGTTCACGATTGCGACAGTGGCGATTTTGCTGTTCTTGCGAACTATGTCATCGAACATCGTAGCAGCCCAGCCAGCGTGATCGCGTGCTGGCATCTTGCGCGTTGTGGTAAAGTTGAATATCTCCATTACATGCGGCACATCGCCGTCTTGGTAGTAAGCTGGCGTGTGCGTAGCAATGTCGCCAACAATCGGAGTGTCGCTCCACACTGGATTTTTAAGATCGTTCTGTTCGTCCGAATTTCGCGTGCCACCGAGAATGTGAAGCGACTTAAACTGCTCTGTTACATCCTTCTTGAACTCTCGCTGCGACACTTCGGAGGGCTCAGAAAGTTCTACTGCTGAGGCCGGCTCGCTTACTAGCAAGGGAAACAGGTTCGCAACAATCTGGGCTGCGGTATCGGCCCCTGCTTGCGCAACGTGCCCTCCATGAATCACGTCAAAGTTCCCGCCATTCGTCTCCATGACGCGAGCCAGAAAATCATCGCCACCTGTTTCCAGTTCTTCTCGCCAATATCGCACCCACTTGCGATAAATCTTGGGGTGTTCAGTCCATGCAATCGTGCGTAAGTCGGTATCACCATCCAGCTTTTCGCCACCAAGAAACCGCCCCGCCCATTCGCCATTGCGGCCAACAAACAAGCCAACGTTCTTTGGCTCTCGGCGAATAGGATCGCGGAGATACTGCGCCAGATAGAAGTTGATCTTTTCAGCCATGTCATCACCTAAATCTGATAGTCTTCGCTGTACATTCTCGACAGACTGAAAAGTCCGTCGTCTACTTTTGGAAAGTGATACTTGTGATCTTTGTAAAAGAAGTCGTAAAGACGAACCCGCCGCTCAAGCAAAAAGTCCGCAACAAACGACTCATCTTCTGATGGAAGCCCGACAGTTGTTGCCGTTTTCACTGTGTCTCGAATGAACTCGTCTGGGATACGCAATAGCTTGTTGTACCAGTGGTCAAACCACCGCAGTGACTTGATTTCTTTCAGACAGTGAGCACCGATTCCAAGTCTATTTCTATTCTTTTCCATTTCGGTGCGTTGTCCCGTCGGACTGTCGTCGTCTGCTGAATAAATCGCCGCTCCGTGGTCGAATATGAACGTCTGCTGCGTCTCATCGTCGTAGGAAATGTTCTTATTGTGGCGGTCGGCATTTAGAATCCAGCTATCGAAAACGATAATTCCGCAAGCCAACTTGTCATCGCAAAGGATTGCGGAAATGTCTGCCTTTGTTGCTTTGGGCAGCGTCTCCGCCGAGCCTGCAACGTGCAAAGATGCGTAGTATCGCTGCCCTTCATCATTGACCGCACAGCCTTCGTAGGGGTGCGTTTCGTGGTACTTGACTAGCGCTCGCATTCCAACCGTAAAGATCGTGCCACTTCCTTCGTTGCACGGCGGTCCCTTGCGAAAAATGTTGTACGGTAGTTCTCTCGGGGTACTCACTGCGCAGACTCCAGGGATTAGCCATGCTACCACCAGCAACATCGCTTCTCTACAATTCGGAGTGATCACTCTAGGAGCCATCGGCATGAGTCAGAAACGAAGTCCAGGCAGGGACGGCTATCCGCTATCGTTGGCACCCCTGACGCCAGAGGAAGCCCTACGACGCGCAATGAGCGTCCCGCCACCGAAGGACGAACCGGCCCCGCCGAAACAATCGGCAAGGTCAACCAAGGCGAAGTCGCCCCCAAAGAAGCCTACGGGCAAGGCGTGACAACTTAGGTCCGGAGCAGCATCGTGGAAGAAATCAGCAAAGAACTGAACGCCGAAATCGTGAAATCGGTTGCCGAGTACGAAGCCGCTTTGAACGCAATGACGGACCAGGAGCTAGACGGCGAACACTTCCGCAGGTTCAATCGCGGAATTCTTGTCGGCTATCCACCGCCGCATCGCGAGAACGCAATTGATCGGCTGGTTTTGCAGCGAAATAACGACATTCGCACCGGCGCGAAATCATGACCGACGAATCAAAGCCAATTCCGCCGCTGTCGCCGTACCAAGTTTTCATCGCGTGCATTATCGGCT
Organism: Anatilimnocola floriformis; assembly: GCF_024256385.1. NCBI lineage: Bacteria > Pseudomonadati > Planctomycetota > Planctomycetia > Pirellulales > Pirellulaceae > Anatilimnocola > Anatilimnocola floriformis. The sequence continues at coordinate 2,191,123 of NZ_JAMLFW010000001.1, forward strand.
CTGTTGGTTGTGCGTTTTTCGCAGCGGAGCTTGGGCCTAATCGATTCCTTCTTGGCCTAAGTGCCTATGTGCTTGGGCAGTGCGCAATTGTTCTCCCCATCGTGATGGCAATCCGAGAATCTAAAAGGTAGCCTGCCTGCACTTTAGGCACTGCTCCCGAAATCCGGCCCGATCTATCCGGAGCCGTAAAATCACCGTAAGTCAGTTGGTGGTAATGGGGTCTGCGGATTAATGGTCCGGCAAGTATATAATTCCGATAAAGTGCGATATTGGAGAGGTGCAATTGCAGCTGTTTTTTGGGTTTAAGCGTTTGCCAGCAGGACTTACGAAGCAAATCGTTGTCCGTATCACCCTGTTATATTCTGGGGGTATGAAAGGGGGGGCGCGAACGCGACCCGAATCGGGGCTGCCAGCGGCGTTAGGATGACGCCAGGCGAGCGATGATGCGGCCGTCGGCGACGCGGTGACCTACCACATCGACCAGCGTGCTGGGTTGCAAACCCGTCGCTTCGATTTCGACCGGTGCGTAGCGACAAGAGGTGCCGGCGAAGCCGTCAGGTACACCCGGCGACAACTCGGGCAGGTATTCGCTTTCCCCTTCGACCATCACTTGCAATGTGCGGCCGAGCAGCGAGCGGAAATATTCGTCGCGGACTTCAGCTTCGACTTGCTGGAGGTGGACGAGTCGCTGCTGCTTCATTTCGTGCGGGATCTGGTCGGGGAAGTCGTACGCCGGCGTTCCCTTGCGGCCGCTGAAGGGAAAGATGTGGACCTTGGCAAAGCCGCAGTCGCGCACGACCTGGCAAGTCGCAGCAAAGTCTTCTTCGGTCTCGCCCGGAAAGCCGACGATGACGTCGGTCGATAGGCCAGGCTGATCGAGCGACTCGCGGACCAGTCGGCAGCGATCGACGAAGAGCTTGCTTCCCCAGCGACGCTTCATGCGGCGGAGCACGGCATCGGAACCGCTCTGCAGACAGATGTGCAAGTGCGGCGCGATGCGCGTCGGATTCTCGGCGAGCACGCTGATCAGATCGCGAGTGACTTCGGTGGCTTCGATGCTGCTGAGTCGAATGCGGAACTCGCCCGGCAGGCGGCAGAGCTCGCGCACCAGCGTCGCCAGGCGAATCCATTCTTCGCGCGGCTTGCCGTGGTTTTGCTCCACGCCGAAGTGGCCGAGGTGAACACCGGTGAGAATGATTTCGCGATGGCCGTTGTCGACGAGGCGGGCGACCTCATCGCGAATGTGTTCGACGGGCCGGCTGTAAACGTTCGGCCGGACGTGCGGAATGATGCAGTAGCTGCAGCGAAGCAGGCAGCCGTCCTGCACCTTCACATAGGCTCGCTTGCGGCCGGTGAAGCGCGAAATGCCGGTGGGAATGTCGATCACTCCAAACCGCTGCAGCAGATCGGGGATCTCGCGCTTGTCGGTGACCACTTCGGCGACATTCGGCAGGGCAGCAACTTCTTCCGGCGCGCGCGTCGCGTAACAGCCCATCACCACGATGCGAGTCGTGGGATTGACGCGAGCGAGCTTGCGGATGACGTGGCGACTTTTGCTGTCTCCCTCGGCAGTGACGGTGCAGGTGTTGACCACGCACAGATCGGCGGCCTGATCTTCGGCGGCGTCTTGATAGCCGGCGCGGCGCAGGCCTTCGCGGACCAGTTCGGTTTCGTACTGGTTGACCTTGCAGCCGAGAGTGATGGTTTTCAGCGTGGCAGACATGTCATTATCGTAACAAGCCGACCCTCGTTTGCGGGAGAGGATCATTACGAAATGGCGACAGGCCGCGGCTGGCAACTAAGCTGCAAGCAGGGGAGTTTTTTCACTAGAATCTCCCTTCCAACCTGCCTGCCCATTGGACCTGTTGCATGTCGCGCCTGCTCAATCGCAAAGTCCCCTGCGTTGCCGGGAAAAAGATTTCCTTATCGTTGCCGCGACGCTTCATGGGAGATGTGCTCCACTTTGCTCGCCGCATTCCCAGCGTTCCCATGCAACGGCGGATGCGGTTGGCCGATGTGATCGCGGCTCGTGCTCAATCGGCCCGCCGCGTGAGCTGGTGTGCAATCTTCATGAAGGCTTGGTGCCTGGTCGCGGCTCAGCGGCCGGAGTTGCGGCGGACGTTTCTCACTTTTCCGACCGGTCACCTTTACGAGCATCCGATCAACGTGGCGTCGTTCAGCTTGGAACGCACGTGGCAGGGCGAAGAGGGAGTCTTCGTCGCTCGTGTGCCGCAGCCGGAACTCATTTCGCTGAGCGTGCTCAATCAAATGGTGCGGGCCCACAAGTCGGCGCCGATTGAGCAGGTAGATAGCTTTCGCCAGGGCTTGTGGATCAGTTCGTTGCCGCTGCCGTTGCGCCGGTTGATGTGGTGGACCGCACTCGAAACCACCGGCCGTTGGAAGAGCTACTATTTCGGCACCTTTGCTATCAGCGTGGTGGCTTCGCTCGGTGCGGCTGGCTTGCACGTGCTATCGCCGTTGGCGATGACGCTTAACTACGGCACCTTCGAAGCCGACGGCAGTCTCGACGTGCGGCTGGCCTACGATCATCGAGTTATCGACGGAGCCACGGCGGCGCGAGCGCTTGACGCCGTCGAAGGAGTATTGCATCAGGAGATTCGCGAGGAGTTGCTCGCCATTGCCCAACCTGGCGAGCGGCGCGAGCCGCGGCAGAGCAGAAAAATTGACCACTCGGGCCGCCGTCGCCCGATCGACCCAATTCGATGCGTGGATGCATCAAAGCCGCACTAAAGTTGCTCCGGCGCGGGCCATCGCTTATTCTGGAATGGCTCGTTTTTCGGCTACGCCGGTTCGATTTTTCGTGGTGAAATTGTGACGGAACCAATTCTCTCACGCCCGCCTCTTCGCTTTGAACGCGGCGAACTTGTTTTTGGCTATCGGCTGGTGCGCAAGCTCGGCGAAGGGAGCTTCGGCGCCGTTTGGCTCGCGGCCAATGAGAAGGGCTTCGAGTGGGCGCTGAAATTCGTCAGCCTGCAAGGGAGTGGCGGCCTGAAGGAGTTCAAGGCGCTGCAACTGATCAAAGACCGCAAGATCAACAATACGAACTTGCTCAAACTGATTGACTACGGTCTGCTCGATCACGATGGGAACAGCCTGGCGACATCGGCCTCGCCGCTGACCGAAGCGACCACGCCGGTCCGCCGCACGATCGAGACCGATCCCGGCGAGCCGCAGCGAGTGACGCCGCAAGGAACCATGTTGCCCGCAGCGAAGCCGTCTTCCAATCTCACGGCCGTCGAGCAACTCGCCGAGACACAGGGCGCCGCGACTGATACCAAGACGGGTGATAAGCATCGCGCCGCTTGGCTGGTGATTGTGATGGAGGTCGGGCAATACACGTTGCATCAGTTGCAACTGCAACACACCGAACGCGAAACCGCGCGGACACCACATCGCCCGACGCGCGCGGTAACGCGGATGGGTGTGACTGCGGGCGACTCGCAAACAATCGCCACCAGCACACCGGCCGTGCTCAGCGATCCGCTCGAAGAGCCCCTCGTGCCCTTGCCGGCGGCGACGGTGCTCCCTTACTTGGAGCAAGCGGCCCGCGGCCTCGATTATTTGCACCGTCACGACATCGTGCATCGCGATATCAAACCGCAGAACATCATTCTTGTCGGCGACGATGCCAAAGTTTGCGACTATGGCCTGGCGAGTGATTCGACGAGCTCGACAGCGACGACCATCGGCTGCACGCCGGCGTACGCCGCGCCCGAAGCGATCAATAACCGTCCGGTTCCTGCCAGCGACCAGTATTCGCTCGCGGTGACGTACATCGAACTGATCACCGGCCGTTGGCCATTCTTCGGCGTAACGCAAACGGCCATCTATCGAGAAAAAGATGAAGGCCGGCACAATCTTTCCTTCATTACGAACGCGCGATCGCGGGCTGCGCTCAAGCGAGCCTTGTCGAAGTTGCCGCAGGATCGCTTTTCCACGTGTACCGAGTTCATTCAAACGCTCGCTGCGGCCGAAAAATCGAACGGCCGTGTTTGGTCGCCCGTACAAGTGGTCGGGCTCGCGCTGGCGGTGCTGCTGCTACTCCTTGGAATCTTTGGGTTCGCCTTTCAAGGCGATTGGTGGCAGCAAAAGCAGGTCGCTGCTATTCCTCCAAGGCCGATCGTTCCGCCGATAGAAATTCCGGCCAACGAACCTGATCCCAGCCCCAATCCAATGCCTCCGGGAAAAGTGCTGCCGACTCAGCCAAAGATCAAACCGGAAGTCAAACCAGAGACGCCACCCACGCCCATCGGAACGCCTCCGCTGTTGCATGGTGATGAAGCGCTCACGGTGGCCTTTGCCGATGCCAAGTTGCCGCCGCGCGAGTTGCTGCGAGTGCTGGAATCAGAAGTGCGCAGCGCTGCCGATCCTACCGAGTGGTTTTTGGCGCTGCGTAGCAAAGCCGAAGAGAACCCCGCTGTCTTCGCTGCTACCGAACAGTGGCTGCAGCGAAACTCCAATCGCACGCCGCCGAAGAGTTTGGACAGCAGCGAGTTTCGAGTCTTCGAGCAAGAGTTTCGCACCGCTAGTTTGCAACGACTGCTGAATCGTCCGTTGCCGACGACCAGCGATCTGGAAAGTATGCTCAGCAGTCCCGCGCTGCGGCTGCACGATTCGCACCCACTCGGAGTTTTGCTGCGCATCGATTGCGAATTGCGACTAGCCGATTCTGCGCCGGGAAAAGACCAACTCGAAGCCTGGAATACGCAGATCGAATCGGCCCACACGGCGGAACTTCCGGCGAAGCTCGCCACGCTGCGAAACCAGTTTGTCGTTTACGTCGATGCACTTCGTCTGCCGTGGCGTGTTAAGCAAGTCGACGTCCACGCCGAAGGCGAACGTCTGCAGGAACTGCTCAATGCTTCGCCGCAGCCGGCTTGGTTCATTGCTGATCGCAAGCAGCGTTTGGCCGAACCTCTGGGGCAGATCGCGCTGCTGGAACTCGGCAAGACCGACAGGGACTTGCTCGAACTCCCGCGCTTTCAACTGGACTCGAATAAGCAGCTCGACGAATTGCTGGCGACCGCCAGCCACAACCAACTGCCGGGGAAGTCGCTAGCCGCTGTGCAGGCCATTAAGCAAGCCAGCCAGGCGCTCGAAAATCCCAATCGGCCCGCGGATTGGTCGGCGATTGGCCGACTTGCGAGCGCGGCTTTCAACAATTCGGCCACGAACGCCGTGCTCGACAATCAGCAGCAGCGGAGGCTCGTGTTTTACGTCATGAAGTTGGCCATACTGCGAACGGCTGCACCGGGATCAGATGGATTTCGCGACGCTGTGAACGGCTTTGCAACGCTCCTGGCGACGAAGCAAGATGGCGTGCCTCTCTATTTCGACTTCGCGCAGGAAACACGGCCGAGCGACGTGGGACTTTATCGCACGCTTCTCGAGCCAGTGCTGAATCAAGCTGCCCTAGCGAATCCAAATTCAACCGCGGCCGATCCCGCCAGTCTGGCGTTATTGGCTGCCGCGCAAGCTCGCTTAGTGCAGCGAACGCCCGAGATTGCCCGACTCATCGAACCGGCTAGTCAGCCGAATCTTTCCGCCGACGTTCGCACGCTGCTGGTCGCGCATCGCGCGTTCGAGCGAGCCCGGCAGTGGGATAAGCAGGCCGTCGCCGCCGGCAAAGTTCCAGCGGAACATCTGACAACGGCGCATCAGCAAGTCCTGGCCACGATTCCCAAGTTGACTGCCGATGTGACCCGAACGTTGCCCGATCTGCTCGCCATCATCGATGCCTTCGATCCTACTGGTACCGCAACCGATGCCGAGTTGCTGCGGATTGGCGGCTACGTGCGCCGCCAGCAAGCCTATCAAGAGCCCAGTCTGCAACGGCGAAATGAACTCGTCCGCGATGCCTCGGCCCGTTATGAAAAGTGCCTGGCGGCCGCAACCAACAATCCCGCCTTGTCCGCGCAAGCGGCGAATGAGTTTGCCGATTTGCAGTTGAAACTCGCCGGCTGGACAGAATTGAGCGGCACCGACTACGAGGTCAGCAACGAGCAGATCGAACCACCAGCAGGCACGAAATCGCACTATTTGTGGAAAGCGGCCAATCTCGCCCGCCAGGCCATCGCTGGGGCCAAGCCGGAGGGTGCGGAGCCGTTTGTTACCTTGGCCGTAGCGCACGAAGAGATGGCCTTTGCGCTCGGACGGATCGACAATTATGCCCTGGCTCTCGCCGCCTGCGAACAAGGCCTGCGCGCGGTTCCCGCGAAATCGGCTGGCGTCAGTCAACTGCAAGCCGGCAAGGGTCGGGCTCTGATGCGGCATGGATCGGAGTTGTTCTCGGAACTTTCTTTGGAAGACCGCAAAGCAAGGTTGCAGCAAGCCGTCGCCGAACTCGAGACCTCGCTCAGCGATCGCCGCACGACCAAACGCTGGCAGCCGCACGACGCGGAAAACCTCGCTGCCCTCGCCGAGGCACATATCGGCCTCGCTACCGACGCCGATCGGGCGGCCAGGCTCACGCAAGCCGAAGCAGCGTTACGAACGGCCATCGAAGCGGCCGATCCTCGCGCGCCGCGGCTGACTCATTATCGCTGGCGGTTATTGCAAGTCGTGAGCAATCAGGAAGGGCCTTCGCTTCGTCCCGCTCAACAACTGGCCGATGAGATCTTCGTCGCGCTGGAAAAGAATCCCGCCGATCAAGACCCAGCCGCGGTCTTTGGCATCGCGACTGCCACGGCTGGGCTCTATTCGGAGCCCTCCAAATTACTCCGTTGGTTGCCCGCGAAAGGTCCTTGGTATGACCAATGGCGATCGAGCGACGCCTGGAAACTCGAAGCCGCGCGACTTTATGCCGAAGCTTCACTGACCGGCGCGATTCCCGATTTGAAGCGCACCGCGCAGCAACTGACGTTGGAACTCCCGGCCCGTTCGCCGCACCGTCGTCTGGCCGAAGCGTACCTGCAAGACATTGCTGCCCGTGAACTTTGTCGCGACTTTGAGCGAATGAAGCCGCTGGGAAGTGCAGCTTCGGAAGTCTCGCAGCGCAGCTACGAGGCCGACCGCCAGGCTAAGGCGGGAATTGCGACAGCTGCGATTCGTGATTGCGTGCAGAAGCATTGGGACAGCCAGGACCTGCGCATTCAGGCGTTGCTCACGGAAATCAATCGTGCCAGCGCCGCCGATCTGTTGGCCGGCAAGGTGCTGCCTGGCGCGAGCGTGCTGGAGAAGCGGGCGCTGTGGAAGTATTTGACGACAGCTCCCTCGCTCGAGTCGCGCGAGAAGTATCTGGACGTCTACCAGCAGCAAGGATCTCAGACTGCGGCGTCCGATCCGAACCGGCAGCAGTCAGCGCAGACTGCCAGCGAGTTGCTGAAGCCGGCTCTCTATTTTGCGCCCCTCGTGCCGCAAGATTCTCGCTTGGAATCGCTCGTCAAACGCTACAAGTCGGCCGAGAGCGAAAAGAAAAAATAACTCGCTCACCGCGCGAACATATCGAGCGATGGCTCGGCTGGTTCGGCGAAGTATTGCTGAGTGGCCCGCGGATAAATGTGCCGGCTGAACGGCGCAAAGCCGTCCGCTCCGTCGAAGTACATGTAGTGCGTGATTCGAATCGACTCGTCGGTGACGCGGATGAAATTGAACGAATTCTTCTCGCGCTCACGAGCCCGGCCGCGGCGGGAGGTGGTCGTCCCGCTCTGCGCGATCACAATGCCATGCTTCCGATCCTGGCCCGGATAAACGTCGAGCGAGTTGCCAACATACGCCCGATGCAAATGCCCGCCGAGGACCAGTTCCACGCCGCAGGCCTCGAACACATCCATCGCCCGGCGGGCTTTCGGCATCGCGGTGCTCCGTTCGTAATCGGGCGCGGGGGCAAAGTGATGATGCGCGACGACGATACGAACTTTCTCCGGCGGTGAGGCTGAAAAGACATCGCGGGCGAAGACCAGGTGCTCGCGGCGGATCCGGCCATTCTTGATGGCTCGTAGTGGCGCCGTGGAATCGAGCGACACGATCGTCGCCGCCGGCAGGTGCAACACGTCGTTCAGCTTCGGCGAGATGTACTTCTGATAATTGGCATGTGGCTGGAAGATCCGTTCCCAAACACGATACAACGGCACGTCGTGATTGCCGGGGCAGACGACCAGCGGCACGGGCGGCAACTGATCAAGAAACCTGCGCGCGGCGGCGAATTCTTCCACCGTTGCCCGCTGCGAAAAGTCTCCGCTGGCCACAATGCAATCGACCTGCAGGGCGGCCGCGCTCTTCAGAAGGGCCTCGGCCACGCGTGGCACGAAAAACGGGCCGAAATGCAGATCAGAGATGTGCAGGATACTGAGCATGAACGCCCATTGCCTGCAATCCTCATACCTCAGGAGCGAGTCGCAACTGCAAATCGAGCAAAGAAGTGGCGAGAAGTTTCCCCTGAGTATCGATTCGGAGCGACCGGCTCGCGCCGCCGCCGAGAGCATCGTACAGCAGGAAGTTAAACGCCCCGATCAGCGGCAATTCGAAGCGCTCGACGCGGGTAATTCCTAGGCCGGAGAAATGCGATTGCACGCGGACCGACGTCAAACGGCTGCGGAGGATTTCGTAGCTCTCGGCATCCTTGGCCACGACGCCGATGTTGGCGTGGTTTCCTTTGTCGCCGCTGCGCGCGGTGGCGAGATCGCGAACGAACATGAGTTGGCCGGAGGTCATGCGAACTTCTCCGCTGTTTGCACCTGGACCTTCGCGATCACCAGCGACTTCGGAATGAGCGTGGGCCAGTAGGCGAACACGGGTCGTACCGACGGCCGACCAGCGGCATATCCCGCGAGACCGGCGGGGCCGCTGGTGATGAGCGGGGCGATCTCGCGCGTGAAGTGTTCCACGGCAGCGCGGTTAGGATCGTGAACGGTGACGCGGAGCATCACTTCGCCCGGCGGCTGATATTTCCGCCAGAACCACGAACCGGGAACACCGGCCCCTTGTCCCAGCAATTCGATGTTCGTGCGCGCGAGCGGAAAGCCAGCCGCAGCCGTTCGCTGCAAAATCATTTCGCCGCAGGCTTGCGCTTTCGCCGGGCAATCGAGGCCATAGACCAGCAGCTGCCCGCTCGCCATGAAGCCGTCGCGATAGGCGAGCGAAACTTTGTAAGTGCTGGTTGCATCCGAGCCGCTCGCACCGGTGACCAGGACCCGATCATTTCCCAGGTCTTTCAATTCAACGGTCGTGAAGTCGCAAACGATGTCGGGAGTGTAGTAACGATGTGGATCACCAATTTCATAAACGAGCTGCTCGGCGACAGTACGAAAATTCACGCAGCCGCCGGTGTTCGCTGGTTTTGTGATGATCGTTTCGCCGGCTTCGTTCACTTCAGCGATCGGATAGCCGACGTTGACGAGGTGCGAATGCTCCCAATCGGTCGCATAGCCGCCGGTGACTTGCGCGCCGCATTCGATGAGATGCCCCGCCACGGTTGCCGCCGCGATTTTCGGCAAATCGTCCCAGCTCCAACCGAATTCATGCACCAGCGGCGCGACGGTCAGCGAGGCATCGGCCACGCGGCCAGTAATCACGATTCGCGCGCCAGCAACGAGTGCAGCGACAATCGGTCGTGCGCCGAGATAGGCATTCGCACTGACGATTTTCTCGCGCGGCAGCACCGACAATGGTTCGTCGGTATCAAGATTGCGAAACTCCGCGGCTGCAAGATCCTGCATCAAATCGTCACCTGTGACGACGCCGATAACCGTGTCACCAAGGCCTGCGTCTTTCAGCACTTTGCTCACCGCCGCTGCGCACGCGAGCGGATTCATGCCGCCGCTGTTGGCGATGATCTTCAGCTGCGGCTGTTTTTTTAGCGGCTCGCACAGACTGCGGATGATCTCGACGAAATCTTCCGCATAACCGGCCTTGGGATCTTTCTCGCGCTGCCGCGCGAGAATCGACATCGTCAGCTCGGCTAAATGTTCGATCGTCAGATAGTCAACAGTCGCAGCTTCGACGAGCTCGCGCGGCGCAGTGATGCGATCTCCAAGAAACCCCGCGCCATTAGCAATACGAACGACTCTCATGCCGACAGCTTAACGAATGCAGAAGTAAGAAGGCAGAATGCAGAACTAAAAAAAGAATTTTCATTCTGCGTTCTGCCTTCTCCATTCTGCATTACGACGTTCGTATCCAACATCGCAGCACCTCGGCCACGCTCCAGGCCTGGGCGATGCAGCCACGGGGTACGAATGGCGATTCGGCGTCGAAGACTTCGCTGATCGAGCCGAGGCAAGCTTCGCCCAGGTGATCGACAAATCCTTCGAGGAAACGTCGCGCGCCGGTGCGGTCTTCGGGATGAACGGTCAGCCAAGCGTCGATGAACGGCCCGATGAGCCAGCCCCAGACGGTCCCCTGATGGTACGCCGCATCGCGCGCTCGCAGATCGCCGAAGTATTTGGCTTTGTAATCGGGATGCCCTGCCGCAAGCGACCGCAAACCGACCGGCGTAAGGAGTTGCTGCTGCACAACGTCGAGCACGGGTTTCCAGCGCTGTGGATCGAGCACCGGATGCTCGAGCGAGAAGGAAAAAAGCTGATTAGGCCGCAGCGCGGTGTCATCTCCTGTCTCGCCGTCGATTACGTCGTACAAGTAATTTCCCGGCGCGTACCAGAAGCGACGATTGAACGACGCTTTGGCTCGCTCGGCGAGGTTGGCGTATTTTTGCGCCGCGTCGCCGCCGTGCTCATCGTGCACCCAGTTCTGCATAAGTCGCAGCGCGTTGTACCAGAGCGCATTGATTTCGACGGCTTTGCCGCGGCGGGGCGTGACGACCCAATCGCCGACTTTTGCGTCCATCCAAGTCAGTTGATAACCGGGCGCGCCCTGGCGGATCAAGCCATCGGTCGGATCGAGGCCGATGCCGAACCGCGTGCCGCGCTCGTGATGATCCACAATGTCGATCAGCTTGGGCAGCAGCAGCCTCAGCGTGTTGCGATCGCCGGTCGCACTCACGTAACGACTGAGCGCGTGAAAGAACCACATCGTGGCATCGGCCGTGTGATAGAGACCTTGCTTCTCCCCTTCGGGGAAGAGATTGGGAATCAAACCATCGCGGACGTAATGGCCGAACGTCCGCAGAATGTAGCCCGCTTCCGCGTGACGGCCGGTCGAAAGCGTCAGCCCTTCGAGGCTGATCATGGTGTCGCGGCCCCAATCGGTGAACCAGTGATAACCGGCGATGACGGTGCGCACATCGTCGCCCGCAGCCCGCGAGCGAGCGGCTTCTTCGACGCGGCCAGCCGGCGTGATCAGAAACTGATCGGCAGCGAGCGTCAGTTCACTGGCAGGGCCGGCGCGCAGTGCAGGATGAGCAATCGTCAACAACTGCGTTCGGCGATTCGCTTCATATTCCTGAGCTTGCTCGGGCGACAAGGCCTGAATGGTGTCCCAAGACTCGGTCGAAGCAATCAGCGTGACTGGCTTTTCTTGGGAAAGATCGGCGCGAAAATAACCGGGACTCCAGAGCTCACCGAGGGCTTCGTAACCACGACTCTCTTCGACGCGATAGATGACGTTGGCAAGGTGAGTCCCTTCCAGCGTGCAAGCCTGGCGTTCCCCGATGAGTTTCATTCGCAGCGGCGGCAATGGCTCGGGGGAAGCCAGTTCGAGACGGCCATCATTGAAGCTGACAGGACATGGGCCGGAGTGCGGATGATTCACCGGCGCTTCGTGGGGACGGAAGTGAATCGACGGCCGGAGTTTCACCCGCACGGGACCATCACCGCGAATCAAGCGATAGTTGACGTGCACCGTGTTCTGATGGTGAGGCAGCAAAATCCGCCGCTCGAGCACATAGCCATCGAATTCGTACCGCCACACCGGCAGGCCGAGCTCCAGGCGGAATTCAGTGAGCCATTCGCTGCCGTGCAAATTGAGTTCGCCGCCGCGCTCTTCGCCGCCGATCAGATACTTGGCGCGATTGGGGAGGCGGATGAGTTCGGTTAAGTGATTGAGCATTACGCGCCGACCCAGCGGCGCCGGTAACGCGGCAATGAGTAACGCATGGTAGCGCCGTGCCGCGACGCCGCCGATCGTGCCGGAGGCGTAACCACCGAGCCCGTTGGTCACGAGCCATTCGCGCGTCAGGAGCGACTCTCGCTCGACTTCCTCGCGGCCGGCCCACGGCATGCGTAAAACCCAACTCTCCATCTCGAGTCCTTTCTCTGCCAGATTCAAAGCGATTATTTCTTAGGCGGTGTTCGTTGCTTGATCGCGACTTCTGGATCCTGCTTCCGCGGTTTCAAAACCACGGCAGCCATCGCGGGAATGCGCCAGATCAGCTCTTCCGACTCCAGCGGCGGCGTGCCGCGACCGCCATATGCCGGGTCTTCGCTCGACAACAGGATTTCCCATTCTTGATCGGGCGGCGGCGCGAGCAGTGGCTCCGGCGCGGGGTCGTAGATCAAATCGCGGCCGAAATTGATGAACAGCAACCGATCGTCCGATCGCTCGCCGAAGAAGCGAAGGACAAATGCGTCGTTGCTGAGGACCGAGGCATCGAAGCGATGGCGATCTTGGGACCGAAAGGCAGGTTCATCGCGCCGCAGCTTGAGCAGATCGCAATGGAACTGATACAACTCGCGGTTTTTCTCAACTTCCGACCAATCGAGAATACAACGACGGAACGTTTCCTCGGCACTGGGATCCGGCAAGATCGTTTTCATCTCTTCCGTCGCCAGGCTGGGAAACTGGCTGAGGAATTTCAGTCGGCCTTCGCGAATGGCGGTGTTCAAATCGGGCTTGTGATCAGCAAAAAACAAAAACGGCGCGCTAGCGGCGAACTCCTGCCCTTGAAAGAGCATTGGCGTATTCGGCCCGAGCAGCAGCAGCGCAGTGAGCGCTTTGTACTGATCGATGCTCGTCATCTGATGCAGCCGCTCACCAGTGCCGGAGTTGGCGATCTGATCGTGGTTCTGTGTGAACGTGATGAACTGCGCCGGCTGCAAATCGAGCGAATAATGGCCACGCCGCGCTTGCTGCCATTGGTAACGTTGGCCTTGATAGAGAAAGCCCCACTTCAGCGACGAGATCAGCTCTTGGGCAGTTCCTTTGTAGTCGGTGAAGTAGGCTTCGTTGTGACCGGTCACGGCGACGCGAGCGCTGTGATGAAAATCGTCGTTCCAGATCGCATCAAGGCCGCAGCCGCCTTGGTCCACGGGCCGAACCAATCGCGCTTCCTGCCGTTCGTTTTCATTGACGATGAGAGTAGCGCGGCCCTTGGCTGCAGCACGCACTTCGTTGCCGATGACCGTCAGGATGTGCTCGGGCGAGTCATCGAAAATCTGTTGCGTCGCGTCCAGTCGCAAACCATCGAGATGATACTCGTCGATCCAATAGCTGGCGTTCTTGGCAAAGAACTCCCGCACGGGGCCGTTCTGCTCGCCGTCAAAATTGATGGCGTCGCCCCATTCATTGTCGTACTTGTGGCTAAAGTAATGATCGGAAAAACAGCCGGTGTAGTTGCCATCCGGCCCGAGATGGTTGTAGACGACATCCAAAATGACGCCCAGCCCGAGCCGATGCGCTTCGTCCACAAAACGGCGAAAATCATCGGGTTTGCCGTACAGGCGCGTCGGGGCAAACATGAACGTGCCGTCGTATCCCCAACCGAAACGGCCGGGGAACTCCGCGACCGGCATCACTTCAAGCAGCGTGATACCCGTCTCGGCGAGATGAGGCAGCTTTTCGATCGCCGCCTGCCAGGTACCTTCAGGCGTGAACGTGCCGATGTGCAGTTCATAAATCACTTGGCCGGCGAGCTTGCTTCCCTTCCAGGCCTGATCGGTCCATTTGAACTTAGTCGGATCGACGATCTGCGATGGGCCATGCGGTCCATCAGGCTGATAGCGCGAGACTGGATCAGGGAAGCGATTGCCGTTGACGACATACCAGTAGAGCGCGCCATCACTCAGTTCCGGCACAGTGCCGCTGTGATAGCCATCGGCTTCGGGCGTGAGCTCAAATTTGCTCGTCGTATCGTGAAGTAAGACTTCAACGCGCTGGCTCTTCGGCGCCCAGACGCGAAAGGATGCGCTTCCATCAGACAACAATTCGGCGCCAACGGGCAGGCGTCGCGGCATATCAGCATCCTTTCGTGAACCTCCTGAAGCGATGTAGCTTCGGTCGAGGGGCGAAACCAAATTAGCAACTACCGCGCCGCAAACGAAAAACGGCTGGGCGCGATTGCTCACGCCCAGCCGCGAGGAGATGACTCAATGAATCAAACGATTGCGGACTAAGCCACTTCAATCAGATCAACAATTTGCTCGACTTCGCCGAAAGAGCGCGCGTCGTGTAGCCACAACTGACGCTGATAATACGTAGGTGCCCAACCGCGTAGAGTGGCAACACCGGCGCTTACTTCCACCAACAGCCGGCGCTCCGCAATGCGGTGCTTCGACACGATGTGCTCGCGAATACGCTGTGCAAGCGCCTCATTATCAACCTGAGGGGCGAGATCCATCGACAAACTAGACATGCAACACCAAATCCTAGCGAGTACATAGAGACGGTACGGGTTGTGTGGAATAAGTGCAAACTGCGGGCCACCGCGTAAGTCCTTAATCCATGTCGAGTGATTGCGGCGCGGCCAGCAGATTTGGTCGTTCAGCAATCAGCTTGGCTCGCCAACAACCAATCTGTCACGGCTGAATGCTGAACGATCAACGAACACTTTTCGGAACCGGCCGACGTCTCATCGCAAATCAAATTTTCTCGTTTTGAGACTTGGCGAGGTTCCGTCACGGGCGAAAGCGGTGCGTGTCGGAGATTTTTTCTGAATCTCAGAAATCGCCTAACAACTTAGCTTTGAGCGAGTTGGGACCGAGTGACTAGGTTGCAGTTGCACGCGATAGCTCGCTACTGGCCGACGCGGCGCGGCGATTGCTTTACGGTGCATCCAACAAATCGCCGGAGAAATTGACTCGCCGGCAGCAATGCAAAATCCTCTCAGTCGTTTGCCAAGGAAGTCGTCCGATGGTCACCCAAGCCAAGCCCACCCGCCCCACAACGAGCACCGCCGAACACACGAACGGTTCGATCCTCAGCGAAGCCGCTCGCATCCGTAACCAATGGTCGGCTAATGAAAAGCTCGATCGCCGCCACCAAGCCTATCTGTTTCAACAACAGCTGCTGCGGGCTGTGGGACTTGCCTCCAGCGATGGCTTGGAAGAAGTGATCACTGTCGCTCAGTAGTAAGTAGCGTGCGCCACTTGAACCCGCAACACTGACCAACAATAGATTGCAAACAAGCCATGCGTTATCTGGCTTTGGCAGCCGACTACGACGGAACCCTCGCCCATCACGGCAAAGTGAGCGACAGCACGATTGCGGCCCTGCAGCGATTGAAAGATTCGGGCCGTAAACTGCTTATGGTCAGTGGCCGAGAATTGCCCGACTTGGCGAAGACGTTCGACCATTTCGAACTCTTCGACCGCATGGTCCTCGAAAACGGGGCCCTCCTTTACAACCCGGCCACCCGCGAAGAAACGGTCCTGGCCGAAGAGCCACCGCCGCAGTTCGTCGAAACGCTGTACGCTCGCGGTGTTTCGCGCATCTCTGTCGGCCGCGTGATCGTCGCCACTTGGGAGCCGCACCAAAAAGAGGTGCTCGAAACGATCCACGACATGGGGCTCGAGCGGCAAGTCATCTTCAATAAGGGGGCCGTAATGGTGCTCCCCTCCGGCGTGAACAAAGCGACCGGGTTGACTGCTGGTTTGCTTCAACTCGGACTATCGCCGCACAACTGCGTTGCCGTAGGCGACGCAGAAAACGATCACACGTTTCTTTCTGCCGCCGAATGCGGCGTGGCTGTTTCGAACGCGCTCGATGTGCTCAAAGAGCGATCCGATTGGGTTACCAACTGCGATCACGGTCATGGCGTCGAAGAGCTCATCGATCAGCTGATCAAAGATGACTTGGCCGTGCTCAATGAGCGGTTGAAGCGGCATGGAATTCTCGTCGGCAAGACGGCGACCGATGCGGAACGGCGACTCGATCCGTTTGGCGTGAATCTGCTCATCGCTGGTTCGTCGGCGAGCGGCAAATCGACGGTTACTACGGGATTGCTCGAGCGTTTGCAAAGCAAGGGCTATCAGTTTCTGATTGTCGATCCCGAAGGAGATTACTCGACGCTCAAAGGCGCTTCCGTTCTCGGCGATGTCACTCGTGCGCCGCTAGTCGAAGAAGTTCTCGATCAGCTGAAGAATCCCACGAACAACGTCGTCGTCAACTTGCTGGGCATTCCACTCGATCAACGACCCGCTTTCTTCGACTCACTTTTGCCGCGGCTGCAAGCGATGCGCATCGCTAAAGGTCGCCCTCACTGGATCCTGGTGGACGAAGCGCATCACTTGCTGCACGCCCAATGGAAGCCGGCCGAGCAAACGCTCTCCGGGCAAAGCATGGGGATGACGCTCGTGACGGTTCATCCCGAGAGTGTTTCGAAATCAGCTCTCGAAAAAGTGAATGCAGCCATCGTCCTCGGCGAACGGCCTGATAAGACGCTGACCACGTTCTGCGCGGCCGTCAGTCATCCACTGCCACTCGTGCCCCAGCAACTCAACCGCGGCGATGTATTGTTGTGGGAAGCGGGGCGTGATGAAGTCGCGGTCGTGCACACCGAGCCGCCGAAGAACGAACGCCGCCGTCATTCCCGCAAGTATGCCGAGGGAAATCTCGGCCCAGACCGGAGCTTTTATTTCCGTGGGCCAGAAAAGAAGCTCAAGCTGAAAGCGCAGAACCTAGCCATCTTTCAGCAGTTGGCCGAAGGAATCGACGACGAGACCTGGTTGTTCCACCTGCAGCAAGGTGATTACTCGGCCTGGTTCCGCGAATCAATCAAGGATGAAGAGCTTGCCGCCGAAGCGGAGAAGATCGAAGCTACCGAACTCTCCGCCGAGGAGAGTCGCGAAGCGATTGGCGCCGCAATCGGCAAGCGATACACGCTGCCGAGCGAGAAGGCCACCGGCCATGAGGAAAAGGTCGAAGCGGCAAAGGCCGAATGACCTCGCACGGGATTACTCGCGCACGATCGCTGGATACGGCAAGCTGCGAAGCAAATCGGGCAGATCATAAGCTCGCAGCGCGCCATGCACCGAGTTGACAAGTTGGCCGGGCCGTTCGGGATGACGAACGTAGTCGGACCAAGAAACCGAACTGCCGCGCAATTCCAGGCCGGCAAATAGATCACGTTCAACTGCGGCTGCGTGCAACGCAGGCGGCCCGCACACTCCGACGCCGATCAGATGGACTTCGCTCTTTTCGCCGGACTCACTCAGATGTTGCGCGGCGACAAGAATATCTTCGGCGCGCATTCCGAGTAGCGACCGGCCCAGCAGGTAGCTGACGAAAATGTCGTTCCAATCGCCGCCCCATAGCCCTTCGGGCGCTGGACCTGTTTCGCCGCAGCCACGCACGTCGATAGCGAGCACGAGATGGCCACTGCGAACGAGTTTCAGAATTTGTTCGTCGGCGATCGCCGATTGTTTGCCGACGCCGGAAACGTAGAGATACTTTTTGCCGCTAAACTTCTCAGGCTTCAGCCACAGCGCCGGAATAGCAAGATTTGCCTCGGGTTCGATCACGAGTTTCTCGATCGAATAACCCACGCCCTGCTGAGCTTCTCCTTGTCGAATCGCTGGCTGAGGAAGTTCTTTCAGCGGCCTGATGCCCGCGATCGCACGCACCTTGGTGAGCGCTTGCGGCAGGTTTTCCTTTTGCCAGATTTTCTCGCGTTGCGGTTTCAAACGGTCATCAAGTTCGGCGTTTAGATCGGTTACCGAACGTGCGCCAGGGCGCAACATCACCTGACCTGCCGGTGTGCAGCGAGCGGCGGCTTCGCTAGGCGTGGTGAATTGAGCTTCGCTGATCGGTTGGTCTTTCTCAAGCAACCAGCGGTTCATCCAATGGGCCATCGCTTCGCGCTGCAGCAGCGGGTAGCCGTGCTTGGCGTCGGTTTCGATCAGGCTCACAGCTTCGGGATGGCCGAGCCGCGTGTAGACCCGCTTGGCTTGTCGGAAGGTGTCCCAGGTTCCTTGAATGTCGAAGAAATCATGCGTCGAAGCGAGGATCAACGTCGGCCGCGGCGCGCGCAGCAGAAGATATTCCGCATGATCGATGCCGAGCGCGATCTGCGCGTGAATGTTCTGCTCGGCATCTTGCGGGCCGATGGTAGCGAGCAGCCGCGGAAAGCTCGTGATATAGCAACTCGGCGCGGCGCAGAGCACGCGTTGGTCGAGAGCCATCAAGTAACTGCTGAGCGTGCCTCCGCCGGAACAGCCGGTCACGCCGAGTCGTTTGGCATCGATGTCGTCGCGACTGGCGAGATAATCGAGCGCCCGCATGCCATCCCAAATACGGTAGCTCGCGGTGCCGCGGCCGAGCAACATCGACGTGCTGCCGAGCAGCGTGTGTTCCTCGGTCATCTTGAAAAGCGGCTTTCCCTTTTCATCGATGATCTGAATTCGCTCGCCCTGGCCGATCGGGTCGTAGCACATCGCCGCGATGCCGTTCATCGCGAGCAGGATGCAAACTCGTTGATTTGATACCTTGCCATCCTGACTGTGACCGGCCGGAACCAGCACGGCGGGGAAAGGGCCTTTCGTCGTCGGCAGAAAGATCACGGCAGTGACGAAGTGTTGCGGCTGACTTTCGAAAATCACTTTCTCCGCGCGATAGCCTGCGCCTTTCAATTCGCCGACGACGCGGGGATTCAGCGGAGTCCGCTCGGGCCGTTCGCCCAGTTGCTGCAGCAAGAGCGCACGAATCTTCGCCTGATATGCGGCTACATCTTCCGGCGTTTTGAGCTGCTCGTACGCGGCCTGCCGGCGAGCAAACGCCGCTTCGGTTTGGGCCTTGAGATAACGCCGCAACATTTGCTTCGGCGGTCCATCGGCGAGTTGATCGGGCAGTACCTTCAGGTCGTCGGCTGCGAACGCATTCGCAGCCGCGGTCAGCAACAACAAAGCGAATGTCGTGCGGATCATTGAGGCTTGCTTTCCAAGTTGGCAGGTTTTGGTTGTTCGTTCGTCGGCGTCTCGGGCAGCGACAGGAGCAGGGCGTTCGTTGCCCAACCGGCCGCGGCAATCGAGATGAACTGATCCTTTTCGTGCGGATAGCCCGATTCAAAATAGGGCTGAAACGGTTTGCTGCGCGACTTCACGTGCCACGAACCGTCGGCGAGTTGCGACTTCAGCAAAAATTGCAGGCCGCGCTGATACGCCTTGTCCATCGTCGATAGGCCTGCGCTCTCTTGCAAAGCGACAAGCACCGAACCAGTCGCGTAGGCATCGCTTTCCAGATCGGGCAACTGCGACCAACCACCGTCGTCGCGCTGCGACTTCAGTAGTTGCTCTTTCGCTTCGGCGATGGCTTCCTGCTTGGCGTCGACGATTGGCAACGAGCGCAACTGAAAGACGCGATCCTCGGTATCTTTGGCCTCACCTTTTAGCAGCCATTCGCGAACTTTCGCAAAGCGGGCCGTGATACGCTCTTTTTGTTCGTCCGTTCCATAGGCCTGCAAGCTGTAGAGCGATAGATAGGTCGCGGTGAAGGCGCTGGCTTCGCTCGGCGGGCGGTTCGAAACCGAAGTCCAGTGTTCCTTGTCGCTTTGATAGCGCAAAAAGTACTCGGCGACCGCCGCCGTCGTGTCATCCGCAGGCCAACCGCCGGCTTGCAGCGTCCACAGCGCATAACCGGCCATATCGATCGCGCCACCTTGGCCTTTTCCTTCTCGGTAGCGGGCCTGGTTGGTTGCGAGGAACTTGACTGTGTGCTTCAGCTGCGCTTGCAGATGCTCTTCATCGATCGCAAAGCCTCGCGACTTTGCAGCAACCAGGGCAAACACCGGCATGGCCTGGTTGTGACACATGAAGCACTTTCGCTCATGGCCGAGCACTCCTTTCGCGCCGGCGACGAGGAGCGGCAGGGATTTTTCGACGGCGGATTTGATTTCGGCGGGCGCGGGCTCGTCGGCAGCGATTGCCAGAGTGTTCAGCAGGCAGCAGACAATCGCGGTTGAGATGATGGGTCGCATGATTCGCTCCGAAGCGTGGGCTCGAAGCGAATCATCATAGGGCTACGGCCGGTAAGTCGCAAAACACTTCGGCGTTTCCCACAGGTGCGTCTCGACGACGGGAAAGCCGCGGCTCGCCGTGAATTCATGAATCAGCTTGGCGATGTTTTCCGCTGTTGGATTCTGATCCATCAGGAATAGCGGCTCGCCGAGGCCTTGAAACATTTTCACGTACGGATCGTCGCGATGCAGCAGCATGCGATGATCGAGGTTCTCATCGATCCACGTGCTGACGACGCGCTTGATATCCGAAAAATCGAGGACCATGCCCCGCTCGTCGAGCGTTTCGCCTTCGATGGCGATGATCGCCCGGCCGTTGTGACCGTGCAGGTGCTTGCACTTGCCGTCGTAGTTAAGCAGGCGATGGCCGTAACAAAAATCGATTTCGCGCGTGACTCGAAACATCGGTACTCGATTGATAAGGAGAGATTACGAGGCGTAGGGCGTGAGGTCGGTGCGCCCGACTAGTTCAAAAGCGTGCTGCCGTTCGGCGCACTTGTTACAGCGCCCGCAATGCAGGCCGCGGACGGGATGAATGCAGGAAAAAGTCAGCTCGAGCGGCAGTGATTCGCCGAGCGTCATCACTTGTTGTTTGTTGGCTTCGCCGAAGGGGCGGAGCAATTCTACCTGGCGCTCGACGCCGCGGTTCATGGCGGCTTGAAACTCGTGAAAGAACTGCGGGCCGGCGTCTTCGAAGGGACTTGTGCCGAGCGGCGCGATCGCGAGTTGCTTGATGCCGTGCAACTGACAGTAAATCGCCGCTTTGATCAGCAGCAGTGCGTTGCGACCAGGCAGAAATACCGCTTCGTCGGGCGAAGTTGCATCGGGGGTGCCGCGGCCCGTCAGGCTCCAATGGCCGACGTATAAATCATTCAGGGGTAAGTCGAGCACGATCAGCGGCCGAAGATTCTCGGTTTGAATCGCTTGCAGAAATCGATCGAGTGCGGGTAACTCCGCCGCTTGCCAGGTTAGTCCCGTGCGGATGTAAAACGGCTGAACGGCATGCTGCCGTCGCAGCAAATCGCCGATCAGGATGCAGCTATCAAGGCCCCCGCTAGCCATCACGCCGACGGTCGCTGTTTCAGAAGCAGAAATCATGAGGCAGTGATGGGAAGGTGCGTGCGGCGAGTGACGGCGATGAGCAGGTGTCTTATTCTATCTCGCCGACCGAATGTGCGGGCAGGTGGAGCTGCGAATTGCGGCCAGCTGCCAGAGACCGATTGCCGGCCGCGAAAAGGCCTTGATTTGTGGTGGTGTTAATAATACACTAACACAAAGGATTAGCAGACATATGAACCAGCTGTTGTACAACGCCTCCCTCGCGCTGCTGACAGATTTGTATCAACTCACGATGGCCTATGGCTATTGGAAGCTCGGTCGGGCCGAGCAGCGGGCCGTGTTTCATCTGTTCTTTCGCTCGCCACCTTTCTCGGGTGGTTACACGCTTGCGGCTGGTTTGCAGCCGGCGCTAGATTTTCTGTCTGAGTTTCGGTTTGACAAATCGGACATCGAGTTTCTCGCGACGCTCCGCGGCAACGACGGTGGGCCGCTGTTTCCGGATCAGAAATTTCTCGACTATCTCGCCGAACTGCAACTGACTTGCGATGTGCACGCGATGCCCGAAGGCTCGCTCTGTTTCGGCCGCGAGCCGCTGCTCCGCGTAACCGGACCGATCTTGCAATGTCAGTTGCTAGAAACAGCGCTCCTCAACATCGTTAATTTTCAAACACTGATCGCTACCAAGGCCGCGCGGATTTGTTCGGCGGCCCGCGGTGAACCGGTGATTGAATTCGGCTTGCGAAGAGCTCAAGGCATCGACGGTGGACTCGCTGCCAGCCGGGCCGCGTACATCGGCGGCTGTGCGGCGACGTCGAATGTGCTCGCCGGAAAACTGTACGGCGTGCCGGTGAAGGGAACACATGCTCACAGCTGGGTGATGTCGTTCGACACCGAGCCAGAAGCTTTCGAACAATACGCTGCTGCCCTGCCGAACAACTGTGTGTTTCTGGTCGACACTTACGACACGCTCGACGGAGTGCGGAACGCGATCGAAGTCGGCCAGCGCCTGCGTGCTCGTGGCCATGAGATGGTCGGCATTCGACTCGATTCCGGCGACCTCGCTTACTTGAGCATCGAAGCCCGCAAACTGCTCGATGCGGCGGGCTTTCCCAAAGCGGCGATTCTCGCTTCGAACGATCTCGACGAAAAGATCATCGAGAGCCTCAAGCAACAAGGCGCCAAGATCGCCGTGTGGGGCGTCGGCACGAAACTGGTCACGGCCTACGATCAGCCGGCACTTGGTGGTGTGTATAAACTCGGCGCGCTGCAGAATGCCGACGATAGCTGGTCGCCAAAGGTGAAGTTGTCGGAGCAAGTCGTGAAGACGAGCATTCCCGGCATCCTGCAAGTGAAACGCTTTGAAAACGATGGCGAGTACATCGGCGACTTGATCTACGACGAACTCCTCGGGAGTGACTCACAGCAAACGATTATCGATCCGAAAGATCCGCTGCGAAAGAAAAAGATTGACGCCGCTGCAGTCGCGCGCGATGTGTTGATTCCCGTGTTGAAAGCAGGCCAGCGCGTTGTGGAAGCAGAATCGTTAACCACCATTCGCGAGCGTGTGCAAAGCGAACTTGGAAAACTCAACGCAGGCAGCAAGCGGTTTTTGAATCCGCATGAGTATCCGGTCGGACTCGATGCGCACTTGCAGGCGCAACGCGAAAAGATGATTCGCGGTGCGCGAGAGAGATGAAAACTAGTTTTTCTGGCACCAAAGGTACTGAAGTGAACGCCGATGGTTACTCGAACAGTGACTCAAAATTAGCAAAGCGATTCTTTAGTTCGGCCTTGAATTCTTGCTGCTGAGCTTCGCTCAAGCGTCCACCAACAAATGTTGGAAACCAGCTGAAGTCGATCTCCTGCAATTCGTTCAGCCGCTCGAACAGGATTGACTTAACATCAAAGGGAAGTTGAACAATTACGACCGGTAATTCCGGAACAGTGAATTTCCAAACCAATGCAGCAAGCAGTTCATCGGTAAATTCTTTGTCAGTAATGACGCTCCGCTGCC
Source organism: Anatilimnocola floriformis (assembly GCF_024256385.1). Lineage (NCBI taxonomy): Bacteria > Pseudomonadati > Planctomycetota > Planctomycetia > Pirellulales > Pirellulaceae > Anatilimnocola > Anatilimnocola floriformis. Next base: position 2,214,276 of record NZ_JAMLFW010000001.1, read on the forward strand.
ATAAAGGAATTAGCCTTCATTGCGGCAACGGCAAAACATCCGCCTGCGACCAACTGTTGTTGATCTGCCGCCAGAGCTTGCCGCTGGGATTTTTGTTCTGCAGTGATGCAGGCAAGCGATTGTCGCGCACGCCGTCGTAGCAATGGAGCGCCGCGAAGCGACGCAGCGAAGCCGGAATTCCGACGGCGGTGAAGCCGGGATGGCCCGTCGCTGGGAATGGTCCGCCGTGGTTCATCGCGGGGCTGACCGCCACGCCGGTCGGCATCTTGTCGTCGAGCAAACGGCCCACCTTTTGTCGCAGGATCGGCGCAAGCTGCGCATAGGCCGCATCGTCGCTGACAATCTTGCTGGAATAGATACAGCCCGTGAGGTTCCCCTCGAGTTGTCGGAGCACGTTGGCAGCTTCCGCAAGATCTGCGCAAACGACGAGCAGCGAGGCATTGCCAAACGCTTCGGTCTGTAGCGCGGTGGCATTTTTCACAAAGTGCGAACCATCGACGCGCAGCAGCGTGTTGGCGTGGCTGTATCCTTTGCCGCCACCCGCGGTGCCGCCGACGAGCAACTTGGCGCCGGCGCTTTGAAGCGTGGTCACCGCTTTCGTTAGCGAAGAAGCGACACTCGAAGACAACAGGGTGCCGACCGGTGCTGCGCCGAACTTCGTCGTGATTTCGCTGATGAAAGCTTCCGTATTCGGATTGGCAAGCAGCACGATCAGGCCCGGATTGGTGCAGAACTGCCCCACACCCATTAAGCAGCTCGAGGTGAACTGACCGGCGATGTCGGCAGATTTTTCCGCGATAGCGCCGGGAAGAATGACGACCGGATTGACGCTCGAAAGTTCAGCATAAAATGGCTTGCCAACAGCATCGGCGGCGGCCTTCAGTTTCAAACCGGCGTTGCGACTGCCGGTGTAACCAATCGCGCCGACGCGGTGATCGGCGACGAGTTTTTCACCGTCGGCATGGCTGGTGCGATAGATCAACTGCACCGTGGCGAGCGGCAGGTTAGTCTCCTTCAGCGCGGCGAGAGCTTCTTCGGCAAATAGCTGTGTCGTGCCGGGGTGCGACGTGTTCGCTTTAGCGATGACAGGATTTCCCGCCGCAATGGCCGCCGCGAAATCGCCACCGGCGGCGCTATTGAATGCAAATGGAAAATTGTTCGGGCCAAAAACGAGAACTGGCCCGATCGGCGCGAGGACCGAACGGATATTCGCGGCGGCATCGATCGTCGGCTGTGTCCAACTGCCATCGCGAGCAGCGGCAGCGGCTTGGCGTAATTGGTTTGTCGTGCGCGGAAACTCCGCATCCGCCAAGCGCGGTGCGACCGGCAAGGCGCTTTCCTGATTGGCGATTTTCACGAAGTCGTCTTTGCGGGCCTCGATTCGCTTGGCGAACGCTTCGAGGAATTCCGCGATGCGCTCGGCTGGCAACTTTTGCAGTTCTTCGGCCGCTGTGGCTGCGGCAGCAAGCGCTGCTTCGCAATCGGCCCAGGTGCTGACAGGGAACTGCGCGGCGAGCTTTTCTTGCGTGGCGGGATTTTCGGCTTGGAAGGAGCCGCTGGAGATCGAGGTTCGCCATTCACCGGCGATGAGGACGGGTTGCATGGTCATATTGAGTATGGAGAAGTAGCTGAATTCGCCAGAATTCAGATGATTTGCAGTTCGACTGAATTCTGGCGAATTCAGCTACAGGAAGAGTACTACGGCAGTTTCACGGCTTGCACGGCGTCGGCGATCACATGGCCATCGGTGCCGGCGTTGCTGATGATGACGATGATTTCTTTCTCTGCCTCGAAGTTGCCGAGCGAGACATAGTTATCGGCTTTGGGCTTTTCTCGCTGATTGACTTTCACTTCGGTCGTCTTGTCGCCGACTTTCACGGTCACCGGCACGTTGGTCGCGCGGTTGCCGTTCGACGTGTAGAACAGGCGGACGTCGTACTTGCCCGCTTCGCTGATCGGCAGGACGAACGTGACGGTTCGTTGCCCCTTCTCTTCATTGTTGTCGTGCAAGTACTGCGTGCCGACAAAGCCAGGAGTTACGCTGCTCACGCCCCAATCGCCGACGACCTTGGCTTTGTTGTCATCGACGACCACGCCCTTTAGATCCTTGACGTCGATGCCAGCAGAACCCTTCACCGCGCCGGTCCAGACCAGCACTTGTTTGTCGGCGAGGAGCCGTTCGTTGAGCTTCTTGTAGTCAACTTTCTGCACAGTCACTTTGTCGTCGATGGCGATGCAGGCCGCCGTGGCTGCCGATTGGCCAAGGACCATGAAGACCGGTTCCATGCGGATGCTGCCGAAGGCGATGTGCGAGCTGCTGAGATTGACCGGCACGAGCAGGTTGCTGGCCTGGTCCTCGCTGGGGACGATCGACTTGTATGAAATCGGATAGGGCGAAACGCCGACTTGCACGTCACCCTCGTTACGGACTTGGCCCTTTTCGTCGACATAGCGCTGCACGTTGTGCGAGTCCATGTTGTAAGCGCCGAGGCCGACCGGATCGTCGCATTTGCGGCGAGCCTGGCAATCGGCTTGCGTCATCACGTAGTCGCTGATCATGCGGCGCGCTTCGCGCACGTACATCTGGTGCGGCCAGCCGTCGTGCTCGGCGAACTCGTCTTTGCACAGGCCCCAGCGGCTCACTTCGTTCCGAATCTTTTCCGGCACGCGCGGATCGCTGACCAGCGTCCACATCAAGCCACGCTGGTACAGCAGATGGTCGTTGAAAATCTCGTCCCGCCGTTTGTAATCGGCTTCGGGATAGTCGTAGTTCATGTTGATGTTGTCGCTGGCAAAACCGTGATTGTTGTTCACGTCGGTCTTGCGATTCGGCATGAGCGTGGGAGCCCACGGCGCTTTGGTTTCACCGGCTTCGAAGTTGCGCAGCAGCAGTTCAAAACGGAGCGGGTCGTAGCCTTCGGGTTTGCTGAACGGAATTTTGTTCTCCGGCCGATCGGTCAGGCACATGCGAAAGTTGTAGGCCTGCACGCGTTTGTCACCAGCGCCTTCCTCACCGGGCGAATCGCCATGCACGCCCGGCAGCAGGCCGCTCGATTTATCACCTTTCTTCACGTACGGATCGACGCCGGCAACCAGTTGATGCGAACGAGCATTCTTCACCTGCACGCCGTTGAGCGTTTCGCCGTAGACGGAATTCGCTTCGCGGCCGACGTGAAACTTGACGCCGGCGAAGGCGAAGAGATCCCCTTCGTAGCTGGCATCGAGAAACATCTGCGCTGCGTAAACCTCACCACTCTCCATACGAATCGAAATGATGTGATTGCCTTGCTTCTGCACGCCATCCTTCAGGTCGAGCCGCTTGCCGTAGATGACCGTGACTTTTTCTTCCTCACACCAATTGCGGAGAATCTTTTCGGCGACACTCGGCTCGAACGTCCACATCGCATCTTCGACGGCGCCTTCGGTGCCGCGACCGCTGCGGTAGTTCTCGGGCTTTTCGTAGGTCCAGCTTTTCGGATCGTTGTAGTGCTTGCGAACCCGCTGATAGAACTCACGGCTCACGCCGCCGATGGCGGCTTTGTTGCCGATGTCGGTCGCGCCGAGACCGCCGCTCGTCAAACCACCCAGGTGTTTGCCGGGCTCGATGATCGCAGCCGTCTTTCCCATCCGCCGCGCTTGCACAGCGGCTGCCACGCCGCCGGCGCTGCCGCCATAAACAATGATGTCGAAGCCCGCCGTCGTCGGCGCTGCGTGCGTAACGGCGCAAAGGACCAATGACAAAATCAACAGGCCGGCCAGGCAACGAGTCACATTCATGAGAGCGTCCGCAGCGGGGAGGATTCGACAATGCCGCACGAAACAAGGTCAGGTGTGCGGGATTGCGAATTATAGCGACGGCGGGAGCGGCGGGGAATTTGGCGGAGGGCAATCAACGACTAGGGAATTCGGCTTTGCCACGTCTCAGGAGCACGTGAAGTATGAGTGATTGCAAATATCACTACGTAATTGCCGTCTATCGTGAACACAATGATGTACGGGTACCGGTCAACTTTGGCGACTCTTCCTCGGCGATGCTGAATGGCAAAAAGTTCGGGATTATTTCGGACAAACTCAACTTTCTGTTCGACGGCCTTTAGGAACAGCAACCCCCGTCCTGACGATTGCTCGTCGTACCAGTCCCTGGCCTCGTCCAAGTCGCGCGCAGCGCCTGGCATGATGATTGACTTGCGGCTCATTCTGCATACTTCGCAGTAAGTTCAGCGAATACGTCGTCCCAAGCCCGAGCTTGGCTAGGATCCTTTTCATAGGCGTCCATTCGCCGGTCAAGTTCGGCGATCAGCCAAGGAGGTAGTTCTTGCTTGTCTGGAATTTCAACAACTGATTGCAGGATCGCTGAGGCGAGTTCAATTCGTTCATCACGATTCAAGCGGTCAATTCCAAAACTTGCCAAATCGAAGTTAGACACCTTGAGTCTCCATAAGGGGCTTTGGCCACTTCTTCGGCCGCAATACTCCTGATCGGTTTTCCTCACCAATTCTACCTCCCACTTGCGATCAGACCAACTCCTTCCCCCATCTGCCAATCTGCCGCTGCATCGCTAAAATCCACGCTGGCGAAAACTTGTTCGACACATTCCAAAGATTGGATGACGTTCATGACCGTGCAGGCAATTCACGAGTCGGTGACCAACCTCCAGGCCGATACACTCGTTGTGGGCCTCTATGCCGACGAACCGCTGAGCGGCGCTGCCGAAGAACTCAACCGGGCCACGCAAGGCATGCTGACGCGGTTGCAGGAGACAAAAGACCTGAGCGGCAAGCGGGGTGAATTGGTCACGCTGTATGCTCCGAGCGGCTTGAAAGTGCGGCAGGTGACGCTTATTGGCTTGGGGCTTCGTTCGGCGCTCGATCGCAGCGGCGCCTTTCGAGCTGCAGCGACAGCGGCTAAGGCCGTGGCGGGGAAAGAGCGCGGCCTCGTTGCGTTCTATCTTGCCGATCGCTGGTCGAGCGAACTTGTCGAGAGCGGCGTATGCGGCAGCTTGGTTGGTTGCGTCGGACAGGATCTGTATCGCGCGAAGAAGAATCGCTTTCCTCTCACGCAGGTTGCTTGGGCGAATGTGTCTGCCGCTGACATTGCTCGCGGCGAGAGCCTGGCCGACGGTGTGAACCTCGCGCGGCGATTGGTGAATGAACCGCCAGGCGATATGTATCCGGAGACGTTTGCCAATGAAGCGGTGAGCGTCGCCGAAGCGAGCGGACTGGCGATTGAAGTTTGGGACAAGCAGCGTCTGGAAGCCGAACGCTGCGGCAGCTTGCTGGCCGTGGGCAAGGGGTCTGATCGCGACTCGCGACTCGTTATTTTGAAATACAACGGTGGACCGGAGGGGGCCGCGCCGATCGCTTTCGTCGGTAAGGGCGTGACATTTGATTCGGGCGGGCTGTCGATCAAGCCGACCGACGGCATGAAGACCATGAAGTGCGACATGGCCGGCGCTGCCGCCGTCGTCGGCGCCATGCAAACGATCGCGCAGCTGAAACTGCCAGTGAATGTGATCGGGCTGTGCGGCCTGGTCGAAAACATGCTCGGCGGCAGTGCGTTCAAGCTCGGCGATGTGCTGCGGGCTCGCAGCGGCAAGACGATTGAAGTGCTCAACACCGACGCCGAAGGTCGTCTCGTTCTGGCCGATGTGCTCGATGTCGCGCTGCAGCACCAGCCGGCGAAGATCGTCGATTTGGCAACACTGACCGGCGCGTGCGTTGTCGCCCTCGGCACGGACATCGCCGGTTTGATGACGAATGATCAAACGTGGGCCGATGAAGTGAAAGCGTCGGGCGATGCTGTGGGCGAAGCCCTCTGGCCGTTGCCGATGTTCCCCGAGTTTAGCGAGCAGATTCGCAGTGAAGTTGCCGACATCAAGAACACCGGCGATGGTCGCTGGGGCGGCGCGATCACGGCTGGCAAGTTCCTGGAAGAATTCGTCAACGGCAAACCGTGGGTTCACCTCGATATCGCCGGCCCCGCGTTCCTCGACGGCCAAAAACCCTGGCTCGACGCCGGCGGCACTGGCTTTGGTGTGCGCACGCTCGTTGAGATTGCCCGACGAGCAACGTAACGCTGAGTTCCCTACTCTCTTCAACCCTTCATCCCTCTTATTCCCATGCCCTGGTTCACTAAATCCGCCGCTGAAATTTCCCGTGCTGAAGTTGTTGCGCTCATCGATCGAACGCTCGATGAAGCGAAGCAGCGGATCTGCAAAGATCCGAAGCGGGTGCTGCTGCTGCCGCCGGATATCACGCGGATGCACTCCGGCGCCGGTTGGATCACCGAGGCGTTTTATAACCTGCTGTCGCCGACGGCCGATGTGCATGTTATTCCCACGCTCGGCCAGCACGAGCCGCACACCCGCGAGCAAAACGCGCAGATGTTTGGCAAGATTCCGCACGAGCGGATTCACGCGCACGACTGGCGCGACGGCTGCGTGCAGATTGGCGAAGTGCCGGCCGATTATGTGAAGGAGACAACCGGCGGGGCTGCCGATTGGGCCTTTCCGCTGTGGCTCAACTCGATGCTGATGAAGGAGAAGTGGGATCTCATTATCAACATCGGTCACGTCGTGCCGCACGAAGTGCTCGGCTTTGCGAATCACAACAAGAACTACTTCATCGGCCTCGGCGGTAAGGATCTGATTTGCACGTCGCACATGGCCGCGGCTTGCTGCGGCATTGAGAACAACCTCGGCAATCTCCTTACGCCGGTGCGGCAGTGCTTCAACTATGCCGAAGACACTTACTTGAAATCCCTGCCGGATTTCTACGTGCAGGTCACGCTTGCTCGCAACCCTGCCGGCCACCTTGTGCACACTGGCGTCTTTGTCGGCGACGATTTGGAAACGTATCTCGGCGCAGCACGTCAGGCCCGCGACCAAAACATCACCACGCTCGACGAGCCGCTGAAAAAAGTCGTCTGCGTCATGCAAGGCGACGAGTTTTTCAGCACTTGGGTCGCCAACAAAGCCGTCTATCGCACACGCATGGCGCTCGCCGACGGCGGTGAGTTGCTAATTCTCGCGCCGGGCCTCAAGCGTTTCGGCGAACAGCCCGACGTCGATGCTCTCATCCGCAAGTACGGCTACTGTGGCACGCCGCAGGTGATGGAACTCTACAAGAAGAACGCCGATATGCAGGACCTGGCCCACGCCAGTGCGCACCTGATTCACGGCAGCAGCGAAGGCCGCTTCAAGATCACGTACGCTCCAGGCCACTTGGAAAAGGCCGACGTCGAGCAAGTGAAGTTCGGCTACGCGAATCTAGACGAGATGCTGCTGAAGTATCCGATCGGCCAACTCAAGGAAGGCTTTAACGACGTCAACGGTGAGCGGATCTATTTCATCCCCACGCCGTCGGCGGGCCTGTGGGCAACGAAGGATCGGCTACTCAATCGCAAGACGGGTTTTGGTGCGGGTTAATATGACCACTCCTTTTCGCACCACCCGCCGTGTCGAATTCAGCGATACCGATGCGGCCGGCATTATGCATTTCTCGGCGTTCTTCCGCTTCATGGAGCAAGCCGAGCACGATTTGCTTCGCTCGCTCGGCTTGAGCGTCGTGATGGCGGACGATGTCGCCAAGGCTGGCGGCGGCAAACTCAGTTGGCCGCGGGTGCATGCCGATTGCGACTTTCGCGTGCCGGCGCGTTACGAGGATGTACTCGAGATTGAAGTGACCATCGGCCGCCTCGGCGAGAAGAGTGCGAATTATCAGTTCCGCTTTGTGCTCGGCGGCAAGGAACTCGCGACCGGCGAAATCACCAGCGTCTGCTGCCGGATCATCGCCGGCCAACCTCCGCAGTCGGTGGCAATCCCCGAATGGTTTCGCGCCAAGCTCTCACCGTTTGTCGTTTCTGCAACGGATGGCTAGATCATGCGCACGCTCGCCTGCTGCTGCGGAGTTCTGCTCTCCCTCGTCGGTGGACGACTGGCAAGTGCTCAGCCGCAACCGGCCCCCATTCGCTTCGGCATTGATGAAGTGATTGCGCCTGTGGCCGAAGTGCCAGCGGCGGAAAAGGCGATTCTCAAGCAACACACCGAACTCGATTTTTCCGTCGGCTTTGCGTGGCGATGTGCCTTCGTGGGGAGTTCGTACGGTTCCTTTGCGAACTGGCACGGCCGGTACGTGCTCTTCGATGGCGACAACATTCTGGAAATCACTCGCACCGACCTGGAACGCATGCTCGGCAAGGATCAATATGCCCGCCTGCATCCGCCGCTGCGCTATCGAATTCCGCCGGGCCTGATCGGGCTCCTGATTCTCATTGTCTTCCTGGCCAAGTTCGATGCACTCTTCCCCACCAGGATATTGCTTGCCAAACGCCTGCTGAACGATGCGCAGTATGTCCAAGCCGTCGAAGTCTACGAACGGAGCCTGCCGGGGCCGGACGAAGAATCGACCGCCGATCTGCGCAAGCAGGCCTTTGCTGCCGCCGTCGAATTTCTCACGACCGCTAAGTCGCTCGCCAAACCAGAGGCCGAAGCTCGGCTGCGAAAAATCATCTCCAGCCGAGAAGAGGAAAAATCTAAGTACCTCCGCCAGCAAGCGCTCGCCTACGAAGAAGCAGGCGATTGGAACGAAGCCCTCGACCATTACGAAGAGGCCGCCGAACTGCGGGAATTGTGGGATGCGAAGGATTTTGCTTTCCTGCAAAAATGCATCCGGCGGGTCGAGCAGAAACAGAATTCAGCTTAATTTGCGCTTATTGCCCAAAAGGAAGTGGCCTATGAAGCGGATCGGGATACGTGAATTTCTGTTGGCAATGCTCGTGGCTGTTCTGGTTGTGATTGTGGCGCGTGCCTGGCAACGCAGGTCTGCAGCAGACACGAAAGGTCTCGCTGATGTGCCAGAACTCATCGGAGGCTCGTTGGGCTACGAGGCATTTCAAAAGTCGGACCAAGTGCTCGCTTATCGAATCAGTCATCCGGAAGATGTTCGCAGCATAACTCAGGATTTTCCGGTCATCGCCGGACGGGTAGCGGTTCCGGCAGAAGTTCGCGACGAGTTCCGCACCAGCGTCTTGCCGCGAAGGTTTCTCGGCGTGACAGGTTGTGCGCCGGAATACGCAGTGAGAATCGACTTCGTCAAAGGGGAGCACACGTTGCGCTTCTTAATCTGCTTGCACTGCAATTCGATCGTGGCGCTTCTCGATGGCCAGGAATGCACCGCACGCCCAGACAAGCTCAGGCTCGATTTTAATGAGGAACAAATGATCGAAGTCGCCAAAAAACTCTTTCCGAATGACCAGCGGATTCAAGAGCTTAAATCTTAGGACGACCGTCAATCCTCTATTTTTCGGCGGTTTCAGGCATTGCTAACGCCCTCGTCAGATCGGCACGAATTGGCTAAAATTTCGAGCTTTCCAGTTGCCAATTCCTCTTCGCTCGTCGGAGCCGTGCGCCACCAATGAAAGCCATCGCCGTCTATCCAGGCCAGAAAAACAGCGTCCACCTCGAAGAGATTCGCAAACCCGAGGTCACCGATATTCCGAACGACAAGGGGATCCTGGTCAAGGTTCTCAAGGTCGGCGTTGATGCGACCGACCGCGAAATCAACGACGCTCTGTACGGCCAGGCCCCGCCCGGCGACAAGCACATGGTTATTGGCCATGAGTCGTTCGGCGTGGTCACCGCCGTCGGCAAGGCTGTGAACCGGGTCAAGGTCGGCGATTACGTCACCGCCACCGTCCGTCGTCCCGGCAAGTCGATCTACGACATGATCGGCACGTACGACATGACGAGCGAAGAGACCTACTACGAGCGGGGCATCAACCTGCTGCACGGCTACCTCACCGAGTACTTCGTCGACCACGAAGACTACATCGTCAAGGTGCCGAAGGGGCTCAAGCATTTGCATGTGCTGATGGAACCCATGAGCTGCGCCGCGAAAGCCGTGCAACAAGCCTACGAAGTGCAACGCCGGATGCGCGTCTGGAGCCCGAAGAAGGCCTTTGTGTTTGGCGTTGGCCAAATCGGCTTGCTCTCGGCCCTCATCCTCAAGCTCCGCGGTCTCGAAGTCTATTCACTGGCTCGTTCGAAAGCCGGCACGCTGAATAGCAAAATCGTGCAAGGACTCGAAGCGACTTACGTCAGTACTTCCGAAACACCGATGGACGAACTCGTGAAGAGTGTCGGCAAACCCGACCTCATCATCGACGCCACCGGCAGCAGCCAGATGGCCTTCGACGGCATGCGGTGCCTCGGTCTCAACGGCGTGCTGGTGTGGACGAGCATCACCGGCGCCGACCGGGCCATTGAAGTGAAGTCGGACAAGATCAATCTCGAATGGGTGCTCGGCAACAAGCTGCTCCTCGGCAGCGTGAACGCCAACCGCGAGCACTTTGAATCGGGCATCCGCGACCTGGCTCTCGGCGAAATGATGTACCCTGGCGTGGTGCAGCAGATCCTGACGAACCCCGTCGACGGTCTCGACAAGTACGAAGAGATGATGAAGCTGTTGACGAATGAAAAAGCAGCGCTCAAGGTCTACGTCAACGTCGCCGACGAGTAATACGTCGTACGCCGGAACAAGTGGTACTCGGCGCAGTTCCGGCAAGAATCGCAGATTGATATCGAAAGCAGCTCCAGGACGGACCAATGGTCCGTCCTACTTTTTTAGGTAGGCCGATGAAAGCAACGATTCGCGTCGCCGCCGTGCAGTTGTGTGCCTCCACCGACAAGCGTGCGAATCTGGCGGCAGTCGAAACGCTCGTCAGAAAAGCGGCAGCCGGCGGAGCCGAGCTGATCGTCCTGCCGGAACTCTTCAACCTCTACGGCAATTTGCGAAAAGCGGCTGCTGAAGCAGAATCGCTCGAGGGGGAGACGGCAACGCTACTAAAACGTCTGGCCCAGGAATCGAATGCCTGGCTGATCGGCGGCAGTTTTGCGGAAGTGGGCCGCGACGGCAAAGCATTCAACACAAGCCTGGCGATCGATCCCGCCGGCGAAGTTCGCGGCAGCTACCGCAAGATGCATCTCTTCGACGTCGATCTCGGCGAAACGCTGCGGGTCAAGGAATCCGACAACCTCCTTCCCGGTCAAGATATCGGCTATGTCGAAACACCGCTGGCGAACGTCGGCTTGTCGATTTGTTACGACCTGCGGTTTCCGGAACTTTATCGCCAGCAGTCCCGTCGCGGCGCCGAGTTGCTCTGCATTCCAGCCGCCTTCACGCAGAAGACGGGCCGCGATCACTGGCATCTGCTAGTCCGTGCGCGGGCGGTAGAGAACCAATGCTACGCAATCGCTGCCAACCAAGTTGGCGAGCACGCGCCAGGGAGCGTCAGCTACGGCCATTCGTTGATTGTCGATCCCTGGGGTCGTGTGCTGGCCGAAGGATCGGATGGCGAACCGGGCGTGATCACGGCAGAACTCTCGGCAGAGGTGCTGAACGATGTCCGCCGCAAGTTGCCGGCGCTGCAGCATCGCATCTTGTAGGCACTTAGACCGCAGGTTGCGAATAAGAATCGGTCGTTTATTTAGCCACCAGCTTCAGCTGGTGGTGTTGAATCAAAGAGTGACCGGCTTTAGCCATTGATCTCGCGCGCCGATGGATGGCTAAAGCCGCATGCATTTTTCGCTGCAAGCCACCAGCTAGTGCGTTTCCATGACCCATCTAGCGCCAGGTGGGCAAGGTCGGTAACTTAGGGATCATCTCAAGGAGGTGTGGTCTGATGGAACCGATTGCCGTGGAAATTCGCACCGAGATTCTTGCCGCTTGCGATGCTGGCGAGGGCACACGCATCGTCGCCGTACGCTACGGCGTGTCGGAGTCGTGGGTGCGACGCGTGAAGCAGCAGCGTCGCGAATCGAATCAGCTTGGCCCGAAGACGGCAGCGCCGCGGCAGCCCGAGTGGAAGGCGTGGGGCGATTGGTTGGTGGCGAAAGTCACGGCTCAGCCGGACATTTATTTGCGCGAGCTGCAGGCGGAACTCAAGGCCGAGCGCGGCGAAGAAGTTTGTTTGATGACGATCTGCAATGCGTGTCGCGCGCTCGAGCTCACGCGAAAAAAAAGACGCTGATTGCGAGCGAGCATGATCGTCCGGATGTTGTCGAGAAGCGCGAGAAGTGGCGCGCTGAGCAGCAAACCATTCCTCCCGAAAAAGCAGTTTTCATCGATGAAACGTGGGCCAAAACTTGTATGACGCGGACCTATGGGCGTTCGCTCATTGGTACGCGACTGATCGAAAAAGTTCCCAGCGGCCGTTGGGAAACAACGACGTTTCTCGGTGCGATGCGAGCCGAAGGATTTATCGCGCCGCTGACAGTCGAAGGAGCCATTAACGGCGAGCTGTTTCTTTCTTGGGTGCGGAAAGAACTATCGCCGGTGTTGCGGCCTGGCGACATTGTCGTGATGGATAATCTCTCCAGCCACAAAGTGGCCGGCGTCCGCGAAGCGATTGAAGCCGTAGGTGCCGAGGTGCGTTACTTGCCGCCGTACTCACCCGACTTGAACCCGATCGAACTGGCGTTCGCGAAGTTCAAAAAGCTACTGCGCGATGGCGCGCGACGCACCGTCGAAAAACTTTGGGAGCTATGCGGCACACTGCTCGATGAATTCACCGAGCAGGAGTGCCGCAACTACTTCAAGCACTGCGGCTACCGCTACACCTAAGATGGAAACGCACTAAAGCTGGTGGCTAAACGGCAGCGAACAACTTTGATAAATGCGTACGGAATCGATCGCTAACTAGAATTTCACGGATCACCAGATACACGTCACATACACAGTAACTATTAACAATAACTTGTTATTAACAGTAATAATTCTGCAGCTCATCTCCGTGTGACTTCGCGGTTTGCTTGTTGCTAGCTGCAAGAAAAATTCTGCGGGCATCCTTGCTTGACAACGGCCCGCGACTTCGCACAATGTCGCAAGTCGGATCGATTGCCGGAACAATACGCTCGATACGATGATGAAGAGGCATCTAAGCCTGAGTTGATAGTGCCCGCAAACTTGCCTGCGACCAACGCTCGGAACTGATCATCCCGAATCGTGATTCGCCGGTCTTATCGCTAACCTTTGGTTGAGCGGCGCACTCCTTCATCATTCGTCACGTATTGCCGGCAGGTCAGCCAGTGGAAGCACCACGCGCAATCGCTCACACCTTGGGCATGGAACTGCGATCGTGTTGTTTCCGTAGCAATCAGACCAGCGGGTACGCTCGCTAAGAAACAGATCCGACTCAAAAGCAAAGCTACTGGGGGCCGGCGACTGATGTTGGAGCGACAGTCGGCGACCTAGTCGAGGAACGGAGGCCCCCCCATGGTTTTTGTTATCAGTGTTAAAATTCGCTGATGGCGAATTGCTTGCTCAGTTTGGGTTCGAATCTCGGCGATCGCGGCGCGCATCTGCAAGCGGCGCTGCGGAGCCTGAGTTCTCTTCCCCAAACGGTTCTTCTCGCGCAAAGTTCCTTTCGCGATACAAAACCGGTCGGTGGTCCTGCGGCGCAAGATCCGTTTCTCAATGCGGCAGCGCTGATCGAGACTTCGTTATCAGCACAGCAACTACTCGCCGAACTGCAGAGGATCGAAAACGAACTCGGTCGCGTGCGCACGGAACGCTGGGGGCCGCGAACGATAGACCTCGATCTGCTGCTCTATGACAAACTGGAACTGGAATCACCTGAATTGACCCTGCCGCATCCGCGAATGTCATTTCGGCGGTTCGTTCTGGAACCGGCAAACGAGATCGCGGCGGAGATGGTCTATCCGATCAATGGTTGGACGATCGCTCGATTGCTGGAAAATATTTGCAAGCTGCCGGCTGAGATCGCGCTGTCACCGGGGTTGTCGGAATCCGAATTGCGGATTGACCATTCTCCAGAGTGGGCGCTTGTGGACTTCGATGAGCAATCGCGCCGCGAGTTGCACGGCGGAGTAAAGCCGCGTTTGGTGGTTGTCTGGCATCCGGCCGATGCACCGAGTCTTTCGCGGCTGCGTCGAATTCGTCGCCGCCCTGATTCGCCGCCCATGCTGTGGATTGCTGGCGCCTCGTTCGAACAAGCACGGCAAGAGGTCATCGCCGCAATGGCTGCGATGGAATAAAATCGAATTTGTCTCATCAGCGGGTGCAAGCCACGGCTTGGCAGTTTGCACCGACCGAGCCGGAGGCTAGCGCCTGGCGGCTGATTTGGGACAATCGTCGGGTTGCTTAGGCGCGAAAGGCGGGCAGAGTCTTGGCGGAACAATCTCAACCTCGGATTATTGAAACAGCAGCCAGCATGCGCGCAGAGGTTCGCCGCTTGCAGCGCGAGGGACTGCGCGTCGGCCTGGTGCCGACGATGGGCGCTTTGCACGATGGGCATCTGAGCCTGGTGCGAATGGCGCAGAAAAGTTGCGATCGGGTCGTGACCACCATTTTCGTAAATCCGACGCAATTCGGCCCACAGGAAGATTTTTCTCGCTATCCGCGGACGCTCGAGCGCGATTTGCAGTTACTGCGAGAAGCCGGTTGCCAATACGTCTTTGTGCCGAGTAAGGATGAGGTTTATCCGCCCGGTTATTCGACCGAGGTCGATCCACCCGCCGTGGCCAAGCGCTGGGAAGGGGAATGCCGGCCGGGGCATTTTCGCGGTGTGTGCACGGTCGTGCTGAAGTTGTTCAACATGATCCCCGCCGATGTTGCGGTGTTCGGCCAGAAGGATTTTCAGCAGGCGGCCGTTCTGCAGCAGATGGCCCGCGATCTGAATGTCGGCATGCAAATCAAAATCGGGCCGACCATTCGCGAAGTCGATGGCTTGGCGATGAGTTCGCGCAATCGCTATCTCTCGCCAGAAGAGCGGCAGCGGGCTCTGTCGTTGTCCCAAAGTTTAAACGCGGCGCAGGCTGCAGTTGCCGCCGGTGAGAAGCGTGCTGTCACTCTCGCAGCCATGATTGGCGAAACGCTGCAGCCGCAAGTCGATCACATCGATTACGTTGCCATCGCCGATGCCGAGACGCTTGAACCGGTTGACGCAATCGGCCCGAACACGGTCATTTTGCTCGCCGTGAAAATCGGCAAGACGCGGTTGATCGACAATTGCCTTCTCTCTCCCACTCGCCACGAATAGGAACGGAATCCCGTGCGCTCGACTCTTTTTCTTGTTCCTCAATTCATCCCCGGCGATCCGTTACATCTGCAGGTCTTCGGCTTCGGCTGGCTGTTGATTTTGTGGCTGGTGATCGCTGTCGGTCTCGTCATTGGTTGGTCGCGCTGGTCGAAGAGTGCGCTTGATTGGTACGGGCTGCTCCCCTACATCGGTCTCGTCGGTGTCGGCATTGTTTTCGTGCTGCCGAACCTGCTGGTCAAGGACGAGGCGGGTAACGTAGGTCTGCCGATTCGCACGTATGGGCTGTTCATGGTGACTGCCGTGATCAGCGGTGTGCTGCTGGCGGCCTATCGCGCGCGGAAGATGGGCATCGATCCGGAAGTGATTTATACGCTGGCGATGATGATGACGATTTCGGGCATTGTCGGCGCGCGGGCTTTTTTCGTCATTCAGTATTTCAACCAATTCTGGGTGCCGGGAAGCATCGTCGGGACCTTGCAAAAAATCGCCAACGTGCCGCAAGGTGGCCTCGTTGTTTATGGCGCGGTGCTCGGCTCGTTTCCCGTCGGCGTGTGGTATTTGTGGAGCCGCAAGTTGCCGCCGCTGGTGATTGCCGACATCACCGCGCCGAGCTTGCTGATGGGGCTGGCGATCGGCCGGATGGGTTGCTTCATGAACGGCTGTTGCTACGGCGGGTTTTGTACGTTGGAACCGCCAGCCGTGACCTTTCCCGCCGGCAGTCCGCCGTATCAACAGCAAGAAATGCAAGGCTGGCGAACTGGCGTTTGGCTGAAGCAAGAAGAAATCGACAAGCAAAAAAAAGCTCTGACCAACGCTGCGGATCTGCCGCCGCCGAAAATCATTGTGGCCTATGTCGCGCCGAACTCGGCTGCTTCGTCTTCCAAGGTGAAGGTGGGAGAGGTCATTACCAAAATTGGCGGCAAGGCGGTGGAATCGCTCAGCGACGCTCAGGAGCAACTGCGAAAAAGCGATGCTGCGGTGGAAATTCAATTCGCCAACGGCATGATCAAGCGCTGGACGCTCAACCGGCCGCCGCCGCGCAGTGCGCCGGTGCATCCCGCGCAGGTCTATGCTGCCGTTGATGCCGGCTTGCTGGCGCTGCTGCTGTGGGCGTTCTATCCGTTCCGTCGCCACGATGGCGAAGTGACGGCGCTGATGTTCACGCTCCATCCCATGTCGCGATTTCTGCTCGAGATCGTCCGCGTCGACGAGGGTGGCCAGTTCGGCACGGGCTTGACGATTTCACAGTGGGTCAGCATCGGCCTGTTTCTCATCGGCCTGGCCCTGTGGTGGTATGTCGAAAACCAACCGCGCGGCAGCGTCGTTCCCGCGAAACGCCTCGCCGTTGCGTGAGTTCGTGGCCGAAACGAGTTTGTGAACGATGCCGCAATTCGTGATTCTCCATCATCGCCTCCCCGCCGAGTCAGGCCGGGGTGATCACTTCGACCTGATGCTCGAGGACGGCCCGGGCGGTTTGCTGACCTGGGCCGTGGCGAAAATTCCAAGTTCGCGCGAGCAACCGGCGGAACAGTTGCCGCCGCACCGTCGCGACTATCTCACGTACGAAGGGCCGATCTCAAACAATCGCGGCGAAGTACAGCGTGTGGCAGCAGGGACGTTTGAATGGCTCCGGCGGGATGAGGCGGAAGTGCGCGTACGGCTGACGAGCATGGAGCTTTCGGGAGAGCTTGCGCTGCGACGACAGGCTGGGGCCTGGCTGGTGCAGTTGACTGCCTGACTTTGTGCCGGCGATTCGTATTTGACCTGGCGTGTCCATTTGTATACACTTATTCGGCAAGTGCTTCTCAGGTCATTGACAAGTCGGTAGTTTTCATTGCGCACGTTGGTTGGAGTTGCAATCAACGTGTTGATTTATTTCTTGGGTGTGAACGAGCGAAATCCGCGTTCTCGAAGTTCCGCCGGTCGTTATCGAACAGCCCGGCGGCGGTTATCACGCGGCGGAGAGGTGTGATAAAAGGTTATAGGCTGCTGGCGCTCTTTTGCTGTAAGTGATGCTGGAATAGAGGGTTACGGTATTTTGGAAATGAGATTGCCTGTTATATAACCACTCCCTGAACTGAGGGTTTTGGAGTCCGGGTCAGGTTGCATCCATGAATTCTCATTTTTCTGACGGAAAACTCATCCCAGCCGTCAAAGTTTGCCGATACTGGGGAGGCAACCGTAGGGCTGTCGATCGCTAGCGGGATTTTGCGCGTCGTTCACGTGCGGAAATGCCTGCGAAATCGGCGGGAAGATGGCGAACCATGGCCCCTCGGTCAGCGTAGGTCAGTAGGCGTAAACTTCTGACCTTTACCCATTCGAGAGATTGCGGCACAATCCGCCCTGCCAATGTTTCAAGGGCAGCCGCAACCTTCCCGAGTTCCAGCAATTCGGGGCTGGTCCCCCAAAAACCCGAACCCAGGCGTGCGAAACCGCCGGCTATGAGAGCCTCGATTCGCACTGGTCAGGACGACCGAAAAATTAGCAAGGAGTGCTGAGCGTGAAAGTCTGCTTTCCCGCCACGTTTGTGGCAGGCGTCATGTTTTGTTTGATCCCGGCCGCCGCATTTGCCCAAGTTGGTGGTGCACCTGGTGCTGCTCCTGGCATGGCTCCCGGCGCTCGCCCGCCGGCCGCTGCCGCTCCGGCAGCAACAGCTCCCGCCGCGGGACCACGAGCCGCCACGCCGATCGTGGTGATCGACATCGCCAAGGTCTTCAAGGGTCACTATCGCTTTAATCAGCAGATGGGCGACATCAAGAAAGACATCGAAGACTTCGATGGCTATGTCAAGAACGAAACCAACAAGCTCAAGGCCATGGGCGAAGCCCTGCAGAGCTATCGAGCCGGTTCGCTCGAATACAAGCAAAAGGAAGAAGAGGCCGCTCGCCTGACTTCCGACCTGCAAGTCAAAGTCGGCCTGAAGAAGAAAGAGCTCCTCGAAAACGAAGCTCGCGTCTACTTCAACGTCTACCGCGATCTGGAACAGAAGGTTGCGATCTTCGCTCAGCAGAACCAGATCATGATGGTTCTCCGCTTTAACAGCGACGAGATGAAGGAAGACGATCGCAACAGCGTGCTGCAAGGCGTGAACCGCGCGGTTGTGTACTACAACCCGGGCCTCGACGTGACGCAGCACTTGCTGGTGGAACTCAACCGCGGTGTGCCTCCCTACAACCCGCCAGCTCCGGCCGGTGGCGCGACGGGCCCGCAGGCCAACAACAACTTCAACAACCGTCCGCAGATTCCAGGACCGAATGGTCAGCCAGTTCAGCCGAACCGGCCCCGGTAACTGCGGTTGGACGTAGTCACTTTCACCGGCCCGGAATCCTGCAAACCGTGGTCGGTGGTATCGCGTGGTCTGGCTCTGGAAAATCTTCCTGCGGCTGGTCTCGCTTCCTTCACCACCTTGAGCTGATGCAACTTTGATGGCTGTGTTGCGAAAACAACAGACGCTGGCCCGCGTGGCCGAATTTACCGGGTATGGATATTGGAGCGGCAAAGACGTTCGCGTCGAGCTGCGGCCTGCTGAAGTCGACTCCGGACTGCAGTTTGTCCGGGCCGATCTCGCGCCGCACATTCGCATTGCCGCCGATGCCCGCAATCGACTGGAAGCGCCGCGGCGAACCACGCTGGCTGCTGGCAACGCTCAAGTCGAAATGGTCGAACACATTATGGCCGCACTGTACGGCCTGCAGATCGACAACTGCGAAATCTGGGTCGATCAGCAAGAGATGCCCGGCCTCGATGGCAGCAGTCAGGCCGTGATCGACGCGATCGATTCGGTTGGCATTATCGAACAAGAAGCTCCCAGCAAACGGCTCGTCATTTCGGAAGTGACACGCGTTGGCGATGACGAAAGCTGGGTCGAAGCCCGCCCGCACAAACACGCCGGCCTGAGTGGCTTGGTCGTGAAATACCGTCTCGATTATGGCCCCGAATGCCCCATCGGCCGCGAGACGATCGAAGTCAAAGTGAATCCCAAATCCTTCCGGCAGGAACTGGCTTCGGCCCGTACGTTCCTGCTGGAAGAAGAAGCCAACTGGCTCCGCTCGCGCGGCCTCGGCACGCGGGTGACGAACCAAGACCTGTTGATCTTCGGCCAGAACGGCTTGATCGACAACACGCTCCGTTTCGAAAACGAATGTGTCCGTCACAAGACACTCGATTTGGTCGGCGACCTCGCACTCGCGGGCTGCGAACTGGTCGGCAATGTTCACGCTCACCGCAGCGGCCATCGTTTGAATGCCGAACTCGTTCGCGCGTTGCTGCAAGAAGGTCGCATCGAAGGCGGCCTGCGAATGACTGGCTAAGGAGGGGCTAGGAACTAGGAGCTAGGATCTGGGGAAAGACCTGCAGGTACTAACTTCGAGCGTTCTGCTTCTTCTAAATTCACCAACAATCACCCCAATCAAACTCTGAACCCTAGCTCCTAGATCCCAGCCCCCAGTTCCTCCCATGCCAACCCACATTCATCCGAGCGCGGTCATCGATCCGCGAGCTGAAATCCACGACAACGTGGAAGTGGGGCCGCATTGCGTGGTCGGGCCGCTCTGCAGCATTGGCGAAGGGACGCAACTGATCGCCAATGTCACGATCATGGGGCGCGTGACTCTCGGCCGGGGCAATAAAGTTTTCCCGGGCGCGGTTCTCGGCGGCGATCCTCAAGACATCAGCTATCGCGGCACCGATACGCAAGTCATTGTCGGCGACGACAACCTGATTCGCGAAGGTGTAACCATCAATCGCGGCAGCGAAAAAGAAGACGGCATTACGTCCGTCGGCAACAGCTGCTTCCTGATGGCCGGCAGCCACATCGCGCACGACTGCAAAGTCGGCAGCCGAGTGATCATGGCCAATGCGACGCTCCTTGGCGGTCACGTGCATGTGCACGACGACGCTACGATCTCGGGCGGAGTCGCTGTCCATCACTTCTCCACCATCGGCAGCTTCAGCTTCACCGGCGGCCTGAGCCGCGTGTTGCACGACGTGCCGCCGTACATGCTGGCCGAAGGAAATCCTTCGCGACCGCGGTGCATCAACCTGGTGGCACTCAAACGAAACAATTTTTCAGCCGATTCGATTCGGGCCCTCGCCGAAGCCCATCGCCTGATCTTTCGCGCTCGCGTTGGTTTGGATCACGCGCGAGAACTGTTGCGGGCCGGCGATCTGCTGATGCCCGCGGTTAATCATCTCCTTCATTTTCTGCAAAATCAGCACGAAGGTCGCCATGGTCGCGGCCGGGATCGCCGGAGAGCCGCATGAGTGAGTCATCTTCAACCTCGCTGCGTTTGGCCGTCATCGGGGCGGGGCACTTGGGGAAGATTCACGCCCGGTTAGCGAAGCAATTGACCGGCGCCAATCTCATCGCTGTTGTCGATCCAGTGGAAGTCTCGCGAACTTCCGTCGCCACCGAACTGCAAGTTCCGACGTTCGACGACTATCATCCGCTGCTCAAAGACTTCGACGCCGCTATCGTCGCCACGCCGACGCAATTTCATCACGCGGTGGTCATGGAACTGCTCGAGCACGGCAAGCATGTGCTCGTCGAAAAGCCGATCGCCTCGACGAATGCCGAAGCACAGGAAATGGTTGCTGCCGCTGCCACCCGCGATCTGGTGCTGCAGGTCGGCCATGTCGAACGCTTCAATCCGGCCTGGATTCCCGTTCGCGCACAAATTCAATCGCCGCGGTTCGTCGCGGCCCGCCGTTTGGCTCCTTATACCTGCCGCTCGACCGACGTTGGCGTCGTGCTCGATCTGATGATTCATGATCTCGACCTCGTGCTGAATCTCGTTCCCGAAGAAGTGGTCGACGTGCAAGCCGTCGGCGCTGCTGTCGTCGGGCCGCATGAAGATTGGGCCGAAGCCCGCCTGACTTTCGCCAACGGCTGCGTGGCTCAGTTCAGCGCTTCGCGCGTCAGCCCGGTTGTCGTTCGCTCGATTGATGTTTGCGACGAGCAGGGTTTCGCTTCGGTCGATTTCAACACCAAATCGGCCCGCACGCTCACACCATCGGCCGCAGTGCAGCAACGACAGATCGACCTTGGCCGCCTGTCGCCGGTGGAAAAGGTTGAGTTCAAAGACAAGTTCTTCACCGAGCACCTGGCGAAGACCGATCTCACCGTCACCGATCATAATGCCATCTTGGAAGAGCAACGCGACTTCTGCCGAGCGATTCACGACGGCACGCTGCCGCAAGTGACCGGCCAGGATGGTTGGCGGGCTCTCGAGACGGCTGAGCGAATCGTCGCTGCCATCGCTGCTGGCCAGAGTCGTCCGTCGCGCCACACGTTGCGTGGGCCACACTGGTCGCAAGTGCCTGCCCATCGCAAGGCGAGCTAATCGCCTCGAAAATTCTCTCGCCTGTGACCGACACGGCGAAATTCGGATTAGAATTTCGCCTATGAAAACCAACCTCTCTCTCGGCGTTGTTTTGAGTCTCTTTCTCTGCGCCTCGCTGCGCGCGGCTGAGTACGACGTGGTCGTGTATGGCGGTACGAGCGCGGGCGTGACGGCTGCCGTGCAAGCCAAGAAGATGGGGAAGACGGTGGTCATCGTCGGCCCCGACAAGCATCTCGGCGGTCTATCGAGCGGCGGCCTGGGCTTCACCGATACGGGCAACAAAGCAGTCATCGGCGGCTTGTCGCGCGATTTCTATCACCGCGTGTGGAAGGAATATCAAAAACCCGACACGTGGAAGTGGCAGAAGCAAAACGAGTACGGCAACAAGGGCCAGGGAACGCCCGCGATCGACGGTGAGAACCGCACGCAGTGGATCTTCGAGCCGAGCGTTGCCGAGCGCGTGTTCGAGAGCTTCGTGAAGGATTTTGAGATTCCCGTCGATCGCGACGAATGGCTCGATCGCAAGAGTGGCGTGAAAAAGACCGACGGGCGGATCAGCAGCATCACGATGCTTTCCGGCAAGAAGTACACCGGCAAGATGTTCATCGACGCGACGTACGAAGGCGATCTGCTCGCTGCCGCGGGCGTCGATTATCACGTCGGCCGCGAAGCGAACTCGGTCTATGGCGAGAAGTGGAACGGCATCCAAGTGGGCGTGCTCCATCACCGGCATCACTTCGGCGCCGTGAAAGAAAAGATCAGTCCATACGTCGTGCCCGGCGATCCCAAGTCGGGCGTCCTGCCGCGAATCAGCGCCGAGCCGCCGGGCAACTACGGCGAAGGTGACAAGCGCGTGCAGGCCTATTGCTATCGCTACTGCGTGACCGATCACGCCGAGAATCGCATTCCGTTTCCGAAGCCCGAGGGTTATGACCCGAAGCAGTACGAACTGCTGGTGCGCGTCTACGAAGCCGGTTGGCGTGAGACGTTTGACAAGTTCGATCCGGTGCCGAACCACAAAACCGATACGAACAATCACGGTCCCTTTAGCACCGACAACATCGGAATGAACTACGACTATCCCGAGGCAACTTACGAACGCCGCAAGGAGATTCTCGCCGAGCATCGGACTTATCAGCAGGGCTGGCTGTACTTCATCGCCAATGATCCGCGCGTGCCGAAGGATACGCAGGAAAAGATGAAGAAACTCGGCCTGCCGAAGGATGAATTCACCGACAACGGGAATTGGCCGCATCAGATTTACGTGCGTGAAGCCCGCCGGATGATCGGCCAGTTTGTGATGACCGAAAACGAACTGACGAAGAAAAAGCCGACGCCCGATTCCGTCGGCATGGGAAGCTACACGATCGATTCGCACAATGTGCAGCGCTACATCACACCCGAAGGCTACGTGCAAAACGAAGGCGACATCGGTGTGGGCATCACGCCCTACTCGATCGCGTATGGTTCGCTCGTGCCGAAGAAGGCCCAGTGCGAAAACTTGCTCGTGCCGATCTGCGTCAGCAGTACGCACATCGCCTTTGGCAGCATTCGCATGGAACCGGTATTCATGATCCTCGGCCAGAGCGCCGCCACGGCCGCGGTGATGGCCATCGATTCGAAGATTGCTGTGCAGGACGTGCCGTACGCCAAACTGCGCGAGCAACTCGAAAAGGATGGCCAGGTGTTGGAATATGCGAGCGCCGCGCCGAGCGGCAAGGAAAAGACCTTTGTCGATCCGAAAAAACTCCCCGGTGTTGTGATCGATGACGACGAAGCCAAGTTGACTGGCGACTGGAAGAGCAGCTCGGCAGCGCCGGATTTTGTCGGCATCGCCTATCGCCACGACGACAAGACCAACGACGGCAAAGCGTCGGCCCGCTTCGAAGCCAAGTTACCGAAGCCCGGTCGGTATGAAGTGCGGCTCGCCTTCCCGCCGAACGGCAATCGCTCGGCCAAGGTGCAGGTCGAAGTGCACTCCAGCGGCAGCACGAAGACGTTAACCGTCGATCAGCGGCAAACGCCCGAGATCGAAAAGCTCTTTCACTCGCTGGGCGAATTCGAGTTTGCGGACAGCGGCGCCGTAGTGATTTCCAACGGCGGTTCGAATGGTTACGTCGTGATCGACGCAGTGCAGTGGCTGCCGAAGTAGCTTTGGAACAGGCTTTGCACTTCGGGGACGCCACCGAAAGGAACCTGCATGAATAGCCCCGAAGTCCATTCTGAAGTGAAAGTGGTCAACACGATTGACCTCGATACGGCCATCGTGCCCGATCCGCGGCGCTCGCTGGCAGTTCATTGTTGCGGCGCGACCGACAAAGGCCAGGTGCGGCCGAATAACGAAGATCAGTTCCTCGTCGCGCAGCTTAGCAAAGCCCTGCGGGTGCTGAAGACCAGTTTGCCCCAGTCGAAAACGCGGCATAGCAGCGACTGTAGTCATCTATTTATCGTCGCCGACGGCATGGGTGGTCACGCGGCGGGCGAACAGGCCAGCGCGCTGGCGATCGATTCAGTCGAGACGTATGTGCTCGAGGCGCTCAAGTGGTTCGCTCACAAGCACGGTGATGACGACGACCAACTGCTCGCTGAGTTTCGTCAGGCCTTGGGGCTCGCGCATGAACGCGTGCGTCATGAAGCCGTCGAGCACCCCGAGCTGCACGGCATGGGAACGACGCTGACGTTGGCGTATAGCTTGAACGACCAGTTGTTTGTCGCCCACGTCGGCGACAGCCGGTGCTATCTGTTTCGCGAGCGGATTTTGTTCAGCGTTACGCAAGATCATACGCTGGTCGAAGAAATGGTCCGCAAGGGCATGCTCACGCCCGAAGAAGCCGTCACGCATCGCTGGCGGCACGTCATCACTAGCACCGTCGGCGGCGAATCAGAAAAGGTTCGGATTGATGTGCATCGGTTGCATTTGCAGCCCGGCGATGTTGTGCTTCTTTGTTCCGACGGTCTGACCGAGATGCAAAACGGCGATCAAATCGCGGCGATCTTGCAAAACGTCACCGATCCGGAAGCGGCTTGTCAGCGACTGATTGCTGCCGCCAACGAAGCCGGCGGCAAAGACAACATCACGGTTGTCGTAGCCGCATTTAGCGAGGCCGAGTGCGAAGGCTGAGAACCCGCAGAATCATCTAGAACGGAGATCTAGCATGGCCGACGTAACCATTCGCGTTCGGGACAACGGGCCGCTGCTCGTCGAAGGACCCGCGACGGTGATCGATGCCGAAGGGAAGAAGTTCGAGATTCCCGTCGGCAAGCCGGCCATTGCGCTCTGTCGCTGCGGTCAATCACTACGCCGGCCGTTCTGCGATGCATCGCACAAGGCGTGCAACTTTGCTGCGGTAGATCGCGCCACGCCGAAGCCAGAAACACCGCCAGCGTAAATCAGAAAGACTAGCGGTCGCGGCGGTTTTGTTTCCGCATCCACCGCCGTCGACCAGGCGAGGCATCGTCGGGCGATTCACTGCCGAGACCGTAGTCGACGAGTTCCAGTGAAGACCGCCTAGTCACAGCAGTTCCCGCGGCATCGCGTTCTTGGGCAGAGTGATTCACCACGCCACCGGGAACATCGGCCGATTGAATCTCGACGGTCACGCTCGAGCTCTTGGTCCCTTGATAGTTCGTCCGCACATACGCGACCGGCTTGAGCATGCCGGCGACGCGGAAGGGCAGATTTGCGGCGATCACTTCCACAGTCGTGCTCGTGGCGGGTTGCGTCGAACCCTCGAGCGGCGTGATGCTCGATTCTCGTTTGAGTAGATAAGGAAATTGCGTTGTCGTGTAATGCACCACAGTCTGCCGTCGCTGCCCATCGCGCTCGCTGATGGCCTGGCGAATTTCGCAGGCGACGTGGCGGCCGTTGAGTTCCAGTTCGCTGGAACTCATTTTTCGCAGGCCCGTTCCACTGTTGGGCGTCGCTGCCAGGTCGCCCCAATAGCTGTGCCGTGTCACTTGCGGTGGATTCGCAAACCGTCGCCCCGCTACTTCTACGGTCGATTCGACGCGCAGCTGATATTCATGATCGTCGGCAGCGACGAGCGTGGTTTTCGTCTCGGTCAGACTCGTGGTGACGATGCGCCCTTGCGGGTCGAGCGTTTCCGAAGTCACGCGCACCGTCTTCCAAGACCCCACGGGGAATCGTCCCCACGGATGAGCCTCTGGCGGCAACTGACCATCGGGTGGCGACTCAGGCTGATCATGATCGGGCCGAATGGCAACTGGTTGCGTCGTTTTGGCCGGTTGAGTAGTTGGCTGAGTGGGAGTCGCTGGCGGCTTTTGTTTTTCTTGTGCCGCGAGCTGAGCAATATCAACGTCGCTGCAGATGCAGAGAACGAGGAGCGCAGGCATGAAAATGCGACACATAACAAAAGCCGATTGAGTTGTACATCAAGGTGGTTGCTCAAAACCCTCCGCCACAGGCCGAGCCGATCAACCACTGAGTTTAGCTACGTCTCAGGGGAGGTTCGATGGTGAAATCTCCCTTTCTGAGAATTGACAGCGGCAAACTGGCTGGAGAAAAGGTGTGGTTGGCGCGATTGGAGCGACCTTGCCGCCTGCTGAACGACGGCCGCTTTTGCTAAGCTGGGTGTTTCCGCCCCTGCTTTAGCGCTGTCCAGCGAACGACACTCATGCAAGAAGTCTCTGGCAACCTCTACGATTATCCCGCCTACTACGACCTCGTCTTCGGTTCTGACTGGAAAGCGGAGTACGACTTTCTGCTGCAGGTCTTCGAGCAGTTTGGCGGCAAGGTCGAACGCGTCTTCGAACCAGCGTGCGGTACGGGACGCATTCTTTATCGTCTCGCCGACAAGGGTTTCGAAGTCAGCGGCCTCGATCTCAATCCGAATGCCGTCGAGTTCTGCAACAAACGCCTGGTGAAGCACGGCTATCCGGCGAGCATCATTTGCGGCGACATGAGCGATTTCAAGTTGCCGAAGAAGGTCGATGTCGCCTTCAACATGATCAACAGCTTTCGCCATTTGCTGAGCGAGAAGCAAGCCGAAGGTCATTTGCGTTGCGTGGCCGAATCGCTGCGGCCCGGCGGGTTGTATGTGCTCGGCCTACATCTCACGCCGACGGCCGGCGTGCCGATGACCGAAGAATCGTGGTCGGCCCGCCGCGGCAACCTGGCGATCAACACGCATCTGCAAACGCTCGATCTCGATCGCCGCAAGCGAACCGAGCGCTGCCGCATGAAGCTCGACATTTACACACCGACCGAGCGGAAGCAGATTCTTGACGAGCTCGTCTTCCGCACCTACACGGCCGACCAAATCGAAAAGTTGCTGGCCTCGGTCACGCAGTTCGAGATCGCGGAGCTCTTTGATTTCAGCTACCGTCTCGATCGGCCCATCGAGATCGAACCGGAAACACAGGACGTGGTCTTTATTTTGCGAAAACGGCGGGCGGGAAAGTGAGTAAGGAAGTGACAGGCTCTGGAGAAGTTCAGGCTCTGATTTTTGATTGCGACGGCACGCTGACCGATTCGATGCCGATCCATTACCGCAGTTGGCGCGCGACGATGCTGCTGCACGGTATCGATTTTGCCGAAGATCGCTTCTACGCGCTCGGCGGTGTGCCGAGCAAGACCATCATCGAGATGCTTGCGGCCGAGAAGTCGATGGAACTGAACGCAGCCGCCGTCGCCGATCAGAAGGAAGCGGCCTTTCTCGATTTGCTGCACGAGCTACAACCGCTCGCGCACATTCTCGATATCGCCCGCCAAAACCGCGGCAAGCTCAAGATGGCCGTCGCCAGCGGCGGCACCCGGCCGGTGATCCTCGCGCAGCTCGAACACATCGGCTGCGCGGATTGGTTCGATACGATCGTGACCGCCGAAGATACGACGCGTCACAAGCCGGATCCCGATTGCTTTCTCGAGGCGGCTCGCCGCCTGGGTGTTCCGCCCGCCGAGTGTCGCGTCTATGAAGACGCCGACCTCGGCATCGAAGCGGCCCGCCGCGCCGGCATGCAATGCGTCGACGTGCGGAAGTGGCCTGGCGAATAAGCGGTTGCTCGTTACTGATCCGATTCAGCGAACAGTTCACAGAGAGCCTTGGTCGTTCGCGACTGGCTCGTCGCGGCATTCAAGTCGTCGCTGCTCGCGCCCGACTTGTTGCGCGTTTGAGCGTTCAGCAGCTCGAGCAGGGCAACATCGACAGCACTTGCTTGGATGCCTGCCGACTTCAAGCTCGTACTTGCGCCCGCAGCCAGGTTCGAAACATTGCTGCTCGCTCCCTGGACCAAAGGCGTCGACAACGGTTGCGCGGCAGGCGTGGCGGCTGAGTAGGTCACGCTCAACTTTGGTCGCTGCGAAACGGTCGCAGCTTCCGAAGTGCTGATGCGCACAACTAAGCCCGTCGATTCATTGACCAGCAGAATCCCCTGGTTCGCGGCCGGGTTATTTACCCAACTTTGCACCACGGCAGGATCGAGAGCCACCGTGATCGTCTGCCCGCCGACAGCTCTTATCGTTGGCAGCGTGAAGCTTTTGCCAGCAATCACGTCGGTCCCCTGACCACGCGCTCCCGGCGCGCTCCAACTCTGACCATTGCCGCGACTCAACCAGCCGAGCTGCGTGCTGCTCGCTCCCGGTGTTGCACTCCACGGCGCCGCAACATAGTAGCCGCGAATCGTCGGATTGGCATCCCACGAATCGACCCGCAGCGTCAACGTTGCGCCGGTGACCGCCGCATCCGCTGGAATGCCGAGGTTGCTGAAGCGAATCAGATCCTCGACGCTGTAAGCGCCGTTGCCCGGTATCTGATACAGACCCATTTGCGGATCGTTGAAAGTCGTCAGCCCGTTGCCCGAGTTGTACTGCGCGTACTGTGTCGAAATGCTGACATCGGTTGTGCCGGTGTAACCATTCACCCCTTGCTGCAAGCTGACGGTTACCGGTTGACCGTTCGTGTCGTCCGAAATGATCGTCAACGTCGCCGTAGCGACCCCGCCGAGCGTCGCGCCGCCGGTGGGATTGCTCAGCGTGAGCGTGATGGTCTCCGGACTCTCGATCGCCGTGTCGTTGATGATCGGAATCGTAAAGCTCTTGCTGATTTCACCGGCGGCGAAGTTCAGCACACCACTCGTGGCGGTGTAATCGCTCCCCGCCGCGGCCGTGCCGTTGCTCGTGGCATAGGCAACTGAAACCGCTCCGTCGCTGCCACCGGTGCGAGTAACGGTGATCGTCACCGTGCCGTTCGTTTCACTCACGGAGTACGTCGCGCTGCTAAATTGCAGAGCACCGGGTACGGTAGCGACATCGTCCGACGTGATCGTCAGTGTCGACGTTGCTTGACTACCGAGCGTTGCACCGCCGGTGGGATTGCTCAGCGTGAGCGTCACTGTCTCAGGGCTTTCCACGGCGGTGTCGTTGATGATCGACACCGTAAATGTCTTGCTGAGTTCACCGGCAGCAAAGCTCAACACTCCGCTAGTTGCCGCGTAATCGCTCCCCGCCGTGGCCGTGCCATTGCTCGTGGCATAGGCAACGGAAACAGCACCATCGCTGCCAACCGTGCGAGTAACGGTGATCGTCGCCGTGCCGTTCGTTTCGTTCACGGCGTACGTTGCACTGCTGAACTGCAACACCCCAGGCACGGTTGCCACATCATCCGAAGTGATGGTCAATGTCGCCGTCGCTTGACCACCTAGTGTCGCTCCGCCGGTTGGATTGCTCAGCGTCAGATTCACCGTTTCCAAGCCTTCGACCGCGGTGTCGTTGATAATCGGAATCGTAAAGCTCTTGGAAGTTTCACCAGCCGCGAAATTCAGAGTTCCGCTGGTTGCGGTGTAGTCGCTCCCCGCTGTGGCGGAACCATTGCTGGTGGCGTAGGCAATAGAAACAGCTCCGTCGCTGCCGCCCGTACGAGTAACGGTGATTGTTGCCGTGCCGTTTGCTTCATTCACCGCGTAGGTCGCGCTGTTGAACTGCAATGAGCCCGGCTGCGCAGCGAAATCATCCGATGTGATCGTCAGCGTCGATGTCACCTGGCTTCCCAGCGTCGCGCCGCCGGTTGGATTGCTCAAGGTGATATTGACCGTTTCCAAACCTTCCACCGCCGTATCGTTGATGATCGGAATCGTGAACGTCTTCGAAACCTCACCAGCTGCGAAATTCAGCACGCCGCTGGTCGCCGTGTAGTCGCTACCCGCCGTTGCGGTACCGTTGCTGGTTGCGTAATTCACCGCCACGGCTCCTTCACTGCCGCCGCTACGCGTGACAGTGATGGTCGCCGTCCCTTGGTTCTCATTCACCGCATACGCCGCCGCACTTAACTGCAGCGAGCCAGGCTGCGGCGACTGCGTACCGACGGTGTAGGTCACGCCCAGCTTCGGTCGCAGCGCTGCATTGGTCTGCTCCGACATGTTGATGCGAACGACGGCCCCGGTCGTTTCATTCACCAGCAGAATGCCGTTGTTCGAGCTTGGATTGTTGATCCAGCCTTGCACGACAGCGGGGTCAAGATTGATCGTGACCGCCTGCGTGCCGGTTCCTTGAATGCCGGAAAGGACAAAGCTCTTGCCCGCGAGCACGTCGGTACCTTGGCCGAGTGCACCAGGTGTGTTCCAGTTCTGCCCCGTGCCACGATGCACCCAGCCGAGGTCGGTGCCAGGATCGACCGACCACGGAGCGGCCAGGTAGTAGCCGCGAATCGTCGGGTTGTTGCTGAAGGTGTCGACACTCAGCGTGAGTGTCGCGGCCGAAACATTGGCATTCGTAGGAATGCCGAGATTGGCAAAGCGGATCAAGGTCTCGATCGAGTAGCCGTTGGTCCCGCTGATTTGATACACGCCTCCCTGCGGATCAGTCACGCTCGTGCTGCCGTTGCCGCCGGTGAACTGCGCGTACTGATTGGTGATGCTTACGTCGGTCGTACCGGTGTAGCCACTCACTCCTTGCTGCACCGTCGTCGTCGTCGGTTGATTGGTGGTATCGTCCGACTCAATCGTCAGTGTGGCCGTCGATGGGCTCGCCAGTGAAGCGCCGCCAGTTGGATTGCTCAGCGTAAGCGTGACCGTCTCTGCGACTTCAACGGCTGTATCGTTGATGATGGGAATGACAAAAGTCTTCGTGATTTCTCCAGCACCGAAATTCAGCACGCCGCTGGTCGCCGTGTAATCGCTTCCTGCCGTCGCCGTGCCGTTCGACGTCGCATAATTCACCGAAACCGCGCCGGTCGAACCGCCGCTGCGAGAAACCGTAATGGTCGCCGTTCCCTGCGCTTCGTTCACCGTAAAGTTACTCGCGCTAAACTGCAGCGATCCGGGCTGACCGGCAGAATCGCTGCTGGTCAGCGCCCAAGAGAAGCTCGCCGCGTTCTTATATTCCCACGTATATCGCCGCGGCGGCGAAACGTTGAAATTGGTTCCTCCGGGGCGAGTCCAATAATTCACACCAATGTCGTACGTGTGATAAAGATCGTTCGCCAGTTGCCGCAGCGAAGCATCGGGCGTGCCGCGCAGATCGGCGAAATAGGTCGCCCAGGCTGCGACCGCGCCGACATCGAGCGCGTGCTGCACGTCGGTGTCGGTGCGATTCTCGCTCGTGCCGTCGGTTCGCATCAAGTAATCGGGGTAGCGCATCGAGCCGGCTTCGAATTGCCCATCGCCATCGACCTTCGACGCTACTTTCTCGAAATTGCCCATCCGTACGATGAAGTCGCTGACCTGCGCGTTCTGCCACACGCCATAGACGCGGACCATGGGATCGACGATCAGTGCCGACATCCATGACGAAGCAATGAGCACATTCGGATCTTCCACCTCGCTCGCATCGTGCTGTTCGCCGATGTGATACAGCCCGCCGTCGACGCGGTTGGTCGGCAGTTGCCCACCAGCACCGTTCTGGTGCCAGATGAGATCGGCGACGATCGTCTGCACCGTATTCTTAAAGGCCGCGTTCCCAGTAACTTCGTAACCCACTTCATTGGCGAGTAACTTGTAGCCGACGTTGCGCTCGGTCCAAAAGCTGAGGTTCGGATTCCAGCGTGTCACCGTGCCGCTGTGCGCGCTCACCACGTTCGAGATCGGCGTCAGCATCTTGCTGTCGCCCATCAGCCAATAGGTGTAAGCCAGCGATTCGTTGTACGCGTACTTCGCATCACCGGCCTTGAGCGTGAAGAAGCCTTGCGAGTTGATGTGATCGGCATAGAAATCCGCCGCTCGCACGGCTTCACGCAGCGCGGTGGTGAAGCCGCTGCGGAGATACAGTTCGTACATTCCGGACGCGCGATCATACAGCCACGGTTCGGGATCGGTTTTGTAGTTGACTGTGATCCCCGGGTTTTGATTGATAATGGTGTAAAAGAAGTTCTTCTGCGCGTAATCGAGCTCGGTGTAACCGCTGAAATTCATCGCGTCGGTTACGGCAGGATCATCGCGCGTCGGCGCGACAGCATTCGCAGTTGGATCGGTGCGGGCATCGAGCATCCCCTTGGCCAGGTATTCCTTCGGCAACACCGGCAGCACGTCGGGTTCTTCGACGTTATCGCCGGCGACGAAGGTACCGCTGGTTACCGTGTGCCATTCGATGCGCGGATCCTGCAGCGTGGTGCGGTTCAGCGTGCGCGCGGTTCCGCCCCACTCGACGGTGATCGATTCCGTTGAAAGTGCCGAGAATGTATACGGAATCTGAATCCGCGCCACGCGCACCGATTGGCCGTCAATCGCGGGATCGTCGATGCTGCGCCAGGGTGTGAGTTGCTCGACATAGGCAGGAATCTCTACGCCGTTCTTCAAAACTCGCACGTTTGAGAGTTGGGCTGCCGAAATCGATCCGCGCGTGAACGGCACGCCGAAGGTGACGATCTCTTGAGTTCCCGCCGCGACATTCGCCAGCGGCGTGAGCTGCACATTCACACTGCCGGTCGGTTCGGGCGGCGCGAAGTAAGCGCCGGCCATCAGATGGCGCGCTTCCAGCGTTTCTACGCTCAACTTGGAGGTCTTAAATGCGGCGCGCGATTCGCCGGCTAGAAACCGCCGCCGCCGCTGTTGCTTCACACCTTGCGACGACGATACTCGAGACAACGAGGCACGACCGGACACTTGCTTCTGCATGATGACTCTCTCTGCGATGGAGAAGGAGAGAGCGCGCGGCACCGCCAGCGCGTACCAGTAGACAAACTGTGTACGCAGTTACTGAAAGCCCCGCATCGCCCTCAAAGAAAAGAGGATCGGACGACGAACGACGATAAGATTTAGCAGCGGCAATCCATGCCTACGATCACGAACTCAACCAGCAACTCGTCACGAACTCGGCTCCGCACGAGAGGGACGATGAAAGGACATATCCACGCGGCCTGCTTCCGGATGGACCGGGCCAGAACGCGCGGGCAGGAGAACGGTGGGGGGACCACCGAATTCAGTCAGTTGGTCGCGACGCTTCGTCCACGTCGCCGAATTCAGTTCACGAAACACGCCGTCAGCATCGAGCTCAAGGCCGGTGAGGACTTGCAGCCAGGTGACGATGTGATTCACTTCGCCAGTCGTCGGCGGCGTCAGTTCCCAGGCCTTCACCATGCGATCGAAACCGCCGGTCCATAGTCGACTGCCATCGGGGCTGAAGGCGACATCGCGAATGGCGTATTGATGCACCAATGGCGGACTGATCGGCCGACCGGTGGCGACATCCCACAAGCGCGCGGTGCCGTCCCAGGCGCCGGTCGCCATGGTTTTGCTATCGGGACTGAAGGCCACGGCGAGAACATGCTCTTGGTGGGCGAGCGGTGGGCCAATGGGTTCCAGTGTCTCGGCATCGAACAGTCGCGCGGTGCGATCGTCCCAAGTGCCGGTCAAGAACTTGGTCCCATCAGGACTAAACGCGGCGGCTTTTACGGGGCCGCGATGTGGAATCGTCGTGATCAGCTCGCGCGTCGCGACGTCGTACAGCCTCGCGTTGCCATCTTCGCAGCCAGTCAGAATTGTCTGGCCATCGGGGCTGTAGACGGCAGCATGGACCCAGTTCGGCAGCATGATCGTTTCGCCGATTTGCTCGCCCGTTTTTGGATTCCAAAAACGTAGGCCGTTGTCCTTTGCGCCCGTCAGCAACGTTTGCCCATCGGGGCTGAACATCACCGAGTAGACATGGCCTGTGTGTACCAGCGGCTCGCCAATCGGTGTGCCATCGGCAGCGTTCCATAAGCGGGCCGTGCGATCGATGCTCGCAGTCACAATGACCTTGCCGTCGGGACTGTATGCCGCGTCGAGCAGCGAATGCTTGTGCACGAGAGGCTGACCGATAATGGCGCCGGTCTTGGTGCTGCGGATCTGTCCCGTCGGATCGGCTGTGCCGCTGACGAGCGATTCGCCATCGGGGCTGATCGCGAGGCAATAGACCAGATGCTTGTGCGGAATCACCAAGCTCTGATCGGCAACATCGGGTTTCTGCCAGATTCGCAAAATCCCATCGGCACTGCCGGTGGCGAGATAACGCTGATCCTTCGTTTGCGCAACCGTATGCACCACGCTTTGATGATGAATGGGCGAGCCCAGCGGAGTCATGATCGCGGCGTCCCACAAGCGCACCTGTCCGTAAGCGCCGCCGGTCCACAATGTTCTGCCGTCGGCGCTGTAACCAACGGTTCGCACGGGACCGCGATGGACGAGCGGAAAGCCGATCGATTTGCCGGTATTGGCTTCCCAAAATTGCACGCTGCCGTTCTCGGTGCCGGTCACAAGCCACCAGCCATCGGGACGATAGGCGGCCGAGAGGACCTCGCCTTGGTGAACCATCGCCTCGCCGAAGGGCTCGCCCGTTTGCACGTTCCACATCTGAGCCCGCCGCATCGCGTTGCCAGTGACAAGCTTGCCACCATCGGGGCTGAAAGCCATGGTGTGGACCGACGCGGCTTGCTTCCACTGCCGAAGTTGCGTACCACTGGGAAGTTCCCAGAGTGTGGTCGTGCCATCGTTGCAGCCTGTCGCGAGCAACTTGTTATCGGAGCTGAGGGCCATCGAGTGCACGGCTTGCGGATGAGCGAGCAATTCGCCGATCGGCACGCGGGTGAGCGTGTCCCAAACGCGCACCGTTTTGTCGGTGCTCGCCGTCACCACGAACGTGCCGTCATGACTGAAGACGACACTCTTCACTTCCCCGCCATGCGGCAGCGGCTCACCGATGGGCTTGCCGGTTTCGACATCCCACAGCTGCGGCCGGCTGTTGCGACCGCCTGCCAGCAGCAGCTTGCCGTTGGGGCTGAAGGCGGCTGCACGAACTTCTCCCTTATGCTCGAGCACGGCGTGCAATTGCAAGGGCATGCGACGATGAATCGCGGCCAGGTTCGCGCGAATGACGTGATGGAGATCTTTGTCCGAGGCCGGCGCAATCTGCAGGCAATGACCGAGCAACAGCATCCCGCGGCCAACGTCGCCTTGGTCGATGAGCGTCAAGCCGCGCTCCATGGCCAGGCTTGTGGAGAGCGCCTCGGCCCGCTGCCGAAAACGTTCGGCATCGACGAGGGCCGATGTGGTCAGTGCTTGCTGCTGAGTGAGCTGTAACGCATTATCCTCGGCGCGAGATTTTTGAATTTCAACATTCCGCAGCGCTTCCTTGGTCAGTTTTTGTTCGGCACGCAGCTGCAATGTCACGGAATGACTCGCGGTGAAGCCAACGGCCAGCAACATTGCGACCAGTCCGAGGACGGTGGTGACGGCAGTGACCGGATTTCGGCGGCACAGACGACGGAAGCGCTCGAATTGTCCCGGCCGTCGCGCCAAGACCGGCTCGCTCATCAGAAAGCGATGTAAATCGTCGGCGAGTGCTTCGGCCGTGGCATAGCGCCGAGTGGGATCTTTTTCGAGGCACTTCAGGCAGATGGTTTCCAAGTCGCGCGGCACGGCGGGATTGATGCGCGAAGGGAAAACCGGTTCATGCGAGCGCACGAGTTCCAGGGCATCGAGCGCCGTCGCTCCCTGAAACGGCGGCCGTCCCGCCACGCCGGTATACAGCATCGCGCCGAGGGCGTAGACGTCGGCGGCCTTCCCCACGTTCTGTCGGCTGCATTTACCGCGGGCCTGTTCAGGCGACATGTAATCGGGCGTGCCGACGATTTCACCCGTCATGGTCAGGTCGGAACTCTCGAGCGGCGTGGCCAGACCGAAGTCGGTGATCTTCGGCCGGTCGGGCGAGAGAAGCACGTTCCCCGGTTTCAGGTCGCGATGGATGATGCCTTGCTCGTGGGCGTAGTGAATTGCCCGCGCGAGTTGCTCGACAATCTCAGCCGCTTCGGCCGGTGAACGCCGCGACTGCTTCCATTGCTCGGCCAGCGTAGGACCGGCGACATATTCGAGCGCGAGAAACGGCTGGCCTTGGAACTCGCCGACCTCAAAGATCTGCACAATATTGGGATGCGTGAGTTTGCCGGTGGCTTCGGCTTCGCGGCGAAATCGCTCGCGGGCAATCGCATCGGCCTGGCTCATGCGGCTGAGCATTTTCAGTGCGACGCGCCGCTGCTCAACTTCGTGCAGCGCTTCATACACCACGCCCATGCCGCCGCGGCCGATAAGGCGGATCAAGCGATATTCGCCGATCCGTTCCGGCAGCAGTTGATCGCTGCCGCTGAGATTGAAAGCTTCACGCCGGGCCGCGGTGATTTGCTCATCGATATCGGTGACGCTCGGAAACCGCATTTCGTATTCGGCGGGCCGAGGCATTTCTCCCGCTCGCCAGCGGTATTCGAGCTCGAGTGGCAATAGTTGCGAGAGCAGGACTTCGTGCAGCCGTGTATTGGCCCGGCGGAGGAACGACTCGAGCTTGGGATGCTGGCCGGCTTTCCAGGCTGCTTCGAATTCGTCGCAGATCTGCTCAATTTGCCAGACTTCGCTGGCCGTCGGCCGGAGATCAGCTTTTTTGCCGGCAGACTGCGCGGCGATATCGCCGGCGGCGCCGATCTTGCTGATGGCTGACTTGGCCAACGTTTCGCTCAAGGGGGTGGTTCCTTGTTCCAAATCGTTCGAATGGCATCGAGCTTGCGGGCGACGGTTCGTCGCGAGCAGGCCAGCAGCGCGGCGATTTCGTCGTTGCCGTAGCCTTCCATTTTCCAGACGGCTACGCGGCGCAGTTTTTCATCCCCTAGTTCGACGAGCAACCGTCGGCATTCTTCGACGATCTGCACGGCAAAATCGGGCGTCGGCTCGGGGTCGATAAAGGTTGCTAGGGCGGCTTCATCGTCGGTGCCTATTGTATCTATCCCGAAAGTTCCCTGCGAAGTGCCATTTTTTTCTTTACCGTTTTTCGCCGCGCCATTTGTCCCCGGACCACCTCGTTTTTGTCGCTGTTCGTGATGCAGCTGCTTAATCGCCTTACGAGCGGTGATCACCACCAGCAACCGCCATAAGCCATCGCGATCGTTCAGCTCCGGGAATCGCCCCTCCGCAATCGCCCGAAAGAAGCTTTGAAAGGCGACCTGAACGACATCTTCCTCGTCGGCGGCGCGGCTGCTCGACGATCGCAACTTTTGGCGCGCCAGCGTGATCAGCTGGCGATAGTACCGCTGCCATAACGGCGCCGCCGCGGCGAGATCCCCATCCTTGAGGGCCACAATCCAGTGCGTAACCGATCCGGGGTCCGACATGGTTCCTCGGCAACATCAAAGAGGTGCAAGCAGCGACATTCTACTGGAGCGGAGACCGCGAAGAATTGTTACGCGCAACTGGCATTCGTAACGTTGGAGCCAGCGAGAGACGGTTCACTCCCGACATTCGCTACCATCCGCACGAAGGTTCAGCCGAGCAGCGCTGCGGCCGCGGCGTGATCGGGCGAATTCACTGGTTCGACAAAGTGCTCGATGATGTGCGCGAGAAGCTCACGGCCATCGCCGCGCACGCCGAGCTGCTGTTGATGCTGAGCCAGACTCAAAACGGCGCGCAGTTCGAGCGATCGTGCTTCCTGGCGGCGAGCAATTTGAATGGCATGGCGGAAGTCGGCTTCGGCTTCTTTCAGTTTCGCTTCGTTCTCGCCGGCGAGTTGCTGACGGATTACTCCGCGGAGGCGATGGAGCTCGGCTTCGATCATCCGTTCGTCGCTGATCTCGACCAGCGCGAGCCCATCTTCGACCGCGCGAAGAGCACTTTCCGCTTCACCCTGCGCCAGTAAGGCTTCGGCATGCAATGCGTGGTAATAGGTCAGATAAGTCACGCTGCTGGTGGCGCGCCAGGCCGTCATGCCTTGCTTGAGTCGATCGAGGCCGACCTGCAGGTCGCCGCTCGCTGCGAGGGCCCAACCGCCGATGACGGTGCTGCCGGCAAGCCAGAAGGAAAAACCATGTTCGCCGGAGATTGCCGCGCAGGCTTCGGCGCATTCGCGTGAGCGTTGCGGGTTGCGACAGAGATGAAACACCATCGCTGCAAACTGATACGCCACGGCCTGGCTATTTGGCGAGAGGTCCTGGCTCATGGCAATCGCTTCTTCGCTTTGCCGCTGAGCCGCGTCGGGAAAGCCGAGTAGCCAGAGCGCGATCGCGCCATACGCTTTGCAAATTACACCGGGATCCTGACCGAAATGAAACGCATGCGCGCGATGGCGCTGCGGATCGTAGAGCGTGGCCACTTGCTCGACGTGCTTCAGCGAATCGGCCGGCCGGCCGCGACAGAGTGCCGTCAAACCTAACGCTTGATGAGCCTGCAAGCCGAGGTCTGGCGCGTTCAGTTGCCGAGCCAAATCAAGCAGTTCGTGCGCGAGTGTTTGCGCGCGATGCAGTTCGTTGCGCACCTTCCGCACCAGCCACAAACCCCAGAGGACGGGGAACGTCCGTTCGGGCGACGAAGCGCAGAGCATGCGCGCTCGCTCATAGGCCACTTCAGCCGAGCGCGCGCCGTAACCTTCGGTCACTTGCAATTGCAGACCGAGGAGTGTCTGCAGCGGAAGCTCGAGCGCATCGCGTTCAGGAGACGCTGCGAGCTCCCCGAGCAAATCGAGTCCGCGGCGAGCGAGCAGCGCCGCCTCGCGATGCGCAAATACCCAGGCGGCATGCTGCGCCGCGAGATGAAACTGCCGAGCCGCCCGCGCTGGTTCGCGGCCCGCTTCGTACAGGCAAGCGAGTTCGGCCGCGTAAGCGCTGGGTTCGTCGCAAAGATGCTTTTCCCAAGCTTCGGCGAGCGCTTTGTTGATGGTTCGGCGACGCGTGGGGAGCAGACTGCCGAAGAGCGACTGTTGATACAGAACATGCACGAACGAATAACGCAACGTCGGCGTACCGTCGGCGAATTCGTCTTCGTGCTGCTGCCTGACCAATCCGTGCACGCGCTCCAGTTGGTGCAGCCGTTGTTCGACGTCAGCGGGATCGAGGCGGGCCGCTTCGGCAATCACGGTCGAGTCGAATTGATGTCCCTGAGCCGCCGCCACCGAAAGCAGCCAATGATCGTTTTCGTTCAAACGCTCCAGCTTCCGCTGAATCATGCTCCGCACCGTCTCGGGCAAGTCATGCCAAATTTCGGGAAGCTCGCTGGCCAGCTGCCATCGGCCTGTGGTTTGCGCGATGACGCCGCGCTCACGCAAATATCGCAGCAAATCGGCGGCGAACAGCGGACTCCCTTCGGTGCGCGAGTGAATCAGCTCTGCGAAATGCGCAGGAAAGTCATGGTCGGGAAAGGTGAGTGAGAGCAGACTTTCGATCTGCGATCGTCCGAGAAAACTGAGCGCCAGTTCGTTGCAAACGCCTTGAGCCTGCAGGTCGAGCTTCACGCGATGAAACGGATGCGGCCCGAGGAGGAGTTCCGTCGGCCGGTAAGTGACGATGATCAGCACCGGCCGTTCGCGGCAATGTCGGCCGACGTAAGCCAGCAGATCGACGGTCGAAACGTCGGACCAATGGACATCGTCGATGAAGAGGACCACGGTGCCGATGCGCGAGATGGCCGTAAGGAGCGTGGCGATTTCGCGGAGCATCGCCTGCTGCGTATGCGCGACGGGAGGAACGGTTCCATAGCGACTGCCGGGCACGAGTTGAGCCGACCAGGTGGGCGCGACCACTTTCAGCAACCGCAGCACGGCATCGCCCGTTTCGCCGCGAATCAAGTCTGCTAGCGCGTCGACAATCGGCAAATAAGCCGAAGCCGAGGCCTGGCGTTCGGAGCAACGGCCGCGGGCGATTTGAATGGTTTTCCGCGACTCCAGCCCTTCCAAAAAGTCTTCGACGAGCGTTGTCTTGCCGATGCCCGGTTCGCCAGTGACGCAGACCATCGAACCACGCGAGGCTTCGGCGGCGGCCAATGATTGACGCAGTGAAGCCAATTCGTGCTCGCGATGAACAACGCGGCGTGACGAAAGCTCGCGAGTGGCTCGCGCACCGCGAATAATGCCAGTGAGCACGTGCTCGACTTCCGTCGCCGTCGGCCGGACGCGGGGATCCTTTTGCAACATTCCTTCGAGCAAACCTTCGAGCGCTGCGGGCACATTCGGAGTGTGCCGCGCGAGCGGCGTCGGTTGGGCGTTGGCAATCGCGTTGAGCGTTTCGAAGGACGTGCCTTGCTGAAACGGATGTTCGCCGGCGACGAGCCAATAGAGGACGATGCCGAGCGAAAAAATATCGGATGCGCCATCGAGCGCCGCGCCGCGGGCTTGCTCGGGGGACATGTACGACACGGTTCCCATGATCGCGCCGGGCCAGGTATCGTGATTGGCGGCGACGGCGTTGGGGGCGATGGTCGGCAGCTTGCGGGCCAGGCCGAAGTCGAGCACCTTCACGTAACCATCGGAGCGAACCATCATGTTTTCGGGCTTGATATCGCGATGAACGATCCCAGCCGCGTGCGCCGCGGCCAGTGCGTTCGCTGCCTGGCGAATCAGACGGCAAGCATCACTAACGGCCAACTTGTTTGCGCCGTGGGCTTTGAGGGTTTGTCCTTCGATGAACTCCAGCACGATGAACGGCACGCCCTCATGCTCGCCCAGGGCGTGAACCGTGCAAATGTGCGGATGATTGAGTCCCGAGGCGGTCTGCGCTTCACGAATGAACCGCTGCATGCGACTGGCATCGCCGGCGAGTTCGGGAGGCACGAACTTGAGCGCCACATGCCGGTCGAGACGCGATTCGAGCGCCTGATAAACGACCCCCATGCCGCCGCGGCCCAGCTTCGACAGAATTTGATAGCCGGGAACTTCGATCGGCTTGGTGTCGCGCGGCGCACCTAGCATGCCGCCGAGTGTTCGATCGGCGAGCTGTAGTCGCTCGGCGATGCGCGCGCCGAAGTCGGGAAAGCGGCGGAGATATTCGCTCTGATCGAGGTTCGATTCATTGCGCCGGCGAAACTCATATTCTGCAGCGATCAGATCGAGCACTTCATTTGGATCGAGGGCGAACTCTGGAAACCGCTCAAGATAAAACTCAACACACGTGCGCTGCCCGGCCTTCACGCGATACTCGAGATCGACGTGCAACAGTTCGCGCAGTACGAGATTGCCTTGCACTTCGCCGCCGATGAGAAAGTCGCTGATCTGCGGCGGCGGTCCATCGCGCCACGCCTTTTCAAACTCGCGGATCAGAGCTTCGCAGCCGCTCCAGGTGTCGTCGCCGAGCGGATCGGGCGCTTCATTGCGCTGCGAATTTCCTGTGGTGTTCACTGCTCGTTTTTCTTCCCACAACGCGACTAAGAATCCAGCTGCGTTTGCTGCCGCTCCAAAAACTTTCGCACCCGCTCGCGCAGCCGGCGAACCGACCGCTCGGCCCGGCCCGTTTGCTCGCTGATCTCTTGCGTCGAGAAGCCCTGCAAACTGAGCTCGATCATCGTCCGCTCGTCGGCTTCCAGTCGGTTGAATAAATCGGCCATCACTTCTGAAAGCATGGCCGCGTGCTCCGGCGTCGGTTCGCGACTGACGGCTGCCATCCAAGGCGAAAAGCCATCGGCCGGCGCTGCCGCTGCTTCGCGCCGCACATCTCGTTTCTCGGCCTGATGATAGCGAGCCCGGTCGGCACATTTGCGAACGGTGATCGTCGTCAGCAGTCCCCACAGCCCTTGCCAGCTCTCGGCGCCAAGGCCCGCATCGCCGTAGCGCAGTAGCAGACTCTTATAGGCCGATTGCACGACATCTTCGGGGTCGACCTTGTTTTCGAGCCGGCCGCCCAGGTGCTTGCGGGCCATGCGAATGAGTTGATCGCTGAACCGCTCGAGCTCCAAACGCCAGGCCAACGGCAGTGGGCCATCTTCGGCGGGCGTAGTGGGTTCAGAAGTCATAGCAGAAAGCGGTGGCCGGAAAGCAATGCGAATTTTCAAAAAATTTCGTGGCCGATTCTGCCGGCCGCCGGGATGGAAGCATTGTAGCCATCAACCTGCAGGCCTGCACGCCAACCCGCTACGCATCCGCTGTCACACCTACCATTGGGAGTCCTCCATGTCTCGCCGTACCTGGTTTGAATACTTTGGGTTTCAAGTTTTCGGTTCGCGTTTGCTTCGCGTTTTCTCCTCTTCGTCCACGGCTAGCAATCGCAAGCCAAGTGGAAAGCAACCAGCGAAGGCCCGCACGATGCGGATGGAACAACTGGGCGAGCGTTTGACCCCTGCCGTGACGGCCACATTCGGCGGCGCGACACTGACGATCTTCGGCGACAATTTGAACAACACGATTGAAGTCAGCCGCAACGCCGCCGGCAATCTGCTGGTGAATGGCGGTGCGATCAATGTGATTGGCGGCGCGCCGACGGTGGCAAACACGCTGCAGATTGTGATCTTTGGCCTGGATGGCAACGACACGCTGACGCTGAATGAAGCCAACGGCGCATTACCGATGGCGCGGATCTTTGGCGGCAATGGTAACGATGTGATTACCGGCGGTTCTGGCGCCGATCAGCTTTTCGGTCAGGCTGGCAACGACACGCTGCTGGGCAAAGGTGGCGCCGACTTCCTCTTCGGCGGCACCGAAAACGACACGCTGACCGGTGGCGATGCCGATGACCAGGTCTTCGGTGAAGCCGGCGACGACCGCATGATTTGGAATCCGGGCGACGACACCGATCTGAACGAAGGTGGCGCTGGAACGGATACCGTCGAAGTGAACGGCGGCAATGGCGCGGAAGTTTTCACCGTTACCGCAAATGGCACGCGCGTCCGTTTCGATCGCCTCGATCCCGCGCCGTTCTCGATCGACATCGGCACGAGTGAAAAACTGGTGCTGAATGCGAATGGCGGCGATGACCGCTTCTCGGCGACCGGCAATCTGGCCGCGCTCATTCAGATTACGGTCGATGGCGGCACGGGCAACGACACGTTGCTCGGCAGCAACGGCAACGACCAACTCAACGGCGGCGATGGCAATGATTTCATCGATGGTCAGCAGGGGAACGATACGATCTTTCTCGGCGCTGGCGACGACACGTTTCAGTGGGATCCGGGTGATGGGAGCGACACCGTCGAAGGGGGCGATGGCAACGACGTGATGCTCTTCAACGGCAGTGCTGCCGCCGAGATCTTCGATGTTTCGGCTAACGGCGAACGAGTTCGCTTCACGCGCAACGTCGGCAACATTGTGATGGACCTGAACGATATCGAGCGACTCGATCTGAATGCGCTCGGCGGCGTCGATTCGCTACTCGTGAATAACCTGGCCGGCACCGATTTGACGACGATCAATGCCAACCTGGCCAGCGCGATCGCTGGAACGGCGGGTGATGCTGCTGCGGATGCGATTGTGATTAACGGCACGAATGGCGACGACATTATCGATGTCTTCGGCGCGGGGTCGTCGGTGTCGGTGCTCGGTCTGCACACGCGAGTGAACATCACGAGCTCGGAAGGAGCCAACGACGCGCTGGTGATCGACGGCCTGGGCGGGAACGACGGCATCACGGCGAGTACGGTGCCGGCCGGCGTGATTAAGTTGACGCTGGATGGCGGCACGGGGAACGACACGCTGCTCGGTTCGCAAGGCAATGACACGATCTATGGCGGCGAGGGGAATGACTTCGTCTTTGGTGACAACGGCAACGACACGGCGTTTCTCGGCGCGGGGAACGATGTGTTTCAGTGGGATCCGGGTGACGGCAACGATACGATCGAAGGGCAGGACGGCAGCGACCGGATGCTCTTCTTTGGCTCGAATGCTGCCGAGAATATCAACAT
Organism: Anatilimnocola floriformis; assembly: GCF_024256385.1. Taxonomy (NCBI): domain Bacteria; kingdom Pseudomonadati; phylum Planctomycetota; class Planctomycetia; order Pirellulales; family Pirellulaceae; genus Anatilimnocola; species Anatilimnocola floriformis. Next base: position 2,257,730 of record NZ_JAMLFW010000001.1, read on the forward strand.
CGTGGCGAATGGCGGCCGAGTGCTGTTTCAGCGCGATGTGGCCAATGTGACGATGGATTTGAACGATGTGGAAGACATTGAGTATCGAGCGCTCGGCGGAGCCGACAACATTGTGGTTGGCGATTTGAGCGGCACCGATGTCACGGGAGTCGAACTTGATCTGCGTGGCCCGAACGGCGGCGGCGATGGTGCCGCTGACAGTGTAACGGTGAACGGCACGAACGGCGCTGACAATTTCCGCGCAGCCGGTGATGCTGGCGGCGTGCATGTGTTTGGATTGCACACGGCCGTCGATGTTTTCTTCAATGAAATCGGCAACGATCGCCTCACGCTGAACGGCCAAGGTGGCAACGACACGATCAATGCTCAGTCGCTAGAAGACGATGCTATTCAGTTGGCGATCAACGGCGGTCTCGGCAATGACACGATGATTGGCAGCGATGGCAGCGACACGATCAACGGCGGCGATGGTGACGACACCGCACTGATGGGCGACGGCGACGATACATTCGTTTGGAATCCGGGCGATGACAACGATGTTGTCGAAGGGCAGTATGGTTTCGACCGCATGGTCTTCAACGGCGCCAACGTCGCTGAGATGATCAACATCAGCGCGAACGGCAACCGAGTGCTCTTCACTCGCAATGTCGCCAATGTGGTGATGGATCTGAATGACGTGGAAGGAATCGATTTCAACGCCCTGGGTGGCGCTGATGTGGTGAACGTCAATGATTTGAGCGGCACCGATGTTGTCGAGGTCAACGTGAACCTTGGCGTGAACGGCGTGGGCGATGGGGCCGCCGATGCAGTCAACATCGCGGGGACGAACGGTGACGATGTCGTGCAACTGTTCGGCAATGCTGCCGGCACTGCAGTGTTCGGGCTGGCCGTGCAGGTGAACATCACCGGCGCCGAAGCGGCCAACGATCGCGTGGGAATCAACACGCTGGCCGGCGACGACGTCATCGATGCGTCTGGCCTGGCCCTCGGCAGCATCGGCCTGATTGCGGACGGCGGAGCCGATGAAGACGTCCTCATCGGCGGCGCTGGAGCCGACACGCTCCGCGGCGGCACCGGCGACGATGTGCTTATCGGTGGACCGGGCCTCGATGTCCTCGATGGCGGAGCCGGGGATAACGTGTTGATTCAGGATTAGGATTTTGGGTTGGCTTCAGCCCACAGCGAAAACGCGTTAGCTGTGGGGCTGAGGACGGCACTTCCGCGAGAGCTTTCATCGCGCCGATTTGTTCTCGCTTCGAGGGCGAATTGGTTGGCTGTGATATCGCCTTTTAGGGAGGTTATATCGGGTGCAATACGGTGTTATACGCGTGCTTAGACAAATAGCGGCTTACGCTCGATCGATTCGCGGCAAAAGCTTGCGGCGGAGTGGCTTAGAGCGAGGGTGAAGTGCGCAACACCTGAAAATGAGACTGTTATCTACTATTATACCAGTAGATGGCTTTTTATCAGTATGTCTTTGCTAGTGTTGCACTTACTGCGAATCGTATTTTCGCGAAAGTGTTATAAAGTACGGGAGCGAAGGAAATTAGCGGTGATTCAACTCAGGCCAAGACTTCTTTGACTGCGTTGCCGTGGACGTCGGTGAGGCGGAAGTTGCGGCCTTGGAATTTGAAGGTTAGTCGCGTGTGGTCGATGCCAAGGAGATGCAGCAGCGTGGCGTGCAGGTCGTGTACGTGGATGCCGCCGCTGGCGATGTTGTAGGAGAAGTCGTCAGTCTCGCCGAACGACAGGCCGGGCCGCACACCGCCGCCGGCGAGCCAGACGGTAAAGCAACGCGGATGATGGTCGCGACCGTAGTCAGCGGCCGTGAGCGGGCCTTGGCAGTAAACCGTGCGGCCGAACTCGCCGCCCCAAACGATGAGCGTGTCTTCGAGCAAGCCACGTTGCTTCAGATCGGCGATGAGGGCCGCCGTGGCCTGGTCGGTGTCCTGGCATTGGGCTTCGATCTGTTTCGGCAATGACACGTGCTGATCCCAGCCGCGGTGGAATAGTTGCACAAACCGCACGCCGCGTTCGACCATTCGCCGCGCGAGCAGGCAATGATAGGCGTAGCTCCCGGGCCGCTCAACACTCGGGCCATAGAGCTCGCGGGTTTGCTTGGTTTCGCCGGAAATATCGACGAGCTCCGGCACGGCCGATTGCATGCGGAAGGCCAGTTCGTATTGCGCGATGCGGGCCAGCGTTTCGGGATCGCCCTGCTGCGATTGGTGCAACTGATTCAGCGCGGCGAGGTCGTCGAGTTCCTGACGGCGAACTTCGCGAGTGACGCCCGGCGGATTCGAGAGGAACAAAACGGGATCGCCGCCGGCGCGGAATTTCACGCCCTGATGTCTCGATGGCAGAAAGCCGCTGCTCCAGAGTCGATCGTACAGCGGCTGATCGGTCGGGTTGCCGGAGCCTTGCGAGACGAGGACGACGAACGCGGGGAGGTCGTTGTTCTCGCTGCCAAGACCATACGACAGCCAACTGCCTATGCTGGGCCGACCGGCGAGCTGAGCGCCGGTTTGCAGGAACGTGATCGCCGGATCGTGATTGATGGCTTCGGTATGAACCGCTTTGAGAAAGCAGATTTCATTGGCCTGCCGCGCGGTGTGCGGCAGCAGATCGCTCAGCCAAGCACCGCTCTGACCGCGCTGCGCAAAGCGATACTTCGAAGCCGCGATCGGAAAGCTCGCCTGGCGGCTGGTCATGCCGGTAAGGCGCTGGCCGCGGCGGATGGAATCGGGAAGTTCCGTTCCCTGCAGTTTGGCTAACTGAGGCTTGTGATCGAAGAGATCGAGCTGCGAAGGCGCGCCCGATTGGAAGAGATAGATGACTCGCTTGGCTCGCGGCGCAAAATGCGGCAGCGAATTGGTCGCTTCCGCAGCCTGCGAGCTTTGATTCAAACTCGCGATCGCGGCAGCCCCGAGCCAGCCAGCCGTCGATTGCAACCAACGTCGCCGGGCTACCTGATAAAGCTCCGCGGCGACGTGGTCCGACATATCTGGCCTCGCGCGACTTACTCGGCTTTTTTCTCGGTCGCTTCGGCGGGCTTTTCCGCTGGCTTGTCTTCGGCCGGCTTTGCCTCAGCGGGTTTTTCTTCCGCAGGCTTTTCGGTCGGCGTTTCAGCCGGCTTTTCCATGGCGGGTTTTTCGGTTTCCGGAGCGCCCTTGGTCGGCGGTGCAGTGGTGCTGCTGCCAGTGTCATTCACGATTGCGCCGGGCAGATCTTCGGCTGGCGGCTTGCCGTTTTTGTAGTGGGTGTTGAAGCGAACCTTGTCGCCGACTTTGTAGTACAGCACCGTGATGTAATTCTGGTGCGGCATGCCATACCACCAGTAGGTCTCGATCACGTGGTCGGGCATGGTGACCGTCGACCAAGGCTGCTTTTTGATCGCTTCTTGCACGTCTTTCGGCTGCACGAGCTTGGCGTCGATTCCGTCAGAACCATCGGCCACGACACCCAGGGCATTCCGTTTGTCGAAGAGGTTTTGAATATCGTCGTAGGCAACATCCGTCGCCGGCTTGGCCACGGTGAAGTGATGGACCAGCATGGCCACCACGATGGCCAGGATGCCGAGCAGGATTCCCATGCGGACGGGATTGGTTTGCGGCGGGGCTTGAACGGGGGCCTTAGCAGGGGCGGGAGCACTCGACATGAGGAGACCTCGGGGACGGAACGCGGGAAGAGATTGCCGGGCGATTGCTGGCAGTTACTGCAGCGGCCATGAGTCTAAGTTGCACGGCGGTGATTTTCCAGCCTTAGATGATGGAAAAGAGTCGGCGGCGAGCAACGAGGAACGCGGTTGCATCGACTCTGCGGCAGTCCGCGGGATTTTTTCGTTACGTTGGCCTCCGATTTTCGCTCTAATCGTATACTACGGACACATTCATCCGTCGCTATCGGAACAGCGAGCGAATGTCCCTCTCTTCTCTTACCAACTCGTTTTCGACGAGCGCCGGCAGTGGCGCACCGTGCACGAGCGCGCAAACACCGCCACCTTCGCCCGGTGATCTGGGCAAGTATGTTGTCCGCCGTGAGATCGGCCGCGGCGGCATGGGCGTGGTCTACGAAGGCGAAGATACGCTGCTGGAGCGATCCGTAGCGATTAAATGGCTCGTGCCGCACAGCGCCGAACCACTGGCCGTTGACCGATTATTGCGCGAGGCGCGGTGGGCGGCTCGACTGCATCATCCCAATGTCGTGGCCGTGTACGACGCGGGAGAGCATCCGAGCGGGGTCTTCATCGCGCTCGAACTGGTGCGTGGGCAGAGTGCCTACGATCATTTGCACCGCCAAGGACCTTTTGCCTGGCAGGATGCAACGCGTATCGCTGCAGAAGTTTGCCAGGGGTTGGCCGCGGCGCACGCGGCGGGTTTGATTCATCGCGACATCAAGCCGGCGAATATCCTGCTGGTAGCGGCGGCTGATCCGGAAAAACATCGGGGCGCGCCGACGAGTGATTCGTTTGCGTCGCAACCGTGGGCCAAACTTTCCGACTTTGGTTTGTCCCGCTCAGTGAATTACACCGCGCCAGCCACTGTCGAAGGGCAAGTCGTCGGCACGCCGCACTACATGAGTCCCGAACAAATCCGTGGCGAACAACTCGATCAACGTACCGATCTCTATTCACTCGGCGCGACTTACTTCACACTGCTGACGGGGCGCTTTCCGTACGAGCGCGACGACGTTATTCAAACGCTCTTTGCCCACTGCAGCGCGGCGCTCCCCGATCCGCGAACCTGTGTGCCGACGTTGCCGGAAGCGTGTGCAACAATCATTGCCCGGTGCCTGGCCAAAGAGCCGCGCAATCGCTATTCATCCGCGGCCGAGTTGCTAATGGATTTGCAGTCGCTGCTCGCGGGTAGTCCGTTGAGCACCTCTGGAAGTTTGCGGATTGTGACCCCGACAGTCGAAGCTAGAAGTGGTCGGAACGCGAATTACGTCGCAGCGGGAATCGCGGCCGTCGCACTGTTGCTGCTGGGGCTGCCGTTTGTCTGGAACTGGAATCGCCATGTACCCTCCGTGCCAGTTGTGGCGGCGCGCGAAATACCGAAGCCCGAGCGACCGGCCTTGCCGCCCGAGGGTATGACCGTCGAAGCGGCTTGGAGTCCGCAGCAAAACGGCACGTTTGTGACCGACGGCGAGTTGGAGTTTCTGCGCCTCGCGCCAGATGGACGCACGCTGGCGTGGGGAATCAGCGAAGGAGAAATGAACACTGGGCGGCTGACGCTCTACGACATTCAGCGGCAAGTGGTTGTCGGCAGCTACACCGATGCTCGCCACTATGCGTCGTTCAGCTCGATCGCTTTTCCCTCGGAACGCTACCTGCTAATGGCGGTTAGCAGCCGAGTGATCGCCCTCGATCGCGATACGAACCAACCAACGACGCTAGTTGAACTAAAGGACGGCAGTGCCCGCTCAATCGATGTTTCGTCGGATGGAAAAACGCTGGCGCTCGGCGTGGTCGAATGGGCCGGCGGCGGCCGTGTGGAACTGTTTGAGTTTGTCGTCGATGAAGATGGGCCGCGGCTGCAGCGTCGTTGCCTGGCGAACAAGGAGCATCGGCATCCGGTCAAATGTGTTGCCATTTCGCCAGATGGCAAGAGTGTGGCCTCGGCCAGCGATGAGGGAAGCGTGCTGCTCGGCAGTTTGCAAACGGGCGTCACCCAATATGAATGGAAGCTGCCTGAAATCAGTGGCGATGGCGCGGAACTGGGTTACGCCTTACAGTTTTCGCCCGATGGCCAGACGGTTGCAGCCGGTGGTCATCGCGGCGTGGTGCTGTGGGATGTCGCGACCGGCGAGCAACGCGTGTTGCCTGCGCGGCATGCACGGGGCATTATGTCGCTGGCCTTTTCGCAGGACGGTAAGTTCATCGCCTCGGCTTCAACCGATGGCATTCGGATTTGGAATTTGAGCGAAGGCTGGCAAGTGGGAAAGAAGTTGGAAGGTCATGAAGGGAACGTCATCACCGGTATGGCCTTCGCCCGCGAAGATTCGCTGTTGATCACTTCGGGCTTTGATCGGAAGATTCACTTCGTCAACCTCGGCCGTTTGAAGCGGAGCGTTTACGAAGAATGAACTTGCCTGCCATCGGCACTGCGCCGGCCCTTGATCAGATCACCACACGCTGGTCGCAGATCTGCGATCCGCTCCGCTTTGTGATGCGCTACAGCCAGGCTATACGCGCCTATTTGAAAGCGATCTTTCGCGATGACGATGCCGCAGAAGAAGCCTGCCAAGAGTTTCTGGCGAAGTTCCTTGAGCGCGGTCTCGACGCGGCTGCACCGGACCGCGGTCGGTTTCGCGACTACCTAAAGATCTCCGTTCGCAACACCGCCGTCGCCATTCTCCGCCGCAAGCACGAACGGCTGATCGATCCGAGCGACCTGGAATCGCTGGCCACCGACTCGGCCGACGATGCCTGGGTGAGCGAATGGCAGCGCGTGATTCTCGATAAGGCCTGGCGACTGTTAGAGCAGCACGAACGAAGTTCGCCACAGGGTTTGCACTTCACCGTGCTCAAGCTGACTGTTGATCACGGCCAGGAAACTTCGGAGCAACTGGCCGCGCGGGCTAGTCAACTCGCGCAGCGTGAGATCAATGCGGTTGCGTTTCGTAAACAACTAAGTCGCGCGCGACAGCACTTTGCGCAGCTGATTGTCGAGGAGGTTTCGCAAACGCTCTCCAGCGATGTGCGCCGCGATCTGGGCGAGGAGCTCGCTGAGCTCGGTTTGTTGCCGTATGTGAAGGGGCAAATGAACGACGAATCCATCTAGTTGAATGCGAGCCGCTGGCTGGAGGGAGATCGATACTCCCTAACCCTTTCCGCGTGACAGATGCGACAAAATTCCGTCTGCACATGAGCAATTTGGGTCACAAATTACCCAACACCGCGTATTGTCGGGTGAACAGGCAGCGTCCCCCGGCGATGTTCTTGTCTTGCACCGCCGTGGCCGCTGCTGGCTGAGTCATTGAGGGCTCAGCGACAATCGTCCTTCTCTTCTCTCAGGCGATGCACATGGCCCAGCGAATCCGGCGCGGTGGTGGTCTTCTCGTTTCTTCTCGCAAAACCACTGAATTGAAACGCCAGCGTACTCAAAGGCGGCGAGCCCAATGGTTCGAACCACTCGAGCCGCGGCTGGCGATGGCAGCGATTCAAGACTGGTTTGAACGTGGAGCCGGTGGTGGTGGCGCACTTTTTTCGCCATCGATCAATCCGCTGAACCCCAACGAGATGTACATCGCCTCCGACATGGGGCAGGTGTTTCACACCACGAACGAAGGCGCCAACTGGGAGTCAGTGGACTTTCGCGAGATCCAAGGTTCGAACAATTCGAAGATGCAGTACACGGTCAATCCGCAGATTATGTACTCGCTCGATTACAGCACCGGTGGTGACTTCATTCGTCCGACGAAGAGCACCGACGGCGGCGCGACTTGGACGCCGATTGCTGCTGATCCGACGAACGCCGAGGCGTATACGGTCGTTGCCGATTACAACAATCCGAATCGGATCATTGTCAGTGATTACAGCACGATCTGGCTTTCGAATGACGGCGGCGCGACGTTTCAGCAGAAGTACTCGACCAATGACGGCAATGGCGCGCACATCGCCGGTGCGTTCTTCGACGGCAACAACATTTACATCGGCACGAATCAAGGCGTGCTGGTGTCTACGAACAACGGCAGCAGTTTCAGCGTGCCCAGTTGGGGCGGCAATCCCTCGGGGCAGCAGATTTTGTCGCTGTCTGGAGCGAAAGAAGGTGGCACGACGCGGTTGTGGATCGTGACGATGAGCGCCGGCGATGTGTATGCCGGCGTGCCGGGGAATGATCACTACGGCTATGCGGGCGTGTATCGCATCGACGTCGGACAATCGGCCTGGCAGTCAATTACGAGCGGCATCACCTCGGGCTCGCATCCATTCTTTGTTTCGTCGACGCTCAACGACATCGACACGGTGTACGTCGGTGGCGGCAGCGAAGCCTCGCGGCCCACGGTCTTCAAGAGCACCAACGGCGGCAGCAATTGGACGAGCGTGCTGAACACGATCAACAACGGCAACGTGCAAACTGGGTGGTCGGGCGATGGTGGCAATCGCGGCTGGTCTTACGGCGAGAATGCGATGGGTTTTACGGTCGATCAGTTTGATTCCAATCGCATCGTGATCACTGACTTCGGCTTTGCTCACCTGAGCGAAGACGGCGGCGCGACCTGGCGTGCTCTCTATGTGAATCCCGCCGATCTGAATCCGGCCAATGCAGCCATTCCGGCGAACAAAAATTACCGCAGCAGCGGCCTGGATAACACGACGGTGTGGGGGCTGACCTGGACGAGTCCCACGCACATGATCGCGGCTAACAGTGACATCCGCGGCGTGCAAAGCTACGACGGTGGCGCGTCGTGGGGATTTAACTATACGGGCCACACGGCGAACTCGCTGTACCGCAGCGTGGTGAATCCGACAACCGGCGTGGTGTACGCGGCGACTGCGTCGGTGCACGACATGTATCAAAGCACGCACCTTTCCGACTCGTCGATCAACGGCGGAACAGGGAGCGTGCTTTTTTCGACGAACGGCGGCACGACCTGGCAGACGATGCACAACTTCGGCCGAGTGGTGACATGGGTCGAAACCGATCCAACGAATCCAAATCGGTTGTATGCCTCGGTCGCGCACAGCACCGATGGCGGGATCTATGTGACGAATAATGCGAACGCTGGCGCGGCGTCGACGTGGACAAAGCTCGCCACGCCGCCGCGCACGCAAGGCCATGCCTTCAACATCGACGTGCTGAATGATGGCACGCTCGTGGTGACTTATTCTGGCCGGCGGACCGACGCTGGATTTACTGCGTCGAGCGGCGTGTTTGTCAGCACCAACGGCGGACAGACCTGGATCGATCGCAGCGCTGCCGGCATGCAGTACTGGACGAAGGACATCATCGTCGATCCCCACGATGCGTCGAAAAACACCTGGTATGCAAGCGTCTTCAGCGGTTGGGGCGGAGCGCCGAACGGCACGGGCGGTTTGTACAAAACGACGAATCGCGGCCAAACTTGGACGCGAATTAATGACCTCGATCGCGTCAACTCAATGACGATCAGCCCGACGAATCCCAACGAAGCCTATCTGACAACAGAAGTCGAAGGGTTGTGGTACACCGATAATCTGAACTCCGCGAATCCGACGTTCACGCAGGTGGCCGGCTATCACTTCATGCAGCCGACGCGGGTGATGTACAACCCGTACAACGCCAACGAAGTGTGGGTCGCCAGCTTCGGCGGCGGCATGCGAGTGGGCTACGTCACGCCGCCTACGGCTTCGCCGGGAAGTGTGTCGATTGCACAGCCGACATATACGGTGAGCGAAACGGGCGGCAGCCTGGTGGTAAGCGTTTCGCGCAGCGGCGGCACTTCCGGTGCGGTGAGTGTTTCCTACGCAACGGCGAATGGAACTGCGATCGCCGGACAGGACTACACAGCGACGACCGGCACGCTCAGCTGGGCCGATGGCGAGACGGGCGCGAAGACGTTCAGCATTCCGCTGATTAATGACACACTGTTTGAAAGCAACGAAACGTTTGCGATCAATCTGAGCAATCCAACCAATGGTTTAGCACTCGGTGCAAACGCAACCTCGACAGTGACGGTCACGAGCGACGATGCCCAGCCGTTGCCGGGCTCGGTCTCGATCGCACAGCCGACGTACACTGTGAGCGAAACTGGCGGCAATTTGGTCGTCAGCGTTACACGCAGCGGCGGCACTTCCGGTGCGGTGAGCGTTTCCTATGCAACGGCGAATGGCACTGCCATCGCGGGCCAGGATTACACGGCGACCAGCGGCACGCTCAGCTGGGCCGATGGCGAGACGGGCGCGAAGACGTTCAGCATTCCGCTGATTAATGACACGCTGTTTGAGAACAACGAGACATTCACGATTGGTTTGAGCAATCCGACCGGTGGATTGACCCTCGGTGCCAATGCGACCTCGACGGTCACAGTGACGAGCGACGATCCACAGCCGTTGCCGGGGTCGGTTGCGCTGGCTCAGGCTGCCTATACGGTGAGCGAGACGGGGGGCAGTTTGGTGGTGAGTGTCTCGCGCGGCGGCGGTAGTGCTGGCGCGGTGAGCGTGGCTTACTCGACGGCCAACGGCAGCGCGACCGCAGGGCAGGATTACACGGCAACGAGCGGCACGCTGAGTTGGGCCGATGGCGAGACCGGCGTGAAGACATTCAGCATTCCGCTGACCGACGATACGCTCGTCGAGAACAACGAAACCTTTACCATCTCGCTGAGTAGTCCGACGGGCGGACTAGCGATCGGTTCACCGGGAACTGCAACGGTGACGCTCACCAGCGACGATGTTCCACCGGCCCCGCCGGGAGTGCTGCAGTTCTCGCAAGCCGTGCAGTCGATCGGCGAAGCCGGCGGCAGTGTGGTGATCAACGTCACGCGTACGGGCGGATCGGCGGGCGCGGCGAGCGTGTCTTATTCGACCGCGAACGGCACGGCAACCGCAGGACAGGACTACACGGCGACTACCAGCGGCACATTGAATTGGGCCGACGGCGATAGCTCGACGAAGAGTTTTTCCGTTGCCATCACGAACGACACGCTCGATGAAGTACTTGAAACGATCAGTTTGTCGCTGACCAGCGCCAACGGGGCGGCGTTGGGAACTCAGGCGACGGCCCTCATTCAGATTTTGGATGACGATGACTCGCCGCCGACCAATACCGATATCGAGTTTGATAGCGCACTTTACGAAACTCGCGAAGACAACGTCTGGCGGTCGATCTACGTGCAGCGCAACGGCGACATCTCGCAGCCGGGGAGCGTGGCGTTTACGACTGTCAACGGAACTGCGATAGCGGGGAGCGACTACGTCGCCCAGAGCGGAGTGGTGCAGTTCGCAGCGGGTGAGCGGTCGAAGAAGATCGATATTCGGATCATGAACGATAACATTCTCGAGCCGACGGAAACGTTCACTGTCGCGTTGTCATCGCCAAATGGTGGAGTGCTTGGTCAGCGAGCGACGACGGCGATTCGGATTACCGACGATGAAGTGAACGCAGCCGGCACGATCCAGTTCGACCGGGCCACTTTCGAGACGCAGGAGAACTGGGGCTATGCGAACATTAATTTGACGCGGACCGGTGGCAGTGTCGGCGCTGTGAGCGTGCGGTTTGCCGTTACACCGGGAACAGCACAGGCAGGGAGCGACTATCAGGCTGTCAGTGGCACCGTGAATTTTGCCGCGGGGCAGAAATCGGCGACGGTGCGCGTCTACTTGGTCGATGACTACGTGCTGGAGTCACTCGAAACGGCGGCGCTGACGATCAGCAATCCGACTGGCGGTGCGACACTCGGCGCGCGAGCGACTGCGACGCTGAGCATTGCCGACGATGAGATCAATTCACCCGGGGCACTCGCGTTCACCTATGCCAGCATGAGCACGCAGGAGAACTGGGGCTACATGCGGGTCTACGTCGAGCGGACCGACGGCTATATCGGCGCCGTGAGCGTCGGTTATAGCACCGGCGGCGGAACGGCGGTTCCGGGCGTCAATTACACCGCGGTCACCGGCACGTTGCAGTTCGCCGATGGTCAGCGAACGGCTTACTTCGATGTGCCGCTGATCAACAACAAGGTCTACGGCGGCACCAAGACGTTCGGAGTGCAACTGTCGAATCCAGGGGGCGGAGCTCGACTCGGCACCGTGGCAAACGGGATTGTTTCGATCTTGGATGATGACAAGCCGTAGATTTGGGAGCTAGTCGTCGATCCGCTCCGCGGTCGATGTATGTAGATGGAATCGTCGCACGCTAAGGATCTCCGCTGGAGCATCCCTTTGCCGAACTGCCGAAAGTCGCGGAGCTCTTTCGGCGTTCTCGGCCAACTAACCTCCATTCATCGACCGCAGAGCGTTCGACGACTTTTCGCCACCAAGTCAATTGACGCCCCCCTTTCTGCCGATCTAAAATTGATAAGTGCAGATTGATGCAGTCGTGCAAGCCGCTGTTGTCAGTTTGCGCCGGCCTGCGGTCCCACCTCATTCCGCAGGCTTGATGTAGTTCGCTCCCCAGGATGGACCTTCCCAGCGAAAAGGCGGAATACCATGTTGCGAATCGATGCTGGTTCGACCGGCAAATATTGCGATGGCCTGTCGCGGCGGAGCTTTGTGCAACTGGGGCTCGCCGGCATGGGAAGCTTGGGGCTCGGCAGTTTGCTGCGGCTGAAAGAAGCTTCGGCAGCGACGGTTGCCAAGAAAGATACGTCGGTCATTCTGCTGTGGATCGACGGCGGTCCGGGGCACATGGATACGTACGACATGAAGCCGGAGGCGCCGCCCGAGTATCGCGGCATCTGGCGGCCGATCAAAACGAACGTGCCGGGGATGGAGGTGACTGAGCTCTTCCCGCTGCATGCCAAGGTTGCCGATAAGTTCAGCGTCATTCGCTCGATGCATCACGACAACGGCGATCACTTCACGGCGGGCCATTGGATGCTCACCGGCCGTGGCGGCACGAGCGGCGTAAATACTCCCGGCAAATTTCCGTTCTTTGGTGCGATTGCCACGAAGCAAGCGGGCCCGCGGCAGGTCGGCATGCCGGCGAACGTGGCAGTTCCGTATGCGATGAGCATCGGCTTGCGGCCTGGTTATTTTGGTGGCAACTACATCGGCCCGCAAGAGAATCCGTTCGAAACCGATGGCGATCCGAATGCCTCGAATTTTGAAGTCAAGAATCTCTCACTCGGCAAGACGATGACCGTCGATCGTTTGAGCGATCGACGCAATCTGCTCGCGAGCATGGACAACCTGCGCCGCGAAATGGATCGCACCGGCCGGCTCGATGCGATGGACAAGTTCGATCGCAATGCTTACGAAATGATCACCGGCGCGAAGGCTCGTGAAGCCTTCAATCTGAGTGCAGAGAAAACCGAGACTCGCGAACTTTACGGCCGGCATCCGTGGGGCCAAAGCACGTTGCTCGCGCGGCGATTGGTCGAAGCGGGAACGACGTTTGTCACGTGCCACTTCGGCGGCTGGGATCATCACTGGGATTTGCAGAAGGGTTACTACAACTACCTGCCGAAGATCGATCAACTGGTGTATGCCCTCTTCACCGACTTGGCCGAACGCGGTCTGTACGACAAGGTCACGGTCGTTCTTTGCGGCGAATTTGGTCGCACGCCGCGCATGAACGATGGCGGCAACGGCGGCGCTGCCGGCAGCATGGGCACTCCCGGCCGCGACCACTGGGGCAATGCCATGTCGGTCCTCATCGGTGGCGGCGGCATCAAGGGTGGCCGCCTCATTGGCAGCACCAACCGCCTCGGCGAAGTGCCGCAAGATCAACCCCTGATGCCCGGTGATCTGCATCACACGCTATTCAAGGTTCTCGGGGTCGATCCGCACGTGCACTATCCGGATCTCACCGGCCGCCCGATCATTGCTGTTGATCATGGGGCCGTGATCGAGAATTTGTTTTGATTCACTCGCGAACCTTCCTTGCAACCATTTGTCCTTCGGAAGAGTACAACGCATTTGTTGCATGGAGACATTCCCCTCGATCCACAATTACTGCAGCGGGCGATTGATATTCGGGACCGCAGTTACGGATTGCTTCTGTGGGTGAGCAAGTCGCTCGATGAAGGAAAAATTGCTCCCTCACGTGCTGCCAACCACTCCGGCGGTCCAGAAGCGGCAAGGGAGTGGCTGCAGAATTATGCCGCGGTAATTCCGGCGGACATTCGTCCCAGCCAAGCCGAGTTGCCCGAGTTTGCGGCCTTCATTAGCACGTTTCTCATTTCCTCGTTCGATATCGTTGCGAAACCTGGGAAACGCGCCGCCGACTACCTGAACACTTGGTGCAATTGTCCGTACTGCCTGCGGATGGTCAACGCGCCGTATCTACAACCCAAGAAACCGACTGCCGGTGACAAACGGAGGGCTGAAATCCTGATGGCGGACTGCTTGATCGAACTCGGCCGGGCGAATGGCATTGAGTTAGACGTCGGCGCGGCAGATCGCTTCGTCGCAGAGCGAAGGTATCGGCGGTCGTGCGCGTATCTCACTTACGGTGAGTCGCTGATTCGGCGTCTACGCGGTGAGTCGGATGGGCCGGCAGTGCTCGTGTTGTGGCGGCAGATTGCCTGGCTGCCAAGCGGCGGCATGATACGCGGCTTCAGATTGGAGCTACCAGACTTTGTCGCTGCGGAAGAGCTTCTGAAGCGTGCGCTGGCAACGAGAGAAGTTGACTGAGTAACTCATCGACGTCGATCAAATCAACTCTCATGTCGGTCCAGCTGACACGCGAGTTATCTGTGCGCTAGCAAAGCCGCTGTTTTTCAGGCATCGCCAGCATTTATTACATCGTTGTTAGCGGGCACGAAAGGTGCGTTAGTCGCGGGATTCGCGCCGTTTCTTTTCGCACGCCTTTTGCTGGATCAACGCCCGCATGTCAACTCTGCTCGAGGCCCAGACCTCGCCCGCCGGTTCTGCTTCCACGGCCAACAAAGCGCCTGTCGCCGTTCGCGGCATTGTCAAAAAGTTCCAGCAGGGGGACTCCACAGTCGAGGCTCTGCGGCAGGTTTCGTTCGCGGTCGAGCAAGGCAAGTTTGTCGCCATCATGGGCGCGAGCGGTTCCGGCAAAAGCACGCTCATGCACGTCGTCGCGGGGCTGACGACACCCAACGCCGGTACCGTTGAGATCGAAGGGGTCGATCTTTCGACGTTGTCGGATGCGGCCCTCACTCGCTTTCGCCGCCGGCGGATCGGCTTGGTGTTTCAAGCGTTCAATCTCATTCCGTCCCTTTCAGCCGAAGACAACATTACGTTGCCGCTTCTTTCCGACGGCAAGCCGAAGGACATGCAGCAACGGCTCGATACGTTGCTCGCGCGACTTGGTCTGACCAGCCGGCGGAAGCATCGGCCCGATGCTTTGAGCGGTGGCGAACAACAACGCGTGGCCATCGCGCGGGCTTTGATCACCGATCCTGCGCTCGTTCTCGCCGATGAACCGACCGGCAGCCTCGACAGCGTCAGCGGTCAGGGAATCTGTAAACTGCTGCGAGAACTGTGTCAGGAGCAGAAGCGGACGATCGTCGTCGTCACCCACGAACCAGCCGTGGCGATCTGGGCCGAAAAAGTCGTGATCATGAAGGACGGCCAGATTGTGAACGAAACCGACACGGCGCCGTTCGGCAATGCTCTCGCGCTGGCCACTCATTACCAAAGCATCGCCTCGGCTCCTGTGAAATAAGGTTGCCGCTGCCCGCTGGTTTGTTGCTCTACCCGCCCAAGCGATCCACCGCCTGCCTTGGAATCTGAACATGACCGTGAACGATATCGGCATCGTTTTTAAACTCCTCAGTGCTTACGCCCGCCAGCACATCGGCCGCACATTTCTCACGCTCCTGTCGACCGTTGCCGCCGCTGCCATCGTGGTGTGGGTGGTCAGCAGCTACGACTCGCTGGTCGAAAAGTTCGACGACTTCGCCGACAAGTACCTCGGCCGCTATTCGCTGATTGTCATTCCTGTGCCGAACGAAGATGCACCGAGCACTCCTTTCGGCGCCACGTTGACGTTGAGCGAAGACGTTGTCGCGGCCCTGCGAAAAGATCCGAGCGTCGCCGCCGTCGATGCCGTCTTTCAAACGCGGGCCAGCGTCACCAATCTCAACGCTCCACCCGAACCGCCGCCAACGCCACCCAAGGCCGAGGAAAAGAAGACGGATGAAAAGGGGAAAGCCGGCGATGCGAAGGGCGCCACGCCGCCAGGGCAAAGTCAGGCCGCGATGAACACCATGATGCGCGGCCGAGCCAATCGCACACCGATGCTCGTGGGCACCGATGCTATCGAACCGCCGTACGAAATGACGGAAGGAAAATGGCTGAATTCGAAAGACAAGGAATCGCTGCAAGCGGTCATCACGTCGTTGTCGGCCGATGCTCTGAAGTTGAAGGTCGGCGACGAGGTGGAGGTCGGCAGCACCTTTGGCCGCGGCGAGCAGATGACCCTTAAGATCGTCGGCATCGTCGAACAACGACAAGCCGCTCCGCAGGCCGGCATCATCATCGGTCTGCCGTCGCGCACGATGAACAGCCAGCCGTTGCAACGAGGTCCGGCCAGCGCGGCGCTCTACGTGCCGGTTGCTCTGGCGGAAAAAATCAGCGGTAACAAGGCCGCAGCCGCGTACGCCGGCGTGGTCCTCAAGCCGAGTGCGAACGCTGCGGCGTTTCAGCAGGCTTGGACCGATAAGTTCGCCGCCGACAAAACCAGCGCCGAGTTGCAAACGCTGGCCAATGTCGAGTCAGAACTCGATCAAAGCAGCACCTCGGAAAACGTCCGAGCTCAAGCCTGGTCGGCCACCGGCATCTCGCTGCTGGCTTCGCTCTTCATCATTTTTACGACGCTCAGCATGGGCGTCGACGAACGCATTCGTCAGTTCGCCGTGCTCCGCGCGGTGACCTGCACGAAGTCGCAAATCGCGCTGCTCATCATGCTCGAAGGGCTCGCGCTCGGTCTGGTCGGTTGGGCCGGCGGCTTGCTTGCCGGTTGGGGGTTGCTGCAGTTGACGATGGATACTCAATCGAGTGCGTTTTTGAGCTACCTCTGGTCGACCTACATCAAGTACTTGCCGCCCGATCCGCGTACTCAAATCTCCGGCGCTGCGTCGCTGGGTTGGTGGTGCGTGATTCTCTCTGGCCTGTGCGCGGTCGGCGGTTCCTTGGCCGCGTCGATTCTTCCCGCTTGGAAGGCAACCCGCGTTCGACCGCTCGATGCCCTCGCGCCGGCGAACCGTGTTCCCGCGTTCCGCTTCCCTTGGCTGGCGACGCTCTGCGGCTTCGGCTTGATCGCCATCAACCCGATCCTCGTCTTCTATGTGCCGATGCCCGATACCTCGCGCTACTTGATCTCGGCTCTGTTTGGCTGCACCGCAATGGGGATTGGATTCATCCTGCTCGCGCCGCTGGCCATCATCGCGACCGAGCGAATTCTCGGACCCGTGTTGGCACTGGTACTCGGCTTGAATCCGCAACTCCTCTCGCAGCAACTCTCGAGCAACTTCTGGCGCACGCTGGGAACTTCCGTCGCCCTCACGCTGGGGCTCGGCTTGTATGTTTCGATGCAGGTCTGGGGCTACTCGATGCTCAATCCTTACATGCCCGGCAAATGGTGGCCGGACATGGTAGCCGGTCTCACTCCCTCGGGCGTGCCCGATGCTGAGATCGCTTCGATCGGCGATGTGCCAGGGATCAAGAAGGGGCAGGTCGTTCCGATTGCCAATCAGCAGGTAAAATTTGTCGATGACATCACCAACTCCAAGAAGGGGGTCGCCACTTCGTCGCGGCAGGACAACTGCGTGATGATGGGGGTCGATGGTGAGTTGGCCTTCGGCGGCGAGAAGCCGATGTTTGATTTCCGCTATGTCGACGGCAAGCGCGAAGACGTCGTCAAGAAGTTCAAGACCGGCGGCCGGTATTGCGTGGTGCCCGACCACTTCGCGCGAGAAACCAATCTGAAGATCGGCGAAAAGTTCGCCGTGCGTCTCCCCGCCGAACCCGACAAGAGCGTCGAATACGAAATCGCTGGCGTTGTGAACATGAACGGCTGGCACTGGATGAGCAAAGGTGGCCTGCGCAACAACGGCGGTGGCCGCTCGGCGGGGCTGATGTTTGCGCCAATCGATACTGTCCGCAAGGATTTCGATATCAAGCAGGTTTCCTTCTTCTGGTTTAACCTCGATGGCACGAAGACCGAAGACGAAGTGAAAGAGTCGCTGCAAGCGATTGCTACTAAGTTCTATAAGCCAACCGGCCGCGGTGGTGGCGGTCGAGGTCGCGGCGGTTTTGGTGGCGGACGTGCTCCTGCTGCCGAAGGGGCTGAGGTTGCCGCGGCAGGCACAGAAGCCGCGGGTGCCGGAGCAGCTGGTGCCGCCGCTGCCACAACACCCAGCCCATCACCGCGCGGATTTGGCCGAGGTGGTGGCGGCGCGAACGTGCAATTCCGCACGGTCGCCAGCGTGCGAGCGGCGATGAGCGATCGCGCGGTCGGCATCTTCCGGATTCTCAGTCGCTTGCCACTGATCACCCTTTACGTCACTTCGCTCGGTGTAATCAATACCGTGCTCGCGTCAATTCGCGCTCGTAAGTGGGACATGGGCATCATGCGTTCGGTCGGCGTCACCCGATTCCAACTCTTCCGCCTGATCCTGGCAGAAGCGCTGCTCATCGGCATCGTCGCCTGCCTCCTCAGCCTCGCCTTCGGCGCGATGGCTGGTTACTGCGGCGTGGGAGTGACGCGTTACGTGAACGTCCGCGGCGGCCAGGTGACGACGCTCATCATTCCCTGGATTCCGATTCTCTACGGCTTTGCGATCACGCTGAGCCTCTGCCTGATCGCCTCGATCTGGCCTGCCATCCGCACAGCGTTCAAAGAGCCGCTTACGCTGCTGCAACAAGGCCGCACCGCGATCTAGCTCGGTGCCCGGACGAATAGACCGATTGCATGTTCGATCGGTCCTCTATGAGTGACTATCGACCACCCGAATTAGTGGCAATAAAGTGTGATATTTGGGCTGCGATATTGCGGTCGTTTCTTGACTCTAAGTCTTTCTAGTAAATGACTTGCGAAAGAAACGACTCCTCTCATCACCTGCAATATTCTGGGGGTATGAAAGGGGGGGCGGCCTCATCGCAGGCAAAAGGCCGGTGCCGAGTATCCGCCGTCAGCTCACGGCGACAAGCGCAGCTCAATCGGCCGGTGATCGCTGGTCGTTTTGTCGTCGGGGAAATCCTTGTCGCGCACGATCACCTTGCAAACCGGCTTCCAATCCTTGGCCGGTCCCGCGACAAACGCAAAATCGAGCATCGAATCGGGATAGTTGTCCTTGCCATCGCCGTCGCGGTCGTCCCAATTGGTGTCGATCAGTTCGACCGGCTTGGCCCACGACCAGATGTTGTCTCGCAAGATCTCCACGAAAGACTGGTTGCCTTTCGCGGTGCGAAAGTCGTAGTCCATGTTGAAGTCGCCGAGGGTGATGCAGGGGAGCGATTGAGCCCGTGCCCATTCGCGGAGCCCAATCGCCTGTTCGTTACGAGCCTTCTCGTTCCCGCGGGCTAGGTGATTGGCGACGACCAGAAAATCCTTCTTCGTTTCGCGTTCTCGTAAATGAGCCATCAACGGCGAACGAAGGTTCCCGCTGTTGAGAACATGGTCCTCGAATCGGTTCATCTCCGCCTTGCGGATGAGTTCAAACCGTTTGCTGTTAAAGACGATCTGCAGCCGGTCGTCTTTGCCGCTCGCTCCATCCACTGCCTCGTAGTCCTCGCCACACGCCAACTTGTACTTGCCCATCGCCGCCGGATCGACTTCCGAGAAGGCATACACGTCATAGCCACGAAGTTTGGTCAGTTGCTCGGCGATGACGACGGGATCGCTACCGCCGGATTCGAGATTCCAGGCCAGGAAGCTGATCTGCTTCGTGGCCGGCTCGGCGGCGTATCCCAGCGAAGCAAGCGAAAGAACGGCCGCCATGAGGATTTGCAAACGCATCAGGTTCCCTTTCCGTTGTTCTGAAGTGCATCAATTAGTCTACTGCTGACCGTTTGCATTTGGTCACCGTGCTGGGAAGTTTTCGGGAATGTCCGGTTGGCGAAAACAACAAGCCCGCTCCGGAAAAAGGTTTGCGGCGTTTTTTCGCGACAGATATAGTAAATGGATTGATTCCCTCACCGGTGTTTCTGCTCTGGGCAGAGCCGGCCCGCCTGCATTGTCCCTTCCCTCCCCCAGCGAGACCTGGCATGGTTCGGAATCTGTTGGTTGCGCTCGCGCTTCCTCTACTGGCGATCGGCGATGCTGCCGCCGCAGAGCCCGCGGCGAGTGGCGAGATCAGCTACTTCAAGCAAGTCCTGCCGATCTTTCGAGCCAAGAACTGTACCGGTTGCCATCAACCGGCGAAGCGCGGCGGCGACTACGTGATGACCGACTTTGCCACGCTGTTGAAGGGAGGCGAGAGCGGCACCGCAGCCGTTGTGGCCGGCAAACCAGCCGAAAGCGAGTTGATCGCGCAGATCACGCCCAAGGACGGCAAAGCCGAGATGCCGAAGGACGGCACGCCGGTAACCGATGCCGAGCTGACGCTAATCAAGAAGTGGATCGAACAAGGAGCCAAGAACGACACGCCGGCCTCGAACGCTCAGCGCTACGATGCCGAACATCCGCCGGAGTATCTCGCCCCGCCCGTACTGAAGGCCGTCAAGTTTTCTCCCTCGGGCGATGTGCTCGCAGTGGCCGGTTATCACGAAGTGCTGCTGCACAAACCCGATGGCAGTGGACTCATCGCGCGGCTCATCGGCGAGTCGGAACGGATCGAAGCCATCGCCTTTTCGCCCGATGGCACGCAGCTCGCTGCCTGCGGCGGTTCGCCGGGCCGGTTCGGCGAAGTACAAATCTGGGACATCGCCAAGCGCGAGCTGAAGCTCTCAAAGATCATCGGCTATGACACAATCTACGGAGTGAGTTGGTCGCCAAACGGCAAGGTCGTCGGCTTTGGCTGTCCCGATAACACGATGCGCGGCATCGATCCCGCGACTGGCGAGCAAGTTCTCTTCAACGGCGCTCACAACGACTGGGTGCTCGACACGGTCTTCTCGGTCAACAGCGATCACATCATCACTGTCAGCCGCGATATGTCGATGAAGCTCGTCGAAGTTGGCACGCAACGGTTCGTCGACAATCTCACCAGCATCACACCCGGAGCGCTGAAGGGTGGCTTGATCGCCATCGACAGGCATCCCACCAAGGACGAACTCGTCTGCGGCGGCGCCGATGGTGAACCGAAAATTTTCAAGATGGTGCGAACCGAGGCTCGCAAGATCGGCGATAACGCCAACCTGCTGAAAGAATTTCCGGCGCAACCCGGCCGTATCTTCGGCGTGGCGTACAACAAGGACGGTAGCCGAATTGCGGCTGGCAGCAGTAAAGATGGCCGCGGCGAAGTGCGAGTTTATGACACGACCAATTTCCAGCAAGTCTGGAAAGTCGAAGTTCCCGAAGGGGGCGTGTACACCGTCGACTTCCGCGCCGACGGCCAGTCGCTAGCGGTCGGTGGTTTCGACGGAGAAGTGCGGCTGCTGAATACTGCCGATGGCAGCCTGATTACGAAATTTCTGCCGGTGACGATCAAGCAAACGGCAGCGAAGTAGAACGACGAAAGTAGCTGAATTCGCCAGAATTCAGTTGCGAGAACATTGAGCCAACTCGAAGAAGCATTTCGGAATTCTGGCGAATTCCGCTACTGTTTGAGGTCAACGGATATGCATACCAAACAAACCTTCTGCTGGTTGTGCTGGCTCACGGCCCTTCCTATTGCTTTGATGCTGCTGATGTCGGCCGCCCGTGGCGAGGAATTGCCGGCTGGGCTGAAGGTCGTCGCCATCGAACTGCGGCCGACTTCGGCGGAGCTGAAGCACCGCTTTGATTACCGACAGATTCTCGTCACCGGCAAATTAGCAACCGGCGAGAGCGTCGATCTCACTCGTATCGCCAAAGCGACACTGCAAGGCGACATCGCCACGATCTCTGCCGACGGCCAACTGCGGCCGACGGCGAATGGCAACGGCGAATTGGTTTACACCTACGGCGAACTGACGGCGAAACTGCCGATTACGTCGAGCGGTTTTGAAACTTCGCAGCCGATCAGTTTTGTGCGCGACGTACAGCCGATCCTCTCGCGCACGGGTTGCAACCAGGGAACTTGTCACGGCGCGAAGGATGGCAAGAACGGTTTCAAGTTGTCACTCCGCGGTTATGACGCGATTTACGATCATCGCGCGCTGACCGATGATCTCGCGGCTCGGCGCTTCAATCGAGCGAATCCCGATCAGAGTCTGATGCTGCTGAAAGCCACCGGCTCGACGCCGCACGTCGGCGGTGTGCGGATGAATGTCGATGATCCCTATTACAGCTTGCTCCGGGAATGGATCACGCAGGGCGTGAAGCTCGATCTAAAGGCCGCTCGGGTCACCAAGATCGATGTCTACCCGCTGAACCCCATCGTGCCGCTGCCGGGAATGAAGCAGCAAGTGACCGTCACCGCGACGTACGCCGATGGTTCGACCCGCGATGTCACTCGCGAAGCCTTCATCGAGAGTGGCGACATTGAACGCCTCGAAGCCGACACCAAGGGAGTGCTCACCACGCTCCGCCGCGGCGAATCACCGGTCCTCATTCGTTACGAAGGAGCCTACGCGGCGACGACGATCATTTGCATGGGCGATCGCAGCGGCTTCGCTTGGCAGCAACCGGGTTCGAACAACTACATCGATGACCTCGTCTACAAAAAGCTGCAGCAGGTAAAAGTCCTGCCAAGCGAACTTTGCAGCGATGACGAGTTCATCCGCCGGCTGTATATCGATATCACCGGCCTGCCGCCAACCTCCGCGCAAGCCAAAGCATTTCTCGATGACAATCGCGATAGCCGTGCGAAACGCGACGCTCTCGTCGATCAACTCGTCGGCAGCAGCGAATACGTCGAGAACTGGACCAACAAATGGGCCGACATGCTGCAGGTGAATCGTAAGTTTCTCGGCGAAGAGGGCTCGGTCGCCCTCCGCAACTGGATCAAGAACGCGATCGCCACCAACAAGCCCTACGATCAATTCGCCCGCGAGGTCCTCACCGCCCAAGGCTCGAATCTGGAGAATCCGCCGGCTGCGTACTTCAAAGTGCTCCGCGACGCCGAGAACGCGATGGAGAACACCACGCACCTCTTCCTGGCCGTCCGCTTTAACTGCAACAAGTGCCACGACCATCCGTTCGAGCGTTGGACGCAGGATCAGTATTACAGCATGGCTGCGTACTTTGCGCAGATTGGCCGCAAGGAAGATCCGCTCTTCAACGGTCAAAAGATCGGTGGCTCGGCCGTCGAGGGGGCCGCTCCGCTAGTGGAAGTAATCTTTGATGCCAAGGGTGGCGACATCAAGCACAATCGTACCGGCGAGATCAGCCCGCCGTCGTTCCCCTACGTGCATGGCGATGTAGCACCCACGACGGCTTCTCGTCGCGCTCAACTCGCGCAGTGGATGACGTCGAAAGAGAATCAGTACTTCGCCAAGAGCTACGCAAACCGTCTGTGGGGCTATCTCTTCGGCGTCGGCATCATCGAGCCGATCGATGATATCCGCGCTGGCAATCCGCCGACTAATCCAGAATTGCTCGATGCGCTCACTACCGAGTTCGTGAAGTCCGGTTTCGATACGCAGCACATGCTCCGCACGATCTGCAAGTCGCGTACGTATCAACTGTCGGTAAAGACCAATAAGTGGAACGAAGACGACGGTATCAACTATTCGCACGCCTTGCCGCGGCGACTGACGGCGGAAACGCTCTTCGATGCGATTCACGTGGCCACCGGCTCGACGCCGCGGCTGCAAGGAGTGCCGGTCGGCTTTCGCGCGGCGCAAATTCCTGACGCCGGCATTTCCGATCCATTCCTCGATGACTTCGGCAAGCCTGTTCGCGAGAGCAGCTGCGAGTGCGAACGCTCGTCGGGCATGGTTCTGGGCCCGATTTTGAAACTTATCAACGGTCCGACGGTTTCCAACGCGCTCGCCGATCCGCGCAGTCAGCTCAACGAGTTTGTGAATAACCAGCCGGACGATGAGAAGCTGATTCGCGAAGTCTTCCTGCGGTTCCTGGCCCGCGAGCCTTCGGCGGCGGAGATCAAGTATTCGATCGAAGCCTTGAAGGCCACTTCGGGCGAAGTCGAGAAGGCTCAAAAAGCCTTGGCGGATTACGAAGCCACACTTCCCGCCAAAGTTGCCGCTTGGGAAGAAACGGCGGGCAAGCCAGCCGTTTGGACAGCGCTCGACATGGCCGAAATGAAGTCTGCCGTCGGTGGCACGTTCAAAAAGAACGAAGACAAGTCGATCAGCGTCACCGGCACGGCGGGTAAGGATACTTACACGCTCACCGCGCCCATCGACGTCGCCGGCATCACCGGCATTCGGCTCGAAGCGCTCGCCGATCCGGCGCTCCCCGCGGGCGGTCCCGGTCGGGCGATGAACGGTAATTTTGTGCTCAACGAATTCAAAGTTGCGATCGCGCCCAAAGACGATCCGACCAAAAACGAAGTAGTCACGCTGCAAAACGCCACGGCTGACTTCAGCCAGGCCTCTTGGGCCGTGGTCGGCGCCATCGATGGCAACGACGCGACCGGTTGGGCGACTTCGCCGCAGTTCGGCAAGGACAACGTCGCGATCTTTGAAACAAAAAACAATGTCGATGGCAGCGGCAAGGTGCTGACCTTCACCATGCTGCAGCAATACACCGATGGCCAGCATTTGCTGGGCAAGTTTCGTTTGAGCGTGACGACCTCACCGCGTCCAATTAGCGGCGGCAAGTTGCCCGACGCGATTGCCGCGATCGTTGCTACTCCCAAAGGCAAGCGAACGGCGGAGCAGAACAGCGCGCTCACGTCGCATGTGCTCGGTCAGGACGGCGAACTTGCTCGCTTGAAGAACGCAGTCGCGCAAGCTCAGGATGCGACCAAAAACGCCCGGCTGATCGGCGTGCAGGATCTGGCTTGGGCCCTGATCAACAGCCCAGCGTTCTTGTTCAACCGCTGAGGTCCGCGGATGGAATCGAATGCCGAGTCACAATCCATCGCGGAATCTCCGCTCACGCCGCTGGGGCAGCAGATTCTGCGCGACCATGGCAAACCCTCGGTCCTAATCGAACCGGTTAGCGACGAACCGGTGGCTAGTTACCTGCCCTCCACGACTATCTTGTGGCTGGCCCTGCCGTTCTGCGTCGTCAATTTTCTAATCGGTCCAATTGCGACACTCAAGAACTATTTTTCATATCCGCTGCGCGGCGTGTGGTTCGCATTATTCGCCAGCTGGATGGGTGTGATTGCGTCTCAGGCCACATTCTGGAATCTTTATTTCAGCCTCAGTTCGGAATCTTTGTACCGGCGAATATCCATCCTCACGCCACTGGTTATCCTGGGCGGCGGTGCCGGACTGCTGGGGTTTGCGTTCGCAGCCTGGTATGAAGAATGGCGAGTCGGCGACCTGGAGTGGTGGGAGAACGGGGCCCGATTTTATTGCCTTTTGCCGATCATCATGGTCACGGGACAGGCCCCGTTTTTTGCTTGTCGCATGTTCGGCTGGTCACTGCGCCCCGTGAACGCATCAAGTGTTCCCACTGCCGATCATTCAAACCAGCCGATGTCGATCGCCGACTTGTTGCTCGCGACCGCTGCCGTGGCCGGCGCGTTTACGGCGATTCGCATCGCGCCGACCAGCACCTTTACCAAGCCCGAAGAATTCTGGCTGATGGCTGCAGTCTTTTGCTGCCTCGCAAGCTGCTGCTCCTTGTTTGGCGGCGTGCCGTTGCTGGTGCTGCTGCACTACGTCCGCCATCCGCTCTTGAGATTCCTTTGGATCGTGGTCGTCCTGCTGGTTGGATTTGTGGTCGCTTGCCTCATCCTCGTCTACTTCAGTGGCTGGGATGAACTTTTCAATGAAGCCCTTTTTAACTCGCTGATGTTCAGTGGAATCTTGCTGTGGTTTGTCGCGGCGCTATACAGCCACTTGTACTTGTTGCGACGGTTCGGCTGGGCAGTGGCGCCACGACCGTAATCCGCGACGCGGACTTTACTTTTCGCTCTTCAGCTTCTTAATCCACTCTTCCACAATCGCGATGTCTTCATCGCTGAGCTTGCCTGATGGCGGCATTTGATAGTCGGCTTCTTCGTAGCGTAGCGCCTTCAAGATAAAGCTGTTCTCCGGTTCGCCGGGTACAACGGCTGGACCGGTGGAGCCCCCCTTGAGAATGTCGGCCAAGGTGTCGAGCTTCAAGCCGCTCTTCACTTCCTCCGCCTTCGCCGAGTGGCAATCGAAACATTTACGGGCAAGCAGCGGCCGCACTTTGCTGGTGAAGATCTTTTCAGCGTCATCGGCGCGCACGCTCGAAAACGAACAAGCAATGGCGATGGCAACGGCGATGTAAGATAGGCGTGACATACGAAAATTAGAACACCAGCCACCCTCGTTTGCTACCGCTACGATTCGCGATTTTTGCGAGATATATTGACCAGCTATGCCAACCGAATACCTCAATCCGAAAACGCTTTGCCCCACCTTCGGCTGGACGCACGTCGCCGTCTCGTCCGGCCAGCGAACGATCTACATCTCGGGTCAGGTCGCCGTTGATGAACAAGGAAAGGTCGTCGGCGTGGGCGACATGAAAGCGCAAACCGAGCAGGCCTTTCGCAATGTGCAACTCGCGCTCGAAGCCGCCGGCGCGACCTTTGCCGATGTGGTGAAGACCAGCCTGTTTGTCGTTGGTCTCAAGCCCGAGCACGTACCGCTGATTCGTGAAGTGCGGGCTCGCTATGTGTCGAAAGAGACGCCGCCCACCAGCACGCTCGTGGGTGTGAGCGCGTTGGTCGGGCCGGAATGGCTGATCGAAATCGAAGCCATTGCGGTGCTTCCCTAGCGATAGCACGCTATATCTTGCGGTATTGCCGCGGGGCCATATGTCGCTCGGTTGCGGTATGATATGGGGCTATGTCCCTTCCCACTGCTTCTACCGTTCAACTCATCGCCGAGGCGCGCGACGGCAATCGTGCCGCGCTCGAAACGTTGCGGGACAGATCGCGCGGACAGTTGCTGGCGAAGCCCGCGAATGACAATGCCAGCGAGCGGGCCGCCGCGATCTTGGCGGTGATCGAGCGGATCGAGCAGAAGTTTCACGAGTTTCGCGGCGATTCGGAGCCGGAACTGCTCGCCTGGCTGGAACGCCTGATTGCGCGCGAGCTCAAAGGCTCGATCGCTTCGGACGCGACGCTCGTTGAGCAACGAGCCCAACGGCCGCGCAAGTTGGAAGATACGACGGATCTGGCGGCGCAAACTATGGTCAAGCCGCCGTCGCGCGGCAGTTCTGACAAGACCGAATCGTCCGACGCCACGCTGGCCCGGCCTGCTGGCGATCGCCCCAATCCGCCAGCGTCGCCGACAATGTCTCCGGCCATGTCGATGCCGCCGACGGCTGGCGCCGCGCGAGCACCGGCCCGGCAATTCGGCAATTACGATCTCGTCGATACCATCGCCAAGGGGGGCATGGGCATCGTCTACAAGGCGAAACATCGCAAGCTCAACCGCATCGTCGCGCTGAAGATGATCCTCTCGGGACAGTTTGCCGATGAACTCGAGGTGCAGCGATTCTACGCCGAAGCCGAAGCAGCGGCTCGGCTGCGGCATCCCAACATTGTCGGCATTCACGACATCGGCGAGTGCGAAGGGCAGCACTATTTCTCGATGGATTACATCGAGGGCAAAAGTCTCTCCGATCTGCTCAAGGATCAGGCTCTGCAACCGCGGCATGCGGCCAAGCTCATGGAAGCGATTGCCTCGGCGATGCACTATGCGCACGTCGAGGGCGTCGTCCATCGCGATTTGAAACCGTCGAATGTGTTGCTCGATGCCAGTGGTTCGCCCCTCATCACCGACTTCGGCCTGGCCAAGCAAGTGCACAGTGGCGGTGGGCAATCGCAAATGACGATGTCTGGCACCGTCGTCGGCACTCCCAGCTATATGCCGCCCGAACAAGCGGCGGGCAAGATCGAGCTGGTGAATATCCGCAGCGATGTCTATTCGCTCGGCGCGATTTTGTATGAGTTGCTCAGTGGCCGACCGCCGTTTCGCGGCGCCGGCGTGATGGAAACGCTGCGGCAGGTTCTGGAGAACGAACCAGTCGCGCTGCGGATTCTCAGCCCGACCATTCCGCGCGACCTCGAAACCATCTGCCACAAGTGCCTGCAAAAGGAGCCCGAAAAACGGTACGCCACGGCCAAGGAACTTGCAGATGAACTCGGCCGGTTTCTGCGCGGTGAACCGATTCTCGCGCAACCGATCAGCCCCGTGGCGCGTGGTTGGCGGTGGTGCAAACGAAATCCCGCCATCGCGGCGGCGTCGGCTGCGGCGCTTTTCGGCCTGATCATCGCGCTCGGCGCGACGACCGTGGGTTACATCCAAACCTCGGCAGCGCTCGCTGAATCCGAGGAAAGTCGTCGTCAGGCGATGGACGCGGTCAACGATTTGTTCACGCAGGTCAGCGAGAACACGCTCCTTAACAAGCCGGGCTTGCAACCGTTGCGGAAGGAGTTACTCGGCCGCGCGCTGAATTATTACCAGCGGTTCCTCACGCAGCGGGCCGGTGATCCGCGGGTGCAGGACGAACTGGCGAGCACGCATTTTCGCATCGGGTTGATTACAGAAGCAGTCGAGTCAACTGAACAGGCTCTGCCGTTGTACGAGACCGCGCGCACGATGCAAGAAAAGCTCGTCGCTGCCGCGCCGAAAAACCCCGCGCGATTAGAAGCTTACAGCAATACGCTGAATGCTCTCGGAACGGCGCTGGCCGCCAAGAAGCAGCACGCCGAAGCCCAGAAGATTTTTCGCACGGCGGCGGAAGTTCGCACGACTCTCGCCGAGTTACAACCGAGCAACAGCGAGTATCAACGACTGCTCGCGAACACGTACATGAATCTGGGTGTCTCCTTTCGCGGCACGGGCGATCGCAAAACGGCCCGCGAGCAATTCGTGCATGCCCAGCAGATTCGCGAAGCCGCGTTTCAATCGGATGCCAAGAACTGGAAGCTGCAGCGCGACATAGGCAAGGGGCACTACGGCCTGGCGAGTCTCGCGCGGCAGGAACAAGACCTCGTACAAGCCAAGGCCGAGTTCGCTAGCGCGGCTGAGGCGTTTGAATTGGTCGAGCAGCGCGACCCGGTCGATCTTGAGAACCGCCGTTTGCTCTCGGTTTGTTATCGCCTGCTCGGCGATCTGGCGAGCATGGAAGATGTCGCCGCGGCCCGGCAGTGGTATGAGAAGGCGCGATCCCGATTGAAACCGCTGGCCGAACAGAATCCGGAAGTCGTCGACTATCAGGTGGAACTCGCCGGACTCGAACTGAATCGGGGTTATCTCGACAGCGACGACGGCCAGCGCGCGGCTGCGATCGCGGCTTTCAGCGAAGCCTGCGCGATCTTGGCGCCGCTCGGTAGTGCGCCTTCTGCACTGCCGCGGCATCGTCGCGATCTGGCCATGGCCTGGCGAGCGCTGGGTTCGGAGCAATCTCAGTTCGGTCAGCGCGAGATGGGACTCGCGAATTTGCGCAAGGCCCGCGATGAACTCAGCAAACTCATCAAGGACTTTCCAGCAGAAGCGGACTACGCGCAGCAACTGCAGGAAGTAAATGAAATCATCGAGATGAACGAAGCTCCGCCGCCGGCTCCCACTCCACCGACGGAATCGCCTCGCAGCTAGCACTGCATCACGACAGTTTGTCGGCAAAATCGTTTCAACCCTCAAGTCTCCCCAGGTTGAGGGCTGATAATCGTTACAACCGGTACATCTACCACTGCGCGCAGAGGTCGGTTCATCACGAGGTTGCCATGAGTGGAAAACCCATCGCGTACATTGCCTCGCTGCTCGGCTGCAGCCTCGTCGCGGCGTGGACCTTGCCCCTAGCTGCTCAGCAACCCACTCCCGCTGCTCGGCAGCTAGCGCGCGAGACAACGGCGGACCTCATCGAAGAAGAAGACGCACCAGAAGACTTCAATGTGTATCCCGCGACCGCAATGCAGCCCGCGCCCGCAGCGCCGGCAATGTCCACTCGCGGCGCTGCCGCCGCTCCGTCTCGTAGCAGCGCTCGGCCGGCGATGAATCGCCTCGCCAGCGCGCCCGATATGTTCGGCGACTTCTTCATGTCGGGGGGCAATCTGAATTTCGGCCGCGCTCAGGGTGTGCCGGGGGCCGAGACCTTTGGCTCGTTCACCGTGCCGTCAGCGGGCGGCAGTCGCCGCGTGAAGATCGCCGAGAACAACAAGGCCATGCCCAGCGACCGCCTCATCTTTTCCTACAGCCATTTTGAAAACGCCCTGCAATACACCGAAACGCCGCTGGCCAATCCCGCCGCGGGAGTAACGAGGTCGGTTCCCATCGATCGCTACACCATCGGTATCGAAAAGATGTTCCTCGACGGATTGTGGTCATGCGAAGTCCGCATGCCCTTTCAAGGGCAGTTCGATTTTCAAAGCGCCGCGGTCGTCGGCGACGGCGGGCAAGTCGGCAACCTGGCCGTCATTCTCAAACGGCTATTGGTGGAAGACGAAGACTTTGCCGTCGTGGTCGGTATGGGCATCGACGTTCCCACCGGCAGCGATTTCAAATTCGACGATCGCAGCACCACGCCTCTCAATCCGACGCGGTTCACCTTTCACAACGATTCGCTCCACCTGCTGCCGTACACCGGCTTTCTCTTCGCCGGTGATGAGCGGCCGTACTTCATCAATGCCTTTGCGCAGGTCGACGTGGCAACCAACGGCAATCGCGTCGAAGCGGGCCGCGTGAATGGCCCGTCGCGAATCCTCGGCACTTACACTGAGCAGAACCTCATGTTTCTCGACCTCGGTTCGGGCTGGTGGTTGTATCGCGACGGCGGCGGCACGCTGACGAACTTAGCCGCGCTCCTCGAGTTCCACTACACCACGTCGCTGCAAGATACCGATGCGATTGCTGCCACCGTTGGTGGTCGGCCGATCGACTACCGCAACAACTTCAACCGCTTCGACATCGTCAACCTCACGACGGGTGTTCAGGCCCGCCTGTGGGACAACACGTCGGTCCGCGTCGCCGGCGTCTTCCCACTCGGCTCGCGCGACGATCAGCGATTCTTCGACAGTGAACTGCAAGTCCAGATCAACCGGCAGTTTTAAAGTCGCCTGTCGCTCCGCAAAAGGACACGCCTTCCAGCGGCAGCAGTTGCAATAATCGGCCACATAAGATTGCGTGCTACGTCTCGCGGTTCTAGGCTACGTCGTCGTAGGGCAACATAATTTTGCCAGTTGAGCGGCAGCGAACGCACCGAATGGATGTAGCCTTGTATATCGCCGATTGGAAGAAGCGACTCACCGCGCTAGCCGATAACCCCGGTTACGTCTTTGTTGATACGCCGCCAGACTTGATCGCGCGTCACTATCTTCGACTGACAAAGTTTTCTGGCTACACGGAGTGGGAGGTCGCGGCTGTGGAGAAAAAGTTGGACGTCGAATTCCCAGAGATGTTCAGACACTATCTCCTGGAAATGGGCAAGTCTCCCGGCGATCTGTTTCGCGGCAGCGATCTGGCCGCTACAAGCGAGTTTGAAAACTTCCATGCCAAGGCGAACGCACTGCTGGCCGAAACCGATCCAGCGCTAAAGCTACCCAGAGATGCGGTCGTGTGGTTGTTTCACCATGACTGCACCTTTGTGTATCTGCACGGCGTGGGCGGCTCGGATGGACCGACAATGCAGTGGACGGAGACCGAGCGCGAACCTCGCGAGGTCGCGGTCACGTTCGCGGCGATGATTGATGCAGAATTGCGTCTCATGGAAGAAAATAACCGTGAGTGGCGTGCGAGAGGTGGCTACTACAAGACGCTGTGCCCAGATGAAGGCTGAACGATGCAATTCCCCAGGCCTCTGACACCGGCCCCACACCTTTGCTTCATTAACTCACCGACTCATTTGCCATCCAACCTAAACGCCGGATCAAACTTCTCCGGCGGGTTTTCCATCGCTTCGAAAGTTAGTTTCTGCAGCATCCTCGTCGGGCCATCGTTACTCAGTCCGGCATCGTCGATGGGCCGGATCAGATCCAGAACTGCGGCAAACTCCCCCGCTTCGTAATTGGTGAGAGCCGGTTCGTACAAAGCTCGTAGCCGTTGCCAGTTGGCGTCGGGAGTGGCTGCGCGCAGTTCGTGCAGCTCCACATTGCTGTCGAGGCCGACGGCGCGCACCTGGCATACGCGCCGTGTGTTGAATTCCTCGCCCAGCAGTCGTTGTGTCGAACCAGCAACCAGAACTGGAATGCCGAGGTACTTCGTAGCCCCTTCGATGCGACTCGATACATTCACCGTGTGACCGCGCGGGCCATATTTCAAACGCATCCGACTACCGGCGTTGCCGACTCGCGCCGGACCGGTGTTCACACCCACCCCGATCTGCAGTGGTTTGCCGAGTCGATCTTGCCACAGTGCGCTGATCAACGGCAGTTCCTGTTGCATCGCTAGCGCAGCCCGGCAAGCTTGCTTCGCATGCTCGGCCTGATCGAGCGGCGCGTTCCACATCGCGGCCAAGCCGTCGCCGTAGTAGTCGATGATAATGCCACCATGCTTCAGCACTTGCTCGGTCAGTTTGTCCATCACATCGCCGACGAGTTGAAATGTATCGCGAGCGCCGAGTTGTTCCGAGATCCGCGAGAAGCCGCGTAGGTCCGAAAACAACACCGTGATCTCGCGCTCGGTTCCTTCCAGCAACTCCGGATTTCGTTCAAGCTCAGCCGCGACCACGGGTGAAGCGAATTGCTCGAAGCGCGCTCGATTGCGAGCCGCTTCGGCTTCTTTCTCCATACGTGCCAGACCGGCGCTCACCGCGCCGGCGAGCAACTGCACCAGGCGCGCTTCCATCGGCAAGATGCCGGGGCGTTTTGCGCCGGGTTGAATGCCGCGAGAACCATACACTACGCCGACGATTTCATCGGTTGCATCGAAGACCGGTGAAGCCACCACCGCATCGACATGCGCCAAGCTCGCCGAAGGGGCCATCTCGGCCAGGCCGCGATAGAAAGTTCGGCGGTCGTTCAGCACTTGATTGAGCACGGCCTGACTGACTCGTGAGAACCGCGAGTTCTCTGCCTCGTGCATGGCCTTCGTTTCCCAACCCGATCCTTGTTGGGGCGCCCCAGCAGTGTTCCGCCGCACGATCACCATGCCCACGTCGAGCCCGACGAGATCCACCACCGCGCGGGCCGTCTCTTGATAAAACTCCGTTGAGCCGGCAGCGGCCTTTTGCACCGAGAGGAGCGTCTCGAACCAGCGCGTCAACGTTTCGGGCGATGGCGATTCGCCGATGTCGGCGAGGTCGACCGCCACCTCGGCTTTTTTCTCCACTCGAATCGGCCGCGAGATGGTCACGTACGCTTCGTTCGCGTCCGGCAACGATGGCGGCACGAGCGTGGCCGCGAGCGCATTCATCGGCTGCGGCGTTTCGGGCAATATTTCAATCTTCGAATAGCCAGCCGTCAGGCGCACGGGCAGCGCCATGACGCGAACTTCTTTGGGCTGCAGCACGCTCCCATCGGCGAACTCAACCACCTGGCCGAGATTCTCCAATCGCACCTGCCCTGGCCCGGCCACTTCGACCCGCAACTGATTGCGCGAGACATAGCTATCTTCGATCACAAATCGTGGCACGGTGCCTGATTCGGCGGGCGCGCGACCCAGCTCGAACGGCCCGGTGCTGTGGGTCCACTTGGCGTTTTGTGATTCATTGGTAATTTGAAAGCGCAGCATGCTAAGAAGTATAGCGAAGTTCCGCCCGCTCTCCCTGGGCACTTCCCGCAAGCTGCTGGGCGAGCTGCGGTGCAATCAGCACAGGCCGTGCAACCGGCAAAATCGTTTATCTACTATCAGGCCGCGGGCGCGCGGGCCGAAACTATCCGGATGGAAGGAGGTCTGTCCCGGATGGCAAACTGGCTGCGCTTCGAAATTGCTCTGCTTACGGCACTGACCGTCGCCATCAGCTCGCGCGCTGCCGCCGGCCAAGAAGCCTTTCGCCCGGTTGGTTCACTCAGTTGCAATAGCACAGCTTGCCACGGCAATGAACCACTCGACATCAAAGTGCCGCGCAAGACGGAGGAGTTTTCCCGCTGGATGTACGCCGATCCGCATCAGAATGCGGCCCGCACGCTGGCCAGTGAAAAGTATCGCGACATCCTGGTTCGTACGAGCAACCGCGACGACAACCAGGCCGATCCGAAAATCCTCGCCCGCTGCGCCAAGTGTCACGATCCGCTCAGCGGCACAGGCGACCACTCGACAGTCAGCGAATTCGGTCACGGCATTGGCTGCGAATCTTGCCACGGCAATGCCGAGAAATGGCTCGCACGCCATTACGAGCGCGACATCAGCCGGCCGGAACTCGCTGAGCTAGGAATGTTCGATACCAAAGACTTGCGAACGCGCGGCCAACAATGTGCCAGTTGCCATGTTGGTTCCGCTGATCGCGATATGGACCACGACATGATCGCGGCCGGTCATCCGCCGCTACGGTTCGAACTCTCGGCCTATCACGATCTCATTCCGAACAAACATTGGAATGACAACCGCGAACGCTTGGAGAAACGTGACTTCCAAGTGCAATTGTGGGCTGCTGGGCAAACCGCTGCTGCCACGGCACGAATGGAACTGCTTGCCGCGCGATCGACTCCCGCGAAGCCGAATTGGCCAGAGCTCGCCGAGTCGAATTGCTTCAGCTGCCACGCCACGATCCGCGGGCAGGGCCAAGGAACGATCAATCGCGTCGGTCGGCCGCAGTGGAGTCCTTGGAATCTCACGTTCGTGGCTGATAACAGCTCGTTAACGTCGCTGCGAGAGTTATTTCGCAACGATTTCGCGCCGGCGCAGATTCAAACAGCAAAACTTAGTAAAGAGGCTAAGCAACAACTGCAGGAATCACTCACCAGTCAGGAAGTCACGTCGAGAGCGGCTTTGACGATGGTCACGAAATCGCTCGACTCAAACACCGCCGATTGGGAATCTCGCTGTCAGCAATATTTGGCTCTCACCGCCGTCGAGCGTGCAGAGCGAGACGAACTGGCCAAGGCCCGCTACTACGCGGTGATCAGCGATGCGGAGTACAATCGCCGTTCAGCCGAACAGCGGGAGTTGATCGCTGGGCTCGCGCAAGTTCGCACTTGGCTCGAATTCGAACCGCAGTCGGCAAAGAAGGTGCTCCTCGACGAGCCGTTGCGGTTTCAGGAAAAGCGTGCAGAAATCGGCGCCGAGTTGCGGCAGATCACGGATCGACTCCACCAGCAAACGCAAAACCGGAAATGAACGTTCGCGGAATCATCATCGCGTTTGTGTCGGTCGCCGCGTTGTTCGGCGAGCAATACTGCCATGCGCAGAACGCAGCCGCCGATCCAGCGAAGCCGCTGCAGCCGCCGCATGATTTCTATGACACGCGGCAGTGTCTCGATTGCCACAAGTCGCGCATTGGCCGGTCGAGCTATTTGGGCGATTCCAGCGCGCTCCCTTGGGACCAAGATGACAAGCATCGCGAAGCGTTCAACCTGCTGAAGAAACAACAGCCGTTAGTTTCGCAGATTCTCGGCTTTGAAATGCAGGCCGCGTTTCAGGATCCAAACCTCAAACGGCTGAAGACCGGCAACCTGACTGCTGTGGAAGCGGCGCAAGTCGCTGCCGTGCGTCAATGTTTGAATTGTCACGCGACCTGGCCGAACGTCGACAATACGCAAGAACCGCAAGTGCCGCACGAGCAAGGCGTATCGTGCCAGGCTTGTCACGGCCCGGGTGATAGTTGGGAGCGTCCGCACGCGAGTCCTTGGTGGCGACTCGTGACGCCGGCCGCAAAAGAGAAGCTCGGCTTTGTCAACGTCCGCGATCCTGCCGTGCGGGCCCGCGTTTGTGCCTCTTGCCACGTCGGCGATTTCGCGGCTGGCAAGTTCATCAAGCACGAATGGTACGCCGCCGGCCATCCGCCGCTGTCGAGCTTCGAGTACTCCACCTACGCCGCCTGGATGCCCGCCCACTGGCAACCGCTGAGCGACAAGCCAGCGTTCGAAGGGAAGGACGGCACCGATGGCGACTTCAATCTGGGGGTCGAAAATCGGGCCCGACTGCGCGATCGCAACATCGATATCCCCGAGGCCGAAGTGCGGATGAGCTTTCGCCAGGCCAATTTTCCCAACTGGAAGCCTGGCGAGCCTGATCCTTTCACGCAACTGCCGCGACTCCGCGATGCGCTGATCTCGAACACGGTCGTGTTGCAAGTGTATGCCGATTTGCTGCGAGATTATTCGGTCGCCGCGCAAGATGAAACGCAGAAAGCGACGACCCCGTGGCCTGAGTTTGCTCTCTACGATTGCGCGGCCTGCCATCACGAACTGCGGAGTGGCGCTGGATATCCGAACCGTCCCTTCGGCAAGAACGCGGTCGGTCGGCCACCGGCGTTTGTCTGGCCCACGGCGCTCGTGAATCTCGCCGTGCAACAAGCCGCGAACTACGATCCAGCCGCCGCCGCCGCTCGCCTCGCGAAGCTACAGCAAAAGCAGACGGCATTCGAGCGATCGCTGACGTCGGCGCTCTTCGGCAAACGCACGGAGATCATCGGTGCCGCCCAGGAACTCGACGCTGAACTCGGGCAGTTGATTCGCGAGTTGCAAGCGAGTCCCTTCGATCAGCGAGCGGCCAATCAGGCGCTGTTGCAGCTGACCGATCCCACACGAGTCGAGACGCGCGATTATCACAGCGCGCGGCAAGTCGCGTGGGCTTTCTGCGAGATCAAAAAGGATGCGCTGGGAATCCGCTACAACAGCCGGCCTGATTCTCCGGAGGTTGCGAGCATTCTGCGCGACTTTGAGTTTGCGATGGGGACTTCTGCCGCAAGCCGCGATGCGCTGCTGCTGCAGTTACCGGCGCAACGACGCAGTGTGATCGAGAACCTGCCACGCTTTTCACAAGCGATGAAAGAGTTCGACCATCTCCGCTTTGCCGAACAGCTACAAAAACTGCACGCTCAACTGTCGAACGGAAAGTAGCTGAATTCGCCAGAATTCAGTGATTGCAGTTGAAAGTCGACCATGTGAATTCTGGCGAATTCAGCTACTGGACTTACCGCCGCTGCGGCCAGGGTCCCTGCATCGGAGGCGGACGGCGAACGAGTCGCAAGCGATCGTCATAATTGTAAATGTTCGAGTCGAACGGATTGTCACTCACCTGCCAAACTTCACCGGCGCGAGTTGCATGCTTCGGCGCCATTCGACGGAACATCCGCGACTGCTCTTCCCAATTGAGCGGCCGAGCGCCGACACGGCCGAAGACGGCGATCTGACTGCCCGACTCATCAACAGCCCGGTCTCGATCGAGGGCTTCGCCGATCGAATGAGCATGTCCTCCCTTCGGCAGCTTATACGTCGCCACCAACCGCGGCGTTGGTCGCGGACTGAAACCGGCGTTCCCCGGCGTGTCGGGCGAGGTGAGTTGCACGACACGCAAACCATTCTTGCCATCGGCTAGATACGCGAATTCGCTGGTGTAGGTAATGCCGAGCTTTACATCTTCGCAATCGTTGATGCAGCCGCCAGCGTCGAACACTTGATCCAGCACCGGCTGTTCCGGCCGCGTGATATCGACGATGTGCAAACCATGCGCGCCAGCGGCGACGTAAGCGTAGGTTCGCGCGACATAGACACTCTTAGCTTCTTCCATGTGCAACAGCGTTTTGTGAACCGGTTTGTGCAAGTCGGTGACGTCGAACACATGCAAGCCGTGATGCTCATCGCAAACGAAGGCATAGCGGAACTGCACCTGAACACTTACCGGATGCTCGAGCACATCGTGACCAATCACGGCAGTCACGCGCGGATTCTTCGGGTCTTCGAGTGCGACCACCACCAAGCCCGCATCGCAGCAGATGTAAGCGAAGTGCCCAGCAATCGTGATGTTCCGCGCGCCGCAGAGAATGCCGTCGGGATTGAAGGTTACGGCTCGTTCCAAAAAGTTATTGAGCGGATTGCCGTCGAGGAGCGTTCCCGCGCCAACCAGGATCAGTCCTTCGTACTTGTCGGTGACGTAGACGTAGGCATACATCGGATGAACCGCTTGCTCGTGGTTCTCGGGCGGTTGCACACGAGTCGGATCCGGCGCGAGCGTCGTCGGCGCGGCGATGGCCGTCGCATACTTCGTCGGCACGTGAAAGCGTTGGCCGAGCGGCGAGACCGGCGCGCTGGTGATTCGTTCCGAAAAAGCCTTGTCGTCGATGAAAGCGATGTCGAACGCGCGGAAACCATCCGGGCCGCAAGCGGCGTAAAGGTATTCGCCGCGTGGTTGAACCATCAAGATTTCTGGCTTGCACAACGGCCGTTTGATTTTGTCGAGAATATCGAGCCCTGGATGCTCGTGGGCGTGATGCAGATTCCAACCTTCTTCGACGTGCTTCTTGTGATGCTCGGGAAATGCAATCTGATGCAGCGTGCTGCCGATCACGGCCTGTGGTTCACTCTGCTCGGTGACGACGGCCGCTTCCAAACCATGTTCGCCCGCGGCGATCCAGCAGTAACGCCCCATGAAGTTGGTGTAGTTCGTGCCATGCATCATCAGCTGGGCCATGATCGCGTTGTTGTCGTTCTGCACGGAGACGTGGCAATCGCTGCACATCTTCGTTTCAGATGCGCCGGCGGGAATGGTGCCGGTGACGTTGGGGTGCGCTCCGCGGACAGTGTGCGGCACGTTCGTGCTGAACGCGATGCCGCTCATGCCGCTGCCAGAGATCGTTTGTTGCTGGTGATAGATCGATTCGCGGTTGTTGTTGTACGACGTGACGTGAATCGCGCACGAGGAGCGGGCAGGATTGATCTTGTTACCAGTTGCCAAGCCATCGCGGGCCAGCATGTAGACATCGTCGCGCAGCGTCTGAAAGTTGTAGGCGACCAGATTGCGCGAGACATCTCCCTCGTTGTGCAAGGCTGGCGTCTTCTTATTCGCCTTCTGCGGCAAGTGGCAGCCGAAGCAACTGGGGTTCCACGACGAGTGACACGTCATGCAGCTCATGTTGCCGCTTTGATGCGCACAGGAGTTTCCCCCGACGGACTCCTTGCCGTCCTGACCTTTGACGAAATCGATCACGCCGCCCCAGGTGAGTTTGCCATCGCCCTGTTCCCAGCGGACGGTCTTGGCCATGTGCGACTTTTGGTTGTAGTAAAAGCGATTTGGGTTCACCGTATCGAACGTCTGTTTCACCTCCCACTCGCGGCCATGCTCGACCATCGCGCGTTGAATGAGTGCGAGTTCCCGCCGACCATCAGGACGTTTCACCGGGCGAACTTCAAACCGCGGCTTGCCGTCAGGCGTTTTCATCGCCAACAGATCGCGACCTTTTTTTCGCGCGCCGGGAACTTCCGGTTCTGCTGCGGGACCGCTGGTTCGCATCCCTTCGCCGACGATGATCTTATCGATCACCGAGCGCTCAGCGCCGCCGTGGCAATCAATACAAGTGATTTCGATCGCGGCCCGCACTTCGCCGTAGAGCTTCGTGTTGCCGTGAACATCCTGCGTGAAGTGGCAATCGACGCAGTGCATGCCGCGTTCCTGGTGGATGTCCATCAAATGCACCGGCATATCGGAGCAACTCTTGCTGCCGGCGAGCGTCGCTTGACGCTGCGGATCGGGCCAGACCTCCTGCAGTTTATTGGCGACAAGTGGAGCCACGTACTGTTCCGTCGGTTGTACGACAGCAGCGCGAAGTTTCTCCGTGGTCACTTGCTGAACCGGCTTGCCCACCGGATCAAGCAGATTTCCTTGACGATCTTTCTTGAATACCGCGCGAAACACCCAGCCGTGCCCATGAAAGTCGGCGAACTGATTGTGACGAGCGACTTGGTTCAGCTCGGGAACGCGTTCGAGAAAATTCGGATCCGACCACAGGCCGCGGGCGGCGGTTTCATCGGGATTCGACATCTGCGACTGCGCGAGCTGTTCGGCAGTTGGATTCTTTTGCTCATGCGGATACATCAACTCGCCGTCGGACTCGTTGTCCCACCACATGAAGCCGATGTACGTGTTGAGCACGTTCGTCCCCGGATGAATGTGGCAGACAATGCACTGGCTCGTCGGAACAGCGGTGGTGAAGCGATGCGCGATCGGATGGCCGCGCTCGTCCTTGGGAATCGTGGGATCGACGCTGGTGACAAACTGCTGCGGCCCGATGGGATCGGGCTCCGAAGCTGCCATCGCGAGATTGCCGAAGCGGGCATATTGCGCTGAATGAACGGGAGAGCGATCGTTGGCATAGACGACGTGACAGGCACTGCAACCGCTGCTGCGATAGTCGCCGGGGTGATCATTCGTGCCGAGGAAATTGAGCGTCGGATCGAGAAGTCGAGTTTTCTGCAAGCCAATGAACACTGGATCGGTGCGGTTCTCGGTTCCCACGCCACGAGTAGAAAGACGCGTGCGCGGCCGACCTGGCTCTTCGCCAAGTTCCGGAATGCCGACTTCCGGCCGAAAGCGGCCACCTTGCTCGAACACGCGAAGAATATTGCCCGGCTGGCTGATTTCAAAACGCGGCAGCGGATCGAGGTACGGCACCATCGCTTTTTCGCGCATGTCGCGGGCGATGTTCGGCACTTCCTCTTGCTTCCAAACGTTTTGAATCCGCTGCGGCGTGCCGTGCATGCTGTAGCTTTCGCCGTAACGCGAAGCTTTGTTCGGCACGGCGCCGTTGTTGTAGAGGGCGGCTCCCCACAGCATGCAGCCGTGGGTCATCATGCTCTTCTTCACCTGCAACACTTCGCGCTCGTGGCAACTGCCGCACGCTAGGTGGGCGATGCGCAGATCACCGGGGTTCATGAAGCGCACGAACTCGGGGCTCTCGTGATTTAGCAGCGTGTACGACCGAACCGGATTGCCGGATGTGCGCCACATATCAGGAAACCGCGGTTTGACGTGCGCCCCTTGTTTCGTCTCGCAGGTCGCATCGCCGCCGTGGCAATCGATGCAGCCGAGCTTCACCGTTGGCTTGGCGTGCATGTCGTGCACGCTGTTGTGGCACTTCACGCAGCTGAAGCTCTTGCGCGCCGCATCGTCAGCCGTTTGATGCATCAGGTCTTGGCCTGCGGGCAACTGCTCAACGTACTGACCATCGGGTTGCAAAATATACTGAGCGGCTGGATGCAAAGGAGCGTGACCAACCGGGCTCAACTCCTTCAGTCCCGACGGTCGCTGCGCAACGGCAGTTGCGGCCAGCAGCAACGTGCTGAGCAAACTTGCAAAGATGATTGGGTACCGCACGCAAGCCATCGTCTATTCCCTTAGTACGTCAAAGCCAGATTGGCAAATCCGGCGACCAGCGTGTTGGCTTCGCCTTCGATCGGGGCGTACAAATCGTTGAAACCGGCGCCCGGAATCAACATTGAGATGCCGCCGACGAAGATGATGTTGTTGTTCAGCAGCGGCCGATACTCGATGCCGGTGCTCAAATCGACGCCGATTTGCGAATGAACGGTTTCTTGAAAAACGTATTGCTCGAGCACTTCGGTCTGATCGAACCAGAGGAAGTTCACGTTGGTGATCGAGCGCAGCTTCGGCGTCAGGTCTGCATCCATGCCGACGTTGTAAAGGTGCAGACCTGGATTAACGAAGTTCTGCTGCCCTTGAAATTTGCTCGACCGCAGATCGGGGACCAGGCTCATGCGGTTCGTCAGGTTCACGCCAAAGAGCTTGATCGTTTGCCGCTGCCAATAGCTGAACTGTCCGCCCGCAAAGTTCGGATTGTCAAAGATGGTTTCAAATCCGGTCGCCTGGCCATCGAAAATATTGTCGTCGCCCGAGGCAAAGAAGTACGACGTGCGAAAGCGAATCCAGTCGCGATCGTAGCTCAGTTCGACAGCGGCCATCTGCGCGTTGATATCCACCGGCCGGCCCGCGAGCGGATTCAAGTCGTCATGACCGAGCGCCCAGTAAAAGGCGTGTGAGATATTGAAACGGTTGATGTGGCCGTCGCCAGCGAAGCCCAAATAATGCGAGTTGACCCGGTGCTCGGCAAATACGCCGACCGGGTCAGGGCGAACCAAAAATCCGTTGTCGTCAAACTTCATGCTGGGGCCATCACGGTTGTAGTGATAGCTCAGCTGCATCGTGTAGCCCGGCCAGATGAAATCCTGCCGATAGTAATTCGCAATCAGCGTGTTCTGATGCCGGTCGGCAAACGTGTTCAGCAGGCTGTTGGTGTTCTTCTCGGTTTGATCGAAGTAGGCGATGTTGAACTGATCGCGATTGGAGAAACGCGTGCCGAAGATTCGAATCGCGCGGTTGGTGTCGGCAAAAATGAAGCCGCGAAAATCACTGGCGAAAAACTGTGAACCGCCGCGTG
Source organism: Anatilimnocola floriformis (assembly GCF_024256385.1). Lineage (NCBI taxonomy): Bacteria > Pseudomonadati > Planctomycetota > Planctomycetia > Pirellulales > Pirellulaceae > Anatilimnocola > Anatilimnocola floriformis. Next base: position 2,299,753 of record NZ_JAMLFW010000001.1, read on the forward strand.
CCGAGACGAAGTCGTAATCGGTCCCAATGTCGGCGAGCTTCGATTCCAGGAACCATTCTTCGAGCGCATAGTCAGTTCGAAAACGCCCCGTGCCGCTGCGTACATCAGGCTTTACCACGCCGAGTTCGTCGGCGACGAGGTGATTCATGTTGAAAATGTTCGTGAGCTTGATGCGCCAGTCGGCTGGCTTGAAGCCGGCATCGCCGTGGTTCCACTCGGTCGAGAGAACCAGATTGTTGCTCATGAAGTACTGATCGGGATCGCCATAAAACTCCTCACTGCCGGGATGCGACGTGCTTTCGAACGGCGTCGTTGGCGTGGGTACCTGTCGCCCTTCGAGCAGCAGATTCTCTGTCGCGGTGAGAATGAAAAAGTTGTGCTGCCCGAGAATCGGATAGTCGCCCTTCAGCACATTCTGATGATAAGGATCCCACTTGCTCCCCGTGACGTACGGATACTCGTCTTGCGCGGGATGACCTTTATCGTAGCGATCCCAGTTCGGAAAGCCGCTGCGCCAGCGATCGGGAAACGGTACGAAATGGCTGTCGGTTTGCACTTCCGTCGGCGTGATGCCCGTTGGTCCGCTGTAACCCAGCGGCGGATCGACAGGCCATTGCAACAGTTCATCGGGCTCTTCGATGAAATTGCTCAGCGGAACGAAATCGGGCACACTGGGATCAAAGGGCTGTGGCCCTTGCAGCACTCGTGGCCGCACATCCTCGACCGGGGTTGGCAGCTGTGCGTTGACAGGCAAACAGGCAATCAGCGGCAACAAAGATATCGCCCAGCGCGCAGCGTGAAGGCAGCACACGCGAAACCGCGCGCGCCAGCATTCCGTCCACGAACTCACTGAGCATCGTGACAAACCGCGTTCCCACAGAAAAATTGGCGGCCCGAGCGCCGCCGTTGAAGAGAGCCATACCGCGAAGAGGGGTGTTAAACTCTGCGGCTTATAACGTTTGTAATGTGGGGCGATAATATCAATTGACTGGATTGCGATGACGATAGTGGAAATACACTCAACTTTCGAATCGCTCGCCGACTGCTATCGATAGCAAGCTGGCGATGGCAGGGAATGGGATAGCCACGAATGCGGAAGCCTCAGCCAAACGTTCGCCGACCAGTCAATCAACGGCGGTTGGCTCTGGAGCAGCTCGAGCAGCGCGAAATGAATGCCGTGCTGCCAAATTCGCCGGCGATCATTGCTCAACTGGCGCTCGATCAAAACATTCCCAACGTTACCGAGACCGAGGCACAGGTTCTGCTAGCAAGGGCGGCGGCCGCTTCAAACTCCGAGGATGCCATCATCGCTGTGGTTGACCGCGGCGGAAAAATTCTCGGCGTTCGCATGGAGCAGGACGTTCTCGATCACATCACCGACGAAGCCATTCGCGTCTTCGCCATCGATGGCGCTGTATCCAAGGCGCGCACGGCAGCTTTCTTTGCCAACGACCAGGCGCCGCTTACTTCGCGCACGATTCGCAACTTGAGCCAGTCGACCATCACGCAGCGCGAGGTCGAAGCGAATCCAAACGTCCCCGATCCGCTGGTCAACAATCCGTTCAACGATGCCGATCCCACAGCCCGCACGTATGGCCCGGGCTTCGTCGCGCCGATTGGCGACGGCGGGCATTTTCCGCAAGGCATCACGAATGCGCCGCCGGTCGATCTCTTCGGCATTGAGCACCAAAGCCGCGACAGCATCATTCATCCTGGCTTGGACGGCGTGAAGGGAAGCGCCGACGACATCGTGCTCGCCAGTCGCTTCAACGTGGATACAGCCTTCATCCCTGCCGGCAAAGAGATCGACGCGCCCGAGTCCTACGGTTATCAATCCGATCGTCTGCCGTATGCGCAATCGCGCGGCATTGCGACGTTGCCGGGGGGCATCCCTCTGTTCAAGGTGATCGGTGGCAAACCGATTCTGGTGGGTGGCATTGGCGTCTTCTTTCCTGGCGACGATGGCTATGCCACGTTCGAGCAGAATTTTGTGCAAGCTCCGACGGAGACGGCCAAGCCGCAGACCAACGAGGAACGACTCAACGCGCCGAAGGTGCTCGAAGCCGAATGGATGGCCTTTGCCGCAGCTGGCGGCGCGACGGGTTTGAAAACTCTCAAGGGACAATCGGTCAAAGTGGGCGCGATCAATGGCGTGCCGGCGCTGCCGAACTACGACATGCAAGCGATTCCGGGGCGCATCGACCTCGCGGGCATCACGCTGGAAGTGGTCGGGCCGAATCCCACTGCCAAGAACAAACTCCCCGGAGTCGAGACGATTCAGCGCGTCGGCAACATCGTAAGCGCCGGTGGCGATGGAACGAGTGGCGACGATCAAATCGTTTTGCCTGGCGGCGATCTTTATCTGAACGGCGAAACTGTTCCCTCGGGCTGGCTGGTCATGCCCCACGCCTCGCCGAGCGGATCGAGCACGCTCACGGCTGCCGACGTACAGAAGATCATCGATCAAGGCATCGCCGAAGCCAACAAGACCCGCGCCGCGATTCGCCTCGACCTGACCGGCAAAACAGCGAAGGCGGGGCAGCGGACGCAAATGGTTTTTGCCGTCGCCGACCGTGACGGCAACGTCCTCGGTCTGTATCGCATGCCCGATGCCACTGTCTTCTCGATCGACGTCGCCGTCGCCAAGGCCCGCAATACGGCTTACTACGCCGATGCGTCCGCCATTCAGCCTGCCGATCTGGTCGATGACGACATCTTGCTTGCGCGCGGTTCGATCACAGCAGCCGACCTGACAAAAAACAAAGCCAAGACCAACGGCATCGTTGGCGTAGCCGATTTGTACAAAGACAAACTGAGCAAATCGCAAGCGGTGCCGCTGACCGGCAATGCCTTTTCGAATCGAACATTCCGCTTTCTCGCCGAGCCGCGCTACCCGGCGGGCATCAACAGTCCGCCGCCGATCTTCAGTAGCTTGAACGAAGTTGAAATTGCCAGCGGCGTCAACAAAACTCGGATCAACCCCAAGACGGCCGAGAACATCGGTCAGCCGATGCTCGCGTCGCAGTTTCAGACGGTGTATGGCTACGATGCGTTCCATGCCGGCCGCAACTTGCACGACATCGATAACATCGCCAATCAAAATGGCACGGTCTTTTTCCCCGGCAGTTCGCCTCTGTATGTCGGCGCGAATCTGCAAGGCGGCTTCGGTGTGAGCGGCGACGGCGTTGATCAAGACGATGTGGTGACCTTCTACGGGCAAGTTGGTTACGCACCTCCCACCGCGCTCAAAGCCGACCAGGTCTTTTATCGCGAGGTGCGATTGCCATTCCAAAAATTCAATCGCACGCCGTTGCGCTAAGGCGAGAACCTGCCATGAGAATCGGCCTTGCTGCTATCTGCGTCCTTGGCGTGTGTGCCGAACTCCGCGCTCAAGAATTACCGCCTGAGATGAAGCCGGCAGCCAAGCCCGAGGTTCACGAACTCTCGCCCGAACAAGCGGCCGCGATCAACTTCGCTTACGGTGGCCAACTCGACTACCGCTACGCTGACCATTGCCGCGCAGGATTCTCGCAGTACCTGCGGCCTCATTCCATTCCCAGCAACTCGCGCTATTACGGCGGCTACTACCTCGGCGGCGGCGCACCCATCTTCGGCGAAGGCCCAACTCCCGACGAAGGAACTTTCGGCTGGGACTATTTCGGCCTCTTCCCCAAACGCGTCGCGCTCAACTGGACCCACGGCCGCCGCGAGCAAGGCAACGGCGGGACATATAAAACCGATGGGCCGAAGCGCGAGCATAAGTAGACGCTCACTCGACGATCAATTCAGCCTGCACTTTTTCAAGTTCACGATTGGCCGTCGTTTCTTGTTCTGCAATGCCAGTTTGGCTGGTGCGCAAGGTCTCCAGTTCCGTTTCGACGCTGCCGAGCTTTTTGAAGTAGCGTTGCATTAGCTCGTTGGCTGACTTCTTGTTCTCTTCATTGGCCAATTCGCTGGCTTTAAGTAGCGGGATCGCTTGCAGGTTGCTGCGCAGCCGGGCCTGCTCGTCGCCGAGCTTCACGATCTGTTTTTCATTTTCGAAGCGAGCTGCCGAGATTTCAGCAACTTTGGTGCGCGCGGTGAGCAAGGTTGCGAAGGCCTTGTTCAGCGCAGGGGTAGCTGCCTTGAGCTTGAGGAAGTGGTCGATCGCGGCAGGGTCGAGCTTGGTCAGCACAAACACTTCGACGGCTTCGCGCTCTTCGACGACCACCAGCTTCGCCGGCTTGCCAGGAGCTGCCGTGAGTTGAAAGCGGTTGACATCGCGCGATGTTTCGGCGGGAACCGGCGAGACTGCTTTCCAATTGTCCTCCAGCGGTCGTTCGATGAGCATCTTCTTGGCAGCTGTCGCGGAATTCTTCACCGTGTATTCCACTTTGCGCGTGATCTTCGACTTCGCATGCAGGCCGCCCTGGTTCATTTGCAACGAGGTAATCGTTTGCTCCTCTGGTTTGTCTTCGATGGCAACTTCCGTTTCCAGATCGAGCGCGTAACTGATGAGCCGCGTCGAACCGGGCGCGATGTCTTCGATCCGGGCATCGCCGGCATACTCGCCGCCGTCGAAGAGCGTGACGGGACCTTGCAACAAATGGAGTTCGGTCGAGTTGGTCAGACGCAGGCCCGCGAGCGGATGCTTTTCATTCACTTCGGGATTGTAAATGGCGAGCTTCTCACCCTTCACTGCGTTGTTGACGATCGGCAGCATTGCCGATTCATTGCGAGGAAGATTGACCGGCACTTTGATCGCGTAGCGAAACAGCTCCCCCACATCACCACCCGCAGCCGCCGATTCGACGCCTTGTTTCAGGTCCAGGTTTTCAGCGTGCACGCGTTTGCCATCGACAACGGGAATCACGCTGGTAGTAAACGGTCGTGCTTTCTTATCGTCGGCGAGGCCTCCCATTCCGCCGCCACCGAACCCACCTCCTCCGCCAAACCCGCCGCCCGCGAATCCGGCTAGAGCCTTGTCGCGCGCCGCTCGAAACTCCTGCTCTCGGCCAGCGAGATCCTGCTCATAAACTTTCGGCGCGAGCGATGCATGCGCCTCCGGCACCACAATTGGCCGAGTCATGAAAAGGGGTTGAGCGAGATCCATCACAAACGAAATCGGTCTGCCGCTGACGAGCGTCAGCTTGATGTCCTTCCAATCCTGCGTCGTGGTATTTTCGACAATGGCCCAGCCTTGCAGGAACGGCGCTTCGTTGTCGTTCAGCACCAGGCGATAGCTTGTTTTCCACACCGGCGCTTCCTGGATGTAGCCCACCGAAACACGCCGTTCTCCCTTGCCATGAAAATCGAGCTTCACGCGCCGCTGATCACTAGTGTGGGCCGCCGCGAGCAGGTCGAGCGCTTGCTGAAATTCCTTGTCGATCTTGGGACTGACGAACTGCGTGCGCGAGACAGTGTCGAGACGAATGCTGCGCAGCCCTTCGGCAGTTCGCACGTTCAGCACTTCGGCGGGAGCCAGTTTGCCGTCTCCCTGCGGCAACTGGCGAACTTCCACGCCCACGACGACCCCTGTCATTTGTGCAGGAATCTCCAACCGCACCTCCTGACCGCGCAGCTGTTGAAAAATCTCGGCCAGCGTCGGGCTGTTAGTGAGATCGATCGTGAAGGTTCGCAGCGTGCGCGTGAGCGGATCGGGCGAACCGTAATTCACCGCCGTCACAAAGCCGCCGTCGCGATCTTGCACTACCATACTCTTCAGCAAGTCATTGATGTCTTCGGTTTTGAATGCGAACTCGATCTGCTTGTTATCTTTGACCGCGCCCTCGTGCTCAAAGAAGCCCACGCTCGAGCTGAACAGCACGACGCGTTTCAGCGGCAACGGTTGTTCGTCTTCGGCGCGGAGTGGAACAGCCGCCAGCAGCAGCGCTACGGCGGTGAAGGATTGCAGGAACGGGCGCAGCGACAGAACGGAAGGCATCGGAGAACTCCCAAAGTGAATGGCTGGAGTCGAGGCTCAAGCGCAAGAGTTAGCGATCGGAAAAAACGAGCGACGAAAAGATGAGGCAGCATTGAATGCTGCCGACGCGTGTTTTCCAAACACGGATAAAGAGCCCCTGGGAGCCGAATTATAGTTGCCACCCAGGCGCGAAACTAGCTATTGTCAGAGTTGAACGTGGGGCGAATTGAGTTGGTGGAAAAACTTATGACGGTTCATCGCAGCGTAATTTTGGCGGCTTCAGCGGCGACGCTCATCGGACTCGTGCTAGTCGCTACCGCACCGGTGTTTTCACAGACTTCGCTGGCTGCCGAAGCGTCGCATGACGACGGTATCGACCGCCAAGAGGCGGCCTTAGCGCGTCGCGTGTCGCTGACTTTCACCGATGCGCCGCTGCGCGAAGTGATCGAGAAATTTGCGACGCTCACGAGTGTGAACATCCGGCTGTCGAAAAAAATCGAAGACGCCGGCGTGCAGCCCGATCAGCGGGTGACGATTTCCGGGCGTGATATTTCTGCCGACAATCTGCTATCACTGCTACTCCGCGATCTCAACCTGACGGTGATGTGGAAACATGGTGCGCTGCTCGTAACGACGCACGAAGATGCTCAATCGCCGGAGAATATGCTTACGCGTGTTTATCCCGTCGGCGACTTGATTGGCGCGAAGGGAGCAGATTTTGATCCGATGATCGACTTGATTACCTCGACGGTCGAGCCTGATACCTGGCAAGATCTTGGTGGCCCGGGGGCGATCAGTGGTTTCGAAAATTCTCGCTCGCTGGTGGTTGTGACTCGGCGTGATCTGCATCAAAAGGTGGCCGCGCTCCTCGTCACGCTGCGACGTGCCAAGGGCGTGCAAGGGATTCCGGGAGCGGAGGCGGCCATGAGCGGGCCAACGTCAACGCCCGCGAAGCTTTCCAGTTCGCTGCCGGTTCATAATCGCGAGAAAGCACCTGCCGTTCGCAGCCGACCGGCGAGTAATCCGCCGGCGCAAAATGTTCACGGCGGTGGTGGGCTGTTCTAAGTCTTTAGAACAAATCTCCAAACGCTTTCGTGGTTGCTTCCACGCCGCGGCGGAGCAGCACGGCATCGATGCCGAAGCTGAGCATGCGGCAGCCCATGTCGTAGGTTCGCTTGGCAAAGGCGGGATTTACCGCGATGGTGCCCCAGTTCTTGCCGTGCTTTTTGCAGGCGGCGGCGACTTTGGCATAGGCGTTCCAGAGTTTTTCGCTCTCCCACTGGGCGAGCACACCGAGCTCTTGCGACAGATCGCTGGGGCCGACGAAGAGCAGATCGACGCCATCGATGGCGGCGATGGCATCGCATTCCTCGAGCGCACCCAGCGTTTCAATTTGAATGGCGACAAAGGAATCACGGTTGGCATCGTGCGCGAGTTCTGGCAGCGTCTTGCCGCCGTAGTCGGCGTCGAAGCCGCTGGTGTTCAGCCCGCGAATGCCGCGCGGCGCGAACTTGACCCACTGCATGAACTCTTCAGCGTGCTTGGCCGATTCGATGCGAGCCGCCATCAAGCCGCCGGCGCCGGCTTCAAGATTGGCCGTCGCCATGGCGTAGTTGCTCATCGGCATCCGAACGAAATTGTCCATGCTGTTCGCCCGCCCGCAGGCCGACGCGAGGGCGATCTGCTCGTAGCTGACCGAAGCATGCTCCTGATCAAGCCAAAAACCATGAAAGCCGCCGACCATGCCGATGACATCGAACATCACCGGATGAATGATGCGGCCCGAACAAAAAATGCGGCAGAGCGTGCCTTCGGCGAGCAAGGTTTTGAACGACTTCATGGCGAGAGTTTTTTCGGCGCGGGGATTTTGAGCGGAGGGAAATTTCGGTCCGCTGATCGTAACAGCCAGTGATTCACGCCGAAAGAGACGACGCTGCAGACAAACACGGCAAACGCGAGAAGCCACGACAGTGCAATCGCAAACAGCAACGGAGTGCCACCACAATTCATGTAACGACTGCCAGCCGCCTGCGCGCGGAACACCGAGTCAGCCACCAAGGCGTCGCCCAGACAAGCGAAAGTGTTCACCGCGAGCACCAGCAAGGTGAGCGCGACCAGCAACCACAAAATGACTCGCTGCTCGAACACAATCAGCCCAGATACAAGCAATAAGCCGTAGGGGAAGGCGACGAAAGCGAGCAACGTGACCGGTTGGGAAATGGATCGCGGGTTGTTGTTCAGCGGATGAAACGCGACGAAGAGGACCAGGGCGACGACTGGCAGCATCCCGAGAAAACAGCTAACGCCGATGATGCGCAAGGGAAGGTTCGCGAAGAGTGATGCAGGTCGCATGCACTTAGGAGTTGCTACCGCTCTGAATTATTCCCGGGTTTTGCTTGAGTGACGCTTCGTTCTATCGGCGCATAAAAAAGCCCTGCTACAGTTCGCAGGGCTAACCAACATCGATGGAGCCACGGCAACTACTGCTTAGCCGGCGCCGGCACCAGGTTCTGCGTAATGAAGAACAGCTGCGACTGCGACAGCGACAGCCGGAGCTGCTCGAAGACGCGAGCCTGAGCCAAGCCGATGCGGGCTTCGAGTTCACCCATCTGCGAACCAGCGAGGATGAACTTCTTGTCGTTCAGCGTGCTGATCTTTTTCAAGCTGTCGAGCGCGGCGAGAAACTCCAGACGTTTCTTCACATAGTCGCTCGTGTAGGGGCGTTCGGCAGCGAGCAGCTGAATCAAGCGGTCCTGCTGGGCGGGATTCAAGGTCTCGAGATATTGCGAGGTGAGTTCAGGAAACTTTTGACTCGTCTTGCCGAGCAGCGTGCCGGCGCGATGCGGACGGCGGGCTGCGTTTTGCTCGGCGTTGCCACTGAGGAACGAGGTCATCTTGGCGGCCATGTCTTCGGCCTGCACAGCCGACGGTTCTTGCAGCGTGGCCAGCAGTTCACGCGTCTGGATCACCGCGGGCGAATCGAGTTTGAAGGCCTTCGGGTTTTCACGCAGCATCCGCAGATAGTTCTTTTGATCGGCGCTGAGCTTGGCTTCGAACTGAATGAACGCCCAAGCTTGCGAGACTGCGAGCTTGGCTTCGGCTTCGCCCATTTCTTTGCCGAGCTCGACGGTTTCTTTTTCGTGAGTGCGAGCTTCGGCGGCCGTTTCCTTGGTTTCGCGACCTCGCAGCTGACGGAGCTTGGCTACCAACTTCGCCCGCGCGGCCAGATAATTGTCGAGCGGTTCTTTTTGCGATTTGCACAATTCGAGAATCGCCGTGTATTGATCGCGGCCGAGGCCAGAGAGAACCACCAGGCCGCGCTCGTTTTCTTCCGGCGGCGGGGGTGGAGTGGTGCCGGGGGGCACATCATCGTCGTCGACTTCGGGGCGCTGACCGCCGAAAGGGCCGAACAAATCGACGACCGGATCCAAGCCAGGGCCCTCGCGGAGATCACCCACCCAGGCCACGGCCAACTCCGAGAGCAGGCCCACTTCGCGGGCCTGATCGGTCGTCAGCCCTTTGAACTTGGCTGGCAGCGAATTGGCAAATTTGTTTCCGCCGCCGCCACCGCCTGCCTTGGGGCGCTGGCCTTGGGCATTCGCCATCGAGGCCATGAGCAGAACCAGGAGAGAGAACCGAATCGCCGAAGAGAAAGTCATATTGGATCGTCCCACCAAAAACTGCGTTCGCGCACAACCCTGCGCGCACCGCGCCCCACCATTAAACGCACCAACCCCGCAAATGTACCGCTGCCGGGCGGGGAATGGCCAGATGCAATGCACAAAATCCGCGCAATCACCACCGCCCCAGTGTAGTCGCGACGTCAGGCCTGCGGAGCATGGCGGCTGCAAGGATTTTTTCTCTTCTGTGCGTTGTTTCGCGTTCGCGCGTTGTGCCAGCACCGGGGCGTAAACTGCAGCCAGCCATCGAGTAACGTCGATCCCAAAAGATGCGGGCAGAAATAGTCATTCACCGAAGCGTGGCGGACGACCAGGTGGTACTTTGAGCGGCCATGAACTGAGAACGAGCACTCGCGCGGCGCGCCTAGCGGTTTGCTGGGTATTGTTGCTGGGCATTTCGCGCGCAGCGGTCGCCCAATCCTGGCTGCCGGTCGGCAACCAAAACAACGTCGGCGCCGCTGGCAACCTGGGCGGCCTCTTGCCATCGGCCCCGCGCGAACCAGCCGGGCAAGTCGTTTCCCGCACCGCTCATCCTGCCGTGGCCCGCATCGTGGTGCAGGAAAAGACTGGCGTCTCTTACGGCAGCGGCACGCTGATCGATGTCCGCGGCGAATATGGTCTGCTGATCACCAACTGGCACGTCGTCCGCGACTCGGCCGGCGGCTCGATCTACGCCTTCTTCTCGGATGGCTTTCAAACGCCCGCCACGATCGTCAAAGCCGACAAAGATTGGGATCTGGCCGCGCTGACGATTCGCAAACCGCCGGGCGTGCAACCAATTGCCATCTCGCGAACTGCACCCAAGATTGGCGACTGGCTGTGCATCGCCGGTTACGGTTCGGGCGACTATCGCGCTGCCGCAGGTCGCTGCACGCAGTATGTGTCGCCTGCCACGAATTTGCCTTATGAAATGGTCGAGCTCGGCGCCGAGGCTCGCCAGGGTGATTCCGGCGGCCCGATTTTCAATGAACGACTGGAGCTCGCCGGAGTGCTCTTCGGCGCTGCCCGCGGAACAACGTCAGGAAGCTATTGCGGCCGAGTGCTGAACTTTTTGCAGGGCGTGATGCCGGCTGCCGCCGAAGCGCCGGTGGCCATTCCGCCTGCCGGCCAAAGTGATCTGGCCACGCAGTTGCCCGCAGCGCCGCCACCCTCCACGCAACCGCCAGCGGCCGATGCTCATTTGTTTGCCGCCGCTCCGCCGCCGACTCCGCACAACGAAGCGCCGCCACTGGCGATCGACACTGTCGTGCCGGTCACCGATCAGGCCCGCGCCGCGGCTCGCATCCTGGCCAATCAAACGAGTGTCGAAACACCGCCGCGGCAACTCATGCCGTTGCCCGCTCGCTCGGCCGCGCCACTCACGCTCGTGACCGGTGAAGAACCGCTCGACGATCGCACGGCTTTGCGTCCCACGCCGAATCGCAATATCGACTCCCGCGAACTCGCCATCGCGCCGCGGCAAGAAGGTCCCATCGCTGCCGATGCTCTCAATGTCATCCACAGCTTGCCATCGCGTGTGCCGAACGGCGCGCCACTCGAAGCCACGCCCGCCGATCAACTGATTGCCGCGGCCTGGAAACAAATCGGCGGGAGCACGCTCTTCGATCAAGGCAAAACGTTGCTCGCCGTGCTCGGCTTGCTGGGGCTGTTGATTCAGTTCTGGCGTCTCAACAGCCGGCCCGATCCGCATGATGATGATTAAGCGGCGGATGTAAGTGCAACGAAACGCAGTCCGAAGCCATGCTGCGGACGAGTCGCAAATCGTCACATCCGCGGGATCCCAACCCTCATTCGAAGCAGGGCTTCGAACTACGGGATCCTGGCAGCATCGCCGGTAAACGAAATCAGCCGCAGGGCGTGCCCAGCGGCTGAAGATTCGACGGTCAATACTTAACGCGGCTTGTCACCATTTAACGCGGCTTGTCACCGCCATGCCCACGCTTTGGTGAACGTGGCGACAAACCAGTTCGCCATAAAAACTAGGCAGCCACTTTATCCATGTGGCCATCTTTCGGCGCGGTCGACAGATCGACCTTGGTGCCCTTACGTTGATAGTCGACAACGTTCCAGGCCAAGCCCGTCCAACGCATCAGGCGAATGATGCAATAGGTGACATCAAATTCCCACCAGCGATGGCCGTGAGGAGCCATCCGCGGCCAGGCGTGGTGATTGTTGTGCCAACCTTCGCCGTAGGCGATGATCGCGACCCACCAGTTGTTCTTGCTGTCGTCGGTCGTTTCGTAGTTGCGATAGCCCCACATGTGGCTCGCCGAGTTGACGAACCAAGTGGTGTGCAGCACGGCAACCATGCGGACGAACACGCCCCACACGACGAACGAGGTGGCCATCCACCAAGGATTCTTCATATCTTCGAGCACGCCCACGCCGTAACCGGCGGCCAGGAACAAGCCACCGAGAATGAACTGCGACGGCAGAAACATGCGGCCGACCCACACCATGCCGCGATCCTTCACCAGGTCTGGCGCCCAACGCTTGTGATGGCGAACTTGAGCGTCCGAAGGGAAGGTCCAGCACAGCCACCACATGTGGCTCCACCACGAGCCATCGCGGGGCGAGTGGGGATCGTGTTCGTGATCGCTGTGAGCATGGTGCTGACGATGGTTGGCAACCCATTCGATGACGTCGCCTTCGCCGGCGAAACCGCCGACGGTGGCCAGGAAGTAACGAATCGGCTTCCAGGTTTGAAAGCTGCTGTGCGTCAGCAAACGATGGAAACCAAGTGTCACGCCCACGCAACCGGTGACCCAGTGCATGAACAACATCAAGCCGAGGCCTTCCCACGAGAAGTAGAAAGGAGCCGCGAAGCAGCCGATGTGCAAACCGACGATCCAGATGATCGAAGCGTAGTTGATGGCGGTGCGTTCTTCGTTATCGCGCTTGGTAGCGGCTTGATTGATCTTGCCAGCCTTCTGACCATCGCTGAGAAGCGATTCCAGCAGTACGGCATCTTTGTCCGTATGATGATCCGCCGTCGGATGCGACGACTGATGAGCTTTGGGCTCTTTGTGAGCCTGCTTTTTCTTGTCGTGCTTTGCGCGGCGGGCTTTGAGATCTTCCGATCGGGTGCCAAGGGACACAGGGCGAACCTTTGTAAATCGCAGTCGCCACAAATCCTCAGGCGGCCGCTAGTAGTAATCCGTTTGGGAATCTCCCGGCAACGGGAATGCTGAGAGGTTCTTCGCAGGATTGTACAAATCATCGTCCTGAGAGGAGTCTCAAGAGCGGTTCACCTTGGTAAAACCTGTGTAAGCAAAAAATGGCGGTTGCTTAACATTTCCGAAGGTGTTTGCTGCGAACGAGTTACGCCATAACGACGGATCGGCTCGCGAGCCCTAACCGGTGGAATTGCGGTTGTCTGAAACCCTTGACCGTCTCATTTTCGCCGCGTCTGCACAAACTCGTTAAGACTGACTGGCTTCTTTTTGCTCATGTCGATCATCCGCCTCCTCCACCGAGTGGGAGCAGGTCAGGTCACTTTCGTCGGCAGCCAGCTTCGCCAGGCGAGCGTAGTGGAGGTGGAGGATCTTCAATTCCTCCTCCGAAATGTCCTCGATGTTCACCATCCGATTGCTCGCTCCCTGCATGGCCGCGACTAGCTCGTTCAGCTTCAGATGGATCGCCCGCGAGTCCTTGTTCTGCGTTCGCTGAATGAGAAAGACCATCAGAAACGTGACGATCGTCGTGCCGGTGTTAATCACCAGTTGCCACGTTTCGGAATAGCCGAAAAACGGCCCGGAGATCGCCCACACAATGACCGTTCCCAGCGCGAGCACGAAGGCCGTAGTGCTGCCGGTCCAGTCGGTCGTGACGCGAGCAAATTTTTCGGTCCAGGATTCAGTTTTCATCGGAGTTGCCTATTCTGCTGCGAGTTTTCGTCTTATTCTCCGTTCAGCATTTTCTGCGCCAAGTTCGAGGAGCCGCGATGATCGGTGGTTTGAAAGTAATCAGCGTCAAGGAAGGCGAACAACATGAGTTCGAACGACTGTTCGCCGAATTGCGTGAAGTGATGCGCACCGCCGAGCCGGGTTGCCTCCTTTACTCTCTGCTACGTTCGCGGCGCGATGACCGCTGCTATATTGTTCACGAGCAATATAGCGACGCTGCGGCGCTCGCGGCCCATGAATCATCAGCGCATGGCGCGAAGTATTTTCCGCAGATCCGCGCGCTGCTGGAAAGCATTACCGTCGAGTATTTTGACAGCGTTGTGGAGTAAGGCGAGCCGATGAGCGATACCGACGATTACATCCTGCAAAAGATCAAGACCTATGTTTGGTCGGGTTTCTATTCACCGGAAGAAGTCGACTCGATGATCGACGACATCCTGGAGGAAGACGCGAATGAGGCCATGCTGCGGGCCGCCGTTGAACCGGAGTTCGCAGCCAAGGCCGCTGCGGAAGAAGATTGGCCGGAGGAGACCGATTGCGATCGGCTCGATGGCGCCTTTGAGGAACTCAACGACGGCGGCATCATCGCGCTGCATAACGCGGGGTACACGATGTCGGATGGACTTAGCGACGTCAGTGAAGAACTGCACGAGCGCGGCCGCGATCAAGTCCGCGGCTTCTGCTTTTATCATGGCCAAGATCTGGAGCGGGCCGTCGACGGCGGTGGGCTGATGCTGGCCTTTGGCGCGATCCCCGACGAGCCGGCAAAAAACAAAAAGATCGGCGAACTCCTCAAATACACTCTGGAGGAATGGGGCTTCACCGTCGAATGGAGTGGCGATGTCGGAACACGCCTCTCGCTGCCTACGCTCGATTGGAAGCGGTCCCTTGAACAATCCGAAGACGAAGATTTCGATGACGACGATGATTTCGACGAAGACGATGACTAGCGAATCGCCAGGCGAAATCAGCTACGACCTCGTGATGGAAGCAGAGATGCCATTCATCGAAGCCACCTTTCGTCTTCCTGATGGGCCGTGGCAAGTGCTGATCTTTGCTCGCAGTGAAGTAGCCGAGCCGGAAATCGTCAGTGGAAAATGGGACAGCGGCGTGCAAGGCTACTTTGTGAGATTCCCCGAGAATCAGCCGCTCAACGCTGAGATTGCTGAGGCAATTTTGACTTCCGCCACGGGCGTTGAATCGTGGCGAGTTGTCCGCGGCCCAGACTCGATGAAATTGCGCTGACTTGATCCAGCCTGTTTGACTTTCACCCGACGTCGTCCTAATTTGACCCACACTTGTCGACCCCACTTCTTCGCTGGAGCAACTCATGCCCGTTTCGCCCATTCCGCCTGGGATGCACACCATTCAGGCCTATCTCGTTTGCAAGGATGCCGCGGCTGCGATCAAGTTTTATGAAAAGGCTTTCGGCGCGCAGGAAATCTTTCGCATGCCGATGCCGAAGTCGGACGCGATCATGCATGCCGAGTTGAAGATCGGCGATAGTGTGCTGATGCTGAGCGAGGAGAATCCGCAGTGGGGCACGCAATCGCCGCTGGCTCTTGGCAACACGCCAGTCACGCTCATGTGTTATGTGCCCGATGTCGACGCGTCATACAAGCAGGCGGTCGCCGCAGGTTGCACGTCGAAGATGGAGCCCGGCAACATGTTTTGGGGCGATCGGATGGCCGCCGTCATCGATCCCTTCGGCCATAAGTGGTCGCTGGCGACGCACGTCGAGGATGTCTCGCCCGAGGAGATGGAAAAACGGGGCGTGGCGTTCTTCAGCGGCCAAAATTGCTCGTGACGATGCCAGTATGACGATGGCTGATCAATCAACACCACCGGCCGACGATGAGTTCAAGCTGCAGCCCCCCGATGGTCCCGGGCGGGAGCGGATTGAGAAGTTTTTCGACGGTTCGCCGCTCGCGGCCATGCCCGTCGATCCGCCGCCGAAGAGCGACTATCAATTCCGCCTCACCGATCTGCTGATCGTGACGGCGGGCGTGGGCTTGGGACTCGCCGGTGGCAGTTGGATGCCGCGCGATATCTTCGCGGCCATTCTGGGCGTGGTGACCCTTATCGGCCTGATGGCCGTGCACATCTACCCGCCCGAATCGCGCCTGAGCAAAGTGCTGTGGGCGACGCTGGTCATGTCGTATTTGATTTCGGTCGTGGCGGCGATCTTTCGGCCGTTGGCTTAGCACAAAAGCCACCCGTTGGCGGGCGGCGCCCGCACCAGCGTCTGGCGACAGTGCTACGGAAAGCGAATCACAGGCGACCAACTATGGGCTGTTGACGATCGTGCCACCGCCCTGGCCGAACTGGTAGTTGAAGTTCAGCGGCATCACGCCGTAGATACCGCGGGTGAAGACCATGTCGATGATTTCGTCGGCCCGTTGCAGTGACGACTTCGGCACCACGACGATGTCGGAATCACGCAGCCAGATCTCGTCCGAGGGCATCGGCCGTTCGCCGTAAAGAGCGCCACGCAGATCGAGCTTGGTGGCCAGCAGTCGCCAATCATCCGCGCGGCGGAAGACCACAATCGTGCGGAGGTTCGCACCTTGCAGCCAGCCACCACCAAGCGCGATAGCTTGCATGGCGGTCGTGGGCCCATCGAGCGAGTAGCGACCCGGGTTGCGAACTTCGCCGACGACGAACACCGCCCGCGGCGCGCGAGCCGCCAGATTCGGCGTGATCTCGAGCCCTTCGACGATCGTCGCATAGCGGGCGTTGACTTCGCGTTTGACTTCTTCGAGCGACAGGCCTTGCGCGGGAACTTGATCGATACCCGGCAGCGAGACCGTTCCTTCCGGATTCACACGCACGTTGCGGCCCATACCGCCGGAGAAAAACCGGTTGTCGACCGTGGCTTTGAGATCTTCGAGACGCGTATTGGTCTTCACCGGCGTGACGGTGATATCGGGGATCTTGTAGTACTTCTTGTAGCGTTCTTCGAGCGCGCGTTGCACGTCGATCAGCGTCAGCTTTGAGACTTTGATCTGACCCACCAGCGGCAGAATGATCATGCCATCGGTTTGAATCGTCACATCGCGATTGAGCGTGGTGTCGATCAGCGATTCGATTTTCAGCACGTCGCCGGTTTGCAGGCGATAGGGCTTGGCCGAGTCGGAACGTGTGATGCGATAGATGAACTCGACCTGATCGTCGACGCGCAGCCGATACTGCTGAACGTGCGACGTGCGCGAAGGGCCGACGTATTCGCCGTGCTGAAAGGCTTCCCAGGGGATCGGGCCCCAGTCTTTGTGCCACCGTTGTTCGCCGCAGCCATCGCCGTTCGCGCAATCGACACCATTGATGGTGCGATTGCAGGCGTTGCCAGTGCAACCGTTGTTGCACGATTGGCAAGCAGCAGCGTACGCGCCGGTTTGCGCGGAGGCGTGGTGAGCAATGCCGCACACGAGCAGTAGCGCAGCGACGAAAGCAAATTGCATTTTCATGACAGTTATCTCCGGGTGCCGGTCGCGCCGTTTTTCTGCGCGGTAACCGGAGTACTTGGCTGTTCCCAGCTTTGGCCTTTTTCGCCGGTGGCTGCGAAGCTTTTTGGATCCATCCAGTTCACGGCCGGCTTTTGGCTGTTGGCGACGAGCGCATTCTTGCCGCCGATGGCCGCGAGTTCTTGTTGCGCGAGCGTGGCCAACTGTTGTTCGCCGAGGCGCGTGTGCACGATTGCCAGGTTTTGCCAGCCTTCGGCATGCGAGCGAGTGTTCACGCTTTGCTGCAGCAGTGTCTTGGCATCTTGCAATTGACCGTAACGAGCGAGCAACACACCGAGCTCATTCGCGGCCAGATAGTGTTGCGGCGCGACGCTAAGCGCGGCGCGGAAGCAGACCATTGCCTGTGGCCCCTGCAATCGATCGGCCGATTGCGACTGCCGTGCCAGGCTGTTGTGAACCTTGCCGAGCCAGAATAGCGTGTCGGCGGCGGCGGGGAGATCGCCAGCGGAGACGGTCAGACGTTCGCCGGCGAAACCGTAGTAGCGCTGCATGGCGATGACGGGCGATGTTTCTTGCGTGGCAAGTTCCTTCAGCACCGGTGTGCGATGGCCTGCCACGATATCTTCCACGCGCATCGGCAGCGTGGCCGTGGCGTTGTGAATGGCGAAATCTTCGGCTTCGTCCATCGCGATCAAGCCTTGCTCAAAGGCCTGGCTGTAACCGATCGTGGCATCGGCGGCGTCGAGCGATTGCGTGGCGATGCGCATCGACTGCAGGAGGTCTTCGCGTGCGGCGAAGAGTGCGCCGCGGTTCGCCATCGCAACGGCTTGGTGATTGATTGCGTTGATTCGTTCGCTCACGCCGCGAAAGCCGCTGCGATCGCGCGGCGGGCCCATCGCAGGTGCGGGACGCGCGGCGAGATATTGCGGCTGCACCGGCGGTTGGAAAGGAGGAGGCGCTTCGGTCGGCGGCACGAAGCTCGGGCCGTTGAAACTGGGCGCGGCAAATGTCGCGGGCAGCGCGGCTGCTGGAGCCTGGCTTGGTTCTTTGATGCGCTGAATGCCTTCGACGGAGTAAGGACCAGCTTGTCCGGGCGCAATTGGCAGGCCGGGTTGCGGCTTGGAGATCACGCGCGGCGCATCGGGATCAACAGCGACTGGCGATGGAGCCGTTTTCGGCGCGTAAGGATTGGCGGGAGACTGGGGAGCGTTGTTTTGATGACGATCGGACTGGCGGAAATTTGCGTCGGCGCTTTCCATCCAATCGCCGGCGACGGGGCGAACCTCGCCAGGAACGGTGAGGAGGCGCGGTTGCGTCAGGGGCGGCAACGGCTTGGCGATGGCTCGCGGCATTTGCTGCTGCGAGTACGCGGGTGGTTCGCTTGGACCACCGCCGCAGCCCGTCAGCAAAAAGCCCGCCGGTGTGCAACAGGCAAGCAGTAACGCAGTTCGGCTGAGGCGAATCATGGGCACATCCGTGCGACGCGAGAATCCTTGCGGCCGCGCGAGCAAATCCATGCGCAGCCATCACGTGGGTGGAATCGTCGCGCCGTGCTGGCAGACTTGCGAGCAAACCGGCGAAGGTGGGGAGACTGCTGGCAAGGAGAACGCGCTTTCCGCACAGCCGAAACAATGCGAATCCGCGACAGGTTGTTTGTGGCGCAGAATTGCCAGCGCTGTTGTTACACCCGGCAAGGTTGAAACGGATTGCCGCGCAGCGAAGTGAGAGGCCGAGCATCGAGACCGCGGCGGCAAAGGTCATCGACAAATGCGACGGGACCATGCGTGCAGTAGATGATCCGCGGTTGCACGAGGTCGATACACTTTAACAGTTCGGTGTAATCGGCATGATCGGTCAGCGGGATGGCGAAATCGGCGCCGCTTGTTTGCCGGCCGCGTGGTGAATGCGCCCAGCCTGTAACCACGATGCTCGACGTGCGGCCGAGATTGCGGAGCCGCGGCGCTTGTTGCATGAAGGGCGGCGCGATCACGACATGGCCCGGCAGATACTGATCGTCGTAGCGTTTGAAATCGCCCAGTTTGCAGCCAAGTTGCTCATAGACTTGGCTCATCTCAAACGTAAGCGGATGTTGCTGCACGGGAATGCCGCGCTGCGTGAGCAGCTTCGTCACTTCCTGTGATTTGCCCATCACGTAGGCATGAATGAGCGGAGTGCGGCCGCTGTTCAAAATGAGTTGCACGGTGCGGATGAGTTGCTCGATCACTTCTTCGCGCGGCGGCAGTTGATAGCGCGGATCGCCGAAGGTCGATTCCATTACGAGCACATCGGCTTCGGGCGGATCGGCGGGCGCTGCCGTGACCGACGCGCCGAGTTTGAAGTCGCCCGTGTAGAGCATGCTTCCTTCGTCGGTCTCGACATGCAACATCGCGGAGCCGAGGCAATGGCCTGCAGCGTGTGTGGTCAGCCGATGGTCGCGCCACTCGAGCGATTCGCCAAGCGGCATCGGGCGGATGCGGTGATCGCCGAGGCGATGGCGATAAAGGGCGGCTGTTTCCGGCGTGCAGAAGGCCAGTTCGTGCCGCGCCATATGATCGGCGTGGGCGTGCGAAACGAAGCCACGCGGCTGGCGGCGAGTGTAATCGACGGCGAGGTCGAGCGCGGTGATTTTCAGGCCGTGCTGATAATGAAACATGCTTCGAATATACCGCCTGTGACGGTTTTTGGGCTGAGGCATTTCCTCCCGACTGCTAGCAGGCTGCTTCCCGCAGCAGCATCTCTGCGAGCTATTTTTAGGCATGACATTTCCCATTCTCATGCTGCTCGCGGTCGTGCAAGGAATTGCCGAATTCCTGCCCATTAGTTCCAGCGGGCATTTGATCGTGCTCGGCAATTGGTTGGCCGGTAAAGGCGAAGCATTGCCGGACCTCGCCGATGTGAACATCGTGCTGCATCTCGGCACGCTGGGCTCGATCGTCGTGTTTTATTGGCAGCGCTGCTGGAAGCTGCTCACCGACGATCGCCGCGTGATTTGGTTCATGTTCATCGGCACGCTGCCGGCCGTCGTCGTCGGCTTGCCGCTGAAGTTGATGTTCGAACACTTGCTCGAAAGCCCGCTCGTCGCCGGTTGTCTCTTTCCGGTGACCGGCATCATTCTCTTACTGACGCTGCGCCTACCAAAGGGCGTAGTCGATTACCGCCGCATGACCTGGCGCGACGCGCTGTTCGTCGGCTGTTGCCAGGCCGTAGCGATTCTCCCCGGCCTATCGCGCAGCGGCACGACGATCGCGGCAGGGCTTTATCGCGGCCTCGATCGTTCTTCGGCAGCGACGTTTTCCTTTTTGCTCGCCATCCCGGCCATCCTCGGCGCCGGCGTGCTGGAAGGGATCGATTTGATCAAAGACAAACACACGCTCGCCGTGCCGGTGAATGAATTGCTGATCGCCGCCGGCGTGTCGTTCGTCATCGGTCTCGGTTCGATCTGGCTGCTGAATCGTTGGCTGCAGAGTGGCCGAATTCAAATCTTCGCCTGGTACTGCATCGGGCTCGGCGTGGTGGTTGTGAGTTGGTGTTTGCTGCGAGCGTCGACGTAGGCGGAATTCGTCGCGAACGAGCAACGTGCAGTTCCGGCGGATTGTCTACTGTTTAAACTGAAGGGCATGTCGCAGCCCAATCCCTTTGCCGATGAACCGTTGCCAACTGGGCAGCGCTTGCAATCGGCGGCGGATCCGTTGGATCCCTACGCAGCGCCGGCGGGAGGCGCCGAATATGAAGTGCAGCACGCTGGACCCGGCCCGGGTGTTTGGCGGCAGGGCGATTTGGTGGTCGTTCATCAGTCGCTGAATTTGCCCGAGCGGTGTATTTGGACCAATGAGCCGACGAAACGTCGCTTCACGGTGCGGTTCACCTATTACACTTGGCTGGGGCTGCGCGGCTGGCAGCTTGATTTTGCGTACAGTTTTTCGCGGACCGCACTGTGGCGCATGATGAGAAAGGTGCTGACCGGGCTGGCGATGTTCACCGGTTCAGTCGGTGCGAATGCGGGGATCATCACGCTGGAAAGTTACAATTACTTTCAATTCGATTGGCTGGCTCCTTTGTTCGTGATTACCGCGATCGTCGGCTGCATGCTGGCCTATCGGGCGTCCCGCGAGCCGCTGTCGCTTGTGTACCACGAACAAGGCTACTTTTGCCTTCGTGGTGCGAAGGAGCCGTTTTTAGAGTCGTTGCCGAACTGGCCGGGGCTCCACCGCTAGTCGATTCCGCCTCTTTTGAGGTCACGAAGGGGGATTTGGTCCTCTGGTCGCCAGCTGACCGATTTGCTACCGTAACGGCTTCCAAAAAATGTCGCTATTTGCTTGAACCAACCATGACCACTGTCGCTGTTCCCGCTCCCCAAGCGATCGCCGGGGTTACGCCTGCTCAGACGCAAGAAACCACGGTAATGACGGTTTGGCCGTCGGTCGCCGCTTACGGCATTGGCCGCACGCTGGGTCAGCTGTACGACATCCGCATGCCGGACATTTATTTCCTCCGGCTCGGTCGGCTGCTCGCACTGGCCTTTGTCCCGGTCTCGCTGGTGCTCTTCTTTTTCCGCGTTGCTCCTTACATCGGCACGCGGTACACGCTGACCAACCGCCGCTTGATCGTTCACAAGGGTTGGAAGATGGTCGAAGACAAAGCCATCGACCTCGACCGCTTCGACAAGATCGAAGTCGAAGTCCTCCCCGGCCAAAGCTGGTACGAAGCCGGCGACCTGGTCTTCAAGCTCGGCAACGTCGAAACCTTCCGCCTCGACGGCGTCTCGCGCCCCGAAGCGTTTCGCTCGACCGTCTTCAAAGCCCATCAAGTTTACGTGGGTGTGAAGAAGGCCCAGAAGCGCTAATCGCCGACTGATTCGTCAGCAACAAAACACAGCCGCGGGCTAACGCCCAGCGGCTGATTTTTTGCGCTACATTCTTAATGCTCCGGCACTTTGATCGTGATGCCATAGTTTGGCGCCACGGCCAACAGTTTCTCGATCTCGGCCTTGGTTGGCGGCGATGGGATATCGCCCACCTTTGCGGGCACACCAACCTCGAAGAACATGTTTTCCAAGCCCGCCGGCGCGACCGAAATAATCATGCGGGCAGTTTTGTCCGAGGCGTTCTTGAACGAATGCTGGCTGCCGATCGGCATGTTGGCAAACATGCCTGCCGTGGCAACAAGCTGCTTTTCGCCAACCGTGAACGTGATCTCACCATCGAGGATGTAGAACGACTCCTCTTCACGGCTGTGAGTGTGAGGCGGCGGCCCACCGCCAGGCGGCACCGTGGCCTCGAACATGGCGTACTTGCCGTCGGTCTCGTCGCCAGTTGCCAGAAAGCGGTCGAGATCACCAACGACGGCGATGGTGCGTCCTTCGGAGGGCGTGCGGAGAATTGGTTGAGTTTTCAAGGGGTTTGCTCCTTGGTTTTGCTTTGTGCTTCGCTGCTCGCAAAGGCGCGATACAGCAACATGTCGTAAGCGATCTTGAGTCCACCGGCGACGAAGAACGGCAGGCTCATCATCGCGGGGCTGCCGATGAAGATCGTCGCCAAGAGTGGTGAGATCGAGCCTCCAATGGATCGAGCGACTGCCGTGACACCAGCCGCCGCCGAACGTTCATCAGGTTGTACCACCGCCATCGTGTATGCCTGACGCGTCGGCACGTCCATTTGAGAAATGCTGAACCGCAGCAGCAGCACACTAATAGCCCAGTAGACGTTCGGCATCAGGGGAACGAGGATCAACAGCACGTTCGACGGCAAATGAGTGTAGACCATCGTGTTCACCAGCCCTATGCGTCGCGCCAGCCAACCCGCAGCCAGTGCTGACAGGCCGGCGAACAAGTTGGCAAACAAAAAGATCGTGCCGAGCATCGCAGGATCGAGTTGGTAGCGAACGTGAAACCAGTAGGCGATCACGCTCTGAATCACGAAGCCGCCACCGAACGCATCCAGGGAAAACAGCAGCGACAATTTAAACACGGTCCACCGAGATTCATGTAACCCGAGGACCGTCTTTCGCAACGGGTCAGTTTTGGCGCTCGGTTCGATCGCTGACGATAGCAGCGCGAACCCACCCATCATCGCCGCACCGATCGCGGCGTAGGCCCAAAGGATCGGACGATAGACGGCAGCGCCTTGCAGTCCGAAATGGAGTGAGGCTTCGGCGATCAGTCCGCCTGCGAGCGCGCCGAGCGCCATCGAAAACGAGCCGACAAGGTTGTACCAGGCAAAGACATCAGTCCGCCGATCATCGGCGACAATGTGCGAGAGGGCCGCCTGCTCGACCGAAAGGAACGGCCCGATCTCATTGCCGCTGGGACTGATCACGCCAATCGTGGCCGCGATCACCAGCAGAATAAAGTTGCCCGTCGCGAGAAAGATAACACCGGCGAGGGCCATCAACAGTGCACCGACCAGCAATGTGCGACGCCGACCAATTCGATCGGCGTTCGTGGTCAACCACAGAGAAATAGCCGTATCGCCGATCAACGTCAGAGTCAGCATCAGTCCAACTTCCCACTCCTTCAAGCCGACCTCGACCAGGTACAGCATCAACACGACGGACAGCAACCCGTAGGCAAACATCCGCGAGCAGCGAGTGGCAAAGAGCAGCCAGCCATCGCCGATTAAGATGCCAGGGGAGTTTACGCTTGCCATGCCAGAGTTGTAGCAAATTACCGTAGTCACACGAAAAGCGACCGCGGAAACCAACGAAAAAAGCCCGGCAACTTTCGTCGCCGGGCTTTCTTAAATCTGCAATCTGAAATCTGCAATCAAAGCGCCACGCGGAGCGTGGCGGCTACACTACAGACCCTTCTTGGTCATCATGCTCAGCACTGCCACTCACAACATTCGGAAACTCATGATGCATTCTCCACAAGGTGCTTTCGAAAACCACGGTTGCGGGGGATGTTAGTCTTGCGAAAGGAGTGGCGTCAAGTAAATGCCCTGGGAAGTCGTTTAACCGAGACTCTCGAACTTGGCTTGCAACGCCGAAAGTTCAAGAGGAGCAATGCGCTTGTGGTGATTGTTGCTGGAGTGCATCTGTTCCACGGCCTGCAGGAGTTCTGCGCTACGATCAGGATCAAATCTTGCATAGGCAAGCGCCAGATTCGAGTAGAGAAGATTAGGCAAGGTTTGAGAAGCTGCGCGTTTTTTATGCTGCTTGCCAATGCCCAAAAGATCCTCTTCGAGAAAGGCCTGCTCATCTTTGCTGATGCCAGCACGGCGAACCTTGACCCGCGGCTCGCCGTTACGGTTGTCAATGATGCGTGCTGGCTTGAGCGAAACATAGTAACTGCAGCGCATCGCTTCTCGGTACAAGGGATGGGCCTTGCCTCGATAGATTTTACATTTTTCCAGTCGCTGCAAGTGTCCCAGCACTCGGTCGGTTCGTTGCGGAATTCCCCAAACGGCTAAATAAGCGCCAGTTTCGTCATTCCAACCTTCCATCACGCCGCGTTCAATTTGGCGGTCTGGAAATCGAACACCGATCGTGAGCGGTTCGGAGGCGAGGAACGCGCCTTGCCACGAGAGCAGCGCCTGAATCCGGTATTTTCCCGGTTCGGTGAAGACAAATCCATTCGCGCCATAAGTCAGGTTGATGTTTTCGTAGATTGCAGGCCGCGAGGCGTTCAATTCACAACTGCGACTTTCCACGTCACGCCTTACGGCAGGTTGAAATCGCACCACGTGGCCGTTGGGCTTTTCGATCAAGTACGTTGTCGTTCCTAGCGAGGGATTCAAAGCATCGGGTACTGGTTGGCTCTGCGGAGCGGATTTGAATTGCGGGCCTCTGAGTGACAATTTTGCTTCGATGTTGATTGGCTCGCCGAATTCAAAGAGCAACCGCTCGGGTCGCGTGCGCAGCTTCAATTCCAAACCAGTGACCTTAACCGGCTTGAGGTGATTGGCAATATCCTGTGAGCGCCCCGGTGGATCCGTGAAGCGATACCAGCCCATGACGACAGATTCCAGTCGGTTGTGATACAGATGATCGAGTTCTCGATCGGAAAAGCACAACGGAGCGCCTTCATAAGCCGGCCAATAGGCCTGATCTTTGCCTGGATAACGACTGGGGTAATTCATGCAAGAGCGAGAGGAGCAGTCGCTCGAGTCATCGGCTGCAAAAGGATGGACGAGATTAAAGACGTGCCCTAACTCATGTGTCGCCGTCCGGATAAAGTCGCGGCGAAAGTTGTCCAGGCCGCTGGATCGTTCGCGGGCCCGCCAAAAGACGGCTGCCCCGCGGCGCTGAACGCGATCGCGAACATCAAACATAATCCCAGTCGTGTAAGGTCCTGCAGTGGCACGTTCACCCCGAAACCAAGGTGTAGCCAACAGGTACGCTCGCCAGGCGGGTTGCTGCGCTATTTCCGCGTATCGCGAAAAGTTGTCTTCCATCGCGCCCAATAATTCTCCCTCGTCCCATTCGCTCTCCTCGCCACCAGCGACGGCGCCGATTGAGTCCTGACTCGAAGCGTGTTGCAGCGTGACCCCGGCCTTACGATAGTTTTCGGCCACGTCTTGCATGATTCCCCAAATCAAGGTTGCAGTTCCTGGGCTGGCTACTGCGTCAATCTCATAGGTGAGGGCGCGGAGTGCAGTCATCCAAAAATTCAGGTCGCCTTCGTAAGCCTGAGGCGACAAGGTATTCGTTGTCGTTAACTGAATCCGTAATTTGCTTTTCGGCGAATCTCCAGCTTGATGAACCTTAATGCTGATGCTTTGTTCGGGATTGGTTAGCAGCACTCCAGTTCCCACAAAGCCCTTGCCATC
The DNA here is from genome assembly GCF_024256385.1 of Anatilimnocola floriformis. Classification (NCBI taxonomy): domain Bacteria; kingdom Pseudomonadati; phylum Planctomycetota; class Planctomycetia; order Pirellulales; family Pirellulaceae; genus Anatilimnocola; species Anatilimnocola floriformis. The sequence goes on from NZ_JAMLFW010000001.1 coordinate 2,325,466, forward strand.
GGAGGCGGATTGTAAGGCACCCAGCGAGTAAAAGGAGCCATGAAAGGCTTCCACGTCCGGAAGCATAGGGTTGAAGTTGGCGAGGGAGATTCCTCGGAATATATCGCCGCTGATTCGCTCCGGCCGATTCGTATTGCCATTGCCAAATTCACAGCGCAACAGGAGCAAATCGGTACCAACCTTGCCGATGTAAGTCCCACGAGCTATCTGTAACACGCTTCAGCTCCCAATTCATCGCCAGCATTATCCGAAATTGCAATTGTTAAAGTGTAACGCACAAATCACTCGTTTTAAGGGGATTCATTGCACCTCAAAAGCTGCGTAGCCGATACAAACAACCAATTCAAAATATGCTAATTCGACCAATGTGCCAGGGATTGTCACATGCGTTGGCTACTAATCGTGTGCTTGCTCTTGGGAGGTGGCTGTGCGGGCTTAACGGCTCGCAAAGTACCCTTGCAACATCGCCTCGCTGGTGTGGATAAGCAAAAGGGGTTTCGCTACTACCTCTCGCGCCCCTACATCGTGGTCAGCAAACGAATTCTGGTGCACCAGGATGTTTTGCCAGGAGTCCTACTGCAGAGAGACAAGTCGAAGGACCCCATGCCAATGGCTGGGCAAGTCCCTGCGGATGACGTCACTGCCGATTTTGCGGTGCGACTAATTTTGGCGGATGGCAGTCAACGAACCGTTGACTTGGCAGGTCACGACAATCCGGCTGCGAAGGACTGGGAGCCGGCTAACCTATCTGCTGCAATGGGGATGGCCTCGATCTATGGAGCAGAAATTCCTGTCAGCTTTGCGGCGCAAGGTGATTTGGAATACTTGGAGTTTTACCGCCTGCAGGATTTCCGCGCCGACCGTCAGGCTCTAACCGTTGCGGAGACACTGCAGAAGGAAATCCTGAAGACTGACGGCAAGATTGAAGAGGATCCAGCAATTCCCTCTTTCCAAGTTGCTCATTTGCCTGACTTCGAAGAGCAAATGGCGGTGAAACATCACGCATTCCTATCGACAAATAAATTCTCCATGCTGTTCCGCGACGGCTGGCAGCTCGACTCGCTCAAAAGTAACTCCGACACTACCGAAGTCCCAATTGCGATTCTCAAGACTTTGCAAAAAGCAATCGGTGCAGCCAGTTCTTTTGAACAAGAACGCTTGAAACGAGTTGCGGAGATTCAGGGAAAAGGAGGCGAAAACAAAGATGGCGGATCCAACGGAGCGGCCGCATTGGTTCCGCAGAGGATGGCAGGAGTGGTGCGATACTACATCGAGCCCGGCATGTATCGAGTCAATAAGGAGTCGGAGCGGACACCAGGATTGGACGAAGAAAGCCCCTGCGGTCTGCTGACGTCTTTCGGCCTGCCGATCGCCACCGACACCGAGATTTGGCAAGTCGCGAGTGGTAGTCAATTGGACAAGCTAGCAGCCGACAAGCGTCAGCTCGAACAGGATGTGAAAGATTGCAAGGACGCGAGGCAGAAACTCGAAGATGAACTTAAGAAGAAGAATAAGGGTGGCAACCAAAACCAAGGTGGCAACCAAAGTCCAGCACCTGCGGAACGGACGACTCCTCCGCTGCCTACGGATGGAATGGGTGCCCAAGTCTTACCGCGGCGTCTACCAACCCAACCCAGTCACGGGCAGTTGCAGCACCTGCAATTGCGGCCACCGGACGTGCTTCGGGTTGGCGATTGAACTGTTGCGAGTCTTGTCCCTTTCCTTTGTCACATTATGTCTGACAGGTGCGAACATGTTTCGTTGCGTATTCGCCGGTTTGCTTACGCTCGTCTTGTGCGGTTGCGCAAGTATGCAAGTCAATAAGATCACACAATGTGATCGCGTGACTGGCGCCGACGAACACATCAAGGGTTTTCGCTATTACTTGGCGAGACCCTATGTCGTCGTCAAAAAGCGAATAAAGGTTTCACAGCAAGTTTCGCTGTTGGCCATTAACACGAAGGACACCTCCTGGGCGAAGGCATTCGTAGAGTCCTACGGTCGAAATCCTGCCGAGGCCTTGGCCTTGGTGCCCGCACAGTATGTGCGCCGATGTGAAACGAACAACGACGCGTTTGAGGCAGTTTCCGCTTCTGAATGGGAAGCGATGAAGAACCGGCTGCGGCCTGCCAAAAGTGATGTCCTGCCGGTATCGCATACCGAAAGCCTTGGAGCCATGAACCTGGCCAGCACTCTGCAAGCTGCTGCACCGGCCGCGGCAGTAGCGGCTCCGGTGCAGGGGCAAGTTGCAGCAAGCGCTGCGAAGCAGACCAGTGAGACTCGTCCCTCCGCCCCGCTTGCTGACGCCGAATGTCAAACGCCAGCTGGTCCGTCGGTGGCGTTGTCAGGCGACATTGAGGTGATCTTCCTGCCCGACATGGATGAACAATACGCAGTTCACAATCGTAATTTTCTCGCGAAGAGCAGTTACAACTTGCAATTTAAGGAAGGCTGGCAGTTGGCCGCGGTCAATGGTGAGTTTGATTCGACAGAGGTCGCGATTGAAGTGCTCAATACGATCGACTCCGCAATCGAAGCCGCCAAAAGTGTGGCGACCGCCCGCTTGCCGTTGCGTTATCCAACTCCACCAGCTCCGGGCGGCAACGCCGATAAGACAATTCCTCTAGCCGACTCAAAAGCAGGTCGCGAGATCGTGTTCCTCGAAGCACTCGCCGTCACCTACTTGCGTCCCGGCATCTACCGTGTGAACAAACCCTGGGAGATGGAAAATGGCAAGCCGGACTCGCCGGGGTTGCTGGCTCAAATGGGCTTGCCCACGGTAACTGATTATCGGGTGAAGCCGGCCGATTCACTACCAACGCAGCCGGAACTGGCAACCGAATAGCCGTCGGCTGATCTGAACAAAAAAGCCCGGCAACTTTCGTCGCCGGGCTTTCAGTTTTTAAGATATTCGATCTGCAATCAAAGACGCGCCACGCGGAGCGTGGCGGCTACACTACAGACCCTTCTTGATCATCATGCTCAGCAGGTCGCACACGCGGTTGCTGTAGCCCCATTCGTTGTCGTACCAGCTGACGAGCTTGAAGAAGTTGCCGTTCAGTTCGATGCCCGAACCCTTGTCGTAGATCGACGAGGCCTTGCAGTGAATGAAGTCGCTGCTGACCACTTCGTCTTCGGTGTATTCGAGAATGCCCTTGAGGTAGGTCTCGCTGGCCTTCTTGAAGGCGGCCGAGATCTCGGCGTAGCTGGTGGCCTTCACGGTCTTGAACGTGAGGTCGACGGCCGAGACGGTGGCGGTTGGCACGCGGAAGGCCATGCCGGTGAGCTTGCCCTTCACTTCGGGGCAAACCAGTGCGACCGCGCGAGCAGCGCCGGTCGTGCTGGGGATGATGTTTTGAGCGGCAGCGCGGCCACCCTTCCAGTCCTTCTTGCTCGGACCGTCGACGGTCTTTTGCGTGGCCGTGTACGAGTGAACGGTCGTCATCAGGCCTTCGGCAATGCCGAAGCCTTCCTTCAGCAACACGTGAACGAGCGGCGCGAGGCAGTTCGTCGTGCAGCTGGCGTTGCTGACGATGTTGTGAGCCTTGGCATCGTACTTGTCGCAGTTCACGCCCATCACGATCGTGATGTCTTCGCCCTTGGCGGGAGCGGTGATGATGACTTTCTTGGCGCCAGCGGTGATGTGTCCCTTGGCTTTTTCGGCTTCGGTGAAGAGGCCCGTCGATTCGATCACGACGTCCACATTCATAGCCTTCCACGGCAGTTCGGCAGGGCTCTTGGCGCTGACGACGGCGATGTCCTTGCCGTTCACCACGAGCACATCGTCTTCGGCCTTGTCAGCCGACGACTTCTTCGAGCTGAACTCACCGGCGAAGCGACCTTGGATCGAGTCGTACTTGAGGAGGTAGGCCAGGTTATCGGCAGGAACGATATCGCCCACGGCGACCACTTCCACATCCTTACCCACAATGCCTTGCTCAACCATCGCCCGGAAAACCAGGCGGCCGATACGACCGAAACCATTGATTGCGACGCGAACCGCCATGCGACTCTCCCTCTTAGAAAACGAGCCCTCTTGAACGAACTTCAAAAATCTTTTGGCTCCAAGATTCTATCGGCAGCGAAACCGGCGTCAAAGGCCCCGAAATATGGTCTGACGCGAAGACATCTGCCCTTATTCCCTCCTGGAAACTGCCCTGAAACCCTAGCGGCAGTTGAGTTGCCAGCAAAGGCATTTAAGGGGCATTTGAGAATCCTTATGGGTAGCGAAAATTTTTGGTGCCAACGACCACTAGTGAAGCTGGCCCCAACCTGACAGCTTATCAGTCACAGGTTTGCATTCGCAGGCCAGAAAATGTGCTGGCCGCCTGCAGGACCGGACGACCCGGACCGATGAACATTCACGGCCTACGAATGTTGACTTATTTGAGCAACATTCGTAGGATTTGCCTGCAACGGTAGTTCAGGACTCGAACGCCGGGACCTTTTTATGAGTCGCGCACTGCACCGATCTGCGTTATCTATGTCGCACTCAACGTCGCCGGATTTGCGCGTGGTTTCGCCGCCAGCCGAGACAGCCGAAGGAAAGTTGGTTTACACGCCCGAGTTGCAAGCCGAGCTCGCCGCGGCCAGTCAGCAACTCGAAACGGCGACGCCGCAGGATATTCTGCGCTGGGCCGTCGAGCACTATGCGCCACGGTTTACCATGGCCACGGCTTTCGGCCCCGAAGGGATGATCCTCATCCACATGTTGGCCGAAATCGCGCCGGAAACGCCGATCTTCAACCTCGACACTGGCTATCAGTTCAAAGAAACGCTCGAGCTGCGGGAAGAAGTCAAACGCCGCTACGGCATTGCGGTCGAAATGAAAAAGCCGGCGCTCACGGTCGAGCAGTTCGAACAGGCCAATGGTGGGCCCGTTTATCGGACCGATCCCGATCGCTGCTGCTTCGAGCGGAAGATCAAAGTTCTGCAAGAAGCTTCGGTGGGCATGCATGCCTGGTCGAGCGCGATTCGCCGCGATCAAAGCCCCGATCGCGCCACGGCGCCGATCGTTGGCTGGGACAAAAAGTTTGGCCTCGTGAAGATTAGCCCGCTGGCCAATTGGAATAAGAAGCTCGTCTGGAGTTTCATTTCGAAAAACAACGTGCCGTATAACCCGCTGCACGACGACGGCTATACGAGCATCGGCTGCTGGCCCTGCACGCGAGCGGTGTCGATCGGCGAAGACGAACGGGCGGGCCGCTGGAGCGGTTCGGCCAAGACCGAGTGCGGGCTGCATACTCAGTGATTGTCTCCGCCAAAACCGAATACGCGTGCATTGCCATCCTCGAATTGGCGACCCGGCACGACAGCGGAGAGCCCGTGCGCATTCGCGAAATCGCCGATGCCCATGGCATTCCCTCGCGTTTCCTGGTCCAGATTCTGCTGCAGCTGAAAAGCGCCGGCCTGGTGAACAGCACCCGCGGCGCTGCCGGCGGGTATCAACTGGCCCGCGATCCCAGCGAGATCACGCTGGGCGAAGTCATGTCGGTCGTCGATAGTCAATCAGCCGCCATCCGCTCCTACGCCGAGCATCCGACGCGCACCGCTCAGATCCTCCTCAAAAGCTGGCAAGACGTCGCCCGCCAGGAGCGCGACATGCTCAGCAAAATCTCCTTCGCCGATCTCGTCGGCGCGCTCAAGGAGCAGGGCGAAGAGATGTATTACATTTGAGTAGCCGTTGCGGTTCGGGAGGGCGAGGCTCCCGCCGAGCCGCAGACCTGCCGCGCACATCACCTTCCTTTGCCTAACTCGGCTCCGCAGGAGCGTCGCCCTCCCGATGACCAATGTTCTCGAAAAAATCGTCACTCACAAGCGCGACGAAATCGCCGCGCTCAAGTCAGCGCGCGCTGAATCCGAACTCCGAGCGCAACTAAAAGACGCCCCGCCAACGCGAGACTTCTTCGCCGCCCTCGCCGCCGATGGCCCCATCAAGTTGATTGCGGAAGTCAAAAAAGCGAGCCCCAGCAAGGGCGTAATTCGGGCTGACTTTCACCCGGTCGAAATTGCCAAGGCCTATGAGTCTGCCGGCGCGACTTGCTTGAGCGTTCTCACGGACGTGCACTTTTTTCAGGGCAGTCTCGACTATCTCACACAGATCCGGGCTGCGGTCAATCTGCCGCTGCTGCGGAAGGATTTCATCCTCGACACCTATCAACTTCTCGAAGCTCGCCTCGCCGGCGCCGATGCGGTGCTGCTGATTGCCGAGTGCCTCGACGATTGCAATCTGCGCAAGCTGCACAACGAAGCCGTCGAGCTCGGCCTCACACCACTCGTCGAGTTCTACGACGAAGAAAACCTCGACCGCGTGCTCGCCGCCGGCGCGCAGTTGATCGGCGTGAATAACCGCGATCTGCGGACGTTCGAGATCGATTTGAATCGAACCATCACGATGCGTTCGCGCGTGCCGCTCGATTGCGTATTCGTGGGCGAGAGTGGGATTTTCACCCGGACCGATGCGATCCGTTTGCAGGAAGCCGCCGTCGATGCCATGCTGGTGGGTGAGAGCCTGATGCGCGAAAAGGACATCGCCGCCGCGACGAGACAACTCCTGGGATTAGGGAACTGATCAATGGCATCGACGATGGAGAACATTTCGACGATCAACAGCTTTCTGCGCACTATCCTGGCGACGGTCGTGCTCAGCGCTGCGAGCGTCGCTGGTTGGTTCGGCTACTCGACTTACTACAAGAACGAAATCTCCGCCAAAAAAAGTGCGGAAGAGCTCGCCGCGGCCAACAAGGAACTCGAAATCTCGAAGAAGGACCTCGAAGCCAAGACCGTCGAGATCGCGCAGAAGACGGTCTTGCTCCAAGAGCAGCAGGCGCAGATTTCAAAACTAAGCAAAGACCTTGAACGGCTCGAGACGTCGCTGGCTCTGATGAAAGTCGATCATCGCCTGGCGCGATTGGCGGTCACCGACCAAGGGCTCGATCCGCAAGGCCAGCCGTTCTCGCTCGTCGAATTTGTCGAGCTCAACGACGAAGGCGCCCCAATCGATACTCCGCGCGAGTTTCGCGTCCGCGGCGATCTCGTCTACATCGACAACTTCCTCGTCAAGTTCGAAGACAAGTACGTGGAACAAGCCGACCTCGAGCGCGGCACTTCGCTGATCCTGTTCCACCGCATCTTCGGCGACAAGCAGCAACCCGCCGAAGGCTTTCCGCTCGACGAAAAAGATCAACGGCCGAAGGCGTACGCTCGCGCCGGCAAGATGTCGGACCTCGAGAAAAAGATCTGGGGCGACTTCTGGAATATCGCCAACAACGACCAACTGGCCCACGAAATGGGCATTCGTGCGGCCCACGGCGGCGCGGTCTCGATGAAAGTGCAAAAGGGCAAGAGCTATCGCGTGATCATGCGTTCGACCGGCGATCTTTCGATCGTGCCGGAAGATAAGTCGCCGATGGAACGGTAACGCGAAGTCACGAAGTATGCAGGCCCAGCGCGGCCCGTCGTTGGCTGCGCAGCGAAGTGTATAACGAAGGATTCTCGCTTGCTTCGTTTTTGGCCCTTCGCTTCATGACTGCCGAACCTCGCCGTCCTAGTCTGAATGTGCTGCAGCCCGCCACGGCGATCGATCCGGTGTGCGGCATGACGGTTGACCCTGCCCATCCGGCGGGCACGGCGACGCATGGTGGCAAAACGTATTACTTCTGCAGTCAGCACTGCGTGAAGAAGTTTCAGGCCCATGCAGCTGAATACGCCAGCGGGAAGAAGCCGACAGAGGCGATGCCAACTGCATCGGCCACGGCGAAATATACCTGCCCGATGGATCCCGAGATTGTGCAGATCGGCCCCGGCGTGTGCCCGAAGTGCGGCATGGCCCTTGAGCCGATGGAACCAACGGCAGACGCTGGGCCCGATCCGGAACTGCTCGATATGCAACGGCGATTCTGGATCGCCGGAGTGCTCGCGCTCCCTGTGTTCTTGATCGCGATGGGAGGGCTGGTCCCTTGGCCAACGCTGAGCGGGTTCCTGCATCAGCACATGGCGGCGCTCAGTTGGTTGCAGCTGCTTTTGGCAACTCCCGTGGTCCTCTGGTGCGGTTGGCCGTTTTTTCAAAGGGCCTGGCTGTCGGTGGTGCATCGCAGCCCGAATATGTTCACGCTGATTGCCATCGGCGTCGGCGCGGCGTTTTTGTTCAGCCTGGCAGCGACGATTGCACCGCAGATTTTTCCAGAAAGTATGCGCCATTGTGACGCCGTAGAACCCTATTTCGATAGTGCTGCCGTCATCATCGTGCTCGTGCTGCTCGGACAAGTGATGGAACTGCGAGCGCGAGCGCAAACCGGCGCCGCCGTGCGGGCTTTGCTGGGCCTCGCGCCAAAAACTGCGCGCGTGATTCGCGACAACGGCAACGAAATGGATGTGCAGCTGACGGAAGTGCGCGTCGGCGATCGCTTGCGAATCAGGCCGGGTGAGAAAGTGCCGCTCGATGGCGTGGTGCTGGAGGGAATGAGTTCCGTCGATGAATCGCTGGTGACCGGCGAGCCGATTCCCGTGGAAAAATTTGCGGGGCACACGCTGACCGGCGGCACGCTGAACGGCAACGGTGGGTTGATCATGCGAGCCGAGCGCGTGGGAGACGATACGCTGCTCGCCAGCATTGTGCGGATGGTGACGGCAGCCCAGCGAAGCCGAGCGCCGATTGAAAAGGTCGTCAATCGCGTGGCGATGTTCTTCGTGCCGACGGTCTTGCTGGCGGCAGCGATTACGTTTGTCGGTTGGTATGGTTTCGGAAGTGAGCCGCGACTGCAGCACGCCATTTTGAACTCGGTGGCAGTCTTGATCATCGCCTGTCCGTGTGCACTGGGACTCGCCACGCCAATGGCAGTGCTCGTTGGCACCGGACGCGGCGCACAGGCGGGAGTTCTCTTTCGCGATGCGGCAGCGCTCGAAGAGTTGCAGAAGGTTGATACGCTCGTCCTCGATAAGACTCGCACGTTGACGACCGGTCAGCCGCAACTAGTTTCGATCATTCCCGCGGCCAATGTCACCGAGAACGAACTCTTGTCGCTGGCCGCTGGATTGGAAATCGCCAGCGAACATCCGTTGGCTGCCGCGATTGTTCAAGGTGCAAAAGAGAAGCAAATCGCGCCTGTGAATGTCCAGGCCTTTCAAGCGATCACTGGCAAGGGAGTGATCGGAAACTTCGAGACCAAACGGATCGCACTTGGCAACTCGGCGCTGATGCAAGCGGAGAAGATCGATCTCTTGGATTGGCAGGAGCTTTTGCAGCAACTGCAAACGGCTGGACAGACGGTGATGATCGCGGCTCGTGATGGCCAAGTGATTGGACTGATCGGCGTGGCCGATCCCGTCAAAGCGACCACGCCCGAGGCGCTGAGTCAGCTGCGGGCGATGGGTTTGCGGATCATCATGCTGACTGGCGACAACCGCACGACGGCGGATGCTGTTGCCAAACAGCTCGGCATCGGTGAAGTCATCGCAGATCAACTGCCGCAGGACAAAGGGAATGTCATTGCCCGCCTGAAGCGTGAGGGGAAGAAAGTCGCCATGGCTGGCGACGGTGTGAACGACGCGCCGGCTCTCGCGCTGGCCGACGTCGGCATTGCGATGGGAACCGGGGCCGATATTGCGATGGAAAGTGCCGCCGTCACGCTGGTGCAGGGTGATCTGCGCGGCATTGTGCGGGCCGTTCGCTTGAGTCGCGCGATCACGGCGGGCATCCGCCAAAATCTGTTTCTGGCCTTCGTTTACAATGCCGCGAGCATCCCGCTGGCGGCGCTCGGCTTGGTAAATCCGATGCTGGCATCGGCGGCGATGAGTTTGAGCTCGGTGAGCGTGATTTTGAATTCCCTTCGGCTACGGAAGTTGAAATTGTAGACGAGTACATCGCGGCGGCTGGTTCGTTTTCTCTGGCGAACAAACGCCCGCCGCGTTATCGTGACAGTATCGACATTTTCCCGCCTTCCAGGTGCCTACCATGCTTCGTTCTCTCGCAACCTTTGCCTTCGCCGTGTTGGCGGTCGTTCAAACCGCATCGGCGCAAACTCAACAGCAATGGCAGCAGCAGATGGCCCGCATGCGGCAGCAGGGGCAGCAAATTCAGTGGGAAAACACCGATTTCTCGGGCAACATCAAGGGAACGCAGGGGCCTCTGCTGCAGATCACCGCGAGCACCGGCGAAAACTGGATTGTGCAAGTCGACGCGCGGCCGCAAGACGTTTCGTTCACGGGGAATGCTGATCCCGCCTTTTTGAAGGCCGGCATGCTGGTTGAGTTCAAAGCCAAATTGAATAAGCGGGGCCAAGCGACCGAGCCGGTGCAAAATCTGACGATCATCACCGTTCGTGAAGGCCGCGGCGTGGGTGTCGGCCCGGAAGGTGCTTCGGGTGGACTGGCCGGCGCGAATCTCTTTGGCTCCAAGCCGGAGGAAAGTGAAAAGGAAAAGAAGGGGCCGAAGGTTAAGGAAGAAGACGTTGTGCAAAACATCGCCGGCCAGATCACCAAGGTCGGCCGAACTGGAGATCTGACGATCAACTGCGCGGGCACCACGGTGAAGGCCGATGTGGCCAAGGACGCCAAAATCTCGGTGGATGTGAATCACCTGCAGTTTGCTCAAGTCGGCGACAAGGTCGAAGTGAAGGCCAAATTTCCGATGGGGCAAAAGGCCGCCGGTCAGGCCCTTGCCACGCAGATTACCGTGACCAGCACGGCGCTGCTGGGCGAGCCCAAGAAGCGAACGTTGCCGGGAATGAAGACCGACGACGATAAGAAGGAATAGTCGCGGCTGCGATGGACGAGACACCTCCCGCGGCGAACGAAGCGACCGCAACGAATCTGGCCACCGCCTATCATGAGGCGGGGCATGCGGTGATCGCGCTGGCGCTCGGCCGCAATGTGCAGCGCGTCAGCATTCTGCCGAACCAGCTGCGGCTGGGGCAGTGCGAACTGAAAAAGGGCCGAGCCAAACCGGCGCATGATCCATTGGAAGTGGAAGTTCTGATTCTGCTTGGCGGTGTCGCAGCCGAAGCGGTTTACACCGGCGAGTATGCTTGGGGCGGCGCTCAGCAGGACTTGCGAGCGGTGCGGGCGATGACCATGCAGCGGGCCGGAAATCAAAAGCAAGTCGAGCGACTCGAACGCCGGTTGCTCGACAAGGTCGAGTACTTACTCGCCGATCCAGCCACCTGGCGAGCCACTGAACTCATCGCGGCAGAGTTGCTGCGCTGCACGACTATCAGCGGCCGAGCGGCTAAGCATTTGTTTGAACAAGCGGCGGCGCAAGTGGAGTAGGCCAGAACAAGCGGTACCCCGCACAGTTCCGGCATGAACTGCAGAGTGACGTCACGCCCGCGGTCTGCCGGAACAGCGCGGAGTACCGCTCGTTCCGGCCTACATCTTTCGCCTACTTCGGTTCTGGTTCGTAGAAAATCTCTTTGCCGCGAACGTCGCGAAAGCGGAGACGCAGATCGAGTGTGAACTCGGGCGAAATGTCTTGCGTGCCGCGAAAGAACTGCTCGCGGAGCAACTTCCATTCTTTCTTGGTCTCGTTGAACTCGTAGCTGAAGACGCGGCAAGTTGCTTCACCGGAAGTTGGGCAATACCAGGCCAGAAAGACGCTGCGGCCGGTGCGATTGAACTCCGCGAAGTCGACTGGAATTCGCTCGGGTGAGAGCAGCTTTGGGGAAGTCTCCTGGATTGTCTTTCGCAGTTCAGTGGAAGTTTTCGCCGTGGCAGGTACCGGCGATTTTTCATCAGCGATGGCCACCGCAGTCAGGCAGAAGAACGCGAGCGAGATATAGAAGTGCATGAGTACTTTCTGGGATGGTTTGAAAGTAGCTGAATTCGCCAGAATTCAGATCGTGACCTCGCAACGACGGCCCTGAATTCTGGCGAATTCAGCTACAGATACTCGGGCACTTTACCATCCACGCGCGGATTGGCGTGTCGCTAGTTTGTAACAACGATTCGGCTCACGCATCGCGATGCACCGTCCCTGGTGAAAACGCCGGCAAGCAAACAGCGATGTACTCTGCCCCTTCGGCTCCCGGGGTGCTGTAGCGGATCCATTCGCCCCGGGGGCAAATGATGGCTTGGCCGGCGGCAACTTCGATCACGCCGGTCTTCGATTCCACTCGCAGCTGGCCGCGGAGGACGATGGTGTACTCGTCGAACTCCGGCGTTTGGCCTGGTTCGCTCCAGCCGCTGGGGCTCGTCATCCGGGCGATGCTCAGGGCTGCGGTCTGGGAATTCACCCGGCCGATGAATTCTTCGATCCGCTTGGGAGGGGTGCCGGCGGCTTCGATGAGCGTGGGTTTGGTGATGAGTTGGGGCATGGTTTCCTCGCGTGGTGATGGTTTGCGACGTGATTATTGCCGATGCCGAGGGTTCCAGGTACGAGCGGTCAGCGTCCTTTCGCCCGGCGGGTGACAACTTTACAATGGGCCGTTTGCTGAATTCACGGAAGCAAGCATAGGCGGGGAAGGACGATGGGGCTTTTGGACTGGGTGAGCGGACGGGTTTTCAAGTTCGTCCACGGCAACAACCTTGTTTACAACACCTGCTGGGAGGACCCGCGCCTCGACCGGGTGGCCCTCAATTTGGGGCCGCAGGACAACGTGCTGGTGATCACGTCGGCGGGCTGCAACGCCCTCGACTACGCCATTTGCGGGCCGAACCATGTGCACGCGGTCGACATGAACCCGCGGCAAAACGCCCTGCTCGATCTGAAAAAGTCGGGCATTCAGCACCTAGAATACGAAGACTTTTTCCAGTTCTTCGGTCAGGGCTATCATCCGAACGCCCGCAAGGTCTATCAAGACAAGCTCCGCACCGCCTTGCCGCAGTGGTCGCGCAATTATTGGGACCGCTGGATCAAGTTCTTCTGCGACAAGAACCGCAGCTTTTATTTCCGCGGCACGAGCGGCCAATTTGCCCGTGCCATCAAGATTTACACCGACCGCATCATTCGCGTTCGGCCGTTGATCGACGCCGCCCTCGACGCCACGTCGATTGAGGAACAGCGCGAAATCTACGACAAGCAGTTGAAGGCCAAATTCTGGTCGCGGCCGATGAAATTTGCCATGAACCGCGACACCACGCTGTCGATGGTCGGCGTGCCGAAGGCGCAGCGACGGCAAGTTGAGAAGCAGTACGAAGGTGGCATTCTGAAGTTTGTGCAGGACAGCGTGGAAGCCGTCTTTCGCGATCTGCCGCTGCACGACAATTACTTCTGGCGCGTCTACATGAAGGGGGCCTACACGCCGACCTGCTGCCCGGAATATCTCAAGCCCGACAATTTTCAGAAACTCAAGGGTGGTCTCATCGATCGCGTGACAACGCACACCGACTCGGTGCAAGGCTTCTTGGAACGGCACAACGGCAAGATCTCGCGCTACGTGCTGCTCGATCACATGGACTGGCTCAGCGACAAATTTTTCCCGCTGCTCGAGCTCGAATGGCAGTCGATTTTGGAGCGGGCAGCCCCGAACACGCGCATTCTGTGGCGGAGTGGCGGCTTGCGAACCGACTTCATCGACAAGGTGAATGTGACCGTCGACGGCAAGCAGCGGATGCTGTCGGAGTTCCTCAAGTACCATCCTGATCTAGCCGCCGAACTGCACGCCAAAGACCGCGTTCACACCTACGGCAGCTTCTACATCACTGATTTGGCAGCTTAGTTTTTTGTAGGGTGGCACCCTACGTGGCGAATGAGGGCAACCATGGGCCTGTGGTCCGACTTAAAAATCCTCTACCACCTCGCACTCAAACCGGTGCGCGGCAAGGACCATGCTGCTCGCCTCGAGAATTTTTACTCCGGTCAGGCCGAAGCGTATGACGATTTTCGCAAACGCCTGCTGAAGGGCCGGCGCGAAATGTACACCGGCGTTCCTCTTCCCGAGAACGGCCTGTGGGTCGATATGGGTGGCGGCACCGGCGCGAATCTGGAATACATCGCCGAGAACATTCCGAAGCTGCGGAAGGCGTACATCCTTGATCTGTCGCCATCGCTGCTCACGGTGGCGAACAATCGGATTGCAGCCCGCGAGTGGAAGAACGTCGAAACCGTCGAAGCCGACGCTACGACCTTTCAGCCCGCCGACGGCCCGGCCGATGTCGTCACCTTTTCGTACTCGCTGACGATGATTCCCGATTGGTTCGCCGCCATCGAAAACGCCGCGGCCATGCTCAAGCCGGGCGGCATCCTTGGCGTGGTCGATTTCTACGTCAGCCGCAAATACCCGCGCGACGGCCTGAAGCGTCACGGCTGGTTCACCCGCACCTTCTGGCCCACCTGGTTCGGCATGGATAACGTCTATCCATCCCCCGATCACGTGCCGTTCCTGCATCGACACTTCGAACCGCTGCGCTTCGAAGAAGAAAAGGCGAAGGTCCCCTACGTGCCGCTGGCGCGGATGCCGTACTACGTTTTCGTTGGCAAGAAACGCTAAACAGTCGCCTTTCGCTCCGCGAAAGGACGCGTCTTCTCATCGTGGATTACCAAGGCGAGACACCCCGCGATGAATGTTCCCGAAGACGCCCCTGCTACTTTCCAAGCTGCTTGGAACGCGCACGATATGCAGGCCCTCGGCAGTCTCTTTGAGGAAGACGCCACCTTCGTGAACCGTTTCGGCCATTACGTTCGCGGCGTCGATGCGATTGTGAAAATGCACGTGCCGATTCACGAGACGGTCTATAGCGACTCGACGCAACAGAATGAGCTAATCGACGTCGACCACATCGCCGACGGCGTGGCCGTGATTCATTTTTGGAGCCGCTTGTCGGCCGGCGTCGCACATCCCGCCGGGCCGCATCAAGTCGATACGCTGATTCTCGCTGTGCTCCGAAAACGAAACGACTCTTGGCGCATTCGCTCGCTAGAGAATGTCACGCTAACGAATCCGCGAACGGGCGAAGCCGTCCTGCGCTAGTTTTTGACCGCGCTGAGCCACTCCAGCGGCCGAGGTTGAAAGTTCAGTTCGCGCTTGGCCTTGGCATTTGAGACGCCTCGCATTTGCGTGCCATAGTACACCGCATCAGCGCCGCCTCCTTGAATTGCATCGTCCAACGTAATGCGCGGCGGCGGTGGAGCGCCCAACCATTGAGCGAGCGCCAGCAACCAATCGTGCACGGCGAGCGGTTGATCGTTCGCAATCAGATACTTGCCCGGCTTCCCGATCTCGGCAGCGACAACGGTGGCGATCGCTGCATCTTCGATGTGCAGCCATGACCACACACCAGCGCCATTTCCCACAATCGGAAACTGCTGCTGTCGCACCTGCTGAGCCGCGTCGCCATCGGGATGAAACCAAGTTCCCGGGCCATAGAAAAATCCGTAGCGCAAGACGATTCCTTCGATATTCGCACTCTCCAGCAGTCGCCGTTCGAGTTCGGTAACAATGCCAATGTCGGCTGCAACCGCCGGCGCAGTGGTGTTCGCGAGCGGCGTGTCTTCATCCGCCAATCCAGTGCCCGGACTCGCCCAAAAGGCGATCGACTGTCGCAAGAAACGTCGCACACCAGCCGCCTGGGCCGCCGCGAGTACGTTCGCGCCACCTTCCAGACGAATGCGTTGGTTGAACGCAGCCGCCGCGCGCATCGATTCCGGTGTGTACGTTTTCGGATAGGCCGTGAGTTGTTCAATAACAATCTCCGGCTGAGCGCGACGGATGGCCGACTTCACCGCCTCGGCATCAAACACGTCGGCGATCGCAACTTCGACGCCTTGTGCTTGCAACGCCTGGGCTTTTTCCGGCGAGCGAGTAAGCGCGACGACCTGATGCCCCTTGGCCAGCAATTGCGCGACAAGCGGTCTGCCGACAGCGCCGGTGGCTCCGGCGATGAGAATTTTCATGTGTTCCTATTTCTTCACGGTTTGAAACGAACCCCGGAGTGCCGCCAAAAATGCTTCATCAATGCCGCAGTTTTCGACGGAGAGATGGCGGAGCGTCTTCGAACCACGAAAACCTTCCAGGCCGCGCGCTGTGACTTTGTTGTCGTCGAGATACAGCTGATCGATTGCGGTGAGTCTGGCAAATTGCGCGCCCCCTGCATCGGTCAGTTTGTTCTTTTCCAGATGCAAGATTTGCAGCATGGTGCATTTCGCGAGGGCCGGCGCTGCTTTATCGGACAAGCCGTTTTGACTGAGGTTGAGCCGCCGCAACGATTTGATGGTCGCGAAAACTTCGCATTTTTCGTCGGGAATCTGATTTTCACCCAGCAGCAGATACAGCAGCGACTTGCTCCCCGCGAGTCCATCCAGAAAAGTTCCCTTCAGGTTGGCGCCGGGCACCTCCAGCGATTCGAGTTTCTTCGCTCGGGCAGTGAAGGCCAGATCTGCATCGGTCAAAGGGGTTCGCTCGGACGTGAACGAGGTGAGGTCCGCGAGCCGCGCCGACTTGCCCAGGTTTGTTTTTGGCGACAACTGACAATCAATGAGGTACAGCTCTTTCAACTTCGGGAATGGCTTGAGAATGACGTCGATATCAGCGTCGAGCGTGCATTTCTTCAGCATCAGCCCATTTGTTTTCGGAGCGGCCTGCTGCAGTTCGCGGTTGTCGAATAGAGTCTGACCGGCAAACTTGCCACCTGTGATCGTTGCGTCGAACTCACCATCGACGAAGAGAGATTCCTCGACTTCAATTTTTGGAGCAGGTGGATCTGCGGCTTGCAGTTGGCAGGCGATTGAATTTGCAAGCACAGCCACGAGCAAGAAAAAGAAACGCCTAATCATCGGGTGTTCCTCCGGCAAAAACGCTTAGCGGGGTGATCGCTGTACACGGTGCAAGACAATCAGCGTATCGCCGCGCTGCTCGCCCTGCCAATCCTGCCGATGTAGATCGATCGAACCCGACTTCTCGGTGCTCGCAAAAGACTAGCCCGACAGATCCACATTCAATCCCGCCGTGCCCGTGGGATCTTTTGATTGGCCAGGAGTAGATTCACTGGCTTCTGAGTCGTCTTTTCTCTTCTGTTGGCCGAATTCCCACAAGCGGCGGCCGTCGGCGTCGCGGTCGCCGGCTTTTGATTCTTCTTGCGTTTCGCCGATGCCGGCGGCCCGCTCGGCGTATTCGGCGGCAGCGTCGGCGTGGCTTTTTTCTGTGGTCGCGGTTTGCGTTTTTTCGGTGTCGCTGGTCCGCTGTGTTGTGGGAGAAGCGGCCAAACTGCTAACGTTGCCGAGAGAACCAATGCTCATGTCAGCCCCTCCAGGGTTCTGATTGCTGCTGAAAGAATTAGAACTTAACTCGCTAGTGGCTGGCAACGTGAAAAATGCCTGCTTAGGTGTTTCCAGTCGCGGTTGCTAAATCGTTGGGCTAGAGATAGAAAGGCTGAACTGGTTCAAATCGATTGCCAATTATGAGTGTTGAAATGGCTGAATCTGCCGCCGAAGAAGATCCGACGAGCCAACTAGTGAGGGACCGCTCTCCGGAGCCGGGTTTACGCCGAAAACAGATCATAAATGCTGTTTTGATAGTTTTTACGGCTGCAGTAATCACTGCAACTATTGCGGTAGCCCAAACTGACACGAAGTATTTTGGGTCATTAGCGTTTTTGAAAACACCCATCATAGGATTGCTCGCAGGTGCCTCACTCGGTGCCGCCGCGGCTACGATTCCCGAAATTTACCCAATGAAGAAAGAGCTCGATACGCTTTCGTCATTGCAGGTTCAGCGTGCGACAGAGCGCATGGCATCCGAGCCAGAAAAGGCACAGCCTGCCTGGGAACTTGCGAGAAGTACTCTGCAACTATACTTCAACCGCAATCTATCCCAGGTCAACTCGATATTTTATTTAGCGACAGCGGTTATGGCCGGCGGGTTCATATTGATTGGCTACGGTGTCTGGCTCGCAATGAACTATAAGGAGTCGGCAGCTGGGCCCATCCTCGCAGGTGCAGCAGGAGTTCTTTCACAGTTCATCGGAGCGACATTCCTGTTTATTTACAAGTCGACGTTGCAGCAAGCGGATAAGTTTGTTCAGCAACTCGAACGTATGAATACAATTGGAATGGCAATGCAGATACTCGACACAATGCAAAATGACGCAAGTGAAAGCAACTTGAAAGACAAAACAAAAGCGAAGCTAATTGATCTCTTCGTTCGACACGCGCACTCAGATCAAGGCTCCGTACAGTCGCCGCTGCCGGGGCTTTCAGCAACTTCGGCCCCATGAAAAAGCTTTGGGGTAGTCGGTCTGTTTGTTTGGCGTTCGCGCATAAGAAAAACCATGCCTCGGGCTCGCAAGTTAGTTCGCTGCCGATTTCTCCCTTATTCGCAGGTTCGTACTGGTCAGCCACCAGAAGGTGTGCGGTGGATCGACGTGAGTAGCCGCGGCGAAACACCGCTCGACACGCTCAGTCCGTTCTACGCGCATGGCGGCTTGCCGATTCCCGGCAGGCCCAACGAGCGAGCCGATTCCGTTGAAGGAATCTGGCAAGGGCTGAAGGTGATCCGCGGCAAAATCGCGCCCCGTTTTTTCGAGGGTGGCGGGCAGAAGCGAGTCGGCAAACCGCTCGGGCATCAGTGGGGCGACTCGCCGCGATTGCTCGACATCGTCGAAGCCCGCCGCAAGATCTACATTCCGGCTTATGAGTGGATGCTCGAGCAGCGCGTGGATCCCGCCGTTCTGCAGCAATTCATCGACCAGGCCTTTCGCGGTGTGCCTCAGTACTTCTACGATCGAGAGGACAACGGCTCGATCGGCAAGGATCAACCGCTCGCACATGCGAGCATTTTGGTTGCTTGGCTGAATCGCAAAATCGAGGCGGAACTCGGGGGAGAATGACTGTGGCAATTCGCGGCGTGATTTTTGATCTCGATGGCACGCTGGTCGATTCGCAACTGGACTTCGACCTGATGCGGCAAGAAATGGAGCTGCCGCCGGAGATGGCCATTCTCGAGGCCCTCACCAAATTGCCCGCCGATCATGCGGAGCGCTGCCGGCAGATTTTGCATCGGCACGAGCAGGCCGGGGCCGATCGTTCGCAGTTGTTGCCCGGCGTGCGCGAAGTTTTGGAGAGTGTCACGCGGCAGCGTTGGCATCAAGCGATCGTCACTCGCAATAGTCGGCCTGTGACCGAAGCGACGCTCCGCGGTGTGGCTTTGCATTTTTCGCATGTGATGACGCGCGACGACGGCCCGGTCAAGCCGCATCCTTGGCCGATCGAACGGCTGTGCCACGAGTGGCAAGTGAATCCGGCCGAAGTCGTAATGATCGGCGATTATCGCTTCGATATCGAATGCGGCCGCGCGGCGGGAGCGCGGACGGTGCTTCTGACCGGCACGGATGATCCGAAGTCGTATGAAAATAGCGAACAGGCCGATCTGGTGCTGAGTTCGCTGGCCGATCAAACGGTATTGCTCGATTGGCTCGCAGGTTTGTAATGTCGTCTTGCGACGCCGCTGACAAGGGTGGCGCAGCAGAGCCACCTCGACGCAAACGCGGTAGCATGGTTAAAATGTTCGGTTTGCACAAACTATTCGATCCTCAAGAACCACGGATCTGAGCTGCGATATGACTCGCCGCGTTGTCATCACTGGAATTGGACTTGTTAGCCCGCTGGGAAACTCGGCGGAGGCCCTGTGGGATGCGCTCGCCAATGAGCGGAGCGGCGTGGCCGAGCTGACGAGCATTCCGAGCGATTCGCTCCCTACGCGCTACGGCGCCGAGGCCCGTGGGTTCACTGCGGCCATCGAAGATTTCGGGCCGCTCGAAAAGAAGATGTCGCGCGACATCAAAAAGAATCTCAAGGTGATGTGCCGCGAGATTCAAATGGGCGTAGCCGTGGCCCAACTCTGCATCACGCACGCAGGGCTGAAGCTCGACGCCATCGATCGCGACCGCCTGGGCGTGCTGTACGGCAGCGACTATTTGCTGACGCTGCCAGGTGAGTTCGCCGCCGGCGTGAAGAACTGCGTGAACGACAACGGCGAATTCGATTTCACCCGTTGGGCCGACCAAGGTTTGCCCGCCGTGGAGCCGCTGTGGCTGCTCAAGTATCTGCCGAACCTGCCAGCTGCCCACGTGGCGATTTTCAACGATCTGCGCGGGCCGAATAACTCGCTCACCTGCCGCGAAGCTTCGTCGAACCAAGCGGTGGCCGAGGCATATCACACCATTGAGCGCGGCCATGCCGATCGGATGCTCGCGGGCGCCACTGGCACGCGGATTCATCCTTCGCGGTCGATTCACGTCCAAATTCAAGAGGCGATTGCCTCGGGCGACGATCCGGCCAAGCTCAGCCGTCCCTTCGACGCGGCCCGCAATGGTCAGGTGATCGGCGAAGGGGCCGCGTGCATTTTGCTGGAAGAACTTTCGGCCGCCGAGGCCCGCGGCGCGACGATTATCGCCGAAGTCATCGGCAGCGCGTCGTCGATTGTGGCCGATCGCGACAGCAATCCCGACGAAAAGACGGCCATCGCCAACGTTGTGAAGCAATGCTTGAAGAGCGCGAAGCTGCAACCCAGCGAGGTTGGCCATATTCACGCTCACGGGCTGTCTGACGTGCGGCGCGATAAGCTCGAAGCCCAAGGAATTGCCGCCGCCCTCGGCGCGGCTGCCGACAAGGTGCCGGTCACCGCGGCCAAGAGCTACTTCGGCAATCTTGGTGCCGCCGGTGGCTTGGTCGAACTGATTGCCAGTGCGCTGGCCCTGCAGAATGGCTCGCTGTTCCCGATTCAAACGCTGGAAAATCTCGATCCAGAATGCCCGATTCGGCCCGCCAAGCGCGGCGATTCGGCCGGAGAGACCTGCATTAATCTGAGCGTCACGCCGCAAGGTCAGGCGAGCGGAATCACCATTCGCCGCTGGGCAAAGTAGCGGTTAAATTCCCAGCGTCGCGCGAGTCGCGAGCCAGACTTTGGCTCGCCAACTCAAGCCGACGCGTTTTTCAAAGACAACGTTCGGCTGGCGTTCAATTTTCTGCAGCAGTCCGAAATAGGTCTGGTGCATCAACCAATAAAGTCGCCGCGCGGGTTGCGGAATCAGCGGCATGGCTTGCCAAGCCGATTGATACAGCTCGCGCGCACGGGCCGCTTCGAAGCGAATAAGCTCAGCCGTCTGGGAACTCGCTCGGCAGGCCAGAATGTCTTCTGCCGAGACGCCGAAGCGGGCCATTTCATCGCGCGGCAGGTAGATCCGTCCGAGTTCCGCATCGGCACGAACGTCACGGAGAATGTTCGTCAGCTGCAGAGCCAGGCCGCAATCGATGGCTGGTTGGGTGGCTGCGGGATCATTGCAGCCCCAGATTTTCATGCAGGCGAGGCCAACGCTGGAAGCGACGCGCAAGCAATACTCGCGGAGCTCATCCCAGTTGGCGTAGATGCTCGGCTCGAGGTCCATCGCGCAGCCATCGAGCAGATCGATGAGCGGCTGTGGCGGTATTCTATAACGCTCGATCGTATCCGCGAGCGCAGGAAACACTCCTGTGCTCGTATTTCCTCGCAGCGTTTCTTGTAGCTGTTCGCGAAATGCAACCAGGCCCTGCAAGCGATCGGTCGAGGAAGCTTCGTTATCAACGATATCATCGGCTTCGCGGGCGAAAGCGTAGAGCGCATCCATGCCGCAACGTTGTGGTTCGGGAAGGAGCCAGAAGGCGCGGCCAAGGTTCGATTTGGCGCGAAGAACGATGGCGCGGCAGTGGGCGTAGCTGGCGTCGAAAGAGAGTTGGTCAGGCCGCACGCATCATTCCTGTCCCCTCGCCCCTGTACTCAGGGGAGAGGGTTAGGGTGAGGGGCCGAACTGCAAGTGGACGTCAATCCTGCTTCAGCCCCTCACCCCGGCCCTCTCCCCTGAGTACAGGGGCGAGGGAGTAAATTCCATTTAATCCGCAGCCGCACCCTTCGGATACGAACCGAGCACGCTCAGCTTATCCGTTTTCTTGGCCAGCGCGGCGAGGGCGCTCTTCACTTTCGAATCGGCTTGATGGCCTTCGAGTTCGACGAAGAACAGGTATTCGTTCTTCATGTTCGGCATCGGGAACGATTCGATCCAGGTCATGTTCAAACCACCGCGTTTGAAGACGGCCATGGCGTCGGCTAGAGCGCCGGGCTTGTGCGGGATGGCGAACATCACCGAGGTCTTGTCGCGGCCGCTGCGCTTCGGCGCTTCGCCGCCGATAACGGCAAAGCGGGTGACGTTGTTCTTGTTGTCTTCGATGTTGGCGTCGATCACGTTCAAGCCGTAGTTCAAACCGGCTTCGTAGCTGGCGACGGCGGCGGCGCCCGGTTTATCGACGGCGATTTGAGCGGCAGTGGCGGTGCTGGTGACTTCGACCGTGCGAATGCTCGGCAGGTTCTTGGCCAGCCAATCGCGACACTGCGAGAGAGCCTGCGGCTTGCTGTAGACCTCGGTGATTTGCGAGCGGACGCATTTGCCAAGGAGGCAGTGATGGATTTTGAGTTGCACTTCGCCGGTAATCTGCAGCGGCACGCGGGCGAACATATCGAGCGTGTCGACCACGCGTCCGTCGGTCGAGTTTTCGATCGGCACGATGCCGTAGTTCACTTCGCCGACGCTGACTGCTTCGAAGACGGCCTTGATGGTCGCGAGCGGCAACAGATCGGTGGAATCGCCAAACTTGGCGATGCCGGCCAGGTGGCTGTAGCTGAACTTCGGTCCGAGATAAGCAATCCGCTGCGGCTGCACGAGGGCCCGCGCTTGGCCTTGCAGTTCGCGCCAGATGTTTCGCAGGCCGGCTTCGTTCAACGGCCCTTTGTTCTGCTCGAGCAGCTTTTGAATCGCGCCGTCCTCTTCCGACATATCGTGCAGCTGGCCACCCTCTTGGTGGCGGGCGCGGGCCAGCTTCTGGGTGATCCGCGTGCGATCGCTGATGAGCTTGAGCAGGTCGCGATCGACGCGCTCCAATTCCTTGCGTGCGGCGGCTGCCGACGGTCCCGAGTTGGCGTTCTTTTTGCTCATGATTAGCTGGTGCAGGAGAGAGGTAGCGGTTCGCAGGGTGCCGAGCAGAATCAACCTTGTAATGAGCTAGCGGGAGGGTGTCAACCAACCGAGCGGCCGGCGGTGGATCTGCCACTACGGAAATTGTAATTCAGGGAATGCCATGCGGCTTTGTGCCGGACCCGAGTTGATCTGGCCAAGCGAAGTTGCATCCACCCGATTTAGCTACAATAAATTGCAATATAGATCACCCAATATCACAGCTAAATTTGTCCTTAAGTAGTTTTATTGAAATATCTTACGTCGTTTTTCGTCGTTCGCATTGCTTGCAATATTATGGGGGTATGAAAGTGGGGTGTGACTGGGCGGATTTGCTGCCGATTCGCTCGAGCACCCAGCGGTAGGGCGGCCGGGCAAAGGCAATTGTCAATTTGGCAGCGACAAAGGTGTCTGCCGACTGCCAAAGAGATTTTTCAGATTCCAGCGACTCCGCAAATCTTTGCTAATGCTTGGCTTAGGAAAATCAGCACAGGTGCCAGCAGAGTTCGGCATGGCCTTTGCTTTTTCTGGGCCCCGTCAATCCTGTGCTTCAGACCAGGCATGAGTTGCGTTTGAACTCGTCCCCGGCTGCAGCAACGGATTTTCAAAAACTACTAATTACGCCGCGGAGTTTATCCACGGCTTTTCCAAAACAGTTCCTGCAACATTTAGAAGAGGCATTCAAACTATGGCAGCTGGCGAAAAAATCATTGGCATCGACCTGGGTACGACGAACTCTGTCGTTGCGATCATGGAAGGGTCCGAACCCAAAGTGATCGCTAATGCGGAAGGCAATCGCCTCACGCCCAGCGTCGTCGGTTTTACGGATAAAGGGGAGACGGTCGTTGGCGAACCGGCCAAACGGCAAGCCGTGACCAACCCCACCAAGACCGTGTACTCGGTCAAACGCTTCATGGGCCGTCGTCACTCGGAAGTTGAATCCGAAGAGAAGATGGTTCCCTATAAGGTGACCGGCGGCTCGCAAGAGTACGTGAAGATCAAGGTCGGCGAAAAAGAAATGACGCCGCAAGAGATCTCCGCGCTCGTCCTGCGTAAGCTGAAGGAAGCGGCCGAGGCTTACCTGGGTCACAAGGTGAATAAAGCCGTGATCACTGTTCCGGCTTACTTCAACGATGCCCAACGGCAAGCGACGAAGGACGCTGGTCAGATCGCCGGTCTCGAAGTCGCTCGTATCATCAACGAACCGACCGCGGCCGCGCTGGCTTATGGCCTCGACAAGAAGAAGAACGAAAAGATCGTCGTGTTCGATCTCGGTGGCGGTACGTTCGACGTCTCCGTCCTCGAAGTGGTCGGCAGCGATGAAGATGGCGGCGGCAAGCAACTGTTCCAGGTCATCAGCACCAACGGTGATACGCACCTCGGTGGTGACGACTTCGATGAAGCCCTGATCCACTACGTGGCCGGCGAGTTCCAAAAGGAACAAGGCGTCGACCTGCGTAAGGATCCGATGGCGCTGCAACGTCTGCAGGAAGCCTGCGAAAAGGCGAAGAAGGAACTGAGCTCGTTGCCGTCGACCGACATCAACCTGCCGTTTATCACGATGGCTGGTGGCGTGCCGAAGCACTTGACGATGACCATCACGCGTTCGAAGTTCGAAGAGCTGACCGATTCGCTGATCGAGCGCTGCCGCAAGCCAGTGCTGCAAGCGATGAAGGACGCCAACCTGAAGCCGGGCGACATCGACGAAGTCGTGCTCGTCGGCGGTAGCACGCGTATTCCGAAGGTGCAGAAGCTCGTCAAAGACGTCTTCGGCAAGGATCCGCACAAGGGTGTGAATCCCGACGAAGTGGTCGCGGTAGGCGCTGCCATTCAGGCGAGCGTGCTGGCCGGCGAACGCAAGGACGTGCTGTTGCTCGACGTTACCCCGCTGACTCTCGGCATCGAAACCGAAGGTAGCGTGATGACGGCGATCGTCGAAAAGAACACCACCATTCCGTTCAAGTCCCAGAAGGAATTCAGCACGGCCGCCGACAGCCAGTCGAGCGTGCAAGTGCGTGTGTTCCAAGGCGAACGGAAGATGGCGACTGACAACCGGTTGCTGGGCGAGTTCAATCTCGACGGCATTCCGCCGGCCCCGCGTGGCATGCCGCGCATTCAAGTGACGTTCGACATCGACGCGAACGGCATCTTGGATGTTTCGGCCCGCGAAATGGGAACCGGCAAACAAGCGAACGTGCGGATCGAGCAATCGTCGGGCTTGTCGAAAGACGAGATCGAAAAGATGCGTCGCGACGCCGAAGCGCATGCCGACGAGGACAAGCAACGGCTTGAACTCGCGAACCTGCGGAACCAGGCCGACAACATGTGCTACTCGCTCGAGAAGCTCATGAAGGAAAACGCCGACAAGCTGCAGGACAGCGACAAAGAACCGTTGCAAAAGGCCATCGACAGCACTCGCGAAAAAGCCAAGGGGACCGATGTGGCGGCTATCAAGTCGGCCGTCGAAAGCCTCGAAGCTGCTTCGCATGCCTTCAGCAAGATGCTGTACGAAAAGACCGGCGCTGCTGGCGGCGAAGGCGCCGAAGGCGGTCCTGCCCCCGGCCCGCAAGCCAGCAAGAAGGGTGACGACGACGTCATCGAAGGCGAGTTCGAAGTGAAGAAGTAAGTAGGCGAAGTCACTCCGTGACTCGCAACACTGGTTCGGCCGCTTGAGGCCGAACCTAAAACCAAACCCGCCCGCTCGGCCAAACCGTGGCGGGCGGTTGTGTTTCTTGCCAGTCAACTAATAGATAACCAACTTCCCCGCCGGCCATTCACCAATCCACCCGCAGGGAAAGTGTCCCGCTTCGTAGACTAAAAGCAGTTCGTGGAAGAAGAAGCAGCGGTGTCCGGTGCTGAGGTACGATTCTTCGGTGAGCGCGAGCAGGATATCCCACTTAATGGTGTGCAAGAGTTCGTCCGGCAGATTGCGGGAGTCGAAGCACGGCTTCCAATGCGTGTCGATCAATGACGCCAAGATTACTTTGTGCTGATCGACTCGGTTATTCCATTCCTGAAATTCTTTGCGTGCATGGACGTGTAACCAACCTGAGAGTTGATTCCGGGCTTCAAGTTGGGCGTTCTCCCACTCAGCCTCCTGACACGAGGCAACCGCTTCCTTCCAACTGGCGACTTGCACCACTGGCATCGTCAAATCGAGCACTGCCGGCTTTCCGCAGTTCGCAAACCAATCGATCGCTTTAAGCCGTTCGGCAATGTCCGTCTTGGCGAACTGATGCTTGGAAACGAAGTCATTCGATTGCGGCTCGTAGACGCGTTTGCTTTGCAACGTCAGAAACTCCTCCATCTCCGCAGGAGTGAGCTGCTTCTTCGCGAGCAGTTCGGCCAGTCGTTCATTGGTTGATTGCTTCATCGCTAAACGCCTCTGCTTGCTAAATTTTCCCTGCTCTTCTTCGCCTCGAAGATAGAAGTACGCGACCGATCCTCCGGCCGCGAGCAGTGCAGCAGCAGCGATCAATAGCTTGCGACGAGTCGACATGTAGTCCGGGATTGCATGAGAGTTTTGGATAGTTCTTCGCGACGTGTGACCAAAGTTGTCCGGCGATGGATTTCAATTACTAGTACTTTAACCAGGCCGACGAAGTGTGCTACTCGCTTGAGAAACTTTTGAACGAGAACGCCACAAGGCTCATGACAGCGACGGAGATCAGAAACGCCGAAGCTGCTGTGGCCCTGCTCCTGGCCAGCAAGAAGGCAACTACGACGTCGGCGAAGGGGAGTTTGAAGTCAAGAAATAACGAAGGCGAGTCACTCGGTGACTCGCCACGTTTGAATCTAGCGATAGTCGCAATGCTCGCTGACTAGCGGCCAACCGAGATGCCCCAGTGGACACTGCCCGGCGGCGGACCACGGTGGTAGTGATTGTGGTAATAAGGTCCGCCCCAGTAGTAAGGAGGCGGCGGCGGATAGTACGCCGGGTAGACGTGCTCGACGACCACGGGGCGAGCCACCGGCGGCGGAGGAATCGCGGCCGAGTAAGCCGCGTTGTAGCGGGCTTGCGAGGTCGGAGCTTGCTGCATGGCTTGCAGCACCGAGTCCGACACGCCTTGGTTGCGGAGATAGATGAGGTCGTTGACCTGCAGCTGCTGTGTCACGCCGTTGGCGCGCACGTGGCTGGCGATCACATCTTCGCTGAGACCAGCGCGGGACATGGCGACTACATCTTGCGGAGTGACAGCGCCCTTTACAGCTTGAGCACCAGCACCTTGAGCGTAGCCTTGTTGAGCCGCTTGTTGCGTGGCAACAGCGCGGTCGTTATCGATTCCTTCGCCGACGGCATTGCCGGCAATCGCGCCGATCGCGCCACCGATCAAGCCACCAGCGAGAGCGTTCTGGCTCTTGTTGCCGATGGCGGCGCCGAGGCCAGCGCCACCGAGGCCGCCAAGGATCGTGCCGTTGCGTTGATAGTTCGGCGTTTGGCAACCGCCCGACACTGTGGTGGTGAGGGTCACGCCAATGGCGAGGACAATAATGATGAGCGACTTCATGTCTGCTTCTCGCTTCGAAATCCGTGACAATCGAGAATCGTCTATTACCGACATCCGGCACCTTGTTCGCTAGCAAACCAACGAGCATTTGCAGGGTTGCAAATCGTCGTCTTTGCGGACTGGCGAGTCAAGGTGAAATAGCGGTTCGGCAGTAGCGTTTCAAATTTCTGCTAGCGGCGAACCAGGCGAGCAGGATGCTCCTCCTTATGTATCGACGCGGTCGAACCTCAGAGACCAATCCGGAATGACGGATTTGACGAGGCGCGGTTGCGAAAAGTGGTGGAGTGACAGCAGTAGTATTGCTGGCGCAGAAATAACTTCAGCGGCGATCGCTATGGAGGCGGTTGTGCAGTCTCGGTAGACTCTGCCGGCTCGCGGGTAGTCTGCGGACTCGGCAGTCCGTGCCACGGGTTCGTTTGTTTCCTTAGAAAACGGTTGTAGCTGGTCGAAGGATTATTTCGGGGAGCGGCCTCTTATTCATGTAAGAGTTCACTCAATGCCCGGTACTTGCTCTAGGTTCCACCTCGGGCGGTAGCGGCTTGTGCTCCTTCCCGCCTAATACTCCTCAGGATTGCATTCGCGTGTTTTTCGTTCGGCAAAATTCAGTTCGTTGGCTGCTCGCGATATTGCTATCGTGCGTTGCTCTGCTGGCCGCTCGGCCCGCTGCTGCGCAAGGTGGCGGCTATTTTCAGCCGCAGCAATTTTCGTCGAACGCCAATTCGCCAGACTTCATGCCAGCGTCGCTGCTGCAGGATCCGCTGCCAGCGCCGGGGCCCACGACGTTGCCCGATACGCAAGTGAATGGGCAAACGCCGCAGGTCAATGGCCAGCCGCAACAGTTCTTCGATATGGATGAGTATCTCGACTCCCATCCCGACTTCGTCGCGGGAGGTGAGCAATGGGACTGGGTGCTGTTGCCGACGTCGATCATTTATCGCTCGTACCTGGCTGGCGCCAAAGAGTCGCGCTATGGCGCGCAGATTATTCACGAAACCGATCACTATGCCCTGTGGGATGCCACACTCGGTACTCGCGTGGGTCTGCTCCGCTACGGCAATCAGAGTGTCTTCAATCCTGAAGGTTTTCAGATCGATGCCGAAGGCTCGGCGCAGGTGCGGCTTGATATCCGCAACAACGTCGATGTGCAGGCCGTCGATTTTCGTGGCGGCGTGCCGCTGACGTATGGCATTGGCCCGCACCGCTTCAAGTTTGGTTACTACCACTTGAGCTCGCACTTGGGTGACGAGTTCCTGCTGAAGAATCCGACTTACAACCGCCTGAATTTTGCTCGTGACGTGCTGATCAGCGGCTATTCGTACTTCTGGACCGAGAAGCTCCGCTTCTACGGTGAAGTCGGCTGGGCGTTTTACACCGACGTGACCGAGCCGTGGGAACTGCAGTTCGGCGTCGATTGGGCGCCACAGAAACCCACCGGTTTCCGCGGCGAACCGTTCTTCGCCGTGAACGTGCACCTGCGAGAAGAACTGAACTTCAGCGGCAACTTTACCGCTCAGATCGGCTGGGCTTGGGTCGGCAATCAGAATGCCCACATGCTCCGCATGGGTCTGCACTACTTCAACGGCGGCAGCAGCGAGTTCTCGTTCTACCGCGAAAATGAACAGCAGATCGGCGTCGGCGTTTGGTACGACTTCTAAGGTGATTGAGGAACGACCTCAATCGCGATTCCGCTGAACTGGGCCACGAAGTCCTTCAGCGGAATCTGGCTGATCCCTTCCACGCGCGGATAGCCGTGCTCGGAGTTGGGTTCGCCCTTCGGCGTGAAGGTGTTGCCGAACGGATTCCAAACTTTCACGCGATCGGTCTCGCTGTCGTAGCCGAGCAGTGCATAGGCATGATTGCCGGTGATGCCGGGCATCGTGGCTTTGTCGGTGCCGGTGGTCATGCGGCGTTTCGCTTTGGTGGCGACGACAAGTGCTTCGCGAAACTCTTTCAGCTTGGCCTCTTTCTCTTCTGCCGAAAGCTTGTCGTCCTTGGCAAACTTGCACGAGTGCCGAACGATTTCATTGCCGGTGATGTAGGCCAGAATCGTTCCCGCCGAACCGCCTCTAGCTAGAGCATCGATTGATGAGCCGGCGCGATCGGCTTCTGCTTTGGCATCGTTGCGGAGACTGCCGAGGGCCTTTTCGTAAACGTTGACCCAAATGCCTTGGTCTTCGTTCGTTGCCGTGCGAGCGAGTTCGGTGTCGGTCGGTGGTGTGATGATGACCGTATTCTTGCCGAGCGTGACGCGGATCTTGCCGTCGTCGAGCTTCTTGAACATTGCGACCACATCCTTAGGATCGTGACTCAGCACCGAGCCGAGCGGCGCGAGGCAGAAGCAATTGCCGAGGCGACCTTGATGCAACGTATCCAATCGTGGCTCGCCGCCGACGAACAGCTCTCGGCTGGTGAGCTTTTCGAGCCGGCTCACTCCCTGAGCATACATGCCGGCGATGTCGGGCTTGTCGGCGGCCGGTTTGCCTTTGGCAAACTCGGTGATCTTCTCTTTGTTCAGCGTCGGATCGTTGTACTTCGGACTGCGCGAAACGCGCTTGAGCGCGGCCAGCGCCGCCGCTGCCTTGCCGGTAACCTTCGCATCGTCGGCAGCCAAGTCGATTTCGCCTGCCGATAGAACGCCATCGCTATCGCGATCCCAGCCGGCAAAGTTCTGCTCGATCTGCTGCAGAAACTCATCCGCAGTCGCTGCTTCCAAAGTGGCCGAAACGAACAGGCAGCCGAGCAGGGCCAACACCGCGGCGAGATGAATCTTCATGAGCGTCCTACGCTGGATCGGTAACAATTTCTTCGATGGTCAGGTGACAGAAAAATTGTAACCAGCGATTCGCTTTTCAACGACTGGCAATCGCAGGCCGATCGGCCGATAATTGCCTCATCTCATCGACCCAATTCTGCGGCGCCTATGCATTCCCTTCTCGCGGCCACTGTCCTGATTCTCGCCGAAGAGGCTAAAAAGCCGCTTATTATGCGACTCGATGGCGCGATGCGGGCCAAAGTGCTCGCCGCGCTGGCGGGGTTGGTTATTCTTGGATTCTTAATGATCGCGCTCACTTGGCTCGGCGCGCGCATGACTCGCCGTTACATGGGACCAAAGCTCAAGCCATTGTCATCGGCGCCTGCTCGCGATGATGAATGGACGAGGCCGCCGGAAGAAGAAGATTAGCCGAGCACTAGAAATGCCAACGAAAAAGGCTGAGCCACTTTCGCAGCCCAGCCTGGTTTTTTTGATCTGTTGAACTCTCACGAGTTCCGTCGCGACTAACCTTCCCAAGGACCCTTGCCGGCCTTGATCAGTTCGCCGAAGCTCTTGCCGCTGGCCGACTTTTCGGCTTCGGCCTTTTCCAGACCTTCGACAATGTACTTCTTCGACTTTTCTGGATCGGCCTTCACGGCTTCGAAGTCGGCCTTGGTCAGGTACTTCCCGACGGCCTTGCCGTAGGCATTGCGCATCTTCTTGCTCGTCCCCTCGTGGCAGACGTTGCACTTGGCCGTGCCAGCAGCGTCCTTGAGCGAGGCCGGAGCGCTATCCGGCAAGTACTTGGCCTTCCATTCCTTGTCGAACGGCGGCAGTGCCGAAGCCGAGCTCAGGCCGAGGGCCAGGACAAACGCGCCGAACACCAGCGTCAAACAAACTTTCTTCATCCATTTTCTCCGCAGAATTAGGAACTGCCACTGCAGGCACGATGCCTACCGTCGCGACCGGCGCGACGAAAATTGGTGGGTGGGGACTACGGGCAGCAACCATAGTAAAACTGGCAAAACAGGCAATGTCAACCAAGGCAGCAGGCTGGGCAGCTTTGGATGTAACTTTAACCTGTGTTTCGGCTGAGCAGCGTTTTCACCGTACGCAGCCCACAGTAAATCGGTTGGTACCGATGTAACCTTGAGGCTGAAACGGAGTTGTCATGAAGCAGTTCCCCAACCGCCGCCGCCGGGCGTTTGTACCGTGAGAACATCACCGGTGCGCAGCTGAAACTGAGCTGCATCCGGCAGTTCTTCGCGATCGCCGTTCTCTCGGATCAACTCGTTTTTGCCTGGCTTGCCTGCTTCGCCACCGTGCAATCCAAACGGTGGATAATCGCCGCGTCGCTGCGTGAGGAGTGAGACGGTCATCGGCTGGAGAAACATGATTTCCCGAATCACGCCCGCGCCGCCGCAGTGCTGCCCCTGGCCGCCGCTGCCATGACGAATGGCGAAGCGCTGCAGTCGCACAGGAAAGCGATGCTCGAGCACCTCGGGATCGGTGATGCGCGTGTTGGTCATGTGCGTGTGAACCGCATCGGCACCGTTGCCAGTTGCCGTCGCTCCGCTGCCGCCGCAGATCGTTTCGTAATAACCAAACGTGGCATCGCCGAAGAGGAGGTTGTTCATCGTCCCCTGGCTGGCCGCGGCGAGGCCGAACGCCGCGAGCAGTACGTCAACGACGCGCTGCGATGTCTCGACATTGCCACCGACAATGGCAGGACAATCCTCGGGCCGTTCAGCTGCCGGTGGATTCAACAGGCCGGGCGGAATGATCAACTCAACCGGCGCGAGCACACCTTGATTCAGCGGAATGTCTTCGTCGATCAACAGCCGCAAGGAATAGAGCACGGCCGCAGTGACGATGGCGCGGTTGGCGTTGAGATTGCCCGGATGAACGCCGGCCGTTCCGGTGAAATCAATCCGCAGCGGTTGTTCGCGCGCGGGATCAACGGAAATGGCTACTTGAATCCGCGTGCCGTCGTCGAGGTGATCGACGAACTCTGCCCTTTGAAACTTCAGCCGCGCGATTGCTTGTCGCGTCTTCGCTTCCGCCGCGACGCGAATGTGCTGCATGTAGGCCTGCACCACCGCCAGCGATTGCTGCTGCACAAGCTGCAGCAGTTCGTTTGCGCCTTGCTGATTGGCCGCCAGTTGGGCGCGAATATCGGCCAGGTTGTGATCGACTGCGCGACTGGGATATGGTCCCGAAGTCAGCAGCGCGGCGAGTTCTGCAAACTTCTCGCTTCCCGCATCGACCACTTTAAAATTGCGAATCAGCACACCTTCTTCTGCCAGGCACTTCGAAAACGGCGGCATCGAGCCGGGCGTAATGCCACCGATCTCGGCATGATGAGCGCGACTTGCGGTGAAGAAGAGTAGTTGGTGTTGCGAATCGAACACGGGAGTGACAACAGTAACGTCCGGCAGATGCGAACCGCCGCGATACGGATCGTTTGTCACCACCACATCGCCCGGCCGCAACCGACAATCGCGCAGCACGCTCTTTACCGTCTCGCTCATCGCGCCGAGATGGACGGGAATGTGCGGTGCGTTCACAACTAGTTCACCAGTCGCCGTGAAGATCGCGCAGCTGAAATCGAGCCGCTCCTTCACGTTTACGCTGACCGACGTATTCCGCAGCGTATGCCCCATCTGCGTAGCGATGGCCGTGAACTGCTGATTGAAAATCTCGAGCAGCACCGGATCAGCGATGCTGGGATCGGTCTTCGGCGCCAGCGTTTGTTCGCCGCTGTCCTCGATCAACAATTCGCCGCCGCTGAGCATCTTGGCCCGCCAACCGGCGTCGATGATGGTCGTTGTCAGCGGTTCGACGATAACCGCCGGGCCGTCGACAAACTCGCCTGGCTGCAGCGAATCGCGACGAATGATCAGGGCCGCACCATCTTCACTCCCTCTCCTCGGCACATCAGGGAGAGGGCCGGGGTGAAGGGCCGAACTGCATGAAATCCCTCTACTTTGGTTCTGACTACTCTTCCCCGTCGCCATCACGCGCGCTGCGACCGTCATCAGCCCGCGCCCCGTCTGCACGTACCCATAACGCTGCTGATGCTCTGCCGCAAACGCCTGCACCCAATCGCCATCGCGCGGTTCACGAATCTTCAGCGGCACATCGGTCCCTTGGTAGCGCAAATCAAGCTCACGGCCGAATTCGATTCGTTCCGCTGCAACGCCCTCAGCTGCGAGAGCAACTCGGCCACGTTCTTCTAGCTGTCTAAAGATGGCCGGCAGGCTGCGTTGCAGAGCGTCATCCCACGACAGATAAAGTGGATGCACTTCGTGCTGGATGACATCGGCCAAACCAATGCCTAAGGCGCTGAGCACTCCCGCATCGGGATGACTCAGAATCCGTTTGATTCCCAACTGCCGTGCGACCGCGCAGGCGTGCTGTGCCGCTGCAGCGCCGAAGGCAACGAGCAGATCCTCGCGAACGTCGTAGCCACGAGCGATCGACACCGAACGAATCGTGGCGGCCATGTGGGCGTTGGCGATGCTGATGAACCCCGCCGCGAGCTCAGCGAGCGAATATCCCGCAGGCCGGACCATTGGTCCGGCCGAGTTTTTGGTTGCCATCACATCGAGCACTTCTTGCAACCGCCGCTCCACCGCGGCCCGCTCAAGCGGAAACGGGAAATGCTCCGGCACAATCCGGCCGAGGAAAAAATTGCAATCGGTGATCGTCAGCGGCCCGCCTCGGCCGTAACAAGCTGGGCCTGGATCAGAGCCGGCGCTCGCGGGACCAACCGTTAGTTTCACGCCATCCCAGCGGCAAATCGAACCGCCGCCAGCTGCGACGGTTTCCACGGCAAGCATCGGCGTGACGAGTCGCACGCCTGCCTTCTGCGTTTCGTACTCCACGGCAAAGCGTCCGTCGTAGCGTGCCACATCGGTGCTCGTGCCACCCATATCAAATCCGATCGCGCGCGAATAACCAACCGATTCGGCTGCGCGGGCGAACCCCGTCACGCCGCCGGCTGGCCCCGAGAGGACACTGTCCTTACCGCTGAAGTTCGCCGCTCGCACCAAGGATCCCGCCGACGTCATCAGCCGCAGTTCACTGCCAGGCAACAGCGACTGCAAACGCCCAACGTACTCGCGGAGCACCGGATTCAAATAGGCATCGACGAGCGTCGTATCGCCCCGCGGCACGATTTTCATCCCCGGCGAGATGCGGTGGGAGATGCTGATCTCGCGAAAGCCGATCTCGCGCGCGAGCTGTTTGAGTTGCAGCTCATGTTCCGGGTTCTTCCAAGCGTGCAGCAAGCAAATGGCGAGCGATTCGATGCCGCTGCTGCACAACGCATCCAGTTGAGCTCTCGCCTGCACAAGATCGAGCGGCCGCAGCACCGCGCCATCGGCGGCCAATCGTTCGTCCACTTCTACCGATACTTCATGCAGCGGCTCGATCTTGCGAATGTTGCGCGCGAACAGGTGCGGACGATTCTGATAACCAATCCGCAGCAGATCCGCAAAGCCGGCCGTTGTGATGAACGCCGTCCGCGCTCCCGTGCGCGTCAGCAGTGCGTTCGTGCCCTTTGTCGTGCCGAGTTTCACATCGCTGGGAGGAATCGCTTCGTCGAGGCGCAATCCGAGGAACAGCCGAATGGCGAGGATCGGCGCGGGTTCGGGCGAAATGATTTCGTAGGCCGCGTTCGATCGTTCGCCGTGCTCTAACTCGATGTGCAATCGACCATGCACATCGGAACTGCGAATAAGCGTGGGCTGGAGAGCTTCGCCCTTTTCATCGAGCACGCGCAACTCACAGCCGCGCCAGAAGTCCACAGGTTCGCCGTTTCGCGCGGCGTCGTGTAATACGCCGCCCACAACATCGCCGCGGCCCTTTACGCGAGCCGAACTCAGCACTTTGCGCCGCAGCAGCACACCATCGGGCCGCAAGGCCAGACAGTCGGTGAACGTGCCACCGACATCGAGCCAGAAACTCCAGCGGGGAGTAGACGGCTCGCTCATTCGCTCGCTTTTTCAGCGCCGCCGACGGAGTAGAGTTTCGAAATCGTGCGGATATACATCCGGCCATCCGAAACTGCGGGGGTGCTGCGGCATTCTTCTTTTAGATCGATCTTGGCGAGTTCCTTGAACTCTGCCGAGGCCGCGATGACGACCACCACGCCCGCTTCATCGACGCAGATCACTTTATCGGCCACGCGAATCGGCGAGCCGCTGTTCCCCACGCCGCCGATCCGCTTTTGCCAGACCTTGCTGCCGTCGTCGGCATTGATGCAAGTCACGATCCCTTTGTCGGACCAGAGAAACATCAAGTTGCCGAGCGCCACCGGCGTCGGCACATAGGGCGCTTCCTTGGTAACTTCATAGACGACCTCCGGCTCTGGGCCAGGCCGCAGTGCGACGACCGTGTTGCCGCCGCCGCCCGATCCCGTAGTTCCAAAGATCAAACCACTGACGACCTGCGGACAACTGATCGTCCGCATCTTGAAGACCTTTTGTGACCAATTGGTGTTGCCGGTCGCAGGGTCGACGCCGAACAAGCCTTCGCCTGTCGAAGCCATCACCAACTCATCGGCGCCGTTTTCGTTTTTGCGAACCGTCGGCACCGAGTACGATGCCGTGTCGATCTTGCAATCCTTCCGCCACCGCTTCTTGCCAGTTGCTTTATCGACGGCCAGGACAAAGCTCTCGGTCGGCTCCGGCACACCGGCCTGCTTCGAGTTTTCTTGCGAGCAAGTGATGATCACCATGTCGTTATATACGATCGGGCTCTGGCCGAAGCCGTGCTGACTAACCCAAGCACCGAGATCGAGCGACCACTTCTCATTCCCCGCGTGATCGAAGGCTTTGAAGTAAGTGTGCTGAGGATCGGACCAGGCGAAATAGACTTGCGACTCATCCACGCAAGGAGTGCACGAGGCAAAACTGCTGCGGGCGTGCAAGTGATGCGGCACGCCGGGATAGTCCTTCTGCCAAACGATCTTGCCGTCGACGGTGCTCAGGCAGAGCACATGCCGCATCGCCGTTTTGCCGTCGGCGCTGAGGAGAAAAATCTTGTCCTTCCAAACAACCGGGCTGCTGTGCCCGATGCCTGGCAACTTAGCGACCCAGTTGCAATCTTTTTCAGTCCAGCTGTCGGGAATCGTCTTGGCTTCGCTCACGCCCGTGCCGTTGGGGCCGCGAAAGCGCGTCCATTCCTGAGCCGTCGCCGTCGCCAGTGACAAAAAGCACGCCAATATCGCCAGTACCGTTGCAAAAGCACGCATCGTCGAACCTGTTACCGGTGGGTGGAAGTGGGGGGCAAGGCGGCGGAGAGGGACCGGCTAAACGTTCTGTGATGTTATCCCGCCCGCTGCTCGTTCGCAACGTTTGGGCTCGAAGCACCTTTGAATCTGCAGTAAAGCCGTCGCTGTTCACAACAGTTGTTGATGTTTTCTGAACCTCCGAAGTTGTTACTAACTATCGACTTGCGAAAAACAGGATGCATAAGTCCACAACACTTTGTCTGCTTTTACAACACTTTCACAACAGCCCGACAACGATTTGCTTGCCAGTCGCTGACCACTTTATTGTGAGCTACCAATGCTCGATGTCTCGCGGCGAATCATCGAGCAGTGAGCTACCGCGCAGCAGCGACCATCCACCACAACCAACACTGAGGTGTAGCGGACGGGGCATCGTGGAAGTGAATAAATGTACATATGTAGCGGCAGCTTGTCAAGCCTTGGGGGTGTTCGCCAACTTGTCCGCAGCATGGCTGCGGACTACGTTTCCTTGCCGGTCATCTAAAGTCAGCAGGAAGTGAAAAATGCGATTCGTCGAACGTCGGACCGAGAACGGCCAAGAGATTGTGGTCTTACGCTACGCGGCAATTTTTTATTGGCTCATGTGGCCAACGCTCGCCCTCACCATCTTGGCGTGGGTGGCGCCTTCATCCGTTGTGTCGACGGTGACCGCCGTTGCCTGGGTTGTGTGCTTGGCGACGGCTGCTCCCTATTGGCCGATTGTCTTCGAGTTGAAACGCCGGATGCGAGAATCGTCGATTACGGCGGCGGGCTCGAAGTACTCGTTTTCCAATCCCCTCACTTACCGCTGGGCAGCGGAGGGGACCAAGGAATGAATCTACTTCGCTTGCTCGATCAAGATGAGCACGCGAACTTTGCCCTTGGGGGCGGCGGAGGAGGAAACGCTGGGAGTCGCGTTGCCGGTTGCCTTTGGCAGTTGGAACAGGCTGGGAGTCAGCTCCTGCACGAACTCAGGCTTTTTGCTCGTTTCGGCAGCGATGGCTTGATTGCCTGGGACATCTTCAGCCGCGGGAGTATTCGGAGCAACCGCCGGTTTGACGGGCAGGCTTGCCACGGCCAGGTGCTGCTCAGGCGTCAGCGTCACCGCCGGGCCGGACTTCGCCACGCGATTGAGGGCGAGTTCCAATTCCTCGGGAGAGATCTGTAAGAACAGCGCGTCGGCCGCTGTGGTGGCGTCGCTCGTTCCAAGTTTTTCTTTGTAAGCCTTGCGAACGAGTCCGCTGCCGGTTGTCTGATCGCTGGGACGCTTCTTTTCGATGCCTTGTTCGGCCAGTGCTTCTCGCAACAGGCTGCCCGTGGCAAGGTCCTTCGGCGAAGTGATTCGCACGACGAGAACTTGATCCTCACCAGGCAGTGCAGCGAGCACCGGAGCAACTGCGCTGTTCGTCGTCGGCTTGACGGCGACATCAATTGGTTTGCGGCCGTTGTTCCAAACCATCGTGCCGACCATGATCAGCAGCGAAGCGGCGATCGCAAGGACGCCGATCGTGGCGCGGCGAACGGTTTTGGAAGAGGGAGTGGAGGCCAACGTGATGTTCGCGTTTTCGTTGGCCTTGGCCGAAATGGCAGCCGCGACAACGCGCTGGGCAAAGCCTTCCGTGACCGAGTAGCGAGGGAGCAGCGCGACATCTTGCCGCAACTGCCGCAGCTCAATGACCTGTTGTCGCAACTCCGCATTGTCGAGCAGTTCGGACTCAAACGCCGACCGTTCGCCGGCCGGCATTGCGTCATCCAAGAAACTGCTGATTCGTTCGTCGTGGGCATTCATTTCTGGCGCTCGTCATCATCTGGGGGATTTTTGAATTCCGTTCAGGTCCGCCCTGTTCCGCTGTCCGTACTTGCTCTTCCTACTCGCCGCCACCTGCCTGAAGGATCGCGGAGAGTTCATCTTTCAAAGCCAAACGAGCGCGATGGAGACGACTGCGAACCGTGCCGACTGGGAGATCCAGCACATCGGCAATGTGGTCGTAATCGCAACCTTCCACTTCTCGCAGCACCAGGATCGAGCGGTGTTCGTCAGAAAGTTTGGCCAGTGCTCGTTGCACCTGAACCGCCCGTTCCTGCCGGAGGAGGTTTTCATCCACCTCCTCGCCGTCGTCCTGGGGCTCTTCACCTGTCAGTTCGCGGGTTTGTTCGACCGAGCTTTCGTCTCTCTTTCGTCGCCGCCTGCTGATCGCAGTGTTGAAGGCGATGCGATACAGCCAAGTGTAAAACGCACTGCCGCCGGCAAACGAAGAAAGCTTCAAATAAGCCTGAACAAAGGCGTCCTGCAAGGCATCTTCGGCTTCGTGGCGTGACGAACAAACATGCACCAAGGCCGTGAGCAACCGGTCCTGGTATTTCTGTACCAGTTTGCCATAGGCCTGCGAGTCACCTCGCAGGGTTGCCTGAATCAGCGGTGCATCGTCGTGCGTCACGTTGTCAAAGCCTTGGACGCGGGGCCGGAGTGGAAAGTTCCGAAATTAACTTGAAAATGATGAGTACAACCTACGGGCCGCCGCAGCCACCGAATCATAAAGCTCGATACATCAATGCGTTACGCCACAACCATCGAGCGGGATGAGGCACGTATTCGTGGGGGTTGGGAAGTCAATGGCGGGTTTGGAGAACGCGGTTTGCCGCGGTTCCCGCCTGAAACCGCTGCCCCACAAGCACCTATTCTTACCACCCGGGCGGGAAGTTCAACTCGCCCAGAATGGCACATTGGTCGGAGATCGAATTTTCTGGAGGGTGTAACGACTTATTTGTTTGGAATTCTTTGTTCCCTCTTACTGCCTCTCCTCGGTCCTCAAACCCAGCTATTTAACCCGCTACAGCTTCGGTCCGGCCGGTTTCATCGGTGGCTGCCAGGCGTTGGCCCCGGTCACCTTCACCTTGCGGCTGTAAACCTTGTCGCCGCAGGTCGCCAAGACGGTATCGAACTTCGGCCCGGCAAACGTCAGGTTCGAACACTTGCCGTTCGGCGTCGGGATGATGCAGTTTACTCGCCCTGCTTGATCGCAAACTTGCAGGCCCAGGTTGGTCGCCACCCACAACCGGCCGTTCTGATCGCATCGCATGCCGTCGGCCCGGCTATCTTCGGCCGTGTCGGGCACATGCAGGTGATAGTACTTCTGCTTGTTGGCGAGCGAGCCATCGGGCTGAATCTGATAACTGTAAACCCAGTGCGTGCTGCGGTCGGAGACATTTAACAATGTCTGATCGGGCGACACGGTCACGCCGTTGGCAAAGATCAAGCCGCTGTCGACCACCTGGCGTTCGCCGGCCGGGCTGATGTAAATGATCTCGCTCGGGCTTTTGCCGTCCCAGCCGGGCTTGGTCGAATAGATGCTGCCATTGTGTAGCACGACCAGGTCGTTGCAGCGAAAGCCGCTCTTCACAAGCGACCATTCGCCTTTGTCGTTCATCTGCATGATGTTCTCGGCATCCATGCGAATCGCATAGAGGTTTCCATTCGGGCCCATGGCTTGGCCGTTCGCGCGCTCCGAGCCTTCGAGCAACACGCTGATCTTTCCGTCGGCATCGATCTTATGCGTGCGCTGATTCGGAATGTCATTGAAGAAGACTTCGCCCTTGGCATTCGCGGTCGGTCCTTCGGTGAACTTGTAACCTTCGCCGACGAGCTTCCAATCCTCGCCCGGAATCAAGATCTCCTTCAGCTGCGGCGAACCGAGCCCCGCTTTGATCGGCTGCGGATAATCCTTCCAGAGCCAGCGAATCGCGTCGGGATAAATCTCCGTTGCGTGCTTGCCGTTGTGGCCGCCGTCGCCCCAGCTGTGA
Organism: Anatilimnocola floriformis; assembly: GCF_024256385.1. Lineage (NCBI taxonomy): Bacteria > Pseudomonadati > Planctomycetota > Planctomycetia > Pirellulales > Pirellulaceae > Anatilimnocola > Anatilimnocola floriformis. The sequence goes on from NZ_JAMLFW010000001.1 coordinate 2,365,712, forward strand.
TTCACTTCGTAGCCGGCAAACACCAGCGAACGCTCGAGCTCTTGATTGGCCATCCACCAATCTCCGGCGTAAATGTTTTGATCCGCGCTGCCATCTTCCAGAAAAATTCGCAACGCCTTCGGCTCGTACTTGCGAACCAACGTGGGATAAACATTGCCCCCGCGTAGCCCGACATAAGTGCCGATCGCGCTGAACACTCGGCGAAACTCATGTGGCCGTTCCCAAGCTGCCGTGAACGCCGCAATCGCGCCGCTGCTCGAACCGGCGATGCAACGATCATTGCCATCCTTCGAAAGTTTGATCTCGCGGCCGTCGCTGGCTTTCTTCGTTTCGACATCCGGCAGCAGTTCTTCCAGCAAAAACCGGGCGTAGCTGTCGCCGAGTCCGTCATACTCAAAGCTACGATTGAATCGATCCAGGCCAATTTTGCCATCGAGCGCCTTCACTCGGCCCGGAGTAATAAAGACGCCGATCGTGATCGGCATTTCTTTCTTCGCGATCAACTCATCAAACACAGCAGGCCCATTGAACTGCACACCATCTTGATTGATATGCACACAGGCCGGCTTGTCGGGCGAGTATTGCTTGGGAATGTAAACGGAATACTCCCGATAGGTCCCGGGAAAAACCTTGCTGTTCTCGAAGCTGAACTTCAGCACTTCCCCTTTGGGAATGTCCTGAGCAGCGGCGAATGAACAAGCAATGTGCGTTGCGAGTACGAACGCAATTGAGCATCGAATCATAAGGCAACCTTGGAAGAGGATGAATTTCGCAATAAAGGTTTGGTGATCATCGTAGCAGCCGGCAGGACGGCAGGTGCGACCCGTTGTCGTCGTTTTGCTCCGCAAACGGTGAATGGAGCCTTCGGCAGTTGGAGGTTGCCTTCAACCACGCTACACTGCGCCCTACTGCGATCGGAATGAACTTGGCAACGACGCCATTTTCCAGTCGCAGTTGGCGGACACAATCATGGTTGCCTCTCCTCAACTAATGATTGACGTAGGAGCGGGCGTAGGCTTGCCTGGCAGCAAAGCCGAGCGTCCGTTGCTCATCAATCGTTCGCGCCCCGCGCTCGGGGCTCTGTTCGAAGTTTGCCTCATCGGCAGCGACGAAGAACATTTGTCTTCGGTGGCCGAGGCGTGTCTGGCCGAAACGCAACGGCTTGATCGCCGTTTGTCCCGTTTCTCGGCCAACAGCGAAACCTCGCGCATCAATCGCGACGCTGCGCGCAATGCCGTGATCGTCGATTACGAACTCGCCGAGCTCCTCACGCTCTGCTATTCGGCCTGGCAGCGGACCGAAGGTTGGTTCGACATCGCCTCGAACCAAAGTTGGTCGATCAAGAACCGGCAAGTCGAGTTTCTCGAGCTCGGCACGCAGTTGGATGTCGGCATCGTCAGCAAAGGCTACACGCTCGATCGCGCCGCCGAGCTCGTCGATGAATTCAACGTAGCCGACGCCATTCTCCATGCCGGCACGCAGACCGTACTGGCGAAGGGAAATTCCCTGACGGGCCGCGGTTGGCAGGTGCGCGTGCGCAATCCAGCCAGCGATGCCCAAGGCGCGGAGTTGCTCGTTGAGTTGTGCGACGAAGCGCTCGCCGTGGTTACCAATCACGATCGGCACCTGCCCGCCGATCAGCAGGCAGCCGTGCTAGTAACCGCGCCGACAGCGTTCGAAGCCGAAGTCTTTGCCGCCGCGCTGTTGCAAATGGGCCGGGCTCGCGCGCTCGATTTTCTTAGCCAGCAAACCCAGCGCGTGTCGGTTGCCTGGCTCGACGAAGTGACATTTCCGCATGAGGGTACTTGGCATTGGCTGACGGAATAGTCGGCCTGAATTGCCCGGCCTCAAACGCATTGGCTTGCGCAGATAACGGCCTCGCAACGTGCTATCGCCCCGCAATCTCGGCGCAGATTCTCCGGGTTCTAACGGATTTATACGCGCTACCGCCCCGGTTGGGTGTTGAACACAACGCCGCTTTTGCGGTTGACGCTAGCCTGCATACACCGTTTCGGGGCAGTTTGGTAATCAAGTATTCCTGCGCGGGCTGCCGACGATGATCGTAGCAGTAGTTGCGTGAAATGCGCGCATGCGAAATCTCACGAAACTGCCGGAAAATGCAGTCGCGGCTAGCAAAGCGATGGCAGCAATTGCTCCTGTTGGAGCGGCTGTCGTCCCAGCGGCCTCGGCGGCAAAAATCGGGCGGCACGGCAGTCATCTCCCGCGATGGCAACTGTGCTGCGATCGGCGACTGGCAGCCAACGTCGGCGATGACCCAAGGGAGTGGGGTTTTCATGCGTCTGGATATTCGCCGTTTCATCGGCGCGATGCTGCTCGGCGGAGCTCTCGTGTGGTCCGCGACTCCCGCGCGCGCCATCGATCCGCGCGAAGAATCCCGCGCCATGTTCCTGCTCGGCGACGGCCTCGAGTTTCAAGCCGATGCGCTTCGACTGGTCGCGATGCAGGAAGAAATGTCGAACCAGCCGTTCGACCCCGGCACCACGCAGCCCTTTGATCCCGGTTCGCAACAACCGTTCGATGCCGGCAGCGGTCTGAATGGCAACCCGTCGTTCGGCGGCAGCGATGCCATCGATAGTTTGATCCAGCGGCTGCAAGCGCCGGGCACGGAAGCAATTTCCGGATCGGAAACACAAACGTCGGTCGCCAGCGACCTAGGTCAGTTGCTGCAAGACAGCGACAACATTCAAACCGTCGGCGCGCAGCGGCGATCGCAGGTGGCCTTCGATCCGCGCGTCCGCGGCTATCACTATTCGCAGGTCTACGCCCAAGCCGAAGGACAATACTTCCTGCCGGTGCGGCTCGATCTCGACTCGATGCTGAATAAGATCGATCCTTCGCTCATCCAGAGCGTCGCGGTTATTCCTGGTCCGTATGGCGTGCGCTATGGGCCGGGATTTGCGTTCATCGATATCGATCTGATTGATACGCCGCGCTACTGCGATTGCCCGCAGCAACATGGCCGAGCCGCCATCGACGCCAAGAGCAACGGCGGTCAGCTCGGCGAATGGATCACTGCGATGGGCGGCGGCAACGACTACGGCTACATTGTGCACTACGGCCAGCGCAAGGGCTCCGACTATCTTGCCGGCAATGGCCAACAAGTGCCGTCGAGCTACCAGTCGCAAAACGTGCTGATGCAGTTCGGCTTCGATTGGTCGCCGAATACGAAGACTGAAATTCGCTACAACTATTTCGGCTTGGGCGACACCGAGTACGCGCTGCAATTCTTCGACGTCAGCTCGCTGAAGACCAACGCGCTGAATGTGATCACGACCAATGTCGATCCCACCGACGGTAGCGTGTGGATCAATCAAATCTGGTTCAACGAAACCGATTTCCGCGGCAACAATGGCGGCGCTGGCAAACGGGGTGTGCGTGGCCGCATCACCGATGCGCTCAATACCGACCTGGCAAATGGCGGCTTTCCTGGCGCTGGTTTCGGCCCCGATGATTTCTCCGCCGCCGTCGATGGCGATCTCGGCAGCCATGGCGCGCGGAGCATGAAGACCTGGGGCGACGATACCTCGGAGCTGCTCCGCGTCGGCACCGACTTCCGCTTCATCGCGCAGTCGACGCAAGAGCGGTTCAACTTCACCGATCAGCCTGGCGACTTTCTCGATCCCGATCAAGAAAACTTCAGCACAAACCAACCTCGCTCGGTGCTGACCGATCCGGGGGCGTTCGTCGAAATCGCGGCGCCGTGGACCGATTACCTGCGCGTGTCGGCTGGTGCGCGTCTCGACTGGGCACACACCTATCGTGCGACGAATCTGCCGCTGCAAAACCAAGGCGTGCTCGGCGATTTTTCGAACGCTCAGAACGACTTGCTCGGCGCTGCGTATCTGGCCGGCGATGTCGATCTGGCTAGCAACTGGCACATGCGACTTGGTGCGGGCTATGCCGAGAAAGCGCCGAATCTGGTCGATCGCTACTCCGACGGCATTTTCATCAGCATGATCCAAAGCGGGTTCAGCCGCGTCATCGGCCGGCCGTCGCTCGACAAGGAGCAGGCCATGCAAATCGATGCCTCGCTCCGTGGCGACTTCGACTACGGCCATGTGCGCATGTCGGCCTATCACAGCTGGATTCACGATTACAACACCTACTTCACCTTCGGTGTCGATCCGCCGACCGGCGCTCGCTTCCTCGCCGCGACCAATACGCCGCTCGCCACGCTCAAGGGTTTTGAACTCTACGGCGATTACCAGGCCAGCGAACAACTAACGTTCTTCGCGACGATGAACTACGTCGAAGGAACCGACCAGACTATTTCGCAACCGCTGCCTGGCATGTATCCGCTCGAGAGCCGCCTCGGCTTGCGAGTGGTCGACGGCAACGGCGGAAACACGTGGGGCTGGGAATGGGGCTGGCGGTTAGTTGACGCTCAGAACCGCATCGGCGTGCTACGGGCCAACGACTTCAACCTGCCGATTTATGAAGCGGTTGAAACCCGCACGGGCGGATTTGCTACGTCGTATCTCAAGAGTTATTACAACTACAGCCAGAACCTGCACTTTATCGCGGGCATCGACAACCTGTTCGACCGCAACTACGTCGAGCACCTCGACCTCCGCTTCAGCGGCACCACGCCCAACTCTGGCCCCCTGCTGGCAGCCTGGGCACCTGGCTTCAACGCCTACGGTGGTGTTGAGGTCAACTGGTAGGAACTGTTTCGCTATTCCACCAGATAGACGTTGCTGTCCTTGTCGCTGAAGACTGCGGGCCGGTAGTCCGCCGCCAGGATCAGTGCCTGCCGGAGTGCTTGCACTCTTTGTGACAGCCGGCCGCGGACTTGTTCGACGCGATCGATCAGTCGCAGCAAGCCGGTCAAATCGTTCTCGGTCAGGTTCACATCGAGAATGTTGATCTGACGCCGAATCGCGTCTGGCGGCAACTCATCGAGTCCCCAGACGGTCTCCCAATGGCCGGAGTCGGGGTCTACCGCGTTGACCCATTCGGCGTCGCGAATTTCTTCATCGTTTATTTCTGCGAGCGTTTTCATAGCGGAAGTAAATCGCAACTTGCGTACGCATCGCGCGCGGAATTAACGAATCGCTCTCCTGCCGGTCCGGCGGTTGCAACGAGCCTTGTGGCGATCAGATTTCGCTACGAAAGAAAGCAGATCATGAGCAAAAATCGACCAGGTGAGTCGTCGCGGCGTCAATTCATGGCCACTTCCGCCATCGGCACGAGCCTCGTGGCGGTTGGTAGCCTGCACGCTGCTGATGTTCCGCTGGCCCCGCCCGACAAACAACCGCCCGATCTGAAACTCCCCAAACCGGTGAAACGCAAAATCGGCTACGCCGTTGTAGGCCTCGGACAGCTTGCCGTCGAAGAAGTGCTCCCCGCCTTCGGTAGTTGCGAATCGTCGAAACTGGTGGCTCTCGTCAGCGGCCATGCGGACAAAGCGAAACAACTGGCCGAAGTTTACGACGTACCGCGGGGGAACATTTTTAACTACGACAACTACGACGAGATGGCGAGCAACCGCGAGATTGATGTCGTTTACAACATCTTGCCGAACAGCATGCATGCCGAGTTCACCATTCGGGCGTTCCAAGCAGGCAAGCACGTGTTGTGCGAAAAGCCGATGGCGTCGAACGTAGCCGAGTGCGAGCAGATGATCGCTGCGGCCGAGCGGGCCAAGCGGAAGCTGATGATCGCTTACCGGCTGCATTACGAACCGTTCAATAAGAAGGCCATCGAGCTGTGTGCGAGCGAGGAAGTCGGTCCGATCAAGCTGATCACGGCCAGCAACTCGCAGAATGTAGAGGCGCCGAATATTCGCTTGAGCGGTGAACTGCGCGGCGGTCCGCTCGGCGATGTCGGGATTTATTGTTTGAACGCGGCCCGCTATCTGACGCAGCGCGAGCCGGTGGAAGTGTTCGGTTATGCCCATCAGCCTGCCGATGATCCTCGCTTTCGCGAAGTTCCAGAAAGTGTGACGTTCGTATTGAAATTTCCCGGCGGGGCCGAAGCGCATTGTTCCTGCAGCTTCGGCGCTGCCGAGAGTCGGTTCTTTCGCGTCGAAGGAAAGAACGGCGTGGTGGAAATGGCCGGCGCCTTCGGCTACTTCGGGCAAGAGCTGCGACTGAGCAATGAAGACGGCAGTCGGCGCTTCAAGCTGAAGCCCGTCGATCATTTCGCGGCCGAGATGGATCACTTCGCCGAGTGCATCCTGAGAGACAAAGAGCCGCGTACGCCGGGCGCCGAAGGTCTGGCCGACATGCAGATCATCGCGGCGATTGAAGAATCGATTCGCACTGGGCGTAGTACGAAGGTGTAGCCGCACAATTGAAATTCACCGAGGAGAGTAGTCATGAAGGTTTCGAATCGCATCTTCTACGCTTTGGGTATCGCCTACGGCGCTTACAAGCTGGCCGAGTTTGCCGTACGCAAATCGCGACAGTTTTCCTGGCAGGATCGCGTGGTGATTGTCAGCGGCGGCTCGCGCGGATTGGGCTTGGTCCTGGCTCGCTCACTCGTCGAGCATGGTGCAAAAGTCATGATTTCGGCCCGCACAGCAGCCGATGTCGCCTCCGCCGTTTCCGAACTGCGGGCGCTCGGCGGTGATGTCGGCGGCCTGGTTTGCGATGTGCGAAATCAGGAGCAAGTGCAACAAGTCGCTGAAGCGACCATCAAGCGCTGGGGCAAGATCGACGTGTTGTTCAACGTCGCGGGCATCATGCAGGTTGGTCCGCTCGATGCGATGACGGTCGCCGATTTTCGTGAAGCGATGGACATCAATTGCTGGGGCGTGCTGCATACCACGCTGGCGGTGCTGCCGACAATGCGTCGTCAACAATGGGGACGCATTGTCAACGTAGCCTCGATCGGCGGTAAGCGGGCAGTGCCTCATATGCTGCCATACGACACGAGTAAATTTGCTGTCGTTGGACTTTCGACCGGACTGCGCGCGGAGCTCGCTCAGGACGGAATTCTGGTTACGACGGTTTGCCCCAGCTTGATGCGCACCGGCAGTCCTCGCAACGCCACGTTCAAAGGCCAGAATGAAGCCGAATATGCCTGGTTTAGTATCGGCGGCTCGTTGCCACTCGCAGCCATTAGCGCCGAGAACGCCGCCGATCAGATCATGACCGCCTGCCAGAACGGCGACGGCGAGGTTTACATCGCCAACACGTTCAGCCCACCGCTGTGGGCCGCGCAACTCGCTCCCACGCTGACGAACGAATTGTTCGGATTCATCAATCGCTTCTTGCCAGGCATGGGCGGCATTGGTCAGCAATCGGCCTATGGATATGAAAGCGAATCGGCGTTGTCTCCGTCGCTGCTCACCACGCTCGGTGATTCAGCTGCTTGTCGCAATAATGAAATGCGGCCGCGGCCTGAGGCAAATGAAGTTTAACGTTGCAGTTTCAGTCGAGCCGAAACGGTGGTGTCTGCCTTCAGCGCCACTTCCATCTGCTCGAGTGCCAGGCGACTTTCCTTCGCCGTATTGGCCGCCACGCAATCGGCTGGCACCACGAGTTCGAAGTCGCGCTGATACGCATCGTTTGCAGTGAACAGGACACAAATGTTGGTCGCAACGCCGGTGATGATTAGCCGACGAACTTCCAAGTAGTCGAGTAGAATATCGAGGCTTGTCGAAAAGAACGCCGAGTGCTTCGGCTTGAGGACGAAGTAATCGCTGTCGGTTGGCTGCAGCAGTTTGGCAATCGGTTCGCCGCGCACACCGTCGTTCAAGCAGTGCTCCACCTGCTTGTTGAAGTCCGACTGCCAACGGCCGAAGTTGTCGTTGACGTAGATAACGGGCACGTCTCCGTCGTTCGCCCGTTGCTTGAGTTCCGCGAGTCGCCGAGCCATCGGCAATGCATGCCGCAGCAGCTTGGATCCCTCGGGAAACTCCAAGTCGTTGACCACATCGATCAGCAGGAGCGCGTCGTGCGATTTATCTGGGGCGTTGCCGTGCAGGTCGCGGTTTTTGCGGGTCATGGGGGCCCGACCATTCAAATCATGTGCCGCCGCCGCAGTTCCCGACCGGCACGATGCTTGCATTGCTAGCGTGCAGCGAGTTGACCAATTACCGCCACTTCGTGAGCCGCACCAATGCCCCGCTCGACCTGGAAAGGCTATCTCAAGCTCAGTTTCGTTTCGGTTCCTGTGAAGGGTTACACCGCGAACACTGGCTCCGATTCGATCAAACTGCACCAACTTCATCAGGAGTGCCATAGCCGAATCAAGTACTCCAAGGTCTGCCCGATTCATGGCAGCGTGCCGAGTAGCGAGATCGTTTCGGCCTATGAGTACGCCGACGATCAGTATGTGGTGATTGACCCGAAGGAGCTGAAAGCCCTGCGGGCCGGCGGCGAACGGGCAGTGAATATCGAAGCCGTCGTGAAGTCGGCCGCCATTGATCCCCTCTACTTCACCGAGAAGACGTATTACCTGCTGCCTGACGGCGCGGTTGGTCAGCGGCCCTATGCGCTGATTCAAAAATCGCTGACCGATGAGGATCGCTGCGCCATCGGCCGTGCCGTGTTATACGGCCGCGAAGAGCTCGTGTTGATTCGACCGGTCGACAATCTGCTGTCGCTCACCGCGCTCAAATATGACGCCGAAGTCGTGCATCCCCAGGCGCTCGCCGACGAATTGGAAACGCCCTCGCTGCAGAAGGCGGAACTTGAGCTGACACACACCTTGTTGAAAGCGTTCGTCAAGCCGAAGTTCGACCTGGCCGCGTACAAGGATGAGTACGTCGAAGCATTGACTGAATTGATCGAAGCCAAGGTGGCCGGAAAAAAGATCGTCGCGTCGCCTGCGGCCGAGGAACCGCCGATCATCAACCTGATGGAGGCGCTCAAGAAAAGTGTCGCTGCCGTTGGTGGCGAAGCGCCGCGGCGGAAGAAGCAAGCGGAGCGCGCGTCGGCAGTGGCGCGGAAGAGCGCGCCGAAACGTCGGAAGAGCGGCTAGCGCGATTGGCCCTGAACGTGCATTGCTGGGCACACTATGAGTCTCGCCGAATATCATCGCAAGCGGCACTTCCGCAAAACGGCGGAGCCCGAAGGGAAGGTTGTTGCTGCAAAGCCGCCGACGAAGTTGAGCTTTGTCGTGCAAAAGCATGCTGCTTCGCATCTGCATTACGACTTCCGCCTCGAGCTCGATGGCGTCCTCAAAAGTTGGGCTGTTCCCAAGGGGCCCAGTCTAAATCCTGCGCAAAAGCGGCTCGCCGTGGCCGTCGAAGATCATCCGCTCGAGTATGCCAAGTTCGAAGGCACCATTCCCGCCGGGGAGTATGGCGGCGGTGAAGTGATTGTTTGGGACCGGGGCCAGTGGATTCCCGATGGCGATCCGCACGAAGGGTTGCAACGAGGAAAACTAGAATTCGAACTGCAAGGCGAACGGCTAACAGGCCGCTGGCGACTCATCCAGCTGCGCGGTCGCGATGGTGGCAAGAATTGGCTGTTGGTGAAACAGCAGGACTCCGCGGCCCGTGAAGAGCAAGAGATTACCGAGATCGAAACGGCTAGTGTCATCAGCGGCCGCACGCTCGAAGGTATCGCGAACGGGAAAACCAAATCGCCTCGCACGCGCACGCCACCGAAGCGTAACCCGCGGGCGAACAAATCGCTGCTTCGGCCTCCTGCTCCGATCGAACCTCAACTGGCTCGCCTCGCTACGCAAGTCCCGACCGGTGAGGAATGGCTGCATGAAATCAAGTACGACGGTTATCGCTTGATCGCCACGATGCACAACGGCGAGGTGAAACTTTACACCCGCAACCAACTCGATTGGACGCACCGCTTTGGTCCCATCGCAACGGCCGCGGCGGAGTTGCCAGTCGGAGCAGCGTTGCTCGACGGCGAAGTAGTGGCGCTCGACGAAAATGGCGTGAGTAACTTTCAAGCCTTGCAGAATTCGCTGCAAGGAATCGAATCACGACCGCTGGTGTACTACGTCTTCGATCTGCTGCAAATCAATGGCGAGGATTTGCGCAAGCTGCCGCTCATCGAACGTAAGTCGCGACTGAAAAAACTCCTCGCCGACGCAAACCGCGGCCGCATTCGCTACAGCGATCACCTGACCGGCGATGGCGCCGAGTTTCTGCAGCAAGGCTGCGAGATGGGGCTGGAAGGAATCATCTCCAAACGCGGCGATCGGCCTTACCATCCGGGCCGGTCGGAAGATTGGCTCAAGATCAAGTGCCATCATGAAGAAGAGCTCGTGATCGTCGGGTACACCATTTCCGAAGCCGATAAGCGTGGCTTTGGCGCGCTGCTGCTCGGCTATTTCTCCGGTCGCAAATTGATTTATGCAGGCCGCGTAGGGACTGGCTTCAACGCCAAGTTGCTACACGCGCTGCGGCAAGAGCTGGACGAACTACAAGTGAGCGATTGCCCGTTCGATCCGATTCCTGCCCGTGAGCGCGGCGCCGAAGTTCGCTGGGTGCGGCCGACTATCGTCGCGCAAATTCAATTTACCGGCTGGACTGAAGAGCGAGTGCTGCGGCATCCGTCGTTCCTGGGTCGGCGCGAAGACAAGACGGCCCGCGCCGTTGGCCAACCTGAGTCGTTGGATTTCGCGAAAGGGATTCACGCCAGGGGAAAGACATCGCCGCACTCGATCGCTCAACCCAAACGACGGGCGTCTAAGAAATCGCCAGCCAAGGCCGTGGCTACCGTCGCGTATCCACTCTCCAGTCCCAATCGTGTGTTGTATCCACAAGAGGGCATCACCAAGCTCGATCTGGCGCAGTACTACCAGCAGATCGCCGAGCGGATGCTCCCGTATCTCGAAGACCGCCCGCTCAGTTTGCTCCGTTGCCCCGAAGGGCAGGCCAAGACTTGCTTCTTTCAAAAGCATGCTGCGGCCGGCACTTCGGAAGCGTTGCGACGGATCGAGATCACCGAAAAAAGTGGCACTGAGACGTATTTGATCGCCGATGACTTGCCTGGATTGTTATCGCTCGCGCAGATGGGGGTTCTCGAGATTCACGTCTGGGGCTCGCGTGCCGATCGGCTCGAGCATCCCGACTGGTTCGTTATCGATCTCGATCCTGCGCCGGAAGTTGCCTGGGAGCGAGTGATAGAAACTGCGCTGCTGATGCGAGATTTTCTCGCGCGGCTTGATCTGCAAACATTCGTCAAGCTCACCGGCGGCAAGGGCCTGCATGTGGTCGCGCCGCTTTCGCCGCGGCGAGCTAGTTGGGATCAAGTGAAAGCCTTCACGCATCAAATTGCCCAAGCATTTGCCGACCAGTTTCCCGATCGTTATCTGGCGAAGACGTCGAAAGCCGCTCGCCGCGGGAAGATTTTTATCGACTACTTGCGCAACGATCGCGGCTCGACGGCGATTGCCCCTTTTTCGACTCGCGCCAAACCCAATGCGTCGATTTCGGTTCCTATCGCGTGGGAAGAATTGACCGTCGATTTGCAGCCCGATGCTTGGACGCTGCGTAACATCCAACAGCTGCTCGCCGCAAAAAAGTGGTCGCCGTGGGTGGGCTTCTTCGAGGTACGGCAAACACTGCCGAAGAAATTTGATCCTGCTGGTTTGTTCCGAACAATCTTAGAATCCCGGGGTGATTAGGTGCAGAAAACAGCCGACCGCGCGAATAGGTTAAACCGAAGCGCTCGCCGCGCCGCGCGGCGGGCGGGGCTACGCTGGGTCGACGATTCAGGACCGGGAATTGAGCGTCGGCGCAAAGGCAAATCGTTTTTCTTTGTGAACTCGCGCGGAGCGAAGATCAAAAACGAGACGACACTGAAGCGAATCAAGTCGCTGGTGATCCCGCCGGCCTGGCAAGAGGTCTGGATCTGCTCTGACTCTCACGGCCATTTGCAGTGCACGGGGCTCGACGCTCGCGGCCGCAAGCAATATCGCTACCATCCGCGTTGGCGAGAAGTTCGCGACGAGAGCAAGTACGAACGCCTGATTGCGTTCGCGCGGGCTCTTCCCAAAATCCGTCGCAAGGTGGCCGCTCATCTGCGGCACAAAGGACTCGACCGCGAACGCGTGCTGGCAACGATCGTAAAGTTGCTGGAGACGACATTGATTCGCGTCGGCAATGAGGAGTACGCCCGCCAGAATCACTCGTTCGGTTTGACGACGATGCTCGATCGGCATGTGAAGGTGAAACGCAACGGCGTGGTCTTCAAATTCGCCGGCAAGAGCGGCGTGGACCATGAGATTTCGGTAGCGACGTCACAGATTACGCGCATCATCCGCGAGTGCCAGGATCTGCCAGGGCAGCAACTCTTTCAGTATCTGAACGAGGCCGATGAGGTTTGCGACATTAGCTCGAGCGACGTCAACGACTATCTGCGCGAGATCAGCGGCAAGGAGTTCACTGCCAAAGATTTTCGCACCTGGGCAGGGACGGTGATCGCCGCGCAGGCGCTGCAGGAGTTCGAAGATTTCGATTCCAAAGCCGCGGCCAAACGTAACATCACCCGGGCCATCGAAGCCGTGGCCGAGCGACTCGGCAATACCGTGGCCGTCTCGCGGAAGTGCTACGTGCATCCTGCCATCATTGATGCTTATCTCGATCGTTCGCTGATCAAGACCTTGAAGAGCCGCACCGAGCATGAGCTCCGGCGGCGAATCTCACAGATCTCTCCCGAAGAGGCTGCCGTGCTGGCGTTGCTGCAACAGCGCATGGAGCGGCAACTCGGGCGTTCCGAGAAATGATCTGCGCCGCTGCCATGCGGACGTCAGCGAGATCGACTTGCGAGTATCTCTGCGGAAACGCCTACTCGCTGTCACAAACATTGGGCTAATTGGGTGGCCCAGCGAACTCAGATGTGCGTAGCAAAGATGAATTCTTATATGTGTGCGAGGTAGACTGCTGAACGTGCGACTGATAGTCGATAGCACATACCTGACACCGAGCCAGTAACCTTCTGCGGGCAGCTGAGGGCACTTCGATGGCAACGCTCTGATGGCAGGGCTCATGTTCTATTCGCTGCCCGCTGCTGGCTGTCACTGGTGACGATTGCACGATCACCCTCATAGGCAAGCCACTTCCATGCTTTCATTCTTCAGCCAGCATCCCCAGCCTCGCAAATCGTCCAACAAGAAGCCAGCACGAACTGCCCTGCGAATTGAGCAGCTCGAGGGGCGGGCGGTGATGAGCGGCTTCTCGGTCATCAATCTGAATGACGCCGGTGCGGGTTCGCTGCGGCAAGCCATTATCGATGCCAACAGCGCGCAAGGCGCTGATACGATCAGCTTCAACGTGGCTGGCACGATTCAACTGAAGTCTGCCTTGCCGATCGTTACCGGCGAGGTCGATATCAACGGCAACACCGCGCCGGGCTTCACGGCGGCGCCGGTCGTGAAGTTGGACTTCAAGAACTTCGCCGGCTTGCGGCTCGCCACTGGCGCGAGCGGTTCGACCATTCGCTCGCTGGCGCTCGACAACTCGAGCACTAACGGCATCACGTTGACGAACACCACCAATGTGCTGGTCGTTGGCAACTACATCGGTCTCGATCTCGATGGCGTGACGGCTGCTGCCAATAAGGGCAACGGCATCGAAGTCGTCAAGGGTTCGGGCAACACGATCGGCGGCGAAACGGCTCTGACGCGGAACGTCATTTCGGGCAACCGTGACAACGGCATTAACCTGAATGGTTCTTCAAGCAACTTCGTGCTGGGCAACTACATCGGCACCGACAAGACCGGCTTGCTCGACAAGGGCAACACCAACAACGGCATCTTGGTGACGGCATCGGCGGCGAGCAACATCATCGGCGGCGCTGCGGCGAATGTCATTTCGGGCAACAACCTGAACGGCATTCTGATCAACGGCAAAGCCAAGCTCAACGAAGTCAGCGGCAACTACATCGGCACTACCGCGACGGGCGCAGCGGCGCTGGGCAACACCAAGGATGGTGTGAAGGTCGAAAACGCGACGGAAAACCTGATTGGCCATTCTGATCCGGTTAGCGGCGTGACCTACAACAACACCGATAACGTCACGGTGCCGGTGAGCGCGTGGCAGGGGATTCGCGCTGCCGATACCGACGGCGAGTATCTGATGGTCGGCACGTCGGGTGACGACGGCTTGCTGTTTGAAGGGACCATCGACGGCGTAGGCGACAGCTACGCGGTCAATTACCCCAACGCGTATACCACGAGCGTGTATGGCCCGGACAACTTGGATGGCGACGATCTGCGTCTGGTCGGCAGTTATAAGAATTCCGACTTTGCCACAGCGCCGGTAACAGTGCACGGCTTCGTGTTTGAAGGTGAAACTGGCGATCTCAGCACGGGTGGCAACTATCGCACGATTGACTATCCCGGCGCCAAGTACAACTACGTCCATAGCACGATGGGTGGCCTGGTTGTCGGCAACTACGACAGCCCGGTGGCTCACGGCACGAACAACCTGCCGCTTGGACCGGGCCATGCGTATATCTATGACCTCGCCACCGACACGTTCATCGAGGACATTGTCTACCCCGGTTCGCTCAGCAACACGGCGTACGGCATTTGGTACAACGGCGACACGAAATACACGATTGTCGGCGGTTACAGCCTGACGCCCGGCGAGAACTTCGCCGACCAGAACCGGCCGATCGGCAATGCGTACATGGTCGATTACGACTCGGTGACCGGCGAGTTCACGAACTGGAAGTCATTCAGCAGCCCGCAGGGGACGAACTACATCACTCATTTCGAAGGCATTAGCAGCGTCGAAAAGGGTGTGTACACACTGAACGCCGATTCGGTGCAGACCGGCACGGGCAACCCGACGCAGGGTTCGTTTGTGACCGTGCGTCGCAACGACGACGGCACGTTCGGCACGGCGACTTGGGTTGATCTCAACTATCCCGATGTTGACCCGGCCACCAACGTATCGAGCTCCAACTCGGTCTATGGCAATCAAGTCGTCGGTCTCGTCGTAGGCGACGATGGCCCGATTTCGTACCAGGCCACCGTCAACAGCGAATTCCAGTTGTCGAACGTGATCAGCGGCAACGGCGACAACGGCATTGGTCTGTACGCCGCCAATGACAATCAGGTCGCGATGAACTTCATCGGTACCGATGTCACGGGTGCGATCGACTTGGGGAACGCCAAGCAAGGCGTTCTGATCACGAATTCTTCGAAGCGGAACTTGATTGGTGGCGAAGCGACCGGCGGCAACGATCCGACGAATGATATCTTCGCTCGCCCGCCGCAAGGAAATCTCATCTCGGGCAACAACGCCAACGGTGTGTTGATCACTGGCAAGGCCTCGGCCAATCAGCTGAGCGGCAACTTTATCGGCACGACGGCCTCGGGCGTCGCGGCGCTCGGCAACACGCTCGACGGCGTGGCCATTGTCGACGCCAGCGGCAACTCGCTGATCGGCTGCAATCTGCTGCAGGATCCGTTTGTCTTCTTCAACGTCATCGGCGGCAACGGCGGTAACGGCCTGCGGGTAAAGGATTCGAACGACACGACGATTCAAGCCAACTTCTTCGGTGTTGGGGCCGACAACGACACCGACGTTGGCAACGCTCTCAACGGCGTCGTGATCGAAGGAACCTCGAAGCGCACAACGATGGGCGGTCCGATTCCGCTCGGCAACGTGGTGGCCGCGAACACGCTCAACGGCATTGTCGTGAAGGATAAGGCCAGCTACTTCACCACGTACAACTCGTTCGTCGGGTTGGCCGCGTTCAGCACCAATACGAACTTGGGCAACGGCCAAGACGGCATGTTGATCACGTCGACCGGCGGCAACATCCTGATTCGCACGAACGTCGTTACCAGCAACGGTGATGACGGCATCGAGATTTCGGGAGCTGCCACCGACGTGCGCGTGACCGGCAACATCATCGGTATGAACACCGACGGCATGTCGGCGATGGGCAACGTCGGCAACGGCGTGGAAGTGGGCGGCACGGCCCATCACCTGATCATTGGCGGCCCGCAGCCGACGTTCAACATCATTCCGCAGAACGTCATTTCGGCGAACGGCGGCAACGGTGTGGCCATCATTGGCAAGGCCAACCACATCACGGTTTCGAACGGCTACATCGGCACGAATGTGTCGGGCGCGGCTGCGTTCGGCAACGGCTTGGCCGGTGTCTACCTGGGAACCGGAACGTCGGCGAACACCATCGGCTCGACCGATCCTGATCTGCCGACGATGATCAGCGGCAACGTCGGCAACGGCATTGAAATGGTGGGTTCGAACAAGAACACTGTGCTCGGAACCTTGATTGGAACCGATGCACTCGGTGTCGCTTCGCTGCCGAACGGCGCTAACGGCATTAAGCTGACCACCAGCAACGACAACGTGATCGGCCGCACGGTGACGAGCAGCGATTCGAGCACTGCCAATATCATTGCCAACAACGGCGACAACGGCGTGCTGATTCAATCGGGCCTGCGAAACACCATCTTCGGCAACTCGATCCACAGCAACGATCTGCTGGGCATCGATCTGGCCACGGGCGCCAATGGCAATCAGGCCGCGCCGGTGCTGATGTCTGCAACCCGCAAGCCGCTCGGCATGCAGGTGAATGGCGTGCTCACGAGCAAGCCTAAGTCGACCTTCACGATCGAAGTCTTTGCCAATGCCACCAGCGGAAATGCTGGCCGCATTTCGCTGGGCAAGATGACCGTGAAGACCAGTGCTGCCGGCACGGTCAGCTTCACCTTCCTCGGACAGCTGCCGCCTGTGGGCTACAGCGCTATTAGCGCCACCGCCACGGACTCCACTGGCAACACTTCGGAATTCGGTCTCCTGCCGTAAGGCGGCCGCTGGCGATTCACCGCCTGCTCCTTTACTTCTCGTGCCCTCAACCGCGAGAATGAAGCAGCAGGCGTGATCGTTCCAGAGATTCAGGGCAGTCCGACGAGCATTGGCCTGCCTACTGGAGTCGTCTGATGATTTTCCGCGCCGGTTCGATTGCGTTACTGATCCTAACCATTGGCTCGCTTGCTTACGGGCAAGGTCGCACGAAGCCAGCGCCTCCGCCATCGCGCTACGGCTACACGCTGAAAATCGACGCGAAGTCGCTTCCCAAGGGGGTGACGATTCGCGAAGTTCGCGACGAGAAAACAACGCGACTCTTCATCGCCAATTCGAGCGATGTGCCGCTCGTGATCCACGAGCGCTATCAAGGCGACACGCTGGCCACAGGCACCAAGTTGGTTTCGGGACAGGTGTATCAGTACTTCCCCAGCGGCGTGCCGATGGAAGGGAAGACGCACTTGAAGGGCTGGCAAGCGCCCTTCGGCGAGATCAAAGAAACACTGCTTTACTTGGACAAGGAGCCGGCGAAGATCTACGAAGGACGCGAGCCCGGGCACTCGAAGGAATTGCCGGCGCCGGAGAAAGTGGCAATTCCTGCCAAGCTGGATGACAATTCGTACGAAATCAAAGGCGTCGTCGAGTATCACTTGAACGACGAGTACGACGCCTTTCACCAGCCGAAGAAGTAACCGAGGCTATTTTGGTGGAGGGCCGGTTAGGCCTTTGTCGCCCATCTGAAGCATCCAGGACTTCACTTCCTCACGCATCTTTGTCACGCGGGCGCTGTGCTCCGGCAAGGTTGCCAGGTTGTGCTCTTCGTACGGGTCAGCCGCCAGATCGTAGAGTTCTTCGGCGGGCCGCGTGTGATATCGCTTCACCAACTCCGCAGCAGTTGCATCTGATTTGGCCTTCTCGACCCAAGTGGCGAAGTAGTCGTTCTTGCCCGGCTGCTTGTCGATGTGCGTCGTGTGCTTAAAATCAGGCCGCAGGTTTTGAATGTACTTCCACTTCTCGTCTCGCACGCTGCGAATGGGATAGACGTTCATTTGCTGATCGCGGTTGTGCGCTGCGAAAACCTGCTCGCGATGCTTCTCCTGCTTGCCGTTGAGTATTGGCAAGAAGGATTGGCCGTCAATTTGATCCGCGGCAAGACCACTCACCGGCGGTGTTCCGCCTGCAGCGTCGGTCATGGTCGGCAGCAGATCGAGCCAACTCACGATGGCCTTCGTCTGCGAATCTGGTTTGATCACGCCGGACCATTTGGCGATCAGCGGAACGCGCAGTCCGGCGTCGTAGCAGTTCCATTTGCCGAACGGGAATTGGGCTCCATGGTCGCTCGTGAAGACGAAGAGGGTATTGGTCCCCAGATGCTTTTCCGCCGCATCGTAGATGACACCGAGATCGGCATCGGCCTTGGTCACGGCGGTCAAGTAGCGAGCAAATGCGTCACGGGTGGCCGGCGTTTCGACCATCGTCGGCGGCAGACGCAACTTCGCGGGATCATAGCCGTTGATCTCATCGGGCCAGGGGACGTGAGGCCAATTGGTTCCAACGAGCAGACAGAGCGGTTTGGCTTGGGCAGGATTGCGTTTCTCCAGAAACTCAACGGCTGCGCCAATGCCGCGATGATCGTGGAAGGTATCAAATGCAAATTCATCGAAGCCGTAATCGACGGTGTGCTTGTAGTGCGAGACCTTACCGAAGGCCGCCAATTCGTAGCCAAGCTCTTGGAAATAGGCGGGCCATTTTTTGATGGCAGGCCGCGGCTTGTCGTGATTATTGACAGCGCCGTGGCGAGCGATGTTCAATCCTGTCAGCAAAGACGCGCGGTTCGGCGCGCAACTCGCCGAGGGAACGAAGGCCTGCGAAAACGTCATCCCTGCTTTGGCCAATCGCTGCATGTTGGGCGTGGTCGCAGGCGTCGGGCCATCCTTCGGCGCGTACGGCGAGCATTCGATCTGTCCTAGATCATCGGCAAGTATTAGCACTAAATTAGGTACATGGCCATTCGGTGCATTTTCTTGCGAATATGCCGCCTGAAATGGCGGGAGGAGAAACGGGGCGGCCAAGATTAGTGTAGCTAATGAGTGTAGTAATCGGCGATAATATCCGTGCTGAGTTCCAGGCGTATTGGATGACATTTGACACCTAGACCATTGAATTTGGGTGACGTGGCGGCGGGCTCAGTATTGATCCGTTGCGAGGCCAGGTCAACAAGTTGAAAACAAAGGAGTAAGCACGGGCAGAAAGCGAATCGTCCGTAGGCAGCAGCATGGCTCGGCGTGGCACTGGAAACAGACGGACGCCTGGTACTACACGCTGCCCGGAACCAAGAAGCGAATGCCGCTGTTTGATGAGAATGGCGAGCGAATTCGCGGACGACAAAACCAATCAGCCGCTCTCCAGGCTATAGCTAAGGTCAAAGTCATATTGGCTGACGATGGGCCCTCGGGATTTCTCTCAGGCGAATGGATCGTGGCACGAGTCTGCTCTGATTATCTCCAGTACTGCGAGCAAGGGCACAATTTCCGCGACACATTGGAAGGCTGCTCATACATGGCTCAACGACCTCTGTGCTTTTTGCGGTGCGTTGCCAGTTGCGCAGCTCAAAAAGGGCCACGTGACGACCTGGATCGAGAAGCACTCGACGTGGAAGAGCACCGAAACGCATCGAGGCGTGATCAGCGTCGTACTCGCGGCTTTCAATCGGGCGGAAGAGATGTTCGGCGTGATGAGCCCACTGAAGGGTCTGAAGAAGCCTGCGCCGAAACCGAAAGGCGGCCGCGATCGCCGAGGAATCTACAGGAAGTCGGCCTGCTGACTCGCAAGATGCTGCATAGCGACAACTCAGCCCAAAAGAATGATCTATTCTGGGAGTCGCCGAAAGGCGGCTCCCAGATGCCGCTTCGTTTCAGCTATTGGGTTCCGTCAGCGACTATTTCAGCCTTTGCCTTCGAATATGAGATTTCGGCGCATTCGCGTAAACTACGCGATGCTAAAGGGATACGAAACCATAACCCTTTTCGCATAGTGTCAGGTACATGGTCATAACTCCGCAGAGAAACGCAATTGTTTTGCCAACCCGTTGTCACGTTCAAGGTTAACCTGATCGCCCCCCGGCGCACCAATTACCTCGAAATTTTTCTTACACGGTCCTGATCCCGCATTTCATCCGTGCCAAGGCGGCGGCGTTGTTCATTGGCAATCACCCAGGTCTGGGGAAGTCGATGCTGTGTCTGCGCACTACTGAAACGCACTTGCTCGGTGAAACGAAATTGGAAACTGGCGGTGATTGCAAGGAGGCCAGCCGATCCATCGAACTAGCACTGGTCCCGTCGATTCGCCGTGAGTCTCGCGCACTTCAAAACGGTCTTTTTGGTGAAAAAGTTCCCACCCAACTGCCCTGAACGCTACAGCGTCGTCTTCACCTCACTAGTCTCCTGATCCCGCAACGTATCGCCCGCGGACTGAAAGAACCAATCGAGTCCTTCGCGGCCGAAGATTTGATCCACGGCCGAGGCGTCGTTGGTCACGGTCGTCGAGTTCAGCGCTGTCGTACCGTTCAGTCCGCCGGGGTTGGCGGCGGGATTCGAAAGGCGAGCGACACGCAACTGGTACTGCTGCAGCGGCGTGCCGGGCAGATCGGTCCGGCTCCACTCGGCGATGATCGCACGCAGCACGGTTAGGTCAACCGCGCGAGTGCTCTCGTTGTAGTAGCTAAGCTGGCCACCAATGAGGATGTCATCGCCGCTGCCATCGGTCCCCGTGGGCGCGGTCGCTTCCAGGTTGTCAGTCCCGGTGCCACCCACCAAGAGATCGCGACCACCTCCACCGAGCAGCGTGTCGACACCGGCGCCGCCCAGCAATACATCGTTCCCCAGTCCACCAAAGATGTTATCGTTGCCAGCATTGCCGACAAGGATGTTGTCATTTGCATCTCCGGTCAACACGTCGTTAGCGCTGCTCCCATACACAACCTGAATGTTCTTCACGCCACCCGTCGTCGCCGTTACAGTGCCTGCTCGAGTGGCAGCGCCGGTTTCCAGATTCACCGTTACAGCAGCAGTCAGATTGCCATAATTGAGAATATTCTGGCCACCACCTCCATCGATTCGGCCAGTCACACTGCCAGCGGTGCTGCCGAAAACGAATTCGTCGGTGACAGCTCCACCGGTCAGATTTTCGATTGCAGCAAAGGCGAGATTATTCAGCTTGCCAGTATCAGCGCCACTGAGCGTCCACACGTTGCTAACGTCGCCGCCGACGAGTTGATCGGCGCCCGTTCCGCCGTTGACCGTTCCGGTCCAGGTTGTCACTGCAGCGCCAACGCGGAAATTGTCAGCCAGCGCGCCGCCGGTCAGGTTTTCGAATTGCGAGAAAGCGATGCCGTTTACGGTGCCGGCCTGGTTTGCCGTCAGTTCCCACGCGTTGGTGACGTCCCCGCCGACCAGCGAATCACTCGTTGCCTTAGACCCAACATAGTTCTGGATATTGGCAATGCCGCCCGTCAGTGACGCCGTGGCAGTCTTCAAGTTAACTGTCACCGCCGCCGTGAGCGCGTTGTAGTTGACCGTGTTCGCACCGCCGCCGCCGTCTACTCTGCCGCTCAGCGCACCGGAGCCGCTGAAGACGAACGTGTCGTTGCCCGCGTTACCCGTCAACGATTCGAAGGCTGCAAAGTTAAGAACGCCATTCCAGTTGCCACCACCGGAAGTAGTGAGGTTCCAACTTGAGTCGGCTGCGGGACCAACCAGCACGTCGGTCCCCGAATTTCCGTTGATCGTTCCAGTCCACGAGGTCAAACCGTTGCTGATATTGAACGTATCGTTGCCGGTGCCGCCCGTTAAATTCTCGAAGCCGGTGAAGCTCGACGTTCCCACGCTACCCGCCTGGCCCGAGGACAAGTTCCAAGTGTTGACCGCGTTCAAGCCTGTGAATGTGTCGGCGGCCGCTGCGCCCCCAGTGAACGACTCCAGGTTAGCAATTCCGGCAGTTCCAGTAGCAGTCGCTCCACCCAAGTTCACCGCGACCGCCGTCGTGTAGGCCGAGTAATTGAGCTGGTCGATCCCGCCACCGCCATCGATCTTGCCACTCACCGACTTGGCAGCAGCAAAAGCAAACGTGTCGCTGTCCGTTCCGCCCGTCAGATTCTCCATCGACTCGAAGCTAAACGCGCCGTTGACTGTCCCCTTGTTCGCGTCGGTGATCTGCCAGTTGTTCGCGCTGTTGGTCCCCGTCAGGAAGTCGGCGCTGCCTGTGCCGATCACCTTATTGATATTTGCAATCCCGCCACTGGTCGGCGTTGCCGCGCCCGTGCCGGTTGCATTGCCAGTGGCTAGGTTGACGGTTATTGCCGAGAATCGCCCCGCATAATTGAGAGTATTCACGCCACCGCTGCCGCCATCGAGCCGCCCCGTCGATGCGCCGCTCGAACCCAGCACAAAGCTGTCGGCTCCCGCGCCACCGGTGAGATTCTCGATTGCAGTAAACGTCAGCGTGTTGAGCTTCCCGGCGTCGGTTCCGCTGTATGTCCAGGTATTCGCACCATCATTGCCGATGAGTTGATCTACTCCCGCTCCGCCCGTGATCGAACCGGTCCAGGTTGTGACAGCTGGCCCGACACGGAAGCTATCGACCGCAGCGCCGCCTGTCAGATTCTCGAACTGCGAGAAGGTGGTGCTGCCATTCACTGTGCCGGCCTGATTCCCAGTCAATTCCCAGTTATTGCCAATGTCATTGCCAATCAGCGTATCGCTGGTTGCCTTCGAGCCGACGATGTTCTGAATGTTTGCAACGCCACCC
Source organism: Anatilimnocola floriformis (assembly GCF_024256385.1). NCBI lineage: Bacteria > Pseudomonadati > Planctomycetota > Planctomycetia > Pirellulales > Pirellulaceae > Anatilimnocola > Anatilimnocola floriformis. The sequence goes on from NZ_JAMLFW010000001.1 coordinate 2,388,249, forward strand.
GTCAGCGAAGCCGTAGCAGCCTTCAGATTGATCGTTACAGCCGACGTGAGCGCAGCGTAATCGAGCGAGTTCGTACCGCCGCCACCGTCGAGTTTCCCGCTGAAGCTACCCGAGCCGCTGAACACGAATGTATCGGCTGCTAAATTTCCTGTGAGAGATTCGAACGCGGTAAAGGTCATCGCGTTGTTCCAATTACCGCCACCGGCTGCATTGATGTTCCAGGTTGAGTTGCTCGCCGGACCGTTCAAGGCATCAGTGCCTGAGTTGCCGGTGATCGCTCCGACCCAAGCCGTCACCGCGCTGCCGATGTTGAACGTATCGTTAGCGGTGCCGCCCGACAGATTTTCAAAGCCGCTGAAGCTGGCCGTTCCCACATTGCCAGCCTGATTCGCCGAGAGATTCCAGGTATTGGCCAGATTCAAGCCTGTGAAGCTATCGGCCACCGTACTGCCGGTGAACGACTCCAAGTTGGCGATGCCGCCCGTTCCGGTCGCCGTAGCGGCGCCCAGATTCACGGCAACGACAGTGGCGTAGGCCGCGTAGCTCAGTTCATCGGCGCCGCCTCCGCCATCGATCTTACCGGTCACTCCCTTGCCAGCCGACAATCGGAAAGTGTCGTCGAGCGAACCCCCGGTTAGAGCTTCTATTGTCTCGAAGCGATAGATCGAATTCAAAACGCCCTTGTTTGCGTCAGTGATCTCCCACACGTTCGATGTGTTGCTGCCGATTAGCACATCATTTCCGGCTCCACCAGCGAGCGTGGTTTGTTCAACGGCCGTCGGAAGAACGCTTACGGTGTTCCAGGCAAACGAGTTGCTGCCGATCGTGAAGGTATCGACTGCTGTTGTACCATTCGCCACGATCGAGTCGGAGCCCGAGCCACCATCAATGCGGATATTTTTCGTTGCGCCATTCAGCGTGATCGTATCGTTACCCGCCAGACCAGCCACGCGAATTTCATTTACCGAGGTTAGCGCGGTGGTGCTGGTCAGCACTACACCATTGCGTGTCACTTTCAGCGACGTCGTCATCGGCTCGATGATAAAGGTGTCGTTATTGGCCGTGCCGCCGATCCAGGCTATGGTTGAGCTAGTTTCGGCAGACGTAATCCTCATCGTGGCCGGTGCACTATTGACTCCATTTGCATCCCGAACTCGGAACGTGAACGACTCGTTCACATTGCCCACTGCGAACGGCAGGTCATACACCAGGTTGGTTGGAATGCCAGAGAATGTTCCCCCTGCGGTAACGGCCACGCCATTATTCAGCAGCGTGCCGCGAGCCGGAAGTGAGTCAATGATGTAGGTCAGGTTTTGGGTGGCAGTTTCTGGATCGCTGCCGGAAAGCTGCAGCCGCGAATCATCTTGGAAAAGCGTCGCAGTGCTGCCAATGGCGGTAGGCGCATCGTTGATGCCTGTCACATTGATCATGACGCGTCCCACATTTCCAACCGCACCCTTCGAGTCAGTCGGTTGATAGGTCAATACGACCGTTGCCGAATTGCCTGCATTCAAATAGTCGAAGGCTGGACTGGGGACGAAGGTGAAGTTGCCGGGTGAAGTCTGCGTGAGGGTGCCTCCCGCGGGAACCGAGAGGATCGCGAAGGTCATCGCGTCGCCATCTGGATCGACGGTGGTAACGCTGAACGACAGCGGCGTGTCTTCGTTGGTGGTAACCGTTTGATTGCTTGCCACCGGCGCGCTGTTGACCGAGATGACCGTAATTGAAACGGTCGCTAGTGCGCTGTCGGCCAAGCCATCGTTGGCTTTAAAAATGAAGCTATCCGGGCCGGAATAACTGCCAACCGGCGTATACGTCAGATTGGGCGCAGTGCCCGTCAACGTACCGTGGGAGGGCGGCGTCACGATGACATAGGTCGGTGGGCCGCCGTCGACGTCGCTGCTGCTGAGCGTGACACCGAGCGACGTCCCTTGGTTCAAGCTGACCGACTGGCCGCTGGCGACCGGCGCGTCGTTCACCGCGGTTACGGTGAGCGAAACAACGGCTGTCGCGCTGTCGAGCGAGCCATCGTTTACTTTGAATGAGAAGCTGTCCGGACCAAAATAGTTGGACGCTGGCGTGTACGTCAGATTTGGCGCCGTGCCGCTCAGCGTGCCATGCTGCGGTTGCGTCAGCAACACATAGGTCAGCGGACTCGCTTCGACATCGCTGCCGGTGAGCGCGATCGCCGTGGCCTGATCCTCATTGGTGGTCTTGCTCTGGGCGTTCGCGACCGGAGCATCGTTGACTGCGTTCACTTGGAACGTCACCGTGGCCGGCGCGCTATCGGCAGTGCCATCGTTGGCCTTGAAAGTGAAGCTGTCCGGCCCAAAGTAGTTGGCGTGCGGCGTGTACGTCAGATTCGGCGCCGTGCCACTTAGCGTACCGTGAGCCGGCGGCGTGACGATGGTATAGGTCGGCGAGCCACCGTCTACGTCGTTGCTGCTGAGAGTGACCGTTCGCTCCTGATCTTCATTGGTCGCGAGAGATTGGCCGTTCGCGATCGGCGCATCGTTCACGGCAGCGACCGCGATCGACACCGTGCCGACCGCGCTGCTGAGCGAGCCGTCGTTTACTTGGTAGGTAAAGCTGTCCGGGCCGAAGTAATCGGCGGCCGGCGTGTAGATCAGGTTCGGCGCGGTTCCCGTCAGCGTTCCATGCTGTGGCAGCGTCAGCAGGTTGTACGTCAGGGCACTTCCTTCGATGTCGCTCGCATTTAAGGTGAATGACTTCGCGGTGTCTTCGATCGCGCTCACGTTCTGATTCGGCGCCAGCGGCGCGTCGTTCACCGCGGTGACGGTGATTGCAACGGTGGCCGGCGCGCTGTCGGCTTGGCCGTCGTTGGCCTTGAAGGTGAAGCTATCCGGCCCGAAGTAATTCGCATCCGGCACGTACGTCAAATTCGGCGCCGTGCCAATCAGCGTGCCGTGAGCCGGCGGCGTAAAGATCGTGTACGTCGGCGCGGCTCCGTCGACATCGTTGCTGGTGAGCGTGATCGACTTGTTCTGATCTTCGGCAGTGCTGACCGACTGGCCATTGGCCGTCGGAGCATCGTTGATCGCGGCGATGGTGAGCGACACCACGGCTGTGTTGCTATTGTAACTACCATCGTTGACGCGATACGAGAAGCTGTCCGTACCGAAGTAGTTCGCCGCGGGCGTGTACGTCAGATTCGGCGCAGTGCCGCTCAGCGTTCCATGCGCCGGCGACGATATGATCGTGTACGTCAGCGAACTCCCTTCCGGATCGCTGGCCGAGAGCATGAAGGCCTGGTCGATGTCCTCGGTAACGCTGACCGACTGCGCATCCGCGTTCGGCGCGTCATTGATCGGATTGACCGTGACGTCGAACGTATCGCGCGACACAGCGCCATCTTCATCCTGAACGAGGATCGTGATCGTGGCGCTGCCCGACTGATTGGCGGCTGGCGTAATCACTAGCGTGCGGCTGGCGCCGGTTCCGCTGAAGACGATGTTGCCGCTGGAAATCAGCGCCGGATTGCTGCTCGTCGCCGAGACAGTCAGCTGCGCGACTAGCGATTCCGGATCGCCGATGGTGAAGGGGATGGCGGGCGTCGACGTGTCTTCGTCCAGCGTCACATCGCCGATATCGCTGATCGTCGGCGGCAGATTGGCGGACTGAATGACGATGTTAAACGTAGCCGAGGTGGACGTATCCACGCCGCCATTGGCAGTCTCGCCGTCGTCTTTCAGCACGGCATGCAATGTCACCGTTCCCGCGGCCAGCGGGTTCGGTTCGTACGATAGATTGCCCGTTCGCGGATCAAGGATCGGTTGGCCCAGGAAGAAGTCGCGGCCGTTCGCATCCTTGCCGTTGTTGTCGACCGTGATCAGGAAGTTCAGCGCCTGACCTGCTTCATCGCGAGGCCCAGCAGAAATGTTCGTCACAAACCCGGTGCGAACACGCGGCCCAGCATTCGCGATCACCGAGAAGGTGTTCGATGGCAAACTGAACGACGGCGCGTCATTTACCGCGGTGGTGACGTTCACCGTCGCGAGGATCACCTCGCCACCGAGACCAGCCGCGGAACTGCTGCGCGAAGCCTGCACATTGAAATGCCCGGCGTCTAGCGAGTTGCTGGTCGGACTAAATCGCAGTCCCGCCGTCCCTTCCGCGAGCGTGATGAACTGGCCGTTCGTGATCGGATGGCCGTTCTGGTTAAAGAGCAGACCACCGGTGATATTCGTCACCTGGTAATGCGTCGCCGAATCGTTCGCGGCGGGCGTGATCACCAGACCGCTGCTGCTCTGCGTGTCTTCAATCGTTTGGGCCGACGTCACGCTCGGCGTATCCGCCGTCGACGTGACGTTGAGCGAGAAGGGCAGAGTGGCGGCTGCACCATTCTCGTTATCAAAAACCTGGATCAAGCCGCTGACGCTGCCGCCAGCCGGTTCATTTTGGTAGACGTGTTCGAAGGCAAAGTTCAAGCGGTGATTGACGGTGTCCTTGGTAATTACGAGCGGTACCACGGTGCCATCGCCCAGGTCCACCGTGCCTCGCCACGTATCGCTGAAGCCTGGATCGACGAATGAACCGGCAAACGTCGCCAGGTCGACGTCCTCGCGCACGGTCGTGGGTTTCTGCGTCAACTGCAAGCTATAGGGCGAAACGTTATTCACCACCACGGTGTTACTGGTCGTACCCGTCGATCCGTCCTGATCGGTTGCGGCGACAGTAACCACATAAGTGCCGTTGTCATCCGGCGTGAACGTGAAATTCTCCGTTGTATTGTTGCTCACGGTATAAGGGCTGCCATTTTTCGTGACCGACCACAAATAAGTGAACGAAGTGTCGCCCGGATCCACCGGCGGATCGAAGAACTGAATCGGACTCCCTTCGACAAAGTTCGATCCTATCACGGTGATCGATGGCACCGGCGTCTTGTTCGAAACCGTCAACGTCGTGATAACGATGCTCGCCACACTGCCGGCATCGTTATCCACAACGCGCAGGCGAAGCGGGTAAGATGTCGCCGTCGGATTGTTGTTGCTCAATCCCAGGAACGCCCAACTCAACGTGGCTGAAGCCGTGGAGGCAATGTTCGTTTCACTCGGTTCGAACGTGCCATTGCCGTTGCGATCGAGATCCCAAGCGTACGTGAAGAGATCGGTCGAACCTACGACCGCCGTGGCCAGGCCATTGATCGTCAGGCTGTCTCCCTCGTAGATCGCATAGGGTCCGCCGGCCGATACCATCGCCGGACCAGCATTGGTCACGTTCACGGCTTGCACCACCGCGGGCGAAGTCACATCGTCGTCGCGCACCGTAACCGTGACGTTGAACACGCCATCGTCTGGATACAGATGCGTGAAGGTGAACGTCGTCTCCGACGTCACCAGCGTCTCCGCCGGCAGCGGACCGCTGCCGTCGAAATCGACACTGACGGTCCACGGCCGCGAGAGTTCCGTCGGGTCATTGATCGTGCCTGTCAAGCGCACGCTGCTCCCTTCGACGATGGCCGTCGTATCGAGCGAGAAGCTAACCGTTGGCGCGACGTTCGCGACGGCTACTTCCATGACGCGCAGCGTGGGTGTCAGGTTCAGCAGGTCATCGTCATTGATGAACACTCGGACCTGGTAACGGAATTGCGGCGCGATAACGCTGTCGGCTGGATAGTTGTGTGAGAGCGTAAACGTCTTATCAACTCCGAGCAGGAGTGGTTGCACGGGTGAACCATCGCCGTAGTCAACGCTTGCGGTCCAGAGATCGTCGCCGTCATCCACAAAGCTGCCAGCAGCCGTAAAGGTCTGTCCTTCGAGAATGCTAACAAGTCCCGGCATGATGATCGTCGGCTTGCCATTGTTCACGGTCAGCGTAATCGGCGCCGAATCGGTCGAGCCTCCTTCAGCGACGAAGGTGTCATTCACCACCTTGCCATCAATCACCCGCACCCGCACGTTGTGACTCGAGAGGCCATCATTAATCCCCAGGGCCTTCAACTCTTCCCAACTGAACGTGACGCTGGCCGATGGCGAGATTTTATCCTCGAAGTTCCCATCGCCGTTGATGTCCCACCAGTATTGGAGCGAATCGGCAGCTACATCGCTGGCCGTCGCTGTGAACGTGACGCTCTGCCCTTCGCTGATTGTTTTATTTGTTCCCGCGGTGACATTGATTGGCGCGCGATTCCCCACGATCACCGTCACGCGGTCGGTGTAGTGGGTGCCGCCATACAGGGCGCTCACAACGGCTTGGTAGATGCCGTCGTCGGGATAAGTAAAGGTGGCAGGCCAGCTGTCGGTGGAATAATGATCCGTATACCCATCACCATCGAAGTCCCACTGATAGTAGGAAAACGGCACCAGATCGCTCGGTATCGGGTCGCTAACGGCTGCCTCAAATGACGTTGACTCCCCTTCCGTCGCGTAGATCAAGTTCGCAGCGTTGTTGACTGCGGCATCCGCAATGCGCACGTTGCCAATATCGAATGAGGTGGCCCGTGGACCCGCCAGGAAGACATTCCAGCTGATGCCAGCGTCATTCGGCGTTAGATTTCTCGCGTTGCTTTCAAACGCAATGACGCTGCCATCCGCGCTTATTCGTGGATTCCACGAATTGCTACGATATTCCACTTCGCCATCACGAGGAAAGCTAACCAGCGAAGTGGTGCGAGCAGTCACGTCGCGCACGTACACGTCGTAATTGCTGGATCTGTCCACACCCGTTGGATCGAGATCCCACGCATAGGTGTAGAAAGTAACGATGTTGCCGTTGGCGCTTATCGATGGCAGATCAGACGAATAATTGTTCTTCGCGCCATCACCTTGCTTCTGAGTGACAAGAGTCGTGCTCCCAGTCGAAGTGAAGTTGCGCACATAAATATCGCTGGACGAATCAAGGTCGTAGTTTTGCGAATCCAGGTTTGTCGCGACCGTGCTGAACGCGATGATGTTGCCGTTGGCATTGATGGCTGGAGTGGTGGAATTGCCGTTGGCAGCCACCGGTGAGGCAGCCGTTCCCGTCGCGCTCACCAGCCTGGTGTCACCCGTGCCGGAGGTGTTGCGGGCATAGATGTAGCTCCTCCCGGCTACGTTGGCGGCGGTCACCAGGTTGGTGGCTTGGCTCACCCACGCGACGACGGTGCCGTCGTCACTCATCACCATCGCCGTGACGGCCTGATTTCCCTTCACCGTTCCAGCGCTATTCACGGACATCAATCGGGTGGCATTCGCGGTGATGTCTCGGACATAAACGTCGGTAAGCGCGTCGGTATCGAGCGTATGACTGGGGCGGTTGGTTGTGAAAGCGACTATGTTCCCATTGGCGCTGACCGTGACGTTGCCCAAGTCACTGCCGGCGATGTTGTCGCTGCCGTCGCTCTTGAGGCTGACCAGCGTTGTGGTCCGGTTTACGATGTTGCGGGCATAGATATCGATGGTCGAATCGGTGTCCTTGCCCGAAGCGTCAAGATTGGAGGCATTTGTGCGGAAGACGACCACTCGGCCGTCCGCACTGATTACGGGATCAAACGATGCCGCATTCCCCTTGGCTGCCTGATCGCTGGTGATGCTCACGAGCGTCGTGGTTCCCCCCGCCACATTGCGGACATAGACGTCCGTGGCAGTGTCCGTATCCAGTGCATGCAAGCTCGTGCCATCGTTGACAAACGCCACATAGTTGCCGTCCGCACTGATCACAGGGTCGGTGGAATTTCCATTGCTGCCGGTGCTGATCCACGTCAGCGTGTTCAACACGCGATCTCGTAGGTAAACATCGATCTTGTCATTGCCGTCCAATGAATCAAGCTGATCCCGCGTCGTGAATACAAAATAACGCCCGTCAGCGCTTAATTGCCGCTTTCGTTGCTCGGTCGAAAAATCCTCGCCCTGGTAGGGCAAGAGTGGTAAGACCGTGTTCAACGACATTTGGGTGAAGGGGATTGCCCGCGTCGTGTTGGTCGAAGAAGTAGAACTCAGGCCGGAAGGCGTCATATCCCGCACGATGGCCGCCTTGATTCCCGTGCCGACCGCGGGCGAGCGCAGATTTCCCGCTTCGCTCGTGAAGCCGATCACGAGCCCGCTGCCGCTCATCACCGGGTAATCCGAGTTATCGGAGCCACTCGCCGACTCGTTGTCCGTCACGCTCACGAGCGTCGTGGATTGATCGCTGATCCGCCGAACATAAATATCGAGCTTGGTGGTCGTATCGCGCGCGTCCCCATTGGTTGCGGAGCTGGAAAACGCCACGAGATTTCCATCCGCACTAATAGCTGGCCGCTGCTCAGCCCCCGTCAGTCGGGTCGAATCATCGTCGCGGATACTGACCAGTTGCGTCTTGCCCGTCGACGACTGCCACAGATAGACATCCGAGTCAGTGCTAGTGTCTTTCGCCGACAGGTTCGAGGCCGTGCTGGAGAATGCGATCGACGATCCGTCATTGCTCATCACGGGCTCGCTGGCCTGACTGCTCGCATCATCGGTCCCGGTTTCGTTGATGCTCACCAATCGCGTCGTGCCAGCAGACACATTGCGCACAAAGACATCGGTAGCGGTGTCAGTATCGAAACTGTGCAAGTTCGTTGCGGCCGATACGAAAGCGATGATGTTGCCATCCGCGCTCAGCACCGGATCATTGGACAACCCGTTTCCTTTCACGCCTCCGCTGCTAATGCTGACGAGCGTAGTCGTATTGGTTATCAGGTTGCGTACGTAGACGTCGCGAATCGAGTCCGTGTCGGCCGTGTCCAGATTGGTCGCCGTGCTCTCGAACGCGATCACTTTTCCGTTCTCGCTAATGACAGGATTTTGAGCTTCTCCGTTTGCGTCTCCGCCGTCATTGCGAACACTCACCAGTGAGGTCGTATTGTTGACCAGGTCGCGCACATAGACGTCGTAATCGGTACTCGTGTCGCGCAAATCAAGATTCGTTGACGTTGACTCAAACGCCACCGCCGTACCATCAGCGCTAATCACCGGGTTGGTGGAATAGCCGTTTGCGGCCACGTTGCTTGCGTTCACACTGACCAGGGTTGTGGTATTTGCAGAGATATTCTTGACATAGATGTGGTAGCCGCCATACGGAGCCCGCGATTCAAGGGAGGAGTAGCTGGAGAAGGCCACCAGGTTGCCGTCAGCACTGATCGACGGCACCCCCAAGCTGCCATCGGCAGAGACGCCGCCACCCTGCGGGACCGAGACCATTCTTAGCTGACTGGTCTGCCGGTCGTACCAATAGATGTCCTCGGCCGCATTCGTATCGACCGCCGAGAGCAGCTTGTCCTTGGAGACGAACACGGCATACCTGCCGTCGTTGGCATTCCCCGGGTTGCGGTTGAGCACGATCGAAGTGGCGCTCACCAGCGGATCACTAATTGGAGTTGCCGCGGCGGTGATGGTACCCACCGGAGTGATGGTGGAAGTGGTGGTCACCCAGGGATTGGATGTTGTCGACACTTCACGCACAAACTGGTCGAACGGCAGCTGAGGTGACAGATTCGCGAATTGATACTCGCCGTTAGCGTCAGTCCAGGTCCGCGGCTCACCTTCATCCCAAATTCCGTTGGCGTTGTAGTCGACGATGAGCATCCGGCCTTCAATGCCGGGCTCGGCACTGTTCCGCACCCGATTCCAATTCAGGTCATTATAGTTCACTCCGGTGACCGACTCCTGGCCGAAGTCGACATTGATGTAGCGCGAGGCGCTGCGGCCGGCGGAATCCGTCGCAGTCACTTGCAGATTGGCGGAGCCGATATAGCCATTGAGTGGATAGACAGTCAACGCATTATTGAGGATCGAGGTCGCAATTCCCTTGCTGTCCGAGAGCGGCGGAACGGCAGTCGAAACGGTCGGTTGACCACGCTTGTAATCGTTTGTGGTGCCTGTAGTGTCTCCCAACGTCGCCGTCCGGCCGAACGAGCTTTGATCGGCGACGCTCGTTCCCGAGATCGTATTGGCTTCGAACGTATAGTACGCGCGCAACGTTGAATCGGGGGTCACTCGCTTGTTGCGGTTGTCGCTTAGCTGCTGCAGTGTGCGGGCCGCGCTCCAAACCCGGAATTCATCGAGCTCACCGGCGAATGACGCAGTGTTGCTGTAGATGTAAGCGGCGGCGGTGCTGTTGTAGCTGTGATCCTGTCCCACGACGAAGTCGCCCAGGTTGAGAGTGCCTCCCGTCAACGCGCCGAGGTCCGAAGGTAGAGAAACTCCATCCAAAACGATCTGGTATTCGCCAGCGCTGCCAGTTTCCTTGCGCACCACCGCGATGTGGTGCCATTGTCCGTCCGCGATGACCTTGCCTGGGTAGAACTTGCGGATGCCGCCGCCGACATTCAGATTGATGGTGGGCGCATTGTCGGGCCAGGAGAGCGTGAAATAGTTGGCGCCAGTCGTGGTCGAGCCATCGAAGATGGTCTGGGCAGCGCTCGAGCTGGTGCGGAAGAATGTCTCGACCGTCAGATCGGTCCAATTCACCGCAGCGGTCGGAATCGTCAGCACCTGACTCGTGAACTTCAGCGACTGTCTCTGATCCTCCAGTAGCGGAGCTGTCTGGTCGCTGGTGACGGTGTACTGCTGGTTCAGATCGTAGGTATAAACAACTCCGTTATTCTCATACTTCGACTCATAGTCCGCTTCACCGGTCGACCGTTGCTCGGAGACATATTTCAGAGGCGATCCGATCGCCATGAAACCGTCGGCAAGCACAACTCCCTCGCCAAAATAATCCGGGTAAGCCGGATCGGGGTTCTCGATCGACTGCAGAATCGCTGGCGAACTGGCACTCAGGTCGTAAAGATAGGCGCGCCCCCCCTCGTTCGCGCCCATGTCGCTGCGCGGTGCGCCGATGAGCAGTTGATCTCCTGACACGGACAAACTCTCGCCAAAATAATCGCCAGCGGCCGGAGCGGGGTTCGCAATGGAGAACTTCGGCGTCGTGGGAGTTGTCGACAGCAGGTCATAAACGTGCACGCTACCAGCTGACGACAAACCGTTGACGGTAGCAGTCCGATCACCCACGACCAGATAGCGCTCCGACATGTCCAGGGCCTGACCGAAAGCGGACGTGCTGGTCCCGGCAATGGTTGTCAAGGGCGTCGCAAGCGGGGTGTTGGTGTCATAAAGGTAGACCGCTCCTCGCACGCTTCCGATCGTCACGTTCGGTGACGAGATTGCGATCCTCGAGCCTTCCATGGCGATGGCGATCGCAAAGTTAGTGCCGCTAGGAGTGGGGTTATTGAATGTGCGGATGGGGATCGACGGCGTCGTCGACTGGAGATCGTACAGATAGGCGAGGCCTGCGTTCGTGCCCAGCGTGTCGTCGTAGGGAGATCCCACGACAACATAACGCCCATTGGTGGCCACGCTAGTGGCGAATTGCTCGCCCTCGACGGGGCTCGGATTCGGGATGGTGAGTTGGAGAGTGGGGGTGGTTGTAGCCAAGTTATAGACAAATGCCTGTCCGGCTCCGCTCACACCGTTCGGATCATCCTCGGGCGCGCCGATCACTAGTTGATCGTCGACTAGCGCAATGGCCCGGCCAAACCTGTCCGAGAAATCCGGAGTCGGACTATTGATAGCCCTCGGCACATTTGGCGTGGCCGACAGACGGTCATACACGTAAACGATGCCAGCATTCCAATTCCATTCGGCCACGACCAGGTACTTGTCGTTGGCCGCCAGGATATCGCCGAAATTGGCGTAATTACCCTTGTTGGGCGCGTTGATCACACCGGTTACGAGCGGCAGAAGCGTTGACGAATCCTTATCTCGCAAATAATCGACCCGCGGCGTCCCAG